>CAVRDV010000002.1:0-2512052 GCA_963719955.1 uncultured Actinomycetota bacterium | reverse complement strand
ATCCCTTGGATCCCCAGCGCCCGGCCGCTGCCCTTCAGGCTGAAGACACCTTGACGGCTTCCGAAGGCGTGGAGCGAGCGGCAGGGGAGGCCTCAAGCGGGCGGGGGACGATCCTTCGGCGGTGGCCCGCACCTGGCGAAGACTCCGCGTGGCGGCATGGCGCCCGCAGAATCCAGAGAAGGGGCGATCGAGGGCGGGATCCACCAGGTTTCTGATTCACCAGATTTCGGATCCATATGAAAGCGAGGTAGGCAGGAACGTTCAGAGAATGCTTAGAAGAGCGCTAAACCTCGGCAAGGCTCCAACCCGATCAGCTCCTCGATAATAATGAAGACGTAGAAACTCCTGCATGGACAGCACGATCCATAGCGCCCTAGATCCCAGCTAGAGACAGGAGATCGAGTTTTCTGAAATGCTTCACTTTCACCTGGCGTGCCGGCCGGGTGGACGACCTGGATGGCCCCTGATTCACTCGGTAGGCTGCCTATGTACTGAACTCATCGAGTTTTCCTGGCCAACATCTCTCCCAAAACCAAACTGGCCCTGATGCGCAGCATGCGCGAAAAGAAGTCCAGGATCGCCCAGGGCTTCACCCTCATCGAGCTGATGATCGTGGTGGCGATCGTCGGCATCCTCTCCGCCGTTGCCCTGCCCAACTTCCTTCAGGCACGCAATGCCGCAGAAGCTGGCGCCAAGGTCGGTGAGGTGGTCGGCATTGCCAAGGAATGCGCCACCTTCGTCGCCTCCGGTGGTGTCGGCGCTGCTCCCGACCAAGCCGGAGTCACCTGCGCCGACGCCGCCGTTGGCGGCACGGTCTCGGGGACCTTCACCGGCTGGGGCCGTGGGCGTGAAGTGCCTCGGTCAGACACCCTCGATCCACCAGGACACCACCGTCACTGTCACGATCGCAGCGTGGACCGGCGCGATGTCCTGCTCCTTCAGCTGATCGCTCTTGCGGCACAACAGCTGCACGATCCAGCCCTCTCCGATCCACAGAACCAAGGCGGAGTCACCCTCCGCCTTTTTTCATGGCCATCCGTCCCACAGCACTCCAGCAACGAACACCCTCTCCATGAGGGCTCGCGGTCATCGCAAGCGGCAAGCCCTGTCGGAGGGGGCTTGGGCCTCAGGCTGGAGAGGTGATGCGCGATGCCGGGTTCGAACCAGCGACATCCTGCTTGTAAGGCAGGCGCTCTACCGCTGAGCTAATCGCGCGGCAGTGCCATTCTGCCTGTTCCGCCCCGCCAATCCGCCGATGGCCAGCGGCCGCCGCCATGACCGTGCCACCCGGCTCCTGGCCCTGCCGTTCGGCCTGCTCTGCTGGCCCTGGCTCGGCCCCGTGGGTGCGGCCGTGGGAGGCCTGGCCTTTCTGGTCGGCGGCCTGTGGCTGTCGCCCGATCTGGACACCCGCTCCAGGCCCACCCGCCGCTGGGGGCCCCTGGGCCTGCTGTGGTGGCCCTACCGGAGGATGCTCAGCCATCGCTCGCTCCTCTCCCACTGCCCCTTGCGTGGGCACCGCCCTGCGCCTGGCCTATCTGGCCGCCGTGGTGGCCCTGGCCGCCACCCTGCTGGCTCCCTTCGGTGGGCCTCCCCCGGCCTGGTGGCTGGAGCAGGTCACGACCCTCTGGCAGCGGCAGCGTCCACTGCTGCTCACGGCCCTGGTGGGTCTGGAGGCCAGCAGCTGGCTGCATCTGCTTCAGGACGGCGATCCCATCCCCCGGCTGCCGCGGCCCCTGCGCCGCCTCCTGGGCGGCAGCCTGCGCTGATGGGTCCCGACCTCAAGGAGGACCACCAGCACTCCGCCAGGTTCGGAACGGTTCGAGGGGGGCTCAACGCCGATCTGGCTGGTGAGGTGGAAGCTGGCGGCCCGGATCGGCGTCAGCGGCATCAGCAGGTTCACCAGGAAGAAGGGGAACACCGGCGCCAGCTGGCACCCGAAGCGCCGCCGCACCGTCCCCCTCCCGGGGTCCGGTCTCCCGCTCGAAGCCGGGCCTCTGAACAGCTACCGGTGAGGCCCCGCGCTGGATTGCCCATCAAGGTGGGATGGCTGTTGCGCCCTGCGGGATCCGCCCATGGCCCTGGATGCACCGGATCCCCGGCGGCCTGCGGCTGGGCTGGAGGCCATTCAGGTGGTCATCCCGGTGCGCGATGAAGAACGCACCCTCGCCCATGTGATCGGCCAGCTGCAGGGCCAGGGGCTCCGCCGCATCCGGGTCGTCGACAACGGCAGCAGCGATCGCAGCGCGGCCATCGCGCGCCGGCTGGGGGCGGAGGTGCTCAGCGAACCCCGCCCTGGCTACGGCCGGGCCTGCTGGCGGGGTTGCCGGGACCTGGCGCCCGAGGTGGGCTGGCTGCTGTTCTGCGATGGGGACGGCAGCGACCCGATCGAGGAACTGCCCCGCTTCCTTGAGCTCCTGCCCGACCACGATCTCCTGCTGGGCGATCGGACCGCCACCGCCGCGGGGCAGGCATCGCTCACCCCCCTGCAGCGCTGGGGCAATGGGCTGGCCACGGCGCTGATCGCCCTGGGCTGGGGATTCCGCTACCGCGACATGGGTCCCCTGCGGCTGGTGCGTCGCGAGGCCTTCGAGGCCATGGCCATGCGGGACCGCGGCTACGGCTGGACCCTGGAGATGCAGGTGCGGGCCGTCGAGCTGGGCCTGCGCATCCGCGAGATTCCCATCAGCCACCGCCCACGGCGGGCCGGTGAATCGAAGATCTCGGGGCGCTGGGGGGCCAGCCTGCGGGCCGGGAGCGTGATCCTCACCACCCTCGGCCGGATGCTGCTGCGGCGCCTGCGCGCACCGATCAGCGCCCTGCTGCTGATCGGCGGGGCGCTGCTGATGGGGCCCCACGGCGATCTGTTCGACGCCGCCCACCTCCTGCCGTTCTGGATGGCGGCCGCGGTGATGGGGCTGGGTTTCGCCCTCTCCTGGTCCCTGCCCACCCTTCCCCGCGGGCTGTTCTGGGCCGTGGCCGTGCTCACGCGTCTGTCGCTGCTGGCCATGGAGCCCGGCGATGACATCTGGCGATACCTCTGGGAGGGAGGCATCCAGCTGCAGGGCTTCAGTCCCTATCTGCTGCCACCGGATGCCACGGCGCTGGAGGGGTTGCGCACCCCCTGGTGGTCCCGGATCAACCACCCCGACACCACCGCCATCTATCCCCCCCTGGCGCAGCTGCTGTTCCGGTTCCATGCCGCCGTGGGCCAGCAGGTGGTGGTCTTCAAGCTTTCCTTCCTGGCGGCGGACCTGGCGATCTGCGCCCTTCTGGCCGCCCGCTTCGGCGCCGCACGCACCGCGCTCTATGCCTGGAACCCCCTGGTGATCTACGGCATCAGCGGTGGCGGGCACTACGAAAGCTGGTTCCTGCTGCCGCTGGTGGCCGCCTGGCTGCTGGCGGAGCGGGATCCCCCGCCACGGGGTCCCCGCCCCCAGGCCTGGATCGATCTGTTGCTGGGGCTCAGCGTGGCCCTGAAGTGGATCACCCTGCCGCTGCTGCTGCAGCGGGCCTGGAGCCGCTGGCGGCAGACCCATCGGCCTGGACCGCCGCTCTCCTCGATCCTGGTGGGGCTGGTGCCGCTGCTGCTGGGGGCGTCCTTCTTCTGCGACCTTCGCAGCTGCCCGCTGCTGCCCGCCGGCTCCACCTTCCTCCGCCATGGCCGCAGCGCTGAGTGGATGCCCCACTGGATCGGCCTGCTCTGGCCCTGGACCCTCCAGACCAACGCCATCCACGGGCTGCTGCTGCTGATGGCGCTGCCGCTGCTGCTGGTGAGCACCGCTCGACTGGGGGTCTTCGCCTGGCGCTACCTGCTGCTGCTGCTCTTCCTCTCCCCGGTGGTGCACGGGTGGTATTTCATCTGGCTGATGCCCTTCGCCGTGCCCAGCCAGAACTGGGGGGCGCGGCTGGTGAGCCTCTCGGCCTTCGTCTACTTCGTGCTGCCTTCGCGGCTGCCGGACTGGCAGCTCACGACCCCGGAACGTCTGCTGCTGTGGTTGCCCCTGCTGCTCGGGCTGCTGCTGAGCGCCAGCGGAAGAACCGCGTCGCCCCGAGACGGCTGATCGGCTCCTGGGCCAGGGGATGAGACAGCGGGGGCGGAGGTTTCAGCTCAGGGCTCCGCCACAGCTGGATCCGGCGCCGGCGGTGCAGCCGAAGCAGTGATCGGCCACGGTGATCGGCTGGCCGGCGGGATCCTGCTCCAGCAGCTGCCTCAGGTGGGACGCGGAGCTGCCCTGGCCCCTCCCCAGGCCGAGCATCTGGTTGAAGTCACAGTCGTGGAGAAAGCCCTGCCAGTCCACGCTGAGCGTGGAGCGGCACATCACCTGGGACAGGTTCTCCGGGTTGTGGTGGCGGCGCAGCAGCTCCACATAGCTCTCCAGCTGCCCCTGCTGGCGCAGCACCGCCGCGAAGCGCTGGATGGGCATGTTGGTGATCGTGAAGAGACGGTTGAAGCGGATGCCGAAGCGATCGGCCAGCTCACGTCGGTAGTCGGCCTCCAGAGCCGCCTGGGGGGGCGGCAGGTTCGGTCCCTGGGGGTTGTACACCAGATCAAGCTCCAGGCCTGACAACGGGTCGCCGTAGCCGAGGGCGTTGAGCTGGCGGAGGCCCGAGATGCTGCGGGCGAACACCCCATCGCCGCGCTGCCGGTCGACGTTGTCGGCGCTGTAGCAGGGCAGCGAGGCCACCACCTTCACCTTCAGGCCGGCCAGGAACCCGGCCAGGTCCTCCTGGCCGGGTTCACTGAGGATGGTGAGGTTGCAGCGGTCGATCACCGCCACCCCCAGCCCGCGGGCCCGGCGCACCAGCTCGCGGAAACCGGGATGCAACTCCGGTGCACCGCCGGTGAGATCCAGGCTGGCGATGCTCCGCGCCCGCAGCACCGCCTCCACCAGGGCGATGGTCTCCGGATCCATCATCTCGGTGCGGCTGGGGCCGGCGTTCACATGGCAGTGGCTGCAGCTCTGGTTGCAGCGGTAGCCCAGATTCACCTGCAGGGTCTCCAGCCGGCCGCGACGGAGGGCCGGAAACCCCGGGGCCCGCGAAGGGCTCGGACGATTCAGATCGGCGACGCCCATGGGGAGATGCGAGTCATAAGGGTGATACCGACCGGGCAGCAGTTCAGATGGGCCGGGAGGCCTTGCCGCTCAGGTGGCCTGGGCCACCGGCTTGGTCTGGGCACTGATCACGAGCCGCAGCAGGATGGGGGCCAGGAAGGTGGTGCCGATCACCATCAGCAGGATGGCGGCCTCCAGCGCCGGGGTGAGAATGCCCGCCTGGGTGCCCAGACCCAGGAAGATCAGGCCCACTTCCCCGCGGGGCATCATCCCCAGACCCACCACCAGCCGGTTGGTGGGGTCCTTGGTGGTGTAGGTCCAACCGGCGACCACCTTGCCCGCCACGGCGACCCCCAGCAGGAACAGGGCCACCACGAGACCCTCATGGTTGGAGGGATCGAAGGGATTCAGCACCGAGAGGTCCATGCCGGTGCCGATCAGCACGAAGAACACCGTGGCGAAGAGGGCCACCAGTGGTTTGACCGCGCTGTCGATGTCGTGGGTGTGCTTGGAGGCGCTGAGGATCAGCCCGGCGGCGAAGGCTCCCAGGGCCGCCTCGAGGCCGATCGCCTGGGCCGCGAAGCAGCAGAGGGTGAGCACCACGAAGCTGGCCACCGCCACATCCCCTGGGGCCTTGAGCCGATCCACCACCCAGTCGAAGGCCGGCGCGGCGAAGCGGCTGAGCACAAGCGCGACAGCCACGAAAATCACCGCTGCGGTGCACAGCTTCAGGATCGGCCCCAGGGTGAAGGAACCACCGCCGGCCAGGGAGACCACCACGGCCAGGATCACGATGCCGAGGATGTCGTCGAGGACGGCGGCGCCGATGACGATCTGGCCCTCCTTGCGCTTCAGCCACTTGAGTTCACCGAACACGCTCGCGGTGATGCCGATCGAGGTGGCCGTCATGGCGGCTCCGGCGAAGACGGCCGGGATGAACGGCACGTGGAACAGGTAGTAGAGCCCCGCTGTGCCGAAGGCGAAGGGAAGCACCACCCCGGTCAACGCCACGCTGCCGGCCTGGATGCCCACGGCCATGAGCTCATCGAGCTCACTTTCGAGACCCGTCAGGAAGAGAAGGGCGAAGAGGCCGAGCTCGGCGACCACCTGGAGGCTTGAGAAGGTCTCGCCATAGATCGAGGTGACCGTTTCCGGAGTCACACCGCCGAGGGTGCCGACCAGTCCGAGAAGGGCGCCGCTCAGCTGGGCCTGCGTCTCCGGGGGGACCACCAGATGCAGGCCGGAGGCGCCGATCACCACTCCGGCCACCAGCTCCCCCAGGATGGTGGGGAGCTGCAGGCGCACCATCAGCTCAGCCATGGCGCGGGCCGCCACGAAAATCACGAGAAAACGACCAACCCCGATCAGAGTCTCCGTGACTTCAATCTGGTGGCTGCCGACTTCCATCAGCAGCGTGGGCAGAAAATCCATCAGGTGGGAACGGGGTGCAGGCAGTTTTAGGTGGAATCGGCGCCGAGCGGTTGCCTGGATCGCGACGGAAGCCAGAGGTGTCCCTGATCCATCCAATCAGCGGGGGTGATCGATCGAGCTCCGCCGGCGGAGCGCAAGCCCCGGTTCCTGTCGGCTCCTCAGCCCCTGCGGCAGGCCATCGGATGAGAGCTGACGCCAGGAAACGCGCTTCGTCGGATTTCGCGCGGCAGCCGTCCCCCGGACGACGGGATGGTCATCTTCTCAACTGTACTCCGGACAAATGTCTGTGCTGTGCTGATCCGCGAAGCGGGCGAAATGTTCCTGCCAGCGGAAGGCTTCCGCTGCAGATGGAGCTGGTTCCATGCCAGGCCCCGCCCGATCGCCAAGGATGGTTGAAGTGGTTCTCCCTCGTCGAGATGTCCGGTTCCAGGTCGTTTCCCGATTCGGCAGCAGACGATGCCACCCTCGAAGCCCTCGCCGAGCTGGTGGCGATCGTGGCCCGGCTGCGCGATCCGGTGGGCGGCTGCCCCTGGGACCTCGCCCAGACCCACAGCTCCCTGATCCCCTACGTGCTGGAGGAGGCCCATGAGGTGGCCGATGCCATCCGCCGGGACGACGCCGCCCATCTGGAGGAGGAGCTGGGCGACCTGCTGCTGCAGGTGGTGCTCCATGCCCGCATCGCCAGTGAGCGGGGCGCGTTCGATCTGGAAGGAATCGCCCGGGGCATCGGCGCCAAGCTGGTGCGCCGCCACCCCCACGTGTTCGATCCGGGGGCGGAACGGCCCGCCGACCCCGAGGCCGTGCGCCGCAGCTGGGAAGCGATCAAGGCTGCCGAGCGGGCGGAACGGGCCAGCGCAGGCCACCCCCCGGGGGGAAGTCCCGCCAGCCCCCTCAGCGACGGGCTGGCCCGGAAGGTGCGCGGCCAGCCTGCCCTGGCCGGGGCCATGACCATCTCCCGCAAGGCCGCCGCCGCCGGCTTCGAATGGGACGCCATGGAGGGGGTCTGGGCGAAGGTGCAGGAGGAGATGGACGAACTGCGCCAGGCCGTGGCCAGTGGCGACCGGACCCATGCCCAGGAGGAACTGGGCGACGTCCTGTTCACCCTGGTGAACGTGGCCCGCTGGTGTGATCTCGATCCCGAGGAGGGCCTTTCCGGCACCAACCGCCGCTTCCTGGAGCGTTTCTCCCGGGTGGAAGCCGCCCTGGGCGGTGATCTCCGGGGCCGGGGCATCCGCGAACTGGAGGGCCACTGGCAGGCGGCCAAGGCCCGGATCCGGGCCGAAGAGAGAGGTGCGGGCACCGGCAGCTGAAGAGGGCCCCTCAGCCCTCCTCCGGCACCGCCCCCTGCCGGCGCCCGCTCTTGATCGAGCTGCGCTGCCGCTTGGCTTTCAGCCTGCGCTCCACCGAGCCCCGGGTGGGCCGGGTGCGGCGCCGCGGCGGCGCCGGCGGTGCCATGGCCTCCTGGAGCAGGGCCACCAGCCGTCGCTGGGCCGCCTGGCGATTCCGCCACTGGGACCGGTGCTCCGCCGCCACGATCACCAGGCCGGCGGGGGTGAGCCTGGCGGCCAGCCGCCGCAGAGCCCGCTCCCGCAGGGACGGCGGCAGGGCGCTGCTGGCCGCCAGGTCGAACACCAGCTCCACCCGCGAATCGGTGGTGTTGACCCCCTGCCCTCCGGGCCCGGAGGCCCGCGAAAAACGCCAGCCCAGCTCTGCCGCCGGGATCACCAGACCCTTCCCCAGGGGCAGATCGCCGCTCACACCAGGCTCACTTCACCGCTGCCGATGTCGAAGTAGGCCGCCTGGATGCGCAGCCGCCCATCAGCCACGGCCTCGCGCAGCAGGGCACTGCGCCGGGGCAGGTCGGCGGCGGCGGCGGCGGCATTGGTGCGCACCGCCTGGGCCAGGTCCGCACCGGGCCGCAGCGTGGCCCGGATCGGCGCCACCAGATCCTCCAGCAGGGGCGTGAGGGGCTCGCGGGCCATGGCGGCGGTCACCGCACCGCAGCCGCTGTGGCCCATCACCAGGATCAGGGGCACCGCCAGCTCCGCCACGGCGTATTCCAGCGAGGCGATCCCCTCGGCGAAGGCCGTGTTGCCGGCGCTCCGCACCTCGAACAGTTCGCCGGAGCCGCAGGCGAAGATCCACTCCGGCGCCACCCGCGAGTCGGCACAGCAGAGCACCGAGGCCCAGGGCCTCTGGCCGGCGGCCAGGGCGTCGGGCCGCACCTGGCAGTGAAGCGGCCAGTTGTCCTGCAGCATGGAGGCCCGCCCCTGGGGATCCTCGCTGCGCTCCGCCGCCTGCCAGGCCCGGCAGAAATCGCGGTTGCGCCGCAGCAGTTCCTCCAGCGGGTCGCCGCTGGGACGGCACACCGAAAGGCGCTCGCCCAGATCGGCTTCGGCCGCCGCGGCCGCCCGGGGGGCAAGGGATTCCAGCAGCACGGAGCCCCCCACCCATCCGGCGAGCCGCAGCAGGTGGCGACGGGAGGGTGACATGGCTCCGTGACAAGGGGTCCTCTCGAAGGTTTAGCTGGAAAGCCACGAGCCAACCGCATGGGTCCGCAACAGCCACCGGCCGCCGCCTCGCCGGGCAAGGACTGGGTGGACGAGGAGCTGGACGGGGTGCGCTACGGCCTGGCCGCCACGGTGCTGGAGGAGCACACCAGCCCGTACCAGCGCATCACGATCATCGACAGCCAGGCCTACGGCAAGGCCCTGCTCCTCGACGGCTGCTGGATGACGGCGGAACGGCAGGAGCGGCACTACCACGAACCGCTGGTGCACCCGGCCCTCTGCGGCGCCGCGTCGATCGAGCGGGTGCTGGTGATCGGCGGAGGCGACGGCGGCACCGCCCGCGAGTGCCTGCGCCACGCCGGTGTCCAGCACCTCGACATGGTGGAGATTGACGGAAGGGTGGTGGAACTGGCCCGGCGCCACCTGCCGACCCTCGGCGGCGACGCCTGGAGCGACCCCCGCTTCCACCTCACCGTGGGCGACGGTATCGGCTGGGCGGCCTCGGCCCCCGACGCCAGCTACGACGTGGTGCTGGTGGACGGCTCCGACCCGGCCGGGCCGGCCGAGGGCCTGTTCAACCACACCTTTTTCCAGCACTGCCGCCGTCTGCTGCGGCCCGGCGGTGTGTTCGCCACCCAGAGCGAATCCCCCGAAGCCTTCCGCCAGGTCCACATCGACACCGTGCGGCTGCTGCGTGAGGTGTTCGGCCACGCCGATCCCCTGTACGGCTGGGTGCCCATGTATCCCAGCGGCTGGTGGAGCTGGACCTTCGCCTCCCCCGATGGGCCCCGTTACCGGGAGCCCCGCCCGGAGCGGGCCGCGGCGGTGGCTCAGGGTTGCACCATCTGGTCACCCCGCTGGCAGCGGGGTGCCTTCGAGGCGGTGCCCGCCTTCGTGGAGCGCCAGCTGGCCACGGTCGGCAGCGCGGGCCAGCCATGAGGGAAACGCTGTTCGAGACTGAAGGGGCGATCTACATGGGCGCCCGCCGGGAGCCGCAGGGCTGCCGGGTGGGGCTGTTCGGCGTTGCCTACGACGGCACCACCTCCTTCCGCCCGGGCGCCCGCTTCGGCCCGGCGGCGATCCGGGAGGTGAGCAGCGGTCTGGAGTGCTACGACCCCCAGCTCGACCTGGACCTGGAGGATCTGGCCTACGCCGACCTGGGCGCCGTGACGATCCCCTTCGGCGCTCCCGAACCGGTGGTGGCGGCGGTGCGCCGGGCCACCGAAGCGGTGCTCGCGCTGGGCCTGGCGCCCCTGATGCTGGGCGGCGAGCACTCGATCAGCAGCGGGGCGGTGGCGGCGGTGGCGCAGCGCCACGCCGATCTGGTGCTGGTGCAGCTCGATGCCCACGCCGACCTGCGCCGGAGCTGGCTCGGGGCCCGCCACAGCCACGCCTGCGCCATGCGCCGCTGCCTGGACGTGCTGCCCAGCGGTGAGCTGCGCCAGATCGCCATCCGCAGCGGTACCCGCGAGGAGTTCCGGGAGCTGCACTCCAGCGGGCGGCTGGTGCCGATCGAAACGATGGCCGAGGCTCTGGCACCCCTGAGGGGCCGCCCGATCTACCTCACCGTCGATCTCGACTGGTTCGATCCGGCGGTGCTGCCGGGCACAGGGACCCCCGAGCCCGGGGGGTTCCACTGGTCCCATTTCGCCGCCCTGGTGGAGGAACTGCGTCACCACCACCTTGTGGCCGCCGATGTGGTGGAACTGGCCCCCCAGCTCGACCCGGGCGGGGTGAGCGCCGTGCTGGCCGCCAAGGTCACCCGCAGCCTGCTGCTGCTGCTGGGGCGGGACAGAGCTCAGTAACAGCAGGTGCCGCTGGCGCGCTGTTCGCGCAGGCGGTCATGCTGCTGGCCGATCAACTGCACCGCCAGGGTGGGATGGTTGTGGAGGAGGTTGAGGAAGCGCAGACGATCGAGCCGCAGCACCTCCACCGGCGTGCGGGCAAAGGCATCACTGCGGTGGCTCAGCTCACGCCAGGTGATGTCCTGGTAGCTGAACAACTCACCGGGGCGATAACAGGTCTTCTCGCCCTGCTCACCCACCAGCTCCACGATGCCGCGGCGTACGGCGTAGATGGCATTGGCGGCCGATCCACGGGAGAAGACGTGGGCGCCGGTGGGAAGGGTGAACGTTTCACAATCCACATGGACCGCCATCAGCTCGATGGGGGATGGGGATGCGGTGGATCTGCTCAATTCAGGACACCTCCGGGTGGATGGTGGACGGGGTAGGGCCTTCCTACAACCGATCACAGAGGGTTGCGAGAGGAAGAGGCGGCGAAAAGGCTGAAGAGATTCGAAACGGAGTCAACCGTGACGATCTTCGCCATTGCTTTCGATTTCAGGATAACCCGGTGGCCAGGCTGAGCTGCTGATTGATCACCGGCGCCCCGGCCAGGTGCTGGTGACCTGGCGGATGGACGACCGGCAGGCGGGGCGGGCGGGCCGTCCAGTGGTGGCACCAGAGATCTGCCACCAGCTCTGGATGGATGGGCAGCTGGCGCAGCTGGCACCAACCCAGCTCCACCCCCTTCGGCGGGGTGCAGTGGCGGCAGCTGCGGCAGTTGGGACGGTTTCCCATCCGGTCGACCCATAAGGCTGATCAAGTTAGGCAGTTCCTGGCCTATCACGATGGGGTGGAACCCGAATCACAGGCTTTCTTCGGGATTGGCGAATCAACCGCCCCTGCACTGCCTCCATAGGATCTCCCGACCGTGAACCGGAGTTCTCCTGACCGGCCGGCCGCCCCCATGGATCCCACTTCCCTGCGCCGCACCCCCCTGGCCGCCGCGGCCGTCGCCGCCGGGGCCCGCATGGTGCCCTTCGCCGGCTGGGACATGGCGATCCAGTTCTCCGGTCTGGTGCAGGAGCACAACGCCGTGCGGCAGCGCTGCGGGGTCTTCGACATCTCCCACATGGGAGTGCTCACCCTGCGGGGCGATGGCGCCAAGGATGCCCTCCAGCAGCTGGTGCCCACCGACCTGTTCCGCATCGGCCCCGGGGAGGCCTGCTACACGGTGCTGCTCAACGAGGCCGGCGGCATCCTCGACGACCTGATCGTGTACGACCGGGGCCGGGTGGCGGCCGCAGGGGGAACCACCGATGAGCTTGTGCTGGTGATCAACGCCGCCTGCGCCGAAGCGGACACCGCCTGGATCACGCGCCAGCTGGCCTCCGACGGCATCAGCGTCACCGACCGCAAGGGCGACGGGGTGCTGCTGGCACTGCAGGGTCCGCAGGCGGCCGCCCGCCTGGAGGCCCTCACGGGGAATGATCTCGGCGGGCTGCCTCGCTTCGGTCACCGGGAGCTCGCCATCGACGGGGCTCCGGTGTTCGTGGGCCGCACGGGCTACACCGGCGAGGACGGCTTCGAACTGCTGCTGGGGCGGGAAGCGGGACTGGCCCTCTGGCAGCGGCTGCTGGCCGAGGGGGTCACCCCCTGCGGCCTGGGTGCCCGCGACACCCTGCGGCTGGAGGCGGCGATGCACCTCTACGGCAATGAGATGGATGCGGCCACCACCCCCCTGGAGGCCGGCCTGGGCTGGCTGGTGCACCTGGAGATGCCGGCGGACTTCATCGGCCGCGCCGCCCTGGAGCGCCAGACGGCCGAAGGGGTGAGCCGCCGGCTGGTGGGGCTCAAGCTGAAGGGGCGGGCCATCGCCCGCCATGGCTATCCAGTGCTGCAGGACGGCCGGCCGGTGGGCGAGGTCACCAGCGGCACCTGGTCGCCGACGCTCGGGGAAGCGGTGGCCCTTGCCTATGTGCCCGCGGCGGCGGCGAAGCCCGGCACCGAGCTGGCGGTGGAGATCCGGGGCCGGGCCGAGCCGGCGGTGGTGGTGAAGCGCCCCTTCTACCGGCGCCCCTGAGGGCCGCGGGCCGCGTGGGAAACTCGCCCATTGATGTTCCCTTCCCCATGCGCAGCCACGGGTGCGGCGATCTGCGCAACGACGCGATCGGCGATGACGTCCAGTTGTGCGGCTGGGTCGACCGGCGCCGTGACCACGGCGGCGTGATCTTCATCGACCTGCGCGACCGCAGCGGCACCGTGCAGATCACCGTGGATCCGGATCTGGCCCCCGCCGCCTTCGCCGTGGCCGAACGGCTGCGCACCGAGACCGTGCTGAGGGTGGGGGGCAAGGTGCGGGCCCGTCCCGAGGAATCGCACAACGAGCGGCTCGCCACCGGAGCGATCGAAGTGCTGGCCGCAGGCATCGCGGTGCTCAACGAAGTGCGCGGCAACCTGCCCTTCCCGGTGTCGATCCACGACGAGGAGAACACCCGCGAGGAGCTGCGCCTGCGCCACCGCTACCTCGACCTGCGCCGCGAGCGCATGAGCCGCAACCTGCGGCTGCGCCACGCCACCGTGCGGGCGGCCCGGGCGTACCTGGAAGCGGAAGGCTTCATCGAGGTGGAAACACCGGTGCTCACCCGCTCCACCCCCGAGGGCGCCCGCGACTACCTGGTGCCGTCCCGGGTCTGCGGTGGGGAATGGTTCGCCCTGCCCCAGTCGCCCCAGCTGTTCAAGCAGCTGCTGATGGTGGGCGGCATCGAGCGCTACTACCAGCTGGCCCGCTGTTTCCGCGACGAGGACCTGCGGGCCGACCGCCAGCCGGAGTTCACCCAGCTGGACATGGAGATGAGCTTCATGGACCAGGAGCAGATCCTGGCGCTCAACGAGGGCCTGATCGCCGCCATCTGGAAGCAGGTGAAGGGCGTCGAGCTGCCGCGCCCCTTCCCGCGGCTCACCTGGGCCGAAGCCATGGCCCGCTACGGCACCGACAGGCCCGACACCCGCTACGGCATGGAACTCTCCGATGTCTCGGACATCGTCCGGGACATGGGCTTCAAGGTGTTCTCCGGTGCAGTGGCCGCCGGCGGCTCGGTGAAGTGCATCGCCGTGCCGGGGGGCAACGAGGCGATCAGCAACGTGCGCATCAAGCCCGGCGGCGATGTGTTCAAGGAGGCCCAGGCGGCCGGCGCCGGTGGGCTGGCCTTCATCCGGGTGCGCGCCGGCGGCGAGATCGACACGATCGGCGCCATCAAGGACAACCTCGGCGCGGAGACAAAGGCGGAGCTGCTGGCGCGCACCGGCGCCACCGAAGGCACCCTGCTGCTGTTCGGCGCCGGCGACACCGCCACGGTGAACAAGGCCCTGGATCGGGTGCGGCAGTACCTGGCCCGGGAGCTGGGCCTGGTGCCGGCCGACCGGGACAACGACCGCTGGAACTTCCTCTGGGTGGTGGATTTTCCGATGTTCGAGGTCAATGCCGAGGAGAGCCGCCTGGAGGCCCTGCACCATCCCTTCTGCGCCCCCAACCCCGACGACCTGGGCAGCGATCCGGCCGCCTGGGCCGAGCGACTGCCCACAGCCCGCGCGGTGGCCTACGACCTGGTGCTCAACGGCCTGGAGCTGGGCGGCGGCTCCCTGCGCATCCACGATTCCGCCCTGCAGCGCCAGGTGCTCCAGACCATCGGCCTGCCGCTGGAGGAGGCGGAACGTCAGTTCGGTTTCCTGATGGAAGCCCTCGACATGGGCGCCCCGCCCCACGGCGGCATCGCCTTCGGCATGGACCGGCTGGTGATGCTGCTGGCCGGGGAGGAGTCGATCCGCGACACCATCGCCTTCCCGAAGACCCAGCAGGCCCGGTGTCTGCTCACCCATGCGCCGGCCGATGTCTCGGACGGGCAGCTGGAGGAGCTGCACGTGGCCAGCACCTGGAGCGAGCAGGAGTGAACCCGCCGGTCCTGGGACGGGGAAAACCACTGGCGCCGGCGCGGCGGCCCGAGCCCCTGGGGAGTTAAAACGGAATCAGTCCGCGTTAACCCCATGACAGCCACCAAGATCCCCGCCGCCCCCGTCATCGACATCGGCATCCCCGAAGCCCAGCGCAAGCAGATCGCCGATGGACTCGGCCGGGTGCTCGCCGACAGCACCGTGCTGTACGCCAAGACCCATGGCTTCCACTGGAACGTCACCGGGCCGATGTTCAACACCCTGCACCTGATGTTCATGGAGCAGTACACCGAGCTCTGGAACGCCCTCGACGAGATCGCCGAGCGCATCCGCGCCCTGGGCCATCCCGCCCCCTATGGAGCGGCCACCTACACCCACCTGTCCTCGATCCCCGAAACCGAGGGGGTACCCGCCGCGCTCGACATGGTGCGCGAGCTGGTGAACGGCCATGAGGCCGTGGCCCGCACGATCCGGGGGGTCTTCACCACGGCGGACGAGGCCAACGATCAGCCCACTGCCGACCTGCTCACCCAGAGGCTGCAGATCCACGAGAAGACCGCCTGGATGCTGCGGAGCCTCCTGGAGGGGTGAGCCATCGGCGGCGCCTCCTGCGCCGGCCCACGCCCGCTGCGCGGGCAACGGCCGGCTTCGGTGGCGACGCCGATGGCTCGCCCTGGAGGAATGGGAGGAAGGGGCTGGGAGGAGATGAGGCGGCTGGGGGTCTGGAAGGGGTCGGTAGATTGGGAGATCAGCGCAGTGCCCGATGTCCGCACCATCCGCCCCGCGGGGCCATGCCGCGAAGTTCGTCTTCGTCACCGGCGGGGTGGTCTCCAGCATCGGCAAGGGGATCGTGGCCGCCAGCCTCGGGCGGCTGCTCAAGTCGCGGGGGTACAGCGTCTCGATCCTGAAGCTGGATCCCTACCTCAACGTGGATCCGGGCACGATGAGTCCCTATCAGCACGGTGAGGTGTTCGTCACCGAGGACGGCGCCGAGACCGATCTCGACCTGGGCCATTACGAGCGCTTCACCGACACCGCCATGTCGCGCCTCAACAGCGTGACCACCGGCTCGATCTACCAGTCGGTGATCAACAAGGAGCGCCGCGGCGACTACAACGGCGGCACCGTCCAGGTGATCCCCCACATCACCGGGGAGATCCGCGAGCGGATCCACCGGGTGGCGGCCAACAGCGGCGCCGATGTGGTGATCACCGAGATCGGCGGCACGGTGGGCGACATCGAATCCCTGCCGTTCCTGGAGGCCATCCGCGAATTCCGGGGCGACGTGGGCCGCCACGACCTGGCCTACGTGCATGTCACCCTGCTGCCCTACATCGGCACTTCGGGCGAACTCAAGACCAAGCCCACCCAGCACTCGGTGAAGGAGCTGCGTTCGATCGGCATCCAGCCCGACGTGCTCGTCTGCCGCAGCGACCGACCCATCACCGAGGAGCTGAAGGCCAAGATCGGCGGCTTCTGCGGCGTTCCCGCCGGCGGCGTGATCCAGGCGCTCGACGCCGACAGCATCTATGCGGTGCCCCTGGCGATGGAGAGCGAGGGCCTGTGCCGACAGGTGCTCGACGTCCTCACCCTGGTCGACCACGAGAGCGACATGGCGCGCTGGGCGGACCTGGTGGACAAGCTGCGCCACCCCGGGCCCGCCGTCAAGGTGGCCCTGGTGGGCAAGTACGTGCAGCTCAACGACGCCTACCTCTCGGTGGTGGAAGCCCTGCGCCACGCCTGTCTGGAGCGGGATGCGTCCCTCGATCTCCACTGGGTCTGCGCCGAGCAGATCGAGACCCGGGGGGCCGATGCCCTGCTGCGGGGCATGGATGCGGTGGTGGTGCCCGGCGGCTTCGGTCACCGCGGCGTCGACGGCAAGGTGGCGGCGATCCGCTGGGCCCGGGAACAGCGGGTGCCGTTCCTGGGGCTCTGCCTGGGCATGCAGTGCGCCGTGATCGAGTGGGGCCGCAACCAGGCGGGCCTGGAGGGCGCCACCAGCGCCGAGCTCGACCCGGCCAGCCCCCACCCGGTGATCCACCTGCTGCCGGAGCAGCAGGACGTGGTGGATCTGGGCGGCACCATGCGGCTGGGCGTCTACCCCTGCCGCCTCACGGCGGGCACCATGGCCCAGCGCCTCTATGGCGAGGAGGTGGTCTACGAGCGCCACCGCCATCGCTACGAGTTCAACAACGCCTATCGCTCCCTGTTCCTCGAGTCGGGCTACGAGATCAGCGGCACCTCCCCCGATGGCCGCCTGGTGGAGCTGATCGAACTGCGCGATCACCCCTTCTTCACCGCCTGCCAGTACCACCCGGAGTTCCTCTCCCGGCCCGGCAAGCCCCATCCCCTCTTCCGCGGCCTGATCGAAGCCGCCCAGCAGCGGCTGCCCAGCTCCCCCCGCGAGGCGATGGCCCGCCAGCAGAGCCGCGGAGGGCCCGAACCTGATCCCGTCGATCGTGCCGGCAGCCGCGCTCACGGCTGACGATCCCGCGGTGGTCGAGACCTTCCACTCCCTGCAGGGGGAGGGAAGTCATGCCGGCCGCAGCGCCTTCTTCATCCGCCTGGCAGGCTGCGACGTGGGCTGTCCCTGGTGCGACACCAAACACTCCTGGCCGGAAGCGGCCCATCCCCGCCGCCGCCTGGCGGAACTGACCGCCGAGGCCAGGGGGGCGGCCGCCGCCGGCGCCGCCTTCGTGGTGATCACCGGAGGTGAGCCCCTGCAGCAGCCCCTCGAGGCCCTCTGCGCCGCCCTGGCTGAGGCGGGCCTGCCCCTGCACCTGGAGACCAGCGGCGTCGGGGTTCTGAGCGGTCGCTTCGACTGGATCACCCTCTCCCCCAAGCCCCACCAGCCCCCGACCGTCCCGTTGCTGGCCCGCTGCGACGAACTGAAGGTGGTGGTTTCGGCTCCCGAGGACCTGGCCTTCGCCGAGGCCATGGCGGCCGACGCGGTCCGGCTGCGGCCGCCCACCGATGCAGGCCCCCAATTGCTGCTCCAGCCCGCCTGGGACAACCCCGCCGGCCAGGAGCTGGCGGTGGCCTTCGTGCGCTCCCATCCGCTCTGGCGCCTCAGCCTGCAGAGCCACAAATGGCTGGGACTGCGCTGAGCCCCTGACCCCTGGCAGGCGGCACGTCAGAGGGACAGGGCTGGCCGCTGCACCTTCTCCGCCTTCCACAGCCGCCAGCGCAGCTGCAGATTCTTCGGGGTGTACACCACGATCGGCCGGCTGGCGTCGTAGGGCACCACGAAGGGCTTGCTGCCCATCGGCACGAACACCTTGCGCTTCGCCTGCCCGGGGGGGCAGGCCATCCGGGTCGACACCATCGGGCCCACCTCGCTCACCCGGTAGACACTGACGCCCAGGTCCTTGAGCTTGCTGGCGCGGAAACGGCCGCGGAAAGCCTGCTGGTTGCAGTCAGTCTCCACCTCGCGGCCGGCGATCAGCTGCACCCGCCAGTCGCTCGGGCTGGGGGACAGGCGGGGATCGGACGTGGGGGGCAGCACCCCGGGCAGCTGGATCACCCAACGGGTCTGGCCGGCGGCGGGCAGGGGGTAGGGCCTGAGATCCAGCCGGGGAAGGGCCCTGGCCGGCGCCAGCAACGCCGCGAGCAGGGAGGGCAGGGCGGCCGCGGCCACGGCGTTGCGGCGCTGGGCATGGGCCATGGGGGAACCTCGAGAGGGTCGTGTTGCGGACGGCTCACGATGGCATCCTGGGAGCCTTCGGGGCGCGATCCCAGCGGTGTTCCTCCGTCGGCTGCCGCCGCCACCCCTTCGCTTTCAGAATGGTGCCCGTCCCGCCTGGAGCGCCCCCATCGAGCGTCCCGTCGCCATCGCCCTGCTGTCCGGCGGGCTCGATTCCGCCACCGCCGCGGCCCTGGCGATCGAGGCAGGCCACCGGGTGATCGGCCTCTCGTTCGACTACGGCCAGCGCCACCGCCGGGAGCTGGCCGCCGCCGCCGCGGTGGCCGGGGCCCTGAGCCTGGAGGAGCATCACGTGATCGCCGTGAACCTGGCGGCCTGGGGCGGCTCGGCCCTCACCGATCCCGCCATCCCCGTACCCGAGGACGGGGTGCATGAGGGGCGGATCCCCAGCACCTACGTCCCCGGCCGCAACACCGTGTTCATCGCCCTGGGGCTCAGCCTGGCCGAAGCCCGCGGCGCCGGCACCCTGGTGCTCGGGGTCAACGCGGTGGACTACTCCGGCTATCCCGACTGCCGCCCCGACTACCTGGCCGCCTTCCAGACCCTGGCAAACCTGGCCAGCAAGGCGGGCCGCGAAGGCCATGGGGCCCGCCTCTGGGCACCGCTGGTGCGATGGGACAAGACCACCATCGTGCGGGAGGCCCTGCGGCTGGGGGTGCCGATCGCGGCCACCTGGAGCTGCTACGGCGGCGGCGATCTTCCCTGCGGCCGCTGCGACAGCTGCCGCATCCGCGACGCCGCCCTGACGGCCGCGGGTCGGGCTGATCTGGCCAGCGCCGCCGGCCGCGCCGGGGCTGCCCCTTGAGGTCCGACCCCCTTCCCTGGCTGGAACCCCGCGCCCTGGCCCAGGTCCTGGCGGACCGCCTCGGCCCCGACGGCCTGGTGCTGCTCGACGGCGACGGCAGCTCCCTCGGCCGCTACGGGGTTCTGGGGGTGGACCCGGTGGCGACCATGCGCTGCCGGGGCCTGCCGGGCACTGCCGGCGCCGATGATCCGTTCGCCGCCCTGGCGGCCATGGTCCGCCAGGGCGGCCCCTGGCTCGGCTGGCTCGGCTACGAGGCAGGGGCCTGGGTGGAGCCGGCAGACCACTGGCAGAGCTCCGACATGGCCAGCCTCTGGGCCGCCCGCCACGACCCCCTGATCCACTTCGATCGGGGCGAGGAACGGCTCTGGCTGGAGGGCCGGGACCCCGGGCGGCTCACAGCCATGGCCCGGCGGCTGGAGGACGCTGGGACGCGCACGGCGGTGGCGGCGGCAGAGGCCCGGCTGGAGGACGGCGAAGCCATCCCCCGGGGCGACTGGCAGTGGCACACCTCCCCCGAGCAGTACGCCGCCCAGGTCCGGATCCTGCGCGAATGGATCGCAGCCGGCGACCTCTTCCAGGCCAACCTCACCGCCTGCTGCGAAAGCCTGCGACCCCGGCAGCCGGACCCCCTGGCCCTTTATCGACGCCTGGCCGGCGATCGTCCGGCCCCCTTCGCCGGCCTGGCGGTCGCCGGCCAGGAGGCGGTGATCTCCGCCTCACCCGAGCGCTTCCTGCGTCTTCACCCCGATGGGCGGGTGGAGGCCCGGCCGATCAAGGGCACCCGGCCGCGCCACGACGACCCGGAGGCCGATGCGGCCAGCGCCGCCGCCCTGATCTGCGACCCCAAGGACCGGGCCGAGAATGTGATGATCGTCGATCTGCTGCGCAACGACCTGGGCCGGGTGTGCAGCCCCGGGTCGGTGCACGTGCCCCAGCTGCTGGGGCTGGAGAGCTACGCCCATGTGCACCATCTCACCTCGGTGGTGATGGGCGAGCTGGCGGATGGCCATGATCTGGTGGGGCTGCTGCGGGCCTGCTGGCCGGGGGGGTCGATCACCGGCGCCCCCAAGGTGCGCGCCTGCCGGCGCCTCAACCAGCTGGAGCCGGTGCCCCGGGGGCCCTACTGCGGCTCCCTGTTCCATCTGGGCGCCGATGGCGGCTTTGACAGCAGCATCCTGATCCGCACCGTGCTGCAGAAGGGGCGCCGGCTGCGGCTGCATGCGGGGGGCGGGATCGTGGCCGATTCCGATCCGCAGGGCGAGGCGAGGGAGATGGGCTGGAAGATCGACCCGTTGCTGGAGGCGCTGGCGTGAGCCCTGGCCGTCCGACCGCGCCGATCGCCTGGATCGACGACCCGGAGCCGGAAGGCTCCTGGGGCGATCCGGACCTGCTCAGCCTGCCCCTGAGCGACCGTGGCCTGCTGCTGGCCGACGGCCTGTTCGAAACCGTGCTGGTCGAAACCGGACGCCCCCGGCTGCTGGAGGAGCACCTGGAGCGGTGGCGGACCTCGGCCGCCAGCCTGGGGATGGCGCCGCCGCCGGGCGCCGACCGGGTGCTGCCGCTGCTGGAGGAAGCGGTGGCCCGCAGCGGCCTCAGGGAAGGGGCGGCCCTGCGCCTCAACTGGAGCCGGGGGGGCAGTGGCCATCAGCGGGGGCTGGGGCTGCCGGCCGCGGGCGAACCCCGGGGGCGGCCGCGCTTCTGGCTGCAGCTGAGCCCATGGCAGCGCCTGAGGACGCCGGTGGCCGTGATCGTCAGCCGGCTGGAGCGCCGCAACGCCGCCAGCCTGGTGAGCCGCTGCAAGACCTTTGCCTACACCGGCGCCATCCAGGCCCGCCTGGAGGCCCGGGCCGCCGCCGCCGAAGACGCCCTGCTGCTCGGCAGCGGCGGCGAGCTGAGCTGCGGCACCAGCGCCAACCTGCTGGTGCGACAGCGGGGGCGGTGGCTGACGCCGCCCCTGACCAGCGGCTGCCTGCCCGGGGTGATGCGGGGCCGCGGCCTGACCCGGGGCCTGGTGCGGGAAGCACCCCTGAGCGTCGAGGATCTGATGGGCAGCGAGGGAGCCCTGCTGATCAACAGCCTGGGATCCCGCCCGATCAGGCGTTGCGACGCCACCGACCTCCCCCTTCCCAGGGGAGCGGACGACCTCTGGGAGAGTCTCCTGGCGTCGTCTTAGGTTGATCGCCGACTCGACCGATCCCCTTGTCCGACGCCGTGGGGAGCCTGAGCTCCCGCAAGCCCATGGTCGCCCTGGTGACGGGTCTGGGCATGAGCCTGGTGGGCTGCAGCAGCACGGCCAGGGAAGTCGCCATCCAGAACGCCAAGCCGGGCGATCTTCTGGTCGACGTCGGCGGCAGTCGGGTGGAGCTGGTCAGGCCGTTCAGGAGCGGAGCCGCCAACGGGCAGTACAAAGGGGTCGTGAAAGTCAGTGCCGCCAGCGACCCGACGAAGGGTCAGCTGTATGAAATGAGCGCGATCTGCAGCATCAGGGGAGTGCCGGGCTGGCCGACATACGACAACCTCTACGGCAATCCCATCAGCGATATAAAAGTCGAGACGAAGTTCTCAGCCGAAGATCGCTGGCAACACCTGTTCCATTTTGACGGCAGGACCGAGAAGATCGGCAAGCTGGATTCGGACGGATGGACCTCAAGGCTGAAAGACAATCTCTGTCGAAAAGGCGACTTCGACGACAGCAGGAAATCCCCAGAGACGAACCCATGAAACGACGGGCGCAAGACTGATCCACCCAACGCCCCCTGCCGCAGCGATCAGCTCACAGGATCGGCCCCATCCTGTAGCAATCGACACTCTGGAGCCGCGGGCCATCCTTTTGGATGGGTAGGAAACTGGCTCTTTTGTCTCGATGCCGAAAACACTCTTCTCCGTCGATCTCACCAAGCCCATGGACCAGCAGGAGATGCCCGGTCACAACCGCTGGCATCCCGACATCCCTGCGGTGGCTTCGGTGAATCCTGGTGACGTGTTCCGGATCGAATGCAAGGACTGGACGGACGGCCAGATCAAGAACAATGACGACCCCAAAGACATCGAAGATGTCAATCTGGAAGTGGTTCACGTCCTCAGTGGTCCGATCTGGGTGAATGGGGCCCAGCCCGGTGACATTCTGGTGGTCGATATCCTTGAAGTCGGTGCCCTGCAGGGCGACGAGTGGGGCTTCACGGGCATTTTCGCCAAGGAAAACGGGGGCGGCTTCCTCACCGATCACTATCCAAAGGCCGCCAAGGCCATCTGGGATCTGGAAGGCGTTTACACCTCCTCCCGCCACATTCCGGGCGTGCGCTTCGCCGGCATCACCCACCCAGGCCTGATCGGCTGCGCCCCCTCCCAAAAGCTGCTGAACGAGTGGAACCGCCGCGAAACCGAACTGGTCAAGACCGCCCCCGACCGCCGCACCTACGGCGCAGGGCTTTCCGGCAGCGAGCCGGTGCTGGCGGCTCTGCCCAATCCCAACAGCGCCATCCTCGGCACCCTCCCCTCCAGTGAGTTCGAGCGTGTCGCCAACGAAGCCGCCCGCACGGTGCCTCCCAGGGAGCACGGCGGCAACTGCGACATCAAGAACCTCACCAAGGGCACCCGGATCTACTTCCCCGTCTACGTCGAGGGTGCCAAGCTCTCGATGGGCGACATCCACTTCTCCCAGGGGGATGGAGAGATCTCCTTCTGCGGCGCCATCGAGATGTCAGGCTATCTCGACCTCCACGTCGAGATCATCAAGGGCGGCATGGCCAAGTATGGGATGGTCAATCCCATGTTCAAGACCAGTCCGGTGGAGCCCCACTACAACGATTATCTTGTCTTCGAGGGTATCTCGGTGGATGAGTTCGAGGGCAAGCAGTACTACATGGATGTGCACATCGCCTATCGGCGTGCCTGCCTCAATGCCATCGAGTACCTCAAGAAGTTCGGCTACACAGGTGAACAGGCCTACCTGCTGCTGAGCTGCGCGCCGGTGGAGGGGAGGATCAGCGGCATCGTCGACATCCCCAACGCCTGCTGCACCCTGGCCATTCCCACCTCGATCTTCGACAAGGACATCCTGCCCTGCTGATCAGGCAACACTTAGGGGGGCCTTTCACGGCCCCCCTTTCTTCATGTCCATACTTGTTGCCAGAATCTCTCCCTCGTACAACGATGCCTGTCTACGAATACAGCTGCACCAACGGCTGCGAAAACTATGAAGTCTGGCGACGAATCGATGAGCGTCAGTGCAATACGAACTGTCCGACATGTGCATCCGAAGGCAGCCGCGTCTTCACACCGGTGATGTCCCTCACCGGCCCCCTGCGGCTGAAACAGGAACAATCCGAGCCGCGAGTGGTGCGCAAGGAGACCGCACCGCCGTCGGGAAAGCCCAGGCTGAAAGAGAGTGGCACCCGTCCCTGGATGCTGAATCGGGGCTGCTGAGAACCCCAGGGTCGAATGGGCGGGGTAGGCGTCCTTGCCAGGGCTGATCACTTCCAGTGGCAGCTCAGCCCATGAAAAAGCCCCACCGGGCAGCAGGGCCGGGTAGCTATCAAGCCAGGCTCAGTCGCTGATGGCGACAGGCTGCTTCCTGCCGTTGGTGAGCTTCCCGCCTTGCGGCTCTACATTCTCCCAACAGACAGCGCTGCCTGAAGCTCCTGTTCAGCAAGATCCTCAACATAAGCTTGATCGAGGGATGGTGGTGTGGAGACGCTGCCCGCCAGGTCGCAGAAGGCGATGCGGATGGCTTCCTTCACCAGCTGATCCGGTAAACGGCCGGCCGCGCCAGGAGTTGCTGCCGCAATCCGTGCAGGGGGTGCGCAACTCCGATGGGGACAGCCCGGCATTCTTCCTGAACAGCTTCTTCACCTCCGCCTGCCGCCTCCTGGTGGGTAGGGGCGGAGACAACAGCCCACACCAGGAAGCACCCTTCCATGAAGCAAATCCCCCTTCCGCTGCCAAGTTGGGCAGTGCTGCATAGCCTGGAAATAGCCACACCTTCCCCCGATGGCATTCCTGGTTGCGATCGCTCTGGCCGTGATGCTGATGATGATCAGCGTGGTGAACTGGCCCCAGGAGGTGTATGCGGAAGGGGCCCCTGATTCAACCCCCGCCCCAACCCCATCGACGATGACGGGCGAGGGTCCCGCCAGTGCAGCAGCACCGGGCACCACCCGCGCCAGGGAGGAGGACAAGACCGCCTCCGTCCCCCGCCTCGGCAAGGCCTCAAACCCCTATGACATGGAGGCCCTGCGCCAGTTCGACGCCGGCTCCCATCGCTAGGGCCGGCGCTTGAGCCACGCCCAGCCTCAGGCGCAGACCTCACCTCCACCGCCGCTCCGGCAGTCGGGCGGGCCTTTGACCATTTCATCGAACGTGGGCGGTTCCGGCAGCGGCTTGGCGGGGGCGCCGCAGGGTGGGCAGCCGCGGCTGCCCACTTCGAACTGGGTCATCATGTCGTGGTCTTCGTGGACCAGATTGTGGCAATGCATCATGTATTTGCCTTCATGGGGACCGAAGCGGCCGATCATTTCCACACGCTGAAAACCACCCACGAAAAAGGTGTCCTTCATGCCCTGCTCATAGGCGGGCGGCCTTACCCCATTTCGGGTGAGCAGACGGAAATGACCCAGGTGGATATGCACCGGATGAACCCAGCCACCGCCGGGGTTGTCGAACCGCCAGATCTCAGTGGCGCAGGGCTCCACCCGGGCATCCACCCGGTTGGCATCCCAGCCCCGGTTATTGATCACCCACTGGCTGCCCAGCCGATCGAAGCGGAAGATGCGCATCGGCCGCTTCACCTCGGCGCGAAGCACATCAAGCGGTGTCAGCCGGCCCAGGGTTTCCGGCAACGGGGTGGTGTCCTGGGGGCCCCGGCTTACATCAAAACGCATCACGGCGGTACTGCGCAGGTCCCGGTCCAGGTTCACCGCCTGAATCGGATTGATCAAGAACACCTGCCGCCCCGCCAGGCCGGTGAAGTCGATGATGACCTCGTAGCGCTCTGCCACCCCCATGGGCAACCGGCGGGTTCGCACCGGCGCTTCCAGCAACCCCGAATCGCTCGCCACCACGATCAAGTGCATCGGTTGGGGCGGCCCGTCCCCCTCCACCTGCACCCCCAGGTTCAACACCCGTGAGGTGCCGGCATTGAGAATGCGGAAGCGATACTTGCGATCGGTGACGGCCATTCGCGGCCAGGGCACCCCGTTCACCAGCATCACATCCCCATAGAGGCTGCGGCGCAGGCTGTCGTTGAAGATCAGCTGGCCATCGCCATCCAGCCGCTTGTCCTGGATCACCAGCGGGATGTCGTAATCACCGCTGGGAAGTCGCTCGGCCTGGCGGGGATCCTGAAAATCACAGTCGTCGTAGTCAACCAGGTACATCCCGGCCAGTCCCATATACACATTGCGGGAAGTCTTCTCAATCGCGTGGTCGTGATACCAGAAGGGAGCGGCCTTGTCGTTCGGGTAGTAGTAATCCTTGTAGTAACCGAATGGGATCAGATCCTCGGCGTAGCCGTCGTACTGGGGCAGGGAGGCCACACCGTGCAGGTGAATGCTGGTGGGGATGCCGGCGCCACGGTCGTCCTGCAGTTCGTTCACGAAGCGCACCACCGAAGCCCTGCCCTTGGCCTGGCGGATGCAGGGCCCCGGCACCAGGCCGTCGTAGCTCCACACCGGTGTGGAACGGCCGGGCAGGATATTCGCCGTGCCCTGGCGCATGGTGATGCGATAGCCATCCAGCCCGGCGCCCAGATCCACCCCCCGGCGCTCCACCAGGGGCTCGAAGGGTCGCTGGAAGCGGGGAATCCACTCGCTGAAGCGATCGGCCCGGTAGGGGCCCACGGGTTCGTCCATCCCATGGGCCCCGCAGGCGGCATCCTTCGGGCACTCGAGGGCGGCCCAGGCCCGGCCCGCACCTGCCAGTCCGGAGAGCAGGGATCCACCCCCCACCACGCCGAGGCGCAGGGCTTCGCGTCGACTCCATTCCATCGGCGGCTCCGCAAACGACAACAGCGTTGCGACCGTGGCTGGAACCTTCAGTCGGCCCGCTGCTTCCATGCTGATGCCGGCGATCAGGCCTGACCACGGGCTTCAAGGAACGTAGGGCGCCCGGCGTCAGGCGCCGGGGTGGAAGTCGGACTCCTGGACGGCTCCACACCGATGTGTTTCTCCAGCAGGGCCAGCTTCACGATCCCGGCACGCTGAGTGATCCACCTTTTGCCTGAGCCTTCTGACTGGCCTGGCTTCTGAGGGAACCACTCCTGATGGGCCAGCTGACAGGCGCCGGACTCTGGTTGCCGCTGATCGTCAATAGTTCCCTGTTCCAGTTCACTGTCGGCGAACAAGGGCTTCACTTTCGGTGAACAAGGGATGGGTCAGACCGTCAGGAACTCCTTGATCACCTGGTCGGAGAGCTGATCCGTCTCGCCGCTGGACACAATGCCGCCACGCTGCATGGCGTAATAGAAATCGGACTGGCGAACGAAGTGAAGGTGCTGCTCCACCAGCAGCACGCTGATGCCTGTTTCCTTCATGATCCGCTGCACAGCATGCTCGATGTCGAGAATGATCGACGGCTGAATTCCCTCGGTGGGTTCATCGAGGAGAAGAAGCTTTGGCTTGCCCAGCAGAGCACGAGCAATGGCCAGCTGCTGTTGCTGACCTCCACTGAGATCCCCCCCTTTTCGCTTGAGAAACTTCTCGAGAATGGGGAAGAGATCAAAGATCAGAGGATCGATGTGGCGGTTTTTTTCGAGCCCCCCCGGCAGGGCTTCCATCCCCAGCAACAGATTCTCCTTTACTGTCACCTGGGGAATGATGTCCCGGCCCTGGGAGACATAGCCGATCCCGGCACGGGCTCGCCGGTGGGGAGGCTGGGTGGAGAGCTGTCCATCGGCATATTCGATGGTGCCGGAGCGCTGCTGAAGAAGGCCGATGATGGTCTTGAGAAAGGTGGTCTTTCCGACACCATTGCGACCGATCAGACAAACCATTTTGCCTTCGTGGATGGTCAGATCCACGTTGCGAAGAATGTGGCTTTCGCCGTAGTAGACGTTCAGATCAGAGACGTGGAGCAGAGGTTTAGCGCTTGTGGTCGACATGGGAGCTGTGGTGGATGGGCGTGATGCGTTCACTGTTCTGGCGGCCCCAGGTAGACCTCGATGACCCGGGGATCTGCTTTGACCTGTTCCAGCGGCCCCTCGGTGAGCACCTGCCCCTGATGCAGAACGGTGACGTCGAAGCCGAGATCGCGGATGAATTCCATGTCGTGCTCGATCACAACAACGGTGTGGTCGCCGGCCAGGGACTTGATCAGTTCGGCCGTGCGCAGGGTTTCCTCATCGGTGAGACCGGCGACCGGTTCATCCAGGAGCAGCACTTCCGGTGCCTGGGCCACCAAAGAGGCGATGGCCAGCCACTGTTTCTGACCATGGGAGAGGGAGCCGGCCTTCACGGTGGCGAAAGGGGTGAGACCCACATAGTTCATGATGCGATGGACCTCGTCCTTACAGGACTGGGGAAGTCCTGAACTCAGCAGGCTGAAGGCGTTCTTCAGCGGGGAGGCGGCCAGCTCGAGATTGCGCAGCACCGTGAGGTTCTCGAAGACCCGCGGAGTCTGGAACTTCCGGCCGATGCCGTGACGGGAAATTCGCTGCTCCGAAACACCAAGCAGGGACTGGCCCTTGAAGGTGACCGAGCCCTTGGTGGGCCGCACCTTGCCGGTAATGACATCCAGGAATGTTGTCTTGCCCGCTCCATTGGGGCCGATGATTGATTTCAGCTCACCCTTGTACAACTTCAGACTGAGATCGGTGAGGGCATAGAAGCCATCGAAACTCACACTGACATCATTGAGCTCGAGAAGAGGTTCTGACATGGACATCGGGAAAGGGCGTAATCGGGAAAGCGGTCACGAAGGTAAAACCGGCAGCATCATCTGGCTGTCTATTCCACGGGGACAGCCTCTTCATCGAGCTGGGGATAGGTTCTTGCCTTCTTGGCGATGCCAAAGGCGGCCAGCAGACTCCTCAAACCACCGTTGGTGACCCAGCCATAGATGCCATCCGGCATCAGCACCACCACGAAGATGAAGAGTGCCCCCTGAACGAACAGCCAGGCTTCCGGCAGGGCCTCACTGACAAGACTGCGCAGGTAATTGACCAGCGTGGCGCCGATGATGGGACCCACCAGGGTTCCCCGGCCGCCTACGGCCACCCATATCACCATCTCGATCGAGAAGGAGATCGACATGTACTGGGGGGAAACGATGCCACTCTGCACGGTGTAGAGGGCACCGGAGATGCCGCAGAGTGCCCCTGCCACCAGGAAGACGATGGTCTTGAAGGGAACGGGATTGAAACCGGCAAAGCGAAGTTTTGTCTCGTCGTCTCGGATGGCGATCAGAGCATCACCGAAGCGGCCGCTGGTGAAATAGCGACATACCAGAAAGGCCAGTGGGAGCAGAATCACCGTCAGACGGTAAAACCACAACTGCATGTCGGGGGAACCGACCAATTCACCGAACAGCTGGGAAGTGCTGGTCTTGAGGCCGTTGGTACCGTCGAAAAGCTTCTGCTGTCCGTTGAAGAAGTGGAAAAACACCATCAGGGCAGCCTGGGTGATGATCGAGAAATACACCCCCTTGATCCTGTTTCGGAAAATCAGCCAACCCACCAACCCCGCGACCACCGCAGGTATCACCCAGATAGCGATCAACGTGAACACAGGCGACCAGAAGGGCTGCCAGAAAAAGGGCAGCTCATCGACGCCATAGTTCTCGAAGAATTTGGGGATACCGTTGCCACCGGCCAGGCTCTTGGTATTGAGCATCAGGTACATGGCCGCCGCATAGCCACCCAGCGCGAAGAAGATTCCCTGACCCAGGCTCAGCAGACCGGTATAACCCCAGATGAGATCAATGGCCAGCGCCGTGATGGCGAGCGAGAAATAACGACCGAAGAGGTTGAGTCGGAAGTCGTCAAGGGCCGCCGGCAGGATGAACAGGGCAAACGCCAGCAGAATCCAGGGGACAAGTCTTTGGAAGAGTTTCAAGGTAGAGGCCTCCTGGTAGGGAGATGGAACGGCAATCCGCAGTGAATGGGTGTGAGCGGGTCAGGCATCAACCGAGCGACCCTTCTGGGGGAACATCCCGTTGGGTCGGAACTGGAGGAAGATGATGATGAAAATGAACACGAGCACCAGCGACATGCTGGTGGTGGCGAAGAATTGGATCACTCCACGGGCCGCATCAGGCAGATCGGGGAAGACGGTCAGCAAGGTGCCCGAGCCGATCACCGACTGGATGATGCCGAGCAGCAACGAGGCGAGCACGGTGCCGAGCAGATTGCCCACTCCTCCCAGAACGATCACCATGAAGCAGGAGACGATGTAGGCGGCTCCGAGGTTGGGCCCCACCGATCCCAGAAGGGTGATGGCGCACCCCGCCACACCGGCAAGCCCGGATCCGATGCCGAAGGTGATGCTGTCCACACGATCCGTGGGAATGCCCAGGCAGTTGCTCATCTGTCGGTTCTGGGTGACCGAACGGATACGCAGACCCCAGACGCTCTTGTTGAGGAACCAGTAGGTGGCGAGCAGCAGCAGGGCCGACAGCAGGATGATGAAGATCCTCAGACCCGGAAGCTCGATGGTGCCGATCGTCCCCCAGCTTCCCTGCAGCCATTTCGGTGCCGTCACGTCAATGTTGCGGGGACCGAACCAGGCCTTGGAGAGGGGGCGGACCTGATCGAAGAGGTTGACCGCAATCAGACCGATGACGATGGAGAGGGACCATCCCAGTCCATTGAGATAGGTGAAGAACGGCTTCTGGGAGAATTTCGCCCGCAGTAACTTGGATAGGAAGAATCCGACTGCAACACCGACAAGGATGCCCAGCATCATGGCGGTGGAAATGCTTCGGATCAGCTGGATCAGGATGAGACTGACGCCCCAGGTTGCCAGGAGTGTCTCCAATGGCCTTCCATAGAGCTTTCGTATCAGGGTTCTCTCCAGCAGCACACCGACCAGTCCCGTCACGATGAAGGCCATCACGAGGGAGACCGGGAAATAAAGTTCGAAGATCACACCACCCAGCGGCTTGAATACCGACTGCACCACGTAGGTGACATAAGCGCCAAGCATCATGAACTCACCATGGGCGAGGTTGATGACACCCATCAAGCCGAAAACGATGGCCAGACCTGTGGCCGCCAGCAGGAGCACCGATCCGATGCTGAGGCCATCGAGGATCTGAGAAAAGAAAAGTTCCAACGGAATGAATGTTGAAAGTTAGATCCAGCATCGCCATTGCAACGCTGGATCAGGTCTAATGGGTTGGTATTTCGAACCGGATGGCGGTGGTTCCCGCAGGGACCACCGCTCCTTCATCGACGGACAGGCCGCGCCGTGATCACATCTTGAACTTGCCGGCATCTGGACGATCCTGGGTCCAGTCGCAGGTGTATCCCTTGGTTTCGGGAACGAACTGGTTCCAGGTGATCGGAGGAATGGCCTTGACGCTGTCGTAGAGAATCTTGAACTGGCCGGTGGGCTCCGCCTCACCGATGAGCACCCGCTCGGAAGTGTGGTGGTTGGGGAACATCTTGATCTCGCCCTGGGGAGCGGCGAAGGTGATCCCGATCATTTCCGTGCGCACCTTGTCGAGATCTTCGAAGGTTCCAGCCTTCTCGACGGCATTCTTCCAGAGATAGACCATGTTGTAGGCCGACTCGGCGGGGTCACCCACCACGCGGTCGTCGCCGTACATCGCCTGGAAGTCTTCGGTGAACTTCTTGGAAGCCGGGGTATCCAGGCTCATGAAGTAGTTCCAGGTGGCATAGGTGCCGGTGGTGTACTCAGGGCCGATCTGGCGAATCTCTTCTTCCGCGATGGAGAAGGACATGATCGGATACTTCTCCGGATCAATGCCCGAAGCCTTGAACTGCTTGAAGAGGGCGACGTTGGAGTCACCATTCAAGGTATTGATGATGATGCCGCCATCCGGGAAAGCCTTCTTGATCTTGGCGATGATCGGCGCCACTTCGGTGTTGCCGAGGGGAATATAGTCCTCACCAACGGTTTCGCCGCCGAGGGCCTTCATCTGCTCCTTGATGATCGTGTTGGCCGTACGCGGATAGACGTAGTCGGAACCGACCAGATAGACCTTCTTGCCGAGCTTCTCGGAGAAGTTGTCCATCAACCACTGCACCGCCGGCTCCGCCTGCTGGTTCGGAACGGCACCGGTGTAGAAGATGTTCTTGGAACACTCCTGGCCTTCGTACTGAATCGGGTAGAAGAGCATATGGTTCTTCGACTCATACACCGGCAGCATCGCCTTGCGGCTGGCGGAGGTCCAGCCACCGAAGACGACGGCGACCTTGTCGGAGTCGATCAGCTTCTGCGATTTCTCGGCGAAGGTAGGCCAGTCGGAGGCGCCGTCTTCCGAGATGGCGACAATCTTGTAGGACTTGCCATCAACCTTGATACCGCCGGCGTCGTTGATTTCCTTGATCGCCATTTCCTCGACTTCTTTCAAAGTCGTTTCGGAAATGGCCATCGTGCCGCTGAGGGAGTGAAGGATACCGACCTTCACTTCACCATCGAAATCACCGCTGGATCCAGACTCACCCCCGCAGGAAACGAGAGTCACACTCACGGCAGTTACGGCGAGAGCAGCTGCCAGTCGCCTTGAAAGATGCAGAGACATTGAAGCCTGTTCAAGATGAATTGTAGTCGCCGTAACCGACGGCAAGGTGAAAGATAGGGAAGGACGTGATTAATCCCGGTATCCGATGAGACAAAAGTCTCCTCATGGCCTGGGGCGGCAAGGATTTGCACACCGCGCTTCTGTCCATGTGTGGCATTGCAAACGATTCATTCGCCGCCGCGCTGGCTCAGGCCGCGTCGCTCCGGGGCAACTGCCGCAGCAGAAAGCTCTCGACGCGATCGAGGCCTTCGCCGCTGTGCAGATTCGTGAAACACCAGGGACGGCCAGGACGCATGCGTTCGGTGTCCACTTCCATCACCGCCAGGCTGGCTCCCACCATGGGGGCCAGGTCGATCTTGTTGATCACCAGCAGATCGGATCGGGTGATGCCGGGCCCGCCTTTGCGGGGGATCTTGTCACCGGCGGCCACATCGATCACGTAGATGCAGAGATCCACCAGCTCCGGACTGAAGCTGGCGGCCAGATTGTCGCCACCGCTCTCCACCAGGACCAGATCCAGACCGGGGAACGCCTCCTCCAGCTCCTGCACCGCGGCCCGGTTGATCGAGCAGTCCTCGCGAATGGCGGTGTGGGGGCAGCCTCCGGTCTCCACCCCCCGGATCCGCTCGGGGGCCAAGGCCCCGGCACGGGTGAGGAACTGGGCATCCTCCTGGGTGTAGATGTCGTTGGTGACCACCGCCAGCTCCAGCCTTTCCCGCAGGCGGCGACAGAGGGCCTCCACGAGGGCCGTCTTGCCCGACCCCACCGGTCCGGCCACGCCCACCCTCAGTTTGCTGCCCATCGGCCGATTCCAGGATGGGGGCCATCCTGGCGCCAGCGCCGATAGCTGCGGTGAGAGACGAACCAATCCAGAGGCTGATCCGTCGATTCGACCGGCTGGATGCCGGACTCATCGGCAGCGTGGTGGCCATGGGTGCGGTCCTCTGCCTTGGCTTCATCGAGCTGCTGCGCAGTCCCCTGCAACAGCTCTCCCTAGTTGTGTAGTGCCACCAATCTCTTCGAGCTGGTCGACCGGCCCGGGGACCAGCGGCCTGAGCGCAACCGCTCATCGGCCTGCCGGATCAGGGACGGGGGGATGGTCACGCCGAGGGCCCGGGGGCCGGGAGCGGGAGGTGCATCCGACCGCCAGCAGGGCCTGGCGACGGCTGGAGTTCCAGGCCGTGGCCATCAGCTGCGGAACAGGCGCGAGTAGAGCTCCCCGTGGCCCAACTGGGCCATACCGGCCCCGACCCCGCCGTTCCAAAGGGCCTGGGGATCGGCGCTGGCCAGCTCGGCGGCCCGGGAGGCGATGGCCGGAGCCAGGGCCAGCTGCAGCCGCTGGGCTTCGGTGGGGCCCAGGGGCACCAGACGCACGGCGGCACTGAGCTGGGTCGCCACCCATCCGTAGAGATAGGCCTCCACCACCTCGAGGGGGGCAATCCCGAGGGACAGCGCCGCCCAGGCCCAGGCCGCCGGCCAGGCCAGGCGTGGGGCGGGGTCCGTCGCGGCCCCCAGCGGGAGCGCCGGCAGGGGCAGGCCCAGGTCCGCCAGGAGCTGCAGGAGGGAGCGGCCCATCTGCCGATGCTGGGCCCGCACCTCGGCCGCCTCCCTCTGGGCCAGCAACCAGCCGTCGAGCTGCCGCACCGCCTCCCATCCTTCGCCACCCGGTGCATCACGCCAGCGGACCAGGGCCTGCATCAGCTGCGGCAGGGTGGCGGCCTCGATCGGCAGAGCCCCCCGCTCCAACTCCGCGGCCAGCCAGCGGGCCACCGCGACGGCATCGGGCAGGTCGCCGGCCTGCACGAGCACCTCCAGGCCTTCGGAGTAGCTGAACCCCCCCACGGGCAAGGCGGGACTGACCAGCTGGAAGAGGTGCAGCCGGGCCAGGCTCATGGCCGGGGCGCCGGGAGCGCAGCCGCAGGAGCGTGGCTGTGGGTGTGGCTGTGGGCCGTCCCGTAGGCGCCGGCTTCCGGCAGGAAGGGCTCCCGGCGCCGCTCCAGCCGCAGCCCGTGCAGCTGCCCCAGCAGCTCCGCCAGCACCGGATCGTCCAGGAGCCGCAGACCCTCCTTCGCCACCTGCAGGGCCACGTGGCGATTGCCCAGGTGATAAGCCGCCCGCAGCAAGGCCAGAGGATCGTCGCCGCTCACCAGCAGCAGGGGCTCGCTGGCCGCCTCCACCCGCACCCGCGGACGACCGTCGCTGCCGGCCAGCCACTCCCCGGGATCGAGGGCCGCGCCACGGGGGAGCTGGAGCAGCAGGTCCCGGCCGCAGCGGCTGGTCTGGTGGCCCCGCAGGCGGGTGCGCCCATCGGCGCTCAACTCCAGCACCAGCAAGGGGTCGGCCCCGGGGGCCTCCTCGCCGGGGCCCGGCGGCAGGCGCAGGCTGAGCACCAGCGGCTCCCCGCCGCCAGGGGCCGGCCCCTGGCCCCAACCTCCGGGTTCCCTCTGGCCCATCTGAATCCGACCCCGCGGCGGTTACCCCCCAGAGTGTGGCCCCCGGCAGCGCGCAGGCCCGCCCATGCGGAACATCCCGAGCCCCTCCTGGCAAGGAACGGCCAGCCTGCGGTTTCATCCCGGCTCCGCCGGCACCACCCATCAGGGGGGCGCCACCGCCCCACTCAAGGTGCAGCGCGCCTTCCAGGCCGCCGATGGCCGTTGCGAGCTGCCGATCCTGCACACCGCCGGCGGCCTGGTGGGGGGCGACCGGCTCAGCATCGAGGCGAGCCTGGATAACGACAGTCGCGTGTTGCTCACCAGCGTGGCGGCCCAGAAGGTGTACGGAACGGTCGGCCGCTCCCGGCTGGCCCCCGAGGGGCAATGGGCCCGGCAACAGCTTCGCTTCGACCTGGGGGCGAGGGGCGATCTGGAGTGGCTGCCCCAGGAACTGGTGCTGTTCGAAGGAGGGCTGTTCGTCCAGAACTGCCGGGTGGAGCTGGCGGCCGACGCCAGCTGGCTGGGAATGGATGTGGTGCGCCTGGGCCGCAGCGCCGACGCGGAGACGCTCCGCGAGGGCCGCTGGCGTTCCTCCGTCGAGATCCTGCGGGCAGGCCGCTGGAGCCTGGTGGAACGGCTGGAGCTGGGGGGGGCGGGTCTGGAATGCCCCCACGGCATGGCCGCCCTGCCGGTGTTCGGCAGCCTGGTCTGGGCGGCACCCGCACCGGTGAGCGAAACCCTGCTGGCCCATTGCCGGCGGGATCGCCACGGCCTGGAGGGCCAGATGGCCTGCGGCCTCCTGGAGCATGGGCTGGTGGCGCGCTACCGCGGCCCCTCGACCCAGGCCGCCCGCTACTGGTTCACGAGGATCTGGGCCCGGATCCGCGCCGAACGGGGGCTGACTCCGCCCCAGCTGCCCCGGGTATGGCCCTTCCAGGAGGCGCCGTTCAACCCACCCCCATCGGCACGGGAACCGTTTTCAGAAGCTGGCTGAGCGGACTGGCCAGCAGTGGCGCGGAGATCACCGCCACCTGGCGGCCATCCTTGATGCGCCGAACCAGGGTCTCCTCCGTCCAGCCAGCCGTGGGCGCCAGCAGACACAGGGGCAGGAAGGAGATCACCACCGCGGTCACGAGAATGCTCAGCCCATTGATCAGCCCGAGGATCACCCCCACGGACAGGTGACGGGGGGGATCGAGGAAGCCGCCGACCGTGAGGCTGCCGTTGGTGAGATGGAAGATGGCGCTGACGGCATGCCCCCGCCCACGCAGGCGAGCCCCGCCGCCGCGGCCAGGAATGGCAGGGCGGCACGACCGCCCAGACAGCTGCGCAGGAGGTGGAACAGAAAAGCCAGGGCGCTGAGCCCCACCACCAGGAAGGTGAGCGCGGTGGCGGCCCAGGCCTGGCCGCCCTGCAGCGATTCCTCCAGCCGGGAACCCGCCGACTCCGGCAGCGGCATCAGGGCGAAGACCCCCCACTCCCTGCCCGCCAGGGGCGTCGTCCGTAAGCGCTCGTTGGGGCTGGCACCCATGGGCAGGGCCCTGAAGGGTCCATCCTCAGGCTCTCAGCGAACACTCCTCTGCGGGGGGACTGAGAGGATGGCGCGGGGTCCGAACCAGCGAAGCCCCGCCGATGTCCGTTCCCCCAAGGCGCCATGCACCTGACCCCTCAGGAGAAGGACAAGCTCCTGATCGTCACCGCGGCCCTGCTGGCCGAACGGCGACTGAACCGCGGTCTGCGTCTCAACCACCCCGAAGCGGTGGCCTGGCTCAGCTTTCAGGTGCTGGAAGGGGCCCGGGATGGCCGCACCGTGGCCGAGCTGATGCGGGAAGGCACCACCTGGCTGAGCCGCGATCAGGTGATGGAGGGGGTGCCCGAACTGATCGGCGAGGTGCAGATCGAGGCGATGTTCCCTGACGGAACCAAGCTCGTCACCCTGCATGAACCGATCCGCTGACCCCCAGCTCCCCACCCCCATGGCCCCCATCATTCCCGGCGAACTGATCCCCGAACCGGGGAGCCTCGAGCTCAACGCCGGACGGCCCGTGACCACCCTTTCGGTGGCCAACAGCGGCGACCGTCCCGTGCAGGTGGGCTCCCACTTCCATTTCCACGAAGCCAACGACGCCCTTCATTTCGACCGCGACGCGGCCCGCGGTCTGCGGCTCGACATCCCGGCGGGCACCGCCATCCGCTTCGAGCCTGGCGACACCCGCGAGGTCGACCTGGTGCCCTACGCCGGCGACCGCCGCGTGTTCGGCTTCAACGGTCTTGTGAACGGCCCCCTCGACTGAACTCCCATGCCTTACCGCATCGACCGTCGCGCCTACGCCGAGACCTACGGACCCACCAGGGGGGACCGGCTGCGGCTGGCGGACACGGAGCTGATCCTGGAGGTGGAGAAGGACTTCACCACCTACGGCGACGAGGTGAAATTCGGCGGCGGCAAGGTGATCCGCGACGGCATGGGCCAGGCCCAGACCCCCCGGGCGGAAGGGGCCGTGGACACGGTGATCACCAATGCCCTGATCCTCGACTGGTGGGGCATCGTCAAAGCCGACATCGGCCTGCGGGACGGCCGCATCTGCGCCATCGGCAAGGCGGGCAACCCCGACATCAGCGACGGCGTGACGATCGTGGTGGGACCGGGCACCGAGGCCATCGCCGGCGAGGGCCACATCCTCACCGCCGGCGCCATCGACACCCACATCCACTTCATCTGCCCCCAGCAGATCGAGACGGCCCTGGCCAGCGGCGTCACCACCCTGATGGGGGGCGGAACCGGCCCGGCCACCGGCACCAACGCCACCACCTGCACCCCCGGCGCCTTCCACCTGGCCCGCATGCTCCAGGCCGCGGAGGGACTGCCCGTCAACCTGGGTTTCTTCGGCAAGGGCAACGCCAGCACCCCGGAGGCACTGGAGGAGCAGATACGGGCCGGGGCCTGCGCTCTCAAGCTCCACGAGGACTGGGGCACCACCCCGGCCGCGATCGACTGCTGCCTGACCGTGGCCGACCGCTTCGACGTGCAGGTCTGCATCCACTCCGACACCCTCAACGAGGCCGGGTTCGTGGAGGACACGATCCGAGCCATCGGCGACCGCACCATCCACACCTTCCACACCGAGGGCGCCGGCGGCGGCCATGCGCCGGACATCATCCGCATCTGCGGCGAGCCCAACGTGCTGCCCAGTTCCACCAACCCCACCCGGCCCTACACGCGCAACACCCTCGAGGAACACCTCGACATGCTGATGGTGTGCCACCACCTGGATCCACGCATCCCGGAGGACGTGGCCTTCGCCGAATCCCGGATCCGCCGCGAGACGATCGCCGCCGAGGACATCCTCCACGACCTGGGTGCCTTCAGCATCATCGCCAGCGATTCCCAGGCCATGGGCCGGGTCGGGGAGGTGATCACCCGCACCTTCCAGACTGCCCACAAGATGAAGGTGCAGCGGGGACACCTGCCGGAGGATGCCACAGGTCCCCGCGGCGCCCGTAACGACAACCATCGGCTGAAGCGTTACATCGCGAAGGTGACGATCAACCCCGCCATCGCTCACGGCATCGACAGTCAGGTGGGATCCGTGGAGGTGGGCAAGCTGGCCGATCTGGTGCTTTGGAAGCCCGGCTTCTTCGGCGTCAAACCGGAGCTGGTGATCAAAGGAGGCTCGATCGTCTGGGCCCAGATGGGCGATGCGAACGCCTCCATCCCCACCCCGGGCCCCGTCCACGGCCGGCCCATGTTCGCCGCCTTCGGCGGTTCCCTTGCCGCCAGCTGCCTCACCTTCGTGAGCCAGGCCTCCCTGGAGACCGATCTGCCCCGCCGCCTCGGGCTGAAACGGGCCTGTGTGCCGGTGGTCCAGACCAGGGGGATCGGCAAGGCCCAGATGCGCAACAACGACGCCCTGCCGAAGGTGGAGGTGGATCCCCAGACCTATGAAGTGTTTGCCGATGGCGAATTACTCACCTGTGAACCGGCCGAGGAACTGCCGATGGCCCAGCGCTACTTCCTGCTGTAAGGCACCAATGACCGTTCACTTGGAAGCCCGGCGCTCGGCCTTTTTGGCCGATTGCCTCAGCTTGGCTTCATGGGCTCGGCGAAGCCTTTCATGATGCTTCAGGCTCCTGCGCTGATCATTTCTGCGTTTGAAATCCTGAAAGGAACTGGCGAATCCTCTGCTGACCCCAGATACATCCAATCGAAACATCTCTCGTATCGACAGGAAGTCGACCAGCAGCGTCTTCATGGATCCGCGCCGCTGGGCACCGGAGGCGAAGGCAAGGGCCAGAAACAGTGCGGAGCCGATGATGCGCAGGCTTTCCTGAACGGCGTTCCAGATCAATGGGCCGATCGGAGCAGACTGATCGATCTCCTTGCGGACACGACGCTCCGCCGTCTGCAAGGCTTCAAGCAGCTCCTCACGTAACTGCGGAAAAGGTTTGGCAAGATCCCCTGTCCCCAGGGTCGGCCCCTGGACCGCCCGCAGCCCCTCCTCAAGCTCAACTGAATTATCGGCTGCCATCACAACGGATCGGAAGCTGGCAAATTGCCGCTGAACGGTCTTTATCTGGGCCTGTTTCTGACTGCTTCTATCATTGAACTCACTGACTGTGAGATAAGACTGAAAAGGGATGATCAGCAGATAAAGAATGGTCACCAGAACAGCCCAACTACGAACGGAATTTCGCAAGTCAGTCAGTTGCCTGCGATCCGGATCCACATAGGCTGCCAGGTGTACCAGCATGAAGGCCACGACAGGAAAGCCGGAGTTGTCAATGACCAGGGACACGAATCGCTTCTGCCACTCAGGGCGAAGCAGCTGGGTAGGAAGACTTCCCGAGACCACGGTCAGGCCGAACAGTCCCGTCAGGGCGATCGCCGTCATCAGGATGACGGTGGAGAACGAGGTCAGCCTGGGAGAAACTTCTCTGGCCACCTCCCTGGGAATCTCAGGAGACGTCACGGCAGCGGAGGAATTGGCAGATGGTCAGGGAAAGATAGGAGAGATGAGGTGGAAATGCAGCAGGCGTCTGAGGGAAATCCACCCCATTGCTGCGATGGCAAGCTCAGATCTTCACGGGCGTCGTTGGGCTTCAGAAGCCTTGGCGCCAGAGAAACCATGAAAAAAGGGCGCCTGCGGAGCGCCCTTGATGAAATTGAAAGCGGAGCCAGGTGAATGGTGGGCTGGCATTCCCCGCCAGGGCTCAGTTGAGTTGTGCTGAGGTCACACGGGAACGCAAGCGACGGCTCCAGGCGAATGCCGCTCCGGCTCCAAGGAGGGGGAGAGGGCCGGGAACGTTGCTGGGAGACTGGGGAGCTTCCTGCACAATCAGCTGCCCGAGACGGACCTGTGTTGCCGGACCTCCGCCGCCGCCCCCGAAGCCTGCGATGGTGATGGTCTGAAAAGCCTTGAGTGTGAACTGGGTGGCAAAATCATAGGAAGTGCCTGCGGACTTGCCGCTCAGACCTTCGTTGGATTCAAGAGAAGGATCAACTTGATTGGTCCAGACCAGGGTGGGGTTGGCCGAACGATTGCCGAGACTGAGCAAGCCATACTGATAGCTGATCAGCTGTACGTTCTTGTCGAAAGAAATGTCGATAGAGCTCTGCCTGCCACGGCCATTGGCATTGGGTCCGCAACTGTTTCTGCCGCCGACCTTGTAGAGACAGACGCCTTCCGAGGTCACACTGACATCCTTGACTCGATTCCGACTCACCCTTGCATTGTTGAACGTGAGATTGATGGGGGCGCTGGTGGACCCTGCTTCAGGAGTGGAAGAGAAGAACGCGCTGGGGCTCGACGCGTCGGGGGAGGTGCCGAACTGGAAGGTATGCAGCGTTCCCAATGCCCTGGCGGGAGCAGGCGCGAAGGCCAGGCCGGCTGCCAGAACGGAACCGGCAAGGGCAAAGGATATTCCTGAAGGAGGCATTAGTCGGACTTTAACCTTGCTGTAAGTCTACCACAAATGGCCTGACCTGCCCACCTGTCAAGGTGTGGCCTCGGCCGTTGTCACAGAGTCAGCACAAAGAGGGCAGACAGCTTGCGGCGATCCCCCCTGTTGGAGGCGCCTCGGCTTCAAACTTCCTCGAGAGCCCATTCCTCCAGGTTCGGATCCCGGCGGACGCCACGCCGCTCGACCTCAAGGGCTGGTACCAGCGGCAGGAGCGAGGAGAAGGCCACCCCGAAGGTCAGGGCGAAGTGGGCCCGGACATACCAGCGCAGCTTGGCTCGCATTCGGGTCCTGCCGAAGTTGGGATGGGCGCGCAGATCCAGCAGCAGCCACTGACCGAGTTCAGGAGCCTGGTCACCCGAGGCGAGAAGGCACGCCCCTCCTTCGCAGAGATCCATGATGTCGGCGAGGAACCAGGGGCCGCTGGGCTTGCCGTCAGCGTCGAGGCAACGAACGGCGATGGGGCGACAGCACTCGATGGCCTGGCGGGCATAGGCCCGATGCTCCTCGGGGATGCCGGCCGGATCGCCGGCCATGACGAGGGTGGCCGATTCGAAGGGCGCCTTCGTCGGCAGGGATGTTGTCTGCATGGTGGTCATGAGGATTACTCCCTGCCCGCTCATCTTGCCCCCCTTCACCGGAGCAAGGGAGTTTTCTTGGTCGGGAACAGGTGAATCTTCCAATCTTTTTACAGGGGTCCTACCAGAAGCCCCCTTGTTTCGTAACAACGGAGACTGGTAGCCCCCCCTGCGGCGCTGCAGGATCCAGGCCCGAGGCAGGTCTGGAATGTTCACTGAGTACAAACCGAACCAGGGGTACGACGAGTACTTCACTGCCACCGACCAGCCTCGGGCGGCCCTGAAGCCCCTGCTGTCCTCCCTGGGCCAGATGGGGCTCGACCAGCTGAACCGCAACCACGTGGCCGCCGGCATGCTGCTGAAGCGGCTCGGCGCCACCTTCCGTCTCAACGATTCCGGCAACAAGGGCGTGGAGCGGATCCTGCCGTTCGATCCCCTCCCACGCCTGATCGGGGCGCGGGAATGGGAACGGCTGGAGCGGGGGCTGATCCAGCGGCTGGAAGCCATCGACCTGTTTCTCGCCGACGTCTACGGGCCGCAGAACATCCTCAACGACGGCGTGGTGCCCAGGGCCGATGTGGAAAGCTCCCAGGGCTGGCGCCCCCAGATGCAGGGCTTCCTGCCGCCTCTGGGCCGTTGGTGCCACATCTCGGGTCTTGATCTGGTGCGGGACGGTGACGGCGCCTGGAGGGTGCTGGAGGACAACCTGCGCTGCCCTTCCGGGGTGGCCTATTTCCTCGAGAACCGGCGGGTGATGAAACGCATGTTCCCGAGCCTGTTCGCGGGGCGCACCGTACAACCCATCGACGACTATCCCTCCCATCTGCTGCAGACCCTGCGGGAACTGGCGCCCTGGACCGACACCCCCAAGGTGGTGCTGCTCACCCCCGGGGTGTTCAACAGCGCCTATTTCGAGCACAGCTACCTCGCCCAGCAGATGGGGATCCAGCTGGTGGAAGGCCGTGATCTGGTCTGTGAAGGGGATCGGGTGTGGATGCGCAGCACCGCCGGGCTGGAGCCGGTGGACGTGATCTACCGGCGGATCGACGACGACTTTCTCGACCCGGCCGTGTTCCGCAGCGATTCCCTGCTGGGGGTGCGGGGGCTGATGGAGGCTTACGGTGCAGGGAGGGTGGCCATCGCCAACGCCCCGGGCACCGGCGTGGCCGACGACAAGCTCATGTACGCGTATGTGGGTGAAATGATCCGCTATTACCTTGGCGAAGAGCCGATCATCGAGAACGTACCCACCTATCTCTGCTCAAGGCCCGACGATCAGGCCTACGTGCTGGAGCACCTCGGGGAACTGGTGGTGAAGTCGGTGGCGGAGGCCGGAGGCTACGGAATGCTGATCGGCCCCCATGCGAGCCAGGCGGAAATCGACGAGTTCGCCCACAAGATCAAGGCCGATCCCCGCAACTTCATCGCCCAGCCGACTCTGGAACTCTCCACCGTGCCCTCCCTGAGCGAAGGAGAGCTCTACCCCTGCCATGTGGACCTGCGGCCCTACGTCCTGCGGGGCAAGGGGGCCTGGGTGAGCCCCGGCGGCCTCACCCGTGTGGCCCTGCGGCGGGGGTCCCTGGTGGTGAATTCCTCCCAGGGTGGCGGCTGCAAGGACACCTGGATCGTGGATGAAGCCCCATGCTGAGCCGCGTCGCCGATTCCCTCTACTGGATCAACCGCAACGTGGAGCGGGCCGAGAATATCTCCCGTTTCGTTGAGGTGAGCGAGGCCATGGCCCTCGACTGCCCCCCCGGCAGCGCCGAACCCTGGCTGCCGCTGATCGAGGCCAGTGGCGACCGCAAGCTGTTCGACAAGCTCTGCCCGATCGTCACCCCCGAGGCCGTGATCCATTTCCTGGTGCGGGAGGCGGACAACCCCAGCAGCGTTCTGAACTGCATCGGCAATGCCCGGGAGAATGCCCGGCAGATCCGCGAGGTGATCACCACCGAGATGTGGGAGCAGATCAACGACATCTACTGGACCCTCCAGGAAGACGCCTTCTGGCTGCAGCCCCCCCAGGAGCAGCTGCGGGAGATCCGCCGCGCCTGCCAGCTCTTCTACGGCATCACCGACGCCACCCTCAGCCGGGACCTGTCCTGGCAGTTCAGTCGCCTGGGGCGGCTGCTGGAGCGAGCGGACAAGACCACACGGATCCTGGACGTGAAGTATTTCCTGCTGCTTCCCTCGCCCGAGGAGGTGGGCGGGGTGCTCGATGAGCTGCAGTGGATCTCCTTGCTGCGCTCGGCGGGGGCCTATCAGATGTTCCGGCAATCCAATCAGCAAATCATCGAACCCAAGGCCGTGGCCGCCTTTCTTCTGCTGGATCCGATCTTTCCCCGCTCCGTGCGATATTGCCTGGAGAGAATCAACGAAACGCTGCGTATCATCCGTGGCAGCTCCGTACCGCAAAGGGCCGATGATCTGGAGTGCCTGATAGGCCTGACTCTCGCCCACTGGAGTTTCACGAGGATCGATGAACTCGTTGCCACGGGGCTCCATGAAGCCATCGACAACTTCCAGGCCAATCTCAATCGCCTCCACAAATTGATCGAAGCGCGCTACTTCATCGCCCCCATGAGCACCACCACCAGTGATGAGCCGGCATGCGAGCCCGCATAACGCACACCTTCGACTATCGCTACAGCGCTCCTGTCTTTCTGGGTCCCCACCGTTTCTGCCTGAAGCCCCGGGGTCACGGCTTCCAGCGGCTGCTTCACTTCCAGCTGGCCATCACCCCGGAGCCCTCCAGGCTCTATCCCCTGGTGGCCGCCAGCGGCGACGAGATCCTGCGGGCCCGTTTCGACGGCGGCACCGACATCTTCCATGTGCAGGCGATCAGCGAGGTGGAGACCCAGATGCCCCCGCCGCTGGGCACCTGCCTGGAGGACCAGGAGCCCCAGCTGCCCTACCCGGTGGGCCATCTCAACGGCGATCTGATGGGATCGCTGGAGGGCTGGCTGCCCAATGGACAGCATGACCCAGCCGCTGTGGACCTCGCCCAGGAAGCCCTGATGGGCAGCGACCAGAGGGGCCTCAGGTTCCTCGAGCAGCTGGTGGAGATCATCAAGGACCGGGTCAAGTACACCCAGCGGCACGTGGGACCGGCCTGGCCGGCAGGACGCACCCTCAAGGAGCGGGTCGGATCCTGCCGTGACCTGGCGATGCTGATGATCGAAGCCTGCCGCTGCGTCGGTCTGCCGGCACGGTTCGTGAGCGGCTACCACCTGGTGGAACCCCGGCCCAAAAAGTACGACCTGCATGCATGGGCGGAGGTCTACCTGCCGGGGGCGGGCTGGCGGGGGTTCGACCCCAGCGGCACCGGCAGCATCGACGACCGCTACATCACCCTGGCCACCTCCTCCAAGCCCAGCCTGACGGCGGCGGTGAACGGCACCTTCTCGGGGCCCTCTGCGGTGAAAAGCGAGCTGGCCTGGACCATCGAGGCGGACCTGCTCGACCCCACCACCATCGCCCCCTCCACTCCCGCCGCCTCGCTGGAGGCCCTGCAGACCTGAAGCAGCTGCGCAGCAGCATCGTGCTGAAGCGAAGCCTCTCTTAAGGTGCGGCCGCTTGTAGCCGATGGTGCAGCGGCAGGGGCACTCCCCAGGCCAGGACTGGGTCCACAAAGCCCATCACGGCACGCCCCCATGGTCAGTTCCACCCCGATCCCAAGCCCCCCCAAGGGTCAGGCCCTCCTTGAGGCGATGCGCCGCCATCTGTTCTCCAGTCAGGCCAAGTCCGCCTCCCTTGCCACCACCCACGACCACTACCTCTGCCTGTCGCTGGCGGTGCGGGACATCCTGCTGACCGGCTGGGTCGACACGGCCGATACTTACTCCAGCCAGCACGTCCGCACGGCCACCTACCTGTCGGCGGAATTCCTGCTGGGGCCCCATCTGGAGAACAACCTGGTGAAACTCGGCCTGCGGGAGGAGGCCGAAGCCGCCTGCGCCGCCCTGGGGCTCAGCCTGGAGGACATGCTGGCCGAGGAACCCGAGCCGGGCCTGGGCAACGGCGGCCTGGGCCGGCTGGCGGCCTGCTTTCAGGAGTCGATGGCGACCCTGGAACTGCCGGCCATCGGCTACGGCATCCGCTACGAATTCGGCATCTTCCGGCAGCAGATCACCCCCCATGGCCAGGTGGAGAGCACCGACCCCTGGCTGGCCCGGGGCAACCCCTGGGAAGTGATCCGGCCGGAATGGAGCTATCCGGTGCTGATCGGCGGCCAGACGGTGATCGGCGTGGCCTACGACACCCCGATCCTGGGCTACGGCGTTCACACCGCCAACACCCTGCGCCTGTGGTCGGCCCAGGCCCCGGACTCCTTCGACTTCGCCTCCTTCAACGCCGGCGACTACACCCGGGCCGTGCTCCACAAGGTGCAGTCGGAAACCCTCTCCAAGGTGCTCTATCCGAACGATGAGATGGAGCAGGGCAAGCGCCTGCGCCTCAGCCAGCAGATTTTCTTTGTCTCCTGCTCCCTGCAGGACATGTTCAGGATTCTTGCCTGTCAGGGGATCCCGGTCACCGAGTTCCACCACAAGTTCGCGGTGCAGCTCAACGACACCCACCCGGCGATCGCCGTGGCTGAGCTGATGCGCCTGCTGATGGACGATCACGGGGTCGACTGGGACACCGCCTGGAACATCACCACATCCACCATCAGTTACACCAATCACACCCTGCTGCCCGAAGCCCTGGAGGCCTGGGGGCTGGAGTTGTTCCAGCAGCTGCTGCCCCGTCAGCTCCAGATCATCTATGAGATCAATGCCCGCTTCCTGCGCACCCTGCGCATCCGCTTCCCCGGTCAGCCCGAACTGCTTGAGAGGCTCTCGCTGATCGAGGAGGGGCCACACCGCAAGGTGCGCATGGCCCATCTTGCGGTGGTGGGCAGCCACACGGTCAACGGGGTGGCCGAGCTGCACAGCAAACTGCTGAGGGAGAACCTGTTCTCCGAATTCGCCCAGGTGTGGCCGGATCGCTTCACCAACGTCACCAACGGCGTCACGCCGCGGCGATGGCTGGCCGTGGCCAACCCCCCCCTGGCCGCCCTGCTGAACGAGTCCATCGGCCCCGACTGGTGCAAGAACCTCGACCAGCTGGAAAAGCTTGAACCCCTCGCCACCGACGGGGCCTTCCTGGAGCGCTGGCAGGGCGTGCGGGAGCAGGCCAAGGAACGGCTTGCCGCAACGATCCGCCAGGAAACGGGGGTGCTGGTCGATCCCGCCTCCATGTTCGACGTCCAGGTGAAACGCATTCACGAGTACAAGCGCCAGCACATGGCGGCCCTGCAGGTGGTGGAGCGCTACCTGCGGCTGCGCGCCGGGGAGGATCTGCCGCCGCGCACGGTGATCTTCGGTGGCAAGGCGGCCCCCGGCTACGCGATGGCCAAGCTGATCATCCGCCTGATCGTGGGCATGGCGGAGATCATCAACATCGATCCGGCGATGGACGGTCGTCTGCGGGTGATCTTCCTGCCCAACTTCAGCGTCAAGCTGGGCCAGAAGATCTACCCGGCCGTGGATCTGTCCGAGCAGATCTCCACCGCCGGCATGGAGGCCTCCGGGACGGGCAACATGAAGATGTCCCTCAACGGCGCCCTCACCATCGGCACCCTCGACGGAGCCAACATCGAGATCCGGGAGCGGGTCGGTGACGACAACTTCTTCCTCTTCGGCCACACCGCCGAGCAACTGGCCTCCATCAACCGCCATGGCTATCACCCGATGCCCTGGCTGGAGAACGATGCCCTGGCCAAGGAAGCCATCGACCTGATCGGCTCCGGCCACTTCAGCGAAGGGGACCGCGACCTGTTCCATCCCCTGCTGGCCAACCTCTGCAGCAGCGATCCCTTCCGGGTGATGGCCGACCTGGGCGACTACCGACGGGCCCAGAACGAAGTCGACAGCGCCTGGCGGGATGCGGAACGCTGGAGCATGATGGCCGTGCTGAACACCGCCCGCTGCGGTTTCTTCAGCAGCGACCGGTCCATCCGGGAGTATGCCGAACGCATCTGGAAGATCTCCCCTGTCCCCGTCCCATCCTGCAGCCTGCTCCCCAGCGCTTGATCATGAGCCTCTGGCAACCCGAATGAGCTGGATGGAGAAGGTGGCCGTGGCGGCCGAAGCCCGCCTCAGCGCCGCCGGCATCCAACTCACCCTCGGCGGTGAGCCCACCCTGGTGCCCCTCGAACCGGAAGGGCCCGAATGGAGCGTCACCGCCGACGGGCCCACCAAGCTCCCCATCGCCCGGAGCCTGGCCCTGGACCTGCAACAGCGCGTCTGGCCGGGGAGCACCCTCCTCTACTGCCCGGGCAAGCGTTACGACGGCGAAGTCAATCCCCGCTGGGCGCTGCGCCTGTTCCTGGGCATCGACGGCTCGGCACCGGTGCGCTGGCCCGGCCCCTGCCAGCCCGGTGTCGAGGGCCGGCCACTGAAGGCGACCGAAGCCCTGGCCTGGCTGGGCCGCCTGAGCGGGCTGCTGGGCATCGCCCTTCAGCCTCTGCACCTGCGGGATCCCCTGGATCCCGAGCGCCGCGCCTGGGCCGCTCCCCTCAGCGTCGCCCCGCGGGATGCCGCCGATGGCTCGGCCACGTTCGACTGGCACGCGGCCCCCTGGCCCCTGGAGGAAAGCCTGCGGGAACTGAGCGCCGCTCCAGGACCGGCCGGCCTGCGCCTGCCGCTGGAGCATCTGCCGGAGGAGGTGCCCCGCCAGGTGCTCACCCTGGAGATCGATCCGGAGGGCTGGGAGCTGTTCCTGCCGCCCCTCGAGAGGGAACCCCTGCGGCAACTGCTGCAGGCGGTGGCCGACAGCCTGGGCAGCCTGGCCGCCCCCAGGCTGAGCGGCGTGCTGCCCCACGACGCCGGCGAGCAATGGCAGGTGCTGGGGCTGACGGCAGACCCGGGGGTGCTGGAGATCAATCTGCCCGTCTGCCGTGGCTGGAGCGACTACCACCAGTGGCTGCAGACGCTGGAGGAGGCCGGCGCACGCCTGGGCCTGCGCAGCTGGAAAGCCCTGGACGGCGGAAGACAGGAGGGAACCGGCGGCGGCAATCACCTGCTCTGGGGTGGCCCCGATCTGGCCCACCATCCCTTCTTCTCCCGGCCCGGCTGGCTCACCGGGATCCTGCGCTACTGGCAGCACCATCCCTGCCTGGCCTACCTGTTCTGCGGCCCCGGGGTGGGCCCTGCCTCCCAGTCGCCGCGACCCGATGAAGCCCTTGGCGACTGCTTCGACCTGGAGCTCGCCTACCGCGCCATCGAGCAGGCGGAGGGGAAACCTTCCGACGAGCCCTTCGGCGACCATCGGGGCCTGATCGGCGAAACCCTGCGCCATCTCCATGCCGACCGCAGCGGCAACAACCACCGCAGCGAAATCAGCTTCGACAAGTTCTGGAACCCCGGGGCGCCGGCCGGCTGCCTCGGGCTGGTGGAATTCCGGGCCCTGGAGAGCCTGCCCCACATGAGCTGGAGCAGCAGCATCGCCCTGCTCTGGAGTGCCCTGGCGGCCCACCTGCTGGAACCGGGGCACCGGCCGGCCCAGCTCCGGGACTGGGGCACGAGCCTGCATGACCTCCAGTTGCTGCCAAGCCAGCTGTGGGCCGACCTGGAGGGAATCCTGGCCGACCTGGCGGCCGATGGCCTGCGCCTGGATCCGGCGCCCTTCCGGGCCCTCTGGGAGTGGCGCTTTCCGCCCCTGCTCCAGTGGCAAGCCGGAGACGGCGAGGAGACCCCGGCCCTGGAACTGCTACCGGCGCCGGAGCCCTGGCCCCTGATCTGCGACACCCCCGTGCAGGGGGGCTTCACCAGCCGTTTCATCGACGGCTCCCTGCGCCGTTTCGAGGTGCAGGCCAACCCGGCCTTCCGCCGGGACTGCCAGCTGCTGATCAACGGCCGCCCCCTGCCGTTGCCCCTCGGGGGCGGGGAGGAGCCGCCGGTGCTGGCGGTTCGCTTCCGTTATCAGCGCCTTTACCCCTGCCTGCATCCTGCGATCAACCCCCAGATGCCCCTGGAACTGGTGCTGAGGTCCCCCGCTGGTGATGTGGGATTCGCACTGCAGGAGGACGGCCACCGCTTCGAACCCTCTTCGGCCGCCTCGAGGGGGGTGGACCCGCAGGCGCGTCCCTGGCAGGGGCGCCGCAAACCCACGGATCACACCATCGACCTTCGCATCGACTGAAGCGGCCCGGGATAAGGAACTCCAGGAGGGAAGCGGGCTACCAGCTCACTCCGTGGAGCTTGGGGAGGGGTGCGGTCTTGGAGGTGACGGCAAAGAGCCGCGGGATGCGGTGGCTGTTGTAGACGCGGAATTCACGCACCACGCTGGCCCCCTCCTCTCGCTTCGCCTGGTTGAGCACCAGGGAGCCATCGGGATCGGAGACGGAGCGGTGGAAGGTCCCCGGGGGAATCCGGAGGATGTCGCCGCCGCAGTCGAGGCGAACGATGTGATACGGATAATTCCAACCGAGGTTCACCAGGAAGAAGGTGCGGCCACCGTGCATGGCCAGCAGGTTGTCTTCCTGGTGGGGGTGGAGATAGAACTGCCAGCTGCCGCTCTCCGGACAGTCGGGGGGACTCACCGCCGGGCCCGAATGCACCACCAGATCCCTGGCATTGGAGCTGGGCACGGTGATGTCGAAGAACCGCACCGAGGGGGTGTCGCGGAACTTCTCGTAGGGGATCAGCTCGAACATGGGCGCCGGGCGAGGCGCCTGGTGCAGGCTCTGCTGCAGCTCATCTCTTGGCGGAACGGTGGCGGTCATGGGAGCGGCTTCTGGAAAAGCCTCTGCGGTCCAATCAGTGAACCTAATCCTGAAGAGGTCCCACCGTGAAATCGGATACGGAAACCTCCCCGGGGTGGGCCAGTTCCGAGGCTGGTGAAGCCCCGTGCCGCGGGCACTGGCCGCTGGGGCGGCCGTGGATCAGGCTTGCTTGAATGAAGGTTGATGCCACCGCCTTGTCCTCCATGCCCACCTCAGTGGCCTTGCTGCGGCTGGGGATCGCAGCCCTCGTGCTTCCCGCAGGCCTGGGTGCTGCCCCATCGTCCGCCCTCGCCCAGAGCCGCCAGCCGGTGGGAGGCCCCACCGTGTCGGTACCTGCCTTCAAGAACACCGTGACCCAGCCCACCTGGTGGTGGCAGGGACCGGTGGCGGACGATCTGGCCGCCGCCCTGGCCAACGAGCTGCAGGGCACGGGCACCCTGCAGGTGGTGGAGCGGCGCCAGCTCAACGACGTGCTCTCGGAACAGGAGCTGGCCGAGCTGGGGATCGTCCGGCAGGGACCCGATGCCGCCCGCAAGGGGCAGATGCGCGGCGCCCGTTACATCGTCCTGGGCACGGTCACCTCCTACGACTCCAACGTGGAACGGAGGCAGTCGGGGAACAACTTCGGCCTGCTCGGGTTCGGCAAGAGGAACCAGGAGCTGGAGACCAAGGACTACGTGGCGATCGACATCCGGGTGGTGGACAGCAGCACCGGTGAGGTGATCGGCTCCCGCACGGTGGAGGGTCGCGCCTCCAGCACCGCCAACGCCAGCAGCAGTGGCCTGAGCCTGCTGCCGGCGGCCGGCCTGGCCCTCTTTCTGGCGCCGAACATGGGCCGCACCGGCCAGGCCCTCACCGGCGCCGCGGGCACGCTCAACTTCGGCAACAACCAGGCCCAGGCCCAGCGCACCCCGGCGGCCAAGGCGATCCGGGCCGCCCTGGTCGATGCCTCCGACTACGTGAGCTGCCTGCTGGTGCCCCAGGGCGACTGCCTGGCCCGCTTCGAGCAGCAGGACCGGGAGCGCCGCCAGCGCACCCGGGGCGTGCTGCAGCTCGACTGACTGAGGAGACGATGCCCCCCCGCCAGAACCACTGCTTCGGCTTCGAAGCCGACTTCGTCGGCGACCTGCGCTGCATCCCCATGGCCGTGCGGCGCAAACTGGATCTGGTGGGGGTGAAACTGAAGCTGAGCCACTGGAGCCAGCTCAGCGAGGCCGAACGGCAGCGGCTGCTGGCCTGGCCTGACGACGACGGCGCCCTCGCGGACATGGAGCGTTGGCTGGGGGAGCGCACGGCCGCGATGGCGGAAGGGGCCGCCGGCCGGCTGGAGCCCGCCAGCGGGGCCCCCTGGCAGCAGGAGGCAGCCCCCCCGGAGATACTGCTCGCCTCCTGCCGTCAGCTGGGGCTGCCCCTCCCCCCGGACGCCTGGGGGAGCCTCGATGAACTGCAGCGCTTCGCCCTGGTGAAGCTGAGCCATCCGGGGCACGAGCACCGCAACCTGCCGCGGGCCCTGGCCGAATTCGGTCTGGCAGCCCCTCACGACCACAGACCGCCCACGCCATGAGCGGCCTGCGGGCCTGCCTGCTCAGCGGCGGCGCCAGTCGCCGCATGGGCACCGACAAGGCCCTGCTGCCCCATCCCGCCGGCGGCACCTGGCTGGAGTTCAGCCTCGAGCGGCTCGCCTCGCTGCCGGTGCCGATCACCCTGCTGAGCCAGCACCGGGCCCATCTGGCCCTGGCGGGCCACCACCGGGACGGGCGGGGCGACGCGATCGAAACCCTGGAGGAGCCGCCGCCCCGGGAGGGACCGCTGCTGGCCCTGCAACGACTGATGGAGCGCCATCCCGACCAGAGCCTGCTGCTCGCTCCGGTGGACATGCCCTGGCTGGAGACGGCCGCCCTGGAGGCCCTGGTGACAGCGGCCGCCGCGGCCACCACCCAGGCCCCCGGCGCCATCCACGTCGCCCACGACGGCACCCGTCTCCAGCCACTGCTGGGGATCTATCCGGCCCATGGGCGCCACCGGCGGGACCTGCGGACCTTCACCGCCGCCGGCGGCCGGCGGCTGCAGGACTGGCTCGCCGGGGTGGAGGTGGTGGCGGTGCCGCTGCCGCCCGGGGGGCTGCGCAACGCCAACCGACCCGACGACGTCACCGGTCTGTGGCCCTAGCTTGCCTGCCATGGCGGAGCGTCCCCTGGATCTGCACGGCCGGCCCCTGGGGGTGCTGCGCCTGTCGCTCACGGCCCGCTGCAACCTGGCCTGCCCCTACTGCTGCCCCGACAGCGAGGAGCCGCCCGGGCTGCTGACGCCTGGCGGAGCGGGTGGCCCTGGTGGAAGCGAGCGTGGGTCTGGGGGTTCACACCCTGCGGCTCACCGGCGGAGAACCCCTGCTGCACCGGCGCCTGGAGGAGCTGATCGCCGCACTGCAGCCCCTGCGGCAACGGCCGGCCTCCGATCCCCGCGGCGCCCTGAGGGAGATCGCCCTCACCAGCAACGGTGTGCTGCTCAGCGCCGAGCGGGCCCGGCAGCTCAAGGCGGCGGGGCTCGACCGGATCACCCTCAGCCTGGATGGCACCGATGGGGCCAGCGTGGCCCGCATGGCCGGCCTGGGTAGCGCGGCGGCCGGCGGCAGCGTGCTGGAGAAGGTGCTGGCGGCCATCCGCCACGCCCGGGAGGCCGGCTTCGATCCGGCCCGGGGCGAGCTGAAGCTGAATGCGGTGATCACCCGCTCGGGCAATGCCGACCAGCTGCTGCCCCTGGCGGGCCTGACCCGGGAGCTGGGACTGGAGCTGCGCCTGATCGAATTCATGGACGTGGGCAACCGCAACGGCTGGAACCCGGACCAGGTGCTGCCGGCGGCGGAGATGGTGGCCCGCATCGGCGCCGTCTGGCCCCTGGAGCCGGTGGGGCGGGCGCCCCACGGCACCGCCAGCCGCTGGCGCTACCGCGACCGGGGCGGTGCCGAAGGCGTTGGCGCCCACCTGGCGGTGGTGGCCTCGATCACGGCCCCCTTCTGCGGCGACTGCAACCGCCTGCGGATCACCGCCGACGGGGTGGCCTACAGCTGTCTGTTCGCCGGCAGCGGCACCGACCTGCGGCCCTGGCTGCGGCCCCGGCCCGATCCGGCCGGGCTGCGGGAGGCGCTGGAGACCCTGTGGCGGGCCCGCCGCGACCGCTGGAGCGAGGAACGCCACGAAACCGCCGACCAGCGGGCGGCGCCGGCGGAGATGGCCTACCTGGGGGGTTGAAGGGATTGCGCTGGATCCCCGGCCAGACGGGCTGCCCGGTCCTGGATCAGCTGGGCCACCAGGCCGGTCCAGCCCGTCTGGTGGCTGGCGCCCAGACCGGTGCCCTCGTCGCCGTCGAAGTACTCGTGGAACAGATGCAGGGGCTGGCCGCCGGCATCGGTGAGGAAGGCGGCTGAGGCGCCGTAGGCGGGGGGCGGGCCGCCGTCGGCGGCGGGCAGGAACAGGCCGATCAGGCGGTCGGTGATCAGGTCGGCGGCCTGCTGGAGGCTGAGCCAGCGGCCGGAGCCGGTGGGGCATTCCACCTGGAAACCGTCGCCGGCGTAGCGGTGGAACTGGTGCAGGGCCTCGATCAGCAGGTGGTTGACCGGGAACCACACCGGGCCGCGCCAGTTGGAATTACCGCCGAACAGGCCGGAGCGCGATTCCGCCGGTTCGTAGCCGACCCGGTGCTCCTGCCCTTCGAAGGAGAACACGTAGGGCTGGTCGGCGTGGTGGCGGGAGAGGGAGCGGATGCCGTGGGGACTGAGAAATTCGGCCGGATCGAAAAGGCGCTCCAGGATGCGCCGGAAGCGATCCTCCGCCACGAAACGGTTGGGGGTCAGGTAGGTGAGGGCGAGCAGGCGGCGGGCCTTCTGGCCTTGGGTCTCCATGCAGGCCACGTTGACCTTGAGATCGGGGCGGTGGTGGATGAACCACTCCAGCCGCTCCTTGAAGGCCGGCAGCCGATCGAGCACGTCCGGCTCGAGGATCGTGATGCCGAACAGGGGAATCAGCCCCACCATCGAGCGGATCCTCAGGGGCAACCGCTGGCCATCGGGCAGGTGCAGCACGTCGTAGAAGAAACCATCGCCGTCGTCCCAGAGGCGGTTGCCACCGCTGCCGATGGGATTCATGGCGGCGGCGATGTAGAGGAAATGCTCGAAGAACTTCGTGGCCATGTCCTCGTAGACGGGATTCTCGAGCGCCAGTTCCAGGGAAATGGTGAGCATGTTGAGGCAGAACATGCCCATCCAGCTGGTGCCGTCCGCCTGCTCGATGAAGCCGCCGGTGGGCAGGGGGGCACTGCGATCGAACACGCCGATGTTGTCGAGCCCGAGGAAGCCCCCCTGGAAGATGTTGTTGCCCTCCGCGTCCTTGCGGTTCACCCACCAGGTGAAATTGAGCAGCAGTTTCTGAAACACCCGCTCCAGGAACGGCCGGTCGCCGGCGCCGGTGGCCCGCTTCTCCATGCTGTACACCTGCCAGGTGGCCCAGGCGTGGACCGGCGGGTTGACGTCGGAGAAGGCCCACTCGTAGGCGGGCAGCTGGCCGTTGGGGTGCATGTACCACTCCCGGGTCAGCAGATCGAGCTGGTGCTTGGCGAAGCCGGGATCCACCAGGGCGAGGGGCACGCAGTGGAAGGCCAGATCCCAGGCGGCGAACCAGGGGTATTCCCAGGTATCGGGCATGGAGAGCACGTCGTCGGCGTGGAAGTGCTGCCACTGACGGTTGCGGCCCTGCCGGTGCCCCGGCGGCGGCGGGGTGGCGGGATCACCTTCGAGCCAGTCGCGGATCACCCAGAGGTAGGTCTGCTTGCTCCAGAGCAGCCCGGCGAAGGCCTGGCGCTGGAGTTGGCGCAGCTCAGGGGGCACGCCGGGCGGGAGGAGGTCGGCATAGAAGGCGTCGGCCTCCTGCTGGCGCAGCCGGAAGAGCGCATCGAAGCCGGCGCCGAGGGGATCGGCCGTGAGCCGGCGATCAGCGAGGCGCAGCCGGAGTACCCGGGTTTCCCCCGCCGCCAGGGGCAGGACGTAGTGGAGCGAGGCCTTGGTGCCGATGCCCTCGGGATGCACCGCCCCCCGCTCCCCCGCCACCACGCAGTCGTTGATGCCGTCCTTGACGTAGGGGCCGGGGTTGTCGACGCCGAACAGCCGGCGGGCGTTGGTCTCGTTGTCGGTGACCAGCAGCGCGGGGGGATCACCGGCGGGCGCCTCGGCGTGCAGCCAGAACGGCCCCATGGCCGGGTGGTGGGCGGCCAGGGTGCGCCAGGGCACGGCGCTGGCGGAACCGGAGTCCGGCGGGACGGGGCGGATCGAGGGCCGGGGTTCGTCACCGCCCCAGCTCCAGGTGTTGCGGAACCAGAGGGTGGGCAGCAGGTGCAGGGTGTGGGGATCGGGGCCGCGGTTGGTGACCCGCAGGCGGATCAGGATGTCGTCCGGGGCCTGCTTGGCGTAGTCCACCTCCACATCGCAGAAGCGATCGCCTGTGAAGATGCCGGTGTCGAGCAGTTCGTATTCGGGCTCCCCGCGGCCGCGGCGGCCGTTCTCCTCGATCAGCGCCTCGTAGGGGAAGCGCCCATGGGGGTAGCGGTACAGCCCCTGCATGAAGCTGTGGCTGGGGGTGCTGTCGCGGTGGACGTAGATCTCCTTGACATCCTCGCCGTGGTTGCCCTGGGGACCGGTGAGCCCGAAGAGACGCTCCTTGAGGAAGGGATCGCGGCCGTTCCAGAGGGCGAGGGCGAAGCAGAGCCGCTGGTGGTTGTCGCAGAGGCCCAGCAGGCCGTCCTCCCCCCAGCGGTAGGCGCGGGAGCGGGCCTGCTCGAAGGGGAAATACTCCCAGGCGGCACCGTCGGCGCTGTAGTCCTCCCGCACGGTGCCCCACTGGCGATCGCTCAGGTAGGGGCCCCAGCGGCGCCAGCGGGCCTCGCGGCGATCGTCGGCTTCGAGCCGCTGCCGTTCAGCCCCCATCGCCGGCGGCCAGCGGGGCCCGCACCAGCACCGGCACCCGCTTGAAGGCGGGCGTGCCGCAGCGGGGATCGATCACGGCCTTCATGATCGCGTTCACCTCCGGGTAGAACATCAGCCCCGCCCCCTCGCGGATCTCGCCGGGGATGATCTCCACCTGCTCGAGGGCACCGGCCTCCCCCTGCACCGTGACCCGCTGATGGGCCACCAGGCCGGCGCGGCGCAGATCGGCCCGGTTCATCAGGATCGTGTGGCGATGGGGCATGCCCCGGTAGGCGTCGCCGGGCTGGTAGACGACGGTGTTGTGCTGGCCGTAGCTGCGGGCGGTGATCAGGGCCAGCACCAGCCCCCCCTCCCCCGGTTCGAGCCCGCCGAAATGCTCCGGCTCCGGCAGGGAGAGCTCCGGCAGGGGGGTGACGGCGACGCGGGCCCGGCCGGTGGGAGTGGGGAACCGGGGCGCGTCGAACAGGCGCCCCTCGACGCTGAACTCGGCCCGGGTGGCATCGATGCTGGCGATCGGCCCATAGCCGGGCACGGTGCGGCCGATCAGTTCCCGCACGTAGGACGGATCCTGCAGCCGGCCCCAGTCGATCGGATCACGGCCCATCAGCCGCCGCGCCAGCTCGGCGAGGAAGCCCACCTCGCTGATCAGGTCGGCGCCGCGCAGGTGGGTGGTGCCCGGTTCGTTGAGGCGCACGTAGTTGTTGCCGGATTCGGTGGTGGTGCGGTGGGGCGTCTCGAAGCGGTTGAACACCGGCAGCACCAGGGTCTGGCGGGCCGCCAGGCCGTGGAAGTGGCCCTGGTTGGGCTTGGTGGCCAGATAGAGGATCGTGTCGATGCGGCCCAGGGCCCGTTTCGCTTCGGAGGCATCGGGGTTGGCCCCCCAGAGATTGCCGCCCAGGCACAGCAGGCTCTCCACCCGGCCGGCATCGGCGGCTTCAATCAGGGCGCGGGTGTCGTAGCCCTGCACCCGGCTGAGGGGACGGCCCAGCAGCTGCTCGAGGGCCTGCTGCATGTCCTGGCGCAGCTTCACCGTCACCCCCATGGAGCCGAAGCCCTGCACGTTGGAGTGGCCCCGGATCGGCATGGTGCCCGCGCCGGGGCGGCCCACGTTGCCGCTGAGCAGGGCGGTGTTGGCGATCGCCTGCACGTTGTCGACGCCGTTGGCGTGATGGGTGATTCCCATGGCCCAGGCGAACACCACCGCCTCGGAGCGGGCGATCACGGCGGCGGTGTGCTCCAGCTCCCGGCGGCTCAGGCCGCAGGAGCTGGTGATCGCCTCCCAGGAGCGTGGCCTCCAGCTGCTCCAGCAGGGGTTCCCAGCCCTCGGCATGGGCGGCCAGGAAGTCGCGCTTCACGGCGCCCGCCTCCAGCAGGGCCTTCTGAAGGCCCAGGAACACGGCCGTGTCGCTGCCCGGCACGGGCTGCAGGAAGAGGGAGGCGATCTCCGAGCCGTGCAGCATCGAGCGGATCGGGAAGGCGGGGGAGCCGAACTTCAGCAGCCCCACCTCGATCACCGGGTTGATCACGATCACCGTGCCGCCCCGCTGGCGCAGCCGGATCAGCTCGTTCATCAGGCGCGGATGGTTGGCCGGGGCGTTGGAGCCCACCAGCACCACGCAATCGGCCTGCCGCAGGCTCTCCAGGCTCACCATCGACGTACCCGAACCGAAGACCGCCTTCAGCCCCACGGTGGAGGGGGCGTGGCAGAGATCGGAACAGTCGGCCAGGTTGTTGGAGCCCAGCGCCCGCAGCATCAGCTGCAGCAGGTAGGCGGCCTCGTTGGAGGAGCGGCCCGAGCTGTAGGAGGCCACCCGCTCCGGTGGGGCCCGGAAGGCGGCCTCGGCAATGGCGAAAACGTCGTCCCAGCCGATGCGCTCGTAGTGGGTCTGCCCCTGGCGCAGCAGCAACGGATGGCTGAGGCGACCGAGACGGTCGGCCTCCATCGAGGAGAGCTGCTGCAGCTCCATCAGGCTGCGGCGGCTGAACACCCCCTCGCTCACCGCCGGCTGGAGCTCGGCCATGATCGCCTGGACGCTCTTGAGGCAGCGCTGCAGCGGCTCGCCCAGTTCATCGCGGAATCCGCCGTGCTGACCGCCGGTGCCCCAGGCACAGGACAGGCAGGCGCTGCGGTGATTGAGGGTCTGCCAGAGCTTCGGACCCCGGGGCGTGAGGGTGGCACGGGCCCAGCCCTCGATCAGGGGCCAGCCGCCGCCCTGATCGGGCAGGGCGGGATCGGCGGGGTTGGAGGCGGGTCCCGCGGGGCTGGCGTGCTCGCTCATGGGCCGGACCGGGGATTTCCCTCACTCTGGCGGCTCTGCGGGGCAGTGGGAACCAGGCTGCCCCGACGAGGCTGCGATGAAGACCCTGGGCGTCAGGCCCACGCTGCGGGGGAGGCTCACCAGTTCCTATGGGGCTGGGCTCCACCGCGCGCTTCTGGATGCCGCCTACGACGTGATTGAGGTCAACCGCCCCGACCGATCAGCTCGCCACCGCCGGTGACAATCCAGAGAGAATCCGCTCAGATGCGACGTTGGCGGCGGTCTGTGGCGTGAGTCCCCTGCAGGCGAGCCCCGGGAACAGCAGACGCCATCGTCTCAATCGCGGCGGCAATCAGAAGGCCAACGCCGCCCTGCATCGAATCGCTGTGGTGAGACTCCGTTACCACCAGGCCACAAAGAACTAGACCGAGTGACGCAAAGGTGAGGGCCTCAGCGACAAAGACATCCTGCGCTGCCTAAAGCGATTCATCACACGAGAGGTGTTTCATCTACTGATGGGCAAACCGCGGAAAGAACATCGTCAGCCCGAGCCAAGCAGAGATCAGGGACCCAGGCTCCCACCCGATGGCCTGACCGCTCTCAATTGTGGCCAGGCCATCGGTTGGATCAGAGCCGGAAGCAGAAGCTCAGCAGCGCAAGGAATCCATGCAGGGGGTTGACGATCCATAGGAGCGTCCTGTGCCCAATCGGGGGCCAGCTGGTGTCAGAAGCCCGGCGGATCTGCTCTTTTCCGAACACCTGTGCGATGCAAGGATGTGCAGGAGATGCAAGGGGTAAAATCAGAGGGCTATGCTGATCAGCCCATTTCGCCAGGCAGCATCCGCCCCACCCCTGAGTACCTTTGCGGCGCATGCGATCTGAGCTATTCTTGTGGGATTACATTGGCATGTTATGCGGAAACAGCGGTGGGTGGATGGAGTGTTATGCGGACTGCCCAAACACTTGTTGAACTAAGCCGCTTCGCGGCAGATTTCAAGCAGTAGCATAGCTGAACTGCTTCAGTTTCAAGCCAACTGCCGATGGTTCTAGCGCCATGCTACTGGCGCGGAACCGGAAGCATGTCTGGAGCAGCGACAGGAGAGCGCGACCGCCGGGAAGACACTGAGGGATGCACGTCTTCGGATGTGCCCTACCCCTTCCTCTTCCCGCTGGGAAGCTGCTGAGATGAATACTGCCGAACAGGAGCGCTTTGATCGCCTGTTTGATGCCAATCTGCAAGCCATGCAGCTGCACGGCCTGCGCGACAAGACGATTGACAGCTACAGCCGAACATTGCGGCGGGTCGCCGGCCATTTTGGTCGCTGCCCCGATGATCTCAGCCCTGATGAGTTAAAGAGCTATTTTGCCGCTCTGCTGGAGCAGTATTCATGGAGCACGATCAAGGTGGATCTCTGTAGCCTGCAGTTCTTTCATCGCTATGTGCTCGATCGCGAGATGGAGTGGATCAAGATCATCCGCCCACCCCGTGTACGCAGCCTCCCGGACATTCCCACCCGAGAGGAAGTGCATTTGTTGATCAATACGGTACGCAAGCTGCGCTATCGCATCTTCCTGCTGGTCGTCTACAGCCTGGGTCTGCGAATCAGTGAAGGCCTGGGACTGGAGGTGGCGGACATTGACGGCAGCCAAAGACGTGTGCACCTCCGCGATGCCAAAGGCGGCAAGGATCGCTATGTCCCCATCCCCGATCTGACGCTCCAATCGTTGCGCCGGTTCTGGACAACCCACCGTCACCCCCGTCTGCTCTTCCCCAGTCCGGCCGGAAGCCAGTTCATCGTCCGGATCGCCAGCGCACCGATGGATGCCAGCGGTGTCCAGGCCGCGCTCAGAGCCGCCCGCAAGGAGTGTGGCATCGAGAAACGGCTCACGGTTCACTCCCTGCGCCATGCCTATGCCACCCACCTGCTGGAGCAGGGGATGGATCTTCGCTTGATCCAGTCGTTGCTCGGCCACAGCAACAGCAACACCACCAGCCGCTACGCCCACATCACCCAGGTGGTGCGGGATCAGAGCGGTGATCGCATCGAGATGCTGCTCAACGGATTCCAGCTGCGCTGGGAGGAGGAAGGCTGATGATCCTCCTCTCTGATGTGGTGGAGCGCCACCAGGGTGAGCTCGAGCGGCTCCACGGCGATCAGTTGCTGCCCAGTCATCGCCAGGCCCTGCAGGCGATGCGGCGTTGTCGCCGCCAGGGCAGCGACCTGATGGTGCTGCAGTGCGGCGACTGCCGCCACAGCATCAAGGTTCCTCATTCCTGCGGCCATCGCAGTTGCCCCCACTGCCAGCATCACGAAAGCCAGCGCTGGATTGAACGGCAACAGGCCAAGTTGTTGCCTGTGGAGTATTTCCTGATCACGTTTACCGTACCGGCTCAGTTGCGGGCACTGTTCTGGAGCCGGCAACGAACAACCTATGATCTCTTGCTGAAAACAGCTTGGCAAACGGTTGATTCATTTGCCCGCCGGGATCCAAAGCTGAAAGGGGTGACCGGAGCTCATGCGATCCTGCATACGCACACCCGCAGGCTTGACTACCACCCCCATGTGCATTTGATTGTCCCTGCTGGTGTCATCCATCAACGGAGACAAGGGCAAGCAAACAGAAAAGAGTGGCACTGGAAGGCCAGGGGATATCTCTTCCCTGAGGCCAATCTTGCCAAGGTGTTCCGTGCCAAGTGGCTGGAGGGAATGCGGAGAACGGGATTGAGCGTAAACGCACCAATCCCAAGGGATTGGATTGTGCACTGCAAGTCTGTCGGCCATGGTGAGAAGGCGCTTGTTTATCTGGGGCGTTATCTCTACCGTGGCGTGCTGCCGGAGAAGAACATCCTTTCTGATCGAGACGGCATGGTGAAGTTCCGGACGCTAGACAACACGGGGCAGGAGATGATCCAGAGCGTCTTAGGGGCAGAGTTCCTGTGGATGCTGCTGCGCCATGTGCTGCCCAAGCGGTTTCGGCGTGCTCGCGACTACGGCCTTCTACATGGCAACAGCATGGGCCTGCTACAGGTGGTGCAGCTGTTGCTGAGAGTGGTGCTGCCAGAACCGTGTCGGCCAAAACCCAAGCCTCCGATCTTCTGCCCTCAGTGCGGAGGGGTGATGGAGGTTGTTGCCGTGAGGGTGCGGGAGGTCAGACCAGAGTTGAGTTGAATCAGGCACACAAGCCAAGAAGATACACCGTACTGATCAGAAAGTGGATACGATGATGGTTGGTTCCAAGAGAGAACTGACCTGCTGACCTGTCTGCACCCCTATGCTGCAGTGGTCAACAGACAGATCAGGTCAAGGCCTCGACGGCAGGTCATTTCACCTAGGACAGAAGCTAAAGCAAGTGTGAAATATGGCCTGATGTTTCTGCAGTAAGCCTGGAGCTCCAGAGTTGCCGGCTTGTTCAACTTCGGATAAGATCGTGGCTGCGCACGATCTATCCATAATCGTTGGACCGACCAGTAAGCGGGGCCCGGTACCAGTCCACGGCCAAGCAGCTACAGTGGCATGAGGAGGTGACCTCAATGTCCAGACAGTTTGATGTAGTAGTCGAAAAGGATTCAGAAGGGTTCTTCGTGGCGACAGTCCCTGCTCTACCCGGTTGCCATACGCAAGCCAAATCACTGGATCAATTAATAGAGCGAATCAAGGAAGCCATTGAGCTTTGCCTTGAGGTTGAAGGCACTGACCCTGAGTCACTTGACTTTGTAGGAGTACAGCGAGTTACAGTGGAAGTGTGACGAGATATTCTGCGGTTTCAGGAAAGACTCTCATCGCAGTCTTCAAGAGAATTGGTTTTGAAGAAATCAGGGTTAAAGGTAGCCACCATTTCCTGAAGCACCCAGACGGAAGAACGACTGTTGTTCCCGTTCATTCGAATGAAACTTTGGGGCCTGGCCTCTTGGCAAGCATCCTTCGTGATGTCAAGCTCTCAAGAACTGGATTGCAAGACCTTCTATGACGAATCCAATGGCTGTCCAACATCCAGATGCAGAAGACGGGAGCGTCAATCTAGTGTCGTAGGCGCAAGCTCTTGCCCGCTTCTGATCTGGGGCGTTAGACGCAAATCAGAACGAGATCCGCCACATTTGCCCACCAACCAAAAAAGAGGAGTCAACACATGGATCACAAAGAATCTGGCTTCCACGGCCTTCACACGTTGCCATCACTGAATAGCGACGGTATCGAGCAGCTCCGCAAGCTCGGCATCGCTAACCTCGGCGATCTCCTCGCCTTTCCGCCCTTCCGTTACGCTCGTTATGTCCGCGGCGCCGCGGACCACTTGCTGCGCAAGGACGAAGTTCTCGCTTATCTCGACGTATCGGCCCACACAAAGGAACCCCACGAGATGCTGGCCCTGCCGGTCGCGTCCCTCAAGGATGTCGATTCCAAGAGCGCCGCGCTGCTGGAGAAGCTAGGCATCAAGTCTATCGCCGACCTGGCCGAGTTCACCGCCTTCGCCGAGGCCGAGGACCTTATCGCGCCAGCCTTGGACGACGAGACAGACCCTACGACTCCCTCATGCGTCCTTCCCGGTTGCAAGAAGTTTTCGCGGAACAGCAAGAGCTTCGTCAGCTTCTTTCGCCAAGAGGAGATAAGGAATCTGAGCGTCCTCAGCGGCGGTGACAAAAACACCAGCGGCGGCGTCAGCACCATCGCCCAACTCTTTAACTTCAGAGACGATAAAGATACCAAGTTGATCTATCTGGGCTACTCGGTATCGTACCTCCAGGAGTGGATCTTCTGCGGCATCCACTTGGGCGAACCTCAGGGTTCTGTTAACCTATTCATGGGTCAGGACACTCAGGTCTCCATACTTGACTTTCGCCGCGCCATCAGCGCCTCTCGCAACGAGGGCACCCGCGTGGGTGAACGCCTGGCTAGCACTATCTTTCACCAGCGAGGTGTGGATGAGGTGGCTAGGGCCACCGCTGAGGAGCATCAGCACGGCAGTACCGCCGTTTTCGCTGCCAATGCGGCCACTGCAGGCAGCTTCGTGGCGGCGGGTGCCGTAATCGGCGGCGTGGGCGGCGGTATTTCGGGCGCCCTTACGGGCCTTTCCGTGGACACTCTCACTGGCGGGGCCACTGGGGGGCTAGGCACTTTGTCCGGCGCAGCTGTCGGCACTGCCGTCGGCAGTATTGCCGGCTCAGCCGCTGGTAGCCTGATATTCTCCGGCGCCACCACCCTGGGCTTCGTGGAAACCGACGCCGAGGGCGACCGGGAGATCTTCGCCAGCTCTGCCCAGAATATCCAGCAGCGCACGGTGCAGAACTCCTCGTCATTGCGCTCCTTCTGGTCCAGCATCATCAGCCAGAACGTGCAGGAGGAACAGCAACAGATCCGCACAGATCGCGTCACCAACCATAACCGTATCCATGCCCTGAACGCGCTTTATTTTGAGGTGCTCAACGAGTACCAGGTGAACATCCGGGCTAACGACTTCGCCCCCATTCTCTTTCTACCTTATAAGCCAATTTACTTCACCAGGGAGATTTTACGGCTCTATTGGTGGTTGATTCGCACGGTCATTCATGACCGTAATCTAGTGCTGGCGCTCGACCAACTCTTCCTCAGCCTTAACACTGATCCCAGTGCGGCGGCTGAGCTGCAAGACCTGCCCGCCATCGCGGATGTCAGGAGTATCCTCATCGAAGTGGAGGTCAACCTCGACGGCTCGGCCATGGAGGCTCTGATAACTGCCCCTTTGACTTTGCCCATAACCGATGCCATCGGGCGTGAGAATGTAAAAGTCAGTGTAGTCACCTCCGCAGGAACAATCTCGCTCTTACGCGAGAACTCTCCCAACGCTGACCCAAATTTCGTCGGTCGCTACTCGACGATCATCCCGATCGCCCTGCATGAGATCACAGGTATCAAGATTTTCAACAGCAACTCCGAGTTCCGTATATCTGGCCCGTTTGGCATTCTGGCTCTAAACACGCTTGCCTTCGAGACGATTGCCGCAACCGTCACGATTCTGGACCGACGCGGCCTGGACGCTGCCCTCCCCAATCTGCGAGCTCTGGAAGACAGGCAGACCGTGCGATCATCCACCCTCACAGTGCGCGCCAACAGAGACAAGACCGTCCCTTGGAACATTGCCGATCGCCTGCGTTCCCAATTCGAGGGGATTAACGAGGAGCGGAGCGAACTGGAAGCGGAACTCTCCTCCGAGGAGCAGACCAACGCCAAGCTGGATAACCTGCTGGGTCTCCTAAATGCTAACAAGTACGGCTTTACCCGCTACATCCTTCAGCACGTGGAAACCGAACAGATCATCAACGTTCTGGAGGATGTCCAGGTCGGCAATGTGGAGCTCAGCGACATCGCAGGCACGACGCCCCTTGGCTTCTGCGGTAACCACGTGATCCTGCCACTGAAGAAATGCAGATCCGGCGGCAAGCTCGGCCCCCTGACAATCGACACCTCCAGGCTCAAGATCGGCCTGTTCGAACTAGGTCAGGTGGAAAACGTAGGCGATCCTAAGTTGGTGACCGACGGCCTCGCTGGCCTGTACAATTTCCTCAAGACGTTCATTCCCGACGCCGCCAGTCAGGCGAGTACGGTGACCGACCGTAAGCTGATTTCGTTCTGCGAGTCCCTGGCGGAGCAGGTCAACCCTTTCGTTGAAAACGCGGACCTGAGCGGCAGAGCCAACAACACTGGGTTCATACAGCTTTTCTTTCCGCCAATCTCCGCATCACTCGGCGCACTCCGAGCATTCCTGGGCAAGCCGATCATCAGCAACAGCAACGACATGGGCCGGCTGTGCGACTTCTACGGCTCCGTGCGTGACGCCCTGCAGGGTCGTATGGGTGAGCTGATCAGCAGCACAGAGCTGAGCCTGCCGACTCCCGCCGTTTTCATGGAGCCAGTGCTGAGTAACGCCAAGGGCGCCGAGCTCTATGACATGCGCCGCAACTCGCACTACGAAATCCTGCCTGCCCCAGGCATCGCCACAGCGAACCCCAATGTGCTGCGTGGCCAGGATGTCACCCTTACGCCCAACATCCCAGACGCGAACCTTGCGATTCAGAGCCCACCCGATCTACCGCTGCCCAACTCTCTGGCGGCGGCACTGAGCGAGGCTGGCAAGCTGGATCTGAGCACGTTGCTCAGCAGCAATACGGGTACCCTCAACACAACTCTCTCCAACCTCTCCAACTTGGCCACCGAGCTGGCCAAGGCATCAACCCAGCTCACAGGCGACGCCCAGAAGCAGGCCCTGGCTGCAGCCAGCGACGTTACCAAACAGATCGGTGACATCATCGGCAAAGCACTGCAGCCACCGTTGGTGGCACCGCCCGCACCCAAACCTAAACCCGAACCTGAACCACCCAAGGGGCAGCAAGCCAAGGCCGAAGTGGCCCGCGAGCTGGTGCGCATCAACAATTACAACATCTCGGAGACGAAAAAACAGGAGTTAAAGAAGACAATAGGCGCCCCCGTGGTCACCGACAGTAGCCGCGAATATCAAATGGCCATCCTCTTTCGCGACGAGAATGGCACGCCCTATTCGCGGGGCGAATTCACCGTCGGCCTGACCTTCTTGGAGACCGGCGTCAACGCGCAGATTGACAGTGGTTTCAAGATCCCCATGGCGAATGGCATTTATAACTTTGAGGATTCCTTTCTCGCAACCAAGGGGAGCACGGCCATCATCGACATCCAGGCGGACATGGGCGGTACGTTTATCACCGGAACGCAGGACTTCATCTTCCCAGACAAGTCGAGCGTGGTCTTTGTCTGCACCATGAAGTCGACGAGTACGACGGTCTCAACGACAGACGTGAGGAGCGCTGTCGAACAGGCAGTCCAGAACAGCGGCATCGGCGCCACCCTCTCGCCCATGCTTGATCTGTTCCTCAACTCCGGGGTCGCGTTTCCCTTCCGCATTTTCGAGATCAGCGCGGACGGCGGCGGCAAGACGGAACTGGACCTCAAACTCGAGTACAACCAAGCCAGCTCCGGTACGACGGGCACTTCGACCGGCAGCACAACGGTCACGAAGTACGAAGTCATTATTCCGACGAATGGCTGGGAAATACAAGTTCGGTGAGATAATGTACTCGCATAACCTAAAGATCGGGGCAGAGGGGCCGTAGCCCCGTCTGCCCAGTTGCGGGGCCTGGAGAAGGTGAACGGAGAATGGGCGCTGATGGCCACCAGCCACAACATCCTGAAACCGTTCAGGGCAGCGGTAGTGAAGGCCTGAGGAGTCTCCTCGATGCGGGGAGCTCCGGCAGAACGCCCACGCCCCGGTCGCCTGCACGTTCATACCTGCGGCGCCAATGGGCGACACGCTCCTAGGTGAGCCGGGTCGGCCGTTGACGGAGCCAGGGGGTGAGGAGGCTGGCGCGAAGCGGCAAGGATGATCGCGTTCAGCTCTCATGCGCTGGATCTAGATTTGGGTGCGTAACGAATGCCTCATGCCAGACCATCGGGTTCCCAACCTGAAAGCCGCAGTCGAGCTGGCGGAGCGCTGGCGCGCATCCGGTACACACAGTTGGTTCCGCGGACAGACGAAGCTCTGGCCGATGGCAACCAGTCTGAGCCGACGTCAAGGAAATTCAACAGAAATCGCCCGCATCCACAATCGGATAAAACTGTTCAGCGATTGGCTCGGAAGTGACTCCGAACTGCGGCACCTGCTGGAGGAGGAATCTGTGCATGCTTTCTTCGCCATTCTTCAGCACTACGGTGTACCGACACATTACCTCGACTTTACAATCAGTCCAAAAGTCGCCGGTTTCTTCGCAGGTGTGGGGCTTGGTGCCAAGAAAGGGCAAGATGGTTGCATCATCGCCATTGATCCTGACGATTGGATTGACTGTCTGCGAACCGGCGCTGAGGCGAAACAATGGCCTGCCGAGTTATGGCCTGAAAAGATCGTCGTGCATGTGCCGAACCTCTGGCGGATGGAAGCCCAGTCGGGTCACTTTGTGTACCTCCCGCTCGAAAATACCGAACTATATGATCCTGTTGACCGCATCGTCTTTCCACACGACGGGAGCACGTTCGAGCTGGCTGAGGAAGAGATCTACCCAGCGCGCAAGAGCCCACTGGAGGAACGCCTTGACGAGTTCTTCACGGAAGAGGTAATCCTCAGCAATCAGGTGACTCTACGCGAGATGGCACGGGCGTGGGGCGCGGTCTGGTTGCCTTTGGAACGGCCTGAACCGAACAGATGGCTGCGCCCCGGGGCGGGGGTCCACGAGTCGTGGCGGTCCGTACCACAGGGGTGGTCAGAGTATCCGCACGAGAACTATCGCGAAACGCGGGTCGGAACGGCAGCGCAGATTCCAATTGCTCCCGAACAACCTCTGACCCAAAGGGAGGAGGTGCGGACAGTCGTTCGACACCTCCTCGATGAGAACCAAGGGTCGCGCCAGAAGTGCATTGACTGGAAGATCCTGCCGAGGACTGACGGCACACCACCAGGCTGGATCGACTTCGTGGAGCGCGCCGTACGTCGCACCTGGGATGGTGTTCGGCTGCTGCCATACACCGACGACCAGGTTGCGGAGTCTGTGACGATGACTGTCGTCCTTGCATGCTCAGACGTCTCGGAGACACCATCCTTCACAGCAGGAAGTTTCTCCACACTGCTGGGCCCTGTGCTCCAGATGGAGCTGGCGAATGGAAGGGATGTCACCGCGCGAGGTGCGATGGCGGAAAAAACCTACGAGCGTGCACTTCGTCCGGACCTTGATAATGTGATCGTTCCGGAGCTAACCCACCGACCGCATCAACAACTCCGGCAAGTGCTCAACGCTCCAGCATACCTCTTTCATTTCGATTCTCTGGTAGTCGCATTCGCAGGCGAGCTGATCCCAACGCAGGTGCTCATGCAATCACACGACATGGCCGTTTTCTTCTCACCGGCGCGCACAGTGGTCCTCGGTTCCCCCTAGCTCCAGAACTCAGTTAGGACAGCTCCAGGTACCACTGCAGATGACACCCAAAGAATGAGGATAGATTGTTCATCAAGCACCCTAGTGGCCTGTCGCGGCAGCGTTCTGTGTATGCCCATGGTCAGGTCTTCGCCTCCGATTGCCATTTGAGTTAATGTGATAGATTCGATTTCCAGATTTTCATAATCCAGCTCTAGTACACAGCTTCTTGTGCTACGAATGTCGCTTTACTCTTGAGCTTCAACAAACTTGCATTCCTGCGTTGGCGTCACTTCCTCCATGGTCGGGAGCAACTGGAGAACTTGAGACGGGAGAAGCATCTCTTTCATTGGCTACACATGAACTTGCCGATACGAATTTGCCAGGTGTTCACATTCGTGCTGATGAACCAGTAATTCTTCAAGCGATGGGAATCAGTCTGGTGACGCGTGACGTCGCTTCTGCCCATGCTCATGCATTGAGGGAAGGCGCTATTGAATTAAGTGCACCTGTCACGAAACCATGGGGTCAGGTAGTCTCGTATGTTCGAGCCCCAGATGGATGTCTCATTGAACTCTGTTCGCCAGTCGGCGAGTCAAAGCAACGCCTAACATCAAGATCCAGCGGCGGGGCCAGGATTGTCTGAGGATTCCATTGGGCTGCTTCCCGCCGCTGATCTTGGCGTTCGGAAGTGGCTCGGTCCTGAGCCTTACCGGCGCTTGGCTGGCTCTCTCCACAACAGGCCGGCGATCCCGGTCCCGATACCGGCTCCGCCCAGGAGATAGCCGATTGGAATCAGGGCGAAAGCCTCCCTGAGCGTGCCATCGGCCTCTACCCGCACCCCGATCAGTCGGTAGGCCACGGCGCAGACCACCGCGCCGGTGAGCAGCAGCAGCGCGAGGCGGATGAGCGGGCGTTTCATGGCCGCAGCTGCTCCAGCAGGGTCTGGGTGAGCGCCAGCTCACAGCGCGTCGTGACGATTCCGTAGCCCGTCCCCTGGAAACTCACCGACTTGGCGTAGGCGCACACCTTGCGGCGTTCGGCTCGGAAAGCACGCGCCTGCTCGTTTGGGTCGGCACTCGTCTTGTAGAAGCCGGTGAGGTTGTCGCGCCAGAGCGTCTGGAAGGTTTCGCTGGGCACTTGCCTGGCCTCGCTGGCCACCCGCACCAGGGCCTTCTCCAGCTCCCGATCCTTGGCTTGGAGGGCTTCCATCACGCAGCGGGTTTCGGCCACGGTGCTTTCTGATGGGGTGCAGACCTCCGCTGCTGGTGCCGGCAGCGGCAGCAGCAGCGGCACCAGGGAGGCGGCCAGCAGCAGGTGGAGACAGGTGCGCACCGTGGGCCTTTTCTCCAGACGGATTTTCCCCGGACAGATTGTCATGCTGGATGCTGCTGTTCCGAGTCGCCGCGCCTCTTCCCCGTGACCAGCCTGTTCTCCCGCCGTCTCCCCCTGCTGCTCACGGCCATCGCCGGCTGCCTTGTCAGCCACCCGGCTGCCGCATGGGCAGCCCCTGGGCCTCTACGACGGTGTGCGCTTCGTGCGCATCAACGCCTCCGACGGCACCCGCATCACCGTCACGATCAACTGCGAGCAGGAGCTCTGGCGGGTGGCCCGCATTGAGCCCAGAACCGGCCGAGCGGACTTCCGCGACGATCGCTTCCAGAGTGCTGCCGGCATCCGCCGCAGCCGCTGGTGCACCACCCCCGTGCGCACCATGGAGTGAGTCTGGGCTCACTCCTCCAGCAGCTGCACCTGGTACACGGCCACATTGCTGTGGGCCAGCGAGCGCACTATGTCGGGCACCATCTGCATCGGGGTGCAGAGCGTCAGCGAGCGGCGCCTGCCGGCGGCCATCTCCGCCAGGTGCTGGGGATCGATGCTGGTGGAGCGCTGCTGCGCTGCAGCCTCAAACACCTCCACCGCTGGGCTCTTCCCGGAACCCAGCACAAACAGCACCCGCCGGGGCGTCTCGCTGTAGTCACGGCTGAGGGCCTCCAGGGCAGGGATGTCCGGGTGTGTCATGGCCTGCTGGTGGCGGGGGGATTGCTACACCCACCTGGATAATCGATTGGCTTTCCTTTGCTCACGCATGCTCCACCGCCGCTTCCTCGCCATCGCTGCTGTCAGCGCGAGTGTCATCGCCGGGGCCTCCCTGGTGCGTCCTGCCACGGCCGCCCAGACGCTGGACTGCTGGATGAACGACAGCAAGCAGACCTGCCAGGTGCAGCCCTGGGGTAACGGGGGATTTGAGATCAGCTTCAGCGGCAGTGCCATCTATCGCTTCGTGCCGGCCGGTCCCCCAACCACCGACAACCGCCGCATGCGGGATGAGCAGGGCCGCATCTGGCTGATGAGCGGCCACCACAGCTTCACGCTCAGCGAGCAGAACGGCGATGGCAACCGAATTGCCGTCTCCAACGTCAAGAGTCGGCCCGCAGCGGCCGTGGATCATCGGGCCCACAGCAAGGTGAAACTCAGCGGCCATGGTCAGCCCACGGTGACCCTGTACGCCAAGCCCAACTACGGCGCCGCGATCGCGGGGATGGGGGTGTCGGGGGAAACGCTCGACAAGCTGGCGTGCACCTCAAACAGCCAGGGCACCTGGTGCCGGGTGGGCTACCCAGGCCAGAGCGGCCGGGTGCTGTGGGTGAACCGGGATTCGCTGATCTTCCTGGGGGACGGGGAGTAAGTCATCGCCCCTGCATTTGCTTGCCCTGGCCGGGTTCTCTGCCCTGGCCTTTGCAGCTGCCCATGCGATCGGGATGGAGAAGCGCATCACCCAGCACTACGGCCGCTCCCGGCCGTCCCGTCCAAAAGCCCCGTTTCATGCCTGCTGAGCCGGCCCATGCGCTGCCGGGCCTTTCTGGGCTGCTGAACGCTGCTGCTCAGCGGTGGGAGCTGCGGCCGCTGGTCACGAAGCCGGCCCGGGTGAGCTCACTGGTGCCGCCGCCAGGGCATAGGCGCCCCCCATTGCCCCGCGCATCCACCGTGGCTCTGCATCACGCTGCGAGGCTGCTGTCTTCATCGATCTGGGAGAGCCGATCCCTGGTCAGTCAGCTCTTCTAAAGCCGCGAGTGGGGCTTCCCCGTAAGCAGGCGATCGAGCAGTGGCAGAAGCTCCTCGATGCGGGCTGGTTCAGCATTGGGGTCCAGTTCACAGGGCTCATGGATTGGGACTGAGCGGCCAGAATCGTGCCGATCGGCCGCAGCAGCGCCTACAAATAGGTTTCGAATGATGCAGTGAACCTGATTCAGCCGACGCTGGAGGTCTGGGACGACTGCCTGAACTGCTCAAACAACAAGCACGGCAAACAATGATCCGCACCACAATCACCGCTCTGGCCATCGCCACCAGCGCTATCGCCACCCCTGCCCTGGCCGACTCCGCCAAGGCGTATTGCGAGATGGTTCGCACCAACGGCGAAATACTCAAAGGAAGCTGTACCTGGTCCCAGATGCAGGGAAACGTTTACATCGATAATTTCAACCATTACGCGTTTGCCTTCCCTGCCGCCGAGGAGGGCAAGACCTACGAACGCACCAACCGTGAAGGTGCTGGCCCCTCCTTCAAGCGCCCCGGCTACGTGATCAACGTGTACTGGGAGAAGCCGGTCCGCGAGCCTGGGGGAATCTGATGCCGGCTCACTCCACAGGGAACCTGAACAGCGGCTGCGGGCCTGGCCGTTCACGGGTCGCCAGGATTGAATTCCCTAAGCGGTCCGGGGGGGATGGTCGTGAATAGCACGTCGGTCACAACGGGTGCTCGGCGACATCCTCGACAACCCCCTCCCTGGTTCTTGCAGTGGATGAAGGCAGTTTCGTTCGTAGCCACCTCTGTGCTGGGTGCGCTCCCGGCAGGAGCGATCCCGCCACCACCCGACTCATTCGATGGAGAAACGATCCACTGCCACCCCGCAGGCAGCGCCGCCACCGTGCTGATCTGCAGGGACGCCGAACTCACCGCCCTCGACGGCGAGCTGCGCGCCGCCTTCCGCCGCCTGCAGAACGATGCCTCCTTCACGGAAGCCCAGCGCGAGGCTCTGGTGGAGGACCAGCGGCGCTGGGTGGAGAGCATGGATCAGTGCTGGAGAGCCCAGGAGAGGATGCGTGACTGCGTCAAGCGCAGCCAGAGGCGGCGGCTACAGCACCTGCAGACCTGGGAAGCAGTATCCCCAGTGAAGCCCTGAAGCCACAGCGCGTGACCACATGGACCTGCCTTTGTCCCCATGTCTGCCGGGGAATCTGGCCCATGCTGTTGATCCTCTCGGCTTGGTCGTTCCTGGGGGCATTTCGATCGTGACCATGGCCGATCACCCCACGAGGAGCGTGTGCACGCTTGCCGCACTCACGAGCCTGATCCTTGTGATCACGGGTGTCCCCGGCGTCCGGATGGGCGATCTGCCGTTCCTGGTCTTCCTGCTTGCCCCCTACCTTCTGCTGGGACTGCTGGCCTGGCGGGACCGTGAGCGCCGGCGCCTCTCAGCAGTGCTGTTTGTTGCCGTGCTGGTGCTTTCCCTGGCAGGCACAATCCTGCTTGGACTGGACAGCTACCGCTTTCACACGGTGCCCGAGCACCGACTGGTGCAGCGGATGACCGTGATCGTCGTGCCCATGCTGCAATCGGCCGCCGCGATCGTGATCGGCCTGATGCTCCAGGCGAACCGGTCACGGCGGGGCTGAGGTGACTGGGGCTGCCTTCCGCTCAGAACTGGGCGGAATACACCGGCTTGAGTTGCCACATCGCCTCGCCGGGCACCAGTTTGTAGGTCACCTGGCGGGTGCCACCGGTGGGCTTGGCGTTGCTGTCGCCGCTCCTAGGGAGAACTCCGGTGCGTCGCTCACCAGGCCAGCACCCACTGTGAGCCGCCCGGCCTGGCGCAGTGCCATGACCAGCCGGGCCTCCAAGGCACCGTTCATCAGCTCGTTCCTGGTCAAGGATGGACAGCTGCAGCAGTGCCTTCTCGCTTATGGCGGCATTCTGTTCTGGGTAAGGAAACTCTCACGCTCCTGTGGGAGCCCTCGGTCGTGAACGGTGGCCCTCCTCGCTGAAGTCCTGGTCGGACAACCCGGCCACAGTCTGATTGTGGCCCTGGTCCTGCTGGCTGGCTGGTCCCTGCTGCGCTTCTCCGGGGCCATCAGCAGGCGATCGGCCCGGCCCCTGCTGTGGTCCTCCCGGCCTGGGGGGTGTATGCCGCCTGGGAGGCTCTGGTGCAGCTACGCACGCCTGAGGCCAACATCCGGGTGGATCTGCTGCTGATCTGGCCGCTGCTGGGCGCGCTCACTCTGTACGGGTTGATCAGGTGCGCGATCGCTGTCAGACGGTGAGCGGGGGGGGCATGGGAATCGCCGAGCCCGGAATGGTGTGTTAAGACACGTTTCTGGGTCGCCCAGCGAGGCGATCCGATCCGAGTTCCGATTCCCTACTTCCCTGATGATCCGCAGCCTTCGTCAAACCTCCGCAGCCCTCGGCGCGGGCCTTCTTCTGGCGGGGCTTTCCGCCCCCTTCGCCCCAGCGGCCATGGCCGAAGTGCTGGTCAGGGCCCAGGGCCGTTGCAAGCTGATGAGCGGTGGCTACGAAGCCTTCAATGGGCACTGCACCTTCAAGCACAAAAAGGCAGGCAACACCGATGCCTACGTCGTCAAGCTCGATGACGGCACGGATTTCAACTTCTCCGGCCCAGGCGTGCAGGCCCTGAGCGTGCAGACCTACGCCGGTGTCCGCAACGTGAAGCACAAGGCTCAGGCGGATCATGAGGTCTTCAGCTGGAACGATGGCGAAGCCCGCAGGCTCTCGGTGCGTCTCGACCAGGTCCAGAATCCCGATGTCCGCTTCGATGACCCCCCCCAGAAGGCTGACGCCGGCTCCCTGCTGGGTGCGGCGGTGGGTGCCCTGATCGGCGGCCTGATCTCAGGCAAGCCGGTCACCACCACGGAGCCTGCCCGTGAAGGTGCTCCGGTGTCCGATCTGCAATCGCTGGTGGGCGCCAGGGGAGGGCAGGCCGAAGGGACCCTGACATCGAAGGGCTACACCTACCGCGGTGGCACCAAGCTGGCCGACAGTTCCTTCACCTACTGGGAGCAGCCCTCCACGAACAACTGCGTGACGATTCGCACCACCGACGGCCGTTATCAGTCGATCACCTACACCAAGCCCAGCAACTGCAACTGACCCATCAGCATGCTCAACCAACCCCTGGGAGCCATTCAGCTCCCAGGGGTTTTCTTTTGGAGGTTCGCCCTTCAGGCGCGCCTGATCACCCGCAGCACCACCAGAAGGATCACGGCGCCGAGCGTGGCCACCACGATGCTCCCCAGCACACCCCCTCCGACGGCACCACTCAGACCGCTGAAGAGCAGGCCACCGATCAGGGCCCCGATGATGCCGACAACCAGGTCACCGATCAGGCCGAAGCCACCGCCTTTGACCAGGACACCAGCGAGCCAACCGGCAATGACCCCCACCAGCAGAAACCAGAGAACGTTCATGAGCTCTCATCCATGTTCTTGAAGATCAACAAAAACGTAGACGCGAGAGCAAGCCAAGAGCCATGCAGGCTTAAGTTCCTTACAGACTTGTTGCAAGTCCTGGGCATTCGCCAGATCAGAGAGAATGGGGGCACTCCGAACAAGCCCCTGGAGTGGTCAGGCCGCCGCAGCTCTCTGCTGCTCCAGTCACCCCCTGCCTGCCACTCAGGGGCAGCGTTAAAGTGAATTAAAAATGACTTTCGTCGGCGTTGACGGCTGCAAGAGCGGGTGGTTTTTCGTCCGCTCCGACGGCGTGAACCTTGCAGCCGGTATCGTTGTTACCCTCGCCGAGCTCGTCGAGTCTGTTCCCGACGGGACGTCAATCATGGTCGATATCCCGATCGGCCTTCGAGATGACACGCCAGTGCCAAGGGGTTGCGACATCGCTGCTCGGAAATTGCTCGGACCAAAACGCGCCTCCAGTGTGTTCCCGGCTCCGATTCGCGCGATTCTCGGTGAGCCAACTCATGCAGAGGCCTCGTCGAAGAGCCGTGAATTGACGGATAAGGGAATCAGCCAACAAGCGTTCGCGATAATCCCGAAAATTCGAGAGGTTGATGAACTTCTATCGAGTACTGAGCATGCTAGGCGAGTACTTCGCGAAATACATCCAGAGGTTTGTTTCTGGGGGTTAAATGGTGGCGTCGCTATGGCCAATAAGAAGAAGTCCGAAGTCGGCTTTTCTGAACGAATGGCTCTCCTTGAGGCTCACCTACCAGGTGCAGCAGAGATTGCATCTCAAGTGCTACGTAATTATCTGAGAAAGGACGTCGCAAGGGACGACATCGCCGACGCGCTTGCCGCTCTAGTTACCGCAATGGCTCCAATGGGCGTCAAGCGGACAGTGCCCGAAACGCCTGAGCAAGACTCTCGGGGGCTTCCGATGGAAATGGTGTACGTAATGCGAGGCCAATAGAATGCACTCTAACAAAGCGCTCGAAGCGTTCGCTTCGCTCACTCCAACGTGCGAGCGTTAGATTCACCGAGTAAAAACATGGCAAGTGACTCCAATGGATGCACATGCTAAATCCATGATGGAGCTTCAAGCAGAAGAAGAACAGTGGCGAGCATACGCACTTTCTCAGCAGGATGAGCAAGGAAGGCCGCTGCAATGCTAGGTAGATGGAGATCTTGACTACATCTTTGATTGGAAGCGATGGTTATGAGACAGCCATGCCGCTGCCACATTTGAATGACAACTTGATGGTTATGAGTCAAACCAAGGTAGTTTCAGACCTAAGGCCTCTATTTGATCCATGACAATTTTGTTGAGAGCACGGCCTAGAACTACTTGTGGTTCGTCGGCACGAATTGGGACGACGGGATGTTGGAGGGCTTTCGATGGATGCGGCCCTCTGACAATGTTGCGCCTGATCAGGGAGTTGCCTGCTTCCAGCCCACACACATAAGCTCTTTCCTGACAAAGACCTTTGGCACCATGTTCTTTGTCGCCCATCCGCACCCAGTCACCAGCACAGACGATCGTCTCTACTGAGGTTTCCAAGGGTGGCCGCTTCCTGAAACTGCCGGGAGAGAAGAGAGACACAGAACCGGGATAGCGCCGCACCTCGTAATCAACCACCTTTGCGTTCTTAAATTCAGGGTGAGCGATGGGTAGCAGATGATGCATGAGACGATCGATGATTTCTTGGTCATTCATCACTGCGATGGCGGATGCGTTGTAAAAGTCGCTTGCGATTACGGAACCCTGCGGCTGGTCATCACCCCATAGCGCCCGCTCCGAATCTTTTTGCAGTTGATCAAGCATGAAAAAGGTACCTCCAGCGCCCTTCAGCGATTCGAAGCGGGAGAAGACATTGGCTGGGTAAGCAGTTGGAACATAGCGATTCAGCCACAGCCGTGTTGAAACGACATCGATCGAACCGAGAGAAGCAGCGGCAACAAGCTCTGGTGCAGCATTGCTGCATTCTGGAGATTGAGACATCAGAGATTTCAGCCCCCTAGCACCCACCGCTAAAACGACAGCATCGACATCATCAATCACCTTGATCTTATTTGTTTTAACGCTTTGAATTTCAACCGAGCTGATGCATTGCTTCTCAGATGACATGTTCAACCGTGTCGCCAGGGTTCCCCCAAGGACCCGTATATGATGGCGTGACATCAGCTTTCGGCTGAGAGGCTCAAAGAAATGTTCCGCAACACTTTTTGAATTAATCCAACGGACATCAAATGAGTCTTGATGAGCAAGGGCGTAGTAATAGAGGAGCTCCATGGTGACAGCGGCCGAAAGTTCTTCGGGAGGCTTGAACAAGCCAACCAGCAAGATCGGCCGCAAGAAATCATGGATCAGTCGATCGCTGATGCCAAGTTTTTTAAAGAGTGACTGTGCACTGAGGTTGTCGTATTTCTGAAAAGTATTGTCGCTGCGGTAGAGGTCCAGCATGGCATAGAGAAGACCTACGATGCTGAGCCGATCTTGAATGGGAAGTCGCCGGAAGTTGTTCACTGTTGCAATCACTTGGCCAAGGGGGCTTGGCCAAGTGAGTCGCTCTCCAAAAACAGGAGCTGACGCTTCCAATCCATCGGGTGACCAAAAAGCACTGGTTGTGAAGGCAGTAAAAATATGGTCAAGGTCGAGCTCTTTGGTGAGGGCATTGATGTTGGGATAGTCCTTCCAAAATCCTCTGGTCCCCGCCTCAAATGGTTTACCGCTTTTGGTTGTGACTGGTTGACTGCCGGTCGGATCGTCCATCGCATCAATCAAGGTCACGCCAACGCCGGCTTCGCAGAGTGACTTTGCAGCACCCCAGCCAGCCCATCCGCCTCCGATGACGACCACATGAGATTTTCTTCTGCCGGGCATGGTTCCCTCTGGCATGGTTCGTTCTGGTGTCAGCCCATCCTCTGCAAGATACTCAAGGTCGTTTCGGCCTTGGGGCCTACGCCGCTGCTCCCGTCGATGCGATTCTTGGTGCTTACACCATTGCCGCCTTCGATGACTGCGGCGGCCACATAAATCCTTTCGAGGGCTATCACATGCATGCCGCAACTGGTTGCGGAGAGATCGGTGAAGCGCCTGATAGTGAACTCCACCATTCGCGATCGCTGTGGACGGCCACTTGATTCACAGTGCCCAAGAACGTGATGATTTGGACGCTTGTAACGGGCACATCACGCAGGAATACGGCGACCACTACCACGCACGTTCGCCCGAGCTCAATGCCGTTTAAAATTGCTCCATGGGCACAGTTGCCCAGCGCGCTCAGCGGGAGCCGCCCGATGGCGGTCCGCCTGGCGGTAGTCCTCCGCGTGGAGCAGGCCCTCCCCCAGAACTCGAGAGGTCGGCGCCCCCCACCCTGCAGGACCACCAGTAACGTTCACCAACTGGCGCTTGATTCGCGCTTGCGAATGAGGGACTGCGCGATCTACCGCCCAAAAAATAGCTGCAGGTGACGCCGCATGGTGGTGCCGCTGATGGGTAGCGTTGGGAACTCTTGAAACTCCAATGGAGCCTTGTGTGGGGTAGGTCGGCCCTGCGTGACGTCCACAGCCTGGACGGAGCTGACCGGCTCAGCAGCTGTAGAAACTTCTCCGGGTTGCATCCCCTTTCACCCCTGGAGGGTGCCATCAACCATGGGGGATTCGCCACCAGTGGGCCATGGGGAGAAGCGCATCCCCGGTGACGCGGGCCAGGGTCAGTACCCATAGGGCGCCGTCCCCCCAGGCTGGGGCGGAACCCGCTGGTCTTCGGGCGGGCGTGAGGTGTTCTGGGCCCAGGGCTATGAAGCCGCCAGCCTTCGTCAGCTGCTCGATGCCATGGGCATCGGCCGCAAAAGCCCGTACGACACCTTCGGCACCAAGCGGGACCTGTTTCTCAAGGCGCTCGACCATTACGGCCGCACCCAGATGCGCCGCATCAGAGAGGAGCTGCTGGCCCCGGGCTCGCCTGTGGGCAATCTGCAGCGGGTGCTGGAAGGGTTCGAGGCCTCCCATTGCCGAGAGCGGCCTCCCTGCGTGGCCACCTCGAGCAGCTGGAGCAGGCCTTCGCCACCACCTTGCGGCATGCCCAGGCCGAAGGCGAGCTGCGGGGCGACCTGGATGCAGGGGACACGGCTCAGCTGCTGCTCTCCGCCACCCAGGGCATGGCCCTGCTGCGTCTGCTGGCCCCCGGCTGAGGCGAACCGTCAGGAGCGGCCGTTCTCGTCGCTTCCTGGAACGATCATTCAATGATCTCTCCACCCTTTGTTCCACTTGTTCCACCCATGACCACGACTCCGAATCCTTCCTCCCCCGGCCTCCAGGGCCAGACGCTGCTGATCACCGGCGCCAATCGCGGCATCGGCCTCACCCTGCTGGAGCAGGCCCTCGATCGCGGTGCCGAGGTGCCCGACGTGTCGATCAACCCGGAGGCGGCCACGGACCTGAACCGGTTGATGCAGGTGAACGTGATCGGGCGGATCGCCACCGACATGGGCGCCGCCACCGGACTCACCGATGTCGCCGAACCTCCTGCCGTGGTGGAAGGGGAGGTGAGTGAATGAGCACCCCCTCCCCTGCGGCAGAACCGATGCGGCTGAATGCCGACCTCAGCCAGCGGGTGGTGCTCGACACCACTGCCCTCGACTGGCTCCCCTCACCCCTGGCAGGCGTGGAGCGCAAGATGCTCGATCGGCTCGGCGATGAGGTGGCCCGCGCCACCAGCCTGGTGCGCTATGCCCCGGGCAGTTCCTTTGCCCGCCACAGCCACGGCGGCGGTGAGGAAATCCTGGTGCTGGACGGCATCTTCTCCGATGAGCACGGCGACTACGGCCCCGGCACCTACCTGCGCAATCCGGCCGGCACCAGCCACACGCCGTTCAGCGAACCGGGCTGCACGATCCTGGTGAAGCTCTGGCAGATGCATCCGGCCGACCAGGAGCAACGGGCGATCGACACCCATGCCCGGAGCTGGCACCCCGGCCTGGTGAGAGGCCTGGAGGTGATGCCTCTGCACGCCTTTGGATCAGAGAACGTCGCCCTGGTGCGCTGGGCCCCGGGAACGATCTTCCAGGCCCACGGCCACCCCGGCGGCGAAGAAATCTTCGTGCTGGAAGGCATCTTCGAGGATGAGTGCGGCCGCTACCTCCCGGGGAGCTGGCTACGCAATCCACCCGGCAGCAGCCATCGCCCCTTCAGCCAGGAAGGCTGCACGATCCTGGTGAAAACCGGCCACCTGCCCCACACCCTGGCGCCGGATGGTTCCTCGCCCCCGCCCTTGCCCGCGACAGCTGGCTGAGGACTGATGGACGGGGATTTTTTCCAGCGTGTCAGCAAGTCCGCCGAGGGCGGCTGCAGATCATGGGCTGCCATGAGCGAACCGGACCCTTCGCACATCATGAGGATCGCGAGCAGATCACGACAATGGATGCTGGGGAGGAGATCCACAGGAGCGATCTTCGTCCGTCGGTGTCGACGGTCTACGTCCATGGTGTTGAACCCGGCACCTGCACGGAAAGGAGCCCGGATCTGGGTACTTGGCTCAGGGAGTGCCAGTTCGATGAGGAGGAAATCGCTGCAGATGGGGCGATGACAGCCCTTCAGCCCCCAGCAGCGCCTGGCTCAGCAGCCGGCATGCACAGGCTGGTGGCAAACCGCAACTAGGCCGCGCCGGCCAGCAGGGCATCCAGCCGCCCCTGGCGCTCCAGGCCGTAGAGATCCTCGCAGCCGCCGATGTGGGCCTCGTCGATGAAGATCTGGGGCACCGAGCGCCGGCCGTCGGATCCTCTGGCCACCATGGCGTCGCGGGCCTCCTCGTCGCCGTCGATCACGTATTCCTCGTAGGCCACCCCCTTGCGGTCGAGCAGATGCTTGGCCCGGATGCAGAAGGGGCAGAAGCGCCAGGTGTAGATCTCGACCTTGGCCATGGACGGCTCCGGATGGGGCGAACGGGGATGATTCTGGCCAGCATGACGCCCGATGGGTCAACGCAGAGGAGCCCCATGCGCGAAGCACTGCCCGCCGGCCTGACGGCCTACAAGCGCACGCCCAGCTTCGATGCCCTCACCGTACCGGCAGGCCTGCGGGCGAACCACCGCACCAAAGAGGGCGTGTGGGCACGGATCGTGGTGGAGGAGGGCACCCTGCCGTTCCGGTTTCTGGAACCGGAGGAGGAGCTGGTGCAGCTGACCCCCGAGAGGCCCGGGATCGTGGAACCCACCCGGCTGCACCGGGCGGAACCGGGCCCGCCCGTGCGCTTCCACGTGGAGTTTCACCGGGCGGAGCCGCCGCTCACTTCCCCCGGTTCCATTCCTTGTTGATGATGCAGCCGGCGGTGCCGCCGAGGGCCGCCCCGCCGAGCTTGTTGCCCAGGCCCCGGCCACTCACCACCGCTCCGGTGATGCCGCCGAGGATCACGCCGTTGCGGCAGCGGTCGCGGTTGGCCTCCTGCTCACGGCGCTGGGCTTCGGCGCTGGTCTGGGCGACGGCGGGGGTGAAAGCCGTGAGACTCAGGACCGCCAGGGAAAGAACAGCAGGTATCGCCTTCATGGTGGACATCTCCGACGCTTCGCCTCAAACCTACCGATCACCCATGGCCCGCCACAACCGGCCTCCGCGACCGCAATGACCGACCCCTCCACCAGCGACTGGATCCGCGTCGCGGTGCCGGAGCACGCCTGCACCATCTGGCAACGGGGCCGCCATGTCGATGGCACCTACCTGCGGGTGTACGTGCCGGAGAGGGCCTCCCGCCCGGAGGAGCCGCTGAAGACCGTGCTCTATCTGCATGGCTTCGCCCTCTGCATGCCGTCGTTCTACGACGACCACCTGCTGGCGCTGGCGGCCGAGGGTTACATCGTGTTTTTCCCGGATTTCCAGCGCAGCGCCTATCCCGACCCCGCCCCCCTGGCGCCCGTGCCGCCCCGGGAGGAGCTCCCCCTGACGCGCCTCTGGGGCCGCACGGCCCTGCGACCGGCCTGCCCACGGTGGGCGATCTGCGGCGGGTGGTGTTTCCCCTGGTGCTGATCCAGCTGAGCCTGGCCTCGTCGCCGAAACGCTGGCTGGCCCAGGCGATCGCCCTGGCGGAAGCGGGCTGGAAGGATCTGGCGCAGGAGCCGGCCTACAGCCACTGGCAGCAGGCCCGTCCCCAGGCCTACGGCTTCGGCCATTCCCTCGGGGGACTGCTGGCCCTGAGCCTGCCCTGGGCCTTGCGGGACGACCGGGCGGCCCGCTTCCAGCCGCGGGTGATCGTGGTGGCCGACCCGGCCGCCGATTCGGAGATGGGCATTCCCCGCTTCGCCATCTGGCTGCTGAAGCTGTTCGGAGCCCCCTTCACCGCCGATCCCCTGCTGATCAAGCACACCGGATCCGAGCTCACCCAGCCGGTGGCGATCCTGCATGGGGCCGCCGACAGGCTGGTGCCGCCATCCCAATGGGTGGGCGGCAGCGAAGGACGGCCGTCCAACTTCTCCGCCATCGCCAGCACCGCCAAGGCGCTCTACTTCTCCTGTTCCAACCCGGCCCTCGATCCGGAGCTGATCGCCTTCCACAACCAGGCGGTCACCTCCACCCAGTACTACGACGATGCCCTGTTCCGCTCCTTCGGTGGGGTGAAGGACGGGCCCAACCCCTACGACAGCACCTTCATCTGGCCGGCTGCCCTGCCGGAGCATCCGTTCGCGATCACCACCGGAGACCCCCCGTAGCCCTGCGAAACTGTCTGGATTCCCTCTTCTTGCCGGCCCCGGCGGGCCTCCCCTGATGCTCCCGTTGCTGCTGCTGGCTCTGCAGGCCGGTGCGATCGCCGCCGACCCGGCCGGAGGGGGCTGCGGGGCGGAGATGGCCAGGGCCCAGGCCACCCTGGTGGCCCGCGGTGCTCAGGTGGAGGTGCTGCGCGGATCCAACGACTCCCCCCACAACCCTCACCCCGGCAAGGACACGCTGATGTTCCGGCTGGGCTCGACCCAGGCACCTGAAACGGTGCAACGACGCTCGGTGGCGGTGATGACCGACGCCGCCCTCCAGGGCACTTTGGGCAGGCAGCTCTTCACCGCCTGCCCCCAGCTGGTGGAGGTGACCTTCAACATGGCGGAAACGGACGAGGCCTCGACCCTGTTCCGGGGCGCCGATGGATCGGTGCAGCAGGGGATCTGCCTGGAGATCGGGACGTCAGACGCGTGGCCGCCGTGGGGGGAGCTGTACTGCCCCTGAGGCGCCGATGGGTTCAGCCCAGCTCGAAGCGATCCAGGTTCATCACCTTGGCCCAGGCCGCCACGAAGGCCGTCACGAAGCGCTCGCCGCCGTCGGCGGAGGCATACACCTCGGCGATGGCCCGCAGCTGGGAGTTGGAGCCGAACACCAGGTCGACCCGGGTGCCGGTCCACTTCAGGTCGCCCGTCTCCCGGTCACGCCCTTCGAAGGTCTCCTCGGCCTCCGAGTTCGCCTTCCAGGTGGTGCCCATGTCGAGCAGGTGGACGAAGAAGTCGTTGGAGAGGGTCTCGGGGCGATCGGTGAAGACCCCATGGCGCGAGCGGCCATGGTTGGCATCGAGCACCCGCATCCCGCCCACCAGCGCCGTCATTTCCGGGGCGGTGAGGGTGAGCAGCTGGGCCCGGTCGACCAGGAGCTCCTCGGCCGAGGCTCTGAAGCCCGGCTGGAGGTAGTTGCGGAAACCGTCGGCGCGCGGCTCGAGCACGGCGAAGGACTCCACGTCCGTCTGCTCCTGGGAGGCATCCATGCGGCCGGGAGTGAAGGGCACCTCCACCGTGTGGCCTCCCCGGCGGGCCGCCTCCTCCACGGCAGCGCAGCCGCCCAGCACGATCAGATCCGCCAGCGACACCTGCTTGCCCCTGGACTGGGCTCCGTTGAACGCCTGCCGGATCGCTTCGTAGACCTCCAGGGCCTTCGCCAGCTTCCCCGGCTGGTTGACCTCCCAGTCCTTCTGGGGGGAGAGACGCAGCCGTCCGCCGTTGGCGCCGCCCCGCTTGTCGGAGCCGCGGAAGGTGGCCGCGGCCGCCCAGGCGGTGGCCACCAGCTGGGAGATGGGCAGCCCCGATTCCAGGATCCGGCTCTTGAGGGTGGCGATGTCGAAGGCATCCACCAGGGGATGGTCGACGGCGGGGATCGGGTCCTGCCAGAGGAAGGTTTCGGCCGGCGCCAGGCTGCCCAGGTAGCGGGAGCGGGGGCCCATGTCGCGGTGGATGAGCTTGAACCAGGCCCGGCGGAAGGCCTCGGCCAGCTGGTCCGGGTGCTCATGGAACCGCTTCGAGATCTCGCGGTAGACCGGATCGACCTTCAGCGAAAGGTCAGTGGTGGCCATCATCGGTGCATGGCGCCTGGCCGGGTCGTGGGCGTCGGGAACGACGTCCGCCGCCGCCGGATCGGTGGGCTTCCACTGCCAGGCGCCGGCGGGGCTCTTCTCCAGTTCCCACTCGTAGCCGAACAGGTTGTCGAAATAGCCGTTGTCCCACTGGATCGGGTTGGCGGTCCAGGCGCCCTCCAGGCCGCTGGTGATCGTGTCGTCTCCCTTGCCACTGCCGAACAGGTTGAGCCAGCCCAGCCCCTGCTCCGCCATGGTGGCGCCCTCGGGCTCCGGTCCCACCAGGTCCTTGTCGCCCGCACCGTGGCACTTGCCGAAGGTATGGCCCCCGGCGATCAGGGCCACGGTCTCCTCGTCATTCATCGCCATGCGGGAGAAGGTCTCGCGGATGTCCCGGGCGGCGGCGAGGGGGTTGGGCTCCCCGTTGGGCCCCTCCGGATTCACGTAGATCAGCCCCATCTGCACCGCCCCGAGCGGATGCTCCAGCTCCCGGTCACCGCTGTAGCGCCGATCGCCCAGCCACTCGGTCTCCGGGCCCCAGTCGATGTCGCTCTCGGGTTCCCACACATCCTCCCGGCCGCCGGCGAAGCCCAGGGTCCGGAGGCCCATCGACGCAATGGCGCAGTCGCCGGCCAGGATGATGAGGTCGGCCCAGGAGAGGCTGCTGCCGTACTTCTGCTTGATCGGCCAGAGCAGCCGCCGGGCCTTGTCCAGGTTGCCGTTGTCGGGCCAGCTGTTGAGGGGCGCGAAGCGCTGGGTTCCCGAACCCGCCCCGCCGCGGCCGTCATGGATGCGGTAAGTGCCGGCGCTGTGCCAGGCCATCCGCACGAAGAAGGGCCCGTAGTGGCCGTAGTCGGCCGGCCACCAGTCCTGGGAGTCGGTCATCAGGGCGACCAGGTCCTGCTTGAGGGCCTCCAGATCAAGGCTCCTGAACGCCTCGGCGTAGCGGAAGCCCGGTCCCAGCGGATCGGCCAGGGGCGAGTTCTGGTGCAGGATCGCCAGGTTCAGCTGGCGCGGCCACCAGTCCCGGTTGGAGAGAGCTCCGGCGCTGGCGCCCCTGAGGGTCCCGTGCAGGAAGGGGCATTGGCCGCCGGTGTCGACCCCGGCCTGGGTGGCGGCTCCTTCCATCGGTGCGTCTGCATGGGAGCCGATTTTAGGATTGGCCCATCCCCGGGACGGACGCCGCCTGCCGACTTCTTCATGGCCGACCCCCTCCCCGACGACGTTCTGGCCGCCCTGGAGGCCGATCACAGGATCGAGGCGATCAAGCTGCTCAGAGAGGCCCGCCAGCCCCGGACCGGCCCGCGCACGGCCCTGGGTTTCCCCGCCGATCGCAGGACAGCCACGGGCCTGGGCCCTGGGGTGCTGGCCTCCCTGGCCGCCGGGGCGATCGCCCTGGTCCTGGTGCTGATCAGCCGGCGCTGACTCACGCTGGGGCCCCGAAGAAGCAGAGATCAAGAAAACGAAACTCCCGGGGCCACCCGGAAACCCCGCTTCAAGATGGGGGAAGCCGGTGCCTCGCAGAGCCCCCATGAATGCCCCTGCCCGTGTCGCCCCCGTCATGACGACCGGGTTCCTGGAGGAATCACCGGGCAACCGCTCCTCCATGCGGCTGATGTGCCTGCTCGCCCTGTTCGCCTCGATCGCCTTCGGGGCGGTCACCATGGTGCGCAGCGCTCCTGTGGTGACACGGGATGCCAGCGGGCAGGAGTCGCTCACCTTTCCGCCCCGGGACGACACCGGCATGACCCTCACCTTCATCTTCCTGCTCGGAGCCTTCGCGCCCAAGGTGCTCCAGAAGTTCGCCGAGCAGCACCTGGGCGACCTGAAGGGCAGCGCCCTGCGGGACCTCCTGCTCAGTGCCCGCGGCGGTCAGCCGATCGAACCCTCCTCCACCTCCCTTCCCCCCCCGGCGGATGATCCCCGCCTGCGCCAGCTGCGGGAGGAGGTGGAGCGGCTGCGGGCCGAGATGGAGCGCAGCCGCACCCCGATCCAGGTGACCCCCGCCACCCCCGTCGCCGCACCCGCTCAGGCCCTCACCCCCCTGGAGCGGATCCGGCTGGGGGGAAGTCTCTGATGTCCTGCTCCTGATGCCGTACATCACCGCCCGGGAAGACGCGGGACTGAGCCCCAGCCCCGCGGCCGCCGATGCCGATTCCTACGTGGCGGCCGGTTCCCGCATCGCCGTGGCCTGGGTGCGGCCGGCCCCCCTGGCGGGGCTGGCGATCGCCCGGCTGGCCGGCCGCTACACCTGCCCCGGCGGCACGGCGCCCCTGCAGGATGGAGACCAGCGCTATCTCAATCCCGACCGGTTCATCATTCCGGACGATGCCTGGTTCCGGGAGACCGGAGCCGGAGCGGGGCTGCTCCCCCCTGAGGTGGCTCAGCTCAACCACCACTACGAGGGTTGCCGCCTGCAGGCCTACCCCGATCCCCGCACCGGCGGCGAACCGATCACGATCGGCTGGGGAAGCACCTTCTACCAGGACGGCTCCCCCGTCCGCCTGGGGGATGTGATCACCCAGGAGCAGGCCGACGCGCTGTATGCGTTCAACTGCCACGAGAAATTCTGGAAGGTGCTCGAGGCGACGATTCCCTTCTGGTCGGAGATGAACGACCATCAGCGGGCCGCCCTCTGCAGCTTCGCCTACAACAACGGCGCCTATTTCCACGGCGACGGTCACCACGACACCCTGGATCGCCACCTGCGCGAGCGCCGCTGGGAGGCCGTCCCCGGCGCCCTGATGATGTATCGCAATCCCGGTGAGACCGTGGAGGTGGGGCTGGGGCGCCGCCGCCGGGCCGAGGGGCTGGTGTGGACCGGCAGGGAACCCCCCGCCGCCTGCGCCCAGGCGGAGCGCGAGATCCGCACCCCGGCCGACTGCGAAGCCTGGGAGCAGCGCCTCAAGCAGCAGGGCTCCGGCCCGACCGCACCGGAGAAGAAAGTCATCCCGGCCCCGCCGCCACCGGACGCCGGCGACCGGCCGCTGGTGCTGCCGGGCCTGGTGGGCCCCAGCAAGACCCCCAGGGACTTCGGCTTCAGCGGCTCCGATTCCCACGTGGTGGTCAACGACGGCACCGAGACGGCCAGGGCCTACGACAGCGATGGCCGGCTGCTCTGGGAGATCCCCGCCCTGGCCCGGGGCCAGGGCGGGGAGACCCAGTACAAGGAGAACTCCACCGACACCCCGCCGGGCATCTACCGCATCGGCAGGAAGGTGTACCGGGATTACGAGCAGGATCCCAGCCCCAGCTACTCCCCCGATCGCTGCAGCTACGGCTGGTACAGCTTCGATCTGGAGGACCTGGAGATGCAGGAGCGGCGGTTCGGCCGGGCCGGGATCATGGTGCATGGGGGCGGCACGGCCTGCGGCTGGCCCGGCGCCTGGGCCCCGCGCCAGCCCCTGCACTCCACCCTCGGCTGCGTGAGGCTGCACAACCAGGACCTGCGCGACAAGCTGCTGCCGCTGGTGGAGAAGGGGACGGTCTACGTGTCCGTGTACCAGGAGGCCTGAGCCGCCGCCCCATGGCGATCGCCGATTACCTCAGCCTCGGCCTCGGCGCCCTGGCCGCCGGCGTCGGCGGTGAGCTGTTCGTGCGCGGCTCGGTGGGGCTGGCCCACTGGGCCCGCCTCTCGCCGGGGATCATCGGCGCCACCGTGGCCGCCTTCGCCACCTCCAGCCCGGAGCTGTCGGTCGCCACCACGGCGGCGCTGCAGGGCAAACCCCAGATCGCCCTGGGGGATGCCCTGGGCAGCAATGTGGTCAACGTGGCCCTGATCCTGGCCCTCACGGTGGTGATCGCCGGGCTGCGCCTGCCGGCGGAGAGCACCCGCCGCGATCTGCCGGTGGCCCTGGCAGGCCCGATCCTGACCGGGCTGCTGCTGCTCGACGGCACCCTCTCGCGCGTCGACGGCTTGCTGCTGCTGGGCATCTTCTTCCTCTGGCTGGGGCGGGTGGTGATCGAGGTGCGTCGGCAGCGCAGCGTCGCCGAGGTACTCCTGGGGGAGCGGCGCGGCTGGCTGGCCGTGCTGCTGGGTGGCGCCGGCCTGGTGCTGCTGCTGGTGGCCGGCCGGCTGGTGGTGGCGGGGGCCCGGGGCATCGCCCTGTCCTTCGGTATCGATGCCTTCCTGATCGGCGCCACCCTGGTGGCGATCGGCACCTCCATGCCGGAGCTGGCCACCTCGGTGGTGGCGAAGCTGCGCGGCCACGACGAGGTGGGCCTGGGCACGATCCTCGGCAGCAACATCTTCAACAGCCTCTGGGTGGTGGGGGTGGCCGCCACGATCACCCCGATCCGCGTCCCCGGACAGGAGGTGGAGCTGGTGCTCGGCTTCGGCATCGGCGCCCTGCTGCTGCTGATCGTTCCCAACGGCTCGGGCTTCCTGCCCCGCTGGCGCGGCTGGCTGCTGCTGGCCCTCTACGGCGGCTACCTGACGGCGATCGTGCGGGGCCGGATTCCCCACGGCTGAAGGCCTGCACTCCGAGGCCGCTCCTAGCCTGACGCCGATCTCCCTGGCTGCGGCATGACCCATCGCTCTGCCCTTCCCGTGATGCTCGACAGGGTCGGGTGATGGAGCCGCGGCAGGGCCTGACCAGGGGGATGCCGGGGCTGGAGCGGCTGCTGGGCTATCAGCGCGGCTGGCTGCGGCCCGATCTGCTGGCGGGCGTCACCGTGGCCGCCTACCTGGTGCCCCAGTGCATGGCCTACGCCGAAGTGGCTGGGCTGGCACCGATCACCGGCCTGTGGGCGATCCTGCCGCCCCTGCTCCTCTATGCCCTGCTGGGCTCCTCTCCCCAGCTCTCGGTGGGCCCCGAATCCACCACCGCGGTGATGACCGCCGCCGCCATCGGGCCCCTGGCGGCTGGGGATCCGGTCGCCTACGCCGGCCTCAGCAGCCTGCTGGCCCTGCTGGTGGGCCTGGTCTGCTGCGCCGGGGCCTGGAGCCGGCTGGGCTTCCTGGCCGATCTGCTCTCCAAGCCCATCCTGGTGGGCTATCTGGGCGGCGTGGCCCTGATCATGATCGGAGGCCAGCTGGGGCGGGTCTGCGGCCTGACACTGGCCGCGAGCACGATCCCCGGCCAGCTGCAGGAACTGGCCGGCCGGCTGGGGGAGATCCACGGGCCCACCCTGCTGCTGGCCCTGGGGGTGCTGGTGTTCCTGCTGTTGGTGCAGCGCCGCTTCCCCCGGGCCCCTGGCCCCCTGCTGGCGGTGCTGCTGGCCATGGCGGTGGTGGCGGCGGGGAACCTGGATCAGTACGGCGTGGCCGTGATCGGCGCCATTCCTGCCGGCCTGCCCCGAGCGACCCTGCCGCCGTTGGTCTCGCCGCCCCAGCTCCGCTATCTGCTCACGGCGGCGGTGGGCATCGCCCTGGTGGGCTACTCCGACAACGTGCTCACGGCCCGGGCCTTCGCCGCCCGGGGTGGCTACCGCATCGACGCCAATCAGGAGCTTCTGGCCCTCGGGGCCCTGAATCTGGGCAACGGGCTGATGCAGGGGTTTCCGGTGAGCAGCAGCGGCAGCCGCACCGCCATCGGGGATTCCCTCGGCAGCCGCTCCCAGCTCTTCTCCCTGGTGGCCTTCGCCGTCGTGCTGGCGGTGCTGCTGTGGCTGCGGCCGGTGCTGGCGATGTTCCCCACCGCGGCCCTGGGGGCAATCGTGATCTATGCCGCCCTGCGCCTGATCGACATCCCGGAATTCCTGCGGCTGCACCGCTTCCGCCCCAGCGAGTTCCGGCTGGCCCTGATCACCCTGAGCGGCGTGCTGCTCACCGATCTGCTCACCGGCGTGGGGCTGGCGGTAGGCCTTTCGGTGATCGATCTGTTCGCCCGGCTGGTGCGGCCCCACGACGCGGTGATGGGAATCGTGCCCCGGTTGGCCGGGCTGCACGACATCCGCGACTGGGAAGGGGCCCACACCATTCCCGGCCTGGTGCTGTTCCGCTTCGATGCCCCCCTGTGCTTCGCCAACGCCGAACATTTCCGCCAGCGGGTGCTGGAGACGGTCGCCGCCGAGCCCCAGCCGGTGGCCTGGTTCGTGCTCAACGCCGAGGCGATCGTGGAGATCGACATCACCGCGGCGGACGTGCTCGAGGACCTGCACCGGGAACTGAGCGCCCGGGGGATCACCTTCGGCCTGGTGCGGGTCAAGCAGGACCTCTACGCCCAGCTGGAGCGGGCCGGCCTGGTGGAGCGGATCGGACCGCGGCTCTTCTTCCCCACCCTGCCGACGGCGATCGCCGCCTTCCAGGGGCGGCCGACGGGGGCTGGAGCCTGAACCCTGGCCAGACCACCTGGGGGCCACCTTGCTGGGCACAATGGCGCCGGGATCCGCGGGGTCGAAGGTGCAGGGCCAGACCAGCGGCGGAGGATCGCGCGACCGTCACCAGCTGGTGCTGGCGGGGGGCGGCCACAGCCACGTGCTGGTGCTGCGGCGCTGGGTGATGCGGCCCCGGTCGCGGCCGCCGCGCACCCGCATCAGCCTGGTGAACCGCCACGGCACCGCCCTGTATTCGGGCCTGCTGCCGGCCGTGGTGGCCGGCCTGGAGCCCCGCGGGGCCGCCGCCATCGACCTGCGCCGCCTCTGCACCCTCGCGGGCGTCACTTTCGTGCAGGCGGAGATCAGCGGGCTCGACCCGGCGGGCCGGGAGCTGCAGCTGGCGGGGCGGCCGCCGCTGCGCTTCGAGCGGCTCAGCCTCGATGTGGGAGCCGTCACGGCGATGCCCGGCGAGGCGGTGGCGGTCAAGCCGCTGGAGCCCTTCCTCGGCTGGGCCGATCAGCGCGAGGCCGGCGAGGAGCTGGTGATCCGCGGCGGTGGCGCCGCGGCGGTGGAGGTGGCCCTGGCCTTCCGCGCCCGCGGCCTGACCTGCCGCCTGCTGCTGCGGGGCGGGGAGCTGCACCTGGGTTCGGCCGCAGCGAACCGGGCCGGCGAACGGCTGCTGGCGGAGGCGGGCATCGCCCTCCAGCGTCATGCGCCCGCCGAGCTCCCGGCGGATCTGGCCTGCACCGGCAGCCACGCCCCCGCCTGGCTGGCCGCCGCCGGACTGCCGGTGGAGCCGGGCAGCGGCCGGGTGCTCACCCACCCCAGCCTGGAGGTGATCGGCCATCCGGGGCTGTTCGCCAGCGGCGACTGCGGCCTGATCGCGGCCGATCCCCGGCCCCCCTCGGGGGTCTGGGCCGTGCGGGCGGCGCCGGTGCTGGTCGAGAACCTGCGCCGCAGCCTGGACGCCCCCCGACGGCCGCTGCGGCCCTGGCGACCCCAGCAACGGGCCCTGCAGCTGCTGGGCGACGGCGGCTGGCACGCCGAGGGTCCCCGGGCCCTGGCCTTCCTAGGCCCGCTGGCCCTGGGGCCGGCGGGGTGGATCTGGCGCTGGAAGCAGCACATCGATCGGGCGTTCATGGCCCGCTTCGCCGACCTCCGGCCGATGGCCCCTGACGGCCAGGCGCCGATGGCCTGCCGGGGCTGTGCCGCCAAGCTGGGGGCTGGCCCCGCTCAGCGCCGCCCTGGCCCGCCTGGCCCCGGATGGCCGGGCGCCGGTGGCGGAGGATGCCGCCCTGGTCGCGACCTGCGCCGACGGCCGCCTGCTGCTGCAGAGCGTGGACGGCTTCCCCGCCCTGGTGGACGACCCCTGGCTGAACGGCCGCCTCACCACCCTGCACGCCTGCAGCGACCTGTGGGCCTGCGGGGCGGCGGTGGAGAGCGTCCAGGCCCTGGTGACGGTGCCGGAAGCGGGCGCGGCCGTTCAGGAGGAGCTGCTGCTGCAGACCCTGGCCGGGGTGGGCGCAGTGCTGGAGCCCCTGGGGGCCGCCCTGATCGGCGGCCACACCCTGGAGGGGCGCGACGGGGCGGGCCTGGCCCTGGCCCTGACGGTGAACGGCCGGGTGGCCCCGGCGGGGCCCTGGCGCAAGGGGCCGCTGCGGGCCGGCGACGTGCTGCTGCTGAGCCGGCCCCTGGGCAGCGGCGTGCTGTTCGCCGCGGCCATGGCGGGCGCTGCCGCGCCGGAGTGGATCGACGGGGTGCTCGAAGCGATGCAGCAGTCCCAGGCGCCCCTGGTGGATCTGCTGGGGGCCCACGGCGTCGAAGCCTGCACCGACGTGACCGGCTTCGGCCTGCTGGGCCATCTGGGGGAGATGCTGGCCGCCAGTGAGGCGGCGCTGGCGGTGGAGCTGGACGCCACGGCCATCAGCGCCCACCCCGGGGCCCTGGAACTGCTGGCGCAGGGGTTCGCCAGCAGCCTGGCCCCCGCCAATGCCGCCGCCCTGGCCCTGCTGGAGGGGCCGGTGCGGCTGCAGGGGGCCGCGGGCAACAAAGCCCGGGAGGCCGCCCTGCGGGGGCTGCTGATCGACCCCCAGACCTGCGGCCCCCTGCTGGCGGCCCTGCCGGCGGAGCGGGCGCCGGCGGCCTTGGCGGCACTGCAGGCCGCGGGGTTCGCCGGGGCCGCCGTGATCGGCCGAGTGCTCAGCCGGGGGGAGGGGGATTCAGGGCCACCAGCCCCCGACTGACCAGCTCCCTGGCCGCCTCCTGCGCCCCCAGCCCGCCCAGGTCCACAGCGGTGCAGGGATGACTCTCCATCTCGTGGTCGTAGCAGCGGTCGTAGTAATCGAGCATCTGGTGGCAGGCGGTGGCCCAGTCGTGGCGATCGATCGCTTCGAGGGCCACCGCGGTGCGCTGGGGCCCCAGCCGCCGGGAGATGCGCCGGGTGGCCTCCGCCAGGGCGAGCGGATCCTGGGCGCCGTAGATCGTCACCAGATGGTCCACCCGCTCCTCCAGGGGTCGCTCCACCGCCAGCACCGGCGCGTCCTTCATCTGGCGCCAGAGGCCGGCAGGGATGCGGCAGCGGCCGACCATGGCGCTTTCGGCTTCCAGCCAGATCTCCCCCGCCCCGGCCATGGGGGCCAGCACCGTGGCCAGGCGGTTCTCGTAGTGCTCGCTGCTGGGCTGCTCCGGCAGGCCCAGGCCCCCGAAGCTGCTGCCGCGGTGGTGGGCCAGGCCCTCCAGGTCCACCACCGCCGCCCCCAGCTCCCGCAGGGCCAGCAACAGCTCGGTCTTGCCGGAGCCGGTGCGGCCCCCCAGCAGCCGCAGGGGCCAGGGCCGCTCGAACAGCTCCAGCACCCAGCGCCGGTAGCTCTTGTAGCCCCCCTCCAGCAGCAGCACCGGCAGGTCCAGCTGCTGGGCCAGCCAGGCGACGCTGGCGGAGCGCATCCCGCCACGCCAGCAGTGCAGCCGCAGGGGTGCCCCCGCCGAGCGTTCGCTCCAGGCGGCCAGATCGGCGGCCATGGCGTGCATCCTTGGCCCCACCAGCGCCAGGCCCCGCAGCACGGCGGCCTGGCGCCCCTGCTGCTTGTAGAGGGTGCCCACCTCGGCCCGCTCCCCATCGCTGAACAGGGGCAGGTTGCGGGCGCCGGGGATGTGCCCCTGCCGGAACTCCGCGGGTGTGCGCACATCGATCAGGGGGCCGCTGCCGGCCAGGAACGCATCGATGGGAAGGGAGGCCACCATGGCGGGGGGCTCAATGCCGAACGCCATAGTGGGGCAACGGACGACCTCGCTCACAAGGCTTTCCATGACCTTCCGCCTCCGTGCCGCCGCCGCCCTGGCGGGTGCCTCGCTGGTGCTGCTGCCGCTGCTGGCGCCGCCCGCCTCACCCCTGGCCCCCCTGCTGACACCGGCCAGGGCCCAGCAGAGCCGGAAGGTGCTGCGCATCGGCGCCATCCCCGACCAGAAGCCGGAAAAGCTCAACCGCCTCTATCCCCTGGTGGCCGATGAGCTCAGCCGGCAGCTGGGGGTCAAGGTGGTCTACGTGCCGGTGGTGGATTACGCCGCCGCCGTCAGCGCCTTCCGCACCGGCGGCCTGGATCTGGTCTGGTTCGGCGGGCTCACCGGCGTGCAGGCCCGGCTGCAGAAGCCCGGCGCCCAGGTGATCGCCCAGAGGGACATCGATGCGGCCTTCCGCTCTGTCTTCATTGCCAGCAGCCGCAGCGGCCTCCAGCCGCTGCGCTCCCAGAAGCAGCTGACGGCACTGCAGGGCAAGCGCTTCACCTTCGGATCGGAGAGCTCCACCTCCGGCCGGCTGATGCCCCAGTACTTCCTTGGCCAGGCGGGGGTGAAACTCTCTGATTTCGCCGGCGGAGCGCCGGGGTTCAGCGGCAGCCACGATGCCACCATCGCCCTGGTGCAGAGCGGCGCCTACGACGCCGGCGCCGTGAACGAGCAGGTGTGGCGCGACAATCTGCGCGACGGCAAGGCCAACCCGGCCAAGGTGATCGCCATCTGGAGAAGCCCCGCCTACCCCGATTACCACTGGATTGCCCAGCCTGACCTCGACAAACGCTTCGGCACGGGATTCACCACAAAGGTGAAGACGGCGATCCTGAGCTGGCGCGGCAGCGATCCCACCCAGAAGCAGATTCTTGCCCTGTTCGGCGCCCAGCGGTTCACCGGCGCCAACGCGGCGGCCTACAACAAGATCGAGCAGGTGGGACGGCAGATCGGCAAAATCCGCTGAGGGAGGCAACCGGAGGATTCACCCGGGAGTTCAGCTCTCCTGCTCGGTCCACTCGAACAGGTAGGCGGAAGCCCCCGTCGGATCCTGGAAACAGGCAAAGAATCCCGTCTGGGGAATGGGGGTCTTCGCCACCTGGATGCTGCCGCCGGCCGCCTTCACCTTTTCGATGTAGTCGTCCACCGAGGGCACCGAGAAGTAGACCATCCAGGCCGGGGGCATCGCCGGGATGGCGGCGGGCCTTTGGAACAGGCCACCCAGCTTGACTCCGTCTTTCTCGAAGCTGATGTAATCGCCGCCGTTGATGTCCATCGGTTCAGAGAACGACCAGCCGAACAGCTCCCCATAGAAGGGCGTCAAGGGGGTGATGTCGTCCGCCATCAGCTCCATCCAGCAGATGTCCCCCGTGGCATCCCCGATCATGCTGGATGCGTCGCTGGGATCGAAGGAACTGAACAGGTGAAAGGCTGCGCCGATGGGATCCTCCACCACGGCGGTACGGCCGATGGTGGGGATGTCGAAGGCCGGCAGGCACACCTTTCCCCCGAGCCTCTCCACACTCCGGCAGGCGGCATCCACATCCGCGACGGTGAGGTAGGCGATCCAGTGGCTGGGGCCGGGGAAGCCTGGCTCCAACGGCACCGGATGGGCGAAGCCACCCCGGCCGGAGGTATAGATGAGGGAGGGCTCTTCGCCAGGGATCTCGATCGTGGTGAGACCCCAGCCGAACAACTCCCGGTAGAAACGGTTGGCCCGCTCCACGTCCTTCGTCATCAGGCTCCACCAGCAGAACTGACCGGCCTGCGTCGCGCGCGTCATGCCCTTTCTCCTGAAAACCTTTGACCCTCAAGTTAGGTGCGGTGCTTTCCTGCAGCTTTGGCCAGGCTGCGGACAGCAGGCCGGCGCTGGCCGGTGGCAGGGGGTTGCGGATGGGGGGGTGAGTCGATGAGGTTCCGCACCGTCAGCAGGGCCGCCTGGCTGTCGCTGGCCGCCCTGCTGGGAGCGGCAGCGCGCCCCCCTGGGCTGGCCACCCCCTCCCCCTGCGTGCCCGTGGGCACCTGGGTGGAGCCCAGCGCCGCAGGGCCCCGGGTGGTGGGGAGCAAGGCCCTGCTGGATCAGGCCGCCAGGGGATCGGTCGTGTTGCTGGGGGAACGCCACGACAGTGCCGCTCACCACCGGTGGCAGCTGGACACGCTGCAGGGGCTGGTGCGGCGGCAGCCCGAACTGAGCCTCGGTCTGGAGATGGTGCCGCGGCGGAAGCAGCCGGTGCTGGACCGCTGGGTGGCAGGCGAGCTCACCGAAGCCGCCTTCCTGGCGGCCCTCGACTGGCCGAAGATCTGGGGCTACGACGCCGACCTCTACCTGCCGATCCTTCGCTTCGCCCGCGATCGGCGCATCCGCCTGGTGGCTCTGAACGTGGACCGTCAGCTGGTGCGCCGGGTGCGCCTGAAGGGCTTCGACGCGGTGCCTGCCGCCGAGAGGGAGGGGGTGGAGCGGCCGGCGCCGCCCAGCGGGGCCTATCTGGCTCAGCTGCACCGGCTCTGGCGGCTCCATCCCTTCGTGCCCACCAGCGGCGGCCGGATGCCGGGGCCGGAGGATCCCTCCTTCCGGCATTTCGTGCAAAGCCAGCAACTGTGGGACCGGGCCATGGCCCAGGCCATCGCCGAGCAGTTGCGGCGGCACCCCGGGGCGCCGGTGGTGGCGTTGATGGGCAACGGCCATCTGGCCGGGGGTCACGGGGTGCCCCACCAGCTGCGGTCCCTGGGGACAGGCGAACCGGCCTGGTTCCTGCCGTGGGACGCCTCCCTGCCCTGCGAGACGCTGCAGCCGGGACTGGCGACTGCGGTGTTCGGGGTGGCGCCCCAGCCGCCGGCAGGCCTGCGGCTGGGGGTGTATCTGGAAACCCATCGAGGCCGGGTGGAGATCCATCAGCTGGCCCCCGGTTCCCTGGCCGAGCGCTCCGGCCTGCGGGTGGGGGATGTGATCACGGCCATCGACGGCAGCCGGGCCACCAGTGCCCGCCAGGTGATCGACGCCGTGGCCCGCCACCCCCAGGACAAGCCCCTGACCCTCACCATCCTGCGGGGAGAGGGAACGATGGCGCTGCAGCTCGCCCTGCCGGAGGCGCCCGGACTCGGAAACCGCTGAACAGGCCACCAGGGGGGGATCGGGGCGTGACGGCCCCAGAAAGCCTCTGACCTCTTAGTATCAGCCGATACACCTCCTGCTTGGTGGAGGCCACTGGTATCCCTGCCCGGTTCGGCGATCGGCAGACCTTGCGGCCGCCTCCCCTGAGCCTTCAGAACGAACCGGAACCTCTTGACAGCCCCTTCCCGGGCCATCGACTCGCCCTCGTTGGGGTGTGTCCTTGCCCAGCCACAGGCGACGTCCACCCCACGGACCAGCCCCATGGCAGCCGTCGTCTATTGCGAAGGGCAGTTCGCCAGCGCCGACGGCAAGACAGCCCACGGGTTGGTGCGTCACAGCGACCTCTACCGGATCGTGGCGGTGATCGACAGCCGGCTCGCCGGTCGCGATGCCGGTGAGCTGCTGGACGGCCTGGCCAATGGCATTCCGATCGTGGCTGATCTGGCGGCGATGTTCCGCCTCAGCGGCCCCGCCCCGCAGACGCTCATTTACGGCATGGCCCCCGCCGGGGGGCTGTACAGCCCCAGCGACCGGCAGGTGCTCCTGGAGGCCATGGCGGCGGGCCTCTCCCTGGTGAGTGGCATGCGCGAATTTCTGGCCGATGAGCCTGATTTCGCCGCCTGCGCGCTACGGCACCGGGTGACGATCCAGGACGTGCGCCGGCCACCGGCCCTGGAGAACCTGCGGCTGTTCAGCGGGGCGATCGACGGGGTCACCTGCCGACGCATCGCGGTGCTGGGTACCGATGGGGCCATCGGCAAACGCACCACCGCCACGGTCCTGGTGAAGGCGCTCAACGACCACGGCATCCGCGCGGCGCTGATCTCCACGGGGCAGACCGGGATCATCCAGGGCGGCCGCCATGGCATGGCGCTCGATGCGATTCCCTCCCAGTTCTGCTCCGGTGAGGTGGAGGCCGCCGTAGTGGAGGCTTTCGAGAGCGAGCATCCCCGGGTGATCGTGATCGAGGGGCAGGGGGCGCTCAGCCACCCGGCGTATCTCTCCTCCACCTTCATCCTGCGGGGCGCCCAGCCCCAGGCCGTGATCCTGCAGCATGCGCCCAAACGCCGCCAACGCTGCGATTTCCCGGGTGTGGCGATGCCCACCCCCCACAGCGAGATCAGATTGATCGAGGCCTTTGCCCCCACCAGGGTGATCGGCCTGACGCTCAATCACGAGGGCATGACCGCCGCCCAGGTCTCCGCCGCCATCTCCCTCTACGAAGCGGAGCTCCACATTCCTGTGACAGACCCGCTCACCTGCGCCCCCGAAGGTCTGGTGCAGATGGTGGTGAGGGCCTTCCCTGAACTCGGCGCGGAACGGACGGCGATGGCATGAGCAGCCCGCGGCTCGAGATCGACCTCGACCGCCTGCACCTCAACGGCACCACTCTGGTGCGTCGCCTGGCCCGCCAGGGAATCGCGATCACGGCAGTCAGCAAGGCCTGCCTGGGCAGGCGTGAGATCGTCCGCACCTGGCTGGAGGCCGGCATCACCTCGATCGGCGACTCCCGCATCGAAACGCTGGAAGACTTGGCCCGCGGGGGGGTCAGCGCGGACATGCTGCTCATCCGTACCCCGATGCTCAGCCAGGTGGAGCGGGTGGTGGCCCATGCCGCAAGCAGTTGCAACAGCGAACCTCTGGTGATCCAGGCCCTGGGGGCTGCGGCGGCCGATCAGCAGCGATGCCATGGCGTGCTGCTGATGGTGGAACTGGGGGATCGGCGCGAAGGCCTCCTGCCAGGGGATCTCGAGGCAGTGGCCCGTCTCACGCTGAGCCTGCCATCCCTTCGACTGGTGGGAATCGGCACCAACCTGGGCTGCCAGCACGGAGTGGCCCCCGATCAGACCAACATGGCGGAGCTCTCGAGCCTGGCGGGCACACTCGAAGCCAGCCTCCGTATCCGGCTCGAGCTGGTGTCGGGCGGTAATTCAGCCAATCTCCCCTGGCTGGCCGAGGGGGGCGCCCCGGGGCGAATCAACCATCTGCGCCTGGGGGAGGCTCTGCTGCTGGGACGGGACCCCCTGACCCGCACCGCCATTGCCGGCCTGTGCAGCGACGCCTTCTCCCTGGTGGGCGAGCTGATCGAGGTGAAACGCAAACCCAGCCGTCCCTTGGGGGAACGGGGGCTCACCAGCTTCCTGGCCACGGCCCCGGCCTCCGTACCGGACCGGGGCCAGCGTCAGCGCGGCCTGGTGGCACTCGGGGTACAGGACGTGGATCCTGCTGATCTGGCATCGCCCCCGGGGGTGGCGATCGTGGGGGCCAGCAGCGATCACCTGGTGGTGGAGGCGGAACGGCCGCTGCAGGTGGGCGAGGAACTGCGTTTCCGGCCCGGCTACAGCGCCCTGCTGAGAGCCATGACCAGCCCTTTCGTGACCAAACGCTTCCACCAGGACGCACCAGGCCGGGCTTGAGCCCTCAGGCCGAGGGGCCCGATGGGCTGCTGAGCAGTGAGCGACACACCACGCGATTGCGGCCGTTGCGCTTGGCCTCGTAGAGACAGTCGTCGGCCAATTGCAGCAGCAGATCCGCCTCGCAGACCTGGCAGACCAGGGGATCCCAGACGGCAATACCGATGCTCACCGTGAGGTGGTTCCCACCTTCATGACCTGGATGCTCGATTTCCCTGGCTTGAATGGATTGCCGCAGCTGCTCGCAGATCTGCAGGGACGACTCAGCATCGCTGTTGGGAAGAATGATGGCGAATTCCTCTCCTCCAAGCCTGGCGACGAAGTCATTCTTCCGGCGCAGCCTGGAATTCAGGGCGGAGGCGATTTCCTTGAGACACCTGTCCCCATAGGCATGCCCAAAGACATCATTGACGATCTTGAATTGATCGACATCAATCAATGCCAATGAAAGACTTGACTTGGCAAGTCTGGATGCGGCTATATTGCTCTTCAGGAAAGAGTCGAAGCTGCGGCGGTTCGCCAAAGAAGTGAGGGGATCCAGCATCGCAAGGCGCTTGGATCGCTCGCTTTCAAACGCATAGAAAAGAAGACTCAACAAGCTACTCATGGCCTCGATCCGCTGCACCTCTTCGTCGCTGAACACGCTGCCGTCATTGAGCGCGATGGTCAGAACGGGAATCGATATCCCCCGCGATTCCATACGGATGCCAAGATAGTCGCTGCAGCCTTCTGCTTTGAGAGAATCCAGGAACGGAAAGCTGTTCTCTCGAATGAGATAGGGGCTCTGACGGAAGATTTTGGTGCTGGACGCAATGTAGTGGAGAGGGCTGCGAAGGTGCTCCTCCTGCTCAAGAAAGTCCCTGTCCATACGCAGGGTCTTCACCTCACCCGGCCTTGACTTCACCCAGATATACTGACTACAATCAATATCATCCTCATCAGGGAGAAAAGCCAAAGAAAAGCGGTAGATATCCAATCCCCAGGCCTTCAGCTCATTCACGAAAAGAAGCACAAACTCTTCAAAGCTTCTCAACCGAGACCAATTATCAAGAATGTAACGCTCGAGAGAAACCCTGACATCGGCGGCAGATCCCTCAGCTTTGAAAGCATCAAATAAATGGGAAGATGTGCGAATCTTATCGAGCGTCTGCTGAAATGAAGTCTCTGACGCCCACCCGGAGGCCCGAAGAAATGCCTCCACATCCGTCATCGTGACAGGATGGGAGATGAGAAAGCCCTGCAAGCCGTCAACCCCCAGCCTGACTGCGGCGGTCATCTCATTGTAAGTTTCGACACCTTCACAGACGACGGTTTTGCCCAAGGCATGAAAGGTGTCAACCAGTGAGCCCACATAGCGCTGCAAGCGGAAGGAACGATCAATTCCCTTGATCAAGCCAATGTCTAGCTTTATGGCGTCATACCAGGCTTCGCTGATCCGCCTGTAGTTGGAGAGACCTGAGCCGAAATCATCAATGAAGACTCTGAAATGGAGTTCCTTGATCAGCCGCTCCGATGCCGTTGTCACATGATCCGCACCGGTCAACGTGTCGGTGGCGGCCATTTCCGTGATCTCGATGCAGAAAGTCGAAGCATCAATGCGATATCTCCTCAATAGCCCGATCAACTGATTAAGGCGTTGATCGTTGGCGACTGAATCTGCGCTGATATTGATCGAGACATATTCAATGCGACGACTCAAAAAGTCCGAATCACGCAGCGCCTGCTGTACCTCGTCCAATCGACTCAGAACGAGACCATCAATCTGATGAGCGATGCCGATATCATGCGCCAGCTGCATCACCTTTCCTGTTCCCATCCTGCTCAAGGCAGGCGGGCGGAAGGAAATCAGCAATTCAAGCCCAAAGTGTCCTGGGTTGGCCACCAGCAGGATGGGTTGAAAGCGAAGTTCCAGATCACTGGCTGTGAGGCAGGTCAATTGCTCTCTGATCCTGCTCTTCTCCATCACCAGTTGATCATCACCCGCTTCCACCAGTCGAAAAGACCTTCGATCTTCCGCGGTCAGCAACTCCCCGAAAGCCTGCATCCTCAACAGGGTTGGGCGTGGATCATCCAGACGGAAGAGTTGGCCGGTGACGATCAGATCATCCTTTTCCAGGATGATGTCGATGGATTGTTTGATGGAGGCTGTGACCGTGCCCAGCAGCCTGGACAGCATCAACTCGGCGGCCGCCCTCGTATCGATCGGCGCTTGCTCGGAGGCACGAACGATCAGACCAGTCTTGGTTTCCGAAACACGATAAAAATTGAGATCAGGATCAAAAGGCAAGACTTCGGAGATAGCCTTGCAGGCATTCTCGAGAATCGCGATATTCTCTACCTCAGAAAGAAATAAGTTCTGCTTTTGCAGAAACCGGAAATCAATGGTCACCAACATGCCCGCCTCCTCACGCGGAGGGCGCTTGATCAGTGATGTCACCTTCAAATCCTGGACCAGGGCGTAGCGCGTCAGAAAGGAGGTGAGTCCATCCCTGCGAAAGGAACTTATCAAATCTGTTCCCTTGTTGTTTCTTTCCGTCGACCGGTGGGCGATCACACCACTGAACAGGATGCCAAGCATGCCCAGCACCAGAGCCAGCGAGTGTTCCAGCGGATCCTGAGCCAGTGGCTTAGAGACCAGGTTCAGGCCGACCAGAAACTCACCGAACTCGATCCGGTAGCGGTGACCCCTGTCGCCCCTGCTGGCAGGCATCCCCCTCCAGGGTGACACCGAAATCAGCCTGAAGGCCTGAAGATCTTCGGCGACCAGACTCTTGCCACTCAACCTGAGCCACGGTCTCCCGGAGGCCTGCTCCGCCTGAGAGCCGAAGAACAACCCATCGACTTCGGATTCAGCCGGAACCATCACAAGAGGCGTCTGGGGCGACTTTCTCGCGCAGATCAGGGGAATGCCTGCCCGGTCGTCCTGCCCGGATGCCCCAACCTCCGGCCCCTGCCGGCTGGAGAGGCCGGGAGCCGAAACCAGCTGCAGGCCGAGCTGCCCCAACGGCTCCTCGCCCAGAGGAGCGGCTGGGAGGGCAGGCCTCCGAGAGAAGTAGACATCAACAGCCTGCAGTGATTCGCACAGACGCCGGGCGATTCGATCACTTCTGGCACGTAAATCTCTGGCATCGCGCCGATCGATCAAATGGATGAACACCAGGAGGGAGGCAGCAGAAAGCATCGCCCCAGTCAGCACGACGAGTTTTCTTTTTCGATGCATGCCCCTCCTCACCCACCTCAATCTAGCTTTGTCATGGCAGGTTCTCCTTGAAAGATCCACCCCGGGCAAGCTGTGGAGAGCTCACAACGGTGACGCGCCAACCCGAATCCACCCCGATGGAAGACCACTCCGCAGTAATCTTCGTCCCTCTTTCTCTCTTCCCCGACATTCTTAAGCAACCATTAATCTGAATAGCTTCCTCTGTGTCCATGGAGACTTTTCTCTTTCTGGGCAGCACTAAGATCCCCTGGGGACGGCTCTAACGCCAGACAGGACTTTTGCAGCTCATGAATGCTCCGGCGGATGCGCCGATCGCCCCCATTCACAACAGGCCAACAGACCTCCTGTCCCATGGATCGGCGGCCGTGATCGAGACGGCCATCATCGGTGGCGGTGCCTGTGGCCTGGCCCTGGCCAGGGGGCTCTGGAGAAACAGGCACCCGGTTCGCGTCTACGAGCGGGCCGTGGCCCCCCCCAGCAACGGCCCCGGCTTCCTGGTGCTGGCCAACGGCTGCGATGCACTGCGAAGTCTCGGTCTGCGGCCGGGGGTCGACCTGGGGCACCGGATCGAGACGGTGCGGATCGTCTCCTGCTCGGGCGACGTGCTGGCGGACTATCGCCTGGAAGACGCCGTGGCGATGATGCGGCCCCAGCTGCTCGAGGCGCTGCTTGTGGGAGCCCCCGATCAGCTGGTTCAGTACAACCACCCGTTCAGCGACTTCGAATGGCAGGGAGACAGGGCCACGGCGGTCCGCTTCCAGAACGGCCGACGCCATGGGGCCGATGTCTTCATCGCTGCCGATGGGATCCGCTCCCGCTGCCGCGGGGCCCTGGGGGTTGCGCCCCTGTCGAACCCGGGTCGGGTCAAGGAGATCGTGGCCCACGCCTGGCTGCCCTGGCTGAGCAGGGAACTGGGTCATTGCTTCCTGAAGGTGCAGCATCCCAGCGGCGGACTGGCGGTAGGCCTGGTGCCCCTGGGCAATGGCGGGCTGATCTGGTTCATCCAGTTCGACAGCCTGCGTTTCGTCCCCCCCCCGAGGTGGAGCTGGAGACCTTCGTCAGCGAGCTCCTGCGTCCTTTTCCGGCGCTGGTTCGCCATGCGCGTGACGCCACCGGTCCGGTCGGTCCCCACCTGTGGCACACGGTCGACGAGAACCCTGCAGCCCGATGGAGCCGGGGCAACGTCGCCCTGGCCGGGGATGCGGCCCACCCGCTCCTGCCCTTCACCAGCCAGGGAGTCAATTCCGCCCTGGAGGATGCCGTCCTGCTGAACCGCCTCCTGCAGCGGTGCCGCGACCCTCAGGACCTGCCGGTTCTGCTGCGGTCCTACGAACGACAGCGCCTGCCGACGCTTCTGGGCTGCGTGGAAGCCGGTCGCAGGATGGCCCGTGCGTTCGTTCAGCCCTCCCCGACGATGTGCCAGCTGCCCCTGGTCGCATGACCGATCGCTTCGGAGCCTGTTTCCGGGACGATGCCGTACCCCTGAACCTGCTGCGCCAGAGGGCCCACAACCTGCGCTGGGCCGAGCAGCCGGACGGCGTGATTCCGCTGACCGCCGCCGATCCTGATTTCCCCGCCGCCCCGGTGATCCGAGAGGCCATCGTTCGCTATGGCGACAGCGGCGTGTTCAGTTACGGCCCCCCGGGCGGACTGGCGGACTTCCGGGAGGCGGTGGCTGGTTATCTGCGCCGGCGGGGCGCCGCCGTGACGGCCGAGGGTGTCGTGGCGGTGAACAGTGCGGCGGCCGGTCTGGCCCTGCTGGCCCACCACTGGCTGTCCCCCGGGGACGAGGCGATCGTGGCCGATCCGGTCGACTTCCTGTTCGGCCACACGGTCCGCAGCGCAGGAGGCGTGCCGGTGCTGTGGGGGCTCGATCGCCAGGCGCCCCTGGATCTGGAGGCACTGGCGGCGCTGGTGACCCCTCGTACCCGGATGCTCTGCCTCTGCAATCCCCACAATCCTCTGGGTCGCTGCTTCCGGCGCGACGAACTCGAAGCCCTGGCCCGCTTCTGCCTGGGTCGGGGCCTCCGGGTGCTGAGCGATGAGATCTGGAGTGATGTGGTCTACCCGCCCGCCACCTTCACCAGCTGGCTGGCCCTGGCCCCGGAACTCGCGGCAAATGGCGCAGTGGTGCATGGGTTCTCGAAATCCTTTGCCCTGGCGGGATTGCGTGTGGGCTACGTGGCGATGGCGGATCCAGCGGCCGCCGCACGGCTGCTGGAGGGCAGCGAGCAGTTCTCCACCGTGGATGGGGTGTCCACGCTCAGCCAGGTGGCAGCCACTGCGGCCTACAGCCCCGACGGGCTCGACTGGCTTGCCGCCTTTCTCCTTCACCTGCAGGCCCGGCGTGACCAGGCGGTCGCCCGGTTGTCGGCGATCAACGGGCTCCGGGTGCACTCCCCGGCAGCCACCTATGTGCTGTTCGTGGGGCTGCCTCCGATGCAGGAAAGCGTGGAGGATCTGGTGGACCGTCTGCGGCTGGAGCACGGGGTGGCGCTGGTGCCGGGCAGCCCCCGTTGGTTCGGCCCGGGGGCGGCCGGCCACGTCCGCCTCAGCTTCGCGACCTCCGCCGCCCTGCTGGGCGAGGGGCTGGAGCGCTTCGCGGCCGGTCTGGCCTCAGCCCCTACCAGGGCAGAACCTGGCCGTTGGCATGCCAGAAGCTGCCGGAATTCTCCAGGTTGAGAGCATCGATGCGGGCCAGCAGACCCTGCACCGACTCCTCCGGGCTGATGCCCCGCTGGCTGAAGCCCGTCATGCGGGTGCGCACCAGGCCGGGGTGGAGCAGGGCCACGGCGATGCCGCGGGGCGCCAGGTCGATGGCCAGCGATTTGCCGGCCATGCAGAGCGCCACCTTCGACATGCGGTAGCCGTAGGCGCCGCCGGAGCTGTTGTCGTCGATCGAACCCATGCGGCTGGTCATCAGGATCAGCTTCGCGCCCGGGGGCAGCTGGTTCAGCAGGGCCCGGGTGAGCCGCAGGGGGGCGATGGCGTTGACTTCGAACTGGCGGCGCAGGCTCTCGAGGTCGAGATCCTCCAGGCTGGTGGGCTCCAGGAGGCCGGCGTTGTGGATCAGGAGATCGATGGGAAGACCGGCCAGCCGCTCCACCAGGCGGGCGACGGCGTCGGTGGCGGTGAGATCGACCCCCGCCTCGATGCGCACCCCCAGGGCCTCCAGCTCCGGCGAGGGGGTGCGGCACACGGCCACCACCGCCTCACCCCGGGCCTGGAGCTGACGGCAGTATTCGAGGCCGATGCCGCGGTTGGCGCCGGTGATCAGGCAGGTATCCATGGGGACAGTCTCAGCCCTCCTCCCAGCGGAAGCCCTGGTCGTCCCAGGCCTTCGGATCCTCGATCGGTTCGAGATGGGTGAGCACATCACTGCGGGGGAGCGCCTTGGCGATCTCCCGTTCGAGATGCTCGCAGAGGTCATGGCCGGCCTGCACCGTCCAGCCGCCCGGCACCAGCACGTGAAAGGCCACGAAGCGGCGCGAGCCGGCCACCCGGGTGCGCAGGGCATGGAAGCGGATGTCCTCCGATTCGTAGGAGGCCAGCAACGCCTGCAGCAGCCCCTGCTCGTCCTCGGGCAGGGAACGGTCGAGCAGGCCGGAGGCGGTTTCCCGCAGCAGCTTCCAGCCGGTGACGACGATGTTGAGCGCCACCGCGATCGCGATCAGCGGGTCGAGGATCGTCAGGCCGGTGAGCTTCACCAGGCCGATCGCCAGCACCACGCCGCAGGAGGTCCAGACGTCGGTGAGCAGGTGGTGGGCATCGGCCCGCAGGGTGATCGAGTGGAACCGGCGGGAGGCCCGCAGCAGAACCCAGGCCACCAGACCGTTGAGAGCCGTGGCCACCAGGGAGAGGGCCAGACCGATCCCCAGCTGCTCCAGGGGTTCCGGTTGCATCAGCCGACCCACGGCCGCGTGGATGATCGCCAGGGCCGCCAGCACGATCAGCACGCTCTCCAGGCCGCTGGAGAAGTATTCAGCCTTGAAATGGCCGTAGTGATGGGTGCGGTCAGCCGGTTTGGCGGCGAGGCTGAGGGCCCAGAACGCCCCCAGGGCCGCCACCAGATTCACCCCCGATTCCATCGCATCGGAGAGCAGCCCCACCGAGCCGGTGAGCCGCCAGGCCGCGGTCTTCAGCACGATCGTGGCCACGGCCGCCGCCACCGACAGCAGGATGAAAGGGCGAGGCGAAGCCAGGGCCATCGGCGTCGGGGGTGCCGTCAGGCGGTGGGGCGATCAGCCACCAGCAGCAGGCCTCCCATGATCGAGAGGTTCTTGAACAGCTGAATGCGCTCCTGGGGGTCGGCCACGTCGTTGTGGAAGAGCAGGGTGGTGGGCACCAGGAACAGCAGCAGCAGAATCGCCCCCAGGCGGACCCGGTGACCACTGATCACCAGGACCGAACCCACGGCCATCAGCGCCATGGCCGCTGCCAGAAGCGCCGGTGCGAACGGCAGGCCCCTGGCCGCCATCATCCCGGCCACGCCGGCGAATCCGGTGAGCTTGCCGATCACGGCATGCACGAACACCAGGCAGAGCAGCACCCGGGCGATGCCATCGAGGAGGGAAGGCCGGGGCCGGGTGAAGGAGGGCCGGAGCCGAGGCAGAGAGGTCATCGGTGGCCGTTCGGATAGCGGGATTCTGCAGGCAGGCCGCTGGGCCTGACGAGTCAGATGGTGAAGGAGATGGTTCTGGGGGCAACCAGCGCGCAGGGCCTGGCCTCCGGCCGCCGCACCCGTGCGTGGTGCAATGGATTCAGGAGGCCGACCCACACGGAATCATTGAGGTGTGCTGAAGAAGCCCGGTCCCCAGCACGCCAGGCCCGAACCGATGCGCACCTCTGCTCTGACCCCGGTGCTGGAACTGGACGGAATCGTGGTGGCAGGCCGCGACCGGCCGCGCCTGGAGGCTGTCGATCTGCGCCTGGATCCGGGTGAGCGGGTGGCGCTGCTGGGGGCGAGCGGGGCGGGCAAGAGCACCCTGCTGGCGGTGGCCAATGGCCTGCTGAGGCCGGCGGCGGGCACGGTGCTGTGGGAGGGGCGGCCGCCGGCCCGCTCCCGCCGGGGCCGGCGGCAGCAGCAGGCCCGCATCGGCACGCTCTGGCAGGACCTGCGCCTGATCGAGGAGCTGACCGTGCAGCAGAACCTCAACGCCGCCCGCCTGGCCCGCTGGGGCTGGCCCAGGGCGCTGCTCAACCTGCTGCTGCCGCTGGAGACCGGGGCCTGCGCCGCGGCCCTGGGGGCGATGGACCTGGAGCCGGCCCTGCTGAACCAGCCGGTGACGGCCCTCTCCGGCGGCCAGCGCCAGCGGGTGGCCATGGCCCGGCTGCTGCGCCAGGAGCCCACCCTGCTGCTGGCCGACGAACCGCTGGCCAGCCTCGACCCGCGCCTGGCCGCCGAGCTGCTGACCCTGCTGCTGGCCCAGGCGGCAGCCCCCCGGGCGCTGCTGCTGAGCCTGCACCGGCCCGACCTGCTCGACGGCTTCGATCGGGCCGTGGGCCTGAGGGGCGGGCGGGTGGTGTTCGACGGGCCGGTGGCGCAGCTGAACGACACCCTGCTGGGCAGGCTCTACGAGGGCACGCCGGGTGAAGCCGGCCCCGCCGCTGCTGATGCTGCTGCCGGCCCTGGTGCTGGTGCCGCTGGCCGTGCTGCTGCCGGGCCTGAGCCACGGCGGCGGCTGGGAGCTGATCGGCCGCTTCGCCGCCGCGGCGGTGACCCCGTCGCTGGATCCGGTGGTGCTGGGTTCGCTGCTGGGCGGGCTGGCGGTGACGGCCGGGGTGGCCCTGCTGGGCTGGGCCGCCAGCCTGCTGCTGGGGCTGCTGCTGGGGGTGGCCAGCTCGCGCACGGTGTGGCGCACCCTGAGCGGCACCGCCCTGCCGGCATCGCTGCTCCGCCGGCTGCTGGCCATCCCCCGCTCGATCCACGAACTGATCTGGGGGCTGCTGCTGCTGCAGCTGGTGGGGCTGCAGCCGGCCGTGGCCGTGCTGGCGATCGCCCTGCCCTTCGGCGCCCTGGTGGCCCGGGTGCTGAGCGATCTGCTGGATGCCCTGCCCACCACCGGCCTGGAGGCCCTGCGGGCGGCGGGCGCCCCGGCGCCGGCGGCCCTGCTGACAGCCCTGGGGCCGGCGCTGCTGCCGGGGGTGCTCAGCTACGGCGGCTACCGGCTGGAGTGCGCCCTGCGCAGCGCCACCCTGCTGGGGGTGTTCGGCCTGGGGGGCCTGGGCACGGATCTGAAGCTCAGCCTGCAGTCGCTGGAGTTCCACGAACTCTGGAGTGGCCTGTGGCTGCTGCTGGCGGTGATGCTGGCCCTGGAGGGAGGCATCAGCCTGCTGCGGCGCCGCTGGCTGGCGCCCGGCCGTTTCGTGCTGGCCCGCCGGGGCGTGGGCGAGCGCAGCCGGGAGATGCTGCTGGTTGTGGCGGCGCTGATTCCCGTCTGCCTCCTGGTGGGCCGCGCCCTGGGGGTGGACCCGGCGGCCCTGCTGGAGTGGCAGCCCCTGCCAGGGCTGGGGGCGGGCGACTGGGCCTCCACCCTGGCCCTGCCCTGGCCCCGCCTGGTGGGGGGCACCGTGCTGCTCACCACCGTGGCGGCCGCCCTGGCGGTGGGGGTGGCGCCCCTGCTGCTGCTGGTGGTGGCCCCGAGGGCCTGGGCGCGGCGGGGGCTGCAGCTGCTGTGGGCCCTGGCCCGCCTCTGGCCCCCGCCCCTGAGCGCCCTGCTGCTGCTGTTCGTGCTGAAGCCGGGGGTGGTCACCGCGGCGGTGGCCCTGGGCTTCCACAACCTGGGCGTGCTGGGCCGGCTGCTGCTGGAGAGCGCAGGCGCCGCCGACCCGGAGGCCGAGGAGGCACTCGTCTGCGGCGGCAGCGGGCCCCGGTTGGCCCTGCTCTACGGCCGCTTCAGCGCGCTGGCCCGCCCCTATCTGGCCTACGGCGCCTATCGGGCCGACGTGATCCTGCGGGAATCGGTGGTGGTGGGCATGGCCGGCGCCACCGGCCTGGGCAGCCAGCTGCTGGAGAGCCTGAGCTCCTTCGCCTGGGACCAGCTGCTGGCCCTGGTGGCGGCCTACGCCCTGCTCACCCTGATCGGCGAGGACCTCAGCGACCTGGCCCGGCGGCAACTCCTGGGGGAGGGGAGTTGAGTCGGGCGCTGGCGTGATGGGGGTCGAATGCCGGAGCGGCAGTCACATCGATCGTGATCGGAGCGGCGCCCGACCCTTGGAAGCCGCAATCCGCTGGTGGGGTATGGCCTTGTTGCCGTGGTGAGCATGGTGGGCTGGCCCGCTGACCATCCCGGCTTACGCCTTTGTCTGACGCCGGGGCAGTGGGGAATCCTGAATCTGAGCCGCTGCAGGATCCAATGTGCAACCCAGCCCGCACCCCCGGTCTGATCCAGCGGTACCGGGAGTTGCTGCAGACCCGCCACTACGCCCGCCGCACGGTGAAGACCTACGAGCAGTGGCTGCGGCGATTTCTCCGCTTTCATCGGCTGCGCCATCCGCGGGAGATGGGGAGCCAGGAAGTGAATGACTTCCTGAGCCATCTGGCGGTGGAGGAGCAGGTGAGCGCCTCCACCCAGAACCAGGCACTGGCGGCGCTGCTGTTTCTGTACCGAGACCTGCTGGAGCGCGATCTGGAGCTGAGGGGGTGGTGCGTGAGCGCCTGGAGGGGGAGCCGGCGCTGGTGGTGGGGCTGCTCTACGGCAGTGGCCTGCGGCTCCTGGAGGCCTTGCGGCTCCGGGTCAAGGATCTGGATTTCCAACGGCGAGAGCTCACGGTGCGAGATGGCAAGGGCGGCAAGGATCGGCTGACACTGCTGCCGCAGAGCCTCATGGGTGATCTGCAGGCAGCATCTGAGGAAGGTGCGTCGTCTCCATCAGGGCGATCTGGCAGCGGGATGGGGCCGTGTGTTGATGCCTTATGCCCTGGCCCGCAAGTACCCGAATGCAGACCGGGAATGGGCCTGGCAGTGGGTCTTCCCTCAGCAGAAGCGCTGGCATGACGGAAAGACCGACACTCAGGGCCGCCACCATCTTGATTCGAGCGTTGTCCAGAAAGCCGTGAAGCGTGCCTTCACCGAGGCCGGCGTGACAAAAGCAGCCAGCTGCCATACCTTCCGTCATTCCTTTGCCACACACCTGCTGGAACGTGGCCAGGACATCCGAACGATCCAGGAACTCCTGGGGCATCGTGACGTGAGTACGACCATGATCTACACCCACGTCCTCAATCGGGGGCCAGCTCGGAGTCTGCAGCCCAGCGGACCTTGTGTAGCCAGACGAACAGTTGGTTCTCGGACTCGAGAACCACTGCTAGCTTCTGGAGCAATTCCTCAAGATCCATTGCCGGAGAGGGCTTACCATGCTGCTGCTGAGGCAGTGACCGCCAGGTTCTCGGAAAGGATGAGTCCATGAGCCCTGGTTCCCAGAACCTCCCAATAAAGAGTTCGGCAGAAATTCTTTCTACATCGGCTTTCCGGATTCGCTAGAGTTCCCGAGACCGCACCGAAGAGCGCGCTTGGCTGAAACGATGAGTGCCAAATTCACTCCTGATGCGATCACGTTGAAGGAAGTTCCGACGACCGGTCTGATGGCGTTGGTCGAGGTGGATCTGGTTTTTGTGGATGCCAAGGGCAACGCCTGGACAGCGCCGGTCGGCACATTGACGGATGGCGCGTCAGTGCCACGGGCTGGCCTGCCGGTGACCGACGGGCGATTCGACCAGCACTTTCTCAAAGCGGCCGTGGTGCACGACGCCTACTGCCAAGGGGAGAACGAGGACGGCCCCTCTTACCAGACAAAGCCGTGGCGGGCTGTGCACAAGATGTTTCACGAAGCCTGTCTCGCCGGCGGCACCCCAAAGGTCACGGCCAAGCTGATGTACAACGCCGTGCGCTGGTTCGGGCCGCGGTGGGACGAGCCCGAGAAGGCTTTGGAACGGATTCCCGAAGCAGACCGCCGGGCCGGGTTCGCCGCGAGCAAGCGGTGGATTGAGGAAACCGATCCGTCCGTCGAAGCGATCGAGGAAGACGTGGAGAATCGCGAGGAAATGATCATGGCCGTCACGCAACTCCAATATGCCGGCATCATGGCGCTCCAACATGCTGACCGAACTGCAGCCGCAAAAGCTTTTGAGGAAGCCGAAGCGAAGTTGACGAGTGGCCTAGAGGAAGTGCCCGACGATCTCATGTATCTCAATCTGAAGGCATATAACGGCAAGAACCGGGCCATGCTCTTCCCCGGGCAGGCGCCCGAAGAACTAGCGAACGCAGAGAAGATGTTCCGTGCCGTTCTCGCCGTCGAGCCCAAGGACCCCAGCGCCTGGAACGGCCTAGGGAGCGTCGCCATCCTCCGCGGCGACTTCGACGACGCCGAAACTTACATCCGCCGCGCGCTCAAGATCCTGCCCGACTACCCCGCGGCAAAACATGATCTGGGGATCATCGAAGAGCAGCGGCGCCTACGTACGATGGATTGAGTATTCAGTTGCAGATTGGTTGTCATCGTCTAGTAACGGAAGACAAGGCTGTGAATTTGCGCAAGGTCGTTGAAGCCGTAGTGCTGCTAAAGAAAGTAACTCTCGACGATGCCATCACCAGCCACGATGTGGAACTTGAATAGAACCGAACAAATCGCTGGAGTGAACGCGCTATCGCGCGTCACTCAGCTCTGACGTTGGCTGGGCCGATTATGACTGTGACATTTGAAGCAAGCAACATGAGAACTGGAGTGCTAGGCATCATTTTCTAGCGGGAAGAATAGATACGTTGTCATCGAGCTATCCGAAGATCTCGGCAATAAGCTGCTCTTGCTTTTCGCTTTGGCTCCAGCCGGCAAAAAGTTCAACTCTGTACATTGCGATGGTCGTGAGCCTCGGAAATACTGGAGGCTTCCACGAGCCGCTGACCTAGTACCGCCAAATGGCCGTGCTACTATCGCCATATGGCAAACCAGGCCGCATCGGCAACTGCCTCCTCCAGTCCTGACCCGGGAGGACCTGCCTCAATCTTGCGTCTGCGTGCCACCAGCATGACCGAGCTACGCGATGCCGTTCGCAGTGGTCTGCCTTTCTCCGCGTTTGTGGCCCTGACAAAGCAACTCGAAATTTCCCCGCAGCACTTCGCAACGGTTTTCGGGATCCCGCCACGAACCATCGCCCGCAGGAAGGAGGCGCGACACCTCAACCCCCAGGAGTCTGATCGGGTCTATCGGGTGGCAAGAGCGGTCTCTCAGGCCGTCGAGGTCCTTGGCTCCATCGACAAGGCGCGCGTATGGCTAAAGACGCCCAACCGTGCACTTGGCTGCGAGGTGCCTCTCGATCTTCTAGATACTGAGATCGGCGCACGGCAGGTCGAAGAAGTCTTGCTGCGCCTCAACTACGGAATCTTTAGCTGATGCGCGTTTGGCGGATCTGCCGTGCGCCCTACGTGGATACAGCGCTTGATGGCATCGGCGGAATGTACACCTCCGGACGCTGGCACACAAAAGGGCATCCCATTGTTTACACCGCAAGCTCTGCGGCACTCGCGGCGCTTGAAGTGCTGGTCCATGTTGATCCGCTCACGGCTCCGACCGACTTAAGGCTGCTCGCCATCGAACTCCCTGATGACCTGCCCACAGAAGTACTCGAACCGGTCACGCTGCCGGAGGACTGGCATTCGGTGCCAGCTCCAGCATCGCTCCAAACACTCGGGAAGTCGTGGCTCACGAGCGGCCGCACTGCGGCTTTGAGCGTGCCGTCCGCAGTCATCACGGTCGAACGCAACTTCCTGCTCAATCCTCGGCATCCAGAAGTGCAGCGAATAAGCATCATCAGTGATGAGGCATTCTCGTTCGATACGCGACTCTTATGAGGGTGAGCCAGCCAACAACGGCATCGACCTGAGCCGCCACCACAAGCCGATCTGCTTGATGCATCCAGAAGTGGGGCAACAGCCTTGGGGTGCGGATCCCGCGCTCGCTTGCCGAAGAGGTCGGAATCGGACCTGGCTCAGATGTCAGTCTGGGTGTGCTTGTGGGTGCACTGATCGTTAAGCCAGCGTTTCCTGCTCGGTTGAAGCTTGAGGATCTCCTAGCAGACATTACTCAAGAAAATCTTCATTCAGCAGTGGATACTGGAGAGGCAGTAGGCATGGAGGCCTTCTGATCCCAACATCCTATGCAGGGTCTCCTGAGAAAAGTCAGATCCACTGCAGCACAGCCGATCTGGCCTTTCTCAGGAGACCCTCTACACTCGTATTCAAGCAACCGTCCGGAGGCAACAACAAGGCGTCGCCCGCGACCACTCTCTACATTGAGATCGAAGAAATAGCAGAGGCGAGAACGCTACAGCTGTGAACGCTCAGATACAAGCCTGGAGGCTCGCATCGCATGAGTTCCTGAAATCAAGACCCAGGGTCGGGGGCAAGATGCTCTTGGTTAATGTAGCATTTGAGCGCCGGTGATCTTAGCGTTAGGCCCCAAACCCATACCTTCGCGTTATTGAGGCAAGCCACATGAGTGAAAATAGCAACAAATGGAGCCCGATATGGGCCATCGCAATCGCACTTGCAGCAGGAAGTACGTCGCCTTGGTGGTGGTCTGACGTCAAGGAATGGCTATCGCTGACTGCACCAGAGCCAGAGAAACCGGTCATTGGCGCTCAGACGCTGACGGAGGGAGATTTTTCTGTCTCCGCAAACTCTCCACGGGGGTATAAGTTCGTAGCACAGCACAAAGGTGCATACGATTTTTTTGCTTCCGGAAAATGGGCCATCGATCCCAAGTTTCCAGCAACTTCTGCAAATGGCATTGCAATGGAAGAAAACGAGAGGCTACTACTGCCAAACGCGCCGTATGGTGCTCTGATAATGAGAAGGAACAGCGGCCAGTATGAGCTGGTGGGGAGCAATAAGCGCATGAATCTACAGTCTGGAGAGCCATTGTTCTTTCTTGCAAACGATGGAGCGGACGCCTTCGGGGACAACAAGGGACAGATCAAGGTTGAATGGAGCAGATGACAATTAAGTCAGACACTTTATGCGGCAGAGGGTTGATGGATGCTGAGTAGATCAATTTGACCCCAAAAGAAATTATCGACATATGCAGTATCGCCAGGCAATATTCACGTCGTACGTATTCTTAGGTTGACTAAACCGTATCAAGCCACACTGTTCCCGATGGAAAGATCGTCTACCTGAGTCGGAGTTTGTGCGCTTGGATAGAATGATGCAAAATAAGTATAATCCTGTCGATCCCTGAGAGCGCCAGACCTCAGGCCTTCTTGATCGGCTGCATAAACGTTATTTTCAACACGAAGGGCAAAGGGTGGAAGACTTAGGCTCGATGGGCATGATGCACATACTCTATCCGAAAGCACCCCCAAGTACTGTGTGCCTCATGGTTTCTGTTCATTTGATTGGATTGAGAATGTCATGGTGATGAATGCAACAGTTTCTGGTTCAGCCAAGTTGCACATCTTTGGCCGACCGGCAGAGCAAGGCAGGTGGTTCTTGCTTCCTTTGGGGATGGCAATATTACTCTGCCTCGGAACAGTGTATTCCTGGAGCATTTTCAGAACTCCCCTGGAGGGTGAATTGGGTCTCAGTGCTACGCAAAGTCTGATGCCATTTACTTTTGCACTGGTATTTTATGCGGTGACGATGCCCATCGCAGGCTTTTACATTCCTCGATCTGGCACTCGCATCATCACAGTTATTGGTGGACTGGTTGTGGGCTTGGGCTATATTCTTTCCAGCTTTGCCAATAACTATGGAGTGTTGACATTCACCTATGGCGTCATTGCTGGAGTCGGGGTTGGCATTGTCTATGGTGTCCCCATGGTCGTTGCGTCACGCTGGTTTCCCGAGAAAAAGGGATTAGCCGTTGGCTTGACGGTTCTGGGATTTGGGCTTTCCCCTTTCATTACAGCGCCGCTTGCCAATCAGCTGATTAGTACCTATTCAGTGCGTCCCACCTTGCGCATCCTCGGCATTGCCTTTGTTGCGATTATATCCTTATTGGCTCTAGCGATGAAGTTGCCCCCGAAGGGTTGGCATCCTCGGAAGAAGGCTACAGATGCCAGCCAGACTGGCTCTTTTGCCTATCCGAAGAATCTCTTGAAGAGTCGGTCATTTTATGGGCTCTGGATCTGCTACGCGATTGCTACCCTGGTTGGCTTGAGCGCGATCGGAATATCAAGCCCAGTGGGTGAGGAAATCATACAGATCAGCCCCACTATGGCCGCTATAAGTGTTTCTTTATTTGCAATCTTCAATGGAGTCAGTCGTCCGCTGTTTGGCTGGCTGAGCGATCGCTTCAAGCCTCACCATGTCGCCATGTTCTCCTATACGCTGATCTTCATTGCCTGTATCTTGATGATCAGCGCACAAAGCGGTCAGTATGCTACTTACCTCATTGCATTCAGTCTGTTTTGGTTCTGCCTTGGAGGGTGGCTGGCGATGGCCCCCACCATCACGCTGAACTTTTTCAATCCTGATCACTATGCCCAAAACTATGGCATTGTGTTCACTGCCTATGGGGTTGGCGCTCTGATCGGCACATTGATCACGGGCCGAATACGAGATGTTTTTGGATCCTATACTATCGTCTTTTATCCAATGGCATTCTTGGCAATCACAGGAATACTCATTGCCTTCAGCTTACTCAAGCGAGAAAAGTTTCCAGCAGGCGAGAAATCCTCAATTGGCCCCGGCTTCCATTAGGTGATCTATGCAAGGCAATACACAATCAAACTCAGGTTCACCGTTTCACCCGCAGCAACACTTCTGGTGAAGGGCGCTGAAACAACCGCTGCCCTTGCCTGACAGGTCGGGATTGACACTTTCGGAACTGACCTTTTTACCCTGGAGTCTTCCCCTCCCTCGCCATGAGCCGTCACTGCTTCGCAGAAGCCGCTGGCTGCAGGCAGCCCATGAGCTCAGCCTTGCTGCGGCCTTCCCCACACGCCGCGCTGCAAAAACCCTGGTCTGGTCGTGCCAGCCCAGCCGCAGAAAAGCGACGCGGTGGAGGGTGGCATTGGCCTGGAGGTTGCCTCTGCGATTGAGGTAGAAAGAAGCAAAGGCTGCATGCGAGCGGAGCCGCTGCGAGTGATCACCCACCGCCACCAGCAACGTGGCTGCTCCGTCGACACCGATGCCGCCACAGATCTGCCACAGGCCAGGGCAGGCCTGCATGGTGAGCTGGTCAGGATCCGTCGGGCCAGAAGGCGCAGTGCCTTTTCGGCGGCAGCCAAGGCGCAGTCCATCACGGCAACCTGGATGGCTGCGCAGGTCGTCATCAAGTCAGCGTGGGCCAACGACTCCAGCTGCTCCCGCAAGGCCGCCCGGACTGCAGACTCCACATCGATGGCATCGTCCTTGCCGACGCACCTACGCGAGGAGCGATCTGGTCTGCTGACCTCCATCACGGGAAAGCCTGATGCCATCAGCTCACCGCAGAGGCCAGCGCCGGAAGAGCCAATCCCCTCGATCGCGAACCCTGGCCTGCTGCCGTGCTCAAGAGTCCAGACCTGCAGGTCGCTGGAACCCCGCCGATTCACAGGACTACTGCATTCGCCGAGCCTGCCTCCGTTGGGGGCCAGGGCCACGGTGAGGTGAAAGCCCCTGGGAGTATCGACGCCGATGACGACATCGGGACGGTCAGGCTCGTCGGGTTGGGTCAGGGTTGTCGGTGCCATCGCTGCCAGTAGCCGCAGGCTTCCGCGCAGCAGTTGGGGCCTCGGAACCAGGCATGTTTCAGGTCACGACACTTCCTCGCGGGTCGGGCCCATCCGTCCACAGCGACAGCGCGTGGCAGGGATTTCCGAGGAGCTGGGCCTCCACGAGGTGACCCTCCGCAAGCCAGGATAGTCCCGGCGTTTGCGGGGAGCGGGATCACTGCCCCGAACGGATGCCTTGCCCGTTGCGCCCCAAGCTTTCAGGCGAGCGTACCGCCAACGCCCTCTAGTCTGGCCTCAATACCTGTTCCCTTCCGATCGGAGGCAGCTGCGGCCGCATGATCATGCAGGAAGCCAGGCCAAACGATCTTGCCTCCATTCGTGCCATTCATCTGGAGACGTTCCCGGAAGCGGAGAGCTCAGCTGATTGCGGCAGCTCGCCGCCGATCTGCTCCGCGAGGCGTCGGATCCGGAAACCGTCAGCCTGGTGGCTGCAGAGGGTGATGAGCTCGTAGGGCATCTGGCGTTCAGCCCCGTCCATGCCGACGGCAGCACAGACTGCGTTGTCGGTACATCCTGGCGCCCCTGGCCGTGAAGCCGAGGTGGCAGCGCAGGGGCATCGGCACGAAGCTCGTCGAAAGCGGCCTGGCGATGCTGTCGGCGAAAGGCATCCAGCGATTTCTTGTCTATGGAGATCCCAGGTATTACGGCAGATTCGGATTTCAGACCGAGGCGGCTGCGAGATTCGTTCCTCCCTACCCGTTGACGTTCCCCTCAGGGTGGCTGGGGCTGGCGCTGCCAGGCCTCCAGAACGACGTTGCCGAACAGATGTTCATCTCTCGTGCGTGGAGCCGCTCCGGAATCCAGCGCTGTGGTGAGCCGTGGTGAGGACGCCGCGCCCCGACACGACCTGCTCGATGCCCGCCCAGTAACAGGCGGCCATGCCCATCGGACAGGGCTCGGCGGAGGTGTAGTGGATGCCGGTGCTTCTTCCGGTTGAGAGGAAATCCCCAGGCGCTCGGCATCGGTCCTCGACGCTGGCCGCCACCTTGATCCACAACGCCGTGAGCCACCCGGATCAAGGACGCTCCCGGTGATGCCGAGGGGGCCGGTGCCACTCACGCCCCGGAGCAGAGGCGGTGGAGATGGCGCCGCTGGCTGGCGGCGGCCTGATGGCCCATGGTGAGGCCGCCGCCGCGATGCCCCGATGCCCCCAGCCTCGTCCGGCCCCAGCGAGGGAACGCCCCCCTTCACCTATCGCTTCCTGCACCGCATCGAGCCGCCGGAGCTGGAGCGGTTCTTGCAGCTGCAGGAACGGCTGATGGCCGCCGCCCGGTGCTGTCCGGGCTTCGTGGCGGAAACCGTTCCCACCCCCCTGGGGAAGGAGGAGAACGGCGAGGGACTGCTCTTCCAGTCGGAGCTGAGCTTCGCCTCCCCGGCCCACTTCATGGGCTGGATGGACTCCCAGGAACGGCGCGACCTGCTCAACCCCGCCGAGCACGGCGGCTACCGCTACGTGGGCAGCAGCGACTGGGACGGCTATGCCCGGTGGCTGAGCGGGGCGGTGAGCCGCCAGGTTCCGGCCTGGAAGGTGAACCTGATCGTGCTGCTGGTGCTCTACCCCACCGTGATGGTGCTGGGGGTGGTGCTCAGGCCCCTGCCCCTGGATGCGCCCACCGGCCTGCTGCTGGGCAACCTCTGCAGCGTGGCCCTCACCGGCTGGCTGCTGGTGCCCTGGGCCAGCCGGCTGCTCCAGCCATGGCTGGAGGGGACGGCCAGCCGCCGCGGCCGCAGCCTGACCCTGAGCGGGATCCTGGTGGCCCTTTTCCTGATGCTGCAGCTGTTCCGGGCCCTCCCGGCCACCCGTGGCACCTGATGCATCCGAGGCGCGTGATCCTGCCGGAGGTGGGCCCAGGGGATCAATAGCGGACCCGGTCGGGCCTGGCCTGGTAAGCCTTCCACACCTCCACCGCCTCCTCGCGCAGCATCTGGGTGAGCCGGATGGAGCGCTGCTCCTTCGGCAGGGCGAGCTGCTCATAGATGGGGCGATCATCGAAATCGCCGTACTCGAAGGCGTCTTCCACCGTGGCGGCGTAGTACACCTCCTCGATGCCGGCCCAGTAGCAGGTGGCCATGCACATCGGGCAGGGCTCGGCGGAGGTGTAGAGAATGCAACCCGGCAGCTTGAAGCTCTGCAGGGTGATGCAGGCCAGGCGGATCGCCTCCATCTCCCCGTGCCAGGTGGGATCATGGCTGGCCACGACCCGGTTCATGCCGGTGGAGATGACCTCGCCATCCTTCACGATCACCGCGCCGAAGGCCCCGCCGGTGCCGAATTGAAGGGCGGCTTTTCGGGAGAGGGCAATCGCCTGGCGGATGAACTTCTCGTGATCCGCCGTGGATGAAGCCATGAATCTTGCCTCCGTTGGTGGTGCTGATGCCATGGTCTTCGGCGAATCGGATTCCGCCGACTCCCTCTTCACCAGTTCACCGTAGTCCTGCTCCCGGGGTCAGAACCGCCAGCTCCAGGCCGTCGGCCAGGGGGATCGCCTCCCGCTGGAGGCGCGCCAGCAGCCGCCGCTGCAGTTCCCGCGAGCAGGCCCACTGCTCGCCGGCCACCGTGGTGAGCAGGATGCTCACGGTGATGCCGAGGGGGCCGCTGGCGCTGACGCCCCGCAGCAGGGGCGGCACCAGCAGGCGGGGGCCCCAGCCGGCATCGGCCTGGAAGGCGCTGAGTTCCCGGGCCACCACCGCCAGCGCCCGGTCGATGTCGTGGCAGCGGTGGGAGACCACCAGGTTCACGAGGATGCCGGAGCGCAGCTTGGTGTGGTTCACCACCCGGTCGAAGGCGCTGTTCTGAACCACCGCCACCCGCTGGTCGAGGCAGCGCAGCTGGGTGCTCAGCACCCCCACATCGACCACATCCCCCTCGAGGCCGCCGATCTCCACCCAGTCACCGATGGCGTAGCGGTCCTCCAGCAGGACGGCCATGCCGGCGACGAAATCGCGCAGCAGGCCCTGGAACACCAGCGCCAGACCACCGAGCAGGGCACCGCCGGCCACCAGCACGGAGGCGGAGCTGGAGCGCACGTTGGGGATGTCGAGCAGGATCCAGCCCGCCGCCAGCAGCAGGGAGGCGAGATCGATGAGGCGATGGCTCACCCGCACCAGGCTGCGGCGCCGCTGATCCCGCCGCGCCTGCTCGTCCGCCGGCACCCGGGCGCTGTCGGCCCACTGGTGAAGCAGGAAGGTGGCGAGCGAGCGTCCGGCCAGGGCGATGAGGCCCATGGCCATCAGCTTGAGGGCCGCGAGGATGGGCTGAAGGATCAGCTCCAGCCCCAGGGGCACCTCCCCGGGCACGGCCATCACCGCCAGGGCGATCATCACCATCAGCTGGAGCAGCACCAGCAGCAGCAGCACCAGTCCGAGATACCGATGGAGCTGGCTCCAGGTTTCCATCCCTCGGCCCTCCCCCTCCCGCCAGGCCACCAGCCAGGCCTCCCGGTGGCGCCGGTTGCGGCGCCAGAGCAGGAAGCTGCCGCCGGTGGAGAGCAGCAGCACCGCCTGCAGGCCGAGGATGATGCGCCAGCGGCGGTGGAGCGCGGCCGGCTGCCTCGCATGGCGCGCGTGACGCAGGCGGCTCTGCAGCCGTTCCTGCCAGCGTCCCGCCAGCTCCCAGGCGCTGGTGCCGTTGATGGCGGCGTCGGCGTAGGTCACCGTCAGCAGGGGGAGCGGTTCGCCCCGCTCCGGCAGGAGCGCCTCCAGCACCACGTCGCCGGCGGCCAGCTCACGGCGCTGCACCACCAGGCCGTCGGGGGCACCCCCCGAGAGCGCCGTGATGGCAGGTTCACAGGCCCTTTCCCTGCCTCCCAGCACCTGCAGCAGGATCCACTCGGCGATCCACTCGCTCTCGCTGCAGGGCGAGACCGGAGCGTAGAGGCGGCGCAGGTTGCCCTCGATCACCTCGGCGCGGCGCTGGGCGTCCGGGGCATTTCCCTGGGGGCCCACCACCGGGGAGGCCACGGTGATGGCCGGAATGCCCAGGATCCGCACCTTGGCCAGCTCGTAGCTGCCCAGGGCCAGAGGGCCTGTGGGCTGATCGGCAGGCGACCGCGACGGCCTGGCGTCGCCGCCTGCGGCGGAACCGGCAGGAGCCGCCGCCACCGGCGCCAGGCCCACCGCCAACCCCAGCACCAGGGCGGCGACCAGCCCCAGGGCGAGGGCCGCCGACCACCAGGGCCGGCGCCGGCGGGCGCGGTCGGCCATCAGCGCTCCAGGAGCCGCGGCAGCAGCTGCACCAGATTGCAGGGACGGGTGGTGGCATCGAGCTGGGCGCGGATCAATCGGTCCCAGGCGGTGGACACCGCATCGAGGGAGCCGGGCAGCACGAACACCACCGTGCCGTTGGCCACCCCGGCCAGGGCGCGGCTCTGCAGGGTGCTGGTGCCGATCGTCTCGAAGGAGATCACCCGGAACAGCTCGCCGAAGCCCTCGATCGTCTTGTCGAGCAGGGGGGCCACCGCCTCGGGGGTGCCGTCACGGCCGGTGAGGCCGGTGCCGCCGGAGCTGATCACCACCTGCACGGCCGGATCGGCGATCCAGCGGCTCACCTCCGCCCGGATGCGGTAGCGGTCGTCGGGCACCAGGGTGCGCTCCAGCAGCCGGTGGCCGGCGCCCTCCAGGCGCTGCTGCAGGGCATCGCCGGAGGAATCGTCGGCGAGGCTGCGGGTGTCGGACACCGTGAGCAGGGCGATGGCGAGGCTCAAGACCGGAGGCAACGGCAGCGTCGCCATTGTGAAGGGCCTGCCGGATCAGGGGGTCCATCCCGGCAGCTGGTGGGGATGCCAGCGGCCAGCGACCTTCTCCGCCACCAGGGGCGTGAGCGTGATCCGCAGTGGCGTGCCGGCGGCCACCTCGACCCGCAGAGCGGAGTAGGCACGGCGCAGGGCGGAGCCCCGGCCGCTGCGGCCGAGGAACAGGCGGGAGTGGGCCACGGCGTGCTGGTCACCGGGGGGGCCCTCGCGGAGGACGGGGCCCTGCCGCCGCTGGCGCCTGAGGCTGTAGCCACTGCCGCCGCAGATCACCCAGGGGATCCCGGCGTCGCCGTGGCCGGTGTTGCCGGTGCTGATCACCTCGAGACAGTGGGCATGGCCGCTGAAGGCCAGATCCAGCAGGGGGCGGCCGGCGGGGAGATCGCCGAGGGCGGCGGCCACCCGGTCCAGGGCCCGGCGCAACCGGGCGCGCACGGCCAGGGTCTGTCCCTGGTCCCACTTGCTGGCTTCGCTGACGTAGGGCGGATGGTGCAGCACCAGAAGACGGCCGCGCACCGCAGGGTTGCGCCAGGAGGCGGTCAGGGCTTCGGCGAACCAGTCGAGCTGGGCCTGGTCCACCTCCGGACTCCGGCCGGCGCGGGCCGAGGCATCACTGGCGAGCTGCTTGTCGATGTCGCGAATCTGCTCATCCAGCTGCTCGGCCTTGGCCGCCTGGTCGTCCAGGGTGTCCTCGTCGGCGGCGCCGTCGTCGAGGGCACGCAGCAGGGCCTCGCGGTCAGCATCGAGGACCCGGCGGCGCCGGCGCAGCTCGTCGTCGTCCCGGGGCCCCCCAGGCAGCGGCTGGTTGAAGGTGTTGGAGTCGAGGGCGAACACGTCGACACCGGCCCAGCGGAAGGTGTAGTGGCGGTGAGGCAGACGGGTGAAGTGGCCGGGCCGGTAGAGGAGGCAGCGGGCCCCATCGACCGTGGCGCTGCGCGTGCTCTCGAGGTGCTCGCCGAGGCGGGCCTCGGGCACGTCGGCGAGCACGTCGAGGAAGGCGCGGGCCCAGGCCTGGCCCACGAAGGAGCCGTGCCAGCCCACATCGAGATCGATCCAGGAGCGCAGCAGCCGGCGCAGCGGCGCCGTGAGACCGGAGAGCAGCCCCAGCGGCAGCGGCAGGTCGTAGTAGTCGTGGTTGCCGGGCACCGGCAGGAACGGCACCCGGAAGACGAGCTGGTCGTAGCGGAGCCGGCGCCAGTCGTCGCCGCCGCAGATCCACTCGCGGTAAGGCCGGATGAAGTTGTTGCTGTACTGCTCGCTGGAGCCCACCTGATAGACGACATCGCCGGTGTGAAGCAGGAAGCGGGCGTCCCCGCCATGGGCGAGCAGCTGCTCGGCCACCCGCCGCTGGGGGCTGTCGCGGCGATGGCGGCCGGTGCCGCTGTCGCCCAGCACGAGGAAGGCGAAGGCCTCCGGCGCCCCGGGATCCCCCTGGATCGCCAGGCGGCAGGGGTCGATGCCCTGGCGGGCGAGGGCGGGATGGCCCCAACGCACCCGCTCCGCCATGCGGCGGATCTTGGTGGCGGCACCCGGCTCGGTGGCGAGGTTCACGGTGGCGGCAGCGGCGCAAGCACCGTCAGGGCGCCGGGCAGGCAGGTGAAGGTCACGGGGTTGGCCGCCACCATCTCGCCGTCGATCACCAGCTCCTGGGGCGGGTCGGTGCTGATCGTGAGCTGCCTGGCCCGCAGACAGAGAAGGTCGGGACGGTTGGAGGGGGACTGCACCACGGCGGAGGCCACCAGGGACGCCAGGGTGTTGAGCCCCTGCAGCCGGGTGGCGGGGGAGGCGATGGTGACCTCGAGCAGGCCGTCGTCGGGGATCACCCGCCCGAAGCCCTGGGCAAGCACGGAGGAAGCGGGGGCCACGTTGGCCACGGTGATGGCGGCGGCCTGAACCTCGGTGACGGCGCCGTCGATCTCGATGCGGGCCTGGAACGGTTGCTGGGCCACGAGCTGCTGGGCGCCGGCGAGCATGTAAGCAAGCAGGCCGAGCATGGACTTGAGTTCCCGCGTGGCACGGTCCACCATGCCCGCCTCGAAGCCGAGGCCGGCCAGCAGGGTCATGGGCACGTCGTTGCACCGGGCCGCGTCCACCACGACGGTGTGGCCGGCCAGGAGGGTTTCGCAGGCGCTGACCAGATCGAAGGGGAGGCCGAGGGCCGCCGCGAAGGCGTTGGCGGTGCCGCGGGGGATCACGCCGAGGGGAATGCCGGTGCCGGCCACCGCTCCCGCCACGGCCGACACGGTGCCGTCACCGCCACAGGCGATCACCATCATGGTGGCGTCATCCCCCGGGGGCCTCGCCCGCAGCAGGTCGACGAGCTCCCGGGTCTGCTGGGCCGAATCGCTCTCGGGGCGGGTGAGCAGCACGGTGACCAGCAGCTGGGGCTCGAGGATCGAGCGGATCAGGGCAAGGTCAACGTCGGGATCCCCCTGGCCCGCCACCGGATTGAAGAGCAGGTAGGCGACCCGGCCGTGGGCCAGGCCGCGCAGGGCCAGGTCGGCGGAGGCGGCATTGAGGGCCAGGGGCACCGCCCCCAGATCACAGGCGCGGATCAACATCCGGGCGTCGGGGGTGGCGCCGGAGGGCGCCAGCGGGTCGAGGAAGGCCACCACCAGGGCCGCCTCACCGGCAAGCACCCGCGAGGCGATCTGGATATCGCCGCCATCGTCGAGCGCCCTGAGCGCCGTGACCGTCAGGGCCGCGGTGCGCGGGTCTACCTGGAGCCGCCGGGCCAGGTCGGCGGTGGCGAGCAGGGGGAAACAGGCGACGGCAGGGGCCTGCCGATCGAGCCAGTCGAGCAGCGCCTCGACGCGGGACACGCTCGCCAGCAGCACCAGGGCATGGGCCATCGGGTCTGAGGCTAGGAGTCAGTCGCTCGCAGATGTGAGAGGGTCCGGGTTTTCTGGACCAGGGACGTGGTTAACGATGGAAGCTCTTCAGAAAAACCAGACCACTTCAACCCGAGAAGTCCCGAGCCACCAGGCAGCGACCAATCCCTTCCTTCGTCATGACAGCAGCGCGCTTTTTCGACTCGCCTGCAACCAGGTTAACTATGATCAGAATCGCCAGAAGTTTGGCTCCCACATATCAATGGAACGACCCCAGCCTCCCAACCTGCTCAGATCAACCGATATCGCGCTGGCGTATCTACTCCTTCGCGTTGTTGTGGGAGTGAACTACTTCAACCATGGCATTACTCGCATAGACGACATTCCTGGCTTTTCCACGTCCATGGTGAAGGCCAGCCTCGTTCCCCCCGTTGAACTCCTTGTTGGTCTGCTGCTGATCGCAGGGCTCTTCACAAGAGCATCTCTCATCGCGACATTCATCCTGATGGTGATCTTGATGTATAGCGTTACCATCGTCCAGAACTGGAGCGCTGCCTCCAGCCAGCTTATCTATAACATTGTTCTCTTCATCCTGCTGGCCGCACGAACAGGCACCCGACAGGAGCCTTCTTCAGGCCTCTGGTTGTGCCTGAACTGAGCAAAGGGGCTGCTGAAATCACTCGGTCGACAGGACGGCCCGGGGATCTCATGCCGTCTGGAATCAACCCCCTCAGAGCACCCGGCTCCCCATCGCCGCTAAAATTGGAATTGTCTCCAGCACGAGCGTCATGGAGCCAAAGGGCAACCATCGGGAGAGGATGCCTGATGGCGACGATCAATTCCTGCGAACAACAGATGATGGAACAAAGCGCTGTTGGTGGGCAAGCGACCATGAGGATTACCAGCGTTACCACGATGAGGAATGGGGCCGCCCGATTGCTGACGATATCCGTCTCTTCGAAAAGATCTGCCTGGAAGGCTTCCAATCCGGACTTTCCTGGCTGACCATTCTGCGCAAGCGTGAAAGCTTCCGAAAGGCCTTCTCTGGTTTCGACTTCCACAGGGTCGCTTCCTTTGACGATCAAGACATAGCTCGCCTGCTCCGGAATGGTGACATCGTCCGTCATCGCGGAAAAATCGAAGCAACGATCAACAATGCCCGTCGAGCACTTGAGGTCGTCGACGAGTTTGGAAGCCTTGGCGCCTATGTCTGGACATGGGAGCCGAGATCCCCTGAGCAGCACGTTGGCAAGGGGGACTGTTCACACCCTATTCCCAGCATTACAGCAACATCGCAATTGCTGAGCAAGGATCTGAAGAATCGGGGCTGGAAATTCTTCGGCCCGACGACCGCCTACGCCTTCATGCAGGCTGTAGGGATGGTCAATGACCATGTGCAAGGGTGTTCCATCAGGGCAGAGGTGGAAGCTCTGCGCAGCACGTTCAAGCGTCCATACCAGAACAGAAGCGGCAAGACGCTTTCCACTCCACCAAGCAAGTCTTTTCCCCAGCAGGGACAGCCAGGTGCTCTGCCAGATGGGTTCGGCAGCTTCCGATCGCCCCCCCTTTCGGGCGAAGAGAGATCCGTGCGGCCGGGTCCTCCCCGGCAAACGCTCAGCTGGCCTGCCGCTGCGGAGGAGACACCAGAACCCCGTTGAACAGCAGCGCCTGCGAGACGCGCTCAACGATGGCGAAGGCGAAGGGCCGGTCCACCACAATCTCGCGCCGCGGATGGCTTGGCCTGACCGTGGTTGTCACGGCCCCGCCGATCAGGGTGGCAGCGGCCGCACGCACCCCTTTCTCGTCCAGTTCGATGCGGTTGTCCTGCTTGATCACCGCGACCCGGCTGGATCTTTCCGACAGCCGAGAGAGGTCCGCACGGCTGTCGAACAGCGGGGCCAGGCCGAGATCCTGCGTCATGGGCGAGTCGCCGCGCATCGTGACGGCGTCGCTGAAGCCAAAGACCGGCAGCTGAATCAACAGCTGGTGCAGGCTGCCTTCACCGCCACTCACCCGGGCGGCCATGGCCGCGAACCCCGGGACCGCCTCGTTGAGCAACCAGCCACGGACGTCGGTCTGGTCCGACGCCGGCAGGTGCACGATGAAGGCGTATTTTCCCCCCGCGAAAGGCAGCTGGAACGCCACGCTGCCGTCCTCCAGGTCGACCACCCGCGCCACGTAATCCACGGTGCGAATCGTCTCGGCGGCCTGCCGGGTGCCGTCAAGGGTCGCAAAGCGGTAGGTGTCCTCCACGCCCACACGCCGCATCGCAGTTCCCCAGGTGCCTTCGAACAAGGCGGTGTTGAGGATGACCCAGTCGAGTGTGGACAGAAGCCCATCATCGATGACGGTCGGGATCAGTCCACGGGTTTGCTCCTCCGCCCAGTCGTTGATTACGCGCGACGCACCCGGCTCCCTGAAGTCCAGCTGCCGGTGACTGGCCCCAACCATTGACGCGGCGACGGTCAGAAACTCCTCGGCAAACACGAAGGGCATGTCCCTGCTCGCACCGTTCGTCGACCACAGCGAATGGCTCATCCGGAACGCAGCGTCCATGCTGCCGCCGCTGTTGTCCGCCGAAAGCTGAGCCGCCAGTGGCTGGGCGACATCAGCCACCGCGGCATCCGGATCGGCGAGCAGGAGGGTGCGGAGCAGTTGCTGCGAGGCACCGTCAGCGCCCAGTGCCAGCACGCTGAGCGCGAAGTACAGCGAGGGGGATGACACCATCGCGTTGTCGACACCGTTGTTGCGCAGGCGCGAGGTCAGCAGTTCGGGGCCGATGGCATTGAGTGAGGTGCGCGCCCTTTGAAGGGCGGGCTGCTCAGCCGAGGCGGCGGCAGTGGCTGTGGCTGTGGCTGTGGCAGAGCCGAATACAAGGAAGAACAGGATGACGAGCCTGTGCACAGGGGTTTTCTCCGCACTTCAGTAAAGTGGACGGGTGATTATTTCCCCCCCGCTACGGCCCTGACCATGGGGTGAGCACCCCATTTTCGCCTGGCAACGAGCGCGACATCACCTGACCCGATGATGAATCCCGAGCCGACCGGAAAGACCTGCTCGGTCGTCATCGCTGACGATCACGCCATCATCCGTGAGGCCATTCGTGATCTGCTGGACAACAGCGCCGCAAACGACAGCCGTCCGTACACGGTCGTCGCAACCGCTGAGAATGGTCTGGAAGCCATCGCTGCGGTGAAGGCCCACCAGCCGGATCTGTTGTTCCTGGATATCTCCATGCCGCTCGCCAGTGGCGCGGAGATCATCCACGATATCCGGCGCTGGAGCCCGGACACCCGGATCGCGGTGTTCACCGGCATCTCCGCCGCCGGGGTCCTGGCCGGGGTCGTCGAGGCCGGCGCCGATGGTCTGTTCAGCAAGGCGCTCCCGGCCCGCGACATGGTGACGAAGCTGCCCCTGCTGCTGAGCGGCGGCCGCTACGTCGCTCAGGAGTTCGCTGAACTCCTCCGCCGCGGGCAGCAATCGGGGGCGCTCACTGCCCGCGAGCGCCAGGTCCTCAACATGATCGTCGCCGGCAAGTCGAACAAGGAGATCGCCGGCGAGCTGTACATCAGTCCAAAAACCGTCGAGAAACACCGCGCCAGCGTGATGAACAAGCTCGAGGTGCACTCGGTGGTGCAGTTGATGGCCCGCGCCCTCCAGGACGGCCTGATCGATCCCTCTCCCACATCCGTGGGGTGAGCACCCCATGGGCATCGGGCGCTGACTTCAGGAAAATGGGGGCCAGGACGTTGTCGGCAATGCGCATGGATCCACCCGCGCGCGCCATCGCCCGCTGGCGCCATCGCCCGGGCCTCCCGGTGCTTGCCGGCATGGCGCTCGCGGCGGGCGAAGCCCGCGCGTTGACCGTGGGCCATGTTCCCGACACCGGGGACGCCGTGTTCTATGCCTTCTTCCTCACCGCCATCGCCTTCGCGGCCGCGATCATCACCGCCTACCAGGAATTCAGGTGGTTGGTCTATGTGCTGTTTTCCCTGCTCCTGTTGCTCAGCGTCGCGAGCCAGGACGGCACCCTCGCCCACCTGCTCGGGGGCGGAGATTTCGTGCTCTGGGTGGTTCCCTACCTGTGCCTTTCGATAACGACGGCCTTCGGCTACCTGGTGGTCGCCCTGCGCATCGAGGCACCCCACCCCCTGGCGCGCCTGCGCCCGCTCTTCCGCTGCCTGGCCCTGCTCACCGCCCTTCTGCCGCTCAGCAGCGTGCTGTGGCTGCAGCGGATCTCCCTGGTGACCATGTGGATCCCGTTGAACCTGCTGTTCTTCGCGATGCTGTTCACCCAGGCGCTGCCGCCGCTGACCTGGTCTGTCCGGGACCGCCTGCAGCGGCGGCTGACGCGGACCTTCCCGGTCGTGGTGGGCGGCTTCGCGATGGCGCTGCAGGTGGCCCATTTTTCCGGAGTGGGCTTCTCGCGTCCCCACATCAACCAGCTCAATCGCCTGACCCTGCTGCTGTTCGCGGTGTTTTCCCTGGCCATCGTGATCTGGCAGGTCGTCGCCGTCACCCGTGAGAAGACCCGCGCCGAGCGGCAGTCGCTGGTGGCGGAACGCAACGAGGCCCGGCTGAAACTGGCCCTGGCCGAGGCTGAAGCGGACTACCAGGCGGCCCTGTCCACCGCTTCGAGGCATCGATCCAGACTCGCCAGCGTGTCCCATGATCTGAAGCAGCCGGTCGCGGCGCTGCGCCAGGCGGTGGATCAGATGCAGCGCGGCGGCCGGGCACAGGACGCAGACAGGCTGTCGAGGGCGGTGGACTACGTGGCCAGCCTGGCAGGGGCCTACACCAGCGACGGCCGGGACGAACAGGATGGAGACCCGCCACCGGACGGGCCCGCCAGCGGGTCTGAGGTCGTCGCCGCCGGTATGTTCGCGCGCACCCTCGAGCAGATGTTCTCCGCCCAGGCCGGGGAACAGGACGTGCGCCTGCGTTTCATCTGCCCGGACAGCAGGGTCTGCGTCGAGCCGCTGGCAACGATGCGCATCATGGCCAACCTGATCGCCAATGCGCTCGCCCATGCCAGACCGACACGGCTGCTGGTCGGCTTCATGCCCCGCGGCGAGAACGTCGTCTTCCAGGTCCACGACGACGGCATCGGCATGGATGCGCCGACCCTGGCCAGGGTGAGGCAACAGGGCGTCAAGGGGGCGGACTCCGAAGGCGATGGCCTCGGACTGAGCATCGTCCAGGCGCTGTGCCGTGCCCAGGGGATGGCGTTCGAGTTGCGCTCGACTCCCGGCCGGGGGACCTCGGCCTACGTATCGCTGCCGAAGCATCAAGGCCACCACTGAGCGCCTGAACGGAAACGTCTCAGTGTTTTCAGGCCAACTTCAAGATAAAAATGGGGTCAATACCCCATTTTGCTCTCCTGTGGCCTTGCCTAGTTTGTGGAAGTGATTCGGGCAGGCCTGTGTTTTCGAACCCAGCCGGCAACGGACGAACTCAGATCAAGACCAAGGATTGAAGACATGAACGATTCAACGCGTTCTCGCTACCGGTTCATCACATCGGGAGTTTGTGCAATGAGCTTTCTCTGTGGGACATCGCAGGCCATGGCCGTACCACTCGATAACAGCCACATCGCGCAGATCCGGGCCTTCCTGCCGATGGCCAGCGCTGTCCCCATGACTGAAAGACTGCCGATCGACGGTGAGTGGATGATCAACACCATCGGCAAGCGAATCCGGATCGAGGGCGGACGGGCCTATGCCATCGATCCCTGGGTGCACCTGTTTGTCCTGAAGATCCAGCCCTCGATGGTGGTCCTCAAGGACATGCAAAGGACAGGGCCGGGTGAGTACGGCGGATACGATCTGCCGCTGATGGGGACCTTCACCGGGCGTCTGCAGCCCGATGGTTCGCTCAAGGTTTCGGTGCAGGGCACAATGATGCCGGCCCAGTACACGTTGATTCCGGTCCGCATCGACGACCCGATGTCCTTCGACATGGAAAAGAGCGGGCAGTACGACGGACCGGGCAATGAAGAGGATCCCGGCTACGGCTACGAGCCGGATCCGGAGTATGAACCGGAACCCGGGATGGGCGAGCCACCGGCCGACCCTGATGCCGGCGAAGCACCGGTCAGCCCCTGGTGACTCCAATCGAACGAAATCGATCCCAGTGACAAGACCTGCAAAGAGCGCAAGAGCCGGCCAGGAGCGCCCACGGAGCAAGGCGTAAGAGGAGCCATGGCCACCACGACCCTGAAAAAGTTCACCACCATCCAAGAAATGTTCTCCACGACCCCGATCAAAACCGCCTTCCCCGTCATCGCGGGCCTCCTGGTCCTGTCCCTGGCAGGCCCAGCCCAGGCGGGTAAAGACTGCGGTGGCCTCAATCAGAAGAGCTGCTGGAACATCAACCCCGCCAGATGGTGCAACACAGGGCTCAAATACGTCGGCACCGGCAAGCCCGGCGACGGGCGCTGCGTGAAGCCCAAGCCCAAGCCCGTGGTCCAGCCCAAGCCCGAGCGGAAGCCAGCCTGCGGGGGCCTCAATCAGAAGAGCTGCTGGAACGTCAACCCCGCCAAGTGGTGCAACACCGGGCTCAAATACGTCGGCACCGGCAAGCCCGGCGACGGGCGCTGCGTGAAGCCCCAACCCAAGCCCGAGCGCAAACCAGCCTGCGGGGGCCTCAATCAGAAGAGCTGCTGGAACGTCAACCCCGCCAAGTGGTGCAACACAGGACTCAAATATTTCGGCACCGGCAAGCCCGGCGATGGGCGCTGCATCAAACCTGGAAGTGATCCCACGCCCGATTGCGGCGGCGAGAATCAGAAGAGCTGTTGGAATCCCAACCCCAGGCACTGGTGTGATGATGGCATGTCCTACAGCCCGGGCGTGCTCCCGAACCAGGGCACCTGCTATCGCAAGCTGAGCAAGGCGGAATACAAGGCAGCCGCCAAACGGATGTACGAAACCGTCAAGGCGCTGGGCGTCGACAACCCGATGTTCCGCCTGAGGACCTGCCTGCTCGTTCCTGGCAACCTGAGCCAGCTGAAAAACGCCATGAAGGAACGTTCAAAAAATGGAATCAACCGCATCCTGTCCATCTGCGGTGTCTCTCCCCAGGCCCTGAAATCCTATGGCGAGAGAGTTCTTGGCGCTCCACCAAGGACACTGGAGATCGGCCTTTCCGGCGGCGTGATGGCCGGTGTCGGGATCGAGGGCTCGGTTTCCTACGCGATTCCGCTCGTGCCGCGTCCTGATGGCCGGTTCTTCCTCACCAATGGCCTTGGTGGCGGTGCCGGACTTGCCGGTGGCGTGGACGTGACCGTCGGTCTCACCGCCGAAGAGATGCCGATCAAGGACTACGTTTCAGAAAAAGGCCGCAGCATCAACTTCTCAGGAAAGGCCCTCGCCGGCGGTGGAGTATCGATCGATTTCCCCGAGCGAGACATCACACCGCACGGCTTCACCATCAGTGGGGGGGTTGGGGCCGGCGCGGAGTACGGCACGATGATCTTCACGCGCGATCAGTACCTGAAGAACTGGTAGCTTCGAGAGTGGGCTTCGGCATTCATAGGGGGAGGGGGATGGGGATGAATTCCTTGGCCGTAGGCTACGCCGGGGAATGGGGTAATCACGCAGAGAAATCGCCATCTCGAACTTGGAGCGACCTACCTGCCTGATGGGGTGTTCATAAACTTGTCAGTCGACTCGTCAGCAAGGCTCCAATATCTCATCGACGATCAGAGAAAAGACCTCGGGAGAAAGCCATTTGACACTGCTGAGCGGTACGTCACTGGCTTTCACCGGGGCGCTCTGCAAAATGCATCAGAACTCCCGCAGGATCCCAGACATGGGTAATGAGCAAGCCCCAAGGCTTTAGGTCCGGCTCGGCGACCTTCGTCCCCGGAAATTTTTCAGCCAGCCCGACTGCCTGAAAATGCTCATACCACTCCTGCGCAGAATTGACCATGAAATGGAGCATCAGACTATGCGCATAGTTATTATGGTTTTTTGGCAGAAGCAAAAAGCGGTAACCGAACAATGTGTCGATTTCGCAAACTTCGTCACCATCCCAATTGATGCGAAAGCCCATGCATTCATAGAACGCCTTTGAGATCGCGTAATCGTTTGATGGGACGAAAGGCTTAAAATCCCGGATTTCACGCATACATCTGACTCCGATTCAGCTGGAACATACGAACCGACCAGCCCGTCAAAGGGTGTCTTTGCATTTTAGCTGGATACGTTTCTGGTGAGAGACGCCGAGCAGCAGATTGGAGCCTGGCATTACCAGATCATCCTACCGGCTCAAAGGGAAGGATCCACGCCCTGTGGACGTGACGTAACTGGTGAGGCTCCGATGCGGTAGCAGGATGGGGCGAAGGTGGATGACGCCGATCTCCCGCACCGAAGACTCCTGCCGCCGGGCAGACAAGGGGTTGATGGGGTTGGAACCGATCTGAGAAGAATCCGAGCGATCTGGGTTCTCTGAAGCAAGGTCTGGCCCGGGCGTTCGAGCACCCAACATCAGCTCTCTCCTCCAGGGGGACTGGGTGGGCACGCTCCGAATTCAGCCGGGGGTACCCTCTCTTTTACCCCGTGGAGCCTGTGCGCTCCTGAAGCGACCACACCCCGGAGTCTGATCCGAAATCACCTCCAGCTCCATCCATGGCCAGGAACCGGACCCAGGCACCCGTTCCCTGCGGAACAAACCTCGCAATGCATCGAGCAGCTGATCAATCAGTGGGCGACAGCCCCCCTTACCTAAGCCACTTTTCCCAACCGAAAGACGTCACCAAAGCCTGCGATAAGCAAGGACAGCGTTAACCGGAGTCATCCGCTGACGGTCCGGCCAGATCTGGTGCAAGAGATACTTCTGCATAAGTTCATGCATGCCCTCCAAGGCAGGTATTACGACTAGGATTGATTGATTGATTGATTGATTGGTCACCAGCACATCAATGATGCTTCACAGCCGATCATCCCCCGTGATGGAGGTGAACCTCAGGGCAGTGCGAAACTGGATGCGCTTAGATGTGCGAGATCGAGCGTTACGACTGCGGCCCAGACCAGCAAGGCAAGGCTGCCGATCGAAGCGATTCCCACAAACAGGCCAGCGAGCCTTCTTTGACGAGAACTACTCTGACCTGGCATGTCATGGCTCAATATTCAATGTTCATTCTCTCTATGATAACCCAATCTCAGCCGGACATTTTTCAGACTTTACTCTCGTACCTCTTTCCTTTGTTGGGGCCGGGGACCTTGCTGGTGCTTCGACAGAACGGCCATCGATCGCGCAGCGACAGACGATGAAGTGCCTCACCTTGGCCTATCCCGCGGCAACGGGGCATCAGCTGCGACACTGATCAAGGAACTTCTGCCACTGTCCCTGGTGGTCGCGCCGCTCCAGGAAGCCGCTGGATCCCTTGCTCCACCATTGCCACCGGAGGTCATTGCTGTAGCGGGCCCCCGATCCAGCCACCAGCTGAGGCAGGGTCACGGTGCGATGGTCCGGTAGATCCAGGCGTGCCAGAGAGAGACTGCCGTCGCTCAGGCGGCCATAGCGCACCCCCAGTTTCCCGCCGCCGGCACAGTGATAGACGAACGGCTCCCCCCACTCCAGCTCCGGCAATGGCGAGTCCATGGGTCTCTTCGGCGCTGGGATGGCAGGCAGTGCCAGCAGGAAGAAGGTGGCGAGCAGCCCCACGGCACCCATCACCCTGTCTGATCCACGGCGCTTGACCTGATTCACCGTCTCCACCGTGTGCTCCCTCCTGCCCTCCAGAATGAATCTGCTCCGCCATCTCGACAGCGCTGCGCCATTCACCATGCAGGCTGCGGCGCATGACGATGGGCAGTCCCTGGGCGTTCAGCGGCCGGGCAGCAACGGAATCCCGTCGCTGAAGCCGGGGTCATCACGGAACAGGGGCGTTCCCTGCGGGATCGGCTCCGCGGGTAGCCGCTGCTTCTGCACGTAGCGGCTGCCGTCGAAAACGTGGCGCACCCAGGTGGGGGGTGCGCCCCCGCCGGCCTCCCGTTTCCAGAGGTCGTGCCAGCCCCGGGTGCGCCGCGGCGAGACGATCAGCGGCAGGCGGGTGATCGGGAAGGTGTTCATCAGCCTGTCGTCCTCGTCGCCCTGTCGGAAAAGCTCCAGGGTGCAACCGCCCGTTCCGCAGAAGATCGGGCCCATCAGATAGGCGAACACCTCGTCGCGGCCGTCGCCGTTGAGGTCGTAGCGGGCATGGACGTAGCGCACCTGTGGAGATGGTGCCTGGTCCCTGATCAGGCCCGCGACGTCGGGCGACGCCCGCAGGATGGCGGCCTCCAGCTCTGGATCCGGCGTCCGTGAGGCCTGGCCTTCGTCTTTCAGGGGTTGCCAGACCAGGATGCCGCCATCGGCCAGCAGGCTCAGATGCAGCCGTCCGTCCTTCAGCAGGTAGGAGCGCACATAGGACACCTCGGTACCCAAGCGCTCGCCCAGGCTCGGAGCAGGACAGAGGGCCCGGGTGGTGGCCAGAGGCCCGAACCTCAGGCTTCCGCTGCCGGAATCGGCAGCGGGCCGGGCCGACCAGGTGCCCCTGGCGCGGTTGCAGTCGAGGCGCAGCTGAACCGTGCCGTCAGCGTCGAAGCGCAGGGTGTAGCGAGAGGGATCGGACGGCCGGGTGATGCCCTGGGCGTCGTCCATCGACTGGAACTCCACCAGACGCCACTGCGTGCCCGCCAGGGGGGGAGAACGGACCTGGCCCAGCTGGTGCCAGGCCCGCCGGCGAGAACCACGGCGAAGGCGAAATGGGCCAACCTGGCGGGAACGCGGGCCTTGGACATCAAGGGATCGGGGCTGCTTCTGCTGTAGCGGCGCCGGAGCCCCCCGTCCAGGCCGCCGTTGGGATCCAGGTCCGTCTGCGATCAGCAGTCGTAGATGCCCACCGCACAACGACGGACCGTGCGGCGGGCCACCCCCGCCACGCTCACGGGCGTGAGCGGCCGGCCGACCCGCGCCATCGCAGGAGGGATCAAGGTGTTCAGGAGCCCAGTGGAAAGGGTCTGCAGCTGACCTGAGCCAGCCAGGCCCACGGCGACCAGCAGGATCGCGGTTTTTTTGATGTGGGTCATCGGTTACCTCCGAGGGTGTAGTTACTGGGCAGTTCGCCCATGTCCTTCATTTTCTTCAACTCGTCGTAGGTGATCTTCCTGGCGCCCTCCGGTGCAACGAAGCTGAAATTCTGGCCGACCGCCGCGGGGCCTGTCTGCCAGTTGCTGATCTGGACACTGTACTGAGGGGAACCGGAAACCAGCTTGGATGTGATCTGATAACGGCAGGGGAAGGGGCGATCTCCCCGGGCGATCCAGATCTGGAAATCAACGTCCTTCTTGCGGAAGGCGAGATGGTCACACTCCACACCACCGACAACCCCGCTGCCGAGATCCTTGACGTCAGTGACGCCTTCGGTGAGTTCTTTGTAGGCCTTGGAGAGCAGCAGGTCGGCAGCGGGGAGGGGCCTGCGGTACTTGTCCTTGAGCTCATCCACCAGGGTTTCGATCGAGCCTGTGATCGGAACTTGCATATAGATATTTCTGTCCTTGCCAAGGAGGGTGAACGTCGTCCCGTCGAAAACAGATTCTGTGTTGATGAAGCCGTTGGAGCGGGTGGCGCGGATCTTCCCCGGGCGCGACAGGGACACCGTGCCGGAACTCGCCAGGGTGAGTCGTTGACTGTCGCTGGTAATGATCTCGAGGTCGGAGTCGTAACGGAAGGAAAGGGTCTGCTGAGCCGACACATAGTTGGTCATGCCCTTGAGCAGGGCCATCGCTTCAGCTTCTCCCGCCACAGCACTGGAGGCCATCCCCGTGCAGGCGATCACCGAGACGATGCCGACGGCGGTCCCACGGAGCAAGCCACGGACAGGGCCTTTGTTCACGAAAAATGCTGACATTTTGTTGAAATCTCCCTTGCAGATGCCGGCTGTTGTGACAGCCGGAATGGCCACACAGATCCAGTATCAAGACAATCAACCCTAAGCCATCACTGTCGGCATAGAAATCTCCACAGATGGACAGCCCACCCTGGTCAACACCCGCTGATCCACCCCAGGCTTCGATTCTCTGCTCCGGCTTGCCTCACTCCTGGGTCCTGCCCCGCAGGATCCGCTCCCCGTCGCGGATGCCCAGCAGCCGGGCCACGGCGAGAAAGATCAGCGCGCCTGCGGCCCCTGCCGCCGCCAGGCGCAGCAGGGCCATCGGCAACGCGTCCGCCAGCTGGAGCGCCCCGCTCACCTGCCACAGGCCCCACGCCACCAGGGCGGCGACCAGGCCTGCCAGCGCCTTGGCGAGCAGATCGCCGCTGAGGCCCCACCAGCCGATCCTCCCGAGGGCCCGCTCCAGGGCGATGGCCAGCAGCAGGACGGCGAACAGATTCACGCCCACCGAGGCGAGCACCAACCCCCGCGCACCAAAGGGTCGAACCAGGGCCGCATCCAGGACCACGTTCACGGCCACGGCGGCCAGGCCGACGCGGAACGGTGTGGCCCCATCCCCCAGCCCGTAGAAGAAACGCACCATCACATCCCGCACCAGGCTGGGCACGATGCCGATGCCGTAGATCAGCAGCAGTCCCGCCACCTGGCGGGTCGATTCCGGGTCGAACGCCCGCCGCTGATACAGGGTGGCCACAAGCGGCTCCGCCAGGGCCGCCACCAGGGCCGCCAGGGGAATGGCCACGAAGCAAGTGAGCCGCAGGGCCAGCGTCACCCGCCCCCGCAGCTGGGCCGGCTCCTCCCGAGCGGCCAGCCGGGCAAAGGCCGGCAGCAGGGGGACCAGCAGCATGCTGGCCACCCATCCCCGCGGCGCCTGGACCAGCACCTCCGCATAGCCCAGGGCGGCGGCCACCCCCGGCAGATAGGAGGCGAAGATCAGATCCACCGTGGCATTGGCGCTTCCGAGCGCCGTCGTCAGGGTGGCCGGTGCCAGCAGGGCGAGCACCTTCCGCTGCGCCTCCGGGGCTGGCAGGGTGGTGCCGGCACTCCGCAGGCGCCCCACCGCCAGCTCCTGCAGGAGCCACTGCAGCAGGGCTCCGAGCACCATGCCCAGGGCAAGAGTGCGGGAGGCGGCCGCCATCCAGGCCGGTGAGCCCGGGGTGAACCAACGCCCCTGTCCCAGCGCCACCGCGGCGGCGGCGATCACCGCCGTGCTGGAGAGCATCGGGCTGAGCGACGGTATGGCGTAGACCCCGGCGCTGATCAGGCGGGCCATCCCCACCCCGATCCAGCCGGAGAGCAGCACCATCGGGGCCATCCAGCGCAGCTGCAACACCGCCAGCTGGCGCGTCCCGTCGCTGAGCCCCGGCGCCAGCACCGCCAGCAGGGGCCCGGCCGCCAGCACGACCCCCAGGCTGAGGGGCAGCAGCACCAGGGTCAGGCTGCGCTGGGCCCAGCGGATCAGGCGTTGCGGGTCGAGCCCCTCGTCCTGGCTGAGAACGCTCACCAGGGCCGATTGCAGCGGACCGTTCTGGCCGCCCAGCACCACCAGGAAGAAGCCGGGAATCATCGCGGCGAACGCGAAGGCGTCGGCCACCGCCCCGACACCGAACACCGCCGCCACCGCCATGGAGCGTGCCAGCCCCAGCCCCTTGCTGAGGGCCGTGGCGACCCCCACCACCCCGGCGATCCCCACCAGGGAGCGGCGCTCCCCCACCGGGCTCAGGGCCCGCCGTGCCGGCGCCGGCAGGCCGCCACGATCGCGCCGATCAGATCCGGATAGGCCATGCCCGCCTGGGCCGCCACGTGCGCCAGCGACCGCTGGGGGTGCAGGGTCGCATCGGCGTTGAGATCCAGCAGGTGGGCAGTGCCCGCGGTATCGATGCGGAAGTCGAAGCTGGCGTAATCGAGCGGACCGAGCAGCTCCACCAGCCGCAGCGCAGCGCGGCGCAGCGGCTGCAGGACGGGCTCACTGAGGTCCACCGCCACCTTGGCCAGACCACCCCGACGCTTGGCCGACAGGTCGAGCAGCCGCTCCCCCAGCGCCGAGCCGTCGGCCGCCAGCGTTTCCACGGCGCCCAGCAGAGCGATCCCCTCGCCCCCGTTGCCCACCACCCCCACGGTCACCTCCCGGCCGGCGATCAGCTCCTCGCACAGCACCGAGCCGCCGAAGTCCTGGCGCAGGCGGTCCACCAGCTGGCGCAGGGCCACCAGCCCCCAGGCATTCTCGAAACGCCGCAGCCCCAGCGAGTAGCCCTCGCTGGCCGGCTTGAGGATCGAGACCGGCCAGTCCGGCAGCGCCTGCACCGTTTCCCCCGGAGCGATCAGACGCCAGGAGGGGGTGGCGATCCCGGCCCAGAGCATCACGGGCTTGAGCCAGTCCTTGTTGAGGGCCAGTGCCTTGGCGGCCGCGTCACCCCCGGTGTACGGAATTCCCAGCTGCTCCAGCAGCGCCGGGGCGATCGCGGTCCGGCTGCGGGAGAGGGCCCCCACCGACAGGTTCATCACCAGATCCGGCCGTTCCCCGGTGCCGGCCGTCCCCTGTCGCAGCAGGGCCTCCACATCACCGAGGCGCTCCACCCGGTGGCCCAGCTGGAGCAGCGCCCCCTCCACCGCATCGAGTTCCTCCGGCTCCCGCCAGTGGTAATGGGTCTCTTCCCGGGCGGCAGGGCCGGCCAGCAGATCGTCCCGCGTTTCGTACAGCAGCCCGATCCGCATCACTGCTGGAGCCAGGTCGTCTCGGGCGTGATCCGGGCGAGGTGGAGGCCTTCGCGGGTGACTCCCCGGCGCACCTGATGCCAGCGGCAGACCAGCTCGTCCTCCCGGCCCGGCAGCAGCCCGACCAGTTCCAGCTTGCCGTCGGCATGGGTGAGGATGTAGCGGAAGCGCTTCACGGGCCCGTTGCAGCGCCGGCGCACCGCCTCCACCAGCGCCAGACCGTCGAGGAGCGGCAGCTGGAAGTGGGTGGCGTGCTGCACCGGCCGGGGATGGAAGAGGTACTGGGGCAGAACGCCGAGGCGATGCAGGCGCTTGAACAGCTCGGTGAGCACATCGACGTCGGCGTTCACCCCCTTCATCAGAGGGATCTGGGCGGTCAGCAGACAGCCGCTGTCCCGCAGCGCCTCGATCGCCCGCTCCGCCGCGGGGGTGATCTCGCGCGGGTGGTCGAAGTGGCACTGCACCACGATCTGGAAGCGGGTCCGCTGTCGGCGCAGCAGATCGAGCAGGGCCGGGTCGCTGCTGAAGCGGCTCGGCAGGAAGGCCGGCAGTTTGGTGCTGATGCGCAGCTGCCAGAGATGCCGGATCGGGGACAGAGCCTCGAACAATCGCTCCAGGCGGCGGGTGCTGCAGATCATCGGGTCGCCCCCCGAGAGCAGCACGTTCTCCACTTCCGGATGGGCGGCCACGTAGGCGACGGCCGCCTCGAGATCCTCGATCGTCTCCTTGGTCATCACGTCCCGGCTCATCAGCCGCCGGCGAAAGCAGTAGCGGCAGTGGCCGGCACAGGCTTCGGTGAGCAGGAAGACGGCGGTCTGCTCGTACTTGTGCTGCAGACCCGGCACGATCGTGGAAAGGGCTTCGCCGCTGGTGTCGAGGGATCCTTGGGGGCTGTCCTCCGCGGCGGTGGGCATCAGCAGTTGCCGCAGCGGATCGCCGGGATCGTTCCAGTCGATCAGGTCGGCGTAGCCGGTGGGCACCAGGAAAGGAAAGCGCTCCCCTGCGGCGGCCACCGCCAGTCTGATCCGCCTCCGGCAACGGCAGCCAGGAGCCCGAAGGGTCGGCGGCGAGCGCCCGTGCCTGGCGCAGGCCGCTGCTCAGCTCGTCTTGCCAGGAGACCATTGGCGGGATGCTAGGCCAGCCGTCCGACCCGGCCAGAATGGTGGTTTCAAGGCGCCGTCGTCGATGCCGTTGCCTGCCTGGGCCCAGCCTCTGCGGGCGCGCCTGCGCCAGGAGTGGATCGAGTGGGGGTATCGGCGGCGGGGCCACCGCCGCCGCTTCGCCCGGCGCCTGAAGGGTCCGGCCGAGACCCCCTACCCCTGGTGCTGGGGGGCGTGCCTCACGCCGGTGAAGCGCCGCGGTGGGGCCTCGGCCGACGCGGACCGGCTGCACAACATGCAGCGGGCGATCGACCATCTCCACGGGGTGGTGATCGAACCGGGGGAGATTCTGAGTTTCTGGCACCACGTGCCTCGCCCCTGCCTGGGCAACGGCTACCGCGCCGGGCCGATGCTCGTGGACGGTCGCCTGCGCAGCGACATCGGGGGCGGGCTCTGCCAGGTTTCCACCACCCTGTTCGGCGCCCTGCTGCGGGCCGGTTGCACCCTGCTGGAGCACAGCAACCACAGCATCGACGTGCATGGCGAGGATCGATTCTTCGTGCTGGGACAGGACGCGGCGGTGGCCTACGGCTTCAAGAACCTGCTGGCCCGCAACGACCACGCCGTGCCGCTGCTCCTGGTGATGGGGCTGCACCGCAGCGGCGAAGCGCGGAGCCTGGAGGCCGCCCTGGTCGCCCGGGCCCCCTGTCCGCTCCAGGTGCGCCTCGACTCGCAGGTGATCGAGCGGCTGCCGCCCCCCGGCCCCGACGGCCGTGCCGGCAGCCGGGTGGAGACCCGCCGCTGGATGGCACCGGCGGGTGCTGGCGCCGGACCCGACGACCCTGCCGAAGTCGATTCACAGCGGTGGCGGCTGGATTACCGCTTCATCAGCCATTACCGTCCCCACATCACCCTGCCTGGCTGAATCGCCATGACGGCTGCCGACGGGGCCTGCCTGCGCGTGCCGCCGGAGCGGATCGACCGCTTCATCGGCGCGATCCTGGAACGCCATGGCGTCCGCGCCGATGTGGCCGAGACGATCCGCAGCCACCTGGTGCAGGCCCATCTCTGGGGCATCGATTCCCATGGCCTGCAGCAGCTGATCGGCTATGACCGCAGCCTGGGCAACGGGCGCATCAACCCCTCCCCCACGCTGCGCTTCGAAGCCACCCACGGCTGCCTGCTGCGGCTCGACGCCGATCGCAGCCCGGGGCAGTACGCCGCGGCCGAGGCGATGGGACGGGCGATCGAGCTGGCCCGCACCACGGGAATGGCCGCCGTGGGCGTCACCAACAGCAACCACTTCGGAGTGGCCGGGGTCTACACCCGCATGGCCGCCGCCGCCGGGATGGTGGGCTTCGCCACCAGCGACACCAACGTCGTGGATCTGGCCCCCTTCGGCGGCACGGAGGCCCGACTCGGCAACAACCCCCTCTCCTGGGCGATTCCCTGCGGCGACACCCCCGTGGTGCTCGACATGGCGGCGGGCACGGTGAGTGGCGGTCGCATCCGCCACTTCGCCTATCTCGGCCTGCCGATCCCCCCCGGCTGGGGACTCGACGCCGACGGTCACGACACCCTCGACCCGGCGACATCGGCGGTGAATGCCGCCGGTTCCCCCAAGGGTTCCGGGCTGGCCTTCCTCGCCGATCTGCTCTGCGGGCCCCTGCTGGGCACGGAAGCGGCGATGTTCAAGCGCAAGGCGATGCATGACGCCGCCAACGGCACCGGCCATTTTCTCTGGGTGCTCGATGGGGCCGCCTGGACCGGCCGGGCCGACGTGGAAGCCCGCGTGGCGGCGGCCATCGCCGGAATGAAGGCCACCCCTCCCAGCGAAACCGGTCAGGAGGTGCTCTATCCCGGCGAACGGGAAAGCCTCACCGAAAGAGAACGGCGTCGCGACGGCATCCCCCTGCCCCTCGGCCTGCTCGAGGCCCTGGGCGATCACTTCGGTGGCGATGCAGCTGCCCTGCTGCAGGACGACGGACCGGCGACGCCATGAAGCTGAGATACTTCAGACCAGCATTCTTTATTCTCGGGATATTTTATATCCTTCACTGCCTATTGGTTATCAGGGGGTTCAGCCATGTGGGATCACTCGTCGGTTTCTTTTTCTCGCTCGCGCCGCTGGCAGGTCCGCTGGCTGGGTTCTTCTACCTGGTGCAGCCTGATGAGATCGGCGGCGTAGCCGCCATCGCGATTCAGGTCCTGGTGTATGGCTATCTCATGGCATGCCATCCGCTCTACCGGAAGAGATGGACTGGAATCGTCTCCGGCGCGGGTGCATTGCTGTGGTGCCTGTCGGGATTCTTCTACGTCTACGCATTGGCCACCTGAGGCCGCTCCAGCTCGTCATCCAGCTGGATGGTGATGGGGATCGCCACCACCGTCACTCCTCAGCTCAACGCCGTGCGTGTGGTGTACAGGCCAGCATGGGTGATCACCAGCAAAGCCTCCAGCGGAGCGCAGGCTGCAGCGATCTGCTCAAAGAGCTCCGGGCGGCCGTTCTGCAATCAAGCCGTTCCCAGGGGAAGGGCACGGCATCCCGCAGCAGGGGTTCCCGGCCCGAGGGATCCGCCAGCGGGCCCACGTCGTGAAACTGGGGTGCCAACCGCGTCCGGGGAAAATCAAAGGCCCAGGGCAGCTGGGCCAGCTGCAGCAGCGGCGAGTGGGCCTCCTCCTTACGTCGCTGAGGTCGCAGCCCCCAGCATTGCCGTTGCGCCTGAAGGTCTCGCCACACTGGCTCTGTCAGCCAGCGGCTCCATGGCGCCCTGCCCGGCAACCAGGGCGTGGGATACGGAGGGACTGCTGGCTCACGGTTGATCGGCAAGGCATTGGCGATGGTCACAAATGGCAGCCCCAGCCTTTCTGCCACCGTGCCCCCGGCCGGGCTCACCTGATCCACCAGCAGCACCTGGATGCCTGCCGCCAGGACGGCAGCGGGTCATTCCTCGTGCCACATGGCCGCGCCGCATGAGCTCCACCGCCAGCGCCACCATCCGGTTGGGATGCCCGAACGTGCTGATGGGAGCGGGCGCAGTGGCTTAGGAGAGGGCGCAGCCGTTGAATGCCTTCTGCCGCCCATGCTGTGGCCGGGGTGTGAATCGTCCCGATCCGGACGGATGGATCGCTGAAACGTTCGCCGTCTCTGCCGGGGTGACGCGTCACCTCCAGGGAGGACCGGCACTGGTCGTTACAACGAACCGACGACCCCGGCAAGGTTTCCACTGCGGCGCCCTAGGCTCAAAAAGAGGATCAGTGAAGGAGGACGGAACCATGCAGATTCAGATCAACACCGACAGCAACATCCAGGGGGATGAGCGTCTGGGCGAACAGGTGGAAGCGGTGGTGAGGAGGGGCCTGGGTCATTTCAGCGCCCAGATCACCCGGGTGGAGGTCCACCTGAGCGACCAGAGCAGCGACCAGAAATCGGGCGGTGAGGACAAACGCTGCCTGCTGGAGGCCCGGCCTGCCGGCCATCAACCGGTCTCGGCGAGCGATCAGAGGGCGACGCTCGATGAGGCCGTCGACGGCGCTGTCGATAAGCTGAAGCATGTTCTCGAGAGCACCCTGGGGCGATGACACCCCTGAGCTGAGCACTTCGGGATGAAGTTCAAGGATTACTACGCCGCCCTGGAAGTGGAGCGGGACGCCAGCGGCGAGGAGATCAAGAAGGCCTACCGACGGCTGGCCCGGCGCTACCACCCCGATGTGGCCAAGGAGGAAGGATCCGAGGAACGCTTCAAGGCGATCAGCGAGGCCTACCAGACCCTCTCCGATCCGGAGAAACGCAAGGCGTACGACGAACTCGGCCGGCACCGCCCGGGCGAGGAGTTCCACCCCCCGCCCGAGTGGGAAACGCGCTTCTGGCGGGACGGCGGCCCGCAGGGGGTGGACCTGGCCGATCTGTTCGAGCAGATGGGCTTCGGAGCCCCCGGCCAGGGGGCTGGGGGGTGGCAGCGCCGCTCGGTGGATGTCCCCATCCGCGGCCAGGATCTGGAGGTGGCCACGGAGCTGACCCTCGAGCAGGCGGCGCAGGGCAGCGAGGTGGGCTTCAACCTGAGCGTGCCGACCCTGCAGCCCGATGGCCGGATGCAGCGCGAGAGCCGATCGGGCCGGATCCGGGTGCCCCGCGGCGTGATCGACGGCGAGCGGCTGCGGGTCCCCGGTCGCGGTGGGGCGGGGATCGGCGGCGGGCCGGCCGGGGATCTCTATCTGCAGATCCAGCTGAAGCCCCATCCCCTCTTCCGGGCCGTGGGCCACGACCTCTATCTCGACCTGCCGATCGCCCCCTGGGAGGTGGCGCTCGGCGCCGACATCCCCATTCCCACCCTCGATGGCACCGCCCGGGTGACGGTGCGGCCGGGCATGCGCAACGGTCAGAAGCTGCGGCTGGCGGGCAAGGGCCTGCCCCATCGGCGCGAGGGAGCGGGCGATCTCTACGGTGTGCTTCAGATCGTGATGCCCGCTGAGATCGGCGAGCAGGAGCAGCAGCTGTACCGGCAACTCGCCGAAGCCTCCGCCTTCCACCCCCGGCCCCATTTCGAAGGAGTCCCCACCGATGGCTGACGACCTGCTGATTCCCGACGACAACGAAAGCCCGGTGCGGCTCGAGGAGCTGCTCTCCGCCTCGGGGCTGGCCCATCAGGAAGTGATGGAGCTGGTTCAGTTCGGCGTGTTCCAGGTGGCGGGGGGCAACGAGGTCGCCTGGACCTTCCACACCCGCACCATCACCCTGGCCCGCCGCGCCGCCCGCCTGCGCGACGACTTCGGCCTCAACACCCCCGGCATGGCCCTGGCGCTCACCTATCTCGATCGCATCGAAGCCCTGGAGCACCGGTTGCGGGAGCTGGAATCCCAGCTGCCGCGCTGAGGGAGCCGCGGTGGGGGCGGCAACCGGCCTTGCCATCCGCCACGCTGGACGCCGACCCCCCAGCGAAGCCATGGGCAGCCAGGGAACCTCCATCGAAGCCATGGTGCGGGTGCGGCTGTTCGCCGCCCTGCGGGAGCGCGCCGGCTGGGCCGAGCGCTGCCTGCCCCTGCCCCTCGAAGGCTCCCCGCCGACCGCCGCCGATCTCTGGCGGCAGCTGGCCCTGGGCGAAGGCCCCTCAGCCGACGCCCCTGGCCTGCCGCCCACCATCCGCGTGGCCATCAACCACGCCTTCGCCGAACCAGACACGCCGTTGCACCCCGGCGACGAGGTGGCCTTCCTGCCGCCGATCACCGGAGGCTGAGCCATGGAAGCAGCCACCAGCGCCGGGGCCCCCATCGAGGTGCAGATCCTCACCGGGCCCTTCCAGCCGCTGGAGGCGCTGGCCGCCTGGCAGCAGCGCCACGCCGCCGGGGGCGACGACTGCCCCGCCGCCGAAGCCCACTTCATCGGCCGCGTACGCGGCAGTACCGCCAGCGGGGCTCCCCTGGAGGCCCTCGAACTGGAGCACTACCCCGGCATGACCGAGGCCCAGCTGCAGGCCATCGCCGCGGCCTGCGCCGGACGCCATGGGGTGGGTGCGGTGCTGGTGGCGCACCGGGTGGGGCGGATCCTGCCGGGGGAGGCGATCGTGCTGGTGGCGGTGGCGGCCGATCGCCGCGGCCCGGCGTTGCGCTGCGTGGCGGAGCTGCTGGAGGATCTCAAGCACCACGCCCCCTTCTGGAAACGGGAATGGAGCGGCGGCGGCGGCACCTGGGTGGCCGGCAACACGCCGCTCTGAAGCCTTCGACCCTCGCGGGATCCAGAAACGCTGCCGGCTACAGCCCGACCTTGCGGCGGCCCAGCCCCATCCCGGCTGCATAGCCGATCGCCGGCAGCAGCAGCACGGGGCGCAGGGGGATCTGCACCACCAGGACGATCCCCACCAGCCAGGGCAACAGCAGCAGGCTCCCGAAGGCCAGCTGGCTGAAGCGGGAACGGCGCGCCAGGCGGCCCGAGCCCTGCACCAGCCGGGGAACGCCTTTGCCCAGGCCATAGCCCAGCAGCACGGTCAGAACGGTGAGCAGGATCGCGCCCATGGCGGGGAGGCAAGCCTCCGGATTCTGCTGGCCTGGGTGGCTGCGGCGCGGCCTTTCTCCTAAGCTGTTCAACGGAATGTGCAACGGGCAGCACCATGGCGATCGGGGTGCGGATGGAACCGGAGCTCGAGCGGCAGCTCGATCAGCTCGCCCGCCAGCTGGGCAAGAGCCGCAGCGCCTGCGTGCGTGACGCCATCACCCAGTACCTGCTGCGCCACGGGGATGGCGAGGAAGCCCGCCGCCAATCGCTGCGGCTGGCCGAGCGGAAGCCAGAGCACTGGAGCGAGCAGGTGCCCGACTGGTGCGACTGGACGGCATGACCCTCGCTGGGCTCCGCCGCGGCACGGTCGTGACCGTCGCCAGCAAGGGGGTGTACGCCGGCAAGCCACGCCCCGCCGTGGTGGTGCAGGCGGACCGCTGGCTGCAGGCCCATCCGAGCGTCACCCTCTGCCCGCTCACCAGCACCCTGGTGGAGGCTCCCCTGGTGAGGGTGCCGGTGCTGCCCTCCCCTCGCAACGGCCTGAAGCAGCCCTCCCAGTTGATGGTCGACAAGCTGTTCACGGTGCCCCTGGCGGCCCTGGGCGGCGCGGTGGGCCAACTGGAGCCCCAGCTGCTGATCGAGCTGGATCTGGCCCTGCGCGGTTGGCTGGAGCTGGCCTGAGGGGGCAGGTCTGGCACTGGAAAAGAGTCTGACCAGGAGCGCGATCGCCAGCAGACGGCCTGACGACCCTGAAGGCGTCCGCTGCCGGCTGGACCCATGACCACAGGGACTGATCTGGACTGGGCGGATTGCCCCGCCGTGGAGCAAGACCCTCAGCGCGTCAGCGGCGCCTGGGTGTTTCGGGGTTCCCGGATTCCCGTGGCGGCCCTGTTCGATCAGGGGACACCCGTTCCCCTGCGCCGGTCTCTGGATGGCCACGCCGTAGCCACGGCCTACGAGCTGGCCCAGGATTCGCCGGGCTACGGATGCCATCCAGGCCGCTATTACCGCCACGATGGGCGGAACCTACAGAGAACTCCTGATTCCCGCCTGCTCGACGGCCCCGGCCCCATGGACAGCCCGTTCCTGGCGGCCATCGCCGCCAGGTGCGGCTGGGCTGGATCCCCAGGTGCCGATCTCAAGGCCGACTTCGCCCGCGAGATCCACAGCCTGTTCGGCTGATCCCGCAGGAGTGACCCCCACCGAACCCCAGTCCCTGCTCCTCGACACCCAGCTGCTGCTCTGGTGGGCGATCGAACCGAAGCGGCTGCCTGCTGCCGTGGCCAGCCTTCTGGCAGATCCGGCCCAGTTGGCCGCAGACTCAAGCCGGTTGTGCGGTTCTTACCAGGGGCAGCAAGGTTTCGATGGCCGTGGTGTCGCAGATCTGGGAGTAGTGCTCCAAGGTGAGGGCCACCGGCTTGCCCTCCCCATCGAAATCCACCACCAGATTTTCGCTCAGGGCTTCCGAGCTGTCGCTGTCCCGTTCCGATAGGGCGATGTGGAGGGTGTCGGTATCAGGGAAGTATTGGATTTTCATGGTGCCGAATCAGGCTTGGGCTCATCGAGAAGGTGGTGATCCGCCCTGACGGCTGCACCCCCGATCGAAAAAGGCGTTATGGATGATCTCCCTGTCCTCAAACGTAACCACCCTGAGCACCCTTCCTTAGGGCCCAATTCCGGAACAGGCCATGTTGTGCATGTGCTCGTTTCGCGCAATGATGTGAGCATAAGCACGCCCTGAGGCGTCCGACCGCGCCATGCCCCCTGCCCTCTCGCCGCTCCCCCTGGAGCCGCTCACCAAGCCCGATGCCCAGCTGGTCGCCGAGGCCTGCGGCCGCGCCGCCCAAGCTCTCGGGCTCAGCCGTGACGAGTTGACTGCCGTGGTGGGCAAGCACCGCACCAGCATCGACCGCACCGGCCTGGATCCCGCCACCAAGGAAGGCGAGCTGGCCCTGCTGTTTCTGCGGGTCTACCGCAGCCTCCATGCCCTGTGCGGAGGTGATCAGGCCCTGATGCGCCACTGGATCGAGCAGCCCAATCACCACCTCGGCGAGCAGCCGCCCCGTCTGCTGCTGCCGCGGATCGAAGGGCTCACCCGCGTTGCCAACTACCTCGATGCCCTCCGCGGCTGACTGCAGCGAGGCCCCCTTCGTTGCTCTCTCTGGTGCGGTGCTGCGCATCGTGGATCACCAGGGCGAAACCGGAACGGCCGATCTGGTGGATGGTCTGCTGGAGCAGGCGCGGTTGGAGCAACTGATCGAAGGCGTCAAGCCGCCGATCCCGAGCGATTGGCCCGAAGCCGAAGAAGGGCGCCCGCTCCCCACCCACTTGCTGCTGCTCACCCCCTTTCGCTACCCGCCCCTTGCCAGCGGATCGCGCTTTGGACGGCTCCATCAGCGCCATCTCTTCTATGGCGCCCGGGCGCTGGAAACGGCCTTGGCGGAGCGGGCCTTCCATGCGCTGCGCCTGTTGGAAGGCTCACCGCTGCCAGCGGGTGCCCGAATCCAACGGCAACAGACCGCCTTTGCCGTGGAGATCTCGGCTCAGCGTGGCCTGGCCTTGCAGAAGCAGCTGAGCCCCAAAGCCCTTGCTGCGACGACCGATCCCTGCAGCTACGCCGCCAGTCAGCGCTGCGGCGATGCCATGCGGGAGCGGAGCGTCCAGGCGTTCGAGGTGCCGTCGGCCCGCTCACCCCAGACCCCGCCGGTCGTGGGGGTGCTCACTCCCTATGCCTTCACCAGCACACCGTTCGACTTCCAGGACTGGAGCCTGGAGATCACCGCCGAGGGGGTGACGGCCGTGTCCTTTGGCGGGGGGCTGACGGGAGAGTTCCCCAGGGAGCGGTTTCTGGTGGAGGGGCGGTGGCCGGGGCCTTGATTCATCGCCCACCCACCTCAGCGGCGGCCAGGCCCCAACCACGCAGCTTGCATGAAAATCATGCACCAGTTCTGCCATGAAGCGAAGTGTGGCGCGTTTTTCATTCAAGGAGGCCCTGGCGCAGCTCCCCCGCGGTGGCCCCTTAGGGCTGGAGCTGCTGGCGGCCCACGGCATCACCGCCAAGCACGCCTCGGCTCTTGTGCGCTCTGGCTGGTTGCAGCGCCTGGGGCGCGGGGCCTACAGCCTCCCCGGTGACGAGCTGAACCGCGACGCCTGTCTGGCCTTCCGGCGCAGCAGCTGCCGGGTCTGCTGTGGCGGCCAGGACGGCCCTGGCCTGGCTCAGCGAACGCTTCTCCGTGCGCTATCGCGTTGCCCACATCTTTGATCCCGCCATGCCCGTAGGGCTTGGGCTGGCCCCCCTTCCCGCTGGCCGGCCTGATCTGCTGGTGTCCACCCCGGAGCGGGCCCTGCTGGAGCTGCTCAGTGAAACGGGCAGTTTTGAAGGCCTCGAAGAGGTACGGCACCTGGTGGAAAGCACCCGCAACCTGCGGGAGCCCGTGCTGGATGAGCTGCTGGGCCATCTGAACCGCATCAAGGTGGCGCGCCTGGCGGCCCGGCTGGATCTGGTGGCCACGCCATGAACGCCGCCTACGACGCCACGGTTCGACAGCTGCTGGACAAACCCCGTGAGATCAGCTTGCTGCAACTCGAGCCTTGGACCGAGTGACTCGAATCTTCGTATATCTGCGTCCTTTGGAAGTCGCAGCCAAGCCTCTTTTCTTTGCAGGTGAATCGTCGGAATTGCGGATGAGGACTTCGGCAGGAATGTTGAACTTGGCGATGAGCTTGCGGATCATTGGCAACGTGAGCGGCCGCCGCCTGCTCATCACCTCGGAAATGCGGCCGCTGCTGCCGATGACGTCTTCCAGGGCTTTACGGCTCAATCCTCGTTGTTCAAGGGCGAATTGAATCGCGGCAATCGGGTCGGGCGGTCCGATGTCGTGGTGCTTTGCTTCGTAGTCGTCAATCAGGATCGAAAGAAGCTCCAACCTCTCAAACTCAGGACTTCCCTCGTCTGCATCCAGGTAGAGGTCAATTTCATGAAGGGCATGCTCATAGTCGGACTCGGTGCGAATGGGGCTGATGGGATGGAGTGCGGTTGTCATATCGTTGAAGCGTCAATCTTGTTGTAGTCGGCATGGGTGCCGATGAAGCGGATGTAGATCGCCTTCAGGTGATACTCAACTTTGACAACAAGCCGATACTTGTTACCGCTGATGTTGAACACCACCCGATTGTTGGCGAGGAAGCTGGCCGTCGAGAACATGGCCTTGATTTCAGCAGGTTCACTCCAACTGGCCGCCTTGGCAAAGGCATGCCAGGACTTGAGTGGTTGTTCGGCATCGCCATGGCCTGATTCCCAGAACTGCACAAGCGTCCGCTTGGCGATGATGCGCACGTCGCAAAGCAGGGTCCTCCCATTATGGGAGCAGCCGGCTGGTTCGTCCAGCCCTTCGGCAGCTCCTAGCGCCAGTGGTGCAGCTGGGGCCATCAACCCCGTTGGTGAATCGTTCAAACCGCTTGGCAGACCGGCGATCTCGCTTGGCCTGTCCCAGCAGCTGGGTCCAGCGACTTGCTCCCCTCTGTCGTCGCTTCAGAGCTGGAGCAGGTCGCCCGCGATGCCCTGCAGACCGCCTTCCACCCCACCACGCCTGGATTCAAGGGGCTGATCGATCGCTTCCTGGCCGATCGGCAGCGGCTGGTGAAGGGGCGCCGCCAGGACTGGTTCCCGGCCATCCCCCTGCCCTTTCCTCCCTACCGCCACCAGGAGAAGGCCTACGAACGGCTCCGGCCGCCGCGGCGGCCGAGGTCGCCTTGGACGAGGCGAGTCGAGTCAAGTTCCCTCCCGGCGTAGTGGTCGAGGTGCTCACTTCGGGTGGGCCTGAGGTTGATGAGACTATCCGGGGTGGAGCAATCCTCAACTTCGAACTCGGCGGATACGGGAGTCTGACCTGTACCTCGGGATGGCCGGTGAAGAAGACCAATGGCAGCAGCGAGGGGCTCGTAACGGCTGCCCACTGTTCCGGTCACTACTACTACTCGGGGCGCGACGTGTTGACCTATGTGGCGTCGGTTCCCAAGTCGAGCGGTGACATCGAGTATCGAAAGAGCACCGAGGCGGTCGGCCATGAGTTCTACTATGGGGTCGGCAATTACCGCGACATCGATGCCCCTTACGGGAGTGCCACCGATGACCAGTCGATCTGTTTCTTCGGCCGAACTACCGGCAACCATTGCGACACCGTCCGCAACCCGACGATCTGTGTGGGCGATTTCTGCAATCTCGTCGAGATGAACAATCACGAGACCGACGGCGGGGATAGTGGGGGTCCCTGGTACGTGGGGTCGCATCCGTACGGCGTGCACAAGGGCAGTCACGTTAGCTTGTTCAAGAGACGGGCCATCTGGACGCCGATCAACAACACTCTCAACAACGACCTCAGCCTCAACATCAAACTCGGGAGTGACGGTTGAGGCGTCTCTCAGTGTCGACCCTGCTACTTGTCGTCGGCGTCCTCACGGTAGTCGGCGGGGCGGTCTTGGCCACTGCACCCGTCACGTCCCCACTGGCGCCATGCGGCAGCGTCATCAGTCCGGGTTGGGACGAGAGCGTCGAGATCGATGCAGCCTGTGACGAGGCGATGAGCCACCGGCGCTGGGCTGCAGCATCGGCCCTTGTTGCGGGCGGCGGCCTATGCACTTTCGCCATCGTGTTGAGGCGACACCGCAGACAGAATCGTGCCTCTGGCTCGTGAACTTGGGGCGCGCTTGCCCCGAGCCGTATCGAAAGGACTCACCGAAGGCTACGAAGCCGCTCACCACCCCGATCGCAAGGGTGGACGGCGGCCCGGAGAACGACTTGGTCGCGCGCAGTGTGTTGACGGGGCGGCCGGGATCAATGGCCGATCGTGCGCTTTCGCGTGACCAGTACGGATCCCGCACCGGCACGCTCCGCGTGCCCATCCCGCACCGGCACGCTCCGCGTGCCCATCCCGCACCGGCACGCTCCGCGTGCCCATCCCGCACCGGCACGCTCCGCGTGCCCATCCCCTGCGGGACAACATCGGGTGGTCTTGGCTCCCGTGCAAACGTCGCCGTGGCAGGTTCCCCAACTGGGATCCATCCCGGCATTGGGGAATGGGCATCGTGCGTGGACTGGCCCGTTGACTGGTCTAGGCCGGCGGGTTAGGTTGCGGGCACTCGGGTGCCAGGTGGCTGGCCCGCCCCGGCGAGGGTGGCTTTCGGCCCGGATTCTTGTGGGAGGCACGGTGTCGGGGGAGCTGTGTCGCTGGGTGATTGGCTTGGTTGTTGCGGCGGTGGCACTCGCGGTGGGGGTGTCGCCGGCCAGCTCTACACCCATGCTGCCGGCGACCGAAGCGGGAGCGCTTCCTAGCGCGGCTGCATCTCCACCCGACGTGGTCGTCGGTGGGCTCCCCGATCGTCCTGTTCCGGGGAAGGCGGTTCTGCCGCTGCGTGGCAAGGGCACCCGGCTGGGGTACCGGCAGGTACGGCACGACGATGGGTCGCTGACGTGTGAGAACACCCGTCGGCTGGTGCCTGCCGATGCTCCGGCATGCCGGGTTCGCGCGGCCGCGGTGAGCACCAGCGTGGACCGGGGCGCGTCGGCCGGAGAGGCGGCCCCGGACAGCGGCCAGCAGGCGTTGGCGGGCTGTGCGGTCACCCTCTCGGCGGCTGTGACCGACGTCGTCACCTTCACGGTCGCGAGCGACTGTGGGATCTCGACCTCGCGGAGGATCTCGATCTACCAGAAGGACGCGGTCGGCGACGACCGGGTCACGACGATCACCCAGACTCCTGACACCGTGGTGGCGGTGCCTCAAGCCAGCGGCACCGGTGAGTTCGTCGCCGTGGTTCATGACGTCGTCCTGCCGCCCGCCGAGTGGTCGGCAGCCGGGCCAGGCGGCAACGGCTGGGTGGCGGAGTCGTCGGTTGTCCCGACTCCGGCGTGGTCGGTCGAGCTTCTGGACCCGGTCTCGGCGGTCACGAACTACCGGTGGGGCAGCCAGGTCGGAGATGGGTTCTTCGGCCGCTCCATCGTGACGCTGTACGACCTCGCGCCGCCCAACCCCGATTTCCCGGCGATCTCGTGGTGCGGCAGCAACCAGGCCTCCCCGGGGGACCCCAACCTGTGCGACCCTCCGCCGCCGTCGGGGCGGACCTTCGCATGTGGGCAGACCGTCGCCATGGTCAACCATCTCGGACCACACGAGCCGCCGGCATTCAATGACCGGTTCGCCGTCAGCCCACGGCTGGTATGTCCCAAGACCGAGCCATCGCAGCTCACCGACTGCCCCGTGTGCGAGGCCGGCGATCCCATCAACACCGCCAGCGGGGTGTTCACCGACTCCTTCGTCGACGTCTCGGCGCCCGGCCGGGGTCTCGGCCTGGGGCTAGTTCGCAGCTACACCTCGGCCAGACCCAACGTTGAAGGCTGGTTCGGGAACGGATGGTCCAGCAACCTCGAAACCCACCTGCTCCTGTCGGAGGGAACCGGAGCGACCTTCGTCGACAGCTCCGGGGCTCGCGACTTCTTCGTCCTCCAACCCGACGGGACCACCTACGAGGCGGCCTCGAACGTCTACGGCGGCCTGGTCAAGGAGACCACCGGCGGGGTGGTGACCTACCGGCTGACGGACTGGCGGGCACGGATGGCCTGGACCTTCGACGACGAGGGTCTGTTGTCGTCGATCACTGACCGCAACGGCGAGTCCATCGCTTTGGCCTGGGGCGCCACGACCGTCACCGTCACGCTGCCCAAGGAGAACGCCGGCCGGTCCATGGTCCTCACGTTCAACGGCGACCCCACAGCAGCGGGGAGCAACGTGACCCAGGTGGTCGACCCGATGGGCCGCACCAACACCTACAGCTACACCAGCAACAACCTCACCACCGCCACCGAGCTGTACGGCATCCAGTCGACCTACACCTACCAAACGCAGGCGAACGGCAACCGGATGCTGACCCGCACCAGCGGCAAGGGCGGGGGCGTCACCAACACCTACGACAGCCAAGGCCGGGTCACCCGCCAAGAGCTCAAGAAGTCCAGCAGCTACACCGCCGTCACCATCTTCGACTACGGCAACGGCAACCAGGCCACCCCCGGCGGTGGGACCACCACCGTCACCTCCCAGGTCGGCGCGACAGCGAACGCGAGTCTGGACCCGGTCACGGCCTACAACTACGTCAACGGGCAGATCGAGTCGATCACCACCGACTCCACCCAACCCGCCCAGGCGGCCACCACCACCTTCGTGCGCGACCCCGCCAACCTGCTCCCCACCAAGATCACCGACCCCATGGGTCAGAACACCCTGTTCGAGTACGACGCGCTGGGCAACGTCACCAAGACCACCGCCCCACCCAACAACACCACCCAAACCAACCCCGTCACCCAGGCCCGCTACGACGACTGGAGCCAGCTCACCTGCGCCGTCGACGCGGTCCAGTACGCCGCCGGGGTCCGCTGCCCCGCAGCCGGGAACCCCACCCCATCCGGTGCGTCCGGGTTCGTCTACGACAACGACGGCAACCTCACCACGTCGGTTGACGCCCTCGGGAACACCACGACCTATGTGCACGGCGACGGCAACCACCCCGGTGACGTCACCTCGATCCAGGACGCAGAAGGCCGCGTGACCGGGTTCAGCTACGACGCCTACGGCAACGTGGCCGGCACGACCGCCACCCCCTCGGCCGGCGTCACCTTGACCAGCCAAGCCCGGTACAACGGCGGCTCACAGCTGACCTGCGCCGTCTCACCACGCCACTACGCCGACGGCGTGCGCTGCCCGGCCGCCACCGCCACCACCTTCAACACCGGCGCCAACGGGTTCCTCTACGACACCAAAGGACGCGTCGCCACGAAGGTCAACGCCAAGGGCGCAACCACCACCTACGGCTACGACCCCGACAACAACGTCGTGTCGGCCGACGACCCCAAGGGCACCACCACCGACGAGTACGACCTGTTCGGCCGGATCACCAAGCACACCGTCGCGACCCTCGGCACCGCGACCGCGGTCACGGAGATGGCCTACGACATCCCCGCCACCGCCACCGGCACCTGCGGGCTCGACAAAGTGCCCACCGCGGTCCAATGCTCGACCAGCACCGACCCCGCGAACAAGGTCACCACCCACTACATCACCTCCCGCGGGGAGTACGCCGGGATCAAGATCCCCGGCAACTCGGTCAGCAAGACCACCTACCGCCTCGATGGGCAGCCCGATGTCGTCAGCCTGTTCGGCAACCGCACCCTGACCTACGGGTACTTCCCCGACGGGTCGTTGAAGAACGTCAGCTCCTCGGTCGCCGGGACCAGCACGGTCAGCTACACCTACCGGCTCGACGGGCTCCGCAACACCATGAGCGACGCCACCGGACAAACCACCTACGACTACGACGACGCCGGCCGGGTCACCTCCATCGACAACTTCTCCTCCGTCGAGGTCGGCTACTCCTGGGACGACACCGGCCTGCTGAAGACCCTCACCTACCCGTCGGGGCGCGTGGTGACCCGCGGCTACGACGGCGCCGGTCGGTTCACCAGCGTCAACGACGGCGCCCCCAACGGCGGCAACACCACCACTTTCACCCTCGACGAAGACGGCCTCATCGAGAGCGTCGACTACCCCAACAACAACCAGCTCGACGTCACCCTCCGCGACGACTCGGCGGGATCCGCACCCAAGCCCTCAAGAACAGCAGCGGCGCCACCATCACCGGGTTCACCTGGGGCCGCGACCTCCAGTCCTACGTCCTCGACGAGACCGTCACTGGTGCCGGCGCCACCAGCGACGCCTACCAGTACGACAAGACCGGCAGACTCAAGCGCGCCGGCGGCGCCACCACCAACAACTACACCTACGACACCGGCAACCACCTCACCAAGATCGGCGGCCCCACCCTCACCTACCACACCAACGGATCCGGACGCCTCGACACGCGCGGTTCCGGGGGACAAACCCGCACCTTCACCTACAACGCCACCAGGCTCACCGCCAACACCGTCACCACCGGCAGCGGCACCAGCTACACCTACGACTGGGACGGCAACAACCAACTCACCGCCGCCACCTCCATCCCCTCCACCGGCGCCCCTACCACCACGGGCTACGGGTACGACGGTGACCACCTACGGCGGGTGAAGTACATCGACGACACCGTCATCGGCATCGCCTATGACCAGTCCACCAGCGTGCCCCGCATCATCAACGACGGCACCTACGACTACATCTACGGCCCCGACGGCCGCCCCATCGAGCACATCACCGCCAACAACGCCGGCGCCACCTACTACACCCACGACCAACACGGCGACACCCGCGTCCTCACCGACGCCACCGGCGCCGTCACCGCCACCTACGAACACACACCCTTCGGCAAGTCCACCCGCACCAGCGGCACCGCCGACACCCCTCTCCTTTTCGGCACCGGCTACACCGACCCCGAAACCGGACTCATCTACCTCCTCCACCGCTACTACGACCCCACCACCGGAAGCTTCACCCGCCCCGACCCCATGCTCGCCCTCACCGGCAGCCCATACCAGTACGTCGATAACAACCCCCTCAACAACCTCGACCCCACCGGACTGGAATGCCAAGCCTCCGACGCCATCGGCGGCGCCCTCGACTTCTTCGGCATCGACCGCGACGGATTCTGCGACTGGGGCGAAGCCGGCGCCGCCTCCGTCAACCAAATGGCAGGCGGCATCGTCAACGGCGTCTCCCCAGTCGAAAGCTGGTCCGACGCCTACAACCAACACGTCGGCATCAACGACAACGCAGGCTTCTACGGAGCCGTCGAAAAGACCACCTTCTTCGGCTCCCTCCTCTACGGAGGATACGGCGCTTACAAGGGCGCGATCTGGGGGACGGTCAAGGGAGCAAAATGGTGTCTACCCCGGCTCACGGCTAAGGCTGACTCGCTGATCCCGGGCGGATCAGCAGCGCGAGGTGTTTGGGGATCTGAGGTTTGGGGGGGCGGCAGAGATGCCGCCGGCGCTGCACTAGCCCTCATCGGTCGATCCGCAGACGACCTGGCAAAGATTCGGGGGTTGAGCGTCCAGGCTGCGCGTGCGTGGCGGAATGTGTACCTGGCCGCGTCCTTGACGGGCAAGGGAACTACGACAGCCAAAGCAAGACTCAAGCTGATGAACGACATCATCCGAACTCTCAAGAACTCGCGATGAGAACGACCAGGATGGCGTCGTCTCAGCCGAAAGCGGCGACACTCACAATTTCGGGCCAAGGCACGGTTATCATCGAACCGATGGGAATCGAGTATCACCTAGCACCTGATGACCACCTAGCCATTTACGCAGCGGGTAGCGATCCGCGGGAAGAAGGTATCGGTGTTCATATGGACGAGAATTGCATCTCTGTCTGGATACCCCCAAAGTTTCGCGCCCGGGTCCGCAACCGGATCGGAGACACCATTTACGTCCAACCTTGAGTCTCGGTTTCACGACTTCGCGCATGGCAAGACAGACTTTCGGCTGCTGACCGTGGCGCAGACACACATGCGGGCCGTTTTCGACGGTCCCATGGCGTGTCATGTGGGAAACATGATTCGGGGTCGACACCTGTTGTAGCCACCGTTCCACGGCCAAGGCTCGTGACGATTCCAGTACTGGCACGCTTCGCTTGCGGGTGCCGCGTCGGCGCCCGAACAACAGTGGCCTTCTCCCTATCGATTCGTGTCCGCGTGCCGATCGGCTTGTGGTGATGTGAGCCGTGGGCTTAGGGGAGGAGTTCCCAGTACTGCTTGCGGGCTGGCATGGCGTGGATGACCATCTCGTCGCCGCTCTCGAAGATCAAGACGACGGTCTCGAGCAGGCGCGCCTGGGTGTCGAAGCCGAGCCGCAGTTCGCGGTGCGGCCAGCTCTCCTCATCGAGCGGTTCGACCCATAGCGGCCAGTCGGCTGCCTGGACAGCGTCTTCTGGGAGTACCCCGTGCTTGAGTGCGCTGTCATGGACCTTCACGCCGCGAAGCCGGCCAGGGCCCTGCGGATCGCTTCGGATCGCGAGATCTTCTCGCGCTCGGCGATCGCGTCGACCGCGGCGAGCTCCTCGGCGGTGAGGCGTACCGCGACGACTTGCATCGGCTCGGCGCCACGGCCGGGCCGCCCACGCCCCCGGCGCTTCATCTCCTCGACGTCGTAGCCGGCTTCGGCCTCGTCCGCCCACTGCTGGATCTGCTCCTCGCTGACCATGGCAATATCGTATGACGAAAACAGGCTGCTCGCTAGCACCGACGAGATCGCGGGGCTTGCCACCCCGGCGCCACAGAGCGGTCGCTGGTGGGGTCGAGCTTCGGCTCGATGCCCGAGCCGTCCCACATCCGGTGGTGCGGTCGGGCCGGTCCCCTTCGGGAGGTGCGCCATGAGCGCACTACTTGTCGGGTACGCCCGATGCTCCACCGATCAACAAGACCTCACCGCGCAACGCGACGCCCTGCTCGGCCTCGGAGTCGCAGCAGAACGCATCTACGTCGACCACGGCCTAACCGGCACGAACCGAGAACGTCCCGGGCTGCGCGAAGCCCTCGCCGCGTGCCGTGCCGGCGACACTCTGGTGGTCACCAAGCTCGACCGCCTCGCCCGCTCGCTTCCGGATGCGCGGGCGATCGCCGACGAACTCACCACCCGAGAGATCAGCCTCAGCCTCGGCGGATCGGTCTACGACCCGACCGACGCCGTCGGGCGGCTGCTCTTCAACGTCCTGGCGATGGTGGCCGAGTTCGAGTCCGACCTGATCCGGCTGCGCACCGTCGAGGGCATGAAGGTCGCGAAGGCCAAGGGCCGGCTTGAAGGGCAAGCAGCCCAAGCTCAGCCGCAAGCAAGAAGCGCACCTGGTCTCGCTTGGTGCACAGCGGCGAGTACAGCACCCTCGAGGTCGCCGAGCTCTTCGGCGTCGGCCGCTCCACCGTCTACCGCGCCATCCAGCGGCAACGCTCTGGCCGCGAAGGCCGAACTCGCCGACGCCTCCATGCGACGCTGACCACGCGTGCCTGCCGGCGTCCCGCAACCGGGACCCATGCGGGACGCCGACGAGCGAGACTCCATCGAAGCCAGGCTCGCAGTGCGGTATCCCGGCAGCGGTTCCCCTCGCGGTGAAGGTTGGGCTGTCGGGATTTGGGGTCTTGTGGTGGGTGGTGGGGTGGTCGTAGGTTCCTCGCAGTCTTGGCTGACGGGGAGGTCTCGGGGTGCTGCTTCACGGGTGGTTGCGGTTGTCGCGGTGGCGGCGTCGGGTGCTGGTTGTGGTGGGTGGCGTGGCGTTGGCGTTGGTGGTGGGGCAGTTGTCTCCGGCGGAGGCGCGCGTGGCGGGGGCGGTGGCCGAGTCGTTGGCGCCGGCTGGTGGGTCGGCTGCTCGGTGGCCGGAGGCACGTCCGAGTGCCCCGGATGCTGCCGAGTCGGCGGCTGCTGCCGACAGACTCCGGCACCGCAGCGTGGCCCTGGTGGGGCGTGGAGCAGCGGGGCTGGTGCGGCGGGGTGGCGCGTCGGTGGCTGCCTCGGGAGCGGCCGGGGTGGTGGCGCGTCCTGCTGCCGCGGCCGTGGGTCCATCGGTCTGGTTTGCTGCGGGGTCGGGGTTCAACTCGTCGACGCATGTGGTGGATTTCGTGGTGGAGTCGTCGGGGAAGACGAGTGGTCAGTACCTGGCGGTGTACGAGCCAAATGCCCCTGCCGCGACGTACAGCCAGCGGGTGACGCAGACGCAGCAGTCGTCGACCTCGACGCAACGAGTGACTCCCCGTGCCGCCAGCGGCTATTGGGTGGCGGTCATTCTGGACGGCGTCTCAGCTTCCACGTTGCCTGACACATGGCAGGCCGCGCAGCCATACGTGGTGGCGCAGTCCGCCCCGCTGACCTCAGCAGCGTGGTCGGTGAAGATCGTGGCGCCCCGGAAGATCGAGACCAACTACGCGATCGGCGGGACCGCGCCGAGTCACCACGTCGTCTACTTGTTCGATGTGAAGAGCAGCCCGGTCCGTCCCACGGGCGAGCATTGTCCGCAGGTGGTGGTGCCGACCGGCGGTGGGGAACCGACATGCGGGTTCGGTTTCCCACCGCAGCCACCGGCGTGCGAGATGCAGGCGGTGGTGTCGTTCCCGAACGCCACACTGACCTACTACCCCGAGGGCACGGTCGCGGTGTCGAACACGTTCCCGTGCCCGGACCCGGGCCCGTGCTTCATCTGCTGGGTGGCTGATCCGGTGGACACGCTGGCTGGGCGGTTCAGTGAGTCCTTTACCGATGTCTCGGTGCCCGGGCGAGGGTTTGGGCTGCATCTACAGCGTGGCTACAACTCTGGGTATGCCGAGCAGCAGGGCTGGTTCGGGTGGGGCTGGTCCAGTACGTATGAGTCGGCGGTGGCGAGTGAGCCGATCGGCGACGGGGGTGGTGGCACGCTGACCCGGGTGACGGTGACCCGGGGTGCGGGTCGAGGGCTGGTGTTCGTCGAGAAGCCGGGTGGGGGGTTCACCTCCCAGGAGGGCCAGTTCCTGGGGATCGAGCCCTTCCAGGGGGGTTGGAAGCTGTCGGACTGGAAGTCGCAGATGGCGTGGATCTTCGGCAGCGACGGCCGGTTGACCGACATCGTGGACCGCAATGCCGAGAAGACACATCTGGACTACGACACCACTGGGGCCGGGAACGCGAAGGTGACGGTGACCGACCCCTCGCTGCGCACCCTGGTCTTCGTGTTCGACAAGCCGTACGCGGACGCGGGCAAGCGGGTGCTCACGGTCACCGACCCGGCCGGACGCACCAAGACCTACGGGTATGAGGCTGACGGAGACCTGTCCACTGCCCGCGACATCAACGGCGTTCTGTCGACGTTCACGTACGAACCGGACTACCCCGGCGCCCCACCGCACCTGCTGACAAGCCGGGTCACCGGGGAGGGCGGGTCGGTGATCAACGACTATGACGGACTCACCTCGTCCTTCATCCCGCGGGTGGTCACCCAGACCATCAAGGTGGACCGGCCCAACACTGCCTACCCGGGCAAGGAGCTGCGGACCACGACGTTCGCCTACTCCGGTTCGCCGTTGACCACGTCCGGGGGCTACACCACCGTGACCGACGACCACGGGGCGGTGACCAAGTACAGCTACACCCTCGGGGAGCTGACCAGCGTGGTCAGCAATCTCGGGAAGCCAGATGAGGCCACCACGAGCTTCGAGGTCGACGGGGTGTTGCATCGGCCCACGAAGATCACCGACCCGCTGGGACAGGTCACCACCGTCTCCTACACGAGCCTGGGTGAGATCTCCTCGATCACCGACCCGCGGGGCCGGGTCACCGAGCTGGCCTACAACAGCACCGGCCAGCTGGTGTGCGCGGTCAACGCCTACCAGCACAACCAGGGCGTGACCTGCCCTACCGGGGGCGGCGCACTGCCGCTGGGTGCCGCCGGGCTGGGGTATGACTCCTACGGGAACCTGACCTCGACCACCGACCCCAACGGCCACACCACCGTCCTGGACCGCGACCCCGCACATCCCCAGGACGTGGTCACGGTCACCGACCCCGAGGGCCGAGTGTTCACCTACAGCTACGACAGCTACGGCAACCTCACCCGCAGCCGCGCGACCCCCACCGCCGGGGTCACCCTCACCGCTCAGGCGGCCTACGACACCTTGTCGAGGGTGTACTGCACCGTCTCACCCACCCAGGACGCCGCCGGGGTGGTCTGCCCGACCACCCCCACGCCCACCACCTGGCCCACCGGTGCCGAACGGATCGAGTACCAGACGACCAGCGACCTGGTCTCCGCGTACACCAACGCCAAGGCCGGACGCACCACCTTCGGCTACGACAACGACGCCAACCTGACTGACGTCAGCAACGCCCGCGGCACCCAGTCCATCAGCTACGATCTCGCGCACCGGCCGACCCAGGTCACCGAGGCCGTCGGGACCACGGCGGCGATGACCACGAAGTACCTCTACGACGCCCAAGACGCCTACAAGTCCGGCACCACCCCGCCCTGTGCGGCAGCCGACGAGCCGCTGGCGGTGTCGTGTGCCACCGTGACCGACCACGCGGGGAAGGTCACCACCTCTTACTACACCGCCCGCGGCCAGCTGAACCGGCAGACCACCCCCGGGAACCTGTCCCAACGGGCCACCTACCGACTCGACGGGCGCCCCGCCACCGTCACGTTGTGGGGAAGCCGGACGCTGACCGCGGACTACTACGCCGACGGGCTACTGAAGTCGATCACCTCCTCGGTCGCCGGCACCACTCCGGTCACCTACGACTACCGCGCCGACGGCGTACGGACCTCGATGACCGACGGCACCGGGTCCACCAGCTACGGCTACGACGACGCCGGTCTGCTGACCCAGGTCACCAACAGCAACGGCACCGTCGGCTACAGCTGGGACACCAGCAACCGCCTCAGGACCATCACCTACCCCTCGACCCGGGTCGTCACCCGCAGCTACGACGGCGCCGGCCGGTTCTGGAAGGTCGACGACGGCGCCGGCCACCAGACCATCTTCGACCTCTTCCCCGACGGCGACATCGCCAAGATCAACTACCCCAACACGCTGTCCGCCACCATCACCCGCGACCAGCTCGGCGGGATGCTGACCAACACCGTCAAGACCAGCACCGGCGCCACCAAAGCCTCCCTGACCTGGGGACGCAACAACTTCGGGCTCGTGACCAGCGAAGCCGGCACCGGCGACACCGCACAAACCAGCATCAACTACGCCTACGACGACGCCTGGCGGATGAAGACCGCCGCCGGCGGCTCCTACACCTTCGACACCGGCAACCACCTCACAGCCCTAGCCGGCCCCACCCAGACCTTCCAAACCAACGGATCAGGCCGGCTCGCCACCCAGATCGACGGCAACAAGACCCGTGCCTACGGCTACACCAACGGCAACCTCACCTCCACCACCTTTACCTCAGGCAGCGGCAAGGTCATCAACTCCGTCTACGACGGCGCGAACCGGATGACCCAAGCCACCGTCACCCCCGCCGGCGGCACGGCGACCGCCTACAGCTACGGCTACGACGGGGACAACCTCCGTCTCACCCGCACCACTGGCGGAGTCACCACGAAGTACCACTACAGCCTCGCCGACGGCCTCCCGCTCCTCATCAGCGAAGGCAACCTCGACTACATCTACGGCCCCGACGGCCTCCCCATCGAACAAATCGGCACCGACAACACCAACCCCACTTACTACACCCACGACCAACATGGAGACACCCGCCTTCTTACCAACCAGACCGGCACCACCACCGCCGTCTACACCCACACCCCTTACGGCGTCTCCACTAGAAAGACCGGCGGCACCGCCAACACCACTCTTCTTTACGGCGCCGGCCACACTGACACCGAAACCGGCTACACCTACCTCATCAACCGCTACTACGACCCCGCTACCGGACAATTCACCACCCCAGACCCCCTCCTCCCCCTCACCGGCACCCCCTACGCCTACGGCGACAACAACCCCCTCAACACCTGGGACCCCCTCGGCCTCGACACCTACCAAGACTCCTGGAACCAAGGCGTCAACAACGCAGGAATGGCAAGCGCTCTCTTGACAATGCTCGCTGCAGCAGGAGGCGGAGGGGCTGGGTTCGCATTCGCCGGTGGAGGAGCAGGGGGGGCTACCATCCTGGGAGTCAGCGCAATCACAGCCGGATGGATAATCGCCGGCGTCATCGCCGGCATCGCCGTCGCAATCGCAATCATCGCCATCGCACAACACTTGTGCATGAACGAAGCCGACAGCGCAGGGGACGCGACCGCAGGCGAATCAAGATACCCGACCAAGGAAGTCAAGACGACCTCCGACGAAGCGGCCACCGACTCCCAAGGCGTCTTGCGATGTCGGATCTGCGATACCCCCATGACCACCAAGTCTGGTTTTCCGAACTCGCGGGAATTTGATCATATTTGGCCCTACAGCCGAGGCGGGGGCAGGTCGATCAGAAACATCTGGTCGCTCTGTCGAACCTGCAATCGACAGAAGGGCTCGAGAGCACTTTGGGAGTGATTGCAGCATGCGTTCTTCGGGTAGCGGCTGGCTAGGCCGGCGAGAGATGAGACGTAATCGCAAGACATATGTTTGCGTTCATATCCTGGATCGGACGAGACCGGTCCGGTACGTAGGCCGTCCGGACGGTGACTGGTGTGTCGTTTGCGGCGAGGATGACGTAAACGATGCCGAGCAGTTCATGGTCGTAGGCCTTGGACACGTGCTCGATCTCGATCCAACCGTAGAGGAACTTCTTGACCTCGATCCAGAGGAAGAGGCAACTCGAGCCTCGCCCTCAGATCCTTGGCGGCGCCAGCCGATAAGGACCTGACCACGCCAGTGGAGGATCCCGCACCGGGTCGCTCCGCGAGCCCATCGGCATCCGGTGATTGACCCGGAGCCGAAGGGTGCCGCCGCGGGGGGTCGCCCTGAGAGGGCGTGCTGAGTTGTCGTGGCGCAGGCAGCCAAGGTGATATCGTTGACGTGATATCGGAGGTGGTCACGATGGAACAGATCCTGATTCGCAACCTGCCCGCCGGGACCAAGGCCGCGCTTCGCGCGCGTGCCAAGCAGCGTCACCGGTCGGTCGAGGCGGAGGCGCGCGACGTGCTCACCAAGGCTCTGGAGGGCGAGCCCATCACCATCGTTGATCTCTTGAGCACCGACGAAGGTGCCGACATCGACTTCGAACCCGAGCGCCTTGGCCTGACGGCACGCTCGGCACAGCTGTGAAGTACCTCTTGGACACTAACGTGGTGTCCGCGCTGCGGGTCCGAGGACGTCACCGACCCGTCGAGGTCTGGGCAGCATCGGTTCCCGTCGGTGACCAGTTCGTCTCAGCATTCACCATCGCGGAGATCGAGCGTGGAGTGATTGCCAAGGAGCGATCCGACGCCGAGCAAGGAGCCGTCCTGCGTCGCTGGCTCGAGGAGAATGTCCTGACCACCTTTGCCGATCGGGTGCTGCCGTTCGACTTGTCGGCGGCCCGGATCCTCGCGGCCTATCGGGTTCCTGAGCACGCACCCTTCGACGACGCCCTCATCGCCGCCGTCGCGGAAGCTGCCGGAATGACCATCGCGACGCGCAACACCAAACACTTCGAACCCCTCGGCGTCTCGTGCCTGAATCCGTGGGACGCGACCCCGCCCATAGTCTGAGCCACCCCGGAGCACTGGGCGTCGATGGCGGCCACGAGTGGGATACGCGGCCGAGGCGGTCGCGTACCTGGCGGCCTTGCACCAGGAGGCGTGCTGAGTGCTGACTGGTGCGATCGGGACATTGCCCGATGCTCGAGCCGGACCACAGCCGGTGGCCCGGCCGGGCCAACCCTTTGAGGTGCGCCATGAACGCCCTGCTTGTCGGGTACGCCCGATGCTCCACCGATCAGCAAGACCTCACCGCTCAACGCGACGGTCTCCTTGCCCTCGGCGTCGATGTCGAGCGCATCTACGTCGACCATGGCCTGACCGGCACCAACCGCGAACGGCCTGGACTTCGTGAGGCACTCGCCGCCTGCCGCGCAGGAGACACGCTCGTGGTCACGAAGCTCGACCGTTTGGCCTGATCGCTGCCCGACGCTCGGGCGATCGCCGACGAACTGACCACAAGGGAGATCAGCCTCAGCCTCGGTGGCTCGGTCTACGACCCCACCGACGCCGTCGGACGGCTGCTATTCAACGTCCTCGCCATGGTGGCCGAGTTCGAGTCCGACCTGATCCGGCTCCGCACAGTCGAGGGGATGAAGGTCGCGAAGGCGAAGGGCCGACTGAAAGGCAAGCAGCCCAAGCTCAGCCGCAAGCAGGAAGCGCACCTGGTCTCGTTGGTGCACAGCGGCGAGTACAGCACCCTCGAGGTCGCCGAACTCTTCAGCGTCGGACGGTCCACCGTCTACCGGGCGATCGAGCGGCAGCGCACAGCTGCGAAGGCAGAACTCGCTGACGCCTCGGCACGACGCTGACTCGGCGTGTGGTCGGCGTCCCGCAACCGACACCTTCGCGGGACGCCGGCCAGCGGAGCTCCATCGAGGCCGACCGCGGGGATCTGCGTCCCGACAACGGTTCCGCCTATGGGGACTGGCGGAGGACTTGGACGTCGATTCCGAGCCTGCTTGCGCCGGTCAGTTTGGTGTCCGCAGTCACCAACGGCACGTTCAAGGCTTCGGCCAGCACGATGTACGCCGCGTCATAGACTGTGTAGTTGTCCTTCAGATCCAGGACATTGCGCATCATCATGGCGAGCGGGTAGCGCTCGATGCGGAGCGCGCAGAAGTCGTCCACGGCATCATTCATCCGCTGCTCGGAGAGAAGTCCGGCCATTGCGTGACCGCGCAATGCGCTCGCGACTTCGTAGTCGAGCAGAGCCGGCGCGTGCAGCTCAGAGTCTGCGACGACTGCTAGCAACGCCGGGTCGGCTGGCTGGTCCACGAGGACGTCGACCATGGCCGAGGCCTCGATGACGATCACGAAGCTTCGCGTGTCCGGCGGATCTCGGCCACGGTGTCAGCCAGTGACGGCCCACCAGCACGTTCGCGTCGCGCGAGGCGGTCGACGATCTCGGCGTTCGTGGGTCGAGCAGCCAGCCGGTCCAGTTCGGCGCGGAGGTAGGCGGTCAGTGTCAGCCCGTTCTCGGCGGCACGCGCCTTGAGGGCGTTGAGCGTGGACTCGGACACGTCACGAACCTGAACCAATGGCATGCCGGCCAGTGTATGCGAATAGATGCTTGGCATGCAATGTGCAGGCACTTCCGCAAGGTGATGGACTGGGCAACGTCCGCTGAATCGCGATCCCTCTGTGGCACGCTCCGTGTGCCGATCGGCTTGCGGGACAGCCCGGTTGCTGCCCCCGGCCGGGCGGATCCGGCACCCCTCTGTCGGTTGGCCGGCGGGTCTTGCGGTAGCCGGGCAGTGGCGGCTTAGCGTCGCGCGGCCAGCCAGCCGAGTGCTTGTTCGACCGCGGGCGTGTGTTCGCTTGAAACAGCGGAGAGTCGCGCGACGATGACGTCGGAGTCGACGAGGCCGGCCTCGATCAGCGCGGCGACGAAGTTGCGGTCCTTCTCGCGGAAGGCGACGAGCTTGGCGGCGCACAGGTCTTCCTTGTCGAGGCAGAGGCCGGTGAATCGGGGCTGGCCGTCTGGGGCTGCGGTGTTGGCGTTCTGAACTTTGACCAGTCGATCGCGCCAGCCGTCGGGCAGCACTGCGGTCTGGAGGTCGACCCCGTCGATGCTGAAGCCGTGCAGCTCCTCGAAGGGAGAGAGCTCGCCGGCCACGCCCTCGATGAGGTCGGCCAGCCGGGCGGCCTCGTCGTGCGTGTCTGCGATTGGGAGGATGTCGACCTCGATGGACATGGTGGCCGCGGCGGGGAGCTGGGATTCGTCGTAGGTGCCGAGGATGGCCTGTGAGCCGACCACGATGACCTCGGGCTGTTGGATGATCTGGCAGGCCGTGCGGATGGCGTGCTCCAGTTGGTCTCGCCGCATCAGCCAGCCAGCTGGAGGATCTCGCGACGCTGTTCGTCGGGGAGCAGGCCAGACATGGGGGAGACCTCGCGCATCTCGATCGAGTCTCGATCGAGGCCCGTCAGGACGCGGTGCAGCCCGGGGAGGTCACCGCGGTCGACCAGCTCACGCCACCGCTGCAGGTTGCGCTCATGCGGCTGGCCCGTCACCCCGTCTCCGAGGCGGTCCAGGTTGCGCTCGATCCTGGGTCGCCACTCGTTGAAGCTGTCAGGGTTCAGGAGGGTCGAGAGCCGCCGGTGGAGCTGCCACGATCGCCGTTCGGAGCGAGTCAGCGTGGGGATCACCGGACGGCGTACGACCTCGAGCCGGCGGCCCATGCACGACAGCAGCCGGTCGAGCTGGTTGTCGCTGAGGTCGACCTTGCCGGAGAGAAAGCCGCTGATGCTCGGCTGGCGTACGCCGCTGAGCCGGGACAGGTCGGACTGCGTGGTGCCCGTCTCGAGCATCACCTCGCGCAGAACCTCACTCCGACTCGTCATGAGGCAAGCATAGCAGTATTCACTATAGAGTTTGAGGCTACCGATCTGGCTCTCGGGCAACACTGGGGCAACACGAGGGCCAGAAACAGCCCGAAATGACCAATAGCTGCCGATCGTCGATGGTGCCTCTGACCTCGGGTTTCATCGATTTCCGACGTCGTCCGCTGACCCCTCGGTCCCTCTCTCAAGGCGGTAGCGCCGGTTCGAATCCGGTCGGGGGTACCACTCCGAGAAGCGGTCGCTGCCGCGCCGCCTCGCGTGCTCGATCCAGGGCGTCCCCGACCTCGTCCAGGCGGTCCTCGAACAGGTGCCCGTAGGTGTCCAAGGTCATGGTGGCCGAGGCGTGGCCGAGCATCTGCTGGACGACCTTCCGTCGGCGCCACTCGGCGTGCCATCGGGGTGGCGCTGGGCAGCAACCTCCTGCGCGGCCCACGGGTCCTGGCCAATCATCCGCCTGCCGCCTCCGTCGTCTGGCCGATCTCGAAGGCGACGAGCTCGAAGCCCGACGAGGCGCCATGACGGTGAGAGCCCCCCTGCCCCGTCGCGAGGGCCCCGGTGGAGACTTCACCCATGGAGGAACGCGAGAACGGCACCGGCTCGGCGGATCAGCCGTCCACCCGATGGCTCGTCGGCGTGGTCGACCGGGTCGACTCCCGGCTACCCGCCTCGCGTCGAGTCACCATCGGCGCTGCCCGGGTGATCGTCGCCAGGTACCAGCGCGACGAGCTGTCGACGCACGCGGGGGCGCTCACCTACGGGGCGTTCCTCTCGCTGCCTCCGCTCCTGTTGCTCGCCGCCTCCGTGGTCGGGTTCTTGATCGCCGATCCTGGCAGGCAAGAGGACGTCATCACTGGCCTCCTCGACCTGATTCCGGGACTGGAGGCGGTGGCGACCTCGCTGGTCGACTCAGTGGTCGAGGGCAGAGTCACCGTGGGCCTGATCGCGATTCCTGGAGTCATCTGGGCGGCCTCCGGGTTCGTCGCGCGGCTGCGGCATGCGCTCGGCGTCATCTTCGGAACTCCCTGGAGTGGTCTGATCGTCGGCCGCTTCCGGGGGATGGTGGTCGCCCTCCCGATGTTCGCGGGACTGCTGATCGTGCTCGCACTGCCGGGGAGTGTCTCGGGCCTCGTCAGGTCCGGGATCGGCAGCCTGGTCGTCGAGGCCGTGGCCTACGTCGCTGTGCTGGTCGGGGGGATCGGGTTCTTCATCCTGGCGTTCCGGTTCCTGACTCCGCCCTGCCCACTGTCCTGGCGTGATCACGTGCCGGGCGCCGTGGTGGCTACCGTTGGCTGGCTCATGATCAATTGGCTTGGTGCGCTCTACGTCGACTGGGTGGTTGCCCGTGGCTCGGCGCTCTACGGCGCCCTCGGTGCGGTCTTCGGTCTGCTCGCCTTCCTGTACACGGCCGTCTATCTGCTCCTGCTGTCGGCCGAGATCTCGCAGGTGTTGTGGGAGCGGCGACGGAGCGACGCCCCGGGGGCCCGTGACGAGGACGACCACACCAGGGAGAAGGCATGAACCTCACGCCGGCGACCTCACCCCCGCGAACGGGCCTCCGACAGTCCCCCGAGGAGCGACATGCCCAGGGTGTGGCCGCGCGCAGCGGTGCTCCCCGTTCGGCGCACCGGCGGTGGGAGCCCCCTGCCGACCGCCCCGATCCGGTGGGGCTCCTGGAGAGTCAGGCCACGAGCCGCATTCCGGAGCTGGTGCCTGTCCGCTACGGCAGGATGCTGGTCTCGCCGTTCACCTTCTTCCGAGGGGCGGCACTCCTCATGGCCGCCGACCTCGCGGTGACGCCGGCCTCGGGTCTCCACTCTCAGATCTGCGGTGACGCGCATCTGTCGAACTTCGGGGTGTTCGCCTCGCCCGAGCGGCAGACGATGTTCGACATCAACGACTTCGACGAGACGCTGCCCGGGCCGTGGGAGTGGGATGTGAAGCGGCTGTCGGCGAGCTTCGAGGTCGCCGGTCGCGAGCGCGGCTTCGACCACGCCGACCGTGCGGCGATCGTCCGGGCCGGTGTGTCGGAGTACCGAGCCCGGATGGTGCAGGCGGCCGCCAGCCGCCACCTCGACGTCTGGTACGCCCACGTCGAGATCGACCGACTCCTCGAGCAGCTGAAGCCCAGCCTGACGAAGAAGCAGGACTCCCGGGTCAGGAAGAACGTGGCCAAGGCCAGGACGCGCGACAGCCTCCAGGCGTTCTCGAAGCTGACCGCCGAGGTCTCGGGGCGCCGACGAATCGTCGCGAACCCTCCGCTGATCGTCCCGATCGAGGACCTGCCGGCCGTCTCGGGCAGTGAGATGGACATCGGTGCGGAGCTGCGCGCGCTCATCTCGTCGTACCGCCAGTCGCTGGAGAGCGATCGGCGGGTGCTGCTGGACGGCTTCGAGTACGTCCACGCCGCCCGCAAGGTGGTGGGGGTCGGCAGTGTCGGGACCCGCGCCTGGATCCTGTTGCTGGTGGGCCGCGACGACAAGGACCCCCTGTTCCTCCAGGCCAAGGAGGCCCAGGCGTCCGTCCTGGAGCGCTTCCTCGGCCCGAGCAGCACCGCGAACCACGGCCAGCGGGTGGTGGCAGGCCAGCGGCTGATGCAGGCGGCGAGTGACATCTTCCTGGGCTGGCAACGTGTCTCCGGGCTGGACGGGCAGACCCGCGACTACTACGTCCGCCAGCTGCGGGACTGGAAGGGTTCGGCCGACGTCGACACGATGAACGTGGCGACGATGACCGTGTACGCCCGTCTCTGCAGCGCGACGCTCGCCCGTGCCCACGCCCGCTCCGGGGACCGGATCGCGATCGCGGCCTATCTGGGCAAGGGTGACGTCTTCGACCGCGCGGTCGTGGACTTCGCCCGGGCCTACGCCGACCAGAACGAACGCGACTACGAGGCTCTCGTCCGCGCCGTCCGCTCCGGCCGTGTCGACGCCCACCCCGGGCTCTGAGGGCGCCCTTGGCGTGTCGTGCACCTTCGGGTCCCGGGACCGTGCCGCCGGTCGTCCTCCGGTCCGCGACGCGCACGGCCGTGTCTGATTCCCGCCAGAGTCGGTCGGTCGCATGCGTCAGGATGGTCCCCATGACGAACACCCGCCCGGCCCGACGCGAGCCGCAGGCCCGGTCCGGGCCCGTGGGCGTGGGCCGGCTCGACGCGGAGTCCTGCTACCGCGCCGTCAAGTCGCGGGACCGCCGGTTCGACGGGGTCTTCTACACCGCCGTGCGCACCACCGGCATCTACTGCCGGCCGTCCTGCCCGGCGCGCACGCCGGCCTTCGCCAACGTCACGTTCCACCCGACCGCCGCTGCCGCCCAGGCGGCCGGCTACCGCGCCTGCAAGCGCTGCCTGCCCGACGCCACGCCCGGACAGCCCCGACTGGGACGTCGCCGCCGACGCCGCCGGGCGCGCGATGCGGCTGATCGCCGACGGCGTCGTCGATCGCGAGGGGGTCGAGGGGCTGGCCCGCCAGGTCGGCTACACCCCGCGCCACCTGACCCGGTTGCTGACCGCCGAGCTCGGCGCCGGGCCGCTCGCGCTGGCCCGAGCCCGTCGGGCGCAGACCGCGCGGGTGCTGATCGAGACGACCGACCTCGCCGTTCGCCGACGTCGCCTTCGCGGCCGGCTTCGCGAGCGTGCGCCAGTTCAACGACACCGTCCGCGAGGTCTACGCCGCCACGCCGACCGAGCTGCGTGGCCGCCGTGGGAGCGGACGCCCCGATGCCGGGGCGCTGGAGCTGCGGCTCGCCGTCCGCACGCCGTTCGCCGGCGGCGCGCTGCTCGACTTCCTGCACGCCCACCTGGTGCCCGGGGTCGAGGTCGCCGACCTCGCGGGCGGCACCTACGCCCGCACCCTCGACCTGCCGCACGGGCCCGGCACCGTGCGAGCTGACCCTCGCCGACCATCCGGCCGAGCCCGCGACCGCGTTCGTGCCCGCCACCTTCCGGCTGGCCGACCTGCGCGACACCGCTGCGGCCGTCGAGCGGGTGCGCCGGCTGCTCGACGCCGACTGCGATCCCGTGGCGGTGTCCGACGCCTTCGTCGGCGACCCGGTGCTCGGGCCGCTCCGTCGTCGGCACCCCGGCCTGCGAGTCCCAGGACACGTCGACGGCCACGAGCTCGCCGTGCGAGCCGTGATCGGCCAGCAGGTCAGCGTGGCGGCGGCCCGCACGGTCGGTGGGCGGCTCGTCGCGACGCACGGCCGGCGCGTCGAGGCCGGCGTCGCCGGGCTCACCCACCTCTTCCCGGATGCCGAGACCCTGGCCGTCGTCGACCCCGGGGACCTGCCGATGCCGCGGGCCCGTGGCCGGGCGCTGGTCGCGCTGGCCACGGCGCTGGCCGACGGCACGCTCGCGCTCGACCGGGGCGCCGACCGCGACGACGTACGCGAGACCCTGCTGGCGCTGCCGGGCATCGGCCCCTGGACAGCCGACTACGTCGCGATGCGCGGCCTCGGCGACCCCGACGTCTTCCTGCCGACCGACCTCGGCACGCGTGCCGTGCTCGCCCGGCTGGGGCAGGACCCGGCCGAGGCGGCCGCGATCGCCGACCGCTGGCGGCCGTGGCGCTCCTACGCCCTGCTGCACCTGTGGCACCAGATCGTCGGCCACGACGACCACCCCTCCGAGGAGGACTGACATGTGGACCGTGATGGACTCACCGATCGGCGAGCTGCGCATCGTCGAGCACAACGGCGCGATCACCGCGATCGAGTTCTCGCCGTTCGGGCCCGCGCCCGACGGCCGACCGCGCGGGGAGCGCGCGGACGACAGCCCGGTGCTCGCGAGCGGCGGTCGCCAGCTGACGGCCTACTTCGCCCGCGACCGCAAGGAGTTCGACCTGCCGCTGGCCCCCGAGGGCACCGCCGTTCCAGCAGCCGGTGTGGGAGCAGCTGCGGGCGATCGGCTACGGCGAGACCGCGTCGTACGGCGCAGATCGCGCACCGGCTCGGCATGACCAACGCCGCGTCGCCGCGCGGTCGGGCTGGCCAACGGCCGCAACCCGATCCCGATCGTCATCCCGTGCCACCGCGTCATCGGCGCCGACGGCACGCCTCACCGGCTACGCCGGCGGCGCTGGAGCGCAAGCAGACGCTGCTCGAGCTGGAGCAGGACGCCCTGTTCTGAGAGGCCGCGCCCGCCATCGCAGCCCGTGGGCGTGCCGAGCTATCCGCCCGGGGCGACGTGGCTGACGTCATCCGGAGCGTGCGCTGGGGCGGCCGGTTCGCATGACGTCGTGGGGCGTCCCGGGGCGTCGGGGTTGGCGTCATACGAAGCGAGCGTCGGGGCGGCCGCTTGGTATGACGTCCCGGGGCGTCGGGGGATGCCAGGCGCCCTACTCCGCGGCGGCGCGGCGCAGCGACTCCGACAGCCGCTCGGCGGCGGCGAGCACGGCGGGGGCGTGCATCCGGCCGGGCTGGCGGGAGAGCCGCTCGAGCGGGCCGGAGACCGAGACGGCGGCGATGACCTTGCCGCCGGGGGAGCGGACCGGGCGCCGACACCGAGGCGACGCCCTGCTCGCGCTCGCCGACCGACTGCGCCCAGCCGCGGCGGCGGATGCCGGAGAGCGCGGTCGGCGGAGAAGGCGGCGTTCTGCAGGCCGCGGTGCATCCGCTCGGGGTCCTCCCAGGCGAGCAGCACCTGGGCGGCCGAGCCGGCGCGCATCGTCAGCTGCGAGCCGACCGGGATCGTGTCGCGCAGGCCGGAGGGCCGCTCGGCGGCGGCGACGCAGACGCGGTGCTCGCCCTGGCGGCGCCACAGCTGGGCGGACTCGCCGGTGATGTCGCGCAGCCGGGCCAGCACCGGGCCGGCGGCGGCGAGCAGCCGGTCCTCGCCGGCGGCGGCGGAGAGCTCGGCCAGCCGCGGGCCGAGCACGAAGCGGCCCTGCATGTCGCGGGCCACGAGGCGGTGGTGCTCGAGCGCGACCGCGAGCCGGTGCGCGGTGGGTCGGGCCAGGCCGGTGCCGGCGACCAGGCCGGCCAGGGTGGCCGGTCCGGCCTCGAGGGCGGCGAGCACGAGGGCGGCCTTGTCGAGGACGCCGACGCCGCTGGTGTTGTCCATATGGCGATACTGCCGTCTCAGATCATGGGATGCAAGTGCTAGCGGCTCGGCCGCCTGCAGGCGCAGACCACGAACGTCGAGGAGGATCGCGCCATGGGCAAGGACCCTGGCCGAGAAGGTGTGGGACGAGCACGTCGTCCGGACGCGCCGACGGGAGAGCCCGACCTCCTCTACATCGACCTGCACCTCCTCCACGAGGTGACCACCCCGCAGGCCTTCGACGGGCTGCGGCTCGCCGGCCGCGCCGTGCGCCGCCCCGACCTCACCCTCGCGACCGAGGACCACAACGTCCCGACGCTCGACTGGGACAAGCCGATCGCCGACCCGGTGTCAGCCGCACCCAGGTCGAGACGCTGCGCAAGCAACGCCGCGGAGTTCGGCGTCCGCCTGCACCCGCTCGGCGACGTCGAGCAGGGCATCGTGCACGTCGTCGGCCCGCAGCTCGGGCCTCACCCAGCCCGGCATGACGATCGTCTGCGGCGACTCGCACACCTCGCACCCACGGCGCGTTCGGCGCGCTCGCGTTCGGCATCGGCACCTCCGAGGTCGAGCACGTGCTCGCCACCCAGACGCTGCCGCAGGCCCGGCCGAAGACGATGGCGGTCACGGTCAACGGCAGCCTGCCCGACGGGCGTCACCGCCAAGGACATGATCCTCGCCCTCATCGCCCAGACCGGCACCGGCGGCGGCCAGGGCTACGTCGTCGAGTACCGCGGCCAGGCCATCGAGGAGCTCTCGATGGAGGGCCGGATGACGGTCTGCAACATGTCGATCGAGGGGGGTGCCAAGGCCGGCCTGATCGCGCCCGACCAGACGACCTTCGACTACCTCGAGGGCCGCCCCGAGGCGCCGAAGGGCGCCGACTGGGACGCCGCGGTCGCGCACTGGAAGACGCTGCGTCACCGACGACGACGCGGTCTTCGACGAGGAGATCGTCCTCGACGCCTCGACGATGACGCCGTTCGTCACCTGGGGCACCAACCCCGGCCAGGGCGTGCCGCTGGGCGGCGTCGTCCCGGGCCCGACGACTTCGACGAGGCGACCGACCAGGTCGCCGCCGAGAAGGCGCTGAGTACATGGGCCTCGAGCGCCGGCACGCCGATGCGCGAGATCAAGGTCGACACGGTCTTCGTCGGCTCCTGCACCAACGGCCGCATCGAGGACCTGCGGCTCGCCGCCGACGATCATCGAGGGCCGCACAGGTCGCCGACGACACCCGGCTGCTCGTCGTGCCCGGCTCGGTGCGGGTGCGCCTGCAGGCCGAGGCCGAGGGCCTCGACAAGGTCTTCATCGACGCCGGCGCCGAGTGGCGCGGCGCCGGCTGCTCGATGTGCCTGGGCATGAACCCCGACCAGCTCGCGCCGGGCGAGCGCAGCGCGTCGACGTCCAACCGCAACTTCGAGGGCCGGCAGGGCAAGGGCGGGCGCACCCACCTGGTGTCGCTGCCGGTCGCCGCCGCCACCGCCGTGCGCGGCACGCTGTCGTCGCCCGCCGACCTCGAGCCCGTGCAGCCGACGAGGAGCCTGACCGATGGAGAAGTTCACCACCCACACCGGCGTCGGCGTCCCGCTGCGCCGCAGCAACGTCGACACCGACCAGATCATCCCGGCGGTCTACCTCAAGCGGGTCACCCGCACCGGCTTCGAGGACGGGCTGTTCGCCGCCTGGCGCAACGACCCGGACGTTCGTGCTCAACAAGCCGGCGTACGCCGGCGGCTCGGTGCTCGTCGCCGGCCCCGACTTCGGCACCGGCTCGTCGCGCGAGCACGCCGTCTGGGCGCTGCAGAACTACGGCTTCCAGGTCGTCATCTCGCTCGCGCTTCGCCGACATCTTCCGCGGCAACTCCGGCAAGGCCGGCCTGCTCGCCGCGCAGGTCGACGAGAAGGTCGTGCAGCGGCTGTGGGACCTGCTCGACGACCAGCCCGGGCGCCGACGATCACCGTCGACCTCGAGTCGCGCACGGTCCGCGCCGGTGAGGGCGACGACGCGATCGAGGACTCCTTCGACATCGACGACTACACCCGCTGGCGGCTGCTCGAGGGGCTCGACGACATCGGCATCACGCTGGGCCACGACGACGACATCGCGGCGTTCGAGGCCGAGCGGCCGTCGTGCAAGCCGGTGACGCTGTAGCTCCTCCGGGCGCTTCAGATCGCCGAGACCCCTGAAAATGGGGGCATTTCGGGCCACTCGCGGCCGAAATCGCCGCGAAACGCCGCGTCGGATGGTGGCGGGAACGCAGAGAACACCTAGCGTGTCCTGGAGAAAGTCGGGCACGGGCTCGACGCGAAGCCGTTCATTGGAAGGGAAGCTCGTGAACAAGTCAGAGCTCATCGACGCGCTCGCCGCGCGTTACGAGGGGAACCGCAAGGCGGCGGCGCACGCGCTGGAGTCCGTGCTCGACACCATCACGCGTGAGGTCGCCAAGGGCGAGAAGGTCGCGATCACCGGCTTCGGCTCGTTCGAGAAGCGGGTGCGCGAGGCTCGCTGGGTCCGCAACCCGCAGACCGGCGCGCGGATCAAGGCCAAGAAGACGGCCGTGCCGAAGTTCACCGCGGGCGCCGACCTGAAGAACGTCATCTCCGGCGCCAAGAAGCTGCCGAAGCTGACCGGCGGCCGCGGCCAAGAAGGTGGCCGCTCCGGCCAAGGCCGCGGCGAAGAAGGCGGCTCCCGCGAAGAAGGCGGCTCCGGCGAAGAAGGCGGCTCCGGCCAAGAAGGCGCCGGCCAAGAAGGCGCCGGCCAAGAAGGCGCCGGCCAAGAAGGCTCCGGCCAAGAAGGCGCCGGCCAAGAAGGCGCCGGCCAAGAAGGCTCCGGCGAAGAAGGCGGCTCCGGCCAAGAAGGCGCCCGCCAAGAAGACCTCGGCCGCCAAGGCGCCGGCGAAGAAGGCTCCCGCCAAGAAGGCGCCCGCCAAGAAGGCGCCCGCCAAGAAGGCGCCCGCCAAGAAGGCGCCGGCCAAGAAGGCGCCGGCCAAGAAGTCCTGACCTGCCGCCGATGGCGGCCGTCACCCCCGGGGGGTCGGCCACCGTTGGCGTTGTCAGGGGTGGTCGGTCACCCGCGAGAGGACGGCGGTGTCGAGGGCGGCGCGCGTGTGGGCACCGACGCCCGACGACTCACCGCCGCCGCAGGTCGGCCCGGTCGTCGACGTCCCGCCGCAGCGTCGCGAGCGTCGCCCGTCACCTCAGCGGCGCCCGCCGCGCGATGCCGGGCCGCGGACGCCGGGACCGAAGCGCCGGCGCGAAGCGCGGTCGTACGGGGCGGCGTACAGCGTGGTGCCCGTGCCCTGATGCGTCGGCCACGAACGCCGCGTCGGCCCGTCATCGCGGCCGAGCGCCGCGTCGAGGTCGGACGGCGCGCAGGGCCGGCAGGTCGGCGCAGAGCGCGACCGGCGCAGCGTCCGGCCAGCGGCGGCGCGCCTCGGCGGCGGCCTGACGCAGGGTGGCGTTCAGGCTCGCCGCGCGTCCGGCGCGACGCCGGCAGCCGAGCGGCTCGCGCGTGCCCGGTCAGCCCGGGGTCGTCGGTCACGACGAGCACCTCGTCGACCGCCTCCGCGGCGCAGGGCGGCCGCGCACGGTGTCGAGGGCGAAGGCGATCGGCGAGCTGCGCGGCGTACGCCGTCGCCGAGCGCGGCGAGCCGCGACTTGCCGAGCGGCGGGCGGCTTCACCGGCACAGCAGGACGACGGCGGGCGGCACGGGGCCGATCGTGGCAGTCGCCCCGGTGGGCGCGGTCGGCCGCTCCCCGGGTGACCGAGTAGCCTGCTCCCGTCGCGTCCTCAGCAGACGCGGCCCCCGGCCTCGGGTTGACGGGCGGTCGGGTGTGGGAGCCGGGAGAGGTGGCAGGTGACGGTCCGCAAGCTGCGCAGCAGCGCGGCTGGGCGTGGAACCTCGCCGTCCGGTCGTGCTCAAGCCGCCGCTGCTGGCGTCGGTCCGCGCGCGAGTGGATCGACGGCGAGAAGATCCCGGCCGACCGGCGGCTGCATCGTGGTGTTCAACCACATCTCCCACGTCGACCCGCTGACTGGCCGCGCACTTCGTCTACGACCACGGCCGGCTGCCGCGCTACCTCGCGAAGTCCGGGCTCTTCAAGCAACAAGGCGCTCGGCGGCTTCCTCGCGGCCGCCGGGCAGATCCCGGTCGAGCGGCTGACGCCGCAACGCCGTCGGTGCCTACGACGCCGCGGTGGCCGCCGTGCGTGCGGGTGAGTGCGTCGTGGTCTACCCCGAGGGCACGCTGACCCGCGACCCGGACCTGTGGCCGATGCAGGGCAAGACCGGCGCGGCCCGGATCGCGCTCGAGACCGGCTGCCCGGTGATCCCGGTCGGCCAGTGGGGCGCGCAGGAGCTGCTGCCGCCGTACGCGAAGAAGCCCGACCTGGTGCCGCGCAAGACCGATCGCTGATGAAGGCCGGCGACCCGGTCGACCTCGCCGACCTGGTCGACCGGCCGCACGACGCCCGGCGCTGATCGCCGAGGCGACCGACCGGATCATGGCCGCGCATCACCGGCGCTCGTCGCCGACCTGCGCGGCGAGACCGCCGCCGGCCGAGCGGTTCGACCCGCGCAAGGCCGGGGTCAGGCCGATCGGGAACCCCAACGAGAAGCCGCGCAAGCCGCGGTCCGGGAGGAAGCCATGACGCAAGATCGCGGTCTTCGGTGCCGGATCGTGGGGGACGGCCTTCTCGATCGTGCTCGCCGACGCCGGCAACGACGTGACGATCTGTGGGCGCGCCGCGAGGAGGTCGTGCGCGGCGATCAACGACCGAGCGCGAGAACACCGACTACCTGCCCGGCATCGAGCTGCCGCCGGCGATCCAGGCGACCCACGACCCCGAGGAGGCCGCCGCCGGCGCCGACGTCGTCGTGCTGGCGGTGCCGTCGCAGACGCTGCGCGAGAACCTCGCCGAGTGGGCGCCGGTGCTGCCGCCGGACGCGACGCTCGTGTCGCTGATGAAGGGCGTCGAGCTCGGCACGCTGAAGCGGATGAGCGAGGTGATCGCCGAGGTCACCGGCGCCGGCCCCGAGCGGATCGCCGTCGTCAGCGGGCCCAACCTGGCCCAGGAGATCGCCCGCCGCGAGCCGGCCGCCTCGGTGGTCGCCTGCGCGCGACGAGGACGTCGCCAAGCGGCTGCAGGCGCTCTGCCACGCGCCGGCGTTCCGGCCCTACACCAGCGTCGACGTGCTCGGCTGCGAGCTCGGCGGCGCCTACAAGAACGTCGTCGGCGCTCGCGGTCGGCATGGCCGTCGGGCTCGGGTTCGGCGACAACACGACCGCCTCGGTCATCACCCGCGGGCTGGCCGAGACCGCGCGGCTCGCGACCGCGCTGGGCGCCAACCCGCTGACCCTGATGGGGCTGGCCGGCCTCGGCGACCTGGTCGCCACCTGCTCCTCGCCGCTGTCGCGCAACCGCACCTTCGGCGAGAAGCTCGGCCAGGGCATGACGACCGAGGAGATCTACGCCTCGACCCGCCAGGTCGCCGAGGGCGCCAAGTCGTGCTCCTCGCTGCTCGCCCTCGCCGAGCCGCACCGGCGTCGACGCCCCGATCGCCGAGCACGTCGACGCGCGTCGTCGCACGGCCGGATGACCGCCGCCGAGCATGATGGACGCCTTCATCGCCCGCGACACCAAGGCCGAGGCCGACTGACGCGACGCGTCGCAGACGGCGGTGGCGTCGCGGGCGCCGTCGGGAGTCGCGGGCGAGCGCCTGCGCAAGGTCGGCCCAGAGGTCCTCGACGTCCTCGATGCCGACCGAGAGCCGCACCAGGCCCTCGGGGATGGTCGCGGGCTCGGCCTTCCAGCGGCGGCGGCGCTCGAAGGTCGACTCGACCCCGCCGAGCGAGGTGGCGTGCACCCACAGCGAGGTCGTGCGGGTGAGCAGGTCGGCGGCCATCGGCGCCGCCGGCGAGCACGATCGAGACGATCCCGCCGAAGCCGGGGTAGCGGACCTCGGTCGACGGCGGGGTGGCCCGTCGAGCCGGCGGACCAGCTCGGTGGCGTTGGCCTGGGCGCGCTCGACGCGCAGGTGCAGGGTGCGCAGGCCGCGCAGCGCCAGCCAGGCCTCGAACGGCCCGGGGATGGCGCCGATCAGGTCGCGGCGGCCCTTGAGCACGGCGTACAGCTCGTCGTCGCGGGTGACGATCGCGCCCATCAGCACGTCGGTGTGGCCGGCGAGGTACTTCGTCGCCGAGTGCACGACGAGGTCGGCGCCGACGCTCGAGCGGGCGCTGCAGCAGGGGAGTGGCGAAGGTGTTGTCGACGACGACGTAGGCCCCGGCCTCGTGCGCGGCCGCCGATGATCGTCGGCGATGTCGGCGACCTCGAGGGCCGGGTTGGTGGGCGACTCGAGCCAGACCAGGGCCGCGTCCTGGCGCAGGCGGCGACGACGGCGTCGGTGTCGGTGACGTCGACGAGCTCGGCGGTCAGCCGCGCCGCGCGCCTCCAGGTCGGCCAGCTGCATCGATCGTGCCGGTGTAGGCGTGGCGTGGCGCGACGACCGTGTTGCCGTCGTGCCGACCAGGTCGAGCACGCGTGGCGACCGCCGCCAGGCCGGAGGCGAAGGTCAGGCAGCGCCCGCCCTCGAGCGCGCCGAGCGCGTCCTCGAACGCGGTCCACGTCGGGTTGCCGTAGCGGCCGTACTCCAGGTCGCCGCCCGGCGACGTAGGTCGAGGCCATGGTGATCGGCGCGTTGAGCGGCGCGTCCGGCTCGTGGGGCGGGGCGGCCGGCCGTGACGGCGATGGTGGCGGGGGCGAGCGGGCGCGGGTCGGCGGTCATGGCGACCAGCGCTAGGCCGGATAGGGTCGGGGCCGATGAGCAGCCGATGAGCCGCCCCGAGCACGAGACCGCTGGCCACGCGAAGCCCCGCGTCGCCGTCGTCTTCGGCGGCCGCTCCAGCGAGCACGCCATCTCCTGCGTCACCGCCGGCAGCGTGCTGGCGGCCATCGACCGCGACGCGCTACGACGTGGTGCCGGTCGGCATCGCCACCGACGGGCGCTGGGTGCTGGAGTCCGGCGAGCCCGAGCGGCTGCGCGATCCGCGGCCCCGACCTGCTGCCGAGGTCGACGGCGACCGGGCCGCCGGTCGCGCTGATGCGCGCGACCCGCCGGGCACCGACGCTCGTCGTCACCGAGCCGTGCGCAGCCGCCGCGCGGTGCTCGGCGAGGTCGACGTGGTCTTCCCGCTGCTGCACGGCCCGTGGGGCGAGGACGGCACCATCCAGGGCATGCTCGAGATGGCCGGCGTGCGCTACGTCGGCGCCGGCGTGCTCGCCTCCGCGGTCGAGCATGGACAAGGCCTTCATGAAGGTCGTGCTCGCCGGCCGCCGGGCTCCCGGTGCTGCCGTCGATCACCGTCACCCGCGCGGAGTGGGAGCGCGACCCGGCGGCCTGCCGCGAGCGGGTCGGCGGCGCTCGGCTTCCCGCTGTTCGTCAAGCCGGCCCGCGGCGGCTCGAGCATCGGCATCTCCAAGGTCCACGACGCCGACCGAGCTCGAGCGCGGCGCTCGAGGAGGCCGGCCGGCACGACCCCAAGGTGCTGGTCGAGGTAGCGGCCGAGGGGGCCCGCGAGATCGAGTGCGGCGTGCTGCAGTCGCTCGACGGGACCGCCGGAGACCAGCGTGCCGGCGGAGATCCGGATCGGCGGCGACCACGAGTTCTACGACTTCGAGGCCAAGTACCTCCCCGAGCGAGCACACCGAGCTCGACATCCCGGCCGACCTGCCGGCCGACGTGACCGAGCGGATGCGCGACGCTGGCCGTGCGCGCCTTCGAGGCGCGTCGGCTGCGAGGGGCTGGCCCGGGTCGACTTCTTCGTGATGCCCGACGGCGAGCTGGTGGTCAACGAGATCAACACCATGCCCGGCTTCACCCCGACCTCGATGTTCCCGCGGATGTGGGCGGCCTCCGGGGTGGACTACCCCGAGCTGGTCGACCGGCTGATCCAGCTGGCGCTGCGCGCGCGACACCGGCCTGCGCTGAGCCCGCCGCGCTCACAGGCAGGGCGACCTCGGCGCAGGTGCTGCTTGAGCGCCGGGGCCAGCTCGACCAGGGCGCGGTCGACGCCCTGCTCGGGCGGTAGTCGCCGGGCACGGTCACCTGCACCACCGGGCGGTAAGCCGATCGTGGTCATGGTGACGTCGGCGTCGCGGTCGTCGCCGAGCTGGTCCTCCGGCGACGTACCAGCCGACGCCGTCTGACCTCCACGCACGGCGGCGGACTCGTCGAAGTCGCGGCGGCATCGGCACCGCCGCAGGTGAGCACGATCGCCGGGTCGCCCCAGGCCGCGCCGAGGGCGTCGCTCGGGGTCGACCGGGCGACGCAGCTCGCCGGCGAGCGTGTCGGGCAGGTCGTCGACCAGCGCCTGCGCAGGCGGCGTCGCGTCGGCCGGCCGGGAGGTCGGGCGAGGTCGATCGGCGACCTGGTCGGACTCGCAGCCGGTCGAGCCCGCAGGAGCACGGCCGCGCGCACGACGACGACGCCCCGGTCCGGCGCGGACCGGGGCGTCGGCGAGAGGGCGTCGGACGGTGACGTCAGATGTGGACGACCGGGCAGGTCAGCGTGCGGGTGATGCCGTCGAGGGTCTGCACCTTCGAGACCACCAGCTTGCCGAGCTCGTCGACGTTGCGTGCCTCGGCGCGCACGATCACGTCGTAGGGACCGGTGACGTCCTCGGCGAGCGTGACGCCCTTGACCTGGGCGATGGCCTTGGCGACCTCGGCGGCCTTGCCGACGTCGGTCTGGATCAGGATGTAGGCCTGGACGACCATCGTGGACTCCTCGGTCTCGGTCAGCGGCGTGTGACCGGGCCAACCTACCGCGCGACGCGGGCGCGTCGACAGGGGCTGGGCGACCGTCGATCCGCGCCCGGCGTCTGGTGGGATGGGGCCATGACCTTCCCACCCGACGCGACCCTGGCCGACGTGGGCGAGTTCGCGCCTGATCGACGAGCTCACCGCGCTGTTCGCCACCGAGGACGAGCACGTGCTGGTCGGGCCCGGCGACGACGCGGCGGTGCTGCGCGTCACGCACCGGCCACGTCGTCGTCTCGACCGACCTGATGGTCGAGGGCCGGCACTTCCGCCGCGACTGGGCTCAGCGCCGCGGACGTCGGCCACCGCGCGGCCGCGCAGAACCTCTCCGACATCAACGCGATGGGCGGCACGCGCCCGCTCGCTGACGATCGGCCTCGCCGCGCCGCCGACCTGCCGGCGCAGTGGGCGCTCGACTTCGCCCGCGGCTTCGCCGAGGAGTGCGCGACTGGTCGGGGCGACGCGTCGTCGGCGGCGACCTGACCGCGCGCCGACCAGGTGGTGATCGCGGTGACCGTGCTCGGCGCCTGCACCAGTCGCGCCGGTGCTCCGCTCGGGCGCCGAGCCCGGCGACGTGCTCGCCCTCGTGCGGCCGCCAGGGCTGGGCCGCCGGCGGGCTGGCCGTGCTCGGGCGCGGCTTCCGCTCGCCGCGGGTGCTGGTCGAGGCCTACCGCCGCCCGGAGCCGCCGTACGACGCCGGGCCGGCCGCCGCCGAGGCCGGTGCCACCTCGATGATCGACGTCTCCGACGGCCTGCTCGCCGACGCCGGCCACCTCGCGGAGGACTCGCGGCGTCGCGATCGACGTGCGCACCGCGGCGCCTTCGACGATCCCCGAGCCGCTGCACGCCGTCGGCGCCGCGCTCGGCGCCGACCCGATCACCTTCGTCCTCGGCGGCGGCGACGACCACGCGCTGCTGGCGACCTTCCCCGCGGGCGCCACGCTGCCCGCACGGCTGGACGGTCGTCGGCGAGGTGCGCGAGGGGGAGGGCGTCACCGTCGACGGAGCGGCGTACGACGGCGCCCGCGGGCTGGACGCACTTCTGAGGCAGCACGAACGGGCCGCCGCCGCGGACGGGCCGGAGCCGCTGCTCGAGCGAGGGCCCTGTCGAGGCGAACGTCGAGCAGGTCAGCGGGTGACCTTGCCGGCCTTGAGGCAGCCGGTGCAGACGTTGAGGCGCTTGGGCGTGCCGTTGACGGTCGCCCGGACGCGCTGGATGTTGGGGTCGAAGCGACGCTTGGTGATCTTGCGCGACCAGGGTCGGTTGTTGCCGAAGCTCGGCTTCTTGGCGCAGATGTCGCAGACGGCAGCCACCGTGTACTCCTGAACCGATCGAGGGTGCTTGAGCTCAGGTGCCCGACGCGCCGCGGACGGGCGGCAGCGGGCAACCGCACAAGAGTATCCGACGGCCGCCGCGGCGGACGAAATCGCGCGCGGTCGACCGGGGCACTACACCTGTGGCGCGTCACCAGTCCGCGCAGCCGCACCAGCGGACCAGTCGCACACGAGCGAGCACGCCGACCCGATGGAAGTACCGGTCGAGCGGCACGGCATCAACCTGCGCCGTGGTGCTGCGCTTCGTCGACATCGCCACCGACGCCCTGGCCGCGGCCCGCGAGGAGATCGACGCGCTCAACGTCTACCCCGTGCCCGACGGCGACACCGGCACCAACATGTTCCTCACCGTCTCCGCCGCCCGCGACGCGCTGCGCGAGCTCGACCGAGGCCGACCCCGACGTCGACCTGCGGCACGGCGCTGGCAGGCGCTCGCGCGCGGGGCGCTGCTCGGGGCCCGCGGCAACTCCGGCGTGATCCTCAGCCAGATGCTCGGGCGCGATCGCCGCGCCGGATCGCCGGCGCGGCGCCCGACGAGCGCAACGCGCCGCGGTGATGGCCGAGGCGCTGCGCCAGCGCGACCGACGCGACGCTACGCCGCGGTCGGCACGCCGGTCGAGGGCACCATCCTCACCGTGGCCCGGGCCGCCTCGGAGGCGGCGGCCGAGGCTGCGCCGAGGACCCCGCGGCCCGGGCCCGCGACGTCTTCACCGCCGCGGCCGCCGCGGCCCGCGAGGCCCTGGCGCGCACGCCCGAGCAGCTGCCCGTGCTGCGCGAGGCCGGCGTCGTCGACGCCGGCGGGCGCGGGCTGTAGCGTGATCCTCGACGCCGCCGAGACGGTGCTCGACCGGGCGCCGGCCGACCGCCGGTCGACGGCCCCGCTCGGCACCCGCCAGATCCCGGTCGCCCCGGCGCCGAGGGAGGACCTCACCGCCGGACGGCCCGGCCTACGAGGTGATGTACCTCCTCGACGCCGACGACGCCGCGATCCCCGCGCTGCGCGCAGGCGCTGGCCGGCCTGGGCGACTCCCTCGTCGTCGTCGGCGGCGACGGGCTGTGGAACGTCCACGTCCACGTCGACGACGTCGGCGCCGCGATCGAGGCCGGCATCGCGGCCGGGCGCCCGCACCGGATCCGGGTCACCCACTTCGCCGAGCAGGTCGCCGCAGCGCGGGCCAAGACGCTCGCACGCGCACGCGGCCGGCGCGGTCGTCGCCGTGGCCGCCGGGCCGGGTCTGGCGGCGCTCTTCGAGGAGGCCGGGCGCCGTCGTCGTCGCGCGGCGGCCCGGGCCAGCGGCCCTCGACCGGCGATGCTGCTCGAGGCGATCGCGGCGTGCGGGGCCGCCGAGGTCGTCGTGCTGCCCAACGACGCCGACTCGGTGCGCGTCGCCGAGATCGCGGCCCGCACGGCCGAGGCAGGACCACGACGTGCGGGTCGCGGTGATCCCGACCCACGCCCAGGTCCAGGGCCTGGCCGCGCTCGCCGTCCACGAGCCGGGTCGCGCCTTCGACCAGGACGTGCTGCGAGATGACCGCGACCGCCCGCCACGCCCGGCACGGCGCGGTCACGGTCGCGGCGCGGCAGGCGATGACGATGGCCGGCCCGTGCGAGCCCGGCGACGTGCTCGGCGTGATCGCCGGCGACTTCGCGGTCGTCGGGTCACGACCTCGACGCGGTCGCCGCGCGACGTCCTCGACCGGCTGCTCGGCGGCGGCGGCGAGCTGGTCACCCTCGTCGGCGGCGCCGACGACGGCGAGCTCGCGGCGCGCGTGCGCGGCCTACGTCGAGGAGCGCACCCCGCATGTCGACGTCGTGGTGTACGACGGTGGGCAGGAGCGCTACCCGCTGCTGGTGTCGCGTCGAGTGAGCCGGAGGAGGCCCGGTCGTGATCACGCTCGACTCGCCGGTCGAGGCGGTGCTCGGCGACCCAGCCAGCAAGCAAGCGCAAGGCCATCGTCGAGGGGCTCGGGCTGCGCACCGTCGGCGACCTGCTGCGCCACTTCCCGCGTCGCTACGTCGAGACCGGCCGAGCTCACCCAGGTCGCGCGACCTGCGTCGCCGGCCAGGTGCTGACCCTCGTCGGCGAGATCGCGCACAGCCAGGTCAAGACCTACACCGACCGCCGCACCGGCCGGCCGGCGTACCGCCTCGAGACGGTGCTGCACACCGACGGCGCCGACCTCGGCATGACGTTCTTCGCCAAGACGCAGGGCACCGGCGCGAGTGGAACGCCGCGCAGGCTGCGCCGAGGGCCGGCGCGGGCTCTTCGCCGGCAAGGTCGGCCGGTTCCGCGGCAGCTGGCAGCTCGACCAACCCGCAGATGCGTGCTGTTCGGCGACGGCGGCGAGGACCGACGCCGACGCTGTCGCTGCAGAGCGCTGCAGCGGCTTCTACCCGATCTACCCCCTCACCAAGGGCGTCGACTCGTGGGACCTCCAGCGCGTCGGTCGCCTTCGCGCTCACCGGTCGTCGACGAGGTGCCCGACGTGCTGCCCGGCCGACGTCCGCGAGCGGCACGACCTGCTCGACGTCGCGCACCGCGCTCGAGCTGGATCCACGCCCCGGACGACGTACGCCGAGGTCGCCAGCGGCCCAGCGCCGCTTCCGCTTCGAGGAGGCGCTGGTCACCCAGCTGGTGCTCGCCCGGCGCCGCGCGCGCCGCCCGCGCGGCTCGGGCGCCCAGGCCCGCACCGGCGGCGGCGGGCTGCTCGCGGCGTTCGACGCAGCGGCTGCCGTTCGAGCTCACCGACGGGCCAGCGCGAGATCGGCGAGCAGATCGCCGACGAGCTGGCCGCGCCGCACCCGATGAACCGGCTGCTCCAGGGCGAGGTCGGCTCCGGCAAGACGCGTCGTCGCGCTGCGCGCGATGCTGCGCGTCGTCGACTCCGGCGGCCAGGCGGCGCTGCTCGCGCCCACCGAGGTGCTCGCCCAGCAGCACCACCGCTCGATCACCGCGATGCTCGGCGACCTCGCCCAGGGCGGGATGCTCGGCGGCGCCGCCGAGGCGCACCGACGGTCGCGCTGCTGACCGGCTCGCATGACCAAGGCGCAGCGCCAGCAGGCGCTGCTCGACGGATCGTCACCGGCGAGGCCGGCATCGTGGTCGGCACCCACGCCCTGCTCGAGGAGCAGCGTCGAGTTCGCCGACCTCGGCCTGGTCGTCGTCGACGAGCAGCACCGCTTCGGCGTCGAGCAGCGCGCCGCGCTCACCGACAAGGCCGGCGCACCGCCGCACGTGCTGGTGATGACCGCGACGCCGATCCCGCGCACCGTCGCGATGACCGTCTTCGGCGACCTCGAGATCTCGACGCTGACCGAGCTGCCCGCCGGCCGGGCGCCGATCCAGACCAACGTCGTGCCGCTCGCCGGAGCAGCCCGGCTGGATCGACGCGGGTCTGGGCAGCGGGTGCGCGAGGAGGTCGAGGCGGGCCACCAGGCCTACGTCGTCTGCCCGCGGATCGCCGGCGACGACGCCGAGCACGGGCGAGAGCCCGATCGGTCGACTACGACGACGAGGGCAACCCGATCGATCCGCCCAGCCCGACGCTGGCCGCGGTCGAGCAGATGCACCACCGAGCTCGCCCTGGGGGACCGCTCGCCGGCCTGCGGGTCGGCGATGCTGCACGGCCGGCTGCCGGCCGACGAGAAGGACCGCACGATGCGCGCCTTCGCGGCCGGCGAGGTCGACGTGCTCGTCTCGACCACGGTCATCGAGGTCGGCGTCGACGTCGCCAACGCGACCACGATGGTCGTGCTCGACGCCGACCGGTTCGGCGTCTCCCAGCTCCACCAGCTGCGCGGCCGGGTCGGCCGGGGCGGCCACCCCGGGCTCTGCCTGCTGGTCTCCCGCGCCGAGGCCGGCTCCGCCGGCGCGCGACCGGCTCGACGCCGTCGCCGCCACCACCGACGGCTTCGAGCTGTGCCGGGTCGACCTCGAGCAGCGCCGCGAGGGCGACGTGCTCGGCGCCTCGCAGTCGCGGCTTCCGCTCCAGCCTCGCAGGACCTCCGGGTGCTGCGCGACGAGAAGACGATCGTGGCCGGCCCGCGAGGAGGCCGAGGCGGCTGCTCGACGCCGACCCCGAGCTCGCGCACCGCGCCCGACCTGGCCGCGGCGGTGGCGGCCCTGGAGGTCGATCGGTCGGCAGTCCGAGCTTCATGGAGAAGGCTGAGCCGATGACGCGGATCATCGGGGGAGCGGCGGGCGGTCGTCGCCTGGCGACGCCCCGCGGGCGACCGCACCCGACCGACCAGCGACCGGGTGCGCGAGGCGCTCTTCTCCGCGGTCGAGTCCTGGTGCGGCTCGCTCGCACGGGCTGCGCTTCCTCGACCTGTACGCCGGCTCCGGTGCCGTCGGCCTCGAGGCCTGGTCGCGCGGCGCCGCGCGTGGTGACGCTGGTCGAGCAGGACCGGCGCACCGCCGCGCTGATCACGCGCCAACGCCGCGACGCTCGGCTGCCGCGGGCGCCGAGGTGGTCGCCGCCACCGTCGCTCGCCGCGCTCGCGCGACCCGCCGGCCGCGCCCTACGACGTCGTCTTCGCCGACCCGCCCTACCCCGTCCCCGACCGCCGAGGTCGACGCGACGCTCGCGGCGCTGGTCGGCGCACGGCTGGCTCGTGCCCGGCGCCGCTGGTCGTCGTCGAGCGGGCCACCCGCAGCGACCCGCTCGACCTGGCCGCGACGGGCTCGCGGGCGACCGGGAGCGAAGCGCTACGGCGAGACCGTGCTTTGGTACGGTCACGCCGACCTGCTCCCCGGCTCCGGAGAGCGTGGCGGAGAGGAGGACCACCGATGACCCGGTCCCCGGTGCGGGTCGTGTGCCCCGGCTCCTTCGACCCCGTCACCAACGGCCACCTCGACATCATCGCCCGCGCCGCCCGGCTCTTCGACGAGGTCGTCGTCGCGGTCGGGGTCAACGTCAGCAAGACCCGGCTGTTCACCGCCGAGGAGCGCATCGAGATGCTCCGCGACGCCTGCGCCGGCTTCCCCAACGTGCGGGTCGACGGGCTTCGCCGGCCTGCTCGTCGACTTCTGCCGCGAGCAGGACGCACAGGCCATCGTCAAGGGACTGCGCGGCGGCGGCGACTTCGACTACGAGCTGCAGATGGCGCAGATGAACGCCCGCCTCGCCCCCGAGGTGGAGACCGTCTTCCTGCCCGACCACGCCCGAGCTGGCCTACCTCGCCAGCTCGCTGGTCAAGGAGGTCGCCTCGCTCGGCGGCGACGTCTCCGGCCTGCTGCCGGAGTCGGTGCGCGAGCGGCTGCTGGCGCGCCTGGCCGACCGGCGTACCACCCAGGCCTGAGGCCCGGGCGACCGGCCGCACCTTCCACCCGACGGTGCGGTTTTGGCCGCGCGTGCCGCGCCCGATACGATTCTCGCTGATCTGTTGTGCCCGACACCGGAAGTGACTCCCCTGATCAGGCTGGACCCGAGAGCGCCGCTCGTGCTCGACACCCGCGAGCTCGGTCGCCGCCCGGGGTCCCAGCGACAGATGTCGCGAACGGTGCCGGCGCCGGCAGATCTGGGCATCGACGTCCTGCGCGTCCCCGAAGGCTCGCCGGTCGACCTCGACCTGCGGCTGGAGGCGGTCATGGAGGGGGTCCTGGTCACGGGGACGGCGCACGCCGGCGCTCGAGGGCGAGTGCGCGCGGTGCCTGGAGCCGATCGCCGACGAGGTGGACGCGGACTTCCAGGAGCTGTTCGTGTACGACGACCGCGACCATGGCCGCGAGGGCGACCTCGACGACGATGTCCGCCGGCTCGAGGACGACCTGCTCGACCTCGAACCCTTGCTGCGGGACGCGGTGGTGCTCGCACTGCCGTTCCAGCCGCTGTGCACGGACGACTGTCCCGGGTCTGTGCCCCGAGTGTGGGGCCCGGCTCGCGGACGACCCGGACCATGCACACGAGGCGGCGATCGACCCGCGCTGGGCCGGGCTGGTGGCATTGCAGCAGGACGAGGACTGAGACCGAGGAGACCAAGACAGTGGCTGTTCCGAAGCGGAAGATGTCGCGCAGCAACACCCGCCACCGCCGTTCGCAGTGGAAGGCCGTGGCGCCGACCCTGGTGACCTGCGCGAACCCCGCCTGCGGGGCCAAGCACCTCCCGCACCGTGCGTGTGGCGAGTGCGGCCAGTACGGCGCCGCGTCCAGCCGCCGCCAGGTCCTCTGACCTCGCCGGTCCGCTGAGCGCCGACAAGACCCCTCACTACGGGGCGCTACGCGAGGCGCTCGGGAACCCTCCGCTGGATCCCGAGCTGCTCGAGCGCGCCCTGACCCACCGCTCCTACGCCTACGAGAACGGCGGGATCCCGACCAACGAGCGCCTGGAGTTCCTCGGCGACTCGGTGCTCGGCGTGGTCGTCACCGAGACGCTCTACCTCGCCCACCCCGACCTCTCCGAGGGGCGGCTGGCCAAGCTGCGGGCGGCGGTCGTCAACGCCCGCGCGCTGGCCGACGTGGCCCGCGGCGTCGGGCCTGGGCGACCACATCATGCTCGGCCGCGGCGAGGAGACCACCGGCGGCCGCGACAAGGCCTCGATCCTCTCCGACACCGTCGAGGCCGTGATCGGTGCGGTCCACCTCACCGGCGGGCTCGAGGCCGCCGCCGACGCGGTGCACCGGCTGTTCGACCCGTGATGGAGGCCGCGGCCGACCTCGGCGCCGGCCTCGACTGGAAGACCTCCCTGCAGGAGCTCTCCGCCGAGCTCGGCCTCGGCGTCCCCGAGTACGTCATCGCGGACGACGGCCCCGACCACATGAAGACCTTCACGGCCCAGGTGCGGGTCGGCGACGACCTCTACGGCCACGGCGCCGGCCGCTCCAAGAAGGAGGCCGAGCAGGGGGCCGCCGAGACGGCGTACGGCGAGCTGAAGGCGGCCCACGGCTCCGGCCGCTGAGGCCTCCGACCCGTGCCCGAGCTTCCCGAGGTCGAGGTCGTCCGCGCGGGCCTGGACGCGCCACGTCGCCGGACGCACGCTGTCGGCCGTCGAGGTGCTGCACCCGCGTCCGGTGCGCCGCGACCCGCGCGGCCCGGCCGGCTTCGCGGCAGCGCTCACCGGCCGCCGGGTCGAGGCGGTGCGGCGTCGCGGCAAGTACCTCTGGCTGGCGCTCGACAACGGCGACGCGCTGGTCGGCCACCTCGGGCATGAGCGGCCAGATGCTGGTGCAGCCCGCCGGGGGCTCCCGACGAGCGGCACCTGCGGGTCCGCTTCGGCTGCTCGCTGGCGAGGAGGTCGACCGACGCCGAGCGCGCCGTCCCGGCCTCGAGCTGCGCTTCGTCGACCAGCGGATGTTCGGCGGGCTGCTGGTCTCGGCCGGTGGCGCCGAGCTGCCCCCCGAGATCGCGCACATCGCCCGCGACCCGCTCGACCCGGAGTTCGACGACGACGGAGTTCGTGCGCCGGGTGCGCCGGCGGACCTCCGGCATCAAGCGCCTGCTGCTCGACCAGGGCCTGGTCTCGCGGCGTCGGCAACATCTACGCCGACGAGGCGCTGTGGCGTGCGCAGGCTGCACGGCGAGCGGCCCGGCGACCGGCTGACCCGTGCCCAGGTCCGTGAGGTGCTCGCGCAGGCGCGCGGCGGTGATGAGCGCGGCGCTCGGCGCAGGGCGGCACCTCCTTCGACGCGCTCTACGTCAACGTCAACGGCGAGTCCGGCTACTTCGACCGCTCGCTGCACGCCTACGGCCAGGAGGGGCGGCCGTGCGGCCGCTGCGGCACCCCGATCCGCCGGGTGGCCGTTCATGAACCGGTCGTCGTACTTCTGCCCACGGTGCCAGCCGGTGCCCCGCCGCCGGGCGCCGCGGACACCGGCCTAGACACCCGGCGCGGGTTTGACCGGGGCGCCGCGGAGTGGGACTCTTGAAGGCAGCCCGGCTCGGGCTGGTTCGTCGAACGACCGTCCTCAGACCCTCGGAGGGTTCACTTCATGGCCAAGGCGCTGATCGGCTACCTGAACAGCGACCTGCGCACCGACCGACTCGCCGTCGAGAATGCTCGACTGCGCGCTCGCGTGGGTGAGCTCGAGACTCTCGTGCTCCGCCTCAAGGAGGAGAACGACGCGCTGCTGTCCGCCCGGGCCGCCGCGCTGCTCGACCTCGACACTCCCGCGCTGGACGCCGAGCTCGATGTCGCGCAGGAGATGCAGCCCGCCTGATCTCAGGCACCCCGACCCGGCCTCGTGCCGGTTGTTCGGTGAGCGCCTGGCAGGCTCAGCCGCGATACACCGACACCGCCCAGTCGGCGCCGTCGCGCCACGCGTCGAGCTGCCAGGTGGCGAAGCGGGCCTCGCGGGTCCAGCCGACGGAGGCGGCATCGCGGTCGAGGTCGTCGTGGGTGTACGCCGCGTCGGTGCGGAAGCCGAAGACCGCCCGACCGGCCGGCTTGAGCACGTCCGCAACGCCGGCCAGCACCTGGCCCTCGGTGCCCTCGGCGACGAACAGCATCACGTTGCCGGCGGCCACCACGACGTCGTAGGCGCCCGGCAGCCCCAGCGACTCGAGCCGCGCCGGTGCCAGGTGGCAGAGGTCGACGGTGGCCAGCGGCAGGTCGGGGTAGAAGCCGCGCCCGGCCTCGACGAGCACCGGGTCGGCGTCCACGCCGGCAGCCGTGTGCCCCCAGCCCGCCAGCGCCGCGGCGACCCTGCCCACGCCGCAGCCCGCGTCGAGCACGGTCGCGCCGCGGGGCAGCATGGCGTGCACGAAGCGGGCCTCGCCGTCGACGTCGTCGCCGCGCGCCTCCAGCTGCCGGAAGTACTGCGCATAGCCGGCCCGCTCCCGCGGCGTCCGCTCGGCGAACCACCGGGGCCGGGCGGAGGTCTCACCCTCGATCTCGCCCGCGGGGGTGCTGCCGTGGCTCACGATCGAATGGTTGCATGGGCGGTATGACGACGGCTGCCCACGCCCTCGACGAGCTCCGGTCGAGTCTCCCCGCGGGGGTGGTGCTGACCAAGCCCGAGGCGATGGAGAAGTACCGCCACGACTGGTCCCGCAACCCCCCGGCCGGCAGGCCCCTGGTCGTCGTCCGGGCGGAGTCCGCCGAGCAGGTGCAGACCGCCGTGCGCTGGGCGGCGCGGCACCGGATGCCGGTGGTGCCGCGTGGCGCCGGGTCCGGCCTCTCGGGCGGGTCCAACGCGGTCGAGGGCTGCCTCACGCTGGTGCTGGAGCGGATGGACGCGATCGAGATCGACCTGGCCGCGCGGGTCGCGGTCGTGGAGCCGGGAGCGTTCAACGTCGACGTCAAGCGGGCGGCCGCCGAGCACGGGCTGGCCTACCCGCCCGACCCGTCGTCGTTCGAGATCTGCTCCATCGGCGGCAACGTGGCCACCAACGCGGGCGGCCTGTGCTGCGTGAAGTACGGCGTCACGACGGACTACGTCCTCGGCCTCGACGTGGTGCTCTCCGACGGCACGCTGGTCACCCTCGGCGGCAAGCGGATCAAGGACGTCGCGGGCCTCTCGCTGCTCAAGCTCTTCGTCGGCAGCGAGGGCACGCTCGGGGTGGTCACCCGCGCGATCCTGCGGCTGGTGCCGGCGCCCGGCCCGGCCTCGACGCTGGTGGCCACCTTCCCGACCGTCGGGGCGGCCGCGGCGGCCGTCGTCGCCGTCGGCCGGCAGATCCGGCCGTCGATGATGGAGCTGATGGACGCCGCCTCGGTCAACGCCGTCGAGGACTACCAGCCGATGGGACTGGACCGGGCGGCGGGCGCACTGCTGGTCGCCCAGTCCGACGCCCCGGGCACGGCGCGCGCCGAGGAGGCGGCGCTGATGGAGGCCGCGTTCGCCGCCGCCGGGGCGACCGCGGTCTTCGTCACCGACGATCCCGAGGAGGGGGAGATGTTCGTCGCCGCGCGGCGGATGGCCTTCCACGCGATCGAGGCGCGCGGCTCGCTGCTGCTGGAGGACGTCGGCGCGCCGGTGCCCCTGCTCCCCGAGCTGCTCGACGCCGTGGCCGCGATCGCCGTGAAGCACGGCGTCGAGATCCCTACGGTCGCCCACGCCGGAGACGGCAACACCCACCCGATCGTGGTCTACGACGCCGCGGACCCCGACTCCGCCGCTCGCGCCCGCGCGGCCTTCGACGACGTGATGGCCGCTGCCATCGCCCTCGGCGGCACCATCACCGGGGAGCACGGGGTCGGCCGGGCCAAGAGGGACGCGCTGCCCGACCAGCTCGGCCCCGACGTGATGGCGCTGACTCGTCGGGTCAAGGAGGCCCTCGACCCCGACGGCATCATGAATCCGGGCGCGATCCTGTGAGCCGGATCGGCTGAGTCGAGGGACCGAACATGCCTGTACCAGAGCTGATGAGAGCGGCCGTCTTCGAGCGCTACGGCCCGCCCGACGTCGTCGAGATCCGCGCGGTGCCGGTGCCAGCGCCAGAGGCGGGACACGTGCTCGTGCAGGTCGCGGCGACCTCGGTCAACCTCAGCGACTGGGAGTGCCTGGTCGGGTCGCCGGCGTACGCCCGGATCGGTGGGCTGCGGTCGCCGGCGCGCCCGGTGCTCGGCTCCGACATCGCCGGCACCGTGGTCGCGGTCGGCGAGAAGGTGACCGCCTTCGCGCTGGGCGACGAGGTCTACGGCGACAACATGCAGCTCAAGGGCGGGTTCGCCGAGTACGCCGTCGCTCCCTCGTCCGCGCTGGCCCCCAAGCCCGCCGGGCTGTCGTTCGCCGAGGCGTCGACGATCCCTCAGTCCGGGCCGATCGCGCTGCAGGGGACCGCCGGTCTCGAGGCGCGGCAGCGGTTGGCGGTCAACGGCGGGGGTGGCGGCTCCGGCAGCTTCGCGATCCAGCTGGCCAAGGCGGCCGGCGCCCACGTCACGGCCGTCGACAACGCCGGCAAGCTGGAGTGGATGCGCACGCTCGGGGCCGACGAGGTGGTCGACTACCGCGCCGACGACTTCACCCGCCGGCCGGCGTACGACCTGATCCTCGACCTCGTCGCGCACCGGTCGGTCCGCGACTGCCGCAGAGCTCTGGCGCCCGGCGGCCGCTATCGCGTCGTCGGTGGCTCGGTGCCCACGATGCTGCGTGTCGCGACGGTCGGCGGGATCCTCGGCCTGATGACGGGACGGCGCCTCGGGCTGCTGGCGGTGCGGAGTGGACCGGAGAGCTTCGTGCCGATGGCCGACCGGTGCCTGGCCGGCGAGGTGGCCATCCACGTGGACCGGACGTTCACCCTCGACGAGACCGCCGAGGCACTGGCGCACGTCGGCGAAGGACGCGTGCTGGGCAAGGTCGTGGTGACGCCGAGCTAGGCGCGCTCCACCCGTCTCAGCCCGTGGGTGGGCGTCCACCACTCGACCACCAGCATCGTCGCGGCCTCGTCGAGATGGGTGTGCGTGACCTCGCACAGGTCCGCTCGGAACAGGTCGCCCTCGGGTCCCTCGCCGCCGAGCGGGCCGACGAGCTCGGCCCGGCCGGCGACCTTCACCTCGCCCGGCCAGCCCGCCTCCTGGCCGTCGACCGGGTCGACCGTGGCGCTGTGGAGGGCGAACCGCGGGTCGCGGCGCAGGTCGTCGCCCTTGCGTGCCCCCGGCATCGAGCCGAAGGTCAGCTCGCCGTCGGCGATCGACGCCTCGATGCCGGAGATCCTCGGCGAGCCGTCGGCACGCAGCGTCGCGATGGTCTTGTGCCGGTGGGCGTCGAGGAGGTCTCGCACCTCTGCGGCGAACGCCGGCTCGGCGTGCGCGAACTCTCCCCAGGTCGCCATCGACCCATCATCGGGCTCGCAGTCGGCAGGCCGCTACTCGCCGGCGTAGGACCCGAAGCTCCAGAGGTTGCCCTCCGGGTCGGCCACGGCGCAGCCGCGGCCGCCGTAGTCCTCGTCGGCCGGCTCGATGACCGACGACCCGCCGGCGGCCAGAGCCGCGGCGTAGACCCGGTCGACCTCGGCGTCGTCGGCGACGACGCAGTAGCCACGAGCCTCTCCGGGGGTGATCGGGAACCGGTCGGCCCCGGGCCGGTCCGCGGAGCCGAGCATCACTCCGCCGGTCTTTCGCCAGGCGAGCTGGGCATGCTCCACGACGGCAGGGTCGGCTGCGTTGCGCACCACCAGCGTCTCGGTGAAGCCGACCGCTCGCAGGAAGGCGAGCCCGGCGTCGACGTCGTGGTAGCGCAGGGTCAAGAACAGCTGTCGGTCGCTCATGGGTCCACGGTGCCACGGCGGCCACGCGCGGGTCTTGGACGAACGGGCGGTACGCCGCCCCGGACCGGCCACCCGCAGCGCTCAGGCGACGTAGTAGTCGCCGGAGAGCGACGCGGTGGGGGTCCGGCCGGCCAGCGTCAGCCACTCGCGGCAGAGGTGGGCCTGGTCGGCGTAGCCGGCGAGCAGCGCGACCTCGGGGAGCGGGTGACGCCGAGCCAGCGCTCGGGCCCGGGTGAACCGGAAGACCCGGGCCGACTGCTTGGGGGTGAGGCCGAGCTCGGCGCCGAAGCGGCTGGACAGGCGGCGGCGGCTCCAGCCCAGCTCGGCCGCCAGCTCGCCCACCCGGACCCGGCCACCCCGCTCACCGAGCCGGCGCCAGGCCTCCGCCACCTCGGGGGCTGGCGGTGGCGCCACCGCGGTCGTCGCCAGCCGGGCGCGGAGGAAGCCCTCGAGAAGAGCGAACCGGGCCGACCAGTCCCAGGTGGCCGCCAGCCGGTCGTGGAGCTGGGCGAGACCGGGCACCAGCGGCCCGGCGTCGGTGATCACGCGGGCGGCCGCGCCGACAGGTGCGCCTGTCAGGGCGCGGACGCCAAGGGGGGTGAGCCCCAGCTGGAGGCCGTGGAGGTGGCCGTGGGTGCGGATCAGAGCGGGCGCCACGTGCAGCCCGCCGAGGATCGTCCACTCCCGGCTCGTCGTGCCGTCGGCCAACCATCCCGAGTCGAGGGGCTCGTCGAACGCCAGGATCAGCGTCGCGGCGGGCGACGGGAGGCCGTGGTGCACGGCGTCGCGGTGGGTGGCCTCGCGGTAGCCGACGCAGCTGTCGACGAACGGTCTCAGGTCGGCTGGCATCCGATGCGCGACGAGGGGCATGGCGGTGGGGTCAGGAGGCGTCGGGGCCGCTGAGGTCGTGGGGCAGCGCGCGGTCGGCGTACTTCTCCCAGTTGGTCTGCAGGGCCTCCATCAGCTGGGTGACCATCAGCGGCGACAGGTTGACCCGGGCCACGACGTTGCCCGGCATCGTGTCGTCGGTGCCGTGGGCGAAGTCGAGCCGGACGAAGTCGATGGTGAACTCGTAGGGGGAGTGCGAGACCGCGGCGAAGTTGGCCCACACCCCTCCCGACATCGACTCGGGGACGGTGATCTGGAACTTCGGCTCGGCCATGGCCTCACTGTAGGCGGGGGCGCCGACACGCGTCCCGGATGCCGGTCCCAGGGTCTGCTCCCCGTAGGCTGGGAGCGCCGTTCTTCCCCCGAGCGGGCATCTGCGAGGATGCCCCGGCCGCGACGCCGTGACCGTTCGGACCGAGGAGCCCCGTTGTACCTGAAGAGCCTGACCCTCAAGGGGTTCAAGTCCTTCGCCTCCTCGACGACCCTCCAGCTCGAGCCCGGCATCACCTGCGTCGTCGGTCCCAACGGCTCCGGCAAGTCCAACGTCGTCGACGCGCTCGCCTGGGTGATGGGCGAGCAGGGCGCCAAGTCGCTGCGCGGCGGCAAGATGGAGGACGTCATCTTCGCCGGCACGTCGGGCCGTCCGCCGCTGGGCCGCGCCGAGGTGCTGCTCACCATCGACAACGCCGACGGCGCGCTGCCGATCGAGTACTCCGAGGTGACGATCTCGCGGACGATGTTCCGCAACGGCGGGTCGGAGTACGCCATCAACGGCAACCCCTGCCGGCTGCTCGACGTCCAGGAGCTGCTCACCGACTCCGGCATCGGCCGCGAGATGCACGTCATCGTCGGGCAGGGCCAGCTCGACACGATCCTGCACGCCACCCCGGAGGACCGTCGCGGCTTCATCGAGGAGGCCGCCGGCGTCCTCAAGCACCGCAAGCGCAAGGAGAAGGCGCTCCGCAAGCTCGACTCCACCGAGGGCAACCTCACCCGGCTCGGCGACCTGCTGACCGAGATCCGCCGCCAGCTCAAGCCGCTGGGTCGCCAGGCCGAGGTGGCCCGCAAGGCCGCCGCCGTGCAGGCCGACGTCCGCGACGCCCGCGCCCGGCTGCTGGCCGACGACCTGGTCGACCGCCCGCACCGCGCTGGAGCAGGAGCTGGCCGACGAGTCGATCCTGGTCGAGCGGCGCGAGCGAGGTCGAGGCCGCGGTGGCCGCAGGCCCGGCAGCGAGGAGGCCGCGCTCGAGGCCGCGCTGCGCGACGACCTGCCCGGCGCTGGCCGAAGCCCAGGAGACCTGGTTCGCGCTGTCCGGCCTGCGCGAGCGGCTGCGCGGCACCGCAGTCGCTGGCCGCCGAGCGGGTCCGCAACGCCGCCGGCACCGCCGAGCTGGAGTTCGAGTCCGGCCGCGACCCCGAGACGCTGGAGGCCGAGGCCGCCCAGCGTCCGCGAGCAGGAGCAGCGCGATCGGCGCCGAGGTCGACGCAGCGCCGGACGGCGCTGGAGCAGGCGGTCGCCGGCCGCCGCGCCGCCGAGGACGCCGCGGCCGAGGAGGAGCGCCGGGTCGCCGGGCTGCAGCGTGCCGCCGCCGACCGCCGCGAGGGCCTGGCCCGGCTGCACGGCCAGGTCAACGCCCTGCAAGTCGCGGGCCGCCGCGGCCGACGACGAGCTCGGCCGGCTCGCGCCTGGCCCGCGAGGAGGCCGTGGCCCGCGCCGAGCGCGCGCAGCGCGACTTCACCTCGCTGGAGACCCGGGTCGCCGGGCTCGACGCGGGCGAGGAGGGCCTCGACGCCGAGCACGAGGCGGCGTCGGGCGCGCTCGCCGACGTCGAGGAGCGGCTCGCCAAGGTCCGCGAGGAGGCGCATGCAGGCCGACCGCGACCGTGCCTCGCTGGCGGCCCGCAAGGACGCCCTCGAGCTCGGCCTCAACCGCAAGGACGGCGTCGGCGCCCTGCTGGCCGCCTCCGACGCGGTCTCGGGCCTGCTCGGCTCGGTGGCGGCGCTGCTGTCGCGTCCGCGCCGGCTACGAGACCGCGGTCGCCGCAGGCGCTCGGCTCGGCCGCCGACGCGGTGGCGGTCGCGCGACGCCGACGCCGCCGTCGACGCGCTCGGCCCACCTCAAGGCCGACGACCTCGGTCGGGCCGGCCTGCTGCTCGGTGGCGCGCCCGGCCGACGACTCGACCTGGCCCGGCCTGCCCGGCCAGCGCGACGTACGCCGTCGACGTGGTCGAGGCGCCCGCCGACCTGCGCGGGCGCCCTGGCGCGGCTGCTGTTCAAGGTCGCCGTCGTCGACGACCTCGACGCCGCGCGCGCGCTCGTCGCCGACCTCCCCGACGTCACCGCGGTGACCCGCGACGGCGACGTGCTCGGCGCCCACTTCGCCGCGGGCGGCTCCTCCAGCCAGCCGAGCCTGATCGAGATCCAGGCGGCGGTCGACGAGGCCGCCGAGCAGCTGGCCGAGGCGGTCGGCCTCCGCCGAGCGGCTCGGCTTCGAGATCTCCGCGGCTCGAGGCCGAGCGGCTCGACGCGCAGCAGCGCGTCGACGTCGCGCTGGCCAAGCTGCACGAGTCCGACGCCACGCTGGCGGCGGTCGCCGAGGAGCTCGGCCAGTACGGCTCCCAGGCGCGCGCCGCCCGCGGCGAGGCCGAGCGGCTGGCACAGGCGATCGCCGAGGCCGAGGAGGCGCGCGACCCGCGACCTGGCCGGGCTCGCCGAGCTCGAGACCCGGCTCGCGAGCCGCCGAGGACGCGCCGGACGAGGAGCCCGACACCACCGAGCGCGAGCGGCTCGCCGACGGCCGCGCGCGGCCGCGCGGCAGGCCGAGATGGACGCGCGGCTGGCGCTGCGCACCGCCGAGGAGCGGGCCCGTGCCCTGCACGGCCGGGCCGACGCGCTGCTCGCGCGCCGCCGAGAACGAGCGCGAGGCGCGGGCGCGAGCCGCCGAGCGTCGCGAGCGGCTGCATCCGCGAGGGCGGGCGGCCGAGGCGGTCGGCGCCGCCGTCGGCGTCGTCCTGCGACCGGCTCGAGGGTCGGTCGCCTGCGCCGGCGGCCGAGCCCGCGACCGCGGTCGAGCGGTCCCGGCAGCGAGCGCGAGCAGCGACCTGCTGGCGGTGCGCGCGACGCTGCGCGACCTCGGCCGCGAGCACGACGAGCTGGTCAACTCCGTGCACCGCGACGAGATGGCCCGCACCCAGCAGCGGATGCGCATCGAGCAGCTCGAGGAGCGGGCGCTCGAGGAGCTCGGCCTCGACGCCGACGGCCTGGTCGCCGACTACGGCCCCGACCAGCTGGTGCCGTTCACCGGCGAGGTCGAGGAGGGCGAGCCGAGCCGCCCGAGCCGGCGCCGTACGTCCGCGAGGAGCAGCAGAAGCGGCTGCGCACCGCCGAGCGCGCGCTCGTCGATGCTCGGCCGGGTCAACCCGCTGGCGCTCGAGGAGTTCTCGCGCGATGGAGGAGCGGCACAAGTTCCTCACCGAGCAGCTCGAGGACCTCAAGCAGACCCGCAAGCGACCTGCTCGACATCGTCCGCGAGGTCGACGCGCGGGTCGAGCAGGTCTTCACCGAGGCGTACGCCGACGTCGAGCAGGCCTTCGAGTCGACCTTCGCCCGGCTGTTCCCCGGCGGCGAGGGCCGGCTGGTGCTGACCGACCCGGCCGACATGCTCAACCACCGGCATCGAGGTCGAGGCCCGGCCGCCCGGCAAGAAGGTCAAGCGGCTCTCGCTGCTGTCCGGTGGCGAGCGGTCGCTGGTGGCGGTGGCCTTCCTGGTCGCGCTGTTCAAGGCCCGGCCCGTCGCCGTTCTACATCCTCGACGAGGTCGAGGCGGCGCTCGACGACACCAACCTCGGCCGGCTGCTGGAGATCTACGAGGAGCTGCGCGAGAACTCCCAGCTGCTCGTGATCACCCACCAGAAGCGCACGATGGAGGTCGGCGACGCGCTCTACGGCGTCTCGATGCGCGGCGACGGCGTCTCCGCGGTGATCAGCCAGCGGCTGCGCGAGAGCGCGTGACCGCTGCGCTCGCCTCGGGCGCCCCGTCCGACGCGAGCCGACTACGTCGCCTGGCGGCAGGTCACGACCCGCTGGCGCGACGACGACGCCTACGGCCACCTCAACAACGCGACCTACTACGAGCTGTTCGACACCGCCGTCAACGCCCACCTCTACGACGCGACCGGCGCTCGACATCCGGGCGCTCCCGGCGATCGGCGTCGTGGCCGAGACGTCGTGCCGCTACTTCCGCGAGGTCGGCTTCCCGGAGCCGATCGACACCGGGCTGGTCGTCGAGCGGTGGGCACCTCCTCGGTGATCTACCGGATCGGGCTGTTCCAGGGCGACGGCGACGAGGCGGCCGCCGAGGGTCGCTTCGTGCACGTCTACGTCGACAACACCGACGCCGGCCCGACCGGTGGTGCCGATGCCTGACGGAGATCCGCGCGGCCGTGCAGCCGCTGCTGCGAGAGGCCTGACCCGTGGCGAGGATCACCGCCCCCGCGTCGGCGCCGATTGCCGGTTTCCCGGTCGCCGCTGGCACGATGGGAGGTGACCTGGTCCGAGATCTGTCGAACAACGGGGTGAGATCGTGCTGACGATCCTGTTCGCCATGCTGCTGGTCCTGGTGCTGGCCGGTGCCGTCGTCGCCTACGTCGCCTTCCCGCACCGAGGCCAGCAGGTGCCCGGGGCGCCCTGGCTCGGCGAGGCGATGGCGACAGCGCGGCCGAGCCGCGCCGCTGCCCACGAGGAGACCAGCAGGACGCCAGCGCCCCGGGCCTCGCCTCGCTCCACCGGGACTGAGTCCGCGCCCCGGCCGACCCTCCGGGTGCGGGTCGACCGGCGCCGCGGCTGGTTGCATGGTCCCATCGGCTCGACCTGCTCTCCTGGTCCTCGGCAGTACGCCGTCCTCGGCGTGCTGCTCGTCAGCCGGCCGCGACGCGCCCGCGGCCGTCCCGGCCGGATTCGGGCAGTCCCGCCGAGCCGTGCGAGGTCAAGCCACCGACGTGCATCGCGACCACCCGGTCGTCATCGGCGCCGTCGCGGGGCCTCGTGCGCCGCCTCCGTGCCGAGCCCGCGGCCGGGCCGACGCCCCTCTGACCAGGAGGAGGACGAGCGGATCTTCGACCTCAGTGGCGAGTACGAGGAGTCCACCGCCGCCGCTGACCGACCCGGCCCGGCCCGGTCGGACCGGCTCTGGTTGGATTGGCCATGGGTGACTGGCTGTATCTCGTCATCGCGATCGCGGTCCTCGCCGTCGCGCTCGTCGTCGGACTCGTCGTCGGCCGAGGCCGACGTACGCCGCCCGCGGCGCCGCCGGCTCGCACGCCGGACGTCGTCGTACCCCGGAGCGCCGACCTCGCCACCGGCGCCGAGGAGGCCGCGAGGCAGCCGGTGAGCCCGCTCCCGCGACCGTCACACCGACGCTCGAGCGGCCCGAGGGCACGGCGTCCCGGCTGGTCCGGCTGCGGCAGCGGCTGGCCGGCTCCCAGGGCGCCCTGGGCCGCGGCCTGCTGGCGCTGCTGTCGCGCGACCGCCTCGACGAGGACACCTGGGAGTCGATCGAGGACACCCTGCTCACCGCCGACGTCGGGCGTCGCGCCGACCCAGCAGCTCGTCGACCAACCTGCGCACCCGGCTCCGCGTCGAGGGCGGCGACCGCCGCCGACCCGCGCGGCGTGCTGCGCGAGGAGCTGCTCGCGCTGCGTCGACCCCGACGCTGGACCGCCGGCTCCAGGTCAGCGGCGCCGACGGCGAGCCCGGGCGTCGTGCTCGTCGTCGGGCGTCAACGGCACCGGCAAGACCACCACCGTCGGCAAGCTCGCCCGGATCCTGGTGGCCGAGGACCGCTCGGTCGTGCTCGGCGCGGCCGACACGTTCCGGGCCGCCGCCGTCGACCAGCTGGCGACCTGGGGCGAGCGGGTCGGCGTCGAGGTGGTCCGCGGCCCCGAGGGCGGCGACCCCGCCTCGCGTCGCGTTCGAGGCCGTCAAGGACGGCGTCGACCGCGGCGTCGACACCGTGATCGTCGACACCGCCGGACGGCTGCAGAACAAGGCCGGCCTGATGGACGAGCTCGGCAAGGTCAAGCGGGTCATCGAGAAGCAGGCCCCGGTCACCGAGGTGCTGCTCGTCCTCGACGCCACCACCGGCCAGAACGGCCTGATCCAGGCGCGGGTCTTCTCCGAGGTCGTCGACGTCACCGGCATCGTGCTGACCAAGCTCGACGGCTCCGCCAAGGGCGGCATCGTGGTCGCCGTGCAGCGCGAGCTCGGCGTACCGGTCAAGCTGGTCGGCCTCGGCGAAGGGCGCCGACGACCTCGCGCCGTTCGACGCCGGCGCGTTCGTCGACGCCCTGCTCGGCTGAGCTGCGGACCTGCCGCAGGCGGCCGTAACACGGAAGTAACAAAGCCGGGGATCTCGTTTCCTGCGCGCAACATGCGCGCAACGCGCGGCGAAACCTCCGGCGGCGAAGGTGTCTGCGCAATGGGGCGGAGCCCCGGAGCCGACAGTGCCGTCGCGTCGGTCTCGCCCTGCTGACAACCCCCTGACCCCTGGAGGTTCTGTGGACGGCTACTACGCCTTCATGCTGGTGGCCACCCTGCTGGTCCTGATGATGACCACCCCGGCGCTGGCCTTGTTCTACGGCGGCATGACCCGCTCGAAGTCCGTGCTCAACATGATGATGATGTCGTACGTCGCGATGGCGATCGTCGGCATCCTGTGGGTGCTCGTGCGGCTACGGTCGATGGTGCTTCGGCGGCGACGGCACGTTCTTCGCCTACCCGTTCGACCAACTTCGGCGCTGAACGACGTCGACTACGGCAGCTACACTTCATGATGTTCCAGCTGACCTTCGCCGTCATCACGACGGCACTCATCAGCGGCGCGATCGCCGACCGCGTCAAGTTCTCGGCGTGGGTGGTGTTCGTGCCGCTGTGGGCGACGCTGTCGCTACTTCCCGCTGGCCCACATGGTCTTCGGCTGCACCGACTCGGCGCTGATCTGCACCTCGATCGGTGCGCAGGACTACGCGGGCGGCACCGCCGTCCACATCAACGCCGGTATGGCGGGTCTGGTGCTCGCGCTGGTCGTCGGCAAGCGCCTCGGCTTCGGCAAGGAGCCGATGAAGCCCGCACAACCTGACCGCTGACCATGATCGGCGCGGCCCTGCTGTGGGTCGGCTGGTACGGCTTCAACGTCGGCTCGATCGTCTTCGTCGACGGCATCGACCCGAGCACCCAGTTCCTCAACGAGACCGGCCTCACGTTCGCCAACACCACCCTCGCCACGATGGCGGCCATCCTCGGCTGGCTGGTGGTCGAGCGCCTGCTGCACGGCAAGGCCACCTCGCTCGGCGCCGCCTCCGGCATCGTCGCCGGCCTGGTCGCCATCACCCCGGCCGCAGGTGCGGTCAACGTGTTCGGCGCCTCGCTGATCGGCGCTGGTCGCCGGTGCGGCCTGTGCCTGGGCCGTCGGCCTGAAGTACAAGCTCGGCCTGGACGACTCGCTCGACGTGGTCGGCGTCCACCTGGTCGGCGGCGTCATCGGCACCCTGATGATCGGGCTGTTCTCGGTGACGGCCGACGAGGGGTCCGGCGTCGCCGGAGGGCCGTCGACGGTCTGTTCTACGGCGGCGGCTTCGAGTCGCTGGTGACCAGACCCTCGGCGTCCTCGTGGCCGTCGCGTGGTCCGGCTGTGGCCACGCTGGTCATCGCCCTGGCGATCAAGTACACCATCGGCTGGCGGATCTCCGAGGAGGCCGAGGTCGACGGCATCGACGCCGACCAGCACGGTGAGTCGGCCTACGACCTGCACGGCAGCCTGTCCGGTGGCGCGGCACCGGCGTCCTCGCGCCGGCGAGCGCTCAGACCAAGGAAGGAGCCGAACGCATGAAGCTGTCACCGCGGTCATCAAGCCGCACAAGTGGGAGGACGTCCGCGAGGCGCTCGAGACCTTCGGCGTCACCGGGATGACGGTCGTCGGAGGTCGTCCGGCTACGGCCGGCAGAAGGGTCACACGGAGGTCTACCGCGGCGCGGAGTACGACATCGCGCTGGTGCCCAAGATCCGGATCGAGATCGTCGTCGACGACGCCGACGCCGAGGACGTGGTCGGGATCGTCGTCAAGACCGCGCAGACCGGTCGGATCGGTGACGGCAAGGTGTGGGTCAGCCCGGTCGACTCGGTGGTGCGGGTCCGCACCGGCGAGAAGGACGAGGCCGCCCTCTGACTGACCCGTCCCCGGTGCCCGCGCACACATCCTCCGCGCGGGCGCCGGGGACGGCGGTCCAGGCGACGACCCGGTCGACGTGGGGTGGGCCGGGTCGTCGTCGCATCCGTACCCCCACCTCTGTACGCGCGGCGCGCTTCCTGCGGGCCGCATCGCACCGTCGGGCATGATCAGGACAGGCCCGACGGCACCGACCACTGGTCCTGCCTCGCGAGAAGGGCACGGCCGCCCCACCCATCGGAGGACAACGCATGAAGCTCGTCACTGCGGTCATCAAGCCGCACAAGTGGGAGGACGTCCGCGCCGCCCTCGAGGCGGTCGGGGTCACCGGGATGACGGTCTCGGAGGTGTGCGGCTACGGCCGGCAGAAGGGCCACACCGAGGTCTACCGCGGTGCGGAGTACGACATCGCGCTGGTGCCCAAGATCCGGGTCGAGATCGTCGTCGACGCCGCCGATGTCGACGCCGTGGTCGACGCGATCGTCAACGCCGCGACAGACCGGCCCGATCGGCGACGGCAAGGTCTGGGTGGCGCCGGTCGACTCGGTGGTGCGGGTCCGCACCGGCGACCGCGACGACGCTCCGCGATCTGACGACGAGACCGGTGACCGCCCGGCGACGCGTCGACCGCACGCGTGCGGCCGACGCGCTCGTGCGCGGAGGCCTACGACGTCTCGCGGTGGGCCCGACGGTCGGCGCGGCGCTGGTCGCGGTCGGTGGCTACGGCCGCGGCGAGCTGGCGCCGTACTCCGACCTCGACGTGGTGCTGGTCGCACGAGGAGGCCGTCGACGAGCCGGGCGAGTGGGCCGAGAAGCTCTGGTACCCGCTCTGGGACTCCGGCGTCCGGCTCGACCACTCGGTGCGCTCCTTCGCCGGAGATGGTAGCAGCGCCGCCGACGCCGACCTGAAGGTCGCGCTCGGGCTGCTCGACGTGCGCCACCTCGCCGGCGACCCCAACCTGACGCTGCGGCTGCGCACGACGATGCTCGCCGGCCTGGCGCCGCGACGCCCGTGACCGGCTGCCGGCGCTGCAGTGAGCTGGTCGCGTCCCGGCACCGCATCGTCGGCGAGCTCGCCCACGCTCTCGGTGCCCGACCTCAAGGAGGCCGAGGGCGGCCTCCGCGACGCGACGGTGCTCAAGGCGCTGGTGGCCACCTGGCTGGTCGACGTCCCCCACGTCGACCTCGAGCGCTCCCGCCTGGCGCTGCTCGACGTGCGCGACGTGCTGCACGACATCGCCGGCCGGCCCACCGACCGGATCGCCCCGGAGTCTGTGGAGCGACGCTGGCCGCGCGGTCTGGGGCTCGCCGACGAGCGCGCGGCGCAGATCCACGTGCGCGAGCTCGGGCCGCCGGATCACCCACCTCTCGCGGCTGACCTGGCGCCGGGTCGACGCCGTGCTGGCCCGGCCGGCGTCGCGTCGCGGCCAACGCCGCCCGCAGCTGACGCCGCTCGCTCCGGGTGTGGCGCTCGCCGGCCGGAGAGGTGGTGCTCGACCGCGCTGCCCGCCCCGACCGAGGACCCGCTCCTGCTGCTGCGCGCCGCCGCCGAGGCGGCCGAGCGCGACGTCGTCCTCGTCGCCGGCGACCGCCGCCCGGCTGGTGCGCGAGGGCGTCGCCGCTGCCCGAGCCGTGGCCGCGGCGAGGCGCGGCAGCTGCTGGTGCGGCTGCTCGCCGCCGGCCGCGGGCTGCTCGAGGTGTGGGAGACGCTCGAGGAGACCGGGGCGCTCGCGCGGATCCTGCCCGAGTGGGAGCGGATCCGGCTGCTGCCGCACGCCTCGGCGATCCACCGCTTCACCGTCGACCGGCACGTCGTCGAGACCTGCGTCGAGGCGTCGGCGCTGATCCGCCACGTCGCCCGCCCCGACGTGCTGATGGTCGCCGCGCTGCTGCACGACATCGGCAAGGGCGGGCTGACCGAGCACAGCGTGGCGGGCGAGCCGATCGCCCGCGAGCGTCGCGACCCGGATGGGCTTCGAGCCCGACGCGGTCGACCTGATCGCCACGCTGGTGCGCTGGCACCTGCTGCTCGCCGAGACTGGCCACGACCCGCGACCCCGACGACCCGGCGACGGTCCGGAGCTGGTCGTCCAGGGTCGGCGTCTCCCGAGGCGCTCGTCGCTGCTCGCTGGCGCTCACCGAGGCCGACGCCCGGGCCACCTCCCCCAAGGCGTGGTCGTCGTGGCGCGCCGGGCTGATCGAGATCCTGGCCGAGCGCGGCGCTGGCGACGCTCCTGGCTCAGGCGGCCGGCGTCAGCCCGCCGACGGATCGCGGAGCCCGAGCTGCCCGATCCCTCGCGAGGTACGCCGTGACGCCGGGCCGTGGCGATCACCGTCGACACCGGTCGACGACGGCAGCCGGGTCACGGTGGTCGTCCGGCGACCGGGTCGGGCTGCTCGCCGACGTCGCCGCGCTGCTCGCGCTCCAGCGGGCCTCGGTGCGGGCGCGCCCGCGCCTGGACCCAGGACGAGCTACGGCGTCTCGGTCTGGGACGTCGCCGACGAGCACCTCGACCCGGCGGTCCTCCGCCAACGCCTCGAGGCGATCGTCGAGGGCCGGCGTCGACGCCGCGCACCGGCTGCGCCGCGCCGCCGGCCCGGGCGCTGGCGCCGACGGTCGTCGTCCGCCCGGAGGCCTCCGCCTCGGCCACGGTGCTGGAGGTCCGCGCCACCGACCGCCCCGGCGTCCTCTACCTGGTGCTTCGCGGCCCTCGCCGATCTCGACATCACGGTGCGGTCCGCCCACGTCGACACCCTCGGCCCGCAGGCCGTCGACGTCTTCTACCTCCAGGAGGCCGAGGCCGGCGTGCTGTCGGACCGGCGGGCCGCCGACGCCGCCCACGCCGTCCGCGGTGCGCTGACCCCCGCCTGACCGCGAACTGCCGGTCGTGGCTGCCCGGCATGCCGCTCGTGGTCGCGGGAGATGCTGCTGGTGGCGCTGCGAGATGTCGCTCGTGGTCGCGCGCGCTCAGGGCTGTGCGGCCCGCCACTCCTCGGCCAGCAGGCCGTAGCTCATGCCGTCGAGCCAACCGCGGGAACGGTGCAGGGACTCGGCGCGGGTATGCATCTCGCGGCGCATGCCGAGGCGCTCCATCAGCCGCCAGGAGGCGTCGTTGTCGGCGAAGCAGTGCGCCACGACCCGGCGCTGCCGGAGGTCCTCGAAGCAGATCCGCAGCAGCGCCGCCACGGCCTCGGTGGCCACCGGACGGCGCGGCGAGGTGCCGTCGTGGAGCCCGTGACCAGGGTCTTCGCCAGGCGTGAGCCGTCGCGCGGCGACGGCCGCGTTCGCGGGTCCGATGGTGGGCCACCATACGCTGGTGCCGAGCCAGACGACGACGCCGAGCAGCAGCACCGAGGCGACTGATGATCCGCGACGGATGTCCATGCCGCCAGCGTACGGCGTACCCGTGGCGTGCCGGTTAGAGCTTGGCGACCCTGTCTCCGACACTCCAGGACCCACCAGCCGAGGACCCGACTTGTTCGCCACGCTCTCCGACCGGCTCGCCGACACCTTCAAGAACCTCCGCGGCAAGGGCCGGCTCTCCGAGGCCGACATCGACGCGACCGCGCGCGAGATCCGGATCGCGCTGCTCGAGGCCGACGTCGCGCTGCCGGTGGTCAAGGAGTTCGTCGCCGCGGTCAAGGAGCGGGCCCGCGGCGAGGAGGTCAGCCAGGCGCTCAACCCGGCCCAGCAGATCGTCAAGATCGTCAACGACGAGCTGGTCACGATCCTCGGCGGCGAGACCCGCCGGCTGCGCTACGCCAAGACCGGCCCGACCGTCATCATGCTCGCCGGCCTCCAGGGCGCCGGCAAGACGACGCTGGCCGCCAAGCTCGCGCTCTGGCTCAAGGAGCAGGGCCAGTACGCCGCTGCTGGTCGCCGCCGACCTGCAGCGCCCCAACGCCGTCAACCAGCTGCAGGTCAACGGCGAGCGCGTCGGCGTGCCGGTCTTCGCCCCCGAGCCCGGCAACGGCGTCGGCGACCCGGTCGCGGTGGCGCGCGCGACGCGTCGAGGAGGCGCAGCGCACGCTCCACGACGTCGTCATCGTCGACACCGCCGGCCGGCTCGGCGTCGACGCCGAGATGATGCAGCAGGCCGCGCGACATCCGCGACGCCGTCGCAGCCCGACGAGATCCTGTTCGTCGTCGACGCGATGATCGGCCAGGACGCGGTCACCACCGCGCAGGCCTTCCTCGACGGCGTCGGGCTACGACGGCGTCGTCCTCACCAAGCTCGACGGTGACGCCCGCGGTGGTGCCGCGCTGTCGATCGCGGTCGATCACCGGCAAGCCGGTCATGTTCGCCTCCAACGGCGAGAAGCTGACCGACTTCGACGTCTTCCACCCCGACCGGATGGCCTCGCGCATCCTCGACATGGGCGACATGCTCACCCTGATCGAGCAGGCCGAGAAGACCTTCGACGCCGGAGCAGGCGGCCAAGGCCGCCGAGAAGCTCACCGGCAAGGGCGGGGAGTTCACCCTCGACGACTTCCTCGCAGCAGATGCAGCAGGTCCGCAAGCTCGGCTCGATGTCGAAGATCATGGGGATGCTGCCCGGGATGGGCCAGTTCCGCGACCAGCTCGAGAACTTCGACGAGCGCGAGATCGACCGGATCCAGGCGATCATCCAGTCGATGACGCCGGCCGAGCGCGCCAACCCCAAGATCATCGACGGCTCCCGCCGGGCCCGCATCGCCCAGGGCTCGGGCCGCCAGGTCTCCGACGTCAACCAGCTCGTCGACCGGTTCTTCGAGGCCCGCAAGATGATGATGTCGTTCGCCAAGGGCGGCGGCATGCCCGGGATGCCCGGGATGCCCGGCATGGCCGCCGCCGGCGGTCGGCGCAACAAGGCCAAGGCCAAGCCGGCCAAGAAGGGCAAGCGCGCGCGTCTCCGGCAACCCCGCCAAGGCGGCGGCCGAGGCGAAGGCCGAGGCCGGAGAAGGCGGCCGCGCGCCAGCGGCAACCCGTTCGGCGACCCCGACGGCGAGGCGGTCGACTACGAGAAGGCCGCCGCCGCGCTCGACCTGCCGAAGGACTTCTCGAAGTACCTCAAGTAGGGCCTGGCGGCGGTCCCGATCGTGACCCGTGAGGGTTGATCTCTACCTAGAGGCGAGACGCGATGGCGCGGGCGGAGCGTCGTTCGCGCCGACCGCAGTGGCGCGGCAGGCCGGCGCCGGAGCCGACATGAACACGGCGGAGGGGCGCCCTGCCTGGTGGTCGATCGTGGCCACCCGGGCGGCCCTCCGTCTGGTGCCGCCCGGACCGGCCCGCGACCGCTGGACGCGTGAGCTGCTGGCCGAGCTGTGGGGACTCTCCCGCGTCGAGCAGCTGCGTCACACCGGCGGGCTGGTCAGCCGCGTCCCCGCCCTGCGGGCGGCCGTCACCTCACCCGATCGCGTGATCGTGGAGGACATCATGAGGAAGCCACTCCGGTGCCGCTTCGGCTGGCACCACTTCGACACCCAGTACTCACCGGACGGCACCGGTCGCTATCTCAAGTGCCGCAGGTGCTCCCGAGAGGAGGACTTCCGGCGCAAGCCGCCGCTCGTGGCAGGCTGACCCATCGCAGACCGTCCTCGGGGCGGGCTTCCAGTAGCGTCGGCGCCATGACCGCGCTGCGCTTCTCCGGACCGGTCCTGCCCGACGGCGAGCCCGCGGAGCTCTACGTCGTCGACGGACGGGTCACCTACGAGCCGCCAGCCCGGTGCGGAGACGGCGGCGAGGGCTGGATCGTGCCCGGCCTGGTCGACGCGCACTGCCACATCGGGCTCGACGACCACGGCGCCATCACCGACGAGGAGACGGAGGCGCAGGCCGTCGAGGACCGCGACGGCGGGCGCGCTGCTGATCCGCGACGCCGGCTCCGCCGCCGACACCGCGATGGATCCAGGACCGCGACGACCTGCCGCGGCTGATCCGCTGCGGGCGCCACATCGGCGCGCACCCAGCGCTACATCCGCAACTACGCCCACGAGGTCGAGCCCGACGAGCTGGCGGCGTACGCCGCGCAGGAGGCGCAGCGCGGCGACGGGTGGGTCAAGCTGGTGGGCGACTGGATCTCCCGCGAGGAGGGTGACCTGGCGCCGTCGTTCCCCGCCGAGGCGTTCGCGGCCGCCATCGAGGCCGCGCACGAGCACGGTGCGAAGGTCACCGCGCACTGCTTCGGCGAGCGCGTGCTGTCCGGGCTGATCGAGGCCGGCATCGACTGCATCGAGCACGGCACCGGCCTCTCGACCGACCTGATCGACGCGATGGTGGCGCGCGGCACCGCCCTGGTGCCGACGGTGATGCAGACTCGACAAGTTCCCTGAGTACGTCGCCGCGGGCGCCGAGCGAGTTCCCGCGCTACGCCCGCCACATGGACGACCTCTACGCGCGGCCGCCGGCCACGTCATCCTGGCGGCCTACGACGCCGGCGTCCCGATGTACGCCGGCTCCGACGGCGGCGGCATCAGCCGGCACGGCAACATCGCCGGCGAGGTGGTGGCGATGCACGAGATCGGGCATTCCGGCCGCACGACGCGCTCGGCGCCGCCTCGTGGCGGGCCCGGGAGTGGCTCGGCTGGAACGCCACGCTCGAGGAGGGCGCGCCGGCCGACTTCGTCGTCTATCGCCGCAACCCGCTCGACGACCTCGGCGTGCTCCGCGAGCCGGCCGCCGTCGTGCTCCGCGGCGTCGTCGTCGCCAGCGGCTGACCGACCGCCGGGGGTCGCTGGATCCACGCTCAGGCAGCGTCGAGCGGTGGGATCGCCTCGGTGGCCTCCAGCGGGTCCATGCCCGCCACGGCGAGCAGGTCGGCGATGATCGAACGGACCTGGGCGAGCACCACCTCGGCCGAGAGGTCGGAGCTGCGCGGCACCCGGAGCGTGTCCCGTCCGAGGGCGAGCAGCGACTCACGCGTGGCCGAGGGGAGCCTGCCCGCCTCCAGCTCGTCCGCCACCTCGTCGGCGCGCCCGGCCAGGTCGCGCACCAGGGCGGCGTACCCGGCCGGCACCGGCTCGCGCCGGTAGCACGCGACCGCCACCCGCCGCGCGAGCACCCGGGTGTTGCGCAGCGCGAAGTCCAGCGGCTCGACCAGCTCTGCCATCTGCCGCACCGGCTCGCGGTGCCGCACCCGGAACGGTGAGGACGCGACCACCGACAGCCCCTCGTCCGCCGCCGCGCGGAGCTCGGCCACCAGCGGGTCGGTCGCTCGCGCGTCGCGCAGCGAGGAGAGCGCCCGCTCCACGTCGCCGTCCTCCAGCGACGCGGCGGAGGAGCGGAGCACCTCGGCGACCTTGGACATCACCCGGGCCGCCTGCTCGCGCGGCCGGCGCAGCGGCGCCCGCGGCACCACCGTCGCGGCGACGATCGCGACCAGCCCGCCGATCAGGGCGTCGGTCCACCTGATGAAGGCGACGCCGGGGTCGGGCACCAGCGTGGCGACCACGATCGACTGCACGGCCGCTTGGGTGACGAAGACGGCGCCGGCGTCGAGCAGGAGTGCCGCCGTCATCGCGAGGGCGACGATGAGCGCCAGCTGCCAGCCGCCCGAGCCGAGCAGATGGGTCAGCAGGTCGCCCGCGAACACCCCGAGCGCCACTCCGGCGGTCACCTCGGCAACCCGCCGCAGCCGCTGGCCGTACGACGTCCCGAGGCTCACCACGGCCGCGATCGGGGCGAAGAACGGCGTGGGGTGCCCCAGCAGGTCCGCGGCGACGAACCAGGCGACCCCTGCTGCCGCCGCGCACTGCCCGATCTGCCAGAGCTTGTCGCGGACCCGACCGAGCCGTTCCCGCAGGGAGGTGCGCCCCCGGGAGAGCGCGAGGTCGAGGGTTGCCGCAGTCACCCCGCCAGGGTAGGGGCGTCCACCGGGGGCGGGGATGCGGCGACCATCGTGCGGGGATCGAGGCGCAGCGCCCTGGTCGCCGGCGCGACGGCCGCGAGGCAGAGCGCCGCCAGCAGCACCAGCAGCAGGCGAGGTCCCCACCAGGCTGCCAGCACCGGGGCCACCAGCGCGCCGATCAGCGCGGCGAGCACCATCGCGCTGTCGCCGACCCCCAGGATGCCTGCCCTCCGATCGTCGGGCACCGCTCGCTGGAGCAGCTCGGTCGCGGCCGCCTCGACCCCGACGGCGGCGGCGCCCACGACCAGCAGCGGGACGAACGCCACGACCACGCTGGGCGCGAGCGACACCAGCAGCAGGCCCACGACGGCCAGCACCGTGCCGCGCCTGAGTCGGGTCGCCAGCAGGTCTCGCCGGCGCGCGAGGAGCGGCCCACCCAGGGCGCCGAAGCCGAGCGCACCGGTGGCCAGTCCATAGACGGTCGCGTCGGTCCACCCCCACGGGTGCAGCTCCCACGTCCGCTCGGCCAGGGGGATCAGCGCCATGCCCGTGGCGGCGACCACGGCGTTGGCGAGCACGAGCAGGGCGAGGGCCAGCCGGGTCGCCCGGGCGTCGCCGACGGCGGCCGGCGAGGCCGGGACCGAGAGACCCTCGGGAGCCGGCACCACGAGGCCGGCCGGCGCGGGACGGGGCTGGCGGATCCCGAGGTAGAGCGCCCAGCCCGCAACCGAGGCCACCACGGCGGTCGGCCCGACCAGCCACGGGACGGCCAGCATCAGGCCACCCAGGGCTGGGCCCACCACGAAGGAGGCGACCTCGATGGTCACCAGGAGGTCGGTCGCGCGCTGGGAGTCCGGCCCCGCCAGGCGCGGCATGCCCGCCGCGAGCGCAGGGTACGCCGGAGTGGCCACCGCCACGGCAAGGGTGCACAGCACCACCGCCGCGGTGACGGCACCGGCGGTCAGCGCGACCGCGGTGGCCGACATCAGTGCCACCCGGGCGACCAGCGTGGCGCGTACGAGCCGGTCCCGGCGCCGGCGGTCGGCGAGGCGAGCGACCCACCAGGACAGGGCGACGTACGGCGCCATCCGCGACGCCGCGGCCACCCCGAGCCAGGTCTCGCTCCCCGTCTCCCGCCAGACGAGCAGCAGCAGGAGCGGCCACGGCAGCGACATCGCGATGCTGGCCAGGGCGTGGCTCAGGAGCACACGAAGGACCCGCCTGCTCATCGGGCGTCGTCCCGGGTCGGCAGCCGCCCGAGTCGGGTGCGCAGCGGGGGGAAGCCGTTGAAGCCGACGGTCGCGTAGCAGGTCGTGTAGGCGCCGGCGGCGAGCAGCCGGACCTCGTCACCCTCGGCCAGGTCCCGTGGCAGCAGGGCCGGCGTGCGCTCGTACAGCACGTCGGCGCTGTCGCAGGTGGGACCGGCGAGCACGCACGGCGCGAGCGTTCCGTCGCGGTCGGTCTCGAACCGGTAGCGGATCGCCTCGTCCAGTGTCTCGACGAGGCCGGAGAAGACGCCTGCGTCCAAGAAGACCCAGCGGCGGTCGCCACGCTCGGCGATCCCGATGACGGAGGCCACCAGCACACCGGCGTCCCCCACGATCCCGCGGCCCGGTTCGATCAGCGTGGCGGGTCGGCGCCGGGGGAAGTGCCGGTCGAGGGACCGCTCGATCGCGGCGCCGTACGCCGCGAACGGCGGAGCCCCGCCTTCCAGGAATGCGGGGAAGCCGCCGCCCAGATCCAGCAGCCTCGGAGCCATCCCGAGGGTGCGGGCGGACGCGAAGATCGTCGCTGCGGCGGCGATCGGCGCGTCCCAGGCGGCCGGGGTCCGCTGCTGTGAGCCCACGTGGAACGAGATGCCTGCGGCCCGAGGCCCAGCGTGCGCGCCAGATCGAGGAGCTCCACCGCCTCGTCGGGGGAGCAGCCGAACTTGCGCGACAGCGACCAGTCAGATCCCTCCCCGGTCGTGGCGATCCTCACCAGCACGTCGGACCCGGGCGCGCAGGCTGCGAGCCTGGCGAGCTGCCCCCGGCCGTCGGCGACGAAGAGCCCGACGCCCAGGGCGGCCGCCGCGACGAGGTCGCGACGGCTCGTGACCGGGTTGGAGAACACCAGGTCGCGCGGATCGGCTCCCGCCGACAGGCAGGTCACCGCCTCGGCCGGGCTCGCGACGTCGAAGGCGGCTCCGCCGGCGACGAGGGCGGCGAGGAGCGTGGGGTCGGGGTTGGCCTTGACGGCGTAGTGGATCCGGGTGCCCGGCAGCGCCGTGGCGAGCGCGGTGTACCTCTCGGTCGCGACGGTCACGTCGAGGACGAGGTACGGCGTGGGGCACTGGTCGCGCGGAAGGCCGGGGGACGGCGTCGGCGTCGGCAGCAGGACGGACATGGCGGCTCCTCGACGCGCATGCGTGCCGGGCTCGGCGACGCTGAGGACGAGGAGCCGCGACACCCCCTCCCAGATACCGCTCGGGGCGGGTCTCGCGCGCCGGTGGCCGACTCCGGGCGCGCGCCGGCCGACCCGCACGCCGGCCGATTCGGCGCCCCGCCGGCGGTCTGGCAGAATGTCGCGCTGAGTCCTGCGCGCCCGGACCCTCTCATCCGGGCGACGCAGCGCCCATCGAGGAGCCGACCCGGTGCCCCCACCTGGTCGCCGGCGCCTCACCACCACACAATTCCTGAGGAGACACCACAAACGTGGCCGTCAAGATCCGTTTGAAGCGCCTGGGCAAGATCCGGGTGCCGCAGTACCGCATCGTCGTCGTCGACTCGCGCAAGAAGCGCGACGGCAAGGTCATCGAGGAGATCGGCAAGTACCACCCCAAGGAGGACCCGTCGTACATCGACGTCGTCTCCGACCGGGCGCAGTACTGGCTCGGTGTCGGCGCGCAGCCGACCGAGGCCGTCGCACGCGATCCTCAAGATCACCGGCGACTGGCAGAAGTTCAAGGGCCTGCCCGGGCACCGAGGGCACCCTCAAGGTCAAGGAGCCCAAGCGCGACAAGCTCGACATCTTCAACGAGGCCCTCAAGGACGCCGCCAGCGAGCCCAAGGGCGACGCGGTGACCAAGAAGGCCGCCGCGAAGAAGGCCGAGCCCAGGCCGCTGACGAAGCCCGCCGAGGCCGAGGCTCCGGCCGAGGAGGCCGCCGAGCCGCCGAGGAGGCTCCGGCCGAGGCCGCCGCCGAGGCCCCGGCCGCGCGAGGCTCCCGCCGCCGAGGCCGCCCGGTCCCGCCGACGAGACCCCGAGGGTGCCGCCGAGGCGGCCGAGGCCGAGGCCGACGCCGAGGACGCCGGCAAGAGCGAGGCCTGAGCGCCGTGCTCGCCGACGCGCTCGAGCACCTGGTGCGCGGCATCGTCGACCACCCCGACGACGTGACCGTCCGCGACAAGCAGCTGCGTCGCGGCTCGATCCTCGAGGTGCGGGTCCACCCCGACGACCTCGGCAAGGTGATCGGTCGCGGCGGCCGCACCGCGACGGCGTTCCGCACCGTCGTCTCGGCCCTCGCCGGCCGCGGCGGCGCGCGCATCGACTTCGTCGACGTCGACCGCGCGCCGCTGACCGCCTCGAGTCACGCACTCGCCGACCGGGCGTCGCCCCTCCGGGGTGGCGCCCGGTTCGTGCGTTCTCGGCGGCGCGTCCGTACCCTGAGCGGGTGGAGTCACCGGGTCAGAGCCGTGGACAGCATCGACGTCGTCGTCGGCCGGATCGGCAAGCCGCACGGCCTGCGCGGCGAGGTCACCGTCGACGTGCGCACCGACGAGCCCGAGCGGCGCTTCGCCGACGGCGCGGTGCTGCGCGTCGAGGCGCCGCCGGGCTCGGCCGACGCCGCTGCCGACCCTGACCGTGGCCGCGCACCCGCTGGCACCAGCGCGTGCTGCTGGTCGACGCTTCGAGGAGCTCGCCGACCGCGACGCCGCCGAGGCCGCCCGCGGCATCGCTGCTGCACGCCGACGATCGCCGCCGACGAGACGCCCGAGGACCCCGACGAGTTCTACGACCACCAGCTGGTCGGGCTCGCGGCGTACGACGTCGACGGCGCGCGCGCTCGGCGAGGTCACGCGCCGTCGTGCACGGCGCCGCCCAGGACCTGCTCAGCGTCCGGACGCCCGACGGCCGCGACACGCTGGTGCCGTTCGTCGCGGCGCTGGTGCCCGAGGTCGACCTCGCCGGCCGGGCGGGTCGTCGTCGCCGACCGGCCGGGGCTGGTCCGCCCCGCTGCCCGACGACGACTGAGCCGCGATGCGCATCGACGTCGTCACGATCTTCCCCGACTACCTCGCCCCGCTGCGAGCTGTCGCTCGCCGGGCAAGGCCCGCGAGACAGGGCCTGCTCGACCTCGCGCGTGCACGACCTGCGGCGACTGGACGCACGACCGGCACCGCACCGTCGACGACACGCCGTACGGCGGCGGCGCCGGCATGGTGATGAAGCCCGAGCCGTGGGGCGAGGCGTTCGACGCGCTCGGCCGTCGAGGACGCGACCGTCGTCGTGCCGACGCCGGCGGGGCAGCCGTTCACCCAGGCCGCTGGCCCGCGAGCTGGCCACCCGCGACCGGCTGGTCTTCGCGTGCGGCCGCTACGAGGGCATCGACCAGCGGGTCATCGACGCACGCCGCCGCGCGCACGGAGGTGCGCGAGGTCTCGCTCGGCGACTACGTGCTCAACGGCGGCGAGGTCGCCGCGCTGGCGATCACCGAGGCCGTCGTCCGGCTGCTGCCGGGCTTCATGGGCAACGCCGAGTCGCTGGTCGAGGAGTCCCACGAGGACGGCCTGCTCGAGTACCCCGTCTACACCAAGCCCGCCGTCGTGGCGCGGCCGCGACGTGCCCGACGGTGCTGCTGTCGCGGCGACCACGCGCGCGATCGCCGCCTGGCGGCGCGACGCAGGCCGACCGCGCCGTACGGCCGAGCGCCGCCCCGACCTGCTGCACGCCAGCCGGTGCGCGCGGCGACGTCGCAGATCCGAGCCGCGGCCAGCCGCGCCGACGCCGGGGAGCTGCTCACCCTCCAGCGCGCCTGCTGGGTCGCAGGAGGCAGCATGCCAACCCGCGGCGTCGGCATCCCGGCGCTGCACGAGACGCTCGACGACGTGCTGCGACTGGCTCGCGAGGCGTGGACCGTGCTGCGTCGTCCGCGGTCGCCGGGCCGGCTGGTCGGGGCGGTCCGCGGCCGCGCTCGACGGCGGCGAGCTGGGACATCGGCCGGCTGATGGTCGCCCCCGACCTGCGCGGCCGCGGGCTGGGCCGCGCGCTGCTCGAGCACATCGAGGCGGCTGGCGCCGCCCGACGCGACGTCGTACGCGCTGTTCACCGGCGCGCGGCAGCGAGCGCCAACCTGCGGATGTACAAGAAGGCCGGGCTATCCGGCCGCGAGGTGCTCGACGGGCCGTCGGGACCGGTCGTCGTGGCGGCCGCGCCGCTGACGGCCCGGCCCGGCGGCCCCACGCCGCGATTTCGCCGCGACGGTCGCGCTCTGGCAGACTTCGCCCTTGGTCCACTCGGCCGACAGGGATCGCCCCGAGCATAGCGTCCGGGGGGTCCTGCGTCCGGCTCCTGCCACAGGGGGAGCGCGGCGCCGCCGGCCACGCGAGGCTGGACCACCCTGCACCACATCACCGATACCGCGGCTGACCTGTGGCACTCGCGAGGAGCAGATCATGACGCAACGTCATCGCCGAGCTCGGCAACGCCATCAAGCGCGACGACGTCCCGGCCTTCCGCGCCGGCGACACCGTCAAGGTCCACGTCAAGGTCGTCGAGGGCAACCGCTCCCGCGTCCAGGTCTTCCAGGGCGTCGTGATCCGCATCCAGGGCTGCCGGCGTCGGCCGCACCTTCACCGTCCGCAAGGTCTCCTTCGGTGTCGGTGTCGAGCGCACCTTCCCGCTGCACTCCCCGATCTTCGAGAAGATCGAGATCGTCACCCGCGGTGACGTGCGCCGCGCCAAGCTCTACTACCTGCGCAACCTGCGCGGCAAGGCCGCCAAGATCAAGGAGCGCCGCGAGGCCTGAGCGCCGGTCGACCACGCCACTGGTTAGGCTCTGCCGCGTGACTTCCGATGACCGCGAGACCGCGTCGGCTGACGACGCCGACGAAGCGGCGCGGTCTTCGCTCCGGCGAGCGCGAGGCCGGCGCAAGCAGCTGCCGCTGTGGCAGGAGACGATCCTGCTGCTCGGCATCGCGCTGGTGCTCGCGATCGTCATCAAGGCGCTTCTTCGTCCAGGCCTTCTACATCCCGTCGGAGTCGATGGAGCCGGGGCTGATCAAGAACGACCGGATCCTGGTCGAGAAGGTCGTCCTACTGGGGCGGCGGCAGCCCGCAGCGCGGCGACGTCGTCGTCTTCAAGGACCCGGGCGGCTGGCTGCAGCGCCGACGAGGCCGCCGGCCCGACCAACCCGGTCGCCCAGGTGATGGCCAAGATCGGGCTCTACCCGACCGGGCGGCCACCTGGTGAAGCGGGTGATCGGCGTCGAGGGCGACACGATCGAGTGCTGCGACGACCAGGGCCGGCTCGTGGTCAACGGCCAGCCGCTCGACGAGAAGGACTACGTCACAGCCTCGACGGCGCCGACGTGCAACGGCCCGATGGTCGCCGACGTGCGGCACGCGACTGGGAGGTCGGCCCGATCCCCGAGGGCACATCTTCGTGATGGGCGACAACCGCTGCGCACTCGGCCGACTCGTCGGTGCACATGTGCCAGCCCGAGCGGACCGACTGCGTCGCCGAGCACGACGTCGTCGCCGACGACCTGGTCGTCGGCAAGGTCTTCGTGCTGCTCTGGCCGCGCGACCGCTTCACGCTGGATCCACGCGTCCCGACACGTTCGCGGACGTCCCCGACGCCGCCTGAGGCGCGAGCCGGTGAGTGCGCTGCCCCGCGGGCTCACGGTCCGGCGCGACGCCGGGCTCTACGGCTACGAGCGGGCCCTGCGCCGGGCCGGGATCGAGCCGATCGCCGGGGTCGACGAGGCCGGCCGCGGTGCCTGTGCCGGCCCGCTGGTCGCCGGCGCCGCGATCCTGCCCGCGGGCAAGGCCGGCATCGTCCCCGGGCTGGCCGACTCCAAGCTGCTCACCGAGAAGGCCCGCGAGCGCTGTCTACGACCAGATCGTCCGCCGCGCGCTGGCCTGGTCGGTGGTCGTCGATCGAGCCCGAGGAGTGCGACCGGCTCGGCATGCACGTCGCCAACGTCGAGGCGCTGCGCCGGGCCGTGGCGCTGCTCGAGCTGCGCCCCGCCTACGTGCTCACCGACGGCTTCCCGGTCGACGGGCTCGGCGTGCCCGGGCCTGGCGGTCTGGAAGGGCGACCGGGTGGCGGCGTGCATCGCGGCCGCCTCCGTGCTGGCCAAGGTGACCCGTGACCGGATCATGACCGAGCTGCGACGCCGAGTGGCCGGCGTACGACTTCAAGACGCACAAGGGCTACATCACCGACGTGCACGACGCGGCGCTCACCGAGCACGGCCCGTCGCCGGTGCACCGGATGCGGTTCGTCAACGTCCGGCGGGCCGCGGGGCTGGAGCCGCCGTCGCCGGGGCACAATGATCAGGCCGGGCCGGAGGTCGGCCGGCCGGGGAGCGAGGAGTGCGGATGAGCGCCGAGGATCTCGAGAAGTACGAGACCGAGATGGAGCTCACGCTCTACCGCGAGTACCGCGACGTCGTCGGCATCTTCAAGTACGTCGTCGAGACCGACCGCCGCTTCTACCTCTGCAACCAGGTCGACGTGAAGGCGCGCACCGAGGCCGGTGACGTGTTCTTCGAGGTGTCGATGAGCGACGCCTGGGTGTGGGACATGTACCGCCCGGCCCGGTTCGCCAAGAACGTCAAGGTGCTGACCTTCAAGGACGTCAACGTCGAGGAGCTGAGCCCCGCCGACATCGACCCGCCGAAGGCCTGAGCCCGGCTACTTGATGAGCCGGACCGGGTCGCCCTCGATCTTGGCGCTCCAGGTGGTCACGTCGGTCACGCTCGAGGCGGAGCCGAAGTCGACCAGGACCCGGAACCAGCAGCCGCCGGCGCTGCCGACGTTGCAGTCGTAGTCGTTGGGGATCGGCACCTTGATGGTCTGTGCCTGGCCGTTCCAGCCGCTGGAGCCCGACACCCCGTTGACCCGGCAGTTGCTCAGGTTGCCGTTGTAGTGGCCGGAGGCGGTGCAGTCGCTCAGGGTCAGCGAGCTCTCGGTCGGGGGCAGGATCCGGATCGAGCCGCTACCGGAGGCCGCGTCGCCGGCGTCGAAGAACTGGAAGACCATCGTCTTGCTGGCGGCGGCCGGCACGACGCGCACCAGGTTGAACTCGCTCACCGCGACCGGAGCGTTGGCGAAGACCGCCATGTGCTCCCAGCCCGCGATCGAGAGGGCGCCGGCCTGGCTCGAGATCGCCCGCAGCGCGAACATGTTGGTGCCGTTGCCGCGCACGCCGGTGTCGTCACCGCTCTGGTAGACCGCGTTGGTGCTGTAGCCGCCACGGCCGTCGGGGCTGGAGGTGTTGAGCGGCACGTTGGTGCGCACCTGGAGGTAGTAGTCGCCGGCCTTGGTCGGCGTGAAGGTGCACATCGTCACCCACTGGTGGTAGACGCGAGCGAGGTTCTGGTTGTAGCTCGACGAGCTCGAGCGCAGCGCGTTGTAGGACATGTCGCCGGAGTCGAAGCCCGGGTACTGCTTGGCGCAGCCCGACACGGCCGGGGCCGTGCTCGGCATGTACGTGTCCACCGGCTCCCGCAGCCCGAAGGAGGTCACCGTCGGGATCTCACTCGACCCGTAGCGGTTGCCGTTGCTGGTGCTGTCGCCGGAGCAGAACTCCGCGCTGTTCCTGGCGTAGCGCTGCCCCGCGTCAGTGTTCGTGTAGGGGTTGTAGTAGGAGGTGGATCCCGAGGGAGCCGAGCCGCTGAGGCCGGTGCAGAAGGCCTCTCCGGGAGCGTAGGCCGGGTCATAGATCTGCAGGGTCACGGAGGTGCCGACCGCGGCCGCGCCGACCCGGACGGTGTAGAAGTAGCCGTCGGACTCGAACTCGTCGTTGCGCTGGGGTGAGCCGCCGCCGCAGCCGCTCTCGTAGCCCTTGCAGTAGCGGGTCATGATCTGGTCGCCCTGGGTCTTGTAGACCCACGGCCCGTGGACGGTGCCCCAGAACTTCGGGTACGTCGAGCACTGGGCACCGCCGGACGGGACCTCGAGCACGCTGTTGATGGGCCCGTTGGCGGACGTGCCGCGGGGCTCGTTGCCGAAGGTGTTGCAGGGGCTGCCCATGGGGGCGGGGCCGTTGTAGTCGGCGGTGGCGGAGCGGGTGATGGTGGCCCAGTTCTTGTTGAACGAGGAGGCCAGGCTGTTCTTGATCGTGGTGGACACGGTCACCACGAGCTGGGTCGGCTTGGGGCCGGCCACGGCGGTGACGGTGGCGTTGCCACCGTTGGTGTAGCCGTTGCGCGAAGCCACCTGGAGCGCGGTCGACTGGGCCGAGCCCAGCTCGTTGGGCATGTAGGTGACGCCGGCCATGGCGGCGGCGTCGGCGGCGGCCTGGATGCGCTCGATCTCGACGTACCAGCGGGAGACGTCGACCGACAGCGCGGAGAGGGGGAGCAGGATGCTGGCGGCCAGGGCGGCGACCAGGACGGCGGCGTAGCCGCGCTCGCCGCGGCGGCGGGTGCGGGCCTTCACTGGTGGGTCCCGGGCATGCACTGCTCGCTGGGCAGCGGCTCGAAGTTCATCACGGTGCGCTCTTCGACGGTGACCCCGGAGCCGAACAGGCCGGTGATCCAGGGGTGGTTGGCGTGCATGGCGACGCCGACGGCCATCCGGTTGGCGTGGTTGACGCAGGCGTTGATCGTGGTGGAGGCCCAGGTGCCGCCGGCGTAGCGGAACCGGCCGATCCCGTCGTCCCAGACGTACTTCACGCAGTCGAGGTAGCAGCTGATGGAGGTGTTGCCGTTGGGCATCGGGTAGCCCTCGGTGTTGGCGCGGTAGACCAGGATGTAGTCGATCTGCTCCTTGGGCATGGCGCTGCCGGCGCGCTGGATGGCGTCGGCGCCGGCCTGCGCCAGCGCGGGGGTGGTGACCGGGGAGCACGGTGGCGGGTCGGCGGAGGCCTGGCAGATGCCTGGTCCGGCGCCGGCCGAGACCGAGGCCACGCGGCCGCCCACGCGCACGGCGCTGGAGACGGCGACGGTGTCGCGCATCAGCAGCGACATCTCGATGATCCCGAGAACGAACAAGAACAGGATCGGCGTCACCAGGGCGGCCTCGACCGCCACGGCTCCCCGCTCCCCACGCTTGCGCGTCCTGAACATGGCACACCCTCTCCTGTGGCTCGTCCTCAGCGGGGACCGTACCCGCGGCTCCCGCCGTGCGTGGGCGAATCCGGACCTTCGGTGCCGCAAGTCACGTTCGACCCCCGCAACGGGTCCTTGCGGCCCTGCTGTCGGGGGACCGGTCTAGACGCCTGCCGGCGATCTACTTGATCAGGCGCACCGGGTCGCCGGAGACGATCGCCGTCCAGGTCGTGGTGTCGTTGGGCACCCCCGTGGAGGGGAAGGAGAACTCCACCCGGAACCAGCAGCCGCCGACGTTGGTGGAGTGGCAGTCGTAGCCGTTGGGCACCGGGATCTTGATGGTCTGGGTCCGCCCGTTGTAGCCAGCGCCGCTGCTCACACCGTTGAGCTGACAGTTGGTGAGGGGGCCGTTGACCACCCCCGACCCGACGCAGCCCTGGATGTAGGTCGGCAGGTTGGAGTCGAGGGGGGGAAGGATCCGGATCGTGCCCGCCTGGCTCGCGTCGCCGACATCGAAGAAGCTCAGCACGAGCGTCTTCGTGGCGGCGGCCGGGATCACCCGCACCAGGTTGAACCGCGCGGTGGCGCCGGTGTAGTTCATGTAGATCGACATCGCCTGCCACCCCGAGACCGACATCGAGCCCGACGGCGCGCCGGCGATCCGCATCGCGAAGCGGTTGTTGCCCTGGCCGCCCACCCCGGTGTCGTCGCCCGACTGGCTGAACACCTTGGTGGCCTGCGACCCGGTCCAGCCGCCGGTGCTGTCGAGGCCGGCGTACACGCCCGAGGAGCTCGGCGCGCCGCTGACGGGGGCGATGTTGGTGCGCACCTGGAGGTAGTAGTCGCCCGGCTGGGTCACGGTGAAGCTGCACAAGGTCGTCCACTGCCGGAAGGTCCGCGCGAGCCCGGGGTTGTAGGCGCTGTTGCCCTTGCGCAGCGCGTTGGCGGTCACCTCGGCCTTGACGTAGCCGGGGAACTGCTTCGCGCAGCCACTGACCGGGGCGCCGTTCGGCGGGTACTGCGTGTCGGTCGGCGCGCGCAGCCCGAACGTCGTGGTGATCCGCCCGCTTCCGTTGAGCACGTCGCCGGGGCAGTAGGTGTTGGCGGTCCTGGCGTAGCGGGTCATCGCGTCGGTGGTGGCGAAGTCGTTCCAGTTGTTGCTCGACACGGTGCCGCTGGGCGACTGGTCGCAGTTGTCGCCCACCTCGGCCCAGGCGGGGTCGTACACCTGGAGCTGGACCGTTTGCCCGACGGCCGCCGAGGTGGCCCGCACGACGTAGAAGTAGCCCATCGGGTCGAACTCGTCGTTCGTGGACCCCGAGCAGCCGTCGTGGCTGCTGCTGCTGCAGGAACGGGTCATGTGCTGGTCGCCGTTGGACTTGGGAGTGTTGGGGCCGGCGATCGCGGTCCAGAACTGGGGCGTGGTGCTGCACTGGGCGTCGGCGTCGGGCAGGCTCAGCACGCTGCCGGACGGGCCGGCTCCCGCCGTGCCGGGAGGCTCGTTGCCGAAGGTGTTGCAGGGGCTGCCCATGGGGGCGGGGCCGTTGTAGTCGGCGGTGGCCGAGCGGGTGAGCGTGGCCCAGTCCTCGTTGAACGAGGAGGCCAGGCTGTTCTTGATCGTCGTCCGGACGGTCACGACCAGCTGGGTGGGCTTCTCGCCGGCAGCCACCGTGACGGTGGCGTTGCCGCCGTTGGTGTAGCCGTTGCGGGTGGCGACCTGGACGGCCGTCGTGGTCGCCGCCGCGAGGTCGTCGGGCATGTAGGTGACGCCGGCCATGGCGGCGGCGTCGGCGGCGGCCTGGATGCGCTCGATCTCGACGTACCAGCGGGAGACGTCGACCGACAGCGCGGAGAGGGGGAGCAGGATGCTGGCGGCCAGGGCGGCGACCAGGACGGCGGCGTAGCCGCGCTCGCCGCGGCGGCGGGTGCGGGCGTTCACTGGTGGGTCCCGGGCATGCACTGCTCGCTGGGCAGCGGCTCGAAGTTCATCACGGTGCGCTCTTCGACGGTGACCCCGGAGCCGAACAGGCCGGTGATCCAGGGGTGGTTGGCGTGCATGGCGACGCCGACGGCCATCCGGTTGGCGTGGTTGACGCAGGCGTTGATCGTGGTGGAGGCCCAGGTGCCGCCGGCGTAGCGGAACCGGCCGATCCCGTCGTCCCAGACGTACTTCACGCAGTCGAGGTAGCAGCTGATGGAGGTGTTGCCGTTGGGCATCGGGTAGCCCTCGGTGTTGGCGCGGTAGACCAGGATGTAGTCGATCTGCTCCTTGGGCATGGCGCTGCCGGCGCGCTGGATGGCGTCGGCGCCGGCCTGCGCCAGCGCGGGGGTGGTGACCGGGGAGCACGGTGGCGGGTCGGCGGAGGCCTGGCAGATGCCTGGTCCGGCGCCGGCCGAGACCGAGGCCACGCGGCCGCCGACGCGCACGGCGCTGGAGACGGCGACGGTGTCGCGCATCAGCAGCGACATCTCGATGATCCCGAGAACGAACAAGAACAGGATCGGCGTCACCAGGGCGGCCTCGACCGCCACGGCTCCCCGCTCCCCACGCTTGCGCGTCCTGAACATGGCACACCCTCTCTCGATGAATGAGATGGGCGGAACGTACTGCGCGCCCAGACCGCCGGGGCGGGATTGCCCCACATGGGCCAGAAGCTGCCAACAACCCCCCTCTGACCTGCGATTTTCCACAGGTGACGAGCCTTGCCAGGTCTAGACGTGGCAAGGCGGGCAGCCTGCTTGGAGGAGGTGGGAGATGGAGCGCTCAGACACGAGTCGTGCGGAGGCGGAGAGGCGACCGTCGCGGGCGGAGCACAACCAGGCCCTCGGGAAGTACGGCGAGCGGCTGGCCGAGCGTCACCTGGTGGGGCAGGGGATGGTGGTGCTCGATCGCAACTGGCGGTGTCCGGACGGCGAGATCGACCTGGTGCTGCGCGACGGCCGGGTGCTGGTGGTGTGCGAGGTCAAGACCCGCAGCTCGGTCGAGTTCGGCACGCCCCACGAGGCGGTCACGGACGTCAAGCTGGCGCGGCTGCGCCGGCTGGCGGCGCGATGGCTGAGCGAGCACGACGTGTCGGTCCCCGAGGTGCGCATCGACCTGGTGGCGGTCGCTGCGCCCGCGGCGGGGTCCGTCCACCGTCGACCACGTGGCAGGGGTCGGCTGATGCCCTTCGCGACGGCCCACGCCGTGGCCCTGCAGGGCTCGCTGGGCCACCTGATCGACGTGCAGGCCGACGTGTCGCCGGTGTCGTCGGCACCACCGTGGTCGGCCGGGCCGACGTGGCGCTCAACGAGGCCCGCGACCGGTGCCGGATGGCGATGCTCAACAGCCAGCTCAGCTGGCCCGGCACCCGGCGGGTGACGATCCTGCTCTCGCCCGGCCGACCTGCTCAAGCGGGGCACCCACTTCGACCTGGCGATCGCGGTGTCCGTGCTCGCCGCGGCCGACGAGCTGCCGCGCGCGGCGCTGGCCGGCACGGTGCTTCGTCGGCGAGCTGACGTCTGGCCGGCGGGCTGCGCGCGGTGCCCGGGGTGCTGCCGATGGCGCTGGCCGCGGCAAGCCGGGGCATCCGCCGGGTCTTCGTCCCGGAGCCGCAGGCCGCCGAGGCAGCGATGGTGCCGGGGCTGGAGGTGCTCGGCATGCGGTCGCTCGCGCAGGTCGTGCGCCGAGCTGCGCGGGCGACGAGGTGCCCGAGGCGCCGCCGGTCGCGCCGATGTCGGGCAGCCGGCTGCTGGCCTGGCGCGGTCAGGACCGCCTCGACGAGCCGGACCTCGCCGACCTCGCCGGGCTCGCTCGACGCCCGCTACGCCGTCGAGGTGGCCGCCGCCGGTGGTCACCACCTGCTGCTCTCCGGCCCCAAGGGCTCGGGCAAGACGACCCTGGCCGAGCGGATCGCCGGCCATCCTGCCCGACCTCACGCCCGAGGAGTCGCTCGGAGCTGACGGCGCTGCACTCGCTGGCCGGAGCGCTCGAGCCGGGCGACCCGCGGCTGCTGCGGCCGCCGTACTCCGCACCCCACCACGACGCCAGCAAGGCCAGCCTGTTCGGCGGCGGCACCGGGCTGGTGCGCCCGGGCGAGATCAGTCGCGCGCACTGCGGCGTGCTGTTCCTCGACGAGTTCCCGCTGTTCCGCGCCGACGTGATCGAGGCGCTGCGGCAGCCGCTGGAGAGCGGCGAGGTGACCATCGCCCGGGGCGACGAGTCGGCGACCTACCCCGCCCGCGGGATGGTCGTGCTGGCCGCCAACCCCTGCCCGTGCGGCGAAGTTCCACCCGTCGGCCGGGCGCAGCCGGTGCGACTGCTCCGAGGTCGTCGCGCCGCGACTACCGCCGCAAGCTCGGCGGGCCCGTCGTCGACCGGGTCGACATCACCCGCCACCTGGAGCCGGTGCGGGCCACACGAGATCCACGACCCGTTGGCCGTCACCGAGTCCTCCGCTCAGGTGCGCGCCCGAGTGACGCGGGCGCGGGAGCGCCAGGCGGAGCGCTACGCCGAGCAGGCCTGGCGGCTCAACGGCCAGGCGCCGGGTCCGGTGCTGCCGGGCGCACTGGCCGCTCACCGACGACGGGCAGCGGCTGGTCGACGAGCGAGCTCTATCAGGGACGGCTGAGCCGACGCGGCGCCACCCGGGTGCACCGGCTGGCGTGGACGGTCGCCGACCTGGCCGGGCTCGGTTGTCCCGGGCGTGCCCGAGGTGCAGACGGCGCTGCGACCTGCAGGCTGGGCCGTCCGCTGGCCGCGGCCGTGCTGCGGAGGGCCGGGTGAGCGACGAGGTGCGCCCCGTCGACGAGGAGCGGCTCGCCCGGGTCGCGCTCAGCCGGCTCGCCGAGCCGGGCGACCCGCGGCTGGCGTCGGTGGTGGCCGAGCTGGGCGCGGTGACCGTGCGCGACCACCTGCTCGCGGAGCGTGACCTGCAGGGGCTGGCCACCGATGTCGCCGGCCGGCTCGGCGCGCTCGACCCGGTGCGTGACCTCGAGCGCGCGGCCCGGCGCGGCATCCGCTTCGTCGATCCCCGGCGACGACGAGTGGCCGGCAGCGCTCGACGACCTGGCCGCAGCCGAGCCGCTCCAGGGCAGTGGCGGCGCCACCTCTGGGGCTGTGGGTGCGCGGCCCGCTGCCGCTCGACCGAGCTGGCCCGCTCGGTCGCCGTCGTGGGCTGCGCGCTCCGCCACGACCTACGGCGTCCGAGGTGGCCGGTGACCTCGGCGGCCGGGCTGGCGCGCGACGGTCGTGCGGTCGTCTCCGGGGCGGCGTTCGGGCATCGACCAGGCCGCCCACCGCGGCGCCCTGGGCGCACGGCGGGGCCACCGTGGCGGTGCTCGCCTGCGGCGTCGACCGGGTCTACCCGATCGCCCACCGGCGCGCTGCTCGACCACCTGCGCCGAGACTCGGCGGTGGTCTCCGAGACGCCGCCGGGGTGTGCGCCGACCCGGCTCCGGTTCCTGTCCCGCAACCGGCTGATCGCCGCGCTCGCCGCGCGGCACCGTCGTGGTCGAGGCCGCCGCTGCGCAGCGGCGCGCTCAACACCGCCAACTGGGCCGAGCCGGCTGCACCGGCCCGTGATGGGCGTGCCGGGGCCGGTCACCAGCGCACCGTCGGAGGGCGTCCACGAGCTGCTGCGCAGCGGTGCGGCGACGCTGGTGACCCGCGGCGCCGACGTGCTCGAGCTGGTCGGGTCGGCCGGCGAGCACCTGCGTCGAGCCGCGGCGGGCGCCGGTGCGGCCTCGCGACCGCCTGCTCCGGCGCGAGCAGCAGGTGCTCGACGCAGTGCCTCTGATCAGGCCGGCGCCGGCCGACTCGATCGCCCGCACCGCCGGGATGGGTTTGGTCGAGGTGCGCAGCACGCTCGAGCGGCTGGCCGCGCGGTCGCTGGTGCGCGGTTCGGCCGCTGGGTGGCGACTCGCGCCCGACCCGTGAGGCCGCTCGGCCGCGCGTCCCACCGGAGCCGAGGTCCGCTTCCTAGACTGCCGGACATGGCGGCCGATCCCGATGTCGACCGGGAGGTCTCGGCAGATCTCCCGGAGGCGATGGCGACGGTGCTCGGCGGCCTACGAGCGCCACCTCGTCGCGGAGCGCGACCTGACCGCGCACACGGTGCGCGCCTACCTCGGCGACGTCGCCAGCCTGCTCGACCACGCCGCCCGGCTCGGGCATCGACGACGTCGCCGACGCTCGACCTGCGCACGCTGCGCAGCTGGCTGGCCAAGCAGCAGACGACCGGGCAGGTCCCGCACGACGCTGGCCCGGCGAGCCACCGCGGCGCGGGTCTTCACCGCCTGGCTCGCGCGCACCGGCCGGTGCCGAGTCCGACGCCGGGCGCCGCGCTGGGCTCGCCCAAGGCGCACCAGACCCTGCCGCCGGTGCTGCGCGCCGACGAGGCCGCCGACCTGATCGGCGCCGCGCGACCGAGCTCGCCGACGACGGCAGCCCGGTCGGGCCTCCGCGACGTGGCCGATGCTGGAGCTGCTCTATGCCACCGGCATCCGGGTGGGCGAGCTGGTCGGCGCTCGACGTCGACGACGTCGACGCCGAGCGGCGGGTGGTGCGGGTCTTCGGCAAGGGCCGCAAGGAGCGCACCGTGCCCTACGGCGCCCCGGCCGCCGCGCGCGCTCGACGCGCTGGCTGCGGCACGGGCCGGCCGGCGCTGCGCGGTCGAGCGGCTCAGGCGCGGCGCTCTTCCTCGGCGTCCGCGGGCGGGCGGATCGACCAGCGAGCCGTGCGCGACGCTGGTGCACCGCCGGATCGCCGACGTGCCGGGCGCGCCCGACATCGGCCCGCACGGCCTGCGGCACACCGCGGCCACCCACCTGCTCGAGGGCGGAGCCGACCTGCGCTCGGTGCAGGAGCTGCTCGGCCACGCCTCGCTGGCGACGACGCAGCTCTACACCCACGTGACCACCGACCGGCTGCGCCGGGCCTACCAGCAGGCCCACCCGCGCGCCTGACCCGACCACCCCGGGACCTCCGGCGGCTGCGCGTCGTGGAGCGGAGCGGGGAATCGCCCGGCGGCGCTGAGGGGAGTCGTCGCGAGCCGTCGAGGGGCAGCAGCCGGACCGGCCCGGCGCCGACCAGCCGGAGCGGGTCGAGGTAGGTCGTCGCCGCGCAGCCAGCCCCAGTGCAGGCAGAGCCGCGGAGGAGCAGTGCGAGCCGGCCGACCTCCAGAGCGCCGAGCCGGCCACCGGCCGCCACCTGGTCGCCCACCCGGACGGCGGCCGCGCACCGGCTCGTAGGTCGTGCGGGTGTCGCCGTGGTCGACGACGACCACGCCACGGCCGGCCAGCGAGGCGGCGAAGGTGACCCGGCCGGGCAGCGCCGCGCGCACCGCCTGGCCGGCTCGGCCGGCCAGGTCGACGCCGCGGTGGCCGGCGCGCCCAGGGAGTCGTCCGGCGGGTCGAAGCGCGCGGACCACCTCGGGCTCGGGACGCAGCGGCCAGCCGCCCGACCGGGTCGGTCGCGGGCCGGCCGCGGCGGCGCGCCGAGGTCGACAGCGGGCGAGGCCGGCCAGGACGACGGCACGGCGAGGGCGAGCAGCAGCGCGGCGTCGGATCGATCCGACGAGCGAGCGAGTCGCATGCGGCGAGCCTGCGCCGGATCGGCCGCGGACGACGGCCTGGCGACGGACTGTGCAGACGGCCTCGCTGCGGAGCGCCTGTGGACGATTCGCTCGGCCACGCTCAGGCCGGCGCCGCTGCAGCGATTCGCCGACGCGGCCCGCGGCTGGACTACGATGAGCGGAGCAGTCCTCACGGGAGCTGACTTCGCACGCTCGCAGACCGCGACGGACCATGGCATCTCCTGCGGACCCGATCGCCCGTGGGCGTCGACCCTCGGTCCCGTCCGATGCAGTTCCGGTGGCCGGGTCGGGTCGCGCGTGAGCGTCAGGGCCGCCGGCACCCGCCGGCCGGCAGCAACTGAAAACAACACGGAGCACGCTCCCGGCCCGGCCTGCTTCAAGGGCGGGCAGCACGGTGCGCGGCTCCGCACAACAGGAGAACCCATGGCAGTCGTCACCATGCGCCAGCTGCTCGAGAGCGGCGTCCACTTCGGGCACCAGACCCGTCGCTGGAACCCGAAGATGAAGCGCTTCATCATGACCGAGCGCAACGGCATCTACATCATCGACCTGCAGCAGTCGCTGGCCTACATCGACCGCTCCTACGCCTTCATCAAGGAGACCGTCGCCAAGGGCGGCACCGTGATGTTCGTCGGCACCAAGAAGCAGGCCCAGGAGGCGATCGCCGAGCAGGCGACCCGCGTCGGCATGCCCTACGTCAACCAGCGCTGGCTCGGTGGCATGCTCACCAACTTCCAGACCGTGCACCAGCGGATCAACCGCCTCAAGGAGCTCGACGAGATCGACTTCGACGACGTCGCCGGCAGCAGCCGCACCAAGAAGGAGCTGCTGCAGATGCGCCGCGAGCGCGACAAGCTCAACAAGACGCTCGGCGGCATCCGCGAGATGAGCCGCACGCCCGTCCGCGGTGTGGATCGTCGACACCAACAAGGAGCACCTCGCCGTCGAGGAGGCCCGCAAGCTGCGGATCCCGATCATCGGCATCCTCGACTCCAACTGCGACCCCGACCTGGTCGACTTCCCGATCCCGGGCAACGACGACGCGATCCGCGCCGTCGGCCTGCTGACCCGCGTCGTCGCCGACGCCGTCGCCGAGGGCCTGATCGCCCGCTCCGGCGTCAAGGCCGGCGACGCGACGCCGAGGCCGTCGGCGCCGAGGAGCCGCTGGCCGAGTGGGAGCGCGAGCTGCTGAGCCGGCGACGCCGAGCAGGCCGCCGTGCCGCCGCCACCGGCGACGCCGCTGCCGAGACCCCGGCCGCCGAGGCCACCGGTGCCGCGGCCGAGGCCCCGCGGCCGAGGAGGCTCCCGCTGTTGCGGAGGCCGCGGCCGAGGAGGCCCCGGCCGAGGAGGCTCCGCTGCCGAGGCTCCCGGTCGAGGAGGCTCCTGCGTCGAGGCCCCGGCCGAGGAGGCCCCGGTCGAGGAGGCTGCCGGCCGAGGCTCGCGCTCGCCGACGTGCCGGCGGCGACCGAGGAGGCCGACGTTCGCCGATGGGGGCTTCGGCCCCGACTCGGCGGCCGCGATCGAGGACGGCTCGGCTCCCGAGGGCTTCGACATCAAGGGCAACAAGGACTCCATGAAGTTCCACGCCCCGACCAGCCCGTGGTACGACCGCACCAACGCCGAGGTGTGGTTCCGCACCGCCGAGGCCGCCGAGGCCGCCGGCTTCGTCAACGCCGAGGCCAAGGCCTGACCCAGCCGGTGCGTGGGCGGCCCGCACGGCCGCCCCGACCGCCGACCTACCCTCACCACCAGCGACCGAGGAAGAAGGACACATGGCAACTTCACCGCCGCCGACGTCAAGAAGCTCCGCGAGCTGACCGGCGCCGGCATGATGGACTGCAAGAAGGCGCTCGACGAGGCCGACGGCGACTTCGACAAGGCCGTCGAGCTCCTCCGCGTCAAGGGCGCCGCCAAGGTGGCCGAGCGCGGCGCCGAGCGCGAGGCCGCCGCCGGCCTCGTCGCCACCGTCCGGCGGCGCGCTGGTCGAGCTCAACTGCGAGACCGACTTCGTCGCCAAGAACGAGGACTTCGTCGCCGCGGCCCAGCAGATCGCCGACGGCCGCCGACCGAGGCCAAGGCCGGCGACGCCGAGGCGCTCAAGGCCGCTCGAGCTCGGCGGCAAGACCGTCGGCGAGGTCGTCGAGGACCTCGCCATCACCATCGGCGAGAAGATCGAGCTGGGCCGGGTCGCCTACTTCGACGGCCCGGTCGTCGCCTACATGCACAAGCGTGCCGCCGACCTGCCGCCCGCCGTCGGCGTGCTCGTCGAGTACGACGGCGACGAGGCCGCCGCCCGCGGCGCGGCGATGCAGATCGCCGCGATGCGGCCGAAGTACCTCACCCGCGACGAGGTCCCCGCCGACGTCGTCGCGAACGAGCGCGAGATCGCCGAGGCAGACCTCCCGCGAGGAGGGCAAGCCCGAGCAGGCGATCGCCAAGATCACCGAGGGTCGCCTCAACGGCTTCTTCAAGGAGGTCGTCCTGCTCGAGCAGCCGTCGGTCACCGAGAGCAAGAAGTCGGTCAAGGCCGTCCTCGACGAGGCCGGCACCACCGTCAAGCGGTTCGCCCGCTTCGAGGTCGGCGCCTGACCCAGTAGGGTGCTGGCAAGACCTGGGAGCACCAGCATGAGCAGCCAGTCGAGGAGGCCGGTTCGATGATGACCACCGATCGTCGGAGCCGGCCTTCGTCCGTCTGCCCGGGCCTGAGCGCCCGCGCATCCTCCACCTGCGAAGGGAACCTGCTCGTGACGGCCTACAAGCGCGTCCTGCTCAAGCTCTCCGGTGAGGTGTTCGGCGGCGGCGAGGTCGGCGTCGACCCCGACGTCGTCCAGACGATCGCCCAGCGAGATCGCCGACGGTCGCCCGAGTCCGGCGTCCAGATCGCCATCGTCGACGGCGGCGGCAACTTCTTCCGCGGCGCCGAGCTCCAGCAGCGCGGCATGGACCGCGCCCGTGCCGACTACATGGGCATGCTCGGCACCGTGATGAACTGCCTGGCGCTCCAGGACTTCCTCGAGAAGGACGGGCGTCGAGACCCGCGTGCAGACCGCGATCACGATGGGCCAGGTCGCCGAGCCCTACATCCCGCGCCGCGCGATCCGGCACCTGGAGAAGGGCCGCGTCGTCATCTTCGGCGCCGGCGCCGGGCATGCCGTTCTTCTCCACCGACACCGTCGCCGCCCAGCGGGCGCTGGAGACCAAGTGCGACGTCGTGCTCGATGGCCAAGAACGGCGTCGACGGCGTCTACAACGCCGACCCGCACGAAGGACCCGACGCGCCACCAAGTTCGACGAGCTCACCTACGACGAGGCGCTCGCCCGCGGCCTGAAGGTCGTCGACGCGACGGCGTTCGCGCTGTGCGTGGAGAACAAGCTGCCGATGGTCGTCTTCGGCATGGAGCCGGAGGGCAACATCCTGCGCGTCGTCCGGGGTGAGAAGATCGGCACGCTGGTCAGCGCCGGCCTGACGCGGCCGCACCACCGCCCGCACCCGACGTACGACGAGAGGAGCAGACCGTGATCAACGACATCCTCAACGAGGCCGACGCAGCAAGATGGACAAGTCGGTCGAGGCGACCCGTGAGGAGTTCGCGGCGATCCGCGCCGGACGCGCCCACCCGAGCATGTTCAACAAGATCATGGTCGACTACTACGGCACCCCGACGCCGCTGCAGCAGCTCGCGTCGTTCACCGTCCCCGGAGGCGCGGATCATCCTGATCGCGCCGTACGACATGGGCGCGATGGGCGCGATCGAGAAGGCCATCCGCGACTCCGACCTCGGCGTCAACCCGGCCAACGACGGCAAGATGCTGCGCTGCGTCTTCCCCGAGCTGACCGAGGAGCGCCGCAAGGAGTACATCAAGGTCGCCAAGGCACAAGGCCGAGGACGGCCGGGTCGTCGGTGCGCAACATCCGCCGTCACGCCAAGCAGGACCTCGAGAAGCTCGAGAAGGACGGCGAGGTCGGCGAGGACGACGTCACCGGCGCCGAGAAGCGGCTCGACGGGCATGACCAAGACAGCACACCGACGAGATCGACGAGCTGCTCAAGCACAAGGAAGCCGAGCTGCTCGAGGTCTGAGCAGCCCGCCCATGACCGACGCCGTCACCCCGCCGGCCGACGCCGCAGAAGGACCACGGCCGCGCCGGCCGCGACCTCCCGGCCGCCATCGGCTCCGCCGTCGTGCTGCTCGGCGCGATCGCTGCTGTCGCTGCTGCTTCTGGAAGACCGCGTTCATGGTGATCGTCGCGGCCGCCGTGGTCGTCGCGATCTGGGAGCTGCACCGGGGCTGTCGCGCCAAGGACATCGACCTGCCCGAGCAGCCGCTGATGCTCGGCGGCGTCGTGATGGTCGTCGTCGCCTACTTCTTCGGCGCGCCCGGCGCTGGTGACGGCCACCGCGCGTCGACCGCGCTGGTGACGATGCTGTGGCTGCTGCGCCGCGGCGTCGACGGCTACGTCCAGAACGCCACCGCGTCGGTCTTCACGCTGATCTACGTGCCGTTCCTCGGCTCGTTCGTCGCGCTGCTGCTCGCCGAGGGCGGCGCCGTCGGACTTCGACCGCTGGGACGACGGGCGTCAGGGGCATCATCACCTTCATCCTGGTCACCATCGCCTCCGACATCGGCGGCTACGTCGCCGGCGTGCTGTTCGGCAAGCACCCGATGGCGCCGGTGATCTCGCCGAAGAAGTCGTGGGAGGGCTTCGCCGGGTCCGCGGTCGTCTGCGTGGTCGTCGGGTGGGCGCTGCGTCGTCTACCTGCTCGACGGCGACTGGTGGGTGGGCGTGCTGCTCGGCGCTGATCGCGGTCGTGATGGCGACGCTCGGCGACCTGTGCGAGTCGGTGATCAAGCGCGACCTCGGCATCAAGGACATGAGCCAGGTCATCCCGGGCCACGGCGGCCTGATGGACCGGCTCGACTCGCTGCTGGCCACCATCGCGCCGATCTGGCTGCTCCTGCACTACCTCGTCTTCTGAGGCCTGGTCGGCGACCTGACGTCAGGTCGGCGCCACGCTTCGGCGATTCCTTCCGAATGCGCTCCCGCCGCCTACCATGGACGCCATGGACCGCAGCCCTGCCGCCGATCCCGACGGGCCCCTGGCCGTCGCCGACGACGCTGCCGACCCGGCGACACCGAGGAGTCGGGGCAGCCGGTCGTGGTCACCGTCGGCCAAGACGAGCCGGTCCACCGCGACTGGTGGCACCGCGACCACCCGACGTTCACGGCGATCTCGGGGTTCTTCTCCGGGCTGCTGTTCGCCGCCGTCGTGCCCGGGCTGTTCATGGCCACGGTCCGCTACTTCGCCGACGACTCGACCGCGGAGCGCACGGCGGAGGAGGCCTTCCCGTTCGTGCTGCTGTTCCTGGTGGTCCCGATCGCGACTGGTCGCCTTCCCGCGACCCGGCGGTTCGGCACCTACCTGATGCTCGGCATCGTCGTGACGCTGGCGGTCGTCATCGGCGTCGGCACCTTCGTGTTCTGGCTGATGATCAGATACGTCCTCCTGAGCATCGAGCGAGCCTCCCACGCTCCCGCTGGTCTTCGACGAGCCGCGCGGCCGGAAGAAGCCGCCGCGCCACCTCGCCGACCTGACGCCGGCCGAGCGCGCCGAGGCGGTGGCCGGCTTGGGGCTGCCGGCGTTCCGCGCCAGGCAGCTGTCTCGCCACTACTTCGCCCGGCTCGTCGACGACCCGGCCGCGATGACCGACCTGCCCGCGGCCGAGCGCGACGAGCTGGTGGCCGCGCTGCTGCCCGCCGCTGATGACGCCGGTGCGCACGCTGGAGGCCGACGGCGGCACCACCCGCAAGACCCTGTGGCGGCTCGGTCGACGGCGCCCTGGTCGAGTCGGTGCTGATGCGCTACCCGGACCGGGTGACGATGTGTGTCTCGTCGCAGGCCGGCTGCGGCATGGCCTGCCCGTTCTGCGCGACCGGCCAGGGCGGCCTGCAGCGCAACATGTCCACCGCCGAGATCGTCGAGCAGGTCGTGGCCGGCGCCCGCTCCCTGGCGCGCGACGAGGTGCCCGGCGGGCCGGGCCGGGTCTCCAACGTCGTCTTCATGGGCATGGGTGAGCCGCTGGCCAACTACCAGGCGGTCATCGGCGCCGTACGCCGGCTCACCGACCCGAGCCCCGACGGCCTCGGCATGTCGCGCCCGCGGGGTCACCGTGTCGACGGTCGGGCCTGGTGCCGCGGATCCGTCAGCTCGCCGACGAGGGCATCCCGGTCACCCTCGCGCTGTCGCTGCACGCACCCGACGACGAGCTGCGCAACGAGCTGGTGCCGATCAACACCCGGTGGACGGTCGGCGAGGCGGTCGACGCGGCGGCGCACTACTTCCAGGTCACCGGGCGTCGGGTCTCGATCGAGTACGCCATGATCCGCGACATCAACGACCAGGGCTGGCGGGCCGACCTGCTCGGCGACGTGCTGCTGGCCGCCGCGACCGGCGGCTGGGTGCACGTCAACCTGATCCCGCTCAACCCGACGCCCGGGTCGAAGTGGACCGCCTCCGACCCGCGCGACGAGCGCGAGTTCGTCCGCCGGCTCGAGGCCAAGGGGGTGCCGACCACGGTGCGCGACACCCGGGGCCGCGAGATCGACGGCGCCTGCGGGCAGCTCGCCGCCACCGCCACCTGACGCGTCGCGGAGTTCGTGCCGAGGCGTCGCAGAGGGTGGTCAGCCGAGCACCAGCGCGACCGCCTCCTCGGGTGTGTCGACGAGGTGGACGTGCGGCTCCATCGGCCGGCCGGCGGCCAGGCGACGCAGGGCGGGCCACGCGGGCACGTCGCGGGTCCAGTGGTCGCGGTCGACGAGCACCATCGGCGCCACCGAGGACTCGTCGGCGTAGTAGTTCTCGCAGGCGTCCTGGAAGACCTCCTGCACCGTGCCGGCGGCTCCGGGCAGGAACACGATGCCGGCGTCGCAGACCTCCAGCAGGATCGCCTCGCGGGTGGCGTTGCGGAAGTACTTCGCCACGGTGGTGGCGAACGCGTTGGGAGGTTCGTGGCCGTAGTGCCAGGTGGGGATGCCGAGCGACTCGCCTCCCTCGGGCCATCGCGCCAGCACCGCGAAGGCGGCGCGGACCCACGGGTCGACGGGCCGGAAGCCCGGGCAGCGGGCGAGCAGGCCGAGCGCCTCGTCGAGCGCGTGGGTCGGCTGCCGGGCGAGGTAGCCCCCGAGGTTGGCGGCCTCCATCGCTCCCGGCCCGCCGCCGGTGGCCACGACGTACGCCGCCCCCAGGGCGTGCGCCAGTCTCGCCGCCTCGGCGTAGGCCGGCTCGTCGCGGCGCAGGGCGTGCCCGCCCATCACGCCCACCAGTCGGCGTCCGCGGACCCACGCGGTGAGCGCGTCGTCGATCGCATGGTCGTGCAGTGACTGGGCCAGCGTCAGGTCGACCGTCTCAGGCTGCCGCGACCAGGCGTACGCACGGGCGTCGAGCGAGTCGGCGTACTGCTCGGTGTCGAAGAGCTCGCCGGGGGAGTAGAGCGCGGCGCGGTAGACGTCGACCGGCGACCCCGGGACCTCCGGGAACACCACCGCCCCACGGCTGCGCACCGACTCCTCGTCGGCAGGGGCGAGCCGGCAACCGAGGAAGAGCGCACCGCCGACGGCGAGCTCGCGCAGCACCGGGCCACGCCCGCGGAGGTCGAGGCTCTGCAGGTGCCACCCCGCCAGTGATCGGGCCCCCGCCGCCACCCGGTGGTCGAAGTCGTCGAGCGTCTCGACCTCGACCGAGCGTCCACGGGTCCGCCTCATGGCGGCAACCTACCGTCGGGCCGGGGCCTTCTCAGCCACCCAGGCGGGGGAAGACGCGCTCGCCGCGCCGGCCGACCACGGTGCCGACCGCGAAGTGCTCGGCAACCGCCACCACCCGCGTGAGCTCCTCGCCGATCAGCTGCTCGGCGTCAGCCTGCGTCGTGCGGTCGGGGTCGATCCGCCCCTGGTCCTCCAGCGCGCCCCGCAGCGCCAGGCGTACGTCGGCCTCGGCAAGCGCGCTGTCGACCACGAGCGCCGTCGTCGTGGTGCCGCCGGAGCCGAGGCCGGTGAACGCGCGCGTGCAGCCGCACCCGTCGTCGTCCGGCGAGACGGCGTCCTCGTCGCACGGCTGCGCGATCAGCACCAGCTCGCCCTCGACGCAGCCGTCGATGTCGCCCTCGACCCGGCCGTTGCTGCGCCCGGTGGCCACCAGCAGCCGCACGCCGCCTCCTTCGGTCTCGGGGTGGTTGTCGCTTCACCAGGGTAGGCGGCTGAACCCTCACTCCTCCTGGTGAACTCACCTGGATAGGTGATGGTCCGCCTGCCTACCCTGATGAACCTCCAGCCCAGCATCCCTCAGAACGCGTGGGCCATCAGGTCGCCGAAGAGGTCGTGCTCGTCGGCCTCCAGCCCACGGGCCCGGAACCACCGGCACACATGGGCGCAGTCGCGCATCAGGAAGTCCAGACCTTGGGGGTTCCCCACCAGGTCGACCACCTGCGGCAGGTCGATCAGCACCAGCCGGTCGCCCGCCGCGAGGATGTTGTACGGCGACAGATCGCCGTGGACGAGTCCCGCCTGCACCATCGTCGCGAGGGAGTCGCGCAGCTGGTCGAAGTACGACGTGAGCACGGCGCGCTCCGGCCGCGTCTGGGCCAGCCGCGGGGCAGTCTCGCCGTCGTGGGTGATCCACTCCATCAGGATCTCGGTGCCGTCGATCTGCACGGGGTAGGGCACCGGCAGTCCCAGCGACCACAGCCGGGTGAGCGCCCCCCACTCGGACACGGCCCACTCGCCGGCGGCCACGACCCGGCCCCAGGTGCTCTTGCGCTTGAGTGCCCGCTCGTCGCGAGACCGCTTCATCGAGCGGCCCTCGGTGTAGGCGGCCGCGCGGTGGAAGGAGCGATGCTCCGCCGACCGGTAGCGCTTCGCGGCCATCACCACCCCTTCCTCCGGGTGGTGCGGGTCGGCGCGCTCGAGCAGGAGGACGTCGGCCTCCTTGCCTGTCTTGAGGATGCCGAGCTCGGTGTCAACGGCGCCCTGGGAGGTCACCACCCAGTCCGGGCGGGGCTCGGGGCCACGGGAGAGGGGTTCGACCTGGAGCCAGGTCGACCAGCGCTGACCGGGCGCGTCGAGGTCGTCGTACGCCTCGAAGTCGAAGACGAACGACGGTTCGGAGAAGGGGTCAGCAGGGGTGCCCGGGTGGGGCGATGAGGGCTCGGGCCCTCGAGGCGAGGTCATCGCGGGTGCTCCTGGGGTGAGTGAGAGGGGTGGACGCCGATGGCAGGCCACGGACAGCGATCGTCATGTCGCCTCCTCTCCTCGGGGCACCCGGCGGTGCCGGCTCCCATGGTCGGGGACGGCCGGCCGTCCCGGCAACCGGTTTTCGGAGAAGGGCGCTCAGTGTCCGAGCAGCGGCGCCATGGCCCGCGCGATCCGGCTGGGCCGCCCGGTGAGCCGCTCCTCGGCGTCAGCGAGCGTCATCGCCCGCAGCCCGACGTTGACGCCCAGCCACCGCAGCGGCTCGGGCTCCCACCGTCGGGACCGGTGCCCGACCCAGGGCAGCCGGGTCAGCTCCGTCTCGTGCCCGAGCACCAGATCGCGCAGCGTGCGTCCGGCGAGGTTGGTGGTGCCCACGCCGTCGCCGACGTAGCCGCCGGCCCAGCCGAGGCCGGTCGCGCCGGTCCAGCCCGACCGAGGCCGTCCAGTCGCGCGCGATGCCGAGCGCGCCACCCCACGCGTGCGTGAACCGCGTGCCGGCTACCACCGGGAACAGCTCGGCCAGCGTGCGGCGAAGGGCCGCGTGCACGCTCTCGTCACGGTCGAAGTCGGGGCGCGTCCGCGACCCGAAGTGGTACGGCGCCCCGCGTCCGCCGAAGACCAGCCGGTCGTCGGCGGTGCGCTGGCCGTAGACGATGAGGTGGCGATGGTCGGAGAACGTCTCGCGCTCGCGCAGGCCGATCCGCTCCCAGGCCGTCGCGGGCAGCGGCTCGGTCGCCACCACCAGCGAGTAGACCGGCGCCAGGGTGCGGCGCTGGCCCTCCAGCGACGCGGTGTAGCCCTCCGTCGCGCGCAGCACGACCTCGGCGCGGACCACGCCGCGGTCGGTGACGGCCCGGCCGGGCTCGATCCGCAGCACTCGGGTCTGCTCGTGGACCGTCACGCCGAGGCGCTCGACGGCCTCGGCGAGACCGCGCACCAGTCGCGCGGGGTGCACCGCCGCGCAGTCGGGGGTGTAGGTCGCCCCGAGCGTCCCCTCGGCGCCGACGCGCGCGCGGGCCTGGTCGGCGTCGAGCAGGCGTGAGCTCGTCGTCGCCGCGGCCCCAGCCGCGCGCGTGGGCGACCTCCTCCTGTGCCGTGCGCAGGTGGCTGGCCGAGCGGGCCAGGACCACGGTGCCGCCCTTGGCGTAGTCGCAGTCGATGCCGCTCGGTTGCGGCGACCCGACCCACCTCGTCGACAGTGGCGCGCATGGCCTGGTGCTGGGCCATCGCCCCGGCCCTGCCCACCGGCGAGATCCGCGCGAGCCTGTCCAGGGTCGCCGGGAACAGCGCGGAGCACCAGCCCCCGTTGCGCCCGGAGGCGCCGAAGCCGGCCACCTCGGCCTCCAGGACGACGATCCGCAGGGTCGGGTCCGCCTGAGCGAGGTAGTACGCCGTCCAGAGGCCGGTGTAGCCGCCGCCCGACCACGGCCACGTCGGCCGTCCGGTCACCGGGCAGCGCCGGCCGCGGCGCCCACGACAGCTCGGGCGCCTCGTGCCAGAGGCTGAGCCGCCCGTAGCGCTCCTCCCGCGTCACCCGGCCCCTGGAGTGGCCCGTCAGCGGACGCCCCAGGAGTAGGTCTGCTTCTTGAGCTTGAGGTACATGAAGGTCTCGGTGGACACCACGCCGGGCACGGTGCGGATCTTCTGCGAGATCAGCTCCAGAAGGTGGTCGTCGCTCTCGCAGACGGCCTCCACCAGCAGGTCGAAGGAGCCGGCGGTGATCACCACGTAGTCGACCTCGTCGAGCGCGGCGAGCTGGTCGGCGATCTCCTCCAGGGCGCCGCTGATCCGGACGCCGATCATCGCCTGCCGGTCGAAGCCCAGCTCGAGCGGGTCGGTCACGGCGACGACCTGCATCACCCCGGCCTCGATCAGCCGTTGCACGCGCTGCCGCACGGCTGCCTCCGAGAGCCCGACCACCTTGCCGATGGCGGCGTACGACCGCCGGCCGTCCTGCTGCAGCTGTTCGATGATCGCCTTCGACACGTCGTCGAGCGGCGACGAGCCCCGAGTTCCCTTGCCGTTCCTGGTCACGAGGGCAGCGTGCCAGCCCGACGGGCCGGGGTCAAAGACCATGTCCTCATGGTGAGTCGCTGAATTCGTTGCTTTCGTGTTACACACCGACGGATTCACTTGTCGCTGGGGCGCGTGCATGACACGATCCGAACTGCCCGGATCACGGTGACCACGAGGAGCAGCCCGTCATGACCACACGCTGGACCCCCCGCCTAGCCTCGGACTCCGCGGCCGACCGCCTGGCCGCCCGAATCGCAGCCGACCTGCAGGTGTCCCGCGGGATGAGCCGGCGGGGCATGCTCCGCATGTCCGGCGTCTCCGCCCTGGCCCTCGGGGGCGCCTCGGTGCTCGCGTCGTGCGGCACGGAGGGCACCACCCAGACGACCGAGTCCTGCACGAGCGAGGACCTGAGCTCCACCGAGACGGTCCTCAACTTCTCCAACTGGCCGCTCTACATCGACGAGAAGGGCAAGCGGCTGCCGACACTGGAGGACTTCGAGAAGGAGTCCGGCATCGACGTCACCTACAACACCGACGTCAACGACAACAACCGAGTTCTTCGCCAAGGTGCGCAACCAGCTCGGTGCCTGCGAGTCCACCGGGCGCGACCTCTTCGTGCTCACCGACTGGATGGCGGCCCGGATGATCGGCCTCGGCTGGATCCAGGAGCTCGACCGCGCCAACCTGCCCAACGTCGACGCCAACCTCATCGAGCGCCTCCAGAACCCGTCCTGGGACGAGGGCCGCAAGTTCTCCGTGCCGTGGCAGAGCGGCTTCACCGGCATCGCCTACAACGCCAAGTACACCGGTGAGGTGTCCACGCTTCGAGGAGCTGGTGACCCGGTCCGACCTGAAGGGCAAGATCAGCCTGCTCACCGAGATGGGCGACACCATGGGCTTCTTCCTCACGCTGGCCGGGGCCGACCCCGACGAGTTCAGCGACGACGAGTGGCAGAGCGCGCTCGGCCAAGCTCGACGAGGTCGTCAAGTCGGGGCAGATCCGGTCGTTCACCGGCAACGAGTACACCCGCCCGCTCAACAAGGGCGACATCGTGGCCTGCGAGGCCTGGTCGGGCGACGTCATCGCGATGCAGTTCGACAACCCCGACATCAAGTTCGTCGCAGCCGACGGAGGGCATCTGTCGCTCTGGAGCGACAACATGATGGTGCCCAACCAGGCGACCCACAAGGCGAACGCCGAGGCGCTGATGAACTACTACTACGAGCCCGAGGTGGCGGCCCGGCTCGCGGCCTGGGTCAACTACATCTGCCCGGTCGAGGGCGCGGAGGAGGCCATGGAGAGCGATCGACGACTCGCTGGTCGACAACCCGCTGATCTTCCCCGACGAGGAGGTCTACGCGACGACGTTCGCCTTCATGGCCACTCGACGACCAAGACCCGTGAGCAGTTCGACAAGGACTTCAACCAGATCATCGGAGCGTGACGATGACCCAGCCGGCGACGTGCAGGACCGCCTCGGCGGCGGACGGGTGGCAGCGACCTGGTGCTCCAGGGCGTCACCAAGCGGTTCGCCGACTTCGCGGCGGTGGACGACCTCGACCTCGACGGTGCCCCAGGGGTCGTTCTTCGCGCTGCTCGGTCCGTCGGGCTGCGGCAAGACGACGACGCTGCGGATGGTCGCCGGGCTGGAGACGCCGACCGCGGGCACCGATCCACGCTCGGCGGCCACGACATCACCACGCTCAAGCCGTACCAGCGGCCGGTCAACACGGTCTTCCAGAGCTACGCGCTGTTCCCGCACCTGACCATCTTCGAGAACGTCGCCTTCGGCCTCCGGCGCCGCAGAGGAAGTCCGACGTCGAGCGGCAGGTCGACGAGATGCTCGAGCTGGTCGAGCTGACCTCGATGGCCAGCCGCAAGCCCGGCCAGCTCTCCGGCGGCCAGCAGCAGCGGGTCGCGCTGGCCCGGGCGCTGATCAACCAGCCCGCAGGTGCTGCTGCTCGACGAGCCGCTGGGCGCGCTCGACCTCAAGCTGCGCCGCCAGATGCAGATCGAGCTCAAGCGCATCCAGACCGAGGTCGGCATCACCTTCGTGCACGTGACCCACGACCAGGAGGAGGCCATGACCATGGCCGACACCGTCGCCGTGATGAACGCCGGCGTCATCGAGCAGATGGGCGCGCCCCGCGGAGCTCTACGAGCACCCGCAGACGACCTTCGTCGGCCAACTTCCTCGGGCAGTCCAACCTGGTGCGCGGCACGGTCGGCGGCGGTGACGGCGGCAACGTGACGATCGACGTGCACGGGCACCGCCTGGTCTGTCCCCGCGACCGGGCGCCTCGGGGGCATCACCGAGGTCTGGGTCGGCGTCCGGCCGGAGAAGGTGCTCCTCGCCCGCGCCGAGCACCGAGACCGGCGACGAGTCCAATCTGCTGCGTGGCGGCGTGGTCACCGACGTCAGCTTCATCGGCGTCTGCACGCAGTACCTCGCCCGGATGCCGTGGGGCCAGGAGCTGATGGTCTTCGAGCAGAACACCGGTGCCACGGGAGAGCTTCCGGGCGGGCGACCCCGTGGACCTGCCCTGGCGGCCGGAGCACGCCTTCCTCCTCGACGCCGCCCAGGACGCCTCGGCGGGCGTCGAGATCGAAGGCGAGGACTAGGCCGTGGCGCACGTCGCGCCGCCGGCCGCGGCACCGGCGTCGGGAGACGCGGCCCGCAAACGGGGCCTGACCGGCTACCTCCTGCTGGCGCCGGCGGGCCTGTGGCTCAGCCTGTTCTTCGTCGTGCCGATGGTCAGCCTCGTCAGCACCTGCTCTACGACCCCTCGGGCTCGCTGGAGACCGGCTACCAGATGACCGGGCACGTCGGCAACTACTCCGCCGTCGCTCCAGGAGTACGACGCCCAGCTGATCCGGTCGTTCCTCTACGCCGGCCTCGCGACGTTCTTCTGCCTGCTGCTCGGCTACCCGCTGGCCTACGCCATCGCGTTCAAGGCCGGCCGGTGGAAGAACCTGATGCTGGTGCTCGTCATCGCGCCGTTCTTCACGTCAGCTTCCTGATCCGCACGCTGTCCTGGAAGCTGATCCTCGGCGACGACGGGTGGGTCACCAGCACGTTCAACGCGCTCCACCTCACCGACCTGTTCGCGGCGGTGGGGCTGACCGACGGGCAGCCTGCTCGACTCCCGCTCGCGGTGGTCACCGGACTGACCTACAACTTCCTGCCCTTCATGGTGCTGCCGCTCTACGCCTGCTCGAGAAGATCGACCCGCGGCTGATCGAGGCGGGAGCGACCTCTACGCCTCGCCGTTCACGACGTTCCGCAAGGTGACGCTGCCGCTGTCGCTGCCCGGTCTGGTGGCCGGCACGCTGCTGACGTTCATCCCGGCCGCGGGTGACTACATCAACGCCCAGCTGCTCGGCAACCCGCAGACCACGCATGATCGGCAACGTCATCCAGAAGCCTCTTCACCGGCGGCACACTACCCCGAGGCGTCCGCGCTTGTCGGTGATCCTGATGGTGATCATCGTGGTGATGGTGCTGGTCTACGTCCGTCGCGCCGGGACGGAGGACCTCGTATGACCCGCGTCGGCAAGTGGGTCGGCGACCATCTGATCCTCGCGATCGCGCTGCTCGTGCTGTTCTACATGTTCCTCCCGATCTTCGTCGTCGTCCTGATGTCGTTCAACGACCCGGCGAGCAAGCAGAGCTACTCCTTCGACGGCTTCACCTGGAACAACTGGGCCCGACCCCTGCGACGAGTTCGGGCATGTGCGACGCCGTCCTGCTGTCAGCATCAAGATCGGCCTGGCCGCCACCGTCGGCTCGACCATCCTCGGCACGCTGATGGCGTTCGCGCTGGTGCGCCACCGCTTCCGGGGCCGCGCGGTGGCCAACCTGCTCATCTTCCTGCCGATGGCCTCGCCCGAGATCGTGATGGGCTCCTCGCTGCTGGCGCTGTTCGTGTCCGCCGGCTTCGTCGGGCCAGCTGGGCTTCTGGACGATCCTGATCGCCCACATCATGTTCTGCCTGTCGCTTCGTGGTGGTCACGGTGAAAGCGCGGCTGGCCGGTCTCGACCCGCGCCTCGAGCAGGCCGCGATGGACCTCTACGCCAACGAGTGGCAGACGTTCTGGCGGGTGACCTTCCCGCTGGTCTTCCCGGGCATCCTGTCGGCGGCGCTGCTGGCCTTCTCGCTGTCGTTCGACGACTTCATCATCACCAACCTCAACGCCGGCCAGGAGGTGACGTTCCCGATGTTCGTCTGGGGCGCCGCGCAGCGCGGCATCCCGCCGCAGATCAACGTGATCGGCACCGTGATGTTCCTGCTGGCATTGACCCTGGTGCTGGTCGGGGAGCTCGGCGCGCGGCGCCGGGCTCGGCGGTGAGCCGGGAGACGCCGCCGAGCGACGTCGTACGCCGGTCGCTGGCTGACGCCGCGCCCGCCGTGCTGTGGCTCGACGACCCGGCCCGGCCGGCCCCGCGCGACCCGCTGCCGGCGTCGACGCTGGCCGACCTGGTGGTGGTCGGCGGCGGCTACACGGGGCTGTGGACCGCACTGCGTGCCAAGGAGCGTGATCCGTCCCGCGAGGTGGTGCTGCTCGAGGCGGGGGAGTGTGGCTGGCAGGCGTCGGGTCGCAACGGTGGCTTCGCGGCCGCGTCGCTGACGCACGGTTTCCACAACGGCCTGGCGCGCTGGCCCGAGGAGCTCGACACGCTGGACCGGCTCGGGGCGGAGAACCTGGCGGCGATCGGCGAGACGGTCGCGCGCTACGGCATCGACTGCGGGTGGGAGGCCACGGGCGAGCTCGACGTCGCGGTGGACGACCACCAGGTCGAGGAGCTCGCCGAGACCGCGGCCGAGATGCGCGCGGCCGGGCACGACGTGCGCCTCCTCGACGCCGCCGAGACCCGCTCGCTCGTGGACTCGCCGACCTACCGGGCGGGGCTCTACGACCCCCACAGGGTCGCGCTGGTCGAGCCGGCCCGGCTCGCGTGGGGGCTGCGGGAGGCCTGCCTCTCCCTGGGTGTTCGGATCCACGAGCAGACGCTGGCGACGGCCGTCCACGACGACGGCCGGCTGATGGCGGTCGAGACCGACCACGGCACGGTGCGGGCCCGCCACGTGGCGCTGGCGACCAACGGGTTCCCGTCGCTGCTGCGGCGGCTGCGGCTGATGGCCGTGCCCGTCTACGACTACGTCCTGGCCACCGAGCCGCTGTCGGCGCCGCAGCGGGCCTCCCTCGGCTGGCAAGGGCGGCAGGGCGTGGGCGACGCGGCCAACCTCTTCCACTACTACCGCCTCACTCGCGACGACCGGGTGGTGTGGGGCGGGTACGACGCGGTCTACCACTACGGCAGTCGGACCTCCCCCCGCTTCGAGCAGGCCGGCGACACCCACGAGACGCTGGCGCGGCACTTCCTGGAGACCTTTCCGCAGCTCGAGGGGGTGCGCTTCTCCCATCGGTGGGCGGGCATCATCGACACCTGCACGCGCTTCGCCGCCTTCTACGGCACGGCGTACGCCGGCCGGGCGGCGTACGCCTTGGGCTACACCGGCCTCGGCGTCGCTGCCTCACGCTTCGGCGCCGACGTGATGCTCGACCTGCTCGACGGCGACGGACACCGAGCGCACCACGCTGCGGATGGTGCGGGAGCAGCCGCTGCCCTTCCCGCCCGAGCCGGCCCGGTCGATCGGCATCAACCTCACCCGGTGGTCACTCGAGCGCGCCGACCATCGCGGCGGCCGCCGCAACCTGTGGCTCCGCTCGCTCGACCGGCTGGGCCTCGGCTTCGACTCCTGACCGCGACATGCGCGTGGTGGCCGCGCGGGATGTGGCTTGCGGTCCCACCACGTGCTGGCTCTGGCTCTGACAAGGCAGCGGTCGCGCGCGCCAGGTCGGCCGTCCCGGCCCGGACCCGCATGTCGCGCAGCCAGGACCGGCATGTCGCGCAGCCAGGACCGGCATGTCGCGCAGCCAGGACCGGCATGTCGCGCAGCCAGGACCGGCATGTCGCGCGTCAGAGGAGGGTGGCGGCCTTGTCGAGGACGGTGCGGAGGATCTGCTCCATCTCGTCGAAGTGCTCCTGGTCGCAGATCAGCGGGGGTGCGAGCTGGATGACCGGGTCGCCGCGGTCGTCGGCGCGGCAGTAGAGGCCGGCGTCGTAGAGCGCCTTGGAGAGGAAGCCGCGCAGCAGCCGCTCGGACTCGTCGTCGTTGAAGGTCTCCTTGGTGGCCTTGTCCTTGACCAGCTCGATGCCGTAGAAGTAGCCGTCGCCGCGGACGTCGCCGACGATCGGCAGGTCCAGCAGCCGCTCGAGCGTGGCGCGGAAGGCGCCCTCGTTGGCGCGGACGTGCTCGTGGATGTCCTCGTTCTCGAAGATGTCGAGGTTCGCCAGCGCCACCGCGGCCGAGACCGGGTGTCCGCCGAAGGTGTAGCCGTGCAGGAAGGAGTGCTGCGCCCTGCAGGAAGGGCTCCATCAGCCGGTCGGAGGCGATCATCGCGCCGAGCGGGGAGTAGCCCGAGGTGAGGCCCTTGGCGCAGGTGATGATGTCGGGCTGGTAGCCGTAGCGCTCGGCGCCGAACATGTGGCCGAGCCGGCCGAAGGCGCAGATCACCTCGTCGGAGACCAGCAGCACGTCGTAGCTGGTCGCAGATCTCGCGCACCCGCTGGAAGTAGCCGGGCGGCGGTGGGAAGCAGCCGCCGGAGTTCTGCACCGGCTCGAGGAAGACCGCGGCGACCGTGTCGGGGCCCTCGAACTCGATCGGCCTCGGCGATCTGGTCGGCGGCCCAGCGGCCGAACGCCTCGAGTCGTCCGTCGGGAGCCGTGCTCGGGAGCGCGGTAGAAGTTGGTGTTGGGGACCCGGAACGTCGAGGGCACCAGGGGCTCGAACGGCTGCCTTGATGCGCGGGAGTGCCGGTGATCGACAGCGCGCCCTGGGTGGTGCCGTGGTAGGCGATGGCCCGGCTGATCACCTTGTGCTTGGTCGGCTTGCCGGTGAGCTTGAAGTAGTTCTTGGCGAGCTTCCACGCGGACTCGACGGCCTCGCCGCCGCCGGTGGTGAAGAAGACCCGGTTGAGGTCGCCGGGGGCGTAGCCGGCGATCCGCTCGGCGAGCTCGATCGCGGTGGGGTGGGCGTAGGACCACAGCGGGTGGAAGGCCAGCTCGCGCGGCCTGCTGCGGCCGCGGCCTCGGCGAGCTCGGTGCGGCCGTGGCCGAGCTGGTTGACGAACAGGCCGGCCAGCCCGTCGAGGTAGCGCTTGCCCTGGGCGTCGTAGATGTAGGCGCCCTCGCCGCGCACGATGACGGGCACGTCGCCGCCCTCGTAGACGGAGTGCCGCGAGAAGTGCATCCACAGGTGGTCGCGCGCTGCCTCCTGCCGGCGCTCGTGCTCCACCGCGTTGATCGCGTGGTCGTGGTCCATGCTCCCTCTCAGCTCCTCGTCCCGGGATGAGTCCCTATGGTGCCCGGTCGGAACGGCCCCGAGCAAGCGAATCCGTGGCGAGGCGCGGTCGAAGATGCGGATTTCGTTGTCTTCCCTCGGCGTGACGGTGGCTGATAGGAATCTCCCATGACCCGGTACGGCGCTCAGTTCGGCCCTGACATCACCTTCCTCGGTGTCCCGGCGTCGACCTCGACGACGCCGCGACGTACGCCGACGCCGACGTGGTCGTCGTCGGGGCGCCCTTCGACGGCGGCACGTCGCACCGGCCCGGCACCCGCTTCGGGCCGCAGGCGATCCGGCAGACCGACTACCTCCCGCACGACGGCTCGCGCCCGCACCTCGCGCTGCGGGTCGACGCGCTGCAGGACCTCCGGGTCGTCGACGCGGGCGACGTCGAGATGCCGCCGGGCGACATCGAGCGCGCCCTCGGCGCCCTCGAGGAGGCGGTGTACGCCGTCGCTGCCGCCGGCGCGATCCCGCTCGTGCTCGGCGGCGACCACTCGATCGCCTACCCCGACGCCAACGGGGTGGCCCGCGCACCTCGGCACGGCCGGGTCTCGATGATCCACTTCGACGCCCACGCCGACACCGGCGACATCGAGTTCGGCTCGCTGTGGGGCCACGGCCAGCCGATGCGCCGGCTGATCGAGTCGGGCGCGCTGCGCGGCGACCGGTTCCTGCAGATGGGGCTGCGCGGCTACTGGCCCGGGCCCGAGACGCTGGACTGGATGGCCGAGCAGCGGATGCGCTCCTACGAGATGACCGAGATCGTGCAAGCGCGGTCTCGACGACTGCCTCGACGAGGCGTTCGAGATCGCCCTCGACGACTGCGACGCGGTCTTCCTCTCCGTCGACATCGACGTCTGCGACCCCGGCCACGCGCCCGGCACCGGCACGCCGGAGCCCGGCGGCCTGTCCGTCGCGGGAGCTGCTCGACGCCGTACGCCGGATCTGCCTCGAGCTGCCGGTGGCGGGCGTCGACGTGGTCGAGGTGTCGCCGCCCTACGACCACGCCGAGATCACCGCGTACCTCGCCAACCGGGTCTGCCTGGAGGCGCTCTCCGGGCTCGCCGCGCGCAAGGTCGGCATCGACCACGACCCGGCCGGCCCGCTGCTCGAGGGCCGCTGATGGCCCTGGTCCTCCGCAACGGCCACGCCTTCGACGGAGAGCGGCATCGGCCGGGCCACGGCGTCGTGGTCGATGCCGACCGGATCGTCGCCGTGGCGCCCGACGACGCCCTGCCCCGCGGCGCCGGTGTCACCGAGGTCGACCTGGCGGGCGGACTGGTGGCGCCCGGCTTCGTCGACGCCCACGTGCACGCCGTGCAGGGCGGGCTGGAGCGGATCCGCTGCGACCTGTCGGAGCTGACCACGCGCGACGACTACCTCACCGCGGTGCGGGCGTACGCCGACGCGCACCCCGACCTGCCCTGGATCCTGGGCGGTGGCTGGGCGATGGCGGCCTTCCCGGGCGGCACTCCGACGGCTGCCGACCTGGACGCGGTGGTGCCCGACCGGCCGGTCTTCCTGCCCAACCGCGACCACCACGGCGCCTGGGTCAACTCCCGGGCGCTCGAGCTCGCCGGCATCGACGCGACCACCCCCGACCCGCCCGACGGCCGCCTCGAGCGCGACGCCGACGGCCGACCCGACCGGCACCCTCCACGAGGGCGCCATGGCCCTGGTCACCCGGTTGGCTCCGGTGGTCGACGCCGAGGAGTACTACCAGGCCTTCCTCGCCGGCCAGCAGCACCTGCACTCCGTCGGTGTCACCGGCTGGCAGGACGCGATCGTCGGCGACTACGCCGGCATCGACGACCCCTCCGACACCTACCTGCGGGCAGCGGTCAGCGGCGACCTGACGGCCACCGTCGTCGGGGCGCTGTGGTGGGACCGCGACCGCGGCACCGAGCAGGTCGCCGACGCTCGTGGACCGCCGAGCGACCTACACCCACGGTCGGCTGCGAGCGACGAGCGTCAAGATCATGCAGGACGGCGTCGCCGAGAACGGCACCGCGGCCCTCGGCGCTCCCTACCTCGACCGGTGCGGTCACCCGACCGACAACCGGGGGCACTCCTTCGTGGAGGCGGCCGCGCTCCGGGAGGCGGTGGTCGCGCTGGCGGCCGAGCGGCTTCCAGGTGCACGTGCACGCCATCGGCGACCGCGGCGCCCGGGAGGCGCTCGACGCGTTCGCCCGGGCGCGCGGCGTCGGCGGCGACCTGCGTCACCACATCGCGCACCTGCAGGTCATCGACCCGATCGACGTGCCGCGCTTCGCCGAGCTCGGCGTCACCGCCAACATGCAGGCGCTGTGGGCCTGTCTCGACGAACAGATGGTCGAGCTGACGCTCCCGTTCCTGGGGGAGGAGCGCACCCGCTGGCAGTACCCGTTCGGCGCCCTCCGCCGCGCCGGGGCGTCGCTGGCGCCGGCAGCGACTGGCCGGTCAGCTCACCCGACCCGCTCGCCGCGATCCACGTGGCCGTCAACCGGACGGCGTACGGCGAGGCGGGGCCGGCCGGCACCGAGCCGTTCCTGCCGGAGCAGGCGCTCGACCTGGCGACGGCGTTCGCGGCGTACACCTCCGGCTCGGCGTGGGTCTGCCACCGCGACCACGCCGGACGCCTGGCCGCCGGCGCGCGAGGCCGACCTCGTCGTGCTCGACCGCGACCCGTTCGCCGGGCCGGAGGAGGAGATCGGCGCGGCGCGGGTCGTCGGCACCTGGGTGGACGGGCGGCGGGTGCACGGCTGAGGGCCACGCCACCGGCTGTCAGCGGACCACCTCCTCGTTGCCGAGCCCAGGCGCCTCCTGCCGCATCCGACGATCGTCCCTCTGGGTGGCGAGGGCTGGGGCTCGCGCGCCACGCTGCGATATCGCGCGCTCGGCTCGCGCGTCGTGGAGGATTCCGTGGTCGAGGGCGGGTCCCTCTACAGAATCCGTCGCGCCGTCGCTAGTGTCGCTCCTAGACCTCGCGGGGGCCCCCGCACGCATCGGCGACGAGTCAGGAGTGGACGACACATGGGTGACACGGTGTTCCGCAACGTCATCAACGGCGAGCGGTCGACGCCGCTCTCGGGCGAGACGTACGACGTCATCGACCCGACCACGGGAGAGATCTACGCCCAGGCCGCGATGTCCGGGCGCGGAGGACGTCGACCGTGCCTACGCGCGCGGCCGACGCGGCCTTCGAGAGCTGGGGCGACACGACGCCGTCGGAGCGGCAGCAGGCGCTGCTCAAGATCGCCGACGCGATCGAGGAGCGGGCCGAGGAGATCGTGCGCCGTCGAGTCCAAGGACACCGGCAAGCCGCTCGGGCTGACCATGTCGGAGGAGATGCCCGCACGGCCGTCGGACCAGATCCGGTTCTTCGCCGGCGCGGCCCGCGTGCTCGAGGGCACGCTCGGCGGGTGAGTACATGGAGGACCACACCTCGTGGATCCGGCGCGAGCCGATCGGCGTCGTCGGCCAGGTGACGCCGTGGAACTACCCGCTGCTGATGATGATCTGGAAGATCGCGCCCGGCGCTGGCCGCCGGCAACACCATCGTGCTCAAGCCCTGCGACACCACGCCGGCGACCTCGACGCTGCTCGCCGAGATCGCCCAGGAGTTCCTCCCGCCGGGCGTGCTCAACGTCGTCCGCGGTGACCGCGACACCGGTCGCGCGCTGGTCGAGCACCCGATCCCGCAGATGGTCGCGATCACCGGCTCGGTGCGGGCCGGCATGCAGGTCGCCGAGCTGCCGCCGCGGCGACCTCAAGCGGGTGCACCTCGAGCTGGGCGGCAAGGCCCCGGTGCATCGTCTTCGACGACGCCGACGTCGAGGCGGCGGCCGAGGGCATCGCGGTCGCCGGGCTACTTCAACGCCGGCCAGGACTGCACCGCGGCCACCCGGGTGCTCGGCCGGCCGGGCGTCCACGACGACTTCGTCGCCGCCCTGACCGAGCAGGCGCGCAAGGGCATGCCAAGACCGGCATGCCCGACGACGAGGACGTGCTCTACGGCCCGCTCAACAACGCCAACCAGCTCGCCCACGTCTCCGGCATGGTCGACCGGCTTCCCGACCACGCCACCCTCGAGACCGGTGGCGCACCGGCAGGGCGACGCTGGCTACTTCTACGAGCCGACGGTGCTCTCCGGCCTGCAGCAGAGCGACGAGCAGATCCAGACCGAGATCTTCGGCCCGGTGATCACCGTGCAGCAGTTCACCGACGAGGCCGAGGCGCTGCGCTGGGCCAACGGCGTCGAGTACGCGCCTGGCCTCCTCGGTGTGGACCAAGGACCACGGCCGGGCGATGCGGATGTCCCGCGGCCTCGACTTCGGCTGCGTGTGGATCAACACCCACATCCCGCTCGTCGCCGAGATGCCGCACGGCGGCTTCAAGCACTCCGGCTACGGCAAGGACCTGTCGATGTACGGCCTCGAGGACTACACCCGGATCAAGCACGTCATGTCCTACATCGGGGAGTAGGCGAGACATGAGAATCCTGCTCGTGGGAGCCGGCGGTGTCGGGTGCCGCCTTCGCGGCCATCGCGCGCGCGGCGCGACTTCTTCGAGGCCGATCGTGGTCGCCGACTACGACGCCGCGCGCGCCGAGGCCGCGGCGGCGGCCGCGGGACGAGCGGTTCGTCGCCGCCCAGGTCGACGCCTCGTCGGCCGAGTCGGTCGCCGCGCTCTGCCGGGAGCACCGGATCACCCACGTGATGAACGCCGTCGACCCGCGCTTCGTCATGCCGATCTTCGACGGGCGCGTTCGCGGCGGGTGCCGACTACCTCGACATGGCGATGTCGCTGTCGCGGCCGCACCCGGAGACGCCGTACGCGAGTGACGGGGTGAAGCTCGGCGACGAGCAGTTCGCGCGGGCCGGCGACTGGGAGGCGGCCGGGCGGCTGGCGCTGGTCGGGATCGGCGTCGAGCCGGGCCTGTCCGACGTGTTCGCGCGCTACGCCGCCGACCACCTCTTCAGCGAGATCGACGAGCTCGGCACCCGCGACGGCGCCAACCTCGTGTCACCGTCGACGAGGCTACGAGTCTTCGCGCCGTCGTTCTCGATCTGGACCACGATCGAGGAGTGCCTCAACCCGCCGGTGATCTGGGAGAAGGGGCCAAGCGGAGAGGGCGATGGTTCACCACCCCGCCGTTCTCGCGAGCCGGAGGTCTTCGACTTCCCCGAGGGCATCGGCCCGGTCGAGTGCGTCAACGTCGAGCACGAGGAGGTGCTCCTGATGCCGCGCTGGGTCGACTGCAAGCGCGCGACGTTCAAGTACGGCCTGGGCGACGAGTTCATCGAGGTGCTCAAGGTCGCTGCACAAGCTCGGCCTCGACAGACCGACAAGGTGCGGGTCGAAGGGCGTCGAGGTCGTCCCCGCGCGACGTGGTCGCCGCGTGCCTGCCCGACCCGGCCGACGCTCGGTCCGCGGATGAAGGGCAAGACCTGCGCCGGCCTCTGGGTCACCGGCACCGGCAAGGACGGCGGGAGCAGACCGGCCGCGGTCGACGTACCTCTACCACGTGGTCGACAACGAGTGGACGATGGCGGAGTACGGCCACCAGTGCGTGGTCTGGCAGACCGCGATCAACCCGGTCGTCGCGCTGGAGCTGCTCGCGCGCGGCACCTGGTCCGGCGCCGGCGTCCTCGGCCCCGAGGCGTTCGACGCGGTGCCGTTCCTCGACCTGCTCACCGAGTACGGCTCACCCTGGGGCCTTCAGGAGCTCACCCCTTCCTGACGCCGAGGCGTCGTGGATGTTGCGCTGACGCGTCGCGAATGTCGGGGTGAGGCGTCGCTGTTGTCGGGTCGACCGCCGAATCACGGATGCGCGAGGAGCGGTCGCCGGCCCTGTCAGCCGCGTCAGATCACGGCGCTGGAACTCGCCTCGAGCCCGCGTGCGGGGGAATCAGCCAAGCGGCATCGCCAGCGTGCTTCCTCACGAGGTCGTACGTCGGCCTGCCGGGGCGTCCAACATCTCCTCGAGCCGCGCGATGCGTTCCTCATCGGTGATGGCGTGGCCACTCGTGCTCTGTCCTGGGTCGTGGCGTGCCATCTCGAGGAGCTCGCCCGCAGCTCGTGCGGCGACTGCCCCACCGCGGTCGTCGTCTCAGGGGCGGTCGACGCGCCGCCGCCGTCGGAAGCCGTCGCCTGGCTCGATCTGGGTGCGCCGCCGTCGGACCCGCAGCCGACGGCGAGCAACGAGACCGCCAGCACAGGCAGGAGCGCTCCGAGCCGCATCCGGCAAGCGCAGGTAGCGGGACGCGTGACGCCACCCGAAAACCGCGACGTCTCACCCCGAGAACCGCGACGTCTCACCCCGAGAACCGCGACGTCTCGCCCCGAAATCCGCGACGTCTCACCCCGAGAACCGCGACGTCTCGCCCCGAAATCCGCGACGTCTCGCCTCAGGCGGTGGCGTCGAGGGCCTCGGCGACGACGTCGAACGCCTCGTGGAGCAGGTCGTCGCCGATCGACAGCGGCGGCAGGAAGCGGAAGACGTTGCCGTAGGTGCCGCAGGTGAGGGTGACGACGCCGTGCTGGTGGCAGTACGCGTTGACGGCGGCGGCTGCGGGCGGCGTCGGGAGTCGGTGGTGCCGGGCTCGCACAGCTCGATGGCCATCATCGCGCCGCGGCCGCGGATGTCGGCGATGACCGGGTGCCGCTCGGCGAGCTCGCGCAGCCGCGTCGCGCATCAGGTCGCCGATCTCGCGGGCGCGGGCGCCCAGGTCGTGCTGCTTCATCGTCGCGATGGAGCCCAGCGCGGCGGCGCAGGCGACCGGGTTGCCGCCGTAGGTGCCGCCGAGGCCGCCGGCGTGGACGGCGTCCATGATCTCGGCGCGGCCGGTGACGCCGGCCAGCGGGCAGGCCGCCGGCGATGCCCTTGGCGGTGGTGATCAGGTCGGGGACGACGCCCTCGTGGTCGCAGGCGAACCAGTCGCCGGTGCGGCAGAAGCCGGTCTGGATCTCGTCGGCGACGAACACGATGCCGTTGGCGCTCGCACCACGCGGACAGCGCGGGCAGGAAGCCCGGCGGCCGGCACGACGAAGCCGCCCTCGCCCTGGATCGGCTCGATGACGAGCGCCGCGAGGTTGTCGGCGCCGACCTGCTTCTCGAGCACGTCGATCGCGCGCGCGGCCGCGTCGGCTCGCCGGTCAGCCCGTCGCGGAACGGGTAGGACATCGGCGCCCGGTAGACCTCGCCGGCGAACGGCCCGAAGCCGTGCTTGTAGGGCATGTTCTTGGCGGTCATCGCCATCGTCAGGTTGGTGCGGCCGTGGTAGGCGTGGTCGAAGACCGCCGACCGCGTCGCGGCCGGTCGCCGACGCGGGCGATCTTGACGGCGTTCTCGACCGCCTCGGCGCCGGAGTTGAACAGCGCCGACTTCTTCGCGTGGTCGCCCGGGGTGAGCTCGGCCAGCGTCCGCGCAGACGTCGACGTAGCCGTCGTACGGCGTGACCATGAAGCAGGTGTGGGTGAACGCCGCGACCTGCTCCTGGACCCGGCGCGACGACCCGGGGGCGGCGTTGCCGACCGTGGTGACGGCGATGCCGGAGCCGAGGTCGATCAGCGAGTTGCCGTCGACGTCGACGAGGACGCCGCCACCGGCCGCGGTGACGAAGACCGGCAGCGCGGTGCCGACTCCGTCGGCGACGTAGGTCTTCTTGCGGTCGAGCCGCTCCTGCGAGACGGGGTCCGGGGATGTCGGTGACGAGGCGGCGCTCCTGAGGGAGCTCGGGGCCGCCGAGGGCAGACGGGGTCATGGTGGTCAGCCTAGGGCCCCGTAGCCTGCGGTTTCCACCGGCCCGACGCGGCCGGGCGACGAATTCGGTGGCCGTCAGGACGCCTGGGCCACCACCAGGACGGCGGTCGGCTCGACGCCGACCAACACCCGGTCCCCGGGGGTGAGCCGGGTGGCCAGCGAGCTGGCGACCTGAGCCATCAGGTCGACCTTCCCGGGCGCGTCGACCTGGCAGTAGACCCGCGAGATGGGCCCCAGGAAGTTGACCGACAGGACCTGGGCGTTCGCCGCCTCACCGGGCCCGACCTCGCGCATCGTCACCGACTCCGGACGCACCATGGCCAGGCCGGGGCCCTGGCCGACCGATCCCTCGATCACCGGGACGGAGACGCCCAGGACGTCGGCACGTCCCTGGGCGACCGTGGCCGGCACCTTGTTGTTGAGGCCGACGAACTCGGCCACGAACGGGGTGGCCGGGTTCGCGTAGAGGTCGGCGGGTGCCGCGATCTGGTCCATCCGGCCCTGGTTCATGACACCGACCCGGTCGGCGACCGCGAGGGCCTCCTCCTGGTCGTGGGTGACGAACACGGTGGTGGTGCCGACCTCGATCTGGACGCGTCGGATCTCGTCGCGGAGCTGACTGCGGACCTTCGCATCCAGCGCCGACAGCGGCTCGTCGAGAAGCAGCACCGACGGCTCGATCGCCAGGGCTCGGGCGAGCGCGACGCGCTGCTGCTGGCCTCCGGACAGCTGGTGGGCGAAGCGCGTCGCGTGCTCGGTCAGCCCGACGAGGTCGAGCATGTCGTCGGCACGGCGGCGTCTCGTTCCCTTGTCCTGCCCGCGCATCTTGAGGCCGAACGCCACGTTGTCGCGGACGGTCATGTGCGGGAACAGGGAGTAGGCCTGGAACACCATCCCCATGTCCCGCTTGCTGGCCGGCACGTGGGTCAGGTCGCGCCCGCCCACCGAGACGCTTCCGGAGGTGGCTCGGTCCAGGCCGGCCAGGATCCGCAGCGCAGTGGTCTTGCCGCAACCGGACGGCCCGAGCAGCGCGACCAGCTCGCCCGGGTCGATGTGCAGGGTGAGCCCGTCGAGTGCCCGGACGGGTCCGTAGACCCGCGTCAGGTCGGTGAGCTCCACGGGGGTTCCCCCCCGGGCGCGGGCGGTGCCTTCGGTGCCGTCGGTGCCGTCGTTCACGCGGCTGCGCCTTTCTGGGTACGCCGGTCGCGGCTGACGTAGGACAGCAGCATCAGCATCGCCGCGATCACGATGATGGACGCGAGCGCCGCGGCCACGGCGGCCCGGGCCTGCACCTTGTAGATCGCGGCGATCTCGACCGGCATGGTCTGGTAGTTGAGCAGGGACCCGAAGGTGAACTCCCCGAGCACCAGCGCCACCGTGATCGTGGCGGCGCCCAGGACCCCGGTGACGATGTTGGGCAGCACGATCCGCACGAAGACGGTCGGCCATCCAGCGCCCAGCGAGCGCGCCGCCTCCGACAGCGTCTTGACGTCGATCGCCGACAGCGCCGAGTCGATGGCGCGGTAGGAGAACGGCAGCACCAGGACGATGTAGGGGAAGGTCAGCGCCAGGGGCGTGTCACCGACGAAGTAGCTGACCCAGGCCATCACGTTCTTGATGCCGACCACGATGACCAGCGCGGGGATGGTGAGCGGGAGCAGGCACAAGGACTCGACGAGCCGGGTAGCCCTTGGCACGCGCAGGCGCACCCAGATCATCGTCGGCACCAGCAGCAGGACCATGCCCAGCACCGTCAGCACCGCCAGCTCGACCGACACGATGATCGACTCGCGCAGCCCGTCGTTGGTGACCAGTGCCTGCCAGTCGCCGAACGTCCGTTCGCCGGTGGCGGGGATCTTGGTGCTGAAGTCGAGCATGGCGACCAGGGGCAGCGCGAAGAACGCCACGCAGGCGAGCAGGAAGACCGCCCGGAAGATGCGGAAGCCCACCGAGGGGTTGCCCGTCACTGGAGCCACCTCGCCGCGCGCTTGAGATACCAGTTGTAGACCCACATCACCACGGCGACGACCACGACCATCTCGAGCGCGAGAGCGAAGGCGAGGTTCTGCTGCCCGAGCACCACCTCGCTGGTCAGCGCGGCGCGGATCATCAGTGGCAGGATGATCTGGCCCTGGCTGACCAGGATCGCCGCCGTCGCGTAGGCCGCGAAGGCGTTGGCGAACAGCAGCAACGTGGAGGCCAGGAACGGCGGCGTCAGCACCGGAATCCCGACCTGCCGCCAGAACTGCCAGGTGCTCGCCCCCAGGTTGGTGGCCGCCTCCCGCCACTGGGGTCGCAGGCCGTTCAGCGCCGGCAGGAACACGATCACCATCAGGGGAATCTGGAAGTAGCTGTAGACCAGGATCAGGCCCGGCATGTCGTAGAGCCACCCCGAGCCGCCGAAGACGTCGTAGCCGAACGCGGTCTCGAGCGCCCGCTGCAGCATCCCGCCCAGCCCGACGGTGGTGATCCAGGCGAACGCGAGGGTCACGCCGCCGAACTGGGCCAGCACGCCGCTGACGGAGACCGCGGCCCGACGCAACAGGCCGTCGGGGTTGCCGATGACGACGAGATAGCTGGCGACCGCGCCGATGGTGGCGCCGACCACGGCCGTGCTCGCTGACAGCAGCACGCTCTTCCAGAGAGCGCGCATCACCGTCGGCGTGAACAGCGTCTCGATGTTGCTCAGGGAGAAGCGGCCGCCCTCCATGAAGCCCTGCACGATCACCGTGACCGTCGGGACGATCAGGAAGATCCCGACGAACGCGAGGAACGGCAGCAGGGCCAGGGACGGGCCGACGCGCAGGCGCCGGCCCGTCCCGGTCGGGGTTTCGCTCCCCGCGGCGGTCAGGGCCACGGACTCAGCCGACAGCCTTCGCCCAGTTGTCCGCGAGGTACGCCGCCGCCTTCTCGCTCTCCTCGACCGACGGCACGACGGGCGTGCCCTCGACGGTGGGCAGTGCGTCCCAGAGCGCCTGGTCGATCGTCCCGCTCTCGGCCATCGCAGGGCCGCGCACCGGACGGGCGCCACCCTTCAGCCAGAGGTTCTGACCCTCGTCGCTGTAGAGGAACTCCTGCCACAGCCGCGCGGCGGCCGGGTGGGGAGCGTCGACGTTGATCGCCTGGTAGTAGTAGCCCGCGACGACCGCTTCGGACGGCACCACGGTCGTCCACGTCGGCACGTTCTTGGCCGCGGCGGCGCCGAGGTAGTCCCAGTCGATGACGACCGGGGTCTGGCCGGACTCGATCGTCGCGCTGTCGGGGTCGACAGGGATGAAGTTGCCGGCCTTCTTGAGGTCACTGAAGAAGTCCACGCCCGGGCCGATGTCGTCGGTGGAGCCGCCGTTCGCCATCGATGCCATCATCACGCCGCTGAACGCCGCGCCCGCCTGCGTGGGGTCGCCGTTCAGGGCCACCTTCCCCTTGAGGTCGGCGTTCATCAGGTCGGCGACGGAGGTGATCTCCGGGATGACCTTGGAGTCGTAGCCGATCGCCATGTAGCCGCCGTAGTCGTTGACCCACAGGCCCGTCGGCTCCTTGAAGTCCGCCGGGATCTCGTCCCACGTCTCGACCATGTAGGGCGCGTAGATCTCGGTGTTGGCCAGCGCGACGGCCTGTCCCAGGTCGAACACGTCCGGCGCCCGGTCGGTGCCCTTGAGCTGCTCGGCGGCGTTGATCTCGTCCTGGCTGGCCGCCGTCGGCTGCGCGGAGTTGACCTTGAGGTCGTACTTCTGGGCAAAGGTGTCGATGATCTCGCCGTAGTTGGCCCAGTCGGGCGGCAGCGCGATGACGTTGAGCTCGCCCTCCGCCTGCGCGGCCTTGACCAGCTCGTCCATCCCGCCGAAGTCTGCCGCCGATGTTGCGGTGGCGGCGTCGACGCCCTCGCTGCTCGTGTCGGTGGTGTCCTCGGCGTTGTCTTCAGGCGGGGCGCACGCAGCGAGGGCGAGCACCGTCGCCGCGGCCGCCGTGGCCAGCGTCGCCAGCCGGAGAGTCTTCATGTCACACCTTTCCGGGACCGGAGTCCCTGGCACGGGCGACCGATTCTGTCGTCCAGACGCAACGTATCGAAGGAACGCACCGGTGAGCAGGGCGGGTCGGCAACGATTCGGCAAACGACCGGGCAACGGCCAGCGTCACCCCGACCGTTCGGCGCGACGGCCCGCCCGCTGGTCGCGCGAAGCGGGACCGCTCGTGGACGACGCATGGTGACGAGCGGCACAGTGGCGTCCATGGGTGACTACCGCGCGACGTACGACCGGTCCATCGACGACCCCGAGGGCTTCTGGGGCGAGGCTGCCGAGCTGGTCGACTGGATCAAGAAGCCCCAGCGGGTGCTCGACGACAGCAACCCGCCGTTCTACCGGTGGTTCCCGGACGCCACCCTCAACACCTGCTTCAACGCGCTGGACCGGCACGTCGCGAAGGGAGCGGCCGATCGCACCGCGCTCATCTACGACTCGGCCGTCACGGGCGTGCGGAAGAGCTACACCTACGCCGAGCTCCTGGAGGAGGTCGCCGCGTTCGCCGGCGTCCTGCGCACGCTCGGCGTCGGGAAGGGCGACCGGGTCGTGGTCTACATGCCGATGATCCCCGAGGCGGTCGTGGCGATGCTCGGCTGCGCGCGGATCGGCGCGGTGCACTCGGTGGTCTTCGGCGGCTTCGCCCCTCACGAGCTCGCCGTCCGGATCGACGACGCGCGTCCCACGGTCGTGGTGTCCGCCAGCTGCGGCATCGAGCCGAGCCGGGTGATCGAGTACAAGCCCTTCCTCGACAAGGCGCTCGAGCTCGCCGAGCACCAGCCCGGCGCGGTCGTCCTCAAGCAGCGGCCCGAGGTCGAGGCGACCATGATCGAGGGCCGCGACGTCGACTGGGACGTCGCGATGCGCGCGGGCCGCACCCAGCCGGCCGAGTGCGTCGAGGTGGCCGCCACCGACCCGCTCTACATCCTCTACACCTCCGGCACCACCGGGAAGCCGAAGGGCATCGTGCGCGACAACGGCGGTCACGCCGTCGCGATGGCCTGGTCCCTGCCCCACATCTACGGCTGCGGTGAGGGCGACGTGTGGTGGGCGGCGTCCGACGTGGGCTGGGTGGTCGGCCACTCCTACATCGTCTACAGCCCGCTCATCAGCGGCGCCACCACGATGCTCTACGAAGGCAAGCCGGTGGGCACGCCCGACGCCGGCGCGTTCTGGCGGGTGATCTCGGAGTACGGCGTCAAGGGGCTCTTCACGGCTCCCACCGCCTTCCGGGCGATCAAGAAGGAGGACCCCGACGCCTCGCTGCTGGCGGACTACGACATGTCCTCGCTGGAGACGCTGTTCCTCGCGGGGGAGCGGCTGGACCCCGACACCTACCACTGGGCGACCGACAAGCTCGGCGTGCCCGTGGTCGACAACTGGTGGCAGACCGAGACCGGCTGGCCGATCGCGGCCAACCTCCGTGGCCTGGAGCCGATGGAGATCAAGCCCGGCTCGCCGTCGGTGCCGGTGCCCGGCTACGACGTGCACGTGCTCGACGAGCGCGGCCGGCAGGTCGGACCCGACACCGAGGGAGCGATCTGCCTCCGGCTGCCGCTGCCGCCCGGCACCCTGCCGACCCTGTGGGGCGACGACCAGCGCTACGTCGCGTCGTACCTCTCGGCGTTCGAGGGCTACTACCTGTCCGGTGACGGCGGCTACGTCGACGCCGACGGCTACCTCTACGTCATGGGCCGCACCGACGACGTCATCAACGTGGCCGGCCACCGGCTGTCCACCGGCTCGATGGAGGCCGTCATCGCGCAGCACCCCGCCGTGGCCGAGTGCGCGGTGATCGGCGTCGCCGACACGCTCAAGGGACAGCTGCCGCGGGGCTTCGTCGTCCTCAAGGCGGGCGTCGAGGCCGACCCCGACGACATCCGCGACGAGCTGGTGGCGATGGTGCGCGACGAGATCGGCGCGGTCGCGGCCTTCCGGGAGGTCACGGTCGTCGGCGGGCTGCCCAAGACCCGCTCCGGCAAGATCCTGCGCAAGACGATGCGCGAGATCGCCGACGGCAAGCGGGCCGCCGTGCCGTCCACCATCGAGGACGAGGGCGTGCTCGACCGGCTGCGGCCGGTGCTGCGGGCGGGGGAGTAGCGCCTCCGAGGAGCGTTCCGCACCTGAATCCGGCTCGAGAGGTGCGAAGCGCTCCTCGGAGGAGCATCTCCACCCGCCCCTCCACCGCCTGTCAGGATGGCCAGGTGCAGCGACGCGACGTGGTCATCCTGGGCTCGACGGGGTCCATCGGGACCCAGGCCCTCGACGTCGTGCGTGCCAACCGCGACCGGTTCCGGGTCATCGGCCTGACGGCCGGCGGGAGCAACCCCGACCTGTTCGACCGGCAGGTCGCCGAGTGGTCCCCCGCGTTCGCCGGCCTCGGCGAGGAGGCCTCCGTCGAGGCAGCCGGCCATCCGGCCGACGTGGTGCTCAACGGCATCACCGGCGCCATCGGGCTGCGACCCACCCTCGCCGCGCTCGAGGCGGGCACCACACTCGCCCTGGCCAACAAGGAGTCGCTCATCATCGGCGGCCCGCTGGTGACCGACGCGGCCAAGCCCGGCCAGATCGTGCCCGTCGACTCTGAGCACTCCGCGCTGGCGCAGTGCCTGCGCGGCGGCTCCGCCGCGGAGGTACGCCGGCTGGTGCTGACCGCCTCCGGGGGGCCGTTCCGGGGCCGCACCCGCTCGCAGCTGGCCGACGTCACCCCCGAGGAGGCGCTGGCCCACCCGACCTGGTCGATGGGGCCGACGATCACCGTCAACTCCGCCACGCTCGTCAACAAGGGGCTGGAGGTGATCGAGACCCACCTGCTCTTCGAGGTGTCCTTCGACCGGATCGAGGTCGTCGTCCACCCCACGTCGGTGGTCCACTCGATGGTGGAGTTCGTCGACGGGTCGACCCTCGTGCAGGCCAGTCCGCCGACGATGCTGATCCCGATCGCGCTGGCGCTGGCCTGGCCCGACCGGGTGCCCGAGGCGGCCCCCGCCGTGGACTGGACGCGCGCCGAGACCTGGGAGTTCTTCCCGCTCGACGACGAGGCGTTCCCGGCCGTGTCCCTGGCCCGGCGGGCGGGGAAGACCGGCGCCACCGCTCCGGCGGTCTACAACGCGGCCAACGAGGTCTGCGTGGCGGCGTTCCTGGCCGGCGAGCTCCCGTTCGTCGACATCGTGCCGACGATCGAGCGCGTGCTCGCCGCCCACGACGTACCCTGGGACACGCAAGTCTCCGTGGCCGGCGTTCTGGCCGCGGACGCGTGGGCGCGCGACGAGGCCGCCCGCCTGGTCGCCGGAAGGGAAGCATCGACGTGACGGTGGTCTACGCCCTCGGTGTCGTCTTCTTCGTGGTCGCCATCCTCGCCTCGATCGGCCTCCACGAGGTGGGCCACATGGTGCCCGCCAAGAGGTTCGGCGGCAAGGTCTCGCAGTACTTCATCGGCTTCGGCCCCACCGTGTGGAGCAAGCAGGTCGGCGAGACGGAGTACGGCCTGAAGGCCATCCCCCTCGGCGGCTTCGTCAAGATCGTGGGCATGCTGCCGCCCGCGTCCGGCGGCGAGGAGGTGCTGGTCGGCCCCGACGGCGAACGCTCCGTGGCGGTGCGCGGGTCGAGCACCGGCCTGTTCACCCAGCTGATCTCCGACGCGCGCGCAGCCGAGTGGGAGCACGTCCAGGGCACCGACGTCGACCGGCTCTTCTACCGCCTCGCGTGGTGGAAGAAGGTGATCGTGATGGCCGGCGGGCCGATGGTCAACGTCGCCATCGCGTTCTTCCTGTTCTGGGGCATCTTCGCCACGGTCGGCAACTACAACGACCGAGACATCGCCCCCGTCGTCACCGAGGTGCTCGACTGCGTCGTGCCTTTCGAGCGCCAGGACCAGGCCTGCCAGGCCGGCGACCCGGTCACCCCGGCCAAGGAGGCCGGCCTCCAGGTCGGCGACCGCTTCGTCTCGATCAACGGCACGGCGATCACCGACTGGGAGCAGCTCCAGTCGCTGATCCGCGGCAACGCCGACGGTGCCGCGACGATCGTGGTGGACCGCGACGGCACACCGGTTGCGCTCGAGACGAACACCACGGTCACGGCGCGGCCGACGTCCACCACCGACGAGACGCTGGAGCAGGTCGGCTTCCTCGGCGTCGTGCCGACCGATCTCGGGCCGCACGTCGGTGGCCCGCTCTACACCGCCGAGTGGATGGGGTCCGCCACGGTCGACGTCGTCCAGGCGCTCGGCACGCTCCCGGTCAAGGTGTGGCACGTCGGCCTCGCCGCCGTCGGGCTCGAGGAGCGCGACGACTACGGCCCCGTCAGCGTCGTCGGCGGCGCGAGGATCGCCGGCGAGGTGGCCGCGAGCGACGTGCTCGACGCGCAAGACACCCTGGTCACCCTGCTCACCGTGGTGGCGGGTTTCAACCTGTTCATCGGGCTGTTCAACTTCATCCCGCTGCTGCCGCTCGACGGCGGGCACATCGCCGGCGCGCTCTACGAGGCCGTCCGTCGTGGCTTCGCGCGGCTGCGTCGCCGGCCCGACCCCGGCTACGTCGACGTCGCCAAGCTGCTGCCCGTGGCGTACGTCGTCGGTGTGGCACTGCTGGTGATGGGGCTGGTGCTGATCGCCGGCGACATCGTGGCACCCGTCGACCTCGGCCTCTAGCGCTGTTAGTTCGGAAACGGCCCGTCACGCTAGGGTTCCACCATGGTATTCGTGGCGAGGAGGCCTGCATGAGCACGATTTCGCACTGGGTGAACGGCGCGAGCTTCCCCGGGTCAGCCGATCGCAGCGCACCGGTGTTCAACCCGGCGACGGGTCAGCAGCAGGCGGAGGTGCTCCTCGGCTCGACGTCCGACGTCGAGGCCGGCATCCAGGTCGCCTGGGACGCCTTCCCCGCCTGGTCGCAGACCTCGGTGAGCGCGCGGGCCAAGATCCTGTTCGCCTTCCGCGAGCAGGTCTTCGCCCACGTCGACCGCCTCGCGGAGGCGATCACCGACGAGCACGGCAAGGTGCTGTCCGACGCCAGAGGCGAGGTGCTGCGCGGCCTGGAGGTGGTCGAGTTCGCCTGCGGCATCCCGCACCTGCTCAAGGGCGACTACTCCGACCAGGTCTCCACCGGTGTCGACACCTACTCCTTCCGCGAGCCGCTCGGCGTCGTCGCCGGCATCACCCCGTTCAACTTCCCGGCCATGGTGCCGATGTGGATGTTTCCCGTGGCGATCGCCTGCGGCAACACCTTCGTGCTCAAGCCGAGCGAGCGCGACCCCTCGGCGTCGCTGATCCTCGCCGACCTCTGGAAGCAGGCCGGCCTTCCCGACGGCGTGTTCAACGTCGTCCACGGCGACAAGGTCGCCGTGGACACCATCCTCGACTCCCCGCGGGTGTCGGCGGTCTCGTTCGTCGGCTCGACCCCGATCGCCGCGTACATCCACGAGCGCGGCACCGCCAACGGCAAGCGGGTCCAGGCGCTGGGCGGCGCCAAGAACCACGCGATCGTGCTGCCCGACGCCGAGGTCGACTTCGCCGCCGACCACCTCGCGGCGGCCGCCTTCGGCTCCGCCGGTGAGCGCTGCATGGCGATCTCCGCCGCCGTGGCCGTCGGCTCCGCCGGCGACCGGATCGTCGAGGCCGTCACCGAGCGTGCCCGCGCCGTCAAGGTCGGCTCCGGACGCGACCCGGGCAGCGAGATGGGCCCGGTGGTCACCAAGCAGGCACAGGAGCGGATCCTCGGCCTGATCGACACCGGTGAGGCCCAGGGCGCGACGGTCGCCGTCGACGGCCGCGGCTACGCCGTGTCGGGCTACGAGGACGGCTTCTGGGTCGGCCCGACCGTCCTCGACCAGGTCACCACCGAGATGGACGTCTACCGGCAGGAGATCTTCGGCCCGGTGCTGTCCGTCGTACGCAGTGACTCCGTCGACGAGGCGATCGCACTGATCAACGCCAACCCCTACGGCAACGGCACGGCGATCTTCACCAGCTCCGGCGAGGCCGCCCGCCGCTTCCAGCGCGGCGTACACGTCGGCATGATCGGCATCAACGTGCCCGTGCCGGTGCCGATGGCGTTCTACTCCTTCGGTGGCTGGAAGGACTCCCTGTTCGGCGACAAGCACATCCACGGCCCGGAGGGCGTCAGCTTCTACACCCGCGCGAAGGTCGTCACCGCCCGCTGGCCGGAGGTCAGCCACGACAGCGAGGCGAGCTTCCACTTCCCGACCGCGCGCTGAGCCCCGGGACCCGCCGGAGCCAGTGATGTCGCGGGGGCTGCTCATCGTGGGACGGGGCGGCGTCGACCACCTCCCCGAGCAGTCCGGCAACGGGGCCTGCCCATGGGCTCGGGGCTGGGGGGGTGGAGGTTCACCAGGGTAGGCAGTCGAGCCCTCGCCTCCCCGGGTGAACTCACCGAGGGAAGCGACGATTCACCCGCTTACCCTGGTGAACCTCCACACCCCAGCACGAGGCCCCGCACGCCAGGTCCCAGTACCCTGACCGCATGACCTCCGTCGGCCTCGGCATGCCCGACCTGCCGCCCCCCGTGCTCGCGCCGCGACGCCAGACCCGGCAGATCCAGGTCGGCAAGGTCGGGGTCGGCAGCGACCACCCGATCTCGGTGCAGTCGATGACGACGACCCTCACCGCCGACGTCAACGCGACCCTCCAGCAGATCGCCGAGCTCACCGCCTCCGGCTGCGACATCGTGCGCGTCGCCTGCCCCAGCCAGGACGACGCGACGGCGCTGCCCGAGATCGCCCAGCACAGCCAGATCCCGGTCATCGCCGACATCCACTTCCAGCCGAAGTACGTCTTCGCGGCCATCGAGGCCGGCTGCGCGGCCGTCCGCGTCAACCCGGGCAACATCAAGAAGTTCGACGACCAGGTCAAGGAGATCGCCGGCCGCCGCGAAGGACCACGGTACGTCGATCCGGATCGGCGTCAACGCGGGCAGCCTCGACAAGCGGCTGCTGGAGAAGTACGGCAAGGCCACCCCCGAGGCGCTCGTCGAGTCGGCGGTGTGGGAGGCGGGCCTGTTCGAGGAGCACGGCTTCCGCGACTTCAAGATCTCGGTCAAGCACAACGACCCGGTCGTGATGGTCCGCGCCTACGAGATGCTCGCCGAGGCCGGCGACTGGCCGCTGCACCTCGGCGTCACCGAGGCCGGGCCGGCGTTCCAGGGCACGATCAAGTCCGCGGTGGCCTTCGGCGCGCTGCTCGGCAAGGGCATCGGCGACACCATCCGGGTCTCCCTGTCCGCGCCGCCGGTCGAGGAGGTCAAGGTCGGGCTGCAGATCCTGGAGTCGCTCAACCTGCGGCCCCGCCGCCTCGAGATCGTCTCCTGCCCGTCGTGCGGCCGCGCCCAGGTCGACGTCTACAAGCTGGCCGACGAGGTGACCGCCGGTCTCGACGGGCTCGAGGTGCCGCTCCGGGTGGCCGTCATGGGCTGCGTCGTCAACGGTCCCGGCGAGGCCCGCGAGGCCGACCTCGGCGTCGCCTCCGGCAACGGCAAGGGCCAGATCTTCGTCAAGGGCGAGGTCATCAAGACCGTCCCCGAGTCGCAGATCGTCGAGACGCTGATCGAGGAGGCGATGCGGATCGCCGAGGGCATGGAGGCCGTCGACGGCGCCGGCGCCGAGGTCACCGTCGGCGGCTGAGCGGCGATCGTCCTCCGGCACTTATGCTGACCCCATGACACGGCTCCCGCGGGACGCCGCCACGACGGGCGGTGGCTGAGCCATGTCCATCCTGAGCACCCGCCACGACGTCCGCGTCCTCGGCCGCGCCGACCTCGACGACTTCCTCGAGCTCGCCGGACGCGACCCGGTGGTCAACGTCTTCGCGGAGTACCGCGCCCGCACCACCGGCCTCGAGCCGCGGTGGCTCGGCGGCGAGGTCTGGGGCCGCTACCGCGACGGAGGGCTGGCCGCCGCCTGCCACGTCGGCGCCAACCTGGTCCCGGTGCAGTGCGACGCCGAGGACGCCGCGGCGTTCGCGGGACGTGCCGTCCGGATCGGCGCGCACCACCGCGACCATCGTCGGCCCGGCCCCTGCGGTCGACGCCTTCTGGCGCGGCGTGGGTGGTCGATGGGGCCGCCCGCGCGACATCCGCCGGCGGCAGCCGCACCTGGAGATCGACGGGCCCGCCGGCCGTCGCGCCCGACCCCGGCGTACGCCGCACCACTCGCGAGGACCTCGACGCCCTCTATCCCGCCTGCGTGGCGATGTACACCGAGGAGGTCGGCGTCTCACCCGAGCTCGCCGGCGGCGCCGACCTCTACCGCACCCGTGTGCTCCAGCTGGTCAACCGCGGCTGGTCGTTCGCGCGCTTCGACGAGGGCCGGCTGGTGTTCAAGGCCGAGGTGGCCTGCGCGACGCCGGCGGCCGCCCAGGTGCAGGGCGTGTGGGTGGCACCGGACCGTCGCGGCGAGGGGCTGGCGACCAGCGGCATGGCCGCGGTCGTCGAGCTGGTCCGCCGCGAGGTCGCTCCCGTCGTGTCGCTCTACGTCAACGAGTTCAACGAGCCGGCGCGGCGGGCCTACCGGCGGGTCGGGTTCACCGAGTCGGCCCGGTTCACGACGATCATGTTCTGATCATCCGCGGCCCGGGGAAGTGGCTCGCTGGCGCGCGTCGGCCACCAGTAGCCTGGCGCGCATGATCCTGCGCATGTCCACGCTGTTCGTCCGCACCCTGCGCGAGGACCCGGCCGACGCCGAGGTGCCCAGCCACCGGCTGCTCGTGCGCGCCGGCTACATCCGTCGCGTCGCCCCGGGCATCTACACCTGGCTGCCGCTGGGCTACCGCGTGCTGCGCCGGATCGAGCAGATCATCCGCGACGAGATGGACGCCATGGGTGCGCAGGAGGTGCACTTCCCGGCGCTGCTGCCCGCGTGAGCCCTACGAGGCCACGCGGCCGCTGGACGGAGTACGGCGACGGCATCTTCCGGCTCAAGGACCGCAAGGGCGCCGACTACCTGCTCGGGCCGACGCACGAGGAGATGTTCACCCTGGTGGTGAAGGACCTCTACTCGTCCTACAAGGACCTGCCGCTCTCGATCTACCAGATCCAGACGAAGTACCGCGACGAGGCGCGGCCCCGGGCCGGCCTGCTGCGCGGCCGCGAGTTCGTGATGAAGGACTCCTACTCCTTCGACGTCGACGACGCCGGCCTCGACGCGTCGTACGCAGCGCCACCGCGACGCCTACATCCGGATCTTCGACCGGCTCGGCTTCGAGTACGTCATCGTCAAGGCGACCTCCGGCGCCATGGGTGGGTCGCAAGTCCGAGGAGTTCCTCGCCCGCGCCGACGCAGGCGAGGACACCTACGTCCGCTGCACCACCTGCGACTACGCCGCCAACGTCGAGGCGGTCGAGGTGCGGCCGCCGGCGGCGCAGCCCTACGACGACGCCGCCTGCCGCGCACGCCGAGCAGACGCCCGACACGCCCACCATCGACACCCTGGTCGACCATCTCAACGAGAAGTACCCGCGCGACGGACCGGCCCTGGGCGGCCGGCGACACGCTCAAGAACGTCCTGCTCGTGCTCAAGCACCCCGACGGCACCCGCGAGCCGCTGGCGATCGGCGCTGCCCGGCGACCGCGAGGTCGACCAGCAAGCGGCTCGAGGGCCAGCTCGAGCCGATCGAGGTCGAGGCGCATGGACGAGGCGGACTTCCGCAGGCATCCCGCGCTGGTCAAGGGCTACATCGGTCCCGGCGCGCTGGGCGCCGACGAACGCCTCGGGCATCCGCTACCTCGTCGACCCGCGCGTCGTCGCCGGCACCCGCTGGGTCACCGGCGCCGACGTCGACGGCTCGCACGTGCTCGACCTGGTGGCCGGTCGCGACTTCACCCCCGACGGCACGATCGAGGCCGCCGAGGTGCGCGACGGCGACCCCTGCCCGGTGCGGCCCGAGGGCGTGCTCGAGACCGCTCGCGGCATCGAGATGGGCCACATCTTCCAGCTCGGCCGCAAGTACGCCGACGCGCTGGGGCTGCAGGTCCTCGACGAGAACGGCAAGCTCGTCACGGTCACGATGGGCTCCTACGGCATCGGGCCGTCGCGCGGCGTGGCCGCCATCGCCGAGAACACCCTCGACGAGCTCGGTCTCGTGCTGGCCGCGCGAAGTGGCCCCGGCCGACGTCCACCTCGTCGCCACCGGCAAGGACGAGGCGGTCGTTCGCGGCCGCCGAGCAGCTGGCCGAGCGAGCTGGCCGCGGCAGGCGTCACGGTGCTCTACGACGACCGGCCCAAGGTCTCGCCCGGGCGTGAAGTTCAAGGACGCCGAGCTGATCGGCGTCCCGACGATCGTCGTGGTCGGCAGGGGGCTGGCCGACGGCGTCGTCGAGGTCAAGGACCGCCGCTCCGGCGAGCGCGAGGACGTGCCGGTCGGCGAGGCCGTCGACCACCTCGTCGCGCTGGTGCGCCGATGACCGCTCCCGCGCGGGAGCTCGGCGAGGTCGAGGCGGTCATCTTCGACTGGGGCGGCACGCTCACGCAGTGGCACGACATCGACTTCCACGCCGAGTCGCTGGCGCTCGCCCAGGCGGTGGTGACGACCCGCCACGACCCCGTGGAGGTCACCGCGCGCCTGCATCGCGCCGGTGGCGTGGTGTGGGGGCGCTCCCGCGACCATCAGCAGAGCGCGACCGTGGGCGACCTCTTCGAGGAGGCCGGTCTGGACCACGACCCCGACCTGCTGCACGCCTACTTCGACTTCTGGGAGCCGCACACCTTCACCGATCCGGAGGTCGTGCCCATGCTGGAGTCGCTGCGCGCCTCGGGGCTGAAGGTCGGGGTCCTCTCCAACACGATCTGGCCGCGGGAGTGGCACGACGGGTTCTTCGAACGCGACGGCGTCCTGTCGCTGTTCGACGGCCTGGTCTACACCAGTGAACTGCCCTGGACGAAGCCGAGCCCCCACGCCTTCGAGGCCGCCAGGGAGGCGGTGGGCGTGGCCGAGCCGGGTCGGTGCGTCTACGTCGGGGATCGGCTGTACGACGACATCTGGGGCGCCCAGGAAGCCGGCATGCGCGCCGTCCACATCCCTCACAGCGCCATCCCTGCCGCTCAGGTCGGCCACAGCGTGGGCGTGCCCGACGCGGTCGCGCACCGGTTGTCCGAGGTGCCCGACATCGTGTCAAACTGGCGCCGCTGAGAAGGCCTCCAGGGCCGTCGACGGGCCCGGGACGCCGACTGGAGAAGTTGCATGTTCGTGCAAAGCAGAAACATGCACCGGCGTTTCGGTAGTGAAGGTCCGCCGCGTCATGCATGCTTCTCATGTCGGTGAAGCACCGGGCTCGGGCCGGTCTCACCAGGGAAGACCTCGCTGACGGGCCTTCCTGACCCGCAGCGGTCCGCGTGCTTGCGATCCGGGGGGGATCTCGGGACTCCCTCGGAAGGCAAGCTCGCGGACCGCTGTCATTTCCGGAGGTCCTCGTGTGACCGGAGGATGTGACTCCCTCTTGTCGGCCCTGACAACTCACGCCGTCCAGTCGACCGCTGGGTGCTCGGTGAAGCTGCCGCCACGGGCCGTCAGCCGAGCTCCGGGGCACCCGGGAAGGCCGAGGGCGCGGCGCCCAGCGTCAGCTCGCGCACCGCGCTGGCCGTGAGCGCGGAGACCGCCCACGAGCGGCGGTCCCCGGAGGCGGCGGCGACCAGCGCGGCGTACGCCTCGGCGCCGGCCCGCTCCGCCGCGACGGCGGTCCGCCGGACCCGCGCCGGGGTGTCCAGACGGGTCGGCAGCTGGTAGGCCGGGGCGGCGGCGACCGGCTCCTCGCCGACGTCGCGGAGGAGGGCGGTCAGCTCGTCGCGCCGGTCGCGGTGCTCACCGTAGGCCGCCCACAGCGAACCCGCGAGGGCGGGCGCGGTGTCGCCGCGACCGACCAGGGCGGCGTACACGTAGACGGCGGCGTGCTCGGCCTCCAGCGTGCTCCGCAGCGCATCGTTCTCGGTCATGCCGCCGCCCCACTGGGAGACGGGCCCGCCGACGAGCCGGAGGACGGGCCACCCTCGGTCGCCGACGGCAACAGGGCCAGGCGCTGCGCGACCCCCGCCGACATCGAGGCCAGCAGGCGGGCCACCAGGCCGTCCTCGGCGGCCAGCGACGCCGACACCAGCTCCGCCTGGAGGCCGGCCTCGCGCAGCGGGATCTCGGGCCGGGTGAGGCGAGGCTCCGTCGCCTCGGGCAGGGGGCGGTCGGGCTCGTCCAGCATCGTCAGGAGCGCCGCCCGGTGGGCGGTGTGGAGCTCGACCAGGCCGGCCGCCGATCCGGGCCGGCGGAGAGCGAGCAGTCCGGCCAGCATGGCCTCGGTCTGCTCCAGGGCCAGGCGGACGCGCGTCCGGTCACCGGTCTCGAGCGGGCTCGGGACCGTCTCCGTGGGGTCCGTCTCCGTGGGGGCAGCGGGTGAGGCGGAGGGGTCGGACGAGGAGGGCGCGTCACCCGAGGGGGGCGACGAGGCCGGGCTCGCCGCCGGCGCGGTCGGGCCGCCCGTGGTACACCCCGTGACCAGCCAGGCGAGCCCGCCCGCGCCGCCCAGCAGCGCCGTGCGCCGACCGAGAGGCAGCGGCGGCGACCCGGGTCGCGGATGCTGCCGTCTCGCCATGGGCCGACCCTATCCGCGGACCCGTCCGGGGCGTGACGCCTGATCACCCGATGCCTGGGGAAGAGCCGCTATCGTGGACCCGACAACAGCACAGGAGGTCGACACCGTGAGCACATCGGGCAACCGGGCCGGCCACGACGCCCTCCACGCGGGCGTCCCCGACGAGCTCGCCTCCGTGCTGACCGCTCCGTTGGCCGACCTCGGGCTCGACCTCGAGGCCGTCGAGCTCACCCCCGCGGGCAGCCGCCGGGTGCTCCGGGTGGCCGTCGACAAGGACGGCGGCGTGACCATGGACGACGTCGCCGACGCCACCCGCCTGGTCTCGGCCGCCCTCGACGAGAGCGAGGTCATGGGCGAGCGGCCCTACACGCTGGAGGTCACCTCCCGCGGGGTCGACCGGCCGCTCACCCGGCCGCGGCACTGGCGGCGCAACGCCGGTCGCCTGGTCACGGTCACCCTGGCCGACGGTGAGCGGCTGACCGGCCGCATCACCGCCGCCGACGACGAGGGCGTCGCCCTCGACGTCTCCGGCGCCGAGCGACGCGTCGGCTATGCGGCGGTCGGGAAGGCACTGGTGCAGGTGGAGTTCAAGCGACGTGCGGAGGAGGACGCCTGATGGACATCGACATGACCATCCTGCGCATGCTGGAGCGCGAGAAGGAGATCTCCTTCGACGTGCTCGTGGAGGCCATCGAGCAGGCCCTGCTCACGGCCTACCACAAGACGCCCGGCGCACAGGAGCACGCGCGGGTCGAGCTCGACCGCAAGACCGGCCACGTCACCGTGCTCGCCGGCGAGCTCGACGACGACGGCACCGTGGTCGGGGAGTACGACGACACGCCCGAGGGCTTCGGCCGGATCGCCGCCACGACGGCCAAGCAGATCATGCTGCAGCGGCTCCGCGACGCGGAGGACGACGTCCGCTACGGCGAGTTCTCCGGCAAGGAGGGCGACATCGTCTCGGGGATCATCCAGCAGGGCCGCAACCCCGATGACGTCATGGTCGACCTGGGCAAGCTCGAGGGCCTGTTGCCACTCGGAGAGCGGGTGGTGGGGGACACCTACGACCACGGCACCCGGATCAAGTGTCTCGTCGTCTCCGTGCGCAAGGGGCTGCGCGGTCCCCAGATCACGCTGTCCCGCTCCCACCCGACCCTCGTCAAGAAGCTCTTCGCCCTCGAGGTGCCCGAGATCGCCGACGGCACGGTCGAGATCGCCGCGATCGCCCGGGAGGCCGGACACCGCACCAAGATCGCGGTGCGATCCACGGTTCCCGGGGTCAACGCCAAGGGCGCCTGCATCGGTCCCATGGGACAGCGGGTGCGCAACGTGATGGCCGAGCTCCATGGGGAGAAGATCGACATCGTCGACTGGTCGGACGAGCCGGCCGAGCTGGTCGCCCACGCGCTCTCGCCGGCCCAGGTCACCGCCGTCGAGGTGCTCTCCGAGGACCAGCGGTCGGCCCGCGTCGTGGTGCCCGACTTCCAGCTGTCCCTCGCCATCGGCAAGGAGGGCCAGAACGCCCGCCTCGCAGCGCGGCTGACCGGCTGGCGGATCGACATCCGCTCCGACGAGGAGCCGCCGGTGGCCCCGCCGGATCCGGGCTCGGGCGGCGACGCGGGCGAGCTCGCGGGGGAAGACCCCCACCGAGACGGGGGGACGGCGCACGCCACCGGCGGCGCCTGAGCGTCCCGGTTCGGTCTTCTGTGGCCGACGCGCTAGTGTTGACCCTCGGTGGCGCGCGAACCGAGGTCCTCTGCTGCTCCGGACCCCCAGACCCTCACGGGTCCGGTCCGGACCTGCATCGGATGTCGGCAGCGGGCCGCCCGATGCGAGTTGCTGCGAGTGGTCGCGGGCTCGGACACGTATGGCCTGCCGGCCGTGGTGCCCGATCCGCGCGGCACGGCACCAGGTCGCGGGGCGCACCTGCACCCCACGACCGCGTGCTATGAGCTCGCAGTGCGGCGGCGAGCCTTCTCTCGAGCCCTCCGGCTGGAGAAGGGGCTGGCCACCACACCGGTGGGCGAGCACATCGCCGCGCTTCCATCGTGACCAGCAGGACCCCTACCAGGACTGGAGCACCGCGCTCATGAGCACTCGATGAGTACCTCCCGATGAGTGTGCACCACCACTAGCGGTCCGACGCCCCTTCTCCCACCGGGAGCCCAGGGACTCGGGCCAGAAGGAGCAGCGTTCCAACGTGGCAAAGACCCGAGTCCACGAACTCGCCAAGGAGTTCGGAGTCGAGAGCAAGTTCGTTCTCGAGAAGCTCAAGGAGATGGGTGAGTTCGTCAAGTCGCCTTCGTCGACGATCGAGCTCCCCGTCGAGATGCGCTTCAAGAAGGAACACGGCGACAAGCTGAAGGCCGCGGCCGAGGCTAAGGCCGCCGTCCAGGCTCCCGCCGAGAAGCCAGCGGCCGCCAAGGCCGCCCCGGCCAAGCCCTCCGCGAAGCCGACCGCCAAGCCCGGCCCCCAGCCGGTCGTCTCGGCGCCGGAGCCGGTGGCCGCGACCTCCGAGCCGGTGGTCGAGCCTGCCGAGACGCCGGTCGCGCCGGTCGAGCCCTCCACCGACGCCGCCGACGAGCCTCCGACCCCGGAGGCGCCGGCCGCGGAGGCGCCAACCCCGGAGGCACCCGCCGGCCCGCGCCCCTCGACCCCCGGCCCGCGACCGGTGGGTCGTCCGGGCACCCCGCGCCCCGGCAACAACCCGTTCGCGCCCTCCCAGGGCATGGGTCAGCGTCCCGACACCGGCATCCCGCGCCCGCCCGCGGCGCGCGGTGGCGAGGGCGGTCCCGGCATGCCGCGTCCCAACCCCGCGATGATGCCCAAGTCGCCCGCAGCCTTCGGCTCCGGCCCCGGCGGCCGGGGTGGTGCTCCCACCCGGGGCGGTGCCCCGGGTCGCGGTGGCGCTCCGGCCCGGGGCGGTGCCCCGAGCCGCGGTGGTGCCGGCGGCGCCCCGCCGCGCGGTGGCGCGCCGGGTGGCTTCGGTCCCAGCGGCGGTGGCCGTCCGGGCGGGCGTCCCGGCGGTCGCGGCTCCACCCAGGGCGCCTTCGGTCGCCCGGGGGGCCCGTCGCGTCGTGGCCGCAAGAGCAAGCGGCAGCGCCGTCAGGAGTTCGACAACATGGAGGCGCCGACGATCGGTGGCATGCGCGTCCGCAAGGGCAACGGCGAGACCGTGCGCCTGGCGCCGAGGCGCGTCGCTGACCGACTTCGCCGACAAGATCAACGTCGAGCCGGCCGCGCTGGTGCAGATGCTGTTCCACCTCGGCGAGATGGTCACCGCCACCGAGTCGGTCAACGACGAGACGCTGCAGCTGCTCGGTGAGGAGCTCAACTACATCGTCCAGGTCGTCTCCCCCGAGGACGAGGACCGCGAGCTGCTCGAGTCCTTCGACCTCGAGTTCGGCTCCGACGAGGGCGACGAGGAGGACCTCGCGGCGCGGCCGCCGGTCGTCACCGTGATGGGTCACGTCGACCACGGCAAGACCAAGCTGCTCGACGCGCTGCGCAACGCCAACGTCGTCGACGAGCGAGGCCGGGGGCATCACCCAGCACATCGGCGCCTACCAGGTGCACACCGATGTCGACGGTCAGGACCGCCGGATCACCTTCATCGACACCCCGGGCCACGAGGCGTTCACCGCCATGCGTGCCCGTGGTGCGCAGGTCGACCGACATCGCGGTGCTCGTGGTGGCGGCCGACGACGGCGTGATGCCGCAGACGATCGAGGCCCTCAACCACGCCAAGGCGGCCGAGGTGCCGATCGTCGTGGCGGTCAACAAGATCGACAAGCCGGAGGCCGACCCGACCAAGGTGCGCGGCCAGCTCACCGAGTACGGCCTGGTCCCCGAGGAGTACGGCGGCGACACGATGTTCGTCGACGTCTCCGCCAAGTCCGAGCTCAACCTCGACAAGCTGCTCGAGGCGATCGTGCTGACCGCCGACGCGAGCCCTGGACCTGCGGGCCAACCCCGACCAGGACGCCCAGGGCCTTGTCGTCGAGGCGCACCTCGACAAGGGCCGCGGCCCGGTGGCGACCATCCTCGTCCAGCGCGGCACGCTGCGCGTCGGCGACTCCATCGTCGCGGGCCCGGCCTACGGCCGCGTGCGCGCCATGCTCGACGAGCAGGGCGAGCCGATCGAGGAGGCCGACCCGTCGCGTCCCGCCATGGTGCTCGGTCTGACCGCGGTGCCGGGCGCGGGCCAGAACTTCCTGGTCGTCGACGACGACCGGATGGCCCGCCAGATCGCCGAGAAGCGGGAGGCCCGCGAGCGGGCTGCCGCGCAGGCGCAGCGCCGCGTCCGCCGTACCCTCGAGGACTTCATGGCCTCCATGGAGCACGGGCGAGAGCCAGGAGCTCAACCTCATCCTCAAGGGCGACGTGTCCGGCTCGGTCGAGGCCCTCGAGGACTCGCTGGCCAAGATCGACGTCGGCGACGAGGTGTCGCTGCGGGTCATCGACCGCGGTGTCGGTGCCATCACCGAGACCAACGTCATGCTGGCGGCTGCCTCCGACGCGATCATCATCGGCTTCAACGTCCGCCCGCAGGGCAAGGCCAGCGAGCTCGCCGACCGTGAAGGCGTCGAGATCCGCTACTACTCGGTCATCTACCAGGCGATCGACGAGATCGAGGCCGCCCTCAAGGGCATGCTCAAGCCGGAGTTCGAGGAGCAGACCCTCGGCCAGGCGGAGATCCGCGCGATCTTCCGCTCGTCGAAGATCGGCAACATCGCCGGGTGCATGGTGACCAGCGGGCTGATCCGACGCAACGCCAAGGTGCGGCTGATCCGCGACGGCTCCGTGGTGGCCGACAACCTCGACCTGGCGTCGCTGCGCCGGGAGAAGGACGACGCCTCCGAGGTCCGCGAGGGCTTCGAGTGCGGTCTGGTGCTGCGCAACTTCCAGGACATCAAGGAGGGCGACATCGTCGAGGCCTTCGAGATGAAGGAGATCCCGCGCGGCTGACGCGCGGTGTTCACTTGTTCATCAGGTGAGGCAGGCGAATCCTCACTTCCCCAGGTGACGTCAGCTGGGGAGGTGCAGGGCCAGCCGCTTCACCTGATGAACCTCCATCCCCGAGCAGGAGCAGTCATGAGCAACCCCCGGATCCGCAGGATCGCCGACCGGATCCAGGTGATCGTCGCGGAGATGCTGGAGCGGCAGGTCAAGGACCCCCGGCTGGGGTTCGTCACGGTCACCGACGTCCGGGTCACCGGCGACGCCCAGCAGGCCACGGTCTTCTACACCGTGCTCGGCGAGGAGGAGTCCATGGTCGGCAGCGCCGCTGCGCTGGAGTCCGCCAAGGGGCTGCTGCGCTCGGAGGTCGCCAAGCAGCTCGGCATGCGGCACGCGCCGACCCTCGAGTTCGTCCACGACGCGCTGCCCGAGTCGGCACGCCACCTCGACGACGTGCTGGCCGCGGCGCGGGCCTCCGACGAGGAGGTGGCGGCCCGTCGGGCCGGGGCGGCGTACGCCGGCGAGGCCGACCCCTACAAGAAGCACGACGACGACGATCTCGACGAGGCCCACGAGGCCGCCGCCGAGGAGTCGGTCGAGGGGTCTGACGAGGGGTGACCGACTCCGGCCTGCTGGTCGTCGACAAGCCCGGCGGGATGACGTCGCACGACGTGGTCGCGCGAGTACGCCGGCTGGCCGGCACCCGCAAGGTCGGCCACGCGGGCACCCTCGACCCGATGGCCACCGGCGTGCTGGTGCTCGGCGTCAACCGGGCGACCCGGCTGCTGGGGCACCTGATGCTCACCGAGAAGGCCTACGACGCCACGATCCGCCTCGGGATGGCGACCACGACCGACGATGCCGAGGGCGACCCGGTCGCGACGTCCGATGCCTCCGGGCTCGGCGACGACCGCCTCCGCGAGGCGCTCGCCGGCTTCGTGGGCGCGATCGACCAGCGGCCGTCGACGGTGTCGGCGATCAAGGTCGACGGCAGGCGTGCCTACCAACGGGTGCGCGAGGGGGAGCAGGTCGAGCTGCCCGCCCGCCGGGTGACCGTCCACGACCTCACCGTCCACGACGTCACACCGTCGGGCCCGACGGTCGAGGTCCGGGTGAGCGTCCGCTGCTCCTCGGGCACCTACATCCGGGCCATCGCCCGCGACCTCGGCGAGCGGCTCGGGGTCGGCGGACATCTGGTCGCGCTGCGGCGCACCGCCGTGGGACCGTTCGCCCTCGACGACGCGCGCACGCTCGACCAGCTCGCCGCGTCGTTCGGGCTGCTCGCCCTCGACGAGGCCGCCCGGCGCTGCTTCCCCGTCCTCGATCTCGACGAGCCGCAGGCGGCCGACGTACGCGTGGGGCGGCGGCTGCCGCTCGACCTCGGCGCCGCCGGTCCGGTGGCGGTGTTCGCGCCGTCGGGGGAGTTCCTGGCGCTCTACGAGCAGCGTGGTGCCACCGCCGCTCCGGTCGCCGTCTTCGTGGGCTAGCCCGCGAGGAGGTCTGCCCCCAGCGACGCCGACGTGGGGCAACTCGCCGCGGCCCGTCCCCCTTGTGGCAGGCTTCGCAGGTGCAGATCTGGAGGCGCCTGGAGGACGTGCCGCCGGGGTTGGGCCCGTCGGTCGTGACCGTCGGCAACTTCGACGGCGTCCACCTGGGCCACCAGCACGTGATCCGCCGGGCGCGCGAGGACGCCGACGCTCGCGCCGCGGCGCTCGTCGTGGTCACCTTCGACCCGCACCCGTTCGCCGTGCTCCGGCCGGAGCACGCGCCGGTCATGCTGAGCAGCCTCGACGAGCGGCTGGAGCTGATGGCCGACCTCGGTGTCGACGGCGTGCTGGTGCTGCCCGTTCACCCGCGAGATGGCGGCATGGTCGCCGCAGGAGTTCGTCGACCGGGTGCTGGTGGGCGCGCTGCACGCCTCCGCGGTCGTGGTCGGGGCCAACTTCCGGTTCGGACACCGGGCCGCCGGAGACCTCGCCTTCCTGACCGAGGCCGGAGGCCGTCAGGGCTTCGAGGTCGACGGCCTCGCGCTCGACGGCGGCCCGCAGGTGTGGTCGTCGACCTACGTCCGGGCCTGCCTGGCCGCCGGTGACGTCGAGGGCGCTGCCGAGGCGCTGGGCCGGCCGTTCCGGATCCGGGGGGTCGTCGTCGAAGGCGACCGCCGCGGGCGGACCCTCGGCTACCCGACCGCCAACGTGCCGACGCGCGGGCTGGCCGCCGCCCCGGCCGACGGGGTGTACGCCGGCTGGCTGCGGCGGGTCGGCGACCGGGAGCGGCTGCCGGCGGCGATCTCGGTCGGGAGCAACCCGACGTTCGCGGGCGACCGCGAACGCCGCGTCGAGTCCTACGTGCTGGACCGCGACGACCTGGAGCTCTACGGCGTCGAGGTCGAGGTCGAGTTCGTCACCCGGCTGCGCGGCATGCAGCGCTTCGACGACGTCGACGCGCTGCTGGTCGCCATGCGCGACGACGTACGCCGGGCGCGCGAGGCGCTGGGCGGCTGATCGCGCGCCCGGCGTACGTCGTACAGCGGGTCCGGGCTCAGGCGTCGAGGTCCTGCTCGACCATCGCCGCGATGGCGTCGAGCGCGGCCTGGTCGTCGGAGGCCACCTCCACGCTGTCGCCGCACTTGGCCCCGAGGGTCATCAGCATCAGCGCCGACGTGGCGTCCATGCCGTTGATCGTCACGCTGGCGTCGAGCTGGCCGGCCGCCTCGGCGATCAGGGCGGCGGGGCGGGCGTGCAGGCCGACGGAGGATCCGACGGCGACGGACTTGCTGGGCATGGGCGCTCCTTCTGGGGCGAGGGTGGCCGGGCTGGCCGTCAGCAGTTGGTTGGTCAGGTCACACCGTAGCGACCTCGGCGTCGCTCGTCCCGAACGACTTCAGAGCCACCACGAGGAAGGCGGAGATGATGGTTCCCGCGACCAGCGCGAGGAAGAAGCCGAGCACGTTGTCAACGGCGAACAGCACGAAGATCCCGCCGTGCGGTGCGCGGAGGGTCACGTCGAGGCCCATCGCCAGGGCGCCGGTGACCGCGCTCCCTGCCATGAGGGACGGGATCACGCGCAACGGGTCGGCGGCCGCGAAGGGGATCGCGCCCTCCGTGATGAAGGAGGCGCCGAGGAACCACGCGGCCTTGCCGTTCTCCCGCTCGGCCGGGCTGAACAGTCCGGGGCGGACCACCGTCGCGAGGGCAAGGGCGAGCGGCGGCGTCATCCCCGCCAGCATCACGGCGGCCATCACCTTGAGCTGGGGCGCATCGGTGGCGGTGGCCGCGGCGAACAGCCCGGTCGTGGCGAAGGCATAGGCCACCTTGTTGAGCGGTCCGCCCATGTCGAAAGCCATCATCAGGCCGAGGACGACGCCGAGCGTCACTGCCGAGCCGCCGCTCATGTTCTCCAGCCCGTTGTTGAGCGAGGTCATCAGGCTGGCCAACGGCTTGCCCAGCACGATCACCATGAACGCCCCGACCACGAGCGTGGTGAGCAACGGGATCACCAGGACCGGCATCAGCCCGCGCGCCCACTTGGCGACGTTCCAGGAGGCGATCCAGTGGGCCACGATGCCGGCCAGCGCGCCGCCGACGATGCCGCCCAGGAAGCCGGAGTTGACCGTGCCCGCCAGGGCGCCCATCACGAAGCCGGGGGCGATGCCGGGCCGGTCGGCGATGGCGTAGGCGATGTAGCCCGCCAGCGCCGGCACCAGGAACCCGAACGCCAGGCCGCCGAGCACCATCAGCAGGGCGCCCAGGTAGGTGAGCAGTGGCCCTCTCACCAGCTCAGCCCCACCGGCCATGTCGGTGTAGGCGTCGGGGTCGGGGAGGTCGAAGAGGGTGGAGTTGGTGGCGATGTGCGACGCGGTGCTGACGCTGGCGCCGTCGAACGTCGACCCGAGGGCGATCTCGTAGCCGCCCAGGAGGAACGCCAGGGCGATGAGCAGGCCACCCGCCGCCACGAAGGGGATCATGTAGGACACGCCGGTCATCAGCACCCGCCGGATCCGGCCGACCCAGGACTCCTTCTCGGCCGCCTCCCCACCGCCGGCGGTCGCCGTCCCTTCGACCCGCGGCGCGCCGGGGTCGTCGGCATAGCGCAGGGCGTCGGCAACCATGCCGTCGCCGTCGTCGATGGCTCGCTTCACCCCGGAGCTGACCATCGGCTTGCCCGCGAAGCGCTGGCGATCGCGGACACCGACGTCGCAGGCGAAGATCACCGCCGAGGCGGCCTCGATCAGATGCGGGTCGAGCGGCTTGGAGCCGGCAGACCCCTGCGTCTCGACGTGGATGTCGACGTCGGCACGGGCGGCGGCCGCCTCGAGGGCCTCGGCGGCCATGTAGGTGTGGGCGATCCCGGTCGGACAGGCGGTGACCGCCACCAGGCTGCGTCGCGCCCCTCCCGCAGGAGCGGCTGCCGGCGCCGCCTGGGCGGCCGGTGCGGGCGACTCGCCCACGGCCACGGCCGCGTCGACCAGGGCCACCACGTCGGCCGGTGTCTGGGCGGCGCGGAGCCCGTCGGTGAAGTCCGAGCGCACCAGTGCCCGGGCCAGCAGGGTGAGCACCTGCAGGTGGGTGGCGTCGCCCCCTGCGGGTGCGGCGATCAGGAACGCGAGGTCGGCCGGGCCGTCGTTGGCCCCGAACTCGACCTTCGGCTGGAGTCGCGCGAAGACCAGTGTGGGGGTGTCGACGGCAGCGGTGCGACAGTGCGGGATGGCGATGCCGCCCGGGAGACCGGTGGGGGTGGTCTCCTCGCGGGCCAGCGCGTCAGCCACCAGCTGCTCGACGTCCGAGGTCCGCCCGGCGTCACCCGCGATGCCCGCCAGCCGGCGGATCACCTCGGTCTTGGAGTTGCCGAGGTCGACGTCGAGCCGGACCAGATCGGGGGTGAGCATCGCGGACATTCGGCCTCCTGGGGGTGTGGCGGAAATTAGGCCGGGGCGAGCGTCGTCACCAGCACCTGGTCCACGTGCACCTGAGACGGGTCAGGGATCGTGGTGCCCGGGAGTCCAGCGGCGGCGCTGCCATAGGCCACGGCCAACGCTAGCCGTTCTGGCGCGGAAAGTCTCCGGTCGTCTCCGAGCAGGTAGCCGAACAGGCTGGAGTCGCCGGCGCCGACGGTGCTCACCACTTCGACCGGCGGCGCGCTGGCGTGCCAGGCGCCGTCGGCCGTGACCAGCACCGCTCCGTTGCCCCCGAGAGTGGCCAGCACGGCCCCCACCCCGCGGTCGACCAGCACCCGCGCGGCCTCCGCCACGGCTGTGGGCTCGCTCTCGAGCTGGTCGCCGTCGGCCCCGGTGAGGGACGCGAGCTCCTCGCCGTTGGGCTTCATCAGGTCGGGCGCGGAGCCGGGCAGGCCCGCGACCAGGGCCTCCAGCGGCTCCTCGCTGGTGTCGACGGCGATCCGCACGCCGGCGGGCCGCAGCCTCCGGACGAGGTCGGCGTACCAGTCGGCGGGCGCGCCCGGCGGCAGCGAGCCGGCCAGGACGACCCAGGAAGCCCCGTCGCCAGCGCCGGTGCCCTCGGTGAGCGCCTGCGCCATCGCGTCGAGCTCGCCGGCTCCGACCGTGGCTCCGGGGCTGTTGAGCTTGGTGGTCGTGCCGTCCGGCTCGGTAATGGCGATGTTCATCCGGATTTCCCCGGCCGGCGGCGTCGGGTGACAGGGGATCTCTGCCGCGCCGAGGTCGCGGACGAACGGGTCGTCGCTCGCCGCCGGCAGCACGGCCAGCGTCGGGATGCCGGCAGACACGGCGGCGCGGGAGATGTTGACCCCCTTGCCGCCGCTCTGCTGCGTCACGCTGACGACGCGTTGCACGGCACCCCGGGCGAGCGGAGCGCCCAGGGTGACGGTGCGGTCGAGGCTGGGGTTGGGGGTGAGTGTGACGATCATGCGATGACGACCTCCAGTCCGGCGGATTCGAGATCGGCCCGGCGGTCGGCACCGATGCCGTCGTCCGTCACGAGGACGTCGACGTCGGAGATGCCCGCGAACCGGATGGTGCGTTCCTGCCCGATCTTGCTCGAGTCAGCCACCACGATGACTCGCTGGGCACAGCCGACGATGGCCGACTTGGTGGCTGCCTCGGTCTGGTCGGGCGTGGAGAGCCCGTGGGCGAGCGTCAGCCCGTTGGTGCCGACGAAGGCGATGTCGGCCCGGAGGCGCGACAGCGCCTCGACGGTCTCGACGCCGACCGCGGCCTGCGTGTTGTGGCGGACCCGACCGGGCAGCAGGTGCAGCTCGATCTGGACCTGGTCGGCGAGCCGGGCCGCGACCGGGACGGCGTGGGTGAACACGGTGAGCTGTCGGTCGCGGGGAAGCAGCTCGGCCAGCCGGACCGTGGTGCTCCCGGCGTCGATGACCAAGGTGGCCTCGGCCTCGGGGAGCAGCCCGACTGCGGCCATCGCGATCCGGTGCTTCTGCTCGGTGTTGGAGGCGTCACGGTCGCTCAGCAGCTGTTCGAGCACGGTGAAGGAGTCGACGGGCAGCGCGCCTCCGTGGACCCGGCGGACCAGGCGCCGCGACTCCAGCTGAGACAGGTCGCGGCGCACGGTCTCCGTCGTGACCGCGAACTCCCGGGCCAGCTCGTTGACCGAGACCCTGCCGCGCCGGGCGACCAGCTCCGCCATCGCGTGCTGTCGCTCCTCGGCGTACATGGCCTCCCCGTCGTCGCGCGTCGGTCGTCCGGGCGCAGGCCGACGGGCCTTCCCGCGATCTGCGTTTTGCATCTGCGTTTGTCTTGTTTTAGTCCCGATTCCCTTGACTGTCAAGGACGGCCCGGCTTGACTGTCCGGTATGACGAGCGCCACAGCGAGCCAGACCCTGCAGGGCACCCCCGTCGTCCCCGGAGTGGCTTTCGCGCCAGCCCTCATCGTGCGGGGCGAGGTGTCACCCGAGGCGATCGAGCGGTTCGGCGACGGGGGCTTCGTCGATGCCGACGCCGCGATGGCGGCCTATGACGATGCCGTGTCCGCGGTGGCGGCGTCGTTCAGTGCCAAGGCGGAGAAGACGACCGGGGCCGCCCACGAGGTGTTGACGGCGAGCGCCGGGCTGGCCCGCGACAAGGGGTTGCGCGGCGCGGTGGCCACGTCGGTCAACGGCGGCACCGGCCTGGTGTCCAGCGTGCGGGCGGCCGTGGCGCAGTTCGTCGAGATCTTCACCGCGATGGGCGGTCTGATGGCCGAGCGGGCGACCGACCTCGGCGACATCGAGCGCCGCGTGGTCGCCCATCTGGTGGGGGAGCCGGAGCCCGGCGTCTCGGCGCCCGACGAGCCGTCCGTCATCGTCGCGGTCGACCTGGCCCCGTCGGACACGGCGGGTCTCGACCCGGCGACCTGCGTCGGCCTGGTCACCGAGCGGGGCGGCTCGACCAGCCACACCGCGATCATCGCCCGGCAGCTCGGCATCCCGTGCATCGTCGGCACCGCGGGCATCATGGACGTCCCGCACGGCACCCCGCTGCTGATCGACGGGCGTGACGGCACCGTGCAGACCCACCCCGACCCCGCGGAGGCCGAAGCAGAAGTCCGCCGCCGACCGCGAGGTGCGCGCCCGTCTCGAGGCCTGGACGGGGCCGGCCGCCACCTCTGACGGGACGCCCGTGAAGCTGCTCGCCAACGTCGCCGACGGGGGGTCCGCCGAGGCGGCGGCCGAGGCGCCCGTCCAGGGCGTCGGGCTCTTCCGCACCGAGCTGTGCTTCCTCGACCGACAGGACGAGCCGTCCGCCGAGGAGCAGGCGGAGATCTACGGCCGCGTGCTTCGTCCGTTCCACGACATCGGCTACGTCGTCGTCCGCACCCTCGACGCGGGGTCCGACAAGCCGATCGCGTTCGCCAACATGGAGGATGAGGAGAACCCCGCGCTGGGGGTGCGTGGCCTGCGGCTCTCCTTCGACAACCCCGAGCTGCTGACTCGCCAGCTCGACGGCATCGCCGCGGCCGCCGAGCAGACCGGCACCGAGACCTGGGTGATGGCGCCGATGGTGGCCACCGTGGCCGAGGCTCGCGACTTCGCCGGTCAGGTGCGCGAGCGGGGTCTCAAGCCGGGGATCATGATCGAGATCCCGAGCGCGGCGCTGATGGCCCACCAGATGCTGGATGTCGTCGACTTCCTGTCGATCGGCACCAACGACCTGACGCAGTACGCCATGGCCGCCGACCGGATGGCGACCGACCTGGCCCACCTCACCGACCCGTGGCAGCCGGCCGTGCTCCAGCTGATCGCGATCACCGCCGAGGCCGGCAAGCAGGCGGGCAAGCCGGTCGGCATCTGCGGCGAGGCCGCGGCGGACCCGGCCCTCGCGTGCGCGCTGATCGGCATGGGAATCACCTCGCTGTCGATGGCCGCCGCGGCGGTCCGTCCCGTGGGCGCGCAGCTGTCCGCGGTCACGAAGGCGACGTGCGAGGAGGCCGCCGAGGCCGCGCTCACGGCCGTCGACCCCGGGGAGGCGCGGGCGGCGGTCCGGGCGGTGCTCGACGCGAACAGCTGACGCCGCAGGCGCAGTCAGCCGGCGGCGACCACCGTGACCGGGGTTCCCGAGAACGCCGCGTTGCCGCTGACGTCGAGACGCTCGGTGTCGGTCAGGTCGTTGATGGACACCCCCTCCACCTCGGCGGCCCGGGCCATCTGCGAGCCGGGCATCCCGTGACCGAAGCCGTGGGGGAGTGACACCACGCCGGGCATCACGGTGTCGGTCGCGCTCACCTCGGTCTCCACCGAGCCGACCCGCGACGCGACGCGCACCCGGGCGCCGTCGGCGAGCCCGCGATCGGCGAGGTCGTCGGGGTGCATCAGCAGCTGGTGGCGTGGCCTGCCCTTGACCAGCCGCGGGCTGTTGTGGAGCCAGGAGTTGCAGTCGCGCTGGTGGCGCCGCCCGATCAGGAGGAGCTGGTCGGCGTCGGGGACCGCGGCGTCGTCGAGCCGGCGTACGTCGGCCAGGACGAGGTCGGGGGCCAGCCGCAGCCGCCGGTCCCGGGTCCGCAGCGCGGCGGGCAGCCGGCCCGCTTGGAGCGGCCCGAGGTCCACGCCGCTGGGCTCGGCCAGGAGGCGCCGGAGGGTCACGCCCGACCGTCCCCGCCGCAGCAGGCCCGCGATCAGCGTGCGCGGGCTGAGCCGCATCCGCGCCTGCAGGGTGAGGCGACGCCCGAGGGCCGGCTTGCGGTCGAGCCGGGCGAGGGTCCGCAGCGCCAGCTCGCGGAAGATCTCCCAGTCGTGGCGGGCGTCGGGGTCCTTCGGCAGCGCGGCGGGCGTGAAGCGTGCCGTGTTGCGCACCGCGAGCGTGTGGAAGACCAGGTCGTAGTGGTCCCGCTCGAGCAGCGTCGTCGGCGGGAGGATCACGTCGGCGTGCCGGGTGGTCTCGTTGACGTAGAGGTCGACCGCGGCGCGGAACTCCAGGCCCGGGAGAGCGCGGTCGAGGGCCGCGCCGTCGGGGGTCGACAACACCGGGTTGCCGGCGACCGTCAGCAGCGTGCGCACCTGCCCCTCGCCCGGCGTCTCGATCTCCTCGCGCAGCGCGGCGACCGGCAGCTCGCCGCCGACCTCGGGCAGGTCGCGCACCCGGCTGCGCCAGCGGTCGACGTGGCCGCGGCCGATCAGTCCCGTGCCGACGAGGTCGATCGCGGGGGAGGTGAACATCGCACCGCCCTCGCGGTCGAGGTTGCCGGTGAGCACGTTGAGCAGGGTCAGCGCCCAGACGCAGACCGACCCGTGGGGATGCGACGAGATGCCCACCCGGCCGTAGGCCACCGCGCTCGGCGGCGGCGGCCAGCTCGCGTGCCAGCCGCCGGATCGTCTCGGCCGCGACCCCGGAGGCCGCCTCCGCGCGCTCGGGGGTGAAGGCGGCGACGACCAGGCGGACGGCCTCCAGCCCGTCGGCGTACGCCGGCACGGTGACCCGCTGACGACCAGGTCGTCGGCGAACAGCACGTGGAGCATGGCCAGCAGGACGGGGGCGTCGGTGCCCGGGCGCACGAAGACGTGCTCGTCGGCGGCCTTCGCGGTCTCGGTACGGCGCGGGTCGACGACGACCATCCGGCCGCCGCGGGCGCGCAGGTCGCGCAGCCGGCGCGGGAAGTCCGGCACCGTCATCAGCGAGCCGTGCGAGGCCACCGGGTTGGCCCCGAACACCAGGAAGTACGACGTCCGGTCGAGGTCGGGCACCGGCAGCATCAGCTGGTGGCCGAACATCAGGTGGGCCAGCAGCTGGTGGGGCAGCTGGTCGACGCTGGTCGCGCTGTAGCGGTTGCGGGTGCCCAGCGCCTTGACCAGCGCCGTGCCGTGGGTCATCGAGCCGAGGCTGTGGACGTTGGGGTTGCCGAGGTAGACCGCCACCGCGTCCCGGCCGTGGGCGTTGATGGTCGTGGCGAGGGCGTCGGCCACGAGTGTCCAGCGCCTCGTCCCAGCCGATCTCCTCCCACCGGTCGCCGGCCGGGTCGCCGTCGGGGGAGGGGACGCGCCGGACCGGCCGTCGCAGCCGGTCGGGGTCGTCGTACACGTCGGCGAGGGCGACGCCCTTCGGGCAGAGGTGCCCCCGCGAGAGCGGGTCGTCGGGGTTGCCGCGGATGGACGTCACGCGCGGTCCGTCGGCGGTCTCCTCGATGCCCAGCCGGAGGCCGCAGATGGCCTCGCACAGGTTGCACACGCCGATCCTGGTCTCCACCCGGGCATCGTGTCACGAGCGACGTTTTGGGGCCCGCTGACCTGCGCTGATAATCTTCACCGGTTGCCGTGCAACGGCCGCGGATCGAGAGTGCCCGGGTGAACAGGCCCCGGCGCGCCGCGCAACGAGATCTCAGAACCAGGAGCCCCCATGTCCGTCGGGACCGACGCCGCCACCAAGCAGAAGATCATCGCCGAGTACGCCACGACCGAGGGCGACACCGGTTCGCCCGAGGTCCAGGTCGCGCTGCTCAGCCACCGCATCGCCCACCTCACCGAGCACCTCAAGCAGCACAAGCACGACCACCACAGCCGTCGTGGCCTGCTGCTGCTGGTCGGTCAGCGCCGCCGGCTGCTCAACTACCTGCAGAAGACCGACATCGAGCGCTACCGCTCGATCGTCGAGCGCCTCGGCCTGCGTCGCTGACACCCGACTCGCGAGCGGCCGCTCCGTCATCCGGGCGGGCCGCGCCGGTGGGACCGCACGGTCCCGCGCGCTAGGCTCGCCGCGAGACGCTGAACAGCCCGCCCGCACGGCGGACAACTGAACACCACACACCAGGAGCGACCCGCACGTTCGGCCCGGTCCTCGGTAGTGGCCTTCGGAGTCCGATGACGATCCGCGGGCCTCGATCGAAGACCGGCTTCGCAGTGCGGGACGTGTCGCGGGGTCGCTCCGCGAAGAGAAAGGGACCACACGTCCGTGGAACCCACCGTTTCCGCCGTTGAGACCGTCCTCGACAACGGCACGTTCGGCAAGCGCACCATCAAGTTCGAGACCGGGCTCCTGGCCCGCCAGGCCGCCGGTTCGGTGACCGCCTACCTCGACGACGAGACCATGCTGCTCTCGGCCACCACGGCCGGCAAGCACGCCCAAGGACCAGCTCGACTTCTTCCCGCTGACGATCGACGTCGAGGAGCGGATGTACGCCGCCGGCCAGATCCCCGGCTCGTTCTTCCGCCGCGAGGGCCGCCCCGGCGAGGACGCGATCCTCACCTGCCGGCTGATCGACCGCCCGCTGCGCCCGACCTTCAAGAAGGGCCTGCGCAACGAGGTCCAGGTCGTCATCACCGTGATGGCGCTCGACCCCGACCACCCCTACGACGTGCTCGCGATCAACGCCGCGTCCGCTCTCCACCCAGCTCTCCGGCCTGCCGTTCTCCGGCCCGGTCGGCGGCGTCCGCGTCGCGCTGATCGAGGGACCAGTGGGTGGCCTTCCCGACCCACAGCCAGCTCGAGAACGCCGTCTTCGACATGGTCGTCGCCGGCCGCGTCACCGACACCGGTGACGTCGCGATCATGATGGTCGAGGCCGAGGCCACCGAGACCACCTGGGACCTCGTGCACTCCGGCGCCCAGGCGCCGACCGAGGAGGTCGTGGCCGGTGGCCTCGACGCCGCCAAGCCCTTCATCAAGCAGCTCTGCGAGGCCCAGGCCGAGCTGGCCAAGGTCGCCGCGAAGCCGGTGGCCGGAGTTCCCGGTCTTCCTGGACTACGAGGACGACGTCTACGACGCCGTGTCGCGCGGCCGCCAAGGACGACACGGCCGCAGCGCTGACCATCGCCGGCAAGCAGGAGCGCGAGGAGCGCCTCGACGAGATCAAGGCCTCGCTCCTGGAGCAGCTCGGCGAGCCAGTTCGACGGTCGCGAGAAGGAGATCGGCGCGGCCTTCCGCTCGCTGACCAAGAAGCTCGTGCGCGAGCGCGTGCTGCGCGACAAGGTCCGCATCGACGGCCGCGGCCTGGCCGACATCCGGCCGCTGCACGCCGAGGTCGGCGTGATCCCGCGGGTGCACGGCTCGGCGCTGTTCGAGCGCGGCGAGACCCAGATCCTGGGCGTCACCACGCTCAACATGCTGACCCTGGAGCAGAAGCTCGACACCCTGTCGCCGGAGAAGACGCGCCGCTACATGCACAAGTACGTCTTCCCGCCGTTCTCCACCGGCGAGACCGGCCGCGTGGGCTCGCCCAAGCGCCGCGAGGTCGGCCACGGGGCGCTCGCCCGCCGGGCGCTGCTGCCGGTGCTGCCGACCCGCGAGGAGTTCCCCTACGCCATCCGGCAGCTGTCGGAGGCCATGGGCTCCAACGGCTCCACCTCGATGGGCTCGGTCTGCGCCTCGACGATGTCGCTGCTCCAGGCCGGCGTGCCGCTGCGCGCGGCCGTCGCGGGCATCGCGATGGGCCTGATCTCCGGTGAGGTCGACGGTGAGACGCAGTACGTCGCGCTCACCGACATCCTCGGCGCCGAGGACGCCTTCGGCGACATGGACTTCAAGGTCGCCGGCACCCGCGAGTTCGTCACCGCGCTGCAGCTCGACACCAAGCTCGACGGCATCCCGGCCGAGGTCCTCGCCGAGGCGCTGACCCAGGCCAAGGACGCCCGGCTGGGCCATCCTCGACGTGATGAACGAGGCCATCGACGCTCCCGAGGAGATGTCGCTGCACGCCCCGCGGATCATCACGATCCGGATCCCGGTCGACAAGATCGGCGAGGTCATCGGCCCCAAGGGCAAGATGATCAACCAGATCCAGGACGACACCGGCGCGCAGCTGACGATCGAGGACGACGGCACCATCTACATCGGCGCCACCAACGGCGAGGCCGCCGAGGCCGCGCGAACGACCGTCAACGCGATCGCCAACCCGACGATGCCCGAGGTCGGCGAGCGCTACCTCGGCACCGTCGTCAAGACCACCAACTTCGGCGCCTTCGTCTCGCTGCTCCCGGGCAAGGACGGCCTGCTGCACATCAGCAAGCTCCGCGCCCTGGCCGGCGGCAAGCGCGTCGAGGCGGTCGAGGACGTGCTGTCGGTGGGCCAGAAGGTCCAGGTCCAGATCGCCGAGATCGACGACCGCGGCAAGCTCTCGCTGATCGCCCGTGGTCGAGGAGGGCGCGTCCGACGAGGACGAGTCCGGCGCCGACGAGTGACTTCCGGCGTGAGCCGACGAAGTGACGCGACGACCCGCCCGGGGCTTGCCCCGGGCGGGTCGCCCGCTTCCCCGGGCGTGGCCCGGCCGGTGACCCGCACGCTCCACACCGAGCGCGGCCGGGACGGCCAGGTGACCGGCCGCACCCGGCGTACGACGCTGCCCAGCGGGCTGCGCATCGTCACCGAGGAGATGGTGGGTGCCCGCTCGGCGAGCATCGGGGTGTGGGTCGGCGCGGGCTCGCGAGACGAGTCGCCGACCCTCCACGGCTGCAGCCACTTCCTCGAGCACCTGCTCTTCAAGGGCACCGCCGAGCGCTCCGCGCTGGACATCTCGGTGGCCATGGACGCCGTCGGCGGCGAGCTCAACGCCTTCACCGCCAAGGAGTACACCCTCTTCCACGCGCGGGTGCTCGAGGAGGACCTCCCCCTGGCCGTCGACGTGCTGGGCGACATGGTGACCGGCTCGCTGCTGCTGCCCGAGGACGTCGAGGCCGAGCGTGAGGTGATCCTCGACGAGATCGCGATGCACGAGGACGACCCCGACGACGTGGTGCACGACCTGTTCGCGGCGACGGCGTGGGGCGACTCGCCGCTGGGACGCCGGATCGCCGGCACCACCGAGTCCATCGCCGCGCTCACCCGCGAGCAGATCGGGCGCTTCCATGCCCGTCACTACCGGCCGGAGCGGATCGTGGTGGCGGCCGCCGGCGCACTCGACCACGCCACGGTCGTCAGACAGGTGCGCCGGGCCTTCGACCGTCACGGCTTCCTGGACGCCGCAGCCGCGCCGGAGGCCGTGCGGGCCACCACGCGCGCCCGGCCCGCGCACGCCGCGGCGGCGTCCGCCCAGCGGCCGTTCGAGCAGGTCAACGTCGTCCTCGGCGTCAACGGCCTCACCCGCACCGACGAACGTCGCTACGCGCTGGGGGTCCTCAACGCCGCCCTGGGTGGCGGCACCTCCTCGCGCCTGTTCCAGGAGGTGCGCGAACGCCGCGGCCTGGCCTACTCCGTCTACTCCTTCGCCCACCACTACCGCGACGCGGGCCTCGTCGGCGTCTCAGTCGGCTGCCTTCCGGCCAAGCTCGACGACGTGCTGAGCACCGTCCGCGCCGAGCTCGCGCGGGTCGCTCACGACGGGCTGCGCGACGAGGAGGTGCAGTGGGGCCAGGGACAGCTCCGCGGCGGGCTGGTCCTCGGCCTGGAGGACCCGGGGGCGCGGATGTCACGGCTGGGCAAGGGCGAGCTCGTCTACTCCGAGCTGCTGCCGATCGACGAGGTGGTGCGCCGGGTCGAGGCGGTCACGCCCGACGACGTACGCCGGCTCGCGGCAAGGCTCTTCTCCCGGCCCCAGATCCTCGCCGTGGTGGGGCCGCGCGTCACGCGGTGAGCGCCAGCCCGGCGCACGCCGCCGCCCACAGTGAGCTCGCCAGCGTGCCGATGATGAAGCGCTCGGCGGCGCCGGAGTCATCCCGGACGCGCAACTCGGGATAGCGGCCCAGGCCCTTGAGGGCGAGCAGGACCGCGAGCCCGGAGGGCCATCCGGCGAGCAGGGTCGCATAGATGGCGGCACGTTCGAGGAGGCCGATCCAGGCGCCGCCGCGGAGCACCTCGCCTGCGGAGCTCAACGAACCGACCCCGTCGTGGTGCTCGCGGTCGGCCAGGGTGAACACGGCGGTCGCGACCGGCCCGCCGCCGAGCACGGCCAGCAGGCCCGCGACGACGATCAGCAGTCCCACCGCCTCGCGGGAGATCGGCCCGGTGTCGAGCAGCCCGAGCAGGCAGGCGCCCCCCAGGGTGGTGACCGCCACGCCGGCGGGCAGCAGCGACCGCGGGAGCACCCAGCCCGCGAGGGCGGCGAAGCAGCCGACCGCGGCGAGCGCGACCGCCGCCGTGGTCATCGGCCGACCCCGGGCGCCGCGAGCAGCTCGGTGGCCAGATGGATGACGAGCTCACGGCCTCGTCGCCCCTCCGCGATCCCGGCGGCGCGGGCGCGCTGGCTGACCGCGGACTGGGTGATGCCCAGCTTGCTTGCCGCCTCGTCGTAGGTCAGGTCGTGCTCGAGCAGGTCGGCCACCTCCCACCCCTTGGGCGTGCGCCGGCCGAGCACGGCCGCCCACAGCCAGAGCGCGCTCTCCAGGTGCCGGGCCCGGTCGTCGTCGGCGACCACCCGGAGATGCCAGGGGCTGGTCTTGGCCGTGGTGACCGCCTCGCGGGCACGGAGGTACGCCGGGCCGCGCCCTGCGCGGGCGTGGGCGGGGAGGGGCTCCTCGACGGGTCCGAGGCCCAGGCCGACGTTCCACTCGTCGTGGCGCAGCAGCGGCTCCAGCACGTCGGCCAGCCTGGCCGGATCGGCCAGCACCCCCTGGAACTCGTCGCCGACGGTGCGCTCGAAGCGGCGCAGCATCGGGACCGGTGCCAGCGCCGCGAGCGCCTCCGGGACGAGGTCGGGGCCGCGGCGGCTGGACCGTTGGTCGATGGTGAGGACGACGACCTCCATGGAGACATATTAGATCAGGATCTAATGTCGCGCAATATCAGGTCAGAACCTGATCAGCGTCGGCCGACCAGTCCGATCACCGGCGGGGCCTTCTGCTCCACGACCGACACCCGGAAGCCGGCGGCGGTGAGCGCGGCCGAGGTCTTGCGGACGATCTCGGGCACCAGCTCGGGGCGGGCCTCGTAGAACAGGTAGATCGACCCACCCGGCACCAGGCGCTCGTGCAGCAGGGCCATCTCGTCGGCGCAGTTGCGCACCCAGAAGAGGTTGACGTTGAAGGCGAACACCTTGGTCAGCCGCTTGACCGGCACCCGCAGCGTCGCCAGGTCGATCTGGCGGACGGTGAGCCGGCCGGCGTCGACGTACTTCTGGTTGCGCCGGCGGGTCCGGTCGACACCGGACTCGGAACGGTCGATCGCGAACAGCCGGCCGGTCTCCAGCCGCTCGCAGATCGCCTCGGCGCCGGCGCCGGGGCCACACCCGATCTCCAGGACCTGGTCGTCGCGTCGCACCTCCATGAGGTCGACCGCCCACCGGATGCGGGGCGGGATCTGCTGGCGTGACATGGGTCCAGCCTGCCACCACTCGGCCCACGAGTCAGGCACCGCCACCCGGGGACCTCGGACGGCGCTACCGTGAGCCCGGTCGGAGGACCGGTCAGGACGAGGAACGCCGTGGGCGTGGTGGGGAGGGGCCGTGACGGGCCAGGCAGGGTCAGACGCGGGCCAGACGCCCGCCGGCGGAGCGCTGCGGGTCGGCGTGCTGGGTGCCCGCGGCAAGGTGGGCAGCGAGATCTGCCGGGCCGTCGCCGACGAGCCAGACCTGGTGCTGGCGGCCGAGGTCGACGCCGACGACCCCCGGCAGGGGCTGGTCGACGCGGGGGCCGAGGTGGTGGTCGACTTCACGCACCCGGACGTCGTGATGGACAACCTGCGCTTCTGCGTCGAGCACGGCCTCCACGCGGTCGTCGGCACGACCGGCTTCGACGACGAGCGGCTCGACGCGCTGCGGGGATGGCTGGCGGAGGCACCGGGGGTGGGGGTGCTGGTGGCACCCAACTTCTCGATCGGGGCGGTGCTGATGATGCGCTTCGCCGCGCTGGCCGCGCCCTACTTCGCGTCGGTGGAGATCATCGAGCTGCACCACCCCGACAAGGCCGACGCTCCGTCAGGCACGTCGGCGCGCACCGCTCGGCTGGTCGCCGAGGCGCGCCGCGCCGCCGGGTCGCCGGAGATGCCCGACGCCACCTCGACCGGGATCGAGGGCGCCCGGGGCGCCCGGGTCGAGGGCGTGCCGATCCACAGCGTGCGCGCCCGCGGGCTGGTCGCGCATCAGGAGGTCGTGCTCGGCGGGGTGGGGGAGACCCTCACCCTCCGGCACGACTCCCTGGCGCGGACGTCGTTCGTGCCCGGCGTGCTGGCCGGCGTGCGCGCCATCGGCGAGCGCCCCGGCCTCACCGTCGGGCTCGAGGAGCTCCTCGACCTGGGGTGAGGGGGGCAGGGAGCCGACAGGCGAACCAGACGTCGCGACCTAGCCGCTCAGCTGGCTGTCGAAGAGCGCCTTCTCCGCCTCGTCGTTCCACGTATCGCCGGGGCCGAGCTTCTCGGCCACATCCGGCAGCTTCTCCTTGAGCTCGTTGAGCCCCATCAGGGGAAGGTCGTGGATCTGGGGGAAGATCAGGACCTTCCCGGAGTAGCTGCCGTCGACCAGGGCCTGGAGGCCATCCTTGGCCGCCCGCATGCCGCCGACGGCGCCCACGATGGATCCCGGCGAGAGAGCACCCTGGTTGGCCAGGTCCACGACCTGCTGCTGGTCGTGGATGGTCAATCCCGAGGTCCCGGTGTACTGGGCGTTGTTGAGGTAGACCGCGCTCAGGTTCAACGGCGCCAGAGTGCCGTTGGGAACACCGGCGAAGAAGACCAGCATGCCGTCGGGATTCATCAGGGTGTCGGCCTCGGCCATCACCGCGCCGATGGGGACACTGACCACCACATCGTCGGCCCCCTGGTTGTCGGTGATCCCCATGACGAAGTCGTGAAGGGGCTGGTCGGAGGTCTGGGAGTTGAAGGTGAGCAACTCGCAGTCGTTGCTCTCCGCCAGGTGGCCCAGACGTTCCTCGAGGCTCTTCAGTCGTTCGTCGCTCATCTCCGTGGCAACGATCTTGCTGGGGCCGTCGTGCTGCTGAATGGCCCTCTGCACATGCATCAACCCCATGGGGCCGCCGGCACCCACGAAGACGGTGGTGCCCTTGGCGCGCAGATCACAGCGGTTGCGCGCCTCCCCGTAGGAGGCGGCGATATCCGGTCCCCGACCGCCGAGATAGGCGGTGTAGTCGTAGTGCAGGCGGCCCACGTCGGTGTCCACCAAGCCGTCCAGGGCGGTCTCGCCCACCAGGTTGAGGGTGCCCCGCCGGGCGATGTGTGTGGCCACGGCACCGACCGTTGCTGCGGAACGGGGATCGAGCATGACGATGTCGTCGAAGCCGGCGCCGTCGCTCAGCTCGTCCACCAGAGCTTGGTAGTCATCGGCGCCGACGCCGTTGCGCACGATCGTCTCGGCCGAGGTCTGCTCCACCAGCTTCTCCACCGAGGCGGGCACGTCGGTCATCACCACGGTGGCAGGAGCGTCCAGGCCGGAGGAGAAGGTGTACTCCCGCTCGTCTCCGGGACGGCCGATGATCCACATGATCCCGCCGGCTTCGGGTTCCAGGCGGCGACGTTGGGTGTAGGCCGCCATCACGCAGCCCCAAGGCTCCAGCGTGGAGGCCTCGGCATACCCCATCGTGTCAGGGACGGGCAGCAGGCAGGCACCATCGTCGGTGTCGAGCATCTCCGAGCCCATCAGGTGGTACTGGATGAGTCCGCCGGGAATGGTGTAGCCGTAGGCCGTGCTCTTGCCGTCCTGATAGATATCGGGCTGCACGGCCAGCCGCTGTCCGGCGTGGTAGCGATCCTGGAGGTTCTCACCGACCTCGATGACCGTGAGGCTGACCTCGTGCCCCAGCCGGGTGGGCTCCTGGGACAGATCGCGGTTGTAGAGCTTCGGGTGGCTGCCGCCCTGGCGCATGATCTTCACGTCGGAGAAGCACAGCCCTACGCTGTCGATGCGGACCAGCATGTGGTCGGCATCGGGCTGAGCGATGGGGAGAAGCTCGGGACCGCCGTCCCTGCCCATGTTGTCCTCGCCCGCGCCGTAGAGGTTCCAGCCCCACGCTTCGTCCGGAACGTCGAGATCGGCTGCGCGGTAGCGGTCGTAGGTCGAGGTCATGGTTCCTCCGTGGTGACGTTCCTGAGGTCGGGGCGATCCTCACACTACCGTTTCTTCCTGATTTGTTGGAAGTGTGTGGCTTCGGAGCCTTGACGAAGGCAATCGGGGTCCTATATGAAGGTATACACAGATTGATGTGAGCCCGATCACCGCTGATTGTCGACTTGCGTCACACTGTGTCCACTGGCGGCGTGAGGCGCCGCCGACTGAGAAAGGATCAGCATGGCGACAGCCACGTCAACCCCGTCGGCCGGTGCCGGCGCCCGGGTTCACATCCAGAGGTTCGGCACCTTCTTGTCGAACATGGTCATGCCCAACATCGGCGCCTTCATCGCGTGGGGCCTGATCACGGCAATGTTCATCGAGGTCGGCTGGTTGCCGCGCTACTTCGGCATCGGCGACTCCCCGGACAGCTGGGTCGCCAAGTTCGGCGGCTGGGGTGACTTCGCGGGCGGCGGCATCGTCGGCCCGATGATCGTCTACTTGCTCCCGCTGCTGATCGCCTACACCGGCGGCAAGACCATCTACGACACGCGCGGTGGTGTGGTCGGCGCGATCGCCACCATGGGCGTCATCGTCGGCACCGAGATCCCGATGTTCATGGGCGCCATGATCATGGGCCCGCTCGGCGGCTGGTCGATGAAGAAGATCGACGCGATCTGGGACGGCAAGATCAAGCCCGGCTTCGAGATGCTCGTCAACAACTTCGCCGCCGGCATCTGGGGCGCGATCCTGGCGATGTTCGGCTTCGTCGTGATGAGCCCGGTGGTCACCTGGATCGCCGACCGCCTCGGTGAGGGCGTCGACTTCCTGGTGAGCAACAACCTGCTGCCGTTCACGTCGCTGATCATCGAGCCGGCGAAGGTGCTGTTCCTCAACAACGCGCTCAACCACGGCGTGCTGACGCCGCTGGGCACGCAGGAGGCCGTGGAGCAGGGCAAGTCGGTCCTGTTCCTGCTGGAGGCCAACCCGGCCGCCGGTGCGGGTCTGCTGCTCGCCTACATGATGTTCGGCAAGGGGCTCGCGAAGGCGTCGGCCCCCGGCGCGTTCATCATCCACTTCTTCGGTGGCATCCACGAGATCTACTTCCCCTTCGTGCTGATGAAGCCGAAGCTGATCGTCGCGATGATCGCGGGTGGCTTCACCCAGATCCTGATCAACGTGATCTTCAGCTCCGGCCTTCGGGCACCGGCCGCACCGGGATCGGTGTTCGCGGTCTACGCCCAGGTGCCCGGCGACAGCGTCGTCGGGGTCACCCTGTCCATCCTCGGTGGTGCGGCGGCGTCCTTCGCCGTGGCCGCGATCCTGCTCGAAGCTGGACAAGACCGAGGAGGCCGAGGACCAGCTGGTCCACGCGACCGAGCAGATGGAGGGCTTGAAGGGCAAGGAGTCCTCGGTGTCCTCCGCGCTGACCGGTGGCGCCGTCGGCACCGCCGTCGCCACCCGCCCGGTCGAGAAGATCGTGTTCGCGTGCGACGCGGGCATGGGCTCCTCCGCCATGGGTGCCTCGGTGCTCCGCAAGAAGGTCCACGACGCCGGCTTCACCTCGGTCACCGTGGTCAACCAGGCCATCGCCAACCTCACCGACGACCAGGACGTGGTGGTCACCCACCAGGACCTGACCGACCGGGCACGGCTGAAGATCGCCCTCGGCGATCCACGTGTCGGTGGAGAACTTCCTCGGCAGCCCGCGGTACGACGAGATCGTCGAGATCGTCCGCGACTCCCATGGTGGGGCGAGCGGTTCGTGACTGCACTGAGTGAGGAGTCCATCCGCCTGCAGGGGTCCGCGTCCTCCCGGGACGAGGCGATCACCGAGGCCGGCCAGCTGCTGGTCGCGGCCGGGCGCGGTCGAGCCGGCGTACGTCGACGCGATGCACGAGCGAGAGACCTCGGTGTCGACCTACATGGGCAACCTGCTGGCGATCCCGCACGGGACGAACGAGGCCAAGGGGTCGATCGTGCGGACGGGGTTGAGCTTCGTGCGCTACTCCGACGGCATCGACTGGAACGGCAACCCGGTCAAGTTCGTGCTCGGCATCGCCGGTGCGGGCGATGACCACCTGGCCCTGCTCGGAAAGATCGCCGAGGTGTTCATGGACTCCGAGCGCGTCGGTCAGCTGGAGACGGCCGGTTCGCCGGCCGACGTGCTGGCCGTCCTCTCGGGAGTGAGCGGGGGCTGACACCCCCGTCCGCGTGAACTGAACCGCCCCCGGTCCCTCGTGGACCGGGGGCGGTTCGCATGCTGGGGCGGATGCTGGGGCGCTACGCCCTGGGCGAACTCCCTGGCCGTCGCCGCCGGCCCGGGCCAGACTCACCGGTCATGCGACTGTTGGTCCTCGGCGGCACCCACTTCGTCGGCCGTGCGTTGGTCGAGGGGGCCCTCCGTGCGGGTGACGAGGTCACCACGCTCACGTCGGGGGCGAGCGGCCCCCCAGCGGCCGGCGCCCAGCCGCGCCACGCCGACCGGCGCGACCCGGTGGCGTTGCGAGCGGCGCTCGCGGACGACGAGTGGGATGCGGTGGTCGACACCTGGTCCGGCGCTCCTCGGCACGTCCTGACCGCCATGGACGCGCTCCGCGGCCGTGCGGGCCACTGGACGTACGTGTCGTCCCGTTCGGTCTACCGTCCGCCCGTCGTGCCGGGTGCGGACGAGTCAGCGCCCGTGGTGGAGGGTGACCCGGCCTCCGTCGAGGACGAGGACTACGCCGCCGCCAAGCGCGGGGGCGAGCTGGCGGCCCTGCGCCACGACGCGCCGGTGCTGCTGGCGCGCGCGGGTCTGGTCCTCGGCCCCTACGAGAACGTCGGCCGGCTGCCGTTCTGGCTGGACCGGGTCGCCCGGGGCGGGCGGGTGCCCGTGCCCGGGCCGCCGACGCTGCCGATCCAGCTGCTCGACGCACGGGACCTCGCCGCATGGGTGCGCCGCTGCGTGGTGACCGCGACCGCGGGCACCTTCAACGTCGTCTCGCCGGTGGGCCAGGTGACCATGGGCGACGTCCTGACGGCGTGCCTGGACGTGACGAGGTCCGACGCCGAGCTCGTGTGGCTGACGCCGCGGCAGGTGGAGCGGGCGGGCGTCGAGCCGTGGACGGAGCTCCCGCTCTGGCTCCCGCCGGGGCACGAGGCCGCCGGGCTGCACGCCGGTGACGTGTCCGCCGCCGTCGCCGCCGGCTTCACCAGCCGCCCGGTGCAGGAGACCGTCGCCGACACCTGGGCCTGGCTCCAGCGCGAGGGCATGCCGGCGGGCACCGCACGCGGCGGTCAGGGCTACGGCGTGGACGCTGCTCGCCGGCTCCTGGACGCCGCCGGCACCTGACCACCGCGCCGCACGGTCACGCCAGCCGGAGCAGGGCGGCCACCAGCGCCGCCCCGAACACCACGACGAGGAACGGGGCGCGCAGCAGCAAGGCGACCACGGCGAAGCCGAGCGCCGCGAGACGCGCGTCGAGCACCAGCGCGGTGCCCTGGGTGAACACCTGGACCGCGACGAGGGCGGCGAGCAGCGCCACCGGGATCCGGTCGGCCACGCGCTCCACCACCGGGTGGTCGAGCAGCCGCGCGGGCACGGCCATCCCGGCCAGCTTGAGCAGGTAGCAGCCGGCGCAGGCGAGGAGCAGCACGGTCCACGTCACGTCGTCTCCTCCCGAGGAGCCGCGTCCGGTGGGTCCGGGATCTCGGTCGGGTCGGGACGCTGCGAGAGCAGGCCGGCGAGCAGTGCCACGCCACCCGCGGCCAGCACCGGGACGCCGGCCGCCGTCACCGGCACCAGCCCCAGCGCGACGGCGACGGCGGCGGCGCCCACGACCCGGTTGGCGGGGTCCTGGAGGCGGGGCCACAGCAGGGCCAGGAAGGCGGCGCCGACCGCGGCGTCGAGCCCGTAGGTGCGCGGGTCGCCGAGCGAGGCGCCGGCGACGGCGCCGACCAGGGTCGCGAGGTTCCAGAGCACGAAGATCGACAGGCCGGTGGTCAGGAAGCCGACCCGCGCCGCGCGGCGGCTGCCACGGGTGACCCCCATCGCCGTCGACTCGTCGATGAGGATCTGCGCGACCGCCACCCGGCGCCAGCCCGACCAGCCCAGCAGCGGCGCCATGCGCAGGCCGTAGAGCGTGTTGCGGGTGCCGAGCAGCAGCGCGGTCGCGGCCGCCGAGACGGGCGCGCCGCCCGCCGCCACCACCCCGGCCAGCGCGAACTGCGAGGCGCCGGTGAACATCAGCAGGGACAGCGCGCAGGTCTGGGCGACGCTCAGCCCGGATGCGACCCCGACGGCGCCGAACGAGACGCCGTACGCGCCGGTGGCCACGCCCACGCCGAGCGAGTCCCGCACGATGCGCGCGCGCTCCCGGGGCCAGGAGACCCCGCCGTCCGCCTGCGTCGACACGACGGCGGCTCAGTCCAACGAGGTGTGCAGCCGCACCTGCTTGACGGTGACCGAACCGTCTCCGGTGAGGTCGAGGGTGCGGTGCGCCCCGTCGACCGCCCACCCGGCCTCGGTCAGGAAGGCCCGCGTGGCGTCGTCGGTGGTCACCAGCCAGCAGACCGCCCGGCGGAACCGGTCGGCGCGCATCGTGTCGACGGCGGCCTGCAGCAGCCGTGAGCCGTGGCCGCGGCGCCGCTCGTCGGGATCGACCGCGAGCTCGGCCAGCTCGGCGTCGCCGACCGGGTCGGCGTCGGGGTCGGGGGAGGGCAGCGATGACGGCCAGTCCCACCACCCGCTGTCGGTCCAGCGCGACGAGCACCCGGTTGCGGGCGTCACCCGGTCGCTGCAAGGAGCGATGCCACCGGTTGGCGGCGGCTGCCACGGTGGGCTCGTCGGCGGCGTCGGGCAGGGATCCGGCGGGGAGCAGGGAGGCGTAGCGGTCGTGCCACGCGCGCAGCTGCACCCGCACCAGCGGCCCGGCGTCGTCGGACCATCCGACGCGCACCGACAGGTCGGCCGAGGGGCCGGGGTTGCTGCTCATGCCTCGATCCTGTCAGCCCGGCCCGCGGCGGTCGACGGGCCCCTCGGTCACCGCCGCGCGGCGCCGGCGGTACGCCGGCCGGCCCGCTGGAACGCTGTGACAGGCTGGGCCGGTGAGCGACCGCACGTCCGTCTTCCACCCGCTCCGGGTGGCGGCCATCGACGAGCTGACCGACGACGCCGTGGCGCTCACGCTCGAGGTTCCCGAGGAGCTGCGCGAGGAGTTCGCGTTCACCGCGGGCCAGCACGTCGCCATCCTGGGACCCGACGAGGTCCGGCGGTCCTACTCGCTCGCCTCCACCCCCCGCTCCGGCGTGCTCCGGATCGGGGTCAAGCGGCTCACCGGCGGCGCCTTCTCCGAGGGGGTGCTGCCCGGGCTGGCCGTGGGCGACACGCTGATGGTGATGCGACCGACCGGGCGGTTCACGGTCGTGCCCGACCGGAGCGCCCGACGGCGGTACGCCGCGATCGCCGCGGGCTCGGGGATCACCCCCGTGCTCTCGATCGTCACGACGCTGCTGGAGGAGGAGCCGCACTCCCACGTCTCGCTGGTCTACGCCAACCGCACCCGGCACTCGGTCATGTTCGCCGAGGAGGTGGCCGGGCTCCAGGACCGCTTCCCCGACCGGTTCCGGCTGCTGCACGTGCTGTCCCGCGAGGCCCAGGACGTCGATCTGCTCTCAGGCCGCCTCGACCGGGTGCGGCTCAAGGGCATCCTCGACGCCTGGATCCCCCCGGACGAGGTCGACGCGTGGTTCCTCTGCGGGCCGCAGCAGATGGTGCTCGACCTGCGCGACGCCCTGGTCGAGGCGGGCGTGCCGCGCGAGCGGGTGCACGGCGAGCTCTTCCACGCCGAGCCGCAGCCGCATCGCCCCGACCCGGCCGCGGCCCGCCTGCCCGGCGCGGCCCAGGTGACCATCCGCCTCGACGGCCGGGAGTCGACGTTCCGCCTCGCGCCCGACGGTCAGCCCATCCTGCAGGCGGCTCTCGAGGTCCGTCCCGACCTGCCGTTCGCCTGCCAGGGCGGCGTCTGCGGCACCTGCCGGGCGAGGGTGGTGGAGGGCAGCGTCGCCATGGACGCGACCTGGGCGCTGGAGCCCGAGGAGATGGAGCAGGGCTACGTCCTCACCTGCCAGTCCCACCCCACCTCCGAGCGGGTGGTCCTGGACTACGACGGCTGAGCCGGACCGGGCTGAGTGGGTCCCGGCTGAGTGGGTCCGGGCTGAGTGGGTCCGGGCTGACGCGGGTCCGGGCTGACCGGGTCCGGGCTGAGTGGGTCCGGGCTCGGGCGACTGCTCCGCCGCGGTGTCCTGCGGCGGCCCGACGACGGCGGCCCCGGCCATGGCGAGCGCCAGCCCGACCACCACGGCGGCGCCCCAGCCGGGCCGGACCCCGTCACCGAGCGCGACCAGCCCCAGGACGCCCGGCACCGCCGTCTGGCCGACGATCATCGGCGCGGTCACCGCGCTGACGCTGCCGTGGGCCAGCCCGGTGGAGTAGAGCCAGAAGCCGACCAGTCCGTACGCCGACACCGTGAGGGCCGCCAGCAGGACCAGTGAGGTGGCGGGCCAGGTCACCCCGCGCACCGCGAGTGCCGAGCCGGCGTAGGCGAGCCCCGACAGGGTGCCGAACCACTCGGCCGGCGGGTCGTCGCCGAGCACGGCAGCCACGAGCAGCGCCGCGATGCCGGCGTACAGCGCGATGACGAAGGTGCCGGAGACGCGGACCTCGCCCGGAGCACCCGCCGCGCCCGCGAGCAGGAACAGCCCCGCGACCACCGCGGCGACCGAGGCCAACCTGCCGGAGCGTCGCGTGCTCTGAGACCCGGCGGGCGGCCAGCGCGGAGATCGGCAGCGAGAGCGCGATGCTCGCCTGCGCGAGATAGAGGGGCAGCAGCCAGATCGCCACCGCGTGCAGGACGAACCCGCCGAGGTAGGCCGCCACGACGACCAGGATCAGCGGGTGGCGCACCGCGTCGGCGACGAACCCGCGGAGGCTCCGCAGCCCGTGTGGGAGCTGCCGGACGGCGTGCGCCTGCAGCACGGCGGCGGTGCCGAACAGCACCGCCGCGGCGATGCCGGCGACCAGACCGAGGACCATCGCCGGCTCAGCCGCCTCACGATGCGCGGCGCATCCGCTGCGGTGCTCAGTGGTAGTGCTCCTTGAGCGCCTCGCCGATCCTGACCGTGGGCTTCGGGTTGCGCAGGAAGCGCATCAGCATCGCCCGGTTGAAGCCGTAGAAGAGCAGCCCGCGCTGCGACTCGTCGGGGAACCGGCGCGACATCTCGCGGCGGATCCGGAAGCGCAGCATGAGGGTCTCGACGATCAGGGTGAGGAAGACGGCGTAGAACATCAGGTTGGCGAAGATCACCAGCTGATCGCGCTCGAGGCCGGCACCGACCCAGCCCAGCACCAGCGAGACGAGCAGCACCGGGATGAGCATCTCCATCAGCATCAGCCGCTGGTCGACCAGGTCGCGGACCAGCTCGCGCAGCGGGCCGGCGTCCCGCTTGAGCACCCGCCGCTGTCGCTCCTCCATCGCCCGCTCGCGCCGCCCCTTCGGCGGGGCCTTCGCGCGCGCCCGGGCGGCCGCCTCGGCCTCTTTGCGGGTCGGCGTGGGGCGGCCCTTGCCGTCGGGCTTGGCAGGGCGCTCGTCGGTCGGCTCGGGCTCGGTCTTGCGGCGGCGGAACACGGCACGGCTTTCGGTCGGTCGGACGGGGCTCCCACCCTACCGGTGCGCCGCGGTCCTCCCGCGCTGCCTCGGGGGACCCCACGAGAGGGGGGAGTGCTCGCCGTGCTTGGTGTTTGAAACTAGGGTGGGAGCCACGAGGTCCCCGCCGGGGGCACCCTGAACACGGAGGGACACGGCCCGCATGAGCCTGTGGCAGCGCATCACGATGCTCTTCAAGACCAAGGCCAACAAGGCGCTGGACCGGGCCGAGGACCCGCGGGAGACGCTCGACTACAGCTACCAGCGGCAGACCGAGCTGCTCTCGAAGGTGCGCCGCGGCGTCGCCGACGTCGCGACCAGCCGCAAGCGCGTCGAGATCCAGGTCAGCCAGCTCGAGCAACGGTCCGCCAAGCTGAGCGAGCAGGCCCAGAAGGCCATCGAGATGAACCGCGAGGACCTCGCCCGCGAGGCGCTCACCCGCAAGTCCGGCCTCACCGCGCAGATCGGCGACCTCCAGGCCCAGCTCGACCCAGCTGCAGGGCGAGGAGGAGAAGCTCACCCTCGCCCAGCAGCGGCTGCGGCCAAGGTCGAGTCGTTCCGCACCCGCAAGGAGACCATCAAGGCGACCTACACCGCCGCCGAGGCGCAGACCCGCATCAACGAGGCGGTCTCCGGCATCGGCGAGGAGATGGGCGACGTCGGCCTGGCCGTCCAGCGCGCCGAGGACAAGACCGCGCAGATGCAGGCCCGTGCCGGCGCGATCGACGAGCTGATCGCCTCCGGCGCCCTCGACGACGTCAGCTCGCTCGTCGCGTGGCGACGACATCACCCGCGAGCTCGATGCGATGAGCTCGCAGGCCGACGTCGAGGCCGAGCTCGCCGCGCTCAAGGGCAAGGCGGCACCGCGAGGCCATCGAGGCGCCCGCCGAGGGCGACATCCTCACCGAGGAGACGGCGACGGAGACCGTCGAGCGAGGGCGAGTCGTCATGATCGTCCGCATCCTCGGCGAGGGACAGTACGACGTCTCCGACGACGCCCTCGGCTCGCTCAACGAGCACGACGCGGCCCTGGAGGCCGCGATCGACGCCGGCGACGAGGAGGCCTTCGCCGCCGCGCTGGCAGCCCTGCTCGACACGGTGCGCTCCGTCGGGTTGACCCACGACCTGGAGTCGCTCGACGAGTCCGACGCGATCCTGCCGCCCGCGGACGCCTCCCTGGAGGAGGTCAGGGCGATGCTGGCCGACGACGGTCTGATCCCCGGCTGAGGCGCGATGGCCCACTCGCGGTTCGTGAAAGACACCGGGCTCACCGTCCGGATGACCTCGGTGATGCTGCTCCTCGGGGGCCTGTTCGTCGGGCTCATCGTCACCCTGATGTTCATCCTGCCGGCGCAGTACACCCCGATCATCGGGCTGGTCGGCATCGGCATCGCGTTCTTCCAGTGGTGGAACAGCGACACCGTCGCGATGAAGGCCATGCGGGCTCGTGAGGTGACCCCCGAGCAGGCGCCCGAGCTGCACGCCATGATCGACCGGCTGTGCGCGATGGCCGACATGCCCAAGCCACGCGTGGGCATCGCCGACCTCGACATCCCCAACGCGTTCGCCACCGGGCGGTCGCCCGAGCGCGCCGTGGTCTGTGTGACGACCGGCATCCTCGGCAAGCTCACCGCCGAGGAGCTGGAGGGCGTGCTGGCCCACGAGCTCTCCCACGTCGCCCACCGCGACGTGCTGGTGATGACCATCGCCTCGTCGGCCGGCATCGTCGCCGGCATGCTCACCCGCGGGGCGCAGTTCGGCGGGACTCGGGCGGTCCCGCGCAACAACAGCGGCGTGCCGGCGTACCTGCTGGTGCTCGCCGTCAGCCTGGTGGTCTACGCCATCAGCTTCCTGCTCACCCGGATGCTGTCGCGCTACCGCGAGCTGTGCGCCGACCGCGCCGGCGCCTACCTCACGATGAAGCCCGCGGCGCTCGCCTCGGCGCTGCAGAAGATCACCGGCGAGATGGCCGCCATCCCGCAGCGCGACCTGCGCGCCAACAACGCCATGAACGCCTTCTTCATCGCCCCCGCGATCAGCGGCGCCTCGCTGCGCACGCTGAGCGCCACCCACCCGAGCCTCGAGCAGCGGCTGGAGCAGCTCGCGAAGATCCAGGCCGAGCTCTCTCGGCCGCAGGGCTGACCGGGAGGCCTGGCGCGTGCGTCTGTGGGACGCCGTCACCGGACGGCGGCGGGCCAAGGGTCCCGACCTCGACGCGCTCTTCGGCGTGCCGGCGGCGGCGATCTCGCTGCAGGCGGCCCTCGGGTTCCTCCCCACCGGCAGCGGCGCCGTCTGCTTCCGCGCGGCGGCCGGGGCCGCCTTCCACGCGCTGCAGCGCGACGTCATCGAGGTGATCCGGGCCGACCCCGCCAAGCCCGACGTCGACGTCAGCGTCGACGACTTCGGCTACACCTGGCTGGTGGTCCACCGCGACGCCGCCGACGTGGCCGGGCTCTGCACCGACCTGCACGTCGTCAACACCACGCTGGTCGAGCAGGGCTTCGCCGGCGGCCTGCTGTGCACGCTGGTGCCCTTCGTCGACCCGTCCGGCCGACGCTTCGGGCTGGTCTACCTCTACCAGCAGGGCACGTTCTACGCCTTCGCCCCCAGCGCGGGCGGCGACCAGCAGGGCGCGGCCGCGGCACCGAAGACCCGCGACAACCTGCTCGAGATCGGCGTGCGCGACCTGCTGGCCGGCGAGCTCCCGATGGAGCAGGACCTCTCCCGCTGGCTCGCCGTGTGGGGAGCCCCCGGCCTCTGACGCGACCTGCGCGTCGTGGTCGCCCGACATGCGTGTTGTGGTTGCCCGACATGCGCGTGGCGCACCCTCGACCTGCGCCTCGCGGCGCCGGCGTACGCCGTCAGTCGCGGTGGGACTTGCCGGGCAGGTCGAGCATCCGCTGCAGCGCGACCAGCGCCTGCTCCTCGGTCTCCGGGTCGACCTCGATCCGGTTGACGACCTCGCCGTCGACCAGCGACTCCATCGCCCACACGAAGTGCGGGAGGTCGATCCGGTTCATCGTCGAGCAGTAGCAGACGGTCGGTCGAGGAACGAGATCCGTCTTGTCGGGGTGGGCGGTCGGCCAGCCGCTTGACCAGGTTGAGCTCGGTGCCGATCGCCCAGCGCGAGCCGGCGGGCGCCGCCTCGATGGTCTTGATGATGAACTCCGTCGAGCCGACCAGGTCGGCCTTGAGCACGACCTCGTGCTGGCACTCGGGGTGCACCAGGATCTGTGACGTCGGGGATCGTTGGCGCGCAGCTCGTCGACGACCTCGGCGGAGAAGCGGCCGTGCACGGAGCAGTGGCCCTTCCACAGGATCATCTTCGCGTCGCGCAGCTGCTCGGCGGTGAGCCCGCCGCCGGGCCGGTAGCGGGTCCCAGACGACGCAGTCGTCGAGGGTGAGCCCATCTTGAGCACCGCGGTGTTGCGGCCGAGGTGCTGGTCGGGGAGGAAGAGCACCTTGGCGTCGGGGCCGTGCTGCTCGAAGGCCCACTCCAGCGCGACCTCGGCGTTGGAGGAGGTGCAGACGACGCCGCCGTTGCGGCCGCAGAACGCCTTGATGTCGGCGGTGGAGTTCATGTAGGTCACCGGGACGACGCAGCTCGGCGACGCCGGCCGTCGGTCAGCGCGTCCCAGGCGTCCTCGACCTGGGCGAGCCGGGCCATGTCGGCCATCGAGCAGCCGGCCGCGAGGTCGGGCAGGATCACCTTCTGCGTCGGGCGCGGTGAGGATGTCGGCCGACTCGGCCATGAAGTGCACGCCGCAGAAGACGATGAACTCCGCCTCCGGGCCGGGCCGCCGCGTCGCGCGCCAGCTTGAAGGAGTCGCCGGTGACGTCGGCGAACTGGATGACCTCGTCGCGCTGGTAGTGGTGGCCGAGCACGAACACCCGCTCGCCGAGCGCCTCCTTGGCGGCGCGGGCGCGCGCGACCAGGTCGGGGTCGGAGGCGGCGGGCAGGTCGCCGGGGCACTCGACGCCCCGCTCGCGGGTGAGGTCGCGGCCGCGGCCCGAGGGGCAGCAGCGGGAGGTCGACGGTCGTCATGGAGGCAATCCTATGCCCACGTCGCGCACCGGCCTGCCGCACGGTCCGCGGCGACGGCGCTCAGAGCAGCGCGCCGTGGTGGACGTACGGCGCCGGCGGTCGCATGCCGCGCAGCGCCGAGGTAGCCCTCCTGGTGCAGACGTCGAGCCGCGCGGCCAGCCCGACGTCGAGCGCCCACTGGTTGGCGGCCGTGACGTGGTGGACGGCGACCTCCGCGTCCGGCGGGGCCGTCGGCGAGCGCCGCCCACAGCAGCGCGGCGTCGGCCGTACGCGCGGTCGGTCGCGGCCAGCAGCGCGGGCGAGCCGCTGCGCGTCGAGGTAGGCGTAGCCGCGAGCCGGTGCTCGTCGTCGGAGACCAGCAGCCGCCAGTGCTGGGCAGCAGCAGCTCGTGGTCGGGCCCGTGCGCGGCGCCGCGGGCCCGACGGTCGACGGAGTCCATCAGGTCGATGTCGCCGAGGCGATGCCCTCGCGCACCTTCTCGACGACCGGGATCTGCGGCGCGGTCGACGGCGCCGCGCAGGGTCATCTGCGGGTGCAGGTCGAACCCCGCCTGGCGGTAGCGCCCGCGACGGCCTTCGGGTCGCTCGAGGACGTTGAGCATCCCGCGCAGGCAGCCGCGGCCGTGCGTCCAGCGCCGCGGCGAGCAGCTGGCTTGCCGATGCCGCGGCCCTGCAGCCCGGCAGCACGGCGTACGACGCGAGGCACCACAGCGTCTCGCGGCGAAGGACGTGCGCGATCCCGACCAGCTCGCCGTCGTCCTCGGCCGACCCAGCAGCCGCCGGGGTCGGTGCGCGAGCAGGTGCTCGGCGTGCGCTCGACCCAGCCGGCCCCGCGCTCCGCCGGCCGCACGGTCGGGACGCGGCGCATCCGCGCGATCGTCGTGGCCGTCGACGCCGGCGTAGGCGTGCGCGGTCAGCCGTTCGGCGCCGGCCACGTCGCCGGCCCGGAGCGGCCGCACCGCCGCCGGGCCGGTCGGGAGCGTCATCCGGACCGGTCGTCATGGCGACCCGACGCGTATGACGTCCGCGGTGACCCGGGCAGGATGGAGCGCATGCGAGTCCTGATCGCGCCGGACAAGTTCGCCGGCACCCTCACCGCCGTCGAGGCGGCCGAGGCGATCGCCGACCGGCTGGCGGCCGCCGGGCCCCGGACGACGAGCTCGACCTGGCGCCGATGGCCGACGGCGGCCCGGGCTTCGTCGACGTGCTGCACGCGGCGCTCGGGCGGCGAGCTGCTCGCGGTCACGGTGCGCGGGCCGCTCGGCGAGCCGACGCCGGCGACGGTGCTGCTCGTGCGGCGACACGGCGTACGTCGAGAGCGCGCAGGCGTGCGGCCTGCACCTGACCGGCACGCGAGCGCGCCGAGGAGGCGACGACGTACGGCGTGGGCGAGCTGCTCGCCGCGGCGGTCGACGCCGGAGCCGCCACGCGTCGTGGTCGGGCTCGGCGGCAGTCGGGCACCAACGACGGCGGTAGCGGGCCTGCTCGCCGCGCTCGGGCGCGACGGCCGACGCGTCCGCTCGACCGCGGCGCCGTGCCGGGCTGCGCGAGGCGACGCACGGTCGACCTGGGGCCGGCCCGGGCGCGGTTGGGCGACGTCGCGCTGGTGGCGGCCAGCGACGTCGACAACCCGCTGACCGGGCTCTTCGGCGCGACCAAGATCTACGGGCCGCAGAAGGGCCTCGCCGAGGAGCGGCTGCCGGCCGTCGACGGCTGCGCTGGAGGCATGGTCGGCGGCCGTCGACCGACCGCACGGCGCCTCGAGCCAGGGCGCCGGGGCCGCCGGCGGGCTCGGCTTCGCGCTGCTGCTGCTCGGCGCCACCCGGCGAGCCGGGCATCGGCCTGGTCGCCGACGCCGTCGGCTGGCGGAGCGGGCCCGCGGGCCGACCTCGTGGTCACCGGGCGAGGGCGCCTTCGACTTCTCCAGCCGCTCCGGCAAGGTGCCGTACGGCGTCGCCGAGATCGCCGGCGAGGCGCTGCGGCCGTGCATCGTCCTGGCCGGCCAGGTGCTGGTCGGGCTCGCGGGAGATGCGGGCGCTCGGCATCGAGTCGGCGTACTCCCTGGTCGAGCTGGTCGGGCGAGGAGCGGGCCTTCGCCGAGCCCGCCGGCGCGCTGGCCGACCTCGCGGAGCGGGTCGCGCGCACCTGGTCGCGGGGTTGATCGACCACCCGCGGGCCGCGGGCTTCGGGGAATAACCGCCGATGTGCGACCATTGGAGCCAGTAGCGGAGGCATCTCTCCGTCCGCAGACCCGCACCACCTGGGAGCAGCACATGACCGAGCAGGTCGAGACCACCACGAGCGCCGCACCGACCAGATCAACCTGAGCGACGTCGCCGCCGGCAAGGTGAAGAGCCTGCTCGAGCAGGAGGGTCGCGACGACCTGCAGCTGCGCATCTCGGTGCAGCCGGGCGGCTGCTCGGGCCTGCGCTACCAGCTCTTCTTCGACGAGCGCACCCTCGACGGTGACGTCGTCACCGACTTCGACGGCGTCTCCGTCGTCGTCGACCGGATGAGCGTCCCCTACCTCAACGGCGCGATGATCGACTTCGTCGACACGCATCGAGAAGCAGGGCTTCACGATCGACAACCCGAACGCCACCGGCTCCTGCGCCTGCGGCGACTCCTTCCACTGACCCTGACGGTCCGCTGACCCTGACGGCTCCAGTGACCCTGACGGCTCCAGTGACCCTGACGGCGCCGCCGAGCGCCGCGCACGACCAGATCCCCGGGCACCACGGTGCAGCGGGGATCTGGTGTCTTCGGCCCGGATCTCCGGGCGGGCGCCTCAGTCCAGGTGCAGGTGGAGCGCGGCGGCCAGCCGGGCCGCGGCCTCGCTGACCTCGATCTCCGCGCTTGCCGACCTCGCGCGGGTAGTCGGCGTAGTGGAGGCTCGGCGCCGGCTCGAGGGCACGCTCGGCGGCCCGCTGGAGCGCGGGGCAGCCGGAGGTTGTGCCCGACGGCGCGGCAGTCGGCGGTGGTACGCCGCCAGGCGGCGAGTCGATCGCTCGCCGGTGTCGGGCCGGTCAGGGGAGATCAGCCATGGCGTCGACGCTAAGGGCTACCGGCTGGTACCCCCAGCCGTACCGATCGGTAGTCTTCCGCGTCATGTCGCTGCTGATCGCCGGCTCCATCGCCACCGACCACCTGATGAGCTTCGGCGGCAAGTTCGCCGACTCCCTCGTGGTCGAGCAGCTGGACAAGATCTCGGTGTCCTTCCTGGTCGACGACCTGGAGATCCGCCGCGGCGGCGTCGCCGCCAACATGTGCTTCGGCCTCGGCCAGCTCGGCCTGCGCCCGGTGCTGGTCGGCGCGGCCGGCGAGGACTTCGCCGACTACCGCTCCTGGCTCGAGCGGCACGGCGTCGACTGCGAGTCGCGTGCGCATCTCCGAGACCCGGCACACCGCCCGCTTCGTGTGCACCACCGACCCGACCGATGGCGCAGATCGCGTCGTTCTACCCCGGCGCGATGAGCGAGGCCCGGCTGATCGAGCTCGGCGCCGATCGTCGACGCGGGTCGGCGCGCCCGACTACGTGCTGATCGGCGCCGACGACCCCGAGGCGATGCTGCCGCCACACCGAGGAGTGCCGCCAGCGCGGCTACCCGTTCATCGCCGACCCGAGCCAGCAGCTCGCCTTCAGCGACGGCGAGCTGATCCGCAAGCTGATCGACGGCGCCGCGCTCCTGTTCTCCAACGAGTACGAGTCGCACATGATCGAGCAGAAGACCGGCTGGTCGGCCGACGAGGTCCTCGACCGGGTCGGCATCCAGGTCACCACGCTCGGGCAAGGACGGCGTGCGGGTGCAGGGCCGGCGGCATCGAGACCTTCGAGCTGCCGGCCGCCAGCGACGTCACACGCCGTCGAGCCGACCGGCGTCGGCGACGCCTTCCGCGCCGGCTTCCTGGCCGCGCCTCGCCTGGGGCCTCGGCCTCGAGCGGGCCGCCCAGGTCGGCTGCGTGCTCGCGGCGTACGTCGTCGAGACGGTCGGCACCCAGGAGTACTCCTTCACCGCCGGCCGCAGTTCCTGCGCGGCCGCACGCAGTCGACGCGAGTCCTACGGCGCCGAGGCCGCCGAGCCGATGGGCTGAGCACCGCCGGGCACGCTCGACGGCCAGCGGCAGGGGCTGACGTCAGGAGCGGGCGTCAGGTGAGGCGGCGTACGACGTAGCGCGGCGTGCCGTCCGGCGCGGCCTCCTCGCCGACGTACTCCTGCCCGCGCATCCGGCACCACGCCGGGACGTCGGTGCGCGCCGCGACGTCGTCGGCCAGCACCGCGACCAGCGCGCCGACCGGCACCTCGGCGATGGCCTCTGGCCAGCTCGATGACCGGCAGCGGGCAGAGCATGCCCGCGGCAGTCGAGCTCCAGAGCCGTCGGCGCGGTCGTCGTCCGGACCGGTCACAGGCCCACCCGCGACCGGAGCTCGGCGACCACCTCGGGCAGCACCGCCGAGGAAGCCGTCGACCTCGTCCTCGGTGGTGTCGCGGGTCAGCGAGACCCGGACGTTGCCGTGCGTGAGCACGCCCATCGCCTCGAGCACGTGGCTCGGGCGTCAGCGTCGAGGCGGTGCAGGCCGAGCCGCTGGCGACGCCGAACCCGCGGCGGTCCAGCTCGGTGACCAGCGCCTCGCCGTCGACGTAGAGGCACGAGAACGTCACCAGGTGGGGGAGCCGGTCGACCGGGTCGCCGACGACCTCGACGTCCGGGATCGGTGGCGGCGACCGCGCGCGCGGATCCGGTCGACCAGGGCGCGCTGGCGGGCGTCGACCTCGTCGCGCTCGGCGACCACCGCCTGCAGCGCCGCGGCCGCGGCGAGCGCGGCCGGGCACGTTCTCGAAGCCGGTGGCCCGCTCGTCGACCCGGTCGTCGCCGGGGAACGGGCTGGCGCCAGCGCGCGCCCTTGCGCACCAGCAGCACGCCGACGCCGGCCGGGCCGCCCCACTTGTGCGCGCGAGCCGGCGGCCGCCGCCCAGCCGTGGGGGAGCGGGAGCCGGCCCATCGAGGCGCAGGCGTCGACGAAGAGGGGAGCGTCGCCCGGGCCGTCGAGGCGGCCGCGACCTCGGCCACCGGCTGCACGGTCCCGACCTCGTGGTTGGCCGCTCTGGACCGCGACCACCGACGGGCCTCGGGTCGGCGGTCGCGGCCAGGTCGGCCAGCACCCCGACGTCGACCCGACCCAGCACGTCGACCGGCAGCGTGGTGACCGGGTCGCCCGTCCACCGCGCGGCGTGGAGCACCGCGGAGTGCTCGACGGCGGAGACCAGCAGCGAGCGGCCCTCGCGGGCGCGGCCGCGGTGCAGGCCGAGCAGCCCGCGGTGCACGGCCTCGGTGCCGGAGCGACGTGAAGGTGACCTCGTCGGGACGCACGCCCAGGGCGCTCGGCGACGGCCTCGCGGGCGTTGTCGAGGAGCAGCCGGGCGGCGCGCCCCGGGCCGTGCAGCGCGTCGCGGGTCGGCGTACCCCTGCTCGATGGCGCTGAGCAGCGTCTCGCGCGCGGCGGGGTGCAGGGCTCGGAGGACGCGGCGTCGAGGTAGCCATCGGGAGTGGCGCGTTCCGACACACCCCGCAAACCTACCCGGTGACCCTCGCATTGCACGCGGTCGTGGTTGGGCTAGTCTTTTCGCTATCCGTGAACGACGAGAGAGAGGCTCGCTTCGTGGGTCTGCAGCTCCCCCGCCGTTCGGGCTCGTCCCGGGCGCGGCTGGCACTGGCGGCGAGCTGGCTGCCGGGGTCACCGCCCTGGCCGGCTGCTCCTCCGAGACGCAGGACGCGTGGAAGCGCGTCGCGATGCCGGAGCCGGGCACCGAGGAGGGCCTCCGGATCCTCGACCTCTGGCAGGGCTCCTGGATCGCCGCGATGGTCACCGGCGTCGTCGTCTGGGCCCTGATCTTCTGGGTGGTCTGGCGCTACCGCCGTCGCAGCGAGGACGAGGTCCCGGTCCAGACGCGCTACAACCTGCCGCTCGAGATCTTCTACACCATCGCGCCGATCATCATGGTGCTCGTGTTCTTCGCGCACACCGTCCGGTTGCAGACCGACCTCAACGACCTGAGCGACAGCCCCGACGCACACCGTCGAGGTCGTCGGGCAGCAGTGGTCGTGGACCTTCAACTACGTCGACGAGCCGGTCGCCGACGGCATGAACGTCTACGAGTCCGGCACCGGCTCCTACATCCCGACGCTGGTGCTGCCGGTCGACGAGACGGTCCGCTTCCGGCTGATCTCGCCCGACGTGATCCACTCCTTCTGGGTCACCGGCTTCCTGCTACAAGATGGACGTCATCCCCGGGCGGGTCAACGACTTCGAGGTCACGCCCAACCGGGTCGGTGACTTCAAGGGCAAGTGCGCCGAGCTCTGCGGCGTCTACCACTCACGGATGCTGTTCGACGTCAAGGTCGTCAGCCGCGAGGACTACGACGCCTACCTGCAGGACCAGATCGACAAGGGCTTCGTCTCCGAGTCGCCGGTGACCGGCAACGCCAGCACCACGGAGCAGGCCGGGCTCGAGGACGAGGGAGGCACCGAATGACCGCGACTGCCGCGCGCCCCACGACCACGGTCGAAGCCGCGCACGCCGCTGGGCAAGCAGCTCGTGCGGATCATGACGACCACCGACCACAAGCTGATCGGCAAGCTCTACCTCATCACCGTCGTTCGCGTGGTTCCTCGTCGGCGGCGTGATGGCGCTGATCATGCGCGCCGAGCTGGCCTTCCCCGGCACCCAGGTGGTGTCAACGACGAGCTCTACAACCAGCTGTTCACGATGCACGGCACGATCATGCTGCTGCTCTTCGCGACGCCGCTGTTCTTCGGCTTCGCCAACGTCGATCATGCCGCTGCAGATCGGCGCGCCCGACGTGGCGTTCCCGCGGCTCAACATGCTCAGCTACTGGCTCTACCTCTTCGGCGGCATCATCGCCGGGTCCGGCTTCCTCACCCCGCAGGGCGCGGCCGTCTTCGGCTGGTTCGCCTACACGCCGCTGTCCGACGCCGTGCGCTCGCCGGGCGTCGGCGGCGACCTGTGGATCATGGGGCTGTGGCTGGCCGGTCTCGGCACGATCCTGGGTGCGGTCAACTTCATCACCACGATCATCTGCATGCGCGCGCCGGGCATGACGATGTTCCGGATGCCGATCTTCACCTGGAACACCCTGGTCACCAGCCTGCTGGTGCTGATGGTCGTTCCCGGTCCTGGCGGCCGCGCTGCTGGCGCTGGAGGCCGACCGGGCGCTCGGTGCCCACGTCTTCGACGCCGCCCATGGCGGCGCCGATCCTGTGGCAGCACCTGTTCTGGTTCTTCGGGCATCCCGAGGTCTACATCATCGCGCTGCCGTTCTTCGGCATCATCTCCGAGATCCTCCCGGTGTTCAGCCGCAAGCCGATCTTCGGCTACGTCGGCCTGGTCGGCGCGACGCTCGGGATCGCGATGCTGTCGGTGGCGGTGTGGGCGCACCACATGTTCGTCACCGGTGCGGTCGACCTGCCACTTCTTCTCCGGCATGACGTTCCTGATCGCGGTGCCGACGGGGGTCAAGTTCTTCAACTGGATCGGCACGATGTGGGGCGGATCGCTGTCCTTCGACACGCCCATGCTCTGGGCGATCGGCTTCCTGACGACGTTCCTGTTCGGCGGCCTGACCGGCGTCATCCTGGCCTCGCCGCCGCTGGACTTCCATGTGTCCGACTCCTACTTCGTGGTGGCGCACTTCCACTACGTGGTCTTCGGCACCGTGGTCTTCGCGATGTTCGCCGGGCTTCTACTTCTGGTGGCCGAAGATGACCGGCAAGATGCTCGACGAGACGACTGGGCAAGATGCACTTCTGGCTGCTGTTCGTCGGCTTCCACCTGACGTTCCTGGTCCAGCACTGGCTGGGCGTCGAGGGCATGCCGCGGCGCTACGCCGACTACCTGCCCGAAGACGGCTTCACCGTGCTCAACCAGGTCTCCACGGTGGGCGTCCCTGGTCCTGGCGTTCTCGATGCTGCCGTTCTTCTACAACGTCTACAAGTCGTCGAAGGGTCCCGCTCGTCGAGTCCGACGACCCGTGGGGCTGGGGCCGCTCGCTCGAGTGGGCGACGAGCTGCCCGCCGCCGCGGCACAACTTCGAGACGTTGCCCCGGATCCGTTCCGAGTCCCCGGCCTTCGACCTGCACCACCCGGAGGTCGCGGCGATGGAGCTCGACGACAACAACGGCGAGGCCCGCCCGTTGGCCGACGCGCCGGAGATCGACGGTCGCAGCGAGATGCTCGACGAACGGCTGGGCGAGGAGGGCGACCGGTGAAGGTCGAGACCTGGATCTTCGGCATCACGACGATCTTCTTCGTGATCGTCACGCCCGGCTACTGGTTCGCGACCAGCTCCTACTCGACGGCAACGGCGACTGGACCGGCACCACCGCGTTGGCGATGACGATGCTGCTCGCGCTGATGATCACCCTCTACCTCGGTTTCCACGCGCGCAAGATGGACGCCCGTCCGGAGGACCGCACGGACGGCGAGATCGCCGACGGTGCCGGCGAGCTGGGCTTCTTCCCGCCCTACTCCTGGTGGCCGCTCTGGTGCGCCCTGACGCTCGCGTTTGCCGTGTTCGGCATCGCGATGGCGGCGTGGTGGCTGTTCATCATCGCCGCGGGGCTCGGCGTCGTCGCGCTCTCGGGGCTGGTCTTCGAGTACTACCGGGGCGAGCACGCCCACTGAGCCTGGATCCACTGATCCCCGGCAACGCCTGCGGCCGGCGTACGCCGAGGATTCGGCGCTGCCTGGTCGCTTGGTTAGGCTGACCGGGTCGTCCTGACCGCCTCTGTCTCGTGGGAGCTCTCGTCGTGACCCCTGTCCTGCCCGGTGCTCGTGCCCGTCTGCTGGGGGCCGTCTGCGCCCTCGCGCTGGCCGCGACTGGGTGCCAGGCCTCCGGGAGCACCGGTGCCCCCGCCGACTCCGACAGCTCCACGGCGAGCGCGACCCCGACCGAGCCGCCGGTGCCGCCGGTGCGGGTGAGCACCAACCTCGGCCGCAAGACCAAGCAGGTGCCCGTCTCGACTGCCCTGAGGGTGCGCGCCGAGGGCGGCAGCCTGCGCAGGGTCGTGGTGTCGGCTGGCGAGGTCCGGCTGCCGGGCAAGCTGGCGACCGACGGGCTCTCCTGGCGGGCGACCGGCAGGCTGGAGCCGGGCCTCGACTACGTCGTCCGGAGCACGGCTGTGCGCTCCGACGGCAAGGTGCGTCACCGCAAGGCACGGTTCCACACCCAGGACCTGACCCTCGACCAGCAGACCTACCCGTCGGTCGCGCCGCTGCAGGGCGAGACGGTCGGCGTCGGCATGCCCGTCATCGTGTCGTTCGACGTCGCGGTCAAGGACAAGGCGACCTTCCAGAAGCACATGACCGTCACCAGCAGCCCCCGTCAGAGGGGCTCGTGGTTCTGGATCAGCGACCACGAGGCGCACTGGCGGCCGGCGACGTACTGGAAGGCCGGCACCGACGTCGCGGTCGACGTCGACGTCAACAGCCTGCCGGCCGGCAACGGCATCTTCGGCCAGGAGAACCGCACCGTCCGGTTCCACGTCGGCAACGCCAACATCTACCGGTCAACGCGCAGACCCACCAGATGACGGTCCTCCAGCAACGGCCAGCTGCTGCGGACCATCCCGATCACCACCGGCAAGCCCGGCTTCACCACCCGCTCGGGCACCAAGGTGATCATCGAGAAGTTCCGCACGAAGCGGATGAACTCCGAGACCGTCGGCATCGCCCAGAGCGACCCGGAGTCTACAACATCGACGACGTCGAGTACGCCATGCGGCTCACCTACTCCGGCGAGTTCATCCACGCCGCGCCGTGGTCGGTCGGCTCGCAGGGCTCCGCCAACGTCAGCCACGGCTGCACCGGCATGTCGCACCACCAACGCCGCCTGGCTCTACAACATCACCAAGCGCGGCGACGTCGTCGAGTACACCGGCACCGACCGCTGGATGACGATCGACCAACGGGTACGGCGACTGGAACGTCCCCTTCGCCGACTACCGCGAGGGCTCCGCCCTCTAGGCCGAGGCGTCGCGGTTGTCGCGCTGAGGCGTCGCTGTTGTCGGGTTGACGCGTCGCGGTTGTCGCCGGCGAACCGGACTTCTCCACAGGTGACCGGCGCCGCGGTGGCGAGGCTCCCGGATCGGGACGATGCTCGCTCCATGAGCCGGACGGACGAGCCATCCTCCCGGGCGCTGCAGGCGTTGGCAGAACTGCCTGGCGACCGGCCCTTCACCCGCTCCGAGGCCCTGGAAAGCGGAGTCGCCGACCGCCATCTGGCGTGGCTGGTGGGCAGCGGGGCGCTCTGCCGGCCGCTGGTCGGCGTCTATCACTCGCAGCGGCTTCAGGACTCCCTCGAGCTTCGCCTCGCGTGCCTCCGGCTCGTCGTACCTCCGGACGCCGTGGTCACAGACCGGACCGCCGCCTGGCTGTGGGGCGTGTCCATGGTGCTGGCAGCGGACGACCATCGAGTCGTGCCGCGCGTGTCTGTCTTCCGTCCGCGCGGCTACCGGCTACGCAACGCCCTGGTCGCCAGCGGCTCGCGCGAGCTGCGCGATGCCGACGTCGTGGAGTTCCAGGGGGTCCGGGTGACTACCCCGGTGCGCACGGCGTGCGATCTGGGTCGTCTGCTCACGCGCGACCAGGCGGTCGCTGCGCTGGATGGCCTGATCCGCGACACGACCCTGACCGTGCCGCGGCTGTGCGCCGAGGTCGAGCGTTTCCGTGGTTTTCGCGGCGTGTGTCAGCTCCGCGAGCTGGCGCCGCTCGCCGACGGGCGTGCCCAGTCTCCGGGCGAGAGCATCCTGCGTCTGAGGTGGCTCGACTGTGGGGGTCTGCCTGCTCCCGAGCCACAGCTCGAGGTCGCGGGGCCGGTCGGCTGGTTCTTCCTCGACCTCGGCGTCTGGCGTCCGCGGTTCGCGGCGGAGTACGACGGCGCGGCGTGGCACGGCGACGACCAGGCGGTCCACGACATCGAGCGACGGGCGTGGATCCGCGACAAGTTGGGTTTCACCATCGTCGTCGTCCGAAAGGAGCACCTGGCCGGGGAGACGACGACGGTCGAACGCCTGCTCCGCGAGGGAGTGGCTCAGGCCCGGGCGCGCGTGGCCCGGCCGTCGTACTGGATCAACGACCACATCGCCTGACTCGACGGCAGCCGGCGAAATCCGCGACGCGTCAGCCGGAAATCCGCGACGCGTCAGCGCGAGATCTGCGACGCGTCGCCGCGAAATCCGCGACGCGTTGCCCTCAGTGGCCGGGGCGCAACGGCTCGTCGGAGACCTCGTGGAGGTTGTGGCCGTCGAACTGGTGGCCGTCGGCAGGGTGGTCCAGGCCGGCCTCGAGCTCGTGCTCGTGCTCGGCGTGGTGGTGGGCCTCCTCGAGCTCCTCGCGGGTCGGCTTCTGCACGTTGTCGGCGTACATCAGCGCCGAGAGCCTGGCTGCGCAGCCGCTCCTTGCGGGAGCCGGGGGCGGCCACGCCGTTGTCGTCGGTCTCCGACTCCGGCTCGTGGACCTCGTCGCGCTCGCGCGCGGTGAGGGTGTAGGCCGACGTCTCGCTGATCGGCAGGTGCCGCTCGGAGTAGCCGCCCTCGGCGGAGCGCATGATGATGCCGGTCTCGTAGCCGTGCAGCAGCTTCTCGTTGTCGTGACGCTGCAGCGAGATGCACCAGCGGCGCGTGATCCAGAACGCGATCAGCGGCCCGATGAACACCGCGACGCGCATGAAGTAGGTGATCTGGTTGATGCTCAGATCGAACTGCGTCGCGATGATGTCGTTGCCGCCGGCGGCCCAGAGCAGGCCGTAGAACGTCATCAGCGCGACCATCGGTCGCGGTGCGGGTCGGAGCGTTGCGCGGACGCTGGAGCAGGTGGTGCTCGCGCTTGTCGCCGGTGATCCACGCCTCGATGAACGGCAGCAGCATCAGGATCGTGAACATCAGACCCGGCAGCACGATGATCGGCAGCAACACGTTCCAGGAGAGCGTGTAGCCGAAGGCATGGGTCTCCCACCCGGGCATGATGCGCAGCGCGCCGTCGGGCCAGCCCATGTACCAGTCGGGCTGGGAGCCCGCCGTCACCTTGGACGGGTCGTAGGGGCCGTACTTCCAGACCGGGTTGATGGTCAGCAGGCCACCCATCAGGGCGGTCGACGCCGAACACGATGAAGAAGAACCCACCGGCCTTGGCCATGTAGACCGGCAGCATCGGGTAGCCGACGACGTTCTGCTCGGTGCGGCCGGGGCCGGGCCACTGCGTGTGCTTGTGGTAGACGAGCAGCAGCATGTGGGCGGCGATCAGCGCCAGCAGCAGGCCGGGGATCAGCAGGACGTGGACGGTGTAGAGGCGCGGGATGATCGACTCGCCCGGGGAACTCGCCGCCGAAGAGGAAGAACGACATGTAGGTGCCGACCACCGGGATCGACTTCATGAACCCGTCGGCGGCCCGGACGCCGGTGCCGGAGAGCAGGTCGTCGGGCAGCGAGTAGCCGGTGAAGCCCTCGAGCGTGCCGAGCAGCAGCAGCAGGGAGCCGATCACCCAGTTGAGCTCGCGCGGCTTGCGGAAGGCGCCGGTGAAGAAGACGCGCAGCAGGTGCACCATCATCGCGGCGACGAAGAGCATCGCCGCCCAGTGGTGCATCTGCCGCATCAGCAGGCCGCCGCGGACGTCGAAGGAGATGTTCAGGCGTCGAGGCGTAGGCCTCGGACATCTGGATGCCGCGCAGCTGGGCGTAGGAGCCGTCGTAGGTGATCTCGCCCATGCTCGGGTTGAACCACAGCGTGAGGAAGACGCCGGTGAGCAGCAGGACCACGAAGCTCCACAGCGCGATCTCGCCGAGCATGAACGACCAGTGGTCGGGGAAGACCTTGCGCAGGTTCTTCTTCGCGAGCGCTGGCCAGGCCGAGACGCTCGTCGGCCCAGGTGGCGGCCGCGCCGACCTTGCCGGGCTTGCTCGCGGTGGCCGGCGTCGTCGCGGTTGCTGTCGGCGACCTTGCTGGTGTCGATGCTCATCCGGAGTCACGCTCCCAGTAGCTGGGTCCGACGGGTTCGTTGAAGTCGCTCTGCGCGACGAGGTAGCCCTCGTCGTCGACGGCCAGCGGCAGCTGGGGCAGGGCGCGGGCAGCGGGACCGAAGACGACCTGAGCCGAGTCGGCGAGGTCGAACGTCGACTGGTGGCAGGGGCACAGCACGTGGTGCGGTCGTGCGCTCGTACAGGGAGATCGGGCAGCCGACGTGGGTGCAGATCTTGGAGTAGCAGAGGATGCCGTCGACCGACCAGTCCTCGCGGCCCTCGGCCGGGGATGATGTCGTCGGGCTCCATCCGGACCAGGATGACCGAGGCCTTGGACTTCTCGATCTGGACCTCCACGCCCTCGATCGGGCTCGCCGTCCTCGGGACCGCCGTTGAACAGCGCCTCGGGCTGCGGCGTTGACCAGGTCGCCGACCTCGAGCTCGGAGGCCTTGATCGGGGTGCCGACGACGTCGCGGACCACGCGCATGCCCTTGGCTCCAGACGGTGTGCTCCAGCGCGTCGCCCGGCAGCGGTGCCGAGGTCGCGCAGCGCGATGATCGGCGGGCAGGCCGAGCAGGCCCATCGCGCCGAGCAGCGTGTTGCGGATCAGCGGACGCCGGCCGATGCCGGACTCCTCGGCGCCCGTCGCCGAGCGCGGCGAGCGTCGCCTCGCGGTCCTCGTCGGAGGAGCGCGGCCGGGTGGCGGTACTCGACGATCTCGTGGTCGCCCATCAGCTTGCGCGCCCACTGGATGATGCCGATGCCGATCGCACAGCAGCGCGATGCCCAGGGTCAGCCCCAGAGCGAGGGTGGAGGCGCCCAGGCCCAGGAACGTGTCGGGGTCCTCGCCGACGGCGAAGGCGAAGTAGGACGACCACGAACAGCACCGTGCAGACCATCGACAGCCACGAACAGACGCGCCACCTGCCGCTCGGCGCGCGCTCGCCTGGCGGGTCGACGTCGGTCGGTCGCCACTCGTGCTCGGGCAGCCCGGGGTCGGCGATCGGGGTCGCGCCTCGAGGACCGTCGGGCAGGTTGTCGTCGTGCGAGCTCACGCGTCCACCTTCTCCTTGGCCGTCCGGGTCGTGTGCGCGGCGATCCAGACGGCGACGCCGACCAGCGCGCCGATGCCGACGAGCCAGGCGAACAGGCCCTCGGTCACCGGGCCGAGCGCGCCGAGGCTGAAGCCGCCGTACTCGGGCATCTCCGCGATCGACTATGAGGTAGGCGATCACGTCGCGCTTCTCGTCGGGCGACAGGTTGCCGTTGGAGAAGGTCGGCATCTGCTGCGGGGCCGGTCAGCAGGGCCTCGTAGATGTGCTTGCTCGGCGGCCTTGTCGAGCGTCGGGGCGTAGCCGCCGCGCGGCATCGCGCCGCCGGAGCCGTCGAAGTTGTGGCAGGCGGTGCAGTTGGTGAGGAAGATCTGGCCGCCGCGGGCGATCGCCTCCTCGCGCTCCTCCTCGCGAAAGCCCGTCGAGGGAGTAGTCGGACTCGTCGGGGATGGCCGGGCCGGGGCCGAGCGAGGCGACGTACGCCGCCAGGGCGGCGATCTCCTCGTCGGTGTAGACGACCTCCTTGCGCCGGCGCCTGCTGGCCGGGCTGGGCCATCGGCATCCGGCCGGTGCCGACCTGGAAGTCGACCGCGGCGGCGCCGACGCCGACCAGCGAGGGGCCGAGCTGGTTGCCGTCGGTCGGTGCGCACGCCCTCGCCGTTCTGGCCGTGGCAGAAGGAGCAGCCGACGAGGAACAGCTCGCGGCCCTGGGCGACCTGCTCGTCGGCGCTGACGGTCTGCTGCGCCTGGCGCGGGCGCGAGCAGCGGAGTAGAGGCCGCCGGTCAGCAGCAGGCCGAGCAGCATGACGACCAGCGCCGGCCAGCGGGCTCCGGCGGTGCCGGGAGAGCCGACCAGCGGAGCGGTTCAGGAGACGCACGTTCGAGTCCTTGCCGTGTTGTCGGTCGGTGCTGCGGTGCGGTCTACTTGATGAGGTAGATCGTGGCGAACAGGCCGATCCAGACCACGTCGACGAAGTGCCAGTAGTAGGACACGACGATGGCGCTGACGGCCTGCTCGTGGGTGAACTTGCGTGGCCAGGAACGTGCGGCCGAGCACGAACAGGAAGGCGATCAGGCCGCCGGTCACGTGCAGGCCGTGGAAGCCGGTGGTCGAGGTAGAACATCGTGCCGTAGGCGGAGTCCGGGATGGTCACGCCCTCCTGGATCAGCTCGGCGTACTCGAGTGCCTGGCCGCCGATGAAGACCGCGCCCATGACGTAGGTGAGGATGAACCACTCGCGCAGGCCCCAGCCGCTCGACCTTGGAGCACCGAGCCGGTGCGGCCGACCTGGCCGCGCTCGGCCGCGAAGACGCCGAGCTGGCAGGTGACCGACGACAGCACCAGGATCGTGGTGTTGACCGTCGGCGAACGGGACGTTGAGCTGCTCGGTCTCCTGCGGCCCACAGCTCGGGGCTCACCGAGCGGATCGTGAAGTACGCCGCGAACAGCGCCGCGAAGAACATCAGCTCGCTGGAGAGCCAGATGATCGTGCCGACGCTGACCATGCTGGGTCGGTCGTGATGCCCGTGCAGGCGGGAAGCCGGGATCGCAGATGCTGTCGCCACGTGAGTCATTATGGTCGTAGACCGGCGGACGAGGGCACCCCGACCCCCTGTGTTCGTGAGACATATTGTTCGCAGACGTGCTGACGACTCGTGGGCCGCCGACGCCTCCGGACCTCCCGCCGTTCACCCTCGGACCGGGTGTTCACCGACTGGGGGCTCGACCCGTGGCTGTTCGTCGTGACCGTCTGGGTCGTCGGTCTCTACCTCCTCGGGGTGTGGACGCTGCGCCGCCGCGGGCGACCGCTGGCCGCTGGGCGCGGACGCTCGCCTTCGTCGTCGTCGGCATGGGGGCGTTCGTGCTTCGCGACCCAGTCGCGGGCTGGCGGCGTACGACACCACGCTGCTGAGCGTCCACATGGTCCAGCACATGGTGCTGTCGATGGTGGTGCCGCTGGCGCTCGCGCTCGGCGCGCCGGTGACGCTGGCGCTGCGCACCCTGCCCGCCGGCCCGCGGCGCTGGCTGCTGGCGGTGCTGCACTCGCGGGTCGGCCAGGGTGCTGTCGTTCCCGCCGCTGACCTTCGCGCTCTTCGTCGCTCTCGCCGTGGGCGCTCTACTTCACCGGGTGGTACGACGCGATCGCTGAGCTCGACGTACGTCCACGAGATGATGCACGTCCACCTGGTGCTGGTCGGGTCGCTGTTCTTCTGGCCGCTGATGGGCGTCGACCCGGTGCCCGGCCGGGTGAGCTACCCGTTCCGGATGCTGCTGGTCGTGCTGACGCTGCCGTTCCACGCCTTCCTGGGCGTCACGATCATGGACTCGACCACGGCTGATCGGCGGCGAGCTACTACGCCGCCCTGCGCGAGGGCCCGATGGGCGCCTGGCTGCCCGACGCCGCTCGACGACCAGCACCTCGCCGGCGGGATCCTGTGGGGCTCCGGCGACCTGGTCGGGCCTGCGTGTTCTTCGCGGTGCTGTTCACCCAGTGGGTGCGTGCCTCGATGAAGGAGGCGGCGCGCGAGGACCGCCGCCTGGACCGGCTGGAGGCCGCCGCGAAGGCGGTGCCGCAGGCGGCGGACCGCCCGGTGGCGGTAGCATCGCCCCGTGACCGATGCGACGACTCCGTCGAGCACCCCGCTGAAGGTGCTCGTCTACAGCGACGACGTGAACACCCGCCAGCAGGTGATCCTCGCCCTGGGCCGCCGGCCGCACCCGGACCTGCCCGAGCTCGAGTACGTCGAGGTCGCGACCGAGCCGGTCGTCATCCAGAACATGGACGCCGGCGGCATCGACGCTGGCGATCCTCGACGGCGAGGCCGTGCCCGCCGGCGGCATGGGCATCGCCAAGCAGCTCAAGGACGAGATCTACCAGCTGCCCGCCGGTCCTGGTGCTGACCGGCCGTCCGCAGGACGCCTGGCTGGCCACCTGGTCGCGCGCCGAGGCCGCCGTGCCGCACCCGATCGACCCGATCCGGCTGGCCGAGGCCGTCGTCGCGCTGCTGCGCTCGCGGGTGCCCGCCTGAGCCCCGTGACGCCGTGACCCACAGCTGGCCGGAGGTCCTCGAGCGCCCTCGTCGCCGGCGCCGACCTCGACGCCGCCCAGACCGCCTGGGCGATGGGCGAGGTGCTCGGCCGGCGAGGCCACCCCCGCCCAGATCGCCGGCTTCGCCGTCGCGCTGCGCGCCAAGGGCGAGACCATCGACGAGGTCACCGGCCTGGTCGAGGCGATGCTCGCCGCAGCGCCACGCCGATCTCGGTGCCCGGGCGGCTGCTCGACGTCGTCGGCACCGGCGGCGACCGCTCGATGTCGGTCAACATCTCGACGATGGCGGCGATCGTGGCCGCCGGTGCCGGCGCCCGGGTGGTCAAGCACGGCAACCGGTCGGCGTCGTCGCAGTCCGGCACGCGCCGACGTGCTCGAGGCGCTCGGCATCCGGCTCGACCTGCCGCCCGACGCGGGTCGCGGCGGTCGTCGACGAGGCCGGCATCACCTTCTGCTTCGCGGCCGCCTTCCACCCCGCCCTGCGGCACGCCGCCGTGCCGCGTCGCGAGCTCGGCATCGGCACGACCTTCAACTTCCTCGGCCCGCTGGCCAACCCGGCCCGGCCCGCGGCGCAGGCGATCGGCTGCGCCGACCCGCGGATGGCGCCGGTCATGGCCGGGCGTGTTCGCCGCGCCGCGGTGTCGATGCCTGGGTCTTCCGCGGCGACGACGGGCTCGACGAGCTGACCACCACGACGACCTCGTCGGTGTGGACGCGTGCACGACGGCGAGGTGGTCGAGCAGGCCACGCGTCGACCCGGCGCGGCTCGGCATCGCGCCGGCCACCACCGAGGCGACCTGCGCGGCGGCGACGCCGCCCACAACGCCGAGGTCGTACGCCGGCTGCTCGGCGGGCGAGCCGGGCCCGGTGCGCGACGCCGTACTCCTCAACGCCGGGGCGGCGCTCGCGGTCTACGACCGCCGAGCCGCGGCGCGCTGGAGGAGCGCGCTGGCCGCCGGGATCGCCAGGGCGACCGAGGCCCTCGACTCCGGCGCCGCCGCCGCCACGCTCGACCGCTGGGTCGCGGCCTCTCAGACCTCCAGCGCGTAGGCGTCGCCCACACGCCGGAAGCCGATCCGGTCGTAGTACGGCGCCACCATGCCGGGCGGCGTGACGACCCGCCGCAGTCCGAGCCGGCGCAGCACGCCGCTGCGCCGCCACACGAACTCGCCGGGGGAGAAGTCGCGGAACCGCGGCGTGACGTAGTCGAGCAGCACCCGTCCCTCGTCACCCTCGACGCGCATCAACACCACCCCGACGGTCTCGTCGGCCCGCTGCACCAGGAAGGCGTGCTGCCGCTCGGCGCCCGGGTCGAACACCAGGTCCGGCTGATAGCGGAGGATGTCGGCCTGGTGCACCCGCAGCACGTGGCGGAGGTACTCGTCGCTGGGTGACACCTCGAGGACCTCGAAGACCGCCTCGTCGTGCCGCTCGCGGAGCAGCCGCACGATGAACCACAGGTTGATCGCGCACAGCACGAGGTTCATCCCGACCATCGGCCAGACGCTGAGCAGCCAGTTGAACACCACCAGCACCACGCAGGCCAGCAGGTTGAGCACCCGGAACCGCAGCACCCGGGTCTGCAGCAGCGAGAACACCAGGAGCGCGCTGCCGCCCCAGCCGAGCAGGTCGAGCCAGTAGTCCGCGATCAGGGTCACGACGGACCAGGCTACCGCCGGGTCACCTGCCAGGAGGTCCCCTTCAGCCGGTTGCCGCTGTCGTCCTTGATCCTGGAGGTCACCTTGACGAGGTAGGTCTTGCCCCGCTTCAGGTTGTTCTTCGGGTTCAGCGTCGCCTTCGTGCGCGCGGCGTTCATGGTCACCTTCGCGGCGAGCTTGGAGCGCTTGCCCTTGAGGTAGAGCTTGAACGACTTGCCGTTCACGTTCTTGACCGGCTCGCTGAACTTGACCACGAAGTTGGCGGTGGCCTTGGGGTTGGTCGTCGGCGTCTTCTTGATGATCGTGGGCGGCGAGGCGTCCACGACGAAGGTGCGGCTTCCAGACGTGCCGACCACGTTGTTGCGGGCGTCGAACGCCGTCACCTTCCAGGTGTGCGTGCCGTCCCGCACCGCGATCACCGGCGCAAAGGCTGTCGCCACCGTCGTGGCGCGGAGCCAGGCGGTGCCGCCGTTCTTCACCTCGAGCTCGTACTTCGCGGCACCGTCGACGGAGGTCCACTCGAACAGGGAACCGATCGGATCCTGGGCCACGCCGTCGTCGGGGGCCAGCAGCGACGGCGAGTTGCCCGTCGAGAAGAAGCGCCCGTGCTGCGACCAGGGCAGCCAGTTGTTCTTCGAGTCCTTGCCGCGGACCCGCCAGACATAGGCCTTGGAAGCGGCGGGGATCGGCTGGTCCCACGAGTACGCGGCAGCGGTCACGTCCTTGAAGAACAGCCGGTTGGCCGCGGAGAACGTCAGGTCGTTGTTCTTGTAGACCTCGACGCGGTACGACGAGTTGAACGGCTGCGGCTCCCAGCGGAGCGCCGCGGTGCCGGACACGACGTCGTCGTCGATCGGGAAGGTGAGCGGCACGGTGGGGCTCTGCTTCACGAACGTCCGGGTCTCCGACCAGGCGAGGCCCTTGCTGTCGCCGTCGATCGCCTGCACCCGCCAGAACAGCTGGCCCTCGGGGTAGAGCTTGTCGGGCGCGGTGTAGGTCGCCTGGTCGACGTACTTGTTGTCGAGCGGCGAGCTGAAGCTCGGGTTGTCGGCGACCTGGATCCGGTAGCGGAGCGCAGCCTCGGGGTCCGCCTCACCCGTCTCGTCCCACGACGTCGCCTGGGCGGTGTCGAAGTAGTCCTCCCAGGTGAAGGTGACCTCGCCGGTGTCCAGGTTGGGCTCGGCCACGTCCGGGTCGTCCTCGGGGCCGATCAGCTGCACCGGGGGGGACAGCTTGCGGAACGCGTTGGTGGCCGTGCCGGTGGTGGAGATCGGGTTGGGGCCGCAGTAGTTGATCGCCTTGCAGGGGCGGATGAACCAGAAGTAGGACTTGCCCGCCTGGCTGTCGGGGTAGGTCGCCTCCGTGTTCGAGAGCGTCAGGGCGTAGCGGCTGCCGGTGCTGCCCGGGATGGTCGTCTCGAGCAGGTTGGTGAAGCTGGAGTCGCGCGACACGTACACCAGGTAGTGCGACATGCCGGGCTGCGCGTCCCACGACAGCACCGGGCTGGTCGGCACGTTGTCGCACTGCGCGCCGCTGACGCCGTCGCCGTCGAGGTGGGCCGTGCAGCCCGCGCCGGCGTCGAGTGTGCCGCCCTCGATGGCGATCGACTGACCCACCACCGGCGCGAAGCCGGCGATGTGGAACGTCTCGATCTCGGTGCTGCCGAGGTAGCCCTCGGCGTTGCTGTAGGCCCCCGCGGTCCAGAGGTAGTCGCCAGGGGCGAAGAACCGCTTCGAGGTGTCCACGACCGCGGGGTAGCCCACGCTCTGGTCGATGATGTCGGTGTTGGTGTGGGTGTACCAGTTGCCGGTGACGGCTGACCCGATCTGCACCCGGTAGTAGTCGGCGTCGGGGTGCGGCTCCCACGACAGCACGGGCGCCTTGATGGTGGCGGCGTCCGTCGACAGCCCGGTGAGCGGGGTGAGGGGGGCGGCGCCGGTGGTGGGCACGTCGCCGGTCAGGGTGAACGACCCGCCGTGGATCAGCGAGGACCGACCGGCGGTGGTGGTCGCGGTGACCGTCCAGGTGTAGTCGCCCGGGGCGAGCTTGGACCCCATCGGCACCAACGACGTGGAGTAGGTCGTCTTGGTCTGCACGGTGCTGCCCAGGTGGTTCTTGACGCGCACGGTGTAGCTCTCGGCCTCGCGCTCGCCCGTCCAGGACAGCAGCGGGAGGTCGACGACGTCGCCGTCGGGCGAGAGCGAGGTGATGTAGGGGTCCTCCCAGACGACCGCCTGGGTGGGGGAGTAGAGGCCCTGGACGCCCGTCCCGTTGTCGGAGTAGGGGCGGTCCAGCGCCCGCACCCGCCAGTAGGTCAGGCCGCCTGCCGTGACGTCGCAGTTCTCGTTGCCCCGCGTGCCGCCGCTCACGACGATGTTGCCGATCGTGTACGTCGTGCCGGCGGTGAGGCACTCGGAGTAGGTGCCGGGCGAGAAGTTGGGGTCGCCACCGACCTGCAGCTGGTAGTAGCTCGCGTGCTGGACGGGAGTCCACTGGAAGTAGGGCTCGCCGTTGAACAGCTCGGGGGCACCGACGTCGCCCAGCGGCCATACCGGCTCGGGCGTGTCGGGCCAGACGCGGGCGAAGCTGTTCTGCACGGTCGTCCACGGCGTGGGCTTGCCGGCCATGTCGACGGCTCGGACCTGCCAGTAGTACTGCGCGTTGTTGTAGGTGGTCGGCGGCGAGTAGCTGGTGCCGAACACGGTGGCCTGGTCGTCCACGATGGTGTTGAAGTCGGCGTCGCGCGCGACCCGCAGCTGGTACCACTTCGCCCCGGCCACCGGCTCCCAGTCGAGGACGACGTCCTCGACCTCGGTGTCGGGGCTGTCCGCCGGGCTGGTCAGCTCCACCGGCCGCAGCGGCTCGATGTCGAACGTGGCCGGGATCGACGGTTGCGACTGGACGTCCTTGCTCTGGGTCGCGGTCACCCGCCACCAGTAGTCGCCGGCCTCGAGCGGCTCCGGCACGACCAGGCTGGTGGTCTGGGTCGTGTAGGTGTCCGCGCCGATGAAGTCGGAGTCGGCGTCGACCTCGACGACGTACGACGTCGCGCCAGGGATGCCCGTCCACGAGAGGACCGGCGGCTCCTCGGGCTGCTGGAGGACGTCCCCGTCAGGGGCGAGGCCGCTCGGCACGCCCGGGGGAGCGGCCTCGAACTCGGCGTTGGTCCACGGCGAGGCGGAGCCGCTGGCGTTGAACGAGCGGACCCGCCAGTACTGCGTCCCGCCGGCCACCGCCTTCGTCGGCACCGCGCGGGTGCTGACCGTGCGGGAGGTGAACTCGGGTGAGTCGAAGGACGGGTCGTTGTCGAGCTGCACCTCGTAGCGGACCGCGCCGGACGGGCGGTCCCACGAAAGGACGGGCACGCCGGTCGCCTGCAGGTTCTCCGGTGCGTTGACCGCGGCTGCGGCCGGGGTGCTCAGGAGGGAGAGGCTCATCGCGGCGACCGCCACGGCGCCGGCGCCCGTCTGGGCGGCGCGGCGCAAGGAAAGGGGGGTGGCCTGAGGCACGGTCGGCTCCTGGGAGTGTCGGCAGGTCGCCTGCACCGTAAGTCCCGCGGGCCGCCTCGCGTGGGGGAACGCACAAAGTGTGACCGACCGGTCCGAGGCGTCGGCTCGATGCCCGACGACGGGCGAAGCGGGAGTCAGTCCAGGCCGACGGAGAAGGCGGACTCCAGGTCGTGCCGAGAGTAGGCCCGGAACGCGATGTGGGTCTCGGTGGCGGTGACCCCGTCGACCTTGTTGAGCCGGTCGGCGACCACGGCGGCCACCTCGTCGTGGTGACGCACCCGGACCAGGGCGATCAGGTCGATCTGGCCGGTGACGGAGTAGACCTCGCTGACCCCGTCGAGCGCGGCGATCGCCTCCGCGACCTCGGGGATGCGCGCGACGTCGGCCTTCACGAACACGATGGCGGTGATCACAGGTCAGAGCCTAGCCAGCGACGGACCGGGCGGTGCACGGTGCGGCTCGTGCCGGGCTCGTCGAAGGGCGCCAGGCGGTCCTGCGAGCGGCGCAGGGCATCCTGCCCGGCGAGGTGCCGGCCGGCTCCGCGTGGACGGGCAGCTCCACTCGCCGTCGACGTCGACCAGCCGGACGCCGGGGGACTCCAGCCAGCGCAGGATCCGCTCGCTCTCCTCGGCGCGTCGCGGCGGGCACCGGACCGGGGCCGCCGCTCACGGTCTCCGCGCTGGCCCGCAGCTCGGCGACGAACTGGTGGGCGTCGGCGCCCGGCGGGATCACGCCCGGCGGCGGCCAGCCGCCCGTGGCGGACGACGTGGACCGCCCACCGGCCGCGGTCGTCGCGGCGGGCGGCGACGATCTCCGGGCAGCCGGGTCAGCGCCGCGAGCCGCTGGGTGCGCGCGGCTGCCCGGACGAACGCGCCGAGCCGGTCGCGGTGGATGCCGGCCTCCTCGAAGCGCTCGTCGTCGGCGAGCGCCGGCCATCCGGCGGTTGAGCGCGTCGACGACCTCGTCCGGGTCGGCGCAGCAGCGTGTCGCGCAGCGGCCGACCACGGCGGCGTACGTCGTCTGCGTCGGCGCTGCCGTCGCAGGGGGACAGGCAGCGGCCCATCTCGGCCAGGACGCACGGCGCCCGCGACGGCTGACGGCGGCAGCCGGTCGCTGCACTGGCGCACCGGGAAGGTGTCGTGCAGCGCGGCCAGGCACTGCTCGGCGACCTTGCGGGACGAGAACGGGCCGAGGTAGTCGGCGTCGTCGTCGAGCACCCGCGCGCACCAGCGACAGCCGGGGCCACGGCTCGCGGGTGAGCTTGACGAAGTGGATCTTCTCCGGGAACCGCGAGCGGCGGTTGTAGCGCGGCTTGTGCTCGGCGATCAGCCGCAGCTCGCGCACCTCGGCCTCCAGCGGCGTGGCGCACTCGATGCCGGTCACCGACTCGGCGAGGCCGACCATCTCGCCCATCCGGGAGCGGGTCTCGGACGCGGTGAAGTAGGTGCGGACCCGGCTGCGCAGGTCGCGGGAGGTGCCGACGTAGAGCACCCGCTCGCTCGTCGTCGCGGAAGAGGTAGACGCCCGGGGCGTGGGGGAGGCCCTCGGCGAGGTGACGCTTGCGGCGCTGGGCCGTGGCTGACCCGTGAGGAGAAGGTCTGCAGCTCCTCGAGCGTGTGGACGCCCGAGGCCGCCGAGCCGCTCCATCAGCCCGTGCAGCACGTCGACGGTGGCCCGGGCGTCGGACAGCGCGCGGTGGTTGGGGGTGGTCGTCGGAGCGGAACACCCTGGCCAGCGACGACGAGCTTGCAGTTGGGGGCGTCGTCGCGCGTCACACGCGGCGCGCGAGCTTGGCGGTGTCGACGCACCTCGAAGCCCGGCCAGGGCCGGCCCTGCTCGCGCGGCGAAGTGCCGCAGGAAGCCGACGTCGAACGGCGCGTTGTGGGCGACCAGCACGCAGCCGGCGGCGAACTCGAGGAACGCCGGCAGCGCCGACTCGATCGGCGGTGCGTCGGCCACCATGCGAGTTGGTGATGCCGGTCAGCACGGCGATGAACGCCGGGATCTCGGTGCGCGGGTTGACCAGGGTCTGGAACTCGCCGAGCACCTCGCCGCCGCGGACCTTGACCGCGCCGATCTCGGTGATCATGCGAGCCGGCCTGCGGCCGAGCCGCCGGTGGTCTCGAGGTCGACGACGCAGAAGGTGAGGTCGCGCAGCGGCCGCCCCAGCTCGTCGAAGCTGCGCTGCGCCTCCCACCGGGTGGCAGCCAGGGACGACCGGGGTCATGTCGCCGACGCTACGGTCGCGCGCCGACAGTTCCGGGACGACGCGCGGGCCCCGGACCCGGGACCCCACTAGGCTGCGGCCATGGTCACCGCGCTCCCCGACGGCACGCACCGGTGGCGTTGCGGCGGCTGCGGCAACCTCACCCGCTTCGACGTCACCCGCACCCGCCGCACCACGGAGTACTGGCACCTCGACCTCGCCGGCGACGCCGGTCGTCGAGGACTCCACCCTGCGCCACGAGACGGTCGAGGCGGTCGCCTGCCGGTGGTGTGGTCGCAGCGACGCCATCGAGCTCGTGACCCGCGCGGAGGCCGCGGTGGCCGGGGACGACCCGGGGGCGGGGGAGTCGACCGGGTGAGCCGGCGTGCGCCGGCTCGCGCGGGCTGTCGGTGCCGGCTGGCAGCCTCGGGGTCATGACGACACGGATCGACTGCGACCACTGCATCCTGCGCGGCCCGGCCTGCCACGACTGCGTGGTCACCGTGCTGCTCGGGCCGCCCGACGAGCTGACCTTCGACGACGACCAGTGCCGCGCGCTCGACGTGCTGGCGGCCGGTGGCCTGGTTCCGCCGCTGCGGATGGTGGAGTCGGTCCCGCCGCCGGTGATCGAGTCGGCGTGAACGCTGGGCCCCGACCGCGCCGGGAATGAGGCGGAAGGGGCCGGAGGGGCTGACGTGACGCGACCCGACCGCGTGGTCCGGGAAACGCCGGTCCAGACCGCCGAGGAGTTGGCGACGCTCGGCCGCCACCGCTACCCTCGGTCGGCAGGTGGCCGTGGAAGTGGACCAGACAGGTTTGCGCGGCTGCCGCGTCGAGTCCGTCAGCCGGTCGGGGGGACGACCAGCAGGCGGAGCCGGGGAACCAACCCTCTGGGGTCAATCGCCTCCAGGCGGCGGCACAGTGAGTGCCGTCGAGGACGAGGCGACGGGCAGGTCGAGCCCGCACCCGTCAGCTCACCCGGTAGACGTCCGACTGAACCAAGGGAGAACGTCCGCTCGTGTCTCGAGGCCGGAACCGACTCGCAGCCCTCCTCGGCGGTGGCGCCCTCCTGCTGGGCATGAGCCTGGCGGGCTCCAACCCGTCCTACGCCGAGCCCGACATCGACGAGGTGCAGACCCGCGTCGACACCCTCTACCACGAGGCGGAGCAGGCGCAGGAGCGCTATCACGACGTCCAGCTGCAGCTGCGTGACCTGCGCCGCGACCTTCGCGGTCTGCGTGCCGACGAGCGCCGCCAGTCCCACCGGCTGGGGTCGGTGCAGACCCAGGTCGAGGGCTCCATCGTGCGGGCCTACCAGGGGCAGGACCTCTCCACGGTCGGTCAGGTCGTCCTCGCCGAGGACCCCTCGGCGTTCCTCAGCCAGCTCTCGACCGCGGCAGAGTTCAACGTCCTCCAGAGCGGCATCTACGCCGACTACACGACCGAGCTCAAGGCGCTGAAGATCCGTGAAGAGGCGACGCAGGCGCGCACCGCCGAGATCGCCGCCGCCGAGCGCGCGGCCGCCGACGCGAAGGCCGCGGTCGACAAGAAGCTCGAGCAGGCCAAGTCGCTGCTGGCCGACCTCAAGGAGAAGGAGCGCGAGGAGATCGCCTCCCGCAGCGCCGGCGTCACCCGCGTCCCGGCCAACATCCCGGCCACGGGTCGCGGTGCCGCTGCGGTCCGCTTCGCGCTGGCCCAGGTCGGCGACGCCTACGTCTACGGCGCGGCCGGTCCCAACGCCTGGGACTGCTCCGGGCTGACCATGGTGGCCTGGGGACAGGCCGGTGTCGGCCTTCCGCACTCCTCCAGCGCCCAGTTCGGCTCCGGCCCGCGCATCCCCGCCAGCGCGCTGCGTCCGGGTGACCTGGTCTTCTACTACAGCCCGATCAGTCACGTGGGGATCTACATCGGCAACGGGATGATCGTCCACGCCGCCAACCCGGGTTCCGGCGTCCGCGTGGCGGGTCTCTACTCCATGCCGTTCGCCGGCGCGGTGCGCCCGGGCTGACGCTCACGTCCGGCTCTCGGCCCCGGCGTCGGGCGACCGGCGCCCTGCTGGTCGGGGCCCTGGCGCTCGCTGCCCTGACGGGCTGCTCGGAGGCGTCCACGCCGCGGCCCGACGCGGGCGCGTCCTCGTCAGCGGCGGTCAGCGCGGTGGCTGTCGACCGGACCACGGCCGCGTTCGCCGAGGCGCTGCGCACCGGCGACGTCGGCGCGGCGGGGGCGCTGGCCGCTCCTGAGGCGGCCGACGCTCGCCGGCGGCTCCGGATGATGGCCGCCAACGCCGAGGCGCTGCGGTTGCGGGACATCGAGCTGGCCTACCGGGCAGCCGGCGGAGCCGCAGCCGCGGCGGGCGGCTCCTGGGAGGTCCGCTGGCGCCCCAGCGGTCACGCGGTGGGCACGGCCGTCGCCACCGTGCCGGTGTCGCTCGCGATGCTCGACGGTCGGGCCGTCGTGGCCGACCTGCCCGCCCGGCCGGCCCAGGTGTGGTGGCTGTCCGCTCCGCTGCAGGCCACGCGGGGGACGGGCTGGCAGGTCGTGACGGCGGACGGGTCGCCTCCGGGGGAACTGGTGGCGGCCACCCGTCGTGCCCGGGCCGCGGTCGACCGGGTGCTGGGCGGGGCGTCCGTCCTCGTGGTCGAGGTCCCCCCGGACGCGTCGACGTACGACGAGCTGCTGGGCGGTCGGCCGGGGGAGTTCGCGGCGTTGGCGGCGGTGACGACCACCGCGGACGGCGGAGCCGGCAGCGACGCCGCCCTGCGGATCGTGGTCAACCCGGACCAGCGTGGCCGGATGGACCGGACCGGGCTGGCGGTGGTCCTCGCCCACGAGGCGGTCCACGTGGCCGTCCGCGACGTCGTCTCCCCGGAGCCGCGCTGGCTCAGCGAGGGGTTCGCCGACCTGGTCGCCCTGCGCGGGCTGGGGCTGCCAGGCAGGACCGACGCCGTGGCCGCGCAGATCCGCCGCCGTGGCGTGCCGGAGGGGCTTCCGACCGACGCCGACTTCGCTGGCCCGGGCACCGAGCTGGAGGCTGCCTACGAGGCCTCGTGGCTGGCCTGTGCGGTGCTGGAGCGACGCCTGGGCCTGGCGGGCCTGGTCGCTCTGCGTCGGTCACTGGTGTGGCGTCCGGAGCCGTTCGCCGCGGCGGTGTCGCGCGCCGGCTGGTCGGAGGCCCTCGTGCTCGCGCGCTGGCGCGCCCGGCTCGCCACGCTCGCGGCCCCGGAACACACCTAGGGCCGGGGCCGACACCCAGGTGGTGGTGTCGGGCCCCGGCCCCTCAGGGGGACCGCCCGGCATGGGGAAGCGGGCGGCCGGTCGGTGTCAGCAGCTGGCGGCGCCGCGCTGAGCGTTGACGCTGTCGCAGGTGTCCTGGAACAGCGCGTTGATCTGGGCGCCGAAGACGAACACGGTCAGGACGATGATGCCGGCGATGCCGGCGACCAGGAGGCCGTACTCCACGGCCGAGGCACCGCGCTCGTCACGCTTGGCGAGTCGCGCCGTGAGCATCAAGCGCAGGTAGTCCAACATGGGTCCTTCTCCTTCGAGCAGGTGGGCCGGGGGCGAGGTTGGCGATGGGGTGCGCCTCGTGATGTGTCTATCTTCGGTGACAGCGAGGCCGAGTGCCCCGGGAAAACGGTTCGATCGGCATGGCCCGTTGTGACTAGGGACACGGGAGGATCGTCGGGCGTTGGCAGAGGGGGGCCCGGGTGCCGAAATGACCCGTGGCCGCGAACCCGGGTGGGTTCGCGGCCACGGGGTGTGGCTGGCTGGGGTCAGCAGCCGGCGCCGGAGCCGGAGCCGGTGGCGACGCTGTTGCAGGTGTCGGTGAAGACGGCCTGGATCTGGGTGCCGAAGGCGAAGACGACCAGGACGATGATCGCGGCGATGCCGGCGACCAGGAGGCCGTACTCGACGGCGGAGGCGCCGCGCTCGTCCATCTTCTCGAGGCGGGCGTTCAGCATGATGCGCAGGTAGTCCAGCATGGTGATGTGCTCCTTGTGATCCTTGGTGGTGGGTGTCGAGGATCGCCGGGTCTGCGCCTCGCTCTGATGACCATCCTCAACCACCGCACTGCTTCTCGCGGCCGGAAATCGGTCGAAGCGGCGTAGTCAGTTCGGGCTAGGGCTCCTGGTCCTTCGGTGACCGGGTCCGAGCCCGAGTAGTGGCGGTGAGCTGCCGCGCCGGACTGCCGGCGAACCCTCGACGTCGCGCGAAATGACCCGTGGCCGCGAACCCGGGTGGGTTCGCGGCCACGGGGTGTGGCTTGGCTGGGGTCAGCAGCCGGCGCCGGAGCCGGAGCCGGTGGCGACGCTGTTGCAGGTGTCGGTGAAGACGGCCTGGATCTGGGTGCCGAAGGCGAAGACGACCAGGACGATGATCGCGGCGATGCCGGCGACCAGGAGGCCGTACTCGACGGCGGAGGCGCCGCGCTCGTCCATCTTCTCGAGGCGGGCGTTCAGCATGATGCGCAGGTAGTCCAGCATGGTGGTGTGCTCCTTGTGATCCTTGGTGGTGGGTGTCGAGGATCGCCGGGTCTGCGCCTCGCTCTGGGTGAAATCCTGGCCCAGGTTCGGCGTTCCGGTGGCCGAATTTCGGGGGATTCGGGGTAGTCACTTCGGACTATCCGGGATGGTCCGCACGCATCATGGGCAGGTCGAGGGGTGGTGGGATCGACCCGCGCTGCTGCGGGAGCTGTCGCGGGGTCTGTCGGGTGCTGAAATGACCCGTGGCCGCGAACCCGGGTGGGTTCGCGGCCACGGGGTGTGGCTTGGCTGGGGTCAGCAGCCGGCGCCGGAGCCGGAGCCGGTGGCGACGTTGTTGCAGGTGTCGGTGAAGACGGCCTGGATCTGGGTGCCGAAGGCGAAGACGACCAGGACGATGATCGCGGCGATGCCGGCGACCAGGAGGCCGTACTCGACGGCGGAGGCGCCGCGCTCGTCCATCTTGGCGAGGCGGGCGTTCAGCATGGTGCGCAGGTAGTCCAGCATAGTGATGTGCTCCTTGGTTGAGTGATGGTGCTGTCAGCCGAGGATCGCCGGGGTGCTGCGCCTCGATGACCTCAGTCTTGCGCACATCGACGCGCTCGGCTGCCAGCAATCGGTCAGGCCTTCGTGGTCCCTTCGGGCCATACGACGTGGCCATTCGCGCGATGGCGCCGCAGGCGCGGTCAGCCCTGGCGCACGCTGGTGAGCAGCCCGATCCGCATCGCCGTGACCAGCGCCTGGGCGCGGTTGTTGGCGCCGAGCTTCTGGTAGATCCGACCGATGTGCGACTTGACGGTCGACTCGCTCATGTAGAGCTCCTGACCGATGGCGCCGGAACCGAGGCCGTCGGCGAGCAGCAGCAGGACCTCGTGCTCCCGGTCGGACAGCCGGGTGGACTCCGCCGCGCCCCGGCGCATCATGGCGCCCGCGAGGCCGCTGCACAGGAAGGTCCGAGGAGAAGCGGCGGCGTGGATCGTGGCGCGGACCACCTCGCCCGCCGGGGCTTCCTTCCCGACGAACCCCGAGGCGCCGGCCTCCATGGCGGCGAAGATCTGGTCGTCGCCGGAGTGCATCGTGAGCACCACCAGACCGAGGTCGGGGCGGTCCTTGCGAAGCCGACGGACGATGTCGAGGCCGGTGCCGTCGGGCAGCTGGAGGTCGGTCACCACCGCGTCCGGCTGGGTCTCCTCGCAGACCGTGAGCGCCTCCGCCACCGAGCCCGCCTGACCGACGACCTCGGTGCCCCGCTCCAGGGTGAACGACGCGGCGAGGCCGTTGCGGATGAGCTCGTGGTCGTCGACCAGGACGACGCGGACGGGGTTCTCGCTCATGACAACACGATCTCTCTTTCCTGGTCCGCGACGGTGACGCCACGCGCGGCGTCCCCCGAGATGCGGACGGCGACCAGCGCGCCACCGGCCGGGTGGTCGCCGATGTCCAGCGTGGCCCCGACCAGGCGCGCGCGCTCCTGCATGATCTCCAGGCCGTGGGAGTCGACGCGCTTCTCCTGCAGGCCGCGTCCGTTGTCGCGCACCGAGATCGCCACGTCCGGCGGGTTGACCTGGCAGACGACGTCGATCTTGGTGGCCCCCGCGTGCCGGACGGCGTTGTTGAGCGCCTCCTGGGTGATCCGCATGAGCTCCGCCTCGACCTCGGGCCGCAGCCGCACGGTGCCCTCGTCGACCGTGACGGAGATCGCGACCCCGGAGAGCGCGCTGAGGTTGCGGGCGATGCCGCCGATCGCCGCCCCGAGGCTGTCGCTGACGTCGATCGCCGATCGAAGGGTCAGCACCGAGCGGCGTACCTCGGCCACGACGGAGGTGATGCTGTCCCGCAGCAGCTGCAGCTGGGCAGCCTGCTCGGGCGAGTCGGCGGCGGCAAGGAGGCCGTCGACGAAATAGCCCATGGAGGCGATCTCCTGGGCCATGCCGTCGTGCATCTCGCGGGCGAGTCGCCGGCGCTCCTCCGAGGTGGCGGCGTCGCGGAGCTGGCCGAAGAGCAAGGACGCCTCGAGCCGCACGGCATCCGGCCCGAAGCCGCGGGACATCGCCGCCAGCCGGCCGTCGAGACCTGCCTGGTCGGGGTCGAGGCCGGCGGAGAGGGTGCCGGTCACGACGGCGACGATGGTGCCGCCGGCAGTGAGCGGGAAGGCGAAGTCCTGGCCGCGAGTCATCGGGCGCCCGGTGGCGAGCACCCGCTCCGCCAGCCGGGCCACCGGTTCCGCTTCGGGGACGCCGGCGGCCGCCTCGCCGGTGAGCGCGCCCGACCGGGTCAACGGGGTGAGTCCCTCGTGCTGGGGCACGTGGACGGCCAGCGAGGAGGTGGGCAGCGCATCATGGACGGCGGCGAGCAGGGTGTCGGCCTGGGACACCGGGTCGAGGCCGGAGGACAGGTCGCCGGACAGGTCGAGGAGCCCACGCAGGAGCTGACGCGCCTCGCGGTAGCCCGCGACCGAGTCGGGCTCGCGGCGGATGAACGTGTGGAGGAAGCCTGCGACCAGGCCCATGCCGAGCCCGCAGACCGCCCAGGTGAAGATCGCGACGCCCACACCGCTGGCGATCCCACCGGTCAGCAGGGAGGCCGTGGCCACCACGCCGATCAGCTGGGCGGCCAGTGCCTCGGCCACACCACGGTTGCCGTGTCGCAGCCCGGAGAGGAACGGCGGCAGCGCGAGCGCCGCGAGGAGTCCGGGCGACGTCTCGGCCGGCAGCGCGACGATGACGCCGACGGCCGTCGCCTCGAGCAGGTCGGAGGAGGCCGCCAGCTGCCAGCGCCGCTGGGCGGCGACTGCGCCCAGGCCGAGAGCGACCGCCAGGGCGACCAGGAACGGGAACGAACCCGTGTCCCGCGCCCAGACGGCCGGCCCGACCAACGCCAGCAGCACGAAGACGCGTGCGGCGACGGCCAGGCGGCCGAACGTGCGCGAGGTGGCGGCACCCATCATCGGGCGAAGTTGTCCATGATGCTGATCGCTGCCGGCCCCATCACCGCGAGGAACAGGCAGGGGAGGATGCAGAAGATCAGCGGGATGGTGATCTTCACCGGCACCTGCTGAGCCTTCTCCTCGGCGCGCTGGCGACGCTTGATGCGCATCTCGCCGGACTGCACGCGCAGCACCTGACCGATCGGGATGCCGAAGGCGTCGGCCTGCACCAGCGCGCTGACGAAGCTCTTGAGGTCCGAGAGGTTGGTCCGCTCCGACAGCGCCCGCATCGCGTCGGTGCGGCCCTGGCCGATCTGCATCTCACGCAGCAGCGCGGGAGAACTCCTCGGCCAGCGGGCCGGTGGTGTTGCGGGACACCTGCTGCAGCGCGGCGTCGAAGCCGAGGCCCGACTCCACGCTGATGGTGAGCAGGTCGATCGCGTCCGGCAGGCTTCGCTGGATCTTCTCCGCGCGGTCGTAGGACTGCTGGTAGAGGTAGAGGTTCGGGCCGTAGAAGCCGGCCAGCAGGCCGCCGACGACCAACAGGATCTGGATCGTGAAGCCGGGCGAGATGACCAGGGCGAACAGCGACCCCAGGACGAAGCCGCCGATGGCCGCGACGACCTTCGACGGACACCACCCGGTCGACGGTCCAGCCGGGCGGGTTGCCGGCCAGCTCGAGACGACGACGGATCCGGTCGCCGGTGTCGGCGCCGCTGAGCCGGCGTCCGATGCCCAGGAACCGCTTGAGCAGCGGGTCGAGGACGCGGTCGGCGAAGGGCTGCTCCATGTCGTCGGTGAGCTCGGACGGGAGCCATCGACATCGCCTCGAGCACGGCCAGCGACTTGTTGATGCCGGTGGTCTCGGCCTCGCTGCGTGTCGCCATGGACAGCAGGAGCGAGGGAGGTCCCGACCAGCAGGAGGCCGAGTACGAGCAGCATGACCATCGCTCAGACCTCCACCTTGACCATTTTGCTCATCCAGAACACACCCGAGGCCCAGCAGCAGCGCGCCGCCGCCGAGCATCACCCAGCCGCGCGGGTCGGTGAACATCGGCATCACGTAGTCGCCGTTCGTCGAGCAGCAGGTAGAGCAGGAACGCCGGCGGGAGGCCGCCGAGCACGACGCCGACAGCTTGCCCTCCGCGGCCAGCGCCGCGACCTGGCGGCGCATGTACTCGCGCTCCCGGATCGTGGCGGCCACCGTGTTGAGCAGCTCGGCCAGGTTGCCGCCGACCTGTCGCTGGATCTTGATCGCCATGACCACCCAGGCGAAGTCCTTGCTGTCGAAGCGCTCGGTGATGCCCTCGAGGGCGTCCTCGAGCGTGACGCCGAGGCGGGTCTCGACGAGCACCCGCCTGAACTCGCCGGCGATCGGCTCGGTGCCCTCGTTGACGATGGTGTCGACGGACTGGGCGAGCGAGAGGCCGGCCTGCAGCGAGCCAGCCATCAGCTGGAGCGTGTCGGGCAGCGACGAGTTGAACGCCTTCAGGCGTCGGCCGAACGCTTGAACCCGAGCCAGATCCAGGGAGCACGACGCCGAGCACCGTGAAGATGATCGACACGATGATGTTGCCGCGACCCAGCAGCATGCCCGACGACGCCGGCGATGACCGCGATCGCCGCGTGGACGAGCAGCCACTCGGCCGGCTTCAGGTTGCTGCCGGCGTGCTCGAGCCGGGCCGCGATGCGGGCCTCCAGGCTCTGGTTGTGGTGCAGCATCGCCGCCGCCGCCTCCTTGGCCTGGGCGAGGCTGATGTCCCGCTCGTTGGCCACGGCGTGCGGGTTCGGGATGCCGGCGGTCATGGCGGTGTACTGCGTCACCCGCTCGTCGGGCGTGAGCTCGGCCTTCTTCTTGGCCGGGAGCAGGTTGACGAACAGCACGACCAGGCTCAGGCCGAGCAGGACGGCGCCGGCGTACATCGCCCAGGGGCGGCAGCGTGAAGCCGCCCGCGGAGACGTACTGCGGCGTCGCGGCCTCGGGGGCCGCCGTCGCCAGCGTGGCGTACGCCGACGCGGTGAGCGTCGTCGCGCCCGCGGGCAGGGTCACCGAGATGTTGCCCTCCGTCGCCTCCAGGCCCTCGGGCAGGGAGGCCATGACGACCACCTGACGGGCCAGCACGTCGGCCTCGTCGGCGAAGGCCTCCTGGAGCGCGGCTGAGTCGGCGCTGATGACGTTGCCGTCCCCGGCCTCGGCCATCGCCTCGAGCGGGGCGAGCTTCTTGGCCTTCTGGTCCAGGGCGACGACGTCGACGTCGACCTCGTTGTCCGCGATCGCCTGGGTGGCGGTCTCCAGCGGGGTCTTGCTGGTGTCGGCGCCGTCGGAGAGCACGAGCAGGCTTCGCTGGCCATCGTTGCCGGCCATGCTTGGCGGCCGCGATGACGCCGTCGTACAGACTGGTCTTCTTGCTCAGCTTGAGCTCGTCCAGCACGGCCACGGCCTGGTCGCGGTCGAGCGTGGGCGCCAGCGGCTGCTTGACCTTGTCGGCGAAGGTCGTGATGCCGACGTAGACGTCGTCGGGGACGGTGTCGAGGAAGGTCCGGGCGGCCTGCTGGGCGGCGGCGAAGCGGTCGCCCTTCATCGAGTTGCTGGTGTCGATCACCAGGATGGCGGTCCGCTTGATCGCCTTGTCCGTGTCGGCGGACCGAGCGGTGGCCTCGGCCTCCTCGCCGTCGAGGGTCACGGAGACGCCGTCGAGGTCGACCTCGCGCCCCCTCGGGCACCGAGACGAGGATCTGCACGCCGTTGCTGGTGGGCTTGACGTGAGCGATGGACGCGCCGTCCGCGGCCGAGGCCGGGACGCCGAGCAGGGCGAGCGTCCCGGTCACCCACGCGACCAGGAGCGAGGGAGAGGAGGCGACGAGGCATCAGGGGCGTCCCATCGCGAACAGCATCGGGTCGACCTGGACGTTCGCGTGCCGCCATCTTGTCGAGGAACTTCGGGCGCAGCCCGGTCGGCTTGAGCGTGCCCATGTAGCGGCCCTCGCTGTCGAAGCCGGCGGCGTGGTCGAAGAGGAAGACGTCCTGCAGGGTGATGACGTCGCCCTCCATCCGCTCGACCTCGGTGATGTGGGTGATGCGCCGCGAGCCGTCCTTGAACCGGGTCTGGTGCACGATCAGGTCGACCGCCGAGGCGACCTGCTCGCGGATCGCGCGGATCGGCAGGTCCATGCCGGCCATCAGCACCATGCGTCTCCAGGCGAGCCAGCGTGTCGCGGGGACCGTTGGAGTGGACGGTGCAGATGGAGCCGTCGTGACCGGTGTTCATCGCCTGGAGCATGTCCAGCGCCGAGGCGTCACGGACCTCACCGACGATGATGCGGTCGGGCCGCATGCGCAGGCTGTTCTTCACCAGGTCGCGGATCGTGACCGCGCCCTTGCCCTCGATGTTGGACGGGCGGGACTCGAGGCGCACGACGTGGTCCTGGTGCAGCTGGAGCTCGGCGGCGTCCTCGATGGTGACGATGCGCTCGTCGACGGGGATGAACGACGACAGCACGTTGAGCGTCGTCGTCTTTCCGGCGCCGGTGCTGCCGGAGACGATGATGTTGAGCCGGCCGCGGACGCAGGCGTCGAGGAACTCGGCCGACTGCGGGGTGAGCGAGCCGAACTTGATCAGGTCGTGCACGGTCAGCGGGTCGGCCGAGAACTTCCGGATGGTGAGCGAGGAGCCGTCGATCGCCAGCGGCGGGATGACGGCGTTGACACGGCTGCCGTCGGGGAGACGGGCGTCCACCATCGGGCTGGACTCGTCGACGCGACGGCCGACCCGGGAGACGATCTTGTCGATGTGCGGCGCAGGTGGGCCTCGTCGGCGAACTCGGCGTCGGCGGCGACCAGCTTGCCCTTGCGCTCGAGCCAGATGTTGCTGTGGCCGTTGACCATGACCTCGGAGACGTCCGGGTCGCGCAGGTAGGGCTCGATCGGTCCGTAGCCGAGGATGTCGTCGCTGATCTCCTGGGTGATCCGGGTGCGGTCACTGGCGCTCAGCGGACGGTCCTGGTGGGCGAGCACGTCGAGCAGCGCCGCGCGGACGCGCGACTCCAGCTCGTGCTGGTCCATGTTGGCGTCGTAGAGCTGCGGGCCGAGCTCCTTGAGCAGCTGCGCCGTGGACGCTGGCCTTGAGCTCCTCGATGCGGTCGGACTGGCTGCCGAGCTTCTTCAGGCTCTTGCCGGCGTTGGCCGCGGGCTGCGCCGGCTTCGGAGGCGTGCCGAAGCCGGGCGTCGTCGGCCCCCCGGACGCGGCGTCGCCGGCGGATCCGCTGCTGGCGGTGGAGGCGGCACCGTTCGGCGCCGCGCCGGCCGGAGCAGCGCTCGAGGTCGTCGTCGGGGTACCGGAGGTCGGCGTGGCGGCTGCGGCCGCCAGGCGGTCACGAAGAGAGCTCATCTGCGCTTCCTGCGTCGTCGGTTGTTGCTGTCATCGGACATGTCGTCGGCGTCCGCCACGTCCACACCGGTGAGCGCCGTGGCAAGAGCGCGCACGGCCCGGCTGGACTCGTGGTCGGGCGCTGACAGGACGATCGGTCGGCCGGCGTTGGTGGCGGCCGCGATGTCGATCGACGTGGAGATCTGCGTGGAGACCGACATCCCGAGGATGGCCTCCACCTTCTCGGCCCCGATGCCGACCGCGTCGTCAGCGCGGTTGAGCAGGAGGTGACGGTGGTTCTGCGCGATGTTGAGCATGTCGAGCGTCTCGAGCGCCACCTTGACGTTCTTGAGCGTCGGCACGTCGAGCGTCGCGACCATCACCAGGTCATCGGTCTCGTCCAGCGACGTGAGCGTCTGCTCGTCGAAGGCGGGAGCGGTGTCGATGACGACGTAGTCGTACTTCTCCTTGAGCACCCGGATCATCCGTGACACCAGCGCCGGAGTGATCCGGTCGTGGGCGTCCGGCAGGCTCGGTGCGGCCAGCACCATCAGGCCCGACTCGTGCCGGGTCAGCAGACCGTCGATGGCCTCGTAGTCCAGGGAGTCCTCGCTGCCGATGGCGTGCTCGATCGAGTGCGACGGGAAGAGCTGCATCGTGATCGCGACGTCCCCGAAGGCCAGGTCGAGGTCGACCAGGCAGACCTGCCGGGCACCCCGGTCCGCCAGGATCAGCGCGAGGTTGACCGCCATCGTGGTCTTGCCGACCCCGCCCTTGGGCGAGAAGATCGAGACCACCCGACCCTTGTGAGCCACGCCGCCCGGGCCGCGCAGGGCGGCAGAGAGCTGCTGGGCACGTGACGCGGCCGCGGTGAGGGCGTCGGCGTCGTTGTCGGCGACCACGTCCCGGGCGCCGGCGTGCATCGCGCGGGTCAGCGCGTCGGTGTCGACGAGGCTGCGGACCAGCACGACGCTGACGGTGGGCCGACTGAACCGCAGGTCCTCGCAGACCCCGAGGGCGTCGTCCAGGGGCAGGTTCGGCCCCAGGACGACGAGGAACTCCTCGGAACGGTTGTCGAGCCACGGACCGAGACGGTCCACGCTTTCGACGCCGTGGGCACCCGCGGGCAGCGAGGTCAGCAGCTTGGCGACGACGCTGCTGTCGGTGTCGATGACGACTGGCATGGCAGTTGGGTTCCTTCAGGTGGCGGTCGTGTGGCTCACTTGTGGAGGTTCTGCCAGCCGACGCCCCGGTCGGTCTGGGACTTGCTCTTGTCGTTGAGCAGAGCGAAGGCCAGCCGTCCGTTGGTGTCGGAGGAGGCGAACATCAGGCGCTCGGCGTCGGTCTGGTTGACCGCGACGGTGAGCAGCGTGCGCGGCACCTCTTCGGTGGTCGCGGCGCCGTCGGGGCTGGTGGAGGTCGTGGTGGTGGTCGAGGTCGACCCGACACCGAGAACCAGCACGCGCTTGAGCAGCAGCCGCACGACGCCGTTCGGCGGCACGCTGCCTCCGCTGACGCCCTGGAGGACGTTGGTGTTGCCGCTCTCGTCGTGCGTCACGTCGAGCATCGGCTCGATGTGGTAGATCGCGACCTCCGAGCCCGGGCTGACGAATCCGGAGACGCGGGCGGAGTCGGTCAGCTCGACCGAGATGGCCTGCATGCCCTCGGGGATCGCCAGCGCCTGGCCCTGCGCGGCGCCACCGAACTTGGCGGGGATGATCTGCTCACCCGCGAAGATCGTGGTCACGGCGACCTCGCCCTTGAGGGCGTCGACGGACTGCATGGCGCCGTCGAGCACCTGGTTCTTCGGCACCGCCTCGGAGGCGATCTTGCCGGCGGAGGTGGCGGCCTCGATGGTCTCGCCCGCCTCGATGGACTGGGTGGCCCGCAGCACCTCGACGGTGTCGAACTGCTCCTGAGCCCGGTTGTCTGCGCTGCGCACGTACACCACGACCAGCGCGGTGCCGATGAGGGCGACCAGCGTGGCGAGGAGCAGCAGGACTGAGCGTCGGTTCATGGTGCGGGGGCACCTTTCGGTCGCGGGGGACGGCGCGGGGTTCCGCAGCGTCCAGTTGTCGGGTGAGGTTTCGAGGCGACCGTCCAGAGCCGGGTCCGCGTGGTCCTGGCGGGCTCTCGGCGTGGAATCTAGTTGTCTAGTCAGCGGCCTGTCCCGAAAACGCAGAAACCTGTATGGCGGCCCAGAACGCCGTGGATGATGCCTCCCGCTACAGCGGTCGAGTCACCTCAGGTCCCTTGCGCCCTGGGGGGCTCCGCCTCTGCGCGTCGGCCGTCCCGGCCCCGGTCGGGCCAGGAGCGTCGGGCCAGGAGCGTCGGGCCAGGAGCGTCGGCCCGGGAGCGTCGGCCCCAGGAGCGTCAGGCCAGGAGCGTCAGGCAAGTCACGAGAGGTAGAGGGCGGCGACCTCGTCGCGGAAGCTCGCGGATGCACGACGTTGCGCTTGAGCTTGAGGCTGGGCGTGAGCTGTCCGCCCTCCTCGGTCCACTCGACGGGGAGGATCGCGAACTTGCGGATCGACTCGGCCTTCGAGACCGCCTTGTTGGCGTCGTCGACCGCGGCCTGGATCTCGGCGCCAGGAGGTCGGGGTCGTCGGCCAGGTCGGCGAGGTCTGCCGGCCCTGTCGTGCGGCTCGGCCCACAGCGGCAGGGCGTCGGGGTCGAGGGTGACGAGGGCGCCGATGAAGGGCTGGCCGTCGCCGACGACCAGGCACTGGTCGACCAGAGGGTGCGCGCGGAGCCGGTCCTCGAGCACCGCGGGGGCGACGTTCTTGCCGCCGGCGGTCACGAGGATCTCCTTCTTGCGCCCGGTGATCCGGACGAAGCCCTCGTCGTCGACCTCGCCGACGTCGCCGGTGTGGAACCAGCCGTCGCGCTCGATGACCCTCGCGGCTCGCGTCCTCGTTGCGCCAGTAGCCGGCGAAGACCTGGCCGCCGCGGAAGAGCAGCTCGCCGTCGTCGGCCACCCGGACGCTGGTGCCGGGCAGCGGCCGGCCGACGGTGCCGATCTTGGACGGCGTCGGGGAGGTTGGCCGTCAGCGGCCGCCGTGGTCTCGGTCAGGCCGTAGCCCTCGAGGACGGTCAGGCCGATGCCGCGGTAGAAGTGGCCGAGCCGGTCGCCGAGCGGCGCGCCGCCGGAGATGGCGTACCGGCAGCGCGCCGCCGAGCGCCTCGCGCAGCTTGGCGTAGACCAGCCGGTCGAAGACCGCGTGCTGGGCGCGCACAGCACGGGCGCGCGCCCCTGGTCCAGACCGCGCGACCAGGCGATCGCCGTCTCGGGCGGCGCGGTCGAAGATCTTGCCGCGGCCGTCGGCGGTCGCGCGCTGCGAGGCGGTGTTGAAGACCTTCTCGAAGACGCGGGGCACCGCGAGCATGAAGGTCGGCTGGAACTCGACGCAGGTCGGCGACGCAGGTGCTTGATGTCGGCGCGTGTGGCCCAGCCGGGTGCCGGCGGCTCGACGCAGCCGACCTGGATGATCCGGGCGAAGACGTGCGCCAGCGGCAGGAAGAGCAGCGTCGAGGCGCCGTCGCTCGAAGAGCTCGGCGCAGCTCGTCGACGGCGACGCCGAGCTCGAACATGAAGTTGCCGTGGGTGAGCATGCAGCCCTTGGGCCGCCCGGTGGTGCCGGAGGTGTAGATCAGCGTGGCCAGGTCGACGGCCGTCGCGGTCGTACGCCGCTCCTCGAGGTCGTCGTCGGAGATGTCGGCGCCGAGCCGGTCAGCACGTCGACGGCGTTGTCGTCGATCGACCAGACGTGGTGGAGGTCGGCGAGGTCGTGCGCGGACCTCGCGCGATGCGGGCGAGGTGGTCCGGGTCTCGGCGACGACGGCCGCGCGCCCCGGAGTCGCTGCAGGATCCAGCCGACCTGCTCGGCCGACGAGGTCTCGTAGATCGGCACGGAGACGGCGCCGGCGAACCAGATCGCGTAGTCGAACAGGGTCCACTCGTAGCGGGTCGCGGACAGCAGGGCGACCCGGTCGCCGGCCTCGATGCCGGCGGCGACCAGGCCCTTGGCGACGGCGCGCACCTCGGCGTGGAACTCCGCGGCCGTGACGTCGTGCCCAGCCGGTCGCCGGTCTCGGCGCGCCGACCAGCGGCCGCGTCGGGGCTCGCGGGCCGTTCGGGCGACGACGTCGTCGGTGAGGTTGCCGGTCGGGGGCTCGGCCGTGGTCGGGGCGGCGTACTCGCGCACGTGCCTCCTGCACGTGGTCGGGCTCGAGTCCGGCTCGAGGGTTGGGCTCGGGGTCCGGCTGCGGGTCCGCTGGGGTCCGGCTGGTCGCGGCAGGCTACCGCTGCCGTCGGGAGGGGCTCGGTCCGGTACGCTCGCTAGGCCCGCGAAGGTCGCGGTCAGCCGCCCGTCGAGGCGCAGCGAGGGAGAGCAGCATGGCCGAGCAGACGTCCTCGTCGATCGTGATCGACGCCGAGCCGGCCGACGTCATGGAGGTCATCGGCGACTTCGCCGCCTACCCCGAGTGGGCCAAGGGTGTGCAGAAGGCCGAGGTCGTCGTCGACGGCGACGACGGCTGGGCCGAGCAGGTCTTCTTCGCCCTCGACGTGCGCGCCGATCAAGGACGAGTACACCCTGGCCTACGACTGGGACGGCTACGACGAGGTCACCTGGACGCTGGTCGAGGGCAAGATGCTCACGCACGCTCGACGGTGCCTACATGCTGCGCGACCTCGGCGACGGCAGCACCGAGGTGACCTACCGGCTGGCGCTCGACGTCTCGATCCCGCTGATCGGCATGCTCAAGCGCAAGGGCGAGAAGATCCTCATCGACACCGCGCTCAAGGGCCTCAAGAAGCGCGTCGAGTCGCGTGACTCGGCGCCCGGAGCACGAGCGGCGTGACGGCGACCGTCCGCGCATCCTCCTCTTCACCGGCAAGGGAGGCGTCGGCAAGTCCACGGTCGCCGCCGGCACCGCCTGCCCTGGCCGCCGCCGGCGGACGCGCACGCTGGTGCTGTCGACCGACGCCGCCCACTCGCTGGCCGACGCCTTCGGGTGTCGGCCGACCGGGGCCGGAGCCCACGCCGAGGTCGCGACCGGCCTGCTCCGTGCAGCAGGTCGACGCCCAGCTGCGCTTCGAGCAGTCCTGGGCCGACATCCAGCGCTACCTGCTGCAGCGTCCTCGACGTCGGCCGGCGTCGACCCGGTCACCGCCGAGGAGCTCACCGTGCATCCCCGGCGCCGAGGAGGTGCTGGCGCTCCTCGAGCTGCGGCTGCAGGCGCTGACCGGCGACTGGGACGTGATCGTCGTCGACTGCGCCCCGACCGCCGAGACGCTGCGGCTGCTCGCCCTGCCCGAGGCGCTCGGCGTGGTACATGCACCGGGTCTTCCCGGTGGAGCGCCGGGTGGTGCAAGGCGCTGAAGCCCGGTGCTCAGCCGCGCGGCGGGCGTGCCGATGCCGGAGGACTCGGTCTTCGACGCGATCGAGCGGCTGCACGCCGAGCTCGACGAGGTGCGCGCCCTGCTGGCCGGGCCGGACGCTCGTCGGTGCGGCTGGTGCTGACGCCGGAGAACGTCGTGCTCGCCGAGGCCCGCCGCTCGCTACACGACGCTCTCGCTCTTCGGCTACCGCGTCGACGGCGTCGTCGTCAACCGGGTCTTCCCCGACGACGGTGCCGACGACTGGCGCGCCGGCTGGGTGGCGGCCCAGGACGAGGTGCTCGGCCTGGTGCGATCAGTCCTTCGCCGGGCTGCCGCTGTGGCGTTCGGCCTACCGCGCCGGCGAACCGGTCGGCCGTGGAGGCGCTGACCGCCCTCGCCGAGGAGCTGTACGCCGACGCCGACCCGCTGGCCGACCCGGCGGCACACGGGCCGTTGCGGTTCGCCCGCGAGCGGCCGCGTCACCACGCTGCGGCTGGCGCTGCCCCTCGTGCGAGCGCGCGGAGGTCGACCTGGCGCGCACACGGCGACGACCTGGTCGGTGACCGTGGCGGTCGTATCGTCGGCTGCTCACGCTGCCTCCGGCCTGGCGCGTCATCGCGTCGCGGGTGCTCGCGTCGCGACGGGCGAGCTGCAGGTGCGGTTCGAGGAGACGACCGCGTGACGAACGGCGCAGGAGACGGCGCAGCCCGGCCGCGAGGTCGGCTCGCTGGCCGAGGAGGCGGCGAAGCTGCTCGGCGCCTGTCGGGCTGGGCCGAGGAACAGCCGACCTCGACGACCTGGCCGATCGGGCGGGCGCGGTCGGCCAGGACCTGCACGACCACCTCGCACCGGGCGCCGCGGAGTGCACCTACTGCCCGATCTGCCGGACGGTGCACGCTGTCCTGCGCGACACCTCGCCCGAGGTCCGCGCGCACCTGGCCGCCGCAGGCGCCTCCCTGGCGCAGGCGCTGCCGGCTTGACCGCTGCGACGGCGGCGACGACCGCCGCGGAGGAGCACATCGACCCGGATCGAGCGGATCGACCGGTCGACGACGACTGGCCGGAGGAGCCGCAGCCATGAGCCTGAGCATCGGGATCGATGTCGGCGGCACCAAGATCGCCGGGGGTGTGGTCGACGAGGCGGCGACGATCCTCGAGCGAAGCGCGCGTGGAGTCGCCGGCCGACGACCACGCGCCGGATCGAGCAGGCCATCGTCGTCGCTGGTCCAGCGGGCTGTGCGCCGCGGCACGAGATCGACACGGTCGGGGTCGGCGCGGCCGGCTACGTCGACTCCGGCCGCTCGGTGGTGATGTTCGCTCCCAACCTGGCGCTGGCGCGACGTGCCGTTGCGCGCCGACCTGGAGGCCGCGCTCGGTCTGCCGGTCGTCGTCGAGAACGACGCCAACGCCGCGGCCTGGGGCGAGTTCGCGTTCGGTGCGGGCGCCGACGTCGACGACCTGCTGCTGCTGACGGTCGGCACCGGCGTCGGTGGCGGGCTCGTCATCGACGGCCAGCTGCTGCCGGGGGGCCTTCGGCGTCGCCGCCGAGGTCGGCCACCTGCGGATGGTGCCGGGCGGTCATCCTCTGCGGCTGCGGCAACCACGGCTGCTTCGAGCAGTACGCCAGCGGCAGCGCTCTGGTCCGCGAGGCCCGGCAGCGGGCTGTCGGTGGATCGCCCGAGTCGCGGCCGCTGCTGGAGCGGGCCGGGGGCGATCGCCGCGGCGATCACCGGTCCGATGATCACGGCCGCTGCCAGCGAGGGCGACCCCTTCTGCGTCGAGCTGCTGGCCGAGCTCGGTCGGTGGCTGGGGGAGGGCATCGCGTCGCTCGCCACGGTGCTCGACCCCGCGGTGACGGTGATCGGGGGTGGCGTGAGCCAGGCCGGTGAGCTGCTGGTCGCGCCGGCGCGGGCGGCCTTCCTGGGCGAGGTGATCGCTCCCGAGCACCGCCCGATCCAGGAGATCCGCACCGCCCGGCTCGGCAACCGCGCCGGCATCATCGGCGCCGCCGACCTCGCGCGCCGCTGAGCCGGAGGCGTCAGTCGTCCGCGACCGGCCGAATATCGGTCTCGGCGCCCGACCCATAGCCTGGATCCATGAGGCAGGCGGCGAAGCGACCCCCGCGGCTGAAGAGACGCGGGCTCTACATCGGCGTCGACGTCGGCGGCACCAAGGTGCTGGCCGGCGTCGTGACCGGCAACGGGGCGGTGGTGCGCGACCGCGCGCCGGTCGACGCCCGGACGGCTCGTCGACGCCGCGGTGGTCGAGGACGCGCTGGTCGAGGCGGTGCTCGACGTGGCCGGCGGCGCTCCGATCGCGGCCGTCGGGGTGGCCGCGGCGGGCTTCGTCGACCAGGCGGGCGAGCGGGTGATGTTCGCCCCGCACCTGCCCTGGCGGGGGGAGCCGGTCCGGGCGCGCCTGCAGCAGCGATGGGGAGTTCCGGTGGTGCTCGACAACGACGCCAACTGCGCGGCCGTCGGCGAGTGGACGTACGGCGCCGCGCGCGGCACCCACTCGGCGCTGATGATCACCCTCGGCACCGGCATCGGGGGCGCCATCCTGCTCGACGGCGCCGTGCATCGGGGCCGCAACGGCATGGCGGGGGAGTTCGGCCACATGCAGGTCGTGCCGGACGGGCTGCCCTGCGCGTGCGGCAGCACCGGCTGCTGGGAGCAGTACTCCTCGGGCAGCGCGCTGGTGCGCTACGCGCAGGCCCGGATCGGGCAGGAGGAGACCACCCTCGAGGCGGCGGCCCAGGGTGACCTCGAGCAGATCACCGGGCCGATGGTCACCGAGGCCGCCGTGGCCGGCGACGCGGTGGCGCGGGCCGCCTTCCACGAGGTGGGCACCTGGCTCGGCGTCGGCATCGCCAACCTGGTCGCGGCCTTCGACCCCGACTGCGTCGTGGTCGGTGGCGGGGTCTCCGACGCGGGTGACCTGCTGCTCGGCCCGGCGCGGGCCGCGCTGACCGCCTCGCTGGTGGGTGCGTCCCATCGGGTCGTCCCACCGGTGCACCAGGCGCAGCTGGGCCCCGAGGCGGGTCTCGTCGGAGCGGCCGCGCTCGCCCGGGCGACGCTGCGGCCCGGTCGGTGGGCGATCGCCGCCGGTCCCCTCGGGACCGCCCCGCGGCCGCAGGGCTGACCGGCCGCGGGTGGGCCTAGACGACGGCCCCGTCGTCGCCGGGGTCGCGCGGCCCCCGGGGCATCGTCGCCACCAGGTAGGCGAAACCGCCCACGACCCACGCGACCACGGCCAGTCCCACCAGCGGCGACAGGGTGATCCGGGCGAGGGCCGCGAACAGCACCAGCACGGGGCCGAGCAGCACGCCACCCCATGCGGCGAGCCGTGGCCCGCGGGGCAACGGCACCGGGGGTGGCGTCGGGGGCACGAACGCCTCCGCCGCGTCGGCGTCGTCGACAGCGTCCTCGGTCTCAGGCGGGCCGGCCTCGGCGGCGGCCGCCGGAGCCGGCGGGGGCGCCTGCGCGGCCGTCTCCTCGTCGGCGAGCTCGGGACGGTCGCCGTAGTTGTCCACGATCGAGCGCCACAGCTCGTCCTCGTCCCGGGCTCCGGGCTCGCGCTCGCTCACGGCACCACGGTAGGCCGGACCCGGTGACGAGGCCACCAGGGGCCGCGCCGGAGGGCGGGGCGCCGCCGCGGGGAGTGCCTCAGCCGGTCACCCGCGCGACGAACTCGACGCTTCGCTCGAAGATCGTGTCCGCGTCGTTGTCGATCGTGGCCACGTGGTAGCTGTTGTCGAGGCGCACCACCTCGACGTCGCCCGACGAGACGCCCTTGACGATGATCGGCTCGGAGGACTCGTCGACGACGTGGTCGACCGTCGAGCGGAAATACAGCAGCGGGACGGTGACCCGGCCCAGGTCGGCGCGGAGCGCCTGGTAGCCCGCGAACATCGAGGCGGCCGCCTTCAGCGGTGTCCTGGGGTAGCCGTGCTCGTCCACGCCCGGCTTCTTGATGTCGTTGACGATGCCCGGGAACGACGGGACGAGGTGCTTGAGCACCGGCAGCGCGAGCACGTCCTTGCGCAGCGTCTGCACGGCGGGGTTGACCACGACGACGCCGGCGATGCGGTCGGCTGTGCTCGGCGGCCAGGCGCAGCACCAGCGCCCCGCCCATCGACAGCCCGGCGGCGACGACCACGTCGTTCTCCGCGGCGAGCTTCTCGAACGCGCGCGTCACCTCGGCGTACCAGTCCTCCCAGCGGGTGCGGTTCATCTCCTGCCAGCTGGTGCCGTGGCCGGGCAGCCGCGGCACCTCGACGGCGTACCCGCGCTCGGCGAGGTGCTTGCCCCACGGGCGCATGGAGTACGGCGACCCGGTGAACCCGTGGCTGAGCAGCACCCCGACCCGGCGGCCGCCGGTGAGCTCGGGGCGGGCGGCGACGGACAGCGGGGCGGCGTGCGGGTCGATGGCCATGAGGGCATTCTGCACCGGCGCGAGCGGCGCGTCTGCTGCCCCCCTCCGGCGGCGACACGGCGACCCCACTGAGTGTCCGCGCTCTGGGAGTTGGCCGGGGCAGGGTCTAGCCTCTCCCTGACGCGACGGCACGACCCGACGGGCGTGACGAGGGTGGCGGAGGACGAGTGGAGAGGAGGCTCGCCGGGTGTTCTACTGGTTCCTGAAGTGGATCGCGATCGGTCCGGTGCTGCGGCTGATCTTCCGTCCCCGGGTCGAGGGTGAGGAGCACGTGCCCGAGACCGGGCCGGCGATCCTGGCCAGCAACCACCTGTCCTACGCCGACTGGCTGTTCATGCCGCTCACGCTGCCGCGGCGGGTCACCTTCGTGGCGAAGGCGGAGTACTTCACCACCCCTGGCCTCAAGGGCTGGTTCCAGCGCAAGTTCTTCTCCGGCGCCGGGCAGGTGCCGATCGACCGCGCGGGTGCGACGGCCGCCGAGGGTGCTCTGTCCTCGGCGCGCACCGTCCTGGAGGCGGGGGAGCTGTTCGGCATCTACCCCGAGGGCACCCGGTCGCACGACGGTCGGCTCTACCGCGGCCGCACGGGTGTCGCGCGGCTGGCCCTCGAGACCGGCGTGCCGGTCATTCCGGTCGCCGTGCTCGGCACCGACCGTGGTCGCGCCGCCGGGCAAGAAGTTCGGCACCGTCGTCCGGCCGTCGGTGCGCTTCGGTGCGCCGCTGGACTTCTCCCGTTACGAGGGCCTGGCCGGCGACCGCTACATCCTGCGATCGGTGACCGACGAGATCATGTACGAGATCATGCGCCTCTCCGGGCAGGAGTACGTCGACGTCTATGCGCCCAAGGCCAAGGAGCTGGCGGCGAAGGCCAAGGAGGAGGCGAAGCGGGCCGAGCGCGCCGCCCGCGAGAAGGCGGCCCACGAGACCGCCCAGGCGGACGGCGACGGTGCGGACAGCAGCGAGGCCGGTGAGGGGGCGACCGGCGACGGGGCGGCCGGTGCCCGCACGGCCGGTGACGATGGGGACAGCGGCGATGGGGTCGGCGACCGGAAGGCGGCGTCCTGAGCGCGGAGCCGGCACCCGGGCGCGGGCTGCGGCCCCTGGCCGGGTCAGGTGCCGGGTCGGGTGCCGGGTCGGGGGGACGCTGGTGGTCGGGACCGGCGGCGGTCGCCGTCGAGGACCGGCTGCTGCGGGCCCTGGCCGTGCTGCGCTGGGTGGTGCTCGCCAACGCCATCGGGCTCAACCTCTGGCGCTACGACAACTTCGAGCATCCCGTCGCCGGGGTGCTGGTGGTGCTCGGCCTCGCCGCCTGGACGGCGTACGCCACCTGGGCCTACCGCAGCGCGGTCCGGCGGACGATCTGGCTGCTGGCCGCCGACCTGGCGGTCGCGGTGGGCGCGATCCTCGTCTCCCCGCTGGTGAAGGGCGACCAGCTGCGAGCGACGATCCCGGGATTCTGGGTGATGGGGGCGCTGCTGGCGTGGGCGGTGCACTACCGCTGGCGGGGTGGGCTGTTCGCCGGCGCCTGCCTGGCCGCGGCCGACCTGGCGATCCGCGAGCACGTCACCCAGGCCAACTACGGCAACGTCTTCCTGCTGCTGATCGGCGGGCCGATCGTGGGCTACATGTGCGAGTCCCTGCAGCTGATGGCCGCCGAACGCGACCGCGCCGAGCGGGCCGCGGCCGCCGCGGAGGAACGCACCCGGCTGGCGCGCGCGGTGCACGACGGTGTGCTGCAGGTGCTGGCGCTCGTGCAGCGCCGCGGCACCGAGCTCGGCGGTGACTTCGCCGACCTCGGCCGGATGGCCGGGGAGCAGGAGAGCGCGCTGCGGTCGCTGATCCGGCGGCAGGACTCGGTGCCGCACCAGGGCGGCGACGAGGGGGAGCGCGACCTGGTGGCAGAGCTGGAGCGGCTGGAGGCGGTGCGGCCACCGGTCGTCTCGGTCGCGACCCCCGGCACGCCGGTCCTCCTGCCGGCCGGCACGGTGCGGGAGGTGGTGGCGGTGGTCTCGGCCTGCCTCGACAACGTCGCGCGCCACGTCGGCACCGACGCGCCGGCGTGGGTGCTGCTCGAGCAGGTGCCCGACGCCGTCGTGGTGACGGTCCGCGACGAAGGGCTCGGCATCCCCGAGGGCCGGCTCGACCAGGCGGCCGCGGAGGGCCGGCTCGGGGTGCGCGACTCGATCCTCGGCCGGGTGGCCGAGCTCGGCGGCCCGCGGAGCTGACCACCGGCGGCGACGGCACCGAGTGGGAGCTCGAGCTTCCCGCGTTCCGTCGAGCGCGCTGGGTAGGGTGCGGCGCATGGACCCCGCGACCGAGAGCGAGCAGATCCGGGTGATGGTCGTCGACGACCACCCGATGTGGCGCGACGCCGTCGAGCGCGACCTCGAGGCTGCCGGCTTCGACGTCGTCGGGTGTCGCGGCGACCGGGTCGGAGGCGCTGGCCCGCTTCCCCGCCGCGCGGCCGCAGGTCGTCGTGCTCGACCTGCAGATCCCGGCCGCCGAGCGGGGTCGAGGTGACCGCGCGAGGTGCTCTCGCAGGACCCCTCGGCGCGGGTGCTGATCCTCTCCGCGTCCGGTGAGCAGACCGACGTGCTCGACGCCGTCAAGGCCGGGGCGACCGGCTACCTGGTCAAGTCCGCCTCTCGCGAGGAGCTGATCCGCGCGGTCCGGCGGGTGGCCAAGGGTGACACCGTCTTCACCCCCGGACTCGCCGGACTGGTGCTGGGGGAGTTCCGTCGCCTCTCCGACGGCCCGGCCGACCGCGACCCCGACCGGCCCGAGCTGACCGAGCGGGAGACCGAGGTCCTCAAGATGGTGGCCAAGGGGCTGTCCTACAAGCAGATCGCCGACCGGCTGGTGCTCTCGCACCGCACCGTGCAGAACCACGTGCAGAACACCTTGCGCAAGCTGCAGATGCACAACCGGGTGCAGCTCACCCGCTACGCCATCGAGCACGGCCTCGACGGCGCCGACGAGGACGAGTGACTCCTCCTGCGGTGCCCTTCCGTCGCGCGGTGGCGCACGACGCGGGCCCTCTGCTGGCCCTGGAGCGGGAGGCGAGCCTCGCCGCGCTCGGCCACGTCTTCCCGGCCGACCGGTTTCCCTACCCCGACGCCGACGTGCTGGCCCGCTGGCATCTCGTGCTGGGCGACCCCGACACGGTGGTCGAGGTGATGGATGCGCCCGACGCCGACCGGCCGGGCGGGCTGATGTGCCTCGTGGCCCACGACGCCCACGGGACCCTGCGCCACCTGGCCGTGGCGCCCTCGAGGTGGGGACGCGGGCTGGGCGGCGTCGCCCTCCGGCACGCCGAGGCGGCCCTCGGGGCCGCCGGTCACCGGGAGCTGCGGCTGTGGTGCCTGGCGGACAACCGCCGCGCACGGTCGCTCTACGAGCGTCACGGCTGGCGGCCCACCGGGGAGGTGCAGTCCGCGCCGTGGCCTCCGCACCCGACCGAGGTGGGCTATGCCCGCCGGCTCGACGCCTAGGCTGGGCGGGTGCCCGCTGCGCCCGACGACCCGCTGCTGCCGCACGCGGACGCGCTCTACGCACTGCCGGCGGGGGACTTCACGGCCGCGCGCGACGCCTTGGCCAAGGAGCTGCGGTCGGAGGACCGTGAGCTGTCCGCGCGGGTGAAGGCGCTGCGCAGGCCGTCGCTGGCGGCCTGGGTCGTCAACCTGCTCGTACGCCGGGACGCCGAGCAGGTCATGCAGGTGCTGCAGGTGGGGACTGCCCTGCGGGAGGCACAGCGGTCGCTCGACGGCGAGGAGCTGCGGGCGCTGACCCGGCAGCGCCGCCAGGTGACCGCCGCGGTGACGTCGCGGGCGCGGTCGCTCGCGACGGACGAGGGAGCCCGGGTGACGGAGTCGGTCGCCGAGCAGGTGGAGGCGACGCTGACCGCTGCCATGGTCGACGAGGGCGCCGCCGAGGCGGTGCGTAGCGGGCTGCTGGTGGCCTCGCTCAGCGCCAACGGCGTGGACGCCGCCGACGTGGCCGCGGCCGTGGCGCTCCCCGAGGCGCTCGGGTTCGAGGCGACCGCCCAGGAGCCGCCGGCTGTCGCGCGGCCCGAGCTGCACGTCGTACCGTCCCCCGAGCCCGACGCCGCGGCCTCCCGGGAGGAGCGCCGGGCGGCGGAGAAGGCGCTGCGCGACGCCGCCGCCGCGGTGCGGGCGGCGGGCCAGGCCCACCGGCGCGCCGAGCGCGGCCTCGACAAGCTGCGGGCCGCGGCGCTGCAGGTGCAGGCCGAGCTCGACGAGCTGCGACGACAGGTGGTCGAGCGCGAGGAACGCGCGGAAGAGCTCGACGAGAGGACCGCCGAGGCCGAGGAGGCCGTCGAGGACGCCGCCGTCACCCTGGCCGACGCCGAGGCCGAGCGGGACGCGCGGCAGACCGAGCTCGACGACCTGGGCTGACGGGCGGCTGGCTCGGGCAGGCGCGACCTGTGGACGAGCGGGGCGGGGTCAGTCCGCCCAGCCCTTTGACCGGCGGACGGCCTCGAGCCAGCGGGCGTGCGCCGGCGTCGGCGCCGTCGCGGTCGCCGGCCGGGCTCGAAGCGGCGGTCGAGCTGCCAGCGTGTCGCGCAGGTCGTCGGTGGAGTCCCAGACGCCGATGCCGAGACCGGCGAGGAACGCCGCGCCCAGCGCGGTGGTCTCGACGATCTGCGGGCGCTCGACGGGCGCGCCGAGCTGGTCGGCCTGCAGCTGGCAGAGCAGGTCGTTGGCCGACGCGCCGCCGTCGACCCGCAGCGGGGTGTCCGAGTCGCCGGGCATCGTCTCGAGCACGTCGCGGACCTCGAAGGCGATCGCCTCCAGGGTCGCCCGCACGAGGTGGGCGCGGGTCGTGCCGCGGGTGATCCCGATGATCAGGCCGCGCGCGTGCGGGTCCCAGTGGGGGGCGCCGAGCCCGGTCAGCGCGGGCACGAACACGACGCCGTCGGTGTCGTCCACCGTCGGCGCGATGGCCTCGGTCTCGGCCGCCGACGCCGACGATCTGCAGGCCGTCGCGCAGCCACTGGACGGCCGCGCCGGTCACGAAGATGGCACCCTCGAGGGCGTAGGTGATGGTGCCGTCGGGGGAGCGCCACGCCGCCGTGCGTCAGCAGCCCGGCGTCGGAGCGCTGCACGGTCGGGCCGGTGTTGGTGAGGACGAACGACCCGGTGCCGTAGGTGCACTTGGAGTCGCCCTCGTCGAAGCAGGTCTGTCCGAAGAGCGCCGACTGCTGGTCGCCGGCGAGGCCGGCGATCGGCAGCGACAGGCCGAGGAAGGCGCCGGGGTCGGTGGTCGCGATCTCGCCCCAGTTGGGCACCAGCTCGGGCAGCGCGTCGCGCGGGACTCCGAAGAGCGCGCACAGCTCGTCGGACCAGTCGCCCGCCTCGAGGTCGAAGAGCAGGGTGCGGGAGGCGTTGGAGACGTCGGTGACGTGCCAGGTGCCGCGGGTCATCCGCGCGATCAGGTAGGAGTCGACGGTGCCGACGGCGTAGCGCCCGGACTCGACGAGCGCCCAGGTGTGCGGCTCGTGCTCGGCCAGCCAGATCAGCTTGGTGCCGGAGAAGTAGGGGTCGAGCCGCAGCCCGGTCAGCTCGCGCGACCCGCTCCTCGTGACCCTCGTCGCGCAGCCGGTGGCAGATGTCGGCGGTGCGCCGGTCCTGCCACACGATCGCGCGCCGCGGCGAGCCGAGGGTCTCGCGGTCCCACAGCAGCGACGGTCTCGCGCTGGTTGGTGATCCCGATCGCCGCGCAGCTCGGAGGCGTCGTACGTCGTCGAGCACCTGGCGGGTGGCCTCGAGGGTCGCCTGCCAGATCTCCTCGGGCGCGTGCTCGACCCAGCCCGGCTGGGGGAAGTGCTGGCGGAACTCCTGGTAGCCCTTGCGCCGGCGATCGTCCCGTCGGGGGTGACGACGACGGCGGTCACGCCGGTGGTGCCGGCGTCGATGGCGAGGACGCTCACTGGGTCTCCTCTCCGGCCGCGCGATGATCCGGGCCAGGACCTGCTCGTCGATCCAGGACGCCGTCGCCGGCCACGCGCATCTCGTAGTTCTCGGTGCCGACCCAGGCAGGGAAGTCCCGCGCTGCCCGCGTGGCGTGGCCAGCGCCTCGAGCTCCTCGGCGAGCTCGGCGGTCGACCGGCACCTTCTCCTCGTCGGTCGACGCGGTCAGGTAGAGGTCGTTGAGCTCCAGCAGCCGGGCCGAGCTCGGTCACCGGATCGGCGTGGTCGTCGACGCGCAGGTCGACGGCGATGTCGTCGAGGCCGCCGTAGCCCGCGCCGTCCCGCACGACCAGCAGCGCCGCCGACTGGCGCCCGCGGCTGTCGCCACCCGCCGCGTCGCCGGCGGCCAGCGCGGCCGAGCAGCCGTGTGCGCGAGCGGGGCGTCGGGGTCGGCGTCGAGCCAGGTGCGCTCCATCGCGGCCACGACGTCCTCGCCGGTCAGGATGTTGCCCTGGATGGCGTACCCGGGGCCGGTCGCGGCCGCCGGCCCAGTCGAGGCACGCCGCCCCGGTGTGCGAGGCGGCGGTGCCGTCGACGTCGACGATGCCGACCTGCCGGTGGTCGCGGCCCTCGTCGTCCTCGAGGAGCCGCTGCAGGGCCACGGGGGCCGTCGCCCCGTCGTCGAGGTGGGCCAGCGCCTGCCCCTTGTAGGCGACGTTGGCGTCGGCCTGGGTCGCGATGGCGCCGACGCCCGCCACCGCCGCCGGCACCGCCGACCCGACGGCCAGGAACTTCGAGGCCACCGCCACGCCCCAGGACTCGCCGTCGGCGGAGCGGGCCACGATCGAGAAGGTCATGCCCCGAGGCTAGTGGCCCGGTTGGGCGGCCCGGCCGGGTGGCCGAGGCCGGTGGACGTGCCTGGTGGTCGTGGCGCGTGCCGGTCGTGGGACGATGCGAGGGGAGGCCACCATGTCTGCCGACGTCCACCGGCCCGCCACGCTGGCCCGGGTGATGGGGCCGCGGCTGCTGCTGCTCTTCATCGTCGGCGACATCCTCGGTGCCGGGGTGTACGCCGTCACCGGCCAGCTGGCCGGCCTGGTCGGTGGCGTCGTCTGGCTGCCGTTCCTGCTCGCGTTCGTGGTGGCCACGCTCACCGCGCTGTCCTACCTCGAGCTCGTCACGAAGTACCCCCAGGCCGCCGGGGCCGCGCTCTACGCCCACAAGGCGTTCGGTGTCCACTTCGTCACCTTCCTGGTCGCCTTCGCCGTCATCTGCTCGGGCATCACGAGCGCCTCGACCTCCTGCAACGTGCTGGCCCAGAACCTCCTGGCCGGCCTGGCCGGGCTCGGCATCGACACGGGGCTCGGGGTGACGGGCACGACCGTCCTCGCCATGGCGTTCATGGTGGTGCTCGCGCTGGTCAACCTGCGCGGCGTCGGCGAGAGCGTGAAGTTCAACGTCGTGCTGACCCTGGTCGAGGTCACCGCCCTGGCGATCGTGATCGGGGTCGGCTTCTGGGTGATCGCTCGGGGCGACGGGGACTTCTCGCGGGTCATGGTGTTCGACGACCCGGGGGACAAGGGCCTCTTCCTCGCCGTCACCGCGGCGACCTCGATCGCGTTCTTCGCGATGGTCGGCTTCGAGGACTCCGTCAACATGGTCGAGGAGACCCAGGACCCCGAGCGGATCTTCCCGCGGATGATGCTCACCGGCCTCGGCATCGCGGTGCTGCTCTACATGCTGGTGGCGGTCTCCGTGGTCGTGGTGCTGACGCCCGGGGAGCTGCGCACGATCAACGAGGCGGAGGGGCGAGCGCTGCTCGAGGTCGTCGCGAAGGGCGCGCCGGGCTTCCCGATCGACAAGGTCTTCCCGTTCCTGGCGGTGTTCGCGGTCGCCAACACGGCGCTGATCAACATGCTGATGGCCAGCCGGCTGCTCTACGGGATGGCCCAGCAGGACGTGCTGCCGCGATCCCTGGGCCGGGTCTCGCGGCGGCAGGCGCCGTGGGCCGGCATCGTGTTCTCGACCGTGCTGGCGCTCGGGCTGATCTGGTACGTCGCCGCGCAGCCCGACAGCAACGTCGTCCTGCAGCTCTCCGGCACCACGTCGCTGCTGCTGCTCGGTGTGTTCGCCGTCGTCAACGTCGCCTGCCTGGTGCTGCGGCGCGAGGCCGTCGCGGGCGCCTTCCGGTCGCCGCGGCCGGTGCCCGTTCACGGCCGCGTTCCTCTGCCTCTTCCTGGTCGGGCCGTGGGCCGGCCGCCCGGAGGAGCAGTACGCCCTCGCCGCCGGCCTGCTGGCGCTCGGCGTCGTGCTCTGGGTCGTCACCTGGTTCGACCAGCCGGCCGGCGTGGTGGCTCCAAGCCGCGATCGTTTGCCGCGACATCGAGCACTCTGAGGGGGTTTCACGTGCCTTTTGCAGCAAACGATCGGAGCTGGGCCGGGGCTCAGGGGCGGAGGCGGCGCTCGGGGGCCTGACCCACGCCGTACCCTGGTGCGGTGACCATCCCCGACCTCGAGGCGCTGCACGCCATCGGCGCGGCGCAGCAGCCGACGTACCCCGACCGGGCCGCGCGTCGACGCGCCGTGGCCCGGCTGCGCACCGATGCCGCCGCTGGTCTTCGCCGGCGAGTGCGACGACCTCAAGGACAAGATGGCGGCGGTCGCGCCGCGGCGAGGCGTTCCTGCTCCAGGGCGGCGACTGCGCCGAGACCTTCGACGGCGTCACCGCCGACAACGTCCGCAACAAGCTGCGGGTGCTGCTGCAGATGGCCGTCGTGCTGACGTACGCCGCCTCGGTGCCGGTCGTCAAGGTCGGCCGGATGGCCGGCCAGTACGCCAAGCCGCGCTCCTCCGACGTCGAGACCCGCGGCGGGCGTCACGCTGCCGGCCTACCGCGGCGACGCGGTCAACGGCTTCGACTTCACCGCCGAGTCGCGGATCCCCGACCCGCAGCGGCTGGTCGACGTCTACAACGCGTCGGCGGCGACCCTGAACCTCGTCCGCGCCTTCGTCACCGGTGGCTACGCCGACCTGCGCCAGGTGCACACCTGGAACACCGACTTCGTCCGCGAGCTCGCCGTCGGCCAGCGCTACGAGGCGATGGCCGCCGAGATCGACCGGCGCTGACGTTCATGGAGGCGATCGGCGCCGACCCCGACGAGTTCCACCGCGTCGACTTCTACTCCAGCCACGAGGCGCTGCTGCTGGAGTACGAGCACGCGATGACGCGCATCGACTCGCGCACCGACCTGCCCTACGACGTCTCCGGCCACTTCGTCTGGATCGGCGAGCGCACCCGCCAGCTCGACGGCGCGCACGTCGAGCTGCTCCGCCACATCCGCAACCCGATCGGCGTCAAGCTCGGCCCGACCACCACGCCCGACGACGCGCTCGCGCTGGCCGCCAGGCTCAACCCCGACAACGAGCCGGGCCGGCTCACCTTCATCACCCGCTTCGGCGCGGGCAAGATCCGCGACGGCCTGCCGCCGCTGGTCGAGAAGGTCACCGCCGAGGGCGTCGAGGTCGCGTGGGTCTGCGACCCGATGCACGGCAACACCTTCGAGGCGAGCATCGGGCTACAAGACCCGTCGCTTCGACGACGTCATCGACGAGGTCCAGGGCTTCTTCGACGTGCACCGCAGCGCTCGGCACCTGGCCCGGCGGCATCCACGTCGAGCTCACCGGTGACGACGTCACCGAGTGCGTCGGCGGCGGCGAGGAGATCGACGAGGCCGACCTGGCGCACCGCTACGAGTCGGTCGTGCGACCCGCGGCTCAACCGCGTGCAGTCGCTCGAGCTGGCGTTCCTCGTCGCCGAGATGCTCCGCGCCGCCGAGCGCGAGCGCGCCTGACGCCGTCGCGCCCCGTGATCGACCTCCGCTCCGACACCCTCACCCGGCCGACCGAGGCGATGCGCGCCGCGATGGCGCGCGCCGAGGTCGGCGACGACGTCTACGGCGAGGACCCCACGGTCCGGCGCTCCAGGAGCGGGTGGCCGGCCTGTTCGGCCACGAGGCGGCGCTGTTCACCCCGACCGGCTCGATGGCCAACGTGCTCGCCGTCCGGTCGCTGGTCGGCGCCCGGCCAGGAGGTGCTCTGCGAGTCCTCGCGCCCACATCGCCCGCGCCGAGCTCGGCGCCCACGGCGCCTACACCGGCCTGACGATGCGCACCTGGACCCACCCGCGCGGGCGGCGTCGACCTGCCGGCGATCGCAGCGCGATGTTCGCGCCCGACATGGGCCCGTTCTTCGTGCGCACCGCCGCGATCTCGGTCGAGAACACCCACAACTTCGCCGGCGGCACGGTGCTGCCGCTCGCGGACCTGCGGCGCTGCGCGGCGTGGGCCGACGAGGTCGGCGTCGCGGATCCACCTCGACGGCGCCCGGATCTGGAACGCCCACGTCGCCACCGGCGTGCCGCTCGCGGAGTACGGCGCCGTGCGCCGACGTGCTGGCCGTCTGCCTGTCCAAGGGGCTCGGCGCGCCGGTCGGCTCGCTGGTGGTCGGCTCGCGCCGACGCCATCGCCGAGGCGCGGGTCTGGCGCAAGCGGATGGGCGGCGGGATGCGGCAGGTCGGCATCCTCGCGGCCGCCGGGCTGCACGCCCTCGACCACCACGTCGAGCGGCTGGCCGACGACCACGCGCACGCCCGGCTGCTGGCGCGAGGCCTGCGGCGTCGACCCGGCCAGGGTCGACACCAACATCGTGGTGGTCGAGCGGTCGGACGCGGCGGCGTTCGTCGCGGCGGCCGCGCGAGGCCGGGCGTCCGGGTCGCCGCCGTCGGGCCGACCACGGTGCGGCTGGTCACGCACCTCGACGTCACGCGGGCCGACGCCGAGCGGGCGGCGGCGCTGCTGTCCCGGCTGTGACCGGTCAGCCGACCGGAACGCCCTTGATCCGGATCTCGCTGATCGCGGTGTAGTTGCGACCGAGCCTGCCCGGCATCGGCGCCGTGACGTCGACCAGGCGGAGCCGGATGGTGCGGGTGACCTCGGAGCCGACCTTGGTCATCTGCATCTCGGGCCGCTGACGCAGGTCCTGCTCGACGACCGTGCCGTCGTCGAAGGACCAGGTGACCGCCGTGATCCGGCGGTTGCGTGGGTACCACCGGACGGTGCGGCCCTGGCGGTCGACGTCCTCCTTGGCGTAGCCGTTGATCATCCCCACCTTGCTCACCTCGACCGGCTCGGCGAGCCGGATCGTGATCAGCGCGTCGGTGCCGTCGCCGGACATCCGCCAGGTGGTGGTGCGGTCGCCGTCGAGCATCTGCGCGGCGGTGTAGCGCACCGGCCGGCCGTCGACGTCCTGGCCGGGCGGCGCGCTCTCCGGCACCAGCGCGGTCGCGGCCACGGCCACGTTGCGGCTCTTGCCCGACCTGCCGCCCCGGTCGCCCGAGCCGTCGTCGGCCCCCCCGCTCTGCGAACCCTCGCTCGGGTCCACCGCGCCGCTCGCGCCGTCGGGGTCGACGTCTGCGCCCGACCCGGACGTGGCCGGCGCGTCCCCGGCGGTGGCGTCGCCGCCGGGACGGAACAGCAGCCACACCGCAGCCACGAGCAGCAGCCCGGCGGCGGCGACCGCCAGGAACATCCACGGGAGCAGGTCGCCGATCGACCGGTCGCGCCCCTCCACGGCGGGGGGCGCTACCGCCGTCGACGGCGGTTCGCGGGGCGACACCATCTCGTCGGCGAACAGCGGGAAGCGGGCATTGCGCGGCCCCAGGTCGACCGGGGGCGAGGGCTCCACCGACGGAGGTGGTACGACGGGAGCTGCGGCGTGTCGGCCCGGCTCGCGCATCGTGTCGGTGGCGACGGCCGGCCGCTCGGCGGTGTCGCGGGCCTCGTCTGCGTCGACCGCGCGCCTCCGCACCGAGGTGTGAGCGGCGGCGCCGGGCTGCGCGTAGCGGGCTGTGACGGCCCCACACCGCGCGCAGACCGGGGCGTCGCCCAGGTCGTGGCCACATCGTGCGCAGTACGCCATCGGCTCCTCCGTCCGGTGCGGCAGGGCGCCACACCACCGACGGCCCCACACCGCCGACCGCACCAGGGTAGGTCAGGTGGCCGTCGATGCCGAGCCCTGCCGCGTGCGGCGCCCGCCCAGCACCACCCTCACACTGCGAGGTGGGGAACCTCGGCCTCGATCTTGCGGCGCGGGGCCAGCTCGACCATCAGCATCGCGGCGAGCACCAGCAGTCCGCCGAACACCATCCGCACGGTCAGGCTCTCGCCGCCCAGCAACACGGCGAAGAGCGGCCGCGAAGACCGGCTCCATGCGTCATGATGATCGCCGACCGGGTCGGCGGCAGGTGGGCCTGCGCCCAGGTCTGGCCGAGCAGCGCCAGGGCGCCGGCGAAGACGGCCATGTAGAGGACCGACAGCCAGTCGCCCGGGCGGTCGGGCAGCACGATCCCGTCCGGTGCGCGTCGCGAGGAAGCACATCACCGCGATCACGATGATCTGGAGGATCGACATGCCCAGCGCCTCCTCGGGGCGTCGACCAGGCGCCGAGCCCGACGATGTGCAGCGGCGTAGAGCACGGCCGCGACCAGCGTGAGCGCCTCGCCGTAGCCGATGCGAGAGACCGTCGAGGGTCGAGCACGCGCCAGCCCGGCGGTGGCCAGCGCGACGGCGAGCCAGGTCAACGGAGCGATCCGGCTGCGCAGCACGACGGCGGCGAGCAGCGGCGTGCAGACGACGTACATGCCGGTGATGAAGCCGCGACACGCTCGCCGGGGTGTGGGCGAGCCCGGCGGTCTGCAGGATCTGGGCGACGCCGTAGATGCCGCCGAGAACCAGCGCGTGCCGACGCGACTGCGGGGAGAGCCGTCCGAGCGCCCGCGGCGCGACGGCCATCAGGAACACCGCGGCGAGGGCGAAGCGCACGGCCAGGAAGTCGAGGGTCGGCACCCGGTCGAGGAGCTCCTTGATCAAGGAGAACGTCGAGCCCCAGCACGGCGGTGACGGCGAGCAGGGCAAGGGTGGCCAGCAGCCGCGTGCGCAGCGTCGTGGCGGGCGCCGGGGGCGGGCCGGCGCTCGGGGCGGTCACGGGTGTGCCTCGGCGGCGCCGCTGCTCCTCGTCCATCCGGCTAGACGAGGAAGAGGGTGATCGTGCTGCCCTTCGGGACCAGCTCACCGGCCCGGGGGTCGGTGCGGGAGACGAAGCCGAGGCCGAGGTAGCCCGAGGACTTCTTGGTCTTGACCTTGAACCCGAGGTCGCGCAGCGTCTCGCTTGGCCGCCTCGACGCCATTGGCGACGCACCCGCGGGGACCTCGACCAGCTCCGGGCCCTGGGAGACGACCAGCGTGACCGTGTCGCCGCGGTAGAGCGGACCGCTGGACGGGCGTTGGGAGATGACGACCCCTCCGGGACGCTGTCGGAGAACTCCTGCTGGGAGTCGTCGACCTTCAGGCCCTTCTTCTCCAGCGTCGCCACGGCCTCGGTCGCCGGCTTGCCGCTCCAGTCGCCGAACCGGATCGGCTGGCGACCCTTGCTGATCACCAGGTCGACGACGGTGCCGGGCTTGACGCGCTTGCCCGGCTTGAGGGACTGGGAGATCACCCGGCCCTCCTCGACCTTCTCGCTCCACTCGCCGTTGCTGGTGCCGAAGGTGAGGTGCTGCTCGGCGAGGGCGTCCTGGGCCTGGTCCTCGGTCATGCCGGCGAGCTTCGGCACGTCGTAGCGCTCCTTGCCGAGGGAGACCACCAGCGTCACGACGCCGCCGCGAGCACCTGGGAGCCCGCGGCCGGGTCGGCGCTGATCACCTTGCCCTTGCCGACCTGCTCGTCGTACTGCTGGTCGACGACCTTCGGCGACCAGCCCGGCCGCTTCCAGCTTGGCCTCGGCGTTGGCCTGCGTGAGCTGCAGCACGGCGGGCGCCGGGGTGTAGCGGCCGTAGCCGAACCACCAGGCAGCCGACGCCGACGCCGACGGCGAGCAGCAGCGCCAGGGCGAGCAGCAGCGGGCCACGGCGGGAGCGGCGCGGTGGCGGCGACGGCGCATCGAGGTCGTCGTCGGGGGTGTCCGGCGGCGGCGCCCCCAGAGTGGCGATCTGCGTGGTGTGCTCGGGCGGGACGCTGGAGAACGGTGCGTCCACCGCCGGTCGCTCGGCGGTGGCAGACCGGTCGGCAGATCCGCCGCCGGAGACCGCGGCGGCCAGCCCGAAGACGTCGTCGCCGGGCCCGGTGGTCCGGTCCGAGGGCGTGCGGTCCGGCGGCGTGCGAGGCGGCGCCAGCGCCACCCGCGAGGACCCCTCGACGTCGCCGTGCACGGGGCCGCCGTCGAGGTCCGGCTCGTGGAGGTCCGGCTCGTCGAGGACCTCGACGCTGCCCGGCTCGCCGGCCGCGCGCAGCTGGGGGTTGACGAACGGAGCCACGGTCGCGCCGCCGGCCGCCGCGGCCGCCGCCACGCCGTCGACGGCGGGCTGCTCTCCGGTGGACTCGACGTCGTCGTCGTCGGCCTCGTCGCCGAAGCTGCCGGCGACGCCGACCGCGGTGGTCGACTCTTCGCTGGCGTCGGCACCGGCGCCGTCCGGCACGGGTGTCCGCAGCGCCAGGTCGGCGGTCAGCTCCGGGTCGTCGTCGAGGCCCTCGGCCAGCGCCTGGGCGACGCGGTGCAGCTGGTGGAGCAGGACGCCCGCGTCGGCGGGTCGCTGGGTCGCGGTCGCGGGCGGTGGCGCGGGCGACCAGCGCGTCGACGTACGCCGGGATGCCGGGGCTCGAGCCGCCGACGGCGCGCGGGACGTCCTCGTGGACGTGCTTGTAGGCCACCTGGATCGGCGACTCGCCCTCGTGCGGCTTGCGGCCGGTGAGCAGCTCGTAGAGCATCACGCCGGCGGCGTAGACGTCGGCGCGCGGCGTCGGCGCGGCCGTCGACGACCAGCTCCGGGGCGAGGTAGGACACGGTGCCGATCAGCACGCCGCCGGTCGCGGTGTGCTGGGTGTCGGCGCTGACCGCCTTGGCCAGCCCGAAGTCGGCGACCTTGATCCGACCGTCGTGCGGCGATCAGGACGTTCTCGGGCTTGACGTCGCGGTGGATCAGACCGGCCCGGTGGGCGGCGGCGAGCGCGGAGACGACCGGCTCGAGCAGCGCCAGCGCCCGGCCGGGCGACATCGGCGCCTCCTTGCGGATGACGTCGCGCAGCGTGTGGCCGCGGATGTACTCCATGGCCAGGAAGACGGTGCCCTCGTCGTCGCCCTGGTCGAAGACCGCGACGACGTTGGGGTGGGAGAGCCGGGCCGCCGCGCGCGCCTCGCGCACGAACCGCTCGGCGAACTCGTGTGTCGTCGCCGAGCCCGGGGTGCATCACCTTGACCGCGACGGTGCGGTCGAGCCGGATGTCGGTGGCCTCGTAGACACTGGCCATGCCGCCGCGCGCGATCCGCGGCGCCGATGCGGTAGCGACCGTCGAGGAGTCGGCCGGTCATGGGGTCGCTCGCGTCACCGCGGGCGCGCGGCTTCGCCGCGGGCGCGCGCGGGAGCGGCGCTCGTCTGACTGCACGTGTCGACCTCCGGAATGCCCGGACGGGGAAGGATCCGGAGCACCATCGTACGGACGGCGGCCGCCGATGCCCCCGCTGTGGCGGCTCCGGCGTGGCGCTGCCCGAGAGGGGCTCCGGATGTCGGGCCCCGCGGGCGTCCTGGGACCATGGGGTCATGGCCGACCGCACCGCCGACCTGCGCCGCCCTGGTCACCGACTGGCTCGACTGGGCAGAGCGCCGCCAGGCGCTCGGCGTGACCGGTCGCCAAGGTCCGCACCATGATCCGCGAGCACGAGCTCGCCGCCGTGCCGTCCCGGCGCCGGGCGCGCGGCCGCAGGTCCCCGCCGACTGTCATCCAGGACGGCCTGGTGGTCAAGGGCCTGCCCGGCCTGCTGACCGTGCTCGCACGACGGCGGCTACGACGACCGCGAGTGCATCGCCTGGCTGTTCACCGACGACGACCTCCCGGGCCGGCCCATCGACGCGCTGCGGGAGAACCGCGGCTCCGAGGTCAAGCGGCGCGCGCAGGCGATGGCCTTCTGACCGGCCTGTGCCCCGCCGGACCCCCTGCCTCGACGGGCCCCCTGCCTCGACGGTCCCGGAGCGTGATCTAGGGTCGGAGACGTGAACCAGGCCCGGCTCCGCACGGTGCTCACCGTGCTCGTGGCGGTCCTGGTGGTGCTGCTGATCTGGCGGGCGCCCGAGCTGTCCTCCGGGTCCGAGGCGGACTCGCCCAGCGCCACCGGCGACACGTCGTCGCAGACGGACGCGGGCGGCTCGAGCACCGAGACGACCGACCCGGAGAGCGGCCTGGCCTGGGTGGACCTGGCCAGCCTGCCACCGGAGGCGGCCGAGACGATGGCGCTGGTCGACACCGACGGACCCTTCCCCTACGACAAGGACGGGTCGACGTTCTTCAACAACGAGCAGAACCTCCCCGACCGCGACCAGGGCTACTACCGCGAGTACACCGTGGAGACGCCCGGGTCGCCCGACCGTGGGGCGCGGCGGATCGTGGCCGGCGCCAACGGGGAGCTCTACTGGACCGAGGACCACTACGAGTCGTTCGAGAGGATCAGGCGATGAGTGGACTGGCAGCGCTGCTGGCCGAGCGCCGGGAGCCGGGCATCTACCACTGGCACGGGGCGTTCTCCGTCGCAGACGTGGGGCACACCGTCGAGCACGCGGGATGGCACTTCGCGCACATCGACGGCTGGCACGACGCCGAGACGAAGAAGGAGTTCCTTCGCGCCGTCGGCGACGCCCTGCACTTCCCCGACTACTACGGCAAGAACTTCGACGCGCTGGCCGACTGCCTGCGCGACGTCGAGGCGGGCGACTCCCACGGCACCATCCTGCTGTGGGACGGCTGGGGGCCCTTCGCCTGGCACGACGAGGAGGCGTTCCGCAAGGCGCTGGCCGTCCTCGGCCGCCGGGTCGCCGACGACCACGGCGGACCCTTCGCCGTGCTGCTGCGCGGCGAGGGCCCGCACGTCGACGGCGTCAAGAGCCTGGACTGACCTCTGGTCACCGGCGTTGCGTCATGCGCAGGGGTCGTGGGGGCGGCCGGGGCGCATGACGTCCGAGGCGCCGCACACGGCGATCCGGCCAGGGCCCGCCGACCGGCGGACGATCGGGGTCAGACCACGCGGTGCGTGGTCGCCGCCGCGAGGTCGCGCAGCACCCCGCGGGCGCGAGCGTCGACCGCCGCGCGGTCCAGGGCGGCGTCGGCGCGCTCGGCGAGCCCGGTGATGACCTCCTCCACCTGGGCGTGCGCACCGCTGGCGTCGATGATCTCCCGCAGCCGGTCGACCCCGTCGGCGTCGAGCGAGCTGCCGAGCCCGGCCTGCAGCACGGCGGAGTCCTCCGGCCCCACGGCGTCGAGGGCCAGTGCGACCAGCACCGTGCGCTTGCCCTCGACGAGGTCGTCGCCCGCGGGCTTTCCGGTCGCGGCAGGGTCTCCGAAGACGCCGAGCAGGTCGTCGCGGAGCTGGAAGGCCTCACCCAGCGGGAGCCCGAAGGCGCCCAGCTGGGCCAGCTCCTCGGGGCCGGCGCCGGCGAGCGCGGCCCCGATGTGCAGCGGCCGCTCGACGGAGTACTTCGCGGACTTGTAGCGCAGCACCGTCATCGCGGCGTCGACGTCGGCGCGTCCGCGCGCCTGCACCGACACGTCGAGGAACTGGCCGGCGATCACCTCGCTGCGACAGGCGTCGAAGATCTCCAGTGCGGCGACGACCCGCTCCAGCGGGAGGCCGCAGCGGCGCAGCAGCTCGTCGGCCCAGGTGAGCAGCAGGTCGCCGAGCAGGATCGCCGTCGCGGCGCCGTACTGCTCGGGCTGTCCCGGCCAGGCCTGCTGCTGGTGCAGGTCGGCGAACGCCCGGTGCGTCGCGGGCCGGCCGCGCCGGGTGTCGGAGGCGTCCATCAGGTCGTCGTGGACCAGCGCGCTGGCGTGCAGCAGCTCCAGCGAGGCGCAGGCACGGACCAGGGCCTGCTCCGCGCCCGGCGACGTCTGGGGGTCGACCGCGCGGTAGCCCCAGTAGCAGAACGCCGCCCGCAATCGTTTGCCGCCGCGCACGCAGACCCGCGCCTGCGCGAGCAGGCGGTCGGCGTCCGGCCCGAGAGGAGCGAGCCGCGCGGCCTGCTCGTCGACGAAGGCGTCGAGCGCCTCCTGCACGCGGATCCGGAACGCCGCCGGGTCCCAGGGAGCGGGCTCACGGTGCTCGGGGGCGAACTCCTCCGGCACGGTCACCCGGGCAGCCTAGCCAGTGGACGCCGGCCGGGCGGTCGCGGTGCCCGCACTACGATCCGGGGCATGGACGACGCTGCGACCGACGCCGCCACCGCGCCCGCGGCGCCTCGGCACGAGGCGACGCCGCGAGGGATCGGCGAGCTGGTCGCGGCGGGGGAGCGGTCGGTCTCGTTCGAGTTCATGCCGCCGCGCGACGAGGCCGGGGCCGACCAGCTCTGGAGCGCGATCTCCGACCTCGAGCCCTACCAGCCGACCTTCGTGTCGGTGACGTACGGCGCCGGCGGCTCGACCCGTGACACGACGGTCCAGATCACCGGCCGGATCGCCCGCGAGACCTCCCTGCGGGCGCTGGGCCACCTCACCTGCGTCGGCCACACCCGCCAGGAGCTCGTCGAGATCCTGCGCTCCTACCAGGACGCCGGGGTGCGCAACCTGCTCGCGCTGCGCGGCGACCCGAAGGAGGGCCCGGCCGCCCCGTGGACGCCGACCGAGGGCGGGCTGACGTATGCCCGCGAGCTGGTCGAGCTGGCCCACGAGGTGGGTGACTTCAGCGTCGGGGTCGCGGCGTTCCCCGAGGGCCATCCGTCGGCGGACTCCCTCGACGCCGACGCGAAGGTGCTCGCCGACAAGGCCCGGGCCGGCGCCGAGTTCGCCGTCACCCAGCTGTTCTTCCGGCCCCAGGACTACGTCGGTCTGGTCGACCGCGTGCGCGCCCAGGGGGTCGACCTGCCGATCCTCCCCGGGCATCATGCCGATCACGAACCTCGGCTCGCTCCAGCGGATGGCCGAGCTCTCGGGCGCGACTGTCCCGCCCGAGGTGCTGGCCCGCTTCGACGGCCTCACCGAGCCGGCCGACGTACGCGCCGTGGGCGTCGAGATCGCCACCGAGCTCTGCGAGGCGCTGCTCGCCGGGGGCGCCCCGGGCCTGCACTTCTACACGCTGAACCGCTCACGCGCGACGCTGGAGATCTTCGAGGCGCTGCGGATCACGGCCTGACCGCTCACGCGGGGCCGACTACCTGCGCCACGAGGGCCGCCGAAAGGCCCACGAACGGGACGCCGGCTCCGGGGGCGGCGTGTGCCCCGGCGGCGTACAGGCCCTCCACGGGGGTGGCCGGTCCGAGCTGTCGTCGCAGCGTGGCGCGGCCGTTCCAGGCCAGGCCGTACGGCGACCCGCCGGCGGCGATCTCTGCGGAGGAGCGGTCCACCCGCGTCACCATCCGGTCGCGCAGGTCGACGCCGCGCTGGACGAGCAGGTCCACCGGGTCGGCGCCGGGGGCGAGCCCCCAGGCCACGACGGTCAGCACCGCAGCTCCGTCGGGAGCCGACCCGCCGCGATGGACCAGCAGGTCGGGTGACCCGTGGATCACCGTCTGGTGCGCCAGGTCGAGCTCGCCCGTCAGGCCCAGATGGACGACTCTGGGAGGGGGCACCGGCCTCGTGCGCCGGACGTGCCGAGCGAGGGCCGGGAGACGGCTCGGGTCGGTCGCCACCACGACGACATCGGCGGGGAGCTCCCCGTCCCGGGTCAGCACCCCCTGCGCGCGACCCTTCCTCGCGAGCACGTCGGAGACCGGCGCCCCGAGCCGCACGTCGACACCGCGCGTCGCAAGACGCTCGCCGAGCACCTGCGCCACCGCCGAGAAGCCGCCCGGCACCGTGGCCGCGCCCACGCGCTGTTCGAGGTAGGACCAGAAGCCCCACCAGGCCGGCACCCGCTCCGGGTCCTGCCCCCCGGCGCGCGCGTGGTGGAGCGCCACGGCACGCAGGCGGGCGTCGGGAAGCGACGACGCCCTCGCCGCCAGCGACCGGCGGCTCCTCAGCACCGCCGTGACGGCACGATCGGCGGTCGCCTTGTCGTAGGGGCGCTCGGCGTAGTCGCGGCGCACCAGCTCCCACTCAGCGGCGTAGGACGCGACGTACGCCGCCCAGGTCCGCCCCAGCCCGGCGCCGAGCCGGTCGACCGCCGTGATCTGCGCCGCGCGCGAGCCGCCGGGCAGCGCCAGCACGGAGCCGTCGGCGAAGCGGTGCTCGCGCACGGGGTCGAGCGGCACGAGCTCGAGCTCCCGCTCCAGCGGGCGCCCGGTCTTGCGGAACAGGTCGCGCAGCACCGCCGGGAGCATGGTGCTCGGCGCACCGCCGTCCCAGACGAAGCCGTCCTGCTCGACGGACGCCAACGCTCCACCCAGGCGGTCACCGGCCTCGCAGAGGGTGACCCGGTGGCCGAGCTTGGCCAACCGGGCTGCGGTGGCCATGCCTGCGAGACCGCCGCCCACGACCACGACCCGCGCCACGCCGCGACCCTACGCGACCTCCCGGCGGTGGCGGCCCGACGTGCGGCTGCCGGCGGTCCTCCTCAGCGGTCGCGGACCGGCTCGGGTGTCTCGTCGCGCCCCTTCCAGCGTCGCCAGCCGCGGCGGACCATCCGGCCGACCATGAAGGCCACCACCAGCCCGACGACGAGCAGCACCGCCGCGATCGCGGCTGCGGCGCGGGGGTGGTCGACCGCGAACCACACCACCGTCAGCACCGCGAGGTCCTCCGCCGACGCTGACAGCGACGTTGCTGGCCGGCTCGGGTGAGGAGTTCACCGCGAGCCGGGTGCTCGCCTTGACCAGATGGGAGAGCAGCGCCGTGCCACCTCCGACGACGCCCAGCACCGCCTGCTCGAGCGTGGTCGCGTCGCCGGCCATCAGGACCCCGATGACCGCGCCCGCGGTGGGCCGGATCGCGGTGGAGATGGCGTCCCACGTCGAGTCGATGTAGGGGATCTTGTCGGCGACGAACTCCATCGCGAACAGGAAGCCCGCCGCCGCCAGCACGTCCCAGCGCCCGAGCGAGTCGGGGATCTCCTCGACGTTGTGCAGCCGGTCGGAGATGCCCAGCACCAGCACGACCAGGTAGGCGTTGATGCCGCTGGCCCAGCCGCTGGAGAACACCAGGGGGAGCGCTTCCACCCGCACATCCTAGGTACGCCGCCCCGCCGGCCCTGAGTACCAGCACCGATGGCACCTCCTCCGCACCCCGCCAGGCTGGACGGCGTCGGCCCGGTCCCGGGCGTCACGGGGGTGGTTCGGGACCGGGCTCCGGCATGTCGGGCAGCGGAGCCTCGCAGGCCCCTCGGTGCCGCCCCCTACGATCGACGGCGTGGCGGATCTGCTGTTCCCGGTCGGCGACCGGACCCTCGACGTGGCCGTGCGGGGCCCGCATGGCGCTGCCGCGCTGGTCTACCACCACGGCACCCCGGGCTGGCGGCAGCCGCCGGCCCCCCTCGTGGCGGCGGCCGGGCGTCGTGGTCTCCGGCTGGTGAGCTGGTCGCGCCCCGGCTACGCCCGGTCCACCCGGCAGCCACGCCGCACCGTCGCCGACGTGGCGGGCGACCTCCGCGCCGTGCTCGACCACCTCGGCATCGACCGCGCTCACGTCGTCGGCTGGTCGGGAGGCGGTCCGCACGCGCTGGCGAGCGCCGTCCTGGCGCCGGACCGCGTCTCCGGCGCCCTCCTGCTCGCCGGCGTGGCGCCGTACTCCGCGGACGGGCTGGACTGGTCGGCCGGCATGGGCGCCGACAACCTCGCGGAGTTCGGGGCCGCCCGGGAGGGCGAGACAGCGCTGCGGGCGCACCTCGAGGCAGCGCACGACGAGCTGGCCGATGTCACCGGCGAGGAGCTGACGGCATCCTTGGCGAGCCTGATCCCCGCCGTCGACGTGGCCGCGTTGGCGGGCGGCGGCCTGGCCGACGACCTGGCCGCCAGCTTCCGCGGCGCCATCTCGCGCGGCGTCGACGGCTGGCTCGACGACGACCTGGCCTTCGTCTCGCCCTGGGGGTTCGACCCGACCGCGCCCGGGGCGCTGGTGCACGTCTGGCAGGGCGACGCCGACCTGATGGTGCCGTTCGCCCACGGCGAGTGGCTCGCCGGCCGGGTGCCGGGCGCGCGAGGTCGACTGCTGTCCGGCGAGGGTCACGTGTCGCTTCTCGCCGACCACGCCGACGAGGCGCTGGAGGCCCTGCTCGGCGGCTGCCTGGATCCGGGCTGACGGCCGCCGTGACGCCGGTCGTCAGTCGACGTCGACCTCGGTGGCGCCGGTGATCGCGACCAGCTCGTCGTACGTCGTGGAGAACACCGCGGCCGGGTGGCCCGCGGCGGCCCAGACGACGGCGTACCGACGCAGCCACGGGTCGATGTAGGTCGGGACCGGCGCTCGGGTGCGCGATCGGCGAGACCCCGCCGATGACCTGGCCGGTGTGCTCCCGGACGAACTCCGGCGAGGCGCGTCGCAGCGCGCCCACGCCGATCGCGGCGGCGGCCTTGGCCGTGTCGACCCGGTGGGCGCCGGAGGTCAGGATCAGGACCGGGCTGCCGTCGGCGTCGAAGAGCAGGCTGTTGGCGATCGCCCCGACCTCGCAGCCGAGCGCCTCGGCGGCCAGTGCCGCCGTGTGCACCGAGTCTGGCAGGATCACGATCTCACCGGTTCCGCCGCGCGCGGTGTGCTCGGTGCGGAACCTCGCGATCGCCGGGTGCTCCGGTGCCGGCGATGACGATGTCGGAGGTTCCGGGGAGGATGAGAGGGGCTTGCTCGTCATGGAGCGACCCTAGCGACGGTGCGGTCCACGCAGGCGGCTGGCCTGGGCGGGCGGACGAGAGGGGAGAGAGCCGGTGGGGCAGCTGCCGACCTCGGTGCGGCGGTCGATCTGGACGGTGTGGGCGCTCGTGGTCTGGGGCGTGGTGGCCACCGTGCTGACCGTGCTGTTGCGCGACGACCTGATCCTGGCCTGGGCGGAGGGCAACCCGTCGCCCAGGAGGTCCTCGACGCCGGGGGGCTCGACGCTCTCAAGGACAGCTCGATCCGGATCCCCGGCTTCGTGGCGCTCGCCGTGACCCTGCTGATCGTCTACGTCGCCCTGGCGCTGGTGCTGGTCGCGTTCCTGCGCGGTGGGCACGGCTGGGCTCGCATGGTGCTGACCGCGACCGCGGTGTTCACCTCGTTCGCCATCGTGGTCGGGCTGGAGCGGGTGCTGCCGCTGCTGTTCGTCGGGCTGTCGGTGGTGGCGCTGGTCCTCAACGTGGCGCTGGTGTGGTTCCTCTGGCGGGGCGACACCGGCCGGTTCCTGCGCGCGGCGGCCAGCTCGGCGGCGGCGCGGCGCTGAGTGTGGCGGCGGCGCCGCGCTGAGCTCGGCGGTTCCCTGTCTTCTCCCTGCTTCTTCCAGTTTCTCCGCCGGAACCGTTGACGGGCTGTCGGGGGAGCGGTGTACCGTAACGGTGTTCGAACACATGTTCGATCGTCCCGGCGGAGGCGACCTCGACCCCCGCCTCCGCCGGGTCCCGCGTCCGCGGGAGGTCCGTGCACACGGAGTCCGGGGTCGGTGGCGGGGTCGAGTCGTTCGCTGGAGGCAGGCATGAGGCGGTACGACGACCCCGTCGAGGTGCGACAGGGCTGGATCGGGGCCCCGGAGAGCGGGGTGGAGGGGCCCGAGCAGTTCCTGTGGCGTGGCCGGCTGTGGCAGGTGCGGGCGGTGGTCGCGCACTGGGTGGAGACCGGCCCGTGGTGGCAGTCCGCCGGCGTGCGGGCGCTGCTCGGCAGCGACGAGCGGGAGCCGGAGCCGCCCGCGGCTGAGGGGAGTGCTCCGCGGCCGCTGCTCGGGCAGGACCTGCTGGTCGAGCGGGAGCTGTGGCGGGTGGAGGCCGGCCGCGGCCGCCCCACGCCGAGCGACCTGCTCCCGAGCAGCCCGCTGCCGAGGGCTGGTCCGGGGTCTTCGACCTGTCCTTCGACTGGGCCGACGGGCAGCTGGCAGCTCGTCGGCTGCGCGGACTGAGGAGGCATCTGATGACCTCGCCCCATCGTCGGTCGCCGAGGCCCCACGCGGCCCCGCACTCCTGCCGGCCACCACCCACTCCTACCTCGCCCGGTCCGCCGCCTCGCTGCAGGAGGCGATCACCGCGCCCGACGTGCCGACCCGCTACGCCTGTGCCCACGTCGCGGCGCTGCGGGCGGCCGCCGCGCTGCTGGCGGCCCGGGCCCGGCCGACGCCGACCCGGCGGCGCCCCCAGAAGAACGCCTGGGTGCTGCTCGCCGAGGTCGCCCCCGAGCTGGCGGAGTGGGCGAGCTTCTTCGCCGCCGGTGCCGCCAAGCGGGCCGCCGCCGAGGCCGGGTCGACCCGTGCGGTCACCGAGCGCGAGGCCGACGACCTGGTCCGCGACGCCGACCGCTTCCTGGCCGTGGTCGAGACGGCGCTCGGGCTGACCCCGCACGCTCCCGGTCAGCTCTCGGCTGAGCTCCGAGCGGGCCGGGCCGGTGTCGCCTGACCCGTTCGTCCATCTCCACGTCGCCTCCGGCTACTCCCTCCAGTACGGCGCCTCCCACCCGCACGTCCTGGTCGAGCGGGCGGCCGAGCAGGAGATGGACACCCTCGCCCTCACCGACCGCGACGGCACCTACGGCGCGGTGAAGTTCGCCAAGGCCTGCCTGACGGCCGGGATCCGCCCGGTGCTCGGGGTCGACCTCGCCTACCGGCCGCTGCGGGCCGGTCGACCGGCCGAGCGCCGGTCACCGGGTCCGCCCGGCGCAGCCCGGTCCGCGGCGGCGCGTTCCGCGACCCGCGGCTGCCGCCGGGTCGACGCTGCTCGCCCACGCCGGAGGCAGCGGCGGGGCGGCCGGGTGGGCGGCGGTGTGCCGGCTGGTCTCGGCGATCCACCTGGCCGGCGAGCGGGGCAGCCCGGTCGCCGACCCTCGACCTGCTGGCGCCCTCACCTCGCCGAGCGGCGACGTGGTGGTGCTGCTCGGCCCGACCTCCGAGCTGGGGGAGGCGGTGACCCGGCGTCGCGACGACCTGGCGCTGGCGGCGCTCGCCGCGTGGCGGGAGGTGGTGCCGGCCGAGAACCTCCTGGTCGAGCTGGTCTCCCACCGGCTCCGGGGCACGGCGGCACCTGGGGCCCGGGCACCTCCCCGCACGCCGCCCGGATGGCCGGGCTGGCCCGGCCGGGCCGGGCTGGGCGCGGTGCTCACCAACGCGGTCCGCTACGCCGACCGGCTCGACGCCCCGACCGTCGACGTCCTCGACGCCGCCCGGCGGCTGGTCGCCCTCGACCACCGCCACCTCGACCGCGGCAACGCCGAGGGCTTCCTCAAGTCCGGCAAGCAGATGCACGAGATCGCCGAGGAGATCTGCCGGCTCGCCGGCTTGGGCGAGGCCGGGCGGGAGGCGCGCCGGCTGCTCGCCCGCACCCGCGCCGTCGCCGACCGCTGCGCCCTCGACCCGCGCCGCGACCTCGGCCTCGGCGAGGTCCACTTCCCCGAGTTCGCCGTCGGACCCGTGCCGGAGGCGCCTGGGCCCGACGGAACAGAGGGACAGCGCCGGCGCAGCCGGCTCCTGTCGGCGGACGACGTGCTGCGGGCGCGCTGCGAGGCGGCGATCGGCGGACCGCTACGGCTCGGCGCCGCGGCTCGCGGTGATCTGGAAGCGGCTCGACGACGAGCTGGAGATGATCCGACACCTCGGCTACGCGTCGTACTTCCTCACCGTCGCCGACGTCACCGACCTGATCCGCGACATCGGGCGTGCGCTGCGCGGCCCGCGGGTCGGGCGCCGGCAGCCTCGTCAACTACCTGCTCGGCATCTCCGGGGTCGACCCGATCCGGCACGGCCTGCTGATGGAGCGGTTCCTCTCCCCGCTGCGCGCAGGCGCTGCCCGACATCGACGTCGACGTCGAGTCGGCGCGGCGCACCGAGGTCTACGAGGCGATCCTCGACCGCTTCGGCGGCGAGCGCTGCGTCGCGGTCTCGATGATGGACACCTACCGCGTGCGGCACGCCGTCCGCGACGTCGGGGCGGCGCTCGGGATGCCGCCGGGCGAGATCGACGCGATCGCCAAGGCGTTCCCGCACATCCGGGCCCGCGACGCCCGGCTGGCGCTGCGCGAGCTGCCCGAGCTGCGGGCGTCGCGGGCTGGGCGACGGAGCGGCTCGACCTGATGCTTCGGGCTGGTGGAGCGGCTCGACGGGCTGCCCCGCCACATCGCGATGCACCCGTGCGGGGTGCTGCTCTCCGACGCCACCCTGCTCGACCGCACCCCGGTCGAGGCGTCGCTACGCCGGGCTTCCCGATGAGCCAGTTCGACAAGGACGACGTCGAGGACCTCGGCCTGCTCAAGCTCGACGTGCTCGGCATCCGGATGCAGTCGGCGATGGCCCACGCGGTGACCGAGATCGAGCGGGTCGACGGGGTCGAGATCGACCTCGACGACGAGGCGCAGGTGCCCTTCGACGACCCGACGACCTACGCCATGATCAGCAGCCGCCAAGACCCTCGGCGTCTTCCAGATCGAGTCGCCGGGCCAGCGCGAGCTGGTCGGCAAGTCCGGGCATCGAGTCCTTCGACGACATCATCACCGACATCTCGCTGTTCCGGCCCGGGCCGGTCAAGAGCGACATGGTCACGCCCTACCTCGAGGCCAAGCAGGGCTGGAAGGAGCGCCGCCTACCTCCACGACGACCTGCGCCCGATCCTCGAGCGAGACCCACGGCGTGGTGGTCTTCCACGAGCAGGTGATCGAGATCATCGCCCAGTTCGCCGGCGTCTCCTACGCCGAGGCCGACGAGAAGCGGCGCGCCCTCGGCGACCCCGAGGGGATGGCCGAGACCAAGCGCGTGGTTCTTCCCGCGGGCCCTCGGCCGCGGCTACCCGCTGGCGCGTGGTCGAGCAGGTCTGGAAGGTGCTGGAGGCGTTCGCGTCGTTCGGCTTCTGCAAGGCGCACGCGGCGGCGTTCGCGCTGCCGACCTACCAGTCGGCCTGGCTCAAGGCCCACTGGCCCGCCCACTTCCTGGCCGGCGTGCTCACCCACGACCCGGGCATGTACCCCAAGCGGCTGATCCTCGACGACGCCCGCCAGTTCGGCATCGCCGTGCTCGGCCTCGACGTCAACGTCTCGGCGAAGGCACTACGTCGTGGAGCGCGTCGAGACGAGCGCTGCGCGAGAGCCGGGGCAGGGCTGGCCCGACGGGCGGGCCTACGGCATCCGGCTGGCGCTGGCCGAGGTCAAGGGCATCAGCGAGGCCGAGGTCGCGCGGATCGTCGGCCGCGCGGTCCCTACGACTCGCTGACCGACTTCTGGCACCGCGCCCAGGTCTCGCGGCCGGTCGTCGAGCGGCTGGTGCTGGCCGGCGGCTTCGACACGCGTCTACGGCATCGGGTCGGTCGACGTCGGCGGTCCGGCGGCGCGGCCGGGTGACCCGGCGCGACCTGCTGCTCCAGGTGGCCGAGCTCGACCGGCACGCCCGGGCGCGTCGACCGGTCCGTCGCGCGGCCCGGGGGCGCGGGCTGCCGGCAGCCGGCGCACGCCGCGTGCCGGCCGCCGTCGCGCGCCGGCGAGGCGGCCGCCGGCGCAACAGCTCCGACCCGCGGGCGCGGGCAGCAGCCGGCGCCGACCGAGCGGCACGCCGCTGGCCGACGGCGGGGTCTGGGCGCGGGCGGCCGCCCAGTCGCAGGCGACCGCGCCCGGCGCCGCGGTCGACTCGGTCCAGCTCGCCCTCGACCTCGGCGACGCGCCGGCCGAGGGAGAGGTGCAGCGGGCTGCCCGAGATGACCGCGCAGGAGCGGATGCGGCCGAGCTGGAGATCCTCGGCCTCGACGTCAGCCGCCACGTCGTCGACTCCTACGCCGCCGTTCCTCGACGCGCTCGGGGTCACCCGCAGCCGCGACCTGCTGCGCCGCCGCAGCCAGGCCGAGCTGCTGGTCGCCGGGGTCAAGGTCGCCACCCAGACCCCGCCGATCCGGTCCGGGCCGCCGGGTCGTCTTCCTGACCCTCGACGACGCGCACCGGCCCGGTCGACGCGACCTTCTTCGAGGACGCCCAGGGCCCCTACGCCGCCACCGTCTTCCACTCCTGGCTGCTGGTGGTGCGCGGCGAGCTGCGCCGCACCGGCCGGCGCGGGGTCTCGCTGCGGGCCACCGGAGCTGGGAGCTGCCCGCGCTGCACGCGCTGTGGGAGCGCGAGCGGGATCGGCGCGGTGCAGGCGCGATGGCGGAGTCCCCGAGGGCTTCGCCGGGGCGGCCGAGGCCGTCGCCGGCGGTGCACGCCGGAGCCGCTCCAGCCGGCCGGTGATGGCCGGCCCGCGAGCCGCCCGAGGTCGCCGCCGAGGCCGAGGTCCGCCGGCGGCATGGGCCGGCGCCGGGTGCTGGTGCACTCCAGCGGCTTCCAGATGTCGCCGTACGCCGACATCAAGCCGGCCGGCGAGTCCACCAAGGACGTCGCTCGCAAGCTGTGGCACCGCAGCCCCGGGAGCCCGGGGTGACGCCCGGCTCGCGCCAGCGCACCGTGGCACCGCAGCCCGGGCAGCCCCGATGACGGCGTCGGCCGGCCCTCGCCACTAGGGTTGGGCCCATGCCGCCAGCCCTCTGCCAGCGACCGGCGCCAGTCCGGTCCGCACCGGCGTGGTGTGGGACGCGCTGCGGCGAGGTGCTGGCCGACCGCGGCGCCTATGCCGAGCAGCAGGCGCGCATCGTCGACATCGGCGGCGGCACCGGCGGGTTCGCCGTCCCGCTGGCCGAGCTCGGGCCACCGGGTCACCGGTCGTCGACCCCAGCCCCGACGCCCTCGCCGCGCTCGACCGCCGGGCCGCGCGAGCGCGGCGTCGCCGACCGGGTCACCGGCCGTCCAGGGCGACCTGGCCGAGCCTGCCGACGCTGGCCGCCGACACCGCGGCGACGCCGACCTGGTGCTCTGCCACGGCGTGCTCGAGGTGGTCGACGACCCCGCCGGCCGCGCTGGCCGCGATCGCCGAGGTGCTGCGTCCCGGCGGCACCCTCAGCCTCCTGGTCGCCCAGCGCCACGCCGCCGTCGTCGCGCGCGCCATGGCCGGCCACTTCCAGGCCAGGCCCGGGCGCTGCTCGACGGCGACGTCCGGCGACGCCCGACCCGGCCGCGGCGGGCACCGCTTCACCGCCGACGAGCTCGCCGCCCTGCTCGACGGCGGCCGGGCTGCGAGGTCGGCGCGGTGCACGCCGTCCGGGTCTTCGCCGACCTCGTCCCCGGCTCGCCTGCTCGACCTCGAGCCCGGCGCCAGCCGCGGCGCTGGTCGAGCTCGAGCAGGCCGTCGCCGACGCGCCCGGAGTACCTCCCCCTCGCCACCCAGCTGCACGTGCTCGCGCGTCCGCTGACCCGCGCCCGCGGCCCGGCCGGGCCGACCGGTCCGACCGCGTCCGGGAGCGTGGCCCGATGAGCGTCGATCCCTCGTGAGCCGCGCCGATCCTGCACGTCGACATGGACGCGTTCTACGCCTCCGTCGCGCTGCGCGAGCGGCCCGAGCTGCGCGAGCGTGCCGGTGATCGTGGGCGGCGGCCACCGCGGGGTGGTGCTCTCGGCCAACTACCTCGCCCGCCGCGTACGGCGTCCGCTCGGCGCTGCCGATGACCCGGGCCCGCCGGCTGTGCCCGCAGGCCGTGGTGGTCGCCGCCCGACTACGACACCTTCACCAGCGTCTCGGCCTCGGTGATGGAGACCTTCCGCCGGGTCACCCCGCTGGTGGAGGCGGTCTCCCTCGACGAGGCGTTCCTCGACGTCCGCGGCGTCGACCCGGCGGCTCGGCTCGCCCGCCGAGATCGCCGAGCAGCTGCGCGCCACCATCCACGACGAGCAGGGCATCACCTGCTCGGTCGGGGTCGCCGCGTCGGTGTCGGTGGCCAAGCTGGCCAGCCGGCGGGCCAAGCCCGACGGCGTGCTCGTGGTGCCGCCGACGCGAGGTGACCTCCTTCCTGCACCCGCTCGACGTCGGGGAGCTCTACGGCGTGGGGGAGAAGACCCAGGCGCTGCTGCACCGGCTCGGGCTGCTGACCGTCGGCGACGTCGCGCACACCCCGCTCGCGCACCCTGCAGCGCGCGGTCGGCGACCGCCTCGGCCGCGCACCTGCACCACCTGGCCTGGGGCACCGACCGCCGCGAGGTCGTCGAGCGCCGCGGCCGGCCGCACGAGCCCGAACGCTCGATGGGCGCCGACGAGACCTTCGGCCGCGACACCGACGACCGCGAGGTGATCGCTGCGCGAGCTGCTGCGGCTCTCCGCGCGGGTGGCCGGCCGGATGCGCGCCGCCGAGGTGGCCGGGCGGACGGTCACGCTCAAGGTGCGCTTCGCCGACTTCACCACGATCACCCGGTCCCGCACCCTGCCCGAGGCCACCGACGTCACCCGGGAGATCCACCGCGCCGCGACCGCGGCTCTACGACGCCCTCGGCCTGCAGCGCGCCCGGCTGCGGCTGGTCGGGGTGCGGGTCGAGGGGCTGCGTCCCGCGCGCGACCGTGCACCGCCAGCTGGTGCTCGGCGAGCGCGAGCACGGCTGGGCCGAGGCCGACCGGGCCGTCGACCGGGCGCGCGCTGCGGTTCGGCTCTGCCGCCGTCCGGCCGGCCAGCCTGCTGGCCGATCCGGCCTGAGCTCGATCCACCGCTCTCCCGGCCGCTGCGCGGGCGCGAGGCCGGAACGTGATGGGACAATTTCGGGGGTCGCTACCGCCTGGCCGGAAGCCTACCTAGACTTGCCCCACACCGGTCCGTCGGCTCGCAGACTGCGAGTCCGGACCCCGGGTATCGGGAGGACACGTGCCACTCTCCGAAGAGGAACTCCGACTGCTCGAGCAGATGGAGCGCGCCCTCGTCGAGGAGGACCCGAAGCTCGCCTCCACCCTGCGCGGCACCGCCGCTGCGTCGGCATGCGCGGCGCCGCGTCATCGCCGCCGGCGTGGGTCTCCTCGTCGGCATCGTCGTGCTGATGGCAGGCGCGATCACCTCGATCACCCCGCCTCGGCATCGCCGGCTTCGTGGTGATGCTCGCCTCCGCGGCCGTGGGCCTCGCCGCCTACCGCGCCCAGACCGACGACACCGGCGCTGCCGCCCGGTTTCACCGCTCCCGCTGGCGTCGCCGGCGGCAACGGCGAGCTGACCCCAGACCGACCGCCCCGAGCCGACCGCCCCAGCCGACCGCCGCCGAGCTGGGCGGCCCCCGCCGCCGGCCACGCACGAGGGCCCGCGCGAGCGGCTCAGCCCACGTGGTCGACCATCCCGCCGCGCTCGTCGACGTCCACGGCGCCGGCCGGTATCCGCGCGCCCACGGGCCAGCACGCGACGCGGGCAGCCACCGGGCTCGGCGCCGCGACCGCCGCGGAGCGCCGGCCGCGATCGCGTGCGTGACCGTCTCGGCGTCCTCGCGGAGCGCGTCGACCGACGACGGGTCGGGGGAGCGGGCGTAGCGGAACCGCTCGAGGGCGTGGACCAGCCGGCCGAGCGCAGCCACCGCGTCGGGGGCGTAGTCCGGGCCGTGCGGGGGCCGGTCGGTGGCGGGTGCCGGTCTCCGGGGTCGCCGAACCAGTCGGCGACCCGGAGCGCGGTCGCCTGGGGTGACAGGCCGGCCGGCCAGGCCGACCGAGGTCCAGGGCGGTGTCGCGCAGCTCCCGCCAGGCCGCCTCGGTGGCCCGGACCGGCGCTCCAGCGACGCTCTCGGCGCCAGCGCCGCGCCCAGCCGGGCAGCAGCGCCAGGACGGCGGCGAGCACGACCCCAGCGACCACGGAGCCGGTCCGCCTCCAGTCGAGCCCGCTCGTCGCGGCAGCGCTTCCGGGCTCCTCGGCCAGCAGGTCGGGGCGGCCCGCAACGTCGTCGGGGTTCTCGAGGGCGTCGGTGGCCTCGCTGCTCGGGTCCGGCGCTGGGGTCGAGCTCCTCGGGCGCGGTCACCTCCGCGCGGGTGTACGTCGGGCACCACCGGCGCGCGGGTGCCGGGCGTCGGCTCGAACCGCACCCAGCCGGAGCCGGGGAAGTAGAGCTCGGGCCAGGCGTGCAGGTCGTAGGCGGTGTAGACCCACGTAGCTCGTGGCCGACCCTGGTCCGGGGTCGAGGAAGCCGACCGCCACCCGGGCCGGGATGCCGAGCGACGCGCGCCATCACCGCCATCGCCGACGGCGAACTGCTCGCAGTAGCCGATCCGGCTCGTCGAGGAAGGCCACCAGCGTCGTCGCTGCCGTTGCCGCTCGGGCGCCTGCGTCGAGGGTGTACGTCGAAGCCGCCGTCCTCGCGGAACCAGTTCTGCAGGGCGACCGCCTTCTCGTAGCGGCTGTCGGCGTCGCCCGCGGTGCACCTGGCCGCGAGCGCGCGGACCTCGTCGGGGCAGGTCGTCGGCGGCAGGTCGGTGAAGATGGCGGCCGACCTCGCCGGCAGCGCCGGGGCGGCGGCCAGCTCGCTCCGCGGTCGAGGTCGAGGTCGACGGCCGGTCATCGTGTAGTCGAGGCCGGCGGTGTCGAGGTCGTCGTCGGCGGCGATGAAGTCCATGGTCTTGCGTCGTAGCGCCAGTCGCCGTCGGCGTCGATCCGGCTGACCGGCGCCTGCGTCGGGCAGCCACGTCGAGTCGAAGTCGGGTCGAGCGCGGACACCTCGTAGGTGTACTCCGTGCGCGCCGACCCCGCCGGTCGACCCCGTGCGGCGGCGGCAGCGTGCCGTCGGCGCGCTGGTCGGCCGGGATGTCGCGGTCGCCGGGGGTCCACTCCGACGTCGTTGAAGCGGGTCAGCACCGAGATCCGCAGGTACGTCGGCGCCGGGTCGTCGGTCGTCGACCCGGATCAGCGGGATGTCCTCGCCGCGGCTGCAGGTCGCGGCGCAGGTCGACCATCGGGTTCTCGATGTCGACGCTGCCGCCGCTGCCGCCGATGCCGCCGTCGAAGACGCTCGATGCTGCAGTGGTCGGGATGAGCGGCCGGGACGCACGACCGCGAGCGCGGTCGCCGCCCCGCCGACGCCGACGGCGGTGTCGCGCGCACCGCGCCGGTGCGGACACCGAAGGCGATCGCGCTCGTCGTCGTCCCGTCGCGCCGACGCCGCGACCCCAGCGGGCGACGTGGTCGCTCTCGCTGGAGGAAGAGCAGGGTCAGGAAGCCGGCGGCGGTGCACGCGCGAAGAGCCACCACGGCACGGCGCTCGCCGATCACGCTGACCGGCGACGCGTGTAGATCGTCAGCAGCGCGAGCCCGGCCAGCGGCGCCCGGCGCAGCGTGCAGGCGACGCACGTCGACCAGGAGCAGGCAGGCGAGCCGCCGAGGAGCAGCAGCGGGCTCGACGCGGCGGCACCTCGGCCGGCACGGGGGCGGCGTAGCCCTGCGCGGCCTCGACCGCGGCCTGCCGAGCGATCCACGCAGCTCGACGCGGTGCGCCGCCGGTCGGGCAGCGGCGAGCCGGTCAGCGTGCCGGCTGACGCAGCACGCCGGCCGACGACGAGCTGGACCAGCAGCGACGACCGCGGCCGGGCAGCCGCCACCAGCGCAGCAGCGGCGCCGATGCCCGCGACGATCGCCGCCGCGACGAGCAGCGGGCCGAGGAAGCGCACCGGGCTCTCGGTGAAGCCGCGCCAGGAGAACATCGCCAGCCAGGTGGTGCCGGCCGCGGCCAGCGACGTCGATGCAGGCCGTGGCGCAGACTGCCCGGGGGGCGTTCCGGCGCTCACCGGACCAGCTCCTCGGGCTCGGCCTCCGGGCCACCGGAGGTCTGCCGGGCGCCGATGCCGGCCGAGGTCCTGCCAGACGGCGTCGAGCCGGTCGCGGGGGCCGCAGCGGCGACGGCGCGCCACCCGTGCAGGGCCAGCGTGGCTGGCGCCGTCGATCGGCGCCGGCGAGTCGGGCGCCCAGGCGTCGACGTCGAGGGCCACCGCGAGCGCCGAGCCGGCGTGGTGCTGCATCCGGCGCAGGACCGGGCAGGTCGGCCTCCTCGACGGCGCCGAAGACCGCCACCACGAGGCCGCCGTGGCCGGGCTCGGCCAGCCAGCCGGTGTCGAGCGCGGGGCTGCGCGGCCGGCTGGACGACGGCCAGCGACTCGAGCAGGGGACCGGTGTTGAGGTCGGCGCCGCGGAGTGCCAGGCGGCTGCCGCGGCTCCTCGCCGGTCGGCCGTGACCAGGCGGACGGTGAAGCCGCGGTGGGTGAGGTGGACCGCGATCGAGGCGGCCGCCGAGACCGCGGCCTCCAGGGAGCGAGGCGATGCCCTGGCCGCGGTGGGCGGTGACGCCGGTTGTCGAGGAACAGCGTGGCGCGCGACTGCCACGGCTGCTCCTCGCGGCGCACCATCAGCTCGCCGACCCGGGCCGAGCTGCGCCAGTGGACCCGGCGCAGGTCGTCGCCGTGGCGGTACTCGCGGACGGTGACGTCCTCGGCGCTGCCGGTCGCGAAGGCGCGCGGCCGGTTGTCGCCGGACCCGGTCCAGGCGCCGCCGAGCGGGATCGTGCGGCAGCGGGACGGTGCGCGGGGTGACCGTCAGCGGGACGGTGGTGCGGAAGGTGCGGCCGAGCTCGACCAGCCCGAACGGGTCGCTGACCCGCACCGACATCGGCCCGATCTCGAAGCGGCCGCGGACGTCGGAGCGCACCTGGTAGGTCACGTGCGCGCCGCCAGCCGTGGCCGATGCCCTCGAGCACGAAGCGCGGCCGGGTGCCGAGGACGTAGGGCACCTGGTCCTCGAGCAGCAGCACGCCGGTGGGCGTGCGGCCCTCGTTGGTGAGGGTCAGCTGCACCCGGGCCGGCTGGCCGGCGGCGACCAGCTGCGGGGTCACCGTGCGCACCAGCGCCAGCCGGTAGCGGGTGCGCCCGACGACGGCCACGCCGTCAGCAGCGGGCAGCGCCAGCGAGCAGCACGCCGACCCGGGTGAGCGTCGGACTGGCCGAGGACGACGGCGCAGACGATCGCGGTGACGCCGGCGGCCAGGAACGCCCGTCCGCGGACGGTCAGCCCGGCCAGTGCCTTCGCGCACAGTCAGCCCCTCCGGCTCGCTCAGCCGCCCTCGGGGACCGGGCACGGAGGCGACGATCGCCGTCGAGGATGGCGGTGGTGGTGCGGCCGCTCATCGCGGCCTCGACGCTGGGCAGCAGCCGGTGCGCGAGCACCGGCCGGGCGAGCCGTGGACGTCGTCGGGCAGCACGTAGTCGCGGCCCGTCGATCGCGGCCGACGGCCTTGGCGGCCCGCACCAGGTGGAGCGTCGCGCGCGGCGAGGCGCCGAGGGTCAGCTCGCTCGGAGCGGCGGGTGGCGGTGGTCAGCGCGACGGCGTACCGCTGCACCGCCGGCGGAGACGTAGACCTGGCCGACGATGCTCGATCAGCTTGCGGATCTCGGCGGCGTCGGTGACCGGCTCGAGGTCGTCGAGCGGGTTGGCGGCCGGTGTGCGACGTCGAGCATCGCGATCTCGGCGGCCTCGACGGGGTAGCCGACCGAGACCCGGGCCATGAAGCGGTCGCGCTGGGCCTCGGGCAGGGCGTAGGTGCCCTCCATCTCGATCGGGTTCTGGGTCGCGATCACCATGAACGGCGGCTCGAGCGTGGTAGGTCGTGTTGTCGACGGTGACCTGCCGCTCCTCCATGCACTCCAGGAGGGCCGACTGGGTCTTGGGGGAGGCGCGGTTGATCTCGTCGCCGACCACGATGTTGGCGAAGATCCCGCCGGGCCGGAACTCGAACTCGCGGGTGTTCTGGTTGAAGACCGAGACGCCGGTGACGTCGGAGGGCAGCAGGTCGGGGGTGAACTGGATGCGGCGCACCGAGCAGTCGATGCTGCGGGCCAGCGCCTTGCTCAGCATCGTCTTGCCGACGCCGGGCACGTCCTCGATCAGCAGGTGCCCCTCGGCGAGCAGCACCACGAGCGCCGAGGTGACCACGTCGGGCTTGCCCTCGATCACCCGCTCGATGTTGTGCCGCACCCGGCCGACGACCCGGGCCAGGGTGTCGAGATCGGCGCCGCCCGAGCCTGGTGCTGCCACGTGCGGTCCCTTCCTGCTGGAGCGAGTCCGCTCCGCGTGAGCGACGCGGCGCTGTCCCACCGTAGGCTGGCGCGGGGCCTGAAACCTACCGTAGGCGCGTCCGGCGCACACGTACGCGCTCCGGACGACGGCGGCTGGATGCTGCCCGCGCGTCACGGTCTGCTTACCGGATTCGCCACCTGCCGACCGGGCGCCGTCCGGTGCCCGCGATTCCCCTCCGACCTCCGCACCACCGGTCGTTCGGCGCAGGTCAGCGGCGCCTCAGGGGCGAGGAATCGCGGCGATGCGATGCGCCGAATGTGGTTGACGGTGGAGCGAAGTGGAGTAAGGTGGGGGGAAGTGGAGGAAGTGGGCGTTCCGAGCCGGCTCAGGACGGGGAGGTGCCCGATGTTCTTCATGGCACCTACACCCCGAAGCTCGACGACAAGGGCCGGCTGTTCCTCCCGGCGAAGTTCAGGGACCGAGCTGGCGGAGGGGCTCGTGGTCACGCGGGGGCAGGAGCGCTGCCTCGACGTCTGGCTCGCACGGACGACTTCGCGCAGCTGACCGAGCGGCTCCGGGAGGCCTCGCTCACCAAGAAGGGCACCCGCGACTACGTCCGCATGCTCGTTCGCCGGGCGCCGCGCAGGAGGTGCCCGACAAGCAGGGCCGGATCGGCATCCCGCCGCTGCTGCGGGACTACGCCTCGCTGCAGCAAGGACGTCGTCGTGATCGGCGTCGATGAACCGGATCGAGATCTGGGACCCCACCACGCTGGGAGACCTACCCGGCGGAGCAGGAGCAGCGCTTCGCCGAGCTCAGCGAGGAGATCCTCCCCGGGATCTGAGGCTCGCAGCACCAGCACCACCACAACTCCACAACGGACTCGCAGGACGAGGTCTCGAGCCCGCTCCGCTGCCGCCATCTGGGGCACCTTCCCCGGTTCCAGAGGGCGCTTCCCCCACACGGAGCGGGCAGGGACCTGGTCCGGCGAGTCCTCCGCACCATCAGCCGCACCAGCACCAGCCGCCGCAGCACCAGCCACGCCAGCCAGGGGGTCGAGACCATGAGCAGCCTGCCGATCACCGCCACCGTGCCGGCGCGGGTGCCAGCCCATCGACGGGCTCCCGCCGGCGCTCCCGCGGCCGCCCGCCCGGTCCCGCGGCGAGTGCGGCACCAGGCCCGCGACGTCGCTGGCGTGATGGTGTTCTCCGCGGCCCCGTCCGGTGGCTTCGCCACCGCGTCGTCCTGCTGTCCGCACCTGGGGCGCTAGGGCCGACGACGATGAGCAACCCGCAGCCACGTCCCGGTCCTCCTCGACCGGGTCGTCGCCCTGCTGGCGCCCGCGCTCGACCGCCCCGGCGCCGTGCTGGTCGACGCCACCCTCGGCCTCGGCGGCCACAGCGAGGCGGTGCTCGCGCGGTGCGCGCCGGCCCGGGTGATCGGCATCGACCGCGACCCCGCACGCCCTGGAGCTGGCCGCGCGAGCGGCTCGCGCCGTACGGCGACCGCTTCACCGCGCGTGCACGCCGTCTACGACGAGATCCCCGAGGTGCTCGACGACCTCGGGCCTGGCCGACGGTCGACGCCGTGCTGTTCGACCTCGGCGTCTCCTCGATGCAGCTCGACGTCCGCGAGCGCGGCTTCGCCTACGCCGAGGACGCGCCGCTCGACATGCGGATGGACGCCGACGACCGGGCCGCACCGCCGCCGACGTGCTCAACACCTACCAGGCCGGCGACCTGACCCGCATCCTGCGCGAGTACGGCGAGGAGAAGTTCGCCCGCAAGATCGCCGCGCGCGGTCGTCCGCGAGCGCGAGCGGGAGCCGTTCACCACCTCGGGCCGCCTCGTCGAGCTGCTCTACGCCGTGATCCCGGCGCCGGCCCGGCGCACCGGCGGGCACCCGGCCAAGCGCACCTTCCAGGCGCTGCGGATGGAGGTCAACGACGAGCTCGCCGTGCTGCGCCGGGCGATCCCGGCGGCGATCGACGCGATCGGCGTCGGCGGCCGCGTGGTCGTGGAGTCCTACCACTCGCTGGAGGACCGGCTGGTCAAGCGGGCCTTCGCCGCCGCCACCCGCACCGACGTCCCGGACGACCTGCCGTTCGTGCCCGGAGGGCCACGAGCCGGCGCTCCGCCTGGTCACCCGCGGCGCCGAGAAGGCCGACGCCCGACGAGATCGCCGAGAACCCGCGGGCCGCCTCGGTGCGGCTGCGCGCCGTCGAGCGAGTCCGCCCGACCGCACGGGCGTCGCCCGCGTCCCGCCCACGCCGTCCCAGGCAGCCGTCCGATGAGCAGCGCCCGTCCCGTCGCAGCACCCAGGACCCGGCGTCCACGCCGGCTCGCCGCAGGCAGCGCCGTCGACGCGGGCCCGGCTCACCGTCGTGCCCAGCGTCGCGTGCCCGCGCGCCGCGGGTGCCGTTCGTGACGCTGGTCTCGCTGGTGCTGGCTCGGCGGCGTCGTCGGGCTGCTCCTCTTCAACACCTCGATGCAGCAGGCGTCGTTCGCGACCACCGCGCTGGAGGAGCAGGCCGCCGCTCTCGCCGCCCGCGAGCAGACGCTGGCCGATGGAGCTCGAGCGCGCTGCGCAACCCGCAGCGGGTCGCCGAGCAGGCGCAGGCGCTGGGCATGGTGCTGCCGAGCGCGCCGTGCTTCCTCGCGCTGTCCGGCAAGCAGCCCGACTGCGCGGCCGCCCCCGCCGCGCGGCACGCTGCGGCTGCAGCCGGTGGCGCCGGTGAAGCCCGCGATCCTCGACCCCGCGCCGATCACCGTCCTCGCGCCTGCGGACACCGCGCAGGAGGGCAAGAAGTCCCGCGAGGACAAGAAGAAGGCGAAGAACCGGCGGGACACGGGCCCGCCTCACCGGGGTCGGGCGCGACGCGGGGTACTAATGGGAGCACGCCGGACCGCGGGACGACCACCCGTGCCGACCGCTGATCCGAGATCCCGCCGAGGAGCTGTCGTGCCGCCTGCTGCGCGTCGTCCGGCCTCGCGGCACGGATCCGCCGCGGCTCGCCCCAGCTGCGGCTGCGCGTCGGCTTCGTCGTGATCGCGATGGTGCTGTCGGTCTTCGGCGCCCGGCTGGTCCAGCTGCAGGGCCTGGACCCCCACTCCTACGCCGCAGATGGCGGCCGCCGAGGGCTCTGTCGAGATCGTGCTGCCCGCCGACGCGCGGCGACATCCTCGACCGCAACGGCGAGCCGCTGGCCGACTCGATCGACGGGCTGATGGTGGTCGCCGACCCGCAGCTGACCGCGCGACCGGGCGCCCGAGCTGGCCCGATTCCTCGCCGACGAGCTGGACGCTCGACTACTTCGACGCTCTCGACCGGCTCCGCGACGCACGGAGCAGCCGCTTCGAGTACATCGCCCGCCGGGTGCCCGCCGACGCTGGCCACCGACGTGGTCGACGGCGCCGCAGGCGCGCGGGCTTCGAGGGGCTCGACACCCGCCGCGACCCGGTCCGGGACTACCCGGCCGGCGACGTCGGGGCCAACCTGGTCGGCTTCATCGGCACCGACGAGCCGCTCGGCGCGGCTCTCGAGCGCACCTTCGACCAGCAGCTGGCCGGGCAAGGACGGCACCGCGCAGCTACCAGGTCGGCGAGGGCAACCGGCATCCCGCTGCGGCGAGAGCACCGTCGTCGACGCCGCGTCGACGGCGCGGACCTGACGCACCACCCTCGACCTCGACCTGCAGTGGTTCACCCAGCGGGTGCTGCGCCAGACCGTCGAGGAGGCCGCGCGCCGAGTCCGGCGTCGCGGTCGTGCATGGACACCCGCACCGGCGAGCTGCTCGCGCTGGCCGACTACCCGACGTACGACGCGAACAAGCCGACCGAGTCGCCGCGAGGACGGACCTCGGCTCCCGGGCGATGAGCGACGTCTACGAGCCCGGCTCGGTCGAGAAGGTGCTGACCGTGTCAGTCGCTCATCGACGCCGGGCTGGTCACGCCCGCGGCAGCAGATCCTGGTGCCGCCGCAGCTCGCCGCGCCAGGACCGCGTCATCGACGACTGGTTCCCCCACGGCACGATCCGGCTGACCCTGGCCGGCGTGATCGCGAAGTCCTCCAACATCGGCACCGTGCTGGCCGCCGACGAGTTCAAGCCGCGGCCAGCTCGGCGCCTACCTCCGGCAGTTCGGCCTCGGCCAGCAGACCGACGTCGGCGTCCGCGGCGAGACCCCGGGCATCCTGCCCGCCGGGCGACGCGATGACCCCGCAGACCAAGGACCGGATCGCCTTCGGCCAGTCGCTGTCGGTCAACGCCGCTGCAGATGGCGGCCGCGGTCAACACGATCGCCAACGGCGGCGTGCGCGTCTCGCCCGAGCCTGATCGAGGGCAGCGCCACGCACCGACGACGGGCAGCAGGTCGGCACCGACCACGCCACCCGCAACCGCGTGGTCAGCGACGAAGGCCGCGCGGCAGACCGCGCGGATGATGGAGCGCGTCGCTCGACCCCGAGGTCGGCGTCGCCCCCGGCGCCGCGGTGCCCGGGCTACCGCGTCGCCGGCAAGACCGGCACCGCCCAGCGGGTCGGCGCCGACGTGCGGCTGCTACGACGGCACCTTCACCGTCTCGTTCGCGGGCTTCGCCCCGGCCGACGACCCGCGGTTCACGGTCTACGTCGTGGTCCAGGACCCCGCGCAACGGCGGCGGTGGCGGCTCGGTCGCCGGCCCGGCCTTCTCGCCGGATCATGGGCTACGCGCTGCGCCGCTACGGCGTAGCCGCCCACCGGCACCACGGCCCTCGCGCCTCCCCGTCGACGTGGTGACTCGCATGACGCTCGCGTCGGTCGGAGCCGTCCGGCGGTAGCCTCGCGACGTGCTGACGGACGACCTCGCCACCCGGCCCCGACGCCCGGTCGGGTGCACGGTGGCGGAGCTGGGCGACCGGATCGCCGGCCAGGGCGCCTCCCCGGACCTGCTCGGCGGCCGCGCTGCCGCCCGGGCGACCCGGGTCACCGGCATCTCGCTCAGCTCGCAGCGGGTCCGGCCCGGTGACCTGTACGCCGCCCTGCCCGGGGCCGCGCGCCCACGGGATCGCCTATCGCCGCCGACGCGCTGGCGGCCGGTGCCGTCGCGGTGCTCACCGACCCGGCGGGCGCGGCGGCCGCTGCCGCGGACGTCCCAGGCGTCGTGGTGGCCGCAGCCGCGCAGCGTGCTCGGCCGGCTCGTCGCGCCGCGTCTACGGCGACCCGGCGGCCGCGCTGCGGATGATCGGCGTCACCGGCACCCAGGGCAAGACCACCACCACCCGGCTCGCCGAGGGCGGCCTGCAGCGCGGCCGGCGTCACCGCCGGCCGTGATCGGCACCGTCGGCACCCGGATCGCCGGCGAGGACGTCAAGACCGCGCTGACCACGCCCGAGGCGCCCGACCTGCACGGCCTCTTCGCGCGTGATGCGCGAGCGCGGCGTCGACGCCTGCGCGATGGAGGTCTCCAGCCACGCGCTGGTGATGGGCCGCGTCGACGGCGTCGTCTTCGACGTCGCGGTCTTCACCAACCTCGGCCGCGACCACCTCGACTTCCACGCCGACCTCGAGGACTACTTCGCGCGCCAAGGCGTCGCTGTTCACCCCCGAGCGGGCGCGGCTCGGCGCTGGTCAACGTCGACGACGAGCACGGCCGCCGGCTCGCTGGCGCAGGCCACGATCCCGGTGCGCACCTTCTCCGCCGAGGGCGCCGACGCCGACTGGCGGGCCGCCGACGTCGACGCTGACCGCCGACGGGCTCGACGTTCACCGTGCTCGGTCCCGACGGGGTCGCCGGTCGCCGCCGGCTGCCCGCTGCCCGGGCGACTTCAACGTCGCCAACGCGCTGGCCGCGTCGCCGCCTGCGCGCGAGGCCGGGCTCGACCCGCGGCCGGTCGCCGCCGGCATCGCCGCCGGCGGCGGCGTGCCCGGGCCGGCTGGAGCGGGTCGACGCCGGCCAGGACTTCGCCGTGGTCGTCGACTACGCCCACAAGCCCGACGCGGTCGAGGCCGCGCTCGCGCACGCTGCGCCCGCTCACCGACGGGCCGGCTGATCGTCGTGCTCGGCGCCGGCGGCGACCGCGACCCGGGCAAGCGGCCGGTGATGGGCGAGATCGGCCGCCCGGCTCGCCGACCTCTGGTCGTCACCGACGACAACCCGCGCACCGAGGACCCCGCGGCGATCCGCGCGCGCCGTGCTCGCCGGCGCCGCGCGACGGCCGCGCCGAGGTGCTCGAGGTCGGCGACCGGCGGGCTCGCGATCCGCGAGGCGCGTCGCCGCGCGCGCGCCCGGCGACATCGTCGCTGGTCGCCGGCAAGGGCCACGAGACCGGCCAGGAGATCGCCGGCGTCGTGCACCCCTTCGACGACCGGGTCGTGGTCGCCGAGGAGCTGGCGCGGCCCGATGATCCCGATGACCCTGGCCGAGATCGCCGCCGTCGTCGGCGGCACCGTCGTCGCGGCGACGCCCGACCTGGTGGTCACCGGAGCGGCCTTCCTCGACAGCCGGGCGCCCGTCGCCCGGCGGCCTCTTCGTCGCGGTCGCCGGCGAGCGCGTCGACGGCCACGACTACGCCGCCGGCGCGGTCGCCGGTGGGGCCGCCGCGGTGCTCGGCAGCCGCCCGACCGAGCTGCCCACCGTCGTCGTCGCCGACGTGGTCGACGGCGCTGGGCCGGCTCGCCCGCCACGTGCGTCGACCGGCTGCCGGAGGTCGACCGTGGTCGCCCTCACCGGGTCGCAGGGCAAGACCGGCACCAAGGACTACCTCGGCCCACGTGCTCGCCGCCGCCGGCCCGACCGTGGCCACCCGCGGCAACCTCAACAACGAGCTCGGCGTCCCGCTGACGGTGCTCCGCGCCGAGCCCGAGACGCGCTACCTCGTCGTCGAGATGGGGGCCCGCGGCGTCGGCCACATCGCCTACCTCTGCGCGATCGCCCCGCCCGCACGTCGCCGTCGTGCTCAACGTCGGCACCGCGCACCTCGGCGAGTTCGGCTCGCGCGAGGCGATCGCCGCAGGCCAAGGGCGAGATCGTCGAGGCGCTGCCGGCCGACGGGCGCCGCGGTGCTCAACGCCGACGACGCGCTGGTCGCGGCGATGGCCGGCGCGCACCGCCGCGCGGGTGCTGACCTTCGGCCGCGAGCCGGCGACGTCGCCTGGCGGCGAGGTCGACCGTCGACGACCTCGGCCGGCCCGTCCTTCGAGCTCGGGTGCGCCGGCGGCTGGCTGCCCGGTCACGGCTCGACCAGGTCGGCGCCCACCAGGTCGCGCAACGCCGCCGCGGCGGCCGCGATGGCGCTCGCCGCCGGGCTCGCCGCTCGACGCGGTCGCCGACGCGCTCGACCGACGCCGGTGCCGGCGTCGCCGCTGGCGGATGGAGCTGCACGAGCGCGCCGACGGCCTGGTCGTCGTCAACGACGCCTACAACGCCAACCCCGAGTCGATGCCGGCGGCGCTCGAGGCGCTGGCCGTGCATCGGGCGGCGCAGCGGGCGGCGCACGGTCGCCGTGCTCGGCGAGATGCGCGAGCTCGGCGACGGCGCCGCACGACGCGCACACGCCGAGGTCGGCCGGCTACGCCGCCGGCGCTCGGGGTCGACGTCGTCGTCGCGGTCGGCGACCGGCCGCCGGGCATCGCCGACGGCGCGCTCGGCGGCCGGCACGCGCTGGCACGGTGAGGCGATCGTCACGGCGGGGCGCGACGAGGCGCTGGCCTGGGTGCGGCAGAATGTCGCGGCCGGCGACGTCGTCCTGGTGAAGGCGTCGCGAGCGGCGTCGCGCTGGAGCTGATCGCCGACGAGCCTGCTCGCCCGACGGACACGGAGACCGCCAGGACGGAGGGACCAGCAGCATGAGAGCGATCCTGTTCGGCGGCGGGCTCGCCCTGCTGATCTCGCTGCTCGGCACCCGGGTGCGCGATCAGCCTGCTTCACGCGGCGGGGCTACGGCCAGGAGATCCGCGACGACGGCCCGACCAGCCACCACACCAAGCGCGGCACGCCGACGATGGGCGGCGTGGTCATCATCCTGGCGACCGTCGTCGGCTACTTCGCTGGCCAAGGCTGATCACCGGCACGCCGCCCTCGGCCTCGGCGCTGCTGCTGCTCTTCCTGTTCGTCGGGCTGGGCGCTGGTCGGCTTCCTCGACGACTTCATCAAGATCTCCAAGCAGCGCAGCCTCGGCCTGCGCAGCAAGGCCAAGATGATCGGCCAGACGGTCGTCGCGGTCGTCTTCGGCGTGCTCGCGCATCTCGCCGATGGCTGGAGGACGACAACGGCCGCACGCCCGGCCTCGCACCACATCTCCTTCCTCCGCGACATCCGCCGCGCTCGCCCTGCCCGTCGGTCCTGGTCATCGCTGCTGATCTGGGTGATCGTCGCCGGCATCAGCAACGGCGTGAACCTCACCGACGGGCTCGACGGCCTGGCGACCGGCGCCTCGATGATGGTCTTCGGCGCCTACACGCTCGTCAACATCTGGCAGAGCAACCAGTTCTGCCAGGACCGAGCCCGGCCGCGCAAGTGCTACGACGTCCGCGACCCGCTCGACCTCGCCGTCGTCGCCGCCGCGATCACCGGCGCCTGCTTCGGCTTCCTGTGGTGGAACGCCTCGCCGGCCGCAGATCTTCATGGGCGACACCGGCTCGCTCGCCCTCGGCGGCGCGCTCGCCGGCCTCGCGATCCTGACCCGCACCGAGCTGCTGCTGGTCATCCTCGGCGGGCTGTTCGTCGTCGAGACGCTCTCGGTGATCATCCAGGTCGGCTTCTTCAAGCTCACCAAGGGGCAGACGGGTCTTCCGGATGGCGCCGCTGCACCACCACTTCGAGATGCTCGGGCTGGGAGCAGGTCACGATCGTGATCCGGTTCTGGATCATCGCCGGGCTCTGCGTCGCCGCCGGCCTCGGGCATCTTCTACGCCGAGTGGGTCGCCGGCTCGTGAGCGCCCCTGCCGTCGGATCCCGACGCGCTCGGTCGCCACGACTCCTGGGACGGGCGTCCGCGCGGTCGTCGCCGGGCTTCGGCGTCTCCGGCTTCGCCGCCGCCGACAACCTGCTCCACCTCGGCGCCGAGGTGACCGCCGCTCGACGAGGCCGACCGCCGACGAGCAAGGCCGAGAAGGCCGAGCTGCTCGAGGTGCTCGGCGCCGACGTCCGGCTCGGGCCGGGCGCGACCGCGACGCTGCCCGACGACGTCGACCTCGTCGTCACCTCGCCCGGGCTGGCGGCCCGACCGCGCCGCTGCTCGCCGCAGGCCGCGGCGCGCGGCGTCCCGGTCTGGGGCGAGGTCGAGCTGGCCTGGCGGCTGCGCGACCCCGAGCGCCCGCGCGCCGTGGCTCGCCGTCACCGGCACCAACGGCAAGACGACGACCGTGCAGATGCTCGACGCGATCCTGCGCGCCGCCGGGCTGCGCAGCGTCGCCGTCGGCAACGTCGGCCTGCCGATCGTCGAGGCGGTGATGGACCCCGAGCCGTACGACGTGCTCGCCGTCGAGCTGTCCAGCTTCCAGCTGCACTACACCGCACTCGATGGCCGCCGAGTCGGCCGCCGTGCTCAACGTCGCCGAGGACCACCTCGACTGGTACGCGCGCGCTCGGCGGCGCTACGCCGCCGACAAGGGCCGGATCTACGAGCGGCGTCGCAGCGCGCCTGCGTCTACAACGTCGCCGACCCGGAGACCGAGCGGCTGGTGCGCGAGGCCGACGTGGTCGAGGGCGCCCGGGCGGTCGGCTTCACCCTCGGCATGCCCGGCGGTCGGCATGCGTCGGGCTGGTCGAGGACATCCTCGTCGACCGGGCCTTCATCGAGCGAGCGCGCCACCAGCGCCGCCGAGCTCGTGCACGCTCGACGACCTCGCCTCGCCCGCGCCGCACATCGTCGCCAACGCCCTCGCCGCCGCCGCGCTGGCCCGCGCGCACGGCGTGACGCCAGGCGGCGGTCCGCGACGGGCTGCGCGCCTTCCGCCCCGACGGCCACCGGATCGCCGCGCGTCGCCGAGCGTCGGCGGCGTCACCTGGGTCGACGACTCCAAGGCCACCAACCCGCACGCCGCGCAGTCCTCGCTGCGCGCCTACGACCCGGTCGTCTGGGTCGCCGGCGGCCTGGCCAAGGGCGCCCGCTTCGACGACCTGGTCGCCGCGGTCCGCGACCGGCTGCGCGGCGTCGTGCTGCTCGGCCGCGACCGCGCACGTCATCGCCGACGCGCTTGCGCGACACGCGCCCGATGTGCCCGTCATCGATGGTCGGCGCCGACGAGACTGGTCCGAGCGTGGCATGCCATGGAGCGCGTCGTCGGCGCCGCGGCCGGGCTCGCCCGGCCCGGCGACACGGTGCTGCTGGCGCCGGGCTGCGCGTCCATGGACATGTTCGCCGACTACGCCGCGCGCGGCGACGCGTTCGCCGACGCCGTGCGACGCAGGCTCGCCGACAGCGGCTAGACCGGGACGGGCCAGCGATCCGAGGGGAGCGCGCGACGATGACCACCGCGAACCCCGAGGACGTCGCCGGACGCGCCGCGACCGACCGCCCGGGCCCGCGCGGCTCGGCGATCGCGCGCGCTGGTACGCCGCTCGCTCCGCGACGCGCTCGACCGGCCGCTGACGTCCTACTACCTGCTGCTCGGCGCGCTCCGCGCTGCTGCTCACCATCGGCCTGATCATGGTGCTCAGCGCCTCGAGCGTCGACGGTCCTACAAGCACCACGACGACAACTCCTACGCCGTCGTGCAGCCGCCAGCTGATCTGGGTCGCGATCGGGCTGCCGCTGCGCCTGGGTCGCCTCGCGGCTGCCGCATGCGCGTGGCTGCGCGCGCTCGCCTGGCCCGGCGCTGCTCGTCGCGCTCGTGCTGCTCGCGCTGACCCGGACCCCGCTCGGCGTCGACGGTCAACGGCAACAAGAACTGGCTCGGCCTCGGCCCGGTCGCCGATCCAGCCGTCCGAGATCGCCAAGCTCGCGATCGTGCTGTGGGCCGCCCACGTCTACGCCCGCAAGGAGCGCCGGCTCGGCAGCCTCCACCAGCTGCTGGTCCCGGTCGTGCCCGGCCTGCTGCGTGGTCATCGGCGCTGGTCCTGCTCGGCAGCGCGACCTCGGCACCGCCCTGGTGCTGCTTCGCGATCCTGCTCGGCGATGCTGTGGGTGGTCGGTGCGCCGGCGCGGCTCTTCGCGCCTCGGCCTCGTCGATCGTCGGGCGTCGCCGCGCTCTACCTGGCGACCACCGACGCCGAGCGCCGCGCAGCGGCTGACCAGCTTCACCGACCCGTTCAAGGACTTCCACGACGCCGGCTGGCAGCCGGCCCACGGCCTCTACGCGCTCTCCACGCGGCGGCTGGTTCGGCGAGGGGCATCGGCGCCAGCCGGCAGAAGTGGGGCGACCTGCCCGAGGCGCACACCGACTTCATCTTCGCCGTGCTCGGCGAGGAGCTCGGCCTGGTCGGCACGCTGCTGGTGATCGGCGCTCTTCCTGACCATCGCCTACGCCGCGATCCGGGTCGCGCAGCCACACCGAGGACCCGTTCGTCCGCTACGCGACCTTCGGCATCGTGGTCTGGCTGCTCGGCCAGATGATCATCAACGTCGGCATGGTGCTCGCGCTGCTGCCGGTCATCGGCATCCCGCTGCCGCTGGTCTCCTACGGCGGCTCGGCGCTGCTGCCGTCCCTGGTCGCCCTCGGCCTGCTGGTCGGCTTCGCCCGCCGCGAGCCCGAGGCCGCCCGGGCGCTGGCCCAGCGCCGGCGACAGCGCTCCGCCGCGGCTGTCGGCCGCCCGCGCCCGGACGCGAGCGCGGATCGCTAGGCTTGGCCCGATGCGCGTCCTCCTCGCCGGCGGCGGCACCGCCGGCCACACCTCGCCCCTGCTCGCCACCGCCGACGCGCTGCGCCGGCTCGACCCCGACGTCGGAGATCACCTGCCTCGGGCACCCCGCGCGGCCTCGAGACACCGGGTCGTCCCGGAGGCCGGCTACCCGCTCGAGCTGATCCCGCCGGTGCCGCTGCCGCGCCGGCCCGGCGCCGACCTGCTCGAGGTGCCGGGCCGGCTGCGCGGCCGCGGTCAAGGAGACGCTGGCGGTCGTCGACCGGGTCGCGCCCCGACGTGGTCGTCGGCTTCGGCGGCTACGTCTCGATGCCGGCCTACCTCGCCGCCCGGCGGCGCAGGCTGCCGCTCGTCGTCCACGAGCAGAACGCCCGTGCCCGGCCTGGCCAACAAGGTCGGCGCCCGGGTCGCGCAGCGGGTCGCGGTCAGCTTCCCCGACACCCCGCTGCCGCAGCGCCGAGTACGTCGGCCTGCCGATCCGGCGCGATGATCTCCGACGCTCGACCGGGCCGCGCTGCGCGCCGAGGCGCGCGCGTTCTTCGGCCTCGACCCCGACCGGCCCGACCCTGCTGGTCACCGGCGGCTCGCAGGGCGCCCGCCGGCTCAACCAGGCCGTCTCCGGCGCCGCCGCCGCGCTCGGCCGACGCCGGCGTCCAGGTGCTGCACGTCGTCGGGCCGCAGGGACGAGGCCGACGCCCGGCCGTCGCCGCCGAGGTGCCCTACGTCGTCGTGCACCTTCGTCGACCGGATGGACCTCGCCTACGCCGCCGCCGACCTCGTGGTCTGCCGCGCCGGCGCCAACACGCGTGACCGAGGTGGCCGCCGTCGGCCTGCCCGCGATCTTCGTGCCGCTGCCGATCGGCAACGGCGAGCAGGCGCTCAACGCCCGCCCGGTCGTCGACGCCGGCGGTGGCCTGCTGGTCGACGACGCCGCCCTGACCGCCGACGTGGGTCGCCGGCCACGGTGCCCGGCGCTGCGCGACCGACGCCGACCGGCTCGCCGCGATGGGCGCCGCCGCCTGCGGCGCTGATCCCGCGCGACGCCGACGAGAAGCTCGCCGCGGATCGTGCTGCGAGCCGCGGGGGCGGCCCGGTGAAGGTCCCCGTCCCCGACGAGATCCTGCCGCTCGACCGAGCTCGGGCCGCGTGCACTTCGTCGGCATCGGCGGCGCCGGGCTGTCCGGCATCGCCCGGATCATGGCTCGCCCGCGGCGTCGCCGGTCAGCGGCAGCGACGCCAAGGACTCGCCCGACGCTGGCGGCGCTGCGCGAGCTCGGCGTCCGCGTCTACGTCGGGCACGCGGCCGAGCAGCGTCGGCGCGACGCCGACACGCTCGTCGTCTCCACCGCCGTCCGCGAGGACAACCCCGAGGTCGTCGAGGCCCTGCGCCGCGGCCTGCGGGTGCTGCCCCGGTCGGCCGGCCTCGCCGCGGTGATGGCCGGGCCGGCGCGTGCTCGCCGTCGCCGGCACCCACGGCAAGACCACGACGACCTCGCTGCTGACCGTCGCGCTCTGCAGGCGGCCGGCGCCGACCCGTCGTACGCCGTCGGTGGCGACCTGACCGCAGACCGGCGCCAACGCCGCACGCCGGCGCCGGCGACCTCTTCGTCGCCGAGGCCGACGAGAGCGACGGCGCCTTCCTCGTCTACCGCCCGTACGCCGCGATCGTCACCAACGTCGAGGCCGACCACCTCGACCACTGGGGCACCGAGGAGGCCTACCGCGCGGCCTTCGACGAGTTCGCTGACGACCGCTCGACCCCGACGGGCTTCCTGGTCGTGCTGCGTCGACGACCCGGGCGCGGCCGGCTGGCCGACCTGGCCCGCGGCCAGCGGGCGCGACCGTCGTCGCGGTCGGCGAGGCCGAGGACGCCGACGTCCGCGCCGTCGACCTCCGGCTCGACGGCGGCGGCTCGGCCTGCCGGGTGGTGCGACGGCGGCGTCGAGCTGGGCGAGCTGCGGCTGCAGATCCCGGGCCGGCACTACGTCCTCGACGCGCTGGCCGCGCTGGCGGCGGGGCTGCGGCTCGGCTTCGGCTTCGACGACCTGGTCGCGCGGCCTCGGCGCCTTCACCGGCACCCGGCGCCGGATGGAGCGCAAGGGCGAGGCCGGCGGGCGTCCGGGTCTACGACAGCTACGCCCACCACCCGACCGAGATCGCCGGCGACCTCGCAGGCGGCCCGCGCGGTCGCCGGCGAGGGCCGCGTGGTCGTGGCCTTCCAGCCGCACCTGGTCTCGCGCACCCGGCATCTTCGGCGCCGGCGATGGGCGAGGCGCTCGGCGCCGCCGACGAGGTCGTCGTGCTCGACGTCTACCTCGCCCGCGAGGACGCCGACCCCGAGGTCACCGGCGCGCTGGTCGCCGACGCGTGCCGCTGCCGGCCGAGCGGGTCGCCTTCGTGCGCCGACTTCGACGCCGTCGCCGGCCGAGCTGGTCGCGCGGGCCCGGCCCGGCGACCTGGTGCTGACCCTGGGCGCCGGCGACGTCACCCGGCGTCGGCGCCGCGGGTGCTCGACGCTGCTCGGCGGGAGCGCCGATGACCGGCGCCGGAGCGCCCGCGCGCCGACGAGCGCACCCGGCGTCGCTTCGCCCGCCGGCAGTGGGCGCGCCGCTGGGTGCGCCTGGCGCTGGGCGCTGGTCGCGGCCTGCTGGTCGTCGCGCTCGTGGCGGCGCGGCGGTCTGGCTGGTGCTGCTTCTGCCGCGGTGCTCGCCGTCGCAGGAGGTCAGCGTCACCGGCACGGCGTACCTCACGGCGACGCAGGTCGCAGCGAGGCCGCCGACGTGCCCGCTGGGCACGCCGCTGGCCCGCGTCGACCTCGGCGCTGGTCCAGCGCGCGGGTCGAGGCGCTGCCCGCGGTCGCGTCGGTCGACGTGACCCGCGGCCTGGCCGCGACGCGGTCGCCGATCGCAGGTGACCGAGCGCACCGCCGTCGCGGTGCGTCGAGCGTCGGCGGCGCCGTGCCGCGGCATGGACGCCGACGGCGTGGTCTTCCGCGGCTACCGACCGGCGCCCGACGGCCTGCCGCGCGTGCGGACCACCGGCGGCACCGACCGGCAGGCGCTGCCGGGAGGCGGCGCTCGGTCGTCGCGGCGCTGCCGGCGGACCTCGCCCGCCAGGTCGACCACGTCGAGGTGCCGACCGTCGACCGAGATCACCCTGGCGCTGCGCGACGGGCGCACCGTGCTGTGGGGGAGCGCGGAGGAGTCCGGCCACCAAGGCCGAGGTGCTCGCAGGCGCTGCTCGCAGCCGCGAGGCGCGCGGTCTACGACGTCAGCGTGCCGGCTCAGCCGACGATCCGGGGCTGAGCCCGCGATTTCTGCGGCTTTCTGGCGTCGGCGCCCGCGTGTCGCCGCCGGGCCGGCGCCGCGTCTTGCCTACTGTCGTCGACAGCGCGAGGTTGACATAACTATAACCCTCAGGCTCAGGGTTAGAGTTCCGGTGCACGCCGGACGGCTTCCCCGGACACGACCACGTCGCATCCCCAGACACCGCATCCGCACCAGCCGAGCAGCGAGAGGCGACGCCGCCGTGGCAGCAGCGCAGAACTACCTGGCCGATCATCAAGGTCGTCGGCATCGGTGGCGGTGGCGTCAACGCCGTCAACCGGATGATCGAGGTCGGCCTCAAGGGCGTCGAGTTCATCGCGATCAACACCGACGCCCAGGCGCTGCTGATGAGCGACGCCGACGTCAAGCTCGACATCGGCCGCGAGCTGACCCGCGGCCTCGGCGCCGGCGCCAACCCCGAGGTCGGCGCGCAGGGCGGCCGAGGACCACGCCGAGGAGATCGAAGAGGTCCTCAAGGGCGCCGACATGGTCTTCGTGACCGCCGGCGAGGGCGGCGGCACCGGCACCGGTGGCGCGCCCGTCGTGGCCCGGATCGCCCGCTCGCTCGGCGCGCTGACCATCGGCGTCGTGACCCGGCCGTTCGCCTTCGAGGGCCGGCGCCGCGCCAACTCCGGCCGAGGAGGGCATCGCCGCAGCTCCGCGAGGAGGTCGACACCCTCATCGTGATCCCCAACGACCGGCTGCTCTCGATCAGCGACCGCAACGTGTCGGTGCTCGACGCCTTCAAGCAGGCCGACCAGGTGCTGCTGCAGGGTGTCTCGGGCATCACCGACCTGATCACCACCCCCGGCCTGATCAACCTCGACTTCGCCGACGTCAAGTCCGTCATGGCCAACGCCGGCTCGGCGCTGATGGGCATCGGCTCGGCCCGCGGCGAGGACCGCGCGGTCGCCGCCGCCGAGATGGCGGTCTCCAGCCCGCTGCTCGAGGCGTCGCATCGACGGCGCGCACGGCGTGCTGCTCTCGATCGCCGGCGGCTCCGACCTCGGTCTGTTCGAGATCAACGAGGCGGCGCGCGCTGGTCGCCGAGGCCGCCGCACCCCGAGGCCAACATCATCTTCGGCGCCACCATCGACGACGCGCTCGGCGACGAGGTGCGGGTCACCGTGATCGCCGCCGGCTTCGACGGCGGCATGCCGAAGCGGCGCGAGGACGGCAACGTGCGCTCCGGCGCACGCCGGTCGCAGACGCAGGCCGAGACCCGGGCGGCGGCCGAGCAGCTCGCCGGCACGTCCGACGCCCCGCGCGAGGCCCGGCGCGACGCCGAGCCGGAGCCGGCCCTGGTGGGTGCCCGCGCCGAGTCGGCCGAGCAGCAGCCGCAGAGCGACAGCCGGGAGCCCGCCCCGCCGCGAGTGCCCCCGGCGCCGAGCTTCGACGACGACGACCTGGACGTGCCCGACTTCCTCAAGTGAGTCGTCGCGGCTGACCGACGGGCCCCGGCTAGCGTGGGCCGGGTGACCGACCACGTCTTCGTCGAGCGCGACCTGCTCGCGGGCAGGCACGCGGTCGAGGTCGGCTTCACCGACCGTCGGCTGGCGCTCGGCGACGCCGCCGGGGAGACCGCCCGGTCCGCCGCGCTCGCCGAGGTCGCCACGGCGACGGGCGCCCGGCCCCAGGTGATGCGACCAGGTGCACGGCGCGTGGCGCGTCGCGTCGGGGCGGCCGCCGCGGAGCCGCCGGAGGCGGACGGCCTGGTCTGCGAGGTGCCCGGAGTGGCGCTGCTGGCGCGCGCCGCCGACTGCGTGCCGGTGCTGCTGGCCGACGCCGAGGCGGGCGTGGTCGGCGCCGCGCACGCCGGGCGGCCCGGGGTCGCGGCCGGCGTCGTGCCGGCGGCGGTCGCCGAGATGCGCGAGCTCGGTGCGGCAGCGAGCTCACCGCCTGGGTCGGCCCGCACGTCTGTGGCGGCTGCTACGAGGTGCCCGAGCAGCTGCGGGCCGAGGTGTCGGCCGCTGGTGCCCGCAGACCTGCGGCGACCACCACCTGGGGCACCCCGGCGCTCGACCTCGGCGCCGGGGTGCGCGGCCCAGCTGGCCGCGGCCGGGTGTGCGGTGCGGCGTGGTGGCCGGCTGCACCCGCGAGGATGCCCGGCTGGCCTCCTACCGCCGCGACGGCGCGGCCGCCGGCCGGTTCGCCGGCGTCGTGTGGCGGTCCGGATGAGCCGGAGCCGGGAGCAGGAGGTCGCCGCCGGGCTCGCCGACGTGCGCCGGCGGATCGCCGCCGCCTGCGCCGCCGCCGGTCGCGCGCCGGAGCGAGGTGACCCTCGTGGTGGTGACGAAGTTCTTCCCGGCCTCCGACGTGCGCCTGCTCGCCGACCTCGGCGTCACCGACGTCGGGGAGAACCGCCACCAGGAGGCGGAGGCGAAGGCGGCCGAGTGCGCCGACCTCGACGTCCGCTGGCACTTCATCGGGGGTCTGCAGAGCAACAAGGCCGCCGCCGTCGCCGCCTACGCCGACGTGGTGGAGTCGGTCGACCGCGCCAAGCTGGTGGCGCCGCTCTCGCGCGGGCGCCGTCGAGCGCGGCCGCGACCTCGACGTGCTGCTCCAGGTCAGCCTCGACCCGCCCGGGCGGCGCCGGCCGCTCCGGCGCCGACCCGGCCGACCTCGCTGACCTGGCCGCCGCGGGTCGCCGGAGGCCGAGGATGCTGCGGCTGCGCGGCCTGATGGCGGTCGCGCCGCTCGGCGAGGACCCGGAGGCGGCGTTCGCGCGGCTGGCCGCGATCCGCGACGACGTTCCTGCGCCGAGCACCCCGAGGCCGACTGGCTGTCGGCGGGGATGAGCGGCGACCTCGAGGCCGCGATCGCCGCCGGCGCGACACACGTGCGTGTCGGCTCGCGCGGTCCTCGGTCCGAGGCCCTCGATCAAGTAACGTCCACGAGCACCAGAGGCACGCCGTCCGGGGTGCCGCGAGTTGCGGAGGACCACAGTCATGAGCGGCGGATGCGCAAGATCGGCGAGTACCTCGGCCTGCTCGAGGACACCGGCCGCTACGACGACGAGTTCGACGACGCCGGCTACGACTCCGACGCGAGCGCGACGCCCAGGCCCAGGCCGAGCGCCGGCAGTCCGAGCGCCCGCAAGCCCAGCGCCGTGAGAGCGAGCGTCGCCCGGCCCCGGTCGCCGACCTGGCCGAGCGCCGGCCGCGCCCGGCCGACGGCGGTCGTCGCCGAGCTGTCGCGGATCACCACCCTGCACCCGCGCACCTACAACGAGGCGCGCACCGTCGGCGAGAACTTCCGCGACGGCACCCCGGTGATCATGAACCTCTCCGACATGGACGACAACGACGCCAAGCGCCTGGTCGACTTCGCGGCCGGCCTGGTCTTCGCCACCCGCGGCACCATCGAGCGCATCACCAACAAGGTCTTCCTGCTGTCGCCGCCCAACGTCACGGTCGCGGCCGAGGACAAGCAGCGGATCGCCGAGGGCGGATTCTTCAACCAGAGCTGACGAAACCCGCCGACTCCGCCTCGGCAGCACCCTCGCCCCCGCGGGAGCCTGTGACGGATGGTGACAACGGTGCGGGTGTGAGATGCCGGAGGGATGCGTACTCCGGCGGGGGTCAGGCGCTATTGTTCGCCTGAGACGTTCTTTCCGAGCTAACGAATGGGTGAGGTCATGCCGCTGACGCCTGAGGACGTGAGCAACAAGCGCTTTACGCCTGTCCGGCTCCGTGAGGGCTACGACATGGGCGAGGTCGACCAGTTCCTCGACGAGGTGGAGGCCGAGCTGGCGCGGCTCACCAAGGAGAACGACGACCTGCGCGCCAAGCTGGTCGGCCGCGCAGTCCGGAGCCGGTGCGCCCGCGCCCGCCCCCCAGTTCGAGGCCCCGCCCGCTGCGGCGCCGGAGCCGCCGCCGGTCGCGGAGCCGCCTGCGCCTGCGCCGAGCCCCGAGGTCCAGGCCGCCGCGCCCGGCCGTGGCCGCGGCCGCCGGCGTCGAGACGATCCGCGTCGAGACCGTGCCCGAGGCCTCCAACGCCGCCGCCCGGCTGCTGGAGATCGCGACCCGCAACGCCGACGAGCTGGTCGAGAGCGCCAAGAACGAGGCCGACAGGATCGTCGGCGAGGCCCGCACCAAGGCCGAGCGCCTCGAGAACGAGGCGAAGGGCAAGGCCGACCGGCTCGAGGCCGACGCCCGCACCCGCGCGCAGATGCTCGACTCCGAGACCGCCGAGCGCCGCCAGCAGATGTTCGGCGACCTGGAGAAGGAGCGCGACAAGCTCAACGGCGAGGTCGAGAACCTCCGCGCGTTCGAGCGCGAGTACCGCTCGCGGCTGAAGAGCTACTTCAGCCAGCAGCTGGAGGCGCTGGACAACACGGCCCGAGGGCGCGGCGCCGCCGGTCGCCGACAGCCGCCGCCGCGCCCAAGCGGCTGCGCTCGATCCTCGGCGAGGACGAGGGCTGACCCTCCGCTCCACACGCGCTGACCTTCGACGAACGGCCGGCCCCGCACGGGCCGGCCGTTCGTCGTCGCTCGGGGCATCGCGGGCGAGCCTGTTTGAGTCGCGATGCCGCACCGGCTACCCTCCCTGCACACGCCGTGGCAGCCGTCCACGGTCCGCCCGCGGCGGAGTTGGAGGCCCGACCCATGGCCGCAGCACCCGCAAGATCGCTGGCCAGCTCGGCTGCCGCCGTCGCCAAGAAGGTGATCGGTCGCGGGGCGTCCGCGCCAGCCAGCTCGACACCGCCCGCGAAGACCGCCGGCAGCCGCACCGCCGCAGCCAAGAAGGCGGCCCCGGCCAAGAAGGCCGCCTCCGTGGCGAAGAAGGCCGCGCCCGCGAAGAAGGCCGCGCCGGCGAAGAAGGCCGCGCCGGCGAAGAAGGCGGCCCCGGCGAAGAAGGCCGCCCCGGCGAAGAAGGCTGCGCCGGCGAAGAAGGCGGCCCCGGCGAAGAAGGCCGCGCCGGCGAAGAAGGCCGCGCCGGCGAAGAAGGCCGCGCCGGCGAAGAAGGCGCGCCGGCGAAGAAGGCGGCGCCGGCGAAGAAGGCCGCCCCGGCGAAGAAGGCCGCCCCGGCGAAGAAGGCCGCGCCGGCGAAGAAGGCCGCCCCGGCGAAGAAGGCCGCGCCCGGCGAAGAAGGCCGCCCCGGCGAAGAAGGCCGCCGGCCAAGAAGGCCGCTCACCGGTCGCTGGCGGTCAAGGCCGGCGAGGGCGCCTGGACCAAGGCCGAGCTCAACGAGGTGCTCGACGAGCTCCACGAGCACCGCGACCGGCATCCATCAGCTGCTGCACGACCACGAGGTCGAGCTGGCCGGCCTGATGCGCGACGCCGGCGACGGCGCCGGGCACGACCAGGCCGACATGGGCGCGACCAGCTTCGAGCGTGACCAGGAGCTGATCGTGCTCAACAACGAGCGCGAGATGCTGGCCCAGATCGACCGGGCGCTGGCGCGCATCGACGACGGCACCTACGGCGTCTGCGAGTCCTGCGGACAACCGATCGGCAAGATGCGGGTGATGGCCTTCCCGCGTGCCACACTGTGCATGTCATGCAAGCAGCGCGAGGAACGTCGCTGACCGCCCACGGAGGCAGACCGCCAGCCCGACTCTCCGGCGCCCCGACGCCGGCTCGTGCTCTTCGCCGCCGTCGCCCTGACGGCCTACGCCGTCGACGTGCTCACCAAGATCTGGGCGGTGCGACGCGCCTCGCCGACCAGGGCGAGGTGCCGCTGCTGGGCGGCGTCCTCCAGCTGCACCTCGTCCGCAACCCCGGCGCCGCCTTCAGCACCGGCACCGACTACACCCTGGTCTTCAGCCTGCTGGCGATCGTCGCCGTCGTCGTGGTCCTCGTCGTGGCCAGGCGGGTCGGGCAGCCTCGGCTGGGCCGTCGCCCTCGGCCTGCTGCTCGCGGGCGTCGCCGGCAACCTCACCGACCGGGTGCTCCGCGAGCCCGGCGCCGCTGCACGGCCACGTCATCGACTTCCTGCAGCTGCCGAACTGGCCGGTCTTCAACGTCGCCGACATCTGCATCAACGTCGCGGCCGGGCTGATCATCTGTCCAGGCCTTCCGCGGCGATCCGCGCTCGACGGCACCCGCGACGCCGGCAGGCGCGGCCGACCGACGAGCAGGCCGTCGAGCAGCCCGACAGACCGAGCGCGAGTGACGTGACCCAGCGCCGAGCACCGCACGCGTCCTGCGTGCCCGACGGGCTGGCCGGCGAGCGGGTCGACGCCGCGATGGCGCGCATGTTCGGGCTCTCCCGCACCCGCGCCGCCGACCTGATCGCGCGAGGGCCAGGTCGAGCTCGACGGCGCGTCGGTCGGCAAGAGCGACCGGGTGCTCGCCGGGGCGATGCTCGACGTGACGCATCCCGGCCGGGCGCGACCCGCTCGAGGTCGTGCCCGAGGTCGTCGAGGGGATCAGGATCATCCACGACGACGACGTCGATCGTGGTGATCGACAAGCCCGTCGGCGTCGCCGTGCACCCCTCGCCCGGGCTGGTCCGGGCCGACCGTCGTCGGGCACCTCGCCGGCGCCGGCTTCCGGATCTCCACCAGCGGTGCCTCCGAGCGGCAGGGCATCGTGCAGCGCCTCGACGTCGGCACCTCCGGGCGTGATGGTGATCTGCAAGTCGCGAGCACGCCTACTCCGTGCTCAAGAACGCCTTCCGCCACCGCACGGTCGACAAGACCTACCACGCGCTCGTGCAGGGGCACCCCGACCCGCTCGAGGGCACCATCGACGCCCCGATCGGCCGGCACCCCAAGCACGACTACAAGTTCGCGGTGATGGCCGACGGCCGGCACAGCGTCACCCACTACGAGACCCTCGAGGCGCACCGCTTCGCCAGCCTGCTGGAGGTGCACCTCGAGACCGGGCGCACCCACCAGATCCGGGTGCACATGGCGGCGCTCAAGCACCCGTGCGTCGGCGACCTCACCTACGGCGCCGACCCGATGCTCGCCAAGCGGCGTCGGGCTCGAGCGGCAGTGGCTGCACGCGGTCCGGCTCGGCTTCGAGCACCCGGACGACCGGGGAGCACGTCGAGTACGAGTCGCCCTACCCCGACGACCTCGCGCACGCGCTCGAGGTCATCCGTGATGCCGACTGACCTCCGACCGACCTGCTGCTGCGTCCCGCGGAGGCCGGCGACGCGGGGCAGGTCGCGGAGATCCACCTCGTGGCCCGCCGTGCGGCGCGCGATGCCGCCCGGAGTGCACCCGCCCCACGAGGTGCGTGAGTGGGTGGCGACCCGGGTGGCCGGCGACCCGGTCTGGGTCGCCGAGCTGGCCGGCGCAGTGGTGGGCTACGCCCGGTTCCCCGGGGCGTGGCTCGACGACCTCTACGTCGCACCCCGACCACCAGGGCCAGGGCATCGGCTGCGCGCTGCTCGACGTGGTCAAGGCGCAGCGACCGAGCGGGTTCTGCCTGTGGGTCTTCGAGAGCAACGGCCCGGCCCGCGACGTTCTACGCGCCGGCACGGGCTGGTCGAGCTCGAGCGCACCGACGGCTCGGCGCAACGAGGAGGCGCGCGCCCGACGTCCGGATGGCCTGGCCCGGCGCCGACCCGCTGGCGTTCTTCCGCGGCCTGATCGACGAGGTCGACGACGAGCTCGGCGACCTGCTGGCCCGGCGGGCCGCCCTGACCGCGCGTCGTCCAGCGGCACAAGGCGGCCGTCGGGCGCCCGCGAGCGCGACCCGCACCGCGAGGCCGAGATCGCCGCGGCGCTGGCCGCGCCGGGCGCCCGAGCTGGGCGAGCGAGCGGCTCGCCGCGGATCGTGCACGCGATCATCACCGAGAGCCTCGACGCTGGTCGACCCCTGAGCCCGACGGTCCTGGCCGGGGGCGGACGGTCTCGGTGTCGGCGCGGCCTGTCACGATCGGCGTACGCCGTCGCGTAGGCTGAGGCCCTTCCCCGAGACACCGGCACCGGACCGACCTTCCGACCGGCTGACCCTGTCCGTCTCGAGCCTTGGGAGTGCCCCGCCCGATGTCGTCCGGCGACTTCGTCCACCTGCACGTCCACACCGAGTACTCCATGCTCGACGGTGCGGCCCGGCTCGACGACCTGTTCGCAGCGCACCGCCGAGCTGGGCATGCCGCGCGATCGCGATGACCGACCACGGCAACGTGTTCGGCGCCTACGACTTCTACACGCAAGGCCAAGGCCGCCGGGGTCAAGCCGATCATCGGCATCGAGGCCTACGTCACGCCCGGCACCTCGCGCTCGAGCGCAAGCGGCGTGCGCTGGGACGACGGCGGCGACGACGACGTCTCCGGCGCGCGGTGCCTACACCCACATGACGCTGCTGGCCGAGACGACCGAGGGCATGCACAACCTGTTCCGGCTCTCCACCGGCGCCTCGGCGCGAGGGCTTCTTCTAGCAGCCCGCGCATGGACCGCGAGCTGCTCGCCGAGCACGCGCAAGGGCCTCATCGGCACCACCGGCTGCCCGTCGGGCGAGGTCCAGATCCGGCTGCGGCTCGGCGAGTACGACGAGGCCCGCCAGGCGGCGGCCGACTTCCAGGACATCTTCGGCAAGGAGAACTACTTCCTCGAGCTGATGGACCACGGCCTCGACATCGAGAGCCGGGTCCGCGACGACCTGCTGCGGCTGGCCAAGGACCTCGGCGATCCCGCTGGTCGCGACCAACGACTTGCACTACGTCCACCCGCGAGGACGCGCGCCGCCCACGAGCGCCTGCTCTGCGTCGCGTCGGGCAGCGACCCTGGCCGACCCCAAGCGGTTCAAGTTCGACGGCGACGGCTACTACCTCAAGTCCGCCGCCGAGATGCGCGAGCTGTGGGCCGACCGCACGACCTCCCCGAGGCCTGCGACAACACCCTGCTGATCGCCGAGCGCTGCGAGGTCGAGTTCACCGAGGGCAACGGCACCTACATGCCGCGCTTCCCGTGCCCGCCGGGGGAGAACGAGGACTCCTGGTTCGTCAAGGAGGTCGAGCGAGGGCTGCAGGCACCGCTACCCGGGCGGCATCCCCGACGACGTGCGCAAGCAGGCCGACTTCGAGACCGGCGTCATCACCCAGATGGGCTTCCCGGGCTACTTCCTCGTCGTCGCCGACTTCATCAACTGGGCCAAGGACAACGGCATCCGGGTCGGCCCCGGCCGCGGCTCGGGTGCCGGCTCGATGGTGCGCCTACGCGATGCGCATCACCGACCTCGACCCGCTGCGGCACGGCCTGATCTTCGAGCGCTTCCTCAACCCCGACCGCGTCTCGATGCCCGACTTCGACATCGACTTCGACGAGCGTCGTCGCGGCGAGGTCATCCGCTACGTCACCGAGAAGTACGGCGACGACCGGGTCGCGCAGATCGTCACCTACGGCACCATCAAGGCCAAGCAGGCGGTCAAGGACGCCTCGCGCGTCCTCGGCTACCCGTTCGCGATGGGCGACCGCATCACCAAGGCGATGCCGCGCCGCGGTGATGGGCAAGGACGTCCCGCTCAAGGAGATCTTCGACCCCGAGCACGAGCGCTACGGCGAGGGCGGCGAGTTCCGCGCGCTCTACGACGCCGACCCCGACGTCAAGCAGCGTCGTCGACACCGCCATCGGGCTCGAGGGCCTCAAGCGCCAGTGGGGCGTGCACGCGGCCGGCGTGATCATGTCCAGCGAGCCGCTGCTCGACATCATCCCGATCATGCGCCGCCCGCAGGACGGCGCGATCATCACGCAGTTCGACTACCCGACCTGCGAGGCGCTCGGCCTGATCAAGATGGACTTCCTCGGGCTGCGCAACCTCACCGTCCTCGACGACGCGCTCGAGCAACATCGAGCGCCAACCGCGGCGAGACGGTCGTCCTCGAGGACCTCGACGCTCGACGACCCGGCGACCTACGAGCTGCTGGCGCGCGGCGACACGCTCGGCGTCTTCCAGCTCGACGGCGGGCCGATGCGCGCGCTGCTGCGCTCGATGCGGCCCGACAACTTCGAGGACATCTCCGCCGTCGGCGCGCTCTACCGCCCGGGCCCGATGGGCGCCGACTCGCACAACAACTACGCCCGCCGCAAGAACGGCCGCGAGCCGGTCGAGCCGATCCACCCCGAGCTCGCCGAGCCGCTCGCGGACGATCCTCGGCGAGACCTACGGCCTGATCGTCTACCAGGAGCAGGTGATGGCGATCGCCCAGAAGCTCGCCGGCTACACGCTCGGCCAGGCCGACCTCCTGCGCCGCGCGATGGGCAAGAAGAAGAAGGACGAGCTCGACAAGCAGTTCGTCGGCTTCTCGGCGGGCATGACGCGAGCGCGGCTACTCCGACGGCGCCGATCAAGACGCTGTGGGACATCCTGCTGCCGTTCTCCGACTACGCCTTCAACAAGGCGCACTCGGCGGCCTACGGCCTGGTCTCCTACTGGACCGCCTACCTCAAGGCCAACTACCCGGCCGAGTACATGGCGGCGCTGCTCACGTCGGTCAAGGACGACAAGGACAAGTCGGCGATCTACCTCAACGAGTGCCGCCGGATGAAGATCCAGGTGCTGCCGCCCGACGTCAACGAGTCCGCCGCCAACTTCACCCCGGTCGGCAACGACATCCGCTTCGGCCTGACCGCGGTCCGCAACGTCGGCGCCAACGTCGTCGACGGCATCGTCGCCGCGCGCGAGGAGAAGGGCCGCTACGCCGACTTCAACGACTTCCTGGACAAGGTGCCGGCGCTGGTCTGCAACAAGCGGGTCATCGAGTCGCTGATCAAGGCCGGCGCGTTCGACGACATGAAGCACCGCCGGCGGGCGCTGGTCGCCGTCCACGAGACCGCCGTCGACCAGTACGTCGACATCAAGCGCAACGAGGCGATCGGCCAGGACTCCCTCTTCGGCGGGCTCGACGACGACGCCGGCGGCTTCGGCGTCACCGTCGCCGTCCCCGACATCGACGAGTGGGACAAGATGACGCTGCTCGGCCACGAGCGGGAGATGCTCGGGCTCTACGTCTCCGACCACCCGCTGCTCGGGCCTCGAGCACGTGCTGTCGCAGCGGCACCGACTGCACCATCGGCCAGCTGATGCTCGACGAGGAGCGCGCCGGACGGCTCGACGATCACCGATCAGCGGCCTGGTCACCGTCGGTGCAGCGCAAGATCACCAAGCGCGGCGACGCCTGGGCGATGGTCACCCTCGAGGACCTCGACGGCGCGATCGACGTGCTGCTCTTCCCCAGCGCCTACCAGCTGGCCGGCCCGCTACCTCGTCGAGGACGCCATCCTCACCGTCAAGGGCCGGCTGTCGCGCAGCAAGGACCAGCCGGAGCTGCACGGCCAGGAGGTCACCGTCCCCGACCTCGACGAGGGCCCGTCGGGCCCGGTCGTGATCAGCCTGCCCTCGACCCGGTGCACGCCGCCGGTCGTCGAGCAGCTCGGAGGTGCTGGCCACCCACCCGGGCATGACCGAGGTGCAGCTCGCGCCTGCTCGCCCGCAACGGCGACCACGCGTGATGCGGCTCGACGACGGCCTGCGGGTCACGCCCGAGCCCGGCGCTGTTCGCCGACCTCAAGCAGCTGCTGGGCCCGGGTGCCTGGCCGGGTGAGCGCGCCCCGCCCGCACGCTGCAGGTCGCTGCTGGTCGCGTCGCTCGGTCTGCGGTGCGGGGCTGGTCGGTGCGTGGGTCTGGGAGTCGCCGCTGGACGCCGGTCACCGGCGTGGCGCTCAACCAGACGTTCGTCCTCGACGGGCAGGGCGCTCCGGTCGACTTCACCGGCACCGCCTCCTACGTCGCCTGGTCGCGCTGGCGTTCGGGGTCGTCGCCGGGTTGCTGGCCGGCTCTGGTGACCCGCGACCGCGAGCTGCTCACCCTGGTCGTGCTGGCGGTCGTCGACGGCGGTCGGCGGCTGGCTGATGGCCCGGCTCGGGCAGCGCGCTCGGCCCGCCCGACCCGGGCCCGCTGGCCGCCACGGTCGACGACTTCACGCCCCTGATCTCCGACCTGCGCGTCCACGGGGCGGCCCCGTTCCTGGCGCTGCCGGCGGGTGGGCTGCTCGGGCTCGCGGCGGCCTACGTCGCCGAGGCGGCGATTCGCCGCGTTCGCCAGCCGGACGCCGAGCCGCCCGCTACGCTGGATCGGCACTGACACACCACTGCCGCACGTCTGCGGCCCGCCGCGGCGGGCCCTCATCGGGGGGAACTCCACCATGTCCGACCAGCACCCGACCCCGCCCGGCCCCGAGCCGGTCCCCGGCGCTCCGGCGTCCTCGCAGGCGCCGGGGCAGCCCTGGCCCGTCTCGGGCCAGCACCTGCAGCCGGAGTACCTCCAGCAGGGCGCCGGCACACCTCTGCCGGCCGGGTCCGGTGGTGGCGCGGCGCGCAAGGGCCTCCTGGTCGGCGGCGCCGTCGTCGGCACCCTCGCGCTCGCGGGCGCCGGAGCCTGGGCGGCGCTGTCGCTGGCCGGTGGCGGACCGCAGCCGGCCGAGGCGCTGCCGGCCGACACCCTCGGCTTACGTCAGCGTCGACCTCGACCCCAGCGGCGGGCAGAAGATCGAGGCGATGAAGATGCTGCAGCAAGTTCCCCGCGTTCAAGGACGAGCTCGGCCTCGACACCGACGACGACCTGCGCGAGGCGCTCTTCGACGAGATCCTTGCCAGCGGCCCGTGCGACGGACTCGACTACGCCGACGACATCGAGCCGTGGCTCGGCGACCGGGCCGCCGTCGCTGCGGTCGCCCGTCGCGGGCGGCACGCCGTCCCCGGTCGTGGTGCTGCAGGTGTCCGACGCCGGCGAGGCCGACGACGGCCTGGCAGAGCTCGCGGAGTGCGCCGGCGGGTGACGACGATGGCGTTCGTGGTCGGTCGGCGAGCTGGGCCGTGATCGCCGAGGACGCCGAGACCGCCGGAGACGTCGTCGACGGCGCCGCGCAGGCGCAGCCTCGCCGACGACGCGGACTATCAGGGGTGGATCGACGCAGGTCGGCGACCCGGCGTCGCTCAGCATGTACGTCGCCTCCGACGCCGGCCAGGCCGCTCGCCGACGGCGGCATCGGCGACGAGGCTCGGCGGATGCTCGGCGACGTGTCGACGTGCCCGAGGCAGCTCCAGCGGGACGCGACTTCAAGGGCATGGCCGGCGACCGTCCGGTTCGACGACGGTGCGCTGGAGATCGAGGCCGCCGGCGCGAGCTCGCCTCGACGGATCGGCCGGCCGACGGCGGAGCAGCCGGCGCCGACGTCGGTCGCCGACGCTGCCCGACGACACCGCGGCGGCGCTTCGGCTTCAGCGTCGCCTGACGGCTGGGCTGACGACGATGGCTCGACCAGGTGGCGCGAGCTCGCAGGGGACGACCGGTCGACGGACCTGCTCGACGCAGGCCTCGAGCCGAGACCGGGCTCGACGCTGCCCGAGGACGTCGAGACGCTGCTCGGCGACGCGCATCGACGCTGTCGGTCGGCGCGGACATCGACCTCGACGCGATCTCCAGCTCCGACGACCGCGACGGGCTGCCCGGCTGGGCCTGAAGGTCCAGGGCGACGCCGACGCGATCCAGGCAGGTGCTCGACAAGCTCACCGCTCAGCTCGGCCCGGCCGCGCAGATCGTGGTCACCGAGGCGGAGGGCGACGTCGTCGCGATCGGCCCGAGCAAGGACTACCGCGGCGCGCTGCTCGACGACGGCGGCCTGGGCGACACGCGACGCGTTCGCCGACGCCGTGCCGCGAGGCCGACGACGCCGCGATGGTCGCTCTTCGTCAACTTCGACGCCGGCGACGACTGGCTCGACCAGGTCGCCGCGAGCGACCCGGCGGTCGGCGACGAACCTCGAGCCGCTGCGCGGCCCTCGGCATGTCGGCCTGGGTCGACGGCGACGCCGCGCACGTGGTGCTCAGGCTGACGACCGACTGAGCGTCGGCGCCGATGGCGACGGTCGCGCCTGGTCGACGGCGCACCAGGTCGCGCGGGTGCGAGCTCCAGGTCGAGGCCGCGCCGGCCGGCGGAGACGAAGATCGTGTGCGTGGTCGAGGGCCGACGCGTCGAGCGACGGTCGGGTGCGCGCGCTTCTGGCCGATCGGCGAGATGCCCGCCGGCGACGTAGCCGGTGGCGCGCTCGGCGGCGGCGACCTCGGCCATCGCCGCCTGGCTGCCGCCCGAGCGCGCGGGCCAGCGCCTTGAGGTCGAGCTGGCCCGACACCGGGACGATGCCGACCACGAGCCGGCCGTCCAGCGAGGCGACCAGAGTCTTGAAGCACCCGGGCCGGGTCGACGCCGAGCGCCTGCGCGGCCTCCAGGCCGTAGGACGCCGGCGCGCGGGTCGTGGTGGTAGGGGTGGACGGTGTGACGGCGACCCCGGCCCGCGTCAGCGCCACCGTGGCCGGCGTACCGCCGGTGGCCGGCTTCTTCGCCACCGACGCGCCTAGTTGGGCGACCAGCGGGTGCGGGCGACCTCGGTGGCGGGCAGCGACGGGATCACGTTGCATCGCCCGCAGCTCGGCGCGCAGCAGGTCGGTGACCAGGCTGCAGCCGCTCGGCCGCGTCCTCGCGCCTCGAGCAGCGACTGGCGCTCCGGCAGCGGCAGCGGCGCGGCGGCGGCCAGCGTCCAGGAGAGGTACGTCGGGTCGCGGGGCAGCGGGCCGGCGATACGGGTCGCCGCGCAGCTCGGCCAGCGCCACGCGGTAGGCCGTGGAAGGTCGCGAGCGCCCGCGCCGACCACCTCGTCGGGCACGGTGTCGTCGCCCGGGTCGAGTCGTGGACGTCACCGCCTCGGGAAAGTCGCCGCTGGTGTCGAGCTCGCTCGAGCCGCATCCGGTCGCGGCCGACCGCGACGATGTCGAAGGTGCCGTCGGCGTGGCGCTCGACCTCGGTGAGCTGCAGCCGGCAGCCGACCCGGTACAGCGACTGGGCGCCGTGGTCGCCGACCTCGTAGCCCTCGCGGATGGCCGACCGAGCCGAACAGCCGCTCGGCGGGGTCGCTCGACCCGCAGCAGGTGGTGGACCAGCGCGCGGTAGCGGTCCTCGAAGACGTGCAGCGGCACGCTCCACGCCCGGGAACAGCACGGTGTTCAGCGGGAACATCGGCAGCGTCGTCGCTCACACCGCGAACGTTAGCCCCGGAGGGCGCCTGCGCCTTCTCCCCAGGTGGTCACCGCGCGGCGGCGTACCCGCCGCCGCACCTAGAATCGGCACCATGATCCGCCGCATCGACCTGCGGGGCGCGACGGCGCCCGTCGACTACCGCGCCGCCGTGCCGCGGGCCGAGCTTCGACGTCGAGGCCGCGCTGCACGTCGGTGCGGCCGATCTGCGAGGCCGTCCGCGACCGCGGGGTCGACGGCCATCCTCGAGTTCTCCGCGCGCTTCGACGGCGTCGAGCAGGCCGACATCGCGCGTGCCGCCGGAGGCGCTCGCGCGCGGCCCTGGCGCGAGCTCGACCCGGCCGTCCGGGCCGGGCTCGAGGAGTCGATCCGCCGGCTGCGGCTGACCTGCGAGGCCGAGCTCGAGCACGACGTCGACGACCGAGGTGGGGCCCGGCGCCACGGTGACCCACCGCAAGGTGCCGGTCGACCGGGTCGGCCTCTACGTCCCCGGCGGCCTCGCGCCCGCTGGTCTCCAGCGTCGTGATGAACGTCGTGCCCGCCCAGGTCGCCGGAGTCGCGCTCGATCGCGCTCGACCTCCTCGCCGCAGAAGGAGCACGGCGGCCTGCCGCACCCGACGATCCTGGCCGCCTGCGCGCTGCTCGGCGTCGACGAGGTCTACGCCGTCGGCGGCGCGCAGGCGATCGCGATGTTCGCCTACGGCGCCGGGCCGTGCCGCCCGGTCGACCTGGTCACCGGGCCCGGCAACATCTACGTCGTCGCCGCCAAGCGGCTGCTCAAGGGCGTGGTCGGCATCGACTCCGAGGCCGGCCCGACCGAGATCGCCGATCCTCGCCGACGACACCGCCGACGCGGCCTACGTCGCCGCCGACCTGATCAGCCAGGCCGAGCACGACCCGATGGCCGCCGCGGTGCTGGTCACCGCCTCGCGAGCGCCTGGCCGACGAGGTCGAGGCCGAGCTCGACAAGCAGGTCTCCGCCACCCGGCACGTCGAGCGGATCCGCACCGCGCTCGCCGGGCAGCCAGTCCGGCGATCGTGCTGGTCGACGACCTCGAGCAGGGCCTCGACGGTGGTCAACGCCTACGCCGCCGAGCACCTCGAGATCCAGACCGCCGACGCCGCGCGACGTGCGCCGCCCGGGTCCGCAACGCCGGGCGCGATCTTCGTCGGCCCGTACGCCCCGGTGTCGCTCGGCGACTACTGCGCCGGCTCCAACCACGTGCTGCCGACCGCCGGCTGCGCCTGCCACTCCTCGCGGGCTGTCGGTGCGCGTCGTTCCTCAAGGCCGGTGCACGTCGTCGACTACACCCGCGACGCGCTCGCCGAGGTCGCCGACCACGTCGTCGACGCTGGCCGAGGCCGAGGACCTGCCCGGTCACGGCGAGGCGGTGCGCGTCCGGTTCGACGGCTGACGTGGCCGCGACGTGAGCGAGCCGTTCCCGCCGCTGCGCGAGGAGCTGCGGGGGATCGAGCCCTACGGCGCGCCCCAGCTCGACGTGCCCGGTCCAGCTCAACGTCAACGAGAACCCCTACGCGCCCTCGCGCGGCCGTGCGCGGCGGACATCGCGCGACGCGGTCGCGGGCGGCCGCGGCCGCGCTCAACCGCTACCCCGACCGCGAGTTCGTCGCGCTGCGCGACGGCGCTGGCGGCGTACCTCAGCGACCGACGGCGGGCGTCGGCCTGACGCCGGCGCAGGTGTGGGCGGCCAACGGCTCCAACGAGGTGATGCTGCAGCTGCTGCAGGCCTTCGGCGGTCCGGGCCGCACCGCGCTGTCGCTTCGCGCCGACGTACTCGATGTATCCCGAGTACGCCCGCGACACCCTCACCGAGCTGGGTGGTCGGCCACCGCGACGAGCGACTTCGCGCTCGACCTCGACCACGCGCGCGGCGCTCGATCGCGGAGCACCGGCCGAGCGTGGTGCTGCTGCCGTCGCCCAACAACCCGACCGGCACCGCGCTGCCCGCCGAGGCGATCCGGGTGCTGGCGACGCGCGCTCGACGGCACCGGCCTGGTGGTCGTCGACGAGGCGTACGGCGAGTTCCGCCGCGCCGGGACGCCGAGCGCGCTCGAGCTGCTGCCGCGAGCACCGCAACCTCGTCGTCACCCGCACCATGAGCAAGGCGTTCGCGCTCGCCGGCGCCCGGCTCGGCTACCTCGCCGCCGACCCCGCGATCTGCGACGCGCTCCGCGTCGTCCGGCTGCCCTACCACCTCTCGGCGGTCACCCAGGCGGCCGCGCTGGCGGCGCTGCGGCACGCGCCGACGAGCTGCTGGGCAAGGTCGACGAGCTGCGGCGCGAGCGCGACGCGACCGGTCGGCTGGCTGCGCGGCGCAGGGACTGCGAGGTCGCCGACTGCGACGCCAACTTCGTGCTGTTCGGCCGTTCGCCGACCGGCACGCCGTCTGGCAGGGCGCTGCTCGACCGCGGCGTGCTGATCCGCGAGACCGGTCCCGACGGGCTGGCTGCGGGTCTCGATCGGCACCGCCGCAGGAGATGGCGGCGTTCAAGGCACGGCACTGACGCGACGGTGACGGAGACGGAGCAGGACGGCCGATGAGCCGCACCGCCACGGATCGAGCGCGCGACCAAGGAGTCGAAGGTCCTCGTCGAGGTCGACCTCGACGGCACCGGGCGCGCCGACGTCTCGACCGGGGTCGGCTTCTACGACCACATGCTCGACCGCGTTCGCGCGGCACGCGCTGGTCGACCTCGTCGTCGCAGACCGAGGGCGACACCCACATCGACGCCCACCACACCGTCGAGGACACCGCGATCGTGCTCGGCCAGGCGCTGCGCGAGGCGCTCGGCGACAAGGCCGGCATCCGCCGCTTCGGCGACGCCACGGTGCCGCTCGACGAGGCGCTGGTGCAGGCCGTCGTCGACGTGTCCGGCCGGCCCTACTGCGTGCACACCGGCGAGCCCGAGGGGCAGGAGTACGTCCTCATCGGCGGCGACTACCTCGGCTCGCTGACCCGCCACGTCTTCGAGACCCTCGCCTTCCACGCGCAGATCGCACTGCACGTCCGGGTGCTGGCCGGCCGCGACCCGCACCACATCGTCGAGGCGCAGTTCAAGGCGTTCGCCCGGGCGTTCCGCGACGCGGTCGCCGCTCGACCCGCGCGAGACGGGCGTGCCGTCGACCAAGGGCACGCTCTGTGAGCGTGCAGCCGGACCGACGCAGGTCGTCGTCCTCGACTACGGGTCGGGCAACCTCCGCTCCGCCGTGCGCGCGCTCGAGCGCGCCGGCGCGACGGTCACCCTCACCGCCGACGTCGACGCCGCGCCGAGGGCGCCGACGGGCTCGTGGTCCCCGGCGTCGGTGCGTACGCCGCCTGCATGGCCGGGCTGCGCGCGGTGCACGGGCGCGCGAGATCATCGGCCGCCGGCTCGCCGGCGGTCGCCCGGTGCTCGGCATCTGCGTCGGCATGCAGGTGCTGTTCGCCCGCGGCGTCGAGCACGGCGTCGAGACCGAGGGCTGCGACGAGTGGCCGGGCGTGGTCGAGCGGCTGCAGGCGCCGACGTCGTGCCGCACATGGGCTGGAACACCGTCGACGGTCCCCGAGGGCTCGCGGCTGTTCGCCGGCGTCGAGGGCGAGCGGTTCTACTTCGTGCACTCCTACGCCGTCCGCGACTGGACCCTGGTGACCAACGACCGCACCCGGCCGCCGCTGGTGACCTGGGCCGAGCACGGCGGCGACCGGTTCGTCGCCGCGGTCGAGAACGGGCCGCTGTCGCGCGACCCAGTTCCACCCCGAGAAGTCCGGCGACGCCGGAGCGGCCCTGCTGCGCAACTGGGTCGACAGCCTGTGAGGAGTCCCGTGTCCCCCTCAGCGTCCTACCTCGAGCTGCTGCCCGCCGTCGACATCGCCGGCGGCCAGGCCGTCCAGCTGGTGCAGGGCGTGGCCGGCTCGGAGAAGCGCTTCGGCGACCCGGTCGAGGCCGCGCTGCGCTGGCAGGAGGCCGGCGCGGAGTGGATCCACCTGGTCGACCTCGACGCGGCGTTCGGCCGCGGGCACAACCGCGAGCTGCAGGCCGAGATCGTCGGCACGCCTCGACATCGAGGTCGAGATGAGCGGCGGCATCCGCGACGACGAGTCGCTCGCAGGCCGCGATGGCGACCGGCTGCCGGCGGGTCAACATCGGCACCGCCGCGCTCGAGCAGCCGGAGTGGTGCGCCGCGGCGATCGCGAGTACGGCGACCGGGTCGCGGTCGGGCTCGACGTGCGCGGGCGCGACCCTGGCGGCCCGCGGCTGGACCCGCGAGGGCGGCGACCTCTACGACGTGCTGGCCCGCCTCGACGCCGAGGGCTGCGCGCGCTACGTCGTCACCGACGTCAACAAGGACGGCATGCTCGCAGGGGCCCAACCTCGAGCTGCTCCGCGACGTGTGCGCCGCCACCGACCGGCCGGTCGTCGCCTCGGGCGGCGTCACCGACGCTGGACGACCTCGCGGCCCTGCATGGGCCTGGTCGGCCGACGGCGTCGAGGGCGCCATCGTCGGCACCGCGCTCTACGAGGGCCGGTTCACCCTCGAGGACGCGCTGGCGCTGACCCTGCCCGGTGGGTCGACGTCGTGAGCCTCGCCGTCCGCGTCATCCCGTGCCTCGACGTCGACGCGCGGCCGGGTGGTCAAGGGCGTCAACTTCGCCGAACCTGCGCGACGCCGGCGACCCGGTCGAGCTGGCCCGGCTCTACGACGCCGAGGGCGCCGACGAGCTGACCTTCCTCGACATCTCCGCCTCCCACGAGGGCCGGGCGACCACGATGGAGATCGTGTCGCGCACCGCCGAGGAGGTCTTCATCCCGCTCACCGTCGGCGGCGGGGTCGGCATCGGTCGACGACGTCGACCGGCTGCTGCGGGCCGGCGCCGACAAGGTCGCGGTCAACACCGCCGCGATCCACCGGCCCGAGCTGGTCGCCGAGATCGCCGACCGGTTCGGCAACCAGGTGCTGGTGCTGTCCGTCGACGCGCGCCGGGCGCGCGGAGCACCGACTCGCGGCTTCGAGGTGACCACCCACGGTGGCCGGAAGTCCGCCGGGCTCGACGCGATCGAGTGGGCGGCCCGCGCGGCCGAGCTCGGTGCCGGCGAGATCCTGCTCAACGCGATGGACGCCGACGGCACCCAGGACGGCTTCGACCTCGAGCTGATCCGCGCCGTACGCCGTGAGGTCGGCGTCCCGGTCATCGCCTCCGGCGGGGCCGGGGCCGCCGAGCACTTCCCGCCCGCGGTCGACGCCGGCGCCGACGCCGTGCTCGCCGCCACCGTCTTCCACTTCGGGACCGTCTCGGTCGGCGAGGTCAAGGCCGCCCTCTCCGCCGCCGGCCTCCCCGCCCGCTGACCGGGGTTTGTCGGCGAGGCGTCGCGGATTTCGCGGCGACGCGTCGTGGATTTCCGCGGTGAGGCGTCGTGGATTTCGCGCTGAGGGGAATTGAGGATCTGCGACGCATGGGTGGGGAGTCTGCGACGCGTCGGCGAGACAACAACGACGCGTCGGCGAGACAACAGCAACGCGTCGGCGATGACGGGATGTCGGCTGCGCGGAATAGCCTGGTGGCTCCGAGGGGTTGGGCCTTCGGCCGGTGTGCGAGCTGGTGAACAGCATCGACCGCACACGGGATCGGGGGGAGCGGGGGGAGCGGCGTGAGCAGCGGGCGGAGCCGGTCGACGACGCGTCGCGGCTTCGCGGTCCTGGGGGTGGCGATCCGGCGCGAGCCGTGGGTCTTCACCGTCTCGACGCTCGGCAGCGTGCTGTTCGGCGCGCTCACCGTCGCCGACGCGTGGGTGCTCGGCTGGTCCACCGACCACGTCGTGCTGCCCGCCTTCGCGAACGGCGAGATCGGCACCGGCCTGCTCGTGGGCGGTCGTCGCGCTGTTCGTCGGCGTCGCGATCCTGCGCGCCGTCGGCATCGTCGCGCGTCGGCTCGGCGCCGGCATCATGCAGTACCGCATGCAGGCCCACAACCGGCGCGCCGTCACCCGCCAGTACCTCTCGCTCCCGATGGAGTGGCACCAGCGCCACCCGACCGGCCAGCTGCTCTCCAACGCCAACTCCGACGTCGAGGCCGCCTGGGCGTCCGATCGCGCCGCTGCCGATGGCCGTCGGCACGGTCGCGATGATGGTGATCGCCGTCGTCCAGATGCTCGTCGCCGACGTGGTGATGGCGGTCGTCGGGCTGCTGGTCTTCCCCGCGGTGGTGGTCGCCAACCTCGCTCTACCAGCGCTTCGCCTCGCCGCTGATGACCCGCGCCCAGGCGCTGCGCGCCGAGGTCAGCGAGATCGCCCACGAGTCCTTCGACGGCGCCATGGTCGTCAAGACGCTGGGCCGCGAGGCCGAGGAGACCGACCGGTTCGCGCGCGAAGGCCCGCGAGCTGCGCGACGTCAACATCCGCGCCGGCCGGATCCGCGCGGTCTTCGACCCCACGCTCGCCGGCCTGCCCAACCTCGGCGTGCTGGTGGTGCTCGCCGTCGGCGTCAGCCGGGTGCCTCAGCGGCGCGACCGAGCGCCGGCGACGTGGTCACGGTCGCCTACCTGCTCACCATCGTCTCCTTCCCGATCCGCGCGATCGGCTGGCTGCTCGGCGAGTTCCCGCGCAGCGTCGTCGGCTACCGACCGGGTCGAGCCGGTGCTCGACGCCACCGGCGAGATGCCGTACGGCGACCGACGCGCTGCCGCGGCCGGACGCAGGGCGGCGCCCGGCTCGAGGTCGACGGGCCTCCCTACGCCTACGACCGCCGACGCAGCCGCTGCTGCGCGGCGTCGACTTCGACGTCGAGCCCGGGCCGCACCGTCGCCCTGGTCGGCGCCACCGCCTCCGGCAAGAGCACGCTGACCAGCCTGCTGACCCGCCTCGTCGACCCCGACGCCGGCCGGATCCGCGTCGACGGCGCCGACCTGCGCGAGCTCGCGCACGGGCGAGCTGGCCGCGCGTCGTGGCGCTCGTGCCGCAGACCGCCTTCCTCTTCGACGACACCGTCCGCGGCAACGTCACCCTCGGCGCCGACGTCCCCGACGAGGAGGTCTGGGCGCGCGCTGCGCACCGCCCAGGCCGACGGCTTCGTCGCGGCCCTGCCCGACGGTCTCGACACGCGGCTCGGCGAGCGCGGCACCTCGCTGTCCGGCGGACAGCGCCAGCGGCATCTCGCTGGCCCGCGCGCTCGTCCGCCGGCCGCGGCTGCTGATCCTCGACGACGCCACCTCGGCGGTCGACCCCGAGGTCGAGGCGCGGATCCTCGCCGCGCTGCGCGACGACGCAGCGAGGCGACGGGCGACGGACGGCGCACCCTGGTCGTCGTCGCCTACCGCAAGGCCACCATCGCGCTGGCCGACGAGGTCGTCCACCTCGACGACGGCCGGATCGTCGACCGCGGCACCCACGCCGAGCTGCTGGCCCGCAGCCCCGCCTACGCCCACCTGGTCAACGCCTACGAGGCGAGCACCCGGAGCTCGACGGCCCGACCGTCGACCCCGTCGGCTCCGGGGAGGCCCGCCCATGAGCACGGCCGCCAGCGGCACCCGGATGGACACCGGCGAGGACATCGCCGCGATCGAGACCATCCGCCGCGGCATCGCGCTTCTCCCCGGAGCTGACGCGAGGGGCTCGGCCGTCACGCTGCTGCTCGCGGTCGTCGCCGCCGCCGGCCAGGTCGTCGTGCCCGATCGCGGTGCAGCAGACCCTCGACCGCGGGCTCAACGGCGCCGGCGGCCCCGACGTCCGCTTCACCGTGCTGATGGGGCTCGCCGCCGCGGCCGCGCTCGCGGTCACCGGCGTCGCGTCGTACCTCATGACCGGCCGGCTGTTCACGCACCTCCGAGCGCGGCCTGGCCACGCTGCGCATCAAGGCGTTCCGGCACGTCCACGACCTGCCGCTGCTCACCCAGAACACCGAGCGCCGCGGCGCCCTGGTCTCGCGGGTCACCAGCGACGTCGACCAGGTCAGCCAGTTCCTGGTCTTCGGCGGGCTGCTGTTCATCGTCAGCGTCGGGCAGATGCTGCGTCGCCACGGTCGTGATGGCTGGTCTACAGCTGGCAGCTCGACCGTCGTCGTCTGGGTCTGCTTCGCTGCCGCTGTTCCTCTCGCTGCGCTACTTCCAGCGCAAGCTCTCCGCCGCCTACAGCGTCGTACGCCGCCAGGTCGGCGCGATGCTGTCGGCGATCTCCGAGCCCGTCGTCGGCGCCGCCGTGGTCCGCTCCTACGCCGTCGAGGACCGCACCCAGGCGCCGGATCGACGACGCGATCGCCGGCACCAGCAGGCCGCCAGCACCCGCGCCCAGAGCCTCACGGTCGTCTCGTTCTCCCTCGGCGGGCATCTCGGCCGGCCTGGCCAACGCCGGCGTGCATCGTCGTCGGCATCTGGCTCGGGCTTCGCCGGCGAGCTGACCGCCGGCAGGTCCTCGCCTTCGCCTTCCTGGTCACGCTCTTCGTCGGGCCGGTGCAGATGGGCACCCAGATCCTCACCGACGCCCAGAACGCCATCGCGGGCTGGCGCCGGGTGATCGGCATCCTCGAGACGCCGGCCGACCTCGTCGACCCCGGCGCGGACGGGGCAGCGTGCTGCCCCGCGGCCCGATCGACGTGCGGTTCGAGCGACGTCACGCTTCGCCTACCCCGGCGGCCCGCCGGTGCTGCGCGACGTCGACCTCGCACATCGCCGCCGGCACCCGGGTCGCGATCGTCGGCGAGACCGGCTCGGGCAAGTCGACGTTCGCCAAGCTGCTCACCCGGCTGATGGACCCGTCCGACGGTGCGGTCCTGCTCGACGGCGTCGACGTCCGCGAGATCGCGCAGCGCGTCGCTGCGGCGCAGCGTGGTGCTGGTGCCGCAGGAGGGCTTCCTCTTCGACGACACCCTCGCGCGCCAACGTGCGCTACGGCCGGCTCGACGCCGACCGACGGACGAGATCCGGCGGCCGCGGCGACCGAGCTCGGGCTCGGCGACTGGCTGGCCGGGCTGCCGCGCGGCCTCGACACCCGGGTCGGCCAGCGCGGCGAGTCGCTGTCGGCCGGGGAGCGCCAGCTCGTCGCGCTGCTGCGCGCCCACCTCGCCGACCCCGACCTGCTGGTCCTCGACGAGGCCACCAGCGCCGTCGACCCGGCCCTGGAGATGCGGATCGGCCGGGCGCTGGAGCGGCTGATGACGCGGTCGCACCGTCGGTGACCATCGCCCACCGGCTCTCCACGGCCGAGAACGCCGACGAGGTCGTCGTGGTCGACGGCGGCCGGGTCGTGCAGCGCGGCCCGCACGCCGAGCTGGTCGCGCACCGCCGGCGTCTACGCCGGGCTGCACGCGTCGTGGACCGCCCAGCACGGCGATCCGGCTGCGTCGCGATAATGGCCCGCGTGACCGACCTCGACCCTGCGATCGCCGCCCGGCTGAAGCGCACCGCCGACGGCCTGGTGCCCGCGGTCGTGCAGCAGCACGACACCGGCGAGGTGCTGATGCTCGGCTGGATGGACGACGAGGCGCTCGCCCGCACGCTCGAGCTCCGGCCGGGCGACGTACTGGAGCCGCTGCGCGCCAGGAGTACTGGGTCAAGGGCGACACCTCCGGCCACCGCCAGTGGGTCCAGGAGGTGCGCCTCGACTGCGACGGCGACACGCTGCTGGTCAAGGTCGACCAGGTGGGGCCGGCCTGCCACACCGGCGACCGCACCTGCTTCGACGCCGACCTGCTGCGCGGACCGACCGACGAGGAGTCCGATGCCGGCTGACGGCACGCCTCCCCGGCGGTGGTTCGGTCCGGTGGTGCTGCTCGGGCTGCGCCGGCAGCGGGCTGGCGACGCTGGCCGCCAACCGGCTGTGGTTCGCCTGCGACGAGGCCCAGGGCCGGGCACCGCTCGTCGGGCTCGCCGACCCGGCGGCCAGGTCCCGCTCGCGGCCGCGCTCGGGCTGGTCGTGCTCGCGTGCTGGGGCGTCGCTGCTGGTGACCCGCGGTCGGGTGCGTCGCGCGCTGGCGCTGCTCGCCGCCCTGGCCGCCGCGCGGGTGCTCGCGACGTGGCGGCTGGGCGTGGCGGTCGGTGCCCGACAGCCCTCGCCGACGAGGCCGCGGCCCTCGGCGCTCCGCGACATCGGCACTCACGCCACCGGGTGGTTCGCCCTGGCGGTGGCCGGCGCGCTGCTGGCGCTGCTCGCCGCCGTGGCCGGCGTACGCCTGGTGCCGGGCGTGGCCCGAGATGGGCCGCCGGTACGACGCCCCGGCCCCGCCGCCGGACCTCCGTCGCCGGCGGGCCGGCCGGGGGACGACGCGGAGCAGGCCAGCGGCCGCGACCTGTGGAAGCGCGATGGACGAGGGTCGTGACCCGACCGCGGGCGAGGAGTGAATAGACTGACCGCCAAGCACCGGCGGCACCCGTCCGTCCGGCCCCAGCGAGCGAGGAGCCCGGTGTCTGACGCAACCACGGCAACACCCCCGCTGCCTGGACCGCCGTCGACCGTCGCGATGCTCGGCTTCGTGGTCGGCGGCGTCGGGCTGATGCTCGAGCCGGTCAACTGGACGCTCTTCTGGGTCGGTGTCGTGCTGGCGGTCGTGGCGCTCCCGGTGTTCGCGGTGATGGCCAAGATGGGCATCGACGACTCCTGAGCCGATGACCGCCGTCGAGCCCGCCCTCAGCCTGCCCGCGCCGACGCGGCGGCAGCTGGCTGCGGGCCGCCGGTCGCAGAGCCATCGGTGGCGCTGGGCGCGACCACGGTCGCCGCTGCACCTCCGCGACCCGCACGTCTCCGGGAGCTGGGGCTACTGCCCGTCCGCCTGCTGTCGGGATCGACTGCCCGGGCTGCGGGGGCCTGCGCGCCGTCAACGACCTCACCCACCGCGACCTCGGCGCGGCCGCGTCGTGCAACCTGCTGTTCATCGTGGCGGTGCCGTTCATCGCCTGGATGTTCGTGGCCTGGCTGCGCAGCGCCTGGCGTGGCGAGCGCTACCAACCGGCCTTCGTCCGGCGTCCGTGGCCGGCCTACGCCCTGTTCGCGGTGGCGGTCGTGTTCATGGTCGTGCGCAACACCCCGCAGGGCGCCTGGCTGCGCTCCTGAGCAGACGCGACGAGGGCCCGGACCACAGCGGTCCGGGCCCCCGTCGACGAGCGGATCAGCCCCGAGGCGGGCTCAGCCGACCGAGGCGGAGAACGACCCGGTCACCACGGCGAACAACAGGCCCAGGACGCTCAGTGCGGTGCCGATGATGCCGAGGATCATGCCGATGTTGGCCGGTGCTCGCCGGACTGCCCCGCAGCCTCCGAGCTCCGCCTTGGCGTTCTTGCCCAGGATGATCGCCGGGATGCCGGCCACGAACCCGCAGCAGACCAGGCTGAGGATGCCGAGGACCAGCGCCCAGGTGGCCTTCTGGGTGTTCACCGGCGCGGCACCGCCATAGGGGGCGCCGTACTGCGGCTGCCCGTACGCCGGCTGCCCGTACTGCGGCTGTCCGGGTGGGGGCTGCCCGGGCTGGCTGCCGTAGCCGGGCCCCTGGGGCGGCTCGCCTTCCGGCGGCGGAGGGGGAGGTGGTGCCTGGTCACTCATGGACGATGCCTTCCGAGTCCCGGGCCGAGCGGTTCGGCCCCCGTTGCCGGGGAGGCTACACAGCGCTCACCCCTCGGGTCACGCGTCTCGGCATTGGTGGCGCGTGAGATGCTGGGGCCGCCCCCTGCCGCACCGACCCGCCCGGAGGACCGACCGTGTCCGTGCTCGACGACATCGTCGCCGGCGTGCGCGTCGACCTCGCGCGACCGCGAGGCGCGAGACCTCCGCTGGCCGACCTGCGGGCCGCGCTCGCCGACGTCGACCCGCCGCGCGACCCGATGCCGCACTTCCGCGCGGCCGGGCTCGAGCGTGATCGCCGAGGTCAAGCGGCGCAGCCCGAGCAAGGGCGACCTGGCCGACATCCCCGACCCGGCCGCGCTCGCCGCGGCGTACGCCGCGCGGCGGCGCCGCCGCGATCAGCGTGCTGACCGAGCAGCGCCGCTTCGGCGGCAGCCTCGACGACCTGCGCGCCGTGCGGGCCGCGGTCGACGTCCCGCTGCTGCGCAAGGACTTCATCGTCGACCACCTACCAGCTGCGTCGAGGCCCGGGCCGCCGGCGCCGACCTGGTGCTGCTGATCGTCGCCGCCCTCGACGACGACACCCTGCGCCGGCTGCACGACGAGGCCCGCGAGCTCGGGCTGACCGTGCTGGTCGAGGTGCACGACGAGGCCGAGACCGAGCGCGCGGTCGACCTCGGCGCCGAGCTGGTCGGCGTCAACGCCCGCAACCTCAAGACCCTCGAGGTCGACCCCGACACCTTCGGCCGGCTCGCCCCGCTGATCCCCGACGACCGGGTCAAGGTCGCCGAGTCCGGCATCTCCGGCCCCGCACGACGTCGCAGCGCTTCGTCGGCGAGGGCGCCGGCGTGGTGCTCGTCGGCGAGGCGCTGGTGAAGGACGGCGACCCCGCAGGCCGCGGTCGCCGCGATGACAGGAGTGACGGCACCGACGAGCCAGCCGACGAGCCGGACCACGACGTTCGACGCCGACGAGCGCGGCTGCTTCGGCGGACTTCGGGCGGGCGGTTCATGCCCGAGGCGCTGGTCGCCGCGCTCGACGAGCTGACCGTCGCCTGGCAGGACGCGATGGCCGACCCGGCCTTCGTCGGCCGAGTTCGAGCGCGATGCTGCGCGACTACGCCGGCATCCCCAGCCGGCTCTACGACGCCGAGCGGCTCGCGCGAGCACGGTCGGCGCCCGGATCCTGCTCAAGCGCGAGGACCTCAACCACACCGGCGCCCACAAGATCCGCAACGTGCTCGGCCAGGCGCTGCTCACCAAGCGGATGGGCAAGACCCGGGTCATCGCCGAGACCGGCGCCGGCCAGCACGGCGTCGCCAGCGCGACCGCGGCGGCGTACTTCGGCCTCGACTGCACCGTCTACATGGGCGCGGTCGACACCCGAGCGCCAGGCGCTCAACGTGGCCCGGATGCAGCTGCTCGGCGCCAAGGTCGTCCCGGTCGAGTCCGGCAGCGCCACGCTCAAGGACGCCATCAACGAGGCGCTGCGCGACTGGGTCGCCAGCGTCGACCACACGGCCTACCTCTTCGGCACCGCCGCCGGACCGCACCCGTTCCCGAGCATGGTCCGCGACTTCTGCCGCGGCATCGGCGACGAGGCCCGCGCCCAGTGCCTCGAGCAGTACGGCGGCCTGCCGGACGCGATCGCGGCCTGCGTCGGCGGCGGCTCCAACGCGATCGGCCTCTTCACCGCGTTCCTCGACGACGCCGACGTCGCGATCTACGGCTTCGAGGCCGGCGGCGACGGCGTCGAGACCGGCCGGCACGCCGCGACGATCGACGCCGGCGAGCGCGGGGTGCTGCACGGCGCCCGCACCTACGTCCTGCAGGACGAGGACGGCCAGACCGTCGAGTCCCACTCGATCTCCGCCGGCCTCGACTACCCCGGCGTCGGTCCCCAGCACGCCCACCTCGCGGCGACCGGCCGGGCGACGTACCACGCCGGTCACCGACGCCGAGGCGATGGACGCGCATGGCGCTGCTGAGCCGCACCGAGGGCATCATCCCGGCGATCGAGTCGGCGCACGCCGCTGGCCGGCGCGCTGCGACGTGGCCCAGCGAGCTGGCCGCCGAGAAGGGCCCCGACGCGACCATCCTGGTCAACCTCTGCGGTCGCGGCGACAAGGACATGGGCACCGCCATCGAGTGGTTCGGCCTCGGCGACGCCGAGGTCGAGGCCGAGCCGACATGCGACGGCCCGGTGAGGAGCCTGATGCGTCGACGCGCCGCCTTCGACGAAGGCCCGCGCCGAGGGCCGCGCCGCCCTGGTCGGCTACCTGCCGGCCGGCTTCCCGACGTCGACGGCGGCATCGAGGCGCTGCGAGTGATGGTCGACGCCGGCTGCGACGTCATCGAGATCGGCCTGCCCTACAGCGACCCGGTCATGGACGGCCCGACCATCCAGGCGGCCGCCCAGCAGGCGCTCGACGGCGGCGTCCGCACCGGCGACGTGCTGCGCACGGTCGAGGCCGTCGCCGCGACCGGCACGCCCGACGCTGGTGATGACCTACTGGAACCCCGTCGAGCGCTACGGCGTCGAGCGGTTCGCCGCCGACCTCGCCGCCGCCGGGGGAGCGGGCCTGATCACCCCCGACCTGACCCCCGACAGCGGCGCCGAGTGGATCGCGGCCGCCGACGCGCACGACCTCGACAAGGTCTTCCTGGTCGCGCCGTCGCTCGACCGACGAGCGGATCGCGATGACCGCGGCGGCCTGCCGCGGCTTCGTCTACGCCACCGCCGTCATGGGCGTCACCGGCGCCCGGGCCACGACCAGCGACCTGGCCGGCCCGCTGGTCGCCCGCACCCGCGCGGTCACCGACCTGCCCGATCGGCGTCGGCCTCGGCGTCAGCACCGGCGACCAGGCCGCCGAGGTCGCGGCGTACGCCGACGGCGTCATCGTCGGCTCGGCCTTCGTCCGGGCGCTGCTCGACCACCCGGACGACCGCGCGCGCCGGCCTGCGGCGCTGCGCGCCGCTGACCGCCGACCTGGCCGAGGGCGTCCGTCGTGGCGTGCGCTAGGAGCCGGCACGTGCCTGGCTCGGTCCGCGGCTGTCGCTGGCGGCTCCGTGCGGCTGCTCGCCGGCTGCGCTGCGGCCGCGGCGACGCTGCGCGGTCACCGGTGCGGCGGAGCTGCACCGGCGCCGATCGCTCGACGACCGCCGCTCTCGAGCGTACGTCGTCCCGGACCGCCGCTGACCGACACCGACGGGCAGCCGTACTCAGCCTGGCCGACGACACCGACAAGCCGCTGACCCTGGTCTTCTTCGGCTACACCCACTGCCCCGACATCTGCCGGCTGGTGATGGCCAACGCTCGCCTCCGCGATGACCCGGCTCGACGACGAGCAGCGCGCGCAGCTCGACGTCGTGTTCGTGACCACCGACCCGGCGCGCGACGACGAGGCGACGCTGCGCGGCCTACGCTCGACCGCGTTCGACCCCGGCTTCATCGGTCTCACCGGGACCTCGCAGCGGATCAGTCGGCGTCGGCGACGCCGTGGGCGTCGCCATCGAGCAGGGCAAGAAGCTGCCCAGCGGCGGCTACGAGGTCGACCACGGCACACCGGTGGTCGGCCATCGACGCCCGACGACCGCGTCCCGGTCGTGTGGACGCAGGGCGTCAGCCCGGCCGACCTCGCCGACGACATGCCGACCTGCTGCTCGACGAGGACTGACCTGGAGCGCCCATGATGACTGGCTGAGCGCCGATGAGCCGTGACTCCCGTGCTGTCGATCCCGAGCCCGCGCCAGGGGGTCTGGCACCTCGGACCGATCCCGATCCGCGGCTACGCGCTGTGCATCATCGCTGGGCATCGTCGTCGCGATCTGGATCGGCGAGCGGCGCTGGGTCGCCCGCGGCGGGCGTCGCCGGCGAGGTCAGCGACATCGCGCTCTGGGCGGTGCCGTTCGGCCTCGTCGGCGGCCGGCTCTACCACGTCGTCACCGACTCGCGAGCTCTACTTCGGCGACGGACGGCAACCCGGTGAGGCGCTCTACGTCTGGCGCGGCGGCCTCGGCATCTGGGGCGCCGATCGCGCTCGGTGCGGTCGGCGTGGTCATCGGGGCGCGGCGCCGAGGGCATCAAGGTGCTGCCCGATGCTCGACGCCCTGGCGCCCGGGCGTGCTGGTCGCCCAGGCGATCGGCCGGTGGGGCAACTGGTTCAACCAGGAGCTCTTCGGCCGGCCGACCGACCTGCCGTGGGCGCTGGAGATCGACGCGGCGCACCGCCCGCCCGGCTACGCCGACGTTCGCGACGTTCCACCCGACGTTCCTCTACGAGTGCCTGTGGTACCTGGCCGCCTTCGCGGTCGTCGTCTGGGCCGACCGCCGCTTCCGGCTCGGCCACGGCCGGGTGCTCGCGCTCTACGTGATGGCCTACACCGCCGGGCCGCGGCTGGATCGAGATGCTCCGCATCGACACCGGTCGAGATGGACGACGTCGTCGGGCTGCGGCTCAACGTCTGGACCTCGATCGTGCTGTTCGTCCTCGCCGCGGCGTACTTCGTCTGGGCGGGCCGGAACCGGCCGGGCCGCGAGGAGTCGGTGTACCGTGAGGCAGCCGTCGCCGACCCGCCCGAGGCCGCGGAGGCGGCGGACCGCGGGGACGAGGCGCACGAGGGGGAGACGACGCCGTGACCACGATGCCGGCCAGGCGAGCGCGCCGCCGGGCCGCCGGCCTGCTCGCGTGCGTGGCCTCGGTGGCGCTGGTGCTGCCCGCGGTCCCGGCCACCGCCGGGATCGGCCCGTCCGCCGCGACCGCCCCGGTCCGCGACCCGATCCGGCCTGTGCAGCCGCCCCAGCCCCCCGCACCGCGGGCGGCTGCGGTGACGGGACCGAAGCTCGTGGTGGTCGGCGACATCGCCTGCCGCCCCGGGGACGCCACGACCGCACGCACCTGCCGACACAGGGCCACGGCCAAGCTTGCGGCGAAGATCAAGCCCAAGCGGGTGATCGCCGTCGGCGACCTGCAGTACGAGAAGGGCGGGCTGGCCCACTTCCGCGACTCCTACGACGCCTCCTGGGGCAAGCTCAAGCGGATCACCCGCCCGGTGCCCGGCAACCACGAGTACAACACCCCCGGGGCCACCGGCTACTACCGCTACTTCGGGCTCAGCGCGCCGGGCTACCGGGCGATCAAGGTCGGCACCTGGCGGATCTACCTGCTCAACTCCAACTGCAGCGAGATCGACTGCGCCGACCAGCGCGCCTGGCTGCGCAAGGAGATGGACGCCCATCCGGTCGCCTGCTCCGCCATCGTCACCCACCACCCCCGCTACTCCAGCGGCGCCCACGGGTCCACCGCGGGGCTCACCCGGTTCTGGCGGATCGCCCAGCGCCGCGGCGCCGACGTCGCGTTCGCCGGCCACGACCACGACTACGAGCGCTTCGCTGCGATGAACGCCGACGGCCAGATGCGCAAGAGCGGTCTGCGGAGCTTCGTCGTCGGCACCGGCGGCAAGTCGCTCTACAAGAAGTGGTCGGCCGCCAAGGGCTCGCAGTTCTTCCGCGCCGACAAGTTCGGCGTCCTGGTGATGACGCTCGGCGACGGCAGCTACTCCTGGAGGTTCCGGGCCCTCGGGGGCGCTGTCCGCGACCGAGGCAGCGCGCGCTGCCGTTGATCCCGCGGTGATAGCCTGAACTCCCGCTAGGGCCAACGTCGTCCCCGGCATTCGATTGCTGACGTGCCAGTGAGACGGTCGCGACTCGCGCCGGCTCGCTCCGGCGCGCGACCGACGACGACGGGAGGGCCAGTGCCCGGCTTCAACGGCTTCCCGCCGCCCCAGGGGCTGTACGACCCCCGCTTCGAGCACGACGCCTGCGGCGTCGCCTTCGTGGCCACCCTGACCGGTGAGGCCAGCCACGACATCGTGGCGCAAGGCGCTCACCGCCCTGCGCAACCTCGACCACCGCGGCGCCGCCGGCGCCGAGGTCAACTCCGGCGACGGCGCCGGCATCCTGATCCAGGTCCCCGACGCGTTCCTGCGCGAGGTCGCCGGACTTCGAGCTGCCCGCCGCCGGGCGCGTACGCCGTCGGCACGGCGTTCCTGCCGCGGCGACGCCGAGCGGGCCGCCAAGACCCGCGACCGGATCGAGGAGCTCGCGGCCGAGGAGGGCCTCGACGGTCCTCGGCTGGCGCGACGTCCCCGTCGACGACGCCGAGCGCTGGGCGCGACCGCGCGCGGCGTGATGCCGGCGTTCGCCCAGCTCTTCGTCGGCCGGCGCGGCGGCCGCGGATCGTCGGGCATGGCGCTGGAGCGGCTGGCGTTCTGCCTGCGCAAGCGCGCCGAGCAGCGAGGCCGACGTCTACTTCCCGTCGCTCTCCTCGCGCACCCTCGTCTACAAGGGCATGCTGACCACCGACCAGCTCGACCACGTTCTTCCCCGACCTGACCGACGAGCGGGTCGCCTCGGCGCTCGCCGTCGTGCACTCCCGCTTCTCGACCAACACCTTCCCGAGCTGGCCGCTGGCCCACCCGTTCCGGTTCATCGCCCACAACGGCGAGATCAACACCGTCATGGGCAACCGCAACTGGATGCGGGCCCGCGAGGCGCTGCTGGCCTCCGACCTGATCCCCGGCGACCTCGAGCGGCTCTTCCCGATCTGCACCCCGGGCGCCTCCGACTCCGCGTCCTTCGACGAGGTGCTCGAGCTGCTGCACCTCGGCGGCCGCTCGCTGCCGCACGCGGTGCTGATGATGATCCCCGAGGCGTGGGAGAACCACGCCGAGATGGACGCCGCAGCGCCGCGCGTTCTACGAGTTCCACTCCGACGCTGATGGAGCCGTGGGACGGCCCGGCCTGCGTCGTCTTCACCGACGGCACCCAGATCGGCGCGGTCCTGGACCGCAACGGCCTGCGTCCCTCGCGCTACTGGGTCACCGACGACGGCCTCGTCGTGCTCGCCTCCGAGGTCGGCGTGCTCGACCTCGACCCCGCCACCGTCGTCCGCAAGGGCCGGCTGCAGCCGGGCCGGATGTTCCTCGTCGACACCGAGGAGCACCGCATCATCGAGGACGAGGAGATCAAGAGCCGAGCTCGCCGCCGAGCACCCCTACGACGAGTGGCTGCACGCCGGCCTGATCCACCTCGACGACCTCCCCGAGCGCGAGCACATCGTCCACACGCACGCCTCGGTCACCCGCCGCCAGCAGATCTTCGGCTACACCGAGGAGGAGCTGCGGGTCCTGCTCACCCCGATGGCGCAGCACCGGCGCCGAGCCGATCGGCTCGATGGGCACCGACACCCCGATCGCGGCGCTCTCGCGACAAGCCGCGGCTGCTCTTCGACTACTTCACCCAGCTGTTCGCGCAGGTCACCAACCCGCCGCTCGACGCGATCCGCGAGGAGCTCGTCACCTCGCTCGCACGGCACGATCGGCCCCGAGGCCAACCTGCTCGACCCGACGCCGGCGTCCTGCCGGCAGGTCGTGCTGCCGTTCCCGGTCATCGCCAACGACGACCTGGCCAAGATCCGCCACATCAACCGCGACGGCGACATGCCCGGCTTCGTCACCCACGTCTCGCGCGGCCTCTACGACGTCGAGGGCGGCGGCGCGGCGCTGGCGGCGCGGCTCGACGAGATCTGCGCCGAGGTGTCCGACGGCGATCGCCGAGGGCGCGCGGATCATCGTGCTGTCCGACCGGCACTCCGACCGCCGAGCTGGCGCCGATCCCGTCGCTGCTGCTCACCGGCGCGGTGCACCACCACCTGGTCCGCGAGAAGACCCGCACCCAGGTCGGGCTGCTGGTCGAGGCCGGCGACGTCCGCGAGGTGCACCACGTCGCGCTGCTCATCGGCTACGGCGCGGCCGCGGTCAACCCCTACCTCGCGATGGAGACCGTCGAGGACCTCGCCCGCGACGGCTACTACGTCAAGGTCGAGCCCGAGAAGGCCGTCGCCAACCTGATCAAGGCGCTCGGCAAGGGCGTGCTCAAGGTGATGTCCAAGATGGGCGTCTCCACGGTCGCGTCCTACACCGGCGCCCAGATCTTCGAGGCGGTCGGCCTGTCGCAGGCGGTCGTCGACCGCTACTTCACCGGCACCACCTCCAAGCTCGGCGGCGTCGAGCCTCGACGTGATCGCCGAGGAGGTCGCGCGCCGGCACGCGGCGGCGTACCCCCGCGGCGGCATCCCGCCGGCGCACCGCGAGCTCGACGATCGGCGGCGAGTACCAGTGGCGCCGCGAGGGCGAGCCGCACCTGTTCGACCCCGAGACGGTCTTCCGGCTCCAGCACGCCACCCGCACCGGGCGCTACGACATCTTCAAGCAGTACACCGCGCGCGTCGACGAGCAGTCCGAGCGGCTGATGACGCTGCGCGGGCTGTTCCGCTTCAAGGACGCGACGGCGCCGGTCGCGAGCCGATCCCGATCGACGAGGTCGAGCCGGTCTCCGAGATCGTCAAGCGCTTCTCCACCGGCGCGATGTCCTACGGCTCGATCAGCCAGGAGGCGCACGAGACCCTCGCGATCGCGATGAACCGGCTCGGCGGCAAGTCCAACACCGGCGAGGGCGGCGAGGACGCCGACCGGCTGCTACGACCCCGAGCGCCGCTCGGCGATCAAGCAGGTCGCGTCGGGCCGCTTCGGCGTGACCATCGGAGTACCTCACCAACGCCGACGACATCCAGATCAAGATGGCGCAGGGCGCCAAGCCCGGCGAGGGCGGCCAGCTGCCCGGCCACAAGGTCTACCCGTGGGTGGCCAAGACCCGGCACTCCACGCCCGGCGTCGGCCTGATCTCCCCGCCGCCGCACCACGACATCTACTCGATCGAGGACCTGGCCCAGCTGATCCACGACCTCAAGAACGCCAACCCGTCGGCGCGCGTCCACGTCAAGCTCGTCTCCGAGGTCGGCGTCGGCACGGTCGCGGCGGGCGTCTCCAAGGCGCACGCCGACGTCGTGCTCATCTCCGGCCACGACGGCGGCACCGGTGCCGCGCCGCTCACCTCGCTCAAGCACGCGGGCGGCCCGTGGGAGCTCGGCCTGGCCGAGACCCAGCAGACGCTGCTGCTCAACGGCCTGCGCGACCGGATCGTGGTGCAGACCGACGGCCAGCTCAAGACCGGCCGCGACGTCGTCATCGCGGCGCTGCTCGGCGCCGAGGAGTTCGGCTTCGCCACCGCGCCGCTGGTCGTCTCGGGCTGCATCATGATGCGGGTCTGCCACCTCGACACCTGCCCGGTGGGCGTCGCCACGCAGAACCCCGTGCTGCGCGAGCGCTTCACCGGCAAGGCCGAGTTCGTCGTGAACTTCTTCGAGTTCATCGCCGAGGAGGTGCGCGAGCTCCTCGCCGAGCTCGGCTTCCGCACCCTCGACGAGGCGATCGGCCAGGTCGAGGCGCTCGACATCGCCGAGCGCGGTCGACCACTGGAAGGCCGCCGGGCTCGACCTGGCGCCGATCCTGCACCAGCCGGACTGCCAGGGCCAGTTCGCCGGCCAGCGACCTGCACTGCACGCAAGACCCAGGACCACGGCCTCGACAAGGCGCTCGACAACGAGCTGATCGCGCTGGCCGCGCCGGCGCTCGAGCGCGGCGAGCCGGTGCGGGTCGCAGCTGCCGGTCCGCAACGTCAACCGCACCGTCGGCACGATGCTCGGCCACGAGGTCACCAAGCGGTACGGCGGCGAGGGCTGCCCGACGACACCATCGACATCACCTTCACCGGCTCGGCCGGCCAGTCCTTCGGCGCGTTCGTGCCGCGCGGGCATCACGCTGCGGCTCGAGGGCGACGCCAACGACTACGTCGGCAAGGGCCTGTCCGGCGGCCGGGTCGTCGTGCGCCCGGACCGCGTCGGCGACGCTTCGCCGCCGAGCGAGCAGATCATCGCCGGCAACGTCATCGGCTACGGCGCCACGGCGGGCGAGATCTTCCTGCGCGGCCGGGTCGGCGAGCGGTTCTGCGTCCGCAACTCCGGCGCGACCGCCGTCGTCGAGGGCGTCGGCGACCACGGCTGCGAGTACATGACCGGCGGCCGGGTCGTCGTCCTCGGTCGCGACCGGCCGCAACTTCGCGGCCGGCATGTCCGGTGGCTTCGCGTTCGTGCTCGACCTCGACGAGGCGCGGGTCAACCCCGAGCTCGTCGAGCTGGGCCCGGTCGACGGGCGAGCGCGGCCGAGGAGCTCAGCGAGCTGGTCGAGCGGCACGCCGAGGAGACCGGGTCGGCGGTCGCCGCGCGCGCTGCTGGCCGACTGGGACGACCGTCGCTGGCCCGCTTCACCGAGGTGATGCCGCGCGACTACCGGCGGGTGCTCGAGGCCCGGGCCGAGGCCCTCGGCGGAGGGCCTCGACGAGGACCAGGCCGCCGCCCGGATCATGGAGGTCGCTCCATGGCTGACCGCACCCTGAGCAGGTGGCACCGTGGCTGATCCCAAGGGCTTCCTGCGCACGGCCGCGAGGTCGCCGACGCGCCGCCCCGTCGAGGAGCGGGTCCAGGACTGGCACGAGGTCTACCCCGACGGCGTCGGGCGCGCGCTGCTGCCGATCATCACCACGCAGGCCGGCCGCTGCATGGACTGCGGCATCCCGTTCTGCCACCAGGGCTGCCCGCTGGGCAACCTCATCCCCGAGTGGAACGACCTGGTCTGGCGCGACGACTGGGACGGCGCGATCGAGCGGCTGCACGCGACCAACAACTTCCCGGAGTTCACCGGCCGGCTGTGCCCGGCGCCGTGCGAGACCGCCTGCGTGCTGGGCATCAACCAGGACCCGGTGACGATCAAGAACGTCGAGGTCTCGATCATCGACCGGGCGTGGGAGTCCGGGCTGCGTCCGGCCCGCAGCCGCCGGAGTGGCTCTCCGGCAAGACCGTCGCCGTCGTCGGCTCCGGCCCGGCCGGGCTCGCCGCCGCCCAGCAGCTCACCCGCGCCGGCCACACCGTCGCGGTCTACGAGCGCGCCGACAAGATCGGCGGCCTGCTGCGCTACGGCATCCCCGAGTTCAAGATGGAGAAGAAGCACCTCGACCGGCGCCTCGACCAGATGCGCCGCGAGGGCACCGTCTTCCGGGCGGGCGTCGACGTGGGTCAGCGACTCACCGGCGCCCAGCTGCGCGAGCGCTACGACGCCGTCGTGCTCGCCATCGGCGTCGACCGGTGCCGCGCGACCTGCCGGTGCCGGGCCGCGAGCTCGGACGGCATCCACCAGGCGATGGAGTTCCTGCCGCAGGCCAACCGGGTCGCGCTCGGCGAGGAGGTCGAGGGCCAGATCACTGGCCACCGGCAAGCACGTCGTCATCATCGGCGGCGGCGACACCGGCGCCGACTGCCTCGGCACCGTCGACCGCGCCAGGGCGCGCGCGTCGGTCACCCAGCTCGAGATCATGCCGCAGCCCCGGCGAGGAGCGGCCCGCGGGCCAGCCGTGGCCGACGTACCCGATGACCTTCCGGGTCTCCTCGGCCCACGAGGAGGGTGGCGACCGGGTCTACGCCGTCTCGACCCAGGAGTTCCTCGGCGACGACGACGGCCGGGTCGCGGGCGCTGCGGCTGGTCGAGGTCGACGCGACAGTTCCAGCCGGTCGACGGGCACCGAGCGCGAGATCCCGGCCGAGCTGGTGCTCCTCGCGATGGGCTTCATCGGCCCGGAGAAGCCCGGGCCTGGTCGAGCAGCTCGGCGTCGACGCTCGACGAGCGCGGCAACGTCGCGCCGCGACGACGTCGTACGCCGTCCTCGGTGCCCGGCGTCTTCGTCGCCGGCGACGCCGGTCGCGGCCAGTCGCTGATCGTCTGGGCGATCGCCGAGGGCCGCGCCGCGGCGGCCGCCGTCGACCGCTACCTCACCGGCTCGACCGACGCTGCCCGCGCCGATCCCGCCGCACCGAGCGCCCGCTGCGTCTGCGCCTGACCGGTCGCGTGACGCGTCCCGGCGTCCGGACCGCCGGCCGCGACCGGTGCCGGCCGAGCACGTGCTTGGAACGATCCAACGTCCGGTAGGGTGAGGCACGTGCGTAGAGCGAAGATCGTCTGCACCCTGGGCCCGGCCGTGAGCACCCCGCGAGCGGATCCGCGAGCTCGTCGACGCCGGCATGGACGTCGCCCGGCTCAACATGAGCCACGGCGTCGTACGCCGACCACGAGCGCGGTCTACCGGCTGGTCCGCGCAGGCCGCCGACGACGACCGGTCGCGGCGTCGGCATCCTCGCCGACCTCCAGGGCCCGAAGATCCGGCTCGAGACGTTCGCCGACGGGCCGGTCGAGCTCGAGAAGCGGCCAGGACTGCACGATCACCACGCGCGACGTCGCCGGTGACGCGCACCAGCTGCGGCACGACGTACAAGGGCCTGCCCGGCGACGTCGAGGCCGGGCGACCCGCATCCTCATCGACGACGGCAAGGTGCGCCTCGAGGTCGATCGCGGTCGACGGCACCGACGTCCGTCACCGGGGTCGTCGTCGGCGGCACGGTCTCCAACAACAAGGGCATCAACCTGCCCGGCGTCGCGGTGTCCGTGCCGGCGCTGTCGGAGAAGGACGAGGACGACCTGCGCTGGGCGCTGCGGCTCGGCGTCGACTTCATCGCGCTGCGCTTCGTGCGCAGCGCGCGCCGACGCCGACGACGTCCGCCGGATCATGGACGAGGAGGGCGTCGACCGTCCCGGTCATCGCCAAGATCGAGAAGCCGCAGGCGGTCGAGAACCTCGACGAGATCATCGACGCCTTCGACGGCATCATGGTCGCCCGCGGCGACCTCGGCGTCGAGTGCCCGCTCGAGGACGTGCCCGGTCCACCAGAAGCGGGTCATCGACAAGGCCCGGCGCAACGCCAAGCCGGTCATCGTCGCGACCCAGATGCTCGAGTCGATGATCACCGCGCCCGCGCCCGACCCGCGCCGAGGCCTCCGACGTCGCCAACGCCGTCCTCGACGGCGCCGACGCGGTGATGCTCTCCGGCGAGACCAGCGTCGGGGAGTACCCCATCGAGGCGGTCGCGACGATGGCGCGGATCATCGAGTCGACCGAGGAGCACGGCCTGAGCCACATGGCCGCGCTCGACTGGCAGCCGCACACCCGGGGCGGCGTCATCGCCAAGGCGGCCGCCGAGGTCGGCGAGCGCGTCGGCGCCAAGTACCTCGTCGCCTTCACCGCCAGCGGCGACTCCGCCCGGCGGCTGGCCCGCTACCGCGGCCCGATCCCGATGCTCGCCTTCACCCCGCTCGCCGCGACGCGCTCGCCAGCTCGCGCTGACCTGGGGCGTCGAGACGTTCCTGACGGCCGAGGTCGAGCACACCGACGAGATGGTCCGCCAGGTCGACGAGGCGCTGCTCGACATCGGCCGGGTCAACGAGGGCGACCTGGTCGTCATCATCGCCGGCAGCCCGCCCGGGATCCCGGGCTCGACCAACGCGCTGCGCATCCACCGGATGGGCGACGCGATCAACGAGGTGGCTCCGGCCTACCGGCGCGCGCGCTGAGGCCGCTGCGAGGACGAGCTGCTGGTCGATGATGAGAGCAGTGGGAGTGCCCCGGGTGGGATTCGAACCCACACTGGATGGTGTTTGAGACCACTGCCTCTGCCATTGGGCTACCGGGGCCGGCGCGGACACCGAAACCTACCGCGACCGTTAGCCTGGTCCGATGTCTGAGTCCGCAGCCCACCGCAGCCTCGAGCGACCGTCGCCGGGTGGTCATCGCCGAGGACGAGGCGCTGATCCGGATGGACCTCGCCGAGATGCTGGCCGAGGAGGGCTACGACGTCGTCGGCCAGGCCGGCGACGGCGCGGAGGCGGTCGAGCTGGCCGAGGAGCTCCGGCCCGACCTGGTCATCCTCGACGTGAAGATGCCCGTCCTCGACGGCATCGCCGCGGCCGAGCGGATCGCCGGCCAGCGGATCGCCCCGGTCGTGATCCTGACCGCCTTCTCCCAGCGCGACCTCGTCGAGCGGGCCCGCGACGCCGGCGCGATGGCCTACGTCGTCAAGCCGTTCTCCGCCAGGCCGACCTGGTGCCGGCCATCGAGATGGCCGTCAGCCGCTACGCCGAGATCGCCGCGCTCGAGGCCGAGGTCGCCGACCTGACCGGAGCGGCTCGAGACCCGCAAGGCGGTCGACCGCGCCAAGGGCGTGCTCCAGGACGCAGCTCGGCCTGAGCGAGCCCGAGGCCTTCCGCTGGATCCAGAAGACCGCGATGGACCTGCGCCTGTCGATGCGCGAGGTGGCCGACGGAGTCCTGGCCCACGGTCCGGGCGCTGCCTCGGGCGACACCGCCACCGACACCCGCCACCGACACCCCGCACCGACACGCCGTGAAGACCCGCGCCGGGAACGGGTAGTCAGACGGGGGACGGCTCGGGCTAGACTGCACGTCCCGTCACCGCCCATGGGGGCTTGAGGAGGAACGCGTGGAATCCCGAGCAGTGGTGCGGCGGATGCCGGTCACCAAGATCGCTGGCCGCGTTCTTCCTGGCGATCATCACGCTCGCCGCCGTTGCAGCCGTGCAGCCGTCTCGGGCGTCCGCGGCCGCGAGCCTGTGCCTGCCGTCGCAGGACAACTCCTGCATCACCTCGACGGTGCGCAGCGACACCGGGGTGATCGCCGGCGCCGAGGTCCAGGTGACCGGACCCAACGGCTTCGACGAGACGCTGACCACCGACGAGGCGGGCAAGTTCAGCCTCTCGGTCTCCGAGACCGGCGAGTACACCCTGGAGCTGGTGCCCGACTCGCTCGACGAGGCGCTGACGATCACCAACGGCACCGTCACCCTCAACGTCCCGCGGATGAACCGCGTGCGCGCGCCGGTGTTCGGCGTCCGCACCGCCGACTACTCCTCCACCACCAACTTCAGCGACCGGCTGATCAACGAGCACGTTCAACGGCCTGCGGCTCGGGCTGCTGCTGGCACTGGCCTCGATCGGCCTGTCGTTGATCTACGGCACGACCGGGCTGTCCAACTTCGCCCACGCCGAGCAGGTGACGCTGGGCGGGATGCTCGGCTTCCTCTTCGTCAACCAGTGGGGCCTCGGGCTGTGGATCGGCGCGCCGTCTGGTGCTGATCGCGGCCGGCTTCTCCGGGTGGCTGCAGGACTTCGTGCTGTGGCAGCCCTTGCGACGCCGCGGTCTCGGCCTGACCCAGATGATGATCGTCACGATCGGCCTGTCGCTGGCCCTGCAGTACGTCTACCAGTACTTCATCGGCGCCAGCACGGTGAAGGTGCTGGTCTTCAGACCCGACCCCCCAGTCCCTGGGCCCGATCGCCTACACGAACCCCGACCTGATCGCGATGGGCGATCTCGGTCGTCGTCATCGCCCTGGTCGGCTACGCCCTGCTCCGCACCCGAGTCGGCCGGGCCACCCGTGCCGTCTCCGACAACCCCGCCCTGGCCTCGGCCTCCGGCATCGACGTCGACCGGGTGATCCGGCTGGTGTGGATCGTCGCCGCGGCCCTGGCCGGCCTCTCCGGCCTGCTCTACTCGCTGGTCATCCAGACGGCATGCGCTGGGACTCCGGCATGCAGATCCTCCTGCTGCTGTTCGCCGCGGTCACCCTCGGTGGCCTCGGCACCGCCTTCGGCGCGCTCGTCGGGTCGCTCGATCATCGGCCTCGTCGTCGAGCTCGCCCCGGTGCTGGGGGTGCCCGGTGACCTCAAGTACGCCTCCGCGCTACTGATCCTGATCCTGCTGCTGCTGGTGCGGCCCCAGGGCCTGCTCGGCCGCGCGGAGCGGGTCGGCTAGGGAAGGAACGAGCTATGAGCGTGACCGAAGACCTGACCACCGGCTCCGACAAGGAGCAGGCCGACCGCAGCTCCCGCAACAAGGTGCTCTACGCCGCCGGCGGTCTGGTGGCCTTTCTGGTCACCCTGGCGGTGCTCTCGCACCTGCCCGGCGACGCCGGGCAGATCGCCGGCGCGATGCTGCGGGTGGCGATTCAGCCGCAGACCGCGGCGGTGGTGATCGCCGTCATCGGGCTCAACATCCACTTCGGCTACACCGGCCTGCTCAACATGGGCCAGGCGGGCTTCATGATGCTCGGCGCCTACGGCTTCGCGATCTCGATCTGGAAGGGCGCTGCCGATGGTGGTCGGCGTCCTGGTCGGCTTCGCGGCGGCGTTCGTCTTCGCGCTCATGCTCGGCATCCCGACGCTGAAGCTGCGCGGTGACTATCTCGCGATCGTGACGATCTCCGCGGCCGAGATCCTCCGCTACGTCGGCCGGCTGGCCAAGCTGGAGGACTTCACCGGCGCCGCGCAGGGCATCCCCGGCTCGCAGTACCGCGGACCGTTCGCCGACCTGTCGTTCCTGCCGCAGGACACCAACTGGACCTTCCCGTTCACCAAGCTGACCTACCCCCTGACCGGCGCCGACGACTGGTGGGTGCGGCTGGTGGCCTGGCTGCTCGTGGCGCTCTGCTCCTACTTCGTGTTCCTGCTGGTGCGCAGCCCCTGGGGCCGGCTGCTGCGCGGCATCCGCGAGGACGAGGACGCCATTCGCAGCCTCGGCAAGAACGTCTTCGCCGTCAAGATGCAGGCGCTCGATCATCGGTGGCCTCTTCGGCGCGCTCGGCGGCATGATCTACGTCCTGCCCTCGTCGATGCAGCCCGACGCGATGGGCCGCTCGCTGACGTTCTTCGCCTGGACGGCGCTGCTGCTCGGTGGCGCGGCCACCGATCTTCGGGCCGGTCCTCGGCTCGATCCTGTTCTTCGTCTGTGCGGATCTTCCTGCAGGGCTTCACCGACGCGGTGGTGCCCAACAGCGTGATGAACACCCAGCAGACCGAGCAGTTCGCGTGGATCGTGCGTCGGTGTCGCGCTGATGCTGCTGGTGATCTTCCGACCACAAGGGCATCCTCGGCGACAAGAGGGAGCTGAGGTTCAATGTCTGAGCCGTGGCCACCCCGGCGACTACGCCGACCCGGCGGTCCGCGCGCAGCTCGTCTCCGAGGTCGACCGCACCCCCGGTTCGCCGAAGCCCGACCCGATCCTGGTCGTCGACAACATCGTGCGGCACTTCGGCGGCATGACGGCCGTCGACGTCGACCACCTCGAGGTGCAGCGCGGCATCATCACCGCCCTGATCGGGCCCAACGGTGCCGGCAAGACCACGTTCTTCAACCTGATCACCGGCTTCGACAGGCCGACCTCGGCCAGGGTGCCCACTGGTCCTTCGACGGCAAGACGCTCGACAAGACCTCGGCGTCCAGCGGTCGCCCAGGCCGGGCATGGTGCGCACCTTCCAGCTCACCAAGGCGCTCAACCGGATGACGGTGATGGACAACATGATGCTGGGGGCCACCGAGCCAGGCGGGCGAGAACCTCCTCAAGTCGATCTTCAAGCCGCTGTGGCACGCCAGGAGCAGCGAGATCGAGGAACGCGCCAAGGAGCTGCTCGACCGCTTCAAGCTGCTGCGCCAAGAAGGACGACTACGCCGGCAGCCTCTCGGGCGGTCAGCGCAAGCTGCTCGAGATGGCGCGGGCCCTGATGAGCGACCCGAAGATGATCATGCTCGACGAGCCGATGGCCGGCGTGAACCCGGCGCTCACCCAGTCGCTGCTCGGCCACATCCAGAGCCTGCGCGACGAGGGCATGACCGTGCTGTTCGTCGAGCACGACATGCACATGGTGCGGCACATCTCCGACTGGGTCGTGGTGATGGCCGAGGGACGGCTCGTCGCCGAGGGGCCGCGCCGACTCGGTGATGTCGAACCCGGCCGTGATCGACGCCTACCTCGGGGCCCACCACGACATCGACCTCGGCGACGACGCCCTGCTCGACGGACGAGGCGCTCGAGGAGATCGCCGAAGAGGTGGCCGACGAGGACGCCGAGCCGCGAGGAAGAGCAGGGACGAGTGACCAGCAGCAGCGGGCGATGCAGCCGACCGCAGGCCGTCGTCGAGGCCAACGACGTCGTCGCCGGGCTACCTCCCGGGGGTCAACATCCTCAACGGCTGCAACCTCGTCGCCTACCCCGGGCGAGATGATCGGCATCATCGGCCCGAACGGCGCCGGCAAGTCGACGCTGCTCAAGGCGATGTTCGGCCTGGTCAAGGTGCACTCCGGCACAGGTGACGCTCGACGGTCAGGACATCACCAACCTCAAGGCCAACCAGCTGGTCGAGATGGGCGTCGGCTTCGTCCCGCAGACCAACAACGTCTTCCCGTCGCTGACCATCGAGGAGAACCTCCGGATGGGGCTCTACCATGCGCCCCAAGAAGATCTCCGAGCGCCTCGACGCGATGTGGGACCTCTTCCCGGTGCTGGCACGACCGTCGCAACCAGCGGGCCGGCTCCCTCTCCGGCGGTGAGCGCCAGTCGCTGGCGATGGCGCGGGCGCTGATGATGGAGCCGTCGGTGCTGCTGCTCGACGAGCCGTCGGCGGGCCTGTCGCCGGTGCGCCAGGACGAGACGTTCATCCGCACCCGGCGGATCAACAAGACCGGGGTCTGCGTGGTCATGGTCGAGCAGAACGCCCGTCGCTGCCTGCAGATCTGCGACCGCGGCTACGTGCTCGACCAGGGCCGCGACGCCTACACCGGCACCGGCCGCGAGCTGGCCAAGGACCCGAAGGTGATCGAGCTCTACCTCGGCACGCTGGCCGAGGACGTCGACGCCGACCGCGACCAGGGCTGACCGGCCGGCGCACCGACGACCCGACACGCACGCGGGCCCCGGACCAGAAGGTCCGGGGCCCGCGTGGTTCGTGCGGTGGCGGGTCAGCCGCCGGTCGCTGCCCTCCACGCGTGGTGGCGTAGCACGTTCTTGTTGTCGGCGTCGAACTTGTAGATGCCGACGAACGCCGACGACGGGTCGTTCTCGTCGTTGAACGGACCGATGCCGGAGATCCCCGTGTAGCGGATCTCGCTGCCACCGTCGAGCAGCGCGACGCAGTCGGCGTAGCGTGCTGCACTCCTCGCCATCCGATGGCACCCGACACGGCGGCCAGGTTGTCGCGGACCGTCTTGGACGTCGGTGTCGCCGCCCTTGAGCGCCGCGAGCGCGGCCAGGATGGTGGCGTCGTAGCGACTCCGCGCCGTAGGAGAAGTCCTTCAGCGGCGTCGCCCTCGGCCGACTCGGACCAGCCGCTCATCCGGTCCTTGAAGTCCTGGGTCCGGGTCGGCACCCGGGATGGTGCCCTGGGCGCCCTCCAGCGTGCCCTCGGCGAAGTCCTTGCTGTAGTCGGCGGTGTTGCCGTCGGTCAGGTAGATCTTGGACATGTCCCAGCCCTGCGACTTCGAGCTCGGGGACGATCGCCTTGGTCTCGTCGAAGGCGAGGACCACGATCGCGTCGGGCTTGGTCGCGAGCACCGCGCTGACCTCGGCGGAGAAGGTCGTCTGGCCGGCGGGGAACTCGTTGCCCTCGCCCTTGCAGCCGTAGACGCACTCGCCGCCGGCGGCCTCGATGGTCTTCTCGACGATGTTGCGCAGACCGGTGCCGTAGGTGTCGTTGAACACCAGGAAGCCGACCTTCTGCGTAGCCGTCGGTGGAGATCAGGGTGCCGAGCGCGTTGCCCTGGACGGTGTCCGGGGGAGCGGTGCGGAAGTACCACGGCGAGTAGCCGCTCAGGTCGACGGCGGTGTTGGCCGGCGAGATCTCGACGATCTTGTTGTCGGCGAACGTGTCGACGACGTTCAGCGAGACGCTGGACGAGGCGGCACCGATCACGACGGACGGCTTGCTGGCGACCAGCGTGCCGGCGGTGGCCGTCGAGACCGACATGTCGGTGGAGTCACCGGAGTCCTGGATGTCGTGGCAGGCCGTCGGCGCCGTTGACGCCGCCGGCGGCGTTGATGTCGGAGACGGCCAGGCCGACGCCCGCGATCTCCGGCGGGCCGAGGAAGGCGAGGTTGCCGGTCAGCGGCAGGATGCCGCCCACGCGGAAGCTGTTGGCGCTGGTCTGGTCCGACGAGCACTCGTCGTCTGGTGAAGGTCTCGTCTGCTGCGCTCTCCGACGCTGCGGACTCCGCGGCGCTCGGGCTCTCAGAAGCGGTGTCGCCGTCGTCGGACCCGCATGCCGCCAGTGGAAGAGCGAGCACTGCCACGCGCGGCAGTGACCTTCATCCAGGAGGTCGTGGTTACTCGATTCACGCCCTGTACCTTTCTCGAGGTGATGATGCGTGGCCGAGGCGCGCGTTCCGCGCCCGGGCTGCGTCACACCGTAATGGACACGGAGGTGAGAAACGACACCAGATCCAGTGGTGTGGCAACCGTTATGCGATTGATGCCATCGATTCGACCGCCTGTGACGGTCGTCATTCGAAGCAGGCGCACTCTCCGGCCACGGCTCCACCGCGCTGTCGCCAGGGGTTTGTCCGCGCCGCCGCCTCTCGGCGCGTCGCGGGCGTAGTCTCTCTGGGAGACAGGGCCGTCAGAGGGCGGCGGCCACGCGGTCCCTAGGGTGAGCGAAGGTGCACTGTGAGCAGGTCCCCCGTGGTGCTGCGTGACGCCACGCCGGCCGACGCGCCGGTGCTGGTCGAGCTCTGGGCGGACGTGCTGCGCCGGGTCTCCCCCGAGGAGCAGGAGGCCGACCTGCGCCACGTGATCGAGCGGCTGGACCCGGCGCTGGAGCGGCTCGTGGTCGCCGAGTACGACGGCCGGCGTCGCCGGCGCCGTCATGCTCAAGGCCACCACCGTGACCCCGCTCAACCTCGAGCCGCTCGTGCAGGCGGTGTCGCCGCACGTGCTGCCGGCCTACCGTCGCCGCGGCGTCGGCCGCGCGCTGATGGAGGCCAGCGTGACCTTCGCCGAGGAGCACGGCATCGGCCACGTCGGCTCCGGGGCCGCTCAGCGTCTCGCGCGACGCCAACCGCTTCCTGGCCCGGCTCGGCGCTGGGGCCGCAGGCGGTGCTCCGGGTCGGCACGACCGCCACGGTGCGAGGCCGCCTCGACGCGCTCCGCCCCGGCCAGGGCCGCGGGCGCGCCATCTCCCAGGTGCTCGCCGCCCGCCGCTCGCAGCGGCACCGCGACGCCTCGCCGGCGTCGAAGGGCTGAGCAGAGAACGGCCTGGCCACGCCTGGCTCGCGCAACGGCCCGGCCCCCGCCTGCTCAGCCGCCAGGTGCCACCGCGACCAGCATGCAGGTGATCCGCGAGGTGCACACGCGCGTGCCGCGCTCGTCGGTGATGACGACCTCGTAGGTCGCGCATGCTGCGGCCCCGGTGGATCGCGGTGCGCCACGCCGGTGACGGTCCCGCAGCGTCGCCGAGCGGTGGTGGGTGGCGTTGATGTCGACGCCGACCGCGACCTTGTCCGGCTACGCGTGGAGCGCCGACCCGATCGAGCCGAGGGTCTCGGCGAGCACCACCGAGGCGCCGCCGTGCAGCAGGCCGTAGGGCTGGGTGTTGCCCTCGACCGGCATCGTGGCCACGACCCGCTCCGGCGCAGACCTCGACCAGCTCGACGCCCATCTTGTCGTTGAGCCCGCCCATGCCCTCGGGCATGGCGGCGAGGAACTCCTCCACGGACGGCGTCGGGGCCGGCTGCTCGGTCATGGGCGCATTCTCGCCGATGCCGGCCGCACCGGTGACCGGGGGTGCCGACGGCTAGAGTCGCGGCGTGCCTGCAGCGACCCGACGACCACCGCTGACGAGACCGCCCTCGACCGGCCGCGGCTGCTCCTGCTCGACGGCCACTCGCTGGCCTACCGCGCGTTCTTCGCGCTGCCGGTGGAGAACTTCTCGACCACGACCGGGCCAGCACACCAACGCGGTCTACGGCTTCACCTCGATGCTGATCAACGTGCTGCGCGACGAGCAGCCGACCCACGTCGGCGGTCGCCTTCGACAAGTCCGCGGCAGACCTTCCGCGCTCGAGCAGTACGCCGAGTACAAGGCCGGCCGCAACAAGACGCCCGGCCGAGTTCAGCAGCCAGCTGCCGCTGATCCAGGAGGTGCTCGACGCGCTGCGGATCCCGCTTCCTCGAGAAGCGACGGCTACGAGGCCGACGACATCATCGCCACGCTCGCCACCCAGGCCCGCGCCGACGGGCATGGAGGTGCTGATCCTCACCGGCGACCGCGACTCGCTCCAGCTGGTCACCGACGACGTCGACCGTGCTCTACCCCATGCGCGGGGTCTCCGACCTGGCGCGGATGACCCCGGACGGCGGTCGAGGAGAAGTACGGCGTGCCGCCGCAGCCGCTACCCCGAGCTCGCGGCGCTCGTCGGCGAGACCTCCGACAACCTGCCCGGGGTGCCCGGCGTCGGCCCGGGCGTGCGCCGCGAAGTGGATCGACCAGTACGACGGCCTCGACAACGTCATCGCCCACGCCGACGAGATCACCGGCAAGAGCGGCGAGAGCGCTGCGCGACCACCTCGGCGACGTGATCCGCAACCGCCAGCTCAACGCCCTGGTCCGCGACCTCGACGCTGCGAGCTCGGGCCCGGCCGACCTGCGCCGCGCAGCCCTGGGACCGCCAGGAGGTGCACACGCTCTTCGACGACCTGGAGTTCCGGGTGCTGCGCGACCGGCTGTTCGAGACGCTGGAGTCGCGAGGAGGACGATCGACGACGCGGGCTTCGAGCTGGCCGGCGCGCCGCCTGGCGCCGGGCGAGGTGGCCGGCTGGCTGGCCGAGCACGCGCCGCCGGCGAGCCGGGTCGGGCGTGCGCGGTCCGCGGCACCTGGCGCGCCGGCACCGGCGAGGTCTGGGCGGTGGCGCTCGCCGACCGCCGACGGCGCGGCCGCGCTGGCTCGACGCCGCCGAGCTCGACCCCGACGGACGACGCGGCGCTGGCCGCGTGGCTGGCCGACCCCGAGGCCGCCCAAGGTGCTGCACGACGCCAAGGGGCCGATGCTGGCGCTGGCCGCGCGCGGCTGGGCGCTGCGCGGGCTGGTCAGCGACACCGCGCTGGCGGCCTACCTCGTCCGGCCCGACCAGCGCTCCTACGACCTGGCCGACCTCACCCTGCGCTACCTCAAGCGCGAGCTCGCGCCAGGGCGCCGGCCGACGACGGCCAGCTCAGCTTCGACGCGCTCGGCGACGACGGCGACGACGCCGCCGAGACCGCGATGCTGCACGCCCGCGCGGTCCTCGACCTGGCCGAGGCGCTCGACGAGCGAGGTCGAGGACGCGCGGCGGCACCGCGGCTGCTGGCCGAGGTCGAGCTGCCGCTGGTCGCACCTGCTGGCCGCGCATGGAGCAGATCGGCATCGCCGTCGACATCGACCACCTCGAGGCGCTCGAGGCCGACTTCGGCGACCGAGGTGCGCGCCGCGGCCGACGAGGCCTTCGCCGTGATCGGCAAGGAGATCAACCTCGGCTCGCCCAAGCAGCTGCAGGTGGTGCTCTTCGACGAGCTCGGCATGCCCAAGACCAAGCGCACCAAGACCGGCTACACCACCGACGCCGACGCGCTGCAGGCGCTCTTCGAGAAGACCGAGCACCCGTTCCTGCTAGCACCTGCTGCGTCACCGCGACGTGATCCGGCTGCGCCAGACCGTCGAGGGCCTGCTCAAGACCGTCGCGCCCGACGGCCGCATCCACACGACGTTCAACCAGATGATCGCGGCGACCGGCCGGCTCTCCAGCACCGACCCGAACCTGCAGAACATCCCGATCCGCACCGAGGAGGGCCGCCGGATCCGCGAGGCCTTCGTCGTCGGCGCGGGCTACGAGTCGCTGATGACCGCCGACTACAGCCAGATCGAGATGCGGATCATGGCGCACCTGTCCGAGGACGACGCTGCTGATCGAGGCGTTCCGCTCCGGGCAGGACTTCCACTCGATCACCGCCGCCCGGGTCTTCGGCGTCGACGCCGACGAGGTCACCGCCGAGATGCGCGCCAAGATCAAGGCGATGAACTACGGCCTGGCCTACGGCCTGTCCGCCTTCGGGCTGGGCCAGCAGCTGCGGCATCGAGCCCGGCGAGGCCCGCGGGCCTGATGGACGAGTACTTCGAGACCTTCGGCGGCGTGCGCGACTACCTCGGCGGGCGTCGTCGACGAGGCCCGCGCGTCCGGCTTCACCGAGACGATCCTGGGTCGACGCCGCTACCTGCCCGACCTCACCAGCGACAACCGGCAGCGCCGCGAGATGGCCGAGCGGATGGCGCTCAACGCCCCGATCCAGGGCTCGGCCGCCGACCTGATCAAGGTCGCGATGCTCGGCGTCGACGCGCGCGCTCGCGCGAGCCGGGCTGCGCTCGCGGATGCTGCTCCAGGTCCACGACGAGCTCGTCTTCGAGGTGGCGCCGGGGGAGCGCGAGGCGCTCGAGGACGCTGGTCCGCGAGCAGATGGGCGGCGCCGCCGACGCTGGCCGTGCCGCTCGACGTCTCGGTCGGCATCGGCCGCAGCTGGCACGACGCCGCTCACTGACGCTCGGCGGGGGCTCCGGCTCGGTCGGCCGGGGATCGCACGAGCACCAGGCTGATCACCAGCAGCAGCGACCAGCAGCACGCGCGTCGACGGCGATCACCACCGCGATCAGCGCCGTCGCAGCGTGTCGACGCGTCAGGCCGAGGCCGACGAGCGCGACCAGGGCGGCCCACAGCAGGTACGACCGACCGCTGGCCCGGCGGGCGAGCACGGAGTAGACCAGCAGCTGCAGCATCGACAGCAGCGTGCCGATGACGGCGAACAGCCAGAGCCGGTCGGCGATCTCGGCGAACTCGCGCGCCGCCGACGAAGATCAGCGCCAGGTCGGGCAGCAGCCAGGCCCCGAGTCGTGACCGCGGCGCCGAGCACGGCGACCAGGGCCAGGCTGCGGGTGAGGGCGTGTCGGCGGTCGCTCCTGTGTCGACATCGACGGGAACGCCACCACGACGACGAACTGCGGCAGGAAGAGCATCGCCTTGGTGAGGATCAGGCCGCCGGCGTAGAGCCCGGCGTCGTGGCTCGTCGAGCACGTTGCGGGCCACGATGACGTCGACGCTGGACAGCGCGAAGAACGCGAACAGCGCCTGGGAGTTGTGCAGTGTCTCCCGGATCACGTTGCGGACGCGCGTGCTCGCGGTCGCGGCCGCCCTCGGGCGCGCGGCGTGCCGCAGCGCCCACCAGCCGACGAGCGCCGGGGCGAAGGCCGCCGACGCGCGACGGCGAGCATGCGCCGACCGCCTCGGTGGGGCGAGCAGGCGATCAGCAGCGCTGCCGATGACCAGGCGCGGGACCCCGGCGGCGACGTAGAGCGCCGAGAGCGGCCGCCAGCGGCGCTCGCCCTGGAGGATGCCCGGCCTGGCCGCCCATCACCGTCAGCGGCACCGCCGACGACGGCGACGAGCGCGGCGGTGGGGAGGCTGTCCAGCCGCAGCGACCCGGTCGATCAGCGGGCTCAGCAGCAGCAGGAGCAGCCCCGAGCGCGAGCGCCGCGCGGTAGGTCACACGGAGGATGACTCGCTCGATCTGCTGCGACGTGCGCCGGGTCGGCCGCGATCCGCCGGGCCGCGGTCGCCTGGAGGCCGAGCTGGAGCACCGATGATCACCAGCAGGGTGTTCATCAGCGCGGCGAGGGCGCCGTACGGCTGCGGCCCCAGCAGCCGCGCGGCCACCATGCTGGAAGCCGTAGGTCGCGACGTTCATGACCGCCATCGCGACCGCGACGATCGAGCCACTGCGCAGCACCGTGCGGAAGGTGCCGGTGCCGGGGATCACCGAGGGGTCCTCGAGGTCACGGACGCGCGCACCGGTCGAGAGTACGCGCTCGGCCAACGACTACGGTGACCGCGTGGAGGATCGCCGGGGCGTGGCGCGCCGCCGCCCGTCCGACGGGCGCCGCGCGACGTGGTCCTGGCTGCCGTGGCTCTGGTCCGCGGCGCTCGCCGGGGCGCTGCTCGGCCCCGCGCTCGGGCGCGGCTTCGTGCTGAGCTACGACATGGTCTGGGTGCCGGACCTGACGCTGCGGCCGGACCTCCTCGGGGTCGGCACGGCGCTGCCCCGGGCGGTGCCCTCGGACGCTCTCGTGGCCGTGCTCGACCAGGCGGTGCCCGGCATGCTGTTGCAGAAGCTGCTGCTGCTGGGGACTCTCGTGGTCGCCGGCGGGGGAGCGTGGGCGCTGGCCCGCGACCTCGGGCGGGACCCGACCCCGGCCGTCGGCCTGCTGGGGGGTCTCGCGGCCGCGACGGTCTACGTGTGGAACCCGTTCGTCGTCGAGCGGCTGGTGATCGGGCACTGGCCGCTGCTCGTCGGGTACGCCGTGCAGCCATGGGTCGCGCTGCTGGCCCGGCGTTGGCGCCACGAGGGCAGGCTGCCGCTGGCGTTGCTGGTGCTGCTCCCGCTGGGGAGCCTCAGCGCCGGGGCCGGCGTCGCCACGGCGCTGGTCGCGCTCGCCTTCGGAGTCACCCGGCGCCGTGGCTCGCTCGGCCTGCTGGCGGCGGTGCTCGCCGCCAACGCCCCGTGGATGATGTCCGGGCTGCTGCACCTGGAGGCCGCCCGCAGCGACGCCGCGGCGGCGGCACTGTTCGCGGGCCACGGTGAGGGGCTGCTGCCGGCGCCGCTGGCCTTCGCCGGGCTCGGCGGCATCTGGAACACCGAGGTGGTCCCGGTGACCCGGACCGGGCCCCTGGCGGTGGCCGGCCTCGCCGGGCTGTTCACGCTGGTCGTCCTCGGGGCCCGACGCTGGTGGCGCTCCACGGACCGGTGGGACCGGGGCGCGCTGCTGGGCCTGGGGGTCGTCGGCTACGCCGTGGCCCTGCTCGGCTGGTCCGCCCCGGACCTGGTCGGGCGACTCGCCGCCGAGGTGCCCGGCGGCGGACTGCTCCGCGACAGCACTCGCCTGCTGGGGGTGTGCGCACCGCTCCTCGCTGTCCTGGTCGCCCACGGTGCGACGTTGGTGCGCGACCGGTTGGCCGGCATCCCCGGGCTGGTCGTCGCGCTCTCGCTGCTGCTGGTGCCCGTCGCCACGATGCCGGACGCCGCGTGGGGAGTCTCCGGGCGGCTGGACGCGGTCGCCTACCCCGCGGAGTACGACGCCATGCGCGAGGCCGTCGGCCGCGGGTCGGGCGACGTGGTGCTGCTGCCCTTCACCAGCTATCGGGCCCCCGCGTGGAACGACGGCCGCAAGCTGCTCGACCCGGTCGGGCGGGCGCAGCGTCGCGACTACGTCGCCAACGACGCGCTGGTCGTGTCCGGCGAGGTGATCCCCGGGGAGGACCCCCTCGCCCGGGACGTGGCCGAGGCGCTGGCGCTGCCCACGCCGATCCTGCGGAGGGAGCGGCTGCGCGAGCTCGGGGTCGAGCTGGCCGTGACCGACTCCTCCGCGGCCGGCCCCGTCGTCGAGATCTCGGGACAGGTGCTCGCGAGCCCGGGGACGCTCCGGGTGCTGAGCCTCGGGGAGCCCGCGCCGCGGGCGGTCCCCCAAGGGTGGCGGGTGTCGATGGGGGGCGCGTGGCTGGCCTGGCTGGCCCTGCCGCTGCTCGCCGTGCTCGGGCGCGGGCGACGGCGACGGCGCCGGAGGACGCAGAGGTCCGGCGTGATCTAGACCACCCGGAAGGACCTTCGCGCGCACGGGCACCACGCCGGACGAAAGCCGTCCGCGACCGGCGGGGTCGGGAGTTCTTGGTTTTGCCGCGGCGGCTGCTACATTGTGCTCCGACATCAGGAGGATTCAGTGGGCGGCAGCATCTTCGGCAGCATCCTCGGCGGTTTCCTCGCCTTCGTCGCGGGCTCGGCGATCGCTGGCGCCACCGTCTTCGGCGTCGTCTCGTCGCAGACCGGCCCGCCGGACAGCTCGCCCACCTCCGTCAGCAACGTCGGCATCGACCCGACCAGCTACGGCTCGACCCAGTGACCTCCTGACGCCGCGTCGCGGCGTCACTCTGCGGGCCCCTCGCGGCTCACCGCTCGTTCTCGCCTGACGTGATCTCATCGGGGTCCTGCGCGGCCACGACGCGGCCGTGGCAGGCGACGTCCAGCACCTGCGCGAACGACCCCTGCGCGTGGTCCCAGGTGAAGCGGTGGCCGAGCTCGCGGGCGCCCTCGCCCAGCTCCCGCCGCCGGACGTCGTCGATGAGCAGGGAGCGCAGCGCTGCGGTGAACTCCTCCTGGGTGTCCACCAGCAGCCCCGACTCGCCGTCGGCGATGGACTCGCGGGTGCCGCCGGCCGACCGGTAGGCCACTGTCGGGGTGCCGTGCATCGCGGCCTCGCCGACGACCAGGCCCCAGCCCTCCTTGAGCGAGGGGAGCGCCATCACCCACGACTCGGCGTAGATCCGGTCCTTCTCCTCCTCGCCGACCTGGCCGGTGAACCTCAGCCCGTCGGTGCCGCGCGCCGCGGCGTACTGCCGCAGCGCATCGGACCACCACCCGGATCCCACGATCGTGAGGGTGAGGTCGGGCAGCTCCTTGCGCAGCTCGGCCCAGGCGTCGATGGCGTGCTCCACCTGCTTGTGCGGCACCAGCCGCCCGACCACGCAGATCGAGGGGTGCCGCGACGCCCGGTCGGAGTCGTCGGCCGCCGGGTCGGTGCCGTTGTGCACGACGGCGATGCGGGACCGGTCGACGCCGAGGCCGGCGAGCTCGTCGCGGGTGGCCTGGGACACGGCGACGTACTGGCTGTGGCGGTAGAGCCACGGCGAGAACCGACTCTCGATCCACCAGCCCACGCGGCCCACGAGACCCGGATAGACCACCGGCCACTGCTCGCGGTGGACATGGTGGACCAGCACCACGACCGGGCGGCGGGTCACCAGCCGGGTGAAGAACGGGAGTCCGTTCTGCACGTCGACGACGGCGTCCACGTGGCCGAACCGCCGCAGCGCCAGGGCGACCATGCCGTGCAGGTAGACGCCCATCTTCGAGCCGCGCCGCACGAAGCGGATCCCGTCGCGGGTCTCGCGGCCGGGGGCGGCGCCGTGGGCGGCACAGAAGATGGTCACCTTCACCCCACGAGCGACCAGCCCGACGGCGACCTTCTCGAGGTAGATCTCGGCGCCGCCGCCCTCGGGGTTGCGGGTGTCGCGCCAGCTGAAGAACACGACGTGGCGGCCGACGAGATCCGGGTGCAGCATCGGCGTAGGCTACCGCCGAGTCGGATAAGGTCTGCGCGTGTTGCGGCAATCCGGCTCCCCGGCAGCCTGGCGGGCCACCCTGGGGCGGTCGGTCCGGCTCTTCCGCGACTTCCGCTACGAACAGCCTGACCCGGCCCGGTTCTACACCGCCCTGGCCGACGACTCCGTCCAGATGCTCGGGCGGTACGCCGACCTCGGCGACCGCACCGTGCTCGACGTGGGCGGCGGCCCCGGCTACTTCCGCGAGGCGTTCGAGCGGGCTGGTGCGACCTATGTGGCGCTCGACGCCGACGTCGGCGAGCTGGCCGGGGTGGGGGAGATCCATCCCCGCACCGTCATCGGCAGCGGGATGCGGCTGCCCTTCCGCGACGGCGCTGTCGACGTTGACCTACTCCTCCAACGTGCTCGAGCACGTGCCCGACCCGTGGCAGATGGCGCGCGAGATGGTCCGGGTCACCCGCCCGGGGGGTCTGGCGTTCATCAGCTACACCGTCTGGTTCGGCCCCTGGGGTGGTCACGAGACCGCGCCGTGGCACTACGTGTCGGGGGCTACGCCCGGCGGCGCTACCGCCGGCGGCACGGCCACGAGCCCAAGAACAGGTTCGGCGAGTCGCTGTTCGAGGTGACCGTCGCCGACGGGCTCCGCTTCGCGCGCGAGCAGACCGACGCCCAGGTGGTGGCGGTGTTCCCGCGCTACCACCCCGCGTGGGCCTACCCGCTGCTGCGGGTCCCGGTGGTCCGCGAGGTGCTCACCTGGAACCTGATGATCGTGCTGCGTCGCCCGGACCCCGGGCGCCCCGCGTGAGCGAGCAGGCTCGCAGCCGCCGCCAGACCTGGGGAGCGGCGCTGCGCACGCCGTGGGCGGTCCTCGGCGCCGCCGTGGCCCTCGTGGTCTCCCAGCTCGGGCTCCGGGCCTGGGCAGTCGGCGGCGGCTGGTTCCTCGGTGAGGACCTGGTCCGGCTGGCCGACTTCAGCGGCACCGTCGCGGCGGCCGACCTGGTCGGCGTCCGCCGCGACCACCTGTCGCCGGTCTCCGGGCTGCTCACCTGGCTGCTGGCCGGGTCCACGCCCTACGACTGGGGGCTGGCGACCCTGCTCGTGATCGGCCTGCTGGCGCTCGCCGACCTGGCCGCCCTGCTGTTCGTGGTCCGGCTGGTCGGGCTGCGCTGGCTGGCGCTGGTCCCGCTCGGGTGGTACCTCCTGAGCGCGGTCACGCTGCCGGCGTCGATGTGGTGGTCCGCGGCCGTGCTGCAGCTCCCCCTCCAGGTCGCGGTGTTCGGTGCCCTGGCGGCACACGTGGAGCACCTCCGCTCCGGTCGCCGGCGGTTCGCCGCGCTGGCCTGGCTGTCGCTGGTCGTCGGGATGGCCTGCGACGTCGGCATCGTCTACGTCGTCGCGCCGCTGCTGTTCCTCTCGCTGTACTTCTCCGACGGCTCGGGGGTGCGCGGGCGGCTGGCCGGGCTGCGGCGGCAGCGCTTCGCCTGGACCGGATACGCCGTCCTGCTGGCGGGGTACACCGCGGCGTACCTCCGGATCAACCCGCTGGAGCCCCGGCCCGAGGGCGACGCCGCGCGGACCGCCGTGCTGATGGCCCGCGAGTCCCTGCTGCCGGTCCTGTTCGGCGGACCGTGGCGGTGGGGACCCCCCGACCCCACGCCCCTGGTGCCGGCCGAGGCGCCCGCGGCCTGGGTGACAGCCGCGGCCGTGCTGGCGGTGGTCGGCGTGCTGCTGGCCTGGCGGCGGCGCCGGGCGACGGCATGGGTGCTGGTGCCGGTCGGGGCGCTGGTCGGCGCGCACGCCGCGGCGCTGGCCTACGCGCGGGGGAGCTTCCCCGCCGAGGTGCTGGCCCACGAGGTCCGCTACCTGGCCGTGCTGGCGCCGATGCTGGTCCTCGCCCTGGCCGTGCTGGTGTCCGCGCCGGCGCCGACTCGTCCCTCGCCGTGGGAGCCCGCGCCGGTCTCCTCCGCCAGGGTGCCGAGCCACGGCGGTCCCCGCTGGCGGCGGGCTGCCCCGGCCCTGGCCGGCGTGGTGGTGATCGGCGTGGTCGCCGCCGGCTCGGTCGTCTCGACGCTGGAGTACGCCGCCGCGTGGCACGGCGACTTCCCCTCCCGGGTCTATGTTCGTCACGTGCAGGAGCAGTCGGTGGTCGCGCCGTTGCGGATCGTCGACCAGCCGGTGCCGCCCGACGTGGTCTCGCCTGAGTGGGACGCACCCGAGCGCACCCGCCCGTCGTGGGTCTTCCGGCCGCTCGGCGCCCGGCTGCTGGCGTCACTGGAGGGCAACGACCTCCTGATGCTCGACGAGGAGGGCCTGGCCCGGTCCGCGGAGGTGCGCGCGATGGTGGCCTCGGCGCCGGCGCCCGCCGACGGCTGCGGCTACCGGGTCGGCCCGGAGGAGGGCGCGGCGGACGTGGTCGTCCCGCTCGCCGCGGTGCCCGGCGAGGAGCCCGTGCCCGGGCTGTGGTGGGGGTCGCTCGGCTACCTCGCCAGCGCCGACGGCCGGCTGGGGGTCGCGGTCGGAGACGAGCTCCGCACGATCTCGGTTCGCCGGGGGCTGCACCGCTACGTGTGGCTGGGCAAGGGCACGCCGCGGGTCGCGGCCCGCCTGGTCTCCCTCTCCGACACCGAGGTCTGCGTCGACCAGGTCTCGGCCGGGTCGTTGGCGATCGACGAGGGGGAGGGCGGGTGAGCAGGCTGCGATGGCCCCGCCGAGCACGCCCCGAGGCGCCTCCCGAGCCCTATGTCCCCGCCGACACCGGCCGTCCCGCGTCGGCCGTGGTGCTCCCCGGGCTCGACACCGTGCGCGCCCTCGGTGCCTTCCTCGTGCTGGCGACCCATGTGGCCTTCTGGTCGGGCAACTACGGCTCCTCGCTGTGGGGCACCTTCCTCTCTCGCCTCGACATCGGCGTGGCCCTGTTCTTCGTGCTGTCGGGCTTCCTGCTGTCCCGCCCCTACCTCGCCGCCGCGCGCACCGGCGGCCGCCGGCCGGGCACCCGCCACTACCTCTGGAAGCGGGTCCTGCGGATCATGCCGCCCTACTGGCTGGCCGTCGTCCCGGCGTTGGCGCTGCTGGCCGACAACGCGGGCGCCACGCCGCGAGACTGGCTCCGCACGCTGACCCTCACCGACCTCTACTTCGCCGAGCGGATGCCGGCCGGCCTGACCCAGATGTGGAGCCTGGCCACCGAGCTGGCGTTCTACCTCTGCCTGCCGCTGCTGATGTGGGGATGGAACGCCGTCACCCGGGGTCGGCGGCGCGACCTCGCCGTGGTCGGGCTGGTCGGACTGACGGCGGCGCTGAGCGTCGGCTGGGTGCTGCTGGTGCCGACGGAGTGGGCGGCGCGGGCGCCGATGATCCTGCAGTGGCTGCCGACGTACCTCATCTGGTTCGCCATCGGGATCGCCCTGTCCCACCTCCACGAGCACGTCGAGGCCGGCAGCGACCCGGGTCGCCGGCCCGTGCTCGACCGCGTGGTGGCGCTCGGCCGGCTCCCCGGCGTGTGCCTGCTGCTGGCGGCGGCGGTGATGCTGGTGGCCTCGACCCCGCTGGCCGGGCCGTCGCTGCTGCTGCCCGCGACGACCGGCCAGGTGGTCACCAAGACGATGCTCTATGCCGTTGTGGGCACCCTGGTGGTGCTTCCCTCGGTGTTCCGCGCACCCGGCACCTACCGCACCGTCTCCGAGCACCCGGTGCTGCGGCACCTCGGCCACATCTCCTACGGCGTGTTCTGCGTGCACGTGCTCGTGCTCCACCTGATCACCCACGTCACGGGGTGGGAGCTCTTCCGCGGGCACGGGCTGGAGATGCTGGTGCTCACGTCGGTGATCAGCGTGGTGCTGGCCGAGGGGATCTACTGGCTGGTCGAGCGGCCGCTCTCGCGATTCCGCACGCTGGGCCGGTCGAGGACGCCGGCCATGGCGACCGCGGCCAGCGGCACCAGCATCAGCCACTGACCGACCGCGGAGCTCCCGGCCCAGCTCAGCACGCCGCCCCATGGCCGGACGGCGTACCAGCCACCCACGAAGAGCAGCGGCAGCAGCGCGACCATCGAGAATGCGGCCCAGCGAGACCGCAGCGCCCACAGCCCTCCGGCCGCGGCGAGCGTCACGACGAAGCCGACGGTGCCGGCCAGGAATCCGGCGGCCACCAGCCAGCCCGCCGCCGTCAGCGCGGGCACCCGTCGGGCCGGGCCGAGCGTGCGGTGGTCGGTGGGCCCGGGCCGCCGCCACGTCAACAGCAACAGCAGCAGGGCGAGCGCGGCCGACGCCGCCCCCGCGACCAGTCCCAGGCGGTACGCCTTCTCCGGCGCGTAGTCGACGCGAACGGTCGTCGGCTCGTCGCCCGGAAGCACGAATCCCTGCTGCCAGCCGTCGACGACCTGAGCCGTGAGCGGCCGGCCGTCTGCGGACGCCTCCCAGCCCGGGTTGGCGTTGTGGCGCAGCACGAGGTAGCGCGCGTCGGCGCCCACCCGGAGCGACTCGTCGCCGGCAGGAGTGACGGGCACCGGCGGGCCGCCGAGCGTCGCGGGCGACCCCAGCCGGGTGAACGTGAGCGACTGGGGGGAGAACGCGTCGGAGGCGCGCAGTCTGACCCGGTTGCGACCTGCCTCCAGTGCGACCGTCCTGGTCGTGCAGGCCCGGGTGAGCACCGGGAGCCCGCGGTGGATGTCGACCGGTCGTGCGACCACGGCCGTCGGCACCACCTGGTGGATGTTGAGGCGTAGCTCCGGCCCGCTGCCGCAGCCGAAGTCGACCTCGTCGGTGCCGACGCCGACGGGCCCGACCGGCCGGCCGTTGAGCTCGATCTCGCTGACGCCGACGCCCAGGTTGCCCACCGACCCGTCGAAGCCGATGCTGCGCACCTCGGTCGAGCGGTCGACGGTGAGCGTGACCCGGTCGACCCGGACCGGGTCCAGCCGCCCCGCGCCGTCGTCGTCGAGCGTCACCAGCTGGCTGCCGCCGGGGTAGTCGACGCGAACGGCCGTGGGCCGGCGCGCGGGTGCCCCGGGGTCGAGCGCCAGCGTGATCCGGGAGAGCCGCCGCGGCTCCACCCAGGTGAGGTCGAGGGAGGGGGAGCCGTCGATCGGCGAGGAGACCCAGGTGGTGGTCGGGTCGTCGTCGATGGTGGCGAGCGGCCCGGCGGCGCTGACGCTGGACACCGCGCTCGACGAGGCCGTGACGTCGACCAGCGAGTTGGCGGTGAGCAGCGCCTGGACGGCGGAGCCCGGGCGCGGGACGGCCCGGACCTCGATGGTGTAGAGCGCCGGCCGCGGGAGTGACACGATCCGCCGCATCAGGCCGCTGTCCTCGCTGATCGACTGACGGCCCGGGGTGCACCGCAGGCTTGCGTCGACGACCACGCACCCGGTGCTGCCGTCCACGCCGTTGTCGAGGGAGACGATCTCCGGCACGCCCCAGGCTGCGGGGACCGCCGGGGTCACCAGCCAGCGACGCACCGGCACGCCGGCCAGGTGCACCTCCGCCAGGGACAGCTCGCGGCCTGCCTGGCCCGACGACTCGCGCACCTCGACCCAGGACGTAGGGCCGGCCGGCAGGTCGAGGGTCAGCCGGTCGCCGGGCTCGACGAACGTCGGCTCGGTGCTGCCCTGCTCGGTGCGGAGCGAGAGCTCGGAGGTGGTCGACGGCTCCGGCCCCACGATGAGCTCCACCTGTCCCACGTCGGTGGGTCGCTTCAGGTCGATGCGCAGCCACGAGGTGCCGCGTCCACGGGGGTCGGAGATCCATGCGGAGTCCGGGTCGTCGTCGAAGGCGGCGTACGGGCCGGCCGTGACCCGTCTGCTCGTCACGCCGCGCGACAGCGCGAGCGAGGAGCTGGCTCGCACCTGGGCCACCCCTTCGACGCGGGCGCGGGTGCGCCAGGGGGCATCGGCCTCCGACACCCGGTAGTCGCGGACCGGGGCGAGGGTCGCGGTCTCGGCGTCGGTGAGCGTGGGCGTCACCGCGTCGTGCAGCCGGCCGAACACCCGGTCGCGGCGTCGCAGCCCGTCGGTGAGCACCACCGGCGCCTGGGGGTCGGTGGTGGGGTCGGTGTCGACGGCGAGCCGCACCGGCTGGTCGTCGACGAGCCCCTGCTCGGCGAGGGTGAGCAGGTCCTCCGGCCCGCCGACGACGACCGGCAGCTCGTCGGTGGTGGAGACCGACGCCCCCGGGGCAACCTCGAAGATCTCGACCGCGGCGTACTGGTCCTGCCAGCCGTGGGCGACCACGGCCTCCTGGTCGCCGATCTCCAGCCGGGCCTCCCCGCCGACCAGGGGACCGAAGGCGGTGCGGAACGCGATGCCGGGGGACGTGGCGATCGCCTGGTGCACCAGCGTGGGGTCGATCACGTCGCTGGAGCGGCCGAGGTCGTTGCGCACGACCAGCCAGCGGATCCCCAGCCGACGCAGGTAGGCCGTCAGAGCCGCTGATCCCTGGCCACGCTGGAGGCGGTCCTCGACCGCATCGAGCGCCCGGATGGTGCCTCCCGGCGTCAGCGGGATGGCGTTGCGCACCGCCCAGGGGCTGCGCGCCAGCGGCTGGAGGGGCTCGTCCTGGGTGTTGCCCCAGGTGTAGTCGGCGAACGACGAGCCGGGCAGCAGCAGCGCGCGACCGGCGCCGTCCGACCCGTCGCCTGCCCCGCCACCGTCCGCGGACTCCTGGTCGGCCAGCCAGCCGGCGGTCTCCCGCCAGTAGTCGGGGATCCCGACATAGCTCTCGGCGGGCATCAGGCGGCCGACCGTGAGCGGCAGCGCGGCACCGGCCACGGCGACCACCGCCAGCCAGGCCGGGCCGAGCCGAGAGAGCGACTCCCCTCGCGGCGACCGCGGGACCTGCTCCGCGCGCCATCGGTGCCAGCCCTCCATCACGACGGCGACCAGGTGGCCGAGGCCGAGGACGAGCGGCAGACGCACCACGGGATCGAACTTGTGCACGTTGCGGAGCGGGGCCAGCGCCCCGTCGAGCAGCGTGCGCACCTCGGCCGCACCCCACCCCTGGGCGGCCCCGGCGTGGCCGGCGGTGACCATCAGCAGCCCGACGAGGAGCCCGGAGACCAGGAACGTGCGGTGCGGGTTGTCGCGGCGGATGATGCCGGCCAGGCCGAGCGCCAGGACCAGCGTGCTGTTGAGGACGGGTGTGGCGTCCGAGATCAGGTCGTTGCCGGCGCGCCAGCGGGGCTCGACGTACGGGATCCAGGCCGAGGTGCCGCGCAGCGCGTTGAACAGGGTGGTGGGGTAGGTCGTGACGCCGCTGGTCTCGATGTAGTCCAGGAACGGCGGGCTGTGGGCCCCGAGCACGAAGAGCGGGATCAGCCACCACAGGCACGCCAGCACCGTGGTCAGCGGCCACCAGAGCATCAGGGTGCGGCGTCGCGGTCCAGCCTCCCGGGTGAGCAGCCAGACGACCCCCAGGGGGAGCACGGCCAGCGTCGCTGCGGCGTTGACCCCGCCGACCATGCCCACCGCCAGGCCGGCGGCGATCGCCGCCCGTCTGGCGGAGCCCTGCCGGGAGCCGTGCACCAGGGCCAGCAGCACCCACGGGGCGACTGCCGAGGGCCACGCCTCGATCGAGATCGGCCCGACCGTGGTCAGCAGCCGGGGGGAGAGGGCGTAGGCGAAGCCGGTGACCAGCAGGGCGGTGTCGCCACGAGTCCCGAGAGCGCGGGCGAGCCGGGCCGCGCCCTGGAAGGCGACCACGAGCACCAGCGCCTGCCAGAGTCGCTGCACGAGCCACCCGGGGATGCCGAGCGCGTCGCCGAGCAGGAAGAAGGGGCCCATCGGCCAGAGGTAGCCGTAGGACTGGTTGCCGACCTGGCCGAAGGCCGCCGTGGCGTCCCAGAGGGTGAGGGCCCGCGCCAGGCTGGTCGCCGGGTCCACGACCAGGTCGAGCTTGGTGTCGGCCACCAGCCGTCCGCCCTCCTGGACGACGCAGGCCGCCACCAGCAGCGCCGAGGCGGCGAGCAGCCGCCACCCGGTCCGGGAGCGCGCCTCGTCGGCAGCGGATGGTGCGGTGCTGGCACCGGCGGGGCGAGACATGTCGCGCAGACTCTACTGCTGCTCCGGCACCGAAACGGCGATCGCCGCGGCGGCGCGAAGGGCGCACGTGACCCCGCTACTCGTCAGTAGAATTTGCGGTGTGCCTCCTTCTGCGCGAGCGGAAGTTCCTGCTAATGTGCGGCGACTCGTTCGGAGCCGGGAGGCACAAGGTGCGCAAGATCGTCAGTTGGCTGCTCATGGGCCTGGGTGGATTCCTTCTCGTGGCGGCGCTGGTCGCCACCATCTGGGCGCCCGGTCAGGCCAAGAGGGCTCCGCTCGACACCGACTCCACGACTCGGCTCTCCGGCACGGCGGCGGCGCTGCCCAACGGCGACACCAACCAGAGCGTCCGCGCGGTCAGCGTCACCAAGGCCGACTCGGAGGCCTCCGACGGCGACATCGTCGTCTACGCCAACTACACCTGCCTGGTGATCGACGAGCCGGGCACGCCCGACTGCGGTGAGCCCGGGGTCGACGAGGACGCCGACCCCAACCTGGTGACGGCCGGCGAGCCCGACGTGTTCGCCACCGACCGCCGCACCGGCGTCGCCGTCAACGACAGCGCGTACCTCCCCGAGGGCACTCCTGAGACCGAGGGTCTGGTCAACAAGTTCCCGTTCGACACCGAGCAGACCTCCTACGAGTTCTGGGACGGCGTGGTGGACAGCGCGGTGACCGCGGAGTTCGAGGACGTCGAGGAGGTCAACGGCCTGGAGACCTACCGCTTCCACTACGTCGTGACCGACGAGCCGGCCAAGATCTCCGGCGACATCGAGGGCCTCTACAGCATGGACAAGACCATGTGGATCGAGCCCACGACCGGCACGATCATCGACCAGGAGCAGCACGACGTCCGCAAGATCGGCGACCAGACCCTGCTCGACGTCAACCTGTCCTTCACCGACGAGCAGGTGCAGGTGAACGTCGACGACACCGAGGCGAGCCTCGCGACCCTCCGGCTGATCACCTCGACCGTCCCGCTCATCGGCTTCATCGGCGGGCCGCTGCTCGTGCTCGCCGGCGTGGCGCTGCTGATGACCGGGCGCACCAAGGACGACGCGGCCGAGAAGTGACCGGGGCGACCGCCCCGCATCAGCGCGGCCGGTAGGTCGCGGCGAAGATCGCCGTGCCGGGGGTGAGCCGCCCCCGCAACGCCGACCAGCCGCCCCACGCCCGCTCGTGGTCGTCGGGCCAGCGCGGCTCGAGCAGTCGCTGCAGCACGAAGTCGTGGCCGGTGAGGACGTCGACCCAGTCCCCGAGCGTGCGGTGGTGCTCGACGTAGCTGACCTCGCCGCTGGCGTCGTCCACCTCGACGTACGGCGTCCGGTCCCAGTAGGACTGTGACGCGGTCAGGCCGGGCTCCCCGGGGTCGTCGGGGAACATCCAGCGGGTGGGGTGGGTGATCGAGAAGGCGTAGCGGCCGCCGGGGCGCAGCACGCGCGCGGCCTCCGCGACCGCGACGTCGATGTCGGCGATGAACTGCAGCGCTCCGAACGACGAGAAGACCACGTCGAAGGAGTCGTCGCGGAAGGGCAGCGCCGTGGCCGTGCCGAGCACCGAGGGCACGGTGACGCCGGTGGCGTCGTCGATCCGACGGGAGTGCTGCAGCTGACGCACGGACAGGTCCAGCCCGACGGCCCGCCCACCCGCGAGGTCACCCAGCGCGAGCACTGGCCCGCGCCGGAGCCGACCTCCAGCACGTCGCGTCCGGCGAGGTCGCCCAGCACACCGGCCTCGGCCTCGGTCAGGCCCTCCGGACCCCACACGAAACCGACGTCGCCGAGGAACTTCCCGTGGGTGGCTTGGTATTCGTCGGCGTAGCGGTCCCAGTCGGGCCCGTTGGCCTGCCGGGACTCCTCCTCGCTCACGGGCCGGCGTTCGACACGCACGGGAGCCGGGGCCGCGAACTCCTCCACGCCGCCGACCCTACCGCCGGACGCGGGATTGTCCGGTCCAACGGCCGATCGGAGGTACGGTGTGCGCCATGAAGCGCCTGCTCACCGCCGTCTTCGCGGCCTCCGCACTCTTCGCCGCGACCCTCGCCGGGGCAGGGGGAGGCCTGGCGCCGGCCGCGGCCGCACCCGCTGCGCCGGTCACGGGGCTCACGGTGACGGGCACCGAGGTCGGGATGTTCCCCGCCTTCGATCCCGCGATCACGCGCTACGCCGTCACCACCACGGCGGCGACCGGCGACGTGACCGTCCAGGTGGCGACCGAGCCCGGGGCCACGGTGCGCGTCAACGGCGCCGAGGCGCCCGCCGGCACCGCGACGCTGAGCGGCCTCGAAGCAGGCGAGGAGATCTCGGTGCTCGTCGACGACGCCGGGGACACCACGGCGTACTCCCTGGTCTACCTGCCGGCGGGCTTCCCGGCCCTCGAGGCCGTGACCTCCGGGCCGGTGACCCCCGGCCACGTGCTGCTCACCCTCGGACTGTGGATCGTGCCTGGAGCGCCGTTCTTCGAGACGGCCGTCGACGAGCACGGGGTGCCGGCCTACGTGCGCAAGAGCTCGGGGGCACTGGACCTCAAGCAGCTCGACAACGGGCACTACCTGGTGGCGCGTGGGTCCGCCGTGGGCGGCGGCCGGGGGGTCGACGTGGTGGAGTTGGACGAGACGTTCACCGAGGTGGCGAGCTACCGCACCGTCGGGCTGGTCAACACCGACGGCCACGACGCGATCCTGCTGCCCGACGGCTCGCACTACCTGATGGCCTACGAGTCCGACGGCAACGGCCACACCGACGCGGTCGTCCAGCACCTCTCCGCCGCGGGAGACGTGCTGTTCTCCTGGAACAGCGCCGACCACATGGACATCGCCGCCGAGACGGTCCAGCCGGAGCCCACCGACGGCGGCGACTGGGACTACGCCCACATCAACTCCTTCCAGGTGATGGCCGACGGCGACCTGCTGCTGTCGTTCCGGCACACCAGCTCGGTGCTCAAGGTGGCGCGCACCGCCCACGACGGCTTCGAGGCGGGCGAGGTGGTCTGGCGGCTCGGCGGCCGCGACAGCGACTTCACCTTCCCCGACGGCACCGCCGGGCCGTGCGCGCAGCACACGGCGAGCGAGCTGCCGAACGGGGACGTCATGGTCTTCGACAACGGGTCGGGCACGGCGCCGTTCCTCTGCCCGAACCCGGCGAACCCGAGCGGCTCACCGATCAGCCGGGTGCCGACCCGAGTGGCGGTCTTCCACCTGGAGCCAGGCACTGCCGGGGCTCCGGGGGTGGCGACCACGGTGCGTTCGATCAAGAAGGGCGGGCGGCTCGCGATCTTCGCCGGCTCCGCCGAGCCGCTGGCGGACGATGGGGTGATGGTCGGTTGGGCATCCAACGTCGACGCCGTGGCGACTGAGTTCGACGCCGACGATCAGACGGTCTGGGAGCTCTCGGACCCCAACCCCGCGAAAACGCAGCGCTACTTCACCTACCGCGCCACCAAGGCGGTCGTGCCCGACGCCATCGACCCCGAGGTCACGGTGAGCGTCCCGTCCGGCGGCACCGTGGTCCAGGGGTCCGGGGCCTCGGCGAAGGTCTCCTGCACCGACCGTGGCGGCTCCACGCTCCAGACCTGCGACGTGACCCCGATCGACACCGGCACCCTCGGCGACCATCAGGTCACGGTCACCGCCACCGACGGCGCCGGCAACACCACCACGGTCAGCCGGGACTACACGGTCGTGCCGGTCCCGCAGCCCGACGCCTTCGTCAAGCTGAGTGGGAGCCGGGAGCTCGTCGGCCAGGGTGTCTACGGCGGGGTGTCCCAGCAGACTCTGAAGACCACGCTGCCGCGGGGCAAGCGCAAGGTGGTCGCGGTGGTCAAGGTGCGCAACGACGGTGCGGCGCCCTCGCGGTTCGGGCTGGTGGCCAGCAAGAAGGGCCGCGGGCTGGCGGTCGCGTTCACCGGCCTGCGCGGCAAGACGCCCCGGCTGGACCCGGGGGAGACCCACACGCTGCGCGTGGAGCTGCGGCGTACGTCGAGGACCGTGCCCGGCCGCACCGCCGTCGCCCAGGTGCGGGCCCGGTCGCTACGTGACAGCACCGTGACCGATGCCGTCCGGGTCCGGGTGAAGGTGCGCTGACGCGCGAGTTGGACTCCGTCCACCGCCCCCGCGTAGGCTTACCGTTCGCCAGAGGTCTGCCCGTGTCACGGACAGAGCGGACCGGGCTCGCTATCGGTGCCCTGCGCTCATCCCGGGTTCGGGGCACCAGCACCATCGGTAGTGAAACCAGGCTTCCGGCATGCCCGCACGACACCTATCCACCCAAGGACCCAGTTCCCCTATGACGAGCAGCCTCACCACTCCTCTGGCCCACTCCGAGACGGAGACCGACGCCCCGCAGGTCGCGGTCAACGACATCGGTTCTGAGGAGGACTTCCTCGCCGCCATCGACGAGACGATCAAGTACTTCAACGACGGCGACATCGTGGATGGCACCGTCGTCAAGGTCGACCGGGACGAGGTCCTGCTCGACATCGGCTACAAGACCGAGGGCGTCATCCCCTCGCGCGAGCTGTCGATCAAGCACGACGTCGACCCCGCCGAGGTCGTCACCGTCGGCGACGCGGTCGAGGCCCTGGTCCTCCAGAAGGAGGACAAGGAGGGCCGGCTGATCCTCTCCAAGAAGCGCGCCCAGTACGAACGCGCCTGGGGCACGATCGAGCAGGTCAAGGAGGAGGACGGCGTCGTCGAGGGCACCGTCATCGAGGTCGTCAAGGGCGGCCTGATCCTCGACATCGGCCTGCGCGGCTTCCTCCCGGCCTCGCTGGTGGAGATGCGTCGCGTGCGCGACCTGCAGCCCTACGTCGGTCAGACGCTCGAGGCGAAGATCATCGAGCTCGACAAGAACCGCAACAACGTGGTGCTCTCGCGCCGCGCGTGGCTGGAGCAGACCCAGTCCGAGGTGCGGCACGGCTTCCTCACCCAGCTCGGCAAGGGCCAGATCCGCAAGGGCGTGGTCTCCTCGATCGTCAACTTCGGCGCCTTCGTCGACCTCGGCGGCGTCGACGGCCTGGTGCACGTCTCGGAGCTGTCCTGGAAGCACATCGACCACCCGAGCGAGGTCGTGGCCGTCGGCGACGAGGTCACCGTCGAGGTGCTCGACGTCGACATGGACCGCGAGCGGGTCTCGCTGTCGCTGAAGGCGACGCAGGAGGACCCCTGGCAGCACTTCGCCCGCACCCACCAGATCGGCCAGATCGTGCCGGGCAAGGTCACCAAGCTGGTGCCGTTCGGCTCGTTCGTCCGGGTCGAGGAGGGCATCGAGGGCCTGGTCCACATCTCCGAGCTGGCCGAGCGCCACGTGGAGATCCCCGAGCAGGTCGTCCAGGTCAACGACTCGGTGATGGTCAAGATCATCGACATCGACCTCGAGCGGCGCCGGATCTCGCTGTCGCTCAAGCAGGCCAACGAGACGGCCGTGGCCACCGACGTCGACGAGTTCGACCCGACGCTCTACGGCATGACCGCGACCTACGACGAGCAGGGCAACTACGTCTACCCCGAGGGCTTCGACCCGGAGACGGGCGAGTGGCTCGAGGGCTACGACGACCAGCGCGCCGTCTGGGAGGAGCAGTACGCCCAGGCCCACGCCCGCTGGGAGGCGCACGTCAAGCAGCAGAAGGAGGCGGCCGCCGCGGAGGTCGAGGCCGGCGAGGCCACGTCCTACTCCACCGGCGAGGAGGCGCAGCCCGAGACCGGCGGCGGCTCGCTGGCCTCCGACGAGGCGCTGCAGGCCCTGCGCGAGAAGCTCACCGGCGGCGACGCCTGAGGAGGTCGTTCCCACGACGGCCTAGGGTGGGGCCGTGCCGGACGCGACAGCCCCACCCGCCAAGACGCTCGTGCTCGGGGTGGGCGCCCAGAAGGCCGGCACGTCGTGGCTGCACGACTACCTCGCCCGCTCGCCGCAGGTGGCGACCGGCCCGCTGAAGGAGTACCACCTCTTCGACGTGCTGGACCTCGAGTCGGCCGCCGGTCTCCGCGAGACGATGCTGGGCAAGGCCGAGCGGGCGCTGGCCCGGCTGTCCCGCGGGGCCGACCAGGCGCGGCCTCCCGACGGCCCGGCCCTGCTGCGGGCGGTCTTCTACGCCGACCCGGCGGCGTACTTCGACCACCTGGCGGGGCTGCTCTCACCCGCGGGCATCCGCGCCACGACCGACCTCACCCCGGCGTACGCCGGTCTGTCGGCGGCGCGCTTCACCGCGATCAAGGCCGAGCTCGCGGCGCGCGGGATCGGCGTGCACGTGGTCTTCCTGCTGCGCGACCCGGTCGAGCGGATCTGGTCGGCCGAGCGGATGTTCCACCGCAACCACCCCGAGCAGGACCGGGTGGAGACGGTCGAGGAGCGGGTGCTGCGCACCTTCGACCACCCCTTCCACGAGGTGCGCACCCGCTACCACCACACCCTCGCCGTGCTCGACCGGGCGTTCGGGTCCGAGGAGGTCACCGTCGAGCTCTACGAGCGCCTCTTCGACGTCGACACGCTCGCCCGCCTCTGCGCCCGGATCGGCATCGAGCCGCCCCCGGCCGACCTCGACCACCGGGTCAACAGCTCCCCGAAGTCCGACGGTCTCTCGGCTGGGACGGTCTCCCGGGTGGCCCACCACTACGCCGACGTCTACGCCGCCGCGGCGAGCCGGCTGGGCACCGAGCAGATCACGGCGGCGTGGCCGCATGCCTCGCAGGTGCTGCCTCGCTGAGCCGGCGACGACCCGTCGAGCAGAGCCCCTGGCGTGGCTCGGCCGGTCGGCCTCGCTCTGGGTGACAATGTGTCGGTGATCAAGCTGGAGCTGGCCCTCGGCGTCGTCGTCTTCGCCCTGTGGGCCTTCTGCCTCGTCGACGTCCTGGGCACCCGGGACGACCGGGTGCGGGCCCTGCCCAAGCTGGGCTGGTTCCTGGTGGTGCTGCTGTTCCCGTTGATCGGGTCGGTGCTCTGGTTGGTCGCCGGTCGCCCCCGCGCCACCGCCACGCCCCGGTCGCGGCACGAGCGCCCGGCGCCGGGCTTCCCGGAGTACGACCGACCCGGGCGCGCGGCCGCCGCCTCGCCGGAGGCCGACGAGGAGTTCCTGCGGCGGGTGCGCGAGCGGGCCGAGGAGCAGCGCCGTCGCCACGACGCCCAGCGTCGCGAGCAGCCGGAGCCCCCGGGCGCGGCCGCGGAGGAGCGCAGGGTGCGCGTGGGGCTGACGGGCGGGGTGGCCGCCGGCAAGAGCGCGGTCGCCGCGCTGCTGGCCGAGCTGGGGGCGGTGGTCGTCGATGCCGACCTGCTGGCGCGCGAGGTGGTCGCGCCGGGCACCGACGGGCTGGGCGAGGTCGTCGCTGCCTTCGGGGACGGCGTGCTGGGCCCCGACGGGGCGCTGGACCGCCCCGCTCTGGGTGCCGTCGTCTTCGCCGACGAGGCGGCACGGCGGCGGCTGGAGGCGATCATCCACCCGCGGGTGCGCGCCCGCGCGGCGGAGCTCGAGGCCGCGGCGCCTCCCGGCGCCCTGGTGGTGCACGACATCCCGCTGCTGGTCGAGACCGGCCAGGCGGGCTCGTTCGACGCCGTCATCGTGGTCGACGCCCCGCCCGAGCTGCAGGTCGAGCGGATGGTTCGCGATCGCGGGCTGACCGCCGAGGAGGCGGGGGTCCGGATCGCGGCCCAGGCGACCCGGGAGGAGCGGCTGGCCGTGGCGACGTACGTCGTCGACAACAGCGGGACATGGGACGACCTCCGCCGGCAGGTGGCGGAGGTCGTCGCGGCCCTTCAGGGCTAGGCTCAGGCGGCCAGGTCGGGATCGGCGAAGCGCCGCAGCTTGGCCAGCGCCTCCCGCTCCAGCTGACGGACCCGCTCGGCGGAGATGCCGTGGCGGGCGCCGATGTCGGCGAGCTTGTGCTGCCGACCGTCGAGCAGGCCGTAGCGCGAGCGGATGATGTCGGCGGCCCGCTCGTCGAGCTGCTCGACCAGCTGGTCGAGCCGGGCGCGGGCCTCGACGTCGAGCACCTCGAGGTCGGGCCCCGGCGAGGTCTCCTGCGCCATCAGGTCGCCCAGCGAGGTGTCGCCGTCCTCGTCGACCGGGGTGTCCAGGCTGACGTGCTCGCGTCCCCAGGCCATCAGGTCCAGGACCCGCTCGACGTCCATGCCCAGCTCGTGGGCGATCTCGGCGGGCTCTGGGTCACGGCCCAGCTGCCGCTCGAGGGTACGCCGGGCTCCGCCGACCTGGTTGAGCTCCTCGACCACGTGGACGGGCAGCCGCACCACACGGGCCTGCTGGGCGATCCCGCGAGTGATGGCCTGCCGCACCCACCAGGTGGCGTAGGTCGAGAACTTGTAGCCCTTGGTGTAGTCGAACTTCTCGACCGCGCGGATCAGGCCGGTGTTGCCCTCCTGGATCAGGTCGAGCATCGGCATCTGCGCGCGGCCGTACTTGCGAGCGATGGACACGACCAGCCGCAGGTTGGCGGTGATGAACGTGTCGACGGCCTTGCGGCCTTCCTCGGCGAGCCACTCGAGCTCCTCCTGGGTGGCGTGGCCGGGCGCACCGCCCTTCCGGCGTCCGACGCGGCCCTCGGCGAGCAGCGCCTCGGCCATCAGGCCGGCCTCGATGGTCTTGGAGAGCTCCACCTCGAGGGCGGCGTCCAGCAGGGGGTTGCGGGCGATCTCGTCGAGGTAGAGGCCGACGCTGTCGCGTCCCTCGATCTCGCGCCCGGGGGTTGCCGTGCGGGTTGCCATGGTGGCTGTTCCTCCTCCTTGCATGGGTCGACACGCGGGTGTCGGTCCCACTGGCTACAACACCGCTGGGGGGTGTGGTGTTCCCGCTCCTCCGGCTGTGCTGCCTGGTACCCACCCAGACGTGCGGCACGCCCGAGAAGTTGCCACTGCCGGCAACTCTCAGGGACTTCTCAGTGATCCCCGGTGAGCCCGCGTCCGCGCAGCGGGGCCGCGGGGAGCGGGTGTGGCTCCTGCGACCTCAGGTGTGCCCCAGGTGGGGGAGGACGGCGACGAGGCTGCGGGCGACGGGCACCTCGGGGAACGCGCTGAACTCCGCCTCCGGCGCGTGGACGCCGATGAAGCCCACGCCGGCGTCGCGCGCCGCTGCGGCGTCCCAGGCGCTGTCGCCGACCATGCGGACCCCGGTGGGGGGCGCGCGGAGCAGGTGCAGTGCCCGGCGCAGGCCGTCTCCGGCCGGCTTGGGGCGCACGTGCGGGTCTCGGCCGACCACCACGTCCACGGTCAGACCGTGGTGAGCAAGCACCTCACGGGCCACCTCGACCGGGAGCAGCGTCACCACACCGACCGGGCCGCCCGCGAGGGCCTCGAGGAAGGTCGCCACCCCCGGCATCGGCCGCGAGATCGCCACCGCGGCGCGCTCGTGGGCGGCGACCGCGCCGGAGACGGCGTGCCATTGGTCGCCGGCGGGCAGCTGCCCGAGGACGGCCATGCACGCCCGGGTGGCAGCGGTCCACCCGGTCTCGGGACCCAGGTCGTCAGCGGCCTCGCCGAGCACCGCGACGACGTCGCGCCATGCGGCGTCGTAGTCGGTGTAGGTCTGGACGTCGACCAGGGTGCGATCCAGGTCGAGCAGCACTGCCGGCCGGGGCATCAGGCTCGCGTCGGCACGGGCTGCGCCGCCTGCGGCGACTGGTCGGCCAGGCCCATCCGGTCCAGCATCCAGGCCAGCGAGAAGGCCCGGTCGTGCCAGGACTTGTAGCGACCCGACACCCCGGCGTGCCCGGCGACCATCTCGGTGCGGAGCAGGAAGTCGCGGCGGCCCACCGCGGTCGCGCGCAGCCGGGCCACCCACTTGGCCGGCTCGACGTAGAGCACGCGGGTGTCGTTGAGCGAGGTCTCCGCCAGGATCGGGGGGTAGTCGACCGCCGTCACGTTGTCGTAGGGCGCGTAGCCGGCGAGACAGGTGTAGGCCTCCGGGTCGGCCTCCGGGTTGCCCCACTCGTCGTACTCCGTCACCGTCAGCGGGAGCGAGGCGTCGAGCATGGTGGTGAGGTTGTCCACGAACGGTACGCCGGCCACGACGCCCGCGAAGAGCTCCGGCGCCTGGTTGACCACCGCCCCGACCAGCAGCCCGCCGGCGCTCGCGCCCTCGCAGACGAGCGACTCCGGCGTCGTCCAGCCGGTGTCGACCAGGTGTCGGGCCGCGGCGACGAAGTCGTCGAAGGTGTTGCGCTTGTGGCCGAGCTTGCCCTGGTCGTACCACCGGCGGCCCATCTCGCCGCCGCCGCGGACGTGGGCGATGGCGAAGCCGGCCCCGCGGTCGAGCAAGGAGAGCCGGGCCACGGAGAAGTAGGGGTCGATGGAGGCCTCGTAGGCGCCGTAGCCGTAGAGCAGGAACGGGATCGGCCCGTCGTCGTGGGCGCCGCGGCGGCAGACCAGCGAGATCGGCACCCGCTCGCCGTCGGCGCCGGTCGCCCACAGCCGCTGCTCCTCGTAGTCGTCGGGGTCGTAGCCGCCCAGCACCGGGCTGCGGCGCAGCAGCGTCAGGTCGCGGCTCGGCACGTCGTAGTCGTAGACCGACGACGGCACGGCCAGCGTGGTGTAGCCCAGCCGCACGACGGGCTGGTCGAACGCGGGGTTGCCGCCGCTGCCCACGGTGTAGACCTCGTGGTCGAACTCCACGAGGTAGTCGTCGACGACGCCGTCGGCGCCGAGCTCGAGGATGCGCAGCTGGGTCAGGCCCTCGCTGCGCTGGTGGACCACCAGGTGCCCGGCGAACGCGTCGACGGACTCGAGCCGGACCGCGGGGTCGTGGGGGATCAGCGGGCGCCAGTCCTCCGGGTCGGTGGGGGCGATCGGCGCGACGCCGATCTCGAAGTCCGGGCCGCTGGCGTTGTGCAGCACCAGGAACACGTCGCGTCCCCCGAGAACGGCGTGCTCCAGGGAGTACTCCAGCCCCTCGCGCCGCGGTGAGAACACCTGCCAGTCCGCCTGCGGGTCGTCGGCGTCGAGGAAGTGGTACTCGGTGGTGGTCTTCGAGCCGGCCGCCACGACGAGGAACCGGTCGGTGCGGGTGCGGCCGACGCCGACCCAGAAGCGGGCGTCGGGCTCGTGGTAGACCAGCTCGTCGTCCTCCTGCGCGGTGCCGAGCCGGTGCCGCCAGATCCGGTCGGGACGCCAGGCCTCGTCGACGGTGGCGTAGTAGGCGTCGAGCCCGTCTCGGCTCCACGTCACGCCGCCCATCACCTCGGTGAGCTCGTCGGGGAGCAGCTCGCCGGTGCTGAGGTCCTTGACCCGCACCGTGTAGCGCTCGTCGCCGCGGACATCGACGGAGTAGGCCAGCAGCCCGCCGTCGGGGCTGACGCTCGACCCCCCGAGGGAGAAGAACTCGTGCCCCTCGGCCAGCTCGTTGAGGTCGAGCAGCAGCTCCTCGTCCGGGAGGGCGGGCTGGTCGGGGCGGCAGTCCTCCGCCGGCCGCGGAGGCAGCCAGTCGTGGTCGTCGGCGACCGGGACGCGGCAGCTGGCGCCGTACTCCTTGCCTTCGAAGGAGCGGGAGTAGTACCAGTGGCCGCGGTTGCGCAGCGGCACCGAGAGGTCGGTCTCGAGGGTGCGTCCCTTGATCTCGTCGAAGATCGCCTGCCGCAGGTCGGCCAGGTGAGCGGTGCGCTCCTCGGTGTAGCCGTTCTCCGCCTCGAGGTACGCCGTCACCTCGGGGTCGTCCTTCCGGCGCAGCCACTCGTAGTCGTCGACGCGGACCTGGCCGTGGTGGGTGCGCCGCAGCTCGCGGCGGTCGGCGACGGGCGGCTGCATGCTGTGAGGGTAGCCAAGGACAATGGACATCGTGACACCACCTGTGGGGCTGCCTGGCGAGCTGCCTGAGGAACTGGTCGTCGACCTCAACGCCGACCTCGGCGAGGAGGTGACCGACGACGCCGCCCTGCTCGCCGTGGTGACCTCGGCCAACGTCGCCTGCGGCTACCACGCCGGCTCGCCGGCGATCATGCGCGCCGTGTGCGCCGAGGCGGCTCGGCGCGGGGTGTCGGTGGGCGCGCAGGTGTCCTACGACGACCGGGCGGGCTTCGGCCGGGTGCCGCGCGACGTGCCCTACGCCGTGCTGCGCGAGCAGGTCGCCGCCCAGGTCGGCACGCTGTCGGCCCTGGCCGAGGAGGCCGGCATCGGCGTGCGCTACGTCAAGCCCCACGGTGCGCTCTACCATCGGGTCGCCCGCGACCCCGACCAGGCGCGGGCCGTGCTCGACGGCTCCGGGTCCCTGCCGGTGCTCGGCCTGCCGGGGGCGGTCCTGCTCGAGCTTGCGGCCGCGGCGCAGCGGCAGGCCTGGCACGAGGGCTTTCCCGACCGGGGGTACCTCCCCGACGGAGGCCTGGTCCCCCGCGACCGGCCCGGGGCGGTGCTGACCGACACCGCGGAGATCGCCCGGCGGGCGCTCGAGCTGGCCCGCGGGGTCGACTCGGTCTGCCTGCACGGGGACACCCCGGGAGCGGTCGAGCACGCGAGAGCCGTGCGCCGCGCGCTGCTCGACGCGGGGTTCCGACTGGCCGGCCTCTGACCGCTGCGTTGTCCACAGCTTGGAGCAGGATCTGTGGACGACAGGGCCTCGTCTGTGGATGCAGGGGACGCTTCTGTGGACGACACGCCGTCACCGGAAAATTGCCCGAAGTTTCTTCCGATGGGCCCTTGCGCCCGCCTCGGCAGGGGCGTAGAACTCTCCGTACCAGTTCCGCTTGCGGGGCTGGGGATCGAGTGGAAACGAAGGTCCATCCGGCGGGTTCGCCCGCTGCGCCGCACCGGTGACAGGTGCCGGCGGGGCCGGAGGAGAAGCGCGATCGACCGTGATGTCACCGCAGCGGTCAAGCCGAGGGGCTCCTGATGCTCATACCATCTGGAGCCCCTCACCCTATTTCGCCCACCGATCCTGGCACAGCCGCCGCTGCCGCGTCGACCGCCGGTGCCATGCGGATCCGGGCGGGGTGCGGATACTGGGGGGGTGCGGATCCGTCCCTACGGCGCGCGGGCGCTGCTGGTCGAGCTCGACGAGCCGAGCGCTCCCGGCGAGCTCGCGCGCTGGCTGCGGGACCGGCCCGGCCTCGCCGAAGAGGTCGTTCCGGGGGCCCGGACCGTGCTGCTCGACGGCGTCGTCGACCCCGGTGAGGTGGAGCGTCGGCTCGCGGGCTGGACGCCGGGAGCCGCGGCCCCGCCGGCGCCGGTGGTCGAGCTGCCGGTGCGCTACGACGGGCCCGACCTCGCCGACGTGGCCAGGCGGTGGGGGATGACGGAGCGCGAGGCGGCGGCGACCCACGCCGCGGTGGAGCTCACCGTCGCCTTCTGCGGCTTCGCGCCCGGATTCCCCTACCTCGCGGGACTGCCCGGCGAGCTCGCCGTGCCCCGCCTGGAGACGCCGCGCCGCCGGGTGCCGGCCGGGGCCGTCGGCATCGCTGACGCCTGGACCGGCGTCTACCCGACCGGGTCGCCGGGCGGGTGGCGGCTGCTGGGTCGCACCGACGCGGCGCTCTGGGACCCCGACCGCGACCCGCCGGCGCTGCTGTCGCCGGGCACACGGGTGCGGATCGTCGTGCCGCGATGACGCTCGAGGTGATCCGGGCCGAGGGTCTGGTGACGGTGCAGGACGACGGCCGGCCCGGTCTCGCCCATCTGGGAGTGCCGCGAGCCGGCCCGCTGGACCGGCCGGCCGCCGCGCTGGCGAACCGCCTGGTCGGCAACGCGCCGGGCGCCGCTCTGCTGGAGACCACGCTCCTCGGGGTGTCGGTGCGGGCGCTGCGGGCCGTCACGGTGGCGGTCACCGGAGCTGCCTGCGGGGTCGACGTCGACGGCTGGGCCCGACCGTTCGCGGAGCCGGTCTCGGTGCCTGCCGGTGCCGTCCTGACCGTGGGCCCGGCGACGCGCGGTGTGCGCAGCTATCTCGCGGTGGCCGGCGCGGTGGCGGTGGACCCCGTGCTCGGGTCGCGGTCGACCGACACCCTGGCCTGGGTGGGTCCGCCGGCGGTGGTGGCCGGCGTGCGGCTGCCGGTCGGGCCGGCCCGACCGCCGCGACCGGTCGACGTACCAGCGCCGGAGCGGGGTGGCGCACCGTTGCTGGTGCGTCCCGGCCCGCGAGCCGACTGGTTCGGCCCGGGGGCCCTGGAGCGGCTCGTCGCCACGGAGTACGCCGTCGGCGAGGCGTCCAACCGGATCGGGCTGCGGCTGTCGGGCCCGCCCTTGGCGCGCGTGGTCGGCCACGAGCTGCCCAGCGAGGGGCTGGTGCTGGGCGCGGTGCAGGTGCCGCCCGACGGGCAGCCGGTGGTGATGCTCGCGGACCACCCGACCACCGGCGGCTACCCGGTCGTCGCGGTGGTCGAGGCCGACGACCTGGCGTGGTGCGCCCAGCTGCGCCCCGGCGACCCCGTCAGGTTCGCTCGCCGGCGGCCTCGGGGGCAGCGTCGTCGGGCGACGGCGCCCGATGGAGAAGCGGGTCGTCGACGCTGAAGGAGCGGACCGGCCCCGCCGGGGTCTCCCGCGTCTCGAACCGCACGGTGACGACGCCGCGTCCCGACCCCCACACCCAGCCCGCGCCCAGCTCGTCGTGGAGGACGTCCGTGCCCGGCGCCCAGGCGCGTTGACGTGCCGTCGGCGGCAGGGCCGTCGCGCTGCCATCGGACTCCGCACCGGGGTCCGGGTCGGCGTCGGTCTCGCCGAACAGGTCCTCCTGCACCCAGTCGGCCAGGCCGGACACGCCGACACCCAGCAGCCGGACCCCGCCGGAGGTGTCGAGGTCCTCCAGCAGCCCTCGGGCCAGGCGGGCGATGGTGGTGGCGGTGTCGGTGGGGGAGGGCAGCGTGGTGGAGCGGCTGAGGGTGGTGAAGTCGTGGAGCCGCACCTTGATCGTGACGGTGCGGCCCGACAGGCCGGCCTTGCGCAGCCGGGTGGCCACCTCGCCGGCCTGGCGGGTGAGCAGCCCCGACATCAGCGAACGGTCGGTCAGGTCGATGTCGTAGGTCCCCTCGACGCTGACCGACTTGGTCTCGCGCTCAGGGACCACCGGCCGGTCGTCGTGGGCCCGCGCCAGCTCGTGCAGCCCGTGGCCGTGGGCGCGGCCCACGAGCCGGACCAGCTCCTCCAGGCTCACCGACTCGAGGTCGGCGACGGTGTGGATGCCGGCGCGGCGCAGCCGTTCGGCGGTGGCCGGACCCACCCCCGGGATCACGGTGACGTGCATCGGCCGCAGCAGGTCGCGCTCGGTGCCCGGCAGGCACCACGACCAGGCCGTCGGGCTTGTCGAGGTCGCTGGCCACCTTGGCGATGAACTTGCTGGTGCCGACGCCGACCGAGGCGGTCAGCCCGCCGGTCACCTCGCTGACCCGGCGGCGGAGCTGCTGGGCGTAGGCGGTCACGGTCGGCACGTCGTGGTCGGGGAGGTCGGACCGCTCCAGGTCGACGAACGCCTCGTCGAGCGACAGCGGCTCCACCAACGGCGACGCCTCGCGGAGCACCGCCATCACGGCCTGGCTGGTGGCGCGGTAGGCGTGGAAGCGGCCGGTCAGGAAGGCCGCGTGCGGGCATCGTGCCCGCGCCTCGCGGGTCGACATCGCCGACCGGACGCCGTACGCGCGGGCCTCGTAGGACGCCGTGGCCACCACGCCGCGGCCGCCCACGCCACCGACGACGACCGGCTTGCCGCGCAGCGACGGCTTGTCGCGCTGCTCGACGGCCGCGAAGAACGCGTCGAGGTCGAGGTGGAGGACCGAGGCCGCCGCGCGCACGGGATGATCAGCCGTCGGCGGGCCAGACGGCCCGGGCCCGGGCAGCTGCGGCGACCACCGCCGCACCTTCGAGGCGGCTGCTGGTCCGCTCGATGCCGAGCTGCAGCCACTCGCAGACGACCATGAGCGGCCCCGCCGGGGGGAGCGGCCACAGCCAGTAGTCGCGGTCGGCCGTGTGACCGTCGCCCCCACCGCCGCCGCCCATGAGGACCGGGTGGTCCGGCGGTTGGTCGGTCGAGCCGAGGTCGGGCCACGGGCCGAGATTCGTCGCGCGCCGGCCGTCGGCGTACTCGAAACCCCACTTCAGTCGGTCGCGCTGCCAGGCCTCGTCCTGGTTGTGGTCGAACGGGCCGTCGAAGAGCTCGTCGTGGAGGGAGAAGCGGGGCAGGCGGCCGCGGGTGTGCACGTGCATCGTCATCGCCACTCCCGTGGGGAAGGCGCGCAGCCCGGTGAGCATGACGGCGGCGAGGTCGGACCGTCCCAGAAGCAGCTCGACCGGCACGATGCCCGGCAGGACGTCCCCCGGCGGGTTGAGCCAGGCGATCGGCGCCGGCTCGTCGTCGTGGTCCGCCGGTGGAGGTGGTTCCGGGAAGAAGTCGTTCACGGACTGATCGTGCCACTCGCCGGGGACGAGCGGCGGCACCTCGCCCTCGAGGCCCAGCGCCCGCAGCCGTCCACAAGCGTGCCGCCGGTAGCGGTTGTCCACAGCCGCACCCGGCGGAGCTTCTCTCAGGGGTCGCGGCGGGCAGGCTGCCGCCATGGAGCCGACGACGTTCACCGCCCGCAGCCCGGAGGACCTGGTGGCCCTGGCGCCGCTGGTGCTGGGCTTCCAGCCGGAGGAGTCCCTGGTGATGCTCACCTTCGGGGACCACGCGTTCCACGCGCGGATCGATCTGCCGGCGTCGCGCGCCGACGACCACGAGGTGGTCGGCGCCCTCCTCGGGCCGGTGCTGGCCCATGACCTGCGCAGGGTGGTGCTGCTCGTCTTCTCGGCCCGCCGGCCGCGGACCGCGATGGTGCGGGCGCTCCTCGACGCGTTCGCGTCCCACGACGTCGAGGTGGTGGAGATGCTGCAGGCCGACGGCCGGCGCTGGTTCCCGCTGCGCGCGGACGGCCGTGGCGCCGGCACGCGATACGACGTGGCCGGCCACCCGCTCGCGGCCCAGTCCGTGCTCCAGGGTCAGGTGGTGTGGTCGAGCCGCCGGGCGCTCGCGGCCTCCCTCGACGCCGACCCCGACCGCGTCGCGCGGATCGCCGACCTGCTGCGACCCGACACCCCACTCCGGGCGGCCCAGCGCCCCGCGGAGGAGTCGTGGCTGCGCGAGCTGCTCGCCGGCAGCGGGCTGGGGTCCCGCCGCCTCCACGACAGGGACCACGCGCGGTTGCTCCGGCTGGCGCGCGACCGGGTGCTGTGGGAGGCGGCACTGCTGGAGCAGCGTCGGGAGACCGCCGCCGACCAGGCCGCCCTGTGGACCCAGGCGGTGCGCGCGGCCCCGCCCGGCTGGGTGGCCGGCCCCGCCAGCCAGCTCGGCTTCGCCGCCTGGCTCGGCGGCCAGGGGGCGCTGGCCTGGTGTGCCGTCGACCGCTGCCTGGCCGAGCAGCCCGACGATGAGCGCGCACATGCGCTGGCCGACCTGCTGCTCAACGCGGTGCCCCCGACGCGCTGGGCCCAGGTGGTCGCCGACGCCGACCGTGACCTCGCCTGACCCGGCGCCGGGGCGCGTCGTTCGCCGACGCGGGGCCCGGTCCGTGAGTCGCCCCTGGGCGCGAGCCGCTCGGGCATCTAGGGTGCCGACATGGGCGAAGAGGTGGACGCACAGGAGTTCTCCCGGGCAGACCGCACACGGCACCGCGAGAAGGTCCGCCGCTGTCTCGACGTGTTCGAGCGGATGCTGCGGGAGTCGGCGTTCGACACCGACGACCCGATGACCGGGCTCGAGGTCGAGCTCAACCTGGTCGACGAGCAGGGCGACCCGGCGCTGAAGAACGCCGAGGCGCTGGCCGCCATCGCCGACCCGGCGTTCCAGACCGAGCTGGGCCAGTTCAACATCGAGATCAACGTCGCAGCCGGCCTTGCTGCGCGAGCGCGGTCTCTCCACGTTCGAGGACAGCCTGCGCCGCAGCCTCAACGACGCCGAGGCCAAGTCCGTCGGAGGTCGGCGCCCACCTGGTGATGATCGGCATCCTGCCGACGCTGCAGCCGAGGGCACATGGGCCCTCAGTCGATCAGCGCCAACCCCCGCTACAAGCTGCTCAGCGAGCAGATCCTCCAGGCCCGCGGTGAGGACATCACGATCTCGATCGCGGGCACCGACGAGCGTCTGCGGACGACGTCCGACTCGATCCTGCCCGAGGCGGCCTGCACCAGCACCCAGTTCCACGTGCAGACCTCGCCCGACGACTTCGCCGGAGTACTGGAACGCCTCCCAGGTGATCGCCGGCGTCCAGCTGGCGGTGGGCGCCAACTCGCCGTACCTGCTCGGCAAGCAGCTGTGGCGCGAGACCCGGATCCCGCTCTTCGAGCAGGCCACCGACACCCGCAGCGAGGAGCTGAAGGCGCAGGGGGTGCGCCCGCGGGTGTGGTTCGGCGAGCGGTGGATCACCTCGGTCTTCGACCTCTTCGAGGAGAACGTCCGCTACTTCCCGGCGCTGCTGCCGATCACCGACGAGGAGGACCCGATGGCCGTCCTCGAGTCCGGTGGCGTGCCCCAGCTGCACGAGCTGCGGCTGCACAACGGCACCATCTACCGCTGGAACCGGCCGGTCTACGACATCGCGAGCGGCGTCCCGCACCTGCGCGTCGAGAACCGCCTGCTGGCCGCCGGCCCGACCGTGGCCGACACTGATGGCCAACGCGGCGTTCTACTTCGGGCTGGTGCGGGCGCTGGCCGAGAGCGAGCGCCCGCTGTGGACGCAGATGTCCTTCAGTGCCGCCGAGGAGAACTTCCATGTCGCCGCCCAGCGCGGGCATCGACGCCCAGCTCTACTGGCCCGGCATCGGCCAGGTGCGCGCGACCGAGCTGGTGCTGCGGCGGCTGCTGCCGCTGGCCCACGAGGGCCTGGAGGCCTGGGGAGTGGCCGCCGACGAGCGCGACCGGCTGCTCGGCATCATCGAGCAGCGCTGCCTGACCGGCGTCAACGGCGCCGAGTGGTTCGTGTCGAAGATGGCGGCGCGCCAGGACCAGGACCGCTTCGACGCGCTGCGCGCCGTCCTGCGGGAGTACCGCACCAACATGCACAGCAACGAGCCGGTGCACACCTGGGACTAGCCGCGTCGCTCGTTCGGCGGCGCCTCGGGGCGAGCGGCACCCCGGTGCCGTAGTCGGCGCCACTCCCGGACCAGGCCGCTGCGCGGGTCGTACCACCCGGTCCGGGAGACCATCACCGCGGTCAGCGGCACCGCCGCCTCGGCGTACGCCGTCGCGAACGCGGGCCACCATGCCGCATCGAGGTCCTGCCAGGACAGCGGGCCGGGACGCGCCAGCCACGCCACCGGCTGCTGCTCGTCGTCGAGCGCGCGAGCGAGCAGGGCCGCCACCATCTCACAGCGCAGGGAGTGGTCGAGAGCGTCGGCGGCGGCGAGCTCGACGACGGCGTCGCGAAGGTGGCGCGGCCGCCCCAGGCCCCCCACCGAGACCTCGGGCGGGAAGCGCTGGGTGCGCTTCCGGTCGCGCAGCTCCAGCGCTGCCGCGCGCAAGGCGCCGGCCACCGCACGGTCGACGGGTTCGGTCAGTCCGGCCACGGTCACGAGGGTGCCCTGCACGCGTTCGCAGCGTCCGGACCCGTCCACAGGCTGCCGGAAAGCCCGATCCATTCGATACGGTGCCCATAGGGGCCGGCGCGGCTCGAGGAACGAGGAGGATGGTCTATGGGGACCGTGGTGGTGGGTTTCGTCGACAAGCCCGAGGGAGAGGCCGCGCTGAAGCGGGGGATCGAGGAGGCCCGGCTTCGCGAGAGCAAGCTGGTCGTCGTCAGCTCGCACCGTGGCGGCGACGAGTTCGACGGTGAGGCGTCCATCCACGCCGAGGAGGCGCTGGCCAAGGTGCAGAGTCTGCTCGCCGACAGTGGTGTCGAGCACGACGTCCGCCATCTGGTCCGCGGCTTCGAGCCGTCCGAGGATCTGATCAGCCTCGCCGAGGCCAACGACGCCGAGCTGATCGTGATCGGGCTGCGTCGGCGCTCTCCGGTGGGCAAGCTGATCCTCGGCAGCAACGCGCAGCGGGTGCTGCTCGACGCGCACTGCCCGGTCCTCGCGGTCAAGGCCGCCCAGGACTGACGCCTTCTTCCATGGCGATCCAGATCACCGGCGACGCCGCCGCCGACCGGGTGCTGACCGACGACCCGTTCGCGCTGCTCGTCGGGATGATGCTCGACCAGCAGTACCCCATGGAGCACGCTTTCCGTGGGCCGGCGAAGGTGCTCGACCGGTTCGGCACGCTCGACCCGCGGCGGATCGCCGAGGCGGACCCCGAGAAGTTCGCGGCGCTGTGCGCCACGCCGCCGGCCATCCACCGGTTCCCGGGCTCGATGGCGGCACGGCTGCAGGCGCTGGCAACGCTCGTCGTCGACGACTACGACGGCCACGCCGCGGCGCTGTGGCAGGGGGCCGACTCCGGCCGCGAGCTGATGCGCCGGCTCACCGCCCTGCCCGGCTTCGGCAAGCAGAAGGCGCAGATCTTCGTGGCGCTGCTGGCCAAGCAGCTCGACGTCCGCCCGGAGGGGTGGGAGCAGGCCGCCGGCGGCTATGCCGAGCCCGGATTCCGGTCGGTGGCAGACGTCGTCGACCCGGCCTCGCTGCAGAAGGTGCGCGACCACAAGAAGCAGATGAAGGCTGCGGCGAACCAAGGCTGAGGCCGGGCTCCGCACCGTTGCGCTCATCAGCCCGAGGGCGGATTCCGAGTCCTCACCGGGGCCGTGGCACAATGGCCCAGCGGCCTTGACACCACCGGGCTTCGCCGCGCCCCCGTGCCTTTTGACGAGAGGTTTTCGTGTCCTCGAAGCCACGTACGTCGCTTCCCGCTGATGTGTTCGCCCATCCCGCCCTGAAGGCCCTGACCAGGGCCGGACGCACCCGAGGCATCCTCGACCCGGAGCAGGTGCGCCTGGCCGCCGACGAGGCCGGCCTCACCGTGAGCCAGCTCAAGCCGCTGGTCGGCCAGCTGGCGGCCGAGGGCATCGTGGTCGAGGTGGTCAGCGGGTCCCGACGAGCCGCGGCCGCCACCACCAAGAAGGCCGCCGCGACCAAGGCGCCGGCCAAGAAGGCACCGGCCAGGAAGGCCGCGGCCAAGGCCACGAGCAAGAGCGCGCCCGCGACGAAGGCGGCGGCGAAGAAGGCAGCTGCCCAGCCGCCCGCCAACGCGGCCACCAAGGCCTCGGCCACCAAGACCGCAGCGAAGAAGGCGACGGCCAAGGGCGCCGGGAAGGTCGACCTCGAGGTCGAGGTCGCCCAGCCCGTCGTCGGACCCGACGGCAAGAAGGTGCTGCCCGACATCGACGACGAGGAGTTCGAGAAGGACGTCGCGACCGACCCCAGCATCAAGGAGGACGAGAAGCAGGCGTTCGTCGTCTCGGCGGCCGACGAGACCGACGAGCCCGAGCAGCAGGTCATGGTGGCCGGCGCGACGGCCGACCCCGTGAAGGACTACCTCAAGCAGATCGGCAAGGTCCCGCTGCTCAACGCCGAGATGGAGGTCGAGCTCGCCAAGCGCATCGAGGCCGGCCTGTTCAGCGAGGAGAAGCTCGCCAAGGGCGGCAAGATCAGCGAGAAGGTGCTCGAGGAGCTCGAGTGGATCGCCGAGGACGGTGGCCGCGCGAAGAACCACCTGCTGGAGGCCAACCTGCGGCTGGTGGTCAGCCTGGCCAAGCGCTACACGGGTCGCGGGATGCTCTTCCTCGACCTGATCCAGGAGGGCAACCTCGGCCTGATCCGTGCGGTCGAGAAGTTCGACTACACCAAGGGCTACAAGTTCTCGACCTACGCCACCTGGTGGATCCGGCAGGCGATCACCCGCGCGATGGCCGACCAGGCCCGCACCATCCGGATCCCCGTCCACATGGTCGAGGTCATCAACAAGCTGGCGCGCGTCCAGCGCCAGATGCTGCAGGACCTCGGCCGGGAGCCCACCCCGGAGGAGCTCGCCAAGGAGCTCGACATGACCCCGGAGAAGGTCATCGAGGTCCAGAAGTACGGCCGCGAGCCGATCTCGCTGCACACCCCGCTCGGCGAGGACGGCGACTCCGAGTTCGGTGACCTGATCGAGGACTCCGAGGCCATCGTCCCGGCCGACGCCGTCAGCTTCACCCTGCTCCAGGAGCAGCTGCACGCCGTGCTCGACACCCTGTCCGAGCGCGAGGCGGGCGTCGTCTCGATGCGCTTCGGCCTCACCGACGGGCAGCCCAAGACCCTCGACGAGATCGGCAAGGTCTACGGCGTCACCCGCGAGCGGATCCGGCAGATCGAGTCCAAGACCATGTCCAAGCTCCGGCACCCGAGCCGGTCCCAGGTGCTGCGCGACTACCTGGACTGAGTCCCGGGCCCTCGCTGCGGCTGCGCGGCAACAAGTTCGGTCTCGGCTGCGTCTCACTCCACAACAAGCCACGCGACCATCGGGGGAGACCATGACTGTCCGTCGTACGACCACTGCCGTCCTTGCCGCTACCGGTCTGGCCCTGGGGCTGGCCGCCCCGGCCAGCGCTGCCAGCCTTCGCGTCAAGGACGGTGACGACACCACGATCAAGGCCGACATCGAGCGCGTCGTGGTGCAGCACGAGGCGCGGCTGAAGGTGAAGTTCCACTTCGACGACCTGCTGAAGCGTTCCGACCGCTGGATCCAGGGGCTCGATGTGTACGTCGACCTCGGCGGCACCGACGCGAAGCCGGACCTGATGATGGAGGCCGGGCTCTGGAAGGGCGCCGATGCCCTCGTCGCCACGACCGGCAAGGGCGGATGGGGACTCGGTAGCCAGCTCGACTGCTTCTCCCGGCTGCGCGTCGACTGGCAGCAGGAGACGGCCGTGGCCGTCTTCGGACGCGGCTGCCTGGGCAAGCACGCCAAGGTGCGCGTGGCAGCCATCTCCTACGAAGGCCGCGACGGTGTCTACGAGAACGACTGGTTGGGAGACCGGCGCGAGCTGACGTCCTGGGTGCGGCGCGGCTGACCCCGAGCCGGCGCCCGGGCGGCTCATGGCGTATGGATCAGAGCGGGACGGCCTCGACCATCGGGCCACCAGTGGCGTCCTCGGTGCCGGCGTAGTCGATCACCCACTCACCGTCGAACTCCATCGAGCTGGTGGCGTAGGCGTCGCCCACGCTGACGGTCTCGGGGGAGCCGAAGCACGAGGCGGGGACGGTCATCGTCGTGACGTTGCCGCTGTCCTGCGCCTGCGAGCCGCAGGCACCCTGGGAGTCCTGGCTGTCGCTGAGGTCGAGCTTCCTGTCGTCGGCGAGCCGGACCACCTCGACCCTGCCCGCTCCGGTGTCGATCACGAACCCGGAGTAGTAGTCCTCGACGGCGGCGGGGTCGAGGGCCTCGACGTAGGTCATCGTCACGACCAGCTGCTGGCCGTCATAGGTCGCCGACAGGCCCGTGAGGTCGGTGTCGGCGACCGCGTCGGGCCGCGGGTCGGGGGTCTTGCCGTCGACCTTGACGTCGCCGGCCGGGTCGGCGAGCGAGCCGGCCGCCGGCTCGGCGGGGGTGTCGCTGGTCGACTCAGAGGGCGACTCGGACACGGACTCCGACGCGCTGGCGCTGTCCACGGCGCTGGTCGGTGCGGAGTCCTCGCCGCACGCCGCCAGACCGGCGACGGCGAGGACGGCCACCGCGGCAATGGTGCGCAGGGTCAGCATCGGGACTCCTCGGATCGGCGACGTGCGGTCCCAGCCTCCCTGTTCTGGCCCCCGGATTCAACGATGGCCCGCCTCGGGAGGGTCACGATCCGGACTCGGAGGCAACCCGTGGGCCCGAGGATGCATCTGAACGGGACCGGCCGCCTCCACTAGGGGAGACACCGACCCGAGGGGGAAGACATGACTACGAGGACCGTTCGGACCTGGACCAGGCTCGCCGCGGCGTCCCTGGTGGCCGGGATCGCGCTGCTCGGCGCGCCGGCGTACGCCGAGAGCATGAGCGCGGGTGACCCGGCGGACGCGACCGCGTCGCTGTACGACATCCGCAGGGTGAGCGCGAACTACAAGGACGCCAAGCTGGTCGTCGACGTGGTGGTCACCGACCTGGTGACCGAGAGCGACGGCGGGCCGGCATCGATGTCGCTGTTCATCGACACCGACCGGTCCAAGCCGGGTCCCGAGCTGCGGCTCGGCACCGGCCTGCAGACCGGCACCGACTACCAGCTGACCCGGATGAAGAAGTGGCGGGCGGTGGGGGAGCCGCTGAGCTGCGGGCACAAGGTGAAGCTCGTCTCCGGCAAGGACAAGGTCCGGTTCCGGGTCAACGCCGGCTGCCTGGGGGCGCCCGAGGAGCTACGGGTCGGCGTCAAGATGGTCGACCTCTGGGACGGCTCGCACCCGGTCCGCGACTGGTTCAAGGGGGTCCGCAACTGGACCCGCTGGCTGGACCGGGGGTAGCCACCCGGCGGGACCACGTCTAGACCGCCGCGACGCCCACGAGCCAGATCACGATGGCGGCCAGCGCCGCCGCGAACTCGATCAGGATGCTCACCCCGACCGCGCGCAGCGCGGCCTTGGTCGACGGCCAGGCGGCCTCGGCGCCGACGCGCGCCCGCTCGGCGACGTAGACCCCGATCGGGAAGCCCGCCAGGGCGCCCACCACGGGGATGACGAAGAAGCCGACGATCGCGCCGACGCCGCCGAGCAGCAGGGTGGAGGTGGGGACGGTGGCCTTGAGCGCCTTGCCCGGGATGGCGTACTTCACGACCTGACCCACGGCCAGCACCAGGACGGCGGTGCCGGCGAGCAGCCACGCGGTGCGACCGCCGTCCTCGGCGGCCCAGCCGACCATCGCCACCGCCACCAGCAGCGTGCCGGGCAGGACAGGGATCACGATCCCCATCAGCCCCACCAGGATCACCAGCCCGAAGGCCACGTCGACGAGCGTCACGGGAGGCACCCTCCCATACCGGACCGGCGGATCCGCAGCGCAGCGGGCCGGAAATGCCGACGGCCCCGGACCACAGGGGTCCGGGGCCGGGTCGGGTCTGGGGCGCGGTCAGCCCTCGCTGCCGGACGCGGTGGCCGGGGTGTCCTGGAGCTTGTGGGTCTCGTCATGCACCGACGCCGCCACCGTGCGCAGCTTGTCGCCGTGCTCGCGTGCGTGGTGGGCGCAGAAGAGCAGCTCGCCACCGCTCACCAGCTCGACACGCAGGTAGGCCTGGGCGCCGCAGCGGTCGCAACGGTCCGCCGCGCTCAACGACGCGGTGCTAGGGGCAACAGCAGTGGTCACGGTGGCCTCTCTCTCATCTGGTGTCTGGCTCAACGTAGCCACCGGTCCCAAGATTCCCGGCCGTCCACGTGGGGCAGAACACATCCATCCAACCACGGGCACCCCCGCCCCGGGGCCGGATTTCCACGGGTGGGCACCGGATCCGGGAACGCGGATGCCGATCACCGTAGACGCCGCGGCGCCGTCCGAGCGGCAGGCGAGCCTTCCCGAGCGTACGGCGTGTCGCGGGTAGATTCGAGGGCGTACCGCCCACGTCTGGACCAGCAGGAGCTCCACCATCGCCGACAACACCTACACCGCAGCCCATCTCCTGGTGCTCGAGGGCCTTGAGGCCGTCCGCAAGCGGCCGGGGATGTACATCGGCTCGACCGACACCCGCGGTCTCATGCACTGCCTGTGGGAGATCATCGACAACGGCGTCGACGAGGCGCTGGCGGGCGCCGCCCACCGGGTCGAGGTGACCCTGCACGCCGACGGGTCGGCGGAGGTCTACGACGACGGGCGCGGGATCCCGACCGACAAGGAGCCCAAGACGGGGCTGCCCGGGGTGGAGGTCGTGGCGACCAAGCTCCACGCCGGCGGCAAGTTCGGCGGCGGCTCCTACGTCGCGACCGGTGGCCTGCACGGCGTCGGTCTGTCGGTGGTCAACGCGCTCGCGGCGCGGATGGACATCGACGTCGACCGGTCACCGTCGACCCAGGGGCTGAGCTTTCGGCGCGGCGTCCCCGGGGTCTTCGACGGCCAAGCCCCCGGTGACGGTTTCACCGCGAGGTCCGGGCTGACCCGCAAGGGCGGCCGGGTGGCCAAGAGCCGCACCGGCACCCGCATCCGGTTCTGGCCCGACCGACAGACCTTCACCAAGGACGCGACGTTCGTCTACGACGACCTGCTCGACCGCGCGCGGCACACCTCGTTCATCGTGCCGGGGCTGGAGCTGGTGATCCGCGACCAGCGCGGTGAGACGCCGGTGGAGGAGAAGTTCCGCCACGACGGCGGCATCGGCGAGTACGCCGAGTTCCTGGCCCACGACGAGCCCGTCACCTCCGTGCTGCGACTCCAGGGCGCCGACACCTTCACCGAGACGGTGCCGCTGCTCGACGACCAGGGCCACATGACCCCGCAGGAGGTCGAGCGAGAGCTCAGCGTCGACGTGGCGGTCCGCTGGGGCACCGGCTACGACACCGAGCTGCGCTCCTACGTCAACGTGATCGCCACCCCCAAGGGCGGCACCCACGTCGGCGGCTTCGAGCAGGCGGTCACCAAGACGTTCAACGAGGTGATGCGGTCGGCGAAGGCGCTCAGGGTCAACGACGCCGACGTCGATCAAGGACGACGTGCTCGAGGGCATGACCGCCGTGGTCACCGTCCGGCTGGCCGAGCCTCAGTTCGAGGGCCAGACCAAGGAGATCCTGGGCACCCCCGCCGCGCGCACCGTCGTACGCCGGGTGGTGTCAGCGGAGCTGAAGAAGTTCCTGACCTCCACCAAGCGCGCCGAGAAGGCGCAGGCCAAGCAGCTGATGGAGAAGGTCGTCGGCGCGTCCAAGACCCGCATCGCCGCGCGTCAGCACCGTGAGACCCAGCGCCGCAAGAGCGCCCTGGAGTCCTCCGCGCTGCCGGCCAAGCTGGCCGACTGCCGCACCACCGACACCGACCGCTCCGAGCTGTTCATCGTCGAGGGCGACTCCGCGCTCGGCACCGCCAAGCTGGCCCGCAACTCGGAGTTCCAGGCGCTGCTGCCGATCCGCGGCAAGATCCTCAACGTGCAGAAGGCCTCGGTCGGCGACATGCTCAAGAACGCCGAGTGCGCCTCGATCATCCAGGTGGTCGGCGCCGGCTCGGGGCGCAGCTTCGACCTCGACGCGACGCGCTACGGCAAGATCATCTTCATGGCCGACGCCGACTCCGACGGCGCCCACATCCGCTGCCTGCTGGCCACGTTGTTCTTCAAGTACATGCGCGAGCTCGTCGACGAGGGCCGGATCTACTCCGCCGTGCCGCCGCTGCACCGCATCGAGCTCGCCAACCCCAAGCGCGGCATGGACAAGTACCTCTACACCTACTCCGACGACGAGCTGCAGCGAAAGCTCGCCGAGCTCACCAAGAAGGGCGTGCGCTGGAAGGAGCCGGTGCAGCGCTACAAGGGGCTCGGCGAGATGGACGCCGACCAGCTGGCCGAGACCACCATGGACCCGCGCCGGCGCACGCTGCGTCGGCTCACCGTCGACGACGCCGAGGAGGCCGACCGGCGTCTTCGAGCTGCTGATGGGCTCCGACGTGGCGCCGCGCAAGGAGTTCATCGTGCAGGGCGCCTACGACGTCGACGTCGAGGCGCTCGACGCATGATCGAGGCGGGTGGCGCACCAAAGGGGGCGCGGGTCGTGGGGCGGGACCGATCGCGCCTGAGGGCCACCATGGGCTACGCCGCTGCGTACGCCGTCGTGGCGGTCGTGGCCGCCTTCGGGCTGGCCGAGCTCGTCGCCTGGGGTGTCGCCGCCGGTCAGTGTGAAGGGTGCGAGGACTCCGCGCCGGACGTGGCGGGCGGCGTGGCCTTCGTCGGTACGCTCACGGCGTTGCTGCTGCTTGGACTGGTGCTGCTGGGCGTGCGCCTGTGGCTCTGGTCGGAGCGGCCGCGGCGCTGACTCCGGAGTCCACCGCCTGCAGCTCCTCCTGTCACCCAGGCGGTCTACGGCAGCGCCGCCGGATGGCGCCGCACCGACGACGACCCTGCGACGGCAGTCCTGCATGGTCATTGCGGCGCTGGAGCGGCGATCGCGGCGACACGCGCCGCCAGCTTGTCGATCGCCATGGCCCAGCCCTGGGCGCCTGGCGAGTCGGCGGCCACGCCGACGTGGGTCATCACCATTCGGGTGCGGTCCCCGAGGTCGGTGAGGTCGACCACGATTGAGGCTTCCATCGGTGTGCCGGGGGGCATGCCCATCTGTTCGGCGGTCATGGCGTTGCCGTCGGGATCGGCCATGGACTCGGTGTAGACGAGGTGGGCCTTCGGGTCGACCTCTCGGAACTCGCCAACGAAGGACATCTGCATCGGACCAGCGGGGGTCTCCATCTCCATGGCGATGTGGCGACGGCCACCGACGCGGACGTCCATGTCGGCGCGGGGGATCTTGGCGCCCATCGGGCCGTACCAGTTCGCGAAGTGCTCGGATTCGGTCCACATCGCCCAGATCAGGTCGATCGGAGCGTCGAAGGTGCGTTCGATCCGGACGTCCTTGGTCTCAGTCACAGTCGTTCCTTCCGGTTGTCGGTGTCCTGGAGGATCTGGACGTAGTCGTCCATGCGGTCGAAACGGTCCTCCCAGATGTGCCGGTACTGCTCGGTCCAGTCAGCGACCTGCGCCAGCGGTGCGCCGACGATGGTGCAGGGCCGGAACTGGGCTCGCCGCCCACGCGTGATGAGCCCCGCGTGTTCGAGCACCTTGATGTGCTTGGAGATCGCGGGCAGGGTCAGCTCGAAGGGCTCGGCGAGCTCGCCGACACTCGCCTCCCCCTCGGCCAGGCGAGCGAGAATCGCCCGCCGCGTCGAGTTCGCGAGCGCTGCGAAGGTCTCGTCCAGGCGTTCGTCCTCGAGCGTTGCGGTCTTCGATCCCATCGACGCCATCTCCGATTGTTCCAGATCCGTTAATTAACTCATACGGAAACTAACGAGGACCTGGCCACCGTGTCAACCCGCCACCGCGACTCCACGAGGTCGACGACCGCGCGACCAGGCAACAGCTCGAGCGCACGCTGGTGCCGTCCTGCGCGTCCGCGCTCGCGGGGGTTGATGCTTCACCAGGGTAGGCAGGCGAGTTGTCACTCCCCGGGGTGAACTCACCTGGGTAAGCGAGGCTTCGCCTGCCTACCCTGGTGAACCTCCAACCCCCTCACCCGACGTAGCTCGCAGCGGGTCGACGAGCGCGGCAACAGCGGGGCCGGGCGCCGGCGACGTCAGTCGACGGGCTGCAGCAGCCCGGTGTCGACGTCGTAGAGGAACCCGGCGACGGCGGTGGTCTCGGGGATGAGCGGGTGCGACCGGACGCGGCGTACGTCGGAGCGGAGCTGGGCGGCTTGGTCGCGCACGACATGGAAGGCGTGCCAGGAGGCGTCCTGCCCGGCGGAGGCGCCGACCCGCTCCTGCAGCTCGGCCTCCGAGGCCGAGGCCATCGCACACCGGGTGTGCGGCACCACCATCACCCGGCGCACCCCGAGCAGGTGCACGCCGAGCACCAGCGCCTCGAGCGCCTGGTCGGTGACCCGACCGCCGGGGTTGCGGAAGATCTTGGCGTCGCCCTGGGTGAGCCCGACCATGCGCAGCGGGTCGATCCGCGAGTCCATGCAGGTCACGATGGCCACGCCCGCACGGGCGACGCCGTCGAAGCCCCCGAGGTCGAAGCGGTCGGCGAAGGTCTGGTTGGCGGCGATGAGGTCGTCGAAGTCACCCACGCGGCCACGGTAGCCGAGTCTCGGCCGCCGGTCCGCCCGGGAGCGCCCACCCGCTGAGACGACCCGATGGGGGCATGCGGCGGCCCACCACTAGCCTGGAACCATGACCGACCGTGAGATCCGTCGCATCGCCCTGCTCACCGCCGGCGGCTACGCCCCCTGCCTGTCCTCGGCCGTGGGTGGCCTCATCGAGGGCTACACCCGCGAGCTGCCCGACGCCGAGATCATCGGCTACCGGCACGGCTACCAGGGGCTGCTCCGCGGCGAGTACGTCGTCATCGACGATGACGCGCGCGCCCGGGCCCACCTGCTGCACGGCTTCGGCGGCAGCCCGATCGGCAACTCCCGGGTCAAGCTGACCAACACCGCCGACCTGGTCAAGCGGGGTCTGGTGCCCGAGGGCGCCGAGCCGCTGCAGGTGGCCGCCGAGCGGCTCATGGCCGACGACGTCGACGTCCTGCACACCATCGGCGGCGACGACACCAACACGACCGCCGCCGACCTGGCCGGCTACCTGCAGGACCAGGGTTACGAGCTCACCGTCGTCGGGCTGCCCAAGACCATCGACAACGACATCGTGCCGATCCAGCAGAGCCTGGGGGCGCTGACCGCCGCCGACGAGGGTTCGCGCTTCGCCCAGCACGTGCTGGCCGAGCACGGCGTCAGCTCGCGCAACCTCATCGTCCACGAGGTGATGGGCCGCAACTGTGGCTGGCTCACCGCTGCCACCACGCGCGCCTACCAGGCGTGGCTCGAGGAGACCGAGTTCGTGCCGTCGATCGGCCTCACCCGGGAGCGGTACGCCGTCCACGCGGTCTACGTCCCCGAGGAGCACATCGACCTCGACGCCGAGTCGGTCCGGCTCCGCGCCGTGATGGACGAGCTGGACTGCGTGAACATCTTCCTGGCCGAGGGCGCCGGCGTGGCCGACATCGTCCGGCGAGATGGAGGAGGCCGGTGACGAGGTGCCCCGCGACCCGTTCGGGCACGTCAAGCTCGACCTGATCAACCCCGGCCAGTGGTTCGCCCAGCAGTTCGCTGAGCGGATCGGTGCCGACAAGGTCCTGGTGCAGAAGTCGGGCTACTTCGCGCGTTCGGCGCCGGCGAACCCGACCGACCTCGAGCTGATCGCCTCCATGGTGACGGTCGCCGTCGCGGGGGCGCGCAGCGGCACGCCCGGCGTCGTGGGTCACGACGAGGACCGCGGTGGTGAGCTGCGCGTGATCGAGTTCGACCGGATCGCGGGACACAAGCCGTTCGACACCGGCCAGGAGTGGTGGCACGAGGTGAAGCGCCGCACCGGCCAGCTGGGCTGAGCGGGCTGCCCCTCAGCCGCCGGTGCGCAGGATGTCGCCGGCCGACAGCGCCCGCGTGGCCGCGTGCCGGAAGAGCACGAGCGCGAGGATCCCGGCCGCGACCGCGCAGAGGGCGGCGCCCACGAACACAGTGTGCTCCTGGGCGATGCCGGCTTGGCGCAGCAGGTCGCTGAAGGCGGCGCAGCGCGACTTCCCCTCGCATACCTCGCGGACGGGCGGGATGTCGGCCTGCTCGGTGTAGTAGCGCCGCAGGCCCACCGTCGTCAGCGCGGAGATGCCGACGAGCATGCCGACCATCCGGGCGACGACCACCAACGCCGAGGCGAGCCCGTGCACGTCGTCCTCGGTGGCGGCCAGCACGGCGGCGTTGACGGGGGCGAGCGCGAGCCCGAAGCCGAGACCGCCGAGCAGCAGAGGGACGGTGGCCGTCCAGGAGCGCAGCGCGTCGACGTCCCACTGCGCCATCATCAGGAAGCTCACCGCGGCGCAGCCCATGCCCACGGCCGTGACGACCCCGGCCGGCAGCCGCCGGGTGAGATAGCCGCCCGCGACCGCGCCGACCGGCAGCGCCACCAGGAATCGCACCAGCACCAGCGCCGCGCCCAGCTGGGAGTCGGGGTAGATCGTCGACCTGGCGAAGATCGGGATGTCGATCAGGGCGGCGATGAGCGCGGCGCCGACGAAGAAGCTGACCAGGAGCGACCCCCAGGCGGGTTCCCGCCGCATCGCTCCGCGGGGCACCAGGGGCGCCGCGGCCCGGCGCAGGTGGGCCACGAACGCCGCGGCGGCGACCGCCGCCACCGCGAGGTACCACCAGCCGCGGTCGGAGAAGACCTCGATCTGCGGGTCGGCCGTGGCGAACGCGAGGATCACTCCGCCCAGCGCGACCGCCAGCAGCAGGGCGCCGGTCAGGTCGGCGTCTCGGGTCGCTCGCCACCAGCCCGGGAGGTCGACCAGCGGTCGCCGCGCCGTACCGCAGCGGACCAGGAAGAGCAGCAGCGCCACCACGGCGACGGCACCGACCGGCGTGGCCCAGCGGGAGCCGGTGGCGAACGGGACGAAGAGCTCGCCCCAGGTGAGGTCGCGGCGCAGCGAGTCCGGTTGTGTGAAGACCAGGGCCGCGGCGGCGGTGCCGAGCAGCAGCAGCCCCACACCGGCCGGGTCCGGCCAGCCGCCCCGTCGTACGCCGGCTCCGGCGAGCCCGACCGGCGTGAGCACCCGGATCGCGGCTGCCAGCACGAGCCCCACGGCCAGGTTGATCGCGAAGATCGCCCGCCAGTCGGCCACCGCGAGCACCACCGCACCGAAGAGCGGGCCGAGCACGCTGCCGATCTCCTGCACCCCGGACACCACCCCGAAGGGCACTCCCCGCCGCTGGACGGGGTAGAGGTCGGCGACCAGCGCCAGCGTGGCCGGCACCAGCCCGCCACCGCCCACCCCCTGCAGGAAGCGGCCGGCGACGATGCTGGGCAGGTCGTAGGCCAGGGCGGTGACGAACGACCCGACCGCGAAGACGACCAGCGCCAGCACCAGCACCGGCACCCGGCCGCGCAGGTCGGCGATCCGACCGATCAGCGGGAGCATGGCGACGTAGCCGAGCAGGAAGCCCGACACGATCGGAGCGGCCCGCTGCAGCTCGTCGATCGGGACGCCGACGCTGCTCATCATGTCGGGGAGCGCCAGCACGACGACGTAGGTGTCGGCGGCGGCGAAGGCCACCGCGACAGCGGCGAGGGACAACAGCAGCCGCGCCTGCCTCGAGACGCCCGGCTCGGCGTTCGCGCGCTCCGGCGGCGTCATCGCCGGCTCACGGCGCGACGATGTCCTGCTCGGTGCCGTAGTCGTCGAAGTCGACGGTGTAGGTCATGCTGGCGCTCTGGGGGTAGAAGACGCCGGTGAGCCGGGCTTCGCGGAGCTCGCCGTCGTCGGTGATCGAGTAGGTCACGTCGAAGCTCTCGCCCGAGGAGCTCGGGATCACGGTCTCCATCACCGAGCCCGGCACGGTGCCGGTGTACTCCGTGAGGATCTCGTCGTTGTCGGTGCCTCCGCGGACGCTCTCGCCCTCCGCGAGCCCGGTGGTGGCCGCCAGCAGCGCGGAGAAGCCCTCGTCGGGCTTCATCAGCGCGGCTGGGTCCGGGGCGCCGTACTCCGCCGGGTCGACGTCGGACCAGCCCACGGTGAGCGGGATCTGGGCGAACACCGTGCCGTCGACGGCGACCACCGGCACGTCGACCTTCGAGCCGGCGAAGATGATGGTGATCGTGCCGTCGAACGCGGGGGCGTGGGTCGCGACGCCGGTGGCGGCCTCCAGGCCCTGCACGCCCTCGGGCAGGTCGTCGGTGGCCAGCGACAGCCGCAGGCCCGCGGTGTCGTCGAGGAGCTGTCTTGGCCCGGGCCACGACCTCCTCGGGCGTCGGCTCCTGCTGATCCTGCTCGGCGTCGGCGCCGCCGGAGCACCCCAGGGTCGTCAGCACGGCCAGGAGGAGAACGGCGACCCGGAGCGAGCCGGGAGCGAGCCGGCGGCGGTGGGCGGACATGGGCGTCAGCCTGCCACACCCGGACGAGCCGACAGCGTCACGGCCAGCGGCCCGGCACAGCCCGCGATCGGCTGGCTGCCGGGCACGCCGGAGCCGTCGCGTCGGCCGGTGGCCTCCGGCAGGTCGACCGGCGCGCCGCTGGCGGCGGCCGCGCGGGCGGGGGCCGTGCCCGGCCCAGGCGAACACCAGGGTGTCCTCGCCCTTGAGGAAGCGGTGGCAGCGCACGCCGCCGGTGCCGCGGCCCTTGGCGGGGTACTCCGAGAACGGCGTGACCTTCACCGAGCCCGGCTCGGTGCCGGGCAGCGCCGTCGAGGAGCCCGACGCGGTCGACCACGACGGAGGCGTCCGGCGTCGAGGGCGCCGAACCACACGACCCGCTGGTCCGCGGCGACCCGGACGCCGGCCATGCCGCCGCCGGAGCGACCCTGCGGGCGGACCAGGGAGGCGGCGAAGTGCAGCAGCTGGGCGTCGGAGGTGACGAAGCACAGCGTCTCCTCGCCGGTGGCCAGCTCGACGGCGCCGACGACCTCGTCGCCGTCCTTGAGGCGCGATCACCTCCCAGTCGTCCTTGCCGAGCACCTCGGGGTTGACCCGCTTGACGATGCCGTCGCGGGTGCCGAGCGCCAGGCCGGGGCCGTCGCTGGCGAGGCGTGGTCAGGCAGAGCGCCCGCTCGCCCGGGTCCAGGGTGACGACCAGGCTGAGCGGCAGGCCGCCTTGCAGGTGGGGGTCGTTGGCGGAGGCGGGCAGCGCCGGCAGGTCGAGCACGCCGAGCTTGACCACCCGGCCGCGGCTGGTCACCACGCCGACCTCGCCGCGGGCCGTGGTCGCGCACGGCGGAGACGACGACGTCGTGGTTGGCGCGCGTCGCCGCCCGAGCCCGGCGGCTCGGCGGTGGAGGTGCGGGCCAGCAGCCCGGTGGAGGACAGGCAGGGCGAAGCACGGGTCGTCGGCGACCTCGAGCGGCACGGCGGCGGTGACGGCGGCGGTGCCGGCCGACTCCAGCAGCACCGTGCGGCGCGGGGTGCCGTAGGTCTTGGCGACCTCGGCGAGCTCGTCGGAGACGACCTTGCGCAGCAGCGCGTCGTCGCCGAGGATCGCGTCGAGCTCCTCGATCGTGCGTCTGCAGCTCGCTCTGCTCCTTCTCCAGCTCGATCCGGGAGAACTTCGTCAGCCGGCGCAGCGGCATGTCGAGGATGTAGTCGGCCTGGATCTCGGTCAGGTCGAAGACCGTCATCAGCCGCTCCTTGGCGGCGGCGGCGTTGTCGCGAGCTCCGGATCAGCTGGATCACCTCGTCGATGTCGAGGATCGCGAGCAGCAGCCCCTCGACCAGGTGCAGCCGGTCGGCGGCCTTGCCGCGGCGGAAGGCGGAGCGGCGGCGTACGACGTCGAAGCGGTGCTCGCAGGAAGACCTCGAGCAGCTCCTTGAGCCCGAGCGTGCGCGGCTGGCCGTCGACCAGCGTCGACGGCGTTGATGCCGAAGGAGTCCTCCAGCGGGCGTCTGCTTGTAGAGCTGCTCGAGCAGCGCCTCGGGGTGGAAGCCGTTCTTGACCTCGATGACCAGGCGCAGTGCCGTTGGCGCAGTCGGTGAGGTCCTTGACGTCGGAGATGCCCTGGAGCTTCTTGCCCTGGACCAGCGTCTTGATCCGCTCGATGACCTTCTCGGTGCCGACGTTGTAGGGCAGCTCGGTGACCACGATGCCCTTGCGGCGTGGCGTCACCGACTCGACCCGGGCGGTCGCCCGCATCCGGAACGACGCCGCGGCCGGTCTCGTAGGCGTCGCGGATGCCGTCGAGGCCGACGATCTTGCCGCCGGTGGGCAGGTCGGGGCCGGGGATGAAGCGCATCAGGTCGTCGATGACCGGCCGTCGGGGTGGCTTGATCAGGTGGCGCAGCGCCTGCACGACCTCGACCAGGTTGTGCGGCGCCATGTTGGTGGCCATGCCGACCGCGATGCCGGTGGTGCCGTTGACGACCAGGTTGGGGATCGCGGCCGGCAGCACGGTCGGGCTCGGTCTCGCGGCTGTCGTAGTTGGGCTTGAAGTCGACGGTGTCCTCGTCGATCGAGGCGGTCATCGCCACGCGCCGCCGGGGCCATCCGGCACTCGGTGTAGCGCATCGCGGCCGGGGCGTCGTCGGGGGAGCCGAAGTTGCCGTGCCCGTCGACGAACGGCACCCGCATCGACCACGGCTGCGCCATCCGCACCAGGGCGTCGTAGATCGCGCCGTCGCCGTGGGGGTGCAGCCGACCCATCACCTCGCCGACGACGCGGGCGCTCTTGACGTGGCCGCGGTCGGGCCGCAGGCCCATCTCGTCCATCGTGTAGAGGATCCGGCGCTGCACCGGCTTGAGCCCGTCGCGGGCGTCGGGCAGCGCGCGGGAGTAGATGACGGAGTAGGCGTACTCGAGGAACGACGACTCGCATCTCGTCGCTGACGTCGATGTCGAGGATGTGCTCCTCGAAGTCGTCGGGGAGCGGGTCGCTTCGTCGTACGCCGTGCCATGGGGGCGATTCTCGCCGGTTCACCCAACCGTTGCCGCGTGGGCACGCCGGGCGGGGCCGGACAGCGATAGATTCTCGGCGTGACCGAGACCGACCAGGTACCCCTCGAGGCCGCCTGCCGTGACCCCGCCGCGGCACTGGGAGGCCGATGTCCTGCTCCGCGACGGCCGCACCGCCCACATCCGGCCGATCCGCGCCGAGGACGCAGGACCTGATGGTCGAGTTCTACGCCCGGGTCTCGCGACGCAGTCGAAGTACTACCGCTTCTTCGCGCCGATGCCGGAGCTCTCCGAGCGCGACGTCGACCGCTTCACCCACGTCGACCACGTCGACCGGGTGGCGCTTCGTGCTGACCGTCGGGGAGCAGATGATCGCCGTCGGGCCGCTACGACGCTGGTCAAGCCGGGCGAGGCCGAGGTGGCCTTCCTGGTCGAGGACGCCCACCAGGGCCGCGGGATCGGCCAGCTGCTGCTCGAGCACCTCGCGCAGGCGGGCCGCGAGCGCGGCGTCGAGCGGTTCGTCGCCGAGGTGCTGCCCGACAACCAGGCGGATGATCCAGACCTTCCGCGACGCCGGCTACCGCGTGGTCAGCGGCTACGAGGACGGCGTGATGCTGCTGGAGTTCCCGATCGACCCGACCGACACCGCCATCGGGGTGATGGAGGACCGCGAGCACCGGGCCGAGTCGGCCTCGATCGCGACGTTCTTCAACCCGCGCTCGGTCGCGGTGATCGGCGCCAGCCGCCGCCAGGACACGATCGGCCAGGCGCTGGTGCGCAACCTGGTCACCGGCGACTTCACCGGCCGCGTGTACGTCGTCAACTCCCACGGCGCACGGCGGTGTCCGGGCTGCCGGCGTACGCCAGCGTCGGCGAGATCCCCGACGAGGTCGACGTCGCCATCGTCGCGGTGCCCGCCGAGGCCGTGCAGGACGTCGTGCTCGACTGCGCCGCCAAGGGCGTGCACGGCCTGATCGTGATCTCCTCCGGCTTCGCCGAGACCGGCGAGGAGGGCCGGCAGCGGCAGCGGCGGCTGGTCGGGCTGTCCCGCTCCTACGGGCTGCGGCTGATCGGCCCCAACTGCCTCGGCGTCATCAACACCGACCCCGACGTCTCGCTCAACGCGTCGCTGTCGCCGCTGATGCCGCCGCGCGGCCGGGCCGGGTTCTTCTGCCAGTCCGGCGCGCTCGGCTCGGCGATCCTCGAGAAGGTCAACAACCGCGGGCTCGGGCCTCTCGACGTTCGTCAGCGCCGGCAACCGCGCCGACGTCTCCGGCAACGACCTGCTGCAGTACTGGGAGGAGGACGACGCCACCGAGGTCGTGCTGCTCTACCTCGAGTCGATCGGCAACCCGCGCAAGTTCTCCCGGATCGCGCGCCGGGTCTCGCGGCGCAAGCCGATCATCGCCGTCCGCTCGGGGCGCACCACCCAGGGCGTGCCGATGGGCCACGCCGTGCGCCAGATCGCGGCGCCGCCCGGCCGCCGTCGACGCGATGTTCCGCCAGGCCGGCGTGATCCAGGTCGACACCCTCGACGAGATGTTCGACGTCGCCCAGCTGCTCGCCCACCAGCCGCTGCCGCGCGGGCGCCGGGTCGCGATCGTCGGCAACTCCGACGCGCTCGGGCTGCTGGCGGCCGACGCCGCCGCCGCGGTCGGACTCGTGGTCAACCGGTCGGTCGCGCTGGGCGCCGACGCCACGCGCCGAGGACTTCGAGGACGCGCTCGACGCCGCGATCGACGACCCCGACATCGACGCGGTGGTCGCGGTCTACATCCCGCCGCTCAACGTCTCGGGCGAGGACGTCGCCAACGTGCTGGCCGCGGTGGGGGAGCAGTCCGACAAGCCGCTGGTCTCGTCGTTCCTCGGCGCCGAGGGCGTCCCCGAGCTGCTGCGGGTGCCCGACGTCGCCGGCTCACACCGCCGGTCGCGGCTCGGTGCCGTCGTACCCCGCCGTCGAGGCGGCGGTGCGCGCGCTCGCGCGCGTCGTCGAGTACGCCGTGTGGCTGCGGCACCCCGTCGACGGACGTCGCGCCGAGCCCGGCGCGCGTCGAGACGCCGCCGGCCGCGCAAGCGGCTGGTCAACGAGATCCTGATCGCAGCACCCCGACGGCCACGACCTCGACGACGGCGAGCGCTGACCGCGCTGCTGGCGGCCTACGACATCGAGCTGCTGGGAGGCCCGCCCGGTCGACACGCTCGAGGCGGCCGTCGGCCGCGGCCGAGGCGCTCGGCTGGGACGTCGTGCTCAAGGCCACCGCCGAGCACCTGCGCGAGCGTCCCGACCTGGCCCACGTGTGGCGCAACATCGACACCCCGGAGGAGATGGCGGACGCCTGGGACCACGCTCGGCGAGCATCGATCACCGAGCCGGAGCAGGCCGGGTTCGTCGTCCAGAAGAACGCGCCGCCCGGGCGTGCCGGTCGCGATCCGCGTCGCATCGAGGACCCGCTGTTCGGCCCGGTGCGTCTCGTTCGGCATCGCCGGGCCGCTGACCGAGCTGCTCGCCGACCGCGCCTACCGGATCCCGCCGCTCGGCGCCGCGGACGCCGCCGACGATGGTGCGCGAGATCAAGTCCTCGCCGATGCTGTTCGGCTACCGCGGCAGCGAGGTCGTCGACGTCGACGCGGTCGAGCGGCTGATCCTGCGGGTGCGCCCAGCTCCAGAACGACCTGCCGCAGGTCCGCGCGCTCGAGCTGCTCGCTCGTGCTGGCCGGGTCGCCGACGGCGTGACGCGTGCTGACCGCGCTCGGTCCGGGTCGAGCCGGTCGTCGACCCGCGCTCGGACTGGTTCGTGCGGCGGATGGCCACCCAGGCGGGCGACACGATCCCCGACTGAGGCCGCGCGGGGCGACATCGGTCCGTGGCCCTCCACAGCCCCCGCGCCGCCCCGCCCGCTGGCGTGACAGACTGCGGCCATGCGGCAGCAGCACCACCGACGAGCACGACCGCAGCCCCGAGCTGCGCGACGCCATCGACCACACCGGCTACTACCCCGAGGTCGTCGCCGACGGGGTCGCCGGCGCGGTGGCCGGCGAGCACGTCGTGTCGTTCTTCGTCCACCACGAGCCGACCTTCGAGCGCGACGAGGTGCGCCGTCACCTCACGGTCGTCGTGCTGACGCCGACCCGGCTGATCCTCGCCCACACCGACGAGCACGCCGGCGACGACCTGCTCCCCGAGCCCTACACCTCGACCTCGACCGAGGCGATCACGCTCGCCGCGGTCCGCTCGGTGGTCGTGACCCGGATGGTCACCAACCCCGCCGACGGGCCGTCCGAGCGCCGGCCGAGGCCGTGCTCACGATCGGGTGGGGCGGCGTCAGCCGGATCGACCTCGAGCCGGCCGGCTGCAGCGACCCGGAGTGCGACGCCGACCACGGCTACACCGGCGTCCTGGCGGGCGACGACTTCTCGCTGCGGGTCTCCGCGCGCCGCCGACGGCGGCGACGCCGTCAGCCGGGCTGCTGTCCTTCGCCGACTCCCTCTCCGCGCGCACGCAGCCCGCGTGACGGCACCCAGGCGGACCTGACGTGACCTCGCCGGGGAGCCCTTCGTCGAGCCCGGCTACGGCGACCGGTCGCTGGGCGACGTCGTGCCCGCCGTGGCCCGCGCGCTCGGCGTGCCCGTCGACGACCAGCCCGTGGGCACCGGGCTGGGCGCTGCCTCCCGCGCCGGCGTACGTCGTGTTCCTGGTCGACGGGCTGGGCAGTGAGCTGCTCCGCCGCGCACGGCCACGCCGCGCCGTTCCTGCGCTCCCTCCTGGGCCGGTCCGGTCCGGGCGGCGGGGCACCGCCGGGGTGCCGTCGACGACCGCGACCAGCCTCACGTCCCTCGGCACCGGCTCTGCCGCCGGGCACGCACGGCCTGGTCGGCTTCACCAGCCGGGTGCCGGGCACCGACCGGCTGCTCAACGCGCTCTTCTGGGACAAGCGGGTCGACCCGCTGGAGTGGCAGCCGGAGCCGACCGTCTTCGAGCGGCTGATGGCCGCGGGGTCGACCGTGACGGTGGTCAACAAGCGGGAGTTCGCGCGGTCGGGGCTCACGATCGCGGCGCACCGCGGAGCGTCGTACGTCGGCGCCGACCGGGTCGGCGAGCGGATCGCCGCGGTGATCGCGGCCGCCGCCGAGCGGCCGTCGCTGACCTACGTCTACGACGGCGACCTCGACTGGACCGGGCACCGCTACGGCGTCGCGTCGAGCCACTGGCTGCAGCAGCTGGCGATGGTCGACGCCGAGGCCGAGCAGCTGCGCGAGGAGCTGCCGCCGAGCGTCCGGATGGTGATCGTCGCCGACCACGGCATGGTCGACTCGCCGGTCGACGACCGGATCGACGTCGACGAGCACCCCGAGCTCCGCGACGGCGTGGTGCTGCTGGGCGGGGAGGCGCGCTTCCGGCACCTCTACTGCGCTGGCGGGGCCGTCGACGACGTGGCCGACGCGTGGCGGACGGTGCTGGGGTCGCGGGCCGAGCGTGCTGACCCGCGAGGAGGCGATCGCGCGGGGCTGGTTCGGCGAGGCGTCGTCGCGGGTGCTGCCTCGGCTGGGCGACGTGGTGGTCGCCTGCCACGGCACGTTCGGCGTGTTCTCGAGCGTCGACTTCGGCTACGAGATGTCGCTGGTCGGGCTGCACGGGTCGCTGACCCCGGAGGAGATGAACATCCCCGTGCTGGTCTGCTGACCGCTGGCTGAGGCCGGCCTCAGCCGGCCGAGCCGAACGGCAGCGGCTCGGGAGCGAGCGACACCGCCTTGGCGCGCGCGGCGGTGAGCCGGCGCCGGTGGTGCTGCCGGCAGAGCACCTCGTAGGCCACGTCGGCAGGCTCCTCGTCGAGGTCGTCGACGTCTCCCACGACGATCACCTCGCCCTCGACGACCATGGCGCCGTTCTCCGTGCGGGCGTTGTGGGTGGCCCGCTTGCCGCACCAGCACAGGGCCTCGACCTGCAGCGTCTGCACCCGGTCGGCCAGCTCCACCAGGCGTGCGCTGCCCGGGAAGAGCACGCTGCGGAAGTCGGTGAGGATGCCGAAGGCGAACGCGTCGATCTGCAGCTCGTCGACGACCTTGGCGAGCTGGTCGATCTGCCTCGGGGTGTAGAACTGCGCCTCGTCGCAGATGAGGTAGTCGATCCGCCCACCCTGGGTCAGCGCGTCGACGACGTAGCGCCAGAAGTCGAAGTCGTCGGCCACCTCGATGGCGTCGTGGGTCAGCCCGAGACGGCTGGACAGGATCGCCTCCCCGGCGCGGTCGTGGGCGGTGAAGATCCGCCCGAGCCGGCCCCGCTGCGCGTGGTTGTGGTTGGTCTGCAGGGCCAGGGTGCTCTTGCCGGAGTCCATGGTGCCCGTGAAGAAGTGCAGTTCCGCCACGAGTCGTGATCCTGTCACATGGCGGGGACGGTCCCTCCGGCCGGCTGCGCGGTGTGACCGGTTGCGGAGGCGCCTCGGGTGGCTCGAGACCGGGCGCGTTGGCGGCTTGCGGCGGGCTGTGGTTGGTGTGGTTGGCAGTGATGAGCCGGAGGTTGTCTGGGGTTGCCGTCTGCTGGCGGCTGCCGGGTCTGCTGTGGCGAGGCGCTGTTGGCTGAGGAGGTCGCGCCCGAGACTCCCGAAGGTGGCCGCCCCGAAGTGCCGCGAGGTCGTCCGAAACTTTCTTCCGAAACTGTCTCGTCATGTGGGACCAGAGGGCTCTGACCGGGCCCGATTGTCGGTGGGCCCTGCTTGAGTTGTCGTATGAGTTCAGCAGCCGATCACCATCAGGAGGTCCCGGTTCCGGGGTCTCCGGATGCGGTGTTGGCTGCCGCCCGCGCGGCCTCGGTCGCGGAGCAGGCGGCCGGGGTGGCGAAGCTGACCGCGGCGGTGGAGTGGGCGGCTCTGCATGAGGCCACCGGCACCGGCGATGCCGCCTATTGGTGGGAGGCCGGACACATGGTCCCGCTGGCCGGTGCCGGGGCCCCGGAGATCGGGGAGTATGCGATCGCGGAGTTCGCCACCGCCCTCGGGGTGACCACGACGTCGGGGCGGCGGTTGATCGGGCACGCGCTCGAGATCGCCTGGCGGCTGCCGAAGCTGTGGGCACAGCTGCAGGCGGGTCGGGTGCCGGCCTGGCGCGCGGTCCGGGTCGCCGAGGCCACGTTCACGCTCAGCAAGGAGGCGGCGGGGTTCGTGGACCGGCACGTCGTCCGCGGTCGCGGGCCGGGTGTCGCTGCCCCAGTTGGAGCACCTGGTGTTGGAGGCCCGGCACCGGGTCGAGGGCCTGGAGCGGGAGGACCCGGAGAACCCCTCCCCGGAGGTGCCGGACACCCGGCAGGTGAAGGTCGACACCGAGCAGGTCTCCTTCACCGGCACCGTCGAGGTCCACGGCGAGCTGGACCTGGCCGACGCCCTGCACCTGGACCAGGCGTTGGCCGCGGGGGCGGAGCAGCTCAAGCGCGCCGGATCGGTGGAGTCACTGGCTGCCCGCCGGGCGACCGCGCTCGGCGAGATGTCCCGACACCAGCTGGCCCTGTCGTTCGAGCAGGCCGGCCCGTCGGCGTCCAGCGGCACGGCCACCACGACGACGTCGCCGGTGCGGCCGGTCACCCTCTACCTGCACCTGGCCGCCGACGCCCTCACCGGCACCAACCCGGTCGGGCGGTGTGAGAACACCCGCACCCCCATCGACGTGGAGGCGATCCGGGCGTGGTGTGGCCACCCCGACGCCGTCGTCACCGTCAAACCGATCATCGACCTGCAGGATCACGTCCGGGTGGACCAGTACGAGCTGCCCGACCGGCTCAAGGAGCTCATCGACCAACGAGACGGCCACTGCGTCTTCCCCTACTGCACGATGCCGGCGCGACGCTGCGACCACGACCACGCGATCCCCTACGACCCCTCCGACCCGGCCCGCGGCCCGACCTGTTCGTGCAACATGGCGCCGTTGTGTCGGGGCCATCATCGGTTGAAGACCCACACCCCGTGGCGCTACCAGATCATCGAACCGGGGGTCTACGCCTGGACCACCCCCCACGGCTACCGCCTGGTCGTCGACCACACCGGCACCCGCGACGTCACCCCGCCCGACGCCCGGTGACCACCGAGCGTGTCTGCGGCCGGTCGACCCACCCGACCAGTAGCCACCCCGCCCCACACCCCGCCGACACCCCGACCGGCGGGGCCACCGGCATGTCCAGACGTCAGCGACTCGTTGGCCTAGCCCACTCCGTGATGCTCGTCGCTGCCGGAGCGGAGAGGCCGCGACGATCAGGCCGGCGCTCCGCGTCCAGGGCTCCCTGGCACGCCACCCATCCCGCCCAGCGTGTCTCATCCCGCATCCACGCACAGCCCCGTCGCGAGGATCGGCACCGCGCCCGGACGGCGCTGTGTTGCCGCCTTCGCCGGACACGTGGCCGTCGCGTGGGTGGACGTGGATCGCCTCGCGCCGGACACCGCAACGGTGGCACGCCGCACCACTGCGACTGCGGAGTCCTCGCTGTCCGCGGCCGCGCCGAAGATCGCAGTCGTCGCGTCGTAGCCGACCGCGCCCTGGACCATGGTCGGCGATCATGCCGATCGTCCAGCGCCAGTCCGCCTGAGTCTGGGGCTGGCCGTGCTCGATCGAGTCGGCCATGGCCGTACTCCCCTCGCGGGGTTCTGCGACCCTGATGGTCCGGCCAGTCCGCGGATGGCTCCGCCTTGGTACTCAGCGCGACCCGATCCCGTCTGCTAGGCGTTCGGCCGGCGGACCCGCGCAGCGGTACGGCAGGATGACCCCATGCCCCACCCCCTGATCGACCCGGCCGAGCTGAGGGAGCGGCTGGCCGAGGTGACGGTGCTCGACGTGCGCTACCAGCTGGGCCGGACCGACGGGCGCGAGCAGTACACCGCGGGCCACATCCCCGGGGCGGCGTACGTCGACCTCGACGCCGAGCTGGCCGAGCCGCCGGGAGAGGGCGGGCGGCACCCGTTGCCGAGCCCCCAGCGGTTCGCGGGTGCGATGCAGCGGGCCGGGGTCTGCAACGGGCGGACCGTGGTGGTCTACGACGACTGGGGCAGCCTGGCGGCCGGGCGGGCGTGGTGGCTGCTGCGGCACTACGGCCACGCCGACGTCCGGGTGCTCGACGGTGCCTGGGCGGGCTGGCGAGCCGCCGGCGGCGAGGTCGAGACGGGGGAGCGGACGCCGGAGCCGGGGGACTTCGAGGGCACCCCGGGCGCGATGCCCACTGTCGAGGCGGGCGACGTGCCTGCCGTCGGCGTGCTGCTCGACGTGCGGGCGCCGGAGCGCTACCGCGGCGAGGTCGAGCCGGTCGACCCGGTGGCCGGGCACATCCCCGGCGCGGTGAACGTTCCTCTCACCCTCAACGTCGACGAGCTTGGGCGGTTCCGCGAGGTGAGCGCCCTGAGGGAGGCCTACGCCGCCGCGGGCGCGACCGCGGGCGTCGACGTGGCGGCGTACTGCGGCTCGGGGGTCACCGCCACCCAGGCGGTGCTGGCGATGGAGCTGGCGGGCGTGCGGGCGGCGCTCTACCCGGGCTCGTGGTCGGGGTGGATCACCGACCCCGCGCGGCCGGTCGAGGGCGGCTGACGGTCGCCCTCGGCGACCGGCTCACTCCGAGGAGCCGCCGCCGAACATGATCTCGTCCCAGCTCGGCACCGATGCCCGGCCGCGCGTCTTCTTCACCTCGCGCCGCTGGGGAGCGGGGTGGTCGGGCTCGTCGTCGGCCTCCACCGACGCGTCGTCGACCGCCGACGCACCGTCCACGACCGGCTCCGGGGTCGATCGGTGGGGGTTCTGCCGGTCGAGGACGCTGTCGAGGAACGCCTCGGCCGGCGGCTCCTGGCCCAGCGTGTCGGGGGCCGGGGCGGCGCGCAGCCGGGCGGCCGTCTCGGAGAGGTCCTCGGTGTCGGCATCGGCGACCAGCTCGATCGCGTCGTCGCCCAGAGCCTCGCCCAGCGGCAGCTCGTCGGCGGGTACGGCGGTCAGCCGGCGGGCCCGCGCGGACTGCAGGTCGTCTCGGCTGGGCGCCCGCTCCGGCTCGGGCAGGTCGCCCACCAGCCAGCGGGCGTCGTCGTCGTCGACCACGACGTAGTTGCCGGGGGCGTCGAAGGTGTAGTGGGCGGTGCCCTTGCGCACCGAGGCGGGCAGCGGCACCGCGAGCGTCCAGCGGCCGTCCTCGCGCCGCCAGGCGTCCCACTCCAACGAGTCGGCAGGCACGTTGGCGCGCCGCAGCTGGGCGGCGACCGCCTCACCGAGGGTGCGGGCGGCGGGCTCGCCCCCGGTGGTGCGCACCGAGGCGCGCTGGGCACGCTCGGCCACGTGCGCGCGCTCGGCCAGCACCGGGCCGGCGTAGACCAACACCTTCTCGACCGTGGTGCCCGCGTTCTGAGCCACCTGGTCGGGGGACTCGCCGGCGCGGATCCGGGCCTGGATGTCGCGGGGACGCAGGGCGCTTTCCATCTGGATCTCCAACTGGCCGAGGCGGGTGTGGTCGCCGCGCAGCGCGGCCCGGAGCTCACGGTCGGCGTCGAGGGTGAACTCGCGGCCGGCATCGTCGACCAGCAGCAGGCGCGCCTTGTCCTCGCTGATGCCCACGAGGGTGAGGTGCTCCATCTCCTGCGTCCGTTCTCCGGGTCCGGTCAGCGTGGCCGCCCCCTCGAGCCCGGCGCGGAGTGCAGCGGGCCGGAGGTCGGCCGTGCGTTGCGGGTGAGCCTACGCCAGCGGGGACGCCGGGCGTTGGCGCCGCGACGGCGCGCCTCCAGGCTCCTGGGAGGCGGGTGGGCGCGGCGTGAGCCGGGCCGCGAGCACGCCGAAGAGCGCCGCCACCACCGGGATGAGGTACGCCGTGGAGGCGCCGCGCGCGTCGATGACCAGGCCCGCCAGCGTCGCACCGGGGGCGACGCCGGCCACGATTCCGGTGTGCACCAGGGCCATGCCCTCCGACAGCCGGGCCGCGGGGACGGTCTGCTCGACCAGCGAGTTGGTCGAGATCAATGTCGGCGCGATCGCGAACCCACCCACGAAGAGCACGCCGGCGAGCACCGCCACTGAGCCGACCCAGGGCAGCGGCGCCATCGCCACCGCCAGCGCGATCGTGCCCCAGCGGAGCCGGTCGCCGGGTCCGTGCCGCCACGGGATGCTGCCGGTGATCACCCCGCCCAGCAGGCTGCCGGCCGCCCACAGCGCCAGCAGGAACCCGGCCCAGCGCTTGACCCCGGCCTCCTCGCTGAACGCCACCGTGATCACCTCGGCGGAGCCCAGCGTGGTCCCGAGCATCAGCGAGACGACCGCGATCGCCGCGACCGCCCCCCACCGCATCGGCGGCCGGGGCTGGTCGCCGTCGGAGCGCCGTCGGGCCGGCGGCTCGGTGCCCCGCAGGGAGGCGAACGCCAAGGTGCCGACCAGCCCGACCCCGGCGGCCGCCACGAGCCCGGACCACGAGCGCCACCCGGTCGCCAGCACCGTCACCACGATCGGGCCGACGATGAACACCACCTCGTCGAGCACCGACTCCAGCGCATAGGCGGTCTGGACGTCCGAAGGGCGCGACAGGCGGTGCGACCACCGGGTCCGCACCGCGGGCCCCACCGCCGGCAGCGTGGCGCCGCCCAGCGCCGCGGCGGCGTAGACGACGGGGAGCGGCCAGCCGGCCTGTACCGCGGCGACCAGCAGCAGCAGCGCGGCCGTGTGCACGCTCACCGCCAGGCCGAGCACCCGCCCCTGGCCCCACTGGTCGAGCAGCCGGCCCTGCGGGATCGTGAGCAGCGCGTTGGCCACCAGGAACACCGCCGACACCGACCCGGCGATGGCGTAGGAGCCGGTCACGGCCGAGACCAGCAGCACGATGCCGAGCGCGATCATCGAGATCGGCAGGCGCGCGACCAGCGCGGCCGAGCTGAACGCCAGGGCGCCCGGCTCGCCCAGCACGCGGCGGAAGGGGGTGAGCATCACGGCGAGCGTAGGGCCGCCCACGGACGGCCGCCGAATCCCTGTGTCACCGCCACCTACGATGGCCGGGTGACCCCCGATCCGCGCCCCTACGACGCCGTCCTGCTCGTCTCCTTCGGGGGCCCCGAGAAGCCCGACGACGTCGTGCCGTTCCTGGAGAACGTCACCCGTGGCCGGGGCATCCCGCGGGAGCGCCTGGAGGAGGTCGGTGAGCACTACTTCCTGTTCGGCGGCCGGTCGCCGATCAACGACCAGAACCGCGACCTCCTGGGGGCGATCCGTGAGGACTTCGCCACCAACGGGCTCGACCTGCCGGTCTATTGGGGCAACCGCAACTGGGACCCCTACCTCGCCGACGCGCTGACGCAGATGCGCGACGACGGGGTCACCCGCGCCGCCTGCTTCGTGACGTCGGCCTACTCGTCGTACTCCTCCTGCCGGCAGTACCGCGAGAACCTCGCCGCGGCGGCCGCCGCGGTCCCGGGCGCGCCCCGGCTCGACAAGCTGCGCACCTACTTACCACCACCCCGGCTTCGTCGCCCCGGTCGTCGACGCGGTGCTGGCCGCCCTCGCCGAGCTGCCCCCGGAGGTGCGCGACGACGCGCGGCTGGTCTTCGTCACGCACTCCATCCCGACCTCCATGAACGACGTCAGCGGTCCCACCGGCGGTGCCTACGTCGCCCAGCACGAGAGCGTCGCGGCGGCGGTGGCCGACCTGGTGCGACGCGAGGTCTCGCGATCGGTCGACCACGACCTGGTCTACTGCTCGCGGTCCGGACCTCCGTCGGTGCCGTGGCTGGAGCCCGACGTCAACGACCACCTCGAGGACCTGGCGGCGCGGGGCGTCCGGGCCGTGGTGCTGGTGCCGGTCGGCTTCGTCTCTGACCACATGGAGGTCATCTACGACCTCGACACCGAGGCGCTGGCGACCGCGGAGAAGCTGGAGATGGCGGCGGTGCGCGCCGCGACCCCCGGCGTGGACCCCCGCTTCGTGGCGCTGGTGCGCGAGCTGCTCCTCGAGCGCGCCGCCGCCGAGCGCGGAGAGCCCTCCGAGCGGCTGTCGATCGGCAGCCTGGCCGCGGGTCACGACCGGTGCCCGGTCGGCTGCTGTGCCAACGCGCGCGGTCCGCTGCCGACGGTCGGAGGCGAGGACTCGTGAGCACCACCCCTGCCGTCACACCCGAGGTCCGCGCCGAGCTGCTCGACCTCGCCCTCGAGGTCGCCCGCGAGGCGGCCGAGCTGATCCGCCGCGAGCGCGCCGCCGGCGTGGAGGTCGCTGCCACCAAGACCAGCCTCACCGACGTCGTCACCAAGGTCGACCACGAGAGCGAGCAGCTGATCCGCCGACGGCTGCTCGGCGCCCGCCCCGGCGACGGCTTCCTCGGCGAGGAGGGCGGCCGGGAGGACGGCGACTCGGGCGTCCGCTGGGTCGTCGACCCCATCGACGGCACGGTCAACTTCCTCTACGGCCTCCCGCAGTACGCCGTCTCGATCGCCGCCGAGGTCGACGGCGTCGCCCAGGTCGGCGTGGTGCTCAACGTGCCGACCGGCGTGAACTACTGGGCCGTGCTCGGCGGGGGAGCCCATCGCGACGGCGCCCCGCTGCGGGTGCGCGGGCCGGCGCCGCTGTCCCAGCGGCTGGTCATCACCGGCTTCAACTACGAGCCGCCGGTGCGCACCCTCCAGGCCCAGGCCATCGCCCGGCTGCTTCCGGTCGTGCGCGACATCCGGCGGCCCGGCTCGGCGGCGCTCGACCTGTGCCACGTGGCCGAGGGAGCGGCCGACGGCTACGTCGAGGAAGGCCTGCACGCGTGGGACCACGCCGCCGGCGGCCTGGTCGCGCGCGAGGCCGGGGCGCGGACGGCGCTGATGACCGGCATCGGTGGTCTCACCCTCATGGTGTGTGCCCCGGAGCACGGCTTCGACGAGTTCCTCGCTGCCGTCCGCGAGGCCGGGCTGGTGAGCGAGGAGACCCGGGAATAAGACCCGGCTCCCCACCGTTGCCCGACACGACGTGAGACCGGCGTGCACGACGGGGCATCCATGGTGCACAATCTGGCGCCTGACGACGACCCACCCCCGATCCACCCGATCCACCACGCAGACTTTTCCCCAGGAGCAGACACCGCGATGGCGACCGACTACGACGCCCCCCGCAAGACGGAAGACGACGCGTCCGAGGAGAGCATCGAAGAGCTCAAGGCGCGCCGTCACGACAAGAACTCCGGCAAGGTCGACGAGGACGAGGCGGAGGCCGCCGAGGCCTTCGAGCTGCCCGGCGCCGACCTCTCCCACGAGGAGCTGGCCGTCGAGGTCAAGCCACGTCAGGAGGACGAGTTCACCTGCATGAGCTGCTTCCTGGTGCACCACCGCAGCCAGCTGGCCGACGAGGCCAAACTCATCTGCCGCGACTGCGCGTGAGCCGCCCGGCGCCTCAGTAGGTCGGCGCCGAGGACCTGTCGGCGTCGCGCTTCGCGGCGAGCTCGGGCGGCAGCTTGCCCGTCGACCGCGTGTAGTAGCTGGCGGCCCGGCGGGTGGCGAGCATCCGTGCCAGCCCGATGATCGTGCCGCTCACTGCGGCCCACGCGACGGCCTCCCAGAGGTCGACGTCGGGATCCGCCGGGTTGGCCGGCGGGTTCTTGCCCGTGGCGACGCGCCACGAGGTGTTGAGCCCCTTCTTGGCCGCGGCCGCCGCGAGGAGCGCGGAGCCGAGGCTGAAAGCCGTCCAGATCTTCGAGCTGTTGCTCGCCATCAGTCCTCAGTCCTCCCCGGTGAGCTGTCTGGCCGCGAGCCTACCGGTGGCCGCGTCGAGCGCGGCCGCCAGCGCCTGCGGGTGCCGACTGCTCAGCAGCCAGTACGGCGTCGGGTCGGCCGGGTCGGTCACCTCGACCCGGACCGAGGTCTTCACATAGGGCCGCAGCAGCAGGTAGGCCCGCGCGTCCGCGTCGACCCCCGCCTGGCGGCGGGTGCCCGCGGGGTCGAGGGGCGTGGCGGCCCCGAGCAGCCCCGACTCGATGGCCGCAGGCCCGGCGCGGAGCATCCCCGCGCCCACCTCGATGCGCGCACCGCCGTAGCCCAGCAGCAAAGCCGCCGTCAGCCCCAGGCTGACGGCGGCCACCACGAGGGCGCCGGCCACCGGCATCGCGACCGCCGCGGCCAGCCAGGCGCTGGCGACCAGCATGGTGCCCTGCACCCACCAGCGCAGCGGCGCGTGCAGCCGCTCGTCGGTAGTCCGGCCGGCCGGCCTCGTGGGGGAGCACGTCGCGAAGCCTAGTGCGGGTCCGGGCGGCGGCGCTGGCCCGGTAGGGTCGGGCGCCGTGAGCGACCTCGACATCGCGTGGCAGCGGCTCGACCGCGAGCTGCCGGCGCCGGCGTACGCGCATCCGGGCGACGCCGGCGCCGACCTGATGACCGCGGTCGACGTGGAGCTGGCGCCGGGCGAGCGGGCGCTGGTGCCCACGGGCGTGGCGATCGCGCTTCCCGAGGGCTACGTCGCGCTCGTGCACCCGCGCTCCGGCCTGGCCGCTCGCCACGGTGTCTCGATCGTCAACGCCCCGGGCACCGTGGACGCCGGCTACCGCGGGGAGATCAAGGTGCTGCTGGTCAACCTCGACCCGCGCGAGCCGGTGACGCTGCGGCGCGGTGACCGGGTGGCCCAGCTCGTGGTGCAGCGGGTCGAGCGGGCCCGGTTCGTCGAGGTCGACGTCCTCCCCGCATCGCCGCGTGGCGCCGGGGGATACGGTTCTACGGGCGGGTTCGGCCGCCGCGACGGCGAGGAGGGTGTCGGGTGAGGTTCAGCCGCAAGAAGGACGTCGGCGACGACCGTGAGAGCGTCGGGGTCGGCGACCAGCCGGCGCTCGACGCGGAGGCCGACCAGGCCGACGGCGACGGGGGTGCCGCGAACGGACCTCACGACGTCTCCGAGGTCGACGACGAGGTCGAGCGCGTCGACCTGGGCTCGCTGCTGATCGCACCGGAGGCCGAGCGCGAGGTGCGGCTGCAGGTCGACGAGGCCACGCAGGAGGTGCAGTCGGTGCTGATCGCCGGCCCCGACGGCGCGGTCGAGGTGCGCGCGTTCGCCGCACCCCGGCACGGCGACCTCTGGGGCGAGGCCCGGCCACAGATCAAGGCGGAGGTCGCCCAGCGCGGCGGCACCGCCACCGAGCGCGAGGGCCGCTTCGGCGTCGAGCTGCTCATGCAGCAGCAGGTCCAGCTTCCCGACGGCACCCAGTCGGTGCAGCCGAGCCGCGTGGTCGGCGTCAACGGCCCCCGCTGGTTCCTGCGCGCGACGTTCCTGGGCAAGCCGGCCGTCGAGCCTGACGGTGCCGCTGCCTGGGACGACACGCTCGCCTCTGTGGTGGTCAACCGGGGGAGCCACGCGATGCCGCCGGGCGACCCGCTGCCGCTCACCTTGCCGCCGTCCGCCCGCCGGACGTCTGACACTCCGCCTCCGCGTCCCGTCTCCCCGGATACCCTTGCCGCCATGGCGGAGAAGACCCGGCTGCGCAAGCGGCTGACATCGTGGGCGAGCAGCTCCGACCAGCACGCCCGCGACCTCCGTCGGGAGTTCGAGGAGAGCGGCGTGGTGGCCATCGCCACCGCCCCCGACCGCGATCCGGTCCAGCTCCGCGGCACGCTCCGCACGGTCACGCTGCGTCCCCGCGGCGGTGTGCCCGCCCTGGAGGCGGAGCTGTACGACGGCTCCGGCGTGCTGACCGTCCTCTGGCTGGGGCGACGCCGGATCGCCGGGATCACCCCGGGCCGGGTGATCCAGGTGACCGGCCGGATCGGTCGCCACGAGGGCACGCGCATCATCTTCAACCCGCGCTATGAGCTGATGCCGTGACCGACTCCCTCGGACCCGACGGCGCGACCGGTCAGAGCCCGGTGGAGACCGTCGAGGCGCTGGTCCGTCGCCAGCTGTCGACGGCGCTCGGCGGCCGGCGCGGCATGCTCGAGGCCGCCGCCCCGACCCTGCTCTTCACCGGCTTCTGGCTGACCACCAAGGACCTCCGGCTGGCGCTCACGGCCAGCGCCGCGCTGGCCGTCGGCCTGTTGCTGCTCCGGATCGCCCAGCGGGGCACGACGCAGTACGTCTTCAACGCGGTGTTCGGCATCTCGCTCGGCTGGCTGTTCGTCTACCTCGCCGGACGCTCCGGCGGCACCCAGGACGAGCAGGCCCTGGCGTTCTTCCTGCCCGGGCTGATCTGGAGCAGCGTCTACTCCGTCGGGGTGGCGGTCAGCTGCCTGACCCGCTGGCCGCTGATCGGCTTCATGCTCGGCAACGTGACCGGCGACCCCACCGGGTGGCGCCGGGACCCCCAGGTCGTCACCCTGTGCTCCCGGCTCACCTGGGTGCTCGGGCTGCCCGGGATCATCGGGGTGCTGCTGCAGGGGCCCGTCTGGCTGGCCGGCTGGTCGGGGGCGATGTCCGCCGAGGCGGCGGTGGTGGCACTGAGCGCGCTGCGCTACGGCCTGGGCTGGCCGCTGCGCCTCTCGGCCCTGGCGCTGATGGGCTGGCTGCTGGGGCGCAACCACACGCCGGTGACGCCGGCCACCGCCGAGGACTGACCGGTCGGTCCGGGTCAGCTCGGGTGGAGACCGGGGGAGAGCAGCCGCGCCAGCTCTTCCTCGACCTCGGACGGGGCGACGAACAGCAGCTCGTCGCCGGCCTCGATCGGCTGCTCCGGCTCGGGGAGGTAGACCTGGCCGTCGCGCAGGATCGTCACCAGCGCGCAGTTCTCGGGGAACGGGATCAGCCCGCAGGGCTGGCCGATGAACGGCGAGTCGTCGGGCAGCGTCATCTCGACCAGGTTGGCGTTGCCCTTGCGGAAGGTGAACAGCCGCACCACGTCGCCGACGGACACCGCCTCCTCGACCAGCGCCGACATGATGCGCGGGGTCGACACGTTGACGTCGACCCCCCAGGCCTCGGTGAACAGCCACTCGTTGTTGGGGTGGTTGACCCGCGCGACGGTGCGCGGCACGCCGAACTCCGTCTTGGCCAGCAGCGAGGTCACCAGGTTGGCCTTGTCGTCGCCGGTGGCGGCGATGACCACGTCGCACTTGTCGAGCCGAGCCTCCTCCAGCGACGACAGCTCGCACGAGTCGGCCAGCAGCCACTCCGCGTCGGCCACCCGCTCGGGTTTGATCGAGGAGGGCTCCTTGTCGATGAGCAGCACCTCGTGGCCGTTCTGGATCAGCTCTCGGGCGATGGAGCGGCCCACGGCCCCGGCACCGGCGATCGCGACGCGCATGTCAGCTCTCCTCGGGGCCGCGGGCGAGGACGGCGTAGGCGTTGGTGGCGTTCTCCTCGCGCATCACCAGGTGCAGCAGGTCGCCCTCCTGGAGCACCGAGTCGCGGTTGGGGAGCATGCCCTCGCCGAGCCGGTCGATCCAGGCGATCCGGCTGCGCGACTGCTCCTGCAGGTGGATGGTGCGGTGACCGATCCAGGGCTCCGGGACCGGCACCTGGTCGACCCGGATGGTGCCCGACGGGTCGCGGAAGTCCGGCTCGGCGCCGGCCGGCAGCAGCCGGCGCAGCACCTGGTCGGCGGTCCACTTGACCGTGGCGACCGTGGTGATGCCCGAGCCGCTGGTAGACCTCGGCACGGCCGGGGTCGTAGATCCGGGCCACGACCTGCTGGATCCCGAAGGTCTCGCGCGCCACCCGCGCCGCGATGATGTTGGAGTTGTCACCGCTGGAGACGGCCGCGAAGGCGTCGGCACGCCGGATGCCGGCCTTCTCCAGGACCGCCTGGTCGAAGCCGTAGCCGGTGACCTTGTCGCCGTTGAAGCCCGGGCCGAGTCGGCGGAACGAGTCGGGGTCGCTGTCGATCACCGACGACGGTGTGGTTGCGGTCCTCGAGGCTGCGGGCCAGCGTCGAGCCGACCCGGCCGCAACCCATGATCACGACGTGCACGAGTGAACGGTATCCCAGCCGGAGCGGCGCCGCCTCTGCCGGGCCCGGTGACCCGGACAGGCGGCGGTGGGTCACTAGCCTTGCCGGTCGTGGGCATCGGTGACGTCTCCAAGCGGGTCCTGCTCGGCCGCAAGCTGCGCAGCTCGCAGCTGGGCGAGACGCTGCTCCCCAAGCGGATCGCGCTGCCGGTCTTCGCCAGCGACGCCCTGTCGTCGGTGGCCTACGCCCCCGACGAGATCTTCATCATGCTGTCGATCGCCGGCGCCATCGACCTACGTCTGGTCCTGGAAGATCGGCCTCGCCGTCGCGCTGGTGATGACCGCCGTCCTGGCGTCGTACCGCCAGACCGTGCACGCCTACCCCAGCGGCGGCGGCGACTACGAGGTCGCCACGGTCAACCTCGGCCGCACGGCCGGCACGACGGTCGCCAGCGCGCTGCTGGTCGACTACGTGCTCACCGTCGCGGTGTCGATCTCCTCCGGCGCGCAGTACGCCTCCTCGGCGGTGCCGTGGATCCACGACCACGGGCGACGGCAGCCTCGCTGATGGTGCTGCTGCTGATGTCGATGAACCTGCGAGGGATCCGCGAGTCCGGGACGTTCTTCGCGCTGCCCACCTATGCCTTCATGGTCGCCGATCCTCGGCATGTGCGGCTACGGCCTCGTGCGGCTGCTGTCGGGCACCCTGCCGCAGGTCGAGAGCGCCGACCTGACCATCGAGCCGCAGGCGGGCTACGAAGGCTCGCTGACGACGTTCGCGCTGCTCTTCCTGCTCGCCCGGGCGTTCTCCAGTCGGCTGTGCGGCGCTGACCGGCGTCGAGGCCATCTCCAACGGCGTGCCGGCGTTCACGACGGCCCAAGAGCAAGAACGCCGCCACGACGCTGCTGCTGCTCGGCCTGATCGCGATCACGATGATGATCAGCGTCATCGTGCTCGCCTACGAGATGGGGCTGCGCTACGTCGACCCGCACGAGCTCGAGCGGCTCTCCCTGAACGGCGTGCCGCTCGACCCGGCGACCTACGACCAGAACGCCGTGATCGCCCAGATCGCCAAGGCGGTGTTCGACAACTTCTCGCCCGGCTTCTACGCCGTGGTGACCGTGACCGGCATCATCCTGGTGCTGGCCGCCAACACCGCCTTCAACGGATTCCCGGTGCTCGGCTCGATCCTCGCCGGCGACGGCTACGCGCCTCGCTCGCTGGGCTCGCGGGGCGACCGTCTGGCCTACAGCAACGGCATCGTGTTCCTGGCCGTGATGGCGATCATCCTGATCCAGGTCTTCAACGCCGAGACCACCCGGCTGATCCAGCTCTACATCGTCGGCGTGTTCGTCTCATTCACCCTCAGCCAGCTGGGCATGATCCGGCACTGGACGCGCCACCTGGAGACCGAGAGCGACCCGGCCGAGCGGCGCCGGATGATGCGCTCCCGGGTGATCAACGCGGTGGGTCTCGCCTTCACCTCGGTCGTGCTCGTGATCGTGCTGCTCACGAAGTTCCTGGCCGGGGCGTGGATCACCCTGCTGGCGATGGCGGCGTTCTTCGCGGTGATGCGCGCGATCCGCAAGCACTACGACAGCGTCGAGGCCGAGCTGGCCGGCGACGAGAAGGACAAGGTGCTGCCGACCCGCGTGCACGCGATGGTGCTGACCTCCAAGCTGCACAAGCCGACGCTGCGCGCGCTGGCGTTCGCGAAGGCCGCCCGGCCCAACGTGCTGGAGGCGATCTACGTCAGCACCGACCAGGAAGCCACCGACAGGCTGCTGGAGGAGTGGGACCGCCGGCGCATCGACATCCCGCTCAAGATCCTGCACTCGCCCTATCGCGAGGTGGTCAAGCCGATCGTGGACTACGCGATGGAGGTCCGGAACCGCAACCCGCGCGGCGTGGTCGCGGTCTACATCCCGGAGTACGTCGTCGGCCGGTGGTGGGAGCAGCTCCTCCACAACCAGACGGCGCTGCGCCTCAAGGCCCGGCTGCTGTTCTGCCCGGGCGTGATGATGATCTCGGTGCCCTACCAGCTGCGGTCGTCCGTGGCCGTCCTGGAGCGCGAGGACCGGGAGCAGCGCCGGACCCATGCGGGCGACCTGCGCAGCGGCCGGGTGCGGCCGGACGTCGACCCACAGATCCCGAGCGACAGCGGGCAGGATTGACCCCGGCCCAGCCCCGGCGGCGGCCGCGACGCCGGCCGCGCGGCCGCTCCCGGGTCGGGGAGCGGTTCGAGGTCGAGGTGACCGGCATCGCGCACGGTGGCGCCGGGGTGGCCCGGGTCGCCGAGGAGGGCGGCCGCGTGGTCTTCGTCCGGCACGCGATCCCCGGCGAGCGCGTCGTCGTCGAGGTGACCGAGGGCGGCGACGACGACCGCTTCTGGCGTGGTGACGCCGTCGAGGTCCTGGTCGCGTCGCCCGACCGGGTGCCCGCGCCGTGCCCGGTGGCCGGGCCCGGCGGGTGTGGCGGCTGCGACTTCCAGCACGTCGCGCCTCGACCGGCAGCGCGCGCTCAAGGCGGAGGTGGTCGCCGAGCAGCTGCGGCGGCTGGCGGCGCTGGAGGTCCCGGTGACCGTCGAGGCGGTGCCCGGCGACGAGGAGGGCCTGCGGTGGCGGACCCGGGTGCGCTTCGCGCGCGCCCCTGACGGGCGGCGCGGGATGCGCCGGCACCGCTCCCACGACGTGGTGCCGGTCGACGACTGCCTGATCGCGCGCGCCGACGCGCGGCAGCCCGGTCCCGGCGGGCCGCCAGTGCAGGAGACCGTCGTCGTCGGCGACACCACCGCGCGGTTCGTGGTGGCGGCCGACGGCTTCTGGCAGGTGCATCCGGGCGCGCCGCGCGGCGCTGGTCGACGGCCGTGCAGGACGCCGTCCGGGCGCGGCCGGGGGAGCGGGTGCTCGACCTGTACGCCGGCGTCGGGCTGTTCGCGCGCTTCCTCGGCGAGGCGGTCGGTCCGGAGGGCGCCGTGCTGGCCGTCGAGAGCGACCCGGTCGCCGCCGCGCACGCCACCGGCAACCTCGCCGGCCTCGCGGCCCCGGTCCAGGTGGCGACGGGGGCGGTCCAGGAGGTCCTGCGCGCAGCGCCCCTCGACCCGGTCGACATCGTGGTGCTCGACCCGCCGCGGGAGGGGGCGCGCCGGCCGGTGGTCGAGCAGGTCGTCGCCCGGCGGCCACGCGTGGTGGCCTACGTCGCCTGCGACCCGGCCGCTCTGGCGCGCGACGTGGCCGTGTTCGCCGAGCACGGCTACGACCTGGTCTCGGCTGCGTGCCTTCGACCTGTTCCCGATGACGCATCACGTCGAATGCGTCGCGTTGCTGACGAAAACCGGCTCTGACCTGCGGTGATGTGATTCCCCCGGAGCAGGTCGAATGCCGAGAATCGGCCTTAAGGCTCACTTTGAGCCCCTTATGGCTCGCTTTGGTGGCGCACAGTCGCGATCAACCTCCGGTCGCGCCGTATCTGCCGCGTGGCAGCGCGGCCGTGGGCGTACGGTCTTGCCCGTGTCAGATCTCTATGGGCAGGGCAGTTACCTGGTGCGACTTGACTGGGGTGCGGTCGGCGCGCAGGCGTGCTTGGCGGACGTCTGCGTGGTCGTCGATGTCCTGAGCTTCTCGACGTCGGTGACCATTGCCGTCGAGCGGGGGATGCAGGTGCTTCCCTTCCCGTGGAAGGACGCTCGGGCGGCTGACTTCGCTCGGGAGAATGACGCGGTGCTCGCGGTTGGTCGTCTCGAAGCGACCCAGGATGGAGCCGTTCCTGCGCCGTCGCTCTCGCCGGCCAGCCTGGTGGCATGTGACCCAGTACCCAGGCTCGTGCTGCCATCGCCCAATGGCTCGACCATCGCCGCCGCGCTGCGTGAGGTGGGTTCGACGGTACTCATTGGCTGTCTTCGGAACGCGGCAGCGGTTGGGAGACACCTCGCCGTCGAGGCCGCTCGTGGCCGCTCGGTGGCGGTCGTGGCCGCCGGTGAGCGATGGGGGAGCGACGATTCGCTGCGACCGGCTCTAGAAGATCACCTCGGGGCCGGCGCCATCATTTCGGTGCTGTTGGCACTCAGCCCCGGGTTGAGTGTCAGTCCGGAAGCGCAGGCCGCCGCGCGCCTATTCGATGCGAGCGAGCATTGCCTGGAGTCTTGGATGCGGGACAGCGTTGGGGGTCGGGAACTTTCGAGCCGGGGATTCGATGCTGACGTGGCCGTCGCGACCGACCTCAATTCGTCGGACGTGATTCCGGCGATGGTCGGGGCAACCTTCACACTTCTTGAAACGGACGACTGACTGCGACGTCAGTCGAGCAGGGCGAGGTACTGCTGGCGTGCCTCCATGTCGTGGATGAGCATTTGATCCCCGCCGTCTCCGGTCAGCACGATCACCTCCAGGATGCGACCGTGCGTGTCGAACCCGAGGCGGAGTTGGCGATGCGGGTCGTCACCGAGGTCACGCAGGGAGACCGGATGCTCGGCGGCCTGAATGGAGTCCGCGGGATCGATGCCGTGCTTCAGGGCTGAGTCGCGGACCTTCACGCCACGTAGGCACGGACCGCGGCGCGGATGATCTCCGAACGCGACTGGTGATCGTGTTCGGCCCGGCCGTCGAGTTGGGCCAGCAGCGTTGCGTCGAGACGGACCGGGACGACCCGGCCCGGCCCGTCGCCGACCGGCTTGCGGCCACCCTTGCGCAGCATCTCAACGTCGTAGCCGGCCTCAGCCTCCGTCACCCACTCGTCGATCTGGCCCTCAGAGACCTCGGCGCCGTTGATCTTCATGATGCAAGTGTAATACGAATGGTCTTCGCTACAAGACCATGGTCGCCGCGAGCTCGAGCTTCGCCGAGGGCTCGGATTGGGCTCGCTTTGATTCGCCGCCACGCGCAAACCAGAGCTGACTTCAGCAGAGGCCAGAAGCGCCATCCTTGCAGGTCAAGGGCTACCTTCGGCTCACGCGTGCAGTTGATCGCAAAGGATCGCTGTCGCGCTCAGGGCCGTCTGCCTCCTCCCGATGACGCACCACGTGGAGGCAGTCGCCGCCCTCGCCGCGCGGGAGTGACTGCCGGGTGCCCGCCTGAGGAACGGTTGTCCTCCTCTGGCTGGGTGCCTCGATGTCATGTATCTTGATATCGAGAGATCTACCCGCCTTCCACTGGCCACCCGGACGACGGCAAGATGGGGCGGACGAACGCGACAGCGACGAGGAGATGCTTGCGGATGACCATTCAGGACAGCTTCGGGGCCAAGGGGACGCTGGAGGTCGGCAACACGTCGTACGAGATCTACCGCCTGGCGGCCGTGACCGGCGAGGGGATCGACGTCGTCTCCCTGCCGTTCTCCCTCAAGGTGCTGCTGGAGAACCTCCTGCGCACCGAGGACGGCGCCGACATCACCGCCGACGACATCCGGGCGCTGGCCGCCTGGGACGAGAACGCCTCGCCCGACAAGGAGATCCAGTTCACCCCCGCCCGGGTGATCATGCAGGACTTCACCGGAGTGCCGTGCGTCGTCGACCTCGCGACGATGCGCGAGGCGATGGCCGACCTCGGCGGCGACCCGTCGAAGATCAACCCGCTGGCGCCGGCGGAGATGGTGATCGACCACTCCGTGATCGCCGACGTCTTCGGCACGCCCCAGGCGTTCGAGCGCAACGTCGAGATCGAGTACGAGCGCAACCGCGAGCGCTACCAGTTCCTGCGGTGGGGCCAGGGCGCCTTCGACGACTTCAAGGTCGTCCCACCCGGCACCGGCATCGTCCACCAGGTCAACATCGAGCACCTCGCCCGCGTCGTCTTCACCCGTGAGACCGCTGACGGCACCGTCGTCGCCTACCCGGACACCTGTGTCGGCACCGACTCCCACACCACGATGGTCAACGGCATCGGCGTCGTCGGCTGGGGTGTGGGCGGCATCGAGGCCGAGGCCGCCATGCTCGGCCAGCCGGTGTCGATGCTGATCCCGCGTGTGGTGGGCTTCAAGCTGTCCGGCGAGCTGCACGAGGGCTCCACCGCCACCGACCTGGTGCTGACGATCACCGAGATGCTGCGCCAGCACGGCGTGGTCGGCAAGTTCGTCGAGTTCTACGGCGCCGGCGTCTCGGCGCTGCCGCTGGCCAACCGGGCCACCATCGGCAACATGAGCCCGGAGTTCGGCTCCACGATCGCGGTCTTCCCGGTCGACGACGAGACGATCGCCTACCTGCGGCTCACCGGCCGCACCGACGAGCAGCTCGCCCTGGTCGAGGCCTACGCCAAGGAGCAGGGTCTCTGGCACGACCCCGACGCGGAGCCGCGCTACTCCGAGCGGCTCGAGCTCGACCTGGCCACCGTCGTGCCGTCGCTGGCCGGCCCGAAGCGGCCGCAGGACCGGGTGCCGCTGTCGGAGGCCAAGCCGGCCTTCCGCAGCGCCCTGGTCGACTACGCCGGCGAGGGCGAGCCGCGAACGGGCTACGACGAGGCGGTGGACGAGTCGTTCCCCGCCTCCGACACCCCGGCGCACCACGGGTCCAACGGCGCCGACGCCCCGCACGAGCCGGTCACCGCCTCCGCGGCGGGCCGGGCGAGCAAGCCGACGCCGGTGGAGCTGGCTGACGGGTCGCGCTTCGAGCTCGACCACGGAGCGGTGGTGATCGCCGCGATCACCTCGTGCACCAACACCTCCAACCCGTCGGTGATGATCGGCGCCGCGCTGCTGGCCAAGAACGCCGTCGAGAAGGGGCTGCAGCGCAAGCCCTGGGTGAAGACCACGCTGGCGCCCGGGTCGAAGGTCGTCTCCGACTACTACGAGCGGGCCGGCCTCACGCCGTACCTCGACAAGCTCGGGTTCAACCTCGTCGGCTACGGCTGCACCACCTGCATCGGCAACTCCGGGCCGCTGATCCCTGAGATCTCCGCGGCCGTGCAGCGAGAGCGACCTGGCGGTGGTGTCGGTGCTGTCGGGCAACCGCAACTTCGAGGGCCGGATCAACCCCGACGTCAAGATGAACTACCTGGCGTCGCCGCCGCTGGTGGTGGCCTACGCGCTGGCCGGCTCGATGGACGTCGACCTGTTCGACGACCCGCTCGGCCAGGACGCCGACGGCAACGACGTCTTCCTGCAAGGACATCTGGCCGTCGCCGGCCGAGGTCGAGCGAGGTCGATCGGCGAGGCGATCACCGCCGAGATGTTCGCCAGCGACTACGCCGACGTGTTCGCCGGCGACGAGCGGTGGCGCTCGCTGCCCACGCCCGAGGGCGACATCTTCGACGTGGGACGCGGACTCGACCTACGTCCGCAAGCCGCCGTACTTCGACGGCATGCCCGACGACGCCGGAGCCGGTCACCGACATCGACGGGCGCGCGGGTGCTGCTCAAGCTGGGTGACTCGGTCACCACCGACCACATCAGCCCGGCCGGCGCGATCAAGAAGGACTCGCCCGCGGGCGCGCTACCTCACCGAGCACGGTGTCGAGCAGCGCGACTTCAACTCCTACGGCTCGCGCCGCGGCAACCACGAGGTGATGATCCGCGGCACGTTCGCCAACATCCGGCTGCGCAACCAGCTGGCGCCGGGCACCGAGGGCGGCTTCACCCGCGACTTCACCCGGCCGACGGCGCCGGTGACCTCGGTCTACGACGCCTCCGAGTCAACTACCTGGCGGCCGGGACGCCGCTGGTCGTGCTCGCCGGCAAGGAGTACGGCTCCGGCTCCTCGCGCGACTGGGCGGCCAAGGGCACCGCGCTGCTCGGGGTGAAGGCCGTCATCGCCGAGTCCTACGAGCGGATCCACCGGTCGAACCTGATCGGCATGGGCGTGCTGCCGCTGCAGTTCCCCGAGGGCGAGACCGCCGAGTCGCTGGGTCTGACGGGCGAGGAGACCTTCTCGATCTCCGGCGTCACCGCGCTCAACGACGGCGGCACGCCGCGCACGGTGCAGGTGACCGGCGGGCGACGTCGAGTTCGACGCGGTGGTGCGCATCGACACCCCGGGTGAGGCGAACTACTACCGCAACGGCGGGATCATGCCGTACGTCCTGCGCAACCTGCTCGGCTGACGCCGCCCCGACCGCCGGCCGGGGACGGGTGAGGAGACGCACGTGCTGGGCCTGTCGGTCGGGGTGGTGCTGACCCTCGCGGCCGCGCTGGCGCTCGGGGCGCTCGTGCAGGGCACCGTCGGCCTCGGGCTGGGCTTGGTGGCCGCGCCGGTGGCGGCGCTGGTCGCACCGCCCGCCGTGCCCGAGCTGCTGCTCTGGCTGGCCCTGGTGATGGCCGGGGCCACGCTGCTGCAGGAGCGGCGGGGAGTGCACTGGGAGGGCCTGGTCTGGGCGCTCCCGGCACGCGTGCTCGGCACCGCGCTGGGCGTGGTCGTGGTGGCCGTGCTCACCCCGCGGGAGATCGGCATCGCGGTGGCGTTGATGGTGCTGCTGGCGGTCGGGCTCACCGCCCGCACCGTGGAGGTGCCGGTCAACCGGGTCTCGCTGCCGGTGGCCGGCTTCGTCTCCGGGGTGAGCGGCACGGCCACCTCGATCGGGGGACCGCCGCTGGCGCTGCTCTACCAGCACCGCGCGCCTGCCGTCGTCCGCCCGACGCTGGCGGCCTTCTTCGTCGCCGGCGCCGCGCTGTCGCTGGTCGGTCTGGGGATCGGTGGCGAGCTGCACCCGCACTTCTTCTGGCTGGCGCTGGCCCTCTCCCCGGCCCTGCTGGCGGGGTTCGCTGCTTCGGTGCCCTTGCGGGCGAGGGTGCCGGTGGAGGTCGTGCGCCCGGCGATCCTGGCGGTCTGCGCGGCCTCGGCGCTGGTGCTGCTGGTGCGCTCCGTCTTGGGATGACGGAGGCTGTCCGGACATGGTGAACCGGTTCACAAGCGTGGCCGATGAGGTGTCTGCGAGGTCACGTGTGACCCACGAGGCAAATCCTGGCGGCCACGGTGGGGCGGCGAGATGGTGGAACCGTCAACCATGCCGGTCACCCCGGCAGACATCCTGGAGGAACCATGACCACCGCCACCACCCCGACCACGACCGACCACGTCCCGACCCAGGACGAGGTCGTCACCCACTCAGCCGCCCGGCAGGCGCTGGCCGTGATGCGCATCGCGTTCGGCCTGACCTTCCTGTGGGCGTTCTTCGACAAGCTGCTCGCCCTCGGCTTCGCGACCGGTCGCTCGGTCGACGAGGCCGGTGTGGAGACCGTGGACCGCTTCGGCGACGCGGCCTGGATCAACGGCGGGAGCCCCACCTTCGGGTTCTTGAACTTCGGCGCCAAGGGCCCGTTCAAGGACTTCTACAACGGCATCGCCGGCGACGCCTGGGCCAACTGGCTGTTCATGCTCGGGCTGCTCGGCATCGGGCTCGCGCTGACCTTCGGCATCGGGATGCGGGTCGCCGGCGTCGCCGGAGCGGTCATGTACATCCTGATGTGGACCGTGGCGCTGCCCCCGGAGAACCACCCGGTCCTCGACGACCACCTCCTCGGAGCGGTGGGCGTGGCCGTGCTGGCGCTGACGCTGGCCGGAGACACCTGGGGTGCCGGCAAGGCCTGGGCCAGGACGGGCCTGGTCAAGAAGTACCCCGTGCTGCGGTGACCGATCCCTCTCGGGTCGCCCTCCCCGGATGACCAGAGAGGCCAAGCACCGCGACGCACGGCCGCCGAGCACGCCTCGGCGGCCGTGCCGCTGTCCGGGGCCGGGCGCGGACCCCTCCCTTTCCGGGTCTCCAGCGTCTGTCCGGGTGAGAATGGCCGCCGGGAGGGGGAGACCACGTTGAGCACCGAGCTGCGCGACCGCCTGGCCGCGGTGGCCGGGCGGGCCCCTGCCGTCTCGCCGCCGGAGGACCTGTGGCGCCGCGGCCGGCGGAGGCACCTGCGGCGTTCGGTGGCGGGTGTCACCGTCGCCGCCGTGATGGCGGTCGTCCTCGGGGTCGTCGGTGCGCAGGCGTCGTGGTGGACCGAGCGGCAGATGACCGACCCTGTCGACACCCCTGGACCCGAGCTGGTGCTTCCCGACCACGTGTACACGCCCGGCTCCTGGCTGGAGGGCACGGACGACGCGGGCCCGATCGGCCCGCTGGTCGCGCTCATCGGTGGTCCCCGGGGTCGCTGGTTGGTGTGGTCCGAGCACGGCAACGGCATCGCCGGCATCTCGGCCTCCGGCGGCTACCGCTACCTGGACCTGCCGGGGTGGGTGGGGGCAATCGCGGACGGGGACGAGGAAGACGTGGCGCTGAGCCCGGACGGGCGGTACGTCGCGTACTGGGCGTCAGGCCCCACCACGAGCACCCCAGTGACCACGGCGAGTGGCGAGGCCACGGGTGCCGTTGCGGTCTACGACACGGTGACCGGGGACACCGATCGGCGCCGGATCAGCTCCGCGCATGGTCTGGCGGCCGAGGGCGTCGCCTGGTCCGGTGACGTCGTGTGGTTCGCTTACGGCAACTACCAGCGTCCCGAGCCCAACGACGACTCGTTGGGATCGCGACCCGCCGGGTACACCACCTGGGACGCCGGCGACGCATCATGGTCGTCGGCGGCGGAGCCCGAGGAGCTGCTCTCCCTCTACGCCGCGCAGGGCGTCGGCCACTTCGTGACCGGGGGGCTGGTCGTGGGGCCCACCGGTGTCGAGCGTCGGTTCAAGGCGGACACGGCGATCCTGGGTGTGCCCGTGCCGAGCCCGGACGGCCGACGGGTCGCCGGCGTCTACAGACCCAAACCCGGCGTGACCGACAACGTGGCCCGGCAGATCGTCGTGACCGACCTGGATCGGCTCGACGAACGGGGGCGTGCCGTCGGCACCCCCGTGCCCGAGTTCAAGGCCAATGCGGTCTACGGCTGGCGCGACGACCGTCACGTCATCGCCGAGCGGCAGCGCTCCGAGCCCGGGATCTACGCCGTCGACATCGACACCGGTGAGGCGACCCTGGTGATGCAGCGGGTCGGCCAGAACTGGTACCCCGGCCTGCAGGTCGCCGCCGAGGCGTGGCAGGCTCCCAGCATGGCGGCCTCGGAGCCGCGGTGGCCGTGGAACCCCCTGCTGCGGACGGCGCTCGTGGCCGCCGTGATGCTGCTCTGCTGGGTCGCGCTGACCACCTGGAGGCGTCGCCGTGGCCGCGCCTGAGTCCTTCGAGGAGTACGTCGGTGCGCGGTACGCCGCGTTGTTGCGGACGGCGTACCTGCTGACGACGAACCGGCACGACGCCGAGGATCTGGTGCAGACCGCGCTGCTGAAGGCGGTGCCGGCGTGGAAGCGGATCGAGTCGAGCCCCGATGCCTATCTGCGGCGGGTGATGGTCAACGACACGATCTCGCGGTGGCGGCGGCATCGGGGGCGGGAGGTGCTCACCGACGAGGCTCCCGATCGGGGCACCGCGGACCCCGACGCGGCGGGGACGCTGGCGTTGGAGCAGGCGTTGTCCCGGCTGGCGCCGCGGCAGCGGGCGGTGATCGTGCTGCGCTACTACGAGGACCTCACCGAGCGGGAGACCGCCGAGCTCCTCGGCATCGCGGTCGGCACGGTGAAGTCGCAGGCGCGAGAGGCCCTGGCCAAGCTGCGCCGGGTCGCTCCGGACCTGCGCGTGGAGACCGACGCCGAGATTGGCACGATGGGGTCGTGAACTCCGAGACGCTGACCGTGCGCACCGGCGACCGTGAGGTCGTGGCCGACCTGACCCGCGAGGTGGCCGACTTCGTCTCCGGACGGGGTGACGGGCTGCTGCACGTCTTCGTGCCGCACGCGACGGCCGGCGTCGCCATCCTCGAGACCGGCGCGGGCAGCGACGACGACCTGCTCGCGGCCCTGCGCGACCTGCTCCCGGCCGACGATCGGTGGCGGCACCGGCACGGGAGCCCCGGCCACGGTCGCTCCCACGTGATGCCGGCGCTGGTGCCCCCCTACGCCACGGTGCCGGTGCTCGGCGGGCGGCTGGCGCTGGGCACCTGGCAGAGCATCTGCCTGGTCGACCTCAACGTCGACAACGACGTGCGCGAGGTGCGGCTGAGCTTCCTGGCCGGCTAGCGCCCGGACCCCTCCCTTTCCGGGTCTGCGGCGTCTGTCCGGGTGAGAATGGCCGCCGGGAGGGGGAGACCACGTTGAGCACCGAGCTGCGCGACCGCCTGGCCGCGGTGGCCGGGCGGGCCCCTGCTGTCTCGCCGCCGGAGGACCTGTGGCGCCGCGGCCGGCGGAGGCACCTGCGGCGTTCGGTGGCGGGGGCGACGGTTGCGGCCGTGATGGCTGTCGCGGTGGGTGTCGTGGGTGGCCAGGTCTGGTCGTGGACCGAGCGGCAGATGACCGACCCGGTCGACACTCCTGGACCCGAGCTGGTGCTTCCCGATCACGTGTTCACGCCGAGCCCATGGCTGGAGGGCACGGACGACGCCGGCCCGATCGGTCCTCTGGTCGCGCTTATCGGCGGGCCCCGCCGGCACCGAACGAACCTCTGGGCCTACGAACGGGTCGACGGCATCGCCGGCATCTCGGCCTCCGGCGACTACCGCTACCTCGACCTGCCCGGCTGGGTGGGGTTCCGCTCGCCTTGGGAGACGAAGGTGGTGCTGAGCCCGGACGGCCGGTATGTCGCCTACTGGGCGGTCGGGGCCACCGCCGACGAGCCGGTGCCGGGCGAAGGTGACACGGTCGCGCGGGCGGCGGCGGTCTACGACACGGTGACGGGCCGGACGGATCGGCGGGAGATCGGCTCGACGCACGGCCTGGCGCCCCAGGGCATCGCATGGGCGGGCGAGGCGGTTCGGATGTCCTATCGCGAACGCCGCGGACCCGGGACCCAAGGGGAGACCCCGGCGCCGCGGCCGGCCGGGTACGCCAGCTGGGACGCCCGGGACGCCTCGTGGTCGGTGATCGAGGAGCCCGAGGAGCTGCTCTCCCGCTACGCCGCGCAGGGCGCCGGCCACGTCGTCGGCTACTCGAACCAAGACCCGCTCGACCACGAGCTGGTGGGGCCGGACGGTGTGGAGCGGACCTTCCGGATTCCCCTCTCGTTGTCCGTCGGACCCGTGCCGAGCCCGGACGGCCGACGGGTCGCCGGCCTTGGCGCGGGCCCCGACCAGGGCACCCCGGCCCGGCCCATCCTCGTGGCCGACCTCGACCGACTCGATGGGCGAGGACGGGTGGTCACCCGGCAGGTGCCGGGCTTCGAGGCATACGTAGTCCACGGCTGGCGTGACGACAGTCATGTGATCGCCGAGCAGTGGAATGGCGCCGGGTTGTACTCGGTCGATGTCCGCACGGGTGAGGCAACCCTGCTGATGACGCCCGTCGACCTGGATGTGGGGCAGGGACTGCAGGTAGCACACGAGGCTTGGCAGGCCCCCGTCGTGTCTGCCGAGGAGCCGCGGTGGCCGTGGGATCCGCGGCTGCGGGTTGCCCTCGTGGCCGGCGCGGTGCTCCTGGGCTGGGTGACCGTGCGCGCGTGGAGGCGGCGTCGTGGCGCCTGAGTCCTTCGAGGAGTACGTCGGTGCGCGGTACGGCGCGCTGTTGCGGACGGCGTACCTGCTGACGACGAACCGGCACGACGCCGAGGACCTGGTGCAGACTGCGCTGCTGAAGGCGGTGCCGGCGTGGAAGCGGATCGAGTCGAGCCCCGACGCCTATCTGCGGCGGGTGATGGTCAACGACACGATCTCGCGGTGGCGGCGGCATCGCGGGCGGGAGCTGCTCACCGACGAGACGCCCGACCGGGGCACCGCGGACCCCGACGCCGCGCGGACGCTGGCGCTGGAGCAGGCGTTGGCCCGGCTGGCGCCGCGGCAGCGGGCGGTGATCGTGTTGCGCTACTACGAGGACCTCACCGAGCGGGAGACGGCCGAGATTCTCGGGATCGCGATCGGCACGGTGAAGTCGCAGGCGCGAGAGGCCCTCGCCAGGCTGCGCCAGGTCGCTCCCGACCTGCGCGTGGAGACCGACGCCGAGGTTGGCACGATGGGGTCGTGAACTCCGAGACGCTGACCGCGCGAGGTGCCGGCTGAGCCACCTGGCCGGCCGATCACTTCGGGGGCAGGGTCTGGGCGTAGCCGACGCCGACCGCCACCCACCGCTCGAGCTCCTGCTCGGTGGCCACGGCGGTGCCGTCGACCCGCAGCCAGCCGTTCATAGCCTTGCCGCGCATCTCGAAGCGCTCGACCCCGGGCTCGGCGACCCACACGTCGGTCTCCGCCGGGTCGCAGCGAAGCAGCAGCCCGCTCTGGCCGGCGGCGGCCACCGCCATCCGGCCGGCCAGCAGGAAGGCCAGCCCGCCGAACATTCTCTGCTCGGTCAGCGCCGGGAGCCCCTCCAGATGGCCGCGGACCCGGTCTGCCAGTGCCTCGTCGTACGCCATGACGGAACCCTAGACCCGGGCACCGACTCGGCGCCGCCACGCGTGCCCATCAGCCGAGCAGCCGCCGCGCCAGGTCGAGGTGGAACTCCACCGACAGCGACAGGTCGTCGACGTGCACCCGCTCGTCGGCGTTGTGGTAGCCCGCGTCGAGCACCTCGGTGGGCGTCGCCCGGAACGGGCTGAAGCCGTACGCCGCGCGTGCCGCCGGCGGCGCGCAGGAACGACGAGTCGGTGTAGCCCGTGCACAGCACCGGCAGCACCGCGGCCCCCGGCTCGGTCTCGGCCAGGCACGCGGCGACCGCCTCCGGGAGCGCGCCGGCCGCGGGGGAGGCGCTGCCCGGCACCAGAGGCTCGGGCAGCTCCAGCTCGTAGTCGACCCGGCCTCGTCGCCGAGCCGCTCGCGCACCGTCCCGTCGAGACCTCGCTCGCGGTCGGTGCCGGGCAGGATCCGGCAGTCCAGCTCCACCGAGGCCCGCGCCGGCATCACGTTGCGCGCGGTCGAGCCGCGCCAGCAGCGTCGGCGCCATCGTGGTGCCGGCCAGCGGCGGGAGCGCGTGGGCGAAGCATCGGGTGCAGGGCCGCGGCCCGGCGCAGGTCGCGCCTCGAGGTCGGTGCCGGTCGTCGCCGAGCAGCACCTCCAGGGTCCGCGTCGAGCAGCGGCGAGGACGTCCGGGGCGGCATGCCCGTGCCCGATCCGGCGCAGCAGCTCGCCGAGCGCGGCACCGCGTTGTCGCCGAGCGTCGGCATCGAGGCGTGGCCGGCCTCGCCGAGGGCGCGTCACCCGGACGGGCTGGGTGCCCTTCTCGCCGACCGAGAGCGACAGCACCACCCGGCCGTCGGCGAGCTCCAGCCGCTGGCCGCCGCCCTCGTTGACCGCGAGGTCGGGCCGGATGTCGGGCCGGGACTCGAGCAGCCACCGCATCCCGACGTCGGCCGCGCCGTCCTCCTCGTCGGCCACCATCACGAAGCCACAGGTCGCCGCGCGGGCGGAAGCCGGTGCGCGGCGAGCTCGGCGATCGCCACGCAGCGCGCGGCCACCTCGTTCTTCATGTCCACCGCGCCGCGTCCGAAGAGCCAGCCCGTCGTCGACGACGGCCTCGAACGGCGGGTGCGTCCAGTCCCGGGGGTCGGCCGGCACCACGTCGAGGTGGCCGACGTACGCCAGCGACGGGCGCGTCGCCGGTGCCCGGCAGATCCGCGCCACCAGGTTGGCCCGGGCGGGATCGCGGGCGACCAGCTCGCGCCTCGACCCCGGCGCGCGGCCAGGTAGTCGCGGAGGTATCGCCGCCGCCTCGGGTCTCGTTGCCGTTGGTGGTGTCGATCCGGATCAGGTCGCGGGCGACCCGGAGCACCTCGTCGGCCAGCGCTCATCGGCGGCGGCGCGTCCGCCAGGCCCAACCGGTCCAGCAGCCAGGCGTAGACCTCCGCCTCGTAGGCCGAGGTGGCCGAAGCGCCCCGACGGGCCGACGTGCGCGCCGGCGCCGGTCTCGCAGCGGAACAGGCAGCGCGGCGACCACTCCGGGTCGCTCGCGCGCAGCGCGGCCACCCACTTCGCGGGCTCGCGGACCATCACCCGCGGGTCGTGGACCGCGCCGGTCACGAGCAGGTCGGGTCGCGCGCCGGCGGGCGGCAGGTTCTCGTACGGCGAGTAGGCCAGCATCCAGTCGAACTCCTCGCGCACCCGCGGGTCGCCCCACTCCTCCCACTCGGTGATCGTCAGCGGCGTCGTCTCGTCGAACATCGTGGTCACCACGTCGACGAACGGCACCTCGGCCACGACGGCCCGCCAGCGGTCCGGCCGCTGGGAGAAGACCGCGCCCTGCAGCAGGCCACCGGCGGACAGGCCGCGGGTGGCGATCCGGTCGGGGTCGACCAGCCCGCCCGGGCCAGCCCGTCGGCGACCGCGACCTGATCGTCGAAGGTGTGCTGCTTGTGGCGCGAGCTTGCCGTCGAGCTACCAGCGCCGGCCGCACTCGCCGCCGCCGCGGAGGTGTGCGTAGCACGCAGACCACGCCCCGGTCCAGGAAGCTCGGCAGCGCCGGGTCCCACTCCGGCTCGAAGACGGCCTCGTAGGCGCCGTAGCCGTAGACCAGCGCCGGCGCCGTGCCGTCGAGCGGGGTGTCGCGGTGCCGCACGATCGTGGCCGGGACCGGCGTGCCGTCGGCGGACGGGAAGGTCGCGCCGCTGCGTGACGTAGCGTCGCGGGTCGTGGCCCGGCGCCTCCTGCGCGGTGGGTGTCGCGCCCGCGTCGCCGGCGCCGAGGTCGACCGTCGGACCACACCGGCCGGCTCGGTCCACGCCTCGTCGCGCGACGGTGACGGCCGGGGCGTCGTACAGCGGGGTGCGGGACGAGGTGCAGCCTCGCCGCCGGGGAACCGGGACCGCACGTCGCGGCCGGGGCCGGCCAGGTCGTCGTGGGGGAGCAGCGCGCAGCACGTGCTCGCCGCCGGTCCGCAGGCTGAGCACCACGCCCGCCGGCGAACGCGTCGACCCGCTCCAGCCGGTCGGCGGGGTCCTCGGCGCGCACCTCGCGCCAGGTGGAGGCGTCCTGGTCGGCGCCGTCGGGCACCGGCGCGGCCATCAGCCGGAACTCCACGGCGTCGTCGTTGGTGACCACGAGCAGCTCGCCGGCCGCCGTACCCGCGCCGGTGCTCGGCGTGGTAGCGACGCCCGTGGCGGCGTCCGCCGACCGACCAGGGTCCGCGGGTCGACGTCGTGCGCGTCGACCACCCAGACCTCGGCGGTGGCGTTGCTCTCGACCAGAGCACCACGAGGTCGCCCGCTGCGGGTCAGCGCGGAGCGCTGACCTCGAAGCGCTCGTCGGGCTCCTCCAGCACCAGCACGTCGTCGGCGACCGCGGTCCCGATCCGGTGCCGCCACACCTGGAACGGCCGGTAGGCCTGCGTCGTGCACGGTGTAGAAGAACCACGCGGAGTCGGCGCTCCAGGCGCCGCCGTAGTAGGTGCGCGGCACCATCTCGGTCGAGGTCCTCGCCGGTGCGCAGGTCGCGGAAGCGGAGCTCGAAGACCTCGTCCCCGGTGAGGTCGCACGGAGTAGGCGAGCAGGTCCTCGTCGGGGCTGATCCAGCACAGCGCCGAGGTCGAGGTAGTCCGCTCCCGTCCGCCGAGCAGGTTCTGCGTCCAGCACGACCTCCGCGACCGCACGATTTCCGTCGCCGATCGGGTGTGGAGGCCTCAGAATCGGTTGCCGGGTCGGGGCCCGACTTGCGGATTTCTCGTAACAGTTGCGGTGTACTCCCTTCCCGCCGGATGGATCGTGTAGTAGGAAAAGCGCCGACGACGCCACGTCGGAGAGATCTCGGTCGGAGCCAGTCGCGAGTGCATCTCGGCCCTCAGGGTCGAGACGCAGGGAGCCAAGATGAGCGCAGGACGAGTCGTAGAAGGCGCGCTCGGCGCGCAGGTGGGCGAGGACCTCGGGGCTGGTGGCGTCGCGCATCCAGTGGAACGGGTCCGGTCGAGGACGCCGTGCTCGGTGTGGGTGAAGGGCTCCTGGCGGGCCTGTGGCGGGCGGTGCGGCGGGTCGTCGGCGTGGTGCACGGGCGTCAACGTACCCGCGCCGGGCTGGCTGCGGCAGCGGGCTGGCTGCTGGCGGCGCTGGCTCGCGCCGGCCCTCGCGCTCGGTCCGCCGGCCGCCGCGTCGGCCGAGGAGCCCGTTGATCTTCACCGTCGGGCTGAGCAACGAGGTCGACTCGTTCAACCCGTTCCTCGGCATCGAGGCGCCGTCGTTCGAGATGTGGGCGCTGACCTACGACTACCTGATCAGCTACTCCATGGAGGACATGTCGCCGGAGCCGGGCTCGCCAGCGAGTGGGAGACCTCCGACGACGGGCTGACCTGGACCTTCACCATCCGCGACGACGTCACCTGGTCCGACGGCGAGCCGTTGACCGCCGACGACGTCGCCTACACCTACAACCGGATCCTCGACGGCGGCCCCGAGGCGGCGACCTGGGGCTCCTACCTCGACCGGCGTCGACTCGATCACGGCGCCGGACGACACCACCGTGGTGCTGGACGCTGAAGAAGCCCAACGCCGTGCTGCCGCTGCTGCCGATCCCGATCGTCCCCGAGCACATCTGGAAGGACGTCAGCGAGAAGGACGTCAAGACCTTCGACAACGAGCCGAGCGACGGCAGCCCGGTCGTCGGGTCGGGGCCGTTCCGGCTGGTCGAGGGCACCGCCGGCGGCTCGACGTACCGCTTCGAGGTGAACCCCGACTACTGGAAGGGTGCCCCGCACCTCGACCGAGGTCGTCTTCCGGGTCTACAAGGCCGAGGACCCGACGATCGCGGCGCTGAAGAAGGGCGAGGTCGACTTCGTCGAGAACATCACCGCCCTCCAGGTCGAGGCGCTCGCAGAGCGAGCCGAACATCGAGGCGATCAACGGCGACTCGCCCGGGCTTCGACGAGATCGCGTTCAACATCGGCGCGGTCGACCTCGAGACCGGCGAGCCGATCGGCGACGGCAACCCCGCGCGTCCGCGACCCGGCCTTCCGCCACGCGCTCGGCTACGCGCTGGACCTCGACCAGATCATCGAGAAGGTCTACCAGGGAGCGGGCGAGCCGGGCGACACGATCGTCCCGCCGGCGTACGCGACTTCCACTGGGACGCCGCCGGACGACGAGGCGTTCACCTTCGACCTCGACCGGGCCGGCGCAGCTGCTCGACGAGGCCGGCTACACCGATCGGGCGACGACGGGAAGCGCACGATGCCCGACGGCAGCCCGATCGGCACGCTGCGGCTGTTCGCCCGCGCGCGACTCGCGAGACCTCGTCGAAGACGCATGGACTTCTTCCCGGAGTGGCTCGCCGACCTCGGCATCGACTCCAAGGTGACCGCGTCGAGTCCAGCAAGCTCACCGACGTGATCCTCGACGGCGACTTCGATGCCTTCGAGTGGGGCTGGTACGTCGAGCCCGACCCCGACTCGATGCTGTCGCTACATGACCTGCGACCAGCGCGGCAACTGGTCGGACTCGTGGTACTGCAACGAGGAGTACGACGCGCTCTACGACGCAGCAGCACGTCGAGACCGACGACGGCCGCCCGCGCCGAGCAGGTCAAGCAGATGCAGCAGATCCTCTTCGAGGACTCGCCCTACCTGGTGACGGCCTACAACACCATCGGCGAGGCGCTGCCGCAGCGACCGCTTCGCCTGCCTGCGGCCGCAGCCCGACCCGGGCGGGATCTGGCTCTTCCAGTACGGCGTCTACAACTACCTCAACATGCGCCCGGCCGCCGAGGCCGACGAGTGTGCCGGCGAGGAGCGGCGTGACCCAGGCGTCGTCGTCGACCAGCGGTGGGGACGAGCAGCGGACCCGCGACCGGGCTGCTGACGGGCCTGGGCGTCGGCGGGGTCGCGGCCGCTCGGGGTGCTCGGCTTCGTGGTGCGCGCGGCGACGCGCCACGGCGGGCGACCGCGAGTGACGACGCTGGCGGCGGCCGACCCGGCCGCCGTCCCCGACCGGGGGCGGAGCCGCGGTCGGCCCGCGGGCGCCGCAGCTACGGGCGCTACGTCCTGGGCAAGGTGCTCGGCGCCCTGGGCAGCCTGGTGCTTCATGCTGGTGCGTCAACTTCTTCCTGTTCCGGGTGCTGCCCGGCGACCCGGCCCGCACCCTGGGCCGCGGCCGGCTTCAGCACGCGCGGAGCAGCTCGACGGAGTTCAACACGCACCTACGGCCTCGACCAGCCGCTGCCGCAGCAGTTCGTCACCTACCTCGACGAACCTGCTGCACGGCGACCTCGGGCTGCTCGATCCGCTACCGCGCGCCGCCGTCTCCGAGCTGATCCGTGGACCGGATCGTGGCCGACGCTGCTGCTGGTCGGCACCTCGACGGTCCTGGCCGACGCTGATCGGGTGTCTGGATCGGCATCCGACCGGCCTGGAACCGGGGCAGCGCGTTCGACCAGTCGTCCACCGGCGGGCTCGCTGACGCTCTACTCGATGCCCGAGTGGTGGCTCGGCCTGGTGCTGATCGCTGCCCTGGCCGTCGGGTGTCGGGCCGATGCCGGGCATCTTCCCGACCGGCGGCCTGCACTCGTCGGCTCGACCCGAGCAACTGTCCGGGGTGCTCGACACGGCCTGGCACCTGGCCCTGCCGGTGACTCACCCTGACCCTGGCCTACCTCGCCGACTACTCGCTGATCATGCGCTCCTCGCTGCTCGACGAGCTCGGCGAGGACTACCTGACCACCGCCCGGGCCAAGGGGCTGCGCGACGCTGCAGGTCCGCAACCGGCACGCCGTGCCGCAACGCGCTGCTGCCGACCACCACCGTGATCGCGCTCAACCTCGGCTTCGTCGTCGCCGGCGCGATCACCGTCGAGACGGTCTTCTCGATCCCGGGTCTCGGCCTGCTGGCCACCGAGGCGCTCGAGGTGCCCGACTACTGGCTCCTCCAGGGCACCTTCCTGGTGGCGTCGGCCGCGGTGATCCTGGCCAACCTGGTCGCCAACCTGCTCTACGGCCTGCTCGACCCCCGGGTGCGGACATGAGCGCCCCGGAGGCCACCTCCCCGGCCGTGGTCGCGCTGTCCGCGCGGCAGCTCGCCCGGCGACGCGGCGTGGCGACGCTGGCGTCGCGGCTGGGCGCGAGTTCCGTCAGCACCGCGCCGGGCTGGTCGGGCTGGTCGATCCTCGCGGTCTTCGTGCTGCTCGCGCTCGCCGCGCCGCTGCTCGCCGACGCAGCAGCGACCTCTCGGTCACCCAGGCCCCGGGCGGGGTCCTGGAGCCGCCGTCGTCGACCTACTGGCTCGGCACCGACGACAGCGGCCGGTCGGTGCTCACCGCTGCTGATCTGGGGGGCCCGGATCTCGCTGCTCGTGGGCCTGACTGGCCACCGTGATCTCGATGGTGATCGGCACCCTGGTCGGCCTGCTGTCGGGCTACTTCGACGGGCTGGGCCGGCGCGCTGCTGTTCCGGATCACCGAGTGGTTCCTGGTGATCCCGTTCCTGCCGCTGGCGATCGTGCTGGCCACCGTGCTCGGCCGCTCGCTGCTCAACATCGTCATCGTCATCGGCGTGACGTCCTGGCCGGCGCACGGCGCTGCTGATCCGCAGCCAGACGCTGTCGATCAAGGAGCGGCCCTACCTCGAGCGGTCGCGGGTGCTCGGCGCCGGCCGCTGCCCACCAGATCGGGCGAGCACATCCTGCCCAACGTGATGCCGATGGTCTTCGCCAACACCACCCTCACCGTGGCGGTCGCGATCCTGACCGAGACCACGCTGAGCTTCCTGGGGCTCGGGGACCCGACCCGGATCTCGTGGGGCATCGATGCTCGACGAGCGCCTACAGCGTCGGCGCGATCACCACCGGCTCGTGGTGGTTCTTCATGCCGCCGGGCATCTGCGTCGTCCTCGTCGTGCTCTCGCTTCACGCTGATCGGCCAGGCGCTCGAGGACGTCCTCAACCCACGGCTGAAGGCCGCCGATGAGCACGCCGACCGCGAGCACCGGTGACCGGTCGCTGCTGCGGCTCGACGGGCTGTCGGTCACCTACCGCACCGACGACCGCGACGGTGCCCGCGGTGCGCGAGGTGGACCTCGACGGTCGGCGCGCGGGCGAGATCGTCGGCGTCGCCGGGGAGTCCGGCTGCGGCAAGTCCACGCTCGCCAGCACCATCCTCCGGCTCCAGCCGGCGTCGGCGCACCGTCACCGGCGAGGTGCTCGTCGACGGCGCCGACGTGCTCACCATGCGATGGGGCGACCTGCGCGCGCTGCGCTGGGCACGGGCCTCGATCGTCTTCCAGGGGGCGCTGCACTCCCTCAACCCGGTGCACCGCATCGGTCAGCAGATCGCCGAGCCGATCGAGCATCCACGAGCCCGACGTCTGCCGACGCCGAGGTGGAGACGCCGGGTGGGCGAGCTGCTCGAGCAGGTCGGGCTGCCAGCCGCGCGCGCCGCGGCCTACCCGCACCAGCTCTCCGGCGGCCAGCGGCAGCGGGTGATGATCGCGATGGCGCTGGCCTGCCGGCCGGACGCTGATCGTGGCCGACGAGCCGACCACCGCGCTCGACGTGATGGTGCAGGCGCAGGTGCTCGACCTGCTCAGCGGTCTGGTGCGAGGACCTCGGGGTGGGCATGCTGCATCATCAGCCACGACCTGTCGGTGCTCGCCGAGCTGTGCGACCGGATCGTGGTGATGTACGCCGGCCGGGTCGTCGAGCGGGGCCGGCCGACGCAGGTGTTCGACGCTCCGCTGCACCCCTACGCCGCCGCGCTGTCGGCGGCCTTCCCGCAGGTCGGCGACCCGGCCGCGCGGTTCGCGCCGGCAGGGCTGGCCGGCTGACCCGCCGGACCCGGCGGCGCTGCCGCCGGGCTGCTCGTTCGCGCCGCGATGCCCCCGGGCGGTCGACGCGTGCTCGCTGGAGGTCCCGGAGCTCGCCGAGCACGACGGCCGGCCGCCGGGCCGCCTGCATGCGGGTGGGCGGAGCCGTGAGCGCGGTCGACGCCGGCCAGGACCGCGCCGGCCGACACCCTGGAGGCGCGACCGCGTGGTCGTGGAGTTCACCACCCGCGCGGGGGCGGTCGCCCGGGCGCTCGACGGGGTCGACCTGCAGCGTGCGCTCCGGGCGAGATCCTCGCGCTGGTCGGTGAGTCCGGGTCGGGCAAGACGACCCTGGCCCGGACCCTGATCGGGCTGGAGCGGCCGGCCGCGGGCGAGGTGCGCTGCGACGGCGCCGCCGCTGGACTACTCGGGCACGCGGGCTGCGGAGCTTCGCCGCCGGGTGCAGATGGTGCTGCAGGACGCCTGCCGGCGCGCTGAACCCCCGGCACACCGTCTACGACTCCGTCGCCGAGGGACTGCGGCTGCACGGGCTCGTCGACGGCCGACCCGGAAGGGCGCACCGAGGACGCAGCTGGTCGGCGCACGCGCTGGCCTCGGCCGGTCTGCGGCCGCCGGAGACGCTGTTCCTGCGCTACCCCCACGAGCTCTCCGGCGGCCAGCGGCAGCGGGTGCTGATCGCCGGTGCGCTGGCGCTGCGACCGGAGCTGCTGATCGCCGACGAGCCGGTGTCGAGCCTGGACGCCTCGATCCGCGGGGAGATCCTGGCGCTGCTGCTCGCGCTGCGCGAGGAGCTCGGGCTCGGCGTTCTGGTGGTCACCCACGACCTCGGGCTGGCGTGGAACATCGCCGACCGGATCGCGGTGATGTACCTCGGGCCGGGTCGTCGAGTCCGGGCCCACCGAGGAGGTGCTGGCCAACCCCCAGCATCCCTACACCCAGGCGCTGCTGTCGGTGGTGCCGGAGATCGAGCAGCTCGAGCCGGTCGTGCTCACCGGCGAGATCCCCGACCCGACCCGGATCCCCGGCGGCTGCCGCTTCCACCCGCGGTGTCCCGCGCTGGCCGACGGGGCCGCCGAGGCTGCCGGCGTGGCCACGCTGTGCACCGGCTCACCGCTGCCGGTGCTCCCCGACGACGGATCCTTGGAGGCTGCCGACCACCGGGTCGCCTGCCACCTCGCCTCCGCGCGTCAGGGCGGCTGATGGCCGAGCCCGTGGAGTACGCCGTCGTCGGGCTCGGCGCGCTGGGCTCCGCCACGGCGTACCACCTGGCGAGGACGGGCCACCAGGTCGTCGGGCTGGAGCGGTTCCGGCTCGGGCACGACCGGGGCGCCAGCCACGACACCAGTCGGATCCTGCGGCACAGCTATCACACGCCGGCCTACGTGCGGCTCACCCACGAGGCGTACGCCGACTGGGCAGCGCTCGAAGCCGACGCGGGGGAGTCGTTCGTGACCGAGGTCGGGGGCCTCGACCTCTTCCCGCCCGGTGGGGTGATCGCGCTCGACGACTACACCGGCAGCCTGGCCGCCGAGGGGGTCGGCTTCGAGCTGCTCGACGTGGCCGCGCTCGTCGAACGGTGGCCGCAGCTGTCGGTGCCCGACGGCACCGTCGGGCTCTACCAGGCGCGCGGCTCGATCGTGCCCGCCAGCCGGGGGACCGCCGCCCTGCAGCAGCGAGCGCTCGCCCACGGTGCGGTGCTCCGCGACGAGTCGCCGGTGACGAGACTGCGTGACCGCGGCGCGGAGGGGATCGAGGTCGTCGCCGGGGACACGACGTACCTCTGCAGGCGCGTGGTCGTCTGCGCCGACGCGTGGACCAACGACCTGCTGGCCGGGCTCGGGGTGTCGCTGCCGCTGACGGTGACCCTGGAGCAGGTGACCTACTTCGCCCCGCCGGACCCCACCCCGTTCGCGCCGGGACGGCTTCCGCTGTGGATCTGGATGGACGAGCCCTGCTACTACGGCTTCCCCAGCTATGGGGAGGCCACGGTCAAGGCGGCCCAGGACTGCGGCGGCCCCGCGGTCGACCCCGAGACCCGTGGGTTCGAGCGGGACCCGGAGATGCAGGCCAGGCTGGCCGCTCACGTCGGCTCGCTGCTGCCGGGCTCGGGGCCGCCCGTCCGGTCGCTGCGCTGTCAGTACACCCTGACCCCCGACCGCGACCTCCTCCTCGACGCCGTGCCGGGCCACCCGAACGTCTGGGTCGGGCTGGGGGCGGCCCACGGCTTCAAGTTCGCCCCGACGCTGGGCCGGATCCTCGCCGAGCTCGCCGCCAGCGGGGCGACGACGTCGCACATCGCCGACTGGGGCTTCGACCGGCCCGGCCTCACCGACCCCGACTTCGAGCCGAACTGGATGGTGTAGGCCGCCGCTGCCGGCTAGCGGGGGGAGGGGACCGGTCGGGCCAGCCGGGGCGGGGAGGCGCCGGTGCCGTCGACCAGCACGTCGGCGCGCCCCCTGGTCCCCTGATCCGCCAACCACGCCTGCTCGTCGTCGAGCCAGCGGAGCCAGTGGGCCTCGTCGCCGAAGTCGCCACGGTCCAGGCCTCGCCGCAGCCGCAGCTCGCGCGGCGCGTCGACCCAGACCCGGGTGGTGACCCAGTCGTCGTACGCCGCCGCCGCGGAGCCGACGCCCTCGAGCACCAACAGGGAGACGGGGTCGAGGCTGTGCTCCTCCCCCCACCGGTCCGCCCACCAGTCCCAGCGGTGGTAGCGGCCCGGCCGTCCCTGGGCCAGAGGCGCCAGGACCGAGCGGCGGACCCGGTCCACGAGCTCGGGCCCGAGGCCGGTCCACCCCTCGAGCAGGTCGTCGAGGTGCAGCAGGGCGACCGAGTCCACGCACGTGGGGGCCGCCGCGACCAGCAGCCCGGCGAGGGTCGTCTTGCCGGATCCGGCCGGTCCGTCGACGCAGACCAGCCGCCCGATTCCCAGGGTGGGCTCCGAGGCGAGCGCGTGATCCAGGACCATCGCCACCGCGGCCTCAGAAGACATGACCGAGACCGCGGTAGGTCGCGACCGACTCCTCGAAGGCCGCGCCCCGGAGCAGGTGGGCCTGGTTGGCGTGCTCGAACAGCTCGCCGGACTTCGCATGGCGGAACCACACCAGGTCGCCCACCCGGAGCAGGGCGGCCGGGTGCCCGGTCAGCGGCGTCTGCACCTCGCCGGCGCCCTCCAGCGTGGTGAGGTGCAGACCCGGGGGAGCCCAGGGCAGCGGCAGCCGATGCTTGTCCGCCGGCCCGGAGGCCACCAGGCCGCCGCCGTGCACGGTGGCGATCTGCGGCGAGGGCCGCCGGGTGACGGGCACGCCGAAGACCGCCGCGGGCTGCGGGGTGAACGACTGGTAGTGGTCGAAGAGCGCCGGTGCCAGCAGGCCCGACCCCGCGCCCACCTCGGTCACCATCGGGTCGGCGGCCGCCTCGGCGACCGAGCCCGAGCCGCCCGCGTTCCAGAACTCCAGGGCGACGGCGTCGCGCAGGCCGGTCTCCAGTGCCTCGGCGACCTCGCGGCGGCGTACCTCCAGCTGGGCGAGCGAGGCGGACTTCATCCGGCGCACGACGGCGCTGCGGGCCCGCTGGTGGGGCACCTCGTCGGGCACTCCGGCGACCTGCCCCTCGTAGGTCATCACCCCGACCAGGCGGAACCCGCGCCGGCCGACGATCTCGCGGGCGAGCGCCACCACCTCCGCCGGGTCGTAGAGCGGGGAGCGCTTCGGGCCGACGTGCTGGCGTCCCATCCGCAGGCCGGCGTCGACGTCGAGGGCGACCCGCACCGGCACCGCCTTGGAGTGGCGCACCGAGTCGATCACGTCGAGGTGGGCGGCGCTGTCGACCATCAGGGTGATCGCGGCGGCTGCCGAGGGGGAGGCGACCAGGGCGCGAAGGGCAGCGACGTCGACGGTGGGGTAGGCCACCACCACGTCCTCGGCGACGCCCTCGTCGTGCAGCCAGAGCGCCTCGGCAAGGGAGTAGGCCAGCACGCCGGCGAACCCCGGCGTGGCGAGCGCCCGCCTGAGGAGGGCCGGCACGCGCAGGGACTTCGACGCGACCCGCACGGGCTTGCCGGCCGCGCGCCGCACCAGGTCGGCGGCGTTGGCGTCGAACGCGTCGAGGTCGACGACGCAGACCGGCGGCGTCAACGGGACGGAGGTGTCGCGAACGGCGGCCGTGAGCCGCGCCCACAGCCGGTTGCGCTCGACGAACTCGTGTGTCATCGACGAGGCGTCCGGTTAGCTGATCCCGCGTCGCCGCAGGAGGGCCTCGATCTCGTCGAGCTCCGGGTCGCCCTTCGATGCGTCCTTCGATCCGCCACCCGAGGCGCGGGCCTCGACCTCGCGCGGGGTCGACCGCGCCGGGGCGGGGTCGGCACCTCCGCCGCGACGCTCCAGCAACCGGCCGGCCACGATCAGCCCCGCGGCGATCACCACGACGCCGACGCCGAGCCACACCGACGGGCTGAACACCAGCCGGGTCGCCCACTGCGCGATCGCGTCGAGGATCCGCAGCAGCAGGGTGAGGGTGCCGGTGAGCAGCAGCCCGAACGGCAGCAGCACCAGCCCGGCCCCGCGCACCACCGCCGCGGTCCGCCGGCGGCGCACCGCGAGAAACGTCCACACGCCGGCCAGGATCGCCAGCGACAGTGCCAGCGCCCAGGTGGCGGGGTTCACGTACGCGAGTCCCACGCCCCCAGCCTCCCACACGGCCCCAGCCGGCAGGATGGTCCGCGTGCCCGACCCCGGTCCCTCCCGGCACCGGAGCGGTGACCCCCGGCGGTGGGCGGGTGCGATTGGTGGGCGACCGGAATGTTCCGGTAGCATGCGGCGTTGACCGATCCGTCACCCCTGTCCCTTGTGGGCCGGGCTGGCAGATCCCGCAAGCGGAGATCCGTCTCCCACCCGCACCGATCGCCGCCGGGCCACCGGCACAGGTCGTCGGGTCCGGTCCCGGCACCTCCCGCGAGAGGCCGCCGGAGCGTGTGCTCGCGAGCACACGGTGTGACTGGCCTCCGCTTGTGGACAAGCGGAGGCCTTCGTCGTACTCCGGCCCGTGCGGGCCGGACGCGAAACCTCCGGGAGACGTAGCGACCAGGAGGACACATCAGCACTGAGCTTCGAATCAACGACCGGATCCGGGTTCCCGAGGTCCGGCTCGTGGGACCCAACGGCGAGACCGTCGGCATCGTGCCGACCCACGAAGCGCTCAAGCTCGCCCAGGAGGCCGACCTCGACCTCGTCGAGGTCGCGCCGACGGCACGCCCGCCGGTCTGCAAGCTCATGGACTACGGGAAGTTCAAGTACGAGAACGCCCAGAAGGCCCGTGAGGCGCGCCGCAACCAGACGAACGTGATCATCAAGGAGATGAAGCTCCGGCCCAAGATCGACCAGCACGACTACGAGACCAAGAAGGGCCACGTCGTCCGGTTCCTCCGGGCCGGCGACAAGGTCAAGATCACGATCATGTTCCGCGGTCGTGAGCAGCACCGGCCCGAGCTCGGGCTTCCGGCTGCTCCAGCGGCTGGCGGAGGACGTCACGGAGCTGGGCTTCGTGGAGTCCGTCGCCCAAGCAGGACGGCCGCAACATGATCATGGTGCTCGGGCCGCACCGCAAGAAGGCCGAGGCCAAGGCCGAGATGCAGGCCGAGAAGGCCGAGAAGGCCGCCGAGCGGGCCGCCGCGGAGGCCGACGAGCAGGCCGAGCGCGACGCCGCACACGCCGCCGGTCCGGTCGCGCGAAGAAGGAGCGGCGGCGCTCGGAGAACCTCGACGCCGACATCGACGCCTGATCCGGCGCCGGCCCTCGCCGCGGGGGCCCGGCCACCCGGACCAGACACCACCAGAAAGTAGATCCACGATGCCGAAGAACAAGACGCACTCGGGTGCCAAGAAGCGCTTCCGGGTCACCGGGACGGGCAAGATCCGTCGCCAGAAGGCGGGCCTGCGCCACAACCTGGAGAAGAAGCCCTCGAAGGTCACCCGGCGGATGTCCGGCACCACCGAGGTCGCCAAGGCCGACGTCAAGCGCGCCAAGAAGCTGCTGGGCCTCTGAGCCTGCCCGAGAACTGATCAAGGAGACACACCCATGGCACGCGTCAAGCGGGCAGTGAACGCCCACAAGAAGCGTCGGACCACCCTCGAGCGCGCCAGCGGCTACCGCGGCCAGCGCTCGCGCCTCTACCGCAAGGCCAAGGAGCAGGTCACCCACTCGCTGGTCTACAGCTACAACGACCGCCGCAAGAACAAGGGCAACTTCCGTCGCCTGTGGATCCAGCGGATCAACGCCGCCGCCCGCGCGCACGGCATGACCTACAACCGCTTCATCCAGGGCCTCAACCTGGCCGGCGTCGAGGTCGACCGCAAGATCCTGGCCGACCTGGCCGTCAACGACGAGGCCGCCTTCGCGGCGCTGGTCGAGACCGCCCGGCGGCCCTGCCCGAGGACGTCAACGCCCCCGCGGCGTCCTGACGCACCCCGACGCCGGTGGCGGAGCTCGCGCAGCGGGCGTCTCGAGACCACCGGCGACACCCGACGACGTGGCGAGCTCCCGGACCGACCCGGCCCCCCTCTCGAAGGGGAACGACCGGGTCAGGCAGGCCCGGAAGCTCGCCCGTCGTGCGTCTCGGGCCGACCACCGGCTGTTCCTGGCCGAGGGCCGCAACGCCGTCACCGAGGCGCTGGCCGTCGAGGGCTGTGTGGTCGAGGTGTTCGCGACGACCGCCGCCTCGAGGGAGTACGCCGACCTGATCGAGCGTGCGCCTCGCTGGACGCCGGTCGCCGACGACGCACTGGCCTCCCTGGCCGACGCGGTGACCCCGCAGGGACTGGTCGCCGTCTGTCGTCATCTCGACCGACCGCTGGCCCACCTGCTCGACGCGCACGCCGCCCTCCGGCTGGCCGCCGTGTGCGCCGACGTACGCGACCCCGGCAACGCCGGCACCGTGCTCCGCTCGGCCGACGCCGCCGGCGCCGGACTGGCCGTGCTGGCCGGGCACTCGGTCGACCCCTACAACCCCAAGGCGGTCCGCGCCAGTGCCGGCTCGCTGTTCCACCTCCCGCTGGCCGTCGAGCCGGACCCGGCGGCGGCGGTCGTGGGGCTGCAGCGGCGTGGCCTGGTGGTGCTGGCCGCGGACGGCGGGGGAGAGGTCGACCTGTTCGAGGCCGACGAGCTGCTGGCGGCGCCGACCGCGTGGCTGTTCGGCAACGAGGCCTGGGGCCTGCCGTCCGAGCTGGCCGAGCTCGCCGACCACCGGGTCCGCATCCCGATCCTCGGCGGTGCCGAGAGCCTCAACCTGGCCACGGCCGCGGCGGTCTGCCTCTACGCCAGCGCTCGCGCGCACGCGCGCCGACCGCTCAACGGCTGACCGTCAGTCGTCGCCGGCGTGCCGCTCGCGCGGCCAGACCCCGCCGCCCCACAGGGCCCACAGCACCAGCACCGGCTGGAAGAACAGCCGGATCAGCCGGGCGCGGTCGGTGTCGAGGCCGAAGGCGTCGGTGCCCTCGACGTACTGCCCGATGTTGCCCGGGAAGATCGCCACGAAGAACGCCGCGAGCAGGGCACCGACCAGCCGCCGGTGGCGGGGGAGGGCGACGAACGCCGCTCCCAGGCCGACCTCCACCACCCCCGAGCCGATGACCGTGAGGTCCTTGTCGAGCGGGAACCAGTCGGGCACCTGCGCCTGGAACTCCTGGCGCTGCGTGGTCAGGTGGAGCACCCCGGCACCGACCATGAACGATCCGAGGACGATCCGGCCGGCGTGCCGCGCGATGCTCATGCCGCGAGCCTAGCCACCGGCAACCTCGCCACCGGCCACGACCCGGACCGTCGCCAGCGTCGGGTCCGTGGCGTAGGCGATCCGCACCCCGCTGGCGCGCGCCGCCTCCAGGCCCGCCAGGACCGCCTCGGTCACCCGCTCGCCGGGGGCCAGCACCGGCACGCCGGGCGGGTACGGCGCCACCAGCTCGGCGCTGACCCGGCCGACCGCGTCTCGCAGCCGCACGGCCCGGGAGGCGGCGAAGAAGGCCTCGCGGGGCGGCGGTCGCGAGCTCGGGCCGCAGCGACCAGGCGGCCGCCCCGACGACGGGTCGCGGCGCCGCCGCGGTGGCGCTGGAGCAGGTCGACCAGGAGGTCGCCCGAGGTGCCCGAGCGTCCGCGCGTCGTCGGCGAGCGACACGATCGGCACCAGGGTGTCGCGGTCGGCCATCTCCAGCGGGGAGCCGCCCGCGATCAGGTCGCGCTCGACCGCGTTGCCGTCGGCACCGGTGCCGCACAGCACGAGGGTCAGCTTCAGCGGGTCGACGCCGGGGCCGTCGAGCACGACCAGCCCGGGCACCTCGGCGGTCAGCCGGGCGCGCAGCGAGGCCACGGCGTCGAGCACCGGCCCCAGCACCTCCGCCCCGTGCCGCTCCAGCAGGGCCCGGCTGGCGTCGATGCTGGCCAGGATGGTGCCGCTCGGGCTGGTCGTGTGCCCGACGTCGAAGGCCGCGTCGAGCCTCGCCCCGTCGATGCGGTCGGTGCGGGCAAGGAGCAGCGCCCCCTGCGACCAGGCCGGCAGCGTCTTGTGGGCACTGGTCACCAGGGCGTCAGCGCCCTGCGCCAGCGCATGGTCGGGCAGCGCCGGATGGAAGCCGAAGTACGCCGCCCATGCCGCGTCGACGACCAGCGGGGCCCCGTGGCGGTGGGCGACCGCGGCGAGGCCGGCGACGTCGCCCACCGTGCCGACGTACGACGGGTCCCCGACGAAGACCGCCGCGGCGTCGGGCGCCCGGTCGAAAGCCTCCTCCAGCGCCGCCGGGGCCAGGCCGAGCGGGACGCCCCGGCCGGGGTCCACCTCGGGGCGCACCCAGACCGGCTCCAGCCCCGCCAGCACCAGGCCGACGAGCAGCGAGCGGTGCAGCGTGCGGCCGACGATCACCCGCTGCCCCGGGACGGCGACGGCCAGCGCGGTCGCGAGGTTGGCGTGGGTCGAGCCGGCGACGGAGAACCGACAGCGGTCGGCTCCCCACAGCGCCGCCGCCCGCGCCTCGGCCACGGCGAGCAGCCCGGCCGCGTCCTTCACGCTCGCCAGCCCGCCGTAGAGCGGCACGTCGCCGGCCACCACGTCGCCGAGCAGCCCGAGGTCGTACTTGTGACCGGGGATCGTGAACGGCGTCAGCTCGCGCTCGTGGAACCTCAGCCACGCGTCCAGCAGCGGTGCGTCGGCGCGCAGCTCGCGGGGGTCGGTGGGCACGCACGTAGCGTGGGGGACGCGCCCGCGTCAGGCAAGCGGGCCTTCGCTGCCGCCGCCTTCGCGTCGGTCGGCTGGGGCGACAGTAGGGTGTGCGCGTGAGTGCCGGTGAGGACGTGGACGTCGGGCTGCTCGACGCCCTTCCCGACGGCGCCGTGGTGGCCGACGCCGACGGGCTCGTGGTGGCCGTCAACCAGGCAGCGCGCACCATGCTCGGTCTGGACGGCGACGACTGGCGTGGCCGACGGCTCGGCGAGGTCGTGCGCCTGCTCGACAGCGAGGGCCGGGACTGGGCGACCTGCACGGCGCCGTACGCCGGCCTGCGCAGCCGCACCGGAATCCCCGAGCAGTCGTGGCTGCTGCCCAGCGGCGAGGAGGTGCTGGTCGCCGCCGCGCTGCATCGGGACGCGGTGCACGGCCCGGTCACGCAGGTCGGGGTGAGCCTGCGCTCGGGGCGTGGCCGCGCGCGCCTGGACCGGGAGCGCTCCGACCTGGTGGCCACCGTGGCCCACGAGCTGCGCTCGCCGCTGACCGGCGTCAAGGGGTTCGTCCAGGCGATGCTGAACAGGTGGGACAAGCTCAACGACGACCAGAAGAAGCTGATGCTGACCACGGTCAACGCCGACGCCGACCGGCTGAGCCGGCTGATCGCCGAGCTGCTCGACGTGGCCCGCATCGACACCGGCCGGCTGTCGCTCTATCCCCGGCCGGTCGACGCCGGGGTCCTCGTGCGGCGGGTGGTCGACATGGTGCAGGCAGGCACGGCCCGGCCGATCGAGCTGGTCTGCGCGCCCGACCTCGGCGACATCCTGGCCGACCCCGACAAGTTCACCCAGGTGGTCACCAACCTGGTCGAGAACGCCGTCCGCCACGGCGACGGGACGGTCACCGTGACTCTCGAGCCGGTCGCCGCAGGCGGCGGGCCCGCCCCCGCCGACGTCATCGGGTCGCTGCTCACGGTCGACGACGAGGGTGAGGGCATCGCGCCGGAGCTTCGCCGCCGGGTGTTCACCAAGTTCTGGACCGGCGGCGTGCGCGGCGGCTCCGGGCTGGGGATGTACATCGTCAACGGCCTGGCGCGCGCCCACGGCGGTCACGTGGCCATCGGCGACTCTCCTGCCGGCGGCGCCCGGATCCAGGTGTCATGGCCGCAGGCCGACGAATGAACCCGGGCTGACCGGTAACCATCGCAGCACCCCGAACGAAGGACGAGCATGGTCTCCACCGTTGACGTCAGTGATGCCAGCCTGCGCCGCCTGCGGCTCTACAACGCCGTGATGGGCGTGTTGCACGCCGCCCAGGCGGTGGTCGTGCTGGTTCTGGCCACAGCGTTCACGCTGCCGGTGACCGGGGCGTTCCCGGAGGGCCCGCCCGGCACGATCGCCGAGCGCTCCACGCTGTTCGAGGTGTCGGTGGCGTGGGGGATCGCGGCGTTCCTCCTGCTCTCCGCGCTGTTCCACCTGCTGATCGCCGGCCCGCTGGTGGGCCGCTACCGCGACCAGCTCTCGCGGGGCCAGAACCAGATGCGCTGGATCGAGTACTCCCTGTCGGCCTCGCTGATGATCGTGCTGATCGCGATGCTGACCGGCATCAGCGACATCGCCGCCCTGTTGACGCTGGCCGGCGTCAACGCGGGGATGATCTTCTTCGGGGCCGTCCAGGAGCGCTACGAAGCGCCGGGCGGGTCGCTGTGGCCGTTCTGGCTGGGCTGCGTGCTCGGCGTCGTGCCGTGGCTGGCGATCGGGGTCTACCTCGTCTCGCCGGGCAGCGCCGCCCAACCTCCGGGCTTCGTCTACGGCATCTTCGTGTCGCTGTTCCTGTTCTTCAACAGCTTCGCGCTGACCCAGTGGCTGCAGTACCGCCAGATCGGCCCCTGGCGGCGCTATCTGACCGGCGAGGCGACCTACGTGCTGCTCAGCCTGCTGGCGAAGTCGGCGCTGGCCTGGCAGGTGTTCGGCGGCACCCTGGCGGGCTGAGCCCGGCCCGGCAGGGAGACCTCGGGCGGATCTGCACACACCCTTCACACGTCGTACCCACCGTCTGGGTCCCCCGCTTCCTAGGCTGCTGCCATGAGCCAGCCCGTGCGCCGCCTGGTCCTCGTGGTGGAGGACGACCCGGTCATCAACGACACGGTCAGCCGCCGCCTCGAGGCGGAGGGCTACCTCGTGGCGCGGGCGTACGACGGCCCGGCGGCGGTGGCTGTCGCTCGGGAGCGGCGGCCGGACGCGCTAGTGCTGGACCTGATGCTGCCCGGCTTCGACGGGCTCGAGGTGTGCCGGCGGGTGCAGGCCGAGCGACCGGTGCCGGTGCTGATGCTCACCGCGCGCGACGACGAGAGCGACATCCTGGCCGGGCTGGCCGTCGGCGCCGACGACTACCTCACCAAGCCGTTCGGGATGCGCGAGCTCGTGGCGCGGGTCTCCGCTCTGCTGCGCCGCGTCGACCGCGCGGCCGAGCTGGCGCAGGAGGCGCCGGCGGTGCTGACCGTCGGCGACCTCGTCGTGGACACGGGGGCGCGCCGGTGCACCGCCGCCGGGGAACGGGTGCACCTCACGCCCACCGAGTTCGACCTGCTCGCCTGCCTGGCGGCCGCCCCGGGGCAGGTGCTGACCCGGGAGCGGCTGCTGGCCGAGGTGTGGGACTGGCCGGGAGCCTCGGGCACCCGCACCGTCGACAGCCACGTCAAGTCGCTGCGCGCCAAGATCGGCGCCCCACGCGTGCGCACCGCCCACGGCGTCGGATACGCCCTCGAGGTGCACTCCCCGTGAGCGCGCCGGCGCCCCGCCCGCCGCTGGAGCCGGTGACCACCATCAAGGTCAAGCTCGGCCTGCTGGTGGCCGCCAGCGTCCTGGTGGCCGCCGTCCTCGGCACCGTGGCGGCGGCCGGGGGAGTCAGCTGGTGGCTGGCCATCCCCGTGGCCGTGGGCCTGGCGCTCGGGGTCACTCAGCTGCTGGCCACCGGGATGACCTCGCCGCTGCGGCAGATGACCGAGGCGGCGGGCCGGATGGCGCGCGGCGACTACGACGTCCGGGTCGACGCCCAGTCCCGTGACGAGGTCGGGCAGCTCGCCGCGGCGTTCAACACGATGGCCCGCGACCTGGCGGCGGTGGACCGCGAGCGACGCGACCTGGTCGCGCTGGTCTCCCACGAGCTGCGGACCCCCGTCACCGCTCTCGGCGCCCGCCTCGAGAACCTCGTGGACGGCGTGGAGGCGGCCAGCCCGGAGACCTTCGCCGAGCTGTGGGAGCAGGCCCGACGGCTGGGGGCGCTGGTCCGCGACCTGCTCGACCTCTCGCGCACCGACGCCGGGACCGTCCCCCTGCGGCTGGGCGAGGTCGCCGTGGCGCCGTTGCTGGGTCAGGCGGCCGCCGACGTCGCCCACCTGGTCCGGGAGGTGGACCTCGCGGTGTCGGCTCCCGACGACCTCGTCGTCGTGGCGGACGTCGAACGGCTGCGCCAGCTCGTCACCAACCTCGTCGAGAACGCCGTCCGGCACAGCCCGCCCGGGGGGCGGATCGAGGTCACCGTGGTCGCCGAGGGCGACAGCTGGCTGCTGGAGGTGTCCGACAGCGGGCCCGGGGTGCCGCCCGAGCACCGGGAGCGCGTCTTCGAGCGCTTCGGCACCCTCGACGCCACCACCGGAGGCACCGGACTCGGCCTGGCCATCGCCCGAGCCGTGGCCACGCAGCACGGCGGCACCCTCGGCTTCGAGGACCCGGAGCCGGACGCCAGGGGGGCGCGCGCCGTGCTGCGGATGCCGGCTGCGCCCTCGCCCGCGCCCTCGCCCGCGGCCGCGCCCGCACCGTCCGCACCGGCCCCCGCCGGGTCGCCGGCGGGCCCACCGGCCGGGTCGCCGTACGCCGGGGTGCGGACGCAGTCGGGGCCGCAGGAGCCGGCCATGGATGCCCTGTTCGGGGCCTTCTGGCCCGAGCGCGAGGTCCCGGCTCGGAGCGACCTGCTGCTGGCCTCGGTCGGTGTCGGGGTGCTCGCGGCCTGGGTGCTGCCGTTCCGCCCCACCGGCCTGGGCCTGTTCCTGGCGCTCGCCGCCGCCGGCGTGGTGGTCGCGGTGGCCTCCTCGTCGAAGCGCGACTGGTTCACGGTGTCCTGCGCGACGCTGAGCGCCGTCCTCACCTCGATGGTGGTGCTCCGCGACGCCGACTGGGTGGTCGCCCTGTGCGTGCTGGCCGGCGCCGGCACGATGCTCGCCGGCGCCACCCGGGCCCGGACGGTGCCGGGCTTCCTGCTCGCCGGGCTGGCCTGGCCGTTGGCGGGGCTGCGCGGCATGCCCTGGCTCGGGCGAAGTGCCCGTCGTCTCACCGGTGGCGGCAACACCACGGCGCTGGTCCGCACGGTGCTGCTCAGCGTCGCCGGCCTGGTCGTCTTCGGGCTGCTGTTCGCGTCGGCCGACGCGCTGTTCGCCCACTGGGTCGACACGGTCCTGCCCGACTGGTCACCGGACGACTTCATCGCTCGGGCGTTCATCGCCGTCGGGGTCGCCGGCGTCGTGCTCGCGGCGGCGTACGTCGCCCTCAACCCGCCGCGGACGGAGTCGTCGCGTCCGCGCACCCCCCGCCCGGTGGAGCGGCGGTTCGAGTGGCTGGCGCCGGTGCTGCTGGTCGACGCGGTCTTCGTGGTGTTCCTGGTGGCCCAGGCGGCGGCGGTCTTCGGGGGTCAGTCGTACGTCGAGCGCACCACCGGGTTGACCTATGCGGACTACGTCCACCAGGGGTTCGGCCAGCTCGTCGTGGCCACTGTGCTGACCCTGCTGGTGGTCTGGGCGACCACACGCAAGGCGCCCGTGGTGACTCTCAGCGACCGGCTCTGGCTGCGCGCGGCGCTGGGGACGCTGTGCGCGATGACCCTGGTAGTCGTCGCCTCCGCGCTCCACCGCGTGCAGCTCTACCAGGACGCCTACGGGTTCACCCGGCTGCGCCTACTCGTGGACCTGTTCGAGGGGTGGCTGGGGCTGGTCGTGCTGCTGGTGATGGTCGCCGGCGTCCGGCTGTCCGGAGCCTGGGTGCCCCGGGTGGCGCTGCTCACGGCGGCGGCCGCGATCGCCGGGCTGGCGCTGGCCAATCCCGACGCCTGGATCGCCCGGCACAACATCGACCGCTACGAGGCGACGGGCCGCATCGACTGGGGCTACCTCCGGGGACTCTCCGCCGATGCGGTGCCGGCCACCGCGGAGCTGGCGCCGGGCGAGCAGCCGTGCGCGGTCGCCACGGCGTTCCGCAACGACGACTGGCTGGCGTGGAACTGGGGACGGCACCGGGCGCGCCGGGTGCTCGACGAGCGCGAGGTGGGCCCGGACGACCTGGGCTGCCAGGCGGTGCTGCTCAGCGACTGACGGGAATCTCGACGTCAGTCGAGGAGCGCGGCGGCTACGATGGCCGGCATGGCGGCACAGCGATTTCCGAGCCCCGGGCCCGTGAGCGGTCCGGGAGGCTCCCCGCTGCTGCCTGCCCGGCGGCGCGGCTGACTCCTGGCGGCGGGCCCGGGGGAGACCCCGATCCTGCCCGTCCGACCCTGGAGTCCCCATGTCACCCGACAGCACCCCGCCCCTAGAATCTGCGGGTCCGCCTCCCGCCTCCCCGCCACGAGAGAGAGCCATGTCCGGCCCCAACTCCGACTACGACCCCGTCGAGGTCGCCCCGCTCAAGGCCGAGGAGGTCGAGGCGATGCGCGAGGCCGCCCTGGTGGCGATCGCGAGCGCCGCCGACCTCGACCGGCTCAAGCAGGTGCGGCTCGCCCACGCCGGAGACCGGTCGCCGCTGGCGCTGGCCAACCGGGAGATCGGTGCGCTGCCGCCCGCAGGCCCGCAAGGAGGCCGGCCAGCGGGTCGGCCAGGCCCGCGGCGCGGTCAACCAGGCGCTGGCCGCGCCGCACCGAGGTGCTCGAGGCCGAGCACGAGGAGCGGATGCTCGTCGAGGAGACCGTCGACGTCACGCTGCCTGTCGACCGGATCGCCGCGTGGCGCCCGGCACCCGATCACGACCGGCTCCGAGCTGATCGCCGACGTCTTCGTCGCGATGGGCTGGGAGGTCGCCGAGGGCCCGGTCGTCGAGGCGGAGTGGCTCAACTTCGACGCGCTCAACCTGGGCGCCGACCACCCGGCCCGCACCATGCAGGACACGTTCTGGGTCGAGCCCGCCGAGCACCACCTGGTGCTGCGCACCCACACCTCACCGGTGCAGGCGCGCACGATGCTCACCCGCACCCCGCCGATCTACGTCGTGTGCCCCGGACGCGTCTTCCGCACCGACGAGTACGACGCCACGCACAGCCCGATGTTCCACCAGGTCGAGGGACTGGTCGTCGACGAGGGCATCACGATGGCCCACCTCAAGGGCGTCGCTCGACCACTTCGCCACCGCCGATGTTCGGCGAGGGCATCGACACCCGGTTCCGGCCGTCGTACTTCCCGTTCACCGAGCCCTCCGCCGAGGTCGACCTGCGCTGCTTCGTCTGCCGCGGCGCGCGACGGCGAGGTCGAGTCCTGCCGGACCTGCAGGGGCGAGGGCTGGATCGAGTGGGGCGGCTGCGGCGTGGTCAACCCGCGGGTGCTCGTCGCCTGCGGCATCGACCCGGAGCGCTACACCGGCTTCGCGTTCGGCATGGGCATCGACCGCACGCTGATGTTCCGCCACGGGATCACCGACATGCGCGACATCTTCGAGGGCGACGTCCGCTTCGCCGCGGCGTTCGGGACGGACATCTGATGCGCGCGCCCCTGTCCTGGATCCGCGAGTACGTCGACCTGCCGGCCGACCTGGCCGCCGACGAGCTGGCCCACCGGCTCACCGCGCTCGGCCTCAAGCTGGAGGCGCTCGAGCGGCCCGGCCACGACATGACCGGGCCGCTGGTGCTCGGCCGGGTGCTCGAGCTCGTCGAGCCGAGCCGCAGACGAACGGCAAGACCATCCGGTGGTGCCAGGTCGACGTCGGCGACGCCAACGGCACCGGCGAGCCGCAGGGCATCGTCTGCGGCGCGCACAACTTCGCCGTCGGTGACCTGGTCGTCGTGATCCTGCCCGGCGGCGTGCTGCCCGGCGGCTTCGAGATCTCCGCGCGCAAGACCTACGGCCACGTGTCCGCGGGCATGATCTGCTCGGCCCGCGAGCTCGGCCTCGGCGAGGACCACGACGGGATCATCGTGCTCGCCGCGCCGACGCCGGGGAGCCGGGCGACGACGCCTTCGACGTGCTGCCGCTGCGCGACGAGGTCATCGAGTTCGAGATCAACCCCGACCGCGCCTACGCCCTGTCCCTGCGCGGCGTGGCCCGCGAGGCCGCCCTGGAGTACGCCGTCCACGGCGACGGTGCGACCTACCACGACCCGGCCGACCGCGCCGACCCCCGAGCCCAACGCCGAGGGCTACCCGGTCGTCGTGGACGACCCGGCCGGCTGCCCGGTGTTCGTCGCCCGCCGGGTCACCGGGCTCGACCCGGCCGCGCCGACGCCGCTGTGGATGGCGCGCCGGATCCAGCTCGCGGGCATGCGGCCGATCTCGCTGGCCGTCGACGTCACCAACTACGTGATGCTCGAGATGGGCCACCCGATCCACGGCTACGACACCGACGACGCTCGCCGGTCCGATCCGGGTCCGCCGTGCCGCCGCGGGAGAGCACCTCACCACGCTCGACGACGTCGACCGGGCGCTGTCGACCGAGGACCTCGTCGTCTGCGACGACTCCGGTCCGATCGGCCTGGGCGGCGTGATGGGCGGCGCCACGACGGAGATGTCGGAGACCACCACCGACGTGCTGGTCGAGGTCGCGCGCTGGGACCCGGTGTCGATGTTCCGCACCGGCCGCCGCCACAAGCTCACCTCCGAGGCGGGCAAGCGCAACGAGCGCGGTGTCGACCCGACGATCCCGGAGGCGGCCGCCGACCGGGTCGTCGAGCTGCTCGTCGCCGCACGGCGGCGGCACCGCCGACCCGGGCGTCACCGAGGTCGGCCAGCCGCCCGCGCGGCGCGCGATCGCCATCGACGTCGACCTGCCCGCCCGGATCTCCGGCATGGCGATCGCCGCCGACACGACCGTGAGCTCCCTGGAGGCGGTCGGCTGCGACGTCGTCGTCGACGGCGACAGGCTCACGGCGACCATCCCGCCGTGGCGGCCCGACCTGACCGACCCCTACGACCTGGTCGAGGAGGTCGTCCGGATCGTCGGCTACGACCGGGTGCCGTCGGTGCTGCCGCCGGCTCCCGCCGGTCGCGGGCTCACCCGCGACCAGCGGCTGCGTCGACGAGTCGGGCGCACGCTGGCGGGCGCGGGCTACGTCGAGGTGCTGAGCTTCCCGTTCGTCGGCGCGGCCGATCTCGACCGGCTCGGGCTCGACCGCCGCCGACGAGCGGCGTACCGTCCTGACCTGGCCAACCCGCTGTCCAGCGAGCAGCCGGCGATGACCACCACGCTGCTGCCGGGGCTGCTGGAGACCGCGGCTCGCAACGTCGGTCGTGGGCAGTCCGACGTCGCCCTGTTCGAGACGGCCACGGTGACGCTGCCGCACGAGGGTGGGCCCGCGCCGATCCTGCCCGTCGACCGGCGGCCGACCGAGGGCGAGCTCGCCGACCTCGACAAGGCGCTGCCCGGCCCAGCCGCTGCACCTGGGGCTCGTCGTCGCCGGCGAGCGCGAGCGCTCCGGGTGGTGGGGCGCGGGCCGCGCGGCCGGCTGGCAGGACGCCGTGGCCGCGGTCCGCGACGTGGCCCGTGCCCTCGGCGTGGAGTCGACGTCCGGGCCGCGACACGAGCGCCCTGGCACCCGGGCCGGTGCGCGCGAGGTTCGCGTCGGCGACGTGGTGCTCGGCCACGCGGGCGAGCTCCACCCCAAGGTCTGCCGGGCCTACGGCGTCCCAGCTCGCACCGCGGCCGCCGAGGTCGACCTCGACGAGCTGCTCCGGCTGGCCGTCGACGTCACGCCGGCGCCGTCGTTCGCGTCCTACCCGGTGGCTCGGGAGGACGTCGCGCTCGTGGTGTCCTCGACGGTCACCGCCGCCGAGGTCGAGCGCGGCGCTGCGCGACGGGGCCGGCGAGCTGCTGGAGTCGGTGCGGCTCTTCGACGTCTACGAGGGCGACCAGGCGGGTGACGGACACAAGTCCCTGGCCTTCCGGCTGCGGTTCCGTGCGCCCGACCGCACGCTGACGGTCGAGGAGACCTCGGCGGCGCGGGACGCGGCCGTCGCCGTCGCGGCGCAGCGGTGCGGGGCCGTGCAGCGGGCCTAGCGGCGCCGAGCCCGCAGCACCGTGCCGTCGGCGTAGGCGACCATCCGGTTGAACAGTGCGGTCGCGACCCGCTGGCTGGTCGGCGGGGGGAGCGGCCGGCCGTCGAGATCGGCCCGGTCGGCTTCGGCCGCCGCCGAGCCGGCGTCGGCCGAGATCGCGAGCGCCGTCTGGGAGGCGGCGCGCACCACCTCGGGCTCGAGCGACCAGACGGCCTCGAAGAGCCGCACCGCGCCGGGGGCCTGGCCGGGAACCTCCCAGGCCACCAGGGCCGCGGTCAGCCCCTCGCCGTCGCAGACCACGATCCACTCGCGGAGCATGGGGGAGTCGGCGGGCAGGGCCACCTGGCGAGGACTGAGCCCATCGTCGGTCACCGCGAAGTCGGCCAGCACGTAGGACGACCGAGCCACGCGCGCGAGCTCGTGCCAACGCGTGGCCGAGGCCTCGAAGTACCGGCCCGCCTGGAACGAGCCGATCAGCAGCGGCCGCCGCGCCAGCGCCACCGACTCGTCCTCGATCGCCCAGGAGAGCGCGAGCAGGGTGCGCTTCTCGAGCGTGTACGACGGCAGCTCGGGGAAGCGGTGCCGCAGCGCGGCGTACACCGACCCCTCGGTGAGGGTGGCGTCGTCGTGGCGGACCTGGGCGATCGCCTGCTCCAGGTGGAGGCCGCCCTCGCGCAGCCGGAGCACCCGCAGGACTCCGGTGACGTCCTGCTCGGTGTAGCGGCGGTGCCCGCTCGGGAGGCGCACCGGCGTGGGGAAGCCGTGTCGGGTCTCCCACATGCGCAGCAGCTCGGGCGTGAGGCCGGTGCGCACGGCCAGCTGGCCGATCGTCATCACGGTTCCGTCAGCGATCTCGACAACTCCCGGCCCTTGCGCTTTCGCGGTGGATGTGCTCATAGTAGGACCCTAACCTAAACAACCTGTTTAGGAAAGTGTTGAGATAGCGGGACCATGAGATCCCGCGGGAGGAGCCATCATGAGCGACACGCCCTACACCGAGAAGCAGCACGTCGACTGGACCGACCTGGGCCGGGAGATGTGGTCCTTCCTCACCGGCCGCCACGCGGCCGTCAACTACCGGTTCGTGGACATGACCGTCGAGATCCCGCGCGACACCGGCGCCGAGTCTCCGCGGGCCGTGTGGAAGATCGACGGCACGCTGCAGATCTCCGCCGACGACCCGACGACGCAGGGCTGAGCCGTGGCTGCCGGAGCCCTGCGGGTGGGCGCCGACCTGTGCGTCCAGGTGGACGTTCCCGGCGCAGGTGCGGTGCGCGGACACCTCGTCGGAACGGGAAGCGACCTGACGCTGACCGTGGACCGGCCGGAGTTCTTCGCGGGGTCCGGCGACGCCGAGTCGATCCGCGACATCGCCGCCGAGGTCGCGCGGCTGGGTCTGCGGGTGCACGTCCATAGCACCGCCGGGCGTCGGCTGCTGTCCATCGGAGACGTGCGCTCGCCCTGGTGGCAGCGCGTCTTCACCCGGTCGCCGCACCTGCGGGTGGCACATCTGGCGGGCGCCTTCGCGTCGGCCCGGGGTCGGGCCCGCGGCGGAGACGCGATGCTGCCCTCCTCGGGGCTGCAGCCGCCGGCGACGCCGTACCCGATCGCGCCGACGTTCCTGCGCCGCCCGGTCCGCCGGGTCACCACCACCCACGACCCCCACCGCGGCGGCCTGCCGCGGCTCGTCGTGGTGCCCGCCGACGGCATCTGGGTGCCGGAGCAGCCGGTGTACTGGCTGCAGCGTGCCTCCACCTCGATCGGCAGCGATCCGGCGTGCGACATCGTGCTGCCCGGCCTCGACCCGCGCCATGCGGACGTGCGCCACGACGGTCGCGACGAGTTCGTGGTGGTGGCGCACGGGCCGGTCAAGGTCAACGGGCAGCCCGTCGAGGAGGCGCTCCTGCGGACCGGTGCGCGCGTCGACGTCGGCGCGCACCGGCTGGCCTTCGTCCGAGAGGAGTTCGCCGACCACGGCCGACCGTTTGGCGGACGCATCGGCGGGGAACTGGGCTACCAGCGGCCGCAGCCGCCCCGGGAGAGGATGGACCCATGAGCGCATCGGCATCGGTCGAGCAGGCGCCTGCCTGCGACGTCGAGCAGGACCTCCTCCTGGGGTCGCTGATCGACGCCTGCTCGCGTGGCAGCACCTCGGCGATGACCGCGCTGTTCGACCTGACGGCGTGCGCCGCCCTGCAGGTCGCTCGCTGCGCGGCGGCCGACGAGCGCGGCGCCGGGCAGGCGGTGCACGACGCCTACGTCGAGGTCTGGCAGCGGGCCGCGGTCGGGCGGGTGCCCAGCCAGGACGTGGCGCTGTGGGTCCTGGCGCTGGTGCGTCGGCACGCGCTGCGCGGAGACGTGGCGGCCTGAGGCTCCGCGTCGGGCCGGCCGCTGCCGGTCGTGGGCGGTATTCGCGGGTGAGGTGCGGGACTCCTCTGACCTAGGAGCATCATGGGCTCGAGCGCACCCGGGAGGCAGCATGGACCTCGACACCGTCAGCCTGGCGACGATGAACCTCTACAACCTGCAGCTGGCAGGGGCCCGGATGAACCCCGGGCAGCGGCCCTGGTCGGAGACGGAGTACCGCAGGAAGGTCGTGTGGGTCGGCGAGCGGCTGCGTGACCTCCGACCCGACATCGTCGGTCTCCAGGAGCTCTGGCATGCCGACGCGATCGTCGAGGCGCTCGACCGGGTCAACCTCGACGACGACTACGACGTGCTGGCCGCGCCGGCCACCGGCGGGCGGATCGTGTGCGCGGCGCTGGTGCGCAAGGGACTGCTGCGCGGCGACCCGCAGTGGATCTCCACGTTCCCGACTGCGCTGCGGCTCGACGACACCGTCGGCGACCCGCAGGCGCCAGACATCCACGTCGGCCTGACCGGCTTCTCCCGGCCGGTGCTGAGCTTCGACGTGGCGCTGCGCGAGGCGCCGCCGCTCACCCGGGTCTACGTGGCGCACCTGAAGTCCAAGCGACCGGCGGAGGTCTACCGCGAGCCCTGGTTCGACCGCGACGTCCACGGGCCGCACCAGACCGCGATCGGGGCGGCGCTGGCGACGATCCGCCGCACCGCCGAGGCGACCGCGCTGCGGGTGCTGCTCACCGAGCAGATGAAGGGCACGGTGACCCCCGTGGTGGTGCTGGGCGACCTCAACGACGGCCAGCACAGCAACACGCTCAACATCCTCAGCGAGCAGCCGCGCTACCTGGTCGGCGACAGCCGCGGCGGCGGCGACATCGCGCTCTACACCGGCCAGACGCTGCAGGAGTACCGCGACACCCGCGACGTCTACTACACCCACGTCCACGAGGACCTGCGCGAGTCACTCGACCACGTGATGGTGAGTGAGCAGTTCTACGACCACAGCTATCGTCGGCTGTGGCTCTTCGACGGGCTGACCATCACCAACGACCACCTCAACGACGATTCGTCCGACCTGCGCCGTCAGAAGGGCACCACCGACCACGGGATCGTGATGTGCCGGTTCCGATGGCGGCCGGCCCGGGAGGAGTAGCCCCGGCGGAGGCCTACTCGATCGGCGAGTGGATGGCCCGGCGGAAGTGGTCGACGATGGCCAGGTCGCCGTGCAGGTGGATGGGGTCGCCGTCGCCGCGGCGCCACAGCCGCAGGTCGAGCTGCTCGGCCGAGCCCTCGATGACGGCGTCGGCCTCGACGCCGGGGTCGGCGACGACGTGGATGTCGTCCTCGTGGTGGTCGATGCCGTCGGGATCGGTGCCGTGGAACTGTCCGAGCTGCACCCAGATCCGGTCGCCGGTGTCGGTCAGGTCCACGCGGACGTAGTGCGGAAGGGGCGAGAACTCGCCCCACTCGGGGCATCCGCCGTACATGATCTCGAGGCACTCGTGGACGCCGTCGGCGGCCAGCGCGGGGTCGAGCGGCGTGAGGCCGCCGGCGGTCTGCTCGGCGTCGACCCGGTGGATGAGCGCCTCGTGGGCCTGGCGGCGGTAGGTGAACCCGACGGTCTGCTCCTGGGACCACGACCAGGCCTTGTCGGTCGGGTCGGCCGCGCCGAGCGCCTCCAGGAGGGCCCCGCTGGAAGCGTCGAAGGCGGCCAGGGTCTGGTCGTAGGTCGCGGGCCGCTCCGGCTCGGCGTACCCGTCCTTGGGATGGGCCGGCCGGTTGCTGATCACCCAGCTCCAGAAGTGCTGCACCTCGGCGAGGTGCCACAGCAGGTCGGCGGCCCGCCAGGCCGGACACCCCGGCACCGGCGCGTCGGGGGCACACGTGGAAAGCACCTCGCGGAACCGAGCGGAGTCGGACCGGAGGTGCCCGAGGTAATCGGGGGCGTCGAGAGAGCTCATGGTCCGACGCTATCCCCGACCGGCGTCCGCGCAACAGGGGGATCCCCAGGCGCGCACCCAGGCATCCGCGCGGCGTCGTTCACTGCGGAATGGTCGCCGCGGAGCCCTTCTCACGACACCTCTGCAGCAAACGATCGGACAGGTCATGCGTGGACATGCATAAGTCTGTATAGTCATGCATCGTGACCATCTTCTCCGTGGCCGTGGCGGGCGCCAGCGGGTACGCCGGCGGCGAGGCGCTGCGCCTGCTGCTGGGTCACCCCGACGTCGAGATCGGTGCCGTGACCGCGGCGAGCAACGCCGGCCAACGGCTCGGTGAGCTGCAGCCGCACCTGCTCCCGCTGGCCGACCGTGTCCTCGAGCCGACCGACATCGAGCACCTCGCCGGGCACGACGTCGTCATCCTCGGGCTCCCGCACGGCGCGTCCGGCCCGCTCGCCGCCCAGCTGGGCGAGGACACGGTCGTGATCGACTGCGGCGCCGACTTCCGCCTCGTCGACCCGGACGCCTGGGAGCGCTACTACGGCGGTCGGCACGCCGGCACCTGGCCCTACGGCCTGCCCGAGCTGCCGGGCCAGCGCGACCGGCTGCGCGGCGCCCGACGGATCGCGGTCCCGGGCTGCTACCCGACGGTCGCCACGCTCACCACCGCTCCGGCGCTCGCCGCGGGCCTGGTCGAGCCCGACGTCGTGGTGGTCGCCGCCAGCGGCACGTCGGGTGCCGGCAAGGCGGCCAAGCCGCACCTGCTCGGCAGCGAGGTGATGGGCAACGCGTCGGCGTACGGCGTGGGCGGTGTCCACCGGCACACCCCCGAGATGGTGCAGAACCTCTCCCTTGTGGCGGGCACCCCGGTGTCCGTCAGCTTCACGCCCCTGCTGGTTCCGATGTCGCGAGGCATCCTCGCGACCTGCTCGGCGCCGTTGGCGCCCGGCGTCACGCCCGACCAGGCCTACGACGCCTACGCCGAGGCCTACGCCGACGAGCCGTTCGTCCATCTGCTGCCCCCCGGCCGGTGGCCGCAGACCAAGGCGGTCGCGGGATCCAACGCGGTGCACGTGCAGGTCGCCGTCGACGAGACCGCCGGGCGGCTGGTGGCCGTCGGTGCCGTCGACAACCTTGCGAAGGGCACCGCCGGCGCCGCCGTACAGTGCCTCAACCTCGCCCTCGACGTCCCCGAGGCGACCGGGCTGTCCACCGTCGGAGTCGCGCCATGACCGTCACCGGCCCGCGCGGCTTCCGCGCGGCCGGCGTCACCGCCGGGCTCAAGGCCTCCGGCAGCCCCGATGTCGCGCTCGTCGTCTCCGACGGGCCCCGCCACGACTCCGCGTCGGTCTTCACCAGCAACCGCTGCCTGGCCAACCCGGTGCTCTGGAGCCAGCAGGTCGTCCGGGACGGCGTGGTCCGGGCGGTGTTCCTCAACTCCGGCGGCGCCAACTGCTACACCGGGCCCGACGGCTTCCAGACCACCCACGCCGTGGCCGAGCGGGTCGCCGGGCACCTCGGCATCGGCGCCGTCGACGTCGTCGTCTGCTCCACCGGGCTGATCGGGCTGGCCAACGACCGCGCCCGGGTGCTGGCCGGTGCCGACGCGGCGTACGCCGCCCTGGCCGCGAGCGGCGGACCCGACGCGGCCAGGGCGATCATGACCACCGACTACCGTGCCGAAGCAGACCCTGGTCGAAGGGGCGGGCTGGTCGGTCGGCGGCATGGCCAAGGGCGCCGGCATGCTGGCGCCGCAGCTGGCCACGATGCTGGTGGTGCTGACCACCGACGCGGTGGCCGACGCGGCCGACCTCGACGCCGCCCTGCGCGCGGCCACCCGGGTCAGCTTCGACCGGCTCGACTCCGACGGCTGCATGTCCACCAACGACACCGTCACGGTGCTCGCCAGCGGGGCCAGCGGCATCACCCCGAGCCCCGCCGACCTCACCGAGGCGCTCACCCGGGCCTGCACCGACCTGGCCATGCAGCTGCTGCGCGACGCCGAGGGCGCCGACCACGACATCGCCATCACCGCGGTCAACGCCGCGACCGAGGACGACGCGGTCGAGGTGGCCCGCAGCGTGGCCCGCTCCAACCTCTTCAAGGCCGCCGTCTTCGGCAAGGACCCCAACTGGGGCCGGGTGCTCGCCAGCGTCGGCACCACCCGGGCGGCGTTCGACCCTGCCGACCTGGACGTCGCGATGAACGGCGTCTGGGTCTGCCGTCACTCGACCCCCGCCGAGGACCCGGCGACGATCGACCTCACGGGTCGGGACGTCACCGTCACCATCGACCTCAAGGTGGGCACCGAGCGGGCCACGGTGTGGACCAACGACCTGACCCACGCCTACGTCCACGAGAACAGCGCCTACTCCACCTGAGGACCCTGACTCCCGATGAAGACCCCCGACCCGCAGAAGGCGGCCACCCTCGCCGACGCGCTGCCCTGGCTGATCGCCTACCACGACAAGATCATCGTGGTGAAGTACGGCGGCAACGCGATGACCGACGACACCCTCAAGCGCGCCTTCGCCGAGGACATCGCCTTCCTCCGCTTCGCCGGCTTCAAGCCGGTCGTCGTCCACGGGGGCGGCCCGCAGATCTCGCGCATGCTCGACCGGCTCGACATCAAGTCGGAGTTCCGCGGCGGGCTGCGCGTGACGACCCCCGAGGCGATGGATGTCGTGCGGATGGTGCTGGTCGGCCAGGTGCAGCGCGAGCTGGTTGGTCTGGTCAACCAGCACGGCCCGCTGGCCGTCGGCCTCTCGGGCGAGGATGCGGGGCTGTTCACCGCCAAGCCGACCAACACCGTGGTCGACGGCGAGGAGGTCGACCTCGGCCTGGTCGGCGAGGTGGCCCACGTGCGGCCCGAGGCGGTGCTCGACCTGATCGAGGCCGGCCGGATCCCGGTGGTCTCCAGCGTCGCCCCCGACGTGCACGGTCGGGTCCACAACGTCAACGCCGACACCGCCGCGGCGGCCCTGGCCGTGGCGCTGGGGGCCGAGAAGCTGCTGGTGCTCACCGACGTCGAGGGCCTCTACCGCGACTGGCCCGACAGCGACGACGTCATCAAGGAGATCAGTCCCGCGTCGCTCGCTGAGATGCTTCCGAGCCTCGCGAGCGGCATGGTGCCCAAGATGGGCGCCTGCCTCCAGGCCGTCCAGCAGGGTGTGCCGAAGGCGACGGTGGTCGACGGCCGCGAGCCGCACGCCGTCCTGCTCGAGATCTTCACCGACGAGGGCGTCGGCACCCAGGTGCTGCCCGGCGTCGAGACCAAGATCCGGCCCGCGAGGGGGACCCCGTGACCCAGACCGTCCCGACGAGCCAGCAGGGCTGGCGCGACCGCTACGCCGGCGCGGTGATGAACACCTTCGGCCCACCCCGGCTGGTGCTCACCCGGGGCAGCGGCGCCCGGGTCTGGGACGCCGACGGCCGTGAGTACCTCGACCTCTTCGGTGGCATCGCCGTGAACGCCCTCGGCCACGGCCACCCGGCGCTGGTCGAGGCGGTCATCACGCAGCTGACCACCCTCGGCCACGTCTCCAACTTCTTCGCCACCGCACCCCAGGTGACCCTCGCCGAGCGGCTGCTGTCGCTGCTGGGCCAGGAAGGCCGGGTGTTCTTCACCAACTCCGGCACCGAGGCCAACGAGGCGGCGTTCAAGCTGACCCGGCGCACCGGCCGGACCCACCTGGTCGCGACCGAGGGCGCCTTCCACGGCCGCACGATGGGCGCGCTCGCGCTGACGGCGAAGGAGGCCTACCGCGCGCCGTTCGAGCCGCTGCCCGGCCACGTCACGTTCGTGCCCTACGGCGATGCCGCCGCCCTCGCCGCCGCCGTCACCGACCAGACCGCCGCGGTCGTGCTCGAGCCGGTGCAGGGCGAGGCGGGCGTCGTCGTCCCCCCGCACGACTACCTGGCGGCCGCCCGTCGTGCCTGCGACGCGCACGGCGCGCTGCTCTGGCTCGACGAGGTGCAGACCGGCATCGGGCGCACCGGCAGCTGGTTCGCGCACCAGAACCCCACGCTCACCGAGCCCGTGCGCCCGGACGTCGTGACCCTGGCCAAGGGCCTCGGCGGCGGCATCCCGATCGGCGCCTGCATCGGCCTCGGCGACGCGGCCACCCTGCTGGAGCCCGGCAACCACGGCACCACGTTCGGCGGCAACCCGGTGGCCTGCGCGGCCGCCAACGCCGTGCTCGACGTCGTGTCGGCCGAGGGACTGCTGGAGGCCACCGTGTCCCTGGGGCGGCTGCTCGCGACGCTGGTCGGCAGCCCCGCGCAGGTCGCCGCCGTCGAGGGGGCCGGGCTCTTTCTGGGTGCCCAGCTGGCCGACGACAGCTCCGCCGCCGTGGTGGCCGTCGCTCAGGAGCGCGGCCTCCTGCTCAACAACACCGGCCCGGCCCGGCTCCGCTTCGCCCCGCCCCTGACGGTCACGGAGGCCGACCTGCTCGCGTTCGGCGACGCCTGGCCTGACATCCTCGACGCCGTGCACCAGGAGACCACATGACCCGGCACTTCCTCGCCGACGACGACCTGAGCCCCGCCGAGCAGGCCGAGGTGCTGGCGCTGGCTGTCGAGCTCAAGCGAGCGCCCTACGACGCCAAGCCGCTGGCCGGCCCCCGCACCGTCGCCACCATCTACGACAAGCCGACGCTGCGCACGCAGGCGTCCTTCGCGGCCGGCATCGCCGAGCTGGGCGGGCACCCGATGCTCGTCGAGGGCTCGCTGGCGGGCATCGGCGTGCGCGAGTCGGTCGCCGACGTGGCGCGCGTGCTCGGCCGGCAGGCCTCGATGATCGTCTGGCGCACGTTTGCGCAGACCGACCTGGAGCAGATGGCGCTGCACGCGGGCGTCCCCGTCGTCAACGCGCTCACCGACGACTTCCACCCCTGCCAGCTGCTCGCGGACCTGCAGACCGTGCTGGAGCACAAGGGGGTCACCGCCGGCCTGACCGTGGCCTTCGTCGGCGACGGGGCCTGCAACATGGGCAACTCCTGGCTGGTGGCCGGAGCCACCGCGGGCATGCACGTGCGGGTCAGCTCGCCCGACGGGCACGCGCCCACGGGGGAGATGGTGGCTCGCGCGGCCGGCATCGGGGCGAGCACCGGAGGCTCGGCCGCGCTGGTGTCCGACCCCCGCGAGGCCGTGGCCGGGGCCGACGTGGTCGTGACCGACACGTGGGTGTCGATGGGCAAGGAGACCGAGGCCGCGTCGCGGGCGGCCGCGTTCGCGAGCCACCAGGTCACGACAGAGCTGATGGCGCTGGCCGCTCCCGACGCGATCGTGATGCACTGCCTGCCGGCTTACCGCGGCAAGGAGATCACAGCCGAGGTCCTCGACGGCCCCCAGAGCGTGGTGTGGGACGAGGCCGAGAACCGCCGCCACGCACAGAAGGCGATCCTTGCCTGGCTGCTCGCGAGGTCTGAGGCATGACCGACGCACCCGCCACCCACGCCCCGCACACCAAGAACGCCCGCCAGCAGCGCATCATCGACCTGGTGACCGGACACGAGGTGCGCTCGCAGACCGAGCTGGCCGAGCTGCTCGCGGACCACGGTCTGCACGTCACCCAGGCCACCCTCTCGCGAGACCTGGTCGAGCTCGACGCGGTCAAGGTGCGCGGCGCCTCCGGCTCCCTGGTGTACGCCGTCCCCGGCGAGGGAGGCGATCGCTCGCCCGCCGCGCCCCGCGAGACCGCGGCCGCCACGCAGCGGCTGGGCCGGCTGTGCGCCGAGCTGCTGGTGAGCGCTGAGGCGAGCGCCAACCTGGTGGTGTTGCGCACCCCGCCCGGGGCCGCGCAGTTCCTGGCCTCGGCGTTCGACAAGGCCGAGCTCCCCGAGGTGCTCGGCACCATCGCCGGCGACGACACCGTGCTGGTCATCTCGCGCGACCCGGCCGGCGGCGGTGCGCTGGTGCGCCGCTTCGTGGCCCTGGCCGAGGGAGGGGAGTCGTGACCGACCAGCACGACGGCGCCGGCGGAACCAACACGGGCGCACTTTGGGGTGGTCGCTTCGCCAGCGGCCCCAGCCCCGAGCTGGAGGCGCTGAGCCGGTCGACCCACGTCGACTGGCGGCTGGCGGCCTACGACCTGGCCGGCTCCCACGCACACGCCAAGGCACTGGCCGCCGCCGGCTACCTCACCGCCGACGACGAGGTCGAGCTCCACCGGGGGCTCCAGGCCCTGGCTGCCCGCCTGGCGGCGGGGGAGCTGCGGCCCGAGGTGTCCGACGAGGACGTCCACGGCGCGCTGGAGCGGCTGCTCCTCGAGGAGGTGGGCCCCGAGGTGGGTGGCCGGCTGCGCGCCGGCCGGTCGCGCAACGACCAGATCGCGACCCTGCTGCGCGCCTACCTGCTCGACCACGCGGTGGTGATCGGCCGCGGGATCCTGGGGCTCGCGGCCGCGATCGCCGACCAGGCCGAGGCACACCTCGGCGCGATCATGCCCGGGCGGACCCACCTGCAGCACGCGCAGCCGGTGCTGCTCGCCCACCATCTGCTTGCCCACGCCTGGCCGTTGGTGCGCGACCTCGACCGGCTGGCTGAGTGGGCGCGGCGGACCTCGTCGGAGTCGCCGTACGGCGCCGGCGCGCTGGCCGGCTCCAGCCTCGGCCTCGACCCGGAGCTGGTCGCGCGCGAGCTCGGCTTCACCGGCTCGGCGGCCAACTCCATCGACGGCACCGCCGCCCGCGACTTCGTCGCCGAGCTCGCGTTCGTGGCCGCCATGGTGGGCGTCGACGTGAGCCGGCTGTCGGAGGAGCTGGTGCTGTGGTCGACGCGGGAGTTCGGGTTCGTGCGACTGCACGACTCGTGGTCGACCGGGTCGAGCATCATGCCGCAGAAGAAGAACCCCGACATCGCCGAGCTGGCCCGCGGCAAGTCCGGCCGGCTGGTCGGCAACCTCGCCGCGGCTGCTGACCACGCTGAAGGGCCTGCCGCTGGCCTACAACCGCGACCTGCAGGAGGACAAGGAGCCGATCTTCGACTCCGTCGACACGCTCGAAGTGGTGCTGCCCGCGCTGGCCGGGATGGTCGCGACGCTGGAGTTCGACACCGGGCGGATGGCCGAGCTGGCGCCACAGGGCTTCTCGCTGGCGACCGACGTCGCCGACTGGCTGGTGCGCGAGGGGGTGCCGTTCCGGGTCGCCCACGAGCTGGCCGGTGCGTGCGTGCGCCGCTGCGAGGAGCGGGGTGTGGAGCTCGACGAGCTGACCGACGCCGAGCTCGCGGCGATCTCGCCGTCGCTGCGGCCCGAGGTGAGATCGGTGCTCACCGTCGAGGGCTCGGTGGCCGCGCGGACCGGTCGAGGAGGCTCGGCGGTCGAGCGCGTCCGCGAGCAGCTGGCCGAGGTTCGAGGCCGGCTCGGGGACCACGGTGGCCGGCTCGGCTGAGCTCCGTGCCCTGCTCGAGCGCCCGCCGCTGGAGGTGGCCCCGCGGCTGCTGGGCGCCGTGGTCGGCCACGGCGACGTCGCGGTCCGGCTGACCGAGGTCGAGGCGTACGACGGCGCGGCGGACCCGGGATCGCACGCCTACCGCGGCCGCACCCCGCGCAACGAGGTGATGTTCGGCGCCCCGGGACGGCTCTACGTCTACTTCACCTACGGGATGCACCACTGCGCCAACGTGGTGTGCGGCCCTTCCGGGGAGGCGGGGGCGGTGCTGCTGCGCGCCGGCGAGGTCGTGGCGGGTGTGGACGTCGCCCGGGCTCGTCGCCGCGTCGGCACCGACCGAGACCTCGCCCGCGGCCCGGCCCGGCTGTGCCAGGCGCTGGGCCTGGACCGGTCCCACGACGGGGCGGAGCTCGGCGTCGGGCCGGTGTGGCTGTGGCCGGCCGCCGAGCCGCTGGAGGATTTCCTGGTCTCACGCGGTCCCAGGGTCGGGTTGCGGCTCGCCGCGGACCGTCCGTGGCGGTTCTGGGAGACCGGCTCGCCGTGGGTGTCGGCGTACCGGCCCGCGGTGCGGCGCAGGCCCTCCTGAGAACGTGACGGCGCGCACAGCCGCCCGAGTTGACTCGCCCCTGGGCACCCGGTAAGTTTTCTGAGGTTGCCCCCGTTCGGGAGCCGAGAGGCGAGCCGACGGCAGGGCCTGATCTTTGAGAACTCAACAGTGTGTGATAGTCGATGAATTGATTTGTTTGATCTGTTGATTCTGGTTCTGCCCTTTTGGTTGGGGTGGGGTTGGGGTTTATGGTTTTTTGCAATGATTCTGGGACTGACGTTTGATCGTTGGTTTTTGTTTTGTTGCTGGGATTTTCTTTGGAGAGTTTGATCCTGGCTCAGGACGAACGCTGGCGGCGTGCTTAACACATGCAAGTCGTGCGGAAAGGCCCCTTTGGGGGTGCTCGAGCGGCGAACGGGTGAGTAACACGTGAGTAATCTGCCCTGCACTTTGGGATAGCTTCGGGAAACCGAGATTAATACCGGATAGGACCGTCTCCTGCATGGGGGGTGGTGGAAAGCCTTTTTGGTGGTGTGGGATGTGCTCGCGGCCTATCAGCTTGATGGTGGGGTAGTGGCCTACCATGGCTTTGACGGGTAGCCGGCCTGAGAGGGTGACCGGCCACACTGGGACTGAGACACGGCCCAGACTCCTACGGGAGGCAGCAGTGGGGAATATTGGACAATGGGCGGAAGCCTGATCCAGCAACGCCGCGTGAGGGATGACGGCCTTCGGGTTGTAAACCTCTTTCACCGATGGCGAAGCCGCTTCTTTTTGGGGGTGGTGACGGTAGTCGGAGAAGAAGCACCGGCCAACTACGTGCCAGCAGCCGCGGTAATACGTAGGGTGCGAGCGTTGTCCGGAATTATTGGGCGTAAAGGGCTCGTAGGCGGTTTGTTGCGTCGGGAGTGAAAACACCGGGCTTAACTCGGTGCTTGCTTTCGATACGGGCAGACTAGAGGCATGCAGGGGAGAATGGAATTCCTGGTGTAGCGGTGAAATGCGCAGATATCAGGAGGAACACCGGTGGCGAAGGCGGTTCTCTGGGCATGTTCTGACGCTGAGGAGCGAAAGTGTGGGGAGCGAACAGGATTAGATACCCTGGTAGTCCACACCGTAAACGTTGGGCGCTAGGTGTGGGATCCATTCCACGGGTTCCGTGCCGCAGCTAACGCATTAAGCGCCCCGCCTGGGGAGTACGGCCGCAAGGCTAAAACTCAAAGGAATTGACGGGGGCCCGCACAAGCGGCGGAGCATGCGGATTAATTCGATGCAACGCGAAGAACCTTACCTGGGTTTGACATATAGGGAAATCCTCCAGAGATGGGGGGTCCGTAAGGGTCCTATACAGGTGGTGCATGGCTGTCGTCAGCTCGTGTCGTGAGATGTTGGGTTAAGTCCCGCAACGAGCGCAACCCTTGTCGCATGTTGCCAGCGCGCCCTTCGGGGTGGCGGGGACTCATGCGAGACTGCCGGGGTCAACTCGGAGGAAGGTGGGGATGACGTCAAGTCATCATGCCCCTTATGTCCAGGGCTTCACGCATGCTACAATGGCCGGTACAGAGGGCTGCGATGCTGTAAGGCGGAGCGAATCCCTAAAAGCCGGTCTCAGTTCGGATTGGGGTCTGCAACTCGACCCCATGAAGTCGGAGTCGCTAGTAATCGCAGATCAGCAACGCTGCGGTGAATACGTTCCCGGGCCTTGTACACACCGCCCGTCACGTCACGAAAGTCGGCAACACCCGAAGCCGGTGGCCCAACCCCTTTGTGGGAGGGAGCTGTCGAAGGTGGGGCTGGCGATTGGGACGAAGTCGTAACAAGGTAGCCGTACCGGAAGGTGCGGCTGGATCACCTCCTTTCTAAGGAGCAATTCATCTGGCCCTCACCCGTGTGGTCGTTGTGGCTGGTGGGTGGGGGGTGGTCTGCCCTGGTCGTGCCCGTTGGTGGTGCGCGGGGTGGGTTGCTGTCTAGTGGAATCGTCGACGTTCCTTGCTGTCTGTGCCCGTGTGGGTGGGGTGGTGGGGTCACATGCTGTTGGGTCCTGAGGGATCAGGCTGCTCCTTGTTGGGGGTGGGTTGGTGTCTTTGGCCTGGGCCTGGTGGGTTGCTGCCTGTGTGGTGGTGGTTTGCCGGTGGTGGGGTTTGTTGTTTGAGTTTTGCATAGTGGACGCGAGCATCTTTGTAGTTTGTTGTGTTTGTTTGAGTTGTGTTGTTTGGTGACAAGCTATGAAGGGCACATGGTGGATGCCTTGGCATCAAGAGCCGATGAAGGACGTTGGAGCCTGCGATAAGCCCTGGGGAGTTGGCAACCGAGCTGTGATCCGGGGGTGTCCGAATGGGGAAACCTGGCTGGAGTCATGTCCAGTCACCTGCACCTGAATATATAGGGTGTTGGGAGGGAACGTCGGGAAGTGAAACATCTCAGTACCGACAGGAAGAGAAAACAATAGTGATTCCGAGAGTAGTGGCGAGCGAAATCGGAACAGGCTAAACCACGCTGATGTGAGACCCGGCAGGGGTTGTTGGTGTGGGGTTGTGGGACGCGATTTTACCTGTACTGCCGTGCGGGTGCGCAGTGAGAAACCATGCATGAAGCGAAAGTCCGTTGGAAAGCGGTGCCGTAGAGGGTGAGAGCCCCGTACGCGTAAGTGTGTGGCTGTGTGGTCGTGTTTCCCAAGTAACACGGAACTCCTGAAATTCTGTGTGAATCTGGCGGGACCACCCGTTAAGCCTAAATACTCCTTGATGACCGATAGCGGACAAGTACCGTGAGGGAAAGGTGAAAAGTACCCCTGGCGGGGAGTGAAATAGTACCTGAAACCGTGTGCCTACAATCCGTCGGAGCCTTGCCCTTGTGGTGGGGTGACGGCGTGCCTTTTGAAGAATGAGCCTGCGAGTTTGCGTTGTGTTGCGAGGTTAACCCGTGTGGGGTAGCCGTAGCGAAAGCGAGTCCTAATAGGGCGGTTGAGTAGCATGATCAAGACCCGAAGCGGAGTGATCTATCCATGGGCAGGTTGAAGCGCGGGTAAGACCGCGTGGAGGACCGAACCCACTTAGGTTGAAAACTGAGGGGATGACCTGTGGATAGGGGTGAAAGGCCAATCAAACTCCGTGATAGCTGGTTCTCCCCGAAATGCATTTAGGTGCAGCGTTGCGTGTTTCTTGCCGGAGGTAGAGCACTGGATAGCCGATGGGCCCGACCAGGTTACTGACGTTAGCCAAACTCCGAATGCCGGTAAGTGAGAGCGCAGCAGTGAGACTGCGGGGGATAAGCTCCGTAGTCGAGAGGGAAACAGCCCAGACCATCAGCTAAGGCCCCTAAGCGGTGACTAAGTGGAAAAGGATGTGGAGTCGCAGTGACAACCAGGAGGTTGGCTTGGAAGCAGCCACCCTTGAAAGAGTGCGTAATAGCTCACTGGTCAAGTGATTCCGCGCCGACAATGTAGCGGGGCTCAAGTCATCCGCCGAAGCTATGGCACTCACACCCCCTTGGATGGGGAGCCCAGCCGCCGCCCTCGTGGTGGTGGTTCAGGTGTGTGGGTGGGTAGGGGAGCGTCGTGTCGCCAGTGAAGCGCCGGAGTGATCCAGGTGTGGAGGCGACACGAGTGAGAATGCAGGCATGAGTAGCGAATGAAGAGTGAGAAACTCTTCCGCCGAATGATCAAGGGTTCCAGGGTCAAGCTAATCTGCCCTGGGTAAGTCGGGACCTAAGGCGAGGCCGACAGGCGTAGTCGATGGACAACGGGTTGATATTCCCGTACCGGCAATGTAGCGACCCTGACGAGGTCCGTGATGCTAACCACCCGAAACCACCTTTCACCGCATCCCCTTCGGGGGTGTGGGGCTGGTGGTGGAGCGTGGGACCCGAGCGGGTAGTAGTCAAGCGATGGGGTGACGCAGGAAGGTAGCCCAACCGTGGCGATGGTTGTCCACGGGTAAGGATGTAGCACGTGGTCCAGGCAAATCCGGGCCGCACCCCAGGGAGTGTGAGATCTGATGCCGAGCCCTGACGGGCGAAGTGGGTGATCCTATGCTGTCGAGAAAAACCTCTAGCGAGCTATGCGCCGCCCGTACCCCAAACCGACTCAGGTGATCAGGTAGAGAATACCAAGGCGATCGAGCAAACCATGGTTAAGGAACTCGGCAAAATGCCCCCGTAACTTCGGGAGAAGGGGGACCCGACCCGTGACCACCCTAGCGGTGGAGAGCGGTGAAGGCTCGCAGAGACCAGGCCCAAGCGACTGTTTACTAAAAACACAGGTCCGTGCGAAGTCGTAAGACGATGTATACGGACTGACTCCTGCCCGGTGCTGGAAGGTTAAGAGGACCTGTTAGACACCTTGCGTGTTCGAAGCGGAGAATTTAAGCCCCAGTAAACGGCGGTGGTAACTATAACCATCCTAAGGTAGCGAAATTCCTTGTCGGGTAAGTTCCGACCTGCACGAATGGAGTAACGACTTGGGCGCTGTCTCAACCATGGACTCGGCGAAATTGCACTACGAGTAAAGATGCTCGTTACGCGCGGCAGGACGGAAAGACCCCGGGACCTTTACTATAGTTTGGTATTGGTGTTTGGTTCGGCTTGTGTAGGATAGGTGGGAGACTGTGAAGCCATCACGCCAGTGGTGGTGGAGTCAACGTTGAAATACCACTCTGGTCGTACTAGATGTCTAACCTAGGTCCATGATCTGGATCAGGGACAGTGCCTGATGGGTAGTTTAACTGGGGCGGTTGCCTCCTAAAATGTAACGGAGGCGCTCAAAGGTTCCCTCAGCCTGGTTGGCAATCAGGTGACGAGTGTAAGTGCACAAGGGAGCTTGACTGTGAGACAGACATGTCGAGCAGGGACGAAAGTCGGAACTAGTGATCCGGCCACGGCAAGTGGAAGCGTCGTCGCTCAACGGATAAAAGGTACCCCGGGGATAACAGGCTGATCTTCCCCAAGAGTCCATATCGACGGGATGGTTTGGCACCTCGATGTCGGCTCGTCGCATCCTGGGGCTGGAGTAGGTCCCAAGGGTTGGGCTGTTCGCCCATTAAAGCGGCACGCGAGCTGGGTTTAGAACGTCGTGAGACAGTTCGGTCCCTATCCGCCGCGCGCGCAGGAAACTTGAGAAAAGCTGTCCCTAGTACGAGAGGACCGGGATGGACGAACCTCTGGTGTGCCAGTTGTCCCGCCAGGGGCACCGCTGGTTAGCTACGTTCGGACGTGATAACCGCTGAATGCATCTAAGCGGGAAGCACATTTCAAGATAAGGTTTCCCACCCAGCAATGGGGTAAGGCCCCCCACAGAACATGGGGTTGATAGGCCGGAGGTGTACAGCAGCAATGCCCAGCCGACCGGTACTAATAGGCCGAGGGCTTGTCACACACACACTCAACACACACCAAACAAGCCCACACAACAAACACCATACACAGCACTGCCCGCGTCCACTACGCAATACTGAAACCACAAAACCCACCCGCACCAACACACGTGCGGGCCAGGCGGAACACATGTGGAAAAGAGTTACGGCGGCCATAGCGACAGGGAAACACCCGGACCCATCCCGAACCCGGAAGTTAAGCCTGCCAGCGCCGATGGTACTGCAACCGAGAGGCTGTGGGAGAGTAGGACGCCGCCGAACACACACCCCGAGAGAGGCCACCACCGGTGGCCTCTCTCACCATTTCCAACCCTTTCCAGGCAGTTCCCGTCCCGCTTTCCGTGACTGTTCCTGCCGGCCGGGCCGTGGGTCTTCCACAACTCCGCAGTCGCCGTGTTTCTCCACAGCCCGGTGCGGTCGCCCGGAACCGCCCTCGCCGGTCGGGGCACGATCGCGGCTGGAGGTGAGGCTCATGGAGCTGGTCGAGCAGGAGCCGGTCAACACGGTCACCCTGGTGGGGCGGCTGTCCGTCGATCCCGAGGAGCGCGTGCTCCCCAGCGGGGACCGGCTCTGGACGTTCCGGGTCGTGGTGCCGCGCCCGGCCGGCCGCGGCCGGCCGGGCCAGGTCGACGCCCTGGACTGCGCGGTGTGGGGCGGCACGGTGCGGCGCTCGGTCCGCCGGTGGCGCCAGGGCGACCTGGTGCAGGTGAGCGGCGCCGTCCGGCGGCGCTTCTTCCGCACGGCGTCCGGCGCAGCGTCGCGGGTCGAGGTGGAGGTCAGCGCAGGTCGGCTGCTTCGTCGCGCAGTGACCGCATGAGCACTCCGACAGGTGGCTTGGGCTGGAACGACGTGGCCTTCTCGGGCAGCAGCCGGTCGTGCCGCACCGCGGCGGCCACCAGGTCGAAGGACGGGGTCGGGAGCAGCAGGGCCAGCCCGGAGGTCTCCCGGGCCCGCGCGCAGGCCGCGGGCACCGTGTGCTCGAAGCGCACCTTCCGGCTGCGGGGCAGCAGCGGCATCACGAGCTCGTGGACGACCTCGACCGTGGCCGCGTCAGGAGGATGGGGGAGGTCCCAGGCGACCCAGCGGTCGGCCCCGTCGGTGACGACGACCGTCCCCACGTCGCCCTCGCGCGCCCCGGCGTGCAAGCGGCCCTCGTCGGCGCTGGAGAGCACCCGCCAGTGGCCGCGCTCGGCCCCGACGGCCAGGTCCGCCAGGCGCTCGAGACGCATCCGGGGCACCACCCGGTGGATCGCCCCGAGCCGCAGCGGCGTGTCGTCCTGGTCGACCAGCATCGTCAGGCCCCGGTCCCACGCGGTGCCCGGGTGGTCCTGCTGCAGCCGGAGGTACGCCGCGTAGCGGTGATGCCCGTCGGCGATCACCGGCGTGGCGGAGGCGAGCTCTTCGGCGAGCGTGCGCAGGGTCGCCGGATCCTTGATCGCCCAGAGGCGGTGCTCGGTGCCCGCGGCGTCGAGGAAGGAGCGGGTGGGGGGTGCCGAGGCGACCGCGGAGAGCAGGGCGCGCACCCGGGCCGGCCCTCGGTGCACCAGCAGGATCGGCGCGGGGTTGAGCTCCATCTCGTGCATCCGGTCGGCGAGGTCCTGCACCTGCGCGAGATGCACGCCCTCGTGGGGCAGCACGGCCCGTTCGGCGAGGACCTCGGAGCGGTGGGTGAGGTCGAGCGCGCCGACCAGGCCTCGGACCGACGTGCCGGCGGCGACGTACTCATGGAGGTAGACAGCCGGCTCGGTGTCGCCGGCGATCCGTCCGGAGCGCTCCCACCGGGCCAGCCGCCGGGTCACGTCGCGGTAGGGTCTGGCGAAGGTCCGGGCCGTCGTGGGGCCGCCGATCCAGCGGGGTGTCAGGGTGAGCCCGCGAAACGTGGTCAGACGCAACGGCCGGCCGAGATGGGGCGGCGTCACGAGGGCGGGCTCGTCCATCGGATGCATCGTAGGCCCCGCCCCCACGAAGCCGGAACGAACGGAGGCCCGGATGGCTGGCGAGGCGGCAGTGGAGGCAGCGTCCCTGCGTGGGTCGACGGCGCCGCTCACCGATCTCTACGACCTGGTGCTGCTCGACCTCGACGGCGTGGTCTACATCAGCGGGCGGGCGGTGCCCGGTGCCCCGGAGGCCATCGATGCGCTCCGGCTGCGTGGCGTCCACGTCGCCTACGTCACCAACAACGCCTCCCGCACCCCGGAGAAGGTCGCCGGCAACCTCGTCCGCCTGGGTGTCACGGCGACCGCGGAGCAGGTCGTCACCTCGAGCCAGGCCGCGGCCCGGATGCTGGCGGCTCGCTATCCGGTGGAGAGCAAGATCCTGATGCTCGGCGCCGACGGGCTGGCCACGGCGCTGGTCGCCGAGGCGCTCCAGCCGGTCACGACGGTCGACGACCCCGACGTGCGCGCCCTGGTCACCGGCTACGGCCCCGACGTGCTCTGGCGTGACGTGATGCGCGCCGCGGTGCGGGTCCAGCAAGGTCTCCCGTGGGTGGCGACCAACGCCGACATGTCCATCCCCACGTCCTACGGCGTGGCGCCCGGGCACGGCGTGCTGGTCCGGATGCTCAGCCAGTTCACCGGTGTGGAGCCCGACATCGCCGGCAAGCCGCACCGGCCCCTCCTCGACGAGGCCGTCCGCCGCACCGGTGGGCGTCGTCCGCTGATGGTGGGCGACCGCCTCGACACCGACATCGAGGGTGCCCGCGCTGCCGGGCTCGACTCGGTGCTCGTCCTCACCGGCGTGACCGACCTGCCGCAGCTGGTCGCGGCGCCGCCCCGGCAGCGGCCGACGTACCTCGCCTCGACGCTCGACGGGCTCGGGGAGCCGCACGCGGAGCCCGAGCGCATGGCAACGGGCGCCCACTGCGGAGGCTGGACCGCCGAGGTGGCCGACGCCGCGCTGGCGGTGACCGGGCAGGGAGCGGTCGACGACTGGTGGCGTGCCGTCGCCGTGGCCGCGTGGGCGCACCTCGACACCACCGGTGACGCCGCCGACACCGGGTCGCTGACCCCGCCGGAGGCCTGAACCGGGCCCGCCGGGGCTAGTCTCACGGTCATGACCGAGCAGCCGGAGCAGCACGACCTCGCGGCGCCCGCCGCCGCCGCCGCCGAGTCGACCAGCGACTCGCCACCGATGCGCACCGGCAACGAGCGGGTCGACGCGGTGCTGGAGTCACTGGACGGGCTCGACGACGCGTCTGCGGAGCAGCACGTGCCGGTCTTCGAGCGCGCCCACGAGGAGCTCCGCGGCGCCCTCGACGCCCCCGCCGACGAGGCATCGGGGGCGGACGTGCCCGAGGACGGCTGAGGGCCCGTGCCCCCGCGTCGCCTCCGGCTCGACGCCGAGCTCGTCCGCCGTGGTCTGGCGCGGTCGCGCGAGCACGCGAGCGAGCTGGTCGCGGCCGGTCGGGTCAGCGTCGCGGGAGCGGTGGCCACCAAGCCCGCCACCGCGGTGACCACCGACGTCGCGCTGCTCGTGCGGGACGACCCCGATCGCCCCGACTACGTCTCCCGGGGCGGGCACAAGCTGGCCGGCGCGCTCGAGGTCTTCGGCGCCGGCGGGCTGCACCTGGACGGGCGCCGCTGCCTCGACGCGGGTGCCTCGACCGGCGGGTTCACCGACGTGCTGCTGCGGACCGGCGCGGCCGAGGTGGTCGCGGTGGACGTCGGCTACGGCCAGCTCGCCTGGTCGCTCCGGAAGGATCCCCGCGTGCAGGTGCACGACCGCTGCAACGTGCGCGAGCTGACGGCGGAGACGATCGGAGGCCCGGTCGACGTCGTGGTCGCCGACCTCTCCTTCATCTCGCTGTCGCTGGTCATCGACGCGTTCGCACGGGTGACCAAGCCCGGCGGCGACTGGGCGCTGATGGTCAAGCCGCAGTTCGAGGTGGGCCGGGACCGGGTCGGGCGCGGCGGGGTGGTGCGAGACCCGGCGTTGCGCGCGGAGGCGGTCGCGGCGGTCGTGGCGGCCGCCGACGCCCGCGGCTGGGGCGCGCTGGCGGTCACCACGAGCCCGCTGCCCGGGCCCTCGGGCAACCTCGAGTTCTTCCTCTGGCTTCGCCGGGGGGCGGTCACCCTCACCGACGACGCCGTCCGCACCGAGGTGGAGCGCAGCGCGGGCTGGGGGGCGGCGGGTGAGAAGGTGGACCCGTGACGACCCCTGCTGACGCCGGCCGCAGCGTGCTGCTGGTCGCCCACCTCGGCAAGCCCGAGGTGCACGACCTCGCGCAGGTGTTCGTCAAGTCCCTGACCGCGCAGGGGCTGCGGGTCCGGCTGCTTCGCGACGACGCCCCGGGGCTGGGACTCGAGCATGCGCCTGAGGTGGAGGTCACCGACTCGGTCGACGACGCGGGCCGCGACTGCGAGCTGGCCGTCGTGCTCGGCGGCGACGGCACCATCCTGAAGGCCGCCGAGCTGACCCGGGCGAGCGCGACGCCGCTGCTCGGGGTCAACCTCGGCCACGTCGGGTTCCTCGCCGAGGCCGAGCCGGAGCACACCGAGGCGACCATCGACGCGATCGTCCATCGGCGCTACGTCGCCGAGGACCGGCTGACCCTCGACGTGACGGTCACCCTGCGCGACGAGCTGCTGCTGCGCACCTTCGCGCTCAACGAGGCGAGCGTGGAGAAGGGCGCCCGTCAGCGGATGCTCGAGGTCGTCGTCGGGATCGACGGGCGGCCCCTGTCGCGGTGGGGCTGCGACGGCGTGGTCTGTGCGACCCCGACCGGCTCCACGGCCTACAACTTCTCTGCGGGAGGGCCGGTCGTGTGGCCCAACGTCGAGGCGCTGCTGATGGTGCCGCTCAGCGCGCACGCGCTGTTCGCGCGCCCGATGGTGGTCAACCCCGACTCCACCCTGGCGGTGGAGATCCTCGAGAGCGGCCATGCCGGTTCCCACCCCGGGGTGCTCTGGTGCGACGGCCGGCGCAGGGTCGACCTGCCGGGCGGCGCCCACGTCGACGTACGCCGGGCCGCGCAGCCGGTCCGCCTCGTGCGCCTCCACCAGCGCCCCTTCACCGACCGGCTGGTGGCGAAGTTCGGCCTCCGGGTGGAGGGATGGCGCGGCGCGGCCGAGCGCCGCCGACGGGGCGACGCCGATGCTTGAGGAGATCCGCATCTCGTCCCTCGGCGTCATCGAGAGCTCGGTGCTCGAGCTGGGCGAGGGCCTCACGGTGATCACCGGCGAGACCGGCGCCGGCAAGACGATGGTCGTCACCGCCCTCGGGCTGCTGCTGGGCGGTCGGGCCGACAGCGGAGCGGTGCGCTCCGGCGCCCGGGCCGCCCGGATCGAGGGCGTGGTCAGCGCCGAGACGCTGCCGGGGTTCCTCGAGGCCGTCGACGAGTGCGGGGGAGAGGCCGACGACGAGCGCGTGGTCCTCGCCCGCTCCATCTCCGCCGAGGGCCGCTCGCGGGCCTTCGTCGGCGGCGCCACCGTTCCGGTCGCCACGCTGGCCTCGGTCGCGGAGCCGCTCGTCGCCGTCCATGGCCAGTCCGACCAGCATCGGCTGCTGGCGCCGCGGGCCCAGCGCGACGCGCTGGACCGGTTCGCAGGCGCCGCCCAGCAGCAGCGGCTGGAGTCCTATCGCGCCCTCCACACCGAGCTGGCAGCGGTGGAGCAGGAGCTCGCGGAGGTGACGGCGTCGGCCCGCGAGCGGGCCCGCGAGGCCGACCTGCTGCGCTTCGGCCTCGGCGAGATCGAGTCCGTCACTCCGCAGCCCGGGGAGGACGCCGAGCTCCGGGCCGAGGAGGCGCGGCTGGGACACGCGGACACGCTGCGCACCGCCGCCCTGGCGGGCCCGAGAGGCCCTCTCCAGCGACGAGGGGGCCCCGGACGCCCTGGCCACCACGAGCGCGGCCCGGACGCTGCTCGACGGCGTGCGCGACCACGACCCGGAGGCCGCCGAGCTCGCCGACCGGCTGGCCGAGCTCAGCTATCTCCTCTCCGACCTGGCGGCCGACGTGTCGTCGTACGCCTCGCTGCTGGACTCCGACCCCGCTCGGCTGGCGGCCGTGTCGGACCGACGGGCCGCGCTGGCCGCGCTGACCCGGAAGTACGGCCAGACCGTCGACGAGGTGCTGGCCTGGAGGCAGGAGGCGGAGAGCCGGCTGGTCGACCTCGACGGCACCGACGAGCGGATCGAGGAGCTCCGTGGGCGCCGGCGGGCGCTGCGCGCGGAGCTCGCTCAGGCCGCCGCCGCACTGAGCGACGCCCGCACGCTCGCCGCCACCCGGCTGGCCGACCAGGTCACCGCCGAGCTCGGCCTGCTCGCCATGCCGCACGCGCGGCTCCGGGTCGAGGTTCGCCAACAGCCGCAGTCGGCGCCGGACGGCGACGAGCGGGGGGCCCCGCTGCTGGTGGGTGACCGGTGGCTGCGGTTCGGGGCCGCCGGCGTCGACGAGGTCGAGCTGCTGCTCGCCGCCAACACCGGCGCCGAGCCGAGGCCGCTGGCCAAGGGGGCCTCGGGCGGTGAGCTGAGCCGGGTGATGCTGGCCCTGGAGGTGTCGCTGGCCGAGACGAGTCCGGTGCCGATCTTCGTCTTCGACGAGGTCGACGCGGGGGTCGGGGGCCGTGCCGCGATCGAGGTCGGGCGGCGGCTGGGCGGGCTGGCGCGGCACGCCCAGGTGCTCGTGGTGACCCACCTGCCGCAGGTGGCTGCCTTCGCCGACCGGCACGTCGTGGTCGAGAAGGCGACCGACGGGTCGGTCACGACCTCCGGTCTGACCGTGCTCGACGACGAGGCTCGAGTCCGGGAGCTGTCCCGCATGCTCGCCGGGGTCGAGGAGTCCGACAGCGCCGTCGCCCACGCACGCGAGCTGCTGGCCTCCGCCCGGGGCGCCTGACGGGCGACGCGCGGACCCGGCGTGGCTCCCCGGCGGGGCCTGCCGCCGGTGACACGATGGGGCGGTCATGAAGCTTCCCCTGCGCACCCGCTCGGAGTCGGGCGCCCCCGGACTCGTCGGTGTGGTCCGTGCCGACCGCCGTACGCCGGCCCTGCTGGCGCGGCTGCGCCCCGGTGACCTGGCGCTCCTCGACCATCCCGACCTGGACCGCGCGACAGCGGTGGCCCTCGTGGACGCCGGGGCGGCCGCGGTGCTCAACGCGTCCCCGATGATCTCCGGGCGGTTCCCCAACCTCGGCCCACAGGTGCTCGTCGAGGCCGGGCTGCCGGTCGTCGACGGCCTCGGCCCCGACATCTTCAGCGCGGTCCGCGACGGCCAGACGGTGCGGCTGCTCGACGGCGTCGTCTACGACCGTGACCTCCTGCTCGCCACGGGCCGCATGGTCGACGGCGAGACCGTGGCGAGCGAGCTCGCCGACGCCCGGGCGGGCATGACCAGCCAGCTCGAGAGCTTCGTCGCCAACAGCGGCGCGCTGCTGCGCCGCGAGCAGGATCTCCTGCTGCACGGGCTCGGGCTCCCCACGCTGCGCACCCGGCTGGCCGGGCGCCCGGTGGTCGTGGCTGCCCCCGGGCCCGACCTGCGCGACGAGCTGCGTGCCCTGCGCCCTTTCCTGCGCGGGCAGCGTCCCGTCGTGGTCGGGGTCGGCACCGCGGCGGAGGTGGCGCGCGAGCTCGGCTTCGCCCCCGAGGTCGTGGTGCTCGCCTCCGGCCCGGCCGACCCGGACGGCCCGTCCGCGAAGGTCCTCAAAGCGGCCCGTGACGTCGTGGCCTGTGTCGACCGTGGTGCCACCCAGCATGCGCTGGACCACCTCGAGCGCCGCGGCGTGCGACCCCTGCGGCTGGAGACCGGCACGTCGCCCGAGGACGCCGCGCTCGTGCTCGCGGACGTCGCCGGCGCCTCCCTGATCGTCGGGGCAGGCATGGGTGCCGGTCTCGAGGAGCTGCTCGACCGCCGCCGACCGGGGCTGGCCAGCACCTACCTCACCCGGCTCCGGGTGGGGCACCGGCTCGTGCCCGCGTCCGCCGTGCCCCGGCTGTACGCCGGGTCGGTGCGGCCCCGACACCTGGTCGCCGTCCTGCTCGCGGGCCTGCTCGCCCTCGCCTCGGCGGTCGCGGTGACCCCCGTCGGCCAGGAGTGGGTCGACGCCGCCCTCCCCGCCCTGTCCTCCGTCTCCGACCAGCTGCGAGGCCTGCTGCCGTGATCCCCGTCCGCTTCCACGTCATCTCTCTGGTGGCGGTGTTCCTGGCGCTGGCCGCCGGCATCGCCCTCGGCGGGGGGCCGCTGTCCGAGCTCGGCCGGTCCGAGCCGTCGTCGGCCGCGCCCACCCGCGCCGACCGCGCCGCCCTGTCGAGCGCGCGCTCGGCGGCGGGCTACGGCGACGAGCTGGCGGTCACCGCGGCGCCGCTGCTCTACGCCGATGCGCTCGAGCGCCGGCCGGTCGCCGTCGTGGCGTTCCCCGGGGTGGCCGACGCGACCGTGTCCGCCGTCGCCGACCAGGTCACCGCGGCCGGCGGCACCGTCGCGGGCAGCTACGCCGTGACCCAGGCGATGGTCAACCCCGGCGAGAAGGCGCTGGTCGACACCCTGGGCAGCCAGCTGCTGACCCAGCTGCAGGAGGAGGACGCCGGCGAGTCCCTCAGCGCCGACGCGACGACGTACGAACGCGCCGGTGAGCTGCTGGGGCTCGCGATCGCCACCACCGACGCCGACCGCAAAGCGGTCGTCGGCCCGATGGCGGCCTCGGTGCTGCAGAGCTTCACCGGCGCCGAGCTGCTGACCGGTGCCGACGAGGCGGCCACCCGGGCCCCCGACGTCGTGGTGCTGCTCGGTCGCGACACCGACGACCAGCTGGACCCGATCTACGAAGGCCTGTTGACCGGGCTGAGCCGTCAGGCGGTCGCGGTCACCGTGGCAGCCGGCGCCGCCGACGGCGTCGACGGGCGGCTCAGCCGGCTCCGGGAGACCCCGGTCGCCGAGCTGCTGGCCACCGTCGACGGCGTCGACCGGGCCACCGGGCAGGTGACCACCGTGCTCACCCTGGCCCAGTGGCCGGACACGAAGGGCGGGTCGTTCGGAGCGTCCGGCTCCGACGGCGCCGTACCCCTCCGGTAGGATCGAGGCCCGTGAAGGTCGCGCCCGCCACGAAGCACGTATTCGTCACCGGAGGCGTCGCCTCCTCGCTCGGCAAGGGCCTGACGGCCTCCAGCCTGGGCAACCTCCTCAAGGCCCGTGGTCTCCGGGTCACGATGCAGAAGCTCGACCCCTATCTCAACGTCGACCCCGGGACGATGAACCCGTTCCAGCACGGCGAGGTCTTCGTGACCAACGACGGGGCCGAGACCGACCTCGACATCGGTCACTACGAGCGGTTCCTCGACACCGACCTCAGCCAGATCGCCAATGTCACCACCGGCCAGGTCTACTCCTCGGTGATCGCCAAGGAGCGCCGCGGCGACTACCTCGGTGACACCGTCCAGGTGATCCCCCACATCACCAACGAGATCAAGGACCGGATCCGGGCGATGGGTGTGGCCGCCGAGGGCGAGCGGCACATCGACGTGGTGATCACCGAGATCGGCGGCACCGTCGGCGACATCGAGAGCCTGCCGTTCCTCGAGGCCGCCCGACAGGTGCGGCACGACATCGGGCGCGACAACTGCTTCTTCCTGCACGTCTCGCTGGTGCCGTGCATCGGCCCGTCGGGAGAGCTGAAGACCAAGCCCACGCAGCACTCCGTGGCCGCGCTGCGCTCCATCGGCATCCAGCCCGACGCCATCGTCTGCCGCTCCGACCGCGATCTGCCGCAGAGCATCAAGCGCAAGATCTCGCTGATGTGCGACGTCGACGAGGAGGCCGTCGTGACCGCGGCCGACGCCCCGTCGATCTACGACATCCCGAAGGTGCTGCACCGCGAGGGCCTCGACGCCTACGTCGTGCGTCGCCTGGACCTGCCCTTCCGCGACGTCGACTGGACCACCTGGGACGACCTGCTGCGCCGGGTGCACCACCCGCGCGAGGAGGTCACCGTCGGCCTGGTCGGCAAGTACGTCGACCTTCCCGACGCCTACCTCTCCGTCGTGGAGGCGCTGCGCGCCGGCGGCTTCGCGCACGAGGCGAAGGTGCACGTGCGCTGGATCCCCTCGCGACGAGTGCGAGACCCCTGACGGGGCGCGCCGCCACCTCGAGCGACGTCGACGCGATCTGCGTGCCGGGAGGCTTCGGCATCCGCGGCATCGAAGGCAAGCTCGGCGCCCTGACCTACGCCCGCACCCACCAGATCCCCACCCTCGGGCTCTGCCTCGGGCTGCAGTGCATGGTGATCGAGTACGCCCGCTCCGTGGCGGGCCTCGAGAAGGCCGCCTCCACGGAGTTCGACCCCGACTGCCCCGAGCCGGTGATCGCCACGATGGAGGAGCAGAAGGCCTTCGTCGAGGGCGCCGGCGACCTGGGCGGCACCATGCGGCTGGGTCTCTACCCGGCCGACCTCGCGGCCGGCTCGCATCGTCCGCGAGGCCTACGGCGCAGGCGAAGGTCGCAGGAGCGCCACCGCCACCGCTACGAGGTCAACAACGCCTACCGCGACCAGCTCGAGGCGGCCGGCCTCGTCTTCTCCGGCACCAACCCCGACCTCGGTCTGGTGGAGTTCGTCGAGCTGCCGCGCGAGGTGCACCCCTACTACGTCGCGACCCAGGCGCACCCCGAGCTGCGCTCCCGGCCGACCCGTCCGCACCCGCTCTTCGCCGGCCTGGTCGGCGCCGCGATCGACCGGCAGCGCGAGCTGCGCTTCCCGATCGACGAGAGCGGGCTGCGCCGGCGCGACGAGGACGACCTCTGAGCGGCGTGGGCGACGACATCGCCGACCGGCCGGAGCGCTGGCCGGTCACGGGGTCCGAGGACCTCTACCGCGACGACTGGGTGGTGGCGCTGCGGCGCGACCTGGTCCACCCGCCGGGAGGCGCGGCCGAGGAGGCCTTCGGCCGGCTGGTGCTGGAGCACCCCGGGGCGGTCGTGGTGCTCGCGGTCGACGCCGACGACCGGGTGCTGTGCCTCCAGCAGTACCGCCACGCCGTGGGCATGGCCTTCGTCGAGCTGCCGGCCGGGTTGCTGGACGTCGCGGGGGAGGACCCCCTGGAGGTGGCGCGCCGCGAGCTGCGCGAGGAGGCGGGGCTGGCGGCCACCGACTGGGAGCCGCTCGGGACGACGTACCCCAGTCCGGGTATCACCGACGAGGTGCAGCACCTGTTCCTCGCTCGCGGGCTGAGCCACGTCGGCCGGGGCGACTTCGTGCTCGAGCACGAGGAGGCCGAGATGACGGTCTTCTGGGCACCGTTCGCTGCGCTGCTGGAGGCCGCTCTCGACGGGCGGGTCAGCGACGGTCCGGTGGTCCAGGCGCTGCTGCTCGCGCAGGTGCGCGGGCTGCTGCCGACACGGCTGCCGCCGGTCGAGACGGGTCCGGAGGCCGCAGAGTAGGTTGGCCCAGGCAGGGCACGAGCGAGGAGGACTGAAGTGAAGGTCGGCGTTCCCCAAGAGGTCAAGAACCACGAGTACCGCGTGGCGATGACACCCGTCGGCGTGCACGAGCTCTCCGCCCGTGGTCACGAGGTGCTCGTCCAGAAGGGTGCGGGCGTCGGCTCGCAGATCCCCGACAGCGAGTACGCCGCCGCTGGCGCGACGCTGCTCGACGACGCCGACGAGGTGTGGGGCACCGCCGACATGGTGGTCAAGGTCAAGGAGCCGATCGCCGAGGAGTACCACCGGCTGCGCGACGGGCTGACGCTGTTCACCTACCTCCACCTGGCCGCCGACGAGCCGCTGACCGGGAGCTGGTCGACAAGAAGGTCACCGGCATCGCCTACGAGACCGTCCAGCTGCCCTCGGGCGGGCTGCCGCTGCTCTACCCGATGTCGGAGGTGGCGGGCTGCCTGGCGCCCCAGGTCGGCGCGCACTCGCTGATGAAGGCGCAGGGGGGCCGCGGCGTGCTGCTGGGCGGCGTGGGCGGTGTCGCCAACGCCAAGGTCGTCATCATCGGGGCCGGGGTGTCGGGGCAGAACGCCGCCAACATCGCGCTCGGCATGGGCGCCGACGTGACCCTGCTCGACACCGACCTCGACAAGCTGCGGCTGTCGTTCTGGCGCTACAACAACCGGGTGCACGGCCTCGCGTCGTCCAAGCTGGCGATCCAGCAGCAGGTGATGGAGGCCGACATGGTGATCGGCGCGGTGCTGATCCCCGGGGCCAAGGCCCCCAAGCTGGTCACCAACGACCTGGTTGCCCAGATGAAGCCGGGCTCGGTGCTGGTCGACATCGCCGTCGACCAGGGCGGCTGCTTCGAGGACACCCACCCGACCACGCACGCCGACCCCACCTTCCAGGTGCACCAGTCGATCTTCTACTGCGTGGCCAACATGCCCGGCGCGGTGCCGAACACGTCGACGTACGCCCTGACCAACGCGACGCTGCCCTACACCGTGGCGCTGGCCGACAAGGGCTGGCAGCAGGCCTGCCGCGACGACGCCTCGTTGGCGCTCGGGCTCAACACCCAGGCCGGCCAGCTGACCAACGCCCCGGTCGGCGAGGCGGTCGGCATGGACACCGTGTCGGTCGACTCCGTGCTGGCGTGAGGCCGGGCCCGACCGATCCCCGGCGGAGCGCGATGGATCCGCTGACCAGGGCCGTGCGCACCTATCTCGACCACCTGTCGGTGGAGCGCGGCCTCGCGGCCAACACGCTGGCGTCCTACCGCCGCGACCTGCGGCGCTATCGCGACTACCTGGACGCCGTGGAGGTCGACCGGCTCGACGCCGTCACCGAGCAGACCGTCACGGAGTTCCTGGCGCGGCTGCGCGAGGGCGACGCCGACCACCCGCCGCTGGGCGCGGCCTCGGCGGCACGCACGGTGGTGGCCGTGCGGGGGTTCCACAGGTTCGCGGTGGCCGACGGGCTCGCGCAGGCCGACCCGGCCGCGGCGGTGAAGCCACCCGCGCCCGCCAAGCGGCTGCCCAAGGCGCTGCCGCTCTCCGACGTGGAGGCGATCCTGGAGGCGGCCGGCAGCCCCGGCACGGTGCTCTCGCTGCGCGACCGGGCGCTGCTCGAGGTGCTCTACGGCACCGGCGCCCGGATCTCCGAGGCGGTGGGCCTCGACGTCGACGACCTCGACCTGGTCGACGGCACCGTGCTGCTGCGCGGCAAGGGCGGCAAGGAGCGGCTGGTCCCGATCGGCTCCTTCGCGCGCGAGGCCGTGTCGGCGTACCTCACCCGCGGTCGGCCCGAGCTGGTCTCCGCCGGCCGGGGCACGCCCGCGCTGATGCTCAACGCCCGCGGCGGCAGGCTCTCCCGGCAGTCCGCCTGGTCGGTGCTGGTCAAGACCGCCGAGCGGGCCGGCGTGACCCGCGACGTGTCGCCGCACACGCTGCGGCACTCCTTCGCGACCCATCTCCTCGACGGTGGCGCCGACGTGCGGGTGGTGCAGGAGCTGCTCGGGCACGCGTCGGTCACGACGACGCAGGTCTACACGCTGGTGACCGTCGACAATCTGCGCGAGGTGTTCGCCACCGCGCACCCCCGGGCTCGCTGATGCGGCTTCAGGCGACCCCGGGCGCCACGCCCGAGGAGGTGTACGACGGCTTCGAGGCGTGGGTCGACGGGCAGGGGCTGGCGCTCTACCCGCACCAGGAGGAGGCCGTGCTGGCCCTCCTCGCCGGTGATCACGTCGTGCTCGGCACCCCGACCGGCTCCGGCAAGTCGCTGGTCGCCACGGCCGCCCACCACCTGGCCCTGGCGTCCGGCAGGCGGAGCTTCTACACCGCCCCGATCAAGGCGCTGGTCAGCGAGAAGTTCTTCGCCCTGTGCGCGACGTTCGGCGCCGACCGGGTGGGCATGCTCACCGGGGACGCGTCGGTCAACGCCGACGCTCCGATCATCGCCTGCACCGCCGAGGTGCTGGCCAACATCGCGCTGCGCGAGGGCCGCACCGCCGACGTCGGCCTGGTGGTGATGGACGAGTTCCACTTCTACGCCGAGCCCGACCGCGGCTGGGCCTGGCAGGTGCCGCTGCTGGAGCTCACCGACGCGCAGCTGGTGCTGATGTCGGCCACGCTGGGCGACGTCGGCGACCTGGCGACCGACCTCACCCGCCGCACCGGACGCGAGGTCAGCGTGCTGACCGACGCGCCACGGCCGGTGCCGCTGACGTTCAGCTGGTCGCTCGAACCCGCTCGACGACACCCTGGAGGAGCTGGTCACGACCGGACAGGGTCCGGTCTACGTCGTGCACTTCACCCAGGCCGCGGCGGTCGAGCACGCCACCGCGCTGCTGCGTCGCGGCGCGTTCGGCCGCGAGCCGCGCGAGCGTCGCGAGGAGCGCGCGCGCCTGATCGGCGACTTCCGGTTCGGCGCCGGCTTCGGGCGCACGCTCAGCGGCCTGGTGCGCTCGGGCATCGGCGTCCACCACGCCGGCATGCTGCCGCGCTACCGGCGTCTGGTCGAGACGCTCGCACAGGCCGGGCTGCTCCGGGTGATCTGCGGCACCGACACGCTGGGGGTCGGCATCAACGTGCCGATCCGCACGGTGCTCTTCACCGCGCTGGCGAAGTACGACGGCTCGCGGCAGCGCATCCTGCGCACCCGCGAGTTCCTCCAGATCGCCGGCCGGGCCGGCCGGGCCGGCTTCGACACCGCCGGCTACGTCGTCGTGCAGGCTCCCGAGCACGTCATCGAGAACGAGAAGGCCAAGGCGAAGGCCGAGGCCAAGAACGCCGCGAACCCCAAGAAGCGCAGCAAGGCCCAGCTGCGGAAGCCGCCCGACGGCGCCGTGGTGTGGACCGAGCAGACCTTCGACAAGCTGGTCGCCGGCACCCCCGAGCCGCTGCCGTCGCGGATGAAGGTCGACAACGCCCTGATCATCAACGTGCTGGCCCGCGAGGAGGACGCCTTCCCGGTGTTCCGCCGGCTGCTGACCGACAACCACGAGCCGCGGCGCCAGCAGCTCCGCCTGGCCCGCCGCGCGGTCCGGCTGATGCGCAGCCTGGTCCACTCGGGGGTGGTGGTGCGTCTCGACGAGCCCGACCGGCACGGCCGACGCTACGTGCTCACCGTCGAGCTGCCGGAGGACTTCGCCCTCAATCAGCCGCTGGCCCACTTCGCCCTCGCGGCGTTCGACCTGCTCGACCCGGAGTCGCCCGAGCACGCCCTCGACGTCGTGTCGGTGGTGGAGGCGGTCCTGGAGCCGCCGAGGCAGGTGCTGTTCGCCCAGCAGCACGCCGCGCGCGGCGAGGCGATCGCCGAGATGAAGGCCGACGGCCTGGACTACGACGAGCGGATGGCTGCGGCTGGAGGACGTCACCTGGCCGCGGCCGCTGGCCGAGCTGCTCGAGACGGCGTACGACGTCTATCGGCAGACCCACCCGTGGCTGCGCGAGGACGCTCTGGAGCCCAAGTCGGTGGTCCGCGAGATGTGGGAGCAGGGGATGGGCTTCACCGACCTGGTGAGCCGCTACGGGCTGGCGCGCTCGGAGGGGCTGGTGCTGCGCTACCTCACCGACGCCTACCGCGCGCTGCGGCAGACCGTGCCCGAGATGCACCGCTCCGAGCAGCTGGAGGAGATCGTCGAGTGGCTCGGCGAGACCATCCGGCAGACCGACTCCTCGCTCCTCGACGAGTGGGAGGCGCTCAGCCATCCCGACGACGGCGCCCCCTCGGCGGGCGCCGGCCACGGTGCGGCGCCGGCCCGCCCCCTGTCGCAGCAGCGCGCTCTGGTCGTGATGGTGCGCAACGCGATGTTCGGCGCGGGTGCTGCTGTGTGCACGCGACGACGTCGATGCGCTGACCAGGGTCGAGGCGGAGACCGCGGCCCGCACCGACCCGCCACGCTCCGCCCCGATGACCCGGCAGGCCTGGGACCAGGCGCTGGAGCTCTACTACGCCGACCACGACGGCCTCGACACCGACGCCGACGCCCGCGGGCCGGCGTACTTCTCGGCTGCGGGGAGGAGGAGCGTGGCTGCCCAGCCGGCTGGCGACGAGGACACCATGGTCCGGATCCGCCGGGTCCGGCAGACGCTCGCCGACCCCGCCGGCGACCGTGACTGGGTGCTGGAGGCGGTCCTCGACCTGGACGCCAGCGACGAGCTCGGCGACGTGGTGCTGCTCACCACAGCGCTGCGCCGGATGGACTGACCGGCGGCTCGGCGCTGAGGCGCTGGCGGACCTGGGCCCGGAGGCCGATCGCCCCGTCGGGCAGCTCCTCGTGCGCTACGCGTTCGCCGAGGCCGCCGCAGCCGGACACGCGCGACGAGCAGGCGGCCGAGCTCGATCGGCTGGACTACAGTCCGGCCGTGACTTCTCGCCGCGTCGCCGCGCTCTGTCTTGTTGCTGCTTGCGTGTCACTCGCCTTTGCCCTGTTCATGGCTGTCGACAACACAGCGGTGGACGTGAGTGCCTCGGACCTCGGTGGTGAGGGCCCTGCGGGCGACGTGGGCTGCGTCGTCGCTCCGTGGGATGCCGTGCTGAACAACAACTCCGAGGGTCCCGGCGGAGAGCACTCCCAGCCGTACTTCGAAGAGGTCGCATCCGACTGCTACGCCGCGAACAGGACTCAGTTCACAACAGCCGTAGCGAGTGGCGTCATCGCGTTCCTGCTGCTCGCCGTCGGCGGCGTGCTCACCGCCAGATCGCATCGGCCAGTGCTCGCGACTTCGGACTGACGACTACCGCACGTCGGCATGAGCGCGAGCGCGGGCAGCGCCATGTGAGGTCAACCTCGAGAGCGCCACTCGGCGCCTGACCGGCGTACCCTCGGAGGGGTAGGAGACCACGAAACCCCGCTCGTCAGCCACCAGGTGGATGAAGGGCGTCGACAGAGTGGGCAAGGCCCACCTTCCTGTTCGGAAAGCGCCGCTCCCAGTGGCGGTGACGGTCAGCATCGCACCACGCTAGTCCGACACCGCCAAGAAGATCGGCGGTTTGCGACGGACGGGGGCTGACGCCTGAACCCACTGACCTCGGCATGTCGGTGCGTCCGAGCAAGCCGTCCACAACCCATCCCGGAGGCTTGTCGGAGTCTGGCAGCATCCGCTAGAATCGAACACATGTTCGAGTTGAAGGATCCGGGCTACCCGCGGCCAGCTGTCAGCGGCGTGGACGCGGTCGTCGGCGCGTCGGAGGTGCGGTCGTGGGCTGCAGGGCTGGCGCGGATCGACGAGGCCGTGACGGACGCGGAGCGGATCGATCAGCTGCGGGCGTTGGAGGAGCTGAAGTGCGCCGCGGCGGCCGCGCAGGCGCGGATCACGGCCGGCTTCGTGGCCTCGCAACGTGCGGAGCAGGAGTCCCAGGGAGTCCGCCGATCCGACCTCGGCAAGGGCATCGCCGCGCAGGTCGCGCTCGCCCGTCGGGAGTCGCCGCATCGGGGCAACACGCTGGTGGGGATCGCGACCGCGCTGGTCCACGAGATGCCGCACACGTTGGAGGCGCTGGCGACCGGTGGGCTGTCGGAGTACCGGGCCCACCTCCTGGTCAGGGAGACCGCCTGCCTCAGCCGTGACGACCGGGCCCGTGTCGACGAGCAGGTCTGCGCCGACACCGACAAGGTGGCCACGCTCGGCAACCGTCGTCTGGCGGCCGAGGCGGCGCAGGCGGCCTGCCGTCTGGACCCGCACGCGGTGGCTCAGCGCGCGGCGTACGCCGTCCGCGAGCGCCGCGTCTCCCTCAGGCCGGCGCCCGACACGATGGTGTGGCTCACCGCGCTGCTGCCGGTCGCCCAGGGGGTGGCCTGTCACGCCGCGCTCACCCGCACCGCCGACCAGGCACGCACCACTGGTGACAACCGCAGCCGCGGTCAGGTGATGGCCGACACGCTCGTGGAGCGAGTCACCGGCCAGCAGACCGCATCGGCCGTGCCGGTGTCGATCGGCCTGGTGATGACCGACCGCACCCTGCTCGCCGGCGACCGCGAGCCGGCCCACGTGACGGGCTACGGCCCGGTGCCCGCTCAGACCGCGCGCAACCTCGTGCTTGCCGCCGACCGGGCCTGGCTGCGACGGCTCTACACCAGCCCCGCCAGCGGCCAGCTGGTCGCCGCCGACTCCACCTCCCGCTGCTTCCCCAGCGGCCTGGCCACCCTGATCGCCACCCGCGACCAGACGTGCCGCACCCCATGGTGCGACGCTCCCATCCGGCACACCGACCACGTGCAAGCAGCCGCGAGCGGCGGCATCACCACCTTGGTCAACGGCCAGGGCCTGTGCGAGGCCTGCAACCACGCCAAACAGGCCGCCGGATGGCGGTCCCGGGTCGCCGACGACCCCGGTCTGGACGGGCCCAGCCGCGCGAGCCCACACACCGTGGTTGTGTCGACGCCGACCGGCCACCGCTACACCAGCCGCGCCCCCGACCCACCCGGCCGCGGCTCGGCACCCCCACGCCAGCCACGAGTCGACCTGGTCTTCGACCCATCCTGGGTGCTCGCGGCCTGACCGGCCACCTCGCCGACCAGAGCTGCGGGATCGCCGCGGCGAGCAGGCACGACCGCGACGCCGCCCCCCACTTGGCTACGCTCGCAGGATGAGGCGGGGGACCTGGCGGGTGGCGGCACTCGTGCTCGCGCTGGGACTCGTGGGCTGCTCCGAGGGGGATCCCGGCACCGGTGAGGTGCCGGTGCCGGAGCCGCCCTCGGCGACCTCCTCGGAGACCGCAGCGCCGACGTCCCCCGCGCCTACCGTGACCGCCCCGCCGGCCGGCAAGGCGCCGGACCTCGAGGTCGAGGTGGTCACCGACCAGCTGGAGCATGGCTGGGACGTCGGGTTCCTGCCCGACGGCCAGGTGCTGGTCACCGAGCGGCCGGCGCGGATCACGCTGCTCTCGTCGCCACGCGCCGGGGCGCAGGTGACCCGCGTCGAGGCGGATCTCTCCGACGTCTACGTCGCCGGTGAGGGCGGCCTGCTCGGCATGGTGGTGCACCCCGACTTCGCGCGGTCGCGGCTGTTCACGACCTGCCAGGACCACCAGGAGGGCGGCACGCCGGTCGACATCCGGCTGGTCACCTGGCGGCTGAGCGAGGACGGCCGGTCCGCGCAGCGGGTCCGCGACCTGCTGACCGGGCTCCCGGTCGCCGTGGGCGGGCGGCACTCCGGCTGCCGCCCGACGGTCGGGCCCGACGGTGCGCTGCTGGTCGGCACCGGCGACACCGCCGTGGGGTCGATCCCGCAGGACCTCACCTCGCTGGGCGGCAAGGTGCTGCGCCTGGACCTCGTGACCGGCCGGCCGCTGCCGGACAACCCGTTCGCCGACGCCGCCGACCCCGCCCAGCGCCTCGTCTACTCCTACGGCCACCGCAACGTGCAGGGGGTGGCCGTCCGGCCGGGCACCGGGCAGATCTACTCCGCCGAGCACGGTCCCGACAACAACGACGAGGTCAACGCCGTCGAGCCCGGGGCCAACTACGGGTGGGACCCCTCCCGCGGGGGCACGGTCGGCGGCTACGACGAGAGCGTGCCGATGACCGACCGCGACCGCTTCCCCGACGCCGAGGTCGCGGTGTGGCAGTCCGGGAGCACGACGCAGGCGATCTGTGCCGACACCTTCCTCGAGGGCGAGCAGTGGGGGAGCCTCGACGGTGCCCTGGTCGTGACCGCGCTGAAGGGCGCCAAGCTCCTGATCCTGCGGCTCGACGGCGCCGGTCGCGTCACCGAGGTCGACGTCCCGAAGGAGACCAACGGGCCGTTCGGGCGGCTGCGTGCCGCCCGACTCGGGCCCGACGGAGCGCTCTACGTCACCACGTCCAACGGCGACGACGACCGGCTGTTGCGGATCACGCCAGCCTCTTGATCCGCATCTGCGTGCGCTAGGCTCCGTCTATGCCGCAGGTGCGCATTCGTGATGCAGCCGTCTACCTCGGGGTCAGCGACGACACCGTCCGTCGCTGGATCGACCGCGGGCTGCTCAGCGCCGAGCTCGACGAGGCGGGCCGCAAGGTGGTCGACGGCCTCGAGCTGGCGCGGGTGGCCCGCGACCACGCCGACCCGCCCGCGGTGCCTGGTGGCGTCGTGAGCTCGGCGCGCAACCGGTTCGTCGGGTTGGTGACCGACATCCGGGCCGACGTGGTGATGGCGCAGGTCGAGCTGCAGTGCGGGCCCTTCCGGGTGGTGTCGCTGATGAGCAGCGAGGCCGTCGGTGACCTCGGGATCGAGCTCGGCTCGGTCGCGGTGGCGGTCATCAAGTCCACCAACGTCATCGTCGAGACCACCAAGGGCGAGGCGTGACCCGGCTGCGACTCGTCGCCGCCGTCGCGGCCGTGCTGGCGCTCGCGCTGGCCGGCTGCTCCGGCTCCGCCACCGGTCGCGGCGACGGCACGGTGCTGACGGTCTACGCCGCCTCGTCGCTGTCGGTGCCGTTCGAGGAGCTGGGAAGGCAGTTCGAGGCCGAGCACGACGGGGTGTCCGTCGAGCTCGGCCTCGCGGGCTCCTCCGACCTCGTGGCGCAGATCCAGGAGGGCGCGCCGGCCGACGTGTTCGCCTCGGCCGACGAGGCGACGATGGCCAGGCTCACCGCCGAGGACCTGACGGGGGCGGCGCCGGTGCCGTTCGCCAGCAACATCCTCGAGATCGTCGTGCCGCCCGACAACCCCGCCGGCATCCGCTCGCTGGCCGACCTGGAGTCACCCGACGTGCAGCTCGTCGTCTGCGCACCGGAGGTGCCCTGTGGCGCGGCCGCCGCGCGGCTGGCGGACCTGGCCGGAGTGACGCTGACCCCGGTCAGCGAGGAGCAGAAGGTCACCGACGTGCTCGCCAAGGTCTCCTCGGGCGAGGCCGACGCGGGGCTGGTCTACGTCACCGACGTCCGCGCGGGCGGCGACACGGTGCGCGGGATCGAGGTGGCCCAGGCCCGCTCGGTGGTCAACGTCTACCCGATCGCTCCCGTGGCCGGCTCCGACCACGCCGCGCTGGCGCAGGAGTTCGTCGACCTGGTGCTGTCGGAAGCCGGGCAACGGGCGCTGCGGGAGGCCGGCTTCGCTCCCGCCCCGCCGTCGGGGGCGTCGTGACCGACCCGCGGAGTCGGCTGGGCGTGCCGCGCTGGATCCTGCTGCCGGCCCTGCTCGGCGCGGCCTTCGTGCTGCTGCCCCTGGTCGCGGTCGTGCTCCGCACGCCGTGGGGGAGGTTCGGGGAGCTGCTGGCCTCGCAAGCCTCGCAGGACGCGCTGTGGCTGAGCCTGCGGACGGCGACGGCCAGCACCCTGCTCTGCGTGGTGTTCGGCGTGCCGATGGCGGTGGTCCTCGCCCGGTCGTCGTACCGCCTGCTGGGGGTGGTTCGCTCGCTGGTGCTGCTGCCGCTGGTGCTGCCGCCGGTGGTGGGCGGGATCGCGCTGCTCTACACGTTCGGGCGCCGCGGGCTGCTCGGGCAGAGCCTCGAGGTCCTGGGGGTGCAGATAGCTTTCTCGACGGCGGCGGTGGTGCTGGCGCAGACCTTCGTCGCGCTGCCGTTCCTCGTGGTGAGCCTGGAAGGCGCGCTGCGCACGGCGGGCGAGCGCTACGAGGCCGTCGCCGCCACGCTGGGGGCGCGACCGACCACGGTGCTGCGCCGGGTGACGCTGCCGCTGGTGCTGCCGGGGCTGCTGTCGGGCACGGTGCTGGCCTTCGCGCGGGCGCTGGGGGAGTTCGGGGCGACGATCACCTTCGCCGGCAGCCTGCAGGGACGCACCCGCACGCTGCCGCTGGAGATCTACCTGCGCCGGGAGACCGACGCCGCCGGCGCCGTGGCGCTCTCCCTGGTGCTGGTGGTCGTGGCGGTGCTGGTGATCGGGGTCGCCGGTCAGCGACGGAGCGCGCTGTGACGAGCACCCGATGAGCCTCGACGTGGCGGTGTGGGTGGAGGATCGCGGCGTCGACGTGGCGCTGGACGTCGCGGACGGCGAGACCGTGGCGGTCCTGGGGCCGAACGGCGCGGGCAAGTCCACGGTGCTCGACGTGGTCGCGGGGCTGCTGCGTCCCGATCGCGGGTGGGTGGTGCTCGACGGCCGGCAGCTGACGTCGGTGGGAGAGGCAGGACGCGACGTACTGCTGCCGGCGTACGACCGGGAGGTGGGGCTGCTGGCGCAGGACCCGCTGCTGTTCCCGCACCTGACCGTGCGCGACAACGTCGCGTTCGGCCCCCGGAGCGGCCGTACGCCGCGGGGCGAGGCCCGCTCGACCGCCGAGCGCTGGCTGGGCGACCTGGAGCTGGCGGACCTGGCCGACCGGCGACCGGACCAGCTGTCGGGCGGCCAGGCGCAGCGGGTGGCCCTGGCCCGTGCGCTGGCCGCCGACCCGCGGCTGCTGCTGCTCGACGAGCCGATGGCGGCGCTCGACGTGGCCGTCCGGCCGGGGCTCCGGCAGACGCTGCGCCACGTGCTCGCCGACCGGACGGCGGTGGTGGTGACCCACGACGTGCTCGACGCCCTGCTGCTGGCCGACCGGGTCGTGGTGGTGGAGGACGGGGTCGTGGTGGAGCGCGGCCCCACGACGGAGGTGCTGACCCAGCCCCGGAGCCGGTTCGCGGCCGAGATCGCCGGGCTCAACCTGGTCGCCGGCGAGTGGCGGGACGACGCCCTGAGCACAGCAACGGGATTGCGCATCGTGGGCGAGCCCGCCGAGGCGGCCCCGCGCCCCGGCGAGGCCGCGGTGGCGGTCTTCCCGCCGTCGGCGGTGTCGGTGTTCCTCGCCGCGCCCGGCGGCAGCCCCCGCAACGCCGTCGCGGTCACGCTCACCTCCGTCGAGCCGCACTCCGGGCACCTCCGGGTCCGCGGCGGCGGGCTCAGCGCCGACGTGACCCCCCGCGCGGTCGCCGAGCTCGGCCTCGCCCCCGGCGTCCGCGCGGTGTTCGTGGTGAAGGCCACCGAGGTCACCGTCTACCCCCGCGCCTGACCCGCCGCGGTCATTTGCTGCGTTTCGCACGTCCGTGCGGCGCTTCCGGGTGCGTTCTGCAGCAAACGATCGGAAGGGCGGCTCTCCACAGGTTCTGCACAGGGGAGGGGGTGGGTGTGCAGAACGCGGTGGCGCTCTCCACACGTCCTCAACAGATTTCACGAAAGTCCTGGGGGTATCCGCGGGGCGGCTTGTTCACGGCTCTGCCGCCGACCTAGCCTGACGAACGACCGGCGAGATGTCGCCGAGTCGACAATTGGCCCCGGCATGCACCACGCCCGATGGCCGACAGCAAGGAGTGCAGATGACCGGTCGCGGACCGTTCGGCAGACCTTTCGGACAGGGGAGCCACCCCGGAGGTGGTGCCGGAAGCAGTGCCCCCGAGATGCCGCCGTCGACCATCGCGCCGATCCCTCCCCCAACCCCCGGAGGAGACACCGTGGCGAGCTACACCGTCCCGTTCCCCGGGACCGCCCAGCCCGAGCCCGACGAGGCTCCCACCGACGAGGCTCTACTCGTGGAGGCCCCGGTCGTGGAGGCCCCGGTCGTGGAGGCCCCGGTCCTCGACGCCGCCGTCCAGGAGGCCCCTGTCGAGGACCCCCCTGTCGAGGAGGACCCCGAGGTGCTGCTCGGCCCCACGGGCCGACCGATGCCGGTGATCCCCGAGCCGACGCCGCTGACCGGGCACGGCCCGGCGCGCGTGGTGTCGCTGTGCAACCAGAAGGGCGGGGTCGGCAAGACGACGACCACCATCAACCTCGGCGCCTCGCTCACCGAGTACGGCCGCCGGGTGCTGCTCGTCGACTTCGACCCGCAGGGCTCGCTGTCGGTCGGGCTGGGGCTCAACCCCCACGAGATGGAGCTCACGATCTACAACCTGCTGATGGACCGGCAGACCAGGATCGAGGACGTCGTCGTTCCGTCCGGGGTGCCCGGCATGGACCTGCTGCCGTCGAACATCGACCTCTCCGCCGCCGAGGTGCAGCTGGTCCACGAGGTGGCGCGCGAGCAGACGCTGGCCCGGGTGCTGGCGCCGGCCCTCGAGCACTACGACGTGGTGCTGATCGACTGCCAGCCCTCGCTCGGCCTGCTCACCGTCAACGCCCTGACCGCCTCCGACGGTGTCCTCGTGCCGCTGGAGTGCGAGTACTTCGCGCTGCGCGGCGTCGCGCTGCTCAAGAACACCATCGACAAGGTGCAGGAGCGGCTCAACCCCAAGCTCGAGATCGACGGCGTCCTCGGCACCATGTTCGACGGCCGCACCCTGCACGGCCGCGAGGTCATGCAGCGCCTGGTCGAGGCCTGGGGCGAGCAGGTCTTCCACACCGTCATCCGCCGCACCGTGAAGTTCTCGGACTCCACGGTGGCCGGCGAGCCGATCACGACGTACGCCGCCGACTCGACCGGCGCCGACGCCTACCGCCAGCTGGCGAAGGAGGTGCTCGACCGTTGGCAAGACGGGTGAGCATGCCCACGGCGGACGACCTGTTCCGCCCCACCGACCCCGCCACGGACGCCGCCGCCACCCGGGCGACCTCGCGGGTGCGCGCCGTCCCGGACACCCCGGACGAGCAGCCCAGCGGCCCGCCGCGTCCCAGCGGCCGGGTGCGGCACGACGAGAAGATGACGGTCTACGTCACCGCCGCCGAGCTGCTGCACCTCGAGCAGGCCCGGCTGCGGCTGCGCGCCGAGCACGGCCTGGCCGTCGACCGCGGCCGGCTGGTGCGTGAGGCGCTGGCGCTGGTGCTGGCGGAGTTCGAGGAGTCCGGTGAGGAGTCGGCGCTGGTGAGGCGGCTGACCGAGGAATGACGGCGTCATGAGTACGCCGGCACTCGGCGGCGCCGTCGCCGCGCCCGGCGAGGAATCGGCACCCGCGTTCGAGGTCCGGCTCGAGAACTTCGAGGGTCCCTTCGACCTGCTGTTGCAGCTGATCAGCAAGCACAAGCTCGACATCACCGAGGTGTCGCTGTCGCGGGTCACCGACGAGTTCATCGCCCACGTCAAGGCCGGCGGCCCGGTGTGGGACCTGGAGCAGACCACGTCGTTCCTGCTGGTGGCCTCGACCCTGCTCGACCTCAAGGCTGCACGGCTGCTGCCGCAGGGCGACGTCGAGGACGAGGAGGACCTGGCCCTTCTGGAGGCACGCGACCTGCTGTTCGCCCGCCTGTTGCAGTACAAGGCCTTCAAGCAGGTCGCCGGAGTGCTCGAGCGCCGGCTGGCCGAGGAGACGCGCCGGCACCCGCGCGCCGTGGGGCTGGAGGAGCGTTTCGCCACGCTGCTGCCGGAGGTGCTGATCGGCATCGGCCTCGACCAGTTCGCCACGCTGGCCGCGAAGGCGATGGAGCCCAAGCCGGTCCACGAGCTCTCGCTGGCCCACATCCACGCTCCGCAGGTGAGCGTCCGCGAGCAGGCCGCCCTGGTCGTCGACCGGCTGCGCCGCTCGGGCACCATGACGTTCCGGGCGCTGTGCGGCGACTCGCCCGACACCCTCACCACCGTCGCGCGGTTCCTCGCCTTGCTGGAGCTCTTCCGCGAGGGCGCGGTCGGGTTCGACCAGGTGAGCCCGCTCGGCGAGCTGAGCGTTCGGTGGACCGGAAGCGAGGAGGGCGAGGTCGAGATCGACGACGAGTTCGACCGGCCGCCCGACGACGACCCCGACTCGGCGAGCGAGACAACAGAGCCACGACCGGCCGACCAGGCCGGGGAGGAGACCCGATGACCGACCAGGCCGACGACGCCACGCTGGCCGTGCCGATGGCCGACCTGCGGCCGTCGCTCGAGGCCGTCCTGATGGTGGCCGACCAGCCCCTCGACGAGGTGGCGCTGGCCTCGGCGGTGGGCTATCCCGTGGGCGAGGTGGCGCAGGCACTGGGGGAGCTGGCAGAGGACTACACCCAGCAGGGCCGGGGCTTCGAGCTGCGCACCATCGCCGGGGGCTGGCGCTACTACACCCGCGAGGACTACGCCCCGGTCGTCGAGGCGTTCGTGCTCGACGGGCAGCAGGCGCGGCTCACCCAGGCGGCGCTCGAGACGCTGGCCGTGGTGGCCTACAAGCAGCCGGTCTCCCGCGCCCGGGTCTCCGCGATCCGCGGCGTCAACGTCGACGGGGTGATCCGAACCCTGCTCACCCGCGGGCTGGTCGAGGAGGCCGGCCACGACGGCGAGCACGGCGCCACGCTCTACCGCACCTCCGGCTACTTCCTGGAGCGGATCGGCATCCAGTCGCTCGACGAGCTGCCCGAGCTGGCGCCCTATCTCCCCGACATGGACGACCTCGAGGACGAGCTGGCCGGGCTCGTGCAGTCCCCGGCGGCCGGCGACGGTCCCGCCCCCGAGCAGGCCGCCGAGCAGGCCGCTGAGGCCGGGGCGTGACCGACGGCCCCACCACCCCCGACGCCGACCCCGATGGCGGCCTGGTTCGTCTCCAGAAGCTGCTGGCCCAGTCGGGGGTCGCGTCGCGTCGCCGCTGCGAGGAGCTGATGCTCGATGGGCAGGTCGAGGTCGACGGCGAGGTGGTCACCCGACTCGGCACGAAGGTCGACCCGCGGGTGGCCGTCATCCGGGTGTCGGGCCGGCGGCTGCCACCGGTCTCGCCGCACGTCTACCTGGTGCTCCACAAGCCGCGCGGCGTGGTCTCGACGATGTCCGACCCTGAGGGCCGGCCCACGCTGCAGGATATGGTCGCCGACCGCCCCGAGCGGCTGTTCCACGTCGGCCGGCTCGACACCGACACCTCGGGGCTGATCCTGCTCACCAACGACGGCGACTTCGCCCACCGGCTGGCCCACCCGTCGTACGAGGTGGACAAGACCTACGTCGCCGAGGTCGACGGCGACCTCACCAGGTCCACGCTGCAGCGACTGCGAGACGGGGTGACGCTGGAGGACGGCCCGGTCACCGTGTCGCGGGCACGCGTGATCAGCCGCGGCGAGGGCGGCGCCGCCGGCCGCTCCATCGTCGAGCTGGTCATCCACGAGGGGCGCAACCGGATCGTGCGGCGGCTGCTGGCCGAAGTCGGCCACCCCGTACGCCGGCTCACCCGCACCCAGCTCGGCCCGGTGCGGCTGGGCTCGCTGACCGCCGGCGAGCTGCGCGAGCTCACCGCCGACGAGCTCGGCACGCTGCTGGACGGCGTGGGGCTGTGAGCGTCCGCCCCCACTAGGGTGTCCGAGGGACCGGGGCGGCCGGACCCGCGCAGCCGGATGTCGGAGGAGGCAGGACCGTGGCCGTGCGTGCCGTGCGGGGCGCCACCCAGCTGGAGACCGACACCCGCGAGCACATGCTCGAGCGGGTCGCCGAGATGGTGACCGACGCGATGAGGTCCAACGGCCTGGAGGTCGACGACTTCATCTCGGTGATCTTCACCGCCACCTCCGACCTGGTCTCGGAGTTTCCCGCGTACGCCGCCCGCCGACTCGGCTTCGGCGACGTGCCGCTGCTGTGCGCCAAGGAGCTCGAGATCGAGGGCTCGATGCCGCGGGTGGTGCGGATGATGGCGCACGTCGAGACCGAGCTGCCCCGCGCCGACATCACCCACTGCTACCTCCACGGGGCGGCCGCGCTCCGCAAGGACCTGACCCGCACCCGCTCGGTGCCCGACGAGCGGGCCGCGGGGGAGGCGGGCTCGTGACCGACCGGCTCATCGGACCCGTGCTGGTCGTCGGCACCGGCCTGCTCGGCACTTCGGTGGCGCTGGCCTGCCGCCGGGTCGGCGTGGAGTCGCTGCTCGCCGACGTGTCGGCCGAGCACCTGCGCACCGCCTCGGGCCTGGGTGCCGGGCGCCCGCTGCGCGACGGCGACGCCCCCCAGCTGGTGGTGGTCGCGGTGCCGCCCGACCACCTGGCCGACGCCGTGGCGGCGGCGCTGCTCACCACCGACGCCGTGGTCACCGACGTCGGCAGCATCAAGTCCCAGCCGCTGGCCACGGTGGCGGGCGAGGTCTCGCCCGGCGAGCTGACCCGCTACGTCGGGTCACACCCGATGGCGGGCAGCGAGCGCTCCGGACCGCTGGCCGCCAGCGAGGCGCTCTTCGACGGCCGCCCGTGGGCGATCACCCCCCACGAGGGGAGCGCGCCCGACGCGGTGGCCCTGGTGGAGGAGCTGGCCCGGGCGTGCGGCGGCGTACCGCTGCGACTCGCGCCCGACGAGCACGACCGCGCCGTGGCTCGCGTCTCTCACCTGCCCCAGCTGGTGTCGGCGCTGGTCGCCGCGCGGCTGGCCGACGCTCCCGCGGACCATCTGGCGCTGTCGGGCCAGGGGGTGCGCGACGTGACCCGGATCGCGGCCGGCGACCCGGCGCTGTGGCGACAGATCGTCGCGGGCAACGCGGAGGCGGTGCTGGCGATGCTGGGGGAGCTGCGCGGCGAGCTCGACGCGCTGATGGCGGCCGTCGGCAGCGGCTCCGGGGAGGCCGTCGAGCGCGTCCTGGAGCGCGGCGTGGCCGGCACGCTCGCGATCCCCGGCAAGCACGGCGGCGCGCCGACGCCCACCGCCTCGGTCTTCGTCACCGTCCCCGACCATCCCGGCGAGCTGGCGCGGCTGTTCACCGACGCGGGCGAGAGCGGGGTCAACATCGAGGACGTCCGCATCGACCACGACCCGGGCCGCGAGACCGGCCTGATGGAGCTGGTCGTCGACGAGGCGCTCGCCGACCGGCTGCTGACCGCTCTCGAATCGAAGGGCTGGGTCGCCCACCGGTAGGCTGACCCGGTTCGTACGCCGCCCGCCGCGGCACCTTCCCTCGAGAGGCACCCCGTGAGCACCGACGCGCCCGTCGCCGGCACCGACGCGACCGACCGCCTGGTGATCGCGATCGACGGCCCCTCCGGCTCCGGGAAGTCCAGCACCTCGCGCGGGGTCGCCGCCCGGCTGGGCCTGCGCTACCTCGACACCGGCGCGATGTACCGCGCCGTCACCTGGTGGATGCTCGACCAGGGTGTCGACGTCGCCGACCCGGGGGCGGTCGCCGCACGCGCAGGCGAGCCGGTCGTCACGTCTGGCACCGACCCGCTGGCGCCGACGATCGGCGTCGACGGCGTCGACGTCTCGGTCGAGATCCGCGGCGAGGCCGTCAACGGGGCCGTCAGCCAGGTGAGCGCCGTCCCCGAAGTGCGGGTCCGGCTGCTCGAGCTGCAGCGCGCGGCCGCGTCCGACGGCGGCATCGTCGTCGAGGGGCGCGACATCGGCATCGGTGGTGCTGCCGGACGCGCCGGTCAAGGTCTACCTCACCGCCGACCCCGACGCGCGGGCCGCGCGCCGGGCCCTGGAGGAGGGTGGCGCCGATGTCGCGGCGACCCAGGCCTCGCTGCTCCAGCGCGACGCGATCGACTCCGGCCGGGCGACCTCTCCGCTGGTGATGGCCGACGGGGCCGCCCACCTCGACACCACGGCGTACACCCTCGACGAGGTGGTCGACCAGGTGGTCGCGCTCGCCCGGTCGGTGGCCGCAGGGGAGGGGCCGTCGTGAGCGGCGACCTGCCCCTCGACGGGGACCACGCGGTCGAGATCGACGGTGAGACCGACGCTGACGCGACCGGCCCGCTGCCGGTGCTCGCAGTCGTCGGTCGCCCCAACGTCGGCAAGTCGACGCTGGTCAACCGGATCATCGGCCGCCGTGAGGCCGTCGTCGAGGACGTGCCCGGGGTGACCCGCGACCGGGTCTCCTACGACGCGCAGTGGAGCGGTCGCGCCTTCACCGTGGTCGACACCGGCGGCTGGGACCCGGATGCGCGGGGGCATGGCCGAGCGGATCACGGCGCAGGCGGAGATCGCGGTCTCGCTGGCCGACGCCGTGCTCTTCGTGGTGGACGCGACCGTGGGCATCACCGACGCCGACGAGGCGGTGGTCAAGGTGCTGCGCCGCTCGGGCAAGCCGGTGGTGCTGGCCGCCAACAAGGTCGACGACGCCCGCACCGAGGCGGAGGCCTACGGGCTGTGGAACCTCGGGCTGGGGGAGCCGCAGCCGATCTCGGCGCTGCACGGGCGGGGCTCCGGCGACCTGCTCGACGCCGTGCTGGCAGCGCTGCCCGAGCCTCCGCCCGAGCGCGACGGCGCGCGTGCGCGGGCCGCGGCGGGTCGCCCTGGTCGGCAAGCCCAACGTCGGCAAGTCGTCGCTGCTCAACAAGCTCGCCGGCGAGGAGCGCGTGGTCGTCGACAACGTCGCCGGCACCACCGTCGACCCGGTCGACGAGCTGGTCGAGCTGGGCGGGCGGACCTGGCGGTTCATCGACACCGCCGGCATCCGCAAGCGCGTCAAGGAGGCCTCCGGCCACGAGTACTACGCCTCGCTGCGCACCGCCACCGCGATCGACCGCGCCGAGGTCGTGGTGCTCCTCATCGACGGCGGCGAGTCGATCTCCGAGCAGGACCTGCGGATCATCCAGACCGTCCGCGAGGCGGGCCGGGCACTGGTCATCGCCTTCAACAAGTGGGACCTCGTCGACGACGAGCGGCGCTACTACCTCGACCGCGAGATCGAGCGCGACCTGGTGCAGGTCCCGTGGGCGCCGCGGATCAACATCACCGCCCGCACCGGCTGGCACGTCGACCGGCTGGTGCCCGCGATCGACCGGGCGCTGGAGGGGTGGGAGACGCGGGTCGCCGACCGGAGCGCTCAACGCCTTCCTCGGCCGGCTGGTCGCCGAGCACCCGCACCCGGTGCGCGGTGGCAAGCAGCCGCGGATCCTGTTCGGCACCCAGGCGTCCACCGCGCCGCCGATGTTCGTCCTGTTCACGACGGGCAAGCTCGAGGCGTCGTACGAACGCTTCATCGAGCGCCGGCTGCGCGAGGAGTTCGGCTTCGTCGGCACCCCGATCGTGCTCCAGCAACGACCGCGCGAGAAGCGCAGACGCTGAGCCCCCGGTGAAGGTCATGGCCTCGGGAAGTGGAAGGCGTTCCTCTTCACCAGCGCGGTGATCCGCTCGCAGTCGCCGGCGAGCGAGCAGCGAACCAGCGCATGCCTCGAGCTCCGGCCGGACAGGTAGTCGGTCCACACCAGGTGCTTGTCGTCCTCCCAGCGGAGCGTCGTCGAGACGCCGGGATCGAAGCTGGCGAGGCGCTTCCCGTCACTCACGCGGCGTACGTCGATCCGGCGGGTGGGAGCCCCCGACCTCAGCTGGTGTCCCGCCACGCGGGTTCCGTCCGGCGAGACGTCGACCGGCAGGAAGCTCGCCGACCAGTCGGGAGCCGAGGGCACGCTGAGCGGGGTCGGTCCATAGCCGCCGCCCTGGGGATCCGCGGTGAAGAGCAGGTCGTGTGGCGCGTCGGCGAGGGCACTGGGTTGGGTGACGAGCGTCGTGAACCCGACGTTGGCGCGCCAGCGCCGCGTGCGCGTCGCCCGGCTGAAGATCATTCGCCCGTTGGCGAACTCGAGAGGCTGGATCTGGACGTTGAGCTGGACGCGTGCCGCGCGCCTTCCGTCGAGCTGGTGGACGAAGAACCGGCTGGCGTCCCCGCGATCGGAGTAGGCCACCAGCAGCCTGGTGCGCCCGCGGTTGAGTCGCCAGTCGGCCGTGCCGTCATCGGCATCCGGGCGGTGGATGAACTTCTTTCGCTGACCCTTGACCAACACGAAGTCGTAGCCCGGGCTGGGGTCGGCACCCACGACCCAGCCCTTGGCCGTCCTGCCGGCCAGGACCAGGTCGCGCGCCTGGGCCTTGGTGAACGGCAGGGTTCGCAGGGTCCCGTTCGCCAGGTGCAGGTCGCGGCCGACCAGGTAGGGAAGACGCGCGTGAGGACCCCGGGGCAGGCTGCTGAGCTTGACGGAGACGGTCGAGGGCAGCCGGGGGTCGGCGTGCACTGCCTCGCCCTCTTCAGCAGCGCCCGCCACCGAGGCGAGCGTCAGTCCCAGCGCCGGGGCGATCGCCAGGGATAGGAGCGGGACGAGCGTGCGCGCGAGCATCGGGTGGACCTCGTTCTTCGGGGACGGGTTCCACAGTGAGACGCAGCGCGGGACGCCAGAGTTGTGCCGAGAGCCCGGTTGGGGCCGTCGCACTCTCCTGCGGTAACGTTCCTCCCGCTCGCCAGGCCCTGCCGGGGGAGCTTCGGGCTGTGGCGCAGCTTGGTAGCGCACTTGACTGGGGGTCAAGGGGTCGCAGGTTCAAATCCTGTCAGCCCGACCGATCGAACCGGCTCTGACCAGCGGAAACGCTGGATCGGAGCCGGTTCTGATTGTGAAGCCGAGGTCTCCATCCCGCACCTGTTCCGCAAGGGTTCGCGGCGGACGTCGGCTCAGTCGCCCTCAGTGAGGTCGCCGAGCACGGCCCGCGCGACTGCCTCGACCTCGGGTTCCAGCAGCGGCATTCACCGACGGTACCGAAGGTTGCCTCGGTCGGCGACGGCCCGCCTAGTTTCGGCCGCGCCTGTCGCGCGGTTCGGCCCGACGGGTGCCATCCGGTCACGCATCGGCCAGCACCGCCCGCAACTGATCGAGCGTAGGTGCGCCCTCGTACCCGTTCGGTGTCAGGTACCTGCGACAGAACAGGCCGACCTGAGACCCGGGCTCTGCGAACACGTCCACCCCGTCGACCAGAATGCTGGGTGAGCCACCGAACCGAGTGCGCTCAGCCTCTGCCGCAGTGTCGACCAGATGGCGAGTCACACGGATGTCCGGGCGCTCCGCGGCGAGGGCAGTCAGCCGAACGTCGGCGACCGTCCAGTTCGGGCAGTCCTCGAAGTAGAGCAGCGTGATTTTCATGGCTGCGACGCTAGACCTTGATCCTCGGTGCAAGGTCAAGTCCTACAGTGGAGTCATGCGCATCGGAGAGGCCGCCGACGCGGCAGGGGTGCCGACCCAGACCATCCGCTTCTACGAGCGCCGGGGTCTGCTTCCCCCACCATCGCGCGGCGCCAACGGGTACCGGGAGTACGACGCCTCGGTGCTCACCCGACTCGCGTTCATCCGCAGGGGACAGGCCGCCGGACTCACCCTGGTCGAACTGGCCAGCATCCTCGACCTGCGCCGCGACGGCGCTGTGCCGTGCGCGCACGTCCACTCCCTACTCTTGACCAAGCGGGACGACATCCGGGCGCGCCAACGCGAGCTCGCCGCCCTCCAGACGGAACTCGAAGGCCTCATCAGCCGCAGTGACCAACTCGATCCCGCAGACTGCACCGACACCCAGATCTGTCACATCATCGCGCCCGACGGCTGATCCGACGGCGAGGTGCGCCGTCCCGGGGCCGTCCGTCATCTCAATCCGGCGGGTACCGGTTGCTTGGAACGGCTCCACTGCTTCGGAGACTGGCCGTACATGCGCTTGAACTCTCGGCTGAACTGAGAGGAGCTCGCGTATCCCACCTCCGTGGCCGCCTCGTTCACCGTCATCCCTCCGGCAATCCTGATGGCGCCGTTGTTCAGCCGTATTGCCTTGACGAACTGGATGGGCGACATCGTGGTGGCCTGCTTGAACTTGCGGTGGAAGACGGCTCGGCTCATCCCCACTTGTTCGGCCATGTCCTCGATGGTGACCGCTTCGTCCAGGTGGGAGGACACATGGTCGATCACCCGAGCGATCTCGTTGCCCACTCCGAAGGCGCGCCTCGCCGCTGCTCCTGCATCCCCTTTCAGCAGGGCGTAGTACACCTCCCGAAGGCGGCTGTCCCCGAGCACCGCCGTATCCGTCGGGCTACCGCCCAGCTGCAGCAGCCGCCACAGCGCTTCGGTGAACGTGTCGTCCCAGCGAGCGAGGGCGAACCCCTGCGGGAGCGGGCCCCCTCTGGGTTCTCGGATGGCACCAGCGGCCTGCTCCATCTCGATTGCCAGCTCGGTCATCACTCTCGGGTCCAGGACGATCTGCACGCCCAGGAGAGGATTGTCCGGCGACGCCATCGGTGTCCCGGCCTCCACTGGCATAGAGATGGCGCAACACAGGTACTGGCTGCTGTCGTACACATGTGACGTTCCATCCACGATCGCTTCCTTGGTCCCGCTCACGATGGCCACCAGGGTCGGTTCGTACACCGCCGGAGCGCAGCGAACCGGTTCGGTGACGCGGAAGAGCTGCACACCCTTCACGCCGGTATCCACCAGCCCGTCCTCGTTGACCTTGGCTTCGATCAGTTGCCGGATCTGCCGCTTGCTCATCTAGGCAAGGTAGCTACACGGTATTCGTATGGCAACATGTGTGAGACGAATAGGCATGTCTTCACGACATTGCCGCCTAGCAGACGCTCGACGGTGAGAGATATGGTCGATTCAACAGGGGGCACCCCACTGACCCGACCGAGACCTCAACGAACGACAGGAAGCAGCAATGGCAGACAAGACCTTCGGAGCTCACGGCTGGACACCGGAACGCCTCGGTCCCCAGAAGGGCAAGACCTTCCTCATCACCGGCGGCAACGCCGGAGCGGGGTTCGAGGCGACTCGGATCCTCCTGGGCAAGGGGGCCAAGGTCGTGATGTTGAACCGCAGCGCCGAGCGATCGCAGGCTGCCGTCGCGAAGCTGAAGGAGGAGTTCGGAGCCGGGGCCGAGGTGTCCTTCGTGCGGATGGACCTCGCCGAGCTCGACAGCGTGCGCGAAGCCGCGGACGAGGTCTTGGAAACCACTCCCCGGATCGACGCCCTCCTCTGCAACGCGGCCATCGCGCAGGTCCCGACGCAGAAGCTCACCGTCGATGGCTTCGAGAGCATGCTCGGCACGAACCACTACGGACACTTCCTGCTGAGCGGCCTGCTCTTTCCGCGTATTGAGGAATCGAAGGGCCGCATCGTGGTGGTCGCCAGCCTCGGCTACAAGATGGGGATCAAGACGATCCAGTTCCATGACATGAACTGGGACAAGAACTACCACCAGAACAAGACGTACTCCCAGAGCAAGCTGGCGCAGATGATGTTCGCCTACGAGCTGCAGGACCGCCTGGAAGCGGCGAACAAGGACGTCGAGGTCTACGTCTGTCACCCCGGCTCGTCGCGCACCTCCCTCATCACGACCAGCGGCAACCTGATGACGAGGGCCATGTTCAGGCTCATGTCCATGTCGCCGATGGTCCAGTCCGCAGAGAAGGGGGCCTACCCCGAGGTCATGTGCGCCACCGAGGACGGCTTGGATCTCAGGGCGCTGTATGGACCCACCGGCTGGAACGAATGGGTCGGCCCGGTCGGGAAGGGCACGCTCGAGCCCTTCGCGTATGAGAAGCCGGTCATGGAGAGGCTGTGGAGCCTGTCGGAGAGGGAGACCGGTTTCGACTGGAACTCTGACCGAGCTGTTCCTCCTAGCCCGCGAGCAGGGACCGACCTTCGATGAGGAAGGCGCGGGCCGCGCCGACGGGATCGGCCTCGGCGACAAGGTCGGCGTACCGGAGGACGGCGAGTCCGCCGGCCGACCAGTAGGCACTGGGGGGCTTCTCATCCGGATACCACGGAGCCACGTAGACGTACGGCAGCGGCTCGGGGCCCGCGGCGGCGTCCTTGGACACGTCCCCCGGGGAGAACCCGTAGCTCGCCCGGGTGGCTCCGGCAGGATCACCGATCTCGATGGCCGGATCGAAGTGCTCGGGCCAGAGCTGGGGTTCGCTGGCGTGCGGGGAGTCGCCGTCGGCGGAGAGCGCGTCCAGGATTCGCCAGCCGAAGCCGAACCACGCCGCGAGCGCTGCGGCCCCGTCGGGGTCGATGGCGAGGTCCGCGTCCAGGGGACCGGGTTCGGGAATGTCGAGCTCCGCAGCCCACGCCACGTCGGGCTGGACGCCGACGAAGGACCCGGCGGCCGCGAGGGTGGAGAGACGTTGGTGTCGGTGGCCGGCATCGGAGTGGACGACGAGGTCGACGCCGGCGACTCCGACCGTGGTCATCCCCTCCGGACCCGCGAAGGTCGGCGTGGCGAGCCCGCCGGGAGCGGCGCGCAGCCCCATCCGACCCATGGCGTGCCGGCGCGCGGGGCTGACGACGTACGCCGCCACGCGGTGCATCGCGAGCCGGGTGGCAGGGAACGAGTCCGGGAGTGGGAGGAGTGGAGTGGACATGGCAGACGGCCTTCGCTCGAGGGCGGGGGAAGCTGGCGGTAGGGGGTTCGGCTCCCCGGTCACATCAGCAGCGGATCGGTGATGATCTCCACGAGGGAAGGGCCGTCGTGGGCCAGGGCACCTGCCAGCGCGTCGGGGAGCTGGTCGAGCTGCGTGACCCGGAAGCCCTGGGCGCCGCAGAGCTGCGCGAAGGCGGCGAAGTCGGGGTTGTGCAGGCTGGTCGCCCACACGTCGAACTCGCCGGCTCGTTGCTCCTTGCTGATCTTGCCCAGCTCATTATTGTCGAGCAGCACGTGGGTGATGTCCATGCCGTACTTGACCGCCGTCGTGAGCTCCATCGCGTACTGGCCGAAGCCCCCGTCGCCCGACACCGACACGACCTTGCGGGTGTCGCCGACGGCCGCCCACGCACCCATGGCGGCGGGGAACGCGAATCCGATCGAGCCGAGGTAGCCGGACATGAGGACGTCCTGGTCGGCCACTTCGAAGTAGCGGCCGAAGGAGTAGGTGTTGTTGCCGACGTCGACGCAGATCACGGCATCGTGCGGGACCTGCTCGGACAGCTCGGCGAAGACCGAGGCGGCGTTCATGCCCGCGCCATGGTCGTCGGTGCGACGGCTGGCCTTCTCCTCGCGCCAGATCCGCCAACGCTCCGCGATGACCGAGCGCTGGTCGATGCAGGTGTGCCCGCCGCCGAGACCTTCGGCGAGGAGCCTGGCGGTCGTCGCCACCGCTCCCTGCAGGCCGATGTCGACCGGATGGTGTCGACCGATGGCCATCGGGTCGTGATCGATCTGGACGATCGACTTGTAGGGCGCGATCCCGGTGTGGTTCGAGAAGGAGGCGCCGAACGCGATGACGAGATCCGACTCGTTCATCAGCCAGCTCGCGACCGGGGTGCCGCTTCGGCCGAGGACGCCACAGCCGAGCGGGTGGTGGTCCGAGATCGCCCCCTTGGCCTTGAACGTCGTGATCACCGGGGCACCGATCAGCTCGGCGAGCCCGATGACGCCGTCGACGTCGGCGCGGGCCCCCTGGCCGACCACGATGACGGGACGCTGCGACTGACGGATTCTGTCGACCGCCTCCGCGAGGGCATCGGCCGGTGGAGCGATCTCGCGAGAACCGGTCCGGCCGTCAGATCCGGACGCCGCCTGGTTCGAGGGCTCGACCTGCACCTCGTCGGGGAAGATCAGGTGCGCGACGCCCTTGTCGACGATGGCGGTCTTGCACGCGAGCGTCATCAGCTCGGCGTGGTCGGCCGCCGACAGCACCACCTCGCCGAAGCGGGCCACATCCTTGAACGCGTTGGCCAGGTCCATGTCCTGGAACGCCCCCCGCCCCTTGGTCTTCGACGGCACCTGCCCCGACAGCGCCAGCACCGGCGCCCGGTCGACCTTGGCGTCGTAGAGGCCGGTCAGGAGATTGGTCGAGCCGGGTCCGGCGATGCCGAAGCAGGCAGCCAGCCGACCGGTGAGCTTGCCGTACGCCGTGGCGGCGAACGACGCCGCACCCTCGTGGCGGATCCCGACATAGCGCAGGTCGCCGCGCTTCTCGGCCCGATGCATCGCGTCGGCGAACCCGAGGTTGGAGTGACCGACCATCCCGAACACGGTGTCGACCCCCCAGTTGACCATCGTCTCGACCATGACGTCGGAGACGGTGCGCGTGTGTTCGAGCTCCGGCGGCAGCGCCACGTAGACCCCGTCGTCGCGCACCTCGCTCGCGTAGGCCTCGGGGGCGTCGGTGAAGCCCTCCGGCGGCGTGCCGTTGCACGGGCTGTAGTCGTAGCCGTGCCACGGGCACCGCAGCCAGCCCTTCTCGATCGACCCCTCGCCCAGCGGGCCGCCCTGGTGGGGACAGCGGTTGCCCATCACGCCGAACCTGCCGTCGACGTGGGTGACCGCGAGCGTGCGTCGACCCACGCTCACCGTGGTCACGCGGCCCTCCGGGAGCTCGCCGGGGTCGAGCACCTTGTGCCACTCGTGCGCGCCCTCGGGCACGGGGACGGGGTCGGTCGAGGGTCCTCGGCTGTCGCTCATCGGGATCGAGTCCTATCGCAGCGGGATGAGGGCGACGCTACTCGCCGGGCCGTCATGCGGATACCTTGGATGAGAAGGAGCCAACGATGAGCGACTACACGATGACCACCACCGTGAAGCAGCCGTACGACGCAGCGGTCGCCGCCGTGCGATCCGCGCTCGAGGGGCAGGGCTTCGGGGTGCTGACCGAGATCGACCTGTCAGCCACGCTGAAGGGCAAGCTCGGCGTCGAGGTGGCGCCGCAGGTCATCCTCGGCGCTTGTCGCCCGCCCCTGGCCTACGAGGCCATCCAGGCCGATCCGTCGATCGCGGCGGTGCTGCCCTGCAACGTCGTGGTGCGGTCCCTGGACGCGGGGACGACGCTGGTCGAGGCGTTCGACCCCGAGGCCATGATGGGGCTGGCCGACAGCCGTGCCCTGGACAACGTCGCCAAGGACGCCAAGAGCCGGCTGGAGGCGGCGTTCGCGGCCCTGGGCGCCGACAGCTGACGCAGACCGCCGGGTCGCGACCTGGTCAGCGCGGGCCGGCACGAGGCCGACGGGCGTCGACGGGCAGCCCGAAGACCGTGTGCACGCCGGGGCTGAAGGCCACGTGGTCGGGCGGACGCGCGGCGAGGTCGCCGAGCCCGGCCGCCGCGACGAGCCGGTCGTCCAGATCGAGCACCTCCGCCGCGTGCAGCGGCCAGGCCGGGTGCTCGTTGGGGACGTAGCGGGTCTTCCCGGCGATCTGCGTGTGCAGGCCCCACCTGGCCGAGAGGAACAGGTCGAGCGGTGTCGCCTCCCGGCGCTCGCCCACCCGCATCCGGATCAGGCTCGAGGCACCGCGAGGGCGCGCGAGACGATCGCGCAGCGAGGCGGTCCAGGTGTGCACGTCGCCGACGGGGGAGGGGCCGCCGACCTGGTCGACCAGGTGCCGCATCCGGGCCCAGCGGTACGGCGTCGCGAAGACCAGGCGCGCCCCGGCCACGACGAGCAGCCGGTCGCTGTCGAGGCTGAGGAACACCACCCCGCGCCGCCCGGTGTCGTCGACGGAGTAGAGCCGCACGTTGGTCTCGAGGAACGTGCCCAGCCAGGGCACCGCGGGTCCTCGACCGAGGCCGGCGCCCACCATGGTGAAGGGCACCAGTCCGACGTAGGTGCGCCCCTCGTGCACATCGGGCCGCACGCCCCGCGGCATCCGGTCCGCCACCCGCGCCGGGTCGACGGCCCAGTGCAGGTAGGCGAGGTCGCGCCAGTCCTGTGCCATCAGCGCCCGCGACGTCAGCGGCGGAGCCGTCTCGGTGACGGGCTCCGGCGGGGCAGGGATGCGCGGGTCGGGCACTCCTCCAGTGTGGCGGGGACACCAAGACGGGCGGCGCTAGGGTGAAGGAGAGCTCCTCCCCGGGGCGAAGGAGTGTCGTGGGCGACGCGGTCATCACCACCGAGGGCCTGGCCAAGGCCTACGGACACACGCAGGCGTTGCGCGGGCTGGACCTCGAGGTGCGCCGGGGAGAGGTGTTCGGTTTCCTCGGACCCAACGGCTCCGGCAAGACCACGACCATCCGGATCCTCCTCGACCTGATCCGGGCCACCTCCGGCACCGCGACGGTCCTCGGGCTCGACCCCCGCCGCGACGGCGTGGCGCTACGCCGCCGGCTGGGCTACCTCGAGGGCGACTTCGTCGTGGACGGCCGCCAGACCGCGGGGGAGCTGCTGCGCTATCTGGGGCACCTGCGCGGCGGGGTGCCGCCGGCCCGGATCACCGGGCTGAGCGAACGCCTCGGTCTCGAGCTCGACCGCAGGATCAAGGCACTGTCCAAGGGCAACCGCCAGAAGGTCGGCCTGGTGCAGGCGTTCATGCACGAGCCCGAGCTGCTCGTCCTCGACGAGCCGACCTCGGGGCTCGACCCGTTCCTCCAGCAGGAGTTCACCGCCATGGCGCGGGAGGTCGCGGCGGAGGGCCGCACCGTGTTCATGTCCTCCCACGTGATGAGCGAGGTGCAGAAGACCTCCGACCGCGTCGGCATCCTCCGCGACGGGGTGCTCACCGGCGTCGACACGGTGGAGAGCCTGCGGGCCTCGGCCACCCGACGCGTCGAGGTGCACTTCGACCGGGACGTGAGCGCCGACGCCTTCGTGGACGTCGCTGGGGTGAGCGAGCTGAGGGTGGACGGCGCCCTCCTGCGCTGCCGCCTCGACGGCTCCGCCGACGCCCTGCTCAAGGCCCTCGCCGCGCACACCGTGCTGAGCATCACCAGCGTGGAGCCCGACCTCGAGGAGCTCTTCATGGACCGCTTCGACCAGGAGCCGGCCGAGGTGGTCCAGCCATGATCCGCACGGTGTTCGCCAAGTGGCTCTGGGACTCTCGGCGCTATCTGCTCGGCTGGACGGCGGCCATCGTGCTGGTCGGGTGCAGCTACGCCGCGTTCTGGCCGACGTTCGAGGACCCCGAGATCGCGAAGCTGCTCGAGAACTACCCCCAGGCCCTGATGGAGGCCCTCAACTACACCAACATCACCACACCGGCGGGCTACCTCAGCGCGACCGTCTACGGGCTGGTGGTGGCGATCCTGATGATCGTCTTCTCCGTCAGCGCCGGCACCCGGATCATCGCCGGCGAGGAGGAGGCCGGCGTGCTCGACCTGCCCCTGTCGCACCCGGTCAGCCGCACCTCGCTGGCGCTGCAACGGGTCGCGGCGTACGTCGTCGCCGTGCTGGCCATGCTCACCGTCTTCTGGGTCGTCCTGCTGCTCATCGCCGGTCCGGCCCGCTTCGACAGCATCTCGGCCGGGCGGTTGGCGGCGATGCACCTCCATCTCGCGGCGTTCGCCGTGCTGTTCGGCACGCTGACCTACGCCGTCGGCGCGGCGACCGGCCGCCGGGCCCTGGCGCTCACGACCGGCGCAGGCTTCGGCGTGCTCGCCTACGCGGCGAGTGGCCTGATCCCCCAGATGGAGGGGCTGGAGTGGGTGCGCGACTGGTCGCCCTTCACCTGGCTCACCGGAAGCGCGCCTCTGGTCAACGGCGTCGACGCCGGCCACCTCGCGATCATGCTGGTGCTGAGCCTCGTCTTCGTCGCGGTGGGCACCGTCGCGTTCCAGCGTCGCGACCTCGCGGTCTAGCGACCGCGTCGATCACGCGCCGGCGCACGGTCAGCAGCGCACCCGGGTGCCCTTGAAGAGCAGCCACGTGGAGCCGTCGGCCAGCGCCTGGAGCAGCACGTCGACGGTGTGAGCAGTCTTCCGGCGCATGGTCTTCTCCTCCTCTCCACGGGCGAAGCATCCGATGGAAGGGAGGAGCAGGCCGGGCCGCGCGACGTACGTCGACGGGGGTGCGGGCTACCGTGGAGGCGTGACACGTGACGAGGTGCGGCGGGTCACCGACGCGTCCCCGCCGCTGAGCGAGCAGCAGCGGGCGCGCCGGCGGCGCTACTTCGAGATCATGGGCGCCTGCCTGGTGCTGATCGTGCTGGCCTGGACCGTGGTGCCGCTCTTCTCCGTGCGACTCGCGGTGGCGATGTCGCTGGTCGCGGCAGTGCTGCCGCCGATCGCCGCCATCGTCGCCAACCGTCGCGACGACTGAGACCGGGCAGGGGACGACGCGGCGGCGCCGTCACCCCTTCCGCACGCAGAGCGCCACGGCGGTGACCTTCTTGGCCGCGCCGCTGCTGTTGCGAGCCACGACCTTCCAGCCGTCATCGGGGAGGGTGCCCCGGTCGCCGTTGTCGACGGGGTAGGTCGCCGCCAGGTGCGCCTCGGTCATGCTCCCCGTGATCCGGCCGCCCCCACCGGCCACGTGCTCGTTGGGGCGACACCGCGCGACCACGCTCTTCGTGGTCCCCGACGCGACCCCGGTGGCCGTCTTCGACACGTGGCGGACCTTCCCCAGCGAGCGGCACACCGCGTAGACCTCCATGCCACCGTTGCCGCCCACGGTGTCGTGGATCCGGGTCCGCCAGCCGTTCTTCAGCGGGTACGACGAGTTGACGTGGCTGCCGGTCGTGGCGATGAACGCGCCGCCACCCACGACGTGCTTCCCGCTGGGACAGCTGACCTTGGCCGTCCGTTCGCTGCTCGGCTGGGCGGGCACGCTCTTCCACCGGTAGCTGAGCGGGCGCTTGGTGCAGACCGCGTAGCCCGTCATCGTCCTGCCGAGCACCGAGGAGACGACCGACTCGAACCAGTCGTCGGGCTTGGTGTCGTCGGGGGTCTCGAACGTCGGGTCGAGGTCCATCGGCCGGGTGCTCGCGATGAGGTTCTGCTCGCTGGACCCGGTGACCCGCACCCCGCCGGCGATGACGTGCCAGGACGCGGTGTGCCCGCCGCACGCGATGAGCGTCCCCTCGTAGGGCGGTCCCCACGACCCCGAGCTGCCGACGACGACGTCTTCACGGACGTACTTGATGCCGGCCACCTGCCCCAGCTTCTGCTCGCCGCCCACGGGGTCCGTCGGGCCACCGGCGTACGCCGGTGACGCGAGCACGAGGGCGAGGGCGAGGCCGGCGACCAGGCCGGCCTTCCGGGTCGGCGACAGCGGGGTCATGACCAGCCAATCTAGGGTCGGCCGGGTCTCGTTGTCTGCCCCTCGTCCGGGCTACTGCCCGGTCATCACCCCGACTCGCTCCCGCGAGAAGCTCGGGAAGACGGCGGCCGGGCTGGCGCTGAACCGCGCCGCCACGACCTCGGAGAGGACCGAGCGGTAGTCGGTGGTGACGAGCAGGTCGGAGTCGACCTGGTTGGTGATCGTCGGCCAGTTCGCGTAGTACTGCCCGCCCTTGACGCCGGCCCCGGCCACGAACATGACGTTGCCGTAGCCGTGGTCCAGGCCGACGTTGGCGTTCTCCTTCACCCGGCGGCCGAACTCGCTCATGGTGACCAGGGTGACCTTCGAGGCGAGGCCGCCGATGTCGGTGAAGAACGCCGCCACGCACTTGGCGAACTCCTCGGCCTGCCGGATCATGCCGCCGTGGGCCAGGGTGCCCAAGCCGGTGTGCATGTCCCACTCACCCTGGTCGATGGTGATCACGCTGACGCCGGCGTCGCCACGCACGATCCGCGCGGCCGTCGCCATCGTCTTGCCCAGCGAGCCCTTGGGGTACTTCGCTCCGTTGCGCGGGCCGGCGGCGGTCTTCTGGACGGGCGCGAAGTCCTTGACGGCCGAGAACGTCGCCCGGGCGGCCGCGCCGTGCGGGCCGTACTCCCCGCTCCACATCGTCTTCAGGGACGTGACCCGGCCGCTGGGGACGCGGCCCTTGCCGGCGCCGGCGATCTGCACCTGGTCCACCTTGGACAGCGACATGAAGTGCTCGTTGCCGTAGAGCGACGACGGGGGCGCGGCACCGCCGACGTTGACGGCCTGCAGCGGCGAGCTGATCGCATCGGTGCCGATCAGCCGGTTCAGCCACCCGGCGCGGGCCGAGGAGCCGGGGTTGGCGTCCTCCATCTCCTCCATGGCGGCGAAGTGCGACCGGGACACCGAGGGCAGCCCGGTCGCGTGGACGGCAGCGAGCTTGCCGGCGCTCCACATCGGCAGCAGGGCCTTGAGCTTGGGGTGCAGGCCGAAGAAGCCGTCCCTGGCCAGCAGCTGGCCCTGGGGGATCGCGATCTTGGGCCGTGCCTGGTAGTACACCGGGTCGCCGTAGGGCGCCACGAGCGACATCCCGTCGGCGGCACCGCGCATCGAGAGCACGACGAGCACGGAGGGGGCCGGGCCTAGGGTCGCCGCGGCCGCGGTCTGCAGGACCGCGTCGCCGATGACCGTGGTGGTGCCGGCCAGCGCGGCCGCGCCGAGCAGACCGCGCCGCGAGAGGCGGGTGCCGCCGGAGGACAGCTCGTCGCAGCAGGTGGTCGGGGTCGTCTGTTCGCTCATGGTGGTCACCGGGTCAGGTGGGCGGGGGAGTCGAGGATCGTCGCGAGCACGGAGGGGAGGTCGTACTTGACCAGCCGGTGCCCCTTCACGATCCGGTCGGAGGGGCGGTAGCCCGCGACCTCGCAGCACGCCTTCAGCAGGGTCGACGTGGACCGCCGGCCGAGCAGACGCAGGGAGAGGTAGTCGACCAGCTCGTCGAAGCGGATCGGGTAGCGCGGCACCCAGGAGCCACGGGACTTGTAGGCGATCCCCTTCTTCGGGTACCACCCGCCCGCGAGGGTGTAGTGCACCTGGAAGGAGGCCATCATCCGCGACGGCGACGACCAGGACTTGTTGTCGGCGGGGGCGCCGTCCGGCCGCGGCCAGGTGTACGGCGTGAGCCCGATCTGGCCGGCCTGCCACAGCAGGCAGTTGGCGGCGTGCTGGTCGCCGCCCTTGTTCGGCGGGTCCTTGACCGTGATGTTGAGGGCACGGTAGGTCGCCACCAGGTCCTCGCCGGGATCGCGGACCTTGGCGTCCATCGAGCTCGCGAAGTCGGTCGAGTCCACGAGGGCTCGGAGGACGGGCTTGATCGCGGTGTCGTTGTCGAGGAACACCTGCGCGAGGTGGTCGACCAGCGCCTGCGACGGGTTGTCGGAGACGAACTTCACCGCCAGCTTGCGCGCGATCCGCTGCGCGGTCGACGGGTGGTGCGCCAGATAGCTGAGGTAGCGGCGCGTGAGCTGGCGCCCGTCGGGGTCCGCGTTGGGGTCGGAGAAGCCGAGCACCGAGACCGGGCCGGTCGCGTGGTCGTCGGGCCGGTACGACGTGTCCCAGGTCCTGGCGACGTCCACCCGCCAGCCGGTGAGGATCCGGGCGGAGGCCTTGACCGCGGCCTCGGTGTAGCCCGCCTCGAGGCCCACGGTGTGGAGCTCCAGGACCTCACGGCCGAGGTTCTCGTTGAGTGCGGTCTTGGTCGAGATGGCGTTGTCGAGGTAGACCAGCATGGCCGGGTGCGTGAGGGCGCCCTGGAGCAGGTCCTCGAAGCGACCCAGCGCGTTGCGGCGCAGGAAGTCGCCGTACGGCTTGCGGAAGATGAAGTGGTTCATCCCGGTCGCAGGCACGTAGAAGTGGTTCTCCCAGAACTCCGTCATCACCTCCTGCACCTGGCGTCGGGTGCGGATCCGGCGGTTGAGCACCCAGCGCTGGTAGTTGAGGACCCACTGCCAGCCGTCCTCGGTGCCGTTCTTGTCCCGCGACCAGAGGCTGAGCTTGTCGCGGTTGAGCGACGGCCACCAGCCGTTGACGGCCTTGGCCTTCTTGTCGCTGATGCTGGCGGGGGAGAGCTGTCGCTCGAACCACTTCCGGGCCCCGCCCTGGCGGCGTACCTCCTTCACCAGCGCACGGTTGGAGCCGTAGGAGAAGCGGCTCACGAGATGGCGCTGGGCCGGTGGCAGGTAGGGCTCGCCGCGGTAGCGACGCGGGGTGTACGACGCGGCCTGGGCCGGGGCGGCGACGGCGAGGGGAGCGGCCGCTCCCGCTACGGCGGCGCCTGCGAGCAGGGCGCGTCGGGACGGTGACGGCGTGGGGGTCGTCGCGGTCATCGGCTCTCCGGGTCGGGGAAGGGGACACCCGGCACGCCTGGGACCGCTCACGGACCGCTGCGGCGTTGCTCGGGACCTGGGGCACGCTAGGAGCGGGACCGTGCCCGTGTTCGCGGAATGCGGGATCCTGTCTAGTGGTCCAGACCGGCTGTGGAAGCGGCTTCCGGGCCGTGTTCTCGCTAGAGTGGTGCCTCCCTCGCGCCGGCTCCCGGTCGCCTCTCGACGTTCCCCACCCGAAGGACTGCTCGCACCGCCCATGGACGGCCCTCACAGTCCCGAGTCGGCTCAGCCGACGCCCGCGCCGGCCGGAGCCGCGCGTCCCCGCCGCCACCCGAGGCGGAGCCGGTGACGGCGGCGATCCTGCTCCTGCTCTTCGTCGGCCTGGTCGCGGGCTGTGGGCTCTTCGTGGCGGCGGAGTTCTCCTTCGTGACCGTCGACCGGAGCGCGGTCGACCGCGCCGTCGCGTCCGGTGACGCCAAGGCCCGCGGTCTCCAGAAGGCGCTGCGGTCGCTGTCGACCCAGCTCTCGGGCGCGCAGGTGGGGATCACGATCACCAACCTGGCGATCGGCTTCCTCGCCGAGCCGGCCATCGCCGACCTGATCGACGGTCCGCTGGGTCGGGCGGGCCTGGCCGAGGGGGTGGTGCGACCCCTCGCCCTGGTGATCGGGCTCACCGCGAGCACGCTGGTGACCCTGGTCTTCGGTGAGCTGGTGCCCAAGAACTACGCGATCGCCCGTCCGATGCAGACCGCGCGAGCCACCCAGGGGCCCCAGCGCGCGTTCACCGCGGGGGCGGCGTGGCCGATCCGGCTGCTCAACGGCTCCGCGAACGCGCTGGTGAGGAGGATGGGGCTGGAGCCCCAGGAGGAGCTGCGCTCGGCGCGGAGCTCGACGGAGCTGGCGAGCCTGATCCAGCGCTCCGCCGACCAGGGGACCCTCGACGTCGACACCGCGGAGCTCATGGAGCGTTCCGTCGAGTTCGGCACCCGCACCGCCGGGGAGATCATGACGCCCCGGGTGCGGACCATCACCCTCGAGGAGACCGACCGGGCGGCCGCCGTCATCGACCTGGCCCGCGAGACGGGCCACTCGCGCTTCCCGGTGCTGGACGACGAGGACGCGGTGGTCGGCACCGTCCACGTCAAGCACGCCGTGGCGCTCCCGCTGCACGAGCGGGCCACCACCCGGGTGCGGCACATCATGGTCAAGCCGATCGTGGTCCCCGACTCCCTTCGTCTGGACCCCCTGCTGGCACTGCTGCGCGCCGACGGCTTCCAGATGGCCGTCGTCCTCGACGAGTACGGCGGTCACGCGGGCATCGTCACGCTCGAGGACGTGGTCGAGGAGATCGTGGGCGACATCGCCGACGAGCACGACCCCCGCGGCGCCCAGGCGCGCCGGCGCCGTGACGGTGGCTGGCTGCTCTCCGGGCTGCTGCGGCCCGACGAGGTCGAGGACCTGACCGGCATCGAGCTCCCCGAGCACGACGACTACGACACCGTCGCCGGCCTGGTGCTGCAGAGCCTTGGCCGGATCCCCGACGTCGGCGACGTCGCCGAGGTGGTGCTGGCCGACGTCGCCGCGGGCGACGACGACGCCCGCGTCCGCCGTACCGCCGTCCTCCGGGTGGAGCACCTCGACGGCCGACGCATCGACCGGCTGGTCCTCTCCGTCCGCGAGGAGCACGACGAGGGTGGGGTCCGATGAGTCCCGCGGCCGCGCTCACGCTCTCGGTCGTGCTGCTGGTCGGCAACGCGTTCTTCGTCGGCGCCGAGTTCGCCCTGATCGCCGCACGTCGCAGCCAGATCGAGCCCCGGGCGCGGGCCGGCTCGCGGCTGGCGCGCAGCACCCTGGCCGCGATGGAGGAGATCACGCTGGTGATGGCCGGCGCCCAGCTCGGCATCACGGTCTGCTCGCTCGGCCTCGGCGCCGTGTCGGAGCCGGCGATCGCCCACGGCCTCGAGCCGTGGTTCGAGCGGTGGGGGCTGCCCGACGGCCTGGTCCACCCGGTGGCGCTGGCGATCGCCTTGGCGATCGTCGTCTACCTCCACGTCGTGGTCGGCGAGATGGTCCCGAAGAACATCGCGCTGGCGACCCCGGAGCGGGCCGCGCTCGTGCTCGGCCCCCCGATGATGGCCGTGGTGCTCGTGGTCCGACCACTGATCGCGGTGCTCAACGCCCTGGCGAACGCAGTGCTGAGACTGCTGCGGATCGAGCCGCGCGACGAGGTCAGCTCGGCCTTCACCCGTGAGGAGGTGGCGGCGCTCGTGGAGGAGTCCCGGGGTGAGGGGCTGCTCGCCGACGCGGAGTACGACCGCCTGTCCGGGGCGCTCGGGTTCTCCCAGAAGACGGTGCACGCGGTGGTGATGGCGCCGGCGTCGCTGGCGACCGTGCGGCGCGGCTCGACGGCGGCCGAGGTCGAGGAGCTGTGCGCCCAGACCGGGTTCAGCCGGTTCCCGGTGGTGTCCGACGACGGCGAGCTGGTCGGCTACCTCCACATCAAGGACGTGCTCGAGTACGACCACGACGACGACCGCGACCGGCCGGTGGCCGACAAGTGGATCCGGCCGCTGGCCCGGGTCAGCGAGGACGACCTGCTGACCGACGCCCTCGAGACGCTGCAGCGACGGGGCGCGCACATGGCCCGGGTGGTCGACACCCAGGGTTCGGTGCGCGGACTGGTGGCGCTCGAGGACGTGATCGAGGAGCTGGTCGGGGAGATCCGCGACGCCGCCCACCTCGAGGACGCCTGACCGCTCGCTAAGGTGTGAACGCCGGCACCGTCCGGACCCGATGACGACGAACGACAGCAGGTAACCGTGTCCCAGGCAGCCGCGCCCGAGGCTCGAGTCTGGACCGTGCCCAACGTGCTGAGCATGGGCCGGCTGCTCGGCGTCCCGGTCTTCCTGTGGCTCGTGCTCGGCCCCGAGTGCGGACGGCTGGGCGCTGCTGCTGCTGGCCGTCAGCGGCGTCACCGACTTCCTCGACGGCTACCTCGCCCGGCGGCTCGGCCAGTTCACCCAGCTGGGGCAGATCCTCGACCCCGTGGCCGACCGGCTCTACATCCTGGCCGTGGTGGTGGGGCTCGCGATGCGCGACATCATCCCGTGGTGGGTGGCCGTGGTCCTGCCCCTGCGCGACCTGCTGCTGTGGGGGCTGGTGCCCTTCCTGCGCACCCGCGGCTACAGCGCGCTCCCCGTGCACTTCCTCGGCAAGGCGGCGACCTTCAACCTCCTCTACGCCTTCCCGCTGCTGCTGCTCGGCGACGGCGAGGGCACGGTGGCCACGTTGGCCAAGGTGTTCGGGTGGGCCTTCGCGTTCTGGGGGATCGGGCTCTACTGGTGGGCAGGCGTCCTCTACGCCTATCAGGTCTACAAGCTGCTGACCGACATCGACCGGCGGACGGCGGAGTCCGGTGCCTGACACCCAGCAGGAGCCCGAGCAGGAGGCCCAGCGGTCGACCGGCCATCGGGGCGGACGCCGGGCAGCTGCGTCCCGCGCGCACGACCTGCTGCCGGCCCACGTCACCATGCCACTGCTCGACCGGATCCAGCAGCAGTCGCTCGACCAGGACTACGTCCACGTGGCGGAGCGCCGCGCCCAGGGCGAGGAGCGGCCACCGCCCCGCCGCGGGACGCGGGCGGCGGTGCTGGTCGCGCTGGCGCTCTTCGGCCTGCTCGTCGCCACCGCCGCGGTCCAGGAGACCCGGTCGGCGCCGATCGACGCCACCAACCGGGCCCAGCTGATCGACCAGGTCGACCAGCGACGCGATTCCCTGGCGCGCATCCAGGACCGCATCGGCAAGCAGCAGGCCCGGATCACGGTCCTGCAGCGCGAGTCGGCCGACCTCGCCGAGCAGGAGGCGGCCGCCGGCGCCCGGCTCGCCCGGCTGCAGGGACGCACCGGCTACGGCGCCGTACGCGGCCCCGGCGTGCAGGTCACCGTCGACGACTCGCCCAGCGGGGTGCCGGAGGAGGCCGTGCGTGACACCGACCTGGCCGACCTCGTCAACGCCCTGTGGTCCGTGGGCGCGGAGGCGATCGCGGTCAACGGGGAGCGGTTGACCCTGCTGTCGGCGATCCGCAACGTCGATGTCGCGATCCACGTCAACGGCAAGCCGCTCTCGCCGCCCTACGTCGTGGAGGCGATCGGCGACCCCCGCACCCTCCAGTCCGATCTTGTCAACAGCCCTCGCGGGAGGCACTTCTTCGCCCTGGCCGACGCGCTCGGGCTGCGGTACACCATGACCAACCAGGGGGCGATGGTGCTGCCGGGGGCCTCGTCGCCGGTCCTTCGGACCGTGGCTGGTGTCGGCGCCGACGCCGTGGACAATGGGTCCAGCCGTTCGTCGAAGGGGGTGCCACCGTGATCGCCATTCTGGGTCTCGTCGTCGGGATCGTGCTGGGCCTGATCTTCCAGCCCGACGTGCCCGTCGGCCTGCAGCCCTACCTGCCGATCGCGGTCGTGGCCGCGCTCGACGCCGTCTTCGGCGGCCTGCGAGCGCTCCTCGACGGCATCTTCGACGACAAGGTCTTCGTGGTGTCGTTCCTGAGCAACGTCGTGGTTGCCGCCGCGATCGTCTACCTCGGCGACAAGCTCGGTGTGGGCGGGCAGCTCTCGACCGGCGTCATCGTCGTGCTCGGCATCCGCATCTTCTCCAACGTCGCCGCGATCCGGAGGCACCTGCTCCGTGCCTGACGACGACACCAACGCGCCGATGCCCGGCCAGGCGACGCCGGACCCGGCGACGCCGACCTCCGCGACGCCCGACCCGGCCGAGGCGCGCGGACGCCTGCGGCGCTCGATGCTGCACCCGAGCCGGAGCCAGGCCATCGTGGGTGCGCTGCTCGCCGCCCTCGGCTTCGCGGCGGTGACCCAGGTGCGGTCCAACGAGGTCGACAACACCTACGCCAGCTATCGCGAGCAGGACCTCGTCGACGTGCTCAGCACCCTGACCGATGCCTCGCAGCGGGCGCAGAGCGAGCTGGCCCGCCTGGAGACCACGCGGCGCGACCTGCTCAGCGACAACGACCGGCGGCAGGCGGCGCTGACCCAGGCCGAGCAGGCGGCCGACAGCCTGGAGATCATGGCCGGCCAGGTGGCGGTCACGGGTCCGGGTCTGCAGGTCACGGTGACCGAGACCACGGGAACCGTCGGGGTCGACTCGCTCCTCGACACGGTGCAGGAGCTCCGCACGGCCGGCGCCGAGGCGATGGAGTTCAACGACGAGGTCCGGGTCGTCGCCCAGACCTCCTTCAGCGACGGCGTCGGAGGCATCGTCGTCGACGGCACTCTGCTGAGCTCGCCGTTCGTGATCGAGGTGATCGGCGAGCCGCGCACCCTCCAGGGGGCGCTGTCCTTCGTGCAGGGCCCCGCCGCCCAGCTCGAGGACGACGGTGCGACGGTCGAGGTGGTCGCCCGCGACGAGGTCGACATCGACAGCGTCCGGCCTCCCTCGCGAGCCGAGTACGCCCAGCCCTCCACGGCGCAGTAGCCTCGGGGGGCCGGTAGCCTCGGGCGACGCCGCGTGGGCGCCGCCGCCGTGATCAGGAGGTCATGTGTATCCCGACGATCTGATGTACACCAGCGAGCACGAGTGGGTCCGTCCCGCCGACGACAGCGGCGGCGCCGTCCGCATCGGCATCACCCACTACGCCCAGGACGCGCTCGGCGACATCGTCTACGTCTCTCTGCCCAGCGTCGGTGACTCGGTCTCCTCCGGGGCCGCGTGCGGCGAGCTCGAGTCGACCAAGTCCGTCAGCGACCTCTACGCCCCGATCTCGGGTGAGGTGGTGGCGCGCAACGAGTCCCTCGACGCGACCCCCGAGCTGGTCAACAACGACCCCTACGGCGGGGGCTGGCTGTTCGAGATCAAGCCGGCCGACCGCGACGAGCTCGACGGCCTGATGGACGCCGCGGCGTACCAGTCGTCCCTCGAGGGATAGGCCCGCAACGCGCCCCGGCGCCGGGCGGTCCGACGCCTGTCGGGGCTGGTAGGTTCGGTATCTGCACCAGCACTCTCGTCGTCGGCTCGGGTCCGGGCTCGGACCCCGCGCGACGAGGGGGAGTCGACCAGGCAAGAGGAGACCTGATGCCCTTCTGCACCGCGTGTGGGAAGCAGAACCCGGACGACGCCCGGTTCTGCTCCCAGTGCGGCACGCCGCTGGCCGCGCCGGAGCCCGCGACGCCGCAGCAGTCGGCCACGCCGGAGCCGCCGGCCGACGCGCCCACCGACGTGACGGCCACGATCGTCTTCGGCGGGTCGGGCGAGCGAGTCGAGACGTCCGACCGCCAGCTGAGCCCGGTCGACGCGGCTGCCGTCGACGCGCTGCCCGCCGGACACGCCCTCCTGGTGGTGCAGCGCGGGCCCGGCGCCGGCAACCGCTTCCTCCTCGACCTCGACCTGGTCACGGCCGGACGTCACCCCGAGAGCGAGATCTTCCTCGACGACGTCACCGTCTCCCGGCGGCATGCGGAGTTCCAGCGCACCGGCACCGACTTCGCGGTGCGCGACGTGGGCAGCCTCAACGGCACCTACGTCAACCGCGACCGGATCGACGAGGTGTCCCTCAAGGACGGCGACGAGGTCCAGATCGGGAAGTACCGCCTGGTGTTCTACTCCGGTCACGCGAACGGCTGAGCCGCGGTGGCGACGCCGGCTGCCTCCGCACGGGGGAGGAGGAACATCGGCCAGGTCCTGGAGGAGTTACGCCCGGACTTCCCGGGTGTCACCATCCCCAAGATCCGCTTCCTCGAGGACAAGGGCCTGATCAAGCCCGAGCGGACGCCGGCCGGCTATCGCAAGTTCTCCGCAGCCGATGTCGAGCGGCTCCGCTACATCCTGCGGATGCAGCGCGACCACTACCTCCCGCTGCGGGTGATCGGCGAGCACCTCGACGCCATCGACCGCGGTCTGGAGCCACCCCCGCTCGACCCGGTGGTCCCCACCGTGCCGACCGTGGCGCTGGCCGCCGACGGCATCCCCAGCCCCGAGTCGTTCGGCCGCCGCGACCGGCTGCGGATGTCGCGCCGCGAGCTCCTCAAGATCGCCGGGATCGACGAGGAGCTGCTGGGACAGCTCGAGCAGTTCGGCCTGCTCAGCCCGGCGACCGGCACCGGCCACTACGACACCGACGCCCTGGTCATCGCCAAGACGGCGCGGGAGCTGGCCGACTTCGGCTTCGAGCCGCGCCACCTGCGCGCGTTCAAGACCGCCGCCGACCGGGAGATCGGGCTGGTCGACCAGGTGGTCGAGCCGCTCAAGCGGGGGCGCGACGCGTCCGCGGCCGCGCGCGCCGAGGAGGCGGTCAACGAGATCGCTGCCCTCTCCGTGCGGCTCCACGCCACCCTGGTCAAGGCCGGGCTGCGGCGCTTCTGACGCTGCATCGCCGCCGTCCCGGAGGCTCCCACGGGCCACGAAGGGACCAGCCGACGCGGGGGTAGGGTGGAGAGGTGCGCGAAGTCGATGTCATCGGAGTCCGGGTGGAGATGCCCTCCAACCAGCCGATCGTGCTGCTTCGCGAGGTGGCCGGCGACCGCTATCTGCCGATCTGGATCGGTGCGGTCGAGGCCACGGCCATCGCCTTCGCCCAGCAGGGCGTGGTGCCGCCGCGCCCGCTCACCCACGACCTGCTCAAGGATGTGGTCGAGGCCACCGGCAACACCCTCGACGAGGTGCGGATCACCGACGTCAAGGACGGCGTCTTCTACGCCAGCCTGGTCTTCGGGTCGGGGATCGAGGTGGGGGCCCGGCCGTCGGACTCCATCGCGCTCGCGCTGCGCACCGGGAGCCGCATCGTCTGCTCCGACGACGTGCTCGAGGAGGCCGGGCTCGCCGTGCCCGACGAACAGGAGGACGAGGTCGAGAAGTTCCGCGAGTTCCTCGACCACGTGACCCCGGAGGACTTCGAGGCCCAATAGCGGTCGCAGACGTCTGGACGCCCTCACCCTCAGGTGGAAGGTGAGGGTTGCGACACACCCCCACGGAGCGTTGACCGACAGCCGAGGTGGGCCTACGGTGAACTGTCTCTGTTGTAACTCCACCGTTGTGGTTGAGGCTGCCCCTGAGCCGCCCGTCACGTCCTTCCCCCGGGAGTTACGCGATACGGAGTAGTCGACGGAGGGTCGATGGGCGTGAACGAGAACGAACCGCGGGCCGATCTGGCTGCAGGTGCGGAGGCCAACGAGCGGGCCGAGGAGCAGGGCCTGCTCTTCACCGACGACGTGTCCCCGTTGCCCCACGACACCGGCTATCGCGGCCCGACGGCGTGCAACGCCGCCGGCATCACCTACCGTCAGCTCGACTACTGGGCGCGCACGGGCCTGGTGGAGCCGTCGGTGCGTGGAGCCAAGGGGTCCGGCTCACAGCGGCTCTACTCCTTCCGTGACATCTTGATCCTCAAGGTCATCAAGCGTCTTCTGGACGCCGGCATCTCGCTGCAGCAGATCCGCTCCGCGGTGCAGTTCCTGCGTGCCCGCGGCACCGACGACCTCACCCGGGTGACCCTGATGAGTGACGGCGCCTCGGTCTACGAGTGCACCAGCAACGACGAGGTCATCGACCTGCTCCAGGGTGGCCAGGGCGTCTTCGGCATCGCCATCGGTGGGGTCTGGCGCGAGATCGAGGGCACGCTCGCCGAGCTGCCCTCGGAGCGCACCGACGACGAGGCCACCGAGTCGGGTCCGGGCGACGAGCTGGCGGCGCGTCGGGCCGCTCGTCACACCGGTTGAGCCTGGCCGGGCTTTGATAGCCTGCGAGCGCTGACGATCCCCCGCGGGACACCACGACCGCGGGCGCCGCGGGAGGGAGCGCCGATGACCGACCTGTCCCCGTTCGTCCGCCGCCACATCGGCCTGACCGCGGCCGCGCAGCAGACGATGCTCGCCCGGCTCGGCCTCGGCACGCTCGAGGAGCTGATGGCCGCGGCGGTGCCGGGCGGGATCCGGAGCCACGGTGACCTCGAGCTGCCGCCGGCGCTGACGGAGCCCGAGGTGGCCGGCCTGGCTCGCGACCTCGCCGACGCCAACGGCCTGGCCGAGCCGATGATCGGGCTCGGCTACCACGGCACGGTCACGCCGGCGGTGATCCGCCGCAACGTGCTGGAGGACCCGAGCTGGTACACCGCCTACACGCCCTACCAGCCGGAGATCTCCCAGGGCCGGCTGGAGGCGCTGATCAACTTCCAGACGATGGTCGGAGACCTGACCGGCCTGCCGACGGCCAACTCCTCGCTGTTGGACGAGGGCACCGCGGCGGCTGAGGCGATGACTCTGGTCCGTCGTGCGCAGCGCGGCGCCGCGGGCGCCTTCGTCGTCGACGCCGACGCCCTGCCGCAGACCATCGCCGTCGTGGAGACCCGCGCGGCAGCGATGGGCATCGAGGTGGTCGTCGCCGACCTGGCCGAGGGCCTGCCCGACGGCGAGGTGAGCGGGGTCCTGGTGCAGTACCCCGGCGCCAGCGGCGAGATCCGCGACCCTCGACCGGTGATCGAGGCGGTGCACGAGCGCGGCGGGCTGGCGGTGGTGGCGGCCGACCTGCTGGCGCTGACCCTGCTGGAGGCCCCCGGGGCGCTCGGCGCCGACGTCGTCGTCGGGTCGTCCCAGCGTTTCGGCGTGCCCTTGTTCTACGGTGGTCCGCACGCCGGCTTCATGGTCGCCAAGCAGGGCCTGGAGCGGCATCTGCCGGGGCGCCTCGTCGGCGTGTCCGTCGACGCGGAGGGCCGGCCGGCGTACCGACTGGCGCTGCAGACCCGCGAGCAGCACATCCGCCGCGACAAGGCGACCTCCAACATCTGCACGGCCCAGGTGCTGCTGGCCGTCGTCGCCTCCATGTACGCCGTCCACCACGGCCCCGAGGGGCTCCGCGAGATCGCCACCCGCACCCACGACGTTGCCGCGCGGGCGGCCGCCTCGCTGTCGGGCGCCGGCTTCACGGTGCCGACCCGCCACTTCTTCGACACGTTCACCGTCAGCGCCCCGGGCCGCGCCCGGGCGATCGTCGCCGCCGCCCGCGAGCAGGGCCTGCACCTGCGGCTCGTCGACGACGACACCGTCGGCCTGGCCTTCTCGGAGCTCAGCGGTCCGGCCACGCTGCGGGCGCTGCACGCGGCGTTCGAGGTCGCTCCCGCCGAGGCCGAGCCGGTCGCTGGGCTCCCCACCGGTCTGGCCCGGGAGACCGGGTTCCTCACCCACGAGGTCTTCCACGCCCACCGCAGCGAGACGCAGATGCTGCGCTACCTGCGACGCCTGTCGGCGCGCGACTACGCCCTGGACCGCGGGATGATCCCGCTGGGGTCCTGCACCATGAAGCTCAACGCCACCACCGAGATGGAGCCGGTCAGCCTGCCCGGCTTCGCCGACCTGCACCCCTTCGCCCCCGCCGAGGACGCCGGCGGCTACCGACAGCTGGTCGACGAGCTGGAGGGCTGGCTGGCCACGGTCACCGGCTACGACCGGGTCTCGATCCAGCCCAACGCCGGCTCCCAGGGCGAGCTGGCGGGGTTGCTGGCCATCCGCGGCTACCACCGCGCCCGCGGCGACGATCAGCGCACGGTGTGCCTGATCCCGTCGTCGGCCCACGGCACCAATGCCGCCTCCGCGGTGATGGCCGGGATGCGGGTGGTGGTGGTCGGCGCCGCGGACGACGGCTCGGTCGACCTCGACGACCTGCGCGCCCAGTGCGAGTCACACGGCGACGAGCTGGCCGCGATCATGGTGACCTACCCCTCCACGCACGGGGTCTACGAGGACACCATCGGCGAGCTCTGCAAGATCGTCCACGACCACGGGGGCCAGGTCTACGTCGACGGCGCCAACCTCAACGCGCTGCTCGGCTACGCCCAGCCCGGCGAGTTCGGGGGCGACGTGTCGCACCTCAACCTGCACAAGACCTTCTGCATCCCGCACGGCGGCGGTGGGCCGGGGGTCGGGCCGGTGGCCGTGCGCGCGCACCTCGCGCCGCATCTCCCGTCGCACCCGATGCATCCCGAGGCCGACCGGCGCGAGGGCATCGGGCCGGTGAGCGCGGCCCCCTACGGCTCTGCCGGCATCCTGCCGATCTCGTGGGCATACATCCGGCTGATGGGCGCCGAGGGCCTCACCGAGGCGACCGCGGCCGCCGTGCTGTCGGCCAACTACGTCGCCGCCCGCCTGGAGGAGCACTTCCCGGTGCTCTACCGCGGTGCCAACGGGCTGGTGGCCCACGAGTGCATCCTCGACCTGCGGCCGATGACCAAGCAGACCGGCGTCACCGTCGACGACGTCGCCAAGCGCCTGGTCGACTACGGCTTCCACGCGCCCACCATGTCGTTCCCCGTCGCCGGGACGCTGATGGTGGAGCCCACGGAGTCCGAGGACCTCGGCGAGATCGACCGTTTCTGCGACGCGATGATCGCGATCAAGGCGGAGGTCGACCGCGTGGCCGCGGGGGAGTGGAGCCCCGAGGAGTCCCCGCTGCGGCACGCCCCCCACACCGCGCGGGCACTGGTGGGTGACTGGGACCGCGGCTACTCGCGCCAGCTGGGGGTGTTCCCCGCGGGCATCGACCCCGACAAGTACTGGCCGCCGGTCGCCCGCATCGACCAGGCCTACGGCGACCGGCACCTGGTGTGTGCCTGCCCGCCCCCGGAGGCGTTCGCGGAGCCCGCGGAGTCGTGACTCCGGTGAGGGTCTCGGAGGCGGCGGCACGGGCGCTGCTGCGGCCGGTGGCCGCGGCACAGAGCACCGGGCGGGTCCCGTCGCTGGTCGCCGGCGTGGTCCGTGGCGACGAGCTCTGCTGGACGGGCGCGTGGGGGGACGCGACCGGTGGTCCCGCCGCCGGGCCGGACCTGCAGTACCGCATCGGGTCGATCACCAAGACGTTCACCGCGGTGCTGGTGCTGCAGCTGGTCGAGGAGGGCACGCTGGCCCTCGACACCACGGTGGGCGAGGTGCTCCCCGGAATCGGGTACGCCGACCGGTCGCTGCGGTCGCTCCTCGCGCACTCCTCGGGCATCCAGTCCGAGCCCGTCGGCCCCTGGTGGGAACGCTCGCCGGGGGTGCCGTGGGAGGACCTGGCGGCGGCGCACGACGGCTCGCTGGCCGTGCTCCCCGACGGCGAGCAGTTCCACTACTCCAACCTGGCCTTCGCCATCCTCGGCCGGGTCGCCGAGGAGGTCGCGGGCCAGACCTGGTGGCAGGGCGTGCAGCAGCGGATCCTCGTGCCGCTCGGCATGGACCGGACGTCGTACCTTCCGCAAGGGGCGGCGGCCCAGGGCTACAGCGTCGACCCCTATGCCGGCACCCTCCATCCCGAGCCGGCCACCGACACCCGGGCGATGGCTCCGGCGGGACAGCTGTGGTCGACCAGCGACGACCTGGCGACCTACGCCACGTTCCTGCTGCGCGGTCACCCCGAGGTGCTGCCGCTCGAGACCCTGCTGCGCGCCAGCCACCCCCTGGCCGGTGCCAGGCAGGACCGACTGGAGGCGGCGCACGGCCTCGGGTTCGCGCTGGCCCGCGGCGGCTCCGGCCTGCTGGTCGGCCACACCGGGTCGATGCCCGGGTTCCTGGCTGGGCTGTTCGTCGACCGTGACCGCGACGCCGCGGCCCTGATGCTCGCCAACGCGACCACCGGCGTGCGCCCCTTCGCGCTGGTGCGTGAGCTCCTGGAGACGTGGGAGGAGGTCGAGCCGACGCTGCCCGAGCCGTGGCTGCCCGAGGCCGGCGTACCCCCCGAGCTCGCGGACGTCCTCGGGGTGTGGCACTGGGGCAACACGCCCTTCGTGTTCGGTCTCGAGCGTGGCGTCGTCGTGGCCCGCAAGAACGGCGAGGCGCAGTACTCCTTCGCACTCCGAGACGGCCGGATCGTCGGGACGTCCGGCTACCACACGGGCGAGACCCTGCACGTTCGACGGCGCTCCGACGGCAGCGTCACCCACCTCGACGTGGCGACGTTCGTCTACACCCGGGAGCCGGGCCCGCATCCCTTCGGCCGGTAGGGTCTGGGGCCATGACGTCACCGGCCTGGCTGGGCATCGGCGCGCAGCGCTCCGGCACCACGTGGTTCACCGATCTGCTGTGCCAGCACCCCCAGGTCGGGCTGGGCACCAACGGCAAGAAGGAGCAGCACCTGCTCCACAAGGTGGGAGACGGCAACCGCGAGGCCGCGGAGTACCTCGACCTCTTCCCGGCCGACGGGGTCCGCCGTGGCGAGTGGACGCCGCAGTACCTCCGCCACGCCTCGGCGCCGCCCACCACCGCTCGGTTGCTGGCGCCCGACCTGTCGGTGCTGGTGCTGCTGCGTGACCCGGTCGAGCGGTTCCTGTCGGCGATGCGGCTCAACGCCACCCGCGGCAGCTCGCCGTGGCCCTACCCGGTGCCGATCACGGTGCAGACGTGGAGCGGCTGCTACGCCGACCAGCTGGCGATGTGGGCGCACTTCGTCGGCCGGGAGCGGATGACGGTGATGGTCTACGAGCAGGTACGCCGCGATCCGCAGGCCGCCGTCGACCGGGTGTGGGGACGGCTGGGCGTCGAGCCGGTCGGCCTGCAGGAGACCGACCGCCCCTCGCGCTCCAGCAGCACCGTGTCGTGGGACCCGCCGGAAGGCCTGGAGGAGTCGCTGCGCGTGCTCTACCGACCGCAGCTGCACCGGTTGGTCGACGACTGGGGGCTGGACGTCTCCGACTGGCGCTCCGTGGCCGGCTGAGCGGGCCCGGGTCCTGGCCGACTGCTGAAGTCTTGCTCGAATCCCTACCTCCCGGCGGGCCACCGAATGCGCCTGTGGACGACCGCCGGGATCCGTGAGGGAACCGTGATCTGGAGGGGTGTGGACAGGGCCTGTCTGAGCGGTCTCGATGTCGGTGGTCGCTGCTTGGCTAGGGGTATGAGTTCAGCAGCCCACCGCCACGAGGAGGTCCCGGTTCCGGGGTCTCCGGATGAGGTGTTGGCTGCGGCCAGGGCGGCTCGTCGGGCCAAGGATGCGGCGGCGGTGGCGGAGTTGGTCGCTGCGGTGGAGTGGGCGGCGTTGCATGAGCCGACCGGCACCGGCGATGCCGCGTATTGGTGGGAGGCGGGGCACATGGTTCCGCTGGCCGGGGAGGGTGCTCCGGAGATCGGGGAGTACGCGATCGCGGAGTTCGCGACCGCCCTCGGCGTGACGACCGAGGCGGGTCGTCGGTTGATCGGGCACGGCCTCGAGATCGCCTGGCGGCTGCCGCAGCTGTGGAAGGCGGTGCAGGCGGGTCGGGTGCCGGCCTGGCGCGCGACCCGGGTGGCCGAGGCGACGATGGCGCTGACGCAAGGCGGCGGCGGGGTTCGTGGACCGTCAGGTCGCCGCGGTCGCGGGGCGGGTGTCGCTGCCCAGCTGGACCACCTGGTCCTCGAAGCCAAGATCCGCATCGAGGGGATGGAGCGGGAGGACCCGGAGAACCCGTCCCCCGAGGTCCCCGACACCCGGCACGTGGCGGTGCACACCGAGCAGGTGTCGTTCACCGGCACCGTCGAAGTCACCGGCGAGCTCGACCTCGCCGATGCCCTGCATCTGGACCAGGCACTGGCGGCCGGTGCGGAGCAGCTGAAGCTCGCCGGGTCGGCGGAGTCGTTGGACGCCCGCCGGGCGACCGCGCTGGGGGAGATGTCACGCCACCAGCTCGCGTTGACCTTCGATGAGGCGGTCGAGGGGTCGGTGCCGCGACCGGGGGGTGGCCCGCGGCGGCCGGTGACGCTGTACCGTCCACGTCTCCGAGGACGCCCTGACGGGTGCGAACCCGGTGGGTCGGTGTGAGAACACCCGCACCCCCCTCAGCAGCGAGACCATCCGGGCGTGGTGCGGGCACCCCGACGCGGTGGTGACCGTGAAGCCGGTCCTCGACCTGACCGGGCATCAGCGGGTGGACCAGTACGAGCTCCCGGACCGGTTGAAGGAGCTGATCGACCAGCGCGACGGCCACTGCGTGTTCCCGTGGTGCACCAAACCGGCCCGGGGTTGCGACCACGACCACGCCGTCCCCTACGACGACTCCGACCCGGCCCGCGGCCCGACGTGCTCGTGCAACGTGGCGCCGTTGTGTCGCGGCCATCATCGGTTGAAGACCCACACCCCGTGGCGCTACCAGATCATCGAGCCGGGGGTCTACGCCTGGACCACCCCGCACGGCTACCGCCTGGTCGTGGACCACACCGGCACCCGCGACGTCACCCCGCCCGACGCGCCGACCACCGCCGGCTGCCCCCGACCGGTCACCCCCCGCTAGGCGCGGGCCAGGGCGAGCGTCGAGCCGTGCCGGCCCTTGTGCACGTCGAGGTGGGTGGGGATGCGCTCGCGCATCTGGGGGACGTGGCTCACGACGCCGACCACGCGGCCGCCGTCGCGCAGCGCGTCGAGCGTGTCGAGCACGTCGTCGAGGGTGTCGGCGTCGAGCGCTCCGAAGCCCTCGTCGACGAACAGCGTGTCGAGGTCGGCCCCGCCTGCCTCGTGGGTGACCACGTCGGCCAGGCCCAGCGCCAGCGCCAGCGAGACCACGAAGGTCTCGCCGCCCGACAGCGTGGCGGGGTCGCGGGTCTCGCCGGTCCAGTCGTCGCGCACCAGCAGGCTGAGCCCACCACGGGTCTCGCCGGCGCCCCGCCGGCCGGTGTGCTCGAGGGCGTAGCGGCGGTCGCTCATCGTGGCGAGCCGCTCGTTGGCGGCGTCGACCACCTGACTGAGCCGGGCGGCCAGGACGTAGGCCGACAGCCGCATCTGCAGCCGGTTGTCGGGGGACCGGCCGTCGACGAACTGTGACACGCTGCCGACCAGCGCCAGCTCGTCGCGCAGCGGGGCTGCTGCGGCGAGCGCAGCGTGCAGCGTGCCCACCAGCGAACCGAGCCGGGCCGCCCGCTGCTCGGCCGCGGCGCCGGCGGCCTCGGCCGACACCAGTGCGTCCGCGGCCTGCTCGGCCGCGGCAGTCAGGGCGGGGAGCTCGGGGGCGGCGGCTGCGGCGGCCTGCGTGAGGACGGGATCGGCCAGGGAGCGCCGGCAGGCCGCCAGCCCCGTGTCGTGGGCCAGCAGAGCCGCCTCGGCCTCGGCGAGCCGCTGCGGGGGGAGCACCGCGGCCAGAGCCTGGGCAGGGCCCGAGAAGCCGGCCTCGGCCGAGGCGTCGCGCAGCCGGGCGTCCGCGCCGTCGGCGGTCTGTCGGGCGTGGGCGGCGTGCCGCACGGCCTCCTCCAGCTCGCGGAGCTGACCCAGGCCCCGGGCCAGCCGGCGGCGGCGAAGCTCGAGGGAGACGTCGCCCGATCCGTCGAGGGCGCCCGCCAGCCGCTGGGAGAGCTCCTCGCCCTGGGCGACCAGGCCGGCCAGCGTCGCGCTGAGGGTGGCGTGGGTCTGCCGCAGGTCGGTCAACCGCTGCCGGTCGGCGTCGAGGCTCTCCCGGGTGCGGTCGTGGAGCTCCGTGAGCTCGGGCAGCCGCGCGGCCAGCCGGCCCAGCTCGGCACGGCGGCTCTCGAGCACGGCGAGCTCGGCCTCGACCTCCTCGGGGGCACGGCCCTCGCTCGCCTGCTCGGCCAGGGCGATCCGGGTGAGCAGGTCGCGGACGGCCTCGTCACGCGCATGGCGCAGCCCCTCGGCGTCGTCGACGCAGCGGCGGGCCTCCCGCTCGTCGGCCTCGTCGGGCATGGCCGGGTGGGGCTGAGCCGGCGAGGGGTGCTCGGCCGAGCCGCAGACCGGGCAGCTGTCGCCGACCGCCAACCGGCCGGCGAGCTCGGCAGCCATGCTGGTGATGCGCTGCTCCTGCAGGCGGAGCCAGCCCTCCTTGGCGGCCTGGGCGGCGTCGACGGCCGCGCTGCGTCGGAGCTCTGCCTCGGCCTGGTGGGCGCGCAGGGGGACCGCTTCGCGCGCGGCCACGAGCTGGTGTCCCAGGGCCTCAACCCGAGGCTCGAGCGCGGTGAGCCCGGCCTGCGCCTCCTGCGCGACGTGGCGCTCGCGGGCGACCTCGGCCAGGCGGGCCGGTGCCCTCTCGACGACGGCCTCGAGCGTGACGAGCTCGGCGTCGGCGGCCGCCCGCTCCTCGTCGTGTCGGGCCGCGTCGGACAGCACCCGCTCCAGCCGCCGCTGCTCGGGCAGGAGCGCCTCGGTCGCCGCCAGGTCGCGGGTGAGATCCGTGGCCAGCTCGGAGACCTGCTCGGGGGAGACCTCGTCGAGCTGCCATTCGGTGAGGCCGGCGCGAAGCTGCCCCAGCCGGCGCTCGGCCGCCTCCTGGGCGGCCGCGGCGTCGGCGCGAGCCCGCCCCAGCGGCACCACGACGGCCGCCTGCCGAGCGGCCGTGACGGCGCTCCGCAGGGCCGCCACCTCGTCGGCACGGGCAAGCAGGGCGGTCTGCTCGTCAAGCGCGGCGACGTGACGCTGCTGCCGCTCGGCAAGCGTCGTGCCCGCCGTGAGCGCCGCCGCTGTCGACGCGGCCCGCTGCCGGGCCTCGGTCAGCGCCGCTTGCACGGAGGTGAGCAGGTCGCGGTGCCGGTCGCTGAGTCGAGTGGCCCACGAGGCCAGCTCGGCACCAGTGTCATCCTCGGGGCGGGCATCGGCCCACTCCTCGGGCAGAGGACTCCCCGCGGTCTCGCTGACCCGGCTGGCCAGACCCACGAGCTCGTGGTGGTGGCGGCGGACCTCGGCAGCGAGCTCCGAGCGGCGCTGGCGGAGCCAGCGCTCGACCTCCTCGAAGCGGCCGGTGCGGAAGAGCTGCTGGAGCAGGCGGTGCCGGTCGTCGGACCGGGCCCGCAGGAACGACTGGAAGCGGCCCTGCGGGAGCAGCGCGACCTGGCGTGAACTGGGTGAGGTTCATGCCGAGCAGGTCGAGCGACCAGGTGGCCGGCCTCGTCGAGCCGGGTGGAGAGCGGGCGCCACTCGCCGTCGACCCGCTCGCTGAGGGAGACCGCGGCCTGCTCGGTGGGTCAGGCCGGCGCCGCGCTTCTTGGGCCGCTCCCACGCCGGGGATCGGGTGATGCGGAAGCGGCGTCCGGCCAGGGTGCACTCCAGACGCACCCGGGGGCGCAGTGCCGGGCGCGGCGTGGTCGGAGCGGAGCCGCTTGGCCGCGGAGCGGTCACCGGGGACGTCGCCGTAGAGCGCGAAGCAGACGGCGTCGAGCACGCTGGTCTTGCCGGCGCCGGTCGGCCCGGTGAGCAGGAACAGCCCGGCGGCCGAGAGCGCGTCGAAGTCGACCGTCGACGGTGTCGGCGAACGGGCCGAACGCGGTGACCTCGAGATGGTGGAGCCGCATCAGTCGACTCCGTCGACGGCCACGAGCACGTCGGCGTCGGGGTCGTCGGCGCACGCGTCGCAGGCGGTCTGCAGGAGAGCGCGTCTCGGCCTCGGTGGCCGGCACCCCGCGGAGGTCGGCGACGAAGTCGAGCGCGATGCTCGTGGTCGGTGCGCGCGCCGGCGGGCGCCGCGGGCGACACCCGGCGGCGGGGCCAGCGATGGCTCGAAGGCCAGCGACCAGCGTGTGGGGGAAGCGGCGCGCGCAGCCGCTCCATCGCGCTGCTGCGGGCGCAGGTCGTCGGTGAGCGTGGCCTGCACCCAGGCCTGCTCGGCGTCGGCGAGCGCGGGGTCGGCGAGCAGCGTCTCGAGCGTCGCCGCGCAGCCGGGCCAGCGGACGGGGGACCGGGCGCGGCGACGAACTCCGACGCGGCCAGCCCCGGTCGTCGAGGTCGACCAGCCAGGTGCCCTTGACGTGGTCGGCCTCGGAGAAGGAGTAGGCCAGCGGCGAGCCGCTGTAGCGGACCGTCGTCGGTGAGCGTGCTGCGCGGCCGTGCAGGTGGCCGAGCGCGGTGTAGTCGACGCCGTCGAAGACGCTCGGTCGGGACCAGCGAGACGCCGCCGACGCTGATGTCGCGCTCGGAGTCGCTGGGCTGCGCCGCCGGCGACGAAGGCGTGGGCCAGCACCACCGACCGGGTGCCGCGGGCGCGACCGGCGAGGTCGGCGCGGACCCGCTCGCATCGCCTCGGTCGAGCGCGGCCTCGTGGGAGCGCGCGGGGAGGCCCCAGGGCTCGCGCAGGGCGTCGGGGTCGAGGTAGGGGATGCCGTAGACCGCGACCGGGCCGTGCTCGTCGCCGAGCAGCGACCGGCGTGGCCGACGGCGTCGGCGTCGGTGCGCAGGTGGACGCCCGGCGGCGTCGATCAGTCGCGAGCCGAAGCCCGAGCCGCTGGGCGGAGTCGTGGTTGCCGCTGGTGACCACGACCCGCGCTCGGGAGGCGGCCAGCCGGGCGAACGCCTCGTCGGCGAGCCGGACGGCGTCGACGTGCGGCAGCGCGCGGTCGTAGACGTCGCCGGACGACGACCACCAGGTCGACCCGCTCGGCCTCCACGACCTCGAGCAGGTGGTCGACGTAGGCCGCCTGGTGCGTGAGCATGCCCTCGCGGTGGAACGACCGGCCCAGGTGCCAGTCGGAGGTGTGGAGGATGCGCACGCGCCGAACCTAGGAGGCGGCACCGACAGTCCGGCGCTGCCCACGCCGGGCCCGCCTCGTGGCCCTCGAGGCCCTGTCTGGCGTGACCTCAGGCGCAGCGACTCTCGGTCGCTGGTGAAGCCGTAGAGCACCAGCCCGGCGTCGCGGGCCAGGTCGACCGACAGGCTGGTGGGGGCGCCGACGGCGACGAGGCGAGCCGATCCCGGCGGCGACCGCCTTCTGCACCAGCTCGAAGCCGGCCCGGCCGCTCACCACCAGGCAGCGCCGCGGCCGGTGCGGCGCCGGCCAGCACCCGCGCGCCGGTCACCTTGTCGACGGCGTTGTGGCGGCCGACGTCCTCGCGGACGACGAGCAGGCTCGCCGTCGGCGGTCGACAGAGCCCGGCGGCGTGCACGCCGCCGGTGCGGTCGAAGACCGGCTGGCGCGTCGCGCAGCCGGTCGGGCAGCCGGCGTACGACGTCGGCGGCGGGCAGCGCGCCGGCCCAGGTGGTCGGCGCGGCGGCAGCGCGAGCGCCTCGTCGATGCTGTCCTTGCCGCAGACGCCGCACGCCGACGACCCGGCGACCGAGCCGACGTGCCGGTGCCCGGGGTCGCGCAGCGGCGGCCCGGCGAGGGTGACGGTGACGACGTTGAACTCCTGCTCCGGGGTCGAGGTCGGCGTCGGTGCAGTAGGCGACACCGTGCAGCAGGTCGCGGGCCGACCAGGCCCTCGTGGACGGCCACCCGGCGGCGAGCTCGAAGTCGTGCCCGGGGGTCCGCATCGTCACCCACACCCGGCGCGCCGGCCGCGCCGGGCCAGGCGAGCCGGATCTCCAGCGGCTCCTCGGTGGCGAGCCGGTCCTCGCGGGTGCGCTCGCCGTCGGCTGCGCAGCTCGGTCACGCGCGTGCGCACGGTCGGGCCGGGTCGGCGGGCGTCGTCGGGCGCTCATCGACGCGGCGTAGGCCTCGCGGACGGCGAGCCTGCGCGCGAGCTCGTCGGCGGCGTCGACCAGCCGCCGTCGCACGGACGAGGTCGAGGCTCGTCGGCGGCGAGCAGCGCCTGGGCCGCTGCGAGGGTGTCCTCGTTCAGCGAGGTGAGCGGGAAGAAGAACTCCGTCGCGTCGGCCGAGCACCCAGCCGCTCGCGGACCGCGGTCGTCGCGGGCAGCTCGGCGAAGTAGCGCGTCGACGTACGGCGCGGTGAGCTCCTCCTGGCCGCCTCGCCACATCCCGAGGCCGGCCGCCTCGAGCTCGTAGTTGGGGACGTCGCGGCTCGCCGGTGAAGTGCGTCCCAGGCGAACGCCTTGGCCTCGGCGTCGGGCAGCGACGTGACCGCGCGCGATGTGCTCGACCGTGCGACCGCCGGTGGGCTCGGCGTCCAGCGTGGCGCCGCAGCTCGTCGCGGTCGATCGCGCCGAGCGCGGCGAGCCGCACCAGCACCCGCCAGCGCAGGTCGAGGTCGAGCTCGAGCCGGTCGGGGAGGTGCTCGGCGGCCAGCCAGCGTCGAAGCCGGTCCGCGGTCGGCGCACGTGGCGACGGCGTCCGGAACGCCGCGAGCTGGAGTGCGCTCCGAGCCGGGCCGCGGTGGCGACCCGGCTTGCCGACCGCGCGTCGTGGATCCGCGCGAGCGCCGCTGCGGGGTCGCGAGCAGGCAGCACGCGCGTGCGAGCCAGCCCGCGGCCGGTAGACGAGCGCGTCGTCGCTGGTCCTCGACCGGCAGCGCTGGCGACCGACCAGGTCGAGGTAGCGTCGCCGGGGTCGAGCGCCGCGTCGTGGAAGGCGCTGCGCAGGGCGTTCCAGATGCCGGCGCGCAGCGCCGGGTCCTCGATCGCCGGGCAGCAGGGTCGGCGAGCGCGGTCGACCGTCGTCGGCGTCGACGTGCGGCACCGCCCAGGTGTCCTCGAACGGGTCGAGCAGCACCGCGGCGCCCTCGGGGACGGCGTACGGCGCCGGCTCGGCGCCGACGCCGGCGCCGGTGGTGGCCCAGGAGCCGTCGGTCGTGGCCGCCGAGCGACCCGGAAGCGTGTGCGACCGGTCGGCCGGGTGGTCGGCTCGGGCGGCGTACGCCGGACCACGGCCGGCCGTCGCGGTCGAGCTCGAGCCGGTCGACGCCGGCCGTGCGCAGCCAGTCGCCGGTGAACGTCCGAGAGGTCGCCGGCCGCCGGCGCGCTCCCAGCTGCCGAACAGGTCGTGCATCGTGGCGTTGCCGAACCGGTGGCTGCGTGAAGTGGTCGATCGACCCCGGCGAAGAAGACCTCGTCGCCGAGCCGGGCGTTGAGCTGCTTGAGGATCGCTCGAGCCCTTGGCGTAGGAGATGCCGTCGAAGTCCTGGAGCGCGGCGGCGGCGTCGACGGCGCCGTTGCCGGCGACCGGGTGGGTGCTCGGCCGCTGGTCGGCGACCAGCCCCCACTGCCGGCGGGCGTAGGCGTTGTTGGTCCAGGCGTCGGCGTACTCCGTGACGTCGGCGGTGACCCGGTTGCCCATGTACTCGGCGAAGCGACTCGTTGAGCCAGAGGTCGTCCCACCACGCCGGCGTGGTGAGGTTGCCGAACCACTGGTGGGCCATCTCGTGCGCGACCGTGGTGGCCCGCGGGATCCGCACGCCGCGGGTGACCCGGCGGAGAAGACCAGCGGGTCGCGGAAGGTGACGCAGCCGGGGTTCTCCATGGCGCCGGCGTTGAACTCCGGGACGAACGCCTGGTGGTACTCGCCGAACGGGTAGCGGATGCCGAACAGCCGGTGGAACTCGTCGAAGCACTGCCTGGTCATGCGTGAAGCAGCTCGTCGGCGTCACGCGTCCAGGTCGCGGGCGATGCTCGCCCGGGCCAGCAGCCCGAGCGGGATGCCGTCGTGCTCGTCGCGGACTCAGGTGGTAGGGCCCGGCGACCACGGTGACGAAGTACGTCGACAGCGGCTGGCGTGGTCGCGAACTCCCACGCGCCCGGCTCCGACCTGGTCGCCGGGGCCGTTGCCGACCACCATCCAGTCCCGGGGCGCCCGCACGTGGAGCGTGTACGGCGCCTTGAGGTCGGGCTGGTCGAAGCACGCGAAGATGCTCGGCGCGGCGTCCATGAAGCATCATGCCGTAGACGTAGGGCCGCCCGTCGGCCGGGTCGATGCTGCGGTGCAGTCCCTCGCCGTCGTTGCGGAAGGGCATCATGGCGTCGACGACGCAGCTCGTTGCTCGCCGGGCGACGGTCGCCGAGCGGCAGGCGGCCGCGCTCGAGCAGGTCGGGGTCGACCGGCCGCGCCGTTGAGGCTGATCTCGTGGACCGCGCAGCGGCTTGAGGTCGCAGGAACGTGTCGCCGCCCGAGGCGGAGAACCGGATCGTCGTGCGCGGAGCCGAACGTCTCCTCGTCGCTCGCGAGGTCGAGGCTCACGTCGTACGACGCGACGTCGAGCAGGTTGGCCCGCGCCGCCGCCTCGTCTCTGCGCAGGGACTGGTACGCCGTCACCCGGCCACTCTAGGGCCGGCATGGCGGAGCGGCGAGCGGACGACGCTAGCCGGCGAAGACCACCGTGCGGGCCCCGCACAGGAAGACCCGGTCCTCGGCATGGGCGGCCACGGCGCGGGAGAGCACCAGGCGCTCGACGTCGCGACCGAGGCGGACCATCTCCTCGGCGGTGCGCGCGTGCGAGACCCGCACGACGTCCTGCTCGATGATCGGACCCTCGTCGAGGTCGGCGGTGACGTAGTGCGCGGTGGCGCCGATCAGCTTCACGCCCCGCTCGTGCGCCTGGTGGTAGGGGCGTGCCCCCTTGAAGCCGGGCAGGAACGAGTGGTGGATGTTGATCGCCCGGCCTGCCAGCCGGCGGCAGGCGTCGTCGCTGAGCACCTGCATGTAGCGCGCCAGCACCACGACGTCCACCTCGTGCTCGTCGACAAGCTCGAAGAGCCGCTCCTCGGCGCCGGGCTTGGTCTCCGCGGTCACGGGCACGTGGACGAACGGGATGCCGTGCGACTCCACGAGGCCGCGGAGGTCCTCGTGGTTGGACACGACGACCGGGATCTCGGCGGGCAGCTCCTCGCGCTCCCAGCGGTAGAGCAGGTCCATCAGGCAGTGGTCGAACTTGGACACCATCACCAGGACGCGGCGGCGGCGATCCTTGGGGCGCAGCGTGAGGTCGGGGGAGTAGGCCGCCAGCTCGGCGCCGACGAGCGCGAGCGCCTCGTCTGGGTCCTCGATCGGGGTCTCGAACTCGGTGCGCACGCAGAAGAGGCCGGTGCCCGGGTCGGAGAACTGGGCGCTGTCGAGGATGTTGCCCCCGGCGCGGCCGATGCCGGTGGCCAGCGCGGCCACGATGCCGGGCCGGTCGGCGCACTGCAAGGTGAGGATGTGGTGTGCCATGGCGGCCGAGCCTAGTGCGCGCGCAGTGGTGAACCACCACACGCCCTCACAGCCGGCGGGCGGCGGCGGCGAGGCGGGGGTCGAGGGTGTCGTCGCCGGCGGCGGCGAGCGCCTGGAGCGCGCGGCGCATCCGCGGGTCCCAGAAGCGGTCGAGGTGGGCGACGATGCGGGTCACCGCCTCCTCCTCGCCGAGGTGGGCGAACTGGCGGGCGATGTCGTTGCCCATCCGCGCCTCGGGCGCGACCCCACCGTGCCCGCCGTGCCCTCCGAGCCCGCCGTGGTGCGCGTCGGTCTCGGCGGTCACGGCCGCCCCGCCGGCTCGCGTTGGTCGCGGGCGGCCGCCTCGGCGTCGGTCTGGCCGCGGGCGTTGGCCACGCCCACCTGGACGGCGGTCACCTTGTACTCCGGGCAGTTGGTCGCCCAGTCGGAGTTCTCGGTGGTGACGACGTTGGCGCCGGTGACCGGGTGGTGGAACGTCGTGTAGACCACGCCCGCGGGCATCCGCTCCGACACCTCCGCGCGCAGCGTCGTCGAGCCGACCCGGCTGGACAGCTCGACCAGGTCGCCGTTGGAGATGCCGCGCACCTCGGCGTCGGCGGGGTGGATCTCCAGGACGTCCTCGGGGTGCCACGTGCTGGTTGGCGGTGCGCCGGGTCTGGGCGCCGACGTTGTACTGGGTGAGGATCCGGCCGGTCGTCAGGATCAGCGGGAAGCGCCGGTTGGTGCGCTCCGTCGGTCGGCACGTAGACGGTCTCGACCAGGTTGCCCTTGCCGCGCACGAACTCGCCCGACGTGCATGATCGGGGTGCCGTGCGGCGCGGCGTCGTTGAACGGCCACTGCATCGACCCCTCGGCGTCGAGCGTGCGCGAACGAGACGCCGGCGAAGGTCGGGGTGGTCGCCGCGATCTCGTCCATGATCTCGCGGGCGCCGGCGTACGTCATCGGGTAGCCCATCGCCGCGGCGATGTCGCAGGTGATCTGCCACTCGTCCTTGCCCGGCGGGGCGGCATCACCGGCCGCACCCGGTTGATCCGTCGCTCGGCGTTGGTGAACGTGCCGTCCTTCTCGAGGAACGACGTGCCGGGCAGGAAGACGTGGGCGAAGCGGGCCGTCTCGTTGAGGAACAGGTCCTGGACGACGACCAGGTCCATCGACCGCAGCGCCGCCTCGACGTGCTGGGTGTTGGGGTCGGACTGGGCGATGTCCTCGCCCTGGACGTAGAGCCCGCGGAAGGTGCCGGCGAGCGCGGCGTCGAACATGTTCGGGATCCGCAGGCCCGGCTCCGGGTCGAGGGTCCGGCCCCACAGGTCCTCGAAGATCGCCGCGCACGGCGTCGTCGCGAGACGTGGCGGTAGCCGGGGAGCTCGTGGGGGAAGGAGCCCATGTCGCACGAGCCCTGCACGTTGTTCTGCCCGCGCAGCGGGTTGACGCCGACGCCCTCGCGGCCGATGTTGCCGGTGACCATGGCCAGGTTGGCCATGCCCATCACCATCGTCGAGCCCTGGCTGTGCTCGGTGACGCCGAGGCCGTAGTAGATCGCGGCGTTGCGGGCCGTCGGCGTAGAGCCGGGCGGCGGCGCGCAGCTCGGTCGGCCGGGACGCCGGTCGATCTCCTCGGTCGCCTCGGGGGTGTTCTCCGGGCGGCGATGAAGGCGAGGTAGGCGTCGACGTTCTCGCAGCGCTCGCGCGACGAACGCCTCGTCGTGCAGGCCCTCGGTGACGACGACGTGGGCCATCGCGTTGACGAAGGCGACGTTGGTGCCGGGCAGCACCGGCAGGTGGTGCGGCCGCCTCGACGTGCGGGCTGCGCACCAGGTCGATCCGGCGCGGGTCGGCGACGACGATCTGCGCGCCCTGCGCGCAGCCGCCGCTTCATCCGCGAGGCGAAGACCGGGTGGGCGTCGGTCGGGTTGGCGCCGATCAGCAGGATCGACGTCGGCCTGCTCGACCGACTTGAAGTCCTGGGTGCCGGCGGAGGTGCCGAAGGTCTGCTTCAGGCCGTAGCCGGTGGGGGAGTGGCAGACCCGGGCGCAGGTGTCGACGTTGTTGTTGCCGAACGCCGCCCGGACCATCTTCTGGACGACGTAGACCTCCTCGTTGGTGCAGCGCGAGGAGGAGATGCCGCCGATCGCGCCGACGCCGTGCTCGGCCTGGATCGCGCGAGAAGCCGTCGGCGGCCCTGCGCGATCGCCTCGTCCCACGACACGACCCGCCACTCGTCGTCGATCGTCTCGCGCACCATCGGGTGCAGCTGACGGTCGGGGTGGGTGGCGTAGCCGTAGGCGAAGCGGCCCTTGACGCAGGAGTGGCCCTCGTTGGCGCCGCCGTTCTTGGCGGGCATCATCCGCACGACCTGGGTGTCCTCGCCTGCCCTGCACCTCGGCGCGGAACGAGCAGCCGACGCCGCAGTAGGCGCAGGTGGTGTCGACCGACGCGGGTCGGCAGGCCGAGCTCGACGCAGTGACTTCTCCTGCAGCGTCGAGGTCGGGCAGGCCTGCACGCAGGCGCCGCAGGAGACGCACTCCGAGGACAGGAAGTCGGTGCCGCCGGGAGTGACCGTGGAGTCGAAGCCGCGGCCCTCGATGGTCAGCGCGAAGGTGCCCTGGATCTCGTCGCAGGCGCGCACGCAGCGGGAGCAGACGATGCACGTGGCCGGGTCGAAGTCGAAGTAGGGGTTGCTGGCGTCGTGCGCCGGCTCGGCGAGGTGGTCTCGCCCGGCGGCCGTAGCGCACCTCGACGGCAGCCGACCGTGACCGCCAGCTCCTGCATCTCGCAGTTGCCGCGGGCGCAGCCCTCGCAGTCGGCGGGGTGGTCGGAGAGGTAGAGCTCCATGACGTTGCGCGCAGCCGCTGCACCTGCTCGGTCTGGGTCGTGACGACCATGCCGTCGGCGCACGGCGTCGTGCACGAGGCCGGCGTGCCCTTGGCGCCGTCGACCTCGACCAGGCACATCCGGCAGGAGCCGAAGGCCTCGAGCGAGTCGGTGGCGCACAGCTTGGGGACGTCGATCCCCGGCCTCGGCGGCCGCGCGCATGACCGAGGTGCCGGCGGGCACCTTGACCTCGCGGCCGTCGATGCGTCACCGTGGCCGAGGCCTCCGAGGCGACGGCGGGGTGCCGAGATCCGGCTCGGGGGCGTAGCCGCGGCTCGGGTCGCCGAGCGCGGGCTGGTCGGTCGTGGTCATCGCACGACTCCTTCCGGGGTGGGCGTGCGGTCGAAGTCCTCCGGGAAGTGCCGGATCGCGCTCTGCACGGGCATCGGGGTCAGGCCGCCCATCGCGCACAGCGAGCCGTTGGTCATCGTCTCGCAGAGGTCGTCGAGCAGGACCAGGTTGCCGCTGACGTCGTCGCCGGCGATGATCCGGTCGATCATCTCGACGCCGCGGATCGAGCCGATCCGGCACGGCGTGCACTTGCCGCACGACTCCACGGAGCAGAACTCCATCGCGAAGCGCGCCATCCGTGCCATGTCGACGGTGTCGTCGAAGACCACGATGCCGCCGTGGCCGACCATCGCGCCGGCCTCGGCGAACGCCTCGTAGTCCATCGGGAGGTCGAGCTGGTCGGGCGGAGAGGTAGGCGCCGAGCGGGCCGCCGACCTGGACCGCGCGGACCGGGCGGCCGGACAGGGTGCCGCCGCCGTAGTCCTCGACCAGCTCGCGCAGGGTGACCCCGAACGGCGAGCTCGACGATGCCGCCGCGGGCGATGTTGCCGGCGAGCTGGAACACCTGGGTGCCGCGCGAGCGGCCGATGCCGAGCGCGGCGTACGCCGCCCCGCCGTCGGCGAGGACCATCGGCACGGCGCACAGCGTCAGCACGTTGTTGACGACCGTCGGCTGGCCGAACAGCCCGGCGATCGCCGGGATCGGCGGCTTGGCGCGGACCTCGCCGCGCTTGCCCTCGAGGCTCTCGAGCATCGAGGTCTCCTCGCCGCAGATGTAGGCGCCGGCGCCGACGCGGACGTGCAGGTCGAAGCCGCAGGCCGCTGCCGCAGATGTCGCCGCCCGAGGAAGCCGTGGGTGTAGGCCGACTCGATCGGCGCGCCGCAGGGCGGCGATGGCGTGGGGGTACTCCGAGCGGACGTAGACGTAGCCCTCGGTCGCGCCGACGGCGTAGCCGGCGATCAGCATGCCCTCGATCAGGGTGAACGGGTCGCCCTCGACCAGCATCCGGTCGGCGAACGTGCCGGAGTCGCCCTCGTCGGAGTTGCAGGAGACGAACTTCTGGTCCGCCGCCGCTCTCCAGCACGGTCTTCCACTTGATGCCGGCCGGGAAGCCGGCGCCGCCGCGGCCGCGCAGGCCGGACTCGGTCACCTCCTGGCCACCACGTCGGCGGCGTCATGGTGAGCGCCCGGCGCAGGCCGGCCCAGCCGCCGTGCGACTCGTAGTCGGCGATCGAGCCGGGGTCGACGACGCCGACGCGGGCCGCCGTGACGCGGTGCTGGCGTGGCCAGCCAGGGGTGCTCCTCGACGACCCCGAGCGCCCGGTCGTCGCCGGCCGCCCACGAGCCGTCGAGCACGGCGCCCGCTTCGTGGGGGAGCACGTTGGCGTAGCCGACCCGACCCTCCGAAGAGTCGACCTCGACCAGCGGCTCGAGCCAGAGCATCCCGCGTGAGCCGTTGCGGACCACGGTCACGTCGGGCAGGGTGCCGAACGCGGCAGCGACCTCGTCGGCGCCGACGGCCACGGCGCTGGCGTCTCCGGGCACGTAGACCGTGGTCACGACCGCCACCCCGAGGTGAGCTGGTCCAGCCGACCGGGGTCGAGGCGCCCGTGCAGCCGCCCGTCGACCGTGCCGGACGGACCGAGGGCGCAGTTGCCGAGGCAGAACACCTGTTGCACCTCGGCGTCGCCCAGCTCGCCCGACGCGGCTCGGTCGCGCGCCTCGGCGTACAGCTGCTCGGCGCCGACGGCCTGGCAGGCCTCGGCGCGACACAGCGCGACCACGTGTGGGGGCGGCGGGCTGGTGCGGAAGTCGTGGTAGAAGCTCACGACGCCGTGCACCTCCGCGACCGACAGGTTGAGCACGTCGGCGATCACCGGGACGTCCATGGCGTCGACGTAGCCGAACTCGGCCATCACCTCGTGCAGCACGGGCAGCAGCGGTCCGCGCTCGTCGCGAAGGTGCTCGGCGACCGCCCGCACCAGGGCGGAGCGGTCCGAGCCGGCCTCGTGGGAAGCGGGGGAGGGGAGAGGCGTGGACATGGCTCCTGCAGGGTCGCGGGCGGGTCACGTCGGTGTGACCCACCTCGCAGTCTAGGCCCGGACCCTGCACGGCACACGCGTGGAAGGCAGCGGAGCGGGTACCACCCCGGTACGACGGCTTCGACAGGCCCGAACGAGGAGGACCAACGTGAAGAAGCTGATGCTGGTGGCCGCCCTGGCGGTGGGCTACGTGCTGGGGGCCCGCGCCGGTCGCGGGCGCTACGAGCAGATCAAGCAGACCGCCCAGCGGGTGCGCAACGACCCTCGGGTGCAGGAGAAGTCGCAGCAGGCGGCCGACCTGGCCAAGGAGAAGGCGCAGGTGGCGACGGCGGTCGCCGTCGACAAGGCGAGGTCGGCGGGGTCGGCGGCGGTCGACAAGGTCAAGGGCGGCAGCGACGACGCTGCGGCCGTGGAGGGCGAGGTGGGGTGGCCGTCGGCCGCCGACGCCTCCCGATGAGAGGAGCACGCGACATGGGCATGGACGACAGGCTCAAGCACGGGGCCGAGGAGATGGCCGGCAAGGCCAAGGAGGCCACCGGACGGGCGACCGACGATGAGCAGCTCGAGGCGGAGGGCAAGGCAGACCAGGCCGAGGCCAACGTCAAGAGTGCCGGCGACAAGGCGAAGGACGCCGTCAGTGACGTGAAGGACGCGTTCAAGCGCTGAGCCGAGCTCACCTCGAGGGGCCGCCGGGCATACCCGGCGGCCCCTCGACGTTCTCGGGGCATGACCGACCCACGACTCGAGCGCAACAAGCAGAACGTCATGGCGTTCTACGACCTGATGTTCAACCAGTCCCGCCCGGCCGAGGCCTTGACCCGCTACGCCGGCGACGCCTACCGGCAGCACAACCCCCACGTCGCGGACGGCAAGCAGGCCTTCGTCGACTACTTCGAGCGGATGGCCGCCGAGTACCCCGGCAAGCGCGTGGAGTTCGTGCGGTCGATCGCCGAGGGCGACCTGGTCGTCCTGCACTGCCGGCAGGTGTGGCCGGACGAGGAGTACGCCGGCATCGACATCTTCCGCCTGGACGACGAGGGCCGGGTGGTCGAGCACTGGGACGTGCTCCAGCTGGTGCCGGCAGCGTCCGAGCACGACAACGGCATGTTCTGACGCTTCGGTGTTTGCTATGGGTGCAATACTGTAAGCACGTAAGCACCCGAGAGGAACAGCCATGAAGCATCAGCACCATCCCGGCCGGCGCGGGCGACGCGGCGGCTGGCAGACCGCCGACCTCCCACCGGCCGACGACGCGGCGTCCTGGTTCGACGGGCGACTGCCCGATGAGTGGTTCACCGAGGTCCACGTGACCGTCGACCGTGAGGAGATCACCGTCGTCGGCACCCTGGCGGGCAATCCGCCCGAGGACGAGGCCGCCGCGGAGGGCCGGATCGGCCGGTTCCGCGCCGAGACCCGCGAGGAGCGGATCGAGATCGCGCGCGAGGCCGAGGCGCGCTACGGCCGCAAGGTGGCCTGGGGCGCCACCCACGGCGAGGTGACCGCCCTGTTCACCCACCTGGCCGTGCCCGTCATGACCAGGCTGCGGCAGCCGGAGCGCCAGGTGCTCGACACCCTGGTCGACGCCGGCGTGGCGCGGTCCCGCTCCGATGCGCTGGCGTGGGCGGTGCGCCTGGTCGGCGAGCACACCGAGGAGTGGCTGACCCAGCTGCGGGAGGCGATGAGCGAGGTCGACGACCTGCGGGCACAAGGGCCCGGGTGAGTGGGCCGCTCATGAGCCCGCTGGTGGCGACCGCGAACGCGAACCCGAGCATGCCCGTCACGAACAGGAACGCACTCGACGCCAGGATCGACACGAGCCAAGGGGTGAGGGCGTCCTGGGTCATGGCGACGTCGGCGCTGGTCCGCGCGGCGGCCAGTGCGGCGAACCCGAGGCCGGGAAGGACGGCGTGCAGGCCGCTGCCGAGGACGACCAAGGGCAGTGCCCACGTGCTGTAGCGGTCCTCTCCCGCACTGCCGTCGCGGTCATTGCTCACACCGTCCCGATGCCGATGTTGACGGGCGCGGTCAGCACGGCGCCCTCGCCGCCCCCGGAGCGCTCGCGCAACATCCCGCCCAGCACCTGCCTGACCGCAGTCGCCTGCTCGTCCGAGAGGCCGTTGGCCAGCTGGCCGCCGATCGGGTTGCTGGAGGTGACGAAGTCCCACAGGTGCTCGGCGGAGTCGATGGCCATCCGCCACGTGGTCGTGTGGACCGTGGGATCGTGCAGGCCCGCCTCCCGCAGCCGGACGCGCAGCACCTCAGGGTCGGCGACCTGGAACGGTAGCGGGGGAGGGTCGGTCGGCAGGGGCGTGAAGCCGTCGACCGTGGCCTTCATGGCGCCCATGAAGAAGGTGAGGAACTCCGCCTGCGGCAGGGGACCGAACCCGGCGAGCACGACGTGCCCGCCTTGCCGGGTGACCCGCGTCATCTCGGCAAGGCCCTTGGCGATGTCGGGGAACAGCGACACGCCGTTGATCGAGACGGCGACGTCGAACGCGTCGTCGACGAGGTCGAGGGCGGTGCCGTCCATGACTCTTCCCTCCAGGCCGGTGAGGTTCTCGGCGCGGGCTCGCTGGTTGAGCCGCTCGATCATGGTGGGGGCCAGGTCGGTGGCGAGGACGTCGGCTCCGCTTCTCGCGGCCGGGAGGCTGAGGGCTCCACTTCCAGCGGCCACGTCCAGGAGACGGGTCCCGGGCTTGGGGTCGATGTGGCGCAGCACCTCCTGCGCCAGGGTCGTCGCCAACGGCGTGATGATCTCGTCGAACCGGCCGGCGATGGCGTCCCAGGCGTGGCGGATCTGTTCGGAGGTGGGTGCTTGTTGTGTGGTCATGGGTCGAGGGTGCGCCTTTGCCCACATGCCGCGCATCGACTGAACAACCCATCTGTGTGGTGCAGTTCGCCGTGGGCAATTTGTCGTAGCCGCCCTCCCGGCGACTAGTCGCTCACACCTACCGAGGCCTCCCGCCGGGCGTCGCCGGCGGCCTCGAGCACCCTGCTGCGCCGGAGGTACGCCGCCCCCACGCCGCCGAAGTACATGTGCGGCTCGGGGTACTCCTCGCCGGGCAGGCCGGAGGCCTCGACCGCGGCCGCGATGCCGGGGTCGCGCTCGTACTCCACCCGGCGCTCGGCACCGCCGCCCCGCACGTGCAGACGCGGGGCGGCGATCGCGTGCCGGATGTCGGCGCCGTGCAGGCAGCCCTGGCCGAGCACCAGCATCAGGGCAGTGGTGATCCGGTCGGCCCCCGGTGAACCGATCGCCAGCACCCGGCCGTCGCCGGTCCGCCCGGTGGTGGGGGCCATGTTCGAGGCCAGCCGGGTGCCCGGGGGAGCCGCGTGCAGCCCTCGCCCGTTGAGCTCCACCTCCCCGAGGGTGTTGTTCAGCAGGATGCCGGTGCCCGGGATGCACATCCCTGCGCCGTAGCCGCTCGACATGGTCACGGCGCAGGCGTTCCCGTCGGTGTCCACCGCCGAGATGTGAGCCGTCGACGACGACCCGCGCAACGCGACCAGGCCACCGGCGGTCACCCGGTCGAGGAGGGCCCAGCCGTCGGAGTCGAGGTCGGCCGAGCGGTCGTGCTCCTCGCGCCGATAGTCCAGCACCGCCTGCTGGATCTCGACGGCGTCGGACCAGGTCCAGTCACCCCGCCGGGCCAGCTCCCCGAGCATCACCGCGAGCATCGGACCGCCGACCGCCGGCGGCGGGTTGGTGGCGATCTGCCAGTCACCCACGTCGAGCAGGTGCGCTGCCCGCAGCTTCGCGTCGTACGCCGTCAGGTCGGCCGCCCCGATCAGCCCGCCCTGCGCCCGCATGTCCGCGACGAGCGACCGGCCGACCGCGCCGGTGGTGAACAGCGACGCCCCCTCGACCGCCAGCTGGTCGAGCACCTCGGCCAGGAGCGGGTTGCTGGTGGTCTCACCTCCGGCGAGCAACCCCCCGTCCGCGCGGGTGACCAGCGCGTGCGCCTCCGGGTCGAGTCCGAAGAGCGACTCGGCGACGAACCCGAGGTAGCGCGAGGCCGCCGGGCTCATCGGGTAGCCCTCGCGAGCGACCGTCGTCGCGGGGGCGAGCAGCCGCGGCCACGAGAGGCGGGCGAACCGGTCGTGGGCGAGGGCGAGGGCCGGCACCACCCCCGGGGTGGCGACAGAGCCGTGGCCGGCGTACATCGTGACGCCGCCGCCATAGGTCGTCACGACCTCGCGGAGGCCGCTGCCGAAGCGCTCGGCCGGGGCCGCGCAGCCCGGCATCGCGACCGTGCCGTCGACCACGACCGGCTCGCCGCCCGCCGGCCACACGGCGACGAAGGCGCCACCGCCGAGGCTGACCATGCCCGGCTCGGTCGAGAGCGCGACGAAGGCCGCCGCCAGGGCGGCGTCGACGGCGTTGCCGCCGTCGCCGGCGACCCCCAGGCCGGCCGCGAGCGCCTGGTCACCGGTGGCGGCCACGGCGACGCGGGAGGTGGTCACACGACCATCATCGCGCAGCCGCGAGAGAGACCGAGCGGGCGTACGCGAAACATCGGCGCTTCGAGCCCCGCTACTCAGGCGGCAACCATTCGAAGTGGCTTAGCGTCCTACCCGGCAAACGGGGGAACAAGCCGCCGTGGACCGTTGGATCGGAGTGAGTTCACATGGCATCACCAACTCGGGGGACCCGGTCCCTCCTCGCACTGGCCGCGCTGTCGGCCACCGCGCTGGCGGGGGTCGTCTCGGCCCCGACACCGGCTCAGTCAGTGGTCGCCGGGGACTGCGCGCAGCCCTTCCCGGTGGCAGACCTGGTCGCCGACCAGGCGGTGCACGGCCTGACCGTCAGTCGTGGCGTCACGCCCGACGCCTTCACGGGCACCGTCCTGGGCGTGCTCAAGGACGGGATCAACCCGGGCGTCGACATGATCATGATGCGCCTGACCAACCCCGAGATCGACCGCGTCGGCGGCATCTGGGCAGGAATGTCCGGCTCGCCGGTCTACGCCGAGGACGGTCGCCTGGTCGGCGCTGTGGCGTACGGCCTGTCGTTCGGTCCGTCCACGGTGGCCGGAGTGACGCCGTTCGAGGCCATGGACGACTACCTCGCGCCGGCTCCGCCGGTCGTGAAGGTCGGTCCGGGGGTCGCCCGCACCATCGCGCGGGAGACCGACGTGACCGCCGCCGAGGCGTCCGAGGGCTTCAGCCAGCTGCGCATGCCGCTGGCCGTCGCGGGCGCCGGCAAGCAGCTCGCGGGGGGCAAGAAGCGGCCCTACGCCAAGCGCGCCACAGCCAGGGGCGGCACCACGAGCGCCGCCGTCGCCGGCCCGGACGACATCGTCGCGGGCGGCAACCTGGCGCTGACCGCCGCGACCGGTGACATCACCCTCGCCGGCACGGGGACGGCCACCTCGGTGTGCGACGACACGGTGGTCGGCTTCGGCCACCCCGCCACCTTCCGGGGCAAGATCCAGGCCGGGCTCAACCCTGCCGACGCGATCTACATCCAGGAGGACCCGGTCTTCGGCCCCTTCAAGGTCGCCAACATCGGCCCGACCGCGGGCACCATCACCGACGACCACCTCACCGGGATCACCGGCACCTTCGGCGCCGCGCCCACCGGCATGGACGTGACCTCGACGGTCACCTACGGTAGCCGCTCTCGCACCGGCTCCAGCGAGGTGCTGATGGAGGACTACCAGCCCGACGTCGTCTTCTACCAGCTGCTGGCCAACCACGACGTCGTCCTCGACGGCCGGATCCCCGGCACTGCGGAGAACAGCTGGGTGATCGAGGGGCACAAGCCCGACGGCACCCCGTTCACCGTCGACCTGGGCAACCGCTACACCGACAGCGACGTCGTGCTCTACTCCTCGCTCTGGGACATCCCCGACATGGTCTGGATCCTCGGCCGGATGAACGGGGTGACCCTCGACTCGGTGACGATGAGCAGTGACGTCACCGACGACACGGGCACCTGGAAGGTCCGCTCGGCGGAATACAAGAAGGGCTCGACCTGGGTGCCTCTCCAGCGGCGCTCCGACCGGATCAGGAAGAGGGCCGGCTCGACGCTGAAGGTGCGCGTGCTGGTCGAGAACGCCGCCGGCGACACTCTGAAGGTTCCGACCAAGGTCGCGATCCCGAAGGCGGCCAAGAGCACCCGCGGACACCTACACGTCTCCGGTGGCGCGTCGGTCGGCAACCGGATCTGGGGCTCGAAGAACGTCGACCAGCTGCTCAAGCGCCTGGACGACTACGTCCGCAACGACCAGGTCGTGGCCTACATCCACGGCAACGGCCGAGGCAAGTCCTACGAGCGCACTCAGGCGTCGCCGCCGTCCGACCGGGTCATCAAGGGCGAGAAGGTGTTCACGCTCGTCGTCGAGTGACCGCCGTCTCGGCCAGGAGCTGATCGGCGACTGGACGTCCCCGGCGCCACCAGGGCCGGGGACGTCCGCGTCCCCTGCTCTGGGCGGCACCGGCCGAGCGGGCTATCGTCCGCACGTGGACGACGAGCTGCGGGTCCGCCGCCTTCCGGAGTACCAGTCCGACGACCGCGCCGACCTCGACGCGATCCTTGACGAGGCGCTGGTCGCCCACTTGGGCGTGGTGCGCGACGGTTGCCCGGTGGTGCTGCCGTTCGCGTGCGCCCGCGACGGCGACGCGCTGCTGCTGCACGGCTCCACCGGCGCGGGGGTGCTGCGTCAGGGCGCCGGCACGGAGGTCTGCGTCACCGTGACCCATCTCGACGGGCTGGTGTTCGCCCGCTCGCTCTTCGAGAGCTCCATGCACTATCGATGCGCTGTGGTGCTGGGGGTCGCGGAGGTGCTGGAGGGCGATGCCAAGGAGCGGGCGCTCGACACCCTCTCCGACCACCTGCTTCCCGGTCGCTCGGCGGAGCTGCGCACCAGCTCCCGCAAGGAGCTCGCGGCCACGCTCGTGCTGCGGCTCCCGCTGGACCGGTGGAGCGTGAAGATCGGGCGCAGCGACGCCCACGACCCCGACGACGACGAGCCTCGCGAGGTGTGGGCGGGTGTGGTGCCGCTCCGGCTGGCCGCGGGCGACCCTGACCCGGCGCCCGACGTCCCCGACGGGGTGGGCGTGCCCGCCTCGGCGCGCCGGGCCGCGGCGCGCGGTGGCAGGCTGGCCCCATGACGACTCAGGACGATCACCGCTCGGTCCGGCTGCACAAGATCGGCGAGGGGCGCTACCTCGCCACCAACAGGCGGGGTGGGGTGCTGCCGATCGGCTCAGGCGGCGACCCCGACTTCACCCCCACTGAGCTGCTGCTGGCCGCGCTCGCCGGGTGTACGTCGATCGACCTCGACCTGATCACCCGCAAGCGCGCGTCGGCCGTCGTCTTCGAGGCCGAGGCGACCGGCGAGAAGATCCGTGACGACCAGGGCAACCGGCTCACCGACCTCAGGCTCGTGTTCGACCTGCGTTTCCCGGAGGGTGAGGACGGCGACGCGGCGCGCGCCGTGCTGCCCCGGGCGCTGGGCCAGTCGCGCGAGCGACTCTGCACCGTGGGCCGGACGGTCGCCGCGGGAGAGCCCGCGGCCTACGAGCTCGGCGAGCTGGCCCCGCGCGAGCAGGACTGACCTCATGGCCGTCGACGTCGAGGTCGAGACGGTGATCGCCCGGCCGGTCGCCGAGGTCGCGGCGTTCGCGGGCGACCCGACATACGCACCGACGTGGTACTCCCGGATCTCGTCGGTGGAGTGGCAGACGCCGCCTCCGGTGGCTGTCGGCTCGCGGATGGACTTCGTGGCCCATTTCCTTCGGCGCCGACTGGCCTACACCTACGAGGTCGTCGAGCTGGTGCCCGGCGAGCGGCTCGTGATGCGCACCGCCCAGGGGCCGTTTCCCATGCAGACGACCTACACCTGGCAGGAGGTCGCGGGCGGGTCGACACTGATGACGCTGCACAACACCGGGGAGCCGTCGGGCTTCGCCGGAGTTGCGGCGCCGGCGATGGTCGTGGCCATGCGGCGCGCGATGACCGGCGACCTGGCGCGCCTCAAGGAGCTGCTCGAGACGCGGGCGGGCGGCGCTGCGCGCGGCTGAGAGCCGAGGCGAGGCTCAGTCCTCGGTGACGTCGGTGATCTGCACCGACGTGTTGGGCGCGCCGTCGCCCTCCGGGGTCGAGCCCGCGGCGGCCAGCGAGCGGATCACGGAGACGGCGTCACCGTCGAGCGTGCCGAAGACGGTGTACTGCGGGGGAAGCTCGGTGTCCTCGTAGACCAGGAAGAACTGGGAGCCGCCGCTGTCGGCCGTGCCGGTGTTGGCCATCGCGAGGGTGCCGGCGGGGTAGGTCTCGGAGCCGTCGTACTCGTCGGGGACGGTGTAGCCCGGTCCGCCGAAGCCGTTGCCGCCTGGGTCGCCGCACTGGAGCACGAAGATGCCCTGGGTGGTGAGCCGGTGGCACGGGGTGTCGTCGAAGTAGCCCTGGTCGGCGAGCGACAGGAACGAGGTCACCGTGCAGGGCGCGCCGGCGCCATCGAGGGTGGCGTGCAGGTCGCCCTGCGAGGTGGCGATGGTGACGTCGACATCGGTGCTGACGGCGGCCTGGTCGGGCGGCAGATCGGCCGGCTTGGCGGCTTCGCCGCCCGGGGTGAAGGTGCAGGGCACGGGGTCCGCGGCCACCTGCTGCTCGGCGCCGCAGGCCGCCAGCGCGGACAGGGGGAGCAGGAGGGCCGCCAAGGTCACGGCGGCCCGGGAGGTGGCGGCCGGGAACGAGGTCGGTCGACGCATGGCGCAGATGGTACGGCGGTCGGTCACGCGTTCCGGCCCCGGGCGGCAACGGCCCACGGGGCGAGCGCGCCGCCCTGGTTCACCCAGAGCTCGTCGGCGAGGTTGACGGCGTTGCAGACGTGGTTGGGCACAACCCGGACCGTCGCCCCGAGGGGCAGGGGAGGGGAGGGGCTCTCGACGACGGCGTGGTGCTCGGAGAGCTGGACCACCCGGGCATCGGGGTCGTCGAGCAGCCGCCCGAAACCGCTGGCCCAGGGCGCCCGGTCGGCGCCGAGCGCCTTGCTGCCGGCGTCGAGGACGAAGCGACCGGGCCGTCGGCTGACGACGGTGGCGTGGCAGTTCAGTGCGATGTCGTCGGGGGAGCAGCTGCCGAGCTCCCACTGCTGGGCGTCGCCGAAGACGTAGACCCCGGGTCGCACCTCGGTCAGCACCGAGCTCTCGGTGTGGTCGAGGCTGGGCGTGGAGCCACCGCTGACGACCGGGTCGAGGCCCAGCGCGCGCAGTCGGTCGGCGGCCTCGCTCAGGGCGCGGGCCTCGTCCTGCGCCGCCGAGGCCCTGGCATCGGGCGCATAGCTGTGACCCGGGAAGGCGAAGACACCGCGCACCGTCAGCCCGGCGTCGAGGGCTGGTGCGGCGACCTCGTCGGCCTCCGAGGCGGGCGCTCCGCTCCGGTGGTGGCCGGCATCGACCTCGACCAGCACCTCGACCGAGGCCCCGGCGAGCAGGCGGCCGGCCTGGACGGCGCCCTCGGCGGAGTCGACGCCGATCGCGAGGGTCACCCGGTCTGCGAGCGCCCGCAACCGCCGGGCCCGGTCCTCGTCGACCCAGAGCGGGTAGGCGACGAACAGGTCGTCCGCGCCGTGGTGGGCGAAGACCTCCGCCTCGCCGACGGTGGCCACGGAGAGCCCCCCCGCGCCCGCCGCCAGCTGCAGCGCCGCGATCTGCGGGGTCTTGTGGGTCTTGGCGTGGGGGCGCAGCGCCAGCTGGTGGTCGGCGGCCCAGGTCGCCACCCGGGTGACGTTGGCCTCGAGGCGCAGGAGATCCACGCAGAGGAACGGGGTGGGCGGCCGCATGGGGTCACTGTTGCAGGATGCTGCCGGTTGCGCGGCTGTGCTAGACAGCATCCATGGCAACCACCACCCTCGGAGACACCACCGTCCAGACCGTCGGCTATCTGCCGGAGGTCGGCGGCAAGGCCCCGGCGTTCACCGTCGTCGATGCCGACGTCGCCGACCTCGAGTCCTCGTCCTACGCCGGGCAGCGCCTGGTGCTCAACATCTTCCCCAGCGTGGGGACGGGAGTGTGCTCACAGAGCGTGCGCACCTTCAATGAGCTCGCGGCCGGGCTCGACAACACCACCGTCATCTGTGTGAGCAAGGACCTGCCGTTCGCGCTCAAGTCGTTCTGCGGGGCCGAGGGGATCGACCGGGTCATCACGACCTCGGCCTTCCGCAGCAGCATCGGCGAGGACTACGGCGTCACGATGGTCGACGGGCCCTGGCGCGGGCTGTTGGCCCGCGCCGTCGTGGTGATCGACACCGACGGCACCGTCCTGCACACCCAGCTGACCCCGGCGATCGGGCAGGAGCCCGACTACGCCACCGCGGTGGGCGTGCTCGGCTGACGGAGGCTCCCCTCGGCCGGCGACTTGACGGCTATCATAAGCCTATGCTTATCATAAGTGATGAGTGATGTTGCGCGCGTTCTTGACGCCCTCGGGGTGCCGACCCGCCGTCACGTGCTGGAGCTGCTGCACGGGGGAGAGCGCACCGTCCGCGAGCTCACCGACGCGGTCGAGGTGTCACAACCTGCCGTCTCCCAGCATCTGAAGGTGCTGGCGGGGGCGGGGCTGGTGCGCAGTCGCGCCAGCGGGGCCAGGCGGCTCTACCGCGTCGACCCCGACGGCCTGGCCGAGCTGCGGGCGTGGGTCGACGCGTTCTGGGACGACGCGCTGGCGGAGTTCGCGGCCTACGTCGACCACGCCGAGCGAGACGAGGAGACGAGATGACCGAGACGACGGCCCGCAGCGTGCCGCCGGTGGTGCGCGCCACGTGGGTGCGCTGTGACCCGCAGACCGCCTTCGAGGCGTTCACCGAGCGGACCCGGCGGTGGACCTGGGCGACCTCGCCATGGCGTCTGACGCGTTCTTCGCCGAGGCGTCCCGGGGCGGTTTCGGCGACCCACCCGACCGTGAGTGGGACGCCGCCCAGGTCCTCGCGCACCTCGCCCTCAACGACCTGGCACTGTGCTCCAGCACGACGGCCAGGCCGTGCTGGACCAGCCGATGCCGTGGGGAGAGGTGGCGGTGTCGATCCAGGCGGCCCGACACCTGCCCGCCCACACCGGGGCAGCTCAGCGACCTCAGGGGATCGGGGTCCCCGCAACACGAGGTGACATAATGTCAGTTATCGGCGAACATCCGAGGGACCGGGCAAGCGCGGAGCGTCGGGACTCTCTCAGGTGGCCCGGGCGATGTCTGTCTGCACGAAGTCGTCGCCCTTGAACAACAGCGGCGCACCGGAGACCTTGGCGAGTGCATAGGAGAAGCAGTCACCGAAGTTGAGGCCCGCCTGGTGCCGTCCCTTGCCGAACCGTTGCCACGCTGCGAGCGCGACCGATGCCGCGGCCTCGTCGACCGGCACGACGGCGGCGCGGATCAGATCCACCAGCAGTCGGAGATCCTGCGCGGCGGCTTCTCCCTGTCTGGCCTCCACGACGATCCCGGCCTCGACCAGGGTGACAGCGCTGATGAGGCAGTCGCCGGCGTGAGCCACCATGGTGGCCGTGAACCGCTCGGCGTCAGGTTCCCCGAGCACCACCGCTGCCAAGGCGGAGGTGTCCACGGTGATCGTCATCGTCAACCCGGCAGTCCGTGCTCGTCGTAGCCGAGAACGTCATCGCTTGCGCGGTCGTCGAGCACGGCCCGAGCGCGCCCCCTCTGGAGGATGGCCTCGAGATCCGCTGCCTGCCCGGCTGCAGCGCGGCGCGCGCGGACACGGGCCAACCGCTCGGCGAGGGCGATCCGGGCGGCGACAGTGATGCTCTCTCCTGTCGCCTGGGACAGCTCTCTCGCCAGCCGGTCGGTCTCGGGATCCTTGATGTTCAGGGCCACGCTTCCACCCTACCAGGAAGAAAGCGAGATGAACTGGAGGAACGCGCCCGCGTCCGGGCCTGCCTGCTAGCGTCACGACGGCCGCGCCGGTCACCGGCGTCGCCCGGACGAGACGCGCCGTACCCGGCCCTGCCCGACGACGCACCGAGGAGGCACGATGTCGTCATCGCAGGAGCACCGGCTGATCGAGGGCCGGCCGGTCCTGGTGGTCGTGGACATCCAAGGCGGCGGCTCGGACGAGCCCGGCGAGTCGAGCATCCCGTTCATGCCCGGCTATGCCGAGGCCATGGACCGCGCCCCGGCGCTGGTCGCCAAGGCGCGCGAGTGCGACGTCCCGGTGGTGTTCTTCCAGGAGGCCCACCGACGCGACCTCGTCGACTTCGGCCGGGAGCTCGACGGCGCCGAGGACGTGCACCTGCTCGAGGGCGACCCCGGCACCGAGATCGCCCCCGACCTCGGCGTGCGCCCGGACGACTACGTCATCCGCAAGCGTCGCTACTCCTGCTTCTTCGGCACCGAGCTGGAGATCCTGCTCAAGGGCCTGCGAGCCGACACGTTGCTGCTGATCGGCGGCCACACCGATGTGTGCATCCACTACACCTTCGTCGACGCCCACCAGCACGACTACTACTGCCGAGTCGTGGAGGACGTCGTGGCCGGGTCCAGCCTGGACGCGCACGAGGCCTCGCTGCGGGCGATGGAGTACCTCCAGACCGGTGCCCGTCGGTCCTCGGCCGAGGTGGTCGCGGCCTTCGAGGAGTACGCCGGCCGGCGCACGACCTGAGGTGCCACCCTGGTTGCTCGGTCGCCGGAGGTTGCGCGGCCTGACATGGTGGAGTCCTACGCAACGCCCACCACGCCACCGGAGGTCCTCCATGCCCGAGCATGCCAACGACGACGTGAAGGCCAAGATGCGTGAGGCGCTGGAGCGCAAGAAGGAGCGCCACCACGGCGTCGACCCCGCGGTCGCCCGGGAGAAGGTGCACGGCTCGGAGGTGGCCGGAGGCGCGACGCCCAAGGTGCACCGACGCAAGGCCGGCGGTGGCGGCTCCTGACCGAGACGTACGCCGGCCGGAGCGGGCCGGCGGACGCACGGGTCACCCAGCGTTGCCAGGAAGAGGTTCGAGAGAGGTGTGGACCTCGATCCTGCCCTCCAGGGTCCGGTGGACCGGGCAGCGGTTGGCGATCGACAGGATGCGCTCGCGCTGCTCCTCGGTGAGGTCTCCGACGAGCGACACGGTCCGGGTGAAGCGCTCGATATGGCCGTCGGAGTGCTCGCACGCCTCGCAGTCGTCGGCGTGGACCCGATCGAAGGTCACCTCGGTGTGCGCAGCATCCAGGGCCCACCCCTTACGCGCCACGTACATCTCGATGGTCATGGTCGTGCAGGATGCCAGGCCGGCGGCAAGGTAGTCATAGGGCGTCGGACCCGTCTCGGCGCCCCCGGCCGAGGCCGGCTCGTCGGCGCGCAGCAGGAACCCGCGGGTCTCGACATCGGCCCGTAGGTGCCTGTCCGTGGTCGAACGTGCTCCCCCGTCGCCGTAGTCGCCGTCGCTGCGAGCCATCGGCGTGTCGTCGCTGATCGACGGGAGGTCGGGGAGGTGGCGCTGGGCCCAGGTGGCGATCATGTCCGCGGCGTACCGGGCGTCCGCCGGATCGGTGAGCAGGTGGTCGGCTCCGTCCAGCCCCACGAAGCTGCGGGGATGCCGCGCGGCCGTGTAGAGCCGTGACGCGTTCTCGATCCCCACCGTGTTGTCCAAGGGAGCGTGCAGGAACATCGTGGCGATCCGCAGGTCAGAGACGATGTCGGTCAGCTCGACCGCGCGTAGATCCTCCACGAAGGCTCGGCTGATCGTGAAGCGCCGTCCAGCCAGGTCCACCTCGGCCTCACCATCGGCCTCGATGCGGTCCAGGTCGTCGGTGAACAGCGAGGTGATGTGCGCGACGTCGGCGGGCGCACCGATGGTTGCCACCGCTCGCACGCTGTCGAGGCGGGTCGCGGCGACGAGCACGGCGGCTCCGCCCAGCGAGTGACCCACCAGCAGCGACGGAGGCGCGAGCGCCGAGGACAGGTAGTCGGCCGCGGCCACCAGATCGTCGACATCGGTGGAGAAGGTGCTGGCTGCGAGGTCGCCGTCGCTCGACCCGATGCCGGCGAAGTCGAAGCTCAGCACCGCGATCCCGCGCTGAGCCAGAGACCGCGACAGCTGGCGGGCTGCCTTGAGGTCCTTCGAGCAGGTGAAGCAGTGGGCGAACACCGCCGTCGCTCGCGACGCCCCGAGAGGCTGTTCCAACCGAGCGTGGAGCCGCTGGCCCCGCTCGTTGTCGAAGCGGCACGTCGACGCGCTCGTGGACATCGCTGGGCTCCGATCACCGGGGACGCGCGGGTGGATGAGCGTGCCGGCCCGACGAGACGAGCCGAGCACCGCCATCGTGCCACGCCGGGCGCAGCGCACCGGCGGACCCGCAGGGTCAGCAGACCCGGAGCCCGCCCGGCAGCGCGTAGTCGGTGCTCACGGTCCGGTCCACCTCGACGAACTGGGCGGCGACGTCGACCAGCCTGTCGCCGACGTCGCCGAGCGTCCGTGAGGTGCTCGTCAGGACGTCCAGCAGCTGGCCGTGCAAGGCCTCCCACTCGGCGTAGGCACCCTGGGGCCCGAGCCCGATGTCGGCGTGTCGCTCCCACGGCGCCGCCCCCCGTGCCCCCTGCGCGGTCGCCCGCGCACCACGCAGCGCGCCGACGATGCCGGGCACCACGTCGGTGCCCAGGAAGACCAGCGTGTCGGGCTTCACCGCGATGTCGGCCGGATGGAGCACCTCGTCGAGTGGAGCCCGGAGCAGGCCGGGGCGGTCACCCAGGTCGAAGGCGTCGGGGCTGCGGGCGCTGACCTCGGCGGCCGAGCCGACCAGGCTCTCGCGGATCAGACCCTCCTCGCCGCGCACGCCGGAGCGCAGCGCCTCCAACGCGTCGAGCAGCTTGCCGTGGACCTCGCTCGGGGTGCCCCCGGAGAGGGACTCCTGGGCGGGCGTGAGCGCCTCCTCCTCGGGAAGGAAGCCGCCGAGCAGGCCCACGATCGCGCGGCCGTTCTTGATCACCGCGGCGCTCGCCCCCGAGGTGAAGAACAGGCTCGCGCCGGCGAGGACGGCGCCGATCACCGAGAGCGTCTCGCCGCCGCCTCCCCCTCCGCGCCGCTGCATCACCGTCAGCACGTCGTCGGCCAGCCGGGTCACGTCGGCGCGGGCCTGGCGCCAGAGGTTCTGCTCCGCGGTGAGGCAGCAGCCCAGCATCGCCGTGATCGCCAGCTGACCCCGGACCACCCCCGGCAGCCGGTTGCTGTAGCCGCGGGCGAAGGCGTCCATGGTCAGGCCGTTCATCGCGATGATCTCACCGGTGAGCGACAGCAGGTTGGCGTCGAGGTCGCCGTTGCCCGACTCGAGCGTCGACTCGGCCGCCGACCCGGACGAGGTCACCGTGGTGGTGACGTTGAGGGCGTTGGCTGCGGCGTGCAGCGTGCTCACCGGCGCGTCGAAGTCCGCGGGGTCGGGCAGTCCGAGCCACGGCCGGAACGCCTCGTTGGCGCGTTCGTACCAGCTGCGCCACAGCCCCCGGAAGTCGGTGTGCGCGAACGCGCCCTCACCGACGCGGTAGGTCTCGTCGTAGTGCAGGTCGCGGACGTACATCCCGGTGAAGTCCAGCTGGTAGGTCGTCGCGGCGTTGACGGTGACGTCGGAGATCCAGCCGTGCTCGCCCTTCCACCAGCCCAGCTGGCGCATGTCCCACTCGATCGCGGCATCGGCGATCCGCGCCACGGTGCCCAGCAGGGCGGAGTACTCCGACATCGACGGTCCCCTCCATGGTCGGCAGTCGACCGGGTCCTACCCCGCGGGTCCGGGCCGCAAACCACCGAGGCCCTCTGGTGCCGCCTGTCAGGCGCGGACGTACGCCGCCAGGTGCTGGCCGGTGAGCGTCGAGCGGTCGGCGACCAGGTCGGCCGGCGCGCCCTCGAAGACCACCCGGCCACCGTCGTGGCCGGCGCCCGGACCGAGATCGACGATCCAGTCGGCGTGCGCCATCACGGCCTGGTGGTGCTCGATGACGATCACCGACTTGCCGGCATCGACCAACCGGTCCAGCAGCGCCAGCAGCTGCTCGACGTCGGCGAGGTGCAGGCCCGTCGTGGGCTCGTCGAGGACCAGGACGCCGCCCTTCTGCCCGAGGTGGGTGGCCAGCTTGAGACGCTGACGCTCTCCCCCGGAGAGCGTGGTCAGCGGCTGACCCAGGCTGACATAACCCAAGCCCACGTCCACGAGGTGGCGCAGCACCTTGTGGGCCGCGGGCGTGGCCGCCTCCCCCTCGGCGAAGTGCTGCTCGGCGTCGGCCACCGACATCGCGAGCACGTCGGCGATGTTCTTGCCGCCCAGCGTGTAGTCGAGGACGCTCGCCTGGAACCGCCGGCCCTCGCACTCCTCGCAGGTGCTCGCCACGGTCTGCAGGAAGCCCAGCTCGGTGTAGACGACTCCGATCCCGTTGCAGGTCGGACAGGCGCCCTCGGAATTGGCGCTGAACAGCGCCGGCTTGACCCCGTTGGCCTTGGCGAAAGCCTTGCGGACCGGGTCGAGCAACCCGGTGTACGTCGCGGGGTTGCTGCGTCGCGACCCGCGGATCGGCGCCTGGTCCACCACGACGACCCCCTCGCGTCCGGCGACCGAGCCCTGGACCAGCGAGCTCTTGCCGGAGCCAGCCACGCCGGTGAGCACGCACAACACCCCCAAGGGCAGGTCGACGTCGACGTCCTGCAGGTTGTGGGTGTCGGCGCCTCGGATCTCCAGCTGCTCCGCCGATGAGCGGACCTCCGGCTTCAGTGAGGCGCGGTCGTCGAGGTGCCGGCCGGTGAGGGTGTCGGTGCCGCGCAGCTGCTCGACCGACCCTTCGAAGACGACCTCGCCGCCCGCGGCGCCCGCGCCGGGCCCCAGGTCGACGACGTGGTCGGCGATCTCGATGGCCTCGGGCTTGTGCTCCACCACCAGCACCGTGTTGCCCTTGTCGCGCAATTGGCGGAGCAGGTCGTTCATCCGCTGGATGTCGTGGGGGTGCATGCCGATCGTCGGCTCGTCGAAGACGTAGGTCACGTCGGTGAGCGCGGAGCCGAGGTGCCGGATCATCTTGGTGCGCTGGGCCTCGCCGCCCGACAGGGTGCCGGCCGGCCGGTCGAGGGACAGGTAGCCGAGCCCGATCTGGACGAACGAGTCGAGCGTGTCGCGAAGCGTGACGAGCAGCGGTGCGACCGAGGGCTCGTCGAGCTCGCCGACCCAGGTCGCAAGGTCGCTGATCTGCATGGCGCAGGCGTCGGCGATGCTCAGCCCGCGGATCTTCGAGGACCGCGCGCCCTCGCTGAGGCGGGTGCCCTCGCAGTCGGGACACGTCGTGAAGGTGACCACTCGGTCGACGAAGGCCCGGATGTGGGGCTGCATCGACTCGCGGTCCTTCGACAGCATCGACTTGGTGATCTTGGGGATCAGCCCCTCGTAGGTGAGGTTGATGCCGTCGACCTTGATCTTGGTGGGCTCCTTGTGGAGCAGGTCGAAGAGCTCCCGCTTGGTGTACTTGGCCAGCGGCTTGTCGGGGTCGAAGAACCCCGACCCCTTGTAGATCCGGCCGTACCACCCGTCCATGCTGTAGCCCGGCACGGTGATCGCGCCCTCGTCGAGCGACTTGGTGGCGTCGTAGAGCTCGGTCAGGTCGAAGTCGCTGGTCGAGCCACGACCGTCGCAGCGCGGGCACATCCCGCCGGTCCGGCTGAACGTGACGTGCTCGCGCTTCTGGTTGCCCTTCTCGACGGTGATCGCGCCCGCAGGCCGACACCGAGGCGACGTTGAAGGCGAAGGCGCTGGGCGGACCGAGGTGCGGCTCGCCGAGCCGGCTGAACAGGATCCGCAGCAGGGCGTTGGCGTCGGTGGCCGTGCCGACGGTGGAGCGCGGGTCGGCGCCCATCCGCTCCTGGTCGACGATGATCGCCGTGGTCAGCCCCTCCAGCACGTCGACGTCAGGACGCGCCAGCGTCGGCATGAAGCCCTGCACGAAGGCGCTGTAGGTCTCGTTGATCATCCGCTGGGACTCCGCGGCGATGGTGCTGAAGACCAGCGAGCTCTTGCCCGACCCGGAGACGCCGGTGAACACCGTCAGCCGGCGCTTGGGGATGTCGAGGCTCACGTCGCGCAGGTTGTTGACCCGCGCGCCGTGGACCCGGATCAGGTCGTGTGCGTCGGCGGGGTGGCCGCCGTCCGCTCGGCTGGCGGTCGTCGCCCGCGCCTTGCTGGCCTTCGTGCCGGCCTTCGTCGCCATCACGCCTCTCCTCTCCCCCGGCGGGCGCCCGCCGGCGGCTCAGCCTAGCCAGGACGACGAAGCGCGGCAGGGTCAGGAGGCGTCGAGCCGGGCCAATCCCGGCCCCGCTTTCGTCACGCTCGGTCGGCCGCCCCGAGGAAGACCCGGAGGGCCGAGACGAACGCCTCTGGCTGCTCGGAGTGCACCCAGTGGCCAGAGCCCTTGATGGTGACCGCCGTGGTGCGCGGGAACAGCCGCTTCATGTCGTCGGCGTGCTCGTCCTGGACGTACGCCGACCGGTCGCCCGCGACCCACAGCACCGGCTGGTCGAAGCTCCCCTCGAGCGCGGGGAAGCCCCCGATCGTGGCGAGGTCGCGGCGGAGCAGCGACAGGTTGGCGCGCCAGGTGAACCCGGCGGGGCCGGACCGGAGGTTCTGCAGCAGGAAGCCGCGCACCCGGTCGTCGGGGATCGCCCCGGCCAGCGCCTCGTCGGCGTCGGAGCGGCGGGTCAGCGAGCCGAGGTCGAGCCCGGCGAGGCTGTCGAGCAGGTGCTCGAACTCCCCCGCACCCTCGCTCTCGGCCGGCGAGATGTCGACCACCACGAGCCGGTCGACCAGCTCGGGATGACGCAGCGCGAGCAGCATCGCCACCTTGCCGCCCATCGAGTGGCCGACGACGTGCATCGCCGGATCGCCGGCGTAGCGCTCCTGCAGTGTGGTGGCGACCGCGCCGGCCATCGCCTCGTAGCCCACCTCGTCGGTCCACGGCGAGCGGCCGTGGTCGGGCAGGTCGAGCAGGACGGATCGATAGTCCGGGGTGAGCGCCTTGGCGATCTGGGAGAAGTTGCGGCCCTGGCCGAAGAGACCGTGCAGGAAGACGATGCGGGGCCCGCGATCCCCCACCTCCAGGACGTGCAGCTCCATGACAGGAGACTAGAAGACCACGTGCCGCAGCCGTCGGGCGACCGGCGTCCGGTCAGTCGCGGTCGTGCCGGTCCGCGACCCAGGACCCGTGGTCGCAGTGGTAGACGTGACCGCCACCGTGGCCGGCCGGACGCTGGCAGGTCAGCACGCCGCCGTTGAGCCTGGACTCACACATCGGAACCACTCCTCTCTTCCTCTGAGGACCACCGGGGGCGTTCTCTGATACGACGCGCGGTGGCCTCGATCGGTTGCCTCGAGGACCTCTCCAGGAGAACGCGCCACGACGCGGGGCGGGCCCGATCGGGCCGAGATCACCCCATCGGACTAGGTCGGCACCCCCCGCGCGGCCGCGTGGATTCCTCCGTTCCGCCACGCGGCCCGCGGGTCGCCTCTACTCTCGCGGGCATGAGCGAGTGGGGCGGACTCATGCCTGGTCCGGTGCCGGAGCCGCACGGCGACCCGGTGCCGCTTCCGCCTCCCGGGGCTGGGCCGGGCTACGCCCCGGCGTACGGGCCCCCGGGAACCGCGGCGCACCCTCCCCCGCCCGGGTACGCCGGCCCCGGTGGCTATCGGCCCCCGGACGACAGCGGGGTGCCGTTGTGGGCCCTCGGGGCGCTCTTCGCGCTGGTCGTGGCGCTGCTCGGCGCCACGGTGTACCTCGTGCTCCCCGCCGGTTCTTCCGACGCGAAGGCCTACCCCGACGTCTGGGACCCGCGGATCGCGCCGTATGTGACGATCGCCGAGAAGCAGCGCGGTCTGGAGTTCGAGCACCCCGTGGAGGTGCATTTCCTGTCGGCCGAGGAGTTCGAGAAGACCGTCACCACCGACGACACCGACCTCACCGACGACGACCGCGCCGAGATCGAACGGATGACCGGCCAGCTGCGTGCCCTGGGCCTGCTGACCGGCGACGTCGACCTCGCCGCCGCCATGAACGACGCTCAGAGCGGCGGCATCCTCGCCTACTACTCCCTCGAGGACGAGACGATCACGGTCAAGGGCACCAAAGTGCGGCCGGAGGTGCGGTCGACGCTGGTCCACGAGCTGACCCACGTGCTGCAGGACCAGCACTTCTCTCTCGGCAGCAAGTACGCCCGGCTGCAGGGCGACGAGGAAGCCCCCGACTCCACCGCCTCCTCGGTGCTCCGGGCGATCGCGGAGGGTGACGCGGAGCGGATCGAGGCGAAGTACCGCGCGTCACTGTCCACGAAGCAGCGCGCGAAGCTCGACCGCGGCCGCGCGCAGCAGGGCAAGACGGCCGGCAAGCGCCTCGACGAGGTGCCGGAGGTCCTGGTGACCCTGCTCAGCTCGCCCTACGCGCTGGGCTCGGCCCTGGTGGCCGCAGCGGCCGCCGACGGTGGCAACCGTGCCGTCGACGACCTGCTCCGCGACCCGCCGCAGCACGACCTGGCGCTGCTCCGGCCGCTGGACGCACTGGCCGGGGCCCCCCCGGTCGCCGAGGTCGAGGTGCCACGCACGAAGAAGGACGAGGAGGAGTACTCCTCGGGCGAGCTGGGCGCCCTCACCTGGTATCTCATGCTCGCCGAGCGGATGTCGCCGGCCAAGGCACTCAGGGTGGTGGACGGCTGGGGCGGCGACGCCTACGTCGCCCTCGACCGAGACGGCACCTCCTGCGTGAAGGCGAGGTACGCCGGCCGCACGCGCGAGGACACCGACTCGATGCTGCGTGCGCTCAAGCGCTGGTCGCGTGCAGCCCCCGAGGCCGGCACCAAGGTCCGTCGCGCCGGCGAGCTGGTGGCACTGCGCACCTGCGACCCCGGCGGCAAGGCCACCGTCGGGTCCAACTCGTCTTCGCAGGCCCTCGAGCTGGCGATGACCCGTGCCTACGTCGGCGTCGGGATCGTCAAGTCGGGGGTCGAGAGCGACGTCGCCTCCTGCGTCGCCGACCGGCTGGCCCGGATCTACCCGGTCCGCTCCCTGCGGGACCCGACGTTCGGCACCGACGACCCGGCGGTGCAGCAGCGGGTCCGGGCGGTGGCGGCCGGCTGCCGCTGAGGTCCCTCCGCGCGCCTCAGGCCCACCGGACCGACAGCGGCCACGCGTCGACGAACCACGGGCGCAGGTGCGCGCGCAGTGCCGCGTCGAGGTGGGCGTCGGCGGCCCGCACCCAGGCCCGGGCCGCCGCGCCCGCACGACCGGTCGGGTCCGGCTTGAGATAGACGCAGCCGATCACGGTCTGCTCGTCGCGCGGGGCGAGAACCGTCCAGGCGAAGTCGAGGCCACGCTCGTGGTGGTCGCGGTGCTCGACCAGGTCGGCGAGGTTCTCCTCGAGCGTGTAGACGCGCTCCGGCCACCCGTCGGGACGGAAGCCCGGCGTCGCGTGGATGTGGTCGAGCGACCCTGACCAGGCCGCCAGGTCGCTCTCGTTGTGCTCCGGACCGAGCACCTCGAAGACGAACTCGGGGTGCGGCGGCGGCAGGGGGGCGGTGAAGCCCGCGGGGAGCTCGATCGGCACCCCAGCACCCTAGCCGCGCCGGGTGGCCGGCTTAACGCCGCATCGCGGAGGCGTAGCCGGCGCAGGAGCGGCGCCGTCCGCCTCGAGTGAGCACCACGAACGCCACCAGGCCCAGGAGGATCCACGGGAGGTGCGTCAGCACCAGCACGACCAGCAGCAGGGCGGCCAGCACCTTCAGGACAGCGGGCACTCCTGCGCGGGTGGGCGCCGGCCGCCAGACGGCGTACCCGCCCTGGGCCGCGGCGCCGCCGGGCCACGACCGCGAGGGGGCTGCCGAGGGCGCGGACGGACGAGGGGGTGGTTTCCACGGCGAGCCGCCGGGCAGATCGGCGAACAGCGGTGGCAGCTCACCACGCGTCCGCGCGGCGTACGCCTGCTCGGTGCGCTCGTCGTGCTCGGCCGGCGTCAGGCGCCCGGCCGCATAGTGCTCCCCCAGCAGGCGGGCTGCCTCGTCGCGCTCGGCGTCGCTGAGCCGCAGGTCGTCCGGGTAGGGCCGCTCGGTCATTCGGCCTCCCCGTCGGCGAGCAGCCCGTACAGCCGCCGCCGGGTCTCGGTCAGCAGCGCGAGCGCCTCGCGGCGCTGCTGGTCGGTGCCGGTGGTCACGATCTGCCACACGGCGTTCATCAGGGCACCGATCTCGGGCTTGAGGCTGGCGAAGTCGGCCGGGTCGTCGGCCGGCTCGGGGGCGTCGAAGCCTGCCCAGACCGCCTCGAGCTCCTCGGGATGGTCGGCGACGTAGGTCTCCCCCGCCGCGGTCAGCCGGAGGGTACGCCGGCCCTCGGCCGCGTCGGCCTCGACCAGCCCCTCGTCCTCGAGCTGCGAGACGGTGGGGTAGACCGAGCCGGGGCTCGGCCGCCAGGCTCCTCCGCTGCGCTCCTCGATCTGCTGGATCACCTGGTAGCCGTTGCGCGGACCGCCGCGCAGCACGTCGAGAACGGCGGCCCGCACGTCACCGCGCCGCACCTTGGGGCCCTTCGCCTGCATCCCCTGCGCGAGCCCGAAGAGCCCGGCCACCCACGGCGGCGGACCACCGCGACCGTGGCCGCCACCGCCGCCCCAGCCCGGGCCGCCACCCCAGCCCGCTCCCCAGGAGCCTCGGTCGCCCCGTCGCGGGTGGTGGCACCAGGCGCCGTCCTCCGACGACGCCCCGAATCCGAACGAGCCCCTCATGCCGACCTCCAGTCGCGATCTATTGGCGATATATCGCGATAGTACAGGCAGGTCGCCGTAGGTCAAGGCTTGGACGTTCCGCCCCGTGACCACCGCGCCGCCCCTACCCTGGACGCCATGTCTTCGGCACGTCGCATGTCCCTGCTCGGGTCCGCGCTGGTCCCGCTCGTCGCCCTGCTGGTCGTCCTGCTGGTGGCACCGCCCCCCGCGGGCGCCGCCCCGGCGCCCCCCGCTCCCCCGGCGGAGCGGCAGCCGGCGGCCGCCGCACGCACGGTCACGCTCAAGCCGGCGCTGCAGAACCTGCTGAAGCGCGTCAACAAGGTGCGGCGCAACCACGGCCGCAAGCCGCTGCGGGTGACCCACTGCCTGACCAAGAAGGTCGCCCAGCCCTGGGCCCGCCATATGGCCGACACCGGTGACTTCGCCCACCGCGACCTCAGCGACGTCTTCCGCATCTGCCCGTCCTTGACCAGGGTCGGGGAGAACATCGCGGCCGGTCAGCCCACGGCCAAGGCCGTGATGAAGGCCTGGATGGGGTCGCGCGGCCACCGGCGCAACATCCTCGACAAGCGCTACCGCAAGATCGGCCTGGGCCTGGCCCGGAATGCCGACGGGACGCCGTACTGGGTGCAGAACTTCGGTCGCTGATCCTCCGATCCATGGCCTCGCCGGCTGGGCGGTATCTCATATCTGAGATACCGTGGTCGGCATGACTGAGGACTACAAGGACCGCATCGGCAACCTGATCCGCGACGCGCGCAAGCACCGCGGCCTGACCCAGCACCAGCTGGCCGACCTGCTCGGCACCAGCCAGAGCGCGATCAACCGGATCGAGAAGGGCCACCAGAACCTCTCCCTCGAGATGCTGGCCCGCATCGGCGCGGCGCTCGACTCCGAGATCGTCGCGCTCGGCGCCGGGCCGACGCACCTGCGGGTCACCGGCCCGACCACGCTGTCGGGCAGCATCGACGTCAAGACCTCGAAGAACGCCGGCGTCGCGCTGCTGTGCGCCTCGCTGCTCAACCGCGGCCGCACGACGCTGCGCAAGGTCGCCCGGATCGAGGAGGTCAACCGCCTGCTCGAGGTGCTCAGCTCCCTCGGCGTGCAGACCCGCTGGCTCAACGACGACAACGACCTCGAGATCGTGCCGCCGCGCGAGCTCGACCTCGACCACATCGACGAGGACGGCCGCGCGGCGTACCCGCTCGGTGATCATGTTCCTCGGCCCGCTGCTGCACCGCACCGACGACCTTCGACCTCCCCTACGCCGGCGGCTGCAACCTCGGCACCCGCACCGTCGAGCCGCACATGGCGGCGCTGCGGCCCTTCGGCCTCGAGGTCAAGGCCACCGACGGCAGCTACCACGCGACGGTCAACCGGGCCATCGAGCCGGTCCGCCCGATCGTGCTCACCGAGCGCGGCGACACCGTCACCGAGAACGCCCTGATGGCGGCGGCGCTGCACCCCGGCACCACCGTGATCCGCAACGCGTCGTCCAACTACATGGTCCAGGACCTCTGCTTCTACCTGCAGACAGCTCGGCGTCCAGGTCGACGGCATCGGCACCACCACGCTGACCGTGACCGGCGTGAAGACCATCGACGTCGACGTCGACTACGCGCCCAGCGAGGACCCGATCGAGGCGATGTCGCTGCTCGCGGCGGCGATCGTGACGAAGTCGTCGATCACCATCCAGCGGGTGCCGATCGAGTTCCTCGAGATCGAGCTGGCGCTGCTGGAGGAGATGGGCTTCGAGTACGACCCGCTCCGAGGAGTACGTCGCCCGCAACGGCCACACCCGGCTGGTCGACCTCACCACCCGCGCGTCCGAGCTGCACGCGCCCGCTCGACAAGATCCACCCGATGCCGTTCCCCGGCCTCAACATCGACAACCTGCCGTTCTTCGCGGTGATCGCGGCGGTGGCCGAGGGGCAGACGCTGCTGCACGACTGGGTCTACGAGAACCGCGCGATCTACCTCACCGAGCTCAACAAGCTCGGCGCCCAGGTCAAGCTGCTCGACCCGCACCGGGTGATGATCGAGGGCCCGACGCACTGGTCCGGCACCGAGATCGTCTGCCCGCCGGCGCTGCGGCCCGGCCGTGGTCATCCTGCTGGCGATGCTCGCCTCCAAGGGCACCTCGGTGCTGCGGTCGACGTACGTCATCCACCGCGGCTACGAGGACCTCGCCGAGCGGCTCAACCTCCTCGGCGCCAACATCGAGACCTTCCGCGACATCTGAGCATCGCCGCTGCCGCCGGTTGAGGAGCGCGCGGAGGACGCGTCTCGAAACGAGTGTCCCGGGCGTGGTCGCGGCAGCTGTGGACGGCGGCCCGGATTCCGTGATGGAACGGTGATCTGGCGGGGTGTGGAAAGGCCTGTCTGAGCGGTCTGGTTGTCGGTGGTCGCTGCTTGGCTAGGGGTATGAGTTCAGCAGCCGACCACCACCGCGAGGAGGTCCCGGTCCCGGGGTCTCCGGATCAGGTGTTGGCTGCGGCCCGCGCGGCGTCGATCGCGGAGCAGGCCGCCGGGGTGGCGAAGCTGACCGCTGCGGTGGAGTGGGCCGCGTCTGCATGAGCCGACCGGCACCGGCGATGCCGCCTATTGGTGGGAGGCGGGGCACATGGTCCCGCTGGCCGGGGAGGGTGCCCCGGAGATCGGGGAGTACGCGATCGCGGAGTTCGCGACCGCCCTCGGGGTGACCACCGACGCGGGGCGTCGGTTGATCGGGCACGGCCTCGAGATCGCCTGGCGGCTGCCGCAGCTGTGGAAGGCGGTGCAGGCGGGTCGGGTGCCGGCCTGGCGCGCGGTCCGGGTGGCCGAGGCGACGGTGACGCTGAGCCGGGCGGCGGCGGGGTTCGTGGACCGGCAGGTCGCCGCGGTCGCGGGGCGGGTGTCGCTGACCCAGCTGGAGCACCTGGTCCTCGAAGCCAAGATCAGGGTCGAGGGGCATGGAGCGGGAGGACCCGGAGAACCCGTCGCCGGAGGTGCCTGACTCCCGGCACGTGGCGGTGCACACCGAGCAGGTGTCGTTCACCGGCACCGTCGCGGTGACCGGCGAGCTCGACCTGCCGATGCCCTGCAGCTGGACCAGGCACTGAGCCAGGGTGCGGAGCAGCTGAAGCTCGCCGGGTCGGCGGAGTCGTTGGACGCCCGCCGGGCGACCGCGCTGGGGGAGATGTCGACGGCAGCCAGTTGGCCCTCTCCTTCGACCAGGAACCGATGGTGGAGGGCGGGGCGCGGCGCCCGCGGCGGCCGGTGACGCTGTTCGTGCACGTCTCCGAGGACGCGCTGACCGGTGCGAACCCGGTGGGCCGGTGTGAGAACACCCGCACCCCCCTCAGCAGCGAGACCATCCGGGCGTGGTGTGGCCACCCCGACGCGGTGGTCACCGTCAAGCCGATCATCGACCTGGCCGGGCATCAGTCCGGGTGGACCAGTACGAGCTGCCCGACCGGCTCAAGGAGCTGATCGACCAGCGCGACGGCCACTGCGTGTTCCCGTGGTGCACCAAGCCGGCCCGGGGTTGCGACCACGACCACGCGGTCCCCTACGACGACTCCGACCCGGCCCGCGGCCCGACCTGTTCGTGCAACGTGGCGCCGTTGTGTCGCGGCCATCATCGGTTGAAGACCCACACCCCGTGGCGCTACCAGATCATCGAGCCCGGGGTCTACGCCTGGACCACCCCGCACGGCTACCGGCTGGTCGTGGACCACACCGGCACCCGCGACCTCACCCCGCCCGACGCGGTGACCACCGCCGGCTGCCCCCGACCCGTCGACCCGCCGGTCGACCCACCCGACCAGTAGCCACCCCGCCCCACACCCCGCCGCACCCACGGATCGGCGGGGCCACCGGCATGTCCGAGGTGCCGAATCGAGGCGCACGGCCAGCCGCCGTGGGTGCGGCGGCGCCCGTGCGACACACTGAAGTGCCAGCCCGTCGATGATGCTGAAGCCGTGGGGGTCACCTTCGCTCGGTACGACGGCATGGGACAGGACCGCCAAGGCGTGTGGACAACTCCGAGCGGCGATCGCATCGCCTGGTTCACCGATCCCGACGGGAACGTGCTGTCTCTCACCGAGTTCCACTGACGCCTGTCTGCCCGCGCGCTCAGCCGCGGTACGGGCGGCAACCGCACGGCTCCCGGGCGCCGACCCGGTGGATCGGCTGGCCTCAGCTGAAGAGCGTCTCCACCCAGCCGCGAGGCGAGGTCGGCAGCGGGGGTGCAGTCATGTCGGCGGTGATCCGCGGGAGCCGGGCGGTGTCGTGCACCGAACGCTCGTGCCAGTCGTTCTCGGCCTCGATCAGGGCACCCAGATCGGCCCGCTCGAGGAAGACGCCGTGCCCGTCGGGGCATCGACTCACCCGGGCGTCTCCGATGCTGCGCTCGGTCATCTCGGCTCCACAGCGAGGGCACGTCAAGGCGTCCATGCTCCGACGGTACGCCTCCCGCCGAGGCCGGCCCGACCCGGCGCGCCGGTTGCGACACGCGGGGGCCCTGGGTACGCGACTCCATGGCCGCGACCGAGTCGGGCCGCCATACTGAGCACGCTTCCGGGTGTGAGCGCGCTCACGGCCAGCTCACCGTCACCACCGAGAAAGGGACGAGGATGAGACCTTCCGACGCTCCGCCGCCGGACGGCATCGCCAACCTGCAACCCGTGTGGGAGGCTCGGAAGAAGGAGCAGAAGGCCTGGTACTGGTACGACTGGGCCAACTGCGCCTACGTCACCACGATCGGCACGGTGCTGTTCGCGCCCTACCTCATCTCCGTCGCCGAGCGCGACGCCTGCGGCTTCGTCACCGACGAGGTGCAACCTGCTCCACCGACCTGAGCATCCTCGGCGTCGCCGTCTCCCCCGGCTCGCTGGTCGCCTACATCATCGCCGGTCGCGACCATCCTCTCGGCGCTGCGTCCTGCCGATCGTCGGCGCCGTCGCCGACCGCGTCGGCCAAGCAAGAAGCGCATCATGGCCGGCTTCGCGTGGGCCGGCAGCGTCGTCGGCGGCGCTGCTCTTCTTCGTCAGCGGCGACCAACTGGCAGCTCGGCGTGGCGATCGATGTTCATCGCCAACATCTGCCTCGGCGCTTCGCTGGTGGTCTACGACGCGATCCTGCTGCGAGATCGCCGGACCGGGACGAGCGGGACCGAGGTCTCCTCGCGGGGCTGGGCGCTCGGCTACCTCGGCGGCGGGCTGCTGCTGGCCGCTCAACCTCGCGTTGGTGACGCTGCTGCCGTTCGGGCTCGAGCACCGGCGATGGCGGTGCGGATCAGCCTGCTCTCGGCCGCCATCTGGTGGGCCGTCTTCACGATCATCCCCTTCCGCGGCATCCGCAACCGCGAGCCGCGTGCGGTCGAGCGTCGAGCCCGGGGGCCTGGTCCGGCAGAGCTTCGGCCAGCTGTTCGCGACCCTGCGGGACATGCGCAACTACCCGCATGACGCTGACCTTCCTGCTCGCCTACCTGTTCTACAACGACGGCATCCAGACGGTGATCACCCAGGCGTCGATGTACGGCGAGAAGGAGCTCGAGTTCGACACCAGCGGTGCTGATCGGCACCATCCTGCTGGTCCAGTTCGTCGCCTTCGGCGGTGCGCTGCTGTTCGGGCGGCTCGCCGCGCGGCTCGGCGCCACAGAGGTGATCCTGGTCGGCCTCGGGATCTGGATCGGTGATCGTGATCGTCGGCTTCTTCCTGCCCGAGAAGAACCTCGGCCTGTTCCTCGCTGCTCGCGCGTCGGCATCGGCATCGTGCTGGGCGGCACCCAGGCGCTGTCGCGCTCGTTCTTCAGCCTGCTGATCCCGCCGCGGCCGCGAGGCGGAGTACTTCTCGCTCTACCAGGCCGTCGAGCGCGGCACGTCAGCTGGTTCGGGGCCGCTGGTCTTCGGCCTCGTCCACCAGATCACCGACTCCTACCGCCCGGCGATCCTCGCGCTGATCGTCTTCTTCGTCCTCGGCGGGCTGCTGCTGGCCGGGTCGACCCGAAGCGCGGCATCCGGAGGCCGGCAACGCCCTCCCCCGGGTGGTCTGAGTCACACGCGCCAAGGTCGCGACCCGCCGTGACGACGCCCGCTCTGACTGCGCGGGAATCATTCGGCACGGGGTGCGCTACCGTTGAAGGAAGTTGAGACGGTCTAGACGTCGTTGTCGCGTCATGGACGGCGACCGGCCGAGCGTCACATCACACGTCAGCGGGGGATCGACATCAACGGGAGGTGGCTCATGGCGGAGCGCACACTGCGTGGCGCGCGGCTCGGCGGCCAGAGCTTCGAGGACGAGCGCGGCATCGAGTTCGCGGCTCGCCAGCAGGTCGGCTACACGTGCCCCGCAGGGGCACGAGTTCGAGATCACGATGTCGGTCGAGGCCGACGTCCCGGCGGTCTGGGAGTGCCCGCGCTGCGGCGCCGAGGCACTCAGCACCGCCGGCATCCAGCCGCGAGGTGAAGGTCGAGAAGCCGGCCCGCACGCACTGGGACATGCTGCTGGAGCGTCGCTCGGTGAAGGAGCTCGAGGACATCCTCAAGGAGCGCCTCGAGCTGCTGCGCGGCGGCGAGATCGGCCCGGCGCACCTGCACCGCGCCAACGCCAAGAAGCGCAAGGCTCGACGCCCGCCGGCCTCGGCCGGCAGGTCAGCGCCGGCTGTGCCGGCGCACGACGTCCCGCGAAGCGGACGGGATCAGTCGACCACGTCGCCCTGGACCACGGGCCCCTCACCGGGCCCGGGGCCGGGGCGACGCGTGCTGTCCGGACCGATCGACCACCAGCCGCCGCGCCACGACGCGCGGCCAGCAGCCGGCGGGCGACCGGTCGGGTGAACGGCAGGATCAGCAGGACGCCCAGCAGCGTCGGTGACGAAGCCGGGGGTGAGCATCAGCGTGCCGCCGATCAGGATCAGCGCGCCGTCGGCGAGCTCGCGTGGCCGGCATCCGGCCGCGTGCGAGGGCCTCGTGCAGCGCCCGCCAGGCCCGGCCGCCCTCGCGCCGGATCAGCCAGGCGCCCGAGCATGCTGTCGAGCACGAGCAGCAGGATCGTCCACCAGGCGCCGATCACCTGGCCGACCTGGATGAGCGACGTAGATCTCCACCAGCGGCATCACCACGAACGCGAGGACGAGCACCCACCAGCGACAGCCGTGCGGCGACGGGTCATCGGCGCAGCCTCGGCGTCACGCCAGCCGGCCGCGCACCTGCGCGCGGCGCTCGGCGCAGCCCCCACACGGTGATCCGCCTCAGCGACTCGGTGGCCACCTGCGCCGCTCATCTTGGAGTCGCCGCGCACCCGCTCGACGAACTCGATCGGCACCTCGCGCACGCGCAGCCCCGCGCTGAGGATGCGGTAGGCCAGGTCGGTCTGGAAGACGTAGCCCGTCGAGCTGCACCGATCCGAGGTCGATCGTCTCGAGCGTGGTGCGCCGGAAGAGCCGGAAGCCGGCCGTGGCGTCGCGCACGGGCATGCCGAGCAGCAGTCCGGACGTAGAGGTTGCCGCCGCGCGAGAGCAGCTCGCGGGAGCGCGGCCAGTTGACCACCGAGCCGCCGGGCACCCAGCGCGAGCCGATCACCAGGTCGGCGTCGCGCAGGGCCTCGAGCAGCCGGTGCAGCTGCTCGGGCTGGTGCGAGCCGTCGGCGTCCATCTCGCCGATCACGTCGTAGCCGCGCTCCGAGCGCCACCGCGAAGCCGTGGAGGTACGCCGCGCCGAGGCCGGCCTTCTCGGTGCGGTGCACGACCGTGCACCTGGGCGTCGGCGGCCGCCAGCTCGTCGGCGATCGTCGCCGGTGCCGTCGGGCGAGTTGTCGTCGACGACGAGCACGTCGACCTCGGGCTGCGCCGCGCGCAGCCGGCCGACGATCCACGCGAGGTTGTCGGCCTCGTTGTAGGTCGGGATCACCATCACGACCCGGCCGAGGCCGGTCGTCGGCCGCTCGCCGGGCGCCGGCTCAGGCACGGCCGGCTCCGGTCAGGCGGGCGTCCCCGGTGCCGCGGTCCGTCGGGCGAGCAGGCGCTCGGCGGCGCGCCGTGGCCGGCGGAGGATCCCCAGCAGGAGCAGCACCAGCGTCGCGGCCACCGCGCCCCGGCCGAGCCACGGACCGAGCCGCACTGCCGGGCGTGACGCCGGTGTCCAGCGCGACGCTCGTCGACCAGCACCGCCTGGGTGCGGGGCTCGGCGCTGTCGACGACCCTGCCGTCGGGCGTCGATGACGCCGGTGAGGCCGTTGGTGGCGGCCACCACGACCGTGCGACCGGTCTCGATGGCCCGCAGCCGGGTGATCGCGAACTGCTGGTCGATCTGGTCGGTGTGGATGAACATCGCGTTGCTGGTCTGCACGACCAGCAGCTCGGGCGCCGTCGCGCGACCTGGCCGCGGATCGCCGTCGTCGTAGGCGACGTCGAAGCAGATCGCGTCGGCCACCGGGACGCCGGCGATGGTGAGCGGCTCGGTGCGGGTGCCGCTGAGCATGTCGCGCGGGACCAGCGCGAGCTGGCCGAAGTTGCTCGTGGAACACGCTTGTCCGCGCCACGGGATGTACTCCCCGAACGGCACCGGGTGCTGCTTGGTGTAGCGGTCACCCGCGCCCGGACTGCCGGGTCCCAGACGATGCCCTGGTTGAGCACGTCGCCGGGCCGCGGCGCTCGGCGATCGCGCCGACCAGGATCGGGACGCCGATCGCCTCGGCCGCGGTGTCGAGCTCCAGCGTTGATCTCGGCGTCGCGGAACGGGTCGACGGCGGTGGAGTTCTCCGGCCAGACGACGAAGTCCGGAGCGGGCTCGCGGCCCGCGTCCACGTCGGCCGCGAGCGCCAGCGGTGGCGTCGACGTGGTTGCGGGTCACCTGCCGGTGGTCGAGCAGGATGTCGGTGCCGTCGCCGGGGACGTCGCCCTGCACGGCCGCGACGGTGGCCGAGCCGTCGCTCGGCAGGGTGTACGGCGCCAGGCCGGGCACGGCGACCACGGCCACGGCGCCCGCCGCCATCGCGGCGACGGCCCTCGGTCTCCGCCAGCCGCCGGCGAGCGTCCAGGCCAGCACCGGTGCCGATCAGTGCCACCAGCCAGGCTGACGCCGGTGGTGCCGATCCACGGCAGCGCCTCGGCGCAGCGGGGTGTCCGACCACGGCGAAGGCCAGCCGCCCCCAGGGCATGCCGCTGAACGGCCAGCTGGCCGCGCCAGACCTCGGTCGGCCACCCAGGCCAGCGCCGTCCACAGCGGCCAGAGCGCGGCTGCCGCATGCAGCAGCGCGGCCGCCGGCCCCAGCGGCGCGAAGAAGAGCGCCTCCAACGCCGCGAGCGCGAGCCACGCGTCGGGGCCGACCGCGCGCATCCAGCCCAGCAGCACGAACTGGAAGCCGAGGCCGAAGGCCAGCCCGGGGAGCCAGGCGAGCCGCGGTCGCAGCCCGCGCAGGCACAGCACGAACGCCGGCGACGCCGAGCGGCGCCAGAAACGCCCAGGCCACCGGCTCGAAGGCCAGCGTCGCGCCGCCCCCGAGGCAGCCGCCAGGGCGAGCGCACGCGACCATCGGACGCGGCACGCCGACAAGCAGGTACCCGCCTGCGGAGCGGTGCGCGGATCGCGGAAGCGGCGCCGGGGCCTTCGGACCAACCCGACGCCGACTGGCTGCCGACGCCGAGGCTGTTGTCTACGGCACCGGGGCCCCTCCCGCATCCCGCCCTCGCGGGCAGCGCCGCCGACGCGAGTGCCCGGTCGAGCAGACGGCTGGACGCCTGCCCCCGATCCGGCCAGCCCGTGACGCCGCGCCACGACCGCGCACTGCATGGACGAATCCGGGACACTCTGACTCTCGAACCGCGCCGATGTCAACCGCCCCCTGACCTGCGCCGATGCGCGAACCCGCAGGTCAGGGCCGTGCCGTCGGTCACCAGTTGCTTTCCCTGGTTCGCCAGTCGGACGGCGTGTCGCGCCCGACACGCCGGGCGTGTCGCCGAGGCGTCACGACGCGCGGGCGAGGCGTCGTCGACGGGCACCGGGGTCACGCTGCGGCGGGCACGACGACCGTGCCGGTCGCGGTGGTGGCCAGCAGCGGCTCGGTCGAGCACCGCGGCGGCGCCGGGTCGGTCCGGCGGTCGCGGCGCCACGCGCCGACGACGTGGACCGCGAAGTCCAGCTCGCGGGAGCGGGTGCCGACCCGGACCAGCTCGCGGTGATCTCGAGGACGTCGCCGGCGCGCACCGGCGCGCGGAACTGCACGTCGGAGTACGACGCGAACAGCCCCTCGTCGCCGTCGGTGCAGGATGCACATCTCGGTCGCCACGTCGCCGAACAGGCCGAGGCGAGTAGGCGCCGTCGACGAGGTTGCCGGCGTAGTGGGCGTGGGAGTAGGGCACGTAGCGGCGGTGGGTCACGACCGGGTGCCGACGACGGCGGCCGTCATGAGGCCATCTCCTGGCCGTGTCGGGGCCGGACGCGGTGAGCCGGTGGACGATGAAGCTGACGCCACCTCGCCGGGGGTGGTGCCGCGGGTGAAGACCCGGTCGACGCCGAGCTCGCCGGCCATCGTCTCGTCGAAGCGGGGTCCGCCGACGACCAGCAGCGGCCGCTCGCGCGGCCGGGTAGGCCTCGCGGAAGGCCGCCGACATCTCGCGGGTGTTGAGCAGGTGGGCGTCGCGCTGGGTGACGACCTGCGAGACCAGCACGGCGTCGGCCTTCTCCGCGCGGGCGCGCGCTCGACCAGCTCGGGCACCGAGACCTGGGCGCCGAGGTTGACCACCTTGAGCTCGCGGTAGTACTCCAGGCCCTTCTCCCCCGCGAACCCCTTGATGTTGAGGATCGCGTCGATGCCGACCGTGTGCGCGTCGGTGCCGATGCAGCCGCCGACCACGACCAGCCGGCGGCGCAGCGAGCGCTTGATCGCGGCGTTGACCTCCTTGGGCGTCAGCAGCGGGTAGTCGCGCTCGACGACCTCGACCGTGCGTCGGGTCGACGAGGTGGTTGACCCGGCCGTAGACGACGAAGAAGGTGAAGTCCTCCCCCATCGGCTTGGCGTGCACCACCAGCGCCGGCTCGATGCCCATCTTGTTGGCGAGCTGGGCGGCGGCGCCCTCGGCGACCTTGGAGTGCGGCGATCGGCAGCGTGAACGACAGCTGCACCATGCCGTCGCCGGTGGTGTCGCCGTAGGGGCGCACGATGGCGGTCCCGTCAGCTCGCGCGTGCTCTATCACTCCTCCAGGATCTCGGTCGCCGGGTTGTAGTAGCCGGCGCCTTGCGGGCCACGCCGTCGAGGCCGCGGCCGCGCGTCGGCGGGGCGCTTCATCAGGCCGAAGGTGCCGTCGGCGATCGCGGCGAGCAGCGGCGGGTCGCCGGCGTCGTCGGTGTCGTGGGCGATCTCCTCGAGCAGGTCGATCGTCTCGCCCAGCACCTGGCGGGCGCGCCGGTCGATGAAGCCGTCCGGGCGCGGGTCGGAAGTCCTCGTGCAGGTTGCCGGCGGCGTTCATGACGTAGCGGACGTTCTGCAGGGCCAGGTCGCGGTCGGAGAGCCACGGCGTCACGACGGCCTCGGTCATCATGCCGACCAGCAGGATGCCCTGGCCGGTCAGCGCCCCGACGAGGTTGAAGAAGCCGTCGAGCAGGTAGCCGCGGAAGACGTCGCCGGTCATGTGCCGGGTCGGCGGCATCCACTTCAGCGGCGCGTCCGGGAACAGCTCGCGGGCGAGCATGCGCGTGGGCGAGCTCGAGCCGGAACGAGTCGGGCACGTCGGGGTCGATCTCGAAGGCGTGGCCCAGGCCGAGCTGCCAGTCCTCGAGCCCGGCCTCCTTGGCGAAGTACTCGTTGAGCAGCTGGCTGGTGGTGACCGTGTGCGCGGCCTCGACGGCGTCGGCGGTGGTGAGGTAGTTGTCCTCGCCGGTGTTGATGATGATGCCGGCGCGGGCGTGGACCTGGCGGCTGAAGCGCTGGTCGACGAAGGTGCGGATCGGGTTGATGTCGCGGAAGAGGATGCCGTACATCGAGTCGTTGAGCATCATGTCGAGCCGCTCGAGGCCCGGCCAGCGCCGCGATCTCCGGCATGCACAGCCCGGAGGCGTAGTTGGTCAGCCGGACGTAGCGGCCGAGCTCCTTGCGACGTCTCGTCGAGCGCGGCCCGCATCAGCCGGAAGTTCTCCTGGGTGGCGTAGGTGCCGGCGAAGCCCTCGCGGGTCGCGCCCTCGGGCACGTAGTCGAGCAGCGACTGCCCGGTGGAGCGGATCACCGCGATGACGTCGGCGCCCTCGCGGGCGGCCGGCCTGCGCCTGCGGGATGTCCTCGTAGATGTCGCCGGTGGCGACGATCAGGTAGATCCACGGCTTGCTGCGGGGCGTCGCCGACCCGGGCGATCAGCCGCTCCCGCTCACGGCGACGGGCGTCGATCTGCTTGATGCCCGCCGTGCACGGCGCGTGCGCGCGCGCCGAGCGGGCGCGGGTCGGCGTCGCGCGCCCTCGGGGAGGCGGAAGCGGACCGAGCCCGGCGGCGGCCTTCTGGGCCAGCGTCGGCAGGTCGTCGGCCTCGCCGCGGCGCAGCGCGTCCCACACCGGCAGCGCGACGCCGTGCTCGAGACCGACGTCGGCGCGGACGGCGTCGACCAGCCGGTTGACCCACGGGATCCCGTCGGCGTCGGCGCCGGAGAGGCCGGCCAGCCGCAGCGTGGCCCGCTCGACCGAGACGGTGGTGTGCTGCTTGGCGAGCTTGACGATCGGCTTGCCGACCTTGCGGGCCAGGCGGCGGGCCTGCCGGACCTGGTCGCGGTCGAGCTCGAGCTCGCCCGACGGTCTTGCTCATCGGCTCTCCTCATCACGACGGCTGCCAGCCGGCGCTCGAAGAGCGCGCGGACGCCGGGCGTCGGCGCGCAGCAGCTCCATGGCGTACGCCGCGTGGCCGGGGACGTAGCCGTTGCCGACGAGCATCGTGCACGTCGGCGGCCAGCCCCTCGGCGCCGAGCGCGGCGGCGAGAAGCGAGGTGGCCATCGAGAAGAAGATGACCGTGCCGCCGTCGGCGGTGGCCAGGATCGCCCCGCCCTCGCAGCCGGGGACGTCGACGCAGACGACGGTCACGTCGGCCGGGCCGCCGGCCGCGACGACCGCGTCGCGCAGCGCGATCGGGTCGCGGGCGTCGGCGACGACCACGTCGTCGGCCAGACCGGCGCTCGCGCAGCAGCGCCGCCTCCGCCTCGTGCGGCACCACGCCGATGGTGCGGCGCGGCACCGGCCGCGCGGGCGGCGGCCAGGCTGAGCGAGCCGGACTTGCCGGCCCCGCCGACCACCGCGACGGTGACCCCACCGGGCCGCTCCGCCACGTAGCGCTCGACCACGCGGGCGGTCAGCGCCGGGGCCCCGCAGACGTCCATCACCGACAGCGCCAGGTCGGGGTCGAGGTCGTCGGGGAGCGACCGCCGCGATCGAGCGGCCGAACAGGACGGCGTACCCGTCGCAGGGCACCTGCTCGCCGCGGCCGTCCCAGCCGCGCCAGGCCGTCCTCGATGACCAGCGGGGTCAGGGTGAGCGAGACCAGGGTGGCGACCCGGTCGCCCGACGGCCAGGCCGAGGGGCGACTCCGGACCGACCTCCTCGACGGTGCCGACGAGCATGCCGCCGGAGCCGGTCACGGGGTTCTGCATCTTGCCGCGCGTCGCGCGACGATGTCGAGCACCTCGCCGCGCACTGCCGCCCCGTCGACCCCGCCGTCGGCCGCCGTGTGCGTGCCCTCCAGCTGGCGGTACGACGCGGCGTCGAGGTTGAGCTTCTCCACCCGGATGCGCACCTCGTCGGGCCACAGCTCGGGCCGGGTGTCGAGCCGCTCGGCGGCCTGCGGGCAGCACGGCCGGGTCGGTCGAGGACCCGGTGCAGCCCGGTGGGGTCGCTGACGTGGCCTGGGTCACAACGTATCCTCCCTCCAGTTCGGACCTCGGACAGCAAATCCTGCGGTCGATGTATTGGACTTGCCGGACGTTCTCCGCCTACTCTGTCAGAAGCGGCCGTGCCGACACAACCGACACGACCGGCCCGTCCACCCGCCCGGCCACACCCGGGCCGCCCAGCCCAGGAGGCTCCGTTGAGCGTCGACATCGCCGCCCTCGACCACGCCCCGCACCTGTCCGTCCCGTCCCTCGACGAGGCGGGCAGCGGCCAGCCCTACGCCTACCGGCGGGTCGAGCTCGTCGAGCCCGACTGGACCCGCTTCCCGGGCTGGCGCGACGTCACCGCCGACGACTGGGCGTCGGTCCAGTGGCAGCGCGCCCACTGCGTCAAGAACGTCAAGCAGCTCCGCGAGCTGATGGGCGACCTGCTCGACGACCGCTTCTACGCCGACCTCGAGCGCGACCAGGCCGAGCGGGCGACGATGTCGATGCTGGTGCCGCCGCAGATGATGAACACGATGGCCCCGCCGCGACACCGCCGGCCGGGCCGGGTCGCTCACCGAGGCGTTCTACGCCGACCCGGTGCGCCGCTACATGATCCCGGTCTTCTCCGACCGCCGCACCGACTGGCCTCGCACCCGCACGCCACCCGCGACTCGCTGCACGAGCACGACATGTGGGTCGCCGAGGGGCTCACCCACCGCTACCCGACCAAGGTGCTGGCCGAGCTGCTGCCGACCTGCCCGCAGTACTGCGGGCACTGCACCCGGATGGACCTGGTCGGCAACTCCACCGCCGGTCATCGACAAGCTCAAGTTCGTCGGCAAGCCCGCCGACCGGCTCGGCGACATGCTCGACTACCTGCGCCGTACCCCGCAGGTGCGCGACGTCGTCGTCTCCGGCGGCGACGTCGCCAACATGCCGTGGCCGCGGCTCGAGGCCTTCCTCACCGAGCTGCTCGAGATCGAGAACATCCGCGACATCCGGCTCGCCACCAAGGCGCTGATGGCGCTGCCCCAGCACTGGCTGCAGCCCGACGTCGTCGACGGCATGGGCCGGGTCGCGGCGCATCGCCCGCTCGCGCGGGGTCTCGCTGGCGATCCACACCCACGTCAACCACGCCAACTCGGTGACCCCGCTGGTCGCCGAGGCCACCCGGGCGATGCTCGACGCCGGCGTCCGCGACGTCCGCAACCAGGGCGTGCTGATGCGACGGCGTCAACGCCGACCCGCACGCCCTGCTCGACCTGTGCTTCGCCCTGCTCGACGGCGCGCAGATCATGCCCTACTACTTCTACATGTGCGACATGATCCCGTTCTCGGAGCACTGGCGGGTCTCGGTCGCGCGAGGCCCAGCGGCTGCAGCACCACATCATGGGCTACCTCCCCGGCTTCGCGACGCCGCGCATCGTGTGCGACGTGCCGTTCGTCGGCAAGCGCTGGGTGCACCAGCTGGCCGACTACGACACCGAGCGCGGCATCTCCTACTGGACGAAGAACTACCGCACCTCGATCGAGGCCGACGACCCCGAGGCGCTCGGTCGCGACCTACGAGTACTACGACCCGATCCACACGCTGCCCGAGGCCGGCCAGGCCTGGTGGGCAGGAGCACGGCCGGCTCGACGAGTCCGCGCTCAAGGCCGCCGAGGTGGCCGAGGCCTCCCGGCGGATGGCCGCCCTCCAGGCCCACTAGGTCGGCATACTTCGGGGCGATGAACACGCCCGAGGAGCGGATCCCCCAGCAGATCTGGATCCTGATCGCCTCCACCTTCCTGATCGCGGTGGGCTTCGGCCTGATCGTGCCGGTCCTGCCGCAGTTCGCCCGGAGCTTCGGGGTCGGCGCGACGGCGGCGTCGGTCGTGGTCAGCGCCTTCGCGTTCTTCCGGCTGGTCGCGGCCCCGGCCGGGGGCCGGCTGGTGGCCCGGCTGGGTGAGCGGCCGGTCTATCTCGCGGGGCTGCTGCTCGTCTCGGGCTCGACCGCCGCCACCGGCTTCGCGCAGAGCTACACCCAGCTGCTGGTCTTCCGCGGGCTCGGCGGCATCGGGTCGACCATGTTCACGGTCTCCGCGCTCGCCATGATCGTGCGACTGGCACCGCCGGCGATCCGTGGACGGGTCTCGGCGGCCTGGGCGTCGACGTTCCTGATCGGGGCGATCCTGGGCCCCGTGCTGGGCGGCCTCCTGGGCGGCTTCGGGCTCCGCGTGCCCTTCCTGGTGTACGCCGGCATGCTCCTGCTCGCCGCCCTCGTGGTCGCCACCTTCATCCCGGCGAGCGGACGGCCTGCCGACGACAGCGGCAGTGCCCTGCCGCCGCTCAGCGTCCGCGAGGCGCTCGGCGACAGCGCGTACCGCGCCGGTCTCGCCTCGGCGTTCGCCAACGGCTGGTCCAACTTCGGGGTCCGCAACGCGATCCTGCCGCTGTTCGCGGCGGCCGTGGTGAGCGAGGAGCCGTGGGTGGCGGGTGCCGCGCTCGCGGTCTTCGCCGCCGGCAATGCGGCCGGGCTGACCGCCGCGGGGCGGCTGACCGACCGGGTGGGTCGGCGCCCGTTCGTGCTGGCCGGGCTGGCGGTCAGCGGGGTGGCCACCGCGGTCACGGGCTGGGCCACCCTGCTCGTGCCGCTCCTCGTGCTGTCGGTGGTCGCGGGGCTGGGGGCCGGCGCGCTCAACCCGGCGCAGCAGGCCGCCATGGCCGACGTCGTGGGACGGGAGCGGTCGGGTGGACCCGCCCTGGCGGCGTACTCCATGGCGCAGGACGCCGGGATGATCGTCGGGCCGGTCCTGGCCGGGGTGCTCGTCGACCTACGGGTCCTACCCGCTCGCCTTCGTCGTCACCGGCGTGGTGTCCCTGCTGGCGATGCTCCCCTGGCTGGTCGCCCGAGAGACGCTCAGCCGGTGACCGGCCGGTTCTCGTACGGCGTGGACAGCACGATCGTGGTGCGGGTCGAGACGTTGGCGGCCGAGCGGATCCGGGCCAGCAGCTCCTCGAGGTGCGCCCGGCGTGGGCACCCGGACCTTGAGGATGTAGGACTCCTCGCCGGCGACCGACCAGCAGGACTCGATCTCGGCGATGTCGGCGAGCCGCTGCGGGTAGTCGTCGGGCTCCGACGGGTCGATCGGCGTGATCGAGACGAACGCCGTCAGCGGACAGCCCGAGCTGGTCGTGGTCGATGGTGGCGCCGTATCCCTGGATCAGGCCGCGCTTCTCCAGGCGCTTGACCCGCTGGTGCACCGCGGAGGTGGACAGCCCGGTGGCCTTGCCGAGGTCGGTGAAGGACATCCGGCCGTCGGCGGCCAGCAGGGTGAGGATCTTGCGATCGGTCTCTTCCACGAGCAGCACCCTAGACCGTGCGGAGCCACGCGGACAGGACGTTCCGCCGTGCGAGGATGACCGGCGTGACGACCTCGCAGCGGCTGATGGTGCTCGACACCGCCTCGCATGTACTTCCGCGCCTTCTTCGGCGTGCCCGACAGCGTCCGCGCGCCCGACGGCACGCCGGTCAACGCCGTGCGCGGGCTGCTCGACTTCATCGCCCGGCTGGTCGGCGAGTACCACCCGACGCACCTGGTCTGCGGCTGGGACAACGACTGGCGGCCGCAGTGGCGGGTCGACCTGATCCCGTCCTACAAGGCGCACCGGGTCGAGGCCGTGACCGGCTCAGCGACACCCGACATCGAGGAGGTCCCGGACCCGCTGGAGGCGCAGATCCCGGTCATCCTCGAGGTGCTCGACGCGTTCGGACATCGCGGTCGTCGGCGCCGACGGCTACGAGGCCGACGACGTGATCGGCACGCTCGCGACCGGCGCCGGGATGCCGGTCGACGTCGTCACCGGCGACCGCGACCTGTTCCAGCTGGTCGACGACGAGGCCGGTGTCCGCGTGCTCTACATCGCCCGCGGGGTGGGGCGTCACGAGCGGGTGACCGACGCCGTCGTGCGCGACAAGTACGGCGTCGAGCCGCACCAGTACGCCGACTTCGCGACGCTGCGCGGCGACGCCTCCGACGGACTGCCCGGCGTGGCCGGCGTCGGGCGAGAAGACCGCGGCCACCCTGCTCCAGCGGTTCGGCGACATCGACGGGCATCGTGGCGGCCGCGGACGACCCCGACTCCGACCTGGGTCCCGGTCCGCGCGGCAAGATCAAGGCGGCCGCGCGACTACCTCGCGGTGGCGCCCGAGGTGGTCGCGGTGGCGCGCGACCTCGACCTGGGCGAGCTACGACGCCACGCTGCCCGCCACGCCCCGCCGACCACGACCGGGTCGTGGAGCTCGAGCGAACGCTGGGGGCTCGGACTCCCCGCTGCGCCCGGCGTGGTGCACGGCGACTGGGCCGAGCGTCAGTCCAGCGACGAGTAGGCCACGACGCCGCGGCGCAGCGCGGCGACGGTGTCGCGGGCGGTGCGCCGCAGCGGGGAGTCGCCGGCGGCGTCGGCCACCTGGCCGGCGAGGTCGACCAGCTGCTTGACCCAGCGCACGAAGTCGCCGGCGGCGAGGTCGGTGCCGCCGCAGGACGTCGTCGAGGTCGTCGCCCTCGGCCCAGCGGTAGGCGGCCCAGGCGAAGCCGAGGTCGGGCTCGCGCAGGAAGTCGAGCTCGTGCTCGCGCTCGAGCGCCGTCGAGCTCGCGCCACAGCTCGGACCATCTCCGCCGATCACCTGGCGGACCCGACCGCCCGGGCAGCCGCGGCGACGTGGCGTCGTCGGCGCGTCGCGCCTCGAAGACCAGCAGCGACAGCACCGCGGCCAGCTCGGCCGGGTCGAGGTCGTCCCACAGGCCCGTGCCGGATCGACTCGGCCGCGAGCAGGTCCATCTCGGAGTAGAGCCGCATCAGGTGCCGGCCCCGGTCGGTCACCTGCTCGTCGTCCGGTCGAGGTAGCCCAGGCCGGTGAGCACGTCGCAGACCCGGTCGAAGGTGCGGGCGACGGTGTTGGTGCGCTGCTCGACCCGGCGCTTCAGGGTCGCCGCGTCGCGCGGCGAGCTTGAACCAGCGCTCGGCCCAGCGGGCGTGGTCCTCGCGGTCGGGGCAGCCGTGGCACGGGTGCGCCGTGAGCTCGGCGCGCAGCCGCGCGATCTCGCGGTCGTCGGTGGCGGCGTCGAGCCGCTGGCGCACCCGGTCGCCGCCGGCCGGCGCCCGGCGGTCGTCGAGGCGCCGGGTGCGCTCCCGCAGCGCCGAGGCCAGGTCGCGGCGCGACTGGCGGGTTGCGGCCGTTGAAGTGCTTGGGCACCCGCATCCGCGCTCACGCGCTCGACCGGGCGTCGGGAAGTCGAGCGAGCGCCAGCCGGCGGGCCTGGCGGTCGGCGGTCACGCACGTAGGGCCGCGGCTCGTCGGCCGGCGAGGCCGGGGTCGATGACGACGGCCCAGCCCGGCGAACTTGCCGGTCGGCACGTGGATCACGTCGCCCGGCCGAGCGCGCTCCAGCGAGGCGACCGCCTCGTCGCGCGCGGTCGGCGCGCTGCGTGCCTTGCGGCGCCCTTCTCGACGTCGGAGATCCGGCGCCGCAGGCCGGCGTACTCCATGAAGTCGCCGAGGTGGCAGGTCGCGGCCTCGGCGTAGCCGTCGAGCGCCTCCTCGGCCTTGCGCAGCTGGCGGGCGAGCCCGACGACGGCCTGGTCGGCCTGGAACTGCGCGAACGACGTGCTCCAGCAGCTCGCGCGCGCGGGCCCGGCCGAACTGGTGCGACCAGGTTGACCGCCATGTTGTACGACGGCCGGAAGCGACGAGCGCAGCGGGTAGGTGCGGGTGGAGGCGAGGCCGGCGACGCTCGCGCGGGTCCATGCCCGGCTGCCAGAGCACGACGGCGTGCCCCTCGACGTCGATGCCGCGGCGCCCGGCCCGGCCGGTGAGCTGGGTGTACTCCCCCGGCGTGATGTCGGCGTGGGTCTCGCCGTTCCACTTCGTCGAGCTTCTCGAGCACGACGGTGCGCGCCGGCATGTTGATGCCGAGCGCGAGGGTCTCGGTGGCGAAGACGACCTTGCACCAGCCCGCGGACGAAGAGCTCCTCGACGACCTCCTTGAAGGTCGGGCAGCAGCCCGGCGTGGTGGGCGGCGATGCCGCGGGTGAGGCCGTCGAGGAACTCGTGGTAGCCGAGCACGTGCGAGGTCCTCGTCGGGCGAGGTGGCGGCACGCCGTCCTCGACGAAGGCGAAGATCTCGTCGCGCTCCTCGCGGCTGGTCAGCCGCACGCCGGCGTCGAGGCACTGGCTCGACGGCGGCGTCGCAGCCGGCCCGGCTGAAGATGAAGACGATCGCCGGGCAGCAGGCCCTCGCGGTCGAGCCGCTCGACCACGTCGACCCGGCTCGGGATCCAGACCCGGCGGCCGTTGCCGACGTGGCGTGGGTTCTTCGACGAGCCCGGGCGGCCCTTGCGCGGCGAGCGCCGGTCGCGCATCAGCCGGCTGCTGGCCCAGTCGTCGCGGGCGACCTGCAGCAGCTCGTCGTTGACCGGGGCGCCCTCCTTGACGAAGCCGGCCGCGGCGTCGACGTCGGAGGAGGCGAACAGGTCGAGCAGCCGCCTGCCCGACCATCACGTGCTGGTACAGCGGCACCGGGCGGTGCTCCTCCACGATCGTGGTGGTCTCGCCGCGCACCGTCTCCAGCCACTCGCCGAACTCCTCGGCGTTGCGACACCGTCGCCGACAGCGAGACCACGCGTGACCGACTCGGGGAGGTGGATGATGACCTCCTCCCACACCGCGCCGCGGAACCGGTCGGCGAGGTAGTGCACCTCGTCCATCACCACGAAGCCGAGGCCGAGCAGCGTGCGCGAGCCGGCGTACAGCATGTTGCGCAGCACCTCGGTGGTCATCACGACGACCGGCGCCTCGCCGTTGACGACGTTGTCGCCGGTCAGCAGGCCGACCTGCTCGGCGCCGTAGCGCGCGACCAGGTCGTGGTACTTCTGGTTGGACAGCGCCTTGATCGGCGTCGTGTAGAAGCCTTGCGGCCGGTCTGCGAGGGCGAGGTGGACGGCGAACTCGCCGACGATCGTCTTGCCGGAGCCGGTCGGCGCGGCGACGAGCACGCCGCGACCGTCCTCGATCTCGCGGCAGGCGCGCACCTGGAAGTCGTCGAGCGGGAAGCGAGTAGAGGCCGGTGAAGTCGCGTGGAGCACCGGGTGGGCCTGCGCCGTGCGCAGTCCGCGCGTAGCCGCTCGGCCGGCGATCCCGGCTGCTCGGTCGTGGTCGGTCATCCGGCCCGCCTCAGGCGAGCACCGTCGAGCGCGCCCGGAGCGCACTCGACGGTGAGCGGCAGCGCGCCGAAGCGCTCGCCGTCGGCGTACGACACGATGCCGGGGGCGGCGACGGTGACCGGCGCACCCGGTGGTGCTCGTACTGCGGGTGCGTGGTGTGGGTGCCCTTGAAGAGCTTGGGGTAGGTGCGGCATGAGCCCGGCCTTGCTCATCGGCTTGATGACCACCACGTCGAGCAGGCCGTCGTCGAGGAGCGCGCCCTCGGTGATCCGCAGTCCGCCGCCGAACGACGGGCCGTTGCCGACCGCGACGAGCATCGCCTCGAGCTGACGGGTCTCGCCGTCGAGGTCGAGGGTGTAGGGCAGCGGCCGGAAGGTGCGCAGCTCGGCGAGGGTGGCGAGGTTGTAGCGCATCTGGCCCGCGCGGCCAGGTCATCCGGTTGGCCCGCTCGTTGACGATCGCGTCGAAGCCGGCGGCCAGCACGGTGACGAAGTAGCGGTCGCCGCTGCGGGCGAGGTCGATCGTGCGCGTGCGCCCGGCGATGACGCGGTCCGCGGCGGCGGCCGGGTCGCGTGCGCGGGCAGGTCGAGGTAGCGGGCCACGTCGTTGCCGGTGCCGGCCGGGATGACGCCGAGGGGGATGCCGGTGCCGGCGACGGCCTGGACGCCGAGGTGGCACCATGCCGTCGCCGCCGCACGACCACCAGCGCCTCGACGCCGTCGGCCACGCACTGGCGCGCGAGGTCGAGCGCCTCGTCGGCGTCGCGGCCGGCGAGGTTGCGCACGACTGAACCCGGCGGCCCGCGAGCCGGGGCAGGGCTGCGTCGCGTGCCCGCGCGCCTCGGCCGCTTGCCGGCGGTGGGGTTGGTGAGGAGCGCGATCTCGCGCGGTGAACGGCACGAGGCGAGACTAGCGCGACCCGTCCCGGCTCCGCCCAGGCGCAGCAGCGCGGCGTAGTGGTCGGGTGCCGCGCCGACCGCCCGGGCGAGCCGGCCGAGCGCGTCGAGGACCGGGTCGGCGGTGAAGTCGCGTGCCGGGCACGGCGAGGGTCGGGCGGCCGTCGTGGTCGACCAGGTGGACCTGGCCGTGCCGCCAGGCCTGGTGGCTGCGCCGGCGGCTGGCGTCGTCGGCGACGGGCGCCGGGTAGGCCTCGTCGACGGCCAGCAGGTCGCACGGGAAGGACGTCGCTCACCGTCGGTGAGTCGCCCCCGGACCAGGTGCACTGCCGGCGATGCGGGCCCTGCGGCTCCCAGGTCACCTCGCCCTCGCCCAGCCACTCGGGCAGGTCGAACGGGTCGAGGGCCTCAAGGTCGCGTCATAGCCTGCGATGGCCTCGTCGCCGAGGACCAGTCGTCGCGGGCGCGCGGCCCGGCGCCGGTCGTTGACCCGCGCGATCACCTCGGAGACGAAGAACAGCAGCACCATCGGGCACCGCCATGAAGCACATGGTGAACGGGTCGGTGGACGGGCGTCGCGACGGCAGCGAAGACGAAGATGCCGATGATGATCCAGGCGCGGTGCTCGCCCAGCGCACTTGCCCGTGACCACGCCGGCGAGGTTGAGCAGGACGACGAAGACCGGGATCTCGAACGCGATCCCGAAGACCAGCAGGGTGCGGGTGAAGAACGGTCAGGTAGTCGTTGAACTCGACGAGGTTGGTGAAGTCGTCGGGGGTGAAGCCGATCAGCACCTCCAGCCCCTTGGGGAGCGTGAGGTAGCCGAGCGACCACGCCGATCAGGAACAGCGGCCCGGCGATCGCGGCGAAGACCCGCGACCACCGTCGCTCGTGGGGGTGCAGGCCGGGCAGGATGAAGCCCCAGATCTGGTAGAGCCAGTAGGGGCTGGTGACACCACGGCGGCGAGACCGCAGAGCTTGAGGTAGAGCAGGAGCGGCCCGCCGGCGCCGGTGATCACCGGCATGGTGATGTTCTCCCGGTCGAGCGCGGCGCGGGCCCGTTCGTAGGGCCCGTCGACCAGCTCGAGGACCTGGTCGTAGAAGAACAGCGAGGCGACGAACACGACGAGGAGCGCCAGCGCCACCCGCATCAACCGGCGCGCGCAGCTCGCGGAGGTGGTCGGACAGCGCCATCCGACCGTCGGCGCCGACCGGATGGACGCGGCTGCGCCGGAGAACAGGCGAAGCAGCCCGGTGCCGATCACGTCCGTCGGCGGGGCGGGTCAGGCGGTGGTGTCGTCGGGGCGCTGCTCGCGCGCGCGGTCGGCCTCGGCCTGCCGGGCCTGGATCTCGCGCTGCTCGGGCGTGGCGAGGTCGTCGTCATCGTCGTCGGTGGCGAGACCCTTGGTCTCGGCCTTGAAGATGCGCAGCGCCTGGCCGCTGCCGCGGGCCAGCTCGGGCAGCTTCGTGGCACCGAACAGCAGCACGATCACCAAGACGATGACGATGCAGCTCCCATCCCCCGGGGCATCGCGACGAGCGGAGTGGTCATGGCTTCCTCATCTCGGGTGTGTGCTGCCTATCGTACGGCGGGGCCCCTTCTGGGTCATGCAGCCCGGTCATGTGTACCAGCCTGAGCGCGTCTCTCGCGGCCTCGACGTGCGTGGTGGCCAGCTCGGCGGGTCCAGCGACGCGGGCGTGCGGGGTCAGGCGCAGCAGGAGGCGCTCGAGCCAGCGCGGGTCGGCCACGCGCAGGTGACCTCGAGGGCGCCCCCGGCGCGCCGGCGTACGGACTCCGACGGGGTAGTAGTCGGGCACCCACCGCGCCTGCGGGGCCAGCCGCAGGCGGACCAGCCGGGTGTCCCCCGCGGGCAGCAGGAACCCGTCGCCGACCTGGCGCGGTGCGGCCGGCTCCGTCACCGGGCTGTCGAGCTGCTCGGCGTGGTGGATCCGGTCGAGCCGGAACAGCCGGGGGGCCTCGGCGCTGTGGCACCACGCGTCGAGGTAGTCGAAGCCATCGGCCGCCACGATCCCCCGCGGGTCGACCACGCGCTCGGACTCCTCGTCGCGGGTCGGGACGTAGTAGGTCAGTCGCACCTGGCGCTGTCGGCGTACGGCGTCGCTGAGTGTCGCCCGCAGCCCGGCGTGGCGGTCGCTGGACGTCGCCGACGTCGATCCGGCCGGCGGTGTCACCCGAGGCCGCGGCCGCCTCCAGCTTGGCCAGCGCTCGGTCGACGACCTCGCGGGTCTCCGCGGTGGACTCGCTGCGCAGCGCCCGCAGGGCCACGATGAGGGCGCTCGCCTCGGTGGCCGTGAGCCGGAGCGGCCGGGCCAGGTAGTCGGCGTTGGACACCCGGATCACGCCGTCGCCCTCGGGGTCCTCCAGCGCGTCGAGGTCGACGTCGATCAGGTCGTCGGGGTAGCCCCCGGGAAGCCCGCACATCAGCAGCACCCGCAGGTCGCGCAGCAGCTGCGCCGGCGGCAGGCCCGAGGTCGCGGGCGGCCTCCTCGAGGTGCACCTCGCCGCGCGAGTGCAGGTAGGGCACCAGGGTGAGCAGCCGGGCGACCTGCTCCTTGGCGCCGCTGGCGACCACCCTCGTGACGGGGCTCATCCGGCCGCCTCCACCGTGGCCCGGAGCCGCTCGACGACCTGGCTGCGCAGCCACTCGGGACCCTCGACGTAGGCATCGCCGGCCGTAGGTCAGCACCTCGTCGGCGAGGTCGCCACGGCGTCAGCACCAGGCGGTCCCAGCTCGTCGGTGCGATCGGGGCCGGTCACGCCGGACTCGACCTGCTCGGCCTTGCGGCGCAGCCCGTGCCCGGTGCCCTGGCGCACCAGGACGTGCGCGGGCTCGGTCAGCGGCGGCGGGGCCAGCCGCCGGGCGACCTCGCGGACGTCGGTGCCGGCCGGGACGTCGTAGGACCCCGGCGGGCCCTCGGGACGAGGCATCCCTTCGACCCGGGAGAGCCGGAAGACGCGCTCGTCACCGCGGTCGATGTCGTAGCCGACGACGTACCACCGTCCGGAGTAGCGGACCACGCCCCACGGCTGGAGGTGGCGGGTCGCGACCGGGTTGGCCGCCGCGGCGGTAGTCGAAGGCGACCGGGGTGCGCTCGAGCGTGGCCTCCCAGAAGACGTCGAACGCCGGCTCGTCGGCCGCGAGGCGCGGCTGCGACCAGGTCGAGTGCGGACTCGTCGACGGGCACACCCGCGGCCGTGAGCTTGCGGACCGCGTCGGTGGTGGCCTCGGCCAGCCGGGCGTGCTCCCACACCTTGGCGGCCAGGCCCAGCACGGCGGCCTCGTCGGCCTCGAGCGACGATCTCGGGCAGCGCGAACTCGTCGGGGCGGATGCGGTAGCCGGGCTCGTCGTCGAAGAAGGCGTCCAGCTGGCCGACCTCGATCGGCACCCCGAGGCTGCGCAGCTCCTCCTTGTCGCGCTCGAACATCTTCTCGAACGCGTCGGTCCCCTGGTCGGGGTAGAGGATCTCGCGGATCCGCTCCTTGGCGACGAAGCCGGCGCTGGACGAGCAGCATGATCAGCAGGTTGAGCAGGCGCTCGCTCTTCTGCACAGGCATGGCGGTCCAGTCTGCCGGGTCAGGTGGCGGGTCGGGTCAGGTGGCGGGTCGGGTCAGGTGGCGGCCAGGATGTCGACGACGAAGTACAGCGTGTCGGTGCCCTTGATGCCGGCGTCCGGGTTGCCGCCCTCGCCGTATCCCAGCTTCGGCGGGATCTGCAGGATCACCCGGCTGCCGACCGTGACCCCGACCAGCCCCTGGTCCCAGCCCTTGACGACGCGGCCGCCGCCGATGGTCGAAGTCGAACGGGGTGCCTCGCGAGTAGGACTCGTCGAAGGGCGCCTCGGCGTCGTAGACCTGGCCGAGGTAGTTGACGTAGATGTGGTCGCCCTTCTTGACGTGGCCGGACCGTCGCCCTGGATCAGCGTGGTGCGCTGGAGCTTGCCCGATCGGCTCCGGGGTGCCGGTGAAGTCGAGGCCGGTCGGCTGGTCGTCCTCCGCCGTGATCGACGGCGCCCAGGTCGCCGGCCTTGCGGTCGGTGCCGCTGGGGCCGTCGGGGAGCGCGCTGACCAGGTCGACCACGAAGACCACGGTGTCGGCGTTGCCGATGCCGAGCTGCGGGTTGCCCTCCTCGCCGAACGCCTTGTCGGGCGAGGAGACGACCAGCACCCGGGAGCCGATCTTCTCCCCGATCAGGCTCTCCTTGAGGGCGGCGATCAAGGGGTCGGCGACGGGTCAGCAGCTCGCGGCTTGGCCGTCGTAGGTGCTGTAGACCTGCTGCTCGCGTCGCGCCGTTGCCGATCCAGAACTGGGCGAAGACGCTGTCGCCGTCGGCGAGCTCGGCCCCCTTGCCGGTCGTCGATGGTCTTGCTGGCCAGGCCGGAGGCACTGATCGTCTCGGAGAACTCGACCTCGGGCTCCTTGCCGGCGTCGCCGCTGACGGTGAGCGTGTCGAGCGCCGCCAGGTCCTCGGCCGACGGAGCGGTGTCGGAGGACGCCGCCCCGCTCGATGCCGGAGCCGAGTCGGCGTTGGCCGCCGCCGGCTCGTCGGTGCTGTCTCCACACGCCGTCAGCCCGGCCAGCAGCGCAAGCGCGGCCACGGGCAGCAGAAGTCGGCGGGTACGTCGGGGCATGGGGCTACCTTCGCAAGTCGTCCAGGAACGGGCTGGGCCACCCTATCCGGACCACCTGAAGGTTCCCGGCACCGCCGCGGCCCCGGCCTGGCGGCGGGGTCCGCGGGGGTCCGCGGGGTGACCCCCGTGCCTCACATGCCGTCGATGAGCCGCTGGACGCGCTCGTCGTAGGCCCGGAACGGGTCCTTGCACAGCACGGTGCGCTGCGCCTGGTCGTTGAGCTTGAGGTGCACCCAGTCGACGGTGAAGTCGCGCCGGCGCTCCTGGGCCTTGCGGATGAACTCGCCGCGCAGCCGGGCCCGGGTGGTCTGCGGCGGCACGCGACTTGGCCTCGAAGATCTTCAGGTCGGTGGTGACCCGGGCGACCGCGCCCCGCTTCTCCAGCAGGTAGTAGAGCCCGCGGTCGCGGTGGATGTCGTGGTAGGCGAGGTCGAGCTGGGCGATCCGCGGGTGGCCGAGCGGGAGGCCGTGCTTGGCGCGGTAGCGCTCGATCAGCTTCCACTTGATGACCCAGTCGATCTCCCGGTCGACCAGGCCGAGGTCGTCGGACTCGACCGCCTTGAGGCCCGCGCTCCCACAGGTCGAGCGCCCGCTCGATGACCGGGGTGCTGATCTGCGCGGCGGTCGACGAAGTCGCGCGCCTTGGCGAGGTACTCCTGCTGGATCTCCAGCGCGCTCGCCTCGCGGCCGTTGGCCAGCCGCACCTTGCGCCGGCCGGTCGACGTCGTGGGTGATCTCGCGGATCGCGCGGATCGGGTTCTCCAGGGTGAGGTCGCGCATCACGACGCCCTCCTCGATCATCCGCAGCACCAGGTCGCAGCGAGGCCACCTTGAGCATCGTGGTGGTCTCGCTCATGTTGGAGTCGCCGACGATGACGTGCAGGCGGCGGTACTTCTCGGCGTCGGCGTGCGGCTCGTCGCGGGTGTTGATGATCGGCCGGCTGCGGGTGGTGGCGCTGCGAGACGCCCTCCCAGATGTGCTCGGCGCGCTGGCGACACGGCGTACGACGCCCCGCGCGGGGTCTGGGTGACCTTGCCGGCGCCGACCACGATCTGCCGGGTGACCAGGAACGGGATCAGGACGTCGGCCAGCCGGCTGAACTCCCCCGCCCGGCCGACGAGGTAGTTCTCGTGGCAGCCGTAGGAGTTGCCGGCGGAGTCGGTGTTGTTCTTGAACAGGTAGATGTCGCCGGCGATGCCCTCGTCGTGCAGGCGCTGCTCGGCGTCGAGGAGCAGGCCCTCGAGGATCCGCTCCCCCGCCTTGTCGTGGGTGACCAGCTCGACGACGTCGTCGCACTCCGGCGTGGCGTACTCCGGGTGGCTGCCGACGTCGAGGTAGAGCCGGGCGCCGTTGCGCAGGAACACGTTGGAGCTGCGGCCCCAGCTGACGACCTTGCGGAACAGGTAGCGCGCCACCTCGTCGGGGCTCAGCCGGCGCTGTCCCTTGAACGTGCACGTGACGCCGTACTCGTTCTCGATCCCGAAGATCCGCCGGTCCACGGGCTCAGCCTACGGGGCCGGTGGGCCGGTGGCGGGCGAGGCGACTCCGACCGTTGCTGTTTGGGTCCAAACAGCAACGTTTGCGCCTCCGGTCATGCCGCTTTCGCCCAATCGCGGAAGCCCGGATAGGCCAACCAGCGGTTCAGGAGTCGCTGCTTGCCCGTGAGCGAGTACGACGACAGCTCGACCTCGCGTCGCCAGCGCCGAAGCCGGCTGCTCCGATGGGGGCGGCCCAGGACCCGGTCCAGCTCATGGAGGAGCGCCATCGGGTGCTGGAACAGGTCTTCCGCGACGAACCCCTGACGCTCCCAACCCAGGTGTCGCAACAGGCGCTGTCGTCGGAGATCGCGCACCCGCTGGGGGCGCCGGCCGTGCTCCTCGCCGTCGTACTCGTGAAGGACGGTCGTGCCGATCACCCACAGGTCGGCGCGGGCGACCTCGTGACCAGCGTCATCGCGGATCACCAGCTGGGGCTGGACCGGGACTTCGGCGAACTGGTGGAACAGGCGAAGCAGAGTCTCGTATGGCGACTCGGCCCTGCCATCGGCCCAGGCGAGGGCCAGCCGTAGTCGGCGAGTGCCGGGCCGGGCGGTGGCCAGCAGTGGCGACAGATCGTCGGGGGTGACGTGACGCAACCGCAGCGCCGAGTCCAGCATGGCCACCAGGTCAAGGAGCCCCAGGTCGCGCGCCGCCCGGAGCAGCGTCTCCGGCGCGCTGACGACCGGGAGCCCACCGACGTCCTCCGGAGGACCGAGCCCGCACAGGCGGGAGTAGATCAGGCCAGCCCTCCGCGGATGCACCGAGGACGGTCCCGCCGCAAAAACCGGCGTGAGCGTCGGCATGACCGGCATGGCCCACCCTCGCAGCTCGGCTGCCGTCACGTGGGTGAACCCCGCACCGGCAGGCAACACCAAGAGGTACGCCGCAAGGTCCTGAAGGAAGCGAGCACGCTGCGACAGGTTCTTGTCGGGGACATACAGCCCGTGGCTCACCCTCCGGTAGCCGACCCCACGCACCTGACCACGCACGACTTCTGCCGAGTCACCCATGTCCGGAGCATGCCCATCAGCGGACGCGAAGACACCTGGAACAGGCGAGCTGTGGAGAATCGCCATCAGATGTCCCCCAGTGGACACAAACGGCAGCTCTCCGACGGGGAATGCTGCTGTTTGGGTCCAAACGACAGGGAACCCAGCGGGGCCGACCTCCAGCCAGACCTCAGGCCAGCGGCGGGGCGACCGGCGGCTCGTCGTCCGCCTCGGTGGGCGAGCCGGTGGGCGAGTCGGTGGGGTCGGCGATCACCGAGTCGTCCTCGGCGGGCTCCTCGGGGCCCCGCTCGCCCAGGAGGGCCACCAGCCGCTCCCCGCACGATCCGGGCGAACTTGCGCGGCTGGGTGCGGGTGCGGTCGAGCACCGCGACCTCGAGGTGCGTCGGCCGGGATCACCCGGTCGCTCGCCCTCGGTGTGCCCGAGCGCGGCGACGGCGAGTCGCAGCGCCGTCCTCCAGCGGCGACGCCGGCGGTGTAGTGCTCGTGGAGGTAGGCCGGCGACCACGTCGGCAGCGCCGCCCATCACGGCGTAGCCGTGCTCGTCGGCGACCTGGCCGTCGTAGGTCAGCCGGTAGAGCTGGTCGTCGGCGGCGTCGTCGCCGATCTCGGCGACGAAGATCTCCACCTCGTAGGGCTTCTCGCCGCCGCGAGGAGAAGATCGTGCCGAGGGTCTGGGCGTAGGCGTTGGCCAGCCCGCGGCCGGTGACGTCGCGCCGGTCGTAGGCGTAGCCGCGCATGTCGGCGAGCCGCACGCCGGCGATCCGCAGGTTCTCGAACTCGTTGTAGCGCCCGACCGCGGCGAAGGCGATCCGGTCGTAGATCTCGCGAGACCTTGTGCAGCGCCTGGGAGGGGTTCTCGGAGACGAACAGGATGCCGTCGGCGTACTGCACGGCGACGACCGAGCGGCCGCGGGCGATGCCCTTGCGGGCGAAGTCGGCCCGGTCCTTCATCAGCTGCTCGGGCGAGACGTAGAACGGCATGCTCATCAGTGGAACCTCCCGCTCAGGTCAGGGCCGCGGCCGGGCCGTCGGGGCGGCTGCATCCGCGCCGGCGATCACCCGGTCGGCGATCGCGGCGACCTCGTCGTCGGGCATGCGGTGGCCGCCGTCGGCGGTGATCACGTGGACGACCGGGAAGATCCGGCGGGTCAGGTCGGGACCGCCGGTGGCGGAGTCGTCGTCGGCGGCGTCGTAGAGCGCCTGGACGACCGCCGTGACGCAGTCCTCGGCGTCGAGGTCGTCGCGGTAGAGCTTCTTGAGCGAGCCGCGGGCGAACAGCGAGCCGGAGCCGACCGAGTGGAAGGCGGTCTCCTCGTAGCGGCCGCCGGTGACGTCGTAGGAGAAGATCCGGCCCTGGTCGGCGGCGAGGTCGAAGCCGGCGAACAGCGGGACGACCGCCAGGCCCTGCATGGCCATGCCGAGGTTGGCGCGGATCAGCGCGGCCAGCCGGTTGGCCTTGCCGTCCATCGACAGCGTGCGTGCCCTCGATCTTCTCGTAGTGCTCGAGCTCGGTCTGGAACAGCCGCACCATCTCGACGGCGAGGCCGGCCGGTGCCGGCGATGCCGACGGCGGAGAACTCGTCGGCCGGGAAGACCTTCTCGATGTCGCGCTGGGCGATGATGTTGCCCATCGTGGCGCGCCGGTCGCCGGCCATCACGACGCCGCCGGCGAAGGTGGCCGCGACGATCGTCGTGCCGTGCGGGGCCAGGTCGCCGGCGTTGCCCGTGCGGCACCGCGCGGCGCGACGGGCAGCAGGTCGGGCGCCTCGGCGGCCGAGGAAGTCGGCGAACGACGACGTGCCGGGGCGCAGGAACGCCGGCGGGCAGCCGGCGGGCCGTCGGCCACGGGCTCACTCCCCGCCCTTCTGGATGAACGACTTCACGAAGTCCTCGGCGTTGGACTCGAGCACCTCGTCGATCTCGTCGAGGATCGCGTCGACGTCGTCGTCGAGCGCCTCCTTGCGCTCGGCGACGTCGGTCTCGGCGACCTCGTCGACGGTCTCCTCGGCACCCGTCGACTTGCGCGGCTGCTTCTGCTCCTGGGCCATGCCTCCGACCCTATCGCGCCCGTCACTGCGGGTGAGCGCGGTGAACGAGGGCCTCTGCCGTCGTCGCAGCGGTCGAGCAGGGCGCCGACGTGCGCCTTGCGTGCCGCGCAGCGGGTCGATGGTCGGGACCCGCTGCAGCGACTCGCGACCGGGCAGGTCGAAGATCACCGAGTCCCACGACGCGGCGGCGACGCTGTCGGCGTACTTGTCCAGGCAGCGGCCGCGGAAGTAGGCCCGGGTGTCCTCGGGCGGCTCGTGCATCGCGCGCCTCGACCTGGTCGTCGGTCGAGCAGCCGCTCGATCCGGCCGGAGCCCACGAGCCGGTGGTAGAGCCCCTTCTCGGGGCGGACGTCGGCGTACTGGAGGTCGATCAGGTGCAGCTTGGCGTCGTCCCAGTCGAGCCCGTCGCGGTCGCGGTACTGCGTCGAGCAGCTTGAGCTTGGCGACCCAGTCGAGCTCGCGCGGCGCACTCCATCGGGTCGCGCTCGAGCCGGTCGAGCACCGACTCCCAGCGGGTCGAGCACGTCGACGGTCTGCGCGTCGGCGTCGGCGCCGTAGCGGTCCTCGACGAACTTGCGGGCCAGGTCGAGGTACTCCCGCTGGAGCTGCACGGCGGTGAGCCGGCGCCCGTCGCGCAGCGTGACCTGGTGGCTGCAGCGTCGGGTCGTGGGAGACCGCGCGCAGCGACGCCACCGGCGTCTCGCACGGCCCAGGTCGCGGCCGAGGAAGCCGCTCCTCGATCATCGCCAGCACCAGCGAGGTGGTGCCGACCTTGAGGTAGGTCGAGACCTCGGCGAGGTTGGCGTCGCCGATGATCACGTGCAGCCGGCGGTACTTCTCCGGGTCGGCGTGCGGCTCGTCGCGGGTGTTGATGATCGGCCGCTTGAGCGTGGTCTCGAGGCCGACCTCGACCTCGAAGTAGTCGGCGCGCTGGCTGATCTGGAAGCCGTGCTCGCGGCCGTCCTGGCCGATCCCGACCCGGCCGGCGCCGCAGACCACCTGGCGGGACACGAAGAACGGCGTCAGGTGGCGCACGATGTCGGCGAACGGCGTCGAGCGCCGCATCAGGTAGTTCTCGTGGGCGCCGTAGGAGGCGCCCTTGTTGTCGGTGTTGTTCTTGTAGAGCACGATCGGCGCCGCCCCGGGGACCTGGCCGGCGCAGCCGCGAGGCGTCGAGCATCACCTGCTCGCCGGCCTTGTCCCAGCGCACGACGTCGAGCGGCGTGGTGACCTCGGGCGTGGAGTACTCCGGGTGGGCGTGGTCGACGTAGAGCCGGGCGCCGTTGGTGAGGATGACGTTGGCCAGGCCGAGGTCCTCGTCGGTGAGCTGGCGTGGGGTCGGCGACCTGCCGCGACATGTCGAAGCCGCGGGCGTCGCGCAGCGGCGACTCCTCCTCGAAGTCCCACCGGGCACGCCGCGCCTTGCGCGGTGGCCGAGGCGTAGGCGTTGACGACCTGCGAGGACGCGACCATCGGGTTGGCCAGGGGCTGGCCCTGGACCGAGATGCCGTACTCGATCTCGGTGCCCATCACGCGCCGCACGCTCATGGCCCGAGCCTACGCGGGTCCACCGACCGCGGTCCGGCGCCCGCCCGCGCGTAGCCTGGGCGGCATGACGATCGGCGTCGCCCGGCTGTGGCGTGAGCAGGCACTCCCCCGGCTGACCGATGCCACGCTCCGCGGCCACGACGTCGGCCGGCTCCGCGAGCAGGCGTGCGCCGGGCTGCCCGGTCGCGTGCTCGAGATCGGGTTCGGCAGCGGCCTCAACGTCCGCTTCTATGCCGACCGAGGTCAGCGGGGTCGACGCCGTGGAGCCGTCCGACGTGGCCTGGGCCGCTCTCCGGCCGTCGTCGGCTGCGGTCCGGTGTGCCGGTCGACGCGCGCCGGCCTCGACGGGCAACGCCTCGAGCGCCGCCCGACGCGACGTACGACGCCGTGCTCATCGACGTTCACCCTGTGCTCGATCCCCGACGTCGACCGCGCCCTCGCCGAGGTGCGCCGGGTGCTGCGGCCCGGCGGGCGGGTGCACTTCCTCGAGCACGGCCTGGCGCCTCAGCCCGGCGTCGCGCGGTGGCAGCGCCGGCTCGAGCCGGCGCAGCGACGGCGTCGCCGGCGGCTGCCACCTCACCCGCGCCGTGCCCGACCTGCTCGAGCGGGCCGGCCTGGCCGTGGAGTCGCTGACCGAGCAGCCGCTGCCGGGCCCGGCGGTCAACCGGCCGTGGAGCTGGCTCTTCCTCGGCCGGGCCGTCCGGTGACCCGCCCAGCCGCAGGGGCCGGCCGGTGCGCGTGACCTGGCTCGGCCACGCGACAGTCGTGCTGGACCTGGGTGGGACCCGCCTGCTGACCGACCCGCTGCTGCGTCGCCATGCCGGCCCGCTGCGGCGGGTGGGGCCCGTCCCCGACCCGGCCGCCTGGGCCGGGACGGACGCCGTCCTGATCTCCCACCTCCACGCCGACCACGCGTCGCTGGCCTCGCTGCGGCTGGTGGCCGACGTCCCGATGGTCAGCGGGCCGGCCAACGAGCAGTGGCTGGCCACGCGCGTCGGTGCCCCCGTGTCTGACGCCGGGGAGGGCGACCGGGAGGGCGACTGGGTGCCGGTCTCCGAGCAGGTGTCCGTGCGGCTGGTCCGCGCCGACCACGGTGCGCGCCCGATGCCGCACCGCCCCAACGACACCCACGGCCACCTGGTCCGCGGCCCAGAGGCGACCGTGTGGTTCGCCGGCGACACCAGCCTGTACGACGACATGGCGGGGCTTCCCGACCTGGTGGGTGGCCGGATCGACCTTGCGCTGCTCCCGATCGGCGGCTGGGGGCCGCGGCTATCCCCGGGTCACATGGGGCCGGCGGAGGCCGTCGAGGCCTGCCGGAGGGCGCGGCCGGGGGCGGTCATGCCGATCCACTTCGGCACGTTGCACGCCCCGGGCATGCAGCTGGCCAGCCTGGACTGGATGACCCGGCCGGCGCGGCAGTTCCGCCGCCAGCTCGCGGCCGCGTGCCCCGACGTACGGCTCCTCGACGTGGGGCTCGGCGGCTCCGCCGACCTGTGAGGTCGCTCAGAGGTACTGGCCGGTGTTGGCGACCGTGTCGATCGAGCGGCCCGGCTCGGTGCCCTGCTTGCCGGTGATGAGCGTGCGGATGAACACGATCCGCTCGCCCTTCTTGCCCGAGATCCGCGCCCAGTCGTCGGGGTTGGTGGTGTTGGGCAGGTCCTCGTTCTCCTTGAACTCGTCGACGCACGCCTGCAGCAGGTGCTGCGACCCGCAGGCCCTGCTGGCCGGTGGTCGAGGAAGTCCTTGATCGCCATCTTCTTGGCCCGGTCGACGATGTTCTGGATCATCGCGCCGGAGTTGAAGTCCTTGAAGTAGAGGACCTCCTTGTCGCCGTTGGCGTAGGTGACCTCGAGGAAGCGGTTCTCCTCGGTCTCGGTGTACATCCGCTCGACGGTCGCGCTGGATCATCGCCGTCGACGCAGGCCTGCGCGGTCGCCGTCGAACTCGGCGAGGTCGTCGGCGTGCAGCGGCAGGGTCGGCGGTGAGGTACTTGCTGAAGATGTCGCGGGCCGACTCGGCGTCGGGGCGCTCGATCTTGATCTTCACGTCGAGCCGGCCGGGCCGCAGGATCGCGGGGTCGATCATGTCCTCGCGGTTGGAGGCGCCGATGACGAGCACGTTCTCCAGCGCCTCGACGCCGTCGATCTCGCTGAGCAGCTGCGGGACGATGGTGTTCTCCACGTCGGAGGAGACGCCGGAGCCGCGGGTGCGGAACAGCGAGTCCATCTCGTCGAAGAACACGATGACCGGGCGTGCCCTCGCTGGCCTTCTCACGGGCCCGCTGGAAGACCAGGCGGATGTGCCGCTCGGTCTCGCCGACGTACTTGTTGAGCAGCTCGGGGCCCTTGATGTTGAGGAAGTAGGACTTCCCCTCCTGGCCGGTCTTGGTCGGCGACCTTCTTGGCCAGCGAGTTGGCGACCGCCTTGGCGATCAGCGTCTTGCCGCAGCCGGGCGGGCCGTAGAGCAGCACGCCCTTCGGCGGCTTGAGCTGGTGCTCGTCGAAGAGCTCGGGGTGCAGGTAGGGCAGCTCGACGGCGTCGCGGATCTGGCTCGATCTGGCCGGCGAGCCCGCCGATCGTCGTCGTAGTCGATGTCGGGGACCTCCTCGAGGACCAGCTCCTCGACCTCCGACTTCGGGCACCCGCTCGTAGACGTAGCCGGCCCGGGTGTCGAGCAGCAGCGAGTCGCCGGCGCGCAGGATCGACGTCGCGCAGCGGCTCGGCGAGGCGGACGACCCGCTCCTCGTCGGCGTTGGCGATGACCAGGGCGCGCTCGCCGTCGGCGAGCAGCTCCTTGAACATCACGACCTCGCCGACCTGCTCGAAGTCGAGGGCCGCGACGACGTTGAGCGCCTCGTTGAGCATGACCTCCTGGCCACGGCGGAGATGCGTCGAGGTCGACCGTCGGGCTGACGCTGACCCGCAGCTTGCGACCGCCGGTGAAGACGTCGACGGAGTCGTCGTCGTTGCGGGCGAGGAAGGTGCCGAAGCCGGCCGGCGGCTGGGCCAGCCGGTCGACCTCCTCCTTGAGCGTCATGATCTGGTCGCGCGCCTCGCGCAGGGTCTGACGCGAGCCGCTCGTTCTGGGGGGTGACGGCCGCCAGCGAACGCTGGGTGTCGGCCAGTCGCATCTCCAGGCCGCGGGTGTGGGTGGGCGACTCGCTCAGCCGGCGACGCAGGTCCGCGACCTCGCTCTCGAGGAAGCGCACCTGGGCCTCGAGCTCGGTGCGGCCACGGTCGTCAGACGTCGACATCTCCCCACCTCCCCGGGTCCGGACCCCTCGGCACGGGGCCCACGCGGCTGTGATCCCTGTGTTCTGGTGACATTACCCGCGTCGGCGGCGAAGGGAAGGCGATACCCGCCCGAGTTGGTCACGAATTGGCACCCTGTGCCGACCCCGTGCAGCCCGTAGCCCCCCGGGCCACGACGGGGACCGCGACGACGCTCAGCCCTCGGACTCCTCCAACGGCGCCTGGGGCGGCAGCCAGGGTGGGCGCGGACCGGTGTAGTCGGGGCCGTAGGCGCCGGGTGCCGGGCGCCGCTTCTTCAGCGGAGCACGCTCCCCCGGAGCCATCCGCCGGGCGGTCACGAGGAACGCCGTGTGGCCGATCATCGTGTGGCCCGGGCCGCACGGCGAGCCCCTCGACGTGCCAGTCGCGGACCAGCGACTCCCACGCCTGCGGCTCGGTGAACGCCGCCGTGCGCCCGCAGGGTCTCGACGACGCGGGACAGCTGGGTGGTGGTGGCGACGTAGGCGCACACGATGCCGCCGGGCACGCAGCGCCTCGGCCACCGCGTCGACGCACTCCCAGGGCGCGAGCATGTCCAGGATGACCCGGTCGGCCCGCTCCCCCGAGGCCGGGCAGCGCCTCGGCCAGGTCGCCGAGCGTCAGCGTCCCAGGCCGGGTGGGTCGCCCGCCGAAGAAGCTGGGCGACGTTGCGTGCGGGCGACGTCGGCGAACTCCTCGCGGCGCTCGTACGACGACACCCGTGCCGTGCGGTCCGACCGCGCGCAGCAGCGAGCAGGTCAGGGCCCCCGACCCGACGCCGGCCTCGACGACGCGGGCGCCCGGGAAGATGTCGGCCATCGCGACGATCTGGGCGGCGTCCTTGGGGTAGACCACCGCCGCGCCGCGCGGCATCGACACCACGAACTCGGCGAGCAGCGGCCGGAAGCACGAGGTACTCACCGCCGGCCGAGGAGGTCACCGTGAAGCCCTCCTCGCGACCGATCAGGTCGTCGTGCTCGACGTGCCCGCGGTTGGAGAAGAAGCGCTTGCCCGGGCTCGAGCTCGATGTTGTGCCGGCGGCCCTTCTGGTCGACCAGCCGCACCCACTCCCCGGCCCGCAGCGGGCCGCGGTGGACGCCGGACCAGGCCTCGCGCGGGGACGTCGGGGCGGCATGCCGGGAGTCGTCGGTCAGTGCCGAACGCTCAGCCGCTGCGGCGCGGAACGCGCGGTCGACGTCGGCGGTGGCGAGGACGCCGTAGACGGATCCGTCGGGCTCGACCAGGAGATACTCGTCGGCCGGGCGCCGGCTGATCGCGACGATCAGGTCCTCGCCGGCGATGTCGGCCGGCAGCGACAAGCCGGCCTCCAGGCTGCGGGCGACCGCCGAGACGGCGACCCACGGCCGGCGGTCCTCGGGCGTGGCCAGCACCGCGGCCTCGCTGACGACCCCGACGGGGCGCCGCCGACGACGTCACGGTGACGATGCTGCCCGCCTGGGCCTCCTGCGCCCGTCGCACGGCCTCGGCCAGCGGCAGGTCGTCGGGCACGGCGAGCGTCCGGCGGGCCAGCGTGCGGCCGACGAGGCTGGGCAACCGCTCGCGCAGGCGCGCCGACGCCATCGCGGCGGTGGCACCCGTCCAGAGGAAGGCGCCGATCAACGACCGACACCATCAGGTCGAGGATCGTCGGCGAGTACGGCGTGAGCAGCTCCATGCGCCAGCGGCCAGAGCAGGGCCAGGCCCGCGGTCGACGCGGCCGCCCCAGCCGGCCACGATGGTGCCGCGGTGCATGTTGCCGGTGACGCCCCACACCAGGGACTTCAGCACCCGGCCGCCGTCGAGCGGCAGCCCCGGCACCAGGTTGAGCACACCGACGAGCAGGTTGGCGCCAGACCAGCCCCTCGACGCGCCAGCCGCAGCAGCCCGTCGGGCATCACCAGCCACAGGGCGTACGACGCCAGGCCGACCGCGATCGAGGTGAGCGGTCCGACGACGGCGATCCAGAACTCCTGACGCGGGGTGCGCGCCTCGCCCTCGATCGCGGTCATGCCGCCCAGGAAGTGCAGCGTGATTGAGCTGCACCGGGTGGCCGTAGTGCCGCGCCATCGCCGCGTGCGACGCCTCGTGCAGCAGCACCGAGAGGTAGAGCAGCACCGCGAAGGCGAGCCCGGCGACGTACTTCCAGACCCCGAGCCCCGGCTGGACCTCCTCGACGCTGTGGCGCGAACAGGACCGCGATCAGCCCGGCGACGAGGAACCACGACGGCGAGACCAGCACGTCGGCACCGGCGAGCGGGCCGATCTTGACGGTGCCCGGGGGCCGCGGCGCAGCAGCGGGAGTCTCGTCGTCGAGGGAGTCGTCGAGCGGTTCGGCTGCGGGCACGTCCCGAGGCTATCCGACCCACGGTGCCGGCACCGTCGGCGTGTCGGTGGCCTCGCCTAGGGTGAAGCGCATGAGCACCAGCGAGGCGGAGGCGCACGAGCAGCCGCCCTCGCCCGCAGCCCGGGTCTCCACGCCGGTCGACGGCGTCGAGGTGCTGGGCGCCCTCTCCCCGAGCCGGGCCGGCGACTTCATGGCGTGCCCGCTGCTCTACCGCTTCCGCACCATCGACCGGCTGCCCGAGCCCTTCTCCCCCGACGCGGTGCGCGGGCACGCTGGTGCACAAGGTGCTGGAGGACCTCTTCGACCTGCCGGCGGCCGACCGGACCCCCGAGCGAGCGCGCGACCTGCTGGTCCCGGCGTGGGACACGCTGCTGGAGGCAGAGCCGCCGCTCGCGGAGATGTTCGGCGAGGGCGGCCCCGAGGTCGCGGCCTGGCTGACGTCGTGTCGCGACGGTGCTCGACCGCTACTTCACTCTCGAGGACCCGCGCCGGCTCGAGCCGGCCGAGCGCGAGCTCTACGTCGAGACGCTGCTCGACTCGCGGCTGCTGCTGCGCGGGTTCGTCGACCGCGTCGACGTGGCGCCCGACGGGCTGGTCCGAGTCGTCGACTACAAGACCGGCCGCTCCCCCGGCGTCGGCTTCGAGGCCAAGGCGCTGTTCCAGATGAAGTTCTACGCCCTGGTCATCTGGCGCACCCGCGGCGTCGTGCCGGCGATGCTGCAGCTGGTCTACCTCGGCAACGGCGAGATCCTGCGCTACGTCCCCGACGAGCACGACCTGCTGGCCACCGAGCGCAAGGTCGAGGCCCTGTGGCGGGCCATCCGGCGGGCCGAGGAGACCGGCGACTGGCGGCCGAGCCCCAGCCGGCTGTGCGCCTGGTGCTCCCACCAGGCGCTCTGCCCGGCCTTCGGGGGCACCCCTCCGCCACTGCCCGAGCGGCCGATCCCTCCAGCTGCCCAGGACCCGGCCGGCGACGTGGGCACCGACGAGGGGGTCAGCGGGCTGCCCTGACCGCCGCCCGGAGTCAACCGGCGTGCCAGGGCTCCGGGAGCGAGGCCACGCCCACTCCGACGAGGGTCTTGCGGACCACCCGTCGGTCGCCGCCGGGCACCGGCACGTGGTGGGGCACCACCAGCACCGTGCAGCCGGCGCTCTCGGCGCGCTGGCGCCGGTGTGGGAGTCCTCGATCGCCAGGCAGTCGGTCGGGTGGACGCCAAGTCCGCGGGTGGCCTTCAGGTAGGGCTCCGGGTGCGGCTTGCCGCGGGAGACCGCGTCGCCGGTGACGACCTCCGCGAACGTGCCCGGCGGGAGCGCCGCCAGGATCGGCTCGACGAACCGCAGATAGGACATGGTGACCAGCGCGCACGGGATGCCGTGGGCCCGCAGGTCCTCGAGCAGCTCGACCGCGCCCGGGCGCCACGGGATCTCGTGGTCCAGACGGCGGGTGACCCGGTCGAGGAGGTACTCCACGATCTCGGCCGGCTCCAGGGCCACTCCCATGTGCTCGGCGATGAAGCGGCCGGAGTCCATCAGGTCGCGGCCGACGAGGTGGAGAGCCTGCTCGTGGCTCCAGGTGCCACCGTGCGTCGGCGGCGAGCTCCACTCGGCGTCGATCCAGTACGGCTCGGTGTCGACGAGGGTGCCGTCCATGTCCCACAGCACCGCGGCGGGCCAGGCCCGCGACATCGGGTGGTCGCTCATCTCAGTCCTCCGGGTCGTAGCCGAGGTTGGGCGAGAGCCAGCGCTCGGCCTCGGCGAGCGTCCAGCCCTTGCGCTCGGCGTAGTCCGCGACCTGGTCGCGGCCGAGCCGGCCGACGACGAAGTACTGCGACTCGCGGGTGGGAGAAGTACCACCCGGTGACCGACGGCGCCCGGCCACATCGCCATGACTCGGTCAGCTCGATCCCGGTGTTCGCCTCGACGTCGAGCAGCTCCCAGAGCGTCCGCTTCTCGGTGTGGTCGGGGCAGGCGGGGTAGCCCGGCGCGGGCCGGATGCCGTCGTAGCTGCTCCGCGATCAGGTCCTCGTTGTCGACGCTGCTCGTCGGGGGCGTAGCCCACAGACTCGGTGCGGACCCGCTGGTGCAGCCGCTCGGCGAAGGCCTCGGCCAGCCGGTCGGCCGAGCGACTCGAGCAGGATCGCGAGTAGTCGTCGAGGGCCGCCTTGAACGCCTGGACCTGCTCCTGGATGCCGAGCCCGGCGGTCACGGCGAAGCGCGCCGACGTGGTCGTGCAGGCCGGTCTCCTGCGGTGCGACGAAGTCGGCGAGGGACCGGTTGGGGACGCCCTCGCGGTGCTCGCCCTGCTGGCGCAGGTGGTGCAGCGTCGGCGCGCACCTCGGAGCGGTCGTCGTCGGCGTAGACCTCGATGTCGTCGCCGACGCGCGCTGGCGGGGAAGAAGCCGAAGACGCCGTGGGCGGTCGAAGCCACTTCTCGGCGATCATCCGGTCGAGCATCGCCTGGGCGTCGTCGTAGAGCTTGCGCGCGGCCTCGCCGGTGGCTCGGGTTGTTGAGGATGTCGGGGAAGCTTGCCCTTCATCTCCCAGGCGTTGAAGAACGGCTGCCAGTCGATGTACTCGCGCAGCTCGGCGAGGGCGTAGTCGCTCGAAGCACGTGCGACGCCCGGGCTGGCGTCGGGCGCGGGCGGCTGGTAGCCGGCTCCCAGTCGATCGGGGTGCGCGTTGGCGCGCGCCTCGCTCGAGCGACAGCAGCGGCCGGTCGTGCTTGGCGGCGTGCCGGGCGCGCAGCGAGTCGTAGTCCGCCTTGACGTCGGCCAGCAGCTTGGCGCGCTGGGCGTCGCGGAGCAGCGCCGCGGCCGTCGGGCACCGACCGGGAGGCGTCCTTGACCCAGACCACCGGGCCGTCGTACTTCGGGTCGACCTTGACCGCGGTGTGGGCGCGCGACGTGGTCGGCGCCGCCGATCAGCAGCGGGATCTCGAACCCCTGGCGCTGCATCTCGGTGGCGACGTTGACCATCTCGTCGAGCGAGGGGGTGATCAGCCCGGACAGGCCGATGATGTCGGCGCCGACCTCGCGCGGCGGTGTCGAGGATCTTCTGCGCCGGGACCATCACGCCGAGGTCGATGACCTCGTAGTTGTTGCACTGCAGCACGACGCCGACGATGTTCTTGCCGATGTCGTGGACGTCGCCCTTGACCGTGGCCATCACGATCGTGCCGTTGGTGTCCTTGGCGGTGCGCCGAGCTCGGGGTTGTCGAGCTTCTCCTGCCTCGATGAAGGGGATCAGGTAGGCGACGGCCTTCTTCATCACGCGCGCCGACTTCACCACCTGCGGGCAGGAACATCTTGCCGGCGCCGAACAGGTCGCCGACGACGTTCATGCCGTCCATCAGCGGGCCCTCGATGACCTCGATCGGGCGGCCGCCGCGCTCGGCGATCTCGGCGCGCAGCTCCTCGGTGTCGGCCTCGACGTGGGCGTCGATGCCCTTGACCAGGGCGTGGGTGATCCGCTCGCCGACCGGCAGCGACGCGCCACTCCTCCTGCGGTCGGCCTCGCACCTCGCCGGCCGCCACGTTGTAGCGCCTCGGCGATCTCGAGCAGCCGCTCGGCCGCGTCGGGGCGCCGGTTGAGCACGACGTCCTCGATCCGCTCGCGCAGCTCGGGCTCGACCTCGTCGTAGACCGACCAGCGCGCCGGCGTTGACGATGCCCATGTCGAGGCCGGCCTCGATCGCGTGGAACAGGAAGACCGCGTGGATCGCCTCGCGCACCGGGTTGTTGCCGCGGAAGGAGAAGCGACACGTTGGAGATGCCGCCGGAGACCTTGGCGCCCGGGCAGGTTCTGCTTGATCCAGCGGGTGGCCTCGATGAAGTCGCGGCCGTAGGTCGCGTGCTCCTCGATGCCGGTCGCGACGGCGAAGACGTTGGGGTCGAAGATGATGTCCTCGGGCGGGAAGCCGACCTCGTCGACGAGGATCCGGTAGGCGCGCTCGCAGATCGCCTTGCGCCGCTCGAGGTTGTCGGCCTGGCCGTCCTCGTCGAAGGCCATCACGACGACGGCGGCGCCGTACTTGCGGCACAGCCGGGCGTGCTCGCGGAACGTCTCCTCGCCCTCCTTCATGGAGATCGAGTTGACGATCGGCTTGCCCTGGACGCACTTCAGGCCGGCCTCGATGACCTCCCACTTGGAGGAGTCGACCATCACCGGCACCCGGCTGATGTCGGGCTCGGCGGCGATCAGCTTGAGGAAGCGGTCCATCGCGGCGACGCCGTCGATCATGCCCTCGTCCATGTTGACGTCGATGACCTGCGCGCCGTTCTCGACCTGCTGGGCGGCCACGCGTCAGGGCGGTGTCGTAGTCGCCGTCCTTGATCAGCTTGCGGAACCGGGCGGAGCCGGTGATGTTGGTGCGCTCGCCGACGTTGACGAACAGGCTCTCCTCGGTGATGGTGAGCGGCTCGAGGCCGGACAGCCGCAGCGCCGGCGCGGCGCTCGACGGGCGTCCCGGCGGCGGCTTGCCCTCGACGGCCGTGGCGATCGCCGCGATGTGGTCGGGGGTGGTGCCGCAGCAGCCGCCGACGAGGTTGACGAACCCGGCTGTCGGCGAACTCGCCGAGGATCGCCGGCGATCTCGTCGGGCGTCTCGTCGTACTCGCCGAACGCGTTGGGCAGCCCGGCGTTGGGGTAGGCCGACACGAAGGAGTCGGCGAGCGCGCGACAGCTCGGCGACGTAGGGGCGCATCTCCGCGGCGCCGAGGGCGCAGTTGAGGCCGACGGCCAGCGGCCGGGCGTGGCGGATGGAGTTCCAGAACGCCTCGGTGACCTGGCCGGACAGCGTGCGCCCGGAGGCGTCGGTGATGGTGCCGGAGATGATGACCGGCCAGCGGCGGCCGTGCTCCTCGAAGAGCGTCTCGACCGCGAAGATCGCGGCCTTGGCGTTGAGGGTGTCGAAGATCGTCTCGACCATCAGCAGGTCGGCGCCGCCGTCGACCAGGCCGCGGGCCTGCTCGAGGTAGGCCTCGACCAGCTCGTCGAAGGAGACGTTGCGGGCGCCGGGGTCGTTGACGTCGGGCGAGATCGACGCGGTGCGGGTCGTCGGGCCGAGCGCGCCGGCGACGAAGCGCGGCCGGTCGGCGGGTCGCGCGGTGACCGCGTCGCCGCCTCGCGCGCGCCAGCGCGGCCGCCGCGAGGTTGAGCTCGTAGGCGAGCTCCTCCAGGCCGTAGTCGGCCTGGGAGATCCGCGTTGGCGTTGAACGTGTTGGTCTCGATGATGTCGGCGCCGGCGTCGAGGTAGTCGCGGTGGATCGCCGCGATGATCGTCGGGCTGGGTGAGGCGTGAGCAGGTCGTTGTTGCCCTGCAGGTCGCTCGGGCCAGTCGGCGAACCGCTCGCCGCGGTAGCCGGCCTCGTCGGGCCGGTCGCGCTGGATCACCGTGCCCATCGCGCCGTCGAGCACCATGATCCGCTCGCCCAGGAGCGCCGTGAGCTGCGCGGTGGCGTCGGGGCGGTGCTCGGGCACGGGTCCTCCCTCGGGCTGACGGTCGCGTGGGCGGTCCGATGGCGGGTCGGCCCGGAGTCGACCCACGCCGGCGACGGACCGGACTCTCCAGCCTAGGAGCGGTCCATCAGGCGGACATCGTTCCCACATCGTGACACCCGCGACGGCGACCGCCCGCGAAATCGTCGGGCGCGACTAGGCTGGTCGGGTGATCGAGATCGAGGACGTTCCCGACCTGGTCGACCCCGTCGTGATCGCGGCCTTCGAGGGGTGGAACGACGCCGCCGACGCCGCCTCCGTCGGTGGTCGACCACCTGATGAAGGTCTGGGAGCGCCGCGGTCATCGGGGCCATCGACCCCGAGGACTTCTACGACTTCCAGGTCAACCGGCCGCATCGTCGGCACCGACGACAACGGCCACCGGCGGATCACCTGGCCGACCACCCAGATCGCGGTCGCCTCGCCGCCCGACCTCGACCGCGACGTCATCCTGGTCCGCGGCATCGAGCCCAACATGCGGTGGCGGCAGTTCTGCGCCGAGCTGCTGGCCGCGTGCGACGACCTCGGCGGCCGAGCTGGTCGTCACCCTGGGTGCGCTGCTGGCCGACACCCCGCACACGCGGCCGATCCCGGTCACCGGCACCGCCACCGAGCCCGAGCTGGTCGACCGGCTGCGAGCTCGAGCAGTCGACGTACGAAGGACCCACCGGCATCGTCGGCGTCTTCCAGGACGCCTGCGCCGCAGCTCGACATCCCCGCGGTGTCCTACTGGGCGGCCGTCCCGCACTACGTCGCCCAGCCGCCCTGCCCCAAGGCCACCCTGGCGCTGCTCGGCCGCTCGAGGACCTGCTCGAGGCGAGCATCCCGCTCGGCGACCTGCCCGAGGACGCCCGCGCCTGGGAGCGCGGCGTCGACGAGCTGCGCCGAGGAGGACGAGGACGTCGCCGACTACGTCCGCGCCCTCGAGGAGACCCGCGACACCGCCGAGCTCCCCGAGGCGTCGCGGCGAGGCGATCGCCCGCGAGTTCGAGCGCTACCTCAAGCGCCGCAGGACGACGACTGAGCCGTGGCGTCGAGGCCGGCCGGCGGCCTCGGTCACAGGCGCGAGCGCCGAGCGGCGGCGTCGAGCAGCCGTCGCGCATCAGCGCCGGGGCGGCTCGGGGTCGGTGGCCGTCGGCTGGCCGGTCGGCCGAGGGTCGCGTCGACCCACGCCTGCGACGGCGCGCGAGGGCGCGTCGGGGCGTCGAGGTCGTCGGCGAGCGCCGCCAGCACCTGCGGCGACGACCGGCGCGGCGGGCGGCGCCGGCGCCGAGCGCGAGCGCGCGCGCGCCAGCTGCGGCCAGGGTGTCCGACGGCGTCCCAGCAGCTGCTCGTCGGTCCACTCCCAGTCGGTGCGGTAGTGGTGGCGCAGCAGCGCCAGCCGGATCGCCATCGGGTCGACGTCGCTCGTCGCGCAGCGCGGAGACGAAGACCAGGTTGCCCTGCGACTTCGACATCTTCTCGCCGTCGTAGGCCGACCATCCCGGCGTGCACGTAGGCCTGGGCGAACGGCTCGCCCGGGTGCGGCGACCTGGGCGTGCCCGGCGCTCATCTCGTGGTGCGGGAAGACCAGGTCGCTGCCGCCGCCCTGGACGTCGAAGCGCGGCGCCGAGGTGCTCCAGGGCGATCGCGCGTGCACTCGATGTGCCAGCCCGGGCGGCCGGGGCCGAACGGGCTGTCCCAGGCCGGCTCGCCCGGGCGCTCGGCGCGCCAGAGCGACGCAGTCGAGCGGGTCCTTCTTGCCCGCCCGGTCGGGGTCGCCGCCGCGCTCGGGGAAGAGGTCGCAGCATCGCCTCGCGAGTCCAGCCGGAGACCTCGCCGAAGCGCGGGTCGGCGGTGACGGAGAAGTAGAGGTCGTCCTCGACCCGGTAGGCGGCGCCGGCGGCCTCGAGGCGCTCGATCAGCGTCGATCACCAGCGGGATCGACTCGACCGCGCCGATGTAGTGCGTCGCGGCGGCAGCACCCGCAGCGCCGTCATGTCCTGCGCGGAACAGCTCGGTCTCGCGCTCGGCCAGCTCCACCCAGTCGACCTGCACCGTCGGTCGGCGCGCTCCAGCAGCGGGTCGTCGACGTCGGTGACGTTCTGGACGTAGGTGACCTCGTGCCCGGCGTTGCGCCAGGCGCGGTTGAGCAGGTCGAAGGCGACGTAGGTCGCGGCGTGGCCGAGGTGGGTGGCGTCGTACGGCGTGATGCCGCAGACGTACAGCCGGGCCGGCCCGTCGGGCCGGCGTCGTCGACGCAGGTCGCCGGTCGGCGGTGTCGTGGACCCGCACCGGCGGGCCCGTCACGGGCAGTCGCGGGAACGTCGGGGGCGGGCCAGGCACGCATGGCGCGAAGCCTAGCGGCCGATCGTGCGCGCCGGCTCAGAAGGGCGGCCACGGGATCGACCGGCCACGCCGCCGCGGCGGGCGCGGGGAAGGCACCGCGGCGCAGCAGGCCGCCGGCAGCAGCCGGCGCGACCGTGCGCGGCCGACCTCGGCCTCGGTCACGCAGGCCGCCGAGCGCGTCGCCGAGCGCGCCGTCGAGCGCCGCGCCGACGCCGACGCGACGCCGGCGAGCTCCTCGTCGGTCGAGCGGCTCGCCCGCGCCAGCCCCACAGCACCGTGCGCAGCTTGTGCTCGCGCGTGGAAGGTGACGCCGTGGTCGACGCCGTAGCGGTGGCCGTCGGGCATCGGCCAGCACGTGGCCGCCCTTGCGGTCGGCGTTGTTGACGACGACGTCGAAGACGGCCATCCGGCGCAGCGGCCGCGGTGTCCTCGTGGACCAGCGAGACCGGCTGGTCGTGGCCGTCGAGCCCGTCGAAGACGTGCAGCCAGCCCGTCGGGCACCTGCCCCGTCGGCCACGATGTCGACCGGCGACCTGCGTCCTCGTCGGGCTCCTGCCAGACGCTGCACCATGCCCGGGCCGTGCGGGCCGTCGCGCAGGACGGTCGGCGGCACGACGTCCCAGCCGAGCGCCTCGGAGACGAGGTACGCCGCCACCTCGCGGCCGGCGAGGGTGCCGTCGGGGAAGTCCCACAGCGGTCGCTCGCCGGCGACCGGCTTGTAGACGACGCGGACGCCCGTCGATCTCGCCCAGGAAGGTGGCGTTGGAGGCGGGCATGATCCGGCCGTGGAGCGTCGAGCTCGCCGCGTCGAGCAGCCGGTCGGGGACGCGCGTCGCCGGCCAGGCCGTCGGCTCACGGGTCGCGACGCCGGAAGCCGTTGGCCCGCACGCACAGGTGGCCCTCGGGGTCGATCGGGTCGCCGCAGAACGGGCAGCTCGGGCCGGCCGGCGCCGACGACCGAGCGCGGCGCGCTTCACGAACGCCCGGGCCGCCGCCGGCCGTGAGCCGCACCAGGAAGACCTCGTCGGGCTCGGGCTCCGTCGAGCTCCTCGTCCGACCTGGCTGCCGGGCGCGACGACGGCGGCCTCGGTGAAGGGGAAGACCTCGATCACGACCCGCTCGTCGTCGGGGTCCCACGACAGCGTCATGGTGCCGGCGCGGAACTCCTCCTCGATCGGCTGCTCCAGCGGCGCGGTGTCGTCGAGGCCGACGCGGCGGCGACGGCCGGGATCAGCGCGGCGTCGCCGGCGGCTCGTCATCAGCTCGTCGAGGAGCTCGTCGATCCGCTCGGCGAGCGCCGCGACCTGCTGCTTCTCCAGGGCGACGCTGACCAGCCGGGCGCCGGCGCGGGCCTGCAGGAAGAAGGTGCGCTGCCCGGGCTCGCCGACGGTGCCGGCGACGAAGCGCTCGGGCGGGTCGAAGCGGTGGACGACGGGCATGGCACCCACCCTAGGCGGCCGGCCCAGGGGTCGGGCGCCGCTGCAGCCGGCCCGGCGCCGCCGCCGATCGCGGCGTCCTGCGCGGCGCGCGGCGTCGTCGACGCTGGCGGCGCGCAGCCACGACAGGTCGCCCGCGTGGGTGTTGGTGCCGAGCACGTAGGGCCGGCGTCTCGGTGTAGCGCACGATCGAGACCGACGCCGGGTCGACGTGGATGCGCTGGAAGAGGTCGAGGTGCATGCCGAGCGCGTCGGCGAGGATCGACTTGATCAGGTCGCCGTGGCTGACCGCGACCCAGACCGCGCCGGCGCCGTGCTCGCGCCTCGACGGCGCGTCGCGGCGGCGTACGGCGGCGACGGCGCGGGCCTGCATCGCGGCCATCGACTCGCCGCCGGGGAAGGTCGCGGCCGACGGGCTGGGTCTGGACGGTCGTCCACAGCTTCTCCTTGGCCAGGCTCCTTCAGCGGCCGGCCCTGCCACTCGCCGTAGTCGCACTCGGTCAGCCCGCGCTCGGTGCGCACGCGCGCAGCGGCGCGGCCTGCGGCGCGGCGAGCGCCTTGGCCGTCTGCCGGCAGCGCTCCAGCGGGCTGCGTGACCAGCGCGGCCAGCGGCACGCCGGCGAGCCGCTCGCCGGCTCGCGCCGGCCTGCTCCACGCCCGTCGTCGTCGAGGTGCACGCCCGGGGTCCGGCCGGCGAGCACGCCGGTCGGCGTTGGCCGTCGTACGGCCGTGACGGACGAGGATCACGGTTGCCATGGCGCGCGACTGTAGCGCGGTCGGTGCGCGACTAGCCTGGCCGCGTGATCGTCGACAGCGCGCTCTACCGCGAGGGCACGCGGGTCGCCGGTCGACTGCGACGACCGGCGACCTCGGCGCGGCTGCGCGCGGCCGCGCGAGCCGCGGCGACTTCGTCTGGATCGGCCTGCACGAGCCGACGAGCGACGAGCTCGCGCGACGTCGCCGACGCCTTCGGCCTGCACCCGCTGGCCGTCGAGGACGCCGTCAAGGCCCACCAGCGGCCCAAGCTCGAGCGCTACGAGCGACATCGCTCTTCCTCGTCCTCAAGACGCTCTGGTACGTCGACGAGCGAGGACGCGGTCGAGACCGGCGAGATCAACATCTTCGTCGGCCACGACTTCGTGGTCACCGTCCGGCACGGCCAGGGCGGCGAGCTGCACGCGGCTCGCGCGCGACCTCGAGGCGCGGGCAGCAGGTCCTCAGCCACGGCCCGTCGGCGGTCGTCTACGCCGTGTGCGACCTGGTCGTCGACGGCTACGAGCGCGGTGGCCGACGCGCTCGAGGATCGACGTCGACGAGGTCGAGACGTCGGTCTTCTCCGAGCGAGCGCACCGACGACTCCGCCCGGATCTACATCCTCAAGCGCGAGATCGCCGAGGTACGCCGGGCCGTGCTGCCGCTGCGCGAGCCGATGCGCCGGTTCGTCGCCGGCAGCGTCGCACGGGCGTCGCGCGCCGAGGCGGCGCCGTTCTTCCGCGACGTCGCCGACCACCTGCGCGCGGGTCGCCGAGACCATCGACACCCTCGACGTCCTGCTGTCGACCGCCTTCGACGCCCACCTCGCCCGGATCTCGGTGCAGCAGAACGAGGACATGCGCAAGATCTCCGCCGGGGCCGCGCTGGTCGTCGTGCCGACGCTGATCGCCGGCGATCTACGGCATGAACTTCGACGCACATGCCCGAGCTGCGCTGGACCTACGGCTACCCGTTGGCGCTGGCGCTGATGGTCGGCGGCCGTCGGCGGGCTGTGGGTGCTCTTCAAGCGCTCCGGCTGGCTCTAGCCGAGAGGCAGGTGCGCTCAGGTCGCGGTGACGACCCCGGCCGACGAGCAGCACCAGCAGCGCGCCGCCCAGCACGATGCGGTAGAGCACGAACGGCGTGATCGGAGTGGTGCGCGACGTAGCGCAGCAGCCAGGCGATCGCGGCGTAGCCGACGACGAAGGAGACCAGCGTGCCCACGATGGTCGGGCCCGAGCCGATGTCGCTCGCCGACGGGATGTCCTTGAGCTCGAAGAGCCCGGCGCCGATGACGGCGGGGATCGACAGGAAGAAGCGTAGCCGGTCGCGGTCGCGCGGTCGAGGCCGAGGAACCAGGCCCATCGAGATGGTCGCGCCGGAGCGGGAGACGCCGGGGATCAGCGCGAGGCCTGGGCGGCCCCATGACGACGCGCGTCGCGCAGCGTGAGCTCCTTGCTCCCCCGTTCCTGGGTCGCCTGACCGCTCCGCCCACCACATCACCGCACTCCAGGCACGATCAGGGCGCCGCCGATCCCCCACAGGAGCGCAGCGGACCGGTCGATGACGTCCTTGAGCAGCGAGCCCGACGATCACCGATCGGGATCGAGCCGACGATGACGAACCAGCCCATCCGGGGGTCGAGCGTGCCGCGGTACTCCGGCTGGAACAGGCCCTTGAACCAGGTCGCGGCGATCCGCCAGATGTCGCCGAAGAAGTAGATCGAGCACCGCGCGATCGGTGCCGATCTGGATCACCGCGGTGAACGCCGTCCGCCGGGGTCGTCGACCAGCCCGAAGAGCTTCTCGGCGATGATCGAGGTGGGCGGTGCTCGAGATCGGCAGGAACTCGGTCAGCCCCTGGATGATGCCGAGGACGACGGCCTTGAGATAGTCACACGGTCCTTCTCGAGCCGGACCGGCGCCGGTCAGCGGTCCGCGTAGACGGCCGCCGGCACGAGCGTACCGTCACGACGGCTCGCCCGGGCGGTCGAGCCGCGTGCGCGCCCCGCGTCGGGCTCGGTCTGGACTACTCTGCACTCCATGCAGCAGCGGCCCCTCGGCCGCACCGGCCTGAAGGTCTCCCGGCTCGGCCTGGGCACCATGACCTGGGGCCGCGACACCGACGAGCACGAGGCGCGCGACCAGCTGATCGCGTTCGCCGAGGCCGGCGGCACGCTGCTCGACACCGCGGCCGGCTACGGCGACGGCGCGTCCGAGGAGCTGATCGGCTCCCTGATCGGCGACGTCGTCGCCCGCGACGAGGTCGTGCTCGCCACCAAGGCCGGCATCTCGCGACGCACCGGCGAGCGGGTCACCGACACCTCGCGCGGCCACCTGCTGCGCACCCTCGACGCCTCGCTGCGGCGGCTCGGCGTCGACCACGTCGACCTCTGGCAGGTGCACATCTGGACCGACGACACCCCGCTCGAGGAGACGCTGTCGGCCCTCGACCACGGCGGTCGCGTCCGGCCGGGCGTCGTACGTCGGCGTCTCGAACTACACCGGCTGGCAGACCGCCCAGGCCGCCACCTGGCAGCGCGCGGTGCCCGGACGGGCGCCGCTGGCCTCGACCCAGGTGGAGTACTCCCTGCTCAACCGCGGCGTCGAGCACGAGGTGCTGCCGGCGGCCGCAGGCGCTCGGCCTCGGCGTCCTGCCCTGGTCGCCGCTGGGCCGCGGCGTGCTGACCGGCAAGTACCGCACCGGTACGCCGTCGGACTCCCGGGCCGCATCGCCGGACTTCGCCGGCTTCGTCGGCGCCTACCTCGACGAGCGCGGCGCCCGGCATCGTCGAGGCGGTCGCCCGGGCCGCCGACGGGCTCGGCTGGTCGCCCGCTGCGAGGTGGCGCTGGCCTGGGTCCGCGACCGGCCCGGCGTGACCGCCCCGATCGTCGGCGCCCGCACCGCCGCCCAGCTGCGGACGCGCCCTGGCGGTCGAGGAGCTGACCCTGCCCGCCGAGATCGTCGACGCCCTCGACGACGTGTCCGGCGGTCTGAGGTGGCGCCCCCGCGGCGGACCGTGCGACGCCGCCCGCCCCGCGGGGTGGAGTGGGAGTTCGAGCAGGCTCGTCATCCCTCGCGACTTCTCCCGCAACGTCGTGACCCGGCTGCTCGTCGAGCGCGCCGAGCACGGCGGCTGGGAGCTCGACCGGGTGCGGATCGGCCCCGACGGCACCCGCCGGGTGGTGCTGCGTCGCAAGATCATCCGGTTCCGCCCGCCGCTGGATCTGCAGCCCCGGGTCTGACCCGCTCCGGCCGGCCGGCTCAGACCTGGTCGAGGAACCGGTCGAAGACCCGCGCGCCGAACTCCAGCGCGTCGACCGGGCACCCGCTCGTCGACGCCGTGGAACAGCGCGGTGAAGTCGAGGTCGGCGGGCAGCCGCAGCGGCGCGAAGCCGTAGGAGCGCATGCCGAGCTGGCGGAAGTGCTTGGCGTCGGTGCCGCCGCTCATCAGGTACGGCGCCACGAGGGCGTCGGGGTCCTCGGCGAGCAGCGAGCGGGTCATCGGCGTCCACGAGGCCGGCCGTCGTACGGCGTCTCCCAGGCGGGCTCGCGTGGTGACGAAGTCGATGCTCGACGCGGTCGCCGCACAGCTCGGCGAGCGTGGCGAAGAACTCGTCCTCGTAGCCGGGCAGGAAGCGGCCGTCGACGTGCGCCGTCGCCTCGGTCGGGATGACGTTGACCTTGTAGCCGGCGCCGAGCATCGTCGGGTTGATCGGTGTTGCGGATGCACCGCGCCGAGCATCCGCGCGGCGCCGCCGAACTCCTCGACCAGCGCCTCGGCGTTCTCGGGGGTGGCCTCGGTGCCGGCCAGCTCGGCCGACGGTCGCGAGCAGCACCTCCATCGTCGGCGTCAGCCGCACCGGCCACTCGTGGGCGCCGATCCGGGCCACCGCCTCGGCCAGGCGCGGTGACGGCGTTGTCGTCGTTGATCATCGAGCCGTGGCCGGCCCGGCCGCGGGCGGTCAGCCGCATCCAGGCCATGCCCTTCTCGGCGGCTCTCGATGCAGGTAGAGCCGTCGCCCGCGCACGGTCGCGCGAGAAGCCGCCGACCTCGCCGACCGCCTCGGTGCAGCCGTCGAAGAGCTCGGCGTGGTCGTCGATCGAGCGGCTAGCGCGCCCTGGTGAGCCGCCGGCCTCCTCGTCGGCGGTGAAGCACAGCACGAGCGGCCGTCGCGGCACGCGCGCCGGCGCGGGCCCGGGCCCGCACGACGGAGAGCAGCATCGCGTCGAAGTCCTTCATGTCGACCGCGCCGCGGCCCCACACGTAGCCGTCGCTGGACCTCGCCGGAGAACGGGTCGACCTGCCAGTCCGCCGCGCTCGGCCGGCACGACGTCGAGGTGGCCGTGCACGCAGCAGCGCGTCGTCGCGCGAGCCGTCGCCGCCCCAGCGCGCGACGAGCGTGCGTGCGTCCCGGGTCGGCCTCGATGACCTCGCTGGCGATGCCGACCTCGTCGAGCAGCGCCGGCGACGTACTCGGCGGCCTTCCGCTCCCCCGGACCGGTCCCGTCGCCGTAGTTGGAGGTGTCGATCCGGATCAGCTCGCGGCACAGCTCGACGACCTCGCCCGCGGGGTCGTACGCCGGCCCGTCGGGGCCGCTGGCAGCGCTCGGGAGGTCATGCCGTCATCCTGGCACGGGCCTCGGCATGGGCTCCTGACGCCTCCACGATGCGGAGTTCGAGCCGGCCGCTTTGCTACAGTCTCCAGCGCACTCGTCCGGGTGGCGGAATTGGCAGACGCGCTAGCTTGAGGTGCTAGTGCCCTTTACGGGCGTGGGGGTTCAAGTCCCCCCTCGGACACAGCATGGCCCCGGGTCTCGGCCCGGGGTCTCGTCGTTGCCCGGCGGCGCAGGGCCGTAGGCGACCGGCCCCGCGGACCGGTCGCCGGCGCAGCGGGCCCCTCAGCGGCGCGTCGGCACGAGGTGGTCGGCGGTCCCGCGGGGAGCGGGCACCTCGACCGTCTGGAAGACCTCGTCCCGGCAGGTGCGGCAGTACGCCACCTGACGGAAGGCCACCGAGCGCAACGTCGCCTCGTTGCTGGCGACCGGCTCACCGCAGTTAATGCATTCGTACATTCGCATCGCGACCATCCCCCATGAATGGTTTCCCGCCTGCGAGCAGGCGACCCGAGACGAGGTGCCTCGGGCAAGTTGCACAGACCCGCATTCAGTCAACGCTCGTCCGGGGAACGGGTCAAGCAAGCGCGCGAGGGGTATAGACCACCCGCCCGGGTCCGCGGCCTGGGGTGCTAGACCGCCTCGGGCCGGATCAGGCCGTCCACGGCGACCCGCGGAGCGGGCACCACGAGGGTCATCAGCTCCTCGAAGCAGGGCCGGCAGTAGGCGACCTGCCGGAGTGCGACCGAGCGGAGTGCCGCCTCGTGTCGCGGCACCGCGGTGCCACAGGTGGCACAGGTGTAGGTGTTCACGTCGTGGTCCCCATCGTCCAACCCCATCCGGAGCGGACCGGCCCGAGCCCGGCCGTGGTCTAGTCCGGCCATCAAAGCCCCGGCTGCACCGGCCGGTCAAGCCGGCTGCGGCGTGTCGCTCACCACCGCCTCGGCGGGGCGCCACGCGACTGTCGTCCAGCCCCGTGCGCCCCACGGACCACGCGCGGCGAGGGCGGCTGACAGCCGCCCCTAGGCTCGGGACGTGCCCGACCTCTCTCCGCTCCGCCTCGGCTTCGTCACCGGGGCGACCCCCGACCGGTGGGCAGCCCGGTGGCGCGAGCGCCATCCTCGGGAGCCGCTCGAGCTCGTGCCCGTCGCCGAGTCCGAGCAGGAGCCGCTGCTGCGCGACGGCACCCTCGACGCGGCGCTGGTCCGCGAGCCGGTCGATCGCGCCGGCCTGCACCTGGTCCGGCTGTACCAGGAGCGCGCGGTGGTCGTGGTCCCGGCCGACCACGTGCTGACGGCCTACGACGAGGTCGCGCTCGCCGACCTCGCCGACGAGCGGCATGTGCTCGCGCCACCGCCCGGGCTGGAGCTGCGCTCGCCGCAGCCCGACCTCCCGACGATGACCGAGCGCGAGGCCGTCGAGGTGGTCGCCTCCGGCACCGGCGTCGCCGTCATGCCGATGGCCGTGGCCCGACTCCACCATCGCAAGGACGCGACCTACCGCCCGGTCCTCGGCGTGGAGCCGACGTGGGTCGGTCTCGCGTGGCTGGTCGAGCGTGACGACGAGCAGATCCAGCGCCTGGTCGGCGTGGTGCGAGGTCGCACCGCCCGGTCCTCGCGAGGCTGATCCGCTCGCCGGCGGGCGGCCGCGGACGCCCCGCCCGACCCCCTCTAGGCTGACGGCGTGCAGCTCCTCGGCGCCTCGACGCCCACCGCGATGAGCGACCGCGTCGCGGCCGCGTTCGAGGACGCGCTCGGCCGGTCCCCCGAGCAGGTCGCGATGGCGCCCGGCCGGGTCAACCTGATCGGCGAGCACACCGACTACAACGCAGGCCTGTGCCTGCCCGTGGCGCTGCCGCACGCGACGTACGCCGCTCTCGGCCGGCGCCCGGACCGGCGGTTCTCCATCCGCAGCGCCCAGTCCGACCAGGTCTGGGAGGGCGGCGTGGACGACCTCGGACCAGGGCGGGTCGACGGCTGGCCGGCGTACGTCGCCGGCGTGCTGTGGGCGCTGACGGCCGCACCCACCGAGGTCCCCGGCCTGACCCTCCCCGGTCTCGACATCGTGGTCGACAGCACCGTGCCGGTGGGCGCCGGGCTCTCCAGCTCCGCGGCACTCGAGTGCTCCGTGGCGGTCGGCGTCCTCGACCTGCTCGGGCTCGGGCTCGACGCCTCGGCGCGCGAGCTCCTGGTGCGCGCCTGCATGCGCGCGGAGACCGAGGTCGCGGGTGCGCCCACGGGTGGTCTCGACCAGAGCATCTCCCTGTTCGCCGAGGCGGGCGCCGCGCTGCTGCTCGACTTCGACGACCACTCCCGGCGCACGGTCCCGCTCGGGCTCGACGCACATGCCCTGACCCTGCTGGTGGTGGACACGACCGTCAGCCACGCCCTCGTCGACGGCGGGTACGCCGCTCGCAGGGCCGACTGCGAACGCGCGGCGGGGCTCCTGGGAGTGCCCTCGCTGCGCCACGCCACGCCCGACGCCGTCGCCGGGCTGGCCGACGACCGGCTGCGTCGCCGGGCCCGCCACGTGGTCACCGAGACCGCGCGGGTAGCCGCGGCCGTCGTTGCCATCGAGTCCGCCGACTGGGCGGACGTGGGCCGCCTCTTCGCGGCCTCGCACGCCTCGCTGCGCGACGACTTCGAGGTGTCCTCCGTGGAGCTCGACACCGCAGTCGCGGCGGCCGAGGAGGCCGGCGCGCTGGGTGCGCGGATGACCGGCGGAGGGTTCGGCGGGTCGGCGGTGGCGCTGGTGCCTGCATCCTTGCTCTCGACGGTGGCCGAGCGGGTCGTGAGCGCCTTCGAGGCCGCCCGTCACCCTGTCCCGCGGCTGCTGCGGGTCGACCCCGCGGCCGCCGCTCGCCCCTGCTGAGACCTCCGGCGGGCCGTCGTACCGACCGGCCGGCCATCCGAGTGCCGCTACTCATCTGGACCGGGTAGCCGCGCCGACGCAGCCGGCCCGCCAACCGGGACAGGATCCCCGGCATGAGCACTCCCACCACCCCCCGCAACAGCAACGGCTTCGCGCTGCAGGCCGGCATCGCCTTCGCGATCGCCCTCTTCGCCATGATCCTCGGGATCTGGGTGATGGAGGGAGACGTCTGGATCCGGGCCTTCCTGGCGCTCGGCACCGTCTTCCTCGTCACCTCGTCGTTCACCCTGGCCAAGGTCGTCCGGGACTCCCAGGAGGAGCAGTACGTCATGACCCGCGTGGACCGGGCGCGCCTCGACAAGCTTCTCTCCGAGCACGACCCCTTCCAGCCCCAGGTCTGACCGCCGGGCGCCCGGGCCCCCGCCCTGGCGTGGTCGGGGGGCCCGCCGGGCGCCTGAGCGGTCACGATCTAGGATTCCGGGCCATGGCCACCCCGTCCCCCGCTGCGCTCGCCGTGTTCCCCGAGGGGGGCATCGTGCGTCCCCTCACTCGCTGGGGGGCCGAGGTGATGCACCGCGCGCAGCTGCCGGTGACGGCGTACGACGACGAGCTGCGCGCGCTGGTGGCCGACATGGTGGCGACGATGTACGCCGCCGACGGGGTCGGCCTGGCTGCCTGCCAGATCGGCGTCGACCGCGCGGTGTTCGTGTTCGACTGCCCCGACGAGTCGGGCACCTACGTGGCGGGCGTGGTCTGCAACCCCGTGGTGACGCTCCCCGAGGGGAAGGACCGGCAGCTCGACGAGGCCGAGGAGGGCTGCCTGTCCTACCCGGGCGCGTTCGTCGACTGTGCTCGGCCCGACGCGGCCACCGTGACCGGCACCGGCCTCGACGGCGAGCCGGTCGGCTTCAGCGGCGACGGCCTCCTCGCCCGGGCCCTGCAGCACGAGACCGACCACACCCTCGGCACCGTGTTCGGCGACCGTGTCCCCGACAAGGCCCGCAAGAGCCTTCGCAAGGCCCACGACCGCGTCGCCGAGGACTACCCACCCGGCTGGCCCGCCGTCTAGCGCGACATGCAGGGGGTGTCGGACCGCCAGCACCGACACCTCGCGCCGCCCTGACGCGCAGGTCTCGGTCAGCGGCGCTGGGCGACGTAGCAGGCGACCGCGCAGGCCGCGGCCACGTTGAGGGAGTCGACGCCCTCGTCCATGGGGATCACCGCCCGCCGGTCGGCGGTGGCCTGCCAACGCTCGGAGAGCCCGTGTCCCTCGGTGCCCAGCACGAGCGCGACCCGGTCGACACCGGCCAGCGCCTCCTCCAGCGGTACGGCGTCCTCGGCCAGCGTGAGGGCCACCGTGGTGAATCCGGCCCCGAGAGCCGCGGCAGCGCGTCGTGCCACTCGGGCAGACGGGTCCACGGGACCGTGAAGACGGCCCCCATCGCGACCTTCACCGAGCGGCGGTAGAGCGGGTCGGCGCAGCGTGGGGACAGCAGCACCGCGTCCACGCCGAGCGCCGCGCCCGAGCGGAAGATCGCCCCGACGTTGGTGTGGTCGACCACGTCCTCGAGGACGAGGACGGTCCGCGCCCCGGCCAGCACGTCTTCGACCGCAGGCAGTGGCTGGCGCTCCAGCGACGCCAGCGCGCCGCGGTGCACGTGGAAGCCGGTGACCTGCTCCGCGAGCGCCTCGGAGACGACGTAGCAGGGGGCGTCGGTGGTGGCGAGCACGTCGGCCAGCCCGTCCAGCCACCGCTCCGCCATCAGGAAGGACCGGGCCGGGTAGCCCGCCTCCATCGCGCGGCGCACGACCTTCTCGCCCTCGGCCAGGAACAGCCCGTGCTCGGCCTCGACCGCGCGCCGCAGCTGCCACGTCGCGCAGGTCGCGGTAGTCGGACAGGCGCGGGTCGGCCGGATCCGCGACGAGGATGAGCTCAGCCACGCGCCCCATCATCGCCGGCCACGACCTGCGCCCGGCGGCGGGACGCCCGCAGCTCCAGCCGGTCGGCGTAGCGGTCCGGCGCGGCCACGGCCACCACGTCGCCGACCACGATCACCGCCGGCGGACGCACCTCGGCAGCGGCGAGGTCCTCGGCCAGCGCCGCGAGCCGCGACCAGACCACCCGCTCCCCCGGCATCGTGCCCTCCTGCACGACGGCCACGGGCGTGTCGGAGGCACGGCCGCCCTGGACCAGCGCCCCCGCGATCGCCGGGGCGTTGTCGACCGCCATCAGCAGCACCAGGGTGCCGCACTGTGCCCCCAGCGCGCGCCAGTTCGACCAGCGACTCGGGGTGGCCGGGCGGCAGGTGACCGGACACCACGCTCAACTCGTGGGCGATGCCCCGATGGGTGACCGGGATGCCGGCGCGCGCCGGGACCGCGATCGCCGACGTCACTCCGGGCACCACGCGTGACCGGCACGCCCGCCTCCCGGCAGGCGGTGACCTCCTCGAAGCCGCGCCCGAACACGAAGGGTCGCCACCCTTGAGCCGTACGACGCGCTTGCCCGGCAGCCACCCGCTCGACGAGCAGGCGGTTGATCTCCTCCTGCGATGGCGGAGCGGCCGCGGGGCAGCTTGGCGACGTCGACCAGCTCGACGTGCCCGGGCAGCTCGTCGAGCAGCTCCCGAGGTGCGAGCCGGTCGGCGACCACCACGTCGGCGGAGGCCAGAGCGTGCCGGGCGGCAGCCGTCGCGAGGTCGGGGTCGCCCGGGCCGCCGCCGACGAGCACCACCTCCGGTGTCCGGTCGTGGGCGTGCGTCGCGGTGAGCCGGCCGTCGCGGAGCGCGGCGAGGATGTCGTCGCGCAGCGCGGCCGAGCGCCGCGGCTCTCGGTTGGCCAGGACCGCGACGGACACGCCGTCGTGGCGGCCGGTGGCCGGGGTCCAGGCGGTCGCGGCCGCGCCGTCGTCGCTGCGGACGCAGAAGACCCGCCGCTCCTCCGCGGCCACGGAGACCGCCTGGTTGACCTCGAGCCGGTCCGTGGCCGCGACGACGTACCACGCCTCGTCGAGGTCGGCCGGCTCGAAGCCACGGCGCACCCAGGTCAGCTCGCCGGTGCCGCGGCCACCGGCCATCCCCTCCACGGCGGGGGTGACCTCAGGCGAGACCACCACCAGGTCCGCCCCCGCGGCCAGCAACGTCGGGATCCGCCGCTGGGCGACGTTGCCCCCGCCCACGACCACGACCCGGCGGCCGGCGAGCCGCAGGCCGGCAGGATAAGGCGCAGGGGAGGACGACATCACCCCAGTCTGGGTGGCCCGGGCGCCGCCCCCGCACTATCGTCCGAGGCATGAGCATCGAACGCCCCGTCGGTCCGAACCCCTATGATCTGCTGCCCGCCACGGCCTCCTTCGCGGTCACCAGCGCCGACGTGAGCGAGGGCGAACCGCTCGCGGATGCCCAGGTCGCCGCCGCCGGCAACACCTCGCCGCAGCTCTCGTGGTCGGGCGCGCCCACGGGCACGAAGTCGTACACCGTCACCTGCTTCGACCCGGACGCCCCGACGCCGAGCGGCTTCTGGCACTGGGTGCTCGTCGACCTGCCGGCCGACTGCACCTCGTTGCCGGCCGGTGCGGGAGCCGAGGGCGCCGACCTCCCCGGCAACGCCTTCATGTGCCGCAACGACGGCGGGTCCCAGGCCTTCATGGGCGCAGCGCCGCCGGAGGGCGACATGGTGCACCGCTACTACTTCGTGGTGCACGCCGTCGGCGAGGAGACCCTCGGCGTCGACTCGGGCGCGTCGCCGGCCGTGGTGTCGTTCAACCTCGCCTTCAAGACGGTGGGCCGCGCCATCCTGCACGGGACCTACCAGCACTGACCCGGATCAGGGGCTGCCGCCTCCCTGCTCCATCTCCCGCTGCTCCATCTCCCGCTCGGTGACGTCGTAGCCCTCCGTCTCCGGGTGTCCGTGTTTGCCGTGGGTCATCGCGAACTCCTCCTCCGGCGAGAGCACCAGCCGGTGCCGGCCGAAGACCGCGAAGTAGACCAGCCCCAGGGCGAAGAAGATCGCGACCCCGACCACCACGGACCGGTAGGCCTCGTTGAACGGCAGGATCACCAGCGTGACCCCCGAGATCAGGGCCGCTACCACGGCACCAGTCACACCGGACGGGCTGGTGTAGGGGCGCGCGACGTCGGCGTACTTCTGGCGCAGCAGCAGGAAGGCCACCATCTGCAGGAAGTAGGCGATCACGGCGCCGAACACCGCGATGTTCAGCAGCTGCCCGGCGACGGCCACCGAAGCGTCGGTCGCCGTCTCGCCGGGCTCGTTGCGGATCGCCCCCAGCCCGAAGACCAGGACGACACCGACCACCGCGCTGGTGATGAGAGCGACGTAGGGGACCTTGCGCTCACCGGTGAGCGAGAGCAGCTTCGGGTAGTAGCCCGCTCGTGACAGGGAGTACATGTTGCGTCCAGCGGCGAACATGATCCCCTGGAACGACGCCACGAGGCCCGCCAACGCGAAGAGCGCCAGCAACGAGGCGATGTTGCTGTTGGGGAAGATGACCCGGAACCCGTCGAGGATCGGTTCGCCGCTCGGGGCGATCTCCTTCGCGCCCAGGATGCCCGGGTTGAGGATCAGCACGAGGAACGCGGTGACCAGGAGCGTCCACATGCCCATCAGCGAGCCCCGCGGGATGTCCTCCTGCGGAGTGTGGGTCTCCTCCGCCGCCAACGGCAACTCCTCGATGCCGAGGAAGAACCAGATCGCGAACGGCAGAGCTGCCAGCACCCCGCCGATGCCCATGGGGAGGAACTTGCTGTTGCCGGGCTCGGGGGCGATGTTCCACAGGTTGTCCCACGAGAACTCGCCCGAGACGATCGCCGCCACGAAGAAGAAGCCGAGCACGCTCAGGGAGATGATCGTGATCACGACGGCGAACCGGAACGACGCCGCAGCGCCGGCGGAGTTCAGCGCCACGAACATGATGTAGAAGAGGATCACCCACAGCCACAGCGGCATGGTGAAGCCGAACAGGTCGTCGGTGATCGCGTCGGCGTAGAGCCCGGCGAAGGTGCCCACCACGGCGGTGGTGATGACGTACTCGATCGTCTCCGCGAGGCCGGTGACGTAGCCGCCCCAGGGCCCCATCGCGGACCGCGCGAAGGAGTAGGCGCCGCCGGTGTGCGGCATGGTCGCCGACATCTCCGCGATGCTGTAGATCATCAGCAGGTACATCAGCCCGATGACGACGGTGGCGATGAACATGCCGCCCCAGCCCGCCTCGCCGATGCCCAGGTTCCATCCCGAGAAGTCACCCGAGATGACGGCGGCCACGCCGAGTGCCCAGAGCGACCAGGCCCCGGCATGGCGCTTGAGGCCGCGCTTCTCGAAGTAGTCAGCCCCCGCGTGCTCGTAGCTGACGCCGCCGGTCGTGGTGACCTGGCGACCGCCGCTGGGATTGTCCGCCACTGTGGTCGTCCTCTCGTGCGTGTCCTCGGGTCAACGAGACGGGTGTACGCCGTGCCGGCGGGGCCCCGAGGAGCCACCGGGGAAGCGGTTGACGGGAGGCTAGACCTGGGAGGAATCTCACGTAAAGAGGTTCGGCCAGATTGGTTTGAACTCAGACCTTTGACAAGACCCCGGGCCATGCCAGACTGCGCCTGTGACGGCCGACTCACCCCGCGACCTGAGCCTCACCGAGGTGGTGCTGCGGCCCGTCCGCGGGCACCACGCCTTCGAGGCGTGCGTGGAACAGCTGGCCACCCTGATCCGGCTCGGCGTCTATCCGCTCGACAGCACCCTGCCCAGCGAGCGCGTGCTCGCCCACCGGCTGCAGGTCTCGCGGGCCACGCTGCGCGAGGCGATGGCCGCGCTGCGCGAGGCCGGCCTGGTCGAGACCCGGCGCGGTCGCGGCGGCGGCACCGTCGTCACCATGAAGCCGAGGACGCCGTCGGCCCGCAAGGCGGCACGAACCAGCCCCGAGCAGCGTGCCGACTGGCTCGACGCCCTCGACTTCCGTCGGAGTCGTCGAGCCCGGGGCGGCGTACCTCGCCGCGCAGCGTCGAGCTCTCGCCCGGCGGAGCGCACCCAGCTCGACGAGGCCCACGAGGCGGTCTCGAGCGCGACCACCCGCGCGGGCCACCGGCAGGCCGACTCCCGCTTCCACCTGACGATCGCCGCGCTCTCGGCATCCCCGCGCACCCTCGAGGCCGTGACCTCGGTGCAGGCGAGCCTGCACGAGATGCTCAGCGCCATCCCGGTGCTGGAGACCAACATCGCCCACTCCGATCGGCAGCACCAGCATCTGCACCACGCCATCGTCGACGGGCGTCCCGAGCGCGCCCGCGCCGTGATGGAGGAGCACTGCGACGACACCGCCGCGCTCCTGCGAGGTCTGCTCGGGTGACCGCGCCCTGCCCCCGCCCCTCCCGTCTGAGAGGACCACGATGACCGCACCGAACGACCGCTACCTCACCGTCGAGGCGCTCACGGCCCTGATCGAGGCCGACGAGATCGACACCGTCGTCCTCGCGTTCACCGACATGCAGGGCCGGCTACAGGGCAAGCGGCTGCACGGGCGCTACTTCCTCGACGTCGTCCTCGAGCACGGCACGGAGGGCTGCAACTACCTGCTCGCGGTCGACGTCGACATGAACACCGTCGACGGCTACGCCATCTCCTCGTGGGAGCGCGGCTACGGCGACATGGAGTTCGTCCCCGACTGGGACACGCTGCGCCGGCTCACCCATGTGCCCGGCACCGCCATGGTCCAGTGCGACCTGGTGTGGCTCGACCACGCGCCGGTGCGCCAGTCGCCGCGCACCGTGCTCCGCGACCAGCTGGCCCGGGTCGCCGACGGCGGCTGGGTCGCGCTGGCCGGCACCGAGCTGGAGTTCATCCTCTTCGACACGACGTACGAGGAGGCGCACCGGCAGCGCTACCGCGACCTGACGCCGGCCAACCAGTACAACGTCGACTACTCCATCCTCGGCACGTCCCGCGTCGAGCCGCTGCTGCGCGACATCCGCAACCACATGTACGCCGCCGGCCTCGACGTCGAGAGCGCCAAGGGCGAGTGCAACCTCGGCCAGCACGAGATCGGCTTCCTCTACGCCGACGCGCTGACCACCGCCGACAACCACAGCGTCTACAAGACCGCCGCGAAGGAGATCGCCAGCCAGCACGGCAAGGCGATCACCTTCATGGCCAAGTACGACGAGCGCGAGGGCAACTCCTGCCACATCCACCTGTCGCTGCGCGGCGAGGACGGCGACGATCGGTCTTCTGGGGCGACGGCGCGCGCACCCCGCTCTACGACCACTTCATCGCCGGTGTCCTGGCGACGATGCGCGACTTCACGCTGCTCTACGCGCCCAACATCAACTCCTACAAGCGCTTCGCGGCCGGGCTCGTTCGCGCCGACCGCCGTCGCGTGGGGCCTGGACAACCGCACCTGCGCGGTCCGGCTGGTCGGCCACGGTGCCGGGGCCCGGATGGAGAACCGGGTCCCCGGCGGCGACGTCAACCCCTACCTCGCGCTCGCCGCGATGCTCGCGGGCGGGCTGCACGGCATCGAGCAGGAGCTGCCGCTCGAGGAGGAGCTGGTCGGCAACGCCTACGCCTCCGACACGCCCGCACGTGCCGACCACGCTGCGGGAGGCGCGCGACCTGTTCCACGGCTCGGCGGTCGCGCGGGCCGCCTTCGGCGACGACGTCGTCGACCACTACGCCAACATGGCCGACGTCGAGCTCGCGGCCTTCGACGCGGCGGTCACCGACTGGGAGCTGTTCCGCGCCTTCGAGAGGATGTGACGGGTGGCCACCCACACCGCTGCGAGTCACCCCGATGCCCGCCATACCGTCGTCAGCCCGGTCACCGAGGCCCCGATCGCCGAGGTCCCCTCCCTCACCGTCGAGGAGACCGACGCCGCCGATCGAGCGGGCCCACGAGGCGTTCGCCGCCTGGCGGGACGTGTCGCCCGGCGAGCGCGCCCGGCTGCTGCGCGGCCTTCGCCGCCGTGGTCGACGAGCACGTCGAGGAGCTCGCCCGCCTCGAGGTCGCCAACTCCGGCCACACCATCGGCAACGCCCGCTGGGAGGCCGGCAACGTCCGCGACTGCCTGAACTACTACTCCGCCGCCCCCGAGCGGCTCTTCGGCCGGCAGATCCCGGTCGCCGGCGGCCTCGACGTCACCTTCCACGAGCCGCTCGGCGTCGTCGGCGTCATCGTGCCGTGGAACTTCCCGATGCCGATCGCCGGCTGGGGGTTCGCGCCGGCCCTGGCCGCCGGCAACACCGTGGTCCTCAAGCCGGCCGAGCTGACCCCGCTCACCGCGATCCGGCTCGGCGAGCTGGCGCTCGAGGCCGGGCTGCCCGAGGGCGTCCTCACCGTGCTCCCCGGCAAGGGCTCGGTCGTCGGTCGAGCGCTTCGTCACGCACCCGCTGGTGCGCAAGGTCGGCTTCACCGGCTCGACCGAGGTCGGCAAGCAGATCATGGCCGGCTGCGCCGAGCAGGTGAAGCGGGTGACCCTCGAGCTCGGCGGCAAGAGCGCCAACATCGTCTTCGCCGACGCCGACGTGGCGCAGGCGGCCGCCAGTGCGCCGTACGCCGTCTTCGACAACGCCGGCCAGGACTGCTGCGCGCGGTCGCGGATCCTGGTCCAGCGGCCGGTCGTACGACGAGTTCCTCGGCCGCCTCGAGGAGGCCGTGGCGGTCCTCAAGGTGGCCGACCCCGGCGACGAAGCCAGCGAGATGGGCCCGCTGATCTCCGCGGCACAGCGCGAGACGCGTGCGGGGCTACGTCGACGGGCGCCACCGTCGCCTTCTCGGGCAGCGCCCCGACGGGGCCGGGCTACTGGCTGCCGCCGACGGTCGTGGAGTCGCGCAGCACCGACGAGCGGGTCTGGCGCGAGGAGGTCTTCGGCCCGGTCGTCGCGGTGCTGCCGTTCGACGACGAGGCCGAGGCGGTCGCGCTGGCCAACGACACCGAGTACGGCCTGTCCGGGCTCGATCTTCACCGACGACCTCGGCCGCGCCCTGCGCGTCGCGCGCGGGCGTCGAGGCCGGCAACCTCTCGGTCAACTCCCACTGCCTCGGTGCGCTACTGGACGCCGTTCGGCGGCTACAAGCAGTCCGGCCTCGGCCGCGAGCTCGGCCCGGACGCGCCGCACGCGTTCACCGAGGAGAAGAACGTCTTCATCGCCCACTGAGCCCCACGCAGCCCCACATCCCGCACCGGACCCGGAAAGGAACACCGCCATGGCAGGACGCCTCGACGGCAAGGTCGCCGTCATCACCGGCGGCTGCTCCGGCATCGGCCTGGCGACCGTGCGCCGCTTCGTCGAGGAGGGCGCGCAGGTCGTCATCGGCGACATCGACGACGCCCGCGGCGCACGAGATCGTCGCCGAGCTCGGCGGCGACCCGGACGTGGCGACGTACGTGCCACGTCGACGTCACCGACAAGGACGAGGTCGACGCGCTGTTCGCGACCGCCAAGGACACCTACGGCTCGGTCGACATCGCCTTCAACAACGCCGGCATCTCGCCGCCCGAGGACGACTCGATCCTCGACACCGACCTCGAGGCGTGGCGGCGGGTGCAGGAGGTCAACCTGACCAGCGTCTACCTCTGCTGCAAGGCGGCGCTGCCCTACATGCTCGAGCAGCAGGCGGGCTCGATCATCAACACCGCCTCGTTCGTCGCGGTGATGGGCGCGGCGACCTCGCAGATCTCCTACTCCGCCTCCAAGGGCGGCGTGCTGTCGATGACCCGCGAGCTCGGGCGTGCAGTTCGCCCGGCGAGGGCGTCCGGGTCAACGCGCTCTGCCCCGGGCCGGTCAACACCCCGCTGCTCCAGGAGCTCTTCGCCAAGGACGCCGAGCGGGCCGCCCGCCGGCTGGTGCACGTCCCGATGGGACGCTTCGGCGAGCCGGAGGAGATGGCCAACGCCGTGCTCTTCCTGGCCTCCGACGAGTCGAGCTTCATCACCGCGAGCACGTTCCTGGTCGACGGCGGCATCTCCGGCGCCTACGTCACGCCGCTGTGACGGTGCCGGAGTCCCCGCCGGTCATCGGGCTCACGACCTACCGCGAGAACGCCGCCTGGGGCGTGTGGACCCAGCGCGCCGACCTGCTCCCCACGAGTACGCCGACGCAGGTGGTCGCGGCCGGTGGCGTGCCGGTGCTGCTCCCCCCGGCTACCGCCGAGCCGGCACGCGCCCGTGCCGTGGTGGCCCGGCTCGACGGGCTGGTGGTCTGCGGCGGCGCCGACGTCGACCCCGCGCCGCTACGGCGCAGGACCCGCGACCCGCACGGCCGGGTGGCGCCCCGACCGGGACGCCTGGGAGGCTGGCGCTGCTCGCGGCCGCCGAGGGGGCCCGGCTGCCGGTGCTCGGCGTGTGCCGCGGGATGCAGCTGATGGCGGCCGAGGCCGGCGGCTCGCTCGACCAGCACACCCCCGACGTCGTCGGCCACCGCGAGCACTGCCCGGCGGCGGGGTGTTCGGCACCACCGAGGTGACCGTCACGGCGGGCACCCGGCTGGCGGCCTGGTCGGCGAGCGGCTCCGCGTGCCCTGCCACCACCACCAGTCGGTCCGCGAGCACCCCGGCTTCACGGTGGTGGCCCGGGCCGCCGACGGCACCGTGGAGGCGATGGAGGCGCTCGGTGACCGCTTCTGCGTGGCGGTCCAGTGGCATCCGGAGAAGGGCACCGAGCTCGCCCTCTTCCGCGGGTTGGTGGCCGCCGCCGCGGTCGGGGGCTGACAGAATCGGCGACGTGGAGCACACCGACGTCCTGGGGGCGCCGTACACCGTCGAGACCTTCGACCTGCGCCCCGACGACGAGGGCGCCCTCGAGGCCAATCTGGTGCACCTGCGCGCCGACCCGCCGACGCGCAGGGCGGTGCTGTACGTCCACGGCTTCTGCGACTACTTCTTCCAGACCGAGTACGCCGAGTGGTGGGCCGCCCGCGGCTGGGACTTCTACGCCCTCGACCTACGCAAGTACGGCCGGTCGCTGCGCGAGCACCACACCCCCGGCTACGTCGACGACCTCGCGGACTACGACGAGGAGCTGGACCTCGCCTGGCAGGCCATCACCGAGCGCGACGGCCACGACCAGGTGCTGCTGAGCGCGCACTCCACCGGAGGGCTCATCGTCGCCCTCTGGGCCGATGAACGACAGCTGCCCGTCGCCGGCACGGTGCTCAACTCCCCCTGGGTCGACATGCACGGCCCGTTCTGGCTGCGACTGGGCAGCAACGTGGTCCGGCAGCTCGGCGGCTACCAGCCCCGCCGCGAGATCCCCCGCTCGGTCAGCCCGTGGTACGGCCACGCGCTGCACCGCGACTTCCGGGGCGAGTGGGACTACGACCTGGCCTGGAAGCCGATCGAGTCCTGGCCGGTCTACGCCGGCTGGCTGCGCGCGGTCCGCAAGGCCCACGCCCGGCTGCACCGCGGGCTGCATCTTCCCGGACCGGTGCTCGTGCTCACCTCGGGACGGACCTGGCGACCCCAGGGCCTGGACGAGGAGGTCTTCTCGACCGATATCGTCCTCGACGTGATGCAGATGCGCCGATGGGCGACCCAGGTCGGACCCCACGTGACCGTGGTGTCCGTCGACGGGGCCATCCACGACGTGGTGCTCTCGCGCCCCGCGGTCCGGGCCCGGATCTACGACGAGATGCAACGCTGGCTGTCGGCATACGTCGACAGCCCGATCCGAACGCCTCTGGCGACGAAGGAGCAACCATGACGGCCACCCCTCCCCCCGGCTACGAGCAGGCACCCGGACCCGCGCTACCGCGACCGGGCGAGCTCCTCGACCGCTTCCTGGCCCGGCTGATCGACTACGTGCTGCTGGCGGTGGTCAACGCGATCCTCGTGTCGGCTCTGATCGTCGGCGCGCTGATGGGTGACGCGGCCGGCTTCGGCAGCTTCGGCGGTGGGACGACGTTCGCCGCCACCGCGGTGTCGGCGATCCTCAGCAGTGCCCTGGCCCTGGGCTACTTCTCGCTGCTGGAGTCCAGCCGCGGCCAGACCGTCGGCAAGATGCTGCTCAAGCTCAAGACCACCGGCCCCGACGGCCAGAACCCGTCGCTGGAGCAGGCGATCCGCCGCAACATCTTCACCGCCGTCGGGGTCCTGGGCATCGTTCCGATCCTCGGCAGCGTGCTCTCGGCCGGGCTGTCGCTGGCCGCGGTGATCACGATCGCCATCGGCATCAACAACGACCCGGTCAACCGGCAGGCGTGGCACGACCACTTCGCCGGCGAGACCCGGGTGTGGAAGATCGGCTGATCCCAGGTCTCAGCTGACCAGGAGCGCCACGACGGCCGTGGTGCCGACCACGACGATCACCGCCCGCAGCGCGGGGGGCGGCAGCCGGCGGCCGACGCGCGCGCCGACCTGCCCACCGACCACCGAGCCGACGGCGATCAGCCCCGCCACCGACCAGTCGACGTCGGCCGAGCAGCGACGAAGACCACCGCCGCGACCCCGTTGACGACCAGCGGCGAGCACGTTCTTGGTGGCGTTGAGCCGCTGCAGCGATGTCGGCGACGCCGATGCCGAGGACCGCCATCAGCAGCACGCCCTGCGCGGCGCCGAAGTAGCCGCCGTACACGCCGGCGGCCAGGACGGCCGGCCACACCCACCAGCGCGCCGTGGTCGGCAGCCCGCCGACGCGCCTCGTGGCGCGTGGGCGACCCACGCCGAGATCCGCGGCTGCAGCACCACCAGCACCACGCCGAGCACGATCAGCACCGGCACGATCGCGGCGAACGCCGACTGCCGGCAGCACCAGCAGCAGCACGCGCACCGAGCACACCGCCGACCAGCGACGCCGGCACCAGGCGTCGGACCAGCGCGAGCGCTGGCCGACCAGCTCGCGGCCGGTAGCCGATCGTCCCGGACGCCGTGCCCGGGCACCAGCCCGATGGTGTTGGAGACGTTGGCGGTCACCGGGGGGACGCCGAACGCGAGCAGGGTCGGGAACGTGATCAGCGTGCCCGAGCCCACCACGGTGTTGATGGTGCCGGCCGCCACCCCGGCGAGCAGGATCGCGACGACCTCGACCGGCGCACGTCACCGACACGCGTGGGCGGGCCTCACGGAGCGCTCGGTGGCTCCGCGCCGGCGGGCGGCGTGCCACCGCGGGCCGGTCCATCGGGTCGCCGAGCGGGTCGGGGCTCGACGTCCGTCTCGGCCCGGCCGCGCTCTGGCCTCGGCGATCGCCGCCTCGACGGCGCGCTGGGTGCTGCTCAGCTCGGAGTCCCGGCGGCCGCCCTGCGGCAGCTGGGGCTCGCTCGGGCCCATGTCGACGCGCGTCCGCGGGCCGTCGGTCTCCTGCGGGATGCCCGCGATGTCTGGTCATCGTCGAGCCGAGTCCCTCGAGCGCCTTGCCGATCTCGCGACGGGCACGATCCACACCTTGTTGGCGTCGCCCTCGGCGATCTTCGGCATCATCTGGAGGTACTGGTAGGCCAGCAGCGACTGGTCGGGCTGGCCGTCGTGGATCGCCTGGAAGACCGTCTGGATGGCCTGGCCCTCACCCTGGGCGCGCAGGATCGCGGACTCGCGGTCGGCCTGGGCGCGCAGGATCTGCGACTCCCGGTCGCCCTCGGCGTTCAGGATCGCCGACTGCTTGTTGCCCTCGGCGGTGAGGATCGCGGCCTGGCGCTGGCCCTCGGCGGTGAGGATGACGGCGCGCTTGTCGCGGTCGGCCCGCATCTGCTTCTCCATCGAGTCCTTGATCGACGGCGGCGGGTCGATGCCCTTGAGCTCGACGCGGTTGACGCGGATGCCCCACTTGCCGGTCGCCTCGTCGAGCACGCCGCGCAGGCCGGCTGTTGATCTCGTCGCGGCTGGTCAGGGTCTGCTCGAGGTCCATGCCGCCGACGATGTTGCGCAGCGTGGTCATGGTGAGCTGCTCGACGGCCTGGATGTAGTTGGCGATCTCGTAGGTCGCCGCGACCGGGTCGGTGACCTGGAAGTAGATGACCGTGTCGATCGAGACCACCAGGTTGTCCTCGGTGATCACCGGCTGCGGCGGGAAGCTCACGACCTGCTCGCGCAGGTCGATGAGGTAGCGCACCCGGTCGATGAACGGCACCACGATGTTGAGGCCGGCGGGCAGCGTCTGCTTGTACTTGCCGAACCGCTCGACGATGCCGGCGCGGGCCTGCGGCACGATCCGCACGGTCGCGACCGAGCAGCACGACGACGAACAGGACCAGCAGGGCGAGGAGGATCAGACCCGCGAGCTGCGGCATGAGGGCTCCTTCCAGGGCCGACGAGAACGTCTGGGGTGGACTCTAGGACTCGAGGGCGGGCACCGGGTGGACGTAGGCCGTCGCGCCGCGGATCTCGAGGACCTCGACGGTCTCGCCCGGCTCGATGGTCAGCCGCTCGTCGTAGGGCGCGGCGGTCCAGATCTCGCCGGCCAGCTTGACCCGGCCGGGTGCGAGGCCGAGCTGATCGGTCTCGGTGACCAGGCCCTGCTGGCCGACCAGCTTGCCGTGCCCGAGCCATCAGGTCGGGGCCGCCGTGGAGGCGGCGTGACGAGCGAGGGGCGGACCAGGGCCAGCGCCGCCACCGAGGCGCCGGCGGCCGCCAGGACCTGGGCGGCGATGGGCAGCCCGACGAGGGCGGTGACCATGCCCGACCAGCGCACCGACGGCGAGCATCAGCAGGATCAGGTCGAGGCTGAACATCTCGGCGACGCCGAGCACGATGGCCAGCGCCGAGCCAGGCCTCCCAGAGGTGGTCGCGCAGCCAGTCCATGCGGCGAGCCTAGCCCGCGGTGTGCGCCCACCGGCAGCGGTCCGCGTCACCGGCCGGGCCGTCGGCACGGTGCCGCGCCTGCGCCGGGCCGCCCAGCGGCCGTCGTCGGAGCGAGTCAGCACCAGCGGCATCCCGAACGTCGCCGACAGGTTCTCGGCGGTGAGGACGTCGGTCGAGCGGCCCGGCGGCGACCACCGTGCCCTCGCGCAGCAGCAGCGCGTGGGTGAAGCCCGGGCGGGATCTCCTCGACGTGGTGCGAGACCAGCACGGTGGCCGGCGACGTCGGGGTCGACGGCGAGCACGCGACAGCGTGGCCACCAGGTCCTCGCGGCCGCCGAGGTCGAGTCCGGCGGCCGGCTCGTCGAGCAGCAGCAGCTCGGGGTCGGTCATCAGCGCCCGGGCGATCTGGACCCGCTTGCGCTCGCCCTCGCTGAGGGTGCCGAAGGTGCGGTCGGCCAGGTGCGCGACGCCGACCTCGACCAGCAGGTCGCGGGCGCGGTCGTGGTCGAGCTCGTCGTAGTCCTCGCGCCAGCGGCCGACCACGCCGTACGACGCCGAGACGACCACGTCGCGCACCGCTCTCGTGGCGCGGGATCCGCTCGGCCAGCGCGGCGCTGGTGAGGCCGATCCGGGGGCGCAGCTCGAAGACGTCGACGGTGCCGAGCACCTCGTCGAGGATCGCCGGCCACGCCGGCCGTCGGGTGCAGCTGCGGCGGCCGCGACCTGCAGCAGCGTGGTCTTGCCGGCGCCGTTGGGGCCGAGGACCACCCAGCGCTCGTCCTCCTCGACCGTCCAGGTGACGGCGTCGAGCAGCGTCGCCTCGCCTCGCCGGACCGTGACGTCGGCGAACTCGAGGACGGGCGGCATGGGAGCCACCCTAGCGACCCCGGTGGGCCGCACAGCGGGTGGTTGTCAGCGCTGGGCGACGACGCCGACGCCGAAGCCGTAGCCCTCGGCGTTGGCCGTGAGCGGGGAGGCGAAGGTCGCCGCGAGAGCGATCATGCACGCCACGGCGGCGAGCACCACACGTGCCTGCTGGGGAGCCATGAGCCCAGGATCGGTCGCTCGCGCGACGCGCGTGGCCGAATGCGAGATTCTTTACCTTCCACCGGGCGTCGCACCGGACGGCGCCCAGCCGCCGGGCGACCCCGGCACGACCGGCAGCGCCGGGATACCCTCGGCGTCGATGAACGCCTCCGGACCCGCCGCCGAGCCGAGCACCCTGCTGCTCACCCTCTCCGGGCAGGATCGCCCAGGCGTCACCTCGGCGATCTTCGACAGCCTCTCCCGCGCCGGGGTCGAGGTCGTCGACATCGAGCAGATCGTGCTCCGAGGCCGGCTGATCCTCGGCGTCCTGGTCACCGCCCCCCGGGACGTGGAAGCGGCTGCGCGACGACGTCGAGGCCACCGCCGAGGCGCTCGGCATGAGGTCGAGGTCGAGCGCGGCACCGGCGACAACCGGGCCCGTCGGGCCGGGCGGTCCCACGTGACGATCATCGGCACGCCGCTCAGGGCCGCGGCCTTCGCCGCCGTGGCCGGCCGGATCGCCGACAGCGGCGCCAACATCGACCGGATCGAGCGGATGGCGCGCTACCCCGTGACCGCCATCGACCTGCACGTCTCCGGCGCCGACCCCGACCGGCTGCGCACGGTGCTCGCGGCGCGAGGCCGCGCGGCAGTCGGCATCGACATCGCCGTGCAGCCCGCCGAACCTGCTGCGGCGCGGCACTGCGCCTGATCGTGATGGACGTCGACTCCACGCTCATCCAGGGCGAGGTGATCGAGATGCTCGCCGCCGCACGCCGGCTGCGAGGCCGAGGTCGCCGAGGTGACGAGCGCGGCGATGGACGGCGAGCTCGACTTCGAGCAGTCCCTGCGCGCAGCGAGTCGCGCTGCTGGAGGGCCTCGACGCCCGCGCGCTCGACGAGGTCTACGACGCCATCGAGCTCACCCCCGGCGCCCGCACGCTGGTGCGCACCCTGCGGCGGCTCGGCTACCGCTTCGCGCTGGTCTCGGGCGGGTTCAGCCAGATCACCGACCGGCTGGCCGCCGACCTCGGCATCCACTACGCCCGCGCCAACGAGCTCGAGATCGTCGACGGCCGGCTCACCGGACGGATCGTCGGCGAGGTGGTCGACCGGGCCGGCAAGGCCGCTGCGCTGCGCGACTTCGCCGCCGAGGTCGGCGTCGCGACCGAGGCCGTCATCGCCATCGGCGACGGCGCCAACGACCTCGACATGCTCAACGCGGCCGGGCTGGGCATCGCCTACAACGCCAAGCCGGTCGTGCAGGACGCCGCCGACACGGCGGTCAACGTGCCCTACCTCGACGCGATCCTCTACCTCCTCGGCATCACCCGCGAGGAGATCGAGGCCGCCGACGCCGAGGCGGGCTTCATCACTCCGGCTCCGCCGGTCTGAGCGTCCGGCCGCTCAGTGCCTGCCGACGTGGTAGGCCGTCAGCGTGGCGCGGCCGTGGTCGAGGTCAGCCCAGCCGACCTCGAGGTCGAACACCGCCGTCGAGGCCGGCGTGAAACCTCCGGCCATCGCCAGCAGGGCCGACGGGTCCCCCTCGCCGTCGTCGAGCAGCTGGGCCAGCGTCGCGATGGTCGGGTTGTGCCCGACCACGACCAGGCTTCGCACCTCGGAGTCGACCAGCCGGATCAGGTCGAGCGCCGAGCGGTCATCGGCGTGGTAGAGCGCGCGGTCGAGCAACGGGTCGAGCGTCCAGCCGGCGCCGGAGGCGAGAGCGGCGTAGCTGCGGGCCGCCCGCACCGCCGCGGAGACCAGCGCCGCCTCGGCGCTCACCCCGAGCTCCGCCAGCCAGCGCCCGGCGGCCCGCGCGTCCTCCGCCCCGGTCTCGGACAGCGGGCGGTCGAAGTCCGAGCCGTCGGCGTACCCGGCCCGCGCATGGCGCACCAGCACCAGGCGGCGGGCAGGCTCGGGGCTCACGGGCGACACTGTCGCATCCGCGGTGGGACCATGTCATGACCCCCTGGGGTGGTTGCCGAGCGCCGACCAGCCGGCCGACGGGCCTCAGGCACCCATCGCGTGGAAGCCGCCGTCGACGTGCACGATCTCGCCGGTCGTGGCCGGGAAGAAGTCGCGACAGCAGCGCGCACGACGGCCTGCGCGGTCGGCGTCGTGGTCGGTCTTGTCCCAGCCGAGCGGCGCCCGGTCGCTCCACATCGCCTCGAGCTCCTCGAAGCCCGGGGATCGCCTTGGCGGCCAGCGTCTTGAGCGGCCCGGCCGACACCAGGTTGACGCGGATGCCGTCGGGGCCGAGGTCGCGGGCGAGGTAGCGGGAGGTCGACTCGAGCGCCGCCTTGGCCACGCCCATCCAGTCGTAGGCCGGCCAGGCGACCGTCGCGTCGAAGGTCAGCCCGACGACCGAGCCGCCGGCGGCCATCAGCGGGCGGCAGGCGACGGCCAGCGACTTCAGGGAGTACGCCGACACCTGCACCGCCTGCGCGACGTCGTCCCACGGGCCCGTCGAGGAACTTGCCGCCGAGCAGCGTCTCGGGGTTGCCGTAGGCGATCGAGTGCACGACGCCGTCGAGGCCGTCGACGTGCTCGCGGACCTGCGTCGGCGAGCCCGGCGAGGTGGTCGTCGTCGGTGACGTCGAGCTCGAGCACCGGCGGCTCGGCCGGCAGCCGCTTGGCGATCCGCCGGGTGATGCCGAGCGCGCGCCCGAAGTTGGAGATCAGCACCGTGGCGCCCTGCTCCTGCGCGACCTTGCGCGGTCGCGAAGCCGATCGAGGTGTCCATCGTGACGCCGGCGACCAGGATCCGCTTGCCGTCGAGGATGCCCATCCGTGCGCTCCGTTTCGTCGTTGGTCTGCGTCGTGTCTCAGTGGCCCATGCCGAGTCCACCGTCGACCGGGATGACCGCCCCGGTGACGTAGGCGGCGCCGTCGCGAGGCCAGCCAGGCGACCGCGCCGGCGATCTCGTCGGGCGTGGCGTAGCGGCCCAGCGGCACCTGCGTGCTTGATCGTGGCCTTCTGCTCGTCGGTGAGCACGCCGGTCATGTCGGTCTCGACGAAGCCGGGCGCGACGACGTTGGCGGTGATCGACCGGGAGCCGAGCTCGCGGGCGAGCGACCGGGCCATGCCGACCAGACCGGCCTTGGAGGCGGCGTAGTTGACCTGCCCGGCCGAGCCGAGCAGCCCGACCACCGAGGAGATGAAGACGATCCGGCCGCGGCGCAGCCGCAGCATGCCCTTGGCGGCCCGCTTGGCGAGCCGGAAGGAGCCGGTCAGGTTGGTGTCGATCACCGACGACCAGTCGTCGTCGGACATCCGCAGCAGCAGGGTGTCCTTGGTGATGCCGGCGTTGGCGACCAGCACCTCGACCGGGCCGTGCGCCTCCTCGATCTGCGCGAAGGCCGCGTCGACCGGCTCCGGGTCGGTGATGTCGCAGCGGACGTCGAGGGCGCCCTCGGGCGCGCCGCCGCTGCGGGTGGTGACCGCGACCTGGTCGCCCTGGGCGAGGAAGGCCTCGGCGATGGCGCGGCCGATGCCGCGGTTGCCGCCGGTGACCAGGACCGAACGGCCCGCCGTGCTGTCGTCAGAGTCGCTCACGAGGCTCGACGCTAGCGACTACCGGGGAGTAGGCCGAAAGCGGCTCACTCGTCCTCGAGACGGAAGCCGACCTTCATGCCGACCTGGAAGTGCTCGACCGCGCCGTCCTTGACCTGGCCGCGGACCTGGGTGACCTCGAACCAGTCGAGGTGGCGCAGCGTCTGGCCGGCCCGCTCGATGCCGTTGCGGATGGCCTGGTCGATGCCCGTCGGGGCGAGGTGCCGACGATCTCGGTGACGCGGTAGGTGCGGTTGGACATCGGGGCCTCCCGGGCGAGCGATCGGGTGTGCTGGGGCATTGATGCTAGCGACGTACAGTGGAACGCATGGCCCGACCGCGCACCGCGACGACGCCGTCCGGATCACCACGGCCGGCGCAGCCGCCGCGGAGGACATCGCCGCGCGGCAGCGTCGCTACCTCTTCTCGATGGCGCTGCGCACGATCTGCTTCGTCGGTGCGGTCGTCGTCGGGCCGGGCTGGCTGCGCTGGGTGCTCGATCGCCGGCGCCGTCGCTGCTGCCGCTACGTCGCCGTCGTGGCTGGCCAACGCCGTCGACCACCGCAGCGACGACCTCGAGCTGCGCGCCGCCGGCCCGGTCGACCGTCAGCTGTCGGGCCCGGACCAGGGGGCCTGACCGGAGCGCCCGTCCGGACCGCCAGGCCGGCCGGGCCGGTCGGACGGGCCGGGTCTGACGAGGGCCGGGTCGAGAGGGCCGGGTCGGCTGATTGTCCTGACCGCCGAGGTCGTGCAACAATCAACATCAGTGGGCCCGGTCTCCCGCCGTCTGGGTTCACCGAAGGTGCCGGACGGCTCCCCGCCGTGGCTGTCCGGCACCGTCTGTCCTCCCCACGCGACCGGCGCTCGCGAGGCGCCCGGCGAAGGGTGGGCCGACTCAGCCGCCGATGGCCGACATCGGCCGGTCGGGCTGGAGGAACGTCGGGTCGTCGATGCCGTGGCCGGCGCGCTTGCCGCGCATCGCGACCACCCAGCGCTCGGCGATCTCCTCGTCGGTGGCCCCGGCGCGCAGCGCCGTGCGCAGGTCGGACTCCTCGCGGGCGAACAGGCAGTTGCGGACCTGGCCGTCGGCGGTGAGCCGGACCCGGTCGCAGTCGCCGCAGAACGGCCGGGTGACCGAGGCGATCACGCCGACCGTGGCCGGGCCGCCGTCGACCAGGAACAGCTCGGCCGGGGCGCTCCCCCGCGGCTCGCGCGGCGGGCGTCAGCGTGAACTCCGCCTCGAGCGCGGCCGAAGATCTCGTCGGCGGTGATCATCTCCGTCGCGGCTCCAGCCGTGCTGGGCGTCCAGCGGCATCTGCTCGATGAACCGCAGCTCGTAGCCCTCGCTCGATCGCCCAGCGCAGCAGCTCGGCGCCTGGTCGTCGTTGAGCGCCGCGCATCAGCACGGCGTTGACCTTGACCGGCCCGAGGCCGGCCGCCCTGGCCGCCGCGAGGCCGGCGAGGACGTCGTCGAGCCGGTCGCGCCGGGTGATCGTCGGCGAACGTCTCGGCGCGGACGCGTGTCGAGGCTGACGTTGACCCGGTCGAGGCCGGCGTCGGCCAGCGCCTGCGGCGGTGCGGGCCAGGCCGAGCGCGTTGGTGGTCAGCGAGATCTCCAGGTCGGGACCGAGCGCTCGCGCGTGCGGCGCGACGATGTCGACCAGGCCGCGGCGCACGCAGCGGCTCGCCGCCGGTGAACCGCACCTCGCGGACGCCGAGCAGCGCGACGCCGATCGTCGATCAGCCGGACCACCTCGTCGTCGGTGAGCACCTGTCGTCGGGCAGCCAGTCGAGGCCCTCGGCGGGCATGCAGTAGGAGCAGCGCAGGTTGCAGCGGTCGGTCAGGGAGACCCGCAGGTCGGTCGCCACCCGGCCGTAGCGGTCGGCCAGCGCACGCGTCGTCACCCGACGAGTCTAGGCGGTACCACCACCGGCGGGGCTGCGTCCCGCCACGCCCGGGGTCGGCTCCGCGGATAGCCTCGACGCGTGCGGTCGCTGCGGTTCCTGCTCACGCCGCCGGTGGATCCTGCTTCGCCCTCGCCGTGGTCGCTGCTCTCGCTACGCTGGCCTGGTGGCTCGGCGAGTGGCAGTTCCACCGGCTCGAGGACCGCCAGGAGCGCAACGCGATCATCGCAGCGCAACGAGAGCGCCGACGCCGGTGCCGGTGACCGACGTGCTGGCCGCCGGACCGGCCCGTGGCGAGCAGAGGACGAGTGGCGCCTGGTGACGGCCACCGGGGACGTACGCCACCGACGACACCGTGATCGTGCGCTACCGCACCCGCGACGGCGCAGTCGGGCGTCGACGTGGTGGTCCCGCTGGTGCTCCGCCGACGGCACCGCGCTGCTGGTCGACCGCGGCTGGCTGCTCAGCCGACAACACGCGGCGCGACCCCGACGACGTGCCCGAGCCCTCCACCCGGACGAGGTGACGGTCACCGGCTGGGTGCGTGCCGACGCCGAGGGCGACACGACGCAGGTCGCCGACCAGTCCACCCGCGCCATCTCCAGCGAGGCGATCGGCGAGGCACTCGACCGCGCGCTCCTCGGCGGCTTCGTCGACCTGACGTCGGAGGACCCCGAGCCCGCGACGCCCCTGCTCGCGGTCGAGCTTCCCGACCTCGGCAACGGCCCGCACTTCTTCTACGGGCTCCAGTGGTGGTTCTTCGCGCTGCTGGCGGTCGGCGGCTTCGTCTACCTCGCGTTCGACGAGTGGCGGCGGCGACGGCACCCGGCGCGGGTGCGACCTGACGGCTGCCGAGCGGCTCAGGCGGAGCCGGTCGAGCTCCTCGGTGTCCACGACCCGCCCGTTCTCGGCGAACTGGGTGCGGTAGAGGTCGGCGTAGAGCCCGCCGGCGGCGAGCAGCTCGGCGTGGGTGCCCCGCTGCACGATCCGGCCGTCGTCGAGGACCAGGATCAGGTCGGCGTTGCGGACCGTCGAGAGCCGGTGGGCGATCACCAGCGACGTGCGGCCCGTCGAGCGCGGCGTCGAGCGCCCGCTGGACGGCGGCCTCGGACTCGCTGTCGAGGTGGGCGGTCGCCTCGTCGAGCACGACGATCGACGGCGCCTTGAGCAGCAGCCGGGCGATCGCGAGCCGCTGTCGCTCGCCGCCGGACAGCCGGTAGCCGCGGTCGCCGACGACCGTGTCGAGCCCGTCGGGCAGCGACCGCACCAGGGTGGCGATCTGGGCGGCCTCCAGGGCCGCCCAGACCTCGCTCGTCGCTGGCGCCGGGACGGGCGTAGAGCAGGTTGGCGCGGATCGTGTCGTGGAACATGTGCGCGTCCTGGGTGACGTAGCCGACGGCGTCCTCCAGCGACTGCAGCGTCACGTCGCGGACGTCGTGGCCGCCGACCCGGACCGACGCCGCTGACCGACGTCGTACAGCCGGGCGACCAGGTGGGTGATCGTGGTCTTGCCGGCGCCGGACGGGCCGACCAGCGCGACCATCTGGCCGGGCTCGGCGGCGAAGGTGATGTCGGGAGCACCGGACCGGTGTCGCGGGACTCGGTGCGGGCCACCGCCTCGAGCGAGGCCAGCGAGATCTCGTCGGCGCGGGGGTAGGTGAAGCCGACGTGGTCGAACTCCAGCCGGGCGCTGCCGCGCGCGGCAGCATCGACGGCGTCGGGCTTCTCCTGGATCAGCGACGGCAGGTCGAGCACCTCGAAGACCCGCTCGAAGCTGACCAGTGCGGTCATCACGTCGATGCGCACGTTGGAGAGCCCCTGCAGCGGGCCGAGCAGCCGGAGCAGCAGGGTCGCCGAGCGCGACCAGGGTGCCGACGGTGAGGGTGCCGTCGATCGCCAGGTGGCCGCCGACGCCGTAGACCAGCGCGATGGCCAGCGCCGGCACCGCCATCATCGCGGCCGACGAAGATGCCGGGTGAGCAGCGAGATCCGGACGCCGAGGTCGCGGACCAGCCGCGGCCTTGCTCGGCGAACAGCGCGTCCTCCTCCTCGCGGCGGCCGAACAGCTTGAGCAGCATCGCGCCGCCGACGTTGAACCGCTCGGTCATCGCGTTGCCCATGTCGGCGTTGCCGTCCATCTGCTCGCGGGTCAGCCCGGCCAGCCGGTCGCTGACCCAGCGCGACATGCCAGAAGCAGCAGCGGGAACAGCGCGAGGCACAGCAGCGTGACCTGCCAGCTCAGCGCCAGCATCGTGATCCCGACCACGACGACCGAGATCGCGTTGGACACCGTGCTCGACAGCGTCGAGGTGAAGGCGCGCTGGGCGCCGATCACGTCGTTGTTGAGGCGTGACACGAGCGCGCCGGTCTGGGTGCGGGTGAAGAACGCCAGCGACTGCCGCTGCACGTGGCCGAAGACCTGGGTGCGGAGGTCGAAGATCAGCCCCTCGCCGATCCGCGACGAGAGCTAGCCGGTCGCCGACCGTCAGCACGGCGCTGAGGATCGTCGCGACCGCCATCGCCAGAGCGAGGAAGGTGACCAGCCGGGTGTCGCCCTGCGGGATCCCGTCGTCGACGATGCGCTGCACCAGCAGCGGGGCCACCACGACGAGCCCGGCGTCGACCACGGTCAGCAGCAGGAAGACCGTGATCAGCCGTCGGTGCGGCCGGGCGAAGCCGAGGACGCGGCGCACGGTGCCGCGGTCGAGCCTGGTTGTGCGACGGCGCTGCGGTCCGACCGCAGGTGTCGCCAGGTCGGCCCCATCCCCATCATCCCCGACACGCAGTGCTCCTTCCGTCGCATGCAGCGTACGTCGTTGACGCCTGCGGCTCGCCGGGGTGACAGTGGGGCCAGGTCCGCAGCGGCGTCCCCGCAAGGGGCGCGTCCAGGGCCAGCCAGGGGGTCTCGTGCTCGTCCGCCGCCACCGCCGTCGGGTGCTGGTCGCCGGTCTCGCGACGGCGGCCCTGATCATCACGCCTCTGGTCACCGCGGGGGGTGCCGCGACGCAGGGGCTGGCGACCCCCGAGAGCGCAGCCTCACCGCCGGACGCGTCGGCGCCGACGACGAGCACCGCCGCGGCGAAGGCCGCGACCCCGCCCCGGCTCTCGGTCTCGGGCAACGCCTTTCGCATCAACGAGACGTCGACCCGGCTGGCCGGGCAGTCCCTCATCGTCGTCCTGACACCGGCTGGGCTCACCTCGGGCGGCAAACCGGTGCGGTACCCGCGCAGCGTGGCCGACGCCAAGGCGCTCTACCGCAGCGCCGGCAGCCCGCGCGACTTCTTCGAGCAGGTCCGCGACTGGGCGGAGGGCACCAACGTCGTCCGGCTCCAGGTCAGCCAGTTCGGCCTCGCCGCCGAGCGGGAGTCCGGAGACCCCGTCTGCCACCAGCGGTGTCGCCAGAAGTATCTCGGGCGGGTCGCGGCCGCCGTCCGCGGCGCCAAGACCGCGGGCCTCGTCGTCATCCTGTCGATGCAGTACCACGCCTCGCCGGTGGGAGCAACCATCGCCGGTGGCGGCTGCCGACCACGACGACCAACCGCGCGTGGCGCCGACTGGCTGATCGGTTCGCCGACGACCGGAGCGTCGCCTTCGAGCTCTACAACGAGCCGCAGGGGCGGCCGACAGCCGCGCGGTGGGATCGGTGGCGGGCGGCCCACCGGCACCTGCTCGACGTCGTCCGAGACAGGGCCGGGGCAACCCGCAACGTCGTCCTCGTCGACGGGCTGGCGTTCGCCCAACGCTGGGACGGCTACCGGCACTGGTGGCTGAAGGACGACCGGCTGGCCTTCGCGGTGCACGCCTATCCCAACCGGTCCCAGGACACCCGCTCCGAGTGGCGAGCGCGCTGGAACCCGGTCGTCGGGCCCGACGGCGCGCGGCTCCTGGCGACGTACCCCACGGCGATCACCGAGTGGTCGGCCGACTCCGCCGCCCGATACTGCACGTCCGACCCGGACGACGGCGTGGCCACGCCCGACGCGGCGCTCGACCTGCTCCGCTGGCTGCGCGACCACCAACAGGGCGTCGGGCTGCTCGGCTGGTCCTTCGACATCTCCACCCGGAAGGGGTTCACCGTCGACGACGACCTCACCCCGGCCACCCTCGACGGCTTCACCTGCGGCAGCAGAGGATGGGGCCCTGGTGCGGCCTTCCAGGACTGGGCGGCCGGGCGCCTCGGGTGACCCTGGCTCGACCGGGCACCGCTAGGCCAGCGCCACCAGGTCGGCGTAGTCCTCGGTCCACAGGTCCTCGACGCCGTCGGGGAGGATCAGCACCCGGTCGGGCTCGAGCGCGTGCACGGCGCCCTCGTCGTGGGTGACCAGGATGATCGCGCCCTCGTAGGAGCGGATCGCGGCCAGCACCTCCTCGCGGGAGGCCGGGTCGAGGTTGTTGGTCGGCTCGTCGAGCAGCAGCACGTTGGCGGTCGAGACCACCAGGATCGCCAGCGCCAGCCGGGTCTTCTCGCCGCCGGAGAGCACCCCGGCCGGCTTGTCGGCGTCGTCGCCGGAGAACAGGAACGAGCCGAGCACCGAGCGGGCCTCGGTGTCGGTGAGCTGCGGCGCGTGGCGCTGCAGGTTCTCCAGCACGGTGCGCGAGGTGTCGAGCGTCTCGTGCTCCTGCGCGTAGTAGCCGAGCTTGAGGCCGTGGCCGGGGACGACCTCCCCGGTGTCGGGACGGTCGACGCCGGCCAGGATGCGCAGCAGCGTGGTCTTGCCGGCGCCGTTGAGGCCGAGCATCACGACCCGCGAGCCGCGGTCGATCGGCCAGGTCGACGTCGGTGAAGACCTCGAGCGAGCCGTAGCGACTTCGACAGCTCCGCGGCGGTGAGCGGCGTCTTGCCGCACGGGGCCGGCGCCGGGAACGCGATCCGCGCCACCTTGTCGGTCCGCCGCTCGCCCTCGACGCCCGTCAGCAGCTTCTCGGCGCGCTTGAGCATCGACTGCGCGGCCGTGGCCTTGGTGGCCTTGGCGCGCATCTTGTCGGCCTGGTCGGTGCAGCGTCGTGGCCTTGCTCTCGGCGTTGGCGCGCTCGCGCTTGCGGCGCCGCTCGTCGGTCTCGCGCTGGGCCAGGTAGGCCTTCCAGCCCATGTTGTAGACGTCGATCTCGGCGCGGTTGGCGTCGAGGTGGAACACCTTGTTGACCGTCTCGCTCGAGCAGCTCGTTGTCGTGGCTGATCACGACGAGCCCGCCCTGGTGCGCCTTGAGGAAGTCGCGCAGCCAGACGATCGAGTCGGCGTCGAGGTGGTTGGTCGGCTCGTCGAGCAGCAGGGTCTCGGCGCCGGAGAACAGGATCCGGGCCAGCTCGACGCGGCGGCGCTGGCCACCGGAGAGGGTGCGCAGCGGCTGGTGCGAGGATCCGCTCCTCGATCCCGAGCGAGGCCGCGATCCGCGCCGCCTCGGACTCCGCGGCGTAGCCCCCGCCGGCGTGCAGCTCGGCGTCGGCGCGGGCGTAGCGGCGCATCGCCCGCTCGCGGATCGCCGGGGTCGTCGCTGGCCATCTCGTCCTCGGCCTCGCGCAGCCGGCGTACGACGTCGTCGAGGCCGCGCGCGGACAGGATCCGGTCGCGGGCGAGCAGCTCGGGGTCGCCGAGCGCGGGTCCTGCGGGAGGTAGCCGACCGAGCCCGATGCGACTGCACCGTGCCGGCGGCGGGCAGCGCCTCGCCGGCGAGGATCTGGGTGAGGGTCGTCTTGCCGGCGCCGTTGCGGCCGACCAGGCCGACCTTGTCGCCGGCGGCGACCCGGAAGCTGACGTCGCTCCATGAGCAGTCGCGCGCCGGCGCGGACCTCGAGCTGTTGGGCGGTGATCATCGCGGCGTCTACTGTACCTGCGGACCCGGCCGACACCCGCGTCCGGGCAGGGTGCCGCCTGATCATCCGCAGGTGCACCGGAAAGGGCGACCAGATGCGCTTCAACCCGAAGGCCCGGCTCGACACCAGCCGGGTCCGTGACTCCGGCCGCGGTGGCGGAGGCGGCATGGGCGGCGGGAGCAACGGCGGCGGGGGCATGCGGATCCCGATCCCCGGCGGCAACATGGCCGGCGGCGGCATCGGTGGCGTGGTCCTGCTGATCCTCTTCCTGGTGGTCGTCGATGTGCGGTGGCGTCGACCTGACGGGCGGCGGTGGTCCGTCCGCCAGCGGCGCTGGCGCCGACACCAGCCGGGTGGCCCGACGCCGACACCGACCGCTACGCCAACTGCAAGACCGGGGACGACGCCAACGCGTCGGAGGACTGCGCGCGGATCGCGGTCGAGAACTCCCTCTACGACTACTGGACGCGATCCTGCCGCAGTACGACGTGCCACTTCGCGCCCGCCACCGATGCAGACCTTCAGCGGCGCCACGCAGACCGGCTGCGGGCAGGCCTCGCTCGCAGGTCGGCCCGTTCTACTGCCCGGTCGACCAGGGGATCTACCTCGACACGACGTTCTTCGAGCAGGTGCTCGAGGGGGCAGCTCGGCGGACCCAGCGGCGCCTTCGTCGAGCCCTACGTGCTCGCCCACGAGTACGGCCACCACATCCAGAACCTGCTCGGCACCATGGGCCGGGTGCGCACCCAGCAGGGCCCGCGCAGCGACGCCGTCCGCCTCGAGCTGCAGGCCGACTGCTACGCCGGCGTGTGGACCGCCGCCGCGACGCGGACCCAGGACCAGGGCGGCCAGGAGCTGTTCACCGAGCTGACCGACGCCGACATCAGCGAGGCCATCGACGCGGCCGCCGCCGTCGGCGACGACCGGATCCAGCAGAAGACGCAGGGCCAGGTGACCCCGGAGAGCTGGACCCACGGCTCGTCCGCGTCAGCGGATGAAGTGGTTCCAGACCGGCTACGCAGGCCGGCGACGACCTGCGAGGCCTGCGACACGTGGGCCGTCGACACCCCCTGAGCGTGGATCCGGGCTGAGCCGGCGGCTGGTCAGCCCAGCAGCGCCTCGATCTGGGGGAACTGCCGCTGCAGCGCAGCAGGTACGGCGCCACGGAGGGGTGCCGGAACTTGCCGGCGAGCGCGCCCTCTCCGTCGGCGACGCGGGCGAGCGCCCACTCCGCCCGGCTGAGCGCGGTGTAGACGATCGTCACGCGGGCCCCGAGCAGCACCTGGTCAGCGGAGGCGAGCCTCGGCCGGCAGCCCCGCCAGGTAGGCGTCGACGAGGTGCTCGAGCTCCTCGCGGGTCGCGAGGGCGAGATAGCCGAGGTCGGCGCCGACCGGCCCCCGGCCGAGCGTGGCCCAGTCGACCGCGATGACGTCGTCGCCCTCGCGGCCCAGCAGGTTGCCGGGCACCGGGTCACCGTGCTGGAGCACCTCGGGCAGCGCCTCGACCTCGCGCAGGTGCCGCTCCCGGTGGTTCCACAGGTGGTCGGCGACGTCGGCGACCGTGGTGCGGGCCAGGGTCGGCCAGCCGCCACGCTCCGCCACCCGGTCCAGGCGCGCGCGGAGCTGGCCCTGCGCCAGCCAGGGGTGGTCCTCGACGTCGGCGCCGGCGAAGCGGCCCAGCGCCCGCGCGAGGAACAGCCCCGGGGACCTCGCGTCGGCCACCCGCGGCCACGACCACGGTGATGCCCTCGGCGTCCTCCTCGACCCGGACCCCCTCGGGCGCCCGCGAGGCCCGGCGTGTGCGCGACCACGCCGCTGAGCGCCACGTCGGCCTCGCGGCGCCAGAAGGCGAAGTGCCGCGGGTCCCGCAGGCCGGTCAGGTCGTGCTGGGCCAGCTCGTGGTCGGCCGGGGGCACCAGTCGCTTGACCACCACCTCGCGGCCGGCCTCGGTCGCCAGCCAGACGCCGTACGTCGAGGGGCCGGCGCCGCCGGGGAGCGGCTGCCACCCCGGCTCCGGACTCCACATGCGGCACATCCTGGCAGAGCCGGGCGGCCGGTTCGGGGAGCTGATCGCGCCCGCGTCAGGCCACGTCGCGGCGACGGAACCCCAACTGGCCCGCGAGGCTCAGGGCCAGCGCGAGGCCGCCGAGGGCCAGCACCGGCACCCAGCGGAACGGCTGCGACGGCACCAGGGCCAGGTGCTCGAACGGCGAGAGGTCCTGCGCCCACTGCGGCATCGAGAACACCTCGCCGAACATCACGACGACGGCGGCGTAGGCCAGCAGCAGCCAGGCGACGCCGGCCATCCGCGGAGCCCAGCCGTGCAGCAGGCGGGCGACGGCGGCCAGCACGAGCACCGGCACGACGTAGCCGAACGTCGCCGTCACATAGCTCGCCAGCGGCTCGGTCTCCCCGGTCACCAGCAGGTAGCCGACGGCCATGCCGACACCGGACATGACGACGACCCCCACCGTGCCGGCGACCGTCAGCACGACGTGGCCGGCCAGCCACCGCTGGCGGGCCAGCCCCGTGCTGAGCAGGGCCTCCACCCGGCCCTCGTCCTCCTCCGCCCGCGGCCGCAGCGCGGACGCGATGGCGAAACCCGACGACGCGACGGCCAGCATCAGCACCGCCGTGGCGAAGAACGCGTCGACCAGGTCGCCCCCACCCTGGGCCATGATGTCCCGACCGACCTGTGAGTCGCCCATCAGGCTGCCCACGTCGCGCCCCATGGTGCCGAAGACGAGCCCCATCAGGAACAGGCCGGCCGCCCAGCCGAGCACCGCCCCTCGCTGGAGCCGCCACGCCAGGCCGAGGCCGCTGCGCAGCCCCCTTCCGGCCCGGCCGGGTCCCGGCCGGTCCGGCCAGACCCCGGCGCCGAAGTCGCGGCGGGTGAAGACGGCGTACGCCGCCCCCGCGGTGACCGCCGTGGCCGCCAGCACGAGGAGGAGCGGCCACCAGCGCAGCCCGGAGAAGGCGTGTGTCGCCTGGTACCACCCGATGGGCGACAGCCAGGACAGCGCCGGCGCCGAGACGTCTCCGACCGCCCGCAGCACGTAGGACGCCCCCGAGCACCACGCCGGTCAGCGCATAGGCCGCCCGCGTGCTCGACGTCAGCTGCGCGGCCACCAGCGCGACGCCGCTGAACAGCCAGCCGCAGAGGGCGAGCCCGATGCCCAGCGCCAGGGAGTCGAGCGACGGCGAGCCCGTAGCCCACCAGCTCAACCACACCAGGATCCCCGCGACGAGGTTGGCCACCATCGCCGTCCCGAGGGCGGCGGTCATCGGCGCGAACCGGTCGACCGGGGCGGCTCGCAGCAGCTCGTCGCGGCCGCTCTCCTCCTCGCGTCGGGTGTGCCGGCCGACCAGGAACATGCTCATCAGGGCGGCGGCGACCGCCCCGAAGGCGCTCGCCTGCCACATCACCTGGCCGCCCAGCGTGTTGAGCGCGCGCGCGGGGCCGAGCATGGCGATGAACGCGGTGTTCTGCGCCATGCTCGCGGCGGCCAGGTCGAACTCGGCCTGGCTGGTGTAGAGCCGGTCGACGCTGACGGCCTGGCTCACGTAGAGGAAGGCGATGAAGACGCCCCAGAGCAGGATCTGCTTCCAGTCGCGGCGCAGGAAGTGCCGGAGGAAGACGCCCGTGCCGGTCATCGCCGGGCTCCGCCTCCGCTGCCCGCGCCGGCGCTCGCGTCCTCGCCCGCGTAGTGGCGCAGGAACAGCTCCTCCAGCGTCGGCGGCTGGCTGGTGAGCGAGCGGACCCCGGCGGCGCTGAGCGCCCGCAGCGCCAGGTCGAGCTGGGCGGTGTCGACGTCGAAGGCGACCCGGAGGCCGTCCTGACGTCCAGGTCGTGCACGCCGGGTACGCCGGCCAGGTCGGCCGCGGGTCGCACCAGGTCGGCCCGGACCGCTGGTGCGGGTGAGGTGGCGCAGCTCGGCGAGCGTGCCCGACTCCACGACCGCGCCGGCCCGGATGATGCTCACCCGGTCGCACAGCTGCTCGACCTCGGCGAGGATGTGGCTCGACAGCAGCACCGTGCGCCCGCTGTCGCGGAAGTCGTCGACGCACGTCGGGAACACCGACTCCATGAGCGGGTCGAGGCCCGAGGTCGGCTCGTCGAGCAGCAGCAGCTCGACGTCGGAGGCCAGGGCCGCGACCAGCGCGACCTTCTGCCGGTTGCCCTTGGAGTAGGTGCGCCCCTTCTTGGTCGGGTCGAGCTCGAACCGCTCGATCAGCTCGTCGCGGCGGGCGCGGTCGACGCCCCCGCGCAGCCGCCCGAGCAGGTCGATCACCTCGCCGCCGGTGAGGTTCGGCCAGAGGTTCACGTCGCCGGGCACGTAGGCGAGCCGGCGGTGCAGGTCGGCCGCCTCGCGCCACGGGTCGCCGCCGAGCAGCCTGACCTCGCCCGCGTCCGTGCGCAGCAGCCCGAGCAGCACCCGGATCGTGGTCGACTTGCCGGAGCCGTTGGGGCCGAGGAAGCCGTGGACCTCGCCCGGCACGACGGTGAGGTCGAGGCCGTCGAGGGCCCGGGTGGTGCCGAAGGTCTTCACGAGTCCGCGAATCTCGACGGGGTTCACGTCTCGACCCTAGCCGCGCCGTCGGTCAGGCGTTGCGCACGGTCACCTGCAGTGCCTGCGCGTCAGCCACCGCGTCGTCGAGGACCGCCCGACGTGGATCCGCGACGGTGAGCCAGGGGCCGACCACCGTCACCTGGTGCAGGCGCCGGTCTGCGAGCACGGCCTCGACCGCCTCGCGGTCGCCGCCGACGACCACGGGCAGGCCCGGCCCTCGCCCAGGAGCCGGGCGGCGTGGTCCGCGGCCGCCTCGTAGGCCTGACGGGCCTGGTTGTCCCGGCGCCGGGCGAACCGCTGCTGGCTCTGTCCGCCCGCCTTGGTGCGGCCCTGGACGTGCCGCTGCCCGATCTTGTGCGGCGATCAGCCGCTCCCCCGTCAGCCGCGCGACGGCGAAACCGCCCTTGCGCACCAGCAGCACGCCCCAGTCCGCCGGCGCGACGGCGGCCGCCGCAGAAGCCCGCGACGGGGCCGGCGTACGTCGTCGCGAAGGGCAGCCGGGCGAGGAACGTCGAGCCGTCCTCGGCGCGGCCGGTCAGCCCGGACTCGACGACCTCCGACGTCGCCGGACCGTGCCGCTCGGCGAAGTTGGCCAGCCACCGGTCCCAGCGGGCCGCGGGGACGAGGACGTCGGGCACCTCAGACGTTGAAGCCGAGGGCGCGCAGCTGCTCGCGGCCGTCGTCGGTGATCTTGTCCGGGCCCCACGGCGGCATCCAGACCCAGTTGATGGCGACGTCGTTGACCAGGCCCTCCAGGGCGGAGTTGGTCTGGTCCTGGATCACGTCGGTCAGCGGGCAGGCCGCCGAGGTCAGCGTCATGTCGAGGACGACGTTGGTGGTCCTCGTCGACGTGCACGCCGTAGACGCAGGCCGAGGTCGACGACGTTGATGCCGAGCTCGGGGTCGACGACGTCCTTCATCGCCTCGGTGACGTCGTCCTCGGTCACGCGTGGAGGTGGCGCCGGCGCCTGATCGGCCTCGGCGTCGACCTCGGGCAGGTCGCCGTGGTCGGTCGCGTCGTGTCATCGGGTTCTCCTTCGGAGTCGTGGGCGGCTAGGGCGGTGGCGGTGGCGTCCTTCCAGGCCATCCAGGACAGCAGGGCGCACTTGACGCGGGCGGGGAACTTGGCGACGCCGGCGAAGGCGATGCCGTCCTCGAGCACGTCCTCGTCGGGCTCGACCTGCCCCTTGCCCTGCATCAGGGTCAGGAACGTCTCGTGGACTCGACATCGCCTCGGCGACCGGTCTTGCCGATCACCAGGTCGGTCATCACCGACGTCGACGGCCTGCGAGATCGAGCAGCCGATGGCGTCGTAGGACACGTCGCGCGACCGTCGCCGTCCGGCCAGGTGGACGCGCAGGGTGACCTCGTCGCCGCAGGTGGGGTTGACGTGGTGCACCTCGGCCTCGAAGGGCTCGCGCAGGCCCTGCGTGGTGGGGGTGCTTGTAGTGGTCCAGGATGATCTCCTGGTAGAGGGTGTCGAGCTCGGCAGCTCATCGGGTCAGCCCACCTTGAAGTAGTCGCGGGTGTAGTGCAGGCCGTCGACGAGCGCGTCGATCTCGGCCGGTGTCGTGTAGAGGTACGACGACATCCGCGTCGAGGCCTGCACGCCGAAGCGCGCGTGCGCCGGCTTCGCGCAGTGGTGGCCGGCCCGCACCGCGATGCCGCGGGTGTCGAGCACCGGTCGCGACGTCGTGCGGGTGGACGCCGTCGACCTCGAAGCGAGATCGCGCCGCCGCGCTCGGCGGCGTCGAGCGGGCCGAGCACGGTCAGGCCGGGCACGGTCGGCCAGGCCCTCCAGCGCGTAGGCCGTGATCGCCTGCTCGTGGCGCGTGGATCGGCGTCCATGCCGATGTGGGCGAGGTAGTCGACCGCGGCGCCCAGCCCGACCGCCTCGACGATCGGCGGGGTGCCGGCCTCGAACTTGTGCGGCGATCGGGGCGTACGTCGACGCGCTCCATCGTGACGGTCTCGATCATCTCGCCGCCGCCGAGGAACGGCGGCAGCTGCGTCGAGGACGCTCGCGTCGGCCCCAGAGCACGCCGATGCCGGTCGGGCCGACGCACCTTGTGGCCGGTGAAGACCAGGAAGTCGGCGCCGGAGGCCGTGACGTCGACGGGCAGCTGCGGCACCGCCTGCGAGGCGTCGAGCACGACCAGCGCGCCGACCTCGTGGGCCCGGCGGGCGATCTCGGCGACCGGGTTGATCGTGCCGAGCATGTTGGACACCCAGGTCAGCGACGACGACCTTGGTGCGCTCGGTGATCAGGTCGTCGATCGTTGGACAGGTCGAGCCGGCCGTCGTCGGTCAGCCCGAACCAGCGCAGCGTCGCGCCGGTGCGCTCGGTCAGCAGCTGCCACGGCACGATGTTGGAGTGGTGCTCCATCTCGGTGATGAGGACCTCGTCGCCCTCGCCGACCGGCCCACCGCGCCGACCAGTCGCCTCGGCCCAGGCCAGGGTGTTGGCGACCAGGTTGAGCGCCTCGGAGGCGTTCTTGGTGAAGACCACCTCGTCGCGCGACGGCGCGCCGATGAAGGCCGCCACCTTGTCGCGCGCCTGCCTCGAACGCCTCGGTCGACTCCGCGCCGAGCTGGTGCATGGCGCGGGCGATGTTGGCGTTGTGGCGCTCCAGGTGGTCGACCATCGTGTCGATGACGACCTGCGGCTTCTGCGAGGTGTTGGCGCTGTCGAGGTAGACCAGCGGCTGACCGCCCGCGAGCGTGCGCGCGAGGATCGGGAAGTCCTTGCGGATGACCTCCAGATCGGGCAGCAGGCCGGCTCGATGGTCATGGTCAGACCGCCGCAGCCTTGGTGTACTTGTCGTAGCCCTCGGCCTCGAGCTGGTCGGCGAGCTCCGGGCCGCCCTCCTCGGCGATCCGGCCGTCGACGAACACGTGCACGAAGTCGGGCTTGATGTAGCGCAGGATCCGCGTGTAGTGCGTGATCAGCAGGACACGCCTTGTCGCCGTCCTCGGCGAACCGGTTGACGCCCTCGGAGACGACCTTGAGCGCGTCGATGTCGAGGCCGGAGTCGGTCTCGTCGAGGACCGCGACCTTCGGGTTGAGCAGCTCGAGCTGGGCGATCTCGTGGCGCTTCTTCTCGCCGCCGGAGAAGCCCTCGTTGACGTTGCGCTGGGCGAAGGTCGGGTCGAGGTCGAGCCTGCTCCATCGCCGCGTTGACGTCCTTGACCCAGGTGCGCAGCTTGGGCGCCTCGCCGTCGATGGCGGTCTTGGCGGTGCGCAGGAAGTTGGAGACCGAGACGCCGGGGACCTCGACGGGGTACTGCATCGCGAGGAACAGCCCGGCGCGGGCGCGCTCGTCGACGGTCATCGCGAGCACGTCCTGCGCCGTCGAGGGTGACCGTGCCGCCGGTGACGGTGTACTTCGGGTGGCCGGCGATCGAGTAGGCCAGCGTCGACTTGCCGGAGCCGTTGGGGCCCATGATCGCGTGGGTCTCGCCGTCGTTGATGGTCAGGTGACGCCCTTGAGGATCTCCTTGGGGCCGTCCTCGGTGTCGACGGAGACGTGCAGGTCGTTGATCTCCAGGGTGCTCATGCGGTGTCACTTCTTCGTGTCAGCTCGGTGGTGACGCCGTTGAGCGTCCGGGTGACGTCGACGTAGACGTCGCCGTCGCGGACCTCGACGGGGAAGGTGGCGACCGGCTCGGTCGCCGGGAGGCCGGTGGGCTTGCCGGTGCGCAGGTCGAAGCGCGAGCCGTGCAGCCAGCACTCGATGGTGCAGTCGGCGACCTCGCCCTCGCTCAGCGCGACGGCGGCGTGCGAGCAGAGGTCCTCGACGGCGAAGACCTCGTCGCCGTCGCGCAGCGACCGCCACGTCGTGGTCGCCGACGGTGACCGCGAGCGGCCTCGTCCGTCGGCGACGTCGGTCGAGCGCGCAGGCGCGCTCGAAGGCCATCAGAGCCCACCCCCGGCAGTCCGGCCCACGGTGGTCGCCAGCTCGGCCTCGACCGTGGCGAGCAGCTGCTCCTCGAGCGCGGGCACGCCGATCTTGCGGATCAGGTCGTTGAAGAAGCCGTGCACGACCAGGCGGCGGGCCTCGGTCTCGGCGATGCCGCGGCGAGCGCAGGTAGAACAGCTGCTCGTCGTCGAAGCGGCCGGTCGCCGACGCGTGGCCGGCGCCCTCGATCTCGCCGGTCTCGATCTCGAGGTTGGGCACCGAGTCGGCCTGGCAGCCGTCGGTGAGCACCAGGTTGCGGTTCTCCTCGTAGGTGTCGATGCCCTCGGCGACCTTGCGGATCAGCACGTTGCCGATCCACACGGTGTGCGCGCCCTCGCCCTGCAGCGCGCCCTTGTAGACGACGTGGCTGCTGCGTGCTGCGGCGCGGTGTGGTCGACGAAGAGCCGGTGCTCGAGGTGCTGGCCGGCGTCGGCGAAGTAGAGGCCGAGCAGCTCGGCGGAGCCGCCGGGGCCGGCGTACGTCGACGTTGGCGTCGATGCCGCACCACGTCGCCGCCGAAGGAGACCGCGACGTGCTTGAGCGTCGCGTCGCGGCCGACCCGGCGCGTGCGTGGCCGGAGGTGGACGGCGTCGTCGTCCCAGTCCTGCAGCGAGACGACGGTGAGCGTCGGCGCCGTCGCCGACGACGACCTCGACGTTCTCCGCGCAGGGTGGCCGACCCCGTCGTGCGGACGCACGACGGTGGCCGTGCGTGAAGGCGCCGACTCGGATCACCAGGTGGCCCGCAGACGGCGCCGCTCGGCCGACAGCCCGTGCAGCGTGACCACGATCGGCTCGGCGACCTCGGCGTCGGGCGGGACGTCGACGAGGTAGCACCGCGGTCGCGGCCTCCCAGGCCCGGGCGCTGACCCGGTCGGTCGGCACCAGGCCCGAGGATCCGCGGGCCTCGTGGTCGACCGCGACGGCGCCGGCGGTGACGCCCCGCGCCACCTGGGCGGTCGACCTCGAGGTCGGAGCCGTCGCAGCGGCGCGTCGCCGTGCAGGCCGCGCAGCCGCTTGAGCGGGGTGAAGCGCCAGATCTCCTCGCGGCCGGTGGGCACCGGGTGGTCGGCGAGGTCGAACGAGCCGGCCGGGTGGAGGTGGCTCGCGACGCCTGCTCGGCCGGCGTCCAGCGCGGCGCGCACGGTCGGTGACGGTCGCTACTGCTCTCGTCGGCGTGGCGGGTGGCGGGCGGTGCAGTCGGCGATCAGCCGACCGCTCCTTCCATCTGCAGCTCGATGAGCCGGTTGAGCTCGAGGGCGTACTCCATCGGCAGCTCCTTGGCGATCGGCTCGACGAAGCCGCGCACGATCATCGCCATCGCCTCGTCCTCGCTCCATGCCGCGGGACATCAGGTAGAAGAGCTGGTCCTCGCTGACCTTCGAGACGGTCGCCTCGTGGCCCATCGACACGTCGTCCTCGCGGATGTCGACGTAGGGGTAGGTGTCGGAGCGGCTGATCTGGTCGACCAGCAGCGCGTCGCACAGCACGTTGGACTTCGAGCCGTGGGCGCCCTCGTTGATCTGGATCAGGCCGCGGTACGACGTGCGGCCGCCGCCGCGCGCCACCGACTTGCGACAGGATCGAGCGACGAGGTGTGCGGCGCGGCGTGCACCATCTTGGCGCCGGCGTCCTGGTGCTGGCCCTCGCCGGCGAAGGCGATCGACAGCGTCTCGCCCTTGGCGTGCTCGCCCATCAGGTAGATGGCGGGGTACTTCATCGTCACCTTGGAGCCGATGTTGCCGTCGACCCACTCCATGGTCGCGCCGGCCTCGCAGGTGGCGCGCTTGGTGACGAGGTTGTAGACGTTGTTCGACCAGTTCTGGATGGTCGTGTAGCGGCAGCGGGCGCCCTTCTTCACGATGATCTCGACGACCGCGGAGTGCAGCGAGTCGCGAGGAGTAGATCGGCGCGGTGCAGCCCTCGACGTAGTGCACGTAGGCGCCCTCGTCGACGATGATCAGCGTCCGCTCGAACTGGCCCATGTTCTCGGTGTTGATCCGGAAGTAGGCCTGCAGCGGGATGTCGACGTGGACGCCCGGCGGCACGTAGATGAACGAGCCGCCCGACCACACCGCGGTGTTGAGCGCGGCGAACTTGTTGTCGCCGACCGGGATGACGGTGCCGAAGTACTCCTGGAAGAGCTCCGGGTGCTCGCGCAGCGCGGTGTCGGTGTCGAGGAAGATGACGCCCTGCTCCTCGAGGTCCTCGCGGATCGGGTGGTAGACGACCTCGGACTCGTACTGCGCGGCGACGCCGGAGACGAGGCGCTGCTTCTCCGCCTCGGGGATGCCGAGCTGGTCGTAGGTGTTCTTGATGTCCTCGGGCAGGTCCTCCCAGGTGGTGGCCTGCTTCTCGCGTGGAGCGCACGAAGTACTTGATGTTGTCGAAGTCGATGCCGCCGAGGTCGGCAGCCCCAGGTGGGCATCGGCTTGCGTGTCGAAGAGCTTGAGGCCCTTGAGGCGCAGGTCGAGCATCCACTGCGGCTCGCTCTTGCGTGCCGGAGATGTCGCGGACGACGTCCTCGTTGAGGCCGCGCTGGGCGGTGGCGCCGGCGGCGTCGGAGTCGGACCAGCCGAACTCGTAGCGGCCGATGCCCTCGAGCTCGGGGTTGAGCTCTTCGATGGAGGTCATGCGGACGTCTCCTTCCGGTGGTCGTCTGTGACAGGTCCGATCTGCGAGCGGGTCGGGGATGCAGGTGGTGCAGACGCCGTCGCCGTGGGCGATGGTCGCCAGCCGCTGGACGTGGGTGCCGAGCACGCGGCGATCGCCTCGGTCTCGGCCTCGCACAGCTGCGGGAACTCGTGGGCGACGTGGGACACCGGGCAGTGCTGCTGGCACAGCTGCGTCGCCCGATCGACCGGCAGCTCGCGCGACGCTCGGCGGCGTAGCCCTCGTCGGTGAACACCTGGGCCAGCGCCTCGGCGGGGCGTCAGGCTCGGGGTTGGCCGCCGACCACGGCTGCGTAGTCGCGCTCGATGAACGCCACCCGGCGCCGGGCGAACTCCACGACGGCGTCGTCGCCCGGCGGTCTCGGCGAGGAAGCGCAGCGCCTGGGCGGCGAGGTCGTCGTACTGCTGGTCGAAGCTGGTCGCGGCCCGCCTCGGTGAGCGCGAAGACCTTGGCCGGGCGGCCGCGACCGCGATGCGCCGTGGACCTTCTGGTCGCGCGCCTCGACCGCGCCGTCGCTCGACCAGGTGGTCGAGGTGGCGGCGTACGGCGGCCGGCGGTCAGGTCGAGCCGCTCGGCCAGGTCGGCGGCCGTGGACGGGCCGTTCTCGAGGATCGAGCGGGCCACCCGCTCGCGCGTCGGCGCGTCCTCCCGCGGGTGCCGGGCACCCGGTCGACGTCGCTCGACGAATTCCACAACACCAGTGTGACGTTATTGCCTGGGTGATTCAAGTAAGGGTCGCCTTAGTGGCGCGGCCCCGCGCCGGGGGCGCGGCGGCATCGAGCTCGTGGTGCGTACGACCGTCGGCGGCTTGCGGCGGTCTGCGGTGGCTGTGGTTGGCAGTGATGAGTGATCGGATGTGCCCGGTGGCGGTCTGCTGGTGGCTGCCGGGTCTGCTGTGGCGAGGCTCTGTTGGCTGAAGGGTCGCGCGGCGGACGCCTTGAAACCGGAGTCACCGAAGGGCCGCGCGAGGTCGTCCGAAACTTTCTTCTGAAACTGTCTCGTCATGTGGGACCAGAGGGCTTCTGAGCCAGGCTCGATTGTCGGTGGTCGCTGCTTGGTTAGGGGTATGAGTTCAGCAGCCGACCACCTCAGGAGGTCCCGGTTCCGGGGTCTCCGGATGCGGTGTTGGCTGCGGCCCGCGCGGCGTCGTCGGCCAGGACGCGGCTGCCGGGGTGGCGAAGCTGACCGCTGCGGTGGAGTGGGCGGCTCTGCATGAGCCGACCGGCACCGGCGATGCCGCCTCCTGGTGGGAGGCGGGGCACATGGTCCCGCTGGCCGGGGAGGGTGCCCCGGAGATCGGGGAGTACGCGGTGGCGGAGTTCGCGACCGCCCTCGGGGTCTCCACCCACGCGGGGCGTCGGTTGATCGGGCACGGTGTGGAGATCGCCTGGCGGCTGCCGCAGCTGTGGGCCCGGCTGCAGGCGGGTCGGGTGCCGGCCTGGCGCGCGGTCCGGGTCGCCGAACGACGTTCACCCTGACCCGGGAGGCGGCGGGGTTCGTGGACCGGCACGTCGCCGCGGTCGCCGGGCGGGTGTCGCTGCCGCAGCTGGAGCACCTCGTCGCGGAGGCCCGGCATCCGGGTCGAGGGGCTGGAGCGGGAAGACCCGGAGAACCCGTCCCCGGAGGTGCCGGACACCCGGCACGTGAAGGTCGACACCGAGCAGGTGTCGTTCACCGGCACCGTCGAGGTGCACGGCGAGCTCGACCTGGCCGACGCCCTGCACCTCGACCAGGCCCTGGCGGCGGGTGCGGAGCAGCTGAAGCGCGCCGGGTCGGCGGAGTCACTGGACGCCCGCCGGGCGACCGCGCTGGGGGAGATGTCCCGCCACCAGCTGGCCCTGTCGTTCGACGAGACGGCCATCGGCGTCGAGCGGCACGGCCACCCGACGAGTCGCCGGCGGCGGCCGGTGACGCTGTTCCTGCACGTCTCCGCCGACGCCCTGACCGGGGCCGACCCGGTCGGGTCGGTGTGAGAACACCCGCACCCCCATCGCACGCGAGACGATCCGGGCGTGGTGTGGCCACCCCGACGCGGTGGTCACCGTCAAGCCGATCCTCGACCTGGCCGGGCACGTCCGGGTGGACCAGTACGAGCTGCCCGACCGGCTCAAGGAGCTCATCGACCAGCGCGACGGCCACTGCGTGTTCCCCTACTGCACGATGCCGGCGCGACGTTGCGACCACGACCACGCGATCCCCTACGACGCGTCCGATCCGGCCCGTGGCCCGACCTGTTCCTGCAACGTGGCGCCGTTGTGTCGGGCCATCATCGGTTGAAGACCCACACCCCGTGGCGCTACCAGATCATCGAACCGGCGTCTACGCCTGGACCACCCCGCACGGCTACCGGCTCGTCGTCGACCACACCGGCACCCGCGACCTCACCCCGCCCGACGCCCCGACCACCCCGGCTGTCCCCGACCCGTCACCCCGGTCGACCCACCCGACCACTAGCCACCCCGCCCCACACCCCGCCGAAACCCGAACCGGCGGGGCTCGATGTCCGGTCGGGGTAGTCCTTCACGGACACCTCCGGAGGTGCTTGGAAGGGACCGACAGGTTCTCTTCATCTGAAGATCTGGGCGTTGACGCGCCGTGGCCTTCTGGCGCCCCCGGAGGTGGGTCCCTGGTTGTTCAGGCTGTCTCCCGTCACGACATCGACGGTCGTCGTCGCGGTCGATGTTGGCAAGACCGAGTTCGCGTTCTCGGTCACCGACGCGATCGCGACGCTCGCTGCTCAAGCCCCGGACGGGTGTCCGATGACCGGGCCGTCGCCGGCGCTGGTCGTGGCCGAGATCGTCAAGGTGATGCCGATCGACGCGGTGGTCAAAGTCGGTATCGAAGCGGCCGGGCACTACCACCGGCCGCTGCTGAGCGCGGCCTGGCCGGCTCGGGTGGGAGGTGCTTGAGCTCAACCCTGGCCATGTCACCGAGCAGCGTCGAGTGCTGGGCAAGCGCACCATCAAGACCGACGTCATCGATCTGCAGGCGATGACCGAACTGTTGCTGGCCGGCCGGGGACAACCAGTCCGCGACCGGTCGCTGGTGCTGGGCGAGCTCACCGCGTGGTCGGCGCATCGGACCGGTCGTGTGGCGTTGCGGACCGCGACCAAGAACCAGCTGCTCGGCCAGCTCGATCGGAGTTTCCCCGGTCTGACGCTCGCGCTGCCCGATGTGCTGGCCACCAAGGTCGGCCGGCTGGTCGTGGCTGAGTTCGCCGATCCTGCCCGGCTCGCTGCTCTGGGGAGTAGCCGGTTCATCCGGTTCGGTGCCACCCGAGGTCTACAGATCCGAAGGCCAGTGGCCGACCGTCTCGTCCAGGCCGCCCGCGATGCACTGCCCACCGCGGACGCTGCGGTCGCACGCGCAGTCCTGGCCGCAGACCTCGCGCTACTGACCGACCTGGACGCCCAGGTCGACCAGGCCACGGACCATCTGGCGCGGCTGCTGCCGCACAGTCCGTTCGCGCCGCTGCTGACGGTCCCGGGCTGGGGTCAGGTTCGGGCCGGGAACTACGGCGGCGCTCTGGGTGACCCCGCTCGGTTCGACAACCACCGCCAGATCTATCGCACTGCAGGGGTCAACCCCATCCAGTACGAGTCCGCCGGCAAACGCCGCGACAGCGTGATCAGCCGTGAGGGCAGCGTGGAGCTGCGCCGCGCACTCATCGACCTGGGCGTCGGCCTGTGGCACTGCGATCCTGCCGCCAAGATCTATGGCACCCAACTGCGTGACCGCGGCAAGAAAGGCCTCGTCATTGCCTGCGCGATGGCCCTTCGCCCCTGTCGTAGTTCGAACGACGCCAGATGACCCACTCGAGGTCGCCTACGTCAGCGTGAACGCGCCGGCGACCGTCACCACCGAGGCGTCACCACATCGCGTACGCCATTCCGACGACATCGCCGCCGGAACCACTCGCACACGCGCCCGACGCAGGTTGACAGCCCCTACCGCCAGCTAGAGGCAGGTCCGACGGCGCTCGCGAGCCCGCGGCAGCGGCTTGCGACGGGCCCGGCCGGATACCGTGGCGAGATGACCGAGCTGAGCGTGGGCCAGCTGCTGACCCTGGCCACCCCGGACGGACGGCCGCTGACGCGCGTGCAGATGGCGGTCGGCTGGGAGCACTCCCCGACGGCCGGCTTCCTCGGCAGCGGGGCCGCCCCCATCGATCTCGATGCCTCCGCGGTGCAGTTCGCCGGCGGGCAGCTCTTCGACCTCGCGTTCTTCAACAACGCGGCCACCCGCGACGGCTCGGTCGTCCACCTCGGTGACAACACCACCGGCAAGGGTGAGGGCGACGACGAGACGCTCCGGGTCGACCTGAGGAAGGTCTACGCCAAGGTCGACACGATCCTGTTCCTGGTCACCAGCTATCAAGGGCATTCGCTGGAGTACATCCGCAACGCCTACTGCCGCCTCGTCGATGACGATGGTGTCGAGTTCGCTCGGTTCACGCTGACCCTCGAGGTCCGGGAGACAGGCCTGGTCATGGCCAAGCTGTTCCGCGAGGGGGACGGCTGGATGCTCCGCGCGATCGGAGCGGGCATCCCGCTCAAGACGCCCACCGACTCGATCGACTCGCTGCTTCCCTACGTGTGAGGTCAGCTCCGGGGGCGACGGACGGGTGAGGCACTGATCAAGGCCCGGCGGAGGGACGAGGCACCCAGAACCGGGCCTCGCGCGGGCGCCGGGCCCACGGCGCTAATGTCGGTCGGGGCCGCTCACACCAGCGCGGCCCGTCGGCCCGGTCGCCACCCGCGCCAGGGCCGACACCGAGCCCCGCGACCGACCCAGCCATCGCTGCCCGAGGAGCCGCCGGATGACGCACCCGCCGACGGCCAGCGCGCAGCCCTCCCCCGGCCGCCCGGGCTCCATCCTCGGGACCGCCGTACGCCGGGTGGAGGACCCCGAGCTGCTCACCGGCCAGGGCACGTTCGTGGCCAACCTGGCGGGGCCGGACACCGCGCACGCGGTCCTGGTGCGCAGCCCGTTCGCCCACGCGCTGATCACGAAGACCGATGCCGCCGAGGCGCAGGCGGCGCCGGGCGTCCTCGCGGTGCTCACCGGCACCGATGTCGAGGGCCTCACCGCGCCGAGCTTCGCGTCGGCCAACGATCGGCTGAGCCGGCCGCTGATCACCTCCGACCGGGTGCGGTTCGTGGGCGAGCCGGTGGCCGTGGTGGTCGCCGAGACCCGCGCCCAGGCCGTCGATGCCGCGGAGCTGGTGGACGTCGACTTCGACCCGCAGCCGGTCGCCGCCGACCTCGAGAGCGCGCTGGCCGACGGCGCCCCGCTGCAGTTCCCCGAGCACGGCTCCAACATCGCCCGCGGCCAGCGCGACGCCGACGACAGCGACCCGCTCGACGGCGCCGCACACGTCGTCCGGCTCACCATGGTCAACCAGCGGATCGCCACCAACCCGATCGAGGGACACGCCGTGCTGGCCGACCCGACCACCGAACCGTTCACGATCTGGCTCTCCACGCAGCACCCGCACGGCGCCCGTGACCAGGCCGCCGATCTGCTCGGCCTCGAGAAGGGCCAGGTGCGGCTGGTCGCGCCGCACGTCGGCGGGGGGTTCGGCGGCAAAGCCGCCATGGCGGCCGAGCACGGCATCGTCGTCGTGGCCGCGCAGCGCACCGGCCGCCCGGTGCTGTGGTGGGAGACCCGCAGCGAGGCGCTCCTGTCGATGCAGGGTCGCGACCAGGCCCACTGGGCCGAGCTCGGGCTCGACGCCGACGGGGTGATCACCGGTCTGCGGCTTCGCGTGGCCGGCAACACCGGGGCGTACGCCGGCTTCGGCGGCGGCCTCGCCCTCGGGCCGACGTACCTCATGGCCACCGGGCCCTACCGCGTCCCGCAGCTGCGCTACGACGCGATCGCCGTGCTCACCAACACCGCCCCCAACGGCGCCTTCCGCGGCGCCGGACGACCCGAGGCCGCAGCCCTGCTCGAGCGCCTCCTGGACCTCGCGGCCGATGAGCTCGACATCGCTCCCGAGGAGATCCGCCGGCGCAACCTGCTCACCCCCGACGAGTTCCCCTACCGCACGCTGACGGGCGCCGACTACGACAACGGCGACTACCAGCGCGCGCTCGACGAGGTGGTCCGGCTCGCCGACCTCGACGGCCTGCGGGCCGAGCAGCAGCGCCGCCGCGACACGGGCCACCCGCGCCAGCTCGGCATCGGCCTGTCCACCTATGTCGAGGTCACCGGCTTCGGCGGCACGGAGTTCGGAGCCGTGCACGTCCACGAGGACGGGTCGGCCACCGTCCGCGCCGGCACCTCCGCGCACGGGCAGGGCCACGCGACGTCGTTCTCGATGATCGTCGCCGACCGGCTCGGCATCCCGCTCGACAAGATCGCCTACCAGCAGTCCGACACCGCCGCGGTGCGCAGCGGCGGCGGCACCGGCGGGTCTCGGTCCCTCCAGATGGGCGGCAGCGCGGTCAAGGCCGCCGCCGACGAGGCCTACGCCCGCGGTCTGGCGCTCGCCGCCGAGATGCTCGAGGCCGGACCCGACGACGTCGTCCTCGGCGACAACGGGTTCGAGGTCGCCGGCGTCCCCGGCAGCGTCGTCACCTGGGCCGACCTGGCCTCCCGCGCCGCAGCCGCGGGAGAGCCCCTGCACATCGACCTGGACGTCCATCTGGAGGGCGCGACGTTCCCCTTCGGCGCGCACGTCAGCGTCGTCGAGGTGGACCTCGAGACCGGACACGTGGCCCCGCTCCGCCACGTGGCGGTCGACGACGCCGGCCGGGTGCTGAACCCCCTCATCGTGGAGGGCCAGCAACATGGCGGCACCGTCCAGGGCATGGCTCAGGCCCTCTGGGAGGGCTTCGTGTACGACGACCAGGGCACGCCGCTGACCTCGACGCTCGTCGACTACACGCTGCCGACCGCCGCCGATGTCGTGCAGCTGGAGACGACGACCATCGAGACCCCCACCCCGCGCAACCCGCTCGGCGCGAAGGGCATCGGGGAGTCCGGCACCATCGGCGCGACGCCGGCGGTCCACAACGCGGTGGTCGACGCGCTCGCGCACCTCGGCGTCCGCCATGTCGACATGCCCTGCACCCCGCACACCGTGTGGACCGCGATCCAACGGGCGCGTGCCGGCACCCTCCCCGACCCCTGGCGGGAGCCGCCGCCCGCCTTCGCCCACCAGCCACCACGCCGGTCGCGCCGCCCGCGCGACGAGGCCCCCGAGATCTGAGAGGAGACCGATGCTCGAGTCCGCACCGCGCCGCGTCGCCACCGTCTGGGGCGACGAGCACGACGCCGTCGACGCCGCCGTCCGGTGGGCGATCCACCGCGTGGTCCGTCCCAGCAACCCGAAGGCGACCGCCCGCCCGGCCGCCGACCTCGCCGCCGCCGCAGGCGACACCATCACCCCGGAGGGCATCGGCGCCGAGGGCGCGCTCCGGGTCTTCACCGAGATCCTCGAGCCCGCCACGCGGGCCCAGGACGACCCCATGAACCTCGCCTACGTCCCCGCCGCCCCGACCCGCGCCGCGATCGCCTTCGACCTGGTGACCTCCAGCGCCAACATCTTCGGCGGCATCTGGGAGGCCGGCGCCGGCGCCATCTGGGCGGAGAACCAGGCCCTTCGTTGGATCGCCGACCTGCTCGGCTGGGGGCCGGAGGCGATGGGCTGCTTCGTGTCCGGAGGCACCTCGGGCAACCTCTCGGCGCTGGCCGCGGCACGCCACCGCGCCCTCACCGCCCGCGGCTCCCGCCCACCCGAGGGCTGGCAGGTCGCCACGTCCGCCGGCGCGCACTCCTCCATCTCGGCGGCCGCCCGGATCCTCGACGTCGACGTGATCGACGTGCCGGAGGACGAGCACGGCCACCTCACCGGCGCGGCGCTGCGCGAGGTCGTCACCGACACCAGCCGGGTCTTCGCGGTCGTGGCCTCGGCGGGCACGACCAACGCCGGCGTCATCGACGACCTCCACGGTGTCGCCGACTTCTGCGACGACCACCACATCTGGCTCCACGTCGACGGCGCCTACGGCGGAGCCGGCCTGGCCTCGCCCAGTCTCCGCCCGCAGTACGACGGCATCGAGCGGGCCGACAGCTTCATCGTCGACCCGCACAAGTGGCTGTTCGCCCCCTACGACTGCTGTGCGCTGGTCTACCGGCACGGCACCACGGCCACCGAGGCGCACGCCCAGCACGCCAGCTATCTCGACCAGGTCGACCGCGACGCGGCCAACCCCGCCGACCTCGCGATCCACCTCTCCCGCCGGGTGCGCGGCCTGTCGCTGTGGTACAGCCTGGCCACGCACGGCACCGACCGCTATGCCGCCGCCGTCGACCGCACCGTCGCCATCGCCCGCGAGGTGGCCGACGGCATCGCCGCGACACCCCACCTGCGACTGCTCAAGGCGCCGGAGCTGACGGTGCTGCTGTTCGAGCGGCCCGGCTGGACCGCCGAGGACTACCGCCAGTGGTCCGACGACCTCGCCAAGGCCGGCGTGATGCTGTGTGTCCCCACCCAGTGGCAGGGCCGCCGAGTGCTGCGGCTGGCCTTCGTCAACCCGGAGACCGACCCCCAGCAGGTGCTCACGGTGCTCCGCGAGACGCTCACCCCGACCCACCACGTGCCGGCCTGAGCCCGCGTCCCGACCTCTCGGCGGGCTCTCAGCCACCGCTTCCTAGACTGGCGGGGTGCCCCCCTCCTCCGCCGGCCCGGCGGTCGTCGTCGACGGTCTCGTGATGCGCTACGGCGCCACCACCGCGGTCGACGGGCTCAGCCTCGAGGTCGCGCGGCACACGGTCACCGCCGTCCTCGGCCCCAACGGCGCCGGCAAGACCACCACGGTCGAGACCTGCGAGGGCTACCGACGCCCCCAGCAGGGCAGCGTGCGGGTGCTCGGCCTGGACCCGCACCGCGACCACCGCGCACTGGTGCCACGGATCGGCGTGATGCTGCAGCACGGCGGGGCCTGGGGTGCCGTCCGCGCCCAGGAGATGCTCCGCCACCTCGCGCGGCTGCACGCCCACCCCCTCGACATCGACATGCTCGTCGACCGACTGGGCCTCGAGCGACTGCGGCCGGACGCCGTACCGCCGGCTCTCGGGCGGCCAGCAGCAGCGGCTCGGCCTGGCGATGGCGGTCGTGGGCCGACCCGAGCTGGTCTTCGTCGACGAGCCGACCGCGGGCATGGACCCGCACGCCCGGCGCGCCACCTGGCAGCTGCTGCAGGACCTCCGCGCGGACGGTGTCACCGTCGTCCTCACCACGCACCACATGGACGAGGCCGAGCGGCTCGCCGACACGGTGCACATCGTCGACCACGGACACCTGGTCGCCTCGGGCACTCCTGCTGAGCTCACCGGCGACGGCGCCCGCACCCTGGAGGACGTGTTCCTCGCCCTCACCCCCCGGGAGGCGCGATGAGCACGTTCACCCCGCAGCCCGGGGCAGCGCCGCTGCGTCGCCAGGTGGCCGCCCAGACGTCGATGGAGGCGCGGCTGCTGCTTCGCAACGGCGAGCAGCTGCTGCTGGCCCTGGTGATCCCGGTGCTCGTGCTGGTCGGCGCGCGTCCTCGGTGCGGAGACGGCTCGGGCTCGACCTGAGCCCACCCCGCCGTCGACGAGCTTCACCCCCGGGGTGCTCGCGCTGGCGGTGATGTCGTCGTCGTTCACCTCGCTGGCGATCATGACCGGCTTCGAGCGTCGCTACGGCGTCCTCAAGCGGCTCGGCGCCTCTCCCGCTCCCCCGCTCCGGTCTGCTGCTCGGCAAGGTCGGCGCGCTCGCGGTCGTCGAGGTCGCTCCAGGTCGTCGGTCATCGGCGGCGTCGGCGCTGGTGCTCGGGTGGCGCCCCCTGACCGGCGGCATCGCGCTGGCGCTGCTGGTGGCCCTCGCTCGGCGACCGCCGCGTTCGCCGCACTCGGGCTGCTGCTGGCCGGCGTGCTGCGCGCCGAGGCGACCCTGGCAGCGGCCAACCTGATCTACCTCCTGCTGCTCGCCGGCGGCGGCGTCGTGCTGCCGAGCTCGTCGTACGGCGCCGCGTCCGGGGTCGTCTCCGTGGCTGCCCTCGGCTGCGCTCGGCGACGGCGATGCGGGCCGCCCTCCTCGACGGCGCCGTCGCCGGGCGCGAGCTCCTGGTGCTCCTGCTGTGCTGGGCGGCGCTCGGCGCCGCGCTCACCGCGAGGACGTTCCGATGGGAGTGACGACGACCGAGCGCGTCGACCGGGTCGACCGCGGCTCCGCCGCTGGGCCTGGGCGACGCTGGTCGCCAACATCGGCATCGTCGTCACCGGCGGCGCCGTCCGGCTCACCGGGCTCCGGGCTCGGCTGCCCGACCTGGCCGCGCTGCACCGAGGAGTCGTTCACCCCGCACGGCGCGCTGCGGCGTCCACGAGGCGATCGAGTTCGGCAACCGGATGCTGACGTTCGTCCTGGTCGCGATCGCGGTCGCGCACGTTCGTCGCGGCGCTGCGCAGTCCGGCCGGCGCGACCTCCGCCGGCTCGCGGTCGTGCTCGCGCTCGGCATCCCGGCCCAGGCGGTCATCGGCGGCATCACGGTGCTCACCGACCTCAACCCCTGGGTCGTCTCGTTGCACCTGCTGCTGCTCGCTGGCCATCATCGGCCTGGCCGTGCTGCTGATCCGGCGAGCTCGACCGGCCCGCCACGCCGCCGGTGCGCGACAGCGCGACCGTGCTCGCGTGGACGACGTTCGCCGTCGCGTGGGTGGTCCTCTACGTCGGCACCGTCGTGACCGGCTCCGGCCCGCACGCCGGCGACGCCGACTCCCCGCGCAACGGACTCGACCCGCTCCAGGTGAGCCAGCTGCACGCCGACGTCGTCTTCCTGCTGCTCGGGCTCACGCGTCGGGCTGTGGCTGGTGCTGCGCGGCCAGCCCGCGGCCACCGCGGCGGCCCGCGCCGTCGCTGGTGCTGCTGGTCGTCGAGGTGGCCCAGGGCGTGATCGGGTTCGTGCAGTACTTCACCGACCTGCCGGAGCTGCTCGTCGGGCTGCACATGCTCGGCGCGGCGCTGCTGACGGCCGCGCTCACCCACGCCGTGCTCGAGACCCGGGAGCGCCCACGCGAGGCGCTCCCCGAGCCCGAGCGAGTGTGACGGCGGCGGCCTGCACCCCCGTGACCAGGCCGGCCGCCGTCAGAGGGTCAGACGCGCCGGCGCCGCGATCGGTTGCCTCCCTCGCCGAGAAATCACCCCGACGTGGCGATCAGCGCAGCAGCGGGTCGAGCGCGACGCGCGACGAACAGCAGCGAGAGATAGAGGTTGGAGACGTGGAACAGCCGCATCGGCTGGATCGCCGACAGGTCCTCGGTGCCCCGGGCGCGTCGCCACAGCCGGTGCGCCTCGACCAGGAACACCGCGCCGAGCACGACCGCGACGACCGGGTAGAGCCAGCCGGTGCCGGCGACCGGCCACAGCAGCAGCGACGTCGCGACCATCACCCAGGTGTAGAGCACGACCTGGCGGCCGACCTCGCGGGCGGGCGCGACCACGGGCAGCATCGGGACGTCGACGTTGGCGTAGTCCTCGCGGTAGCGCAGCGCCAGCGCCCAGGTGTGCGGCGGGGTCCAGAAGAAGACCACCAGGAACAGCACGACCGGCGGCCAGGCCAGCTCGCCGGTGACCGCGGTCCAGCCGATCAGCGCCGGGAAGCAGCCGGCCAGGCCGCCCCAGACGATGTTCTGCGTGGTGCGGCGCTTGAGCAGCATCGTGTAGACGAAGACGTAGAACGCGTTGGCCGCGCAGCGACAGCCCGGCCGAGAGCCAGTTGACCCAGAGCGCCAGGACCACGGTCGACGAGCACCGCCGAGCACGAGCCCGAAGACCAGCGCGGAGCGCGGGCGAGACGATGTGGCGCGGCAGCGCACGGCGGCGGGTGCGGCGCATCTGCTCGTCGATGTCGCGGTCGTAGACGCAGTTGAGCGCGACGGCCGAGCCGGCCGACAGCGTGCCGCCGACCACGGTCGCGAGCGACCAGGCCGAGCGGCGGGACGCCCGCGGCCGGCGAAGAACATCACCGGCACCGTGGTGAGCAGCAGCAGCTCGATGACCCGCGGCTTGGTCAGGCCGACGTACGCCGCGACGACGTCGCGCACCGGCGCGTGTGCCGTCGCGGCTCGCCCGCTCGACGCCGCCGTCGGGCCGGCCGTCGACGCGGCCTCGGCGCGCGAATGGCCGACGTGGGTCACGGGTACCTCGTCGAGCGGGACGGCGAAGCTGTCGCCCGACCGACCGAGCAGCTCGGGCGGTCGACCGCCTGGGACAGTGGTGCGAGTCTATCGCCCGCCGTGAGTAGGCTCGTGCCGACCCGCGACCGACCCCTGCCGAAGAGGATCCTCGTGACACTGCCGCCGCCAAGACGTCCCGCACGAAGGCGAGCCGCCTCGACTGGACCGACGATCGACGACCGTGGCGGTGGACACCGCCCGCGTCCTGGCGATGGACGCCGTGCAGAAGGTCGGCAACGGCCACCCCGGCACCGCGATGAGCCTGGCCCCGGCGGCGTACCTGCTGTTCCAGAAGGTGATGCGGCACGACCCGGCCGACCCGCACTGGCTCGGCCGCGACCGGTTCGTGCTGTCGTGCGGCCACTCCTCGCCTCACGCTCTACACCCAGCTCTACCTCGGCGGCTTCGGCCTCGAGCTCGACGACCTCAAGGCGCTGCGCACCTGGGGCTCGCAAGACCCCCGGCCACCCCGAGTACGGCCACACCGCCGGCGTCGAGACCACCACCGGTCCGCTCGGCCAGGGCGTCGCCAACGCGGTCGGCATGGCGCATGGCCGCCCGCCGCGAGCGCGGCCTGTTCGACCCCGACGCCGCGCCCGGCGCGAGCGCCGTTCGACCACCACGTCTACGTGCATCGCCAGCGACGGCGACCTCGCAGGAGGGCGTCAGCGCCGAGGCGTCCTCGCTCGCCGGCACCCAGCAGCTCGGCAACCTGACGCTGATCTACGACGACAACCAGATCTCGATCGAGGACGACACCAACATCGCGTTCACCGAGGACGTCGCCGCGCGCTACGAGGCCTACGGCTGGCACGTCCAGACCGTCGACTGGACCAACGGCGGCAAGGAGTACGTCGAGGACGTCCCGGCGCTGTACGACGCGATCGAGCGCGGCCAAGGCGGTGACCGACAAGCCGTCGCTCATCGTGCTGCGACACGATCATCGCCTGGCCGGCGCCCAACGCGCAGAACACCGGCAAGGCGCACGGCTCGGCGCTCGGCGCCGACGAGGTCGCCGCCACCAAGGAGGTCCTCGGCTTCGACCCGGAGCAGACCTTCGAGGTCGCCCGCCGACGTGCTCGCGCACACCCGCGAGGCTCGTGCGAGCGCGGCAAGGCCGCGCCAGGCCGAGTGGGACGAGCAGCTTCGACGCCTGGGCCGCAGGCCGACCCGGACGCGAGCCGCCCTGCTCGACCGGCTGCAGACGCCGCACGCCTGCCCGACGGCTGGGCCGACGCGCTGCCGACGTTCGAGCGCCGACGCGAAGGGCGTCGCGACCCGCGACGGCCTCCGGCGAGGTGCTCAACGCGATCGCCGCCGGTGCTGCCCGAGCTGTGGGGCGGCTCGGCCGACCTGGCCGAGTCCAACAACACCACCATCGAGGGCGCGCCCGTCGTTCCTGCCCGACCGAGCGCGCCGACCGACGAGTGGACGGGCGACCCCTACGGCCGGGTGCTGCACTTCGGCATCCGCGAGCACGCCATGGGCGCGATCATGAACGGCATCGCCGCTCGCACGGCGGCACCCGCGTCTTCGGCGGCACCTTCCTCATCTTCTCCGACTACATGCGCGGCGCCGTGCGGCTCGCCGCGCTGATGCGGGCTGCCGGTCACCTACGTCTGGACCCACGACTCCGATCGGCCTCGGCGAGGACGGCCCGACCCACCAGCCGATCGAGCACCTCGCCGCGCTGCGCGCGATCCCCGGCCTCGACGTCGTCCGCCCGGCCGACGCCAACGAGACCGCCGCCTGCTGGCACGCCGATCCTCGAGCACACCGACCGGCCCGCCGGGCTGCGCGCTGACCCGCCAGAACGTGCCGGTCTTCCCGCGCGGCGAGGACGGCTTCGCCGACACCACGCGACGTGCGCCAGGGGCGGCTACGTGCTGCTCGACGCCGAGGGCGGCGACGCCCGACGTCGATCCTGATCGCCACCGGCTCCGAGGTGCAGCTCGCCGTCGAGGCGCGCGACGCTGCTCGCCGCCGAGGGCGTCCGGGCCCGCGTCGTCTCGATGCCGTGCCGCGAGTGGTTCGACGAGCAGGACCCGCAGCTACCGCGACACGGTGCTCCCGCCCATCGGTGAAGGCGCGGGTCTCGCGTCGAGGCCGGCGTCGCCCAGGGCTGGCGCGAGGTCGTCGGCGACGCCGGCCGCATCGTCTCGCATCGAGCACTTCGGCGCCTCCGCCGACTACCAGACCCTGTTCTACAGGAGTTCGGCATCACCGCCGAGGCCGTCGCCGGCGCCGCCCGCGACAGCATCGCCGCCGCCGGGGCCTGACGCCACGCCGGCTGTCCATCGACCCACGAAGGAGCACCATGACCGACCGTACTGCAGCAGCTGTCCGACGCGGGCGTGTCGATCTGGCTCGACGACCTCTCCCGCGAGCGCATCGAGACCGGCAACCTCGCCGACCTCGTCAAGAGACGCTCCGTCGTCGGCGTGACCACCAACCCGACGATCTTCGCAGGCGGCGCTCGCCGACGGCGAGCGCTACGACGCGCAGGTGCGCGAGCTCGCCGCGCAGGGCGCCGACGTCGACGCAGGCCGTCTTCGAGCTCACCACCGACGACGTCCGCGACGCCTGCGACGTGCTGCGCGCCGGTCTTCGACGGCCACCGACGGCGTCGACGGCCGGGTCTCGATCGAGGTCGCCCCCGACCTGGCCCACGACACCGACGGCACCATCGCCTCGGCCGCGCGAGCTGTGGCGAGCGGTCGACCGGCCCAACGTGCTGCATCAAGATCCCCGCGCACCGCGGAGGGCCTGGCCGGCGATCACCGAGGCGATCGCCGAGGGCATCAGCGTCAACGTCACGCTGATCTTCGGCCTCGAGCGCTACCGCGCGGTCATGGAGGCCTACCTCGCCGGGCTCGAGCAGGCGCGCGACAACGGGCATCGACCTGTCCGACGATCCACTCGGTCGCGTCGTTCTTCGTCTCCCGCGTCGACACCGAGATCGACAAGCGGCTCGACGCGATCGGCACCGACGAGGCGCCGGCGCTGCGCGGCAAGGCCGGCGTCGCCAACGCCCGCCTCGCCTACCAGGCCTACGAGGAGGTCTTCGCCGGCGACCGCTGGGCAGGCGCTGCGCGGCGGCGGGCGCCAACCGCAGCGGCCGCTGTGGGCCTCGACCGGCGTGAAGAACCCCGACTACGCGACACGATGTACGTCACCGAGCTGGTCGTCGCCGACACCGTCAACACGATGCCGGAGAAGACCCTCGAGGCCGTCGCCGACCACGGTGAGGTCCGCGGGCGACCAGGTCACCGGCCACTACGCCGACGCCGCAGCCCGTCCTCGACGCGCTCGCCGCCGCCGGCATCGACTACGACGACGTGATCGCCGTGCTCGAGACGGAGGGCGTCGACAAGTTCATCGACGTCCTGGGACGAGCTCCTCGACGACCGTCCGCGGCCAGCTCGGACCGAGGCCGCCACGTGCATGACCGCGCCCGTCGACGCCACCACGACCGAGGCCTGGGCGCGGCTGACCGAGCTCGCCGCGGGCTTCGAGCCCGACCTGCGGCGGCTGGTTCGCGGCCGACCCCGGCCGGGTCGACGCGGCTGACGTTCACCGCGGGCGACCTGCACGTCGACCTGTCGAAGAACCTCGTCGACGACGACGTGCTCGCCGCGCTGCTGGCGCTGGCCGACGAGGTCGGGTCTGGCCGAGCGGCGCGAGGCGATGTTCGCGCGGCGAGCACATCAACGTCACCGAGGACCGGGCGGTGCTGCACACGGCGCTGCGGCTGCCCCGCGGCACGCGTCGCTCGAGGTCGACGGCCAGGACGTCGTCGCCGACGTGCACGAGGTGCTCGACCGGGTCTACGCCTTCGCCGAGCAGGTGCGCTCCGGCGCGTGGACCGGCGTCACCGGCGAGCGCGATCGCGACGGTCGTCAACATCGGCATCGGCGGCTCCGACCTCGGTCCGGTGATGGCCTACGAGGCGCTCGAGCCCTACGTGCCAGGACGGGCTCGAGTGCCGCTTCGTCAGCAACATCGACCCGACCGACGTCGCGCAGACGGTCGCCGGCCTCGACCCCGAGACCACGCTCTTCATCGTCGCCAGCAAGACCTTCACCACGCTCGAGACGCTGACCAACGCGCGCCTGGCCCGCGACTGGCTGTGGAGCGGCTCCAGCAGGCCGGCGCTATCGACGACGCCGACGACGCGCGCCGCCGAGCGGTCGCCCAGCACTTCGTCGCCGTCTCGACGGCGCTCGACAAGGTCGCCGACTTCGGCATCGACCCGGCCAACGCCTTCGGCTTCTGGGACTGGGTCGGCGGCCGCTACTCCGTCGACTCGGCGATCGGCACCTCGCTGGTCGATCGCGATCGGGCCCGGAGCGCTTCGCCGAGCTGCTGGCCGGCTTCCACGCCATGGACGAGCACTTCCGCACGCACCGACCGGCGCGCAACGTGCCCGGCGCTGATGGGCCTGCTCAACGTCTGGTACACCAACTTCCTCGGCGCCGACACGCACGCGGTGCTGCCCTACGCGCAGCTGCTGCACCGCTTCCCGGCCTACCTCCAGCAGCTGACCATGGAGTCCAACGGCAAGGGCGTGCGGTGGGACGGCACGCCCGGTCGACCACCGACACCGGCGAGGTCTTCTGGGGCGAGCCCGGCACCAACGGCCAGCACGCCTTCTACCAGCTCATCCACCAGGGCACCCGGCTGGTCCCGGCCGACTTCATCGCGGTCGCGCAGCCGGCGTACCCGCTCCGCGACGGCGACACCGACGTCCACGAGCTGTTCCTGGCCAACTTCTTCGCCCAGACCAAGGCGCTGGCCTTCGGCAAGACCGCCGACGAGGTGCGCGCCGAGGGCACGGCCGAGGAGATCGTGCCCGCCCGCGTCTTCCCCGGCAACCGGCCGACCACCTCGATCATGGCGCCGGCGCTCACGCCCGTCGGTGCTCGGCCAGCTGATCGCGCTCTACGAGCACATCACGTTCACCCAGGGCGTCGTCTGGGGCATCGACAGCTTCGACCAGTGGGGCGTCGAGCTCGGCAAGCAGCTCGCGCCAGCAGGTCGCTCCCGCCGTCGCGGGCGACGCCGACGCGCTCGCCGGCGCAGGACCCGTCGACGCACGCCCTGATCGACCTACTACCGGGAGCACCGCCGTGATCGACCGGGAGCCCCGCTCGTGACGGACAACCCGCTGCGCGACCCGCAGGACCGCCGGCTCCCCCGGATCGCCGGGCCGTGCGGCATGGTGCTCTTCGGCGTCACCGGCGACCTGTCCCGCAAGAAGATGATGCCGGCGATCTACGACCTCGCCAACCGCGGGCTGCTGCCGCCCGGGCTTCTGCCTGGTCGGCTTCGCCCGCCGCGACTGGGCCGACCAGGACTTCGCCCAGATCGTCCACGACGCGGTGCAAGCGAGCACGCCCGCACCGAGTTCCGCGAGGAGGTCTGGAAGCAGCTGGCCGAGGGCTTCCGGTTCGTGCCCGGCGACTTCGACGACGACGTCGCCTTCGACCGGCTGCGCGCGCACCATCGAGGAGCTCGACGAGGTGCGCGGCACCGGCGGCAACCACGCGTTCTACCTCTCCATCCCGCCGACGTTCTTCGGCGACGTGGTCGAGCAGCTCAAGGAGCACGGGCTCGCCGACGCCGCGAGCGACGGCGCCGTGGCGACGGGTCGTCGTCGAGAAGCCGTTCGGCCACGACCTCGAGTCGGCGCGCGAGCTCAACGACGATCCTCGACCGGCGTCTTCCCCGCCGGGCTCGATCTTCCGGATCGACCACTACCTCGGCAAGGAGACGGTCCAGAACATCCTGGCGATGCGCTTCGCCAACGAGCATGTTCGAGCCGATCTGGAACGCCAACTACGTCGACCACGTGCAGATCACGATGGCCGAGGACATCGGCATCGGCGGCCGCGCCGGCTACTACGACGGCATCGGCGCCGCGCGCGACGTGATCCAGAACCACCTGCTGCAGCTGATGGCGCTGATCGCGATGGAGGAGCCGATCGTCCTTCGACGCCGAGAGCCTGCGGCATCGAGAAGCAGAAGGTGCTCGCCGTCGGTCGCGCTGCCCCGACGACTCGACCTCACCACCGCGCGCGGCCAGTACGCCGCCGGCTGGGCCGGCGGCGAGAAGGTCGCCGGGCTTCCTCGAGGAGGAGGGCATCACCGCCAGACCTCGACGACCGAGACGTACGCCGCGATCACCGCTCGACATCGACACCCGCCGCTGGGCCGGCGTGCCGTTCTACCTGCGCACCGGCAAGCGGCTCGGCCGGCGGGTCACCGAGGTCGCCGTCGTCTTCAAGCGGGCGCCGCACCTGCCCTTCGCCGCGACGGCCACCGAGGAGCTCACCCAGAACGCGCTGGTGATCCGCGTGCAGCCCGACGAGGGCGTCACCCTGCGGTTCGGCTCCAAGGTGCCCGGCACCGCGATGGAGATCCGCGACGTCAACATGGACTTCGCCTACGGCGGCTCCTTCACCGAGGCCTCGCCCGAGGCCTACGAGCGGCTGATCCTCGACGTCCTGCTCGGCGACCCGCCGCTGTTCCCGCGGCACGAGGAGGTCGAGCTCTCCTGGAAGATCCTCGACCCGATCGATCGACTACTGGGCCAGCGCAAGGGGCAGCCGGAGCACGTACCCCGCCGGCACCTGGGGTCCCGCGTCGGCCGACGCGATGCTGGCCCGTGACGGACGCAGCTGGAGGCGCCCATGATGATCGAGCTGACCGACACCAACGCCGCCGAGATCGCCGCCGAGTTCGTCCGGCCGCGCATCCAGGCCGGCAGCCCGGCCATGGGCATGGTGATGACGTTGGTCATCGTCGTCGACGAGGACGACGCCGCACGACGCCATGGCGGCCGCCCAGCGCGCCTCGCACGAGCACCCCGCGCGCGTGCTCGGCGTGATCCTCGGGTCGACGCCCGCGGGGCGGCGCAGGTCAACGCCCAGGTCGGCATCGGCGCCGGCTGGACCGGCGAGACGGCGCTGATCCGGCTCGACCGGGCGAGGTCGTCAAGCACCCCGAGTCCGTCGTCCTCCCGCTGCTGCTGCCCGACTCCCCCGTCGCCGTCTGGTGGCCGACCGACCACCCCGACGGACCCCGCCGACGACCCGCTCGGCCGCCTCGGCGCAGCGGCGGATCACCGACGCGGCCGTCGTGTCACGCGGCAAGACCAAGGCGATGCTTCACCCAGTGCGCGGCCTACGCCCCCGGCAACACCGACCTGGCCTGGACCCGGCTCACGCCGTGGCGGGCCCTGCTCGCGGCCGCGCTCGACCAGCACCCGCTCAAGGTCACCGGCGTCAGCGTGACGGCCGAGCGGATCAGTCCCAGCGCCGACCTGCTCGAGCGCCTGGCTCGCCGACCGGCTCAAGGTCGCGGTCGACCGGCACGACCTCCCGCGGACCCGGCATCACCGAGGTGGTCCTGGAGACCGCCGAGGGCCCGATCCGCATCTCCCGCACCGACGGCAAGCTGGCCACCTTCGCCTCCCCCGGACAGCCCGACCGGCCGGTCGCGCTCAAGCGTCGCGACCTGCCCGACCTGCTCGCCGAGGAGCTGCGCCGCCTCGACGAGGACGACGTCTACGCCGCACCGCCAAGCGGCTGGTCGCCCTCCACGAGAAGGACGAGCGGGCGATGGCCCGCCGCGAGAAGGCCCGCTCGTGAGCGCCGTCCGGCGCTTCGCGAGTGGCGAGCAGCTGGCGACCGAGGTGGCGGCCGACCTGATGTCGGCCCTGGCCGCAGCCCAGGGGGAGGGTCGCGACCCGCACATCGCGCTCACCGGAGGCACGATCGCCGACGCCATCCACCGCGAGCTGGGCCGGATCGGCCCCGCCTCCGGCGTCGACTGGAGCCGGGTCCTCGTCTGGTGGGGCGACGAGCGGTTCGTCGAGCCCACCAGCCACGACCGCAACGCCCGGCAGGCGCGCACCGACTTCGTCGACGTGGTCGGGGTCCCACCCGAACAGGTCCACGAGATGCCCTCGACGCTGGGCGCCTGGACGTCCACGCCGGCGCCGCGGCCTATGCCCGGCGGCTGCGCGAGTCCGGCGTCGGCGAGTTCGAGGTCGTGATGCTGGGCGTCGGCCCCGACGGCCACGTCGCCTCGCTGTTCCCCGGCTTCCCCCAGCTGCGCAGCGACGACGTGGCGGTGGGCGTCACCGGGTCCCCGAAACCGCCCCCGGAACGGATCTCCCTCACCCTCTCGGCACTCAACCGCACCCGACGGGCGTGGTTCGTCGTGTCGGGAGACGGCAAGGCCGAGGCGGTCGCCACGGCGCTCGCGCAGGCCGGGACGCCGACCGACCCCGACCGCGACGGCCGGCTGCCGGCCGCGCGCGTGCAGGGACGCCTCGAGACGGTGTGGTACGTCGACGAGGAGGCCGCCGCCCGGTTGCCCTGACCGGCGAGCAGGGCCGCGCGGTGGACCGCCTTCGGCCACGCCACCGACGAGGTCGTCGGAACCCGATGCGGGCACCCGTCTCGCAGTCGGGCCGCTCAGCAGAACTGCGTGCCGGGCAATGGATAGCGGTCCAGCAGGTCGGCGGGCACGGACGCCTGCTCGACCGTCAGCTCGACGCGCACCAGGTTGCCGTCGGCGGCCGCGGCGTCGATCGAGACGACTCCCTTGGGGGTGTCAGGTCGTCAACCGTCACGGCGTCTGCCGACCTGCCTGCCGGAGGCGCGACCAACATGGTGGCCTCGGTAGGCGCCGTGAGTGTCGCTGCCACGAACGCACACGGATCGGGTTCGAACGACAGTGCGAATCCCGCCGGACCCTCGAGGCCGAGCAGCCGCTCCACCGCCACGCTTGGCGTCCGCGAGCTCGTGCCGGCGATGTCGGGGAGTTCCTCGGGGTCGCCGGCGATCGCCACCAGGGAGCGCCCGCCCCCGTCGTCGGCGACGTGGACGTTGCGCGCGGTCGACGCGTCCTGGATCCCGACCGCGGGACCGGGCACGAGGAGTTCGCCGTCCTCTTCCCAGCCTGCCGCCATGAAGCCGTCCGTGACCTCGTTGGCCGGCAGGTCCAGGAGGAACACGCTGGTGCCGCCGTCTCCGGCATAGGTGACGAGGTCGGGGAGCAGCGGGAGGATCGGTCCGGTGCCGAGGGTGGCGAACGCGCCCAGGACGTATTCCCCCGCGATGCGCGAGAACTGGTCGTCGTCGGCGACGAAGCCGGCCACCCCGCCGACATCGAACACGTGCGCCTGCACGGTGTCCTCGGGCAGCATGGTGAGCAATCGCTCGCGGCGGGCCGCTCCCTGGCTGGTGTCGGTGTTCGTCTCCGCGTACTCCGGAGTTGAGCTGCGTGAATCGGTACCGACGACCTGCCCGAGGGTGACGGCGAGCACGGATGCGACCGCCACCGCGGCGACCCCACCGACCATGCGGCGCCGCCGGGCCGCGCGGATCGGGAGCCCGACGTCGCCCGGCCCTACCTCGCGGGCAACCTGTCGGGTCAGCTCGTCGAATGCCCGCTGGGGGTCGAACGTCTCAGGCATGGCTGCGCTCCTGGCTGGCGGGGGAGTCTCCGGGGTCGTCCGACGAGGCGAGCAGGGCCGCCAGCGCCGTGCGCCCGCGCGAGAGCCGAGCCTTGATGGTGCCCTCGGGGCAGCCCTCCTCGCGCGCCACCGCGGCGACGGGGAGTCCCGCGAGATGGTGCAACACGAGCGCGCGGCGCTGGGCTTCGGGGAGCTGCCGCATGGCCTGCACCAGGAGCACGGTGTTCTCGTCGGGAGGATGGACCGGATCAGGCGGACGCTGCCTGAGCCGATGACGCAGCGCCGTGCGGGAGCGGCGCCAGCGGCTGATCGCGTGCCGAGTGGCGACCTGGCGCACCCAGGCCCCCGGGTCGTCGTAGTCGCAGAGGCGTCGCCAGCGCGGCCAGGCTCGCGCGTACGCCTCCTGCGCGACGTCCTCCGCGGCGGCGAGGTCGGCGGTCACGGCGTACGCGCAGGCCACCGTCCGCGCCCAGGTGGCCGCGTAGAACTCGGCGAAGTCTCGCCGGTCTGATGAGGACATTCTCGTCGTCCTGTCCTGGGAGTCGTCGGCCATGGCGATCGGCGGCACTCATCTTCCGCCGGTACCTACAGAACACGCTCGAGGGCCCGCGTCGGTTGCATCCGATCGTGACCACTGCTTCTCGCTCCTCAGGCAGGGGCGCGCTGCTGCCTCGTTCGGCCGTCGGCGCTCACCCAGCACCAGCGCCCAGCATCAGGGCAGGACGGCTCGCTATGCCTCATGATTTCAGACACCGCGGCATCCACATATCTGCGGCTGGCGACACTAGAAGATGATGTCGCCGGACTTGCGGCGGGTGCGCAGCAGCTGCACGGCCTCGTCGAGGATGTCCTCGGCCTCGTCGTCGGAGCGGCGCTCCTTCACGTAGGCGAGGTGGGTCTTGTAGGGCTCGATCTTGCGGCGCCGGAGGCGGGTTCTCCGCGTCCAGGCTCGCGCGGGCAGACCGCACTTGGGGCAGTCCCACGACTCGGGCACCGCGGCCTCGACGGCGAACGTCACCACCGAGCGGTGCTCGTGGGCGCAGAAGTAGGTCGACGGCCTGCCGCGGCGCGGCCTCGCCGCGCTCGGCCTCGCCCATCGGGCCGGCGCCGACCCGGCTCCCGCGAATCGCGTTTCCTCCACCAGCCACGCGAGCATCCTTTCGAGTACCTTCGATCGGTGAGCGTCAGGAGCGCTCACTGGTAGGCCAGGAGCAGGCCCGAGGGCGACGACGCACGCGAACCAGATGACGCCGATCCCGACCGTGAACCGGTCGAGGTTGCGCTCGGCGACCGACGAGCCGCCCAGGGAGCTGGACACGCCGCCGCCGAACATGTCGGAGAGGCCGCCGCCGCGGCCCTTGTGCAGCAGCACCAGCAGGATCATCAGCGCGCTGGTGAGCATGAGCACGATGGTGAAGAGCAGTGTCACGAGCGGAAAGCCTACGTCACGGCCGTCCGCGGCGATCACAGGACCGGCATGTCGTAGAACCGGCAGATGCCGCCGAACTCGTCGGCCTGCAGGCTCGCGCCGCCGACCAGGCAGCCGTCGACGTCGGCCTTCGCCATGATCCCGCGCGACGTTGGCGGCCTTCACCGAGCCGCCGTAGAGGATGCGGACGCCGTCGGCGGCGGCGTCGCCGTGGACCTCGCGGATCCGCGCCGCGGATCGCCGCGCAGACCTCCTGCGCGTCGTCGGGGGTGGCGACCTCGCCGGTGCCGATCGCCCAGACCGGCTCGTAGGCGACGACGAGGCTCGGCGACCTGCTCGGCGGTGAAGCCCGCCAGCGACGCCGTCGACCTGCGCGAGGCGTGTAGCGCGACGTGCTCGCCGGCCTGGCGGACCTCGAGCCCCTCGCCGACGCACACGATCGGGGTCATGCCGGCCGCGCAGCGCCTTGTGGGCCTTGGCGTTGACGACGCTCGTCGGTCTCGGCGTGGTACTCGCGGCGCTCGGTGTGCCCGACGACGACGTAGGAGCAGCCGAGCTTGGCCAGCATGCGCCGCGGAGATCTCGCCGGTGTAGGCGCCGGCGTCGTGCGTCGAGACGTCCTGCGCGCCGTACCTGATCGAGAGCCGGTCGCCGTCGACGAGCGTCTGCACGGAGCGCAGGTCGGTGAACGGCGGCAGCACGACGACCTCGACCGTGCGCGTAGTCGTGCTTCTTGTCCGACAGCGTCCAGCGCGAGCTTCTGGACGAGGACGATCGCCTCCTGGTGGTTGAGGTTCATCTTCCAGTTGCCCGCCATCAGCGGGGTGCGGTCGTGCGTCGTGCTGGCCATGCGGTCAGTCCTCTCGAGGACGGCGATGCCGGGGAGCTCCTTGCCCTCGAGGTACTCGAGGCTGGCGCCGCCACCGGTGGAGATGTGGCCGAACGCGGCCTCGTCGAAGCCGAGCGTGCGCACGGCGGCGGCGGAGTCGCCGCCGCCGACGACGGAGAGCCCGTCGACCTCGGTCAGCGCCTGGGCGACGGCGCGGGTGCCGTCGGCGAACGCGGCGATCTCGAAGACGCCCATCGGGCCGTTCCAGAAGACCGTCCTGCGCGTCGGCGAGCGCCGCGGCGAAGGCGCGCGCCGGACTCGGGCCCGATGTCGAGGCCGAGCGCGTCGGCCGGGATCGCGTCGGCCGGCACGACCCGGGGCTGCGGCGTCGCGGTCGCCCGACGGGAACGCGGTGTCGACCACGATGTCGGTCGGCAGCACGATCTCGACGCCGGCTGCTCGGCGGCGCGCTGCAGGTAGCCGCGGCAGGTGTCGAGCTGGTCGTCCTCGAGCAGGCTCTTGCCGACCTCGTGGCCCTGGGCCGTGAGGAAGGTGAAGACCATGCCGCCGCCGATGAGCAGCCGGTCGGCCTTGCCGAGCAGGTTGTCGATGACGCCGAGCTTGTCGGAGACCTTCGAGCCGCCGAGCACGACGACGTACGGGCCGCGCCGGGTCGTCGGTGAGCCGGCGCAGCACGTCGACCTCCGTGGCGACCAGCCCGCCCATCGCGTGCGGGCAGCCGCTGCGCGACGTCGTAGACCGAGGCCTGCTTGCGGTGCACGACGCCGAAGCCGTCGGAGACGAAGGCGTCGGCCAGCGCGGCCAGCTGGTCGGCGAACGCGCCGCGCTCGGCGTCGTCCTTGCTGGTCTCGCCCGCGTTGAACCGGACGTTCTCCAGCACGGCGACCTCGCCGTCGGCGAGCGCCGCCGACCGTCTGGCCTGCGCGCTCTCGCCGACGGTGTCGGTGGCGAAGGCGACCGGCCTGGCCGAGCAGCTCGCCGAGCCGGGCCGGCGACCGGGCGCGAGGGAGTACGCCGGGTCCGGCGCGCCCTTGGGGCGGCCGAGGTGGGCGGTCACGACGACCCGGGCGCCGGCGTCGGCCAGCGCCCGGATGGTCGGGACGCTGGCCCGGATCCGGCCGTCGTCGGTGATCGTGGTGCCGTCGAGCGGGACGTTGAGGTCGGAGCGGACCAGCACGCGCTTGCCCGCGCAGGTCGCCCAGCGAGTCGATGTCTGCAGCGTCGGCGGCCATCGACGCTCAGAGGGTCGCGCCGACGTAGCTCGATCAGGTCGACGAGGCGGTTGGAGTAGCCCCACTCGTTGTCGTACCAGCCGACGACCTTGACCTGGTTGCCGATGACCTTGGTCAGCGCGCGCGTCGAAGATGCAGGACGCCGGGTCGGTGACGATGTCGGTGGAGACGATCGGGTCCTCGGTGTACTTCAGGAAGCCCTTGAGCGGGCCGTCGGCGGCCGCCTTGACGATCGCGTTGACCTCCTCGACGGTGGTCTCGCGGCCGGCCTCGAAGGTGAGGTCGGTGGCCGAGCCGGTCGGGACCGGGACGCGCAGCGCGTAGCCGTCGAGCTTGCCCTTGAGCTCGGGCAGCACCAGGCCGATGGCCTTGGCGGCACCGGTCGAGGTCGGGATGATGTTGAGCGCGGCGGCGCGGGCGCGGCGCAGGTCCTTGTGCGGGCCGTCCTGGAGGTTCTGGTCGGCGGTGTAGGCGTGGATCGTGGTCATCAGGCCCTTGACGATGCCGAACTCGTCGTTGAGGACCTTGGCCATCGGCGCCAGGCAGTTGGTCGTGCACGAGGCGTTGGAGATGACGTGGTGGTTCGCCGGGTCGTAGTCGCTCGTGGTTGACGCCCATCACGATGGTGACGTCCTCGTTCGTGGCCGGCGCGGAGATGATGACCTTCTTGGCGCCGCCGTCGATGTGCGCCGTGCGCCTTGGTGGCGTCGGTGAAGAAGCCGGTCGACTCGATGACGATGTCGGCGCCGACGCTCGCCCCAGGCGACAGGTCGGCCGGGTCGCGCTCGGCGAAGACGCGTGATGGTCTTGCCGTCGACGGTGATCGAGTCGTCGTCGGAGGCGACCACGTCGGCGTCGAGGCGGCCCAGGATCGAGTCGTACTTGAGCAGGTGGGCGAGGGTCGTGTTGTCGGTCAGGTCGTTGACGCCGACGATCTCGATGTCGGCGCCCGACGCGCGCGACGGCGCGGAAGAAGTTGCGGCCGATGCGGCCGAAGCCGTTGATACCTACGCGAACAGTCACGGTGACTACTCCTCGGTTCCTGGGTGGGGCCCCGTGGGTCAGGGGCCCTCGTTCTGGGGACCGGTGGGCCACGGTGACGGCCGGATGACCGGTCACTGACGACCCTATCGTCTGCGTCGGGGACGGCGTACCGCGCGTCCGCCGTACGTGCCGGTAACCGCGAGCGAGCCCCGGCTCAGCCGTCGTCGGCCAGCATCTCCGGGGTCAGCGAGGCCTCGGTGTCGGGGATGCCGAGCTCCTCGGCGCGCTTGTCGGCCATCGCGAGCAGCCGGCGGATCCGGCCGGCGATCGCGTCCTTGGTCAGCACCGGGTCGTGCAGCTGGCCGAGCTCCTCGAGCGAGGCCTGCTTGTGCTCGAGCCGCAGCTGCGCCGGCCATCGCGCAGGTGGTCGGGGACCTCGTCGCCGAGGATCTCCAGGGCCCGCTCGACGCGGGCGCCGGCGGCCACGGCGGCGCGGGCGGAGCGGCGCAGGTTGGCGTCGTCGAAGTTGGCGAGCCGGTTGGCGGTCGCCCGCACCTCGCGCCGCATCCGGCGCTCCTCCCAGGCCATCAGCGACTCGTGGGCGCCGAGCCGGGTGAGCAGCGCGCCGATCGCGTCGCCGTCGCGGATGACGACCCGGTCGACGCCGCGCACCTCGCGGGCCTTGGCCGGGATGCCGAGCCGGCGGGCGACGCCGACGAGCGCGAGCGCGGCCTCGGGGCCGGGGCAGGTGACCTCGAGCGAGGACGAGCGGCCGGGCTCGGTCAGCGAGCCGTGGGCGAGGAAGGCGCCGCGCCAGGCGGCCTCGGCGTCGCAGCCGCCGCCGGAGACGACCGGCGGGCGGCAGGCCGCGGACCGGCCGGCCGCGCTGGTCGAGCAGCCCGGTCTGGCGGGCCAGCGCCTCGCCGTCCTTGACGACCCGCACGACGTAGCGGCTGCCCTTGCGCATGCCCGTTGCCCTGGACCATCACGACGTCGGAGTGGTGGCCGTAGACCTCGGCGATGTCCTTGCGCAGCCGTCGCGCGGCGGCGCCGGTGTCGAGCTCGGCCTCGACGACGATCCGGCCGCTGACGATGTGCAGCCCGCCGGCGAACCGCAGCATCGAGGCGACCTCGGCCTTGCGGCAGCAGGTCTTGGTGATCTGGGTGGCTGGCGAGCTCGGCCTTCACCTGTGCCGTCATCGCCATGCGCGCGATCCTGCGCATGCCCGTCAATCGACCCTCCGCCGGCGGCCGCGGCGCCTCTCGCGTCCTCCTCGGCGAGGATCCGGAGGTACGCCGACGCCAGCCGGTCGGGGTCGTGGCGGGGGCTGCCGTCGTCGCGCGCGACGTCGGCGAGGACCAGACCGCGCGCCCGAGGACGGCGACCGCACCCGCCAGCTCGTCGCGGTCGGCCACGCTCGCGGGGTCGGCGAGCACGGCGTGGACCCGCAGGTCCGGGGCGTGCTCGAGCAGGGCGGCCAGATGGTCGGCGGGGCCGAAGCCCGCGGTCTCCCCCTGCTGCGCCGCCAGGTTGAGCGTCGACCAGGACCCGCGCCTCGGTGTCGGCCAGGGCCTGCCGCAGCTCGGGCACCAGCAGGTGCGGGATCACGGAGGTGAACCACGAGCCGGGGCCGAGCACGACCCAGTCGGCCGTCGCGGATCGCCGCCACCGCCTCGGGGCACGGCCGGCGGGTCGGCCGGGTCGAGCGCGACCGACGCGACCTCGCCCGGCGGTGCGTGGCGACCTCGACCTGGCCGCGGACCGTCGGTGACGCGCGCCGGGTCGCGCCGGGTCGAGCCCGCGCACCTCGGCGGTGATGTCCAGCGGCGTCGGCGCCATCGGCAGCACCCGGCCGTGGGCGCCGAGCAGCCGGCCGACCCAGTCGAGCGCCGTCGACGGGGTCGCCGAGCAGCTCCCAGAGCGCCGACGATCAGCAGGTTGCCGACCACGTGGCCGCTGCATCTCGCCCGTCGCCGGCGAAGCGGTGCTGGACGCACGTCGCGCCCAGGTGCGGCCCCACTCGTCGTCGCCGCACAGTGCGGCCAGCGCCATCCGCAGGTCGCCGGGCGGCAGCACGCCGAACTCGCCGCGCAGCCGGCCCGACGAGCCGCCGTTGTCGGCGACGGTGACGACCGCCGTCAGGTCGTCGATCGTGAGGTCGTCGTGCAGCCGGCGCAGCGCGGACAGCGAGGCGGCCAGCCCGTGGCCGCCGCCGAGGGCGACGACGCGGCCTGCGGCGGTGCGCGGGCCACGTCACTCCCGGCCGAGGTCGCGGTGCGCGGCGCGGGCGTCGTAGCCCGGCGCCTGCGCAGCCGGGCCGCGATCTCCTCGGTCATCGCCACGCTGCGGTGCTTGCCGCCGGTGCAGCCGATCGGCGACCGTCATGAAGCGCTTGCCCTCGCGCGAGGTAGCCGCGCGGCCACGGTCTCGAGCACCGGGACGTACTGCGTCGAGGAACGTCGGCCGCGCCCGGCTGGGCCAGCGACGTAGGCGCGACACCGGCGCGTCGCGGCCGGTCTGCGGGCGCAGCTCGGGGACCCAGAACGGGTTGGGCAGGAAGCGCATGTCGGCGACGAAGTCGGCGTCGACCGGGATGCCGTACTTGAAGCCGAAGCTGATCACGGTCACCTTGAGCCGCGTCGTGTCGCGGCGGTGCCGAACGCCTCGGCGATCCGGTCCGTGAGCTGGTGCACGTTGAGGTTGGAGGTGTCGATGACCAGGTCGGCGTCGCTGCGCAGCGTCGGCCAGCACCTCGCGCTCGCGCTGCAGCCCGTCGAGCAGCCGGCCGCTGCCCTGCAGCGGGTGCGGCCGGCGGGCCGCCTCCTGGCGGCGGACCAGCACCTCGTCGGTGGCCTCGAGGAACACGCAGCGTGGTGCGGCCGGCCGGTCACCCGCTGCGCGACGGTTGGCGCTGCAGGCGAGTCGAAGAACGAGCCGGAGCGGACGTCGACGACGACCGCGATCGGCTGGTCGATGCCGCGGCTCTCGTCGACCAGCCGGACGACGTCGCGCAGCAGGCTCGGCGGCAGGTTGTCGACGACGTAGCAGCCGAGGTCCTCCAGCTCCTTGGCCGCCGTGCTGCGGCCGGCGCCGGTCATGCCGGTGACGACGACCAGCTCGCCGGCGTCGGCTCGCTGGCGTCGACGACATGGCCTCAGTCCTCCTCGATGACTCGCCGGTGGCGGTGTTGACCGCCGGTGACGTGGCGCAGTCTTGCCGGTCGCGGCGGCCTCGGCGACCGCATCCTTGATCGCCGTCGCGGTGCGCGGGCCGATGCCGGGCACCTGCGCGATCTCGTCGACGGTCGGCCGCGCGGAGCTTCTTCAGCGAGCCGAAGTGCTTGAGCAGCGTCTTGCGGCGCACCTCGCCGAGGCCCGGGCACGTCGTCGAGCAGGCTCTCGACCATCGACTTGGAGCGGCGGCTGCGGTGGTGGGTGATCGCGAACCGGTGGGCCTCGTCGCGGACCCGCTGCAGCAGGTAGAGGCCCTCGCTGCGTGCGCGGCAGGATCACCGGGTCCTCCTCGCCCGGGCAGCCACACCTCCTCGAGCCGCTTGGCCAGCCCGCAGACCGGGATGTCGTCGATGCCGAGCTCGTCGAGCGCCCGCTGGGCGGCGGCCACCTGCGGCGGGCCGCCGTCGACGACGACCAGCCCGGGCGCGTAGGCGAACTTGCGGGGGCGGCCGGTCTCGGGGTCGACGAGCAGCGGGCCGTGCGGCTCGTCGGCCTCGCGGCGCCGCCCGAGGGCTCTCGGCTCGACCTCGGCCTGCTCGTCGAGCAGCCGGCGGAACCGCCGGGTGATCACCTCGTGCATCGAGGCGACGTCGTTCTGCCCGTCGACGCCGCGGATCACGAACCGGCGGTACTCGCTCTTGCGGGCCAGCCCGTCCTCGAAGACCACCATCGAGGCGACCACCTCGGTGCCCTGGAGGTTGGAGACGTCGTAGCACTCGATGCGCAGCGGCGCCTCGTCGAGCCCGAGCGCCTCCTGGATCTCCTCCAGCGCCCGGTTGCGGGTGGTGAGGTCGCTGGCCCGCTTGGTCTTGTGGAGCGCGAGCGCCTGCGCGGCGTTGCGGGCGACGGTCTCCTGGAGGGCCCGCTTGTCGCCGCGCTGCGGCACCCGGATCGACGACCTTGCTGCCGCGCAGCTCGGTGAGCAGCTGCTCGACGGTCGCCGACGTCGGGCGGCAGCGCCGGGCACCAGGACCTCGCGCGGGATCGTCGTCGGCCGTCGCGCCGGCCGTAGAGCTGGAGCAGGAAGTCGCTCGACCAGCTCGGCGGTGTCGCCCTCCTCGACCCGGTCGGCCACCCAGCCGCGCTGGCCGCGGATCCGGCCGCCGCGGACGTAGAAGATCTGCACGGCCACCTCGAGCGGGTCCTCGGCGCAGCGCGATCACGTCGGCGTCGGTGCCGTCGCCGAGCACCACCGCCTGCTTCTCCAGCGCCTTGGTGCAGCGCGCCGAGGTCGTCGCGCAGCCGGGCGGCCTTCTCGAAGTCCAGCGCCTCGGAGGCGGCGTACATCTCGCGCTCGAGGCGCTTGACGAACGCCGTCGGTGTTGCCGGCCATGAAGTCGCAGAAGTCGTCGACGATCTCGCGGTGCTCCTCGGCGCTGACGCTGCCGACGCACGGGCGCCGAGCACTTGTCGATGTAGCCGAGCAGGCAGGGCCGGCCGATCTGCGCCGGACCGCTTGAAGACGCCGTTGCTGCACGAGCGCATCGGGAAGACCCGCAGCAGCAGGTCGACGGTCTCGCGGATCGCCCAGGCGTGGCTGTAGGGGCCGAAGTAGCGGGTGCCCTTGCGCTTGGCGCCGCGCCCGACCATCACCCGCGGGAACTCCTCGCCCACCGTGACCGCGAGCCACGGGTAGGACTTGTCGTCGCGGTACTTGACGTTGAACCGCGGGTCGAACTCCTTGATCCAGGAGTACTCCAGCTGCAGCGCCTCGACCTCGGTGTCGACGACCGTCCACTCGACGCTCGCCGCCGGTGGTGACCATCGTGGCGGTGCGCGGGTGCAGGTTGCCGATGTCCTGGAAGTACGACGACAGCCGCGGCGCGCAGGCTCTTGGCCTTGCCGACGTAGATGACCCGGCCGCTGCGCGTCGCGGAACCGGTAGACCCCCGGCTGGGTCGGGATCGAGCCGGGCTCGGGACGGTAGGACTGCGGGCCGCGCGACGGTCGGGAGGGTGGGCGGCTGGGCACCCGCCCACCCTACGAGGCCCCGTGGACAGCGCCTTGCGGACAGCGCCCCGGGGCCTCGGCCGGGGCAGAGCGGACCCCGAGCGATCCACTCCCACCCGTTCCCGGTCACCCGCCGTGGTAGGCGGCGGCCCGGGCCTCGGTCATCCGCAGCTTGAGCTGCCGCAGCTCCAGGGCGAAGTCGTGCGGGTTGGCCCTCCGCTCGGTGCGCTGCTCGACCACGGCGGGGTCGAACCGCTCGGCCTGCGCCGGGCCGGCGGCGTACACCGTCAAGCCCGCCGTGACGGCCAGCGTCGCCGCCAGCGCCCTGCCTGTCTGTGCGTGGGTGGTGTTCATGACGTGCTCCTTTCGACCCCTCCAGGCTCGGGCGGCCGGACCCCCGGTTGACAGAAGTTGACGCACACGTACGCCGCCGCCCGCGGCCATTCCTGTGGACAGGCGGGGAGTGGGTGGGTGACGCTGGAGGTCTGCGGCCACGGAGGCATCAGCATGGGAGCCCTGCCACGCCCCGGCGTCTCGGCCGGACCGCACCGCGAGCTGGTCGAGGCGCTGCACGACCTGCACCACCGAGCAGGCTGGCCCAGCCTGCGCCGGATCGCGGCCGACGCCGGCTGCAGCCACACCACGGTGTCGCACATCCTGTCCAGCCCACGCGTCCCCGCCTGGGACAACCTTCGCGCCGTCGTCGAGGCCCTGGGCGGCGACCCCGACGAGTTCCACCGACGCTGGCTCGCCGTCACCTCCCCCACGCCGGGCGAGGTGCCCGACGTCCCGCTCGTCGGCCGCCAGGACGAGCTCGCCGTCGGTCACGGGTTCTTCCGCGACCAGGGACGGCTGCTGGTGCTGCAGGGCGAGGCCGGGTCAGGCAAGACCCGCCTGCTCGAGGCGCTTGCCGCCAGTTCAGACCGCTGCGTGCTCGGCGCGCGGTGCGTGCCCCTGTCCCGGGGCGAACCGCTGATGCCGCTCGCCGCGGTGCTGCGGACCGCGCTGCGCGTCGAGGAGGGCAGATGGCTGAGAGAGGCGCTGGACGCGCTGCCGGAGTTCGTGGTGCCCTCGCTGGCGGTTCTCCTTCCGGAGCTGGGCGACGCGGACCGGGGCGCTGACGTCGACGGCGTCTTCGCCCGGCACCGGCTGTTCACGGCCGCCTGCCTGCTGATCGCCGACTTCGACCGCCGCCGTCCCTGCCTGGTCCAGCTCGACGACCTGCACTGGGCCGACGACAGCACCCGCGACTTCCTCAGCTTCGCGATGACCTACGACCAGGGGCCCCCGATCCTGTGCGCCTGGCGGGTCGGTGACCCCGAGGGCGGCCAGACCGCCGACGACTGGCGCACCCACACCCTCGGACTCCCCGGCGTCACCACCATCCCCGTCGGCCCTCTCGATGAGAAGGAGTCGCTGGCCCAGTTGCGATGGCTCGGCATCGACAACCCCGACCAAGCCCGAGCCCTCCACCAGCGCAGCGGCGGGCTGCCGCTGTTCACCGAGCACCTCGCCCGCTCCGCAGACACCGACACCCTGCCCGACCGGCTCGCCGACCTGCTGACCCAACGACTCCGCAACCTCCCCCACCAAGGCCGACGCGTCGCCGACACCCTCGCCCTCCTCGACCGCCCCGCCACCGCCGACCACCTCCCCGACCTCACCGGCCTGGCCCGCGACGACGTCACCACCGGCCTGCACCACCTGGCCGACCGCCATCTCCTCCACCAGACCACCGACGCCGTCGCCCTGTCCCACCCCCTGCTCGCCCAAGCCGCCCGCGACACCCTTCTGCCCACCGAACGCCTCGACCACCACCGGCGCATCGCCACCGCCCTCGAGCACCACCCCGACGCCGCACCCAGTGAGATCGCCCTGCACTGGCGCGCCACCGGCGACACCGACCGGACACTCCCCTGGGAGGTCCGCGCCGCCCTCGCCGCCGAACGACGCTTCGCCCTCACCGAAGCCTCGGAGCACTGGGTCCACGCACTCAACGCATGGCCAGCCAGGCTCCCGGCGATCGATGACCCACCCACCACCCGGTCGACGGCGCTGCTGCACGCCCTTCGGGCGCTGTTTCAGGTCGACCGGGCCGGCGCCGTTGTGTGGGCGAACGTGGCAGTGGCAGAGCTGGATGCCGTGCGCGGGCCTGAAGAAGCCGCGATCCTGGACTACGCCGCGCAGATCGCCAACGTGAACGGCGACCGCGAGCGCGCCCTCGAGCTGGCCCGTCTGGCGACCGACCTGGTCGAGAGCGACCCGCCGTCCGCCGTCCAGGCCGACGTCCTCCACACTCTGGAGTTTGTCCTCGAGGCTTCAGGGAGAGACAGAGATGCCAAGGCCGTGGGGCTCCGCATGGCAGAGGTCTGCGCCGCTCTGGACGACGACTGGCGCCGGTGGAAGTGCGCTGTGCTCCTCGCGAGCTACGCGGAGTGGGATGGCGACGCTGTCTCGATGCGCCAGCACCTCGCAGCATCGACACCCAGCCCCGAGCGCCTGAACCAGGACCCGATAAGCGCCGTGCACCTGGCCGTACAAGGCAGCGGACTGGTCGTGGCCTCCGACGGCCGTGCCGACGAGGTGTGGCAGCTGGCCATGCCCGCCCTGCATGCCGCAGACTCGTGGGGCATCGACAGCTTCCTCTGCGACCTGCTCAAGACCAACGTCGCGATGAGCCTCCGGCGAGAGGGGCGGCTCGCCGAGGTGGGCGAGCTTGTCGAGGGTGTCGCCCACGAGGTCCCCCACGAACGCCACGCCGGTCTTCACCGAGAGCTCGCGGCGCTCGACCTCGCGCGCGGCCGTGTGGACGCGGCACTCCACCGAGCCATGCAGGTCGCCGACTTCCCTGACAGCCACCTCTACAACCTGTTCGAGACGGCCGAGATCGTGACCGACATCCTGCTGTGGGCGGGACGGCCGCGCGAAGCGCTCGACCGCGCTCTCGTGCTGCTGGCCACCACGGAGGACACTGACTCGGGCAGCTATGCAGCCGCTCTCCTCACCCTGGTTGCCCGGGCGGGCGGCGATCTCGTCGGTGCACGTCTGCAGCCGGACTTCGACGTGGCTGCCGGGCTCCGGGCTCTCCAGGACGACGCCCGCGTGAAGCCCTTCGATCCACACCCCACGACGCCCAGCCGGCTGGCTCTCCACGCGCAATGGCGGGGCGAGCTGGGGCGCATCGACGGCAAGCCGGACGTCGAGGCCTGGTCGACCGCGATCCGGCGCTGGGACGAGCTCGGGCGACCGTTCGACGCGGCGTACTGCCGCTGGCGGGCCGCACAGGCGTGCCTCCAGCTCGGCCAGGCAACCGCCGCCGCCCGGCTACTGCGCCGCGGGCTCAAGGACGCCCGCGCACACGCCCCGCTGAGAGACGCGCTCACGCACGCCTTGCGGGAGCTGGCGCAGAACCGAGGGTGAGGCCGGAACTGGTCGCTCCACTCGGTGGCATTCCCTGTGGACAGGGGTGTGGCGGGTGGGTGACGCTGGGGGTCTGCGGCCACGGAGGCATCAGCATGGGAGCCTTGCCACGCCCCGGCGTCTCGGCCGGACCGCACCGCGAGCTGGTCGAGGCGTTGCACGACCTGCATCACCGAGCAGGCCTGCCCAGCCTGCGCCGGATCGCCGCCGACGCCGGGTGCAGCCACACCACGGTCTCCCACATCCTGTCCGGCCCCCGCGTCCCCACCTGGGACCACCTCCGCGCCGTCGTCGAGACGCTCGGGGGTGATCCGGAGGAGTTCTACCTTCGCTGGCTGACTGTGACCTCACCGGACCCCCAGCCGGTCCACGAGGTGCCGCTCGTGGGGCGCGACGACGAGCTCGCCGCGGGACGCCGGTTCCTCCGCGAGCACGGACGCCTCCTCCTGCTACGCGGTGAGGCCGGCACCGGTAAGACCCGGCTGTTGCACGCGATCTCGGACCGTTCCGAGCGCCTCGTCCTCGGCGCCCGCTGCGTCCCGCTGTCCCAGGGCGAACCGCTCATGCCGCTGGCCGGGGCGCTGCGGGTGGCCCTTCGCGTGGACCAGGGCGGGTGGGTGACGGACGCCCTGCGCGCGCTGCCGGACTCCGTGACGCCCTCGCTGGCAGTGCTCGTCCCCGAGCTGGGAGAGGCCGATCTGGCCCGCGGCGTCGACGGCGCGTTCGCGCGGCATCGACTGTTCACGGCTGCCTGTCTGCTGATGACGGCGCTGGATGCCGAGCGTCCCTGCATGCTCCAGCTCGACGACCTGCACTGGGCCGACGACAGCACCCGCGACTTCATCAGCTTCGCCGCGACGTATGACGAGGGCCCCCCGATCCTGGGAGCCTGGCGGCTCGGCGACCCCGAGGTCGGCCACACAGCCGACGTCTGGCGCACCCATGTCGTCGGCCTGCCGGGAGCCACCACCCTCACCGTCGGCCCCCTGGACGAGACCGAGTCGCTGGCCCAGCTCCGCTGGCTCGGCATCGACGACCCCACCACCGCCCGCGCTCTCCACCAACGCAGCGGCGGCCTCCCCCTCTTCACCGAGCACCTCGCCCGCGCCGCCGACACCGACGGCCTACCCGAACGACTCGCCGACCTTCTCACCCAGCGGCTTCGCGGCGTTCTTCACGAAGGCCGACGCGTCTGCGACGTCCTCGCGCTGCTCGACCGACCCGTGACGGCGCAGGAGCTCCCCGAGCTGACGGGCCTGACCCTGGAGGCCGTCACCATCGGCCTGCACCACCTGGCCGACCGCCACCTGCTCGACCAGACCACCGACACCGTCGCCCTGAGCCACCCCCTGCTCGCCCAAGCCGCCCGCGACACCCTTCTCCCCACCGAGCGCCTCGACCACCACCGGCGCATCGCCACCGCCCTCGAGCACCACCCCGACGCCGCACCCAGTGAGATCGCCCTGCACTGGCGCGCTACCGGCGACACCGACCGGACACTCCCCTGGGAGGTCCGCGCCGCCCTCGCCGCCGAACGACGCTTCGCCCTCGTCGAAGCGGGCGAACACTGGCGCCACGCCCTCGACGCCTGGCCACCCGAACTCACCCGCCCCGATGGCATCGACGTGACCCGCCGCACCGCGCAGCTCAGGGCGCTGACGGCGCTCTACCACGTACATCATCCCCAAGCCACGGCACTGGCGACCTCGGTCGTCGCAGACGTCGCCGCCCAGGCGGGACCCGAGCCGGCGTTGCTGCTGGAGAGGTGCGCGTGGATCTTCAGCGGGCAAGGGGACGCCGCCTCGGCACTCACGCTCATCGAGCAGGCGGCAGAGATGCTCGAGTCGCTTCCCCCGTCCACCACCCAGATCGAAGTGCTCGAGTCGCAGGAGTACCACCTCACGTCGCTGGGGCGCTACGCCGAGGCGCGCCAGGTCGCCGAGCGCGCTCGCGTCTTGTGTCGCGCAACCGGGGACCACTGGAGAGTTCCGAGCATCATGGCCGACATCGCCGTGCTCGACCTGCTGGAAGGTGATGGGGCGGCCACGCGCAAACATCTCGCGGCGTCGGCGCCCGAAGCCGGCCAGGTCCACGAGACGTACCGGATGAGCCACGCCGCGGGCCAGCGCACCTTCGTGCTTGCACGCTCCGAGGCCGGCCCCGACGCCGTGGCGGCTGCGGCTGCGCCTGTGCTCCGGACCGCGCGACGCTGGAGCATCGACAACTTCCTCGTGGACATCGTGCGCGGCAACGTCAGCGGCGCTCTTCGTCGTGCTGGCCGCGTTGTCGAGGCCGAGGCGATCGTCGGGGGCATCGAGTTCCAACAACCGGACGCTCGCCATGCGTCCTCTCACCTGGAGCTCGCCGCGATCGGACTCGCGTGCGGGAAGCGATCGGAGTCCCTCGCCCGCGCCCTGGCGTTGTCGGAACTGCCAGCCGACACCCTCTTCGCCCGCTCCTACTCGGCGCGGGCCGTCGCTGACATCGAGCTGTGGTGCGGCCGTCCACACGATGCCAGCCGGCGCCTCTTCGAGCTTTGCGAGGAGGATCCGGACACCGTCAACGTCTTGTGGGGCGCTGAGGTCCTCGCCACGGCCGCGCGGGCGGGCGCTGATCTGATCGAGGCCTCGTCGCCGCCACCCTTCGACATCGCCGCGAGGCTGCGCGCCATTCGCAACGAAGCCACCGAGGATCCGTTCGCGCCCCTCGACACCGTCCCCAGCCGGCTGGCCCTGCACGCCCAATGGCGGGGTGAGCTGGGGCGCATCGACGGCAAGCCGGACGTCGAGGCCTGGTCGACCGCGATCCGGCGCTGGGACGAGCTCGGGCGACCGTTCGACGCGGCGTACTGCCGCTGGCGGGCCGCACAGGCGTGCCTCCAGCTCGGCCAGGCAACCGCCGCCGCCCGGCTACTGCGCCGCGGGCTCAAGGACGCCCGCGAACACGCCCCGCTGAGAGACGCCCTGACGGCCACGTTGCGGGAGCTGACCGGCGCCTGAGCGGGCTCAGGCCGGCTGGACCGGCGCTGTCGCTCGGGACTTGCGGGTCAGGCTGGCGTAGCCGGCGAGCTTGCCGACCACGACCAGCTTGACCTTCTTGCCGACCATCCCGCGCTTCACCACGCACGTGGGACCGCGCGGGCCACGAACCCGCTGCCCGCCGACGAACCAGCGGTAGCGCAAGGTCACGCCCTCGGTCCACTCGCCGGTGGCGGCCCGGAGCGTACGGCCGACCTTGGCCCGGCCGCGGACGACGGGCTTGCTGCTGGTCAGCGCCCCCTTGGCGACCGGCTCGGTCGTGATCGACGTGCTCACCGCGGCGGCGTACCCGGCCGCGGTCAGGGTGACCTCGCAGGCGATCCGGTGATCCCGCTCGGCAGCGCCGGGGGTGAAGTGCTCGGTGCCGGCGGCCGGGATGGGGACGCCGCCGCTGAGCCAGGCGACTGAGGTCGTCACCGACGCCGGCGGCTGCGACCATCCCGGCGCCGCGCAGGTGAGCTCCTGGCCCACCTGGGGCGTCCCGCTCACCACCGCCGAGGACGTGAGAGTGATCGCCGGCGCGGCCACGGTCGCGGCCGTGCTGGTGACGGTGGCGTCCTGGTAGCCGGACGCGACGGCCACGACCCGCACCGAGAGCGCCTGGCCGACCTGTCCTGCGGTCGGGGTGTGCGTCGCCGACATCGGCGCCGCTGATCGGGGCGCCGTTGCCGAGCCACTGGTAGCCCACGGCGTCCGGCTGCGGATTCCAGCCCGCCAGGACGGCGGTCACGGGCGACCCGGCCGTCGGCGCCGACGAGAGGGTGACCGAGCCGGGCTCGGGGTAGGCCTCCGGCACGCCGGGCACGGTGACCCGGACCGTGGCGCCATCGCTGTCCGTGGCCGTGACGGCGACCGTCGTGGTGCCGATCGTCAGGGTGTCGCCGGCCACCATCGCCAAGCGGTCGTTGTCGGCGGGCACCAGCTGCACGGCGTTGGTGCCGAAGCGGGCCTCGACCACGACGCCCTTCCGGTAGCCGGTGCTGCTGGTGCCGCCCGCGTAGTAGGTCGTCGCGTCGTCCCCGGTGCCGGACCGGTAGTCCAGCAGCAGCTCCAGCCCGCTGTCCGAGTCGCTGACGCGGAGGCTGCGCAGGCCGCTGCCCGCGGCGCGGGGCGACAGGCGTCGGGTCGCCGAGCCGGCGATGCTCTCCACCTCACCGGCGTCGGTGACGCCCTGGAGCTCTCGGGAGACCGTGCCGAGGGCCGGGGGGATCGGCTTGCCGCTGACCACCCCGCCCATCACGCTGTAGTAGTCGCCGTAGGTGCTCACGCAGCTCGTGGCACACGGGCCGAGCGAGGAGTGCCCGTAGCCGTAGTTGTGGCCCAGCTCGTGGGCGAGGGTCCACTCGAAGGTGCTGGAAGAGACCTTGGTGATGCTGTAGTAGCCGTGGCCGAACGACAGCCGGTAGGGCATGGTCCCGCGGCCGACGGTCCCTCCGCTGCTGCAGGCCGGCGGCATCAGCACCAGCAGTTGGTCGGTGCCCCCGAAGCTGGCTCCGGGGAAGGCCGCGGCGGCCTCCTGCACCGTGGCGTTGAAGTCGCCGCCGGTCAGCCCGCACCCGCCCGCCGGGCTCGTCGCCGAGGCCTGGTAGCGAGTGATCGTCGCCGGGACGTCGATGTCGGTGATGACCCCGTTGGACTGCTTCTCCCAGTACGCCGCCACCCAGCCGATGCGCGCCAGGATCTCGCTGTCGGTCATCGCGAACGCGCCGAAGTTCGCCGGCGCCGCCACGAACCATCGGTGCGACGTTGCCGCCTGGGCCGCCGCGGGCTCGGCCGACAGCGTGTAGGAGGTGACGCGCAGCGGCCCGTGCAGGCTCTCCGCCGTGGCGAGCCGCGCCTGCGGCGTGGCCCCCGCCAGGCGGGTGACGTCCACCCGACCGTCGAAGCGGGGCCCCGGAGGCTCCTCCGGGAACGCCCCGTCGACCGCCACCAGCTCCCCGCTGTCGGCCTGGACGGCGTACTCCGGCGCGACGCCGGGCTCCTCGGACGGCACCGTCAGCAGGGTGCCGGTCAGCCGCGCGGTGACCGCCGGCGCAGCGTCGGCTGCGCCCCCGGCCGCCAGCGGCGAGAGCACCAGGGCGGCGACCACCACCAGGGCCGCGCGGCGCGACTGTCCCATCGGCTCCCCCTGCTCCGTCGGTGCGGCGACCAGGCTAGGGGTCCACGGCAGGGTCCGTGGACGAGTCGGCGAGTCGGCGGCGAGTGGTTCAGTCCACCCGCGGGAGGGTCAGCGGGGATGCAGGGTCAGGCCGGCAGGATCTGGTCGCCGTCGACGGTGATGTCGACCGCGGACAACGGCTGGGGGGCCGGTCCCTGGACCACCGAGCCGTCGGTGGCCGAGAACAGGCTGCCGTGACAGCTGCAGTGGATGTTGCCGTCGACCAGGTCAGTGACCGGGCACTGTTGGTGGGTGCAGGTGCGGTCGAACGCCTTGAAGTCGCCCTCGGTGGGCTGGGTGATGACGACGCTGGGCTCGTCGAGGAAGACCGCACCCCCGACCGCGACGTCGCCGGTGCCGGCCAGCGCGTCGCCGCCGCCCTCGCTCGAGTCCTCCCCCGCGGGGCTCGAGTCCGCCGCGTCGGGGCTGGGGTCGTCGGCGGACCCGGTGTCGGTGCCGCTCGAGGCGTCGTCGGAGTCGCTGCCGCACGCCGCCAGCAGCGGGAGACCCACGCCGGCGACCGCGACACCGGTCAGCATGGTGCGACGGCCGAGCCGGTCGCGGAGGGCCATGTCGTGGGTGGCCGGACCGTCGGTCACGGGCTGGTCGGTCACGGGCTGGTCGTCGATCACGGGGCTCTCCTCGCGGTGCGGGACGGGGGGACGGTGCCGTGACGCCACCCTAGCCAGCCGACCGAACAGGCCGGCATCGCCCGTGGGTGCTAGGACCGGCGCCCGGTGGCCCCCGCCGCGGCCCGCTTGACCGGTGGCTTCTTCGCGGCGGCCCGCTTGGTGGCGGACTTCGTCGCTGCCTTCTTGGTGGCTGTCCTCGTGGCCGCCTGGCCCGCCGGTGCGCGGCGGGACGTCAGGGCGCGTCCGCCGGCGAGCAACGGCGCCAGGAACCGCCCGGTGTGGCTGTCGGGGTCGTCGGCGACCTGCTCGGGGGTGCCCTCCGCGACGACGAGCCCACCACGGGAGCCGCCCTCGGGCCCCATGTCGACGATCCAGTCGGCGGTCTTGATGACGTCGAGGTTGTGCTCGATCACGAGGACGGTGTTGCCCTGGTCGACCAGCCGGCCGAGCACCAGCAACAGCTTGCGGATGTCCTCGAAGTGCAGGCCGGTCGTCGGCTCGTCGAGCACGTAGACCGTGCGGCCCGTGGAGCGCTTCTGCAGCTCCGAGGCCAGCTTGACGCGCTGCGCCTCGCCACCGGACAGCGTGGTGGCCGGCTGGCCCAGGCGGACGTAGCCCAGGCCCACTTCGCAGAGGGTCTTCATGTGCCGCGAGATCGCCGGCACCGCCGCGAAGAACTCCGCGGCCTCCTCGATCGGCATGTCGAGGACCTCGGCGATGGTCTTGCCCTTGTAGTGGACCTCCAGGGTCTCGCGGTTGTAGCGCGCGCCGTGGCAGACCTCGCAGGGGACGTAGACGTCGGGCAGGAAGTTCATCTCGATCTTGATCGTGCCGTCGCCGGCGCACGCCTCGCAGCGGCCACCCTTGACGTTGAACGAGAACCGGCCCTGGAGGTAGCCCCGCATCTTCGCCTCGGGCGTCGAGGCGAAGAGCTTGCGGACGTGGTCGAAGACGCCGGTGTAGGTCGCGGGGTTGGAGCGCGGAGTGCGGCCGATGGGCGACTGGTCGACATGGATCACCTTGTCGACGTGGTCGACACCGGTGATCTTGGTGTGCCGCCCCGGCACGGCGCGGGCGTTGTAGATCTGCTTGGCCAACGAGGTGTAGAGGATGTCGTTGACCAGCGTTGACTTGCCGGAGCCGGACACGCCGGTGACCGCGACGAACAGCCCCAGGGGGAAGGAGGCGGTGAGCTCCTGCAGGTTGTGCTCGCGAGCGCCGTGGACCACCAGGTCGCGCCCCTTCGTGCGCGGCCGGCGCACCTCGGGGACCGGGATCTCCCGGCGACCGGAGAGGTAGTGGCCGGTCAGCGAGTCGGCGTGGTCGAGCAGCCCGGCGACATCGCCGCTGTGCACCACCTGACCGCCGTGCTCGCCCGCGCCGGGCCCGATGTCGACGACCCAGTCGGCGGTGCGGATGGTCTCCTCGTCGTGCTCGACCACGATCAAGGTGTTGCCGAGGTCCTTGAGCCGCACCAGTGTCTCGATCAGCCGCTGGTTGTCGCGTTGGTGCAGCCCGATGGACGGCTCGTCGAGGACGTAGAGCACGCCGACCAGGCCGGCACCGATCTGGGTGGCGAGCCGGATCCGCTGCGCCTCGCCGCCGGACAACGACCCGGACGGACGGTCGAGCGAGAGGTAGTCGAGGCCGACGTCGAGCAGGAACCGCAGCCGCTCCTGGATCTCCTTCAGCACGCGCTCGCCGATCTGCCGCTCGCGGGCGGACAGGTCGAGCTCGCGCAGGAAGTCGGAGGCCTCGTTGATCGGCAGGGCGCACAGCTCGGCGATGCTGAGCCCACCCATGGTGACCGCCATCGAGACCGGCTTGAGCCGGCTGCCCCGGCAGGCGGGGCACGGGACCTCGCGCATGAACCCCTCGAAGCGCTCGCGACTGGTGTCGGACTCCGCCTCGCGGTGTCGACGCTCGATGTAGCTGCGAACACCCTCGAACTGGGCGTAGTAGGCCCGCTGGCGGCCGTAGCGGTTGGTGGTGACCACGTGGACCTTGGTCGGGTGGCCCTCGACGCACGGACTTGCGGGCCTTGGCCGGCAGGTCCTCCCAGGGGGTGTTGAGGTCGAAGCCGAGCTCGTCGCCCAGGGCGTTCATCAGGCGGCAGGAAGTAGTCGGCCACGTGGGCGCCGCTCCACGGCGCGATCGCGCCCTCGCCGAGCGTCGCCTCCGGGTCGGGCACGACCAGCTCGGGGTCGACCTCCATCCGGGTGCCGAGGCCGTGGCACTCCGGGCAGGCGCCGAACGGCGAGTTGAACGAGAACGAGCGCGGCTCGAGCTCGTCGGTGTCGATCGGGTGGTCGTTGGGGCAGGCCATCCGCTCGGAGAACCTGCAGCTCGCGCTGCGGGTCGTTGGCGTCGAGGTCGACGAAGTCGAAGACCACGAGCCCGCCGGCGAGGCCGAGCGCGGTCTCGACGGAGTCGGTGAGCCGGCGCTTGGACGACGCCTTGACCGCCAGCCGGTCGACGACGACCTCGATGGTGTGCTTCTGCTGCTTGTTGAGCGTCGGGCGGGTTGTCGAGCGGGTGCAGGTCTGCCGTCGACCCGGGCGCGGGAGAAGCCCTGGGTCTGCAGCTGCCGGAACAGGTCGACGTACTCGCCCTTGCGGCCGCGGATCACCGGCGCGAGCACCTGGAACCGGCGGCCCTCCTCGAGCGCCAGCACCCGGTCGACGATCTGCTGCGGGGTCTGCCGCTCGATCGGCGCACCGCAGGTCGGGCAGTGCGGCGCGGCCGGCGCGGGCGTAGAGCAGGCGGAGGTAGTCGTAGACCTCGGTGATCGTGCCGACGGTCGACCGCGGGTTCTTCGACGTGGACTTCTGGTCGATCGAGCACCGCGGGCGACAGGCCCTCGATGAAGTCGACGTCGGGCTTGTCCATCTGGCCGAGGAACTGGCGGGCGTAGGCCGACAGCGACTCGACGTAGCGGCGCTGCCCCTCGGCGAAGATCGTGTCGAAGGCCAGGCTGGACTTGCCCGAGCCCGACAGGCCGGTGAAGACGATCAGCGCGTCGCGGGGGAGGTCGAGCGAGACGTCCTTGAGGTTGTGCTCCCGGGCTCCCCGGATGATGAGCTGGTCTGCCACGTGCGCCTCGGTCCCCTGCGGTGTGCTGTGTGCTGTGTGCTGGTGCTGCCCTGCTGCGTGCGATGATCGCTCGAACGGCGTCGTTCGAACACGTGTTCGCCATCCTAGTGGGGCGCGCAAGGCGCCGCGCGTGGACGGTACCCACCGTGGGTCAGGCTCTCACGCACCGCCGACAGTCCCCCAACTCGGCCGGTCCGGCCCGCTCTCGGGTCGGCGTACCCCTGGGCGGAGGGGGCGGCATGCGCCACGATGGGCAGCATGACGAGCATGCCGGCCCCGGTGGGGCTGCACACCTGGGACGCGATCCACGAGGCGACCCGACGGCTGGTCCGGACCGTGGACGCCCTGCCCGACGACGCGTACGCCGAGCCGTCGGCCCTGCCCGGCTGGTCACGGGCCCATGTCGTCGCCCATCTCGCCCTCAACGGCGAGGGTCTGGCGGGCGTGCTGCTCGGCCTGGTGGCCGGCGAGGACGTGCCGATGTACTCCTCCCAGGAGCGCGCGCGACGGCGACATCGCCGAGCTGGCCGGCCAGCCGGTCGGGGTGCTGCGCGACCGGTTCCTCGCGGGCTGCACGGTGTTCCAGGAGGCGTGGGAGCGGATGAGCGACGAGGCCTGGGGCGGCACGTTCCGGCGCACGCCCGGCGCCGACGCGTGGCCAGCGAGCCGGCTGCCGCAGATGCGGCACGGCGAGGTCGAGATCCACCACGCCGACCTGGAGGCCGGCTACACGGTGGCCGACTGGCCCGAGGACGTACCTGGACGCGACGTTCAACCGGGTGGTCGGCGACCGCCAGGACGGCCCCTCGATGCTGTTGCGCACCCCCGACGGCGACGTCCTGATCGGCACCGGCCAGGGGCCCCTCGTGACCGGCTCACGCGCCGACCTGACCTGGTGGCTGCTCGGACGCGGCGGCGGTCGCGGACTCACCGCCGAGCCGGACCTGCCTACGCTGAGTCCTTGGCGCTGAGCCGGTCATCCCGGCCGCCCCGCACCCGACAGGAGACCCGATGACCTACACCGGAGCGGTCCGCCCCGGCGGCGACCCCGACGTCCGCGAGCTGTCGCGGCTCACCATCACCAAGGTCGCGGTCAACCAGCAGATGTCCAACAACTGCTACCTGCTCGAGTGCCGCGCCACCGGCGAGCGGCTGCTGATCGACGCCGCCGACGAGGGCGCGCGGCTGCTCGAGATCGCCGGCCCCGCCGTCGCCACGGTCGTCACGACCCACCAGCACTGGGACCACCACCAGGCGCTACGCGAGGTGGTGCTCGCGACCGGGGCCACCACCGTCGCCGGCATCCCGGACGCCCAGGCGATCACCGAGCAGACCGGCGTCGAGATCGACCGCCCGGTCGGTGCGGGAGACACCGTCACCGTCGGCGACGGTCAGCCTGCAGGTGATCCCGATCGCCGGCCACACCCCCGGCTCGATCTGCCTGCGCTACGACGACCCCGACGGCCACCCGCACCTGTTCACCGGCGACTCCCTCTTCCCCGGCGGCGTCGGCGCCACGTTCGGCGACGCCGCCGCGTTCGCCCAGCTGATCGACGAGGTCGAGACGAAGATCTTCGGCGCGCTTCCCGACCACACCTGGTTCTACCCGGGGCACGGCGACGACGGGCAGCTGGGCAACGAACGGCCCCACCTGGCGGAGTGGCGCGCCCGGGGATGGTGAAGCCGACGGACACCAACCGCTGGGAGGTCATGCCACTCAACCGGTGGGAGCACCAGTGGCTTAGATCCTGGCGCTGGTACGCCAGGACGCTGGAAGCGTCGGGAAGGGAGTCGGGCAAGGGCAGCCTCGATGCTGAAGACTTCGCCGAGGCCCTGGCCCAGTCGGTGTGGCACTTCAAGGACTGGCTGAAGAACGACACGCGTCAGCAAGTTCTCGGCAACCGCGAGATCGAGGTGCTCGCGAATTCTGATCCGACGCTCGGTGTCCTCGCGGACCTCTGCAACGGCAGCAAGCACGCGGCCATTACCTACGACCCTCCGCGAGCGGAGGGTCGCTTTCGGGGCCTCGCGTGGTCGGGGTGGGGCGAGGACATCAACCATCCTGACCACATCCAGCGGGTCCAAGTCCTGGTGTCATCGAGCCTGTGGGAGAACCCCCGCGAGGTCATGGACGTCGCCCAAGAGGGCCTCGAAACCTGGGGTGCCTGGCTTGCGGAAGCGGGCTTCGACGTACCCCCGGCACCTGGGCGGCCCGCAGGCTGACACGCTGGTAAAACCCACACCACCCCGGTGCTGCGAGCCCCGCAGCGAGGCGCTGGGTGGCCGCTGAGGGCGTCGCACCAGCGAAGCGCCCCCGACCCTTGACAGGTGGGGGGCGCTGGGCCGCTGGTGGGCTGCTTCGTGGTGCGGGGCTTCCGCGCGGGCTTGGCCGCGTAGACGATCAACTGAGCGCGCGCAATCGTCGCGGCTCGGTTGGTGTTAGTCATGGTGACGGACTCCCGTGTGACAGGTCGGTGGTTGATTCGGTTCTCTCACGTCTGCGTAGCGATCGCTACAGATAGCGTGTGTCCGACAAGGCCCGCGGTTCGTCTGACGAAGGTCTCCTCGCCGGGGCAGACTGATCGGCGTACCTACGTGGAGAGTGATGACCCGTGACCGAATACAAGCCTGGCGATGTAGCCAACGGACACATCCTTGTGGAGGGCGAGGGTTGGGTGCCTCTCGCCGCCTTCAACGCGAGGATGCAGGGCCCCGGTGGACCCGGCCCATCCGGCCCACCGGCGCAACCACGAGGTGCCGTACCTCCACCCAAGAGTCAGTCACCGGGCGGGACCGCCTGGTACCGCAAGACGTGGGTCATCGCGCTGGCCGCCGGTATCGCCGGACTGATTCTTGGCGCTGCCGCTGGTGGCGGCTCGGCAGAGACGACCCAGGAAGACCCAACAGCTAGTGCCGAGTATCAAGCGTTGCAGTCGGAGTTGTCTGACGCACAGGCGGCACTCACTGATGCCGAGGCCGGGCTGGGCGACCTTCCAGCGGCACAGCAACAACTCGAAAATGACCAGCAGGCTCTCGCCGACGAGCAGGCTCAGCTCAAGAAGGACCAGGACAAGCTCGCGCGGCAGGAGAAGAAGGTTGCCAAGCGGGAGAAGGCAGTGGGCATCGCCGAGGACCAGGTGGCCGCGAACACAGTGGCTGGGGAGGGCATCTACAAGGTTGGGACCGACATGAAGCCGGGGACCTACAAGACCTCCGGCAAGCGAGGCTGCTACTACGCTGTTTTGAACAGCACTGACACCTTCGACATCGCGAACAATGGGAACGTGGACGGGCCCGCCTACGCCGCCGTCGCCCCCGGCCAGTACTTCGAGGTTTCGGGTTGTGCTGATTGGGTGCTACAGCAGTAGGACTTGGCTAACTCCTTCCTCTCGCGCGCGATTGGGGTACCCCTCGCCGCGCGGCTACCCACCACTACCGGGGTAAGGGGCCGGCGTGGGGTCGCGCCTTGGCGTGAACGCCCCTACGCCTCGGCGTCCCCTCCTTGCTCGGAGAGGGGGCCGGTGTGTTCGGCCAGCCACCGGGCGTAGGTGAGCAACGCAAACACCAGCCCGGGGGTGCCGTCGGGCTCGTCGGCTGCGGTCTCGCGGAGCACCTGGTCCAGCGCGCCGGGGTGTCGCTGATCGAGGGTCAGGTGGGGCATAGCGGGCTGATGCGGCGGCTTGACTTGTATCGGCCAGCGGGGCTCACGCCGCTGCCCACCGCGGAGGTCATACCAGGCGGCCGTCTGGACGCGCGGGACGTATGACGTCCTGCTTCACGCGGGTCTCGGCAGACATGTGCCTGATGGCGAGATGGTCGCTGCGCGACCTCCTCAACCTGACGGGTGCGCCTATCCTGTGGCACGTGAGCGAGGCCATGTCGTCGTCCGTGCTGGACAGCCGCATCGACCGCTGGCGGTCCGACCTGCTCACCCCGCTGGCCAACCTGTACCCCGAGCCGGAGCGGGTGGCCGAGCGGCTCCTGGCGATCGTCGAGAAGGCCTACGCCGCGCGCTGCGCGGAGCTGCACGAGCTCGACGCGCGCCGGCAGGTGGAGCCCGACTGGTTCCAGCTGCCGTCGGCGCTCGGCTACGCGGCGTACGCCGACCGCTACGCCGGCACGTTGCGCGGCGTCGAGGAGCACGTCGACCACCTGGTCGACCTGGGCGTCACCTACCTCCACCTGATGCCGCTGCTGCAGCCGCGGCCGGCGCCCAACGACGGTGGCTACGCCGTCCAGGACTATCGGCGCCGTGCGCGCCGACCTCGGCACGATGGACGGACCTCACCGCTCTCGCGGACACGCTCCGCGAGCGCGGCATCGCGCTCTGCCTCGACCTGGTGCTCAACCACGTCGCCGAGGAGCACGCCTGGGCCGAGGCCGCCCGGCGGGGCGACGAGCGGAAGCGCCACTACTTCCACGTGTACGCCGACCGCACGCTGCCCGACGCCTACGAGCGGATCGCTGCCCGGAGGTCTTCCCCGACTTCGCGCCGGGCAACTTCACCTGGGACGCCGACGCTGGGCGGCTGGGTCTGGACGACCTTCAACGACTACCAGTGGGACCTCAACTGGGCCAACCCCGACGTCCTCTGCGAGTTCGCCGAGATCATCCTCGACCTGGCCAATGCCGGGGTCGAGGTGTTCCGGCTCGACGCGATCGCGTTCCTGTGGAAGCGGCTCGGCACGAACTGCCAGAACCAGCCGGAGGTCCACGATCTCACCCAGGTGCTGCGCACGGTGGCCCGGATCGCGGCCCCGGCCGTGGTGTTCAAGGCCGAGGCGATCGTCGGCCCGCACGACCTGCCGGCCTACCTCGGGGTCGGCCTCCACGCCGGCAAGGTGAGCGACCTGGCCTACCACAACAGCCTGATGGTGCAGGTCTGGTCGATGCTCGCGGCCAAGCGACGTCCGGCTCGCCACGCGCGCCCTGCAGCAGCTGCCGCAGCCTCCCTCGACGACCGCGTGGATCACCTACCTGCGCTGCCACGACGACATCGGCTGGGCGATCGACGACGGCGACGCCGCGGCCGTCGGGCTCGACGGCTTCGCGCACCGGAGGTTCCTCTCCGACTGGTACTCCGGCGAGTTCCCCGGATCCTGGGCTCGGGGGCTGGTCTTCCAGGAGAACCCCGACACCGGCGACCGCCGGATCTCCGGGTCGCTGGCGTCCCTCGCCGGGCTGGGGCTCGGTGACCCCGATGCCACGCGGCGGATCCTGCTGGCCTACGCCGTGATCCTGCGGGTTCGGGGGACTCCCCGTGGTCTGGATGGGCGACGAGCTGGGGCTGCTCAACGACCCGCACTGGGCCGACGAGCCCGGCCACGCCGCCGACAACCGGTGGGTGCACCGACAGCGGATGCCCTGGCCGCTGCGCGCCGACGACCACGGCGTCCGCGCCGGCCTGGGCCGGCTGCTCGAGGCCCGCCGGGAGCTGCCGCACCTGCACGCCGCCGTCGCCACCGAGATCTGGGACCCGCGTGACCCCGGGGTGCTGCTCGTGGTCCGGCGGCATGCCTCCGGCCCGCTGCTGGGCGCCTACAACGTCACCCCCGACGAACGGTTCCTCCCCGGGGAGGTGCTCGCCTGGCTGGGCCTCGACCCGGTGACAGCGATCGACCACCTCGGCGGCGAGCAGGCCTCGGCCCGGGTCGGGTACGCCGGCGGCGTCGCGCTGCCGGCGTACACCCCCGCCTGGCTGACCCGGCCCTGACCGGCCGCGAGTCTGAGTCCGGCCGGGTCGGCACCTATCCTGGGCGCGTGATCGAGCTCCGCACGCCGACCCAGATCGAGCAGATGCGCCCCGCCGGCCAGTTCGTGGCCGAGGTGCTGACGCACCTGACCGGGATGGCCGACGTCGGGGTCAACCTGCTCGACCTCGACGCCGTGGCGCACCGGATGATCAAGGAGCGGGGGGCCGAGTCGTGCTACATCGACTACCACCCGTCGTTCGGGGCGATGCCCTTCGGCAAGGTGCTCTGCACGTCGGTCAACGACGCCGTGCTGCACGGGCTCCCCCACGACTACACGCTTGCGGACGGCGACCTGCTCAGCCTCGACTTCGCGGTCAGCGTCGACGGCTGGGTGTCGGACTCCGCTGTCAGCCTGGTCGTCGGCACCCCGCGTGAGGAGGACCTCGCGCTGATCGCCACGACCGAACAGGCGCTGGAGGCCGGCATCGCCGCCGCCCGGGTCGGCAACCGGCTCGGCGACATCTCCGCCGCCATCGGCGCGGTCGCGCGCGCCGCCGGCCTCGGCGTCAACCTGCAGTTCGGCGGCCACGGCGTCGGGCGCACCATGCACGGCGACCCGCACGTCGCGAACGACGGCCAGGCCGGTCGCGGCTTCCCGCTGAAGGCCGGGCCTGGTGATCGCGATCGAGCCGTGGTTCCTGCACACGCACCGACGAGATCTACATCGACCAGGACGGCTGGACGATCGCAGCGTCGACGGCTCGCGTGGCGCCCACGCCGAGCACACCGTGGCCATCACCGCGGGCGGGCCGTCGGTCCTCACCGCCCGCGACTGACGCCGCTCGCGACGTGGCGACGCGCAGCCCCGGGTGGGTGCCGAACCAGCACGGCGCCTGGGCGATGCTCGCCTCGCCGCTGCTCGTCGGGATCCTCGCGGGCGGGCCGGCGTGGGTGCACCTGCCACTCGCGGCGTTCTGGTTCGCCGGCTACCTCGCGTTCTTCGCCACCACGCTCTGGCTGAAGTCCGGTCGACGGTCGCGGTGGTGGCCCCCGGTGCGGGCCTACGTGCCGCTCAGCGCGGCGCTCGGGACGACCGTGGCGGCGGCACAACCCGCCCTGCTGGTCTGGGTGCCGGCCTTCGTCGCGCCTCTCGGCGTGGGGCTGTGGGCAGCCGCCCACCGTCGAGAGCGTGACCTGCCCGCCGGCCTGGCCACGGTGGCCGGCTCCTCCCTGATGACCGTCGTGGCCTACGCCGCCGGTCCCGGCGAGGACCTGCACCGGGCATGGCTCCTGGCGGGCGTCCAGCTGGCCTACTTCGGCGGCACCGTGTTCTACGTCAAGAGCGCCATTCGCGAACGCGGCAACCGGGCGTTCCTCACCGCCAGCGTCGCGGTGCACGCGGCGGCTGCGGCGGCGATGGTCCTCCTGTCGTGGTGGCTGGTCGCGCTCTTCTCGGTCCTGACGCTGCGTGCCGCCCTGATCCCTCCCCGGCGGCTGAGCCCGAGGGCCCTCGGCCTCGGCGAGGTGGCGGCGAGCATCGCCGTGGCCGTGGTCTCCCTGCTGGTGGTCTGAGCCGCCGCAGCCGGGGCATGGCGCTCAGAGGCGCCGCTGGAACTCCAGCTGCCGGTCCAGCACCCGGTGCCCGAGCCGCTCGTTGACGGCCACCATCGGCCCGTTGGACTCGGCGTTGAAGGTGTCGATGGTCTCCAGCTGAGGCTCCTCCTCGCCCAGCCACAGGAGCATCTCCGCCTTGAGCAGCAGCCCCAGCCGGTGGCCGCGATGGCCCCGGACGACCGCCGTGTCGTGCTGGTCGCCGACGGTGGGCCGCTCCCGGTCGACCGCCGTGACCGTGTGGCCGGCCAGCTCACCGGTCTCGCGGTGGCGAGCCACCAGTCGCCGCAGCAGCCAGCCTCCCGCCGTCTGGGCCCGCTCGTAGGCGCGGATCCGCTCCGCGGGGAACCGCTCGTCCTCGATCTCCAGGTCGTCGGTCGGCGCGTCGTTGATCGACTCGGAGAGGAGCGCGATCGGCCCGAGGAGCTCGTCGGGCACGGCACCGGTGAAGCGCAGCAGCTCGTAGTCGCCGGCGTACGCCGTCGCCTCGGCCGCCAGCCGCTCGGCCAGCCGCGGCTCCAGCTCGCGCAGGTGAAGGCGCCGCACGATGCTCTGCGACCGCTGGTCGAAGCCGACGGCCGCCGCGAACCCAGCCGTGGCGTCGCCCTCCCAGCCGTCGATGCCGACCATTGGCCGCTGCATCGACCGGCAGACGTCCAGGGCCAGGTCGAGCGCTTCCCGCCCGCGGCCCTCCCGACGGCGCTGGGGCCGGATGCCCAGGTGGAGCCAGGCCAGGTCGAGGTTGTCGTAGCCCGAGGTGTGCACGGTGACGTAGCCGTCGGGATCGCCGGCGTCGTCGCCCGCGAGGAACCAGCGGCCCGGCTCCTCGTCCCAGCCGTGACGCAGCTCGCGGGTCACCGTCCTCTCGGTCTCGACGTGCGCCCACGGGGCGTCGACCCGATGGCACTCGTTCAGCAGGTCACGCAGCAGCCACACCTGCGCCGCGTCGTCGGCGCTCACCGGATGGAGGTCCACCCGTCGAGGATGCCGGAGCCGTGGGCGTCCGCGCACCCGGGTTTCGGCCCGCACGGAGACGGCATACTGACCCCATGACCGCCTCCGAGGACGTGCTGGCCGGCTGGGACGTGGGCGAGCACACCCACGACGGCGTCACCCACCGCACCTACCGCCGGGGCAGCGGGCCGGGCGTGGTGGTGATCCACGAGATCCCCGGGATCACGCCGAAGGTCGCGGCCTTCGCCGACGAGCTTGTCGCCGCGGGCTACACCGTGGTGATGCCCAGCCTCTTCGGCACGCCGGGGGCGCCGTTCTCCGGCGCCGCCGTGGCCCGGTCCATGTCGCAGGTGTGCGTGAGCAGGGAGTTCACCAAGCTCGCGCTCGGCGAGACCTCACCGGTGGCCACCTGGCTGCGCGACCTCGCCCGCGAGCTGCACGCCGAGCTCGGCGGGCCGGGGGTCGGCGCGCTCGGCATGTGCTTCACCGGCGGCTTCGCGCTCGCGATGATGGTGGAGCCCGCCGTGGTCGCGCCGGTGCTGGCGCAGCCGTCGGTGCCGTTCGCGGTCTCGCCCGCGCGGTCGGCAGACGTCAACCTCAGCCCGGCCGACCTCGAGGCGGTCCGCCGGCGCGCCCGCGACGGCCAGCAGGTGCTCGGCTTGTGCTACCGCTCCGACAAGGCAGTCGGCACCCGCTTCCAGACGCTGACCAGCGAGCTCGGCGATGCGTTCCTGCGCGTCGAGCTCGACGGCAAGGGACACTCGACGCTGACCGAGCAGCGCGACCAGGGAGCCGTCGACCGGGTGCTGGCGTTTCTCGAGCAGCACCTGCGCGGCTGAGGTTGCTCGCCGGTCACTAGGGTGGGTCGCGTGGGATACACGCGCCGACGCCTGCTCACCGCGGCCCTCGCGGCCAACGCCCTCCGCCCTCCGCTGGCGGGGTGGCCGGGGGTGGCCGCCTTCCCTCCCGGCTGGCTGACCGGCGAGCTCGCGCCGCAGCTGCTGACGCTGACGGCCGCCGACACGGCGCTCGCGCTGGCCCGCCGCAAGGCCTCGCCGCTCGGGCTGGCGCTCGCGGGCGGCACCGCCGTCGGACTCGCGATGGTGATGCGCGAGAGCCTGCGCGTCGGCGAGCAGCTCGACGCCGCGCTGGACCCGCTGGTCGGCCCGCCCGCCGCCGGCGAGTCCGCCACCGACCCCGAGCGACCGCCGGACCGCCCGGCCTGGGTGCGGCTGCTCAACCCCTTCCACCAGGTCGACCCACGGGTCGTGGTGGAGCGCGACCTGCCCTTCTGTGACGCCGGCGGACGCGGGCTGCTCGACCTCTACCGACCCGCCTGGCGCGACACGGAGAAGGCGCCGGTCCTCCTCCAGGTGCACGGCGGCGGCTGGGTCGTCGGTCGCAAGGACCAGCAGGGCGTGCCGCTGATGCAGCTGATGGCGGCCCACGGCTGGGTGTGTGTGGCGATCAACTACCGCCTGGCCCCGCGCGACCGCTTCCCGGCCCAGATCGTCGACGTCAAGCGCGCGCTGGCCTGGGTCAAGGAGCACATCGCCGACCATGGCGGCGACCCCGACTACGTCACGATCACCGGCGGATCCGCAGGCGGCCACCTGTCCGCGCTGGCGGCGCTCACCGCCGGCGACCCGGCGTACCAACCCGGATTCGAGGACGCCGACACCAGCGTCCGCGCCGCGGTCCCCCACTACGGCGTCTACGACATCGCCGGTGCGACCGGACTGCACAGCGCCCGCAGGCTGCGCGACGAGTTCTTCGCACCCAAGGTGTTGGGGCGCACCTGGACGGAGGACCCCGACGCGTTCGAGGCCGGGTCGCCGATCCTCCGCGTGCACGAGGACGCGCCGGACTTCTTCGTCATCCACGGCACCCACGACTCGCTGGTCGACATCGAGCAGGCGCGGCTGTTCGTCGATCGGCTGCGGTCGGTCTCCCGCCACACCGTCGCGTACGCCGAGCTGCCGGGCACCCAGCACGCCTTCGACATCTTCCCCTCCCTGCGGTCGATCCGGGTCGCGGCGGGCGTGCAGCGCTACCTGGAGTGGCACCACCGGCAGTGGCTCGCAGCGCAGGCCGACGGCGTCTCCGACGACCCTCGAGTCAGCGCGTGAGCGCAGCCCCGGGGGCGCCTCCGGAGATGCCGGCAGACCTGCGCTCGGACGCGCGGGCGGCCGACGGCTTCATGCCCGACGACGAGGGCCTGCTGCTGTTCCGGCGCGCCTGGGAACAGCTTCCGCACGGGCCGGTGCTGGAGATCGGCAGCTACTGCGGCAAGTCCGCGATCTACCTCGGCGCCGCCGCTCGCGAGGTGGGTGGTCCCGACGACGGCCGGGTGGTCCTCACCGTCGACCACCACCGCGGCTCGGAGGAGAACCAGGCGGGCTGGGAGCACCACGACCCGACGCTGGTCGACCCGGAGACCGGACTCATGGACACCCTCCCCCGCTTCCGGGAGACCATCCGGCGGGCGGGTCTGGAGGACCGCGTCGTGGCTCTCGTCGGGCGCTCCACGACCCTCTCGTCGCTGTGGCGGACGCCCCTGTCGCTGGTGTTCGTCGACGGCGGTCACGCGGACGTGCCCGCCCACGCCGACTACACCGGCTGGGCCCGCTGGGTGATGGCAGGCGGCCTGCTGGTCATCCACGACGTCTTCCCCGATCCGGCCGACGGCGGGCGGCCGCCGTACGACGTCTTCTGCCGGGCGCTGGCGAGCGGCGACTTCGCCGAGGTCGAGGCGCTGGGGTCGATGCGGGTGCTACGCCGGGTCGGCGGGGATGCCGGCGACCCCGTTCGGTGAGGGCCCGTGCGCTGAGGGCCCGTGCGCTGAGGTCCCGTGCGCTGAGGGCCGGCCCGCCGCCGCACGCCGGTCCGCGGCACAGCCGCACTCCAGCCCCAGCTCGGGGAGCGCGGTGAGCGGCTCGCCGCGCATGATCCCCGCGCCGGGCGTCGTGTCCGACAGCGCGTCGACCGCCAGGACGATCGCGGCCGCGGTGTAGCTCGTGTGCTCGACCGGCCAGTGCACGTCGTCGCCGAAGACCCAGCCGGTCCAGTAGCGTCCGTCGTCGGCGCGGAGGTGCTGCACGTCGGCCAGCAGCCGCAGGGCTCGCTCGTGGTCACCGAGCGCCTCCAGGGCCATCACCAGCTCGGCCGTCTCGGCGCCGGTCACCCAGGAGTTGGCGTCGACGCAGCGGATGCCGAGCCCGGGCACCACGAAGTCGTCCCAGCGGCTCGCCAGCAGCTCCTCCGCCGCGGTGCCGCGCACCGGGCCGCCGAGCACGGGGTAGTACCAGTCCATGGAGAACGTCGACTTGTCCAGGAAGCGGTCGGGATGGCGGCGGACGGCGTGGGCCAGCCGGCCTGCGGCCATCTCCCACTCGGGCTGCGGGTCCCCCACCAAGGCCGCGAGCGCCAGCCCCGCGCCGAGCGCGTGGTGGATGCTCGACGAGCCGGCGAGCAACGCCTCCTCGTTGACCCGGGCCGGACGCCCGTCGGACCACTCCTGCGACCAGGCGACCCCGCCGAAGCGCAGCTGGCGGGACACCACCCAGTCGAGCCCACGGCGGACCATCGGCCAGGACCGCTGCACGAAGCCGCGGTCGCCGCGCACCAGCCAGTGGTGCCAGACCCCCACCGCGACGTACGCCGTCGCGTTGCTGTCGCCGCTCGCGTCGGTGACCACGCCCTGCTCGATCTTCAGCGGCCACGACCCATCGGCGCGCTGGATCGCGGCCACCCAGTCGTAGGCGCGGTCGGCCGCCTGGTGCCGCCCCGTGGCGACCAGCGCCATCGCGGCCTCGACGTGGTTCCAGACGTCGGTGTGACCTCGGGGGGTCCACGGGACCGCCCCCGACGCCTCCTGCATCGCGACGATGGAGTCCGCGGTCTGCGCGACCTCGGCGGCACTCAGCACCCCGTCGAGCGCCGGGACGGTGGCGTCAGCGGTCATCGGGCTTCTCGAAGTAGAGCACCAGGGACTTGCCGATCGCCGGGTCGAGCACCTTCTCGGCGGTGCGTGTCAGCCACGGGCGCCGCATGATGTCCCACACCAGCAGCCGGTGGTAGGCCCTGACGGCAGGGTGGTCGTCGTTGGTCACGCCGACGGCGCACTTGAGCCACCAGTAGGGCGAGTGCAGGCCGTGGGCGTAGCCGCGACCGGTGTGCCGCAGCCCCGCGTTCGCGGCCTTGGTGACCAGCTCCTTGTCGGTGTAGATCCGGAGGTGGCCGCCGGGGGTGTTGTGGTAGTCGTCGGACAGCCGCCAGCAGATCGCCTCGGGCAGCCACCGCGGGACGGTCAGCGCGATGGTGCCGCCGGGGCGCAGCACCCGCGCCAGCTCCTCGATCGCCTGGATGTCGGCGGGGATGTGCTCCAGCACCTCGGCCGCCACGATCCGGTCGAACTCGCCGTCGGCGAAGGGCAGCGCGAGCGCGTCGCCCTCCTTGGTGTCGGCCTCCGCGCCGGCCGGCACCTCGCCCGCCTCCCGCATCGCGACGAACAGCTCCCGCACCCCGGCCAGCTCGTCTGCGTCCTGGTCGAAGGCCACCACATCGGCGCCGCGGCGGTACATCTCGAAGGCGTGCCGGCCGGCGCCGCAGCCCATGTCGAGCACCCGCTCGCCGGGCCGCAGGCCCAGCCGGTCGAAGTCAACGGTCAGCACGGCCGCTCCCCCGGTCGGCGGCCCGGTCGCTGCCCCGGTCGCTGCCCCGGTCGGGGGCCCGGTCGGGGGCCCGCTCGGTGTGGAACCCGCGCACCGTGTCGTCGTACGCCGCGGCGACCGCGCGGGCGACCGCCTGCCAGCTGTAGCGCTCCTCGGCGCGTCGGCGGGCAGCCTGCCCCATCCGCGCCCGCCGCTCCGGGTCGTCGAGCAGCGCCTCGATGGCCCGCTCCAGCTCGCCCACGTCACCGGGCGTGACCAGATCGGCGCACTCTCCGTCGGGTCCCACCACCTCGGGGATGGCGCCGGCGCGGGACGCCACCAGCGGGGTGCCGCAGGCCATCAGCTCGGCGGTCGGCAGCGAGAAGCCCTCGTAGAGCGACGGAACGCAGGCGACCTCGGCCGAGCCCATCAGCGCGACCAGCTCGTCGTCGGAGATGCCGTGCACGAAGTGGACGTGGTCGGTGATGCCGAGATCCTCGACCATCCGCTCGGTGCGGCCGCCGGCGATCGGCTTGGTGACGAGGCAGAGCTCGACGTCGCGCTCGACGCGGAGCTTGGCGAAGGCCTCCAGCAGCGTCGCGATGCCCTTCATCGGCGCGTCCGCGCTGGCCATGGCGAGCAGCCGGCCGGGCACCCGCGGCACCGTCGGCGGAACGAAGACGTCGTCGACGCCGAGCTGGATCACCCGGATCCGGTCGTCGGCGACCCCGAAGTCCGCCACGATGTCGCGCCGCGAGGCCTCCGAGGGGGTGAGCACGGTCCGCGCCCGGCGGGCGACCTTCTTCTGCATCCTCAGGAAGCCGTACCACCGGCGCAGGGTCAGCCGCTTGCGCCAGGTGGGTGCCGCGGCCAGGTCGATGCGACGGTCGAAGGTGATCGGGTGGTGGATCGTCGTCACCAGCGGCAGCCCGAGCCGCTCGATGTCGAGCATTCCGTAGCCCAGCACCTGGTTGTCGTGGACCACGTCGAACTCGTCGCGGCGCTCCGCCAGCAGCCGCACCACGCGGGTGCTGAACGTCTTGGGCTCGGGGAAGCCCGCGGCGCACATGGTCAGGAACTCCTCGACGTCGACGCGGTCGCGGAACTCCCGCCAGTGCGGGATCCGGAACGGGTCGGGCTCGCGGTAGAGGTCGAGGCTCGCGACCTGCGTCAGCCGGACGCCCTCGTCGAGGATCGGGGTACGGCGGCCCGGAGAGCACCTCGACCTCGTGGCCGAGCGCGACCAGCTCGCGGCTGAGGTGGCGGACGTAGACGCCCTGGCCGCCGCAGTGCGGCTTGCTGCGGTAGGAGAGCAGCGCGACCCGCATTCGTGCCTCTTCTCCTGCCGCGGAACACCTGTCGAGGAGGAATTATCACCTGGGGCCCCCGACGCGGCGGCGCGCGGGGTCAGCCGCCCTCGCTGGAGTGGCCGGGGAAGACGTGGGCGCTGGGGTCGATGACGACGGCGGCGTTGTTGACGGCGGTGGCGGCCTCGCCGAACCCGACGGCGATCAGCCGCACCTTGCCGGCGTACTCCGTGATGTCGCCGGCGGCGAACACACGGGCGAGGTTGGTGCGCATCGCGGTGTCCACGACGACGTGCCGCTTGTCGGTCTCCAGCCCCCAGGTCTGCAACGCGCCGAGGTCTGCGACGAACCCGAGCGCGGCCACGATCGCCTGCGCCGGCACCTCGCGCGGCTGCTCCTCGCCGTCCACGGTCAGCTCGACCCCGGTCACCTCGCCGGTCGCCTGATCGCCCAGGATCCGGCTGACCTGCGCCTTGGTGACGATCTCGACGGTGCTCGCCCGCACCTCGTCGACGGTCCGCTGGTGGGCGCGGAAGGCGTCGCGGCGGTGCACCAGCGTCACGCTGGTCGCCACCGGCTCCAGGTGCATGGCCCAGTCGAACGCGCTGTCTCCGCCACCGACGATGACGACGTCGCGGCCGACGTACGGCTCGAAGGACGGGCACGAAGAACTCCACCCCACGGCCCACCCAGCCGTCACCCGACGGGCAGCGGCCGCGGCGCTGAACTTGCCGATGCCCGCGGTGATGATCATCGCCTTGGCGCGCACCTCGGTGTCGTCGTCGAGCCCGACGGTGACGCCGTCGTCGTCCTCGGTCGAGGGTCAGCGCCGTGCGGTCGAGGAGGTACGTCGGCTTCGCGGTGGCCGCCTGCTCCACCAGCCCGGCGACCAGGTCGCGGCCCTTGACGTTCGGGAAGCCGGCGACGTCGAGGATCGCCTTCTCGGGGTACATCGCCGTGATCTGGCCGCCGAGCTCGGGCAGCGAGTCCACGACCGCCGACGTCGAGCCCGCGGAACCCGGCGTAGTAGGTGGCGAACAGGCCGGTGGGCCCGGCGCCGATCACCAGCAGGTCGGTGTCGATCGACGAGGCGGCCACGGTGGTCCTTCCGCTCGAGGCTCCCCCGGGAGCGCCGCGCGGCCTCCCTCGGAGTTCACTCCCGGTTCTACCAGAAGCAGCAGGCCGGTCGGTGGCACCCCCGGCCGCCACGCGGTGCTGCTCGGCGCGGTTTGCCTAGGATGCCTCCCATGGCCGGCGACCGACTCCCCGCGAGCGGCGGGCCCGGCGACCCCCGGGACACCGCCGCGCTGTGGCGGTCGTTCCCGCACGACCCCCGCGACCCTGCCAACGCCCCGTTGCGGGCCTCCGACGCCGACCGCGACCGGATCCACCAGGTGCTGGCCGCCGCCTTCGGTGACGGCCGGCTGGACCAGGTGGAGTTCGAGGAGCGCACCGACGTCGTGGTCCGGGCGCGCACGCTGGGCGAGCTGCCCGCCGTGGTCGGCGACCTGCTGCCCGACCCCGGTCCCGCGCTCACGCCGGCCGCCCGCCGCGTCGACGGCGGGATCGCCGAGGGCGCCTACGCGGCGTACCTCGCCGAGCGGCGGCAGGCGGTCTGGGCCTTCGTCTCGGCGTCGGTGGTCTGCTGGGTGATCTGGTGGCTCACGACGGGCGTGTTCAGCTTCCCGTGGCCGGTGTTCGTGACGCTCGGCACCGGTCTCAACGTCCTGCGCACGGTGGTGATGCGCGGCGACATGATCGCGCAGGAGACCCACCGGCTGGAGACGAAGCAGCGCAAGCGCGCTGCCCGGCGGTGACGCGTGAGGCGCTGGCGGCTGCTGGCGCAGAAGAACCCGTCCGGCGTGCTGCTGCTGGCCCAGCTGGCGGCGATCCTGGCCTACCCGTTCATCGGGGTGACCACGCCCGGGCGGGTGACGATCGGCGTGCTCGGCATGCTGATCGTGCTGATCGCCGTCTGGGCGGTGCGCGCGACCCCGGCACTGACCTGGGTGGCATTGCTCCTCGGCCTGCCGTCGCTGGTCTTCACCGTGTGGGAGGCGCTGGCTCCCGCCAACGCCGCGGTGATCGTGGTCTCGGCGCTGTTCCACGTGCCGTTCTACCTCTACGTCTCCTACGCGATGATCCGCTACCTCTTCGAGGACCGGAAGGTCACCAGCGACGAGCTGCTCGCCACGGGCGCGGCGTTCACGGTCGTCGCCTGGGCCTTCGCCTACGTGTTCGCCGCAGTGCAGGCGGTCTGGCCGGGGTCGTTCGCCGGCACCTCGGAGGGCGACGTACGCACCTGGTTCGAGCTGCTCTCCGCGTCGTTCGCCAACCTGACCGGGGTCGGGCTCTCCGACGTCGTCCCGGTGCTGCCGCACGCGCGGTCGGTGGTGATGGTCGAGCAGGTCACCGGCGTGCTCTACATCGCGCTGGTGATCTCGCGACTGGTCGGGCTCACCGTCACCGCCGGCACACGGCGGAGCAGGGTCGAGGACTGAGGTCCGTCGGGTCTTCGCCGGCCGGGCGCTTGGCTCAGTCGTCCCAGCCGTCGGGGCGGTGCTTGCGCGGCAGCCTGGCGACGACCAGCCGGTAGGACTCGTCAACGGCCTCGCACAGCTCCTCGTCGGGGATGCCGTCGTAGTCGAGGTCGTTCCACCCCGAGCGGCCGATGTAGGCCATCACCCGCGCCGCCGTCGGATAGCGGTCCAGCCACTCGTCGGCCACCTCGCGGGTGGCGCCGGCCTTGATGCCGAGGCTCGTGGTGTTGGGGAAGGCGAAGATCTTCTCGTGCACCTTGACCACCGGGTGCTCGTGGTCCCAGGGGTTGTCGGGCCAGGCGCCGGGCTTGGCCAGGCAGTAGGCCCGCATGGTGGCGACGTCCATGGGGTGACGGTACGCCGCGGCGGCGTACGACGGTCGTCCACAGTCTCGAACGGGTGCTTGAATAGTGGCGCGGAGGGCGGTAGGCTGGCGTCAGCGCCGCAACGTCACCGGGCCATCGCCGTGAGAACCAGTCACGGGGTGCGTCTCCCGAGCGGGAAGCGCGAGTCGTGAGGGTTACGTGATAGTCCGCACAGCGGGCCTCCAGGATCGACGACCAGCCGGTCAGGCATGTCGTCGAGAGGAGGCCACCGGATGTCACACCCCATCGTGGAGGCCACCGCCGCCATCGATGCGGCGCTGAAGCAGGTGGCCGATGCCAACCCGGTGTTCCTGTCGACGGCCGACAAGGAGGCCGTGCTGGGCGAGCTGGTCTCGCTGGAGGGCCGGCTGGTCGAGCTGCGGCTGCGGATCATGGCCACCGCCGGCGACGTCGCGGAGTCCACCGCAGCCCATGACGTGGCCGAGTGGCTCACGGTGCACGCGCGGGTGCGCCATGAGGACGCCCGGGCGCAGCTGCGGCTCGCGGCCGCGCTGGACCGGCGTTATGCCGTGCTCGCCAGGGCGTTGCGCGAGGGCTCCGCCACGCTCGCCCAGGCCCAGGTGATCGCCCGGGCGCTGGACGACCTGCCGCCCGAGGTGCCCGCGGAGGTGATGGCCCGGCCGAGACCACCCTGGTCGCGGCACGCCGCCGAGTTCGGCCCCCGGCAGCTGGCCCGGCTGGGCCGCCGGATCCTCGAGGTGGTCGCACCGGAGATCACCGACGCCGTGGAGGCCCGCCGGCTCGCCGCGCTCGAGGCCGACGCCCACCGCCGCACCCGGCTGAGCCTGCGCCGGGTCGGCGACGGCACCACCCGACTGTCCGGTCTGCTGCCCGACGCCACCGCCACCCGGCTGGCCACCTACCTGGCGGCCTTCACCAACCCCCGCACCCAGCCCGACGGGGGCGACGAGCATGGCGCTCGGCTCGGCGAGGGCCGCGACCCGCTCGCCCGGCCGGCCTACCCACGCCGCCTCGGCGAGGCGTTCTGCCAGCTCCTGGAGGCCCTCGACCCGGCTCGCCTCCCCCTGCACGGCGGCGACGCCACCACGCTGGTCGTGACCATCCCCTTCCAGGCCCTGCTCGCCGACCTCGCCACCGCCGACCTCGACAGCGGACATGTCTTCGGCGACGACACCACCGGCGACACCGCCGGGGACCGGATCACCGCCGCCCACGCCCGCCGCCTCGCCTGCACCGCCAACATCATCCCCGCCGTCCTCGGCGGCGACTCCGAGATCCTCGACCTCGGCCGCACCCGCCGACTCTTCTCCGCCGCCCAGCGCCGCGCGCTCCGACTCCGCGACCGCACCTGCCGCGCCGAGGGCTGCGACATCCCCGCCGCCTGGTGCGAAGCCCACCACGCCGACCAACCCTGGTCCCGCGGCGGCCGCACCGACCTCGACGACGGCCTCCTGCTCTGCCACCACCATCACCAACGCGCCCACGACGTCGCCTACACCGCCGAACGCCTCCCCCACGGCGACGTCCGCTTCCACCGACGCAGATAGGGCGCCCGCATCCGGTTTCGACGCCAGACGCCCACTCGACTCGGGACACGTGCGCACGCCACGCAGCATGAGAGTGCGTCCGTGGAACCGATGCGGTGGAGGGATCGTCCGAGGGGCATGTCCCGCCTGCAGGCTCTCGCCGCAATCATCCCGATGGTCGCCGCGCTCTCAGGTTGTGCGACCGAGCAGCGCGGCTCAGCCAAGGCCGTGAACCCGGGAGCGACCTCGCCCCCCACTGAGTCGACGCCGCCCTCGACCTCTGGCGAACAACGGGCGTGCTCACCAGGCCTGGGATACGGCTTCGTCACAGACCCCGTGATCTACCCAGCCGATTCGTCACAGGCCGAAGTGGCGTCGAACATCAACCGAAGCAAGGTCGAGGAGGGACTCGACGAGGAGACCTTCGACGTCGACCGCAATACAGGGGCGTCTGGCCTCCGTGACGTTTCGGAACGAGCGGGGTCTCATCGTGCGACGCCCAGAGTTCGAGAGGAGCGAGTCGGTCGGCTGGCACGTCGAGCGAGGCCGTGCTTGCTAGACGCTCGCTGATCGGCTGACCGACCGCTACGCGGCATGTCCGACCGCTTCGCGGCATGCGAATGCGCCGCACCGCCCCAGGACCAATGCAGGCCGTGCTCGTCCCCAGGCTGTGCGTCAGATGTCCGCGCGTGCGGCCGCGCCAATCCGGTCGCTGAGGTCGTCGAGCTCGTCGAGCATGTCGCCCACTCCCCAAACCTGGTTGCGCTTGCGGTCGGTCAGCGGCCGCAGCACTTCTGCTTCGACCAGAAGTTCGACGGCCCGGTACAGCGCACTCGTCGCCCCGCCCACCCTCTGCTCGACCTCCGCCGCCGAGAAGACCGGCATTGCCGGCAGCACCGCCAGCAGCCGCGCGGTCGCACTGTCGCTGCGAACCCGCCCGACCGCATCGCGCCATCCCAGGGGAAACTCCGCCATTCGAGCGGCGGTTACTCGAGACTCCTGCGCGGCAAGGCTCGAGGCGCGCGCGAACGCGGCGATGATCGGCTCCGGGTCACCTTCGCGATACCGCGTCAGTACCTCGAAGTAGGCCTCCCGTCGGGCGACCAGGGCCGAGGCCAGGGGCACAACGACCGTGGTCGTCACTCCTCGTCGCCGAAACACCGTATTGACCAGGGCCCGGCCTATGCGGCCGTTACCATCCGTGAACGGGTGGATGGACTCGAACTGTGCGTGCGCGACCGCGGCCTGCACCATCGCGGAGAGGTCGTCACGGTTAGCGAACGCGACCAGGTCGTCCATGTAGCCGTCGACCGTCTCCGGCGGTGGCGGGACGTACAGGGCGTTGCGTGGGGAGTAGTCACTGCCGCCGATCCAGTTCTGCATGTCGCGGGTCCGGCCGGCGTACGCCGTCTCGCCCGGATCGCCGTGCATCAGCGCCCGGTGCGATCGCAGCACCGCGTCTGTGGTGAGGTGGTCACCCCCGCTGACGGAATCGATGAGCTCCTCCAACGCCACAGTGGCGGCGGCCATCGAGGTCGCCGACTGGTTCGACTTCATCCCGTGGAGTGCGCGGGCGTAGTCGGTGACGTCGGCCTCGACCTGCTCGATCTTGGAGGAAGCGACGGACTCGGTGCGCAGCAACATCGTGCCCAGCGCACCCAGATGGGCCCCGTGGCTGGTATCCAGCGCGGCTATCTCGCGCAGGCAGTCTTCGATGCGCGAAGCAAGCTTGGACGGGATGAGTAGGTCGCGACCGGCGATCCGCGGGGGCAGCCACACCGTGACCTCGCGCAGCATCCGGTCGTCCTTCGTACCGCCTCGCACCGTCTGCTGCCATGGCCGTACGTCCTGGCGATGTGCAGGCCATGCCCCGGGCGCCCGGTTGTCGGCGACCCCGTCCACTCTGGACCCCTCGCTGTTGGCGGGATACTGGCTAAACGGGAGCATCTGGCCCGTTATTCCAGACTAGCACCGTAAGTGGGAATAACGTTGGCTCTGTTCCCACTTACGGCATTGCGGCGGCGGGCCACGATGGCTTGCGTTCGAGTTGGAGCCAGGTCACCGGATGACTCGTGCCGCGTAGTACAAGACAGCGACCGCGCATCGGCAGATCCGCTCACAAGAAGGAGGGGGCACCTCATCCACCTGGCACGCGTGTGTCCGTCGGGGCCGTCCGGTCACCGTCGGCCAATGAGTTCCCCCACGGCCCAGTCGCGCCTCAGCAAGGGGTAGACCCGCGAGTCGGAGACGACCCCGGGGTCTCGAAGGCCCAGCCGAGGAGCGCGGCGGCCTTGGTGGCGTATCCGTGTGCTCAGGCCACTCAGTCGAGGCAGAACTCGTTGCCCTCGATGTCCTGCATCACCAGGCACGACTCGTTCTCCTCGTCGGCGGTCATCAGCCGGACCCGGGTCGCCCCGAGTGCCTCCAGGCGCGCGCACTCGGCCTCGAGGGCAGCCACCCGCTCCTCGCCGACCATGCCGGTGCCGACCCGGACGTCGAGGTGCAGGCGGTTCTTCACCTCCTTGCCCTCGGGCACCTTCTGGAAGAACAGCCGCGGGCCGTGGCCGGTCGGCGGCGAGCAGGCCGAGACGTCGTTGCGCCGCTCCTCGGGGACCCCCCAGGCGTCGAGCGCCGCCTCCCAGGAGTCGAACCCCTCGGGGGGCGAGTCGATCTGGTAGCCCAGCACCTCGCACCAGAATCGGGCGAGCGCTCCCGGGTCGGCGCAGTCGAAGGTCACCTGGACCTCACGCACCGTCATCTCGTCCCTCCTGGTGAGCGTCGTCCGGCGCGTGCGATGGCAAGGCCGAGGAGCGCAGGCGGCCCGGGCTTGGCCGTCAAGCGACGAGAACGCCGCCAGCGTGCGTGCCGGGCGATGCTCACTTCGTCGCCTCGATCATCTGGCGCAGCTCCTTCTTGAGCTCGGAGATCTCGTCACGCAGCCGGGCGGCCACCTCGAACTGCAGCTCGGCGGCAGCGGCCTTCATCTGGTCGGTGAGCTGCTGGATCAGCTCGGCGAGGTCGCTGCTGGGCAGACCGGCGAGGTCGGGCGCTCGGCCGTCCTCCCTCAGCTTCGACAGCCCCGGGACGGGTGCCTTCTTGGACTTCGGGTCGAGGTGCTGCCAGGTGGCGAGCAGCTCCTCGGTGTTCTCGTCCTCGCGGGCGAGCATCTCGGTGATGTCGGCGATCTTCTTGCGCAGCGGGGTGGGGTCGATGCCGTGCTCGGTGTTGTAGGCGACCTGCTTGGCGCGGCGGCGGTTGGTCTCGTCGATCGCCTGCTCCATCGAGGGGGTGATCCGGTCGGCGTACATGTGGACCTGGCCGGAGACGTTGCGGGCGGCCCGGCCGATCGTCTGGATCAGCGACTTGCCGGAGCGCAGGAAGCCCTCCTTGTCGGCGTCGAGGATGGCCACCAGCGACACCTCGGGCAGGTCGAGGCCCTCACGGAGCAGGTTGATGCCGACCAGCACGTCGTACTCCCCCAGGCGGAGGTCGCGCAGCAGCTCGATCCGCTTGAGGGTGTCGACCTCGGAGTGGAGGTAGCGGGTGCGGACGCCGGCGTCGAGGAGGTAGTCGGTGAGGTCCTCCGACATCTTCTTGGTCAGCGTGGTGACCAGGATGCGCTCGTTCTTCTCGGTGCGGACGCCGATCTCGTGGATCAGGTCGTCGATCTGCCCCTTGGTCGGCTTGACGACCACCTCGGGGTCGATCAGGCCGGTGGGCCGGATGATCTGCTCGACCGCGCGGTCGACGCCGCCGACCTTGTCGAGCTCGTAGTCGCCCGGGGTCGCGGAGAGGTAGATCGTCTGCCCGATCCGGTCGAGGAACTCCTCGAACTTCAGCGGTCGGTTGTCCATGGCGCTGGGCAGCCGGAAGCCGTGGTCGACCAGGTTGCGCTTGCGCGACATGTCGCCTTCGTACATCCCGCCGACCTGCGGCACGCTCACGTGCGACTCGTCGACGACGAGCACGAAGTCCTCGGGGAAGTAGTCGAGCAGGCAGTTGGGGGCGGTGCCGGGACCGCGGCCGTCGATGTGCATGGAGTAGTTCTCGATGCCGGAGCAGGAGCCGACCTGGCGCATCATCTCGACGTCGTAGGTCGTGCGCATCCGCAGCCGCTGCGCCTCCAGCAGCTTGCCCTGCCGCTCGAAGGTGGAGAGCCGCTCGGCGAGCTCCTCCTCGATGCCCTTGATCGCCCGCTCCATCCGCTCCGGGCCGGCGACGTAGTGGGAGGCGGGGAAGACGTAGAGCTCCTGGTCCTCGGTGAGCACCTCTCCGGTGACCGGATGCAGCGTCATCAGCCGCTCGATCTCGTCGCCGAAGAACTCCACCCGGACGGCGAGCTCCTCGTAGACCGGGAAGATCTCGAGTGTGTCGCCGCGCACCCGGAAGGTGCCGCGGGTGAAGGTCATGTCGTTGCGCGTGTATTGGATGTCGACCAGGCGGCGGAGCACGGAGTCGCGGTCGTGCTCCTCCCCCACCCGGAGCCGGACCATGCGGTCGACGTATTCCTGGGGGGTGCCCAGGCCGTAGATGCAGGAGACGGTCGAGACCACGATCGCGTCGCGACGGGTGAGCAGCGTGTTGGTGGCCGAGTGTCGCAACCGCTCGACCTCCTCGTTGATCGAGGAGTCCTTCTCGATGTAGGTGTCGGTCTGGGGGACGTAGGCCTCGGGCTGGTAGTAGTCGTAGTAGGAGACGAAGTACTCCACCGCGTTGTCGGGGAAGAGCTGGCGCAGCTCGTTGGCGAACTGCGCGGCGAGCGTCTTGTTGGGCTGGAGGACCAGGATGGGGCGCTGCAGCTGCTCGGCCACCCAGGCCACGGTCGCGGTCTTGCCGGTGCCGGTGGCACCCAGCAGGACGACGTCCTTCTCCCCGCCCTCGATCCGCCGGACGATCTCGGCGATCGCCGCCGGCTGGTCACCCGACGGCTGGAAGTCGGAGACGACCTGGAACGGCGCCACCCGGCGCTCGAGGTCGGTCACTGGTCGCATGGCGACGAGCCTACGGGGCCCCGCCGACAGTCCCCCGCGAGCGGGAACGGGAACCGGTCGACAGCCGTCTCATCGGCACCGCACCACCACCGGAGGACCCATGCGCCCGCGCGACCCGCAGACCACGACCGGCCCGACCACGACCGGCCCGACCACGACCGGCCCGACCACGACCGGCCCGACCACGACCGGCCCGACCACGACCGGCCCGACCACGATCGGCCGGCTGACCGTCGCAGCAGCCCTGGTGCTGCTGCTCACGGCCTGCGCCGGCACCACGCCGGGCCTCGGCACCGACCCCGCGGCCCTCGACGGCGACTGGCAGCTGACGACGGGCACCGTCGACGGCACCGATCTCGACCTGTCCGCCGGTGTCGTGACGCTGACGATCGACGGCGACGGGTGGAGCGGGACGGCTGCGTGCAACCAGTACTTCGCCACCGCCACCGGCGAGGGCGACCAGGTCACCGTCGGGGGGGTCGGTAGCACCGAGATGGCCTGCGACGAGCCCCGGATGACGCTGGAGAGCGCCTACCTGACGGCTCTCCAGCGCGTCTCCACGGTCACGGCGGTCGGCGACCGGCTCACACTCTCGTCGGGCGACGGCGTCACCCTGCAGTTCGCGCCGGTGCCGCCGGTCCCGCAGGCCGATCTGGTCGGCACCACCTGGACGCTGACCACGCTGCTCGACGGCGAGGCGGCCTCCTCCACCGTCGGCAAGCCCGCCCGCCTGCTGCTGGGAGACGACGGCACCGTGACCGGGTCGACCGGCTGCCGCAGCTTCCGCGGGAGCTGGGAGCAGGACGGCGACCGCTTGGTCATCGGCCCTGTGGCCACGCCACGGATCGCGTGCAGCCCGGAGACCCAGCCGCAGGACACGCACGTGCTCACCGTGCTCGACGGCCCGGTGGCGGCGACACTGGACGGACAGGCTCTGACGCTCGAGCACGACGGTCTCGGACTGGGCTACACGACCGGCTGAGCGATCGGTGCGGCACCGGCGGGCCTACGGGGCCGGCAGGTGGGTCCGCGGCGCCATCCGCGGGCCCCGACGCGGTCGGCGGGCTCCCACGGCCAGCATCAGCATCGCGGCCCGGCCCCGGTGAGGGCGGTAGGGCTCCAGCACCTCCGCCAGCCGCTCGTCGTCGATGTCGTGGCCGAACAGCGCCCACCCGACCTGCTTGGCGAGGTGGTAGTCGCCGAACGACACCGCGTCGGGGTCGCCCAGCGCACGCTGACGCACCTCGGCGCTGGTCCAGACCCCGACACCGGGCAGCGAGCGGAGCCGCCGGTCCGCCTCGTCGCCGTCGAGCCCGACCAGCCGCTCCAGCGACCCGGCGACACCGGCCGCGTGCACGATCGGCCGCGACCTGGCCCCGTCGACGTGCATCTTCAGCCACTCCCACGAGGGGACGCGACGCACCCTCTCGGGCGCGGGCTGCACCCACAGCCGCCGCTGCTCCCCCGGGCCGGGCGCGCGCTCCCCGAACCGGTGCACCAGCCGGCGGAAGCCGGCGAACGCCTCCTGCCCGGTGACCTTCTGCTCGATCACGGCCGGCACCAGCGCCTCCATCACCCGGTCGGTGCGGCCGATCCGCAGGTGGGGGTAGCGCTCCCAGGCGGCCGCGACCAGCGGGTGGTGCGGCGTGAAGCCCGCGGCGTCGTCGCCGTCGCCCAGCAGCGCCGGCACGCCGTCGAGGGCCCAGGCCGCGCCCGCTCCCCAGGCCTCGGCATGCACCTCGCCGAGCGCCGGCTCGGCGCGCACCCGGAGCGTGGCCGGGCCGACGGGGGTGCGCATCCCGATCCAGTGGTCCTGGCCGTCGAGACGGTACGTCGGGTCCCCGGCGCCGCGCCGGAGCGGGCCGATCAGTCGCCCCACCGGGCACGGCCGCCCCGGCCGCCAGACGCGCGTGGCGCCCCGGTCGCCGCGGTCGTCGCCGCCGTCGCGACCAGCATCGAAGGGCGCCGACGTCATGCCCGGGACGGTAGCCCACGCCGCCGACCGCCCACGGTCGGGCAGTCGGCGACTACCCCTCCGGAGGCACGGTCAAACCGTTCATCGGGTGAAGAAAATAGTTGTCCAGACCAGGGCCCGGTATTTGGCCTCGAGTGGCCTGCACCACACGCTCGGGATGTCACCATTCCCCCATGACCTTGCGATACGTGGACGTGGACGTCTTTGCCACGGAGCTGCCGCGGCAGCGCATTCCCGCCGACGAGATCCTCGGCGGCTTCCCGACCGCGGGCTCACGCAGCATCGCCCAGATCGCCGGCGCCGAGGTGGGTGTCCACGAGATGTCGCCCGGGATGGCGCGTGACGTCGAGTGCGACGAGGTGTTCGTCGTGATCGGCGGACGTGGCTCGATCGAGTTCGAGGACGGCGAGGTGCTGCCGCTGTCGACCGGCACGGTGGTGCGCCTCAACAAGGGCGACCGCACCATCTGGCACATCTCCGAGACGCTGCGGAAGTTCTACGTGGCCGGCTGAGCGCGGCGCACTCGGCGCACCCACACTGCTCGCACGGGCGGCCTCGGTGCGGTCCACTAGGTTGACCGGTGTGACCGACCACGCCGCTCGTTCGTCGTCTCCCGCGGACCAGCCGGTGAGCCGCGACCTCGAGGCCGGCATCCAGCGCGACTTCAGCCGTGACATGTCCTACGGCGACTATCTCCGGCTCGACCTGCTGCTGGCCGCCCAGCAGCCGCTCAGCGATCCGCCTCAGCACGACGAGCTGCTCTTCATCGTCCAGCACCAGACCTCCGAGCTCTGGCTCAAGCTGATGGTCCACGAGCTGCGGTCGGCGCGCGCGCTGATCGCGGAGGACCGGCTGGCCGAGGCGCTCAAGCGGCTGGCCCGGGTCAAGCACGTCCAGCACACGCTCACCGACCAGTGGGCCGTGCTGGCGACGCTCACCCCGAGCGAGTACGCCCTGATCCGGCCGTTCCTCGCGACGTCCTCGGGCTTCCAGTCCGCGCAGTACCGCGAGGTGGAGTTCCTGCTCGGCAACAAGAACGCCGACATGGTCAAGGTCTTCGGCCACGACCCGGCCGCCCGGCAGGAGCTCGAGACGCTGCTGCACGAGCGGAGCCTCTACGACGAGTTCCTGGCCTTGCTCGCCCGCAGCGGGTACGCCGTCCCGGCCACGCTGCTCGACCGCGACTGGTCGCAGCCCTACCGGATGAGCCCCGCGCTGGTCGACACCATCGCCGAGGTCTACGCCGACCCTACGCAGCACTGGGGCGTCTACGAGACCTGTGAGGAGCTCGTCGACCTGGAGGACAACTTCCAGCAGTGGCGCTTCCGGCACCTTCAGGTGGTCCAGCGCACCATCGGCCACCGCACCGGCACCGGCGGTTCGAGCGGAGTCGACTTCCTGCGCCGGGCGCTGGACCTGACGTTCTTCCCCGAGCTGTTCGAGGTGCGGACCCGGATCGGCGGCTGACGCCGACCCGGGCCCTCCTCTCGACTGCCCTGCAACGGCTCCTAGTTGCTCATCGCGAAGGTCGACCGGGTGATGGAGTCCTCACTGCCGCGGAACCCTTCGTAGAGGTCGTAGGTGTCCACCTGGAAGTCGACGTCACGGTCGTCGGCGGTTCCTCCGACCCGATCGGGCCCGACCCCGAACAGGCGGCGGAAGCCGTAGCCGCCGGCGTCCATCAGGTTGGTGCGCTTGCTGGTGTTGTCGGTGTGCCAGTTGCCGATCACGTGGCCGATCTCGTGGCTGGTCACGTTGCCGACCCCCTGCGCGACGAACGCCACCCGGTCGCTCTCCTCGGTGAGGTGGGAGTTCAGCGAGGCATCCCCCCAGTAGTCCGGGCTGCCGCTGAGCACGTCGAGCAGCACCAGGGCCTTCTCGGTGCGCTCGAAGTTGCCCGGGTCGATCGACTGGGCGATGCCGATGGTAGGCACGCCGCTCTCGGCGATCGAGCCGCCGACGATCACCGTGGTGACCCCGGGCTCGGCGCTGATGTCCGGCCCGTCGAGGCTGGTGGTGACCTCGACGTCGACGGTGCCGCTGAGTCCGTTGGCGGCCAGATCGCTCTCGACGTTCTCGATCACGTTGGCCTTGATCCCGGCGACCACCGCGGCCTCGTCGCTGGCGGCGAGGCCCCACCTCGGGAGGTACTTCGCCAGCGGCGAGAGCTCGACGACGCCCCAGCCGCCCCAGATGCTGGTGTTGATGCGCGCACCGTCGACGTCGAGATAGATCCGTTGCGGCGCCGGGGCACCCTCGCCGCCGTAGCGGTAGACCTCCAGGCGGCCGATGTAGGGGCCGTCACCGCCGCTGAACCGCACGTAGTAGCGGCCGTCCTCGCGGGCGACGTAGTCGCTGAGCCCGCGTCCGCGCGCACCCGGGAGCGGGCTGGCGAGCGGGGTAGATGAAGCTGGCGTCCTGGTTGGAGGCGTGCGACTCGGTGCCGTCGGGGCCGATCACGTCGACCCAGCCCTTGACGTTGAGCGACGCCGCCAGCACGTCGCCGGCGGCCAGGTCGACGGCGAAGGTGTCCGGGTCGCCGTCGGCGGCACCGGCCTTGAGCAGGTAGTCACCCGTGGTGGGGCCGTTCCCGCCCCACCAGCCGAACGCGACGACGTAGTAGGTGCCGCTCTCGAACACGGAGGCGTCGAGAGAGACGGTGTTGCGGTACTGCGAGAACGAGTCGTCCACCAAGTTGAGGTCGCTGTCGAGCAGCACCAGGGCCGGCTTGAGCCTCCCGGACTTGCGGGCCATGGACAGGGTGAGCCGCTCGCCCTCGGTGAGCTTCAGGCGGTACCAGTCGTAGTCGTCCTTGGCGCGGTTGCCCTTGCCGGGCGCGTCGCCGCGGTAGCCCTCGACCTTCACCGCCTGGTAGCGGTTGGACACGCGCAGGTTGCGAGCCTTGCCGGGGCGGCCGTCGTTCTCCTTGTTGGGCTTCAGCGACCGGTAGGCCCAGCCCGGCACCGAGGCCGGGTTCATGGTGCCGAGGATGGTCGCCGCGGGCTCGAGGCCGGCGCCGGTGCCGAACCCAGCCACCGTCTCGGCGGAGGCGAGGGTGTCGTTGAAGCCGCGCTCGCCGGGGCCCTCGTTCTCCTGGTAGGTCACACCGGGCACCGTGGCCAGCGCCCGGGACGACCGGTGCGCCTTGCTCGCGAGCCTGGCGGCGGAGAGCCGCTTCGCCTGCTGCGCCCACCCCTGGTAGTCAGGCTTGACCCCCGGCGGCAGCAGCGCGAGCGACGGGTTGGGCGAGGCCGGCGCGGCGCCGGCGTAGGCCGTCGTGCGGGCACGCAGCACCCGGCGCAGGTCGCTGAGGGTGCGCGCCCGGGTGCTGGCCGCGGGCGCGGCGGCAGCGGCCGCAGCGCTGGCTGCGGTGGTGCTCGCGGGCGCCGCGCCGGCCTGCGGCGCGAGGGCCTGGGGTGCCACGGCTGCGGCGATCACGAGCGCGCCGGCGGCAGCCCAGCCGGCGGCACGCTGGGACGCCCGCTTCTGGCGTCGCTCAGGTCGGATCTTCATGCAGGTTCCTCTCTGGTCGGGCCCGGCTCCCCGTCGTGCGACGACTGGTCGACGCACGTCTGCCGGGCCTCATCTGGGTCCACTGCATGACGATCGACTTGCGGCTCCTCGTGGAGCCACCCCCGTAGCAGTGATCGAGGAGGACTCTACTCAGGAATCGGGCCAGCGGAAGCCCCTGGCGCGCCGGGCTATGGTCGAGGACATCATCGCGGTGGACCGCCGATCGAGACCCGTCCCCGCGACCCTCGAGACCGTCCGGGAGGACTCATGCGACACCCCCGACCCGTGCCCCGTGGTCGCCTGCTTCGGCGCCTGGCCGGCGCGCTGCTCACCCTGGCCTTCCTGCCCCTCCTCGCCACGGCGCCGGCCGCTGCCGCGCGACCGCCGGCCGATCGATCGATCGAGCTGCCGGGAGCCGGCGGGGCCGAGGGGATCGCGGCCGGTCGCGGCAGCACCTTCTTCGCCGGCGACCTCGCCACCGGCGACATCTTCCGCGGCGACGTGCGCCGCGGCACCGCCGAGCTCTTCATCGACGCTCCCGACGGCCGGGTGGCCGTCGGAATGAAGGTCGATCGCCGCACCGGCTACCTGTTCGTGGCCGGCGGCCCCACCGGCCAGGCCTTCGTCTACGACACCCGCACCGGCGCCGAGGTCGTCGCCCTCGACCTCGGGCCCGGCTTCATCAACGACGTCACCGTCACGCGCGACGGCGCGTGGTTCACCAACTCCGCAGCCGGCGAGCTCTATCTCGTGCCGATCACCTGCCGCGGCAAGCTCGGCGACGTCCGGGTGCTGCCGCTGACCGGGCCCGCGGGCGAGACGCCCGGCGGCTTCAACCTCAACGGCATCGCCTCGGCGCGGGGTGGTCGCACGCTGCTCGTGGCCCACTCGGCCGACGCCACGGTCTACACGGTCAACCCCCGCACGGGCGCCAGCGCGGCCACCGGGCTCGACCTGCCCAACGTCGACGGCATCCTCGTGCAGGGCCGTCGGCTCTGGGCGGTGCAGAACAGGCTCAACAAGGTGGGCGTCTTCAAGCTCGACGGCGACCTCGCCGGCGGCCGCCTGCTGCGCGAGGTCACCAGCCCGCTCTTCGAGGTGCCGACGACGGTGGCGCGGTTCGGCAACCGGCTGGCGCTGCCCAACGCGAAGTTCGGGGTGCCCGACGTGACGTCGTACGACGTGGTGGTGGTGCGCGACCGCGGCTGACGATGCCTGCCGGCCCATCGCGGCGACCGTGTCGGCGCGGGGTGGCACGATGACCGGCATGCTGCTCGCCGACCTGGTCGCCACCTCCGCGGCGGTGACCGCGACGCGTTCGCGCAAGGCCAAGGTCGCGGCGCTGGCGCAGACGCTGACGCGGGCGGAGCCGGCCGAGCGTGAGGTCGTGACCTCCTACCTCGGCGGTGCGCTGCTGCAGCGGCGCACCGGCGTCGGGTGGCGAGGCATCGGCGTCGACGCGGAGCCTGCGGCGGAGCCGACCCTGACGCCGCTGGAGGTGCACGCCGCCTTCGACCGGCTCGCGGCCCTGGCCGGTCCGGGCTCGCAGGCGGCCCGGACGGCCGCCGTCGCCGAGCTCGTCGGACGGGCGACCGCGGCCGAGCAGCAGTGGCTGCGCGGCGTCGTCACCGGCTCGGTGAGACAGGGCGCGCTCGACTCGCTGGTGCAGGAGGCCGTCGCCGTGGCCGCCGAGGTGCCGTTGGCGACGGTCCGCCGGGCCGCGATGCTGGCCGGCGGCACGGTGCCGGTCGTCGGTGCCGCCTTCGAAGGCGGGGCGCCCGCGCTGCACGCGGTCGGCCTCGAGGTCGGCCGCCCGGTGCTGCCGATGCTCGCCTCCAGCGCTCCCGACGTGGCCACCGCGGTCGACAAGGCGGTGGGCAGGGCGGTGGGCAAGGCGGTGGGCAGGGCGGTGGGCAGGGCGGTGGGCAGGGCGGAGCGCCCTGACGAGGGCCGCGCGGTCGCGGTCGACCGCAAGCTCGACGGCATCCGGCTGCAGGTGCACCGCCGCGGCGACGAGGTCGTGGTCGCGACGCGGAGCCTCGACGACATCACCGAGCGGCTGCCCGAGGTCGTGGGCGTGGTCCGATCGCTGCCCGCGCGGGAGCTGGTGCTCGACGGCGAGGGCCTCGCCCTCGACGAGCAGGGACGGCCCCGGCCCTTCCAGGAGACCGCGTCGCGCACCGCCCAGGCCGGCGGCGTGGCCGTGACGCCGTACTTCTTCGACGTGCTGCACCTCGACGGTCGCGACCTTCTCGACGCGCCCCTGGCGGAGCGGCTGGCCGTGCTCGACGCGCTCGTCCCCGAGCAGCACCGCGTGCCACGGATCGTGACCGACGACGTCGTCGAGGCGGAGGCCTTCGCAGCGCAGGCGCTCGCCGACGGCCACGAGGGCGTCGTGGTCAAGGGCCTGGCCGCGGCCTACGACGCCGGCCGGCGCGGCGCGGCCTGGGTCAAGGTCAAGCCGGTGCACACCCTCGACCTGGTCGTGCTGGCCGTCGAGTGGGGGTCCGGGCGCCGGGAGGGCTGGCTCTCCAACATCCACCTCGGCGCCCTCGACGCCGGGTCCGGCGAGCTGGTGATGCTCGGCAAGACCTTCAAGGGCATGACCGACGAGATGCTCGCCTGGCAGACCGAGCGGTTCACCGAGCTGGCGCTCGACCCGGCGTCGATGCGCGACGGCTACGTCGTGCCGCTGCGGCCCGAGCAGGTCGTCGAGATCGCCGTCGACGGCGTCCAGCGATCCACGCGCTATCCCGGCGGCATGGCGCTGCGCTTCGCGCGGGTGGTGCGCTACCGCGACGACAAGACGGTCGCCGAGGTCGACACCGTCCAGTCCATCCGCAAGACGTTCGCCCGCTGAGCGGCTCGCGCCACCAGGGTCAGGAGCGCGGCTGCACGTGCGCGGTCCACCCCGCGCCGTCCCAGTAGCGCAGCTGCTGCGGCGACTGCGGGTCGGGATACCAGCCGGCCGGGGTCTGCTGGGTCTCCTGCATCGGGGTCTGCTGCAGCGGGGTCTGCTGAGAGGGCGCCGAGGCCTGGCCCGGGTACGCCGGGTAGGGCGTGGCCGCGGGTCGGCGGCGGACGAACGACGCGATCAGCAGCCCGAGACCCACCAGCAGCACCAGCCCGCTGACCAGGGTGCCGACCAGCCAGCCGCCCGCCCGGCCGACGCCGGACAGGATCGACGGACCGACCACGACCGTCTCCTGCGCCCCGGCGATGGTGACGCGGTACTGTCCGTCGGACTCGGCGTCGAAGGCCGCGATGGCGACGTAGTGGCCCTCGACGAGGTCGATCTCCTCCTCCAGGGAGACCGACCGGACCACGACGGCGCCTGCGGGTCCGGCGACCTCGATGTCGCCCGGCCCGAGCCCCGGCGGCTGGTAGCTGCCGGGCTGGCCCTGGACGAGCACGTAGACCCGGTGGCTCCCCGCGTCGAGGTCGATGAACTCGTCGAGCGGCGTGGTGCGTGCCTCGCTCTGGATCAGCCGGGCGGCCGGCGTCGCGACCGCCACCACCAGCTTCACGGCACAGACGGCGCCGACCACGAGGGAGAGGACGGTGAGGACGACGCCGCTGATCCGCAGCGGCGTCCAGCCGCTGCGCTGCGGGGTGGCCAGGGGGTAGGGACTGCTCACAGGATCACCGTAGGTCAGCGGGCGCGCTCAGCGACGGCGCCCGAAGCGGATGTCGGTCACCTCACGCGAGGTCGTGGTCGGGGCGGGTGCCTTGCGCTGGCTGAAGACCGCGGTGACCGGGTCCCAGACACCGAGGTCGCTCTTGCCGTTGCCGTCCCAGTCGCCGACCACCGGCAGGTCGCCGGGGTCGCCGAACGAGACCTTCGCGGTCCACACGAGGCCGCCGGCGTCGACCAGGCGCAGCGTGAACGTCGAGGTGGCCTGGTCGAAGACGCCGAGGTCGGTGCGACCGTCACCGTCCCAGTCGCCGGTCACGGGCAGGTCCCCCGCGTCGCCGAGCGGCACGACGGTGACCTTCCCATCGGCGGCGCGCAGCCGGAACGCGGCCTTGGCGGCCCGGCGCACGCCGACCTCCCAGGTGCCGTCGCCGTCCCAGTCGCCGGCCACCGGCTTGTCCTTGCGGCTGCCGAACACGACCGTCTGCTCCTCGCCGGCGGCCAGCAGCCGGAAGGTCCGCTTGGCGGCGGTGAAGACGCCGACGTTGGCGCGTCCGTTGCCGTCCCAGTCGCCCAGCACCGGGTCGTCGGTGGCGTGGCCGTACTCGATGACCTTCGGGGGCTTCTTGGTCCGCCGGACCAGGAACTTCGCCGTGGGGGCACGCCGGAAGAGCACCAGCTCGGTGTTCTTGCGACCCAGCAGGTCCGCCGACAGCGGCAGGTCGACGCAGTTCCTCGAGGCGAGCGTGGAGCCGAAGGAGAACTTCGATCCGTGGAAGTACGGCGTCATCACGCCGCCCTGGTAGCGCTGCTCGTAGTGCAGGTGCGGGCCCGTGGAGTTGCCGGTGGTCCCGACCGCGCCGAGCAGCTGTCCCTGGTCGACGCGCTGGCCCACCTTGACGTTGACCGCGGACAGGTGGGCGTAGAGCGTGCTCTCCCCGCTGCCGTGGTCGACGACGACCCACTTGCCGTAGCCACCGGTGACGCTGCTGTAGGCCGTGGTCACCAGGCCCGGGGCGGACGCGACGACCGGGTCGCCGTCGTCGCCATAGCGGTTCCAGTCGATCGACAGCGCGCTCGGGCTGTGGCTGGAGCGGGTGGTGCCGGTCCACTCCTGGCCGCACGGGAACGGCATCTCGAAGGCCGTCACCGCCACCCTGGCAGCGGCGCGAGCCGCGATCTTCGGGTCGACCGGGCGGCCGTGCGGCAGGCTGTCGTCCTCGCCGTCGGGCTGCGGCCCGCCCGGGCGAGCGGTCTGCCGGTCGACCGCACCGCCGGAGCCGTCGGTCGCGTCGGCGGGGGCGAGGGTCACGCCGAGGCTGAGCATCGCGGCGAGGGACACCGGGAGCGCGAGCAGCCGGGCCGAGAGTCGGGACACGGGGAGCACCTTCCATGCAGGGAAGAGGCACCAGTCACATCAGTCACAGATGACACTGGCGCCACACAGGTGCCCCACGATGCCAGGAAAGAACTGCCCTGTCATGGAGTTCGGCGCGTCGCCTTGGAACTACACCGTTGTCATGCTAGGAGCCGGCCTCCGAGGCCTTCTCCGAGCGGAGCCGGATCAGGCCCTCCTGGGCCACCGTCGCGACCAGCCGCCCGTCCTCGGCGAAGACCCGGCCGATCGCCAGGCCGCGCGCCCCGGACGCCGAGGGCGACGACTGGTCGTAGAGCAGCCACTGGTCGGCACGGAACGGCCGGTGGAACCAGATGGTGTGGTCGAGGGAGGCCGCCTGCATCCCGCGGGTGCCGAGCGTGACACCGTGCGGCACCAGCGTGGCGCCGAGCAGCGTCATGTCACTGGCGTAGGTGAACGCGGCCACGTGCTGCTGCGGGTCGTCGCCGAGGTCGCCGTCGACCCGGATCCACAGCTGCGACCGGGCCGGGTGGTCCGGGTCCTCCGGGAGCCCCATGCGCGAGTTGCCGAGGTAGCGGATGTCGAGCGCGGCCCACTCGCGAGCGAGCGCGTCGGCGTCGACGCCGCCGCGTTCGCGCATCAGGTCGAGGAACCGTACGGCGTCGTCGGGTCCGGCGACCTCGGGCATCCGGTCCTGGTGGTCCAAGCCCTCCTCCGCCCGCTGGAAGTTGACGGTCTGGTAGTAGATCGGGCGGCCGTGCTGGCGGGCCACCACCCGACGGGTGCCGAAGGAGCGGCCGTCGCGCAGCCTCTCGACGTCGTAGATGATCGGCACCGCAGTGTCGCCCGGCCGCAGGAAGTAGGAGTGCAGCGAGTGCACGGCGTAGCCGCGGTCGATCGTGCGCATCGCCGCGATCAGCGCCTGTGCGGCCACCTGACCGCCGAAGACCCGCTGCCGGTCGGTCTGCGGCTGCTGCCCCCGGAAGAGGTCGAGATCGAGGCTCTCCACGTCGAGCAGGGCGACCAGCTCGGCCGCCGACGCGGGCACCTCAGCCCTCCGCCGCGGGTCGCTGTCGGGCCAGCCGTCCGGCCGCCCGTCGCTCCGTCGCCGCGACCCTCAGGACCGTCGAGCCCGGCCAGGAACTGCTCGAACTCGCGGCCGAGCTCCTCGCCGGTCGGCAGCGGCTGGTCGCCGGCGAGCAGGCTGGAGCCGGTGTCCTCGGCCTGCTTGGAACGCGTCGTACTGCTGCTCGAGCCCGGCCACCACCCGCGCCACCTCCTCGTTGTCGGTGAGGTAGCTGCGCGATCTCCGCCTCGCGTGCGTCCGCCGCGGCACGCAGCCGGACTGAGGTCGACGGTGAGCCGGCCGCCGATCTCGACGCTGCTCGAGCAGCGCGACCGCGGCCTGCGGGTAGTCGAGCTGGGCGAGGTAGTGCGGCACGTGGGCGACGTAGCCGAGCGCGTCGTGCCCCCACTCCCCCAGCCGCAGCTCGAGCAGCGCCTGGGCACTGCTCGGGATCCGCAGCTCGCCGCGCCACGGGCTCTCTGCGGTCAGCAGATCGGCGGCGTTGGCGTGCGGGGTGATCGCGATCGGCCGCGTGTGCGGGCACCGCCATCGGCACCGAACCGAGCCCGACCACGCGGGTCACGCCCAGCTGCTCGACCACCTCGCGCACCGCCGCGCAGAAGGCCTCCCACCGGTTGTCCGGCTCCGGGCCGCGCAGCAGGAGGTACGGCGTCCCGGCGCTGTCGTGCTGCAGCCGGACGACCAGCCGGGGGGCGTCGTAGTCGGCGTAGTGGTCGCGGACGAACGACATCGCCGGTCGGCGCGCGCGGTAGTCGTGGAACTGATCGACGTCGAAGGTGGCCACCACCTTGCCGCCACCGGCCTCGCCGGACAGCGACTCCAGGTGGCCGGCGGCCAGCACCCCCGCGGACCCCGCGTCGAGGAAGCCGTCGAGGGCGATCACCATCGTCAGCTCGGTCACGGCGGCGAGCTCCGAGACCTCGTCGACGATGTGGACCAGACGCTGGCTCACGCGTTCTCCTCTCGGGGTACCGCGGTGCGGTGCCTGCACCAGGCCCAAGCGACCGCACCGCTCACGATATTCCGGCCGTGACCCGCCCCACACCGGGGTGGGCTGCGATCCGTTGTTACCGGAGGGTAACCTGATCGGCACCCCGCCCGGCCGACGCCACTGCGCCGTGCCGTCGTGGGCTCCCCCACCTGCGAAGGAGAGACGGTGTCCCGAGAGCTCCGAGAGGTCGTCTTCGTCGACGGCGTCCGCACCCCGTTCGGCAAGGCCCAGGGTCAGTACGCCGAGACCCGCGCCGACGACCTCGTCATCAAGTGCATCCGCGAGCTGCTGCGTCGCAACCCCGGGCTGCCGCCCGAGCGGATCGACGACGTCGCGATCGCGGCGACCACCCAGATCGGCGACCAGGGCCTGACCATCGGCCGCACCGCGGCGCTGCTGTCCGGTCTGCCGCAGAGCGTGCCGGGCTTCGCCATCGACCGGATGTGCGCCGGCGCGATGACCGCCGTGACGACCACCGCGGGCGGCATCGCCTTCGGCGCCTACGACGTCGTCATCGCCGGCGGCGTCGAGCACATGGGCCGGCACCCGATGGGCGAGGGCGTCGACCCCAACCCGCGCATCCTCTCCGAGCGGCTCGTCGACCCCGACGCCCTGGTGATGGGCAAGACGGCCGAGAACCTCCACGACCGCTACCCCACCATCACCAAGGAGCGCGCCGACGCCTACGCCGTCCGCTCGCAGGCGAAGACCGCGGCGGCGTACGCCGACGGCAAGATCCAGCCCGACCTGGTGCCCGTCGCCACCCGCTCGGCCGAGGAGGGCTGGGGGCTGGCCGTCGCCGACGAGCCGATGCGCCCGGAGACGACCATGGAGTCGCTGGCCGCGCTGAAGACGCCGTTCCGCGCGCACGGCAAGGTCACCGCCGGCAACGCCGCCGGCCTCAACGACGGCGCGACCGCGTGCCTGCTCGCCGACGAGGAGACCGCGCGCGAGCTCGGGCTGCCGGTCAAGATGCGCCTGGTGTCCTACGCCTTCGCGGGCGTCGAGCCCGAGGTGATGGGCGCCGGCCCGATCCCGGCCACCGAGAAGGCGCTGGCCAAGGCCGGCCTGACCATCGACGACATCGAGGCGTTCGAGATCAACGAGGCGTTCGCCGTCCAGGTGCTCGCCTTCCTGGAGCACTACGGCATCGCCGACGACGACGAGCGGGTCAACCCCTACGGCGGCGCCATCGCGATGGGCCACCCGCTCGCCTCCTCCGGCGTCCGGCTGATGAACCAGCTGGCCCGGCAGTTCGAGGAGCGGCCCGACGTGCGCTACGGCCTGACCACCATGTGCATCGGCATCGGCATGGGCGGCACCGTGATCTGGGAGAACCCCCGCTGGACCGGCGAGAAGACCGAGGGAGCCGCCTGATGAGCACGACCCCGACCCCGATCGACTCCCTGCTGGCGCGGGCGGCCGCGATGGCCTCCGACGCCGAGGTGGTCACCCGCGCCCGCCTGCGCAAGGTCACGCTGCCCGCCGGCGGCGGGGTGATGGGCCTGATCACCCTCGACAACGGCCAGGACCACACCCGGCCCAACACGTTCGGCCCCCAAGGGCTGATCGCGCTCAACGAGGCGATCGACGCCGCGCTGGGCGACGCCGAGGTCACCTCGGTCGGCATCACCGGCAAGCCGTTCATCCTGGCCGCCGGTGCCGACCTGACGTCGCTCGCCGCCGGCGGCGTCGACGGCGTCCGCGATGATCGCCGAGCTGGGGCACGCGGTGTTCCGCAAGCTCGGCGAGGGCGGCAAGCCGTCGTTCGGCTTCGTCAACGGGCTGGCGCTCGGCGGCGGCCTCGAGGTCGCGCTGCACTGCGACTACCGCACGGTCATGGACTCCGCGGCCGCGGTCGGCCTGCCCGAGGTGATGCTCGGGCTGATCCCCGGCTGGGGCGGCGCCTACCTGGTGCCCAACCTGGTCGGCGCCGACAAGGCCGTCACCGCTGATCCTGGAGAACCCGCTCAACCAGGGCAAGACGCTCACCGGCCGGGCGGCGTTCGACCTCGGTCTGGCCGACGCTTGCTTCTCCGGCGCCGACTACCTGGAGCAGTCGCTGCTGTGGGCGGGCAGCGTGCTCACCGGCCAGCAGTCCGTCGACCGCCCCGAGGTCGACCGTGGCGAGGCGTGGGACGCCGCGCTGACCCGGGCACGCGGCATCGCCGACTCCAAGACCGGCGGCGCCTCCCCGGCGGCCTACCGCGCCATCGAGCTGATCGAGGGCGCGCGCACGGCGACGCGCGACGAGGGCTTCGCCGCAGAGGACGGGCGCTCGCCGACATGGCCGCCACCCCCGAGCTGCGTGGCGTCGCTCTACTCCTTCGACCTGGTGCAGAAGCGGGCCAAGCGGCCGGCCGGCGCGCCCGACAGGTCGCTGGCCCGTCCGGTGACCAAGGTCGGCATCGTCGGCGCCGGCCTGATGGCCAGCCAGCTGGCGCTGCTGTTCGTCCGCCGGCTCGAGGTGCCGGTCGTGCTGACCGACCTCGACCAGGAGCGGGTCGACAAGGGCGTCGGCTACGTCCACGACGAGATCGACAAGCTGCTGCTGAAGGGCCGCATCGGCCAGGACAAGGCCAACCGGCTCCAGGGCCTGGTCAGCGGAGCGGTCGACAAGAGCGAGGTCTTCGCCGACGCCGACTTCGTCATCGAGGCGGTCTTCGAGGAGATGTCGGTGAAGAAGTCCGTCTTCGCCGACGTCGAGAAGGCCGTGTCCGCCGAGTGCGTGCTCGCGACCAACACCTCGTCGCTGTCGATCACCGAGATGGCCGCCGACCTCGAGCACCCCGAGCGGGTCGTCGGCTTCCACTTCTTCAACCCGGTCGCCGTCATGCCGCTGCTGGAGATCGTCCAGGGCGAGCAGACCGACGACGCCACGCTGGCGACGGCGTTCGCGACCGGCAAGGCGCTGAAGAAGACCACGATCCTGGTCAAGGACAGCCCGTCGTTCATCGTCAACCGGCTGCTCGGCCGGTTCATGGGCGAGGTCGGCCGGATCGTCGACGAGGGCACCCCGGTGCCGGTCGCCGACGGCGCGTTCGCCGGCGTCGCCCCGATGCCGCCGTTCATGCTGCTGTCGCTCGTCGGCCCGGCGATCGCCCTGCACAACAACGAGACGCTGCGCCGCGGCCTTCCCGGACCGGTTCTACGTCTCGCCCGCCCTGAAGCGGCGTGGTCGAGGCCGGCAAGACGTCGTACTACGGCCCCGACGGCTGCCATCGACCCCGAGGTCGAGGCCTGCAGGAGACACCGGCCGAGCCGGTCGTGCTGACCCAGGACGAGGTGCGCGCACGGGTGCTCGACGGCGCTGGCCGACGAGGCGCGCCGGATGCTCGACGAGGGCGTCGTGGCGGCCCCGGAGGACCTCGACCTGGCGATGATCACCGGCGCCGGGTTCTCCGTTCTGGAACGGCGGGCTGACGATGCTGCTCGACAGCACCGGGATCGCCGAGAAGGCGACCGGCCGGCGCTTCCACTGAGCTCCTGCGGCGCCGGCACGACGCACGACCAGGCTCCCGGCCCGACCTCCACGGCGGGGTCGAGCCGGGGGTCTGTCTTGCTGGGCGACACGCGGGCCTCGGGGATTTGCCGGAACGGTAACGATTCGGTTACGGTCGGCGCTGGCCGAAGGTCTAGACAACGTCGTCTGGCCGACCCCGCAGCATGACACGCACGGTCCAGGACTCGCCGCGCGCGGAGGATTGATGAGCAACACCAACCCCCCTGTCCACTCGTCCGCCCCCCGGCACAGAGCCCCCACCGAGACATCCGCTCCGGCCCGCGCCACCCGCCGAGGAGCGGTGACCGCCGGTGTCGTCGCTGGCGTGGTCGTGCTGCCCGCGGCCGCCTGGGCGATCGGCGGAGGCCTCTCCGCCCGCGCCCCCGAGCCTCACGCCCAGGTCGCGAAGGCCCCCGGCGAGCTCGTCGTCAACGGCAGCTTCGAGGACGGCCTGACCGGCTGGAAGGTCAACCGCAAGGCGTCGCAGGAGCTCGCCCGAGGCGACCAGTCGGTCAGCGGGAGCTGGTCGGCCAAGCTGAGCACCACCACCGGCGGCAACGTCGTGGTCAACGACCGCGCCCCGACCCTCCCCCGCACCACCGCCGGACTCAGCTACCAGGTGACCGCCTACGTCCGTGCGACCGGCGAGCCGGTGCGCGGCAAGATCCGCGTCCGCGAGGTCTCCGCAGGCGCCGGCGCCACGCTCGGCCAGCAGGGCTTCCAGGCCGAGGCCGACGGCTGGAGCCGGGTCAGCCTGACCTACACCTCCGAGACGACCGGCTCCAAGGTCGACCTCAACGTGGTCGGCCGCAAGCTGGCCGCCGGCGACGCCCTTCTGGTCGACGACCTGTCGATGGTCCCCACGACCTCGCCCGGGACCCCCTCGCCGTCCAGCCCCACGCCGACGTCCTCGCCGACGACGACGCCGACCCCCTCGCCGACCTCCTCGCCCACGTCGTCGACCCCGACGGCGTCCCCCTCCTCGTCAGCGCCCACCTCGGCGCCCACGTCCACCCCGACCAAGGCGCCCTCGTCGGGCTGCGTGTCCGACGCGATGGGCATCCCCTCGCCGGGCCAGACGTACCTCGGCGCGTCCAGCGGCCACGGGGACATCCTCGACCGCGAGCGGCAGGTCGGCTCGACGATGCGCGTGCACCGCACCTACTACGCCGCCGACCGCATCACCGCGGCGGTGCGCATCGCGACCCAGGACGTCCAGGCCGGTCGTCTGCCGTGGATCAGCTTCAAGGCTCCCCACTCGTGGGGCCAGATGTCGAGCGGTGCCGGGGATGCCTGGGCCCGCGAGCTGGCGGACCAGCTGGCCACCGTGCCGGGCCCCGTCTGGCTGGCGGTGCACCACGAGCCCGAGAAGGACGGTGACCTGGATCTGTGGGTGGGCATGCAGCGCCGCGTGGCGCCGATCATCCACAGCCGCACCGACAACGTCGCCTACACGGTGATCTACAGCAGCTGGAACACCTTCGCGAAGGACCAGAACACGATCGCCACCAAGTGGCCCGGCGACCAGCACGTCGACGTGACCGCCGTGGATGCCTACAACCCCTTCAACGTCACGCGCAACGGCCGCACCGGCACCAAGCACCTCGACATGCGGTCCTACTACGTCAAGCTGGCTGCCTGGGCCGAGGCCCATGGGACGGCGTGGGGCATCGCCGAGACCGGCCTGACCCGCACCAGCGCCATGGACGACCCGGAGTGGCTGACCAGAGCCTATGAGGACATGGTCGAGCTCGGTGGCGCGGCGCTGTCCTACTTCGACTCCGAGCGCAACTCGGAGGCCGACTGGCGACTCACCGACGACATCCGACAAGGAGTCTTCCGGGACCTGCTGCCCGGCTCGGCGAGGATCTGCTGAACCGGAGCACAGCGAGGCATCGCCGCAGGTCGCCCCCCAACCCCCCACCGGCCGGCCTGCGGCCCCCACAAGAACAGCCGGCGGCGGGACACCTGAGTGTCTCGCCGCCGGCTGTCGTGTGTGCCGGGGGGCGGGTGGTGCGGCGCGCCTCTCAGCGGGGCTGCCCGGCGCTGCCGCCCGGCGGCCGGGCGGCGGCGGTGGCCGCCGACGGGTCCGCGGCGCCTCCGGGGAGCTGCTCGCGGCGGTGCTCCAGCCAGGCCCGCACCGGACCAGGACCGAACGGCGGCCGCCGCGGCCGCCGGATGCCGGCCGGTGCGGTCAGCACGCCACGCGCCCGGCGTGGTGCCGCTGGTACTCGACCAGGTTGTCGGTGAGGATGGCGCGGACCTCGCCGGCGGGCGCGCCGGAGCGGTCGACCATCGCCAGGAGGTCGTTGATGGCCTCGGGGGTGTTGTAGGCCGCGAGCGCGGCGCGCAGCTTCTTGTGCTCGGCCCGAGCGGCCCGGTGGGCGCGGGCCTCGGCGCGGAAGGTGGTCCACAGACCGGCCTCGCGGGCGCGGGTGGCGCGGGCGGGACGGGAGGCAAGAGGGGCGTTCATGTTCATGGCTCTATTCTCCTCTGACCAGCGGCTATACGTCCAATAACCGGCATGCTTGTCTATTCATGCGATAGAGTCATGTGGCATGGACTCCGAGGTGCTGCGCTGGTTCCAGCAGGTGGCCGACGGCGTCACCGTGACCGAGGTGGCCGACGTGGCGATGCTCAGCCAGCCGGCCGTCTCCCGGGCGCTGGCGCGGCTGGAGCAGGAGGTCGGCGCACCGCTGCTGCAGCGCTCCGGGCGCGGTCTGCGACTCACCCGGGCCGGCGCGACCTTCAAGCGGCACGTCGACCGCGCGATGCACGAGCTCGACGACGGGCTGGCCGCGGTCGACCAGCTGCTCGACCCGGAGCAGGGCACGGTCACGATGTCCTTCCAGCTCTCACTCGGCACCTGGCTGGTCCCTCACGTCGTACGCCGGTTCCGCGTCGACCACCCGCACATCCGGTTCCGGCTGCTGCAGGCCCAGGACGCCCTCGGCTCCTCCCTCGTCGTGCGGGGGCAGGTCGACATGGAGCTGGCGTCGCGGCGGGCCTCCGACGCCGACGTGACCTGGCAGCCCCTGTTCACCGAGCAGCTGTTCCTGGCAGTCCCGCCGGGTCACCGGCTGGCGCAGCTCGAGGAGGTGGGGCTGAGCGAGGCCCGCGACCAGGACTTCGTGATGATGCGCCCCGAGTGGCAGCTGCGAGTCCTCTCCGACGACCTGTGCCGAGCCGCCGGCTTCAGCCCGGAGGTGGTGTTCGAGAGCGACGACCTGTCGACGGTCCAGGGCTTCGTGGCGGCCGGCCTCGGGGTCGCGATCCTGCCCGCTATGGATGCCCACCCCGAGGCCCCGATGCCCGGCGCCCCCTGGCTGGTGCGGCTCACCGACGAAGGGGCCAGTCGCGAGATCGGGTTGGCCTGGTCACCGACCCGCCGGCTGCTCCCCGCGGCCGAGCTGTTCCGCTCGTTCGTGCTGGCCCAGCACTTCCCGTCCCACTGACCTGACTGCACGCTGGCCGGGCGGGGGTCAGTGCGGGACGTCGCTCGTCAGCGGCTCGCCGGCGGCCCGCGACATCAGCTCGACGACCTCCAGCGCGATCGCCTGCGGGGTGAGCCCGACCCGCTCGAGGATGGCGTCCCGCTTGGCGTGGCCGAGGAACTCCTGCGGGATCCCGTGCAGCCGGAACGGGCGTGGTGACGCCGGCGGCGTTGAGCGTCTGGAGCAGCACCGCGCCGCACGCCGCCGACCACGCCGTTGTCCTCGATGCTGACCACCAGCCGGTGGTCGCGGGCCAGCTCGACGATCGCCGGGTCGACCGGCTTGACCCACCGCGGGTCGACGACGGTGACGCCGATGCCCTGGGCGACCAGCCGCTCGGCCACGTCGACCGCCGTCGTCGCCATCGAGCCGACGCCGACGACCAGCACGTCGTGGGTGCCGTTGCGGACCAGGACGTCGGCGCCGCCGGCCCTGCCGACGGCCTCGAGGTCCGTCGGCGGGGCGCCCTTGGGGAAGCGCACCACCGTCGGCGCGTCGTCCACCTCGACGGCCTCGTCGAGCAGCTCGCGCAGCCGGGCGGCGTCGCGCGGCGCGGCGAGCCGCAGGCCGGGCACCACCTGGAGCACCGACATGTCCCACATGCCGTTGTGGCTGGCGCCGTCGTCTCCGGTGACGCCGGCCCGGTCGAGCACGAAGGTGACCCCGCAGCGGTGCAGCGCGACGTCCATCAGCACCTGGTCGAAGGCGCGGTTGAGGAACGTCGCGTAGAGCGCGACGACCGGGTGCAGGCCGCCCATCGCGAGCCCTGCCGCCGACGTGGCGGCGTGCTGCTCGGCGATGCCGACGTCGAAGGTGCGCTCGGGGAAGCGCTGCCTGGAACCGCGTCGAGGCCGACCGGGTGCATCATCGCCGCGGTGATCGCCACGACGTCGGGACGGCGCTCGCCGATCTGCGACGATCTCGTCGGCGAAGACGTCGGTCCAGATCCGCCCCTTGGGCTTCTCCTCGCCGGTCTCCAGGTCGAAGGGCCCCGGGCAGTGGAACTGGTCGGCGTCGTGCCGCTCGGCGGCGTCGTAGCCGAAGCCCTTGCGGGTCAGCGCGTGCACGATCACCGGGCCGTCGAACCGCTTGGCCTGAGCCAGCACCTGCTCCATCGCCGCGCGGTCGTGGCCGTCGACCGGGCCGACGTACTTCAGGCCGAGGTCCTCGAAGAGGCCCTGCGGGGCGAGGGCGTCCTTCATGCCCTTCTTGATCGCGTGCAGCACGTCGTAGGCCGCGGGGCCGACGCCCTTGACCGCGGTGAGGCGCTGCTTGACCACGTCGAGCACCTGCTCGTAGCGCGGGTTGGTGCGCAGCGACGTCGAGCGCGGTGGCCAGACCGCCGATGGTGGGGGTGTAGGAGCGGCCGTTGTCGTTGACGACGATCACCAGCCTGCTGTCCTTGCGCGATCGCGATGTTGTTGAGCGCCTCCCAGGCCATCCCGCCGGTCAGCGCCCCGTCGCCGATCACCGCGACGACGTGTCGGTCCTCGCCGCGGATGGCGTAGGCCTTGGCCAGCCCGTCGGCGTAGGACAGCGCGGTGGAGGCGTGGGAGTTCTCCACGATGTCGTGCTCGGACTCCGCCTGGCTCGGGTAGCCGGAGAGCCCGCCCTCCTGGCGCAGCCCGTCGAAGCCGGCGGCACGGCCGGTGAGCAGCTTGTGGACGTAGGCCTGGTGGCCGGTGTCGAAGACGACCCGGTCGCGGGGGATGTCGAAGACCCGGTGGATCGCCATCGTCAGCTCGACGACGCCGAGGTTGGGGCCGAGGTGGCCGCCGGTGCGCGCGCACGTCGCCACCATCAGGTCGCGGATCTCGCTGGCCAGCGCGATCAGCTGGTCGTCGGTGAGGGCGCGCAGGTCGCGCGGGGTCGAGATCGACTCCAGCAGGCCCATGGTCCTCCGTCTTTCAGGCGCCGGCCGACCGGCCGGGAGGCATCCGCTCCACTGTAGCCAGTCAGTTGTAGCCAGTCAGTTGTAGCCAGTCAGCGGTCCAGCACGGCGATCGCCGACTCGTGCAGGGTTCCCACCCAGACCCGGCCGTCGTGCTCCCGCACGCCGGTGACCATGTGGAAGTCGGGGGTGTCGACGTCGAGGTCGTGCACGAGGGTGCCGGCGTCGTCGTAGGCCTGCACCCGCACCGTGCGCTTCGGCGCCGGCTGCAGCCGCTCGGGGATCCTGGTCACCTGCCTGCGCAGCAGCCGGGGCGCGACGTGCAGCAGCTCGACGACCGGGTCGGTGGGCGAGGCGATGGTCACCCAGATGAGCCCGTCGCTGCCGCGGGCGATGTTGTCGGGGTAGCCCGGCAGGTCCTCGCAGAGGAAGTCGATCTGGCCGGCATGCGGCCCGGTGAGCCACAGGCGGCAGACGCTGCGGCCCGCGGTCTCGGCCACCGCGACGTAGGACTCGTCGGCCGCCATCGCCACCCCGTTGGCGAAGGCCAGCCCTTCGAGCACCACCGAGACCCCGCCTCCCGTCCCCCGCCGCAGCAGCCGCCCGGAACGGGTGTCCTGGACGAGGTCGTCCTTCCAGTGGTCGATGCCGAAGTGGAGCGAGGAGTCGGAGAAGTACAGGTCGCCATCGCTGTGGATCGCGGCGTTGTTGGTGAAGCGCAGCGGCCGGCCGAAGACCTGCTCGACGACCGCTTCGCTGCGACCGGTGCGCGGGTCGACCCGGAGCACGCCGCGGCGCGCGTCGCAGACCAGCAGCCGGCCGTCGGGATCGATCTCGAGGCCGAGCGGACGTCCGCCGGTGCGCGCCACCCGCTCGACCGACGACCCGTCGTGGCTCACGCGCCAGAGGCTGCCGTCCTCGGTGCCGGTGAACACGCAGCCCTCGTCGGGGCCGCCGGTGGCGACGACGACGTCCTCGGCGCCGGCCGCGGGGATGGGGATCACGGTGATCGAGGCGGTCATGGGCCCATCGTCTCGCACCCGCAGGCATGCGCGCAGGGCAGGTGGCGCCGTCCGCCGCTGGAGCGCGTCACAGGCGAGGGGCGTAGCGGCGCCCGCGGAGCGCCTCCTCGACCAGCCCGACGGCCCGGCGGACACCGACCAGTCGGGCCTCCTCGCGCTGGAAGGTCTCCACGGCCGCCTCGACCTCGTCGGGCGTCGCCACCTCGCGCAGCCCCCCTCGGGCCTCGCTGAGCCCACGCCGGCAGGCCGCCTGGTTGGCCTCGACGTGCAGCACCGCGAAGCGGGCCAGCACCACGACGTGGCGCCGCAGCCCAGGGTAGCCGCGGTAGTCGGCCGGGCACTGGTCCAGCAGCCACGCCGCGGCGCTCTGCTCCCACCCGGGGGCGTCCGGGGGACGCACCTCGACCGGCCAGCCGGGCGGCGCGTAGGCGCGGTCCGGACGGGGCACGGCCTTCAGTCGACCGGGGGTCTCGCGCGGAGGGGGGAGGAAGGCCATGGGCGGATCATAGAGCCAATTCGAACCTGTGTTCTAGTGTCTCCAAACGCCTCCGCGCTACTACGTCCGGTAGTAGCGTCGACCGCGGGGCGCCCGCCCAGCGCCCCTGGAGAGGAACGTCGATGCCCACCGAAGCCGGCCAGCGCCGCCCCTTGGTGATGCGGGTCCTCGTCCTGCTGCTGCTCGGGATCCTGGGGGGCCTGCTCACCCCCGGCACGGCGTCGGCGGCGGCGGCGGCAGCGGCAGCGGCGGACACTCCCGAGCAGGACACGGTCGTCTACTTCTACTACGGCGATGGGTGCCCGCACTGTGCCGAGGCGGAGCCGTTCCTCGCCGACCTCGCGGCGCGGCACCCGGGACTCGAGGTCCGGGCCTACGAGGTCTGGCACGACGACGCCAACCGCGAACGGCTCGAGGCGATGGCCGGCGCCTACCGGATCGACGCGTCGGGCGTCCCGGTCATCTTCATCGGCGAGGACGCCTGGGTCGGGTTCCGTCGGGGGGCCACCGAGGGCGACATCATCGCCCGTGCCGAGACCTGCCTCGCCGACGGCTGCCCCGACCCGTCGACGGTGCGGCTGGCTGCCGGCGCCCCGGCCGCCATCGCCACCGACCGCAGCGACATCCAGGTGCCGGGGGTGGGTCGCGTCGAGCTCGCCAACAAGTCCCTGCTCGTGTCGACTCTGCTCATCGCCGTGGTCGACGGCGTGAACCCCTGCTCGCTGTGGGTGCTCACCGTGCTCATCGCAATGTCCCTCCGACACGGCTCGCGACGCCGAACCCTGCTCGTGGGCGGCACCTTCATCGCGGTCACCGCGATGGTCTACGCCCTGTTCATCCTCGGCATGTTCTCGGTGATGACGATCGTCGGCTTCGCGCCCTGGATCCGCGTGACCGTGGCGCTGGTGGCGCTGACCATGGCGCTGATCAGCATCAAGGACTACTTCTGGTTCAAGAAGGGCGTCTCCCTCACCATCGCCGACGACAAGAAGCCGGGCATCTACGCGCGGATGCGGCGGGTCCTGACCCAGAGCGACTCGGTGCCCGCGTTGGTCGGGTCGACGGCCGTCCTGGCGGCCGGCGTCTCCCTCGTGGAGTTCGGCTGCACCGCCGGCTTCCCCGTGCTGTGGACCAACCTGCTGAGCGCCCAGGAAGCGAGCGTCGTCACCTTCCTGGTGCTGCTGCTGGTCTACATGCTGATCTACCAGCTCGACGAGTTCGCCATCTTCCTCACCGCCGTCTTCACGCTGCGCGCGACCAGGATCCAGGAGAAGCAGGGCCGCGTCCTCAAGCTCGTCGGCGGCATGCTGATGCTGGCCCTCGCCGGCACCATGATCGTGGATCCGGGCATCATGTCGACGGTGACGGGGTCGTTCCTCGTCTTCGCCGGCGCGGGCGCGGCCGCCGCGCTGGTGCTCGGCACCGACCGACTGGTGCGCGGGCGGGTCGCCGCCTGAGGGCCGATCCTCGCCGGGCATCGCGCGGACGGTCGGTGCTATGCCTCGTGCCCCGAGAGGAACGCGTCGACCAGGGCGCCGAGCGTCTCCAGGTGATATCCGCCCTCCTGCACGATCACCGTCGGCCGCAGGCTGGCGGCGATCACGCCACCGGCGGTGTGGAAGCCCTCGCGCGTCACCTGTAGTGGGCTCTCGGGGTCCTCGGCGGCCGCGTCGACGCCCAGGCTCACCACCATCGCCGTGCAGCCCGAGGCGTGCAGCCAGGTGGTCAGCTCGATGACTGCCGCGGTCCACGCGGCGTCGCCCGTGCCGGGAGCCAGGGGCACGTTGCGGGTCCAGCCCTCCCCCGGGCCGGCGCCCCGCTCGTCGGCGTAGCCCAGCACGTGCGGGAACCAGCCGGCGCCGGGGTCGACGTGGAGCGAGGCGTAGAGCACGTCCGGGCGATCCCAGAAGATCGCCTGGGTGCCGTTGCCGTGGTGGGCGTCGAGGTCGAGGACGCCGACCCGGCGGTGCCCGGCGGCCCGCAGCGCCTCCGCCGCGACGGCCGCGTTGTTGAGGTAGCAGGAGCCGCCGAAGCCGCTGCGGGTGGCGTGGTGGCCCGGCGGCCGACACAGGGCGTACGCCGACCGGCCGGTGTCGGCGACCACCGTCGACCGCGGTGAGCGCGACGTCGACGGCCGCGCGGGCCGCCTCCCAGGTGCCCGGCCCGACCAGCGTCATCGTGTCGTAGCAGTAGCCCCCCGCCAGCGCGTGCGCCGCGGCCGGCCGGTGCAGCGGCATCCCCTGCGCGAGCGCGTGGGTCGGGAAGAAGTAGGGCACCACCCGGTCCTGGCCGACCACCTCGGCATACGGCGCCGGTCATCCACGCCTGGTGCGCGCCACGGAGGTAGGCCAGCAGGTCGCGGTCGTGACGACCCGCCGCAGGATCTCGTCGTCGTAGGGGTCGGCCGCCAGCGGCTCCCGCTCCCCCATCGCCGCCAGGATCGCGTCGACCCGGCCGGGCACCTCGGTGCCGACGGTCGGGACGCCGACCCAGACCTCGTGGCGAGGCTCGTGCCGGCGGGTCGTCCGGCGACCACACGACGGGGGTGGAGAACGTCATGGCGGACAGCATCCCACCCGGTGCGATGCGGCAGGATGGGCGGCATGCCGCGTGCGCGAGACCTGGGGATCACGATCGGGTCGCTCCCGACCGGCCCGACCAACTCCGTCCTCGACGTCGCCGGCGTGGGTCTCGGGCACGCCACCGTCTGGCGCGACGAGCCCGACCCGCCTGAGGGTCGCGGGATCGCGCGCACCGGCGTGACCTGCCTGCTCCTCGCCGAGGACGCCTTCCACCGGCCCCTCCCGGCCGGAGGCGCGGTGCTCAACGGCGCCGGCGAGTGCACCGGGTTCATCACCGCCGCCGAGTGGGGAGCCGCCGAGACCCCCGTCTACCTCGACCTCCACCTGCAGCTCGGCCGCGTCTACGACGCGGCCTGCCGGATCGAGCTCGAGCGCGACGCCGCAGGTCGCCGAGGACGTCATGATCCCGGTGGTCGCCGAGTGCGACGACTCCTTCCTCAACGACGCCCGGACGGATGCAGGTGGACTACGACGACGTCGTCGCTGCCCATGCTGCCGCGCTGGCGTCGGTCGGCTCGTCGACGCCGCCCGACGAGGGAGCCGTCGGCGTCGGGCACCGGCATGTCCTGCTTCGACTTCAAGGGCGGCATCGGCACCGCCTCCCGAGTGACCCCGCAGGGCCACACCGTCGGGGTGCTGCTGATGACCAACTTCGGGGTCCGCGAGGAGTGCGTCGTCGCCGGCGTACCGGTCGGACGGCTGCTGCCGCCCTCGGGCTCGGGCCCGCACGCGCCCGCCGGCTCGTGCATCGGCGTCGTGGTGACCGACGCGCCCGTCGACGGCGCCTCCTGCGCCCGGCTGGCGCGACGGGTCGGACTCGGACTGGCCCGCACCGGCTCGGTCGCCCATCACGGCAGCGGCGAGATCTTCCTCGGCGTCGGCACCGGGATGCGGCTCGACCGCGACGGTCGACCCGACGGCCCGGCCCTGGCGTCCGGGCGCGCCCTCGACCCGTTGTTCGCCGCCGTCGTCGAGGCGACCGAGGAGGCGGTGCTCAACTCGATGCTCACCGCCCCCACGGTCGTCGGCAGGGCCGGCCACACCAGTGAGACCCTGCACACCGACGAGGTCATGGCCCTGCTCGACGCGGTGCGGTCATGACCGACCCGACGGGGACCGTGCGCGAGGTGCGGCTGGCGATGGCCGACGGCGTCGAGCTCGCGCTCACGCTCTACCTTCCCGACGCCTCCCTGGGGCCGCAGCCCTGCCTGCTGGAGGCGCTTCCCTACCGCAAGGACGACCTCACGTCGTCCTACGCCGATTCCTACCTCGCGCTCCGCGACCGGCATCGGTACGCCGTGTGCCGGGTCGACCTGCGCGGGACCGGCTCGTCGGGTGGCGAGGCCACCGACGAGTACCCCCTGGTCGAGCGCACCGACCTGGCGACCGTGATCGCCTGGCTGGCCGAGCAGGACTGGTGCACCGGCGCGGTCGGCATGTGGGGCACGTCCTACTCCGGCTTCAACTCGCTGCAGCTGGCGGCGGAGCGGCCACCGGCGCTGCGGGCGATCTGCGCGATCTACGCCACCGACGACCGGTGGACCGACGACGTGCACTGGCGAGGCGGCGCGCTGCGCCTGATCGACCTCGTGGACTACTGCCACTACATGACGGCGATGAACGTGCTGCCGCCCGTGCCGGCGGTCTGGGGCGACGGCTGGGACGCCGAGTGGCGACGGCGGCTGGAGGCACACGAGCCGTGGGTGCTGACCTGGCTGCGCGAGCACCGACACGGCGCCTACTGGGACCACGGGTCGCTGCGGATCGGCGGCACCCACGCGGGCTACGACCGGATCGCCTGCCCGGTGATGATCGTGGCCGGGTGGGCCGACGGCTACCGCAACAACTCCTTCCGCACGATCGCCCGCCTCGCCGAGGCGGGCGTGCCGCACCGGCTGCTGGCCGGGCCCTGGGCGCACGCCGACGCGACCACCGCGATGCCCGGCCCCCGCATCGACCTCGACACCGAGCTGGCGGCGTGGTTCGACCGGTGGCTGCGTGCCGAGACGCCGGCCGAGCCGTGGGAGGACCATGCCGACGTGTTCGTGCGCTCCTCGACCCGGCCGGCGCCCGCTCTGGACCTGCACGAGGGCCAGTGGCTGCGGCTGCCGTCGGTGCCGCCGACGTGGCCGGTGACGGTCCCGCTCCCGGGGCCGCGCGGCCTGGTGGTCGCCCCGGACGTCGGCACCGCCGCCTGGATCGACTGCGCCGGCCACCTCCCCTGGGGGCAGTCCGGTGACCAGCGTCTCGACGACGCCCGGTCGCTCACCTGGGAGGCCGCACCCCCGGACGGTCCCGTGGTCGGACACCCGGTGGCGCGGCTGCGGGTCTCGGCCGACCGGCCCCTGGCGTCGCTGTCGCTGAAGCTCTGCGACGTCTTCCCCGACGGCACCTCCGCGCTGGTGTCGCGGGGCACCCTCGACCTGGCCTACAGAGACGGCGTCCACGACTCCCCGGCGCCGCTGGTGCCCGGCGAGGCCTACGACGTGGTGGTCCAGCTCGACGCCTGCGCCTACCGGTGGGCGGCCGGTCAGACCCTGCGGGTCAGCGTGGCCGGCGCCGACTGGCCCAACACCGTCGCGCCGCCGCACCCGGTGACCCTCACCGTCGAGGGGTCGCTCGAGCTGCCGGTGCTGACCGGCGACTGGCCTGTCCCCTCCTTCTCGCCCGGCGCCGAGCGCTCCGCGGAGTCCGCCGAGGGCATCGGCTGGGAGGTGCGCGACGACGTGCTGGAGCAGACCACCTCGGCCGTCACCCGCCAGCAGAGCGACTACTCCTCGGCGTACGACGGCCACGCCGCCGAGACCTACCTCGGCGAGGTCTCGGTCGACCGCCGGACGTTCGCCCAGCACGCCCACGCCGACACCGCCTTCGAGCTCACCTGGCCCGGCGTCGAGGTCGAGGTGCGCTCCGTGATGGACGTCGCGGTGACGGCCGACGGCTATGCCGTCACCATCGAGACCGTCGCCGAGCACGACGGCGACGAGGTCAGCCGGCGGACCTGGGAGGAGTGGTTCCCCCGCTGAGGCCGACCGGCGTCAGGACAGCTCGACCAGCATCTGCCCGCCCGAGACCGCGTCGCCCGCCGACACCAGGACCCGGCTCACCGTGCCGGCGTCGGGGGCGGTGATCTCGGTCTCCATCTTCATCGCCTCGAGGACCACCAGGACCGCTCCCGCCTCGATCTCCTGGCCCTCCTCGACCTCGACGCGCGAGACGGTGCCGGCCAGCGGCGCGCGCACCCCGGACCCGTCGCCGCCCGCCGGCGCGGCGGCCGGCGCGGCCGCAGGGGTCGCGAAGTTGCCGCCGGACATGAAGATCGCCCCGACCGTCGGGTGGGCCGGCTCCTCGACCTCCACCTCGACCTCGTAGACCTGCCCGTTGACGGTGACCTTGAGCTGCATCCGTGACCCCTCAGCGTGACCTGTTGACGACGTGCATGCCCTGGACCGCGACCCGACCCTGCTGCGCCCAGGCCTGACCGGTCCGGTAGTGGACCCGGCGTACCCGGGCCCGGTGTCCGAAGAAGGCCGCCACCGCGGCCGAGATCGCCACCACGACGTCCTCGGGCATCGGCTGGTGGACGCGCAGGACCGCGATCTCCGCCTCCAGACCGGCGACCCGGTCGGTGAGCGACTGGACGGCGGCCAGCAGCTCGGCGGTGACCGGGTCTGCGTGGGACTTCTCCCCCTGGGACGTCTCCCCCTGGGACTTCTCTGGGCCGCTCACGTCGGCCCCAGCCCGTGCTTCTTGGCCGGTCGCAGCGCCCGCTTGGAGATCAGCATCTCCAGCGCGCGGGAGACGTGCTCGCGGGTGCGTGCCGGCTCGATGATGTCGTCGACCAGGCCCCGGGAGGCCGCGACGTAGGGCGTCGAGAAGGTCGAGCGGTACTCCTCGACGACCTCGGCGCGCTTGGCGGCAGGGTCCTCCGCCGCCTTGATCTCCCGGCGGAAGACGATCTCGGCTGCCCCCTCGGCGCCCATCACCGCGATCTCGGCGGTCGGCCACGCGAAGACCTTGTCCGCGCCCAGGTCCTTGGAGCACATCGCGACGTAGGCGCCGCCGTAGGCCTTGCGCAGCACCACGGTGATCTTGGGGACGGTGGCCGCCGAGTAGGCATAGAGCAGCTTGGCGCCGTGCCGGATGATCCCGTGGTGCTCCTGGGCGACCCCGGGCAGGAACCCGGGCACGTCGACGAGCGTGAGCAACGGGATGTTGAAGGCGTTGCAGAACCGGACGAACGCCGAGCCCTTGTCGGAGGCGTTGATGTCGAGCACGCCCGACAGCACGAGCGGCTGGTTGGCGACGACCCCGACGGTGCGCCCGGTGATCCTGGCGAAGCCGACGACGATGTTCTGGGCGTAGCCCGCCTGCACCTCCAGGAAGTCGCCACGGTCCACGATCCGGGCGATCACCTCTCGGACGTCGTACCCCTTCTTCTCCGACACCGGCACGACGTCGGCCAGCTCGGGGTCGGCCTCGAGGGTCTCGACCGGTTCGACGACCGGCGGGTCCTCGGAGTTGTTCTGCGGCAGGAAGCCCAGCAGCTTCTGGGCGATCAGCATCGCCTGCTCGTCGTCGTCGGCCACGAAGTGGGTGACCCCGGAGATGGCCATGTGGGTGTCGGCGCCGCCCAGCGCGTCCGAGGTCACCTGCTCACCCGTGACCTGGGCGATGACGTGGGGGCCGGTGATGAACATGTGGGCCTGGCGGGTCTGGATGATGAAGTCCGTCAGGGCCGGGGAGTAGGCCGCCCCGCCGGCGCACGGGCCCGCGATGATCGCGACCTGCGGCACCACACCGGAGAGCAGCACGTTGGTGTAGAAGACCCGGCCGTAGCCCGCGAGCGAGCCGATCCCCTCCTGGACGCGGGCGCCGCCGGAGTCGTTGATGAACACGAACGGCGTCCCCGTCGTGAGGCTGGCCCCCATCATCGCCACGATCTTGTCGCTGTGGACCTCGCCGGCAGACCCTCCGGCCACGGTGAAGTCCTGGCTGGCGACGTGCACCGGGCGGCCCAGGACCGCCCCCTCGCCGGTCACCACCCCGTCGGCGGGGAGGTCGGCCTTGTCGAGCCCGAAGTACGTCGACTGGTGGCGGGCGAACATCCCCGTCTCCTGGAACGTCCCCGGGTCGAGCAGCGCCTCGACCCGCTCACGCGCGGTCAGCTTGCCCTGCTCGTGCTGCCTCTCCAGCCGGGCCTCGCCGCCACCCAGGGCCACTGTCGCGCGGCGCTCCAGGAGCTCCTCGGTCCGGGCCTGCATGCTCTTGCGCTTTGCCACCGCTGCCCCCTCAGGCCCGCTCGACGGTCACGTGGTGGGCATGCCCGTTGACGGTGACCGAGTAGTCGATCGGTCCGGTCACCGGCGCCTTGCCGTGCTCGGCGCCCGCGAGCTCGGCGGTCGCCTGCTCGGCGGGGTCCACGCCCACGTTGCGGGGCCCCTGGTCGCGCTCGGCGAAGAAGGTCGTGGCAACGCCGGGGAACATCGCATAGGTCAGCACGTCCTCGTCGGTCCCGTCGCAGCCCTCGAGGCCGCACGCCTCGATCGAGAGCCGCTCCCACTCGGGCTGGAGCAGGTCGGCCGGGCGCACGTCGATCGGCTCCTTCTTCGTCTGGGCCTGGGCCGCGGCGACGACCTCCGGGTCGCGCTCGCCGGGCGTGGTGCCGTAGTAGCCGAGCATCAGGTCGGCGAACTCGGCGGTGAGCGACTTGTACTCGCCCATCAGCACGTTGAAGACGGCCTGGGTGCCGACGATCTGGCTGGAGGGCGTCACCAGCGGTGGGTAGCCGGCCACGGCGCGCACCCTCGGCACCTCGGCCAACACGTCGCGGAGCCGGTCGCCGGCGCCCTGCTGGCGCAGCTGCGACTCCATGTTGGAGATCATCCCGCCGGGGATCTGGCTCTTGAAGATCTCGGTCTCGACCCCGGTGATGGTCGACATGAACGACTTGTAGCGCGGCCGCACCTGCGCGAAGTGCTCCTTGATGCGCAGCAGTCGCTCGTCGTCGAGGTTGGTGCTGTAACGGCGTCCCGTGGAGCAGCTCGACCAAGGACTCGGTGGGGTTGTGGCCGGGGCCCATCGAGATCGACGAGATCGCGGTGTCGACGACGTCGGCGCCGGCCTCGATCGCCTTCATCAGGCTGACCAGCGTGACTCCGGTCGTGGCGTGGCAGTGGACGTGGATGCGCACGTCCTCGCCGACCGACTCCTTGATCGCGCGGACGATGTCGTAGGCCGGCTGGGGCCGCAGCAGCGCGGCCATGTCCTTGAGGCACAGCGAGTCGCAGCCCAGCTCCATCAGGTCGTGCGCCATGTCGACGTAGCCCTGCACCGTGTGCAGGGGACTCTCGGTGTAGCAGATGGTGCCCTGGGCGTGCTTGTCGACGCGGCGCACCGCCTGCACCGCCTGCTTGATGTTGCGGACGTCGTTGAGGGCGTCGAAGACCCGGTAGACGTCCATCCCGTTGGCTCGCGGACCGCTCGACGAACCGGTCGACGACGGAGTCCTCGTAGTGCCGGTAGCCCAGCAGGTTCTGGCCGCGCAGCAGCATCTGCAGGCGGCTGTTCGGCATCAGCTCGCGGAACGTCCGCAGCCGCTCCCAGGGGTCCTCGTTGAGGAAGCGGATGCAGGCGTCGTAGGTCGCACCGCCCCAGCACTCCACCGACCAGTAGCCGGCGGCGTCGATGTCGGCGCACGCGTCGACCATGTCCTCCAGCGCCATCCGGGTGGCCATCAGGCTCTGGTGTGCGTCGCGGAGGACCAGCTCGGTCACCCCGATCTCGCGCCGCTCGTCGGCGACGTCAGTGGCTCGTACGCCGCCCGGGGCGGCCGCCGTGTCCGTCATGGTTCCTACTCTTGCACCCGCGGGCCGGCGGTGCATCGGCAGGTTCTTCTTCCGGACGCCACGGGCGCGCCGACGGCGGCCGGGCCGGCGGCCGGACCGGCCGCCAGGGGGCCGGCGAGGTCTGGCAGGGTGAGCGCATGGTTGCGGCCACCGGCGAGCAGTTCCCCATCGAGGCAGGCGGATACCGCGCCGTCGTCACCGAGGGCGGGGCCGTCCTGCGCAGCCTGGAGTACGCCGGCCGGCCGCTCGTGGCGGACTTCGCCGAGGACGAGATCCCGCGCGGCTGCCGGGGCCAGGTGCTGATCCCGTGGCCCAACCGGATCCGCGACGGGGCCTACACCTTCGACGGCACCGACCACCAGCTCGCGCTCACCGAGCCGGCGCGCCGCAACGCCAGCCACGGGCTGGTCCGGTGGTCGCCGTGGAACCTCGAGGAGCACACCGACCACTCGGTGGTGCTCACCCACCGGTTGATGGCACAGAACGGCTACCCGTGGACGCTGGACCTGCACGTGGTCTACGACGTGTCGGCCGACGGACTGACCGTGTCGATGGCGGCCACGAACCTGTCGCCGCACCGGGCGCCGTACGCCCTGGGCGCCCACCCCTACCTCCGCGTCGGCGACGACGGCATCGACGGCCTGGAGCTGACCCTGCCGGCGGCGACCCGGCTGCTCGCCGACGACCGACTGTTGCCGGCGGGCCGCGAGCCGGTCGAGGGGACGCGCTACGACTTCCGGGTCGCGCGGCCGGTCCGCGACACGGTCTTCGACCACGCCTACACCGACCTGACCCGGGGCCCGGCCGGCGGCGTCACGGTGTCCGTGCGCGACCCGGCGTCGGGGCGCGGCGTGGCGCTGTGGGTCGACCACCACGTCGCCTGGCTGCAGGTCTTCAGCCAGGACGACGGCTCGCCCACCGCGCGGCAGGCGATCGCCGTCGAGCCGATGACGGCTCCCCCCGACGCGTTCAACAGCGGGGAGGACCTGCACGTGCTGGCACCGGCGGGCGAGGACGGCGACACGCTCTCGGTCGCCTGGGGGCTACGAGCCCTGGAGTAGCTGCCGCAGCTCGCGGACGGCGGTGCGCGCTCGCTGCGCCGTCGGAGCCCTGGATGCCCATCGCCGAGACCGTCGTGCCGTCGGCGAGGTCGAGCGTCGCCCACGGGGCGCCGGCCGGCAGCGAGACGCCGAGCACCTGTGCCCAGTCGTAGTCGTGACGGCGGTAGCCGTTGACCACCACGAGGCGGTCCGGTGTCGCGGTCACCCGGCGAGCGCATCAGCGCGTGCATGATGACGCCGCCGAGCACCACGAAGCCGAGGAGGGTGACCCGCTGGAGGAACGTGAACGTCGCGTCGCGGACGTCGGCCGGCGACCGCCAGCCAGGCCACGGTCACCACGATCAGCAGCGAGACCCCGAAGACCCACCCCGCGAGCCGCACGCCGAGCGGGCGCCAGGTGTGTGGCAGCGGCGGCACGGGGCCGCGGTCAGAGCCGGCAGGCATGGATGTCGGTGACCAGGATGGCGCGGGCGCCGATGTCGTAGAGCTCGTCCATCAGCCGCTGGGCGCCGGCGCGCGGGACCATCGCCCGCACCGCCACCCAGCCCTCGCGATGCAGCGGCGACGACCGTCGGGCTCTCGATGCCGGGGGTCAGGGCGACCGCCTCGTCGACCCGGTCGGCGGGCATGTCGTAGTCCATCATCACGTAGCTGCGGGCGACCAGCACGCCCTCGACCCGGCGCCTTCGGAAGACCTCGAAGCCGGCCGGGGCGGCCACGCCGGCCGCGGGTCACCAGGACCGCCTCGGAGTCGAGGATCGGTCTCGCCGAAGATCTCCAGGCCGGCCGGCCCGCAGCGTGGTGCCGGTCTCGACGACGTCGGCGATGACGTCGGCGACGCCGAGCTGGATCGCGGTCTCGACGGCGCCGTCGAGCCGGGTCACGGTCGCCTCGATGCCGCGCTCCTCGAGGAAGGCCCGCACCACGCCGACGTACGACGTGGCGATGCGCTTGCCGGCCAGCTGGGCCAGGTCGGCGTAGGCGCCCCGTCGGGCCGGCGAACCGGAAGCGGCGACCGGCCGAAGCCCAGGCTGCAGCACCTCCTCGGCCTTCGCGCCGGAGTCGAGCAGCAGGTCGCGGCCGGTGATGCCGACGTCGAGGGTGCCCTCGCCGACGTACAGCGCGATGTCGCGGGGGCGCAGGTAGAAGAACTCGACGTCGTTCTCGGGGTCGGTCAGCGTGAGCTGCTTGGAGTCGTGGCGCTGCCGGTAGCCGGACTCGCGCAGCATCTCGGTGGCCGCCTGGGACAGCGACCCCTTGTTGGGGACGGCGATGCGCAGCAGGCCGGGCGTGGTGGGAAGGCTCATGGGTGGGTCCTCAGAGGTGGGCGTAGACGTCGTCGAGGGTCGAGGCCGGTGGCGAGCATCAGCACCTGGGCGTGGTAGAGCAGCTGGCTGATCTCCTCGGCCGTGCGCTCCTGGCCCTCGTGCTCGGCGGCCATCCAGGACTCGGCGGCCTCCTCGACGAGCTTCTTGCCGATGGCGTGGACGCCGGCGTCGAGCTCGCGCACGGTGCCGGATCCCTCGGGGCGGGTCCGGGCCTTCTCGCTCAGCTCGGCCCACAGCTCGTCGAACGTCTTCACGGGCGGCCAAGCCTACGGCGGTGCGCGACGCGCGACCTCTGCGCAGGGTCTGCGCGGTGAGCAGCGCGGCGGACGTCGCCTCGTAGCCCTTGTCCTCGCGCGAGCCCGCGCAGGCCGGCCCGGTCGAGCGCCTGCTCCTCGTCGTCGCAGGTGAGCACGCCGAAGCCGACGGCGACCGTCGTGGTCGAGCGCCACCCGGGTCAGGCCGTCGGTGGCGGCGCTGCAGACGTAGTCGAAGTGCGGCGTGCCGCCGCGGATCACGACGCCGAGCGCGACGACGGCGTCGTACCCCTGCGCGGCGAGCGCGCTGGCGACGACCGGGCAGCTCGAAGGTGCCCGGGCACGCGGACCACGTCGGGCGCCGTCGACCTGGTAGTCCGTCAGCGCGCGCTGCGGCGCCGGCGACCAGGCCGTCCATCACCTGCGGTCGTGCCAGCTGGCCGCGACGACGGCGACCCGCAGGTCGCTGGCGTCGACGGGCTCGCTGGTCGGGGGCTCCGGTCGCCGCTCATGGTCAGGCTCCGTTCGGCGAGGTCGGCTGCGGTCGGCGGCGAGGTCGGGCAGGTCGTGGCCCATCCGGTCGCGCTTGGTGCGCAGGTAGGCCAGGTTGTGGTCGTTGGGGTGCGGCGTCAGCGGCACCCGCTCGGCGACGCGGACGCCGTAGTCCTCGAGGCTGGCGGTCTTGTCGGGGTTGTTGGTCAGCAGCCGCACGCTCGGCGACGCCGAGGTCGCGCAGGATCTGGGTGGCGGTGCCGTAGTGGCGCGCGTCGGCCGGCAGCCCGAGGTCGAGGTTGGCGTCGACGGTGTCGCGGCCGCCGTCCTGCAGCTGCGTAGGCCTGCAGCTTGGCGACCAGGCCGATCCCGCGGCCCTCGTGGCCGCGCAGGTAGACGACGACGCCGCGGCCCTCCTCGACGATCCGGCTCCAGCGCCTCGTCGAGCTGCGGGCCGCAGTCGCAGCGGCTGGCTGCCGAAGACGTCGCCGGTCAGGCACTCGGAGTGCACGCGGGTCAGCACCGGCTCGCCGTCGCCGCGACGACGTCGCCGTGCACGAGGGCGACGTGCTCGGTGCCGTCGACGGTGATCGCGGTAGCCGTACGCCGTGAAGTCGCCGTGGCCGGGTCGGCAGCGCGGGTCTCGGCGACCCGCTCGACGTGGCGTCTCGTGGCGGCGGCGGTAGCGGACCAGGTCGTCGATCGAGATCATCGCGAGGCCGTGCTCGTCGGCGAACGTCGCGCAGCTCGGGCGCGCGCTTCATGGTGCCGTCGTCGTTGACGACCTCGACCAGCACGCCGGCCGGGGTCAGCCCGGCCAGCCGGGCCAGGTCGACGGCCGCCTCGGTGTGGCCGCGGCGCACGAGCACGCCGCCCTCGCGGTAGCGCAGCGGGAAGACGTGGCCGGGCGGGTGAGCTCCCACGGCTCGGTCGCCGAGTCGGCGAGCACCCGGGCCGTGTGGGCGCGGTCGGCGGCGGAGATGCCGGTGCTGACGCCGTCGCGGGCGTCGACCGAGATCGTGTACGCCGTGCGCAGCTTGTCCTTGTTGTGCGGCGTCATCAGCGGGATCTCGAGCCGGTCGAGCATCGTCGCGCCGGCATCGGCACGCAGATCACGCCGCTGGAGTGGCGGATCGTGAACGCCATCAGCTCCGGGGTCGCCTTGCTGCGCGGCGAAGATGAGGTCGCCCTCGTTCTCGCGGTCCTCGTCGTCGACGACGACGACGGCCTTGCCGGCGGCGATGTCGGCGACGGCCTCGCGTCGACGGAGTCCAGTCGGATGGTCATGGCTGAGTCCTCGGTCGGTGCGGGAGGGCGTGTCGGCGCCGGGCCCCCGGTGGGCCAGCAGCCGCTCGACGTACTTGGCGAGGACGTCGACCTCGAGGTTGACCCGGTCGCCGGGCTGCCGGGGCCGAGCGTCGTCCGGGCCAGGGTCTCGGGGATCAGGCGGACGGTGAACGAGTCGTCGCCGGCGTCGACGACGGTCAGGCTGACGCCGTCGACGGTGATCGAGCCCTTGTCGACCAGGTAGCGCGCCAGCTCGGCCGGGAGGGAGATCTCGACGACCTCCCAGTGCTCGCTGGGGGTGCGGCGACAGCACGGTGCCGACGCCGTCGACGTGGCCCTGGACGATGTGGCCGCCGAGGCGCTTGTCGGCGGTGACGGCGCGCTCGAGGTTGACCCGGTCGCCGGGCCGCAGCGCCGCCGAGCGCGGTCTTGTCGAGCGTCTCCTGCATGACGTCGGCGGTCCACGTGTCGCGCCGTCGGTCGTCGGCGACGGTGAGGCAGCAGCCGTTGACGGCGATCGAGTCGCCCGAGGCCGGCGTCGCTCGAGGACGGTGCCGGCGCGCGATGCGTGAGGCGGATGGCGTCGCCCTGGTCGGCTCGACCGCGGCGACGGTGCCGAGCTCCTCGACGATGTCCGGTGAACATCAGGCTCCTCCTCGGTCGGGGCTGCTCGCGCGGGGGGTCAGGGTCAGCCGGACGTTGGTGTCCTCGCCGTGTCGCCCGGCAGCACGGTGACGTCGGTGACCTGGAGGTGGAGCGCGTCGGCGATGGTGGTGATGCCGAGGTCGCCGACGGCGCTGCGGCCGGCGCCGAGCAGCATCGGGGCGACGTAGGCGACGACCTCGTCGACCAGGCCGGCCCGCAGGAACGCGGCCGCCAGCGTCGGGCCGCCCTCGAGGAAGACGTGCTGGCGGTCGCGGGCGTAGCAGCTCGCCAGGGCGACGTGCGGGTCGCGGGTGCGCAGGTGGCAGCGGTCTCGGCCGCGGTCGTCGAAGACCCGGCGGCCGGGGTCGAGGTCGCGCAGCCCCATCACCGCGCGCAGCGGCTGGCGCGGCGAGCGGCTGGTCGTCCTCGTCGCGGACGGTCAGCAGCGGGTCGTCGACCGCGACCGTGTTGGTGCCGACCAGCATCGTGTCGCACAGCGCGCGCAGCCGGTGGGTGTCGAGCCGGGCGGCCCGCGAGGAGACCCAGCGGCTGGTGCCGTCGGCGGCGGCGCTGCGGCCGTCGAGGGTGGTGGCGAACTTCCAGGTGACGAACGGGCGGCCGTGCTCGACCGCGAAGGTCCAGACCCGGTTGAGCGTCGCGAGCCTCGTCGGCGAGCAGGCCCGCCACTCGACCTCGACGCCGGCGGCGCGCAGGGTGTCGCGCGCCCCCGGCGGCGACCGGGTTGGGGTCGGCCTGGGCGAAGACGACGCGGCGTACGCCGGCCGCGATCAGCGCCTGCGCGCACGGGCCGGTGCGGCCGGTGTGGTTGCACGGCTCGAGGGTGACGACGGCCGTGGCGCCGCGCGCCCGCTCGCCGGCCTGCGGCCAGGGCGGCGGCCTCGGCGTGCGGGGTGCCCGCGCCGCGGTGGTAGCCCTCGGCGACCGTCGTCGCCGTCGGCGTCGAGCAGGACGCAGCCGACGCGCGGGTTGGGTCCGAGCGGGCACGCCGGGCGGTCGCCGCCAGCGCGAGGGCGCGCCGCATCGCGGCCTGCTCGGCGGCGGTGACGTCCATCGCGGGCCCCTCGCGTCCGGTCGCGGACTCCGGGGCAGCGGCGCGGCTCGCGCCCGCTCACGGCGTACGCGACGACGCCTGCGTGCGCTTCCCATCCGGACTTTGACCGTCGGTCCAGGAGTTCCACCTGGTCAACCGGCCGCTGGCTGTGGCCGGGTCGCGGACTTTCACCGCCGGTGCGGAATTTCACCGCCCCCAGAGCACGCGAGCTGCTGTCAACTCGTACGCCATCCAGTGTGCCACAGCCCGTCCCGTCCGCGACGTGCGCCCCGTGGCGGCCCGACATGCGCCCCGCGGCGGCCCGCTCAAGAACCACCACCCGCATGTCGAGGCACCACAAGGGGCACCTGGAGGCACCACCACCCGCATGTCGCGTCAGGATGGCGACGCAGCCTCGGCCAGACCCCGCAGCCGCCGACCATGGCGTCCGGGTCGTCGGCGGTGTAGACCGCGGAGCCGGCGACGAACACGTCGGCACCGGCCTCGGCACAGCGCTCGATCGTCTCCGCCGAGACGCCGCCGTCGACCTGCAGCCAGATCTCGCCGCCATGCTCGGGCGATCAGCTCGCGGGTGCGGCGGATCTTGGGCAGCACCAGGTCGAGGAACCTCTGCCCGCCGAAGCCCGGCTCGACGGTCATCAGCAGCACCATGTCGAGCTCGGGCAGCAGGTCGGCGTACGGCTCGATCGGCGTCGCCGGCTTCAGCGCCATGCTCGCGCGCGCCCCCAGCGACCGGAGCTCCCGCGCCAGCCGGACCGGCGCCCGGCGGCCTCGACGTGGAAGGTCACCGAACGGCAGCCGGCCTCGACGTACGCCGGCGCCTCGCGGTCGGGGTCCTCGATCATCAGGTGGGCGTCGAGCGGCAGGTCGCGTCGTCCGCGCCAGCGCCTCGACCATCGGCGGGCCGAAGGTCAGGTTGGGCACGAAGTGGTTGTCCATGACGTCGACGTGCACCCAGTCGGCGCTGGGGATGCGCGCCACCTCGTCGCCGAGGTGCGCGAAGTCGGCGTTGAGGATGCTCGGTGTGATCTGGATGCCCACGCCGGCGAGTCTAGAGGCGCCCCGCGGCGGGCGGCGTCGCCCCCCGGGGGGGGGACCCGAGGGTGACCTACTCCGCCGCGTCAGCGGGCCCGGCCCCCTCCCGCTCCTCGCGGGCGGCCCACTCCAGCAGTGGCGCCAGATCGAAGACGCGCTCGTCGATGACGCGTGGAGGTCACCGAGACGCGCATAGCGCTCGGGCACGGTGAAGATCGTGAAGTCCCGCGGGTCGGCGTCGTCGACCTCGTCCCACGCGATCGGCGTCGACACCCGGGCATCGGGCAGTCCCCGGACGGAGTAGGCCGCCGCGATGGTGTGGTCGCGGGTGTTCTGGTTGTAGTCGACGAAGACGTGGTGCGGGTCGCGGTCCTTGCGCCACCACGTCGGTCGTCACGTCGTCGGGCGCCCGGCGCTCGACCTCGCGGGCGAAGGCGAGCGCCGCCCGGCGCACGTCGGCGAAGCCGTGGTCGGGCGGGATCCGCACGTAGACGTGCAGGCCCTTGCTCCCCGACGGTCTTGGGAAAGCCGACGGCCCCGAGCTCGTCGAGCACCTCGTGCACGACGCGGGCCACCCGCCGCACCGTGGCGTAGTCGCACGCGGGGCCGGGGTCGAGGTCGATGCGCCACTCGTCGGGCTTCTCGGTGTCGGCGCGCCGGCTGTTCCAGGGGTGGAACTCGACGGTGGACATCTGCACCGCCCAGATCACCGGGGCCAGCTCGGTCACGCACAGCTCGTCGGCGGTGCGGTCCCAGCGCGGGAAGTGCAGCCGCACGGTCTCCACCCACGGCGGCGCGCCCGCGGGGAGCCGCTTCTGGTGGACCTTGTCCCCGGACAGCCCCTTGGGGAACCGGTGCAGCATGCACGGCCGCTCGTAGAGCGCGTTGACGATCCCGTCGCCGACGGCGAGGTAGTACTCGACCAGGTCGAGCTTGGTCGGCCCCGCTCTCGGGGAAGTAGACCCGGTCGGGGTTGGTCACCCGCACGACCTGGTCGTCGACGTCGATCTCGACCGACGGGGGCGCGCTCGGCATGGCCTCACGCTAGCGAACGGCGCCTTCAGGGTCGCCGGAGCAGCGCCATGAACATCGCGTCGGTGCCGTGCCGGTGCGGCCAGAGCTGGACGGTGCCGGCGAGGGGGCCAGCGGCGTCGGGGACGCCGGCACCAGTGGGCGAGCGTCCTCCAGCACCGACGTCGTCGCGCTCGACCAGCACGGTCGCCCACGACGTCGCGGGTCTCGGCGAGCACCGGCGAGCAGGTCGCGTAGACGACCACGCCCCCGGGCCGGACCAGGTCGAGCGCCGCGTCCAGCAGCCTGCGCTGGAGGGGCACCAGCGACGTCGAGGTCCGTCGGGCCGGCGCCGCCAGCGGGACTCCGGACGGCGGCGGAGCGCACCCAGCCCGGTGCACGGGGCGTCGACCAGCACCCGGTCGAAGGCAGCCGGCCCGCCACGGCGGCCGCGTGCCGTCGGCGACCACCACCCCGCCGACGCCGGGCGATCCCGGCAGCGCCCGGGCGCACCAGCCCCGCGCGGTGCGGCTGCCGCTCGAGCGCGACCAGCGGGCACCGCGCTCGGCCGCCAGCGCGGCCAGCAGCGCGGCCTTGCCGCCGGGGCCGGCGCACAGGTCGAGCCACCGCTCGTCGCGGCCCTCGACCGGCGCGCGCGGTCAGCGCCAGCGCGACCAGCTGGCGAGCCCTCGTCCTGCACGCCGGCCCGGCCCTCGGCGACGGCGGCGAACCGCCGCGGGGTCGCCGCCGCCCGAGCACCACGCCGTACGGCGAGCAGCGGGTCGGCTCCGCCCGGCAGCTCCTCGCGGGTCGAGCGCCCGGGGCGCGCGACCAGCGTGACGCGCCGGGGCGTCGTTGTCGGCGGCCAGCAGCGCGTCGAGCTCGTCGGCGCGCTCGCCCAGCGCCTCGGTCAGCCGCTCGACGACCCACGCGCGGGTGGCTGTGCGCGACCGACGCGAAACCGGTCGGGTCGCTGGCCGGGGTCGGGAGCCACCCGACGCACCCACGCCGCCAGGTCCTGCTCGGCCACCCGCCGCAGCACCGCGTTGACGAAGCCGGCTGCGCCCTGGCCGACCCGGTCCCGCGACCAGGTCGACGGTGGTGCTGATCGCGGCGTGCGTCGGGGACCCGCATCGACAGCAGCTGGTGGGCGCCGAGCCGCAGCACGTCGAGCACCTTGGCCTCGACCTTGGCCAGCGGCCGGTCGACGCAGGCGGCGAGCACCGCGTCGTAGGTGCCCCGCCGGCGGATCGTGCCGGAGGCGAGCTCGGTGGCGAAGGCCGCGTCGCGCCCGCTCGAGCCCGTGCTCGCGCAGCACGCTGCGGCAGCACCAGGTTGGTGTAGGCGTCGTCGACCCGCACGGCCGTGCAGCACGTCGTACGCCGCCCGCCGGGCCGGGTCGACGGGAGGGCGGCGACGCGGCGGCCGACCCCCGGCACGGGACCTGCGGCCCCGCGGGTCAGCCATCGACGGCCGGCCGGCGAGGTAGGCCGCGGCCAGTCGCTTCGGGGCCTTGACGACCCAGGCGTCGGTGATGCACCTCGGCGCAGCTCGTCGACGTCGAGCTCGCCGAGCCGGGACTGCTGGACCAGCACGGCGTTGTAGCCGCGGAAGTGGTCGATGGTGAAGAACGGGGTCGTCGGGTCCTCGACGAGGGCGGCCTTGACGCCGGCGTCCGGCGACCATGATCACCAGCAGGTCGTCGTACGGCTCGCCGGTCTCGGGGTCGACGGCGCTCTGGTGCGGCGCGCGGTAGAGCAGGAAGCCCTTGCCCTTGTCTCCGCGGCGGCACCTTCCAGGTCGGGACGTCGCCCCACGAGGTGCCGAGCTCGGTCTCGGGGAGGCTCGCGCAGATCGCGTCGACGTCGTCGGGCGTGGCTGGCCGGCTCATGGCGCCAGGCTAGTCGCACGGTCGCCACCGAGCCGCGCGCCCGTCTGGAGCCGGACGCCGCGCGCCCAGTCGGCGGCCGGCATCTGCCGCTTGCCGAACGCCTGGACCTCGCCGAGCCGCACCGGCGCCGGTGGCGGTGCCGACGAGCACGTCGTGCTTGCCGTGGCGACCTCCGACGCCAGCCCGGGCGCCGAGCCGGCCGTCGCCGGGTCGTCCGGACCACGCGCACCGGGCCGAGCTTGAGCCGCTCGCCCTCGTAGGTGCGTCCACGCGCCCGGGGCCGGGCGTGCAGGCGCGGACCTGCCGGTCGACCGCGACCGCCGGCTGCCGTCCAGTCGACGCGGGCGTCCTCGACGGTGATCTTCGGCGCGAAGCGAGACGCCCTCCTCCGGCTGCGGACGAGCCTCGAGCGACGCCGTCCTCGATGCCGTCGAGCGTCGCCACGAGCAGCCCGGCGCCGCCCTCGGCGAGCCGGTCGAGCAGGTCGCCGGCGGTGTCGTCGGGGCGGATCCGCTCGGTCATCACGCCGTACGTCGGCCCGGCGTCGAGCGTCGTGCACGATCCGGAACGTGGTGGCGCCGGTGACCTCGTCGCCGGCCCAGATGGCGTGCTGCACCGGCGCCGCGCCGCGCCAGGCCGGCAGCACGGAGAAGTGCAGGTTGACCCAGCCGTGCGGCGGGATGTCGAGCGCCGCCTGCGGCAGCAGCGCGCCGTAGGCGACGACCGGGCAGCAGTCGGGCGCCAGCGCGCGCAGCGCGGCCTGGAAGTCCGGGTCGCGCGGGTGCTCGGGCTTGAGGACGGGGACGCCGAGCTCCTCGGCGCGCTGGGCGACCGGCGACGGCGAGCAGCCTGCGGCCGCGGCCCGCGGGCGCGTCGGGGCGGGTGACGACGCCGACCAGCTCGTGGTCCGGAGGCGGCGACCGCGTCGAGGGACGGGCAGCGGCGACCTCGGGCGTGCCGGCGAAGACGACGCGCATCAGATGTCCCTAGAAGCCCAGACCCGTTGGTGCGCGTGCGGCGAGACCTTCACGGTCGGCCGGTCGAGGCCGAACCACTCCGCCTCGCGGATCGCCTGCATCGCGGCCTTGCGGCGCCTCGGGGTCGAGCCGGTCGACGAAGAGGATGCCGTCGAGGTGGTCGGTCTCGTGCTGGATGGCGCGGGCGAGCAGGCTCGGAGCCCTCGATCGTCACCGGCTCGCCGTGCATGGTCGAAGCCCCGGGCGACGACCGACAGCGCGCGCCGGCAGTCGAAGGTCAGGCTCGGGGATCGACAGGCAGCCCTCGGGGCCGTCCTGGGTCTCCTCGGACAGGTCGAGGACCGGGTTGACCAGGTGGCCGACCTCGCCGTCGACGTACCAGGTGAAGACCCGCAGGCCGACGCCGATCTGCGGCGCGGCCAGGCCGGCCCCGGGCGCGTCGAGCATCGTGTCGGTCAGGTCGGCGACGAGCGGCGCAGCTCCTTGTCGAAGTCGACGACCTCGACCGCGCGGCGTGCGCAGCACCGGGTCGCCGAAGAGGCGGATGGGCTGGACGGGCACGCGGCACAGTCTAGCGGAGGCGTCACGAGGGTCGGTCGGGTCGACCTGGATCCGCACCGCGTCCAGCTTGCGGGCCGACCGGAGCCGCTGCAGCTCGCCGAGCGCCGCGCGAGAGCGTCCGCACCCCTGGCCCGCGGAGCCCGCACCACGGCCCGCCACTCGGTGCGGCCGCCGTCGTCGGGTCCGGCGACGGGGGCTGCGGCACCGGCCCGAGGACCTCGGCTCCCGCGGGCAGGTCGAGCAGGCGCGAGGGCGTCGTCGACCGCCGCCGGCCGTCGCCGGTCATGGTGGCCAGCCGGGCCGCGGGCGGCAGGTGCGCCGCGCTGCGCTCGCCGATCTCGCGCTCGGCGAACCCGGCCGGGTCCCAGCGGACCAGCGCCTGGAGCGCCGGGTGGCCGGGGTCGCCGACCGCGACCACCGCGCCCGCCCGGCGCGGACCAGCGCCGCGGCGTTGAGCCAGCGGCGCAGCGCCTCCTCGTCGGTGCGCAGGTCGGCGCGGGCCAGGGTGCAGCCAGGTGTCGAGCAGCACGCACGGCGGCGTAGCCCCTCGGCGGCGACCGGCTCGGCGCCGGGGGTGGCGACCACGATCTCGCCGGCCGGCGGCCGACCGCGGCACGCACCGTGTCGCCGCTGGACGCGGACGACCACGGTCTGTGGGAACGTGCGGCCCAGCTCCTCGGCGGTGCGGGCGTCACCGAGCACCGGCGCCCGCAGCCCGCGGTGGCCGCACTCCGCGCAGGTCCAGTGCGTCGGCGACCGTCGCCGCACCAGCGGCAGGCCGGCGGGGTCGCGGGGCCGGTCAGCGCGCAGCGGTCCGGAGCAGAGCCGCGCAGCGGGCCGGGGTGCGGCAGCGCTCGCAGGCCAGCGACGGGGCGTAGCCCGACCGCGGCGTCTGCACCAGGACCGGCCCGCGCTCCAGCCCGTCGCGGATCGCCTGGTAGGCCGCCGTCGGGACTCGCGCGCCTCGGGCGTAGGGGTCACGTGCGAGCTCCTGCTCGGTGGCCCCCGCGACGGTGACGGTGACCCGTCGGCGGAGCGCGTCGCGGGCGGCGACGAGCTCGTGGGCCCAGCCGGTGCGCAGCAGGTAGGCCGCCTCGACGCTGCGCGGCGAAGCCGCCGACCAGCGCGGCGGCGCCCTGCTGCTCGGCGCGCAGCAGCAGCACCTCGCGGGTGTGGGGGTAGGGGGCCCGCGGCTCGGCGTGCAGGTCGTCGCCGTCGTCCCAGACGACCACCAGCCCGAGGTCGCGGACCGGCGCGAACGCGGCCGACCGGGTGCCGACGACGACCCGCCGGGCGCCCCGGGCGACGGCGAGGAAGTCGCGGTAGCGGGCCGCCGGGCCGCTCGTCGGCGGTCAGCAGCGACGTGCTGGTCCGTCGCCGAGCAGGGCCGTCAGCGCCGCGGACGACCCGCGCGACGTCCTTGTGGTCGGGGGTGCACACGAGCGCGCCGCGACCCGACGCGCACCGCGGCGGCCACCGCCTGGGCGAGCAGCGATCGGCCAGTCCGTCGCCCGGCGCGGCCGTCCAGACCGCTCGTGGGGTGCCGCCCTCGGCGAGGTGGCCGACGAAGGCTCGCGCCGGCGTCGTACGCCGACCAGGCCGCCGCCGCGGCCGCGACGTCGACGCGCACCGTCCGGAGCCGGAGCGGACGGCTGCTTCTCCGTCGTCGCGTGCCGGGGCGGCACGGCCAGCCGCAGCACGTCGGAGCGGGTGCCGGCGTAGCGCTCGGCGATCGCGGCCGACAGCGTCGCGATCTCCGGCGCCAGCACCGGCTCGGCGCTGACCACCCGCCGCAGCGGCGCCAGCCGGCCCGTCGTGGTCGGACGCGTCCGCCCGCTCGACGACGAACCCGTCGACGTCCTGCCCGGCGAAGCGCACCTTGACCCGGCAGCCCGGCACAGCCGTGCTCGGCCATCGCCGCCGGCACCGCGTAGTCGAAGGGGCGGTCCAGGTGGGCCAGCGGCAGGTCGACCAGCACCCGCGCCACCGGGTCGACCGCCGCCGGCTCGGTCGCCGCCGCCGTGGCCTTCCGGCGGCGTGTCGTGGCGGCGCGGGACTGCGCCACCGTCGAGCGCACCTCGGCCCGGAGCTCGGGCAGCAGCGACTCCTGGGGGTCGTCCGCGCCGGCCTGGGTCATGGCGCGTTTCTACCAGCCGTCGGGGACGGGCGCGGACGCCCGTCCCCAGGCCGCTACCTGGTGATCTTGCGCGTCGGCTTCGAGGTCTTGCTGACCTTGGTGAAGCCGGTCCGGTTGCCCGTCACCTTGACCTTGAGCCGCTTGCCCTTGTCGGCGCGCTTCAGCTGGTAGGTCTTGGCGGTGGCGCCCTTGATCTTCTTGGCTCCCCGGAACCATTGGTACTTGAAGGTCAGCCCGCCAGGGGTCCAGGCCCCCCGCTTGGCCGTCAGCTTCTTGCCCACCTTGGTCTTGCCGGTGATCTTCGGGGTCGCCGCCGTGATGACCGACGGGTCACAGGTGTAGACCCGCATGTCGTCGAGGAACCAGCCGATGTAGCCGACCGAGCTGTCGGTGCGCATGGTGAACCGCGGCTTGACCTTCCTGCCGGCGTACGACGACAGGTCCAGCCTGCTGGAGACCCAGCCGAGGCTGTCGCCGGCGAAGGCCTTCCGGGAGGACCCGGCGAGCTGCCTCGTCGGTCCGTTGACCCACGGCAGTCCCTCCGTCGCCTGGAAGCCGGCCGCGTCACGGGTGTCGTCGACCTCGACGGTGCCGCCGTCGTAGTACGTCGTGCTGACGTAGTCCATGAGGTGCCAGTGCTGGAACCACAGGTAGCTCGGCTGTCCGGCGGGAAGCGCGACGGCCGACGACGCGGTCAGCGGCAGGGTGCGCGCCGAGGAGGCGTCGAGCCCGAACCACGACGCCCTGCCGGAGCGCGCGTTCGGCCCGATGGCATAGGTCGCCGTCGTGCCCGGCTCCTGCACCGAGCCCGGCGCGCGGGTCCAGGCCTTCGAGTGGGCGAACTTCGACCCCGGTGTGCCGGTCTCACTGTCGAACAGCACCCGCATCACGGTGTCGCTCGGGCAGGTGTTCGGGGCATCGGCCGGCTGTGGTGCCTTGGTCGGGGTGGTGCGGAGCTCGGTCGCGAGCGTCGCCTTGTGCACGTTGTCGCAGTCGGTCGAGGTGAACCCGCCGGTGCCGATCATGTCCTGACAGCTCTGCTCGAGGACCTCGGCGTAGTCGGCGTACTCACTGCCCGAGGTCAGGCCCTGGATGACGGCGTAGTAGAGCATGCCGGTCTTGGTCAGCCCGGTGTCGGCGCCGTCGATGCCGACGATCGTCTGGCCGTTGAACGACCCGCCCTGGGAGATCAGGTAGGCGGTCTTGTTGCCCACGCCGCTGTTGAGGTGGACGCCGCCGTTGTCCTGGTAGCTCGAGTCGAGGAAGTAGTTCGGGCTGGTCATCCGGTCCGGGTCGCCGAAGGCGCCCGGGTTGCTCATGCTGCGGATCGCCCCGATGGTGAGGTCCTCGCCCATCGTCCAGCTGCTGTCACCGGCCACCAGCCCGTAGCGGTGGTCGACGATCTCGCCCATGATGTCGGCGAGCGACTCGTTGATCGCGCCGGACTGGAACCAGTAGAAGAGCTCGGAGTTCTGGTCGATGACACCGTGGGTCATCTCGTGGCCGACGACGTCGTCGGCCACGGCGAAGCCCGCACCGTAGTACATCTGCTTGCCGTTCCAGAACGCGTTCGCGTAGGGGCAGGTCGCGCCGGTGTAGCACCAGCGCACCGTCTGGGCGAGCTTCTTGACGCCACCCACGGTGATCCCGAGCGCCTGGGTGAGGTCCAGGCCTGCGACGTCGTTGTAGAAGGTGGAGACCTGGCCGCCCAGGGTGAAGGCGGTGTCGACATCGGCGATGCCGCTCGCACCCGAGGCCTCGGTGCGGGCGAAGCCGGACGTGCAGGCCACGTCGCCGGACCGCTGGACGTTCGCGTTGTCGCACACCACCCGGTCGATGGAGGCGATCAGGTCGATGTTGAGCAGCACGCGACCCGACCGGTCGTCGACGAGGACCAGGCGGCGGAAGCCGGCGCCGTCGGTGGCCTCGAGCCTCCGGACCGTGCTCGCGCCAGCCCCTCCGGTGCGCCGAAGACCGTCGGGTCGAACAGCCAGCGGCCCTGGTCGAGCACCGCGACGCCGGTGCTGGGCGCCTGCCGCGCCACCGCCCCCCGCGCCTTCGCGCGAGCCTGCGCGGCGGACACGAGTGCCGGACGCACCGACGTGGCGCCGGTCACCGTGGCGAGCATCGACCCGAGCTCGCGGTTGGGCCGGGTGTTGACGACCACGCCGCCGCCGAGCACCGGCACCCCGTCGACCTGCTGGTGGTAGCGCACCAGGTGGTGGCCGGTGACCGACCGGGTCATCGTCGCCCCGACGAGCTCGGTGCCGCGGGCGTCCAGGCCGAGGGCGCCGCCGTAGCGCGCCAGGTGGGACGCCGCGGCGTCGAGCACGCTGGTGCTCCCGGACACCGCCGGGTTGTCGACGCTGCTCCTCGCCGGGACGCCGATGAATCCGCCGTTTCCATCCCGACTGCTCGCCACCCGCAGTGACCCGTCGGCTTCGGCGTACAGCCGGTGGACCGCACTACCGCCTCGGTCCGGCGCCGCGCTGCCCCCGGAGGCGGTCAGGACCGGCGTGCCGACGGTCAGGGTGACCGAGAGCAGGATCAGGACGCTGTGACGGACGTTGACCATGATGACCCCCATGTGTGCGGTGCGCGCCGGAGTCTAGGGGGTGTGGGCGGTCGCTGGGGACCTCCGATCGGATGATTGCCGAAAGGTCTAGATCCTGCTCAGCCCAGCCCGGCAGCGGCGCGCAGCGCGTCGACCCGGTCGGTGCGCTCCCAGGTGAACTCGGGCAGCTCGCGGCCGAAGTGGCCGTAGGCCGCGGTCTGGGCGTAGATCGGGCGCAGCAGGTCGAGGTCGCGGATGATCGCGGCGGGGCGCAGGTCGAAGACCTCGAGCACGGCCTCCTGGATCTCCTCGTCGGCGACGACGCCGGTGCCGAAGGTCTCGACGAAGACGCCGACCGGGCTGCGGCCTTGCCGATGGCGTAGGCGACCTGCACCTCGCAGCGGCGGGCCAGGCCGGCGGCGACGACGTTCTTGGCGACCCAGCGCATCGCGTAGGCCGCGGAGCGGTCGACCTTCGACGGGTCCTTGCCGGAGAAGGCGCCGCCGCCGTGGCGGGCCATGCCGCCGTAGGTGTCGACGATGATCTTGCGGCCGGTCAGGCCGGCGTCGCCCATCGGGCCGCCGATCGACGAAGCGTGCCGGTCGGGTTGACCAGCAGCCGGTAGCCCTCGGAGGGGATGTCGAAGCTCGCGAGCACCGGGTCGATGACGTGCTTCTTGATGTCGGCCTCGAGCGTGCTGCGAGGTCGACGTCCGCGGCGTGCTGGGTGGAGAGCACGACGGTGTCGACGCGCACCGGGCGGTCGTCGTCGTCGTACTCGATGGTGACCTGGGTCTTGCCGTCGGGGCGCAGGTAGGCGCAGCGTGCCGTCCTTGCGCACCGCGGTGAGCCGCTCGCGCGAGCCGGTGGGCGATCGTGATCGGCAGCGGCATCAGCTCGGGGGTGTCGTCGCAGGCGTAGCCGAACATCAGGCCCTGGTCGCCGGCGCCCTGCTTGTCCAGCGCGTCGACCGAGCGCCGACGCGCGCCTCGTGGCCGGCGTCGACGCCCTGGCGCGATGTCGGCGGACTGGGCGCCGATGGCGACCTGGACGCCGCACGATGCTGCCGTCGAAGCCCTTGATCGGAGGAGTCGTAGCCGATCTCGAGGATCCGGTCTGCGGACGATCTCGCGCGATCGTCGACGTAGCCGGTCGGTGCGTCACCTCGCCGGCGACGACGACCAGGCCGGTGGTCAGCAGCGTCTCGACGGCGACCCGGCTGTGCGGGTCCTGCTCGAGCAGCGCGTCGAGGACCGAGTCGCTGATCTGGTCGGCGATCTTGTCCGGGTGACCCTCGGTCACGGACTCGGAGGTGAAGAGGCGTCCAGCCACGTTGCTACTCACTTCTTGTGTGGATCGGTTGACGGTACAATCGTGACCGTGCGGCCCAGCATCGCGGGACGGCGTGTCTCAGCTCGGCGAGGCGCCGGCGACGACCTGGTCCCAGATGACGTGGGCGAGGGCGGCCTTGGTGCCGCGGGGCACGTCGACGGCCGCGCCGTCGGCGCCGAGGATGACGGCCTCGTTGTCGGGGCTGCCGAAGACCGCTCCCCCGCTGACGTCGTTGACGACGAGCAGGTCGCAGCCCTTGCGGGCGAGCTTGGCGCGGCCGTGGTCGAGCACCGAGCCGGTCGCGTCGCCGGTCTCGGCGGCGAAGCCGACGATCACGCTGCCCGGGCGCGGCCGGTCGTGGCGAGATCTCGGCCAGGATGTCGGGGTTCTGGGCCAGCTCGATGGCCGGCGCCGAGCCGTCGTCGGCCTTCTTGATCTTCGCGTCGCTGACCGCGGTGGGCCGGAAGTCGGCGGGCGCGGCGGCCATCACGACGGCGTCGGCGGTCGGCGGCGGCGGCGACGCACCGCCGTCGCGCAGCTGCGGCGGTGGTCTCGACGCGGACGACGCTCGACGCCCGGCCGGGTCGGGCAGCGCGACGTTGGCGCGCGACGAGGGTGACCTGCGGCGCCCCGCGAGGCGGCCGCCCGGGCGAGGGCGTAGCCCTGCAGGCCGGAGGAGCGGTTGCCGAGGAAGCGCACCGGGTCGAGGTACTCGCGGGTGCCGCCGGCGGAGACGACGACGTGGCGGCCGGCCAGGTCGGGCGCGGCGGCGCCGCGGGCCAGCACGCTCGCGGCACGAGCTCGAAGATCTCGGCGGGCTCGGGCAGCCGGCCCTTGCCGGTGTCGGCGCCGGTGAGCCGGCCCTCGGCGGGCTCGATGCACGATCGCGCCCGCGCTCGCGCAGGGTCGCGACGTTGGCCTGGGTGGCGGGGTGCTCCCACATCTCGGTGTGCATCGCCGGGGCGAACACGACCGGGCAGCGGGCGGTGAGCAGCGTGTTGGTCAGCAGGTCGTCGGCCAGCCCGTGGGCGGCCTTGGCCAGCAGGTCGGCGGTCGCCGGGCGCGACGACGACGAGGTCGGCCTCCTGGCCGATCCGCACGTGCGGCACCTCGTGGACGTCGGTCCACACGTCGGTGGCGACCGGCTTGCCGGACAGCGCCGCCCAGGTCGGCGGCGCCGACGAACTCCAGCGCGGCGGCCGTCGGGACGACGGTGACGTCGTGGCCGGACTCGGTGAAGCGGCGCAGCAGCTCGCAGGCCTTGTAGGCGGCGATCCCGCCGGAGACGCCGAGGACGACGCGAGGCCGCGTCCCGCAGGACGACGGCCTCGGACGGCGTCGGTCATCGGCGAGGCTCGCGGTCACTGCCGGCGGCGTCGCCGGCAGCGGCGCTGCGGCGGCGGCGGCCTCCTCGGCGGCGAGCTCGCCGGGTCGATGTCCTCGCAGGTCAGCAGGTCGTCGTTGATCTCGCGCAGCGCGATCGACAGCGGCTTCTCCTGCACGTGGGTGTCGACGAGCGGGCCGACGTACTCGAGCAGGCCCTCGCCGAGCTGGGAGTAGTAGGCGTTGATCTGCCGGGCGCGCTTGGCGCTGTAGAGCACCAGCTTGTACTTGCTGTCGGTCTTGGTGAGCAGGTCGTCGATCGAGGGGTTGGTGATGCCCTCGGCGGCGATGGTTGGGAGCAGACACGGTGATGGAGCCTCACTGATCGTCGATGGTGGCGCGTGTCGGCCAGACGCCGGGGTCGCAGCCATCAAGGCTACCAACTCCTCGGCTGCAGCGTGAACTTCGTGGTTGACGATGGTCACGTCGAACTCCGCCTCGGCGGCCAGCTCGTGCGCGCGCGGTCTCCAGCCGGCGCTCGCGCTCCTGCCTCGCGTCTCGGTGCCGCGCCCGACCAGCCGGCGTACCAGCTCCTCCCACGACGGGCGGCTTGAGGAAGACGAACAGCGCCTCGGGCATCGTCTCGCGGACCTGCCGCGCGCCCTGCAGGTCGATCTCGAGCATCGCCGGGCGGCCGGCGGCCAGCGCCTGCTCGACCGGGCCGCGCGGGGTGCCGTAGCGGGCCGCCCGTGCACGACCGCCCACTCGAGCAGCTCGCCGTCGGTCGACCATCGCGGTCGAACTCCTCGTCGGAGACGAACCAGTAGTGGACGCCGTCGCTCCTCCCCGGGCCGCGGCGGCCGGGTGGTCGCCGAGACCGAGATCCAGACCTCGGGGTGCGCGCTCGCGGACGTCGGCCGGCGACCGTGCCCTTGCCGACCGCGGTCGGGCCGGCCAGGACGATCAGCCGGGCGGCTCGGGGTCGCCTCCCGGTGCTGTCCGGTCGCTCAGCCACGCGGCGTCGAACTCGCGCTCGAGCGCGGCGACCTGCTTGGCGCCCAGGCCGCGCACCCGGCGGCTCTCGGCGATGCCGAGCCGCTCCATCATCTGGCGCGGCGCGCACCTTGCCGAGCCCGGGCATCGACTGCAGCAGGTCGACGACACGCATCTTGCCGATGACCTCGTTGGTCTGGCCCTCGCTGGATGCACGTCGCCGATCGAGGCGCCGGAGTTCTTCAGCCGGTTCTTGACCTCGGCCCGCTCGCGCCGCGAGGCGGCGGCCTTGTCGAGCGCCGCCTGGCGCTGCTCGGGGGTGAGCGGGGGCAGGGCCACGGGCGTCTGTCTCCTCTGTCGGCTGATGGGTCGGGCTGGCCGGCGTTGCCGGTTCGGGCCAATCTAGTCCGGACGCTTCGCGGGGGGCAATCAGGGTGCGCCGCGTCCCGGGTACACGAGGTCTCGCGGTGAGCCCTGCGGTGGTCAAGGAGGTCGCGCAGCGACTGTCTCGAAGACAGCGTTCCGAGGGTGGTCGCGGCAGCTGTGGACAGCGGCCCGGATTCCGTGATGGAACCGTGATCTGGAGGGGTGCGGAAGGGCCTGTCTGTGCGGTCTGGTTGTCGGTGGTCGCTGCTTGAGTAGGGGTATGAGTTCAGCAGCCGACCACCACGCGGAGGTCCCGGTCCCGGGGTCTCCGGATCAGGTGTTGGCTGCGGCCCGGGCGGCGTCGATCGCGGAGCAGGCTGCTGGGGTGGCGAAGCTGGTCGCGGCGGTGGAGTGGGCGGCGTTGCATGAGCCGACCGGCACCGGCGATGCCGCGTATTGGTGGGAGGCGGGGCACATGGTTCCGCTGGCCGGGGAGGGTGCCCCGGAGATCGCCGAGTATGCGATCGCGGAGTTCGCGACCGCGCTCGGGGTCTCGACGCAGTCGGGGCGTCGGTTGATCGGGCACGGCCTCGAGCTGGCCTGTCGGCTCCCGGAGCTGTGGAAGGCGGTGCAGGCGGGTCGGGTGCCGGCCTGGCGCGCGGTCCGGGTGGCCGACGCGACGATGACGCTGAGCCAGGCGGCGGCGGGGTTCGTGGACCGTCAGGTCGCCGCCGTCGCCGGGCGGGTGTCGCTGACCCAGCTGGAGCACCTGGTCCTCGAAGCCCGGATCAGGGTCGAGGGTCTGGAGCGGGAGGACCCGGAGAACCCGTCCCCCGAGGTGCCTGACTCCCGGCACGTGGCGGTGCACACCGAGCAGGTGTCGTTCACCGGCACCGTCGACGTGACCGGGGAGCTGGACCTGGCCGATGCCCTGCATCTGGACCAGGCACTGAGCGGCAGGGTGCGGAGCAGCTGAAGCTCGCCGGGTCGGCGGAGTCGTTGGACGCCCGCCGGGCCACCGCGCTGGGGGAGATGTCACGGCACCAGTTGGCCCTCTCCTTCGACCAGGAACCGATGGTGGAGGGCGGGGCACGGCGCCGGCGGCGGCCGGTCACGCTCTACCTCCACCTGTCCGGGGACGCCCTGACCGGTGCGAACCCGGTGGGCCGGTGTGAGAACACCCGCACCCCCCTCGACACCGAGACCATCCGGGCGTGGTGTGGCCATCCCGACGCGGTGGTCACCGTGAAGCCGGTCCTCGACCTGACCGGGCATCAGCGGGTGGACCAGTACGAGCTGCCCGACCGGCTCCAGGAGGTCATCGACCAGCGCGACGGCCACTGCGTGTTCCCGTGGTGCACCAAGCCGGCCCGGGGTTGCGACCACGACCACGCGGTCCCCTACGACGACTCCGACCCGGCCCGCGGCCCGACGTGTTCGTGCAATGTGGCGCCGTTGTGTCGCGGCCATCATCGGTTGAAGACCCACACGCCGTGGCGCTACCAGATCATCGAGCCCGGGGTCTACGCCTGGACCACCCCGCACGGCTACCGGCTCGTCGTGGACCACACCGGCACCCGCGACGTCACCCCGCCCGACGCGGTGACCACCGCCGGCTGCCCCCGACCGGTCACCCCGGTCGACCCACCCGACCAGTAGCCACCCCGCCCCACACCCCGCCGGAGACTTCGACCGGCGGGGCCTCAGTCCTGTCTTGCGCCGATGCTGAAGCCCACCTAGTGCCCAGGAGTGGCGGCACCGCGGCAGTAGAGGCTCCGCGTCGAGGCGGCGCTGCGCGAGCGCTGCCTCGACCGCCCTGCGCGCCGGGGACGCTCAGCCGCGCAGCTCGTCGTTGGCGCGTTCGGCGGCGGCACGCAGCGCGCCGACGTCGGGGCCGGCGCGGAGCACCTCGCGGGAGGAGCTGGGCAGCACGTTGGGGTACGCCGGCCCGAAGATGCGACGGAGGTCGGCGGCGGTGCCGCCCTGGGCGCCGTACCCGGGCGCGAGGAGCGGGCCGTTGATGTCGAGGTCCTCCGTCGGTGCTCGCCGATGGTGGCGCCGACGACGGCACCGAAGGAGCCCAGCGGCGACGGCGCCCGCGTTGAGGGCGCGCAGGTGGTCGAGCATCAGCCCGGCGACCGTGCCGCCGTCGGCCGGCACGCGCGTGCTGCACCTCCGGGCCCTCCTTGTTGGAGGTCAGCGCCAGCACGAACAGCCCGGCGTCGTGGCGGCGGGCGGTCTCGACGAACGGGTCGAGCGAGCCGAAGCCGAGGTAGGGGCTGACCGTGATCGCGTCGGAGGCCAGCGGCGAGGCCGGGTCGAGGTAGGCGTCGGCGTAGGCCTGGCTGGTCGAGCCGATGTCGCCGCGCTTGACGTCGAGCAGCACCAGCGCGCCGGCGGCGCGGGACTCGGCGATCACCCGCTCGAGCACCGCGATCCCGCGGCTGCCGAAGCGCTCGTAGAACGCGCGACTGCGGCTTGACCACCGAGACGCACGGGCGCCAGCGCCTCGACCGACGGTGAGGGCGAACCGCTCGAGGCCCGCGACGTCGTCGTCGAGGCCCCACTCGCAGCAGCAGCGCGGCGTGCGGGTCGATGCCCGACGCAGAACGGCCCGCGTGCGTCCGTGGCCGCGCGCAAGCCGCGCGCCGAACGTCACGGCTGACAGTCCCTTCACGATCCGGCGCGGCCACAGCGGCCCCTCGTAGACGAAGCCGGTGTAGGCCTGCAGCAGGGTGGCGCCGGCCTCGAGCCGCTCGGCGGCGTCCTCGGCCGTCGTGATGCCGCCGACCCCGATCAGCGTGAGGTCGGGGCCGACCCGGCCGCGGCAGCAGCCGCAGCACCTCGAGCGCGCGCTCGGCGCAGCGGCGCGCCCGGAGAGGCCGCCGGCGCCGACGGCCTCGACCTCGGCGGCGGGGGTGGCGCAGGCCGTCGCGGGTGATCGTGGTGTTGGTGGCGATGATGCCGTCGAGGCCGATCGCGAGCGCCAGGTCGGCGACCGCGAGGACGTCGTCGTCGGCGAGGTCGGGGGCGATCTTGACCAGCAGCGGCACCCGGCGGTCGCGCGTGACCTCGTCGGCGCGGCGTGCGCACGGCGCGCCAGCAGCGGGCGCGAGCTTCTCGACCGCCTGCAGGTCGCGCAGGCCCGGGGTGTTGGGCGAGGAGACGTTGACGACGAGGTAGTCGGCGTACGGCGCGAGCAGGCGCGGCGCTCTTCTCGTAGTCGGCCTGGACCGCCGCCTGGTCGTCCTCGGGGACGACCTTGGTCTTGCCGATGTTGACGCCGAGGACCACGTCCGGCGCGGCGGACTCGGCGCGCCGCGCGGCCAGCCGCCGGGCGACGACCTCGGCGCCGTCGTTGTTGAAGCCCATCCGGTTGACGACCGCGCGGTCGGCGGGCAGCCGGAACAGCCGCGGCTGCGGGTTGCCCGGCTGCGGCTCCCCGGTGACCGTGCCGATCTCGACGTGGCCGAAGCCGAGCGCGCGCCAGCGCGTCGATGCCGACGGCGTTCTTGTCGAAGCCGGCGGCCAGCCCGAGCGCGGTGCGGGAAGGTCAGCCCCAGCGCCTGCGGACCGGCGCGTCGCCCGGCGTACGGCGCGAGCGCCGTGCAGCCGGGCGCGCCGCCCGGATCGCCCGGAACGCCAGGTGGTGCGCCCGCTCCGGGTCGACCCGGGTGAGGACGTGGTCGAAGAGGACGTCGTACGCCGTCACCGCTCAGCGCGGTCGCCGTGCAGGGCCGCGCACGCGGCCCAGTCCTGCAGCGACCGCACGCCGATGTCGCCGCGGCTGCAGCGCCTCGATGCCCTGCACGGCGGCGCCGAGCCCCTGGACCGTGGTGATGCACGGGATGTTGGTCGTGCACCGCGGCGGTGCGGATCTCGTAGCCGTCGAGCGCGGGCGAGCCGCCGCTGGTCGACGCCGTGCGGGGTGTTGATGACCAGGTCGATCTCGCCGTCGAGGATCAGCTGCGACGGTGGTCGGCTCGCCGTCCGGGCCCTCGCCCTCGAAGTGCTTGCGCACGACCGTGGCCGGGACGCCGTTGCGGCGCAGCACCTCGGCGGTGCCCTGGGTGGCGAGGATCTCGAAGCCGAGGTCGGCGAGCCGCTTGATCGGGAAGATCATCGTGCGCTTGTCGCGGTTGGCCACCGAGACGAAGACCCGCCCCGAGGTCGGCAGCGAGCCGAACGCCGCCGGCCTGGGACTTGGCGAACGCGGTGCCGAAGTCGGCGTCGAAGCCCATCACCTCGCCGGTCGAGCGCATCTCCGGGCCGAGCACGGTGTCGACCGTGCTGCCGTCGGGGCGTGCGGAACCGGTTGAACGGCATCACCGCCTCCTTGACCGCGATCGGCGCGTCGGCCGGCAGGTCGCCGCCGTCGCCGGTCGGCCGGCAGCACGCCCGCGGCGCGCAGCGTCGGCGATCGACTCGCCGAGCATCACCCGGGCCGCCGCCTTGGCCAGCGGCGCCGCGGTCGCCTTGGAGACGAACGGCACGGTCCGCGACGGCCCGCGGGTTGGCCTCGAGGACGTAGAGCACGTCGGAGCCCAGCGCGAACTGGATGTTGAGCAGCCCGCGCACGCCGACGCCGCGGGCGATGCGCCTCGGTGGCCGTCGCGGATCCGGTCGATCTCCGCGCGCGCCGAGGGTGATCGGCGGCAGCGCGCACGAGGAGTCGCCGGAGTGGATGCCGGCCTCCTCGATGTGCTCCATCACGCCGCCGAGGTAGAGCTCGCTCGCCGTCGTAGAGCGCGTCGACGTCGATCTCGATCGCGTCGTCGAGGAACCGGTCGACCAGCACCGGGTGCGCTCGGGCTGATCGCGGTGGCGCGCGCTCGATGTAGCCCTCGCAGCGCGGCGTCGTCGTAGACGATCTCCATGCCGCGGCCGCCGAGGACGTACGACGGCCGCACCAGCACCGGGTAGCCGATCTCGTCGGCGATCTCGCTGCGCCTCGGCGAAGCGACGTCGCGATGCCGTGCTTGGGCGCCGGCAGGCCGGCCTCGGCGAGCACCCGGCCGAAGGCGCCGCGCTCCTCGGCGAGGTGGATCGCCTCCGGCGAGGTGCCGACGATCGGCACGCCGGCGTCCGCGAGCCCCTGCGCGAGGCCGAGCGGCGTCTGGCCGCCGAGCTGGCAGATCACGCCGGCGATCGGGCCGGCCTGCGTCTCGGCGTGCACGATCTCGAGCACGTCCTCGAGCGTGAGCGGCTCGAAGTAGAGCCGGTCGGAGGTGTCGTAGTCGGTGGAGACCGTCTCGGGGTTGCAGTTGACCATGATCGTCTCGTAGCCGGCCTCGGCGCAGCGCCAGCGAGGCGTGCACGCAGGAGTAGTCGAACTCGATGCCCTGGCCGATCCGGTTGGGGCCGGAGCCGAGGATGATCACCGCCGGCTTGCTCGCGCGGCGCGACCTCGGTCTCCTCGTCGTAGGACGAGTAGTGGTACGGCGTGCGGCGCGGCGAACTCGGCGGCGCAGGTGTCGACGGTCTTGTAGACCGGCCGGATGCCGAGCGCGTGCCGCACGCCGCGGACGACGTCGGCGCGTCAGGCCGCGGATCCGGCCGATCTGCGCGTCGGAGAAGCCGTGCCGCTTGGCCAGGCGCAGCAGCTCCGGGCGTCAGCTCGGGGGCGGCGGTGACCTCGCCGGCGACCTCGTTGATCAGGCAGAGCTGGTCGAGGAACCACGGGTCGATGCCGGTGGCGTCGAAGACCTCCTCGGCGGTGGCGCCGGCCCGGAGCGCGTCCATCACCTTCTTGCAGCCGGCCGTCGTGCGGGACGTGCGGATCTCCGCGAGCAGCGCGTCCTTGTCGAGGTCGACGTCGCTCGGTGGTGCCAGTCGAACGGCGCGTCCTTGCTGCTCCAGCGAGCGCAGCGCCTTCTGCAGCGCCTCGGTGAAGTTGCGGCCGATCGCCATCGCCTCGCCGACCGACTTCATGTGCGTGGTCAGCGTCGGGTCGGCGCCGGGGAACTTCTCGAACGCGAACCGCGGCACCTTGACCACGACGTAGTCGAGCGTCGGCTCGAAGCGGCGGCCGGCGTCTCCGCGCGGTGATGTCGTTGGGGATCTCGTCGAGGGTGTAGCCGATCGCGACCTTGGCGGCGATCTTGGCGATCGGGAAGCCGGTCGCCTTGGAGGCCAGCGCCGAGGAGCGCGAGACGCGCGGGTTCATCTCGATGACGATGACGCGGCCGTCGGCGGGGTTGACGGCGAACTGGATGTTGCAGCCGCCGGTGTCGACGCCGACCGCGCGGATGATGCCGATGGCGAGGTCGCGCAGGTGCTGGTACTCGCGGTCGGTCAGCGTCATCGCCGGGGCGACGGTGATCGAGTCGCCGGTGTGCACGCCCATCGGGTCGAGGTTCTCGATCGAGCAGACGATCACGACGTTGTCGGCCTGGTCGCGCATCACCTCCAGCTCGTACTCCTTCCAGCCGAGGATCGACTCCTCGAGGAGCACCTCGGTGGTCGGGCTGGCGGCGAGGCCGGCGCCGGCGATGCGGCGCAGGTCGGCCTCGTCGTAGGCGATGCCGGAGCCGGCGCCGCCCATCGTGAAGCGACGGGCGGACGACGACCGGGTAGCCGAGCTCGCGCGGCGCGCCGCTCGAGCACGTCCGTCCAGCGGTGTGGCAGATCGACGCGTGCGCGGCGGCACCTCGCCGCCGAGCTCCTCGACGATCCGCTTGAACGACTCGCGGTTCTCGCCGCGCTCGATCGCCTCGATGGTGGCGCCGATCAGCTCGACGCCGTACTTCTCCAGGACGCCGGCCTGCGTCGCAGCGCGATCGCGGCGTTGAGCGCGGTCTGGCCGCCGAGGGTGGCGAGCAGCGCGTCGGGGCGCTCCTTGGCGATGACCTTCTCGACGAACTCGGGGGTGATCGGCTCGACGTAGGTCGCGTCGGCGAACTCCGGGTCGGTCATGATCGTGGCCGGGTTGGAGTTGACCAGGATGACCCGCAGGCCCTCGGCCGCGCAGCACCCGGCACGCCTGGGTGCCGGAGTAGTCGAACTCGCAGGCCTGGCCGATGACGATCGGGCCGGAGCCGATGACCAGGACGCTCTGGATGTCGGTGCGCTTCGGCATCAGGCCTCCCCTCCCTCGGGCGGCGTGCTCGCATCAGGTCGAAGAACCGGTCGAAGAGGTAGGCCGCGTCGTGCGGGCCGGCGGCGGCCTCGGGGTGGTACTGCACGGAGAAGGCCCTCAGCGCGCCCGCCGTCGTCGCGCAGCTCGAGGCCCTCGACGACGTCGTCGTTGAGGCAGACGTGGCTGACCGTGGCCACGCCGTACGGCGTCGTCGGTGGGCCGGTCGAGCGGGGCGTCGACCGCGAAGCCGTGGTTGTGGGCGGTGACCTCGACCTTGCCGGTGGTGCGGTCCATCACCGGCTGGTTGATGCCGCGGTGGCCGTACTTCAGCTTGTAGGTGCCGAAGCCGAGCGCGCGGCCGAAGAGCTGGTTGCCGAAGCAGATCCCGAAGTAGGGGATGCCGCGCTCGAGCGCGCCCTGCAGCAGCTCGACCTGGCCGGTCGTGGCCGCCGGGTCGCCCGGGCCGTTGGAGAAGAACAGCCCGTCGGGCTCGACCGCGAGCACGTCGTCGAGGCGTCGCGGTCGCCGGCAGCACGTGCACCTCGATGCCGCGCTCGGCCATCATCCGCGGCGTCTTGGCCTTGATGCCGAGGTCGAGCGCGGCGACGGTGAAGCGCGCTTCGTCGCCGACTCGGGCGCGGGCACGACGTAGGCCTCGTGGCGTCGACACCTCGTCGGCGAGGTTGGCGCCGGCCATCTCGCGCCGACGCGCGCACCCGCGGCGAGCAGCGCCTCGGCGTCGGTCTCGGTGGAGGAGATGCCGACCCGCATCGCGCCGCGCTCGCGCAGGTGCCGGGTCAGCGCGCGGGTGTCGATGCCGGAGATGCCGACGACGCCCTGGTCGCGCAGCTCGTCGTCGAGGCGTGCGCCGCGAGCGCCAGTTCGACGGCACGCCGGGCGGGGTCGCGCACGACGTAGCCGGCGACCCAGATCCGCGAGGACTCCGGGTCCTCGTCGTTCATGCCGGTGTTGCCGATGTGCGGGGCCGTCATCACGACGACCTGGCGGTGGTAGCGACGGGTCGGTCAGCGTCTCCTGGTAGCCGGTCATGCCGGTGGTGAAGACCGCCTCGCCGAAGGTCTCGCCCTCGGCGCCGTAGGACTCGCCGCGGAAGGTGCGGCCGTCCTCGAGGACGAGCATCGCGGCGGTGGGGCTCACCGAGGGCTGGGTGGCGGGCGTGCGCAACGGCACGCCGGACCTCCTTCTCCGCCTCACGGGACGGATCGTTAAAGGATGTTCGAAGCGGTCCCGACCCTACCAGCGGGCGAGGCGGATCTCGGGACCGCCCCGGCGGCGCCGTCCGCGCCACGGGTCTTCCTCCTCGGAGGAACGACACCCGCGACCTCAGAGCGACCGGCGCATGACCACCCGTGGGAAGCCGCCGGAGACGGCGTCGGTGTCGTCGACCTTGGTGAAGCCGGCTCGCTCGAAGACCGACCGGAGGCCGACGAAGGCCATCGTCAGGTCGACCTTCTCGCCCCGGTTGTCCACCGGGTAGCCCTCGACGGCCGGGGCCCCCTGGTCGGCGGCGTAGGCGACCGCCCCCTCCAGCAGGGGCAGCGAGATCCCCTGCTTGCGATGCCCCGGCCGCACCCGCAGGCACCACACCGACCACACCGGCAGGTCGTCGACGTGGGGGATCTTCCGCGAGCGCGCGTACGTCGTCTCTGCCCGGGGCGCGACCGCGGCCCAGGCGACGACCTCGTCGCCGTCGTAGGCGAGCACCCCGGGGGCCACGTCGCGCGCGCAGAGCGAGCGGACGAACGCCCCCCGTTCGGGACCCACCAGCGACCGGTTGGTGCTGGCGTCCAGACGGTGAGAGAGGCACCAGCAGACCGACGAGGTGGGGTTCTTCGGGCCGACCATCGTCGCCACGTCGTCGAAGCGCACGAGATCGGCCGGCCGCACGACGAGCTCAGCCACGGCCGGCTCCTGCCGCGCCGGCCTCCAGCGCGTCGAGGTCGCGCTCGGCGAAGCGGCGGTGCTCCCACTCCTCGCGCAGGATGGTCAGCAGACACTCACGCACGGGGAACGACTCGGACTCGGGCCACCCGGGCTCGGTGACCGGCACGGTCATCCCGGCGAGCTCCTCGTCGGTGAGCGTCGCGATATGGGCGCGCACCCGCCCGGCCCGCTCGAGGCGTAGGGCCAGCGCGGCGTCGAGGTCGGGCCGGGCGTCGCGGTCGTGCGGCACGCCCTCCGTCGGCGGCGCCTCGTCCCATGGCAGCGACAGCGGCTGCCACGGCCGAGGCTCCCCCTGGATGGCCCGGAGCAGCCAGCACTCCGTCGCGAACGCCAGGTGACGCAGCGTCTGGACGAAGGACCACTCGCCTCCCACCGAGGCGTGCAGCTGCTCGGGTGGGAAGGTCCGGGCGCGTGCCACCAGCGCCGCCCAGCGCCGTTCGAGCATCGCCCAGGCGGCGCGGAAGCCGTCGGCGTCCGTCGGCCGCAGCAGGGCCCGGTCGGGGTCGAGGCGGTTGAGCTCGGCCTCGACCAGCGGCGCCACGTCGACGCCGTTCAGCACGAAGCGCCCCTCGATCTCACCGTCGATCTCGACGTCGCGGAAGCCCATGCCGCGCATCCGGACGTCAGGGAGCATCACTCCCCGGAGGTCGGCGTCCTTCATCCAGATGCTGCGCAGAGAGATCCCCGACAGGTCGGCGTCCTCGAACGTCGCGCCCCTCAGGCGGACGCGCTGGAACGTCGACCCCGACATGTCCTCGTCACGGAACTCGGCCATGAGCCGACGCTAGCGCCCTTTCCGGACGCCTGCGGACCGGTTTCGGCCGCTTCCGGCCTCAGACCAGCTTGCCGTCGAGCACCGTGGCCCGGCCGCGCAGGAACGTCGCGACGACCCGGCCGGGCAGCTCCATGCCGGCGTACGGCGTGTTGCGCGACAGCGACGCCAGCTCGCCGGCGTCGACCACCCGGCGCGCGGCCGGGTCGTAGAGCACGACGTTGGCGGGCGCCCCCACCTCGAGCGGCTGGCCGTGGTCGGCCACCCGGCCGATCCGGGCCGGGGCGTAGGACATCCGGTCGGCGACGCCGGCCCAGTCGAGCAGCCCGGTGTCGACCATCGTCTGCTGCACGATCGACAGCGCGGTCTCCAGCCCGAGCATGCCGAACGCGGCGGCGGCCCACTCGCAGTCCTTGTCCTCGCGCGGGTGCGGCGCGTGGTCGGTGGCGACGATGTCGATGGTGCCGTCGGCCAGCCCCGCGCGCAGCGCCTCGACGTCGGCGGCGCGAGCGCAGCGGCGGGTTGACCTTGTAGATCGGGTCGTAGGTCGCGGCCAGCTCGTCGGTGAGCAGCAGGTGGTGCGGGCTGGCCTCGGCGGTGACGTCCCAGCCGCTGGCCTTGGCCTGCCGGACGATCTCGACCGAGCCGGCGGTCGAGACGTGGCAGACGTGCAGCCGCGAGCCGACGTGCGCGGCGAGCAGCACGTCGCGGGCGATGATCGCCTCCTCGGCGACCGCGGGCCAGCCGGCCAGCCCGAGCCGGCCGGAGAGCTCGCCCTCGTTCATCTGGGCGCCCTCGGTGAGCCGCGGCTCCTGGGCGTGCTGGGCGATCGACGCCGTCGAAGGCCTTGACGTACTCCAGCGCCCGGCGCATCAGCACCGCGTCGCTGACGCACTTGCCGTCGTCGGAGAAGACCCGCACCCGCGCGGCGGAGTCGGCCATCGCGCCGAGCTCGGCGAGCCGCTCGCCCGCCAGGCCGACGGTCACCGCGCCGACCGGGTAGACGTCGCAGTGGCCGGCCTCGCGGCCCAGCCGCCAGACCTGCTCGACGACGCCGGCGGTGTCGGCGACCGGCTCGGTGTTGGCCATCGCGTGCACGGCGGTGAAGCCGCCGAGCGCGGCGGCCCGGGTGCCGGTCTCGACGGTCTCGGCGTCCTCGCGGCCGGGCTCGCGCAGGTGGGTGTGCAGGTCGACCAGGCCGGGCAGCGCGACCAGGCCGTCGGCGTCGACGACCTCGGCGTCGCCGGCCTCCAGCACCGGTCCCGATCGCGGCGATCACGCCGTCGTGGAGCAGCAGGTCGGTCGGCTCGCCGCCGAGGATCCGCGGCGTGCTGGATCAGGTACGACGTCACGCGTCGGCTCCTTCGGTCTCGGTCTCGGGCTCGGCGTCGGCGGCGTCGGCGGACGCCGGCTGCGAGCCGCCGAGCAGCAGGTAGAGGACGGCCATCCGGACCGCGACGCCGTTGGTGACCTGCTCGACGATCACCGAGCGGGCCGAGTCGGCGACGTCGGCGGTGATCTCCATGCCCCGGACCATCGGGCCCGGGGTGCATCACGATCGTGTGGTCCTGCAGCGTCGCCATCCGCCGGCCGTCGAGGCCGTAGCGCCGCGAGTACTCCCGGGCGGTCGGGAAGAACGCCGCGTGCATCCGCTCCCGCTGGACCCGCAGCATCATCACCACGTCGGCCTTGGGGAGCACGGCGTCCAGGTCGTAGGACGTCTCGACCGGCCAGGTCTCGACGCCGACCGGCAGCAGCGTCGGCGGCGCGACCAGGGTGACCTCGGCGCCGAGGGTGTGCAGCAGCAGCGCGTTGGAGCGGGCGACCCGGCGGTGCAGCACGTCGCCGACGATGGCGACCCGACGGCCGTCCAGCGAGCCGAGGTGCCGCCGCATGGTGAAGGCGTCGAGCAGCGCCTGCGTGGGGTGCTCGTGGGTGCCGTCGCCGGCGTTGACCACGGAGGAGCGGATCCAGCCGGACGTGCGCCAGCCGGTGCGGCGCGCCGGAGGCGCCGTGGCGGACGACGACCGCGTCGGCGCCCATCGCCTCCAGCGTCAGCGCGGTGTCCTTGAGGCGACTCGCCCTTGGACAGGCGCGGAGCCCTTGGCGGAGAAGTTGATGACGTCGGCGGAGAGCCGCTTGGCGGCGGCCTCGAACGAGATCCGGGTGCGGGTCGAGTCCTCGAAGAAGAGGTTGACGACGGTCCGGCCGCGCAGGGTCGGCAGCTTCTTGATCGGCCGGTCGGCGAGCGATCGCATCTCCTCGGCGGTCGAGAGCACCAGCTCGGCGTCGTCGCGGGTCAGGTCGGCCGCGCTCAGCAGGTGACGCTTCACCGCTCGCCCCCCGTCCCCTCGATCACCACGGCGTCGGTGCCGTCGATGTCGGCCAGCGTCACCCGGACCCGCTCGACCAGCGAGGTCGGCAGGTTCTTGCCGACGAAGTCGGCGCGGATCGGCAGCTCGCGGTGACCGCGGTCGACCAGGACCGCGAGCCGCACCGCCTGCGGCCGGCCGAGGTCGTTGAGCGCGTCGAGGGCGGCGCGGATCGTGCGCCCGGAGAAGAGCACGTCGTCGACCAGCACGACGACCTTGTCGTCGATCCCGTCGGCCGGGATCTCGGTCGGGAGCAGCGTGCGGGCGGGCTTGAGCCGCAGGTCGTCGCGGTACATCGTGACGTCGAGCGAGCCGACCGGCACGGCACCGCCCTCGACGGCCGCGATCCGCTCGGCGATCCGCTGGGCCAGCGGGACGCCGCGGGTGGGGATGCCGAGCAGGACGAGGTCCTGGGCGCCCTTGTTGCGCTCGAGGATCTCGTGGGCGATGCGGGTGAGGGCCCGGGTGATGTCACGGGCGTCGAGGACGACCCGGCCGGGGGCCGGGTCTCCGGGCACTGCGGCGGTCTCGCCGGCCGCGGGTTCGGGCACAGTCACAGGCGCCGGACCTCCTTCTCCGCCTCACGGGACGGCTCGTTAAAGGATGTCGAGTGGATCGAGGGCGACCCTAGCACCGCGCGAGCCGTGCCCGGGGGCGCGGTCAGAGCGCGTCGGCCATCGCGGCGCACGCCTCCAGCCACGAGGCGCGGGTGCCCTCGGCGAGGCCGGCGTACGGCACCACCGAGCCGGAGACCAGCGCCGGGTCGTAGGGCACCCGGTAGCACGCTGCTGGTGCGCTCTGCGTAGACCGTCGATCAGGTCGCGCAGCAGGTGCTCGTCGACGACGGGCGACGGGTCGGACAGCACGGTGACGGTCTTGTCTTCAGGTCGGCGTACCCGGCGTCCTGCAGCGCGTCGAGCATCCACAGCCCGCTGTAGCCGGTGTCCTCGCGGACCGTGGAGGTGACCACCAGCAGGTCGGCGGCCTCGGCCGCGGCGAGCCAGTTCTCGGCGCGCATGTTGTTGCCGGTGTCGACGAGGATCACCCGGTAGAACCGCTGCAGCAGCTGGTGGACGGCGATGAAGTCGTCGGCGTGGATCATCCCCGTGACGTCGGGTCGCTCGTCGGAGGCGAGCACGTCGAAGTGGGCGTCACCCTGGGAGCGCACGAACGCGCCCAGGTCGCCGATCCGGGCCTGGTAGACGTCGCTGAAGCGCTCGAGGTCCTCGAGCAGCTCGCGGGTGGTGTTGCGGTGGGCCGACCGGGTGCCGCGGATGCCGAGCGTGCCGCGCGTCTCGTTGTTGTCCCAGGCGACCACCCCGCCGCCCCGGACGGTGCCGAAGGTGTAGCCGGCGGCCAGCACCCCGGTGGTCTTGGCGGCCCCGCCCTTGGGGTTCACGAAGGCCACCGTGCGCGGACCGTAGAAGTCCCGCTGGATCAGCCGCCGGGCCTGGTGGCGGGCCCGCTCGGCCGGCCCCGGGCTTGGGTGCACCAGCCCCCCGGTCCAGCGGCGCACCCGGCCCGCCAGCCCCACGTCGGCCGGGCCGTCGTCGTGCTCGCCGGTACGCCGGTCGAGGAAGTCCTGCGCAGACACGGCGCGGTGTGCCCCGGGGGACGGTGCCGCGGGCTCGTCGGGCACCTGTTGGCGCGGCACCGGCGAGGACTCCTCGCCGGTCGCCAGCGGATCGTCGCGCTCGGCGGTCGCGTGCTCGCGCTGGGTCATCGGACACCTCCCGAGACGGCGCCCCACCCGGAGGGGCACCTACAAGGTCACTCCAGGGTAGCCATCGGGCTCCCGGTCGCGCCTCAGTCCAACGCCCGGAGCGCCACCTCGGCAGCGCGGTGGAACGTCGGGTAGGCGAAGTGCATCGTGCGGAGGGTGGCGATCGGGACCTCGGCGTGCACCGCCGTCGCCAGCATCGACAGCACCTCGCCACCGCTGGGCCCGACCGAGGTGGCGCCGACGAGGATGCCGCGGTCGGCGTCGGCGACCAGCTTGATCAGACCGTCGTTGCCCGCTGCGTGGAGCCAGCCACGGCTCGACCGCGGCAGGTCGCTGACGGCAGTGCTCACCGTCAGCCCCGCGTCGCGCGCCTGCTGCTCGGTCATCCCGACCGAGCCCACCTCGGGGTCGGTGAAGGTGACCCTGCTGACCGCGCGGTAGTCGGCCCAGGGACCGTCCTCGCCGAGCAGGTCGCGGACCGCGACGGCCGCTTGGTACATCGACACGTGGGTGAAGGCGCCGTGGCCGGTGATGTCGCCGACCGCCCACAGCCGCTCTCCGGCGCGCATCCGCTCGTCGGTCTCGATGGTCGACGCGCCGGGGTCGAGGCCGAGCGTCTCCAGGCCGATGCCGGCCAGGTTGGCCTGCCGGCCGGCGGCCACGAGCAGCCGGTCGACGACGAGCACCTCGCCGTCGACCTGGAGGGCGAACCGGTCGTCGGCGTGGTCGACCCGGTCGATCCGGACCCCGGTGCGGACGTCGATGCCCTCCTCGCGGAACAGCCGGGTGACCAGCGCGCTGGACTCCGGCTCCTCCACGGTCATCAGCCGGTCGGCCACCTCGAGGACGATCACCTCAGCGCCGAAGCGGCGCAGCGCCTGGGCCAGCTCGCAGCCGATCGGACCGCCACCGACCAGGGCGACCGAGGAGGGGACCTCGGCGATCTTGAACACCTCACGGTTGGTCCAGGCGGGCGTCTCCGCGAGACCGTCGATCGGAGGCGCGACCGGGTCGGTGCCGGTGTTGAGGACCACGCCGCGCGCGGCGGCGTACACCCCGGCGTCGGGGCCGTCCACGACCACCCGGCCGGGCCCGTCCAGCCGGGCGTGACCGCGCACGACGGTCACCCCGGCGTCGACCAGGCCCTGCACGTGGTTGTCGTCGGACCAGTCGTTCGTGGCCTCGTCGCGGATCCGGTGCGCCACCCGCCCCCAGTCGGGGGTGATCGTCGTCGGGCCGGCCAGCGCGTCGGCGTGGCGGGCCTCCCCCACCAGGTCGGAGGCTCGGATCCAGAGCTTGCTGGGGATGCAGCCGTAGAACGGGCACTCGCCGCCGACGAGGTGCTTCTCGACGCCCACCACCCGCAGCCCGGCCGAGGCCAGCTTGTTGGCGGCGTACTCGCCTCCCGGGCCGAGCCCGATGACGACGACGTCGACCTCCGTGGCCTCCCCCTGCGCAGCAGTCATCCCCCGAGCCTGGCAGACGGGTCAACCCTCGCGCGGGTGAGCGCGCCCGGCTGCGCGCGTCCGGGTGGGCTCGGCCGGTTGCGGCCAGGCCGGAGCAGGCCAGTCCCGACCCCTTCCGCCTCCGACGGAGTCGGGAGCATCGTCGTCCCGCCCCCACCCGCCCCCACCGGCAGCCACCGGCAGCCACCGGCAGCCAACCGACCCTCGCAGAAGGACGACCACCATGAGACTCATCCGCATCCTGCTGGCGCTGACCACGGTCTTGGTGACCGCCGTGGTCACGCTCGGCGCGGCCCCCGCCAACGCGGCCACGCCGGCGTACCCCTCGACCGTGAAGGGGCAGCGCAACGCCAACGCCATGACCGTGCAGTACCTCCTCACCGCCCAGGGGATCTCGACGACTCCCGACGGCGACTTCGGCTCGGTCACCCAGGCCAACGTCAAGACCTTCCAGAGCCGCAAGGGACTCACCGTCGACGGCGTCGTCGGCCCGCAGACGTGGGGCAGGCTGGTGATCGGGGTGACGTCGGGCAGCACCAACACCAACGCGATCCGCGCCGTCCAGACCCAGCTCAACAAGTACAGCTACCAGCTGCCCGTGACGGGGGTCTACGACTCCCGCACCATCAACGCGGTGCGCGGTTTCCAGTCCGCCCGCGGCCTCACCGTCGACGGGTACGTCGGCCCGGTCACCTGGCAGTGGCTGGTCGGCTACAGCCAGTCCGGCGACCAGGTGGCGTGCTACTGGGCGCCAGGCACGACCTACTCCACGCTGAACTCGAAGCAGGTCACCAACGCGCAGCGGATCCTCGCCGCGGTGAAGGCCAAGACCAGCGACCGCGACGCCAAGATCATCGCGCTGATGACGGCGATGCAGGAGACCAAGCTGTGCAACATCGCCGGCGGCGACCGCGACTCGATCGGCCTGTTCCAGCAGCGGCCCTCGCAGGGCTGGTGCAACGACCAGTACGGCTGCTCCAACGCCACCCACGCGACCTACGGCTTCCTCGGCCGGTCGACGTACACCAACAACCGGGGCCTGCTCGACTTCGACTACAAGAGCATGAGCAAGACGGCGGCCGCGCAGAAGGTGCAGATCTCGTGCTGCCCCAACGCCTATGCGCAGTGGGAGACCCTGGCCACCCAGCTGGTCAACGCCTACGGCGCCTGAGCGCCCCGCCTGTCTCACTCGGGCGTGCTTGACTCGGGGCGTCCCCCGCCACCCGGCGGGGGGCGCCCTCGCGGATCGGAGGTGGCGCGGTGACCGGTGGCGTCACGATGAGCGGCGTCCTGCTGACGGGCCACGGCGGCCCCGAACGGCTGGTCTGGCGGGAGGACCTGGACGTCCCGGTGCCCGGCCCCGGTGACGTGCTGATCCGGGTCGCCGCCGCGGCGGTCAACAACACCGACCTCAACACGCGCACCGGGTGGTACTCCAAGGGCGAGGGCGACGCCGCCGACGCGGCGTGGACCGGTCAGCCGCTGGCGTTCCCTCGCATCCAGGGGATCGACGTCGCCGGCAGCATCGTCGGCGTCGGGCCGGGAGTCGAGGAGAGCCGGGTGGGCGAGCGGGTCCTCGTCGAGCCCTGCCTGCGCGAGGCCGACGGCGCCGTGCTGGCCACACCGTGGTTCCTGGGGTCGGAGTGCGACGGCGGGTTCGCGCAGTACGTCCGCGTCGCGGCCCGTCATGCCTACCGGGTCGACAGCCGGCTGAGCGACGTCGAGCTGGCGTCGTTCCCCTGCTCCTACTCCACGGCGGAGAACATGCTGACACGGTCGGGCCTCGTCGTCGGCGAGACCGTGCTGGTGACCGGAGCCTCCGGCGGCGTCGGCTCGGCGGCGGTGCAGCTCGCCCGCGCCCGCGGCGCCGAGGTCATCGCGGTGACCAGTCCCCACAAGGCCGACGCCCTCCGGGAGCTGGGAGCGAGGGTGACGCTCGCGCGGGACGCGGACTATGCGCGGGAGCTCGGGGCCGGCTCGGTCGACGTGGTGGTCGACCTGGTGGCCGGTGACTCGTGGCCGCTGCTGCTCGACGTCCTGCGGCCCGGCGGTCGCTATGCGGTCTCCGGCGCGATCGGCGGCCCGATCGTCGAGCTCGACGTGCGGACCCTCTATCTCAAGGACCTGTCCCTCTTCGGCTGCACGGTCCTGGAGCCCGAGGTGTTCGGCACCCTCGTCGCGCGCATCGAGCGCGGCGACGTCCGGCCCCTCGTGGCGGAGACCTACCCCCTGCCCGAGATCGGCGCGGCGCAGGAGGCCTTCCAGGCCAAGGGGCACCTCGGGAAGATCGTGCTGACCGTGCCCTAGAGGGGTTCAGCCCGCGAGCTGGTCCTTGTCGCGCTGCAGCGCGCCGAGCACCCCGTTGACGAAGGCCGGCGACTCGTCGGTCGAGAGCTCGCGCACCAGTGCCATCGCCTCGCTCACGGCGACGCCGTCGGGGATCTCCACCGAGTAGAGAAGCTCGAAGGCCCCGATGCGGAGCACGTTGCGGTCGACCGCGGGCATCCGCACCAGCGACCATCCCTCGGCGTACTCCCCCAGCAGCTCGTCGATGCGGGCGCGGTGCTCGCTGACGCCGCGGATGAGCACCTCGGTGTAGGGGTTGTTCGGGGTCTCGCCGGCCTCCAGGGCGGCCTCCAGCGTCGCCACCGGATCCTCGCCCCGCAGATCGCAGGCGTAGAGGTGGTCGAGCGCGCGCTTGCGCGCCTTGGAACGAGCGGCCACGAAGTCGTCAGCTCGAGACGCGGCCGAGGTACGACGAGTCGCGGGTGTCGACCTTCACCCGCTCGCCGGTGGTGATGAACAGCGGCACCTGGATGGAGTGGCCGGTCTCCAGCGTCGCCGGCTTGGTGCCACCGCTGGACCGGTCGCCCTGCAGGCCCGGCTCGGTGTAGGAGATCTCGAGCTCCACCGACGCGGGCAGCTCGATGTAGAGCACCCGGCCGTCGTTGGTGGCGACGATCGCCTCCTGGTTCTCCAGCAGGAAGCTCTTGGCGTCGCCCACGATCTCGTCGGCGACCTCGATCTGGTCGTAGGTGCCGGTGTCCATGAACACGTAGGACGTGCCGTCGTGGTAGAGGTACTGCATCGTCCGCTTGTCGACGTTGGCGACCTCGACCTTGACGTCGGCGTTGAAGGTCTTGTCGACGGTCTTGCCGGACTCGATGGCCTTCAGCTTGGTGCGCACGACCGCGCCGCCCTTGCCGGGCTTGTGGTGCTGGAACCAGATGACCTGCCAGAGCTGGCCGTCGAGGTTGAGCACCATGCCGTTCTTGAGGTCGTTCGTGGTTGCCATGGGCGCGGGTCAGCCTTTGCGTCTCGTGTGAAGGATGCGGTGCTCGATGCGGGGGCGCCGGCGGTGGCCGCCGGGCCGACGCGACAGTCTATCGGCGCGGACCGCGCGGCCCCGAATCCGCCTGGCTCCGCTGGTCGAGGAGGTCGTGTAGCGCCGGTCTCGGCACCAGCGCGCCCCGGCCGCTGTGGACAGCGGCCGGGATTCCGTGAGGGAACCGTGATCTGGCGGGGTGTGGACAAGGCCTGTCTGAGCGGTCTGGTTGTCGGTGGTCGCTGCTTGAGTAGTGGCATGAGTTCAGCAGCCGACCACCACCAGGAGGTCCCGGTCCCGGGGTCTCCGGATCAGGTGTTGGCTGCGGCCCGGGCGGCGTCGATCGCGGAGCAGGCTGCCGGGGTGGCGAAGCTGGTCGCGGCGGTCGAATGGGCCGCTCTGCATGAGCCGACCGGCACCGGCGATGCCGCCTATTGGTGGGAGGCGGGGCACATGGTTCCGCTGGCCGGGGAGGGTGCCCCGGAGATCGGGGAGTACGCGATCGCGGAGTTCGCGACCGCGCTCGGGGTGACCACGGAGGCGGGTCGTCGGTTGATCGGGCACGGCCTCGAGATCGCCTGGCGGCTGCCGCAGCTGTGGAAGGCGGTGCAGGCGGGTCGGGTGCCGGCCTGGCGCGCGGTCCGGGTGGCCGAGGCGACGATGGCGTTGTCGCAGGCGGCGGCGGGGTTCGTGGACCGTCAGGTCGCCGCCGTCGCCGGGCGGGTGTCGCTGACCCAGCTGGACCACCTGGTCCTCGAAGCCCGGATCCGGATCGAGGGCATGGAGCGGGAGGACCCGGAGAACCCGTCCCCGGACGTGCCCGACTCCCGGCACGTGGCGGTGCACACCGAGCAGGTGTCGTTCACCGGCACCGTCGCGCTCACCGGCGAGCTCGACCTCGCCGATGCCCTGCAGCTGGACCAGGCACTGGCGGCCGGTGCGGAGCAGCTGAAGCTCGCCGGGTCGACGGAGTCGTTGGACGCCCGCCGGGCCACCGCGCTGGGCGAGATGTCACGGACCCAGCTCGCGTTGACCTTCGATGAGGCGGTCGAGGGGTCGGTGCCGCGACCGAGGGGTGGCCCGCGGCGGCCGGTGACGCTCTACCTCCACGTCTCCGAGGACGCCCTGACCGGGACCAACCCGGTGGGCCGGTGTGAGAACACCCGCACCCCCCTCGACACCGAGACCATCCGGGCCTGGTGTGGCCACCCCGACGCGGTGGTCACCGTCAAGCCGATCCTCGATCTGACCGGTCACGTCCGGGTGGACCAGTACGAGCTCCCGGACCGGCTCAAGGAGCTGATCGACCAGCGCGACGGCCACTGCGTGTTCCCGTGGTGCACCAAACCGGCCCGGGGTTGCGACCACGACCACGCCGTCCCCTACGACGACTCCGACCCGGCCCGCGGCCCGACCTGTTCGTGCAACGTGGCGCCGTTGTGTCGGGGCCATCATCGGTTGAAGACCCACACCCCGTGGCGCTACCGGATCGTCGAGCCCGGGGTCTACGCCTGGACCACCCCGCACGGCTACCGGCTGGTCGTGGACCACACCGGCACCCGCGACCTCACCCCGCACCGACGCGCCGACCACCGCCGGCTGCCCGACCGTCGCCCGGTCGACCCACCCGACCAGTAGCCACCCCGCCCCCCACCCCGCCGCACTCACGGACCGGCGGGGCCACCGGCATGTCCGGGTCTCGTCAGGCGCGCCCTTGCATGCCGTTGACAACGCGCGACTCCCCCGGTGTCCGGACGGGGCGCTACTCGCGATGCAAAGGCGCCGCCTCGCCGTAGGGCACCTGTCGGACAGCGCCGGGGAGCGCGCTAGCTAGAGCCCGGAACGCGTCAGCGGAGCAGCCCACGGTGAACTCGATCTCCTCGTCGACTTCGCAGGCCATGCACCAGGCGTGATCCTCTGGCCAGACGAGGTGGGGCTCTTGGTAGATGCCCTGCGACGATCCGTACCAAGCCAACCCTGGCGCGTCCCTGAGTTGGTCGAGGCGCCCAGCGAAGAGCACCATCTCTCGTTCTGGGATTGGCACTCGCGGCGCCTCTGGGACCGACGCCCGGCTCGTCCAGCCCTCCCAGATGGCGGCGTATCCAGTCATCGGAGTGGCCGTGTGATCGACCAACGTCGCTAGTGCCGCGCGGAGAGAGGGCTCTTCGCGCGCGCGGTAGGCACCGTCGGCGAAGGCGATCCGCACATAGACGTCGAAGCCTGGTGGGCCGTAGCGGACGAGGTCCCACCAATCGACGTCCGATTGAAGCAGCCATTGCGCGGGGTCCGCAGACTCCGCTGGTCGCACCGTCATGGTCCCTAGTCTGACCGAACGCCTCAGACCAACGCACTCATCTGCCGCGAGCGTGAACGCTTCTGGAGCTCCGCGGCCATGCGGATCTCCCGCCGGTCGAGCCCGGGGGTGCTGAGGAGCGTGGAGTCGGTCGACCGGCCACGACCTCACCAGCCGCTGCCAGCGAGCCGCAGCGAACTCACTGACGTCGTCTTCCCCTCGCAGCCTTCACCAGTCCTTGCCGAGCGCCCCGTCTGACAGACGCGCCTGGCATCGACGCGGGTTCCCACCTACTTCAAGAACTGCCATCCATCAAAGCCTGCTAGTCACTCGAGCAGGGGTAGCTCAAGGTCATAGGCGAGGACCACGGCGCGCGCCAGCTGGACCTCTTGCTCGGCGCTCAGGTATCCGACGGTTCGGCCGAGCAGGTCTACCGGGACGGTGATGACGTTGTCGAGGGCGACCACGCAGTCGTGGTCCAGTCCGTTGTCCGGTCCGACCCTCACCTCGCTGGACAAGCCCTTGATGGTGGTGGTGATGGGAGCCACGGTCACCTTCGTCATCGCGGCCCGCGCCGCCTCGCGGGTCAACACCAGTGCCGGTCTGGTCTTGTCGAGACGGACCAGGCAGATCTCGCGCACCGATCAGTCCTCGACCTCGAGGTGAGTGCTGCTCCAGCGCACCAGGTCGTCCAAGTCGTCGGCCGGGCCGTTGTCGCGCAGGACCTGTGCGTCCTGTTCGGCAGCCTGTCGACGCATCTCCCGCTCCACCGCCGACGCGACCAGCGCGGCCCGGCTGGACGCCGTGCCCGTCGCCACGGCGCGGTCCAGGAACGCCACCATCTCATCAGGAAGACGAACCGCGATCTGAGTACTCATGCCACCCATCGTACCCCGATGCATCCCACTCCGGGATGCACGCGCTCTTGCCGCGAGCCGGACGGGCTCGGTGCGACCGCGCCGCCCAGGTGCGGAGACGTCACCTGACCGCACCGCGAGCGCAGTCGATGCACCGACGAGCGGTGGGACGCGCCTCCAGCCGAGACTCACCGATGGCGCGGCCGCAGCCTTCGCAGACGCCATGGCTGCGGTCGTCGAGGCGACCGAGGGCGGCGTCGATCTCCTCGAGATGCGCCCGAGCCAGGCGAGCCAGCGCGTCCAGCTGGGACCGCTCGAAGGCGATCGTCGCACCCTCCGGATCGTGCTCGTCGTCAGCGTTGGTGTCCCGCGAGGCTGCCACCACCGCGTCGTGGTCATCGGTCAGAGCCGCCAGTCGGTCGCGCGTCGCGGCACGCTCGGCCTCGAGCCGTCCGCGCCAGTCCGCCATGTCCCCGATCATGCCGTGCACGGCGGCAGGCCCACAGCGCAGCAGCCCGTCAGCGCAGCAGTCCAGCCACGGCCTCGAGCGCCTGCCGGTAGCCGTCGATGCCCTGACCCGAGAAGGTCCGCGCGGCGTGCGGCTCGACGACGGAGGTGTGCCGGAACTCCTCGGGGCGCTGCTTCGGGCTCGGAGATGTGCACCTCGACCAGCGGCGCGCCGAGCTGGGCGCAGGCGTCGTAGAGCGCGAGCGAGTAGTGCGTCCAGGCGCCGGCGTTGAGCACGACCGGGAGTGCCGTCGTCGGCGGCGGCGTTGAGCCAGTCGAGCAGCTCGCCCTCGTGGTTGGTCTGCCGCACCTCGACCTCGAGCCCCAGCGTCGCGCCCCACTCGACGCACAGCGCGGCGAGCTCGGCGTGGGTGGTGGTGCCGTAGATCTCCGGCTGGCGCCGGCCGAGCCGGCCGAGGTTGGGTCCGTTGAGCACGAGGACGCGGGTCATCGGCCACCTCCGGCGAGGGCGACGTACGCCGCCAGCAGGTCGTCCTCCGACGGGCCGGCGAGGATGCGTGGTCGGGCGACGTCGTCGAGCACGACGAAGCGCAGCTGGGAGCCGCGCGCCTTCTTGTCGACGCTCATGGTCGTCGCGCAGCTCCTCGAACGGGGTGGCGTCGTAGGTCGTCGGGCAGCCCGACCCGGCCGAACGCCGCGCGGTGCCGCTCCACGACCGAGCGCGGCAGCGAGCCGGCCCGGGCGGCGAGCTCGGCGACGAAGACGCAGCCGATCGCGACGGCCTCGCCGTGCCGGATCGCGTAGTCCTCGGCCCGCTCGATGGCGTGGGCGAGGGTGTGGCCGTAGTTGAGCACCTCGCGGCCAGGGTGACCGTCGGCGCCGCCGGTCTCCTTGCAGGTCGGTCGACGACGACGTCGACCTTGACCCGGATCGCCCGCTCGACCAGCTCGCGCAGCTCGGGCGAGGCGGCGGTGAGCGTCCGCGGGGTCGGTCGCCTCGACCAGGTCGAGGATCGCCGGGTCGGCGATGAAGCCGCACTTGACGACCTCGCCCAGCCCGGCGACCAGCTCGTCGCGGGGCAGCGTCTCGAGCAGGGACAGGTCGCAGAGCACGCCGGCCGGCTCGTGGAAGGAGCCGACGAGGTTCTTGCCGGCGCCGGTGTTGATGCCGGTCTTGCCGCCGACCGCCGCGTCGACCATGGCCAGCAGCGTCGTCGGCACGTGCACGACCCGGACCCCGCGCAGCCAGGTCGCGGCGACGAAGCCGCCGAGGTCGGTGGTCGGCGCCGCCGCCGACGGTCACGACGGCGTCGGAGCGGGTGAAGCCGGCCCTGCCGAGCGACCTCCCAGCACTCGGCCGCGACCGCGGCGGTCTTGGCCTCCTCGCCGTCGCGGCAGCGCCGAGTGCCAGCACCTCGTAGTCCCGCGGCGCGCAGCGGCGTCGACGCACCCGGTCGGCGAGGTCGGCGCAGCGCGCCGGCGTGGAGCACGCGCGACCCGCTGCGACCGACGCGCCGAGCGACCTCGGGCAGTCGGTCGGGCAGCTCGGTGCCCGACCACGACGTCGTACGGCGACGCGCCGCCGACGTGCAGCACCGTCGCCCCGGCGTCGGCCTCGCTCATGCCGCGCTGCCCTCGAGCGCCGCGGCCATCGGCGTCGGCCACCTCGTCGGGCGTCCGGCCGTCGGTGTCGACGACGCAGCGTCGCGACCGACTCGTAGACCGGCGTGCGCTCGTCGAGCAGCGCCTTGATCCGGGAGCGCACGTTGCCGAGCAGCAGCGGTCGCGAGGTGCCGAGACCCGACCCGCTTCACCGCGTCGGACAGCCCGACCCGCAGGAAGACCACGCGGTGCCCGGCCAGCAGCTCGCGGGTCGCCGGGGTCGAGCACCGCTCCGCCGCCGAGGGAGAGCACGCCGTCGTGCTCGGCCAGCGCGGTCGCCACGGCCGCGCGTCTCGCAGCGCGCGGAAGTGCGCCTCGCCGGACTCGACGAAGATGTCGGAGATCGACCGCGCCCTCGGCCGCCTCGACGTCGGCGTCGGTGTCGCGCACGGCCACGCCCCAGCGCGTCGCCGAGCAGCGCGGCCGACCGTGGTCTTGCCGGCGCCCATCGGGCCGACCAGCACGACCCGGGGGCCGGCGTCACTCACGGTGGCCCTTCACCGGAACCTCAGCGTGTCGAGGTAGGACTCGACGTTGCGCCGGGTCTCGGCCACCGAGTCGCCGCCGAACTTCTCCAGCACCGCGTCGGCCAGCACCAGCGCGACCATCGCCTCGGCGACGATGCCGGCGGCCGGCACGGCGCACACGTCGGAGCGCTGGTGGTGCGCGACCGTCGCCTCGCCGGTGGCGACGTCGACGGTGCGCAGCGCCCGCGGCACGGTCGCGATCGGCTTCATCGCCGCGCGCACGCGCAGCACCTCGCCGGTGGTCATGCCGCCCTCGGTGCCGCCGGAGCGACCGCGAGGCGCGGCGCAGCCCGTCGTCGGTCGGCACGATCTCGTCGTGCGCCTGCGAGCCGGGGGTGCCGGCGAGCGCGAAGCCGTCGCCGACCTCGACGCCCTTGATCGCCTGGATGCCCATCAGCGCGCCGGCGAGCCGCGAGTCGAGGCGGCGGTCCCAGTGGACGTGGGAGCCGAGGCCCGGCGGCAGGCCGTGCGACGACCACCTCGACGACGCCGCCGAGGGTGTCGCCGTCCTTGTGGGCCTGGTCGATCGCGGCCACCATCGCCGCGCTGGCCTCGGGGTCGAGGCAGCGCACCGGGTCGGCGTCGAGCCGCGCGACGTCGTCGGGCCGCGGGCACGACGCCCGCGGGCGCGCGGCACGCCGCCGAGCTCGACGACGTGGGAGACGATCCGTGGCGCCGACGGCCTGCTCGAGGAAGTTGCGACGCCACCCGGCCCGAGCGCCACCCGGGCCGCGGTCTCGCGGGCCGAGGCGCGCTCGAGGATCGGGCGGGCCTCGTCGAAGTCGTACTTCTGCATGCCCGACGAGGTCGGCGTGGCCGGGCCGCGGCCGGGTCAGCGGCGCGTTGCGGGCCAGCGCGTCGAGCTCCGCCGGGTCGACCGGGTCGGCCGACATGACCTTCTCCCACTTGGGCCACTCGGTGTTGCCGACCTCGATCGCGACCGGGCCGCCCTGGGTCTCGCCGTGCCGGACGCCGCCGAGGAGCGCGACCTCGTCCTGCTCGAACTTCATCCGGGCGCCGCGGCCGTAGCCGAGCCGGCGCCGGGCCAGGGCGTCGGCGAGGTCGTCGGTGGTCACCCGGACGTGGGCGGGCAGCCCCTCGAGGATCGCGACCAGGGAGGGGCCGTGGGACTCGCCCGCAGTCAGCCAGCGCAGCATGGCGTCAGTCTTTCACGGCAGGTGAGACGACCCCGACGGGGTCATGCCGCCGTGAGACGCGCCCACAGGTCGGTGCCCCACAGCACCCCGATCAGGGCGCCCACGAGCATGAACGGGCCGAACGGGAAGCGCCGTCCGCAGCAGGCGGCGGTCCCGCCGGACCAGGGCGAGCAGCAGCCCGGGCAGCCCGAAGATCAGGAACCCGGCGTACAGCCCGACGAACAGCGGTCCCCAGCCGAGGTAGCCGAGCGCGCCGCCCAGCACCGCCGAGAGGCGCACGTCGCCGTAGCCCATGCCGGCGTGGGTAGATGAACCACAGCAACCGCGAAGAACGACGTAGGCCAGCACCGCGCCCACCACCGCGCGCACCAGGTCGGCGGTGTCCTGGCCGGCGACCCAGGCGACCACGACGGTCAGGGCGACCAGCGCCCCGGCCACGCCGGGTCAGCACCTGGTCGGCAGCAGCCGGGTGCGCAGGTCGACCACCGAGAGAGCGACCAGGACGGGCACCACGGGCACCAGCCACCAGCAGCGCCCAGTCCACCCCGTGGCGAGCCCGGCGAGACCGCCGCAGACCGCCGACCAGCCCGCCGGCCACCAGTGCCAGCCGTGGCCGCGCCGCGATGTCGACGTAGAGCTCCTTGGGCTCCTCGTCCGGCCTCGGCTCCTCGTCGGGCCCCTGCTCCTCGTCGGGCTCCGGCTCGGGCTCGGGCAGCCGCCCGATCGTCCAGGGCACCAGCAGGCCGGCGGCACCGCACAGCACGACCGCGACGGCCGCCGCCGCGAGGTGGCTTGCGTCCACGCCTCAGGTCCCTTCGTCGAGCCGCTCTCGCAGCGCGGCCAGCCCAGCCTGCCGCATCTGCTCCCGTGGCGCGGGGACTCCGGTGAACTGCTCGAACTGGAGAGCCGCCTGGTGCACCAGCAGGTCGAGACCGCCGACCAGGACCCGCCCCGGCGCACCGTCCGCGACGGAGGCAGCCAGCGGGGTCGGCCACGGGTCGTAGAGCACCTCGAAGACGACGGGGACGCCGGCACAGCGGGCGACCAGCGTCGGGGGTCTGTGCCTGCGCCGGGATGGTCGAGACCAGACGTCGCCCTCCGGCACGGCCTCCAGCGACTCGATGCGCACCTGCAGCCGGGCGAACCGCTCGCCGAGACGCTCCGCTGCGGCCAGCGTCTCGGCTGCGCGCGTCGGCGTCGCGCACGAGCAGGGTGAAGGACGCGACAGCCCAGCTCGGGCAAGCGCCAGCAGCGTCGAGGCGGCCGTCGCGCCGCCGCCGAGGATCGCCGCCCGGTCGACCCGGCCGGCGTACCGCTCGCGGAGCGCGGCCTCGGCCCCCGGGATGTCGGTGTTGTCGCCGCGCACCCCGCCCGCGCCGAGCACCAGCGTGTTGACAGCGCCGCCCAGCAGCGCGACGGTCGCTCGCCTCGTCGACCAGCGCCATCGCCTCCCGCTTGAGCGGCATGGTCAGCGACAGCCCGCGCCACGAGCCGTCGAGGCCGGCCAGGAACGCCGCGAGCCCGCCAGCGGCGACCCGGTGCGCGTCATAGCTCCAGTCCAGCCCCAGCGCGGCGTAGCCGGCCCGGTGCAGCACCGGCGAGAGCGAGTGCTCGATCGGGTCCCCGAGCACCCCGCAGCGCATCACGACCGTCCCGTCAGCAGGCTTCGGAGGTCTCGCAGTACTCCTTGAACTCGTCCTTGAACCGGAGGAACTCGTCGTAGTCCGCGGTGAACTTCGTCTTGCCGGTCGCGCAGGTTGACGGTGACGTAGAAGAACCAGTCGCCGTCGGCAGGGTCGGTCGCGGCCTTCGATGCGCATCCATCGCCGGGCGCCTCGATCGGTCCCGGCGGGAGGCCGGCGTTGAGGTAGGTGTTGTAGGGCGAGTCGACCTCGAGCGTCGTCGGTCGTCAGCGCCACGCCGAGCTTGCGGTCGAGCGCGTAGTTGACGGTCGCGTCGATCTGCAGCCTGCCGATGGTCGGCCCGGTCGGGTCGTCGAGCCGGTTGTAGATCACCCGGGCGACCTTCGGCATGTCCTCGCCGCGGCCCTCGGCCTCGACCAGGCTCGCGATCGTCATCAGCTCGCCCGGCGGTGTAGCCGAGCCGGTCGGCCGCGCCGGAGAGGTCGGCCTCCTCGGCCGCCTGCTTGCCAGCGCTTGACCATGCCCTTGAGCATGCGACTTGGCCGTGGTCTTCGGGCCCAGGTCGTAGGTCGCCGGGAAGAGGTAGCCCTCGGGGTTGCCCGTCGGCGTAGGCCGGCAGGCCGAGCTTGTCCGGCTGCTCCAGCACCTTCTCGAAGTCTCCGCGGCTGAAGTCGGTGTTCTTGGCCAGGACGTCGACGGTGTCGACCACCCGCAGCCCCTCGGGGATGGTCACGGTGTTCCTGCACCAGGTTGCTCGGGTCGATCAGCACCGCGAGCGCGTCGGCGGCCGCCATCTCCTTCTCAGCATCGGGTAGGTGCCGACCTGGATCGTCGACGACTTCGGCTCCGAGGCGGCCGCGTCGATGAACGCCTCGACCGAGGCCACCACGCCGGCGGCCTTGAGGTTGCGGCCGATCTCGGCGACGGTGTCGCCCTGCTCGACCTGGAAGTCCACCTCGCCGCTGCCCGGGCCCGGGTAGTCCTGGGCCCCGCCGAACTGGTCGTCGATGAAGCCCTTGCCCAACGTCACCAGGAACACGCCGCCCGTCGACGAGCACGGCCAGCGCCGCGAGGACCGCCAGGCAGCCGGGCAGCCGGCTCTTGCGGCGCCGGCGGGCTCCGCCCGCGAGGTAGGGATCGGCCTCGACGTCTCCGCCCCGGGCGTACTCCGGCTCGACGTACTCCGGCTCGACGTGCTCCGGCTCGACGTCGTAGGCCTGTGGGTCGTGGTCAGTCATCAAGGTCCTCGTCGTGGTCGACGGTCGCGGGGACGGGCTCGTCGGTCCCGGTGCCGACGAGCTCGCCCGGGGCGACCCCGGTCGCGCGCTCGGTGTCCAGGGCATGCTGCAGGATCACGACCGCCGCCGCCTGGTCGACGACGGCCCGTCGCGGCCCTCCCCGAGCGACCGCGTTCGCGCAGCATCGACTCCGCGGACACGGTGGTCAGACGCTCATCACACAGCCTCACCGGCATGGGGGCAACTTCTCGGGCCAGCTCGACGGCGAATTCTCGCACCTGCGCGGCGGCCGGGCCCTCGCCCCCCGACAGCGACCGAGGCAGCCCGACGACGATCTCGACCGCCTCCTCCGCGGCGACCAGCGTGACGATCCGGGCCAGGTCGCCCTCGCCGCGCGGCACGGTCTCGACCGGCGTCGCGAGGAAGCCCGACGGGTCGCTGCGCGCCACGCCGATCCGCGCGTCCCCCGGGTCGACCCCGAGGCGTACGCCGAGCCGCTCATGCCCCGCCGACCGCCCGGGCCACCTCGGTGGCCACCAGCGCGAGGGCCTCGTCGATGCGCGTGGTGTCGGTGCCGCCGCCCTGGGCGACGTCGTCCTTGCCGCCGCCCTTGCCGCCGACGAGCGGGCCGACCGCGCGCACCAGCGCGTTGGCGGACACGCCGCGAGCGCGCGCCTCCTCGTTGGTGGCGGCCACCACCGACGACCTTGCCGTCGGCCGCGCCGATCACGACCACGACCCCCGGCTCGCCCCTCGGCCAGCCGGCCGCGCACGTCGAGCGCGAGCGTGCGCACGTCGCCGCCGCCGGCGCCGTCGACCCGGTGGGCGACCACCTGCACGCCGGCCGACGTCGGTGGCCGCGGCCGCCAGCTCGGCGCCGCCGGACAGCAGCTGGGCCGAGCCGGACCTTCTCGATCTCCTTCTCGGCCGCGCGCAGCCGCTCGACCAGGTCGTGCACCCGCTCGGGCAGCTCCTCGGGCGGCGCCTTGAGCGCCTCGGAGAGCTGCGCGACCAGCACGTGCTCGCGCGCCAGGAAGCGGTAGGCGTCGACGCCGACCAGCGCCTCGACCCGGCGTACGCCGGAGCCGATGGAGGCCTCGCCGAGCAGCTTGATGACGCCGAGCTGGCCGGAGCGGTCCGCGTGGGTGCCACCGCAGAGCTCGCGCGCCCAGTCGCCGACGGAGACGACGCGCACCTGGTCGCCGTACTTCTCGCCGAACAGCGCCATCGCGCCGGACCTGACCGCCTCCGCCTGGCTCATCACCTCGGCGTGCACCGACAGGTCGGCGAGCACCACGTCGTTGACCCGGGCCTCGACGTCGCGCATCACCGACGTCGGGCACCGCCCCGGTCGCGGAGAAGTCGAAGCGGAAGCGGCCCGGCGCGTTCTCCGAGCCGGCCTGGGTCGCGGTCTCCCCCAAGCGCCTCGCGGAGCGCCTTGTGCACCATGTGGGTCGCGGTGTGGGCCCGCGAGATCGAACGCCGCCGCTCGGGGTCGACCACCGCCTGGGCGCCGACCGCCCAGCGCGACCTCACCGCTGAGCACCTTCGCCTGGTGCACGACCAGGCCGGTGATCGGCGACTGCACGTCGAGCACCTCGAGCCGGGCGCCGTTGGCGAGCTCGATGACGCCCTGGTCGGCGAGCTGGCCGCCGCCCTCGGCGTAGAACGGGGTGCGGTCGAGCACCAGCTCGACCTCGTCGCCCTCGCCGCGCGGAGCGCCGCGGCGCCGGCCGGCGGCGACGAGCCGCGCACCGTGCCCTCGGTGACGACCTCGTCGTAGCCGGTGAACTCCACCGCGCGCCCCAGGCCGTCGGCCACGGCGCGGTAGGCCGCGGTGTCGCGCGTGCGCCGCCCTTCTTCGCCCGCGCGTCGGCCTTGGCCCGCTCGCGCTGCTCGGTCATCAGCCGCCGGAAGCCCTCGCTCGTCGACGGTCAGCCCCTGCTCGGCCGCCATCTCCAGGGTCAGGTCGATCGGGAAGCCGTAGGTGTCGTGCAGCGGCGAACGCCTGGTCGCCGGACAGCTGGCGAGCCGCCCGAGCCTCTTCACGCTCGGCGGCGGCCAGGTCGAAGATCTGGGTGCCGGCCCGCAGCGTCTGCCGGAAGGCGTCCTCCTCGGCGTAGGCGACCGTGGAGATCCGCTCCCAGTCGCGCTGCGAGCTCGGGGTAGGTCGCGCCCATCTTGTCGCGGCTGACCGGCAGCAGCTCGGGCAGCGACCCGGTCCTCGACGCCGAGCAGCCGCATCGAGCGCACCGCGCGGCGCAGCAGGCGGCGCAGCACGTAGCCGCGGGCCTCGTTGCCCGGGGTCACGCCGTCGCCGATCAGCATCAGCGCGCTGCGCACGTGGTCGGCGACGACCCGGAACCGGACGTCGTCGCCGTGGTCGGCGCCGTAGCGTCGCCCGGTGAGCTCCTCGGCGCGCTCGATGACGGGGAACATCTCGTCGATCTCGTACATGTTGTCGACGCCCTGGAGCAGGTAGGCGACCCGCTCCAGGCCCATGCCGGTGTCGATGTTCTTCTTCGGCAGCGGACCCGACGATGTCGAAGTCCTCCTTGCGAGCGGACCGCCGATGAGCTCGTCCTGCATGAAGACGAGGTTCCAGAACTCCAGGTAGCGGTCCTCGCGTCCGCGAAGTCGCCGTCGGCGCCGAACGCCGGGCCCGCGGTCGATGAGGATCTCCGAGCACGGGCCGCCCGGGCCGGGCACGCCCATGCGACCAGTAGTTGTCCTTCTTGCCGAGCCGGATGATCCGGTCGTCGGGCAGGCCGGTGACTCTTGCGTCCAGAGCGCGACCGCCTCGTCGTCGTCGTCGTAGACCGAGGCGTAGAGCAGCGACTCGTCGAAGCCGAGCCGCCGTCGGCCTGCGACTTGGTGACCAGGTCCCAGGCGAGCTCGATCGCGCCCTCCTTGAAGTAGTCGCCGAAGGAGAAGTTGCCGCACATCTGGAAGAACGTGCCGTGCCGGGTGGTCTTGCCGACCTCCTCGATGTCGAGGGTGCGCACGCACTTCTGCACGCTGATCGCGCGCGGCGTACGGCGGGGTCTCCTGGCCGAGGAAGTAGGGCTTGAACGGCACCATGCCGGCGTTGACGAAGAGCAGGTTCGGGTCGTCGAGCAGCAGCGAGGCCGACGGCACCACGGTGTGGCCGCTGTCCTCGAAGTGGGCCACGAAGCGCCGGCGGATCTCCGCCGTGCTGGACGGCTCGGTGTTCATCGGCTGCCTTCCTGGTCAGATCTCGTCGAGCCGGCGGTCGGCTCCTCGGGCGGGTCCACGGCGGCCGGGCCGCCACCTGGTCCCAGCGCCGGGGTCCCATGAGGCCTCAGCCCGTAGCGCTCGCGCAACTCGGTTTCCTGCTCGGCACGCCCGGCCGCCGCCTCGTCGCGCGAACACCTCCGCGCCGGCGCGCAGCCCCTCCCACCGGTCGCGGAGCCCGTCGACGGTGAGGATCTCGGCCATCCGTCGCGCGCGCACGGCCGCGTAGACCCCGGCCCCGGCACCGGCGGCGAACCAGAAGCCCCGCCTCATGCCGCGTCCTCACGCTCCTGCGGCCGCCGCGGCGGCGGCTGCGCCGCAGCCGGCGCAGCTCCGCGCGGCGGCTGCTTGCGCGCCGCCTTCACCTCACGGCTGTCAGCTCGAAGCGGATCCGGTTGCGGTTCTCCGGTGACAGCGCGCGGCGGACGCCGTGGGCCAGGCCGGCCGCCTGCACCACCGTCTCGCGCAGCACCAGGTCGGCGAACAGCCGCGCCCTCGATGCGCGGGGTCTCCGCGGGCCGCCGGCTCGCGGTCCCCCAGAGCGGTGATGACGTAGGAGCCCTCCGCGTCGTCGGACTCGGCGGACTCGGCGGCCTCGCCGGCCCTGGCGGTCTCGGCGGTCTCGCCGGCCGACGGAAGCCTGCTCTCGAGGCGGTCGACGCGCTCCCGGAGCGCCGCCGCGTCAGCCCGGGACGCCGCCACCTCGGCACCCGCCCGGTGCCGCTCGCGGCGCAGCACGACGGCCAGCGCCACCGCCGCCCCGAGGGCGAGCAGCAGGCCGGCCACCAGCGCCAGGTCGAGCCACGTCACAGTGCCGCACCCTATCCGGTCGGGCCTGACTGCTTCCGACGCGTGCCGGCCCCGCGGACCAGCCGGCGGACCCGCTCCCACCGCTCCTTGACCGCGGCCTCGGCGCCGAGGGCGGTCGGCCGGTAGTACTCCGCGTCGAGCACCGACGTCGGGGGCGTACTGCTGCTCGGCGATGCCGAACGGGCGCGTCGTGGCTGTAGGTGTACGCCGCCCCGTGGCCGAGCTTCTTCGCGCCGCGCGTAGTGGGCGTCGCGCAGGTGCGGCGGGCACCGGGCCGATCTTGCCGGCGCGGACGTCGGCCTGAGCGGCGTCGATGGCGGTGGTGACGGCGTTCGACTTCGGCGCGACCGCCAGCGCGATCGTCGCCTGGGCGAGGTTGAGCCGCGCCTCGGGCATCCCGATCAGCTGCACCGCCTGGGCGGCGGCCACCGCCGTGGTGCAGCGCGGTCGGGTCGGCCAGCCCGACGTCCTCGCTGGCCAGGATCACCAGCCGCCGGGCGATGAAGCGCGGGTCCTCGCCGGCCTCGATCATCCGCGCCAGGTAGTGCAGCGCCGCGTCGGCGTCGGAGCCGCGCACCGACTTGATGAAGGCGCTGATGACGTCGTAGTGCTGGTCGCCCTGGCGGTCGTAGCGCACCGCCGCCTGGTCGACCGCGGTCTCCGCGGTCGCCAGGTCGACCTCGTCGCGGCCCTGCGACCGGGCGGCGCCGGCGGCCGCCTCGAGGTAGGTCAGCGCGCGGCGGGCGTCGCCGCCGGCCAGCCGGACCAGGTGGTCGCGAGCCTCGTCGCCGAGCGTGGACGGCGCCGCCGAGCCCGCGCTCGTCGGCCAGCGCCTGGTCGAGGACCTCGCCGATCGTCGTCGTCGGTCGAGCGACTCCAGGCGCAGCAGCAGGCTGCGCGACAGCAGCGGCGAGATCACGGAGAAGAACGGGTTCTCGGTGGTGGCGGCGATCAGCGTCACCCAGCGGTTCTCCACCCCGGGCAGCAGCGCGTCCTGCTGCGCCTTGCTGAACCGGTGCACCTCGTCGACGAACAGCACCGTCTCGCGACCGGTCGCCGACCAGCTCGGCCCGGGCGGCGTCGATCGCCGCCCGGACCTCCTTGACCCCGGCCGACGACCGCCGACACCTCGACGAAGCGCCGGTCGGTCTGCTGGCTCACGATCGCGGCGATCGTGGTCTTGCCGGTGCCGGGCGGGCCCCACAGCAGCAGCGACATCGACTGGTCGCCCTCGACCAGCTGGCGCAGCGGCGAGCCCGGGGCGCGCAGCTGCGCCTGCCCGACCAGCTCGTCGAGCGTGCGCGGCCGCATCCGCACCGCCAGCGGCGCCGAGGCGTGGGTGTTGCGCCGTCAGGCTGACCGCCGCGGACGCTCGGCGCGGGCGCGCCGGACGACCGGGGGCGTCGTACTCGAACAGGCCGTCCACGCGAGCGACCCTACTGCCCGGGTGCGGCGACGCCCGGCGTGCGGTCAGCTGCGGCCGAGTGGCGCTTGCGACTGGAGGTCGAACCAGGTGTCGGCGTAGCCCGGGCTCGTTGGCGGATCGTCGGCGGGCGTGGCGCCCGGGTCGGGCTGCCCTGGTCGTCGACGCCGAGCAGCCGCTGCCGTCACCGGCTCGGTCGGGTGAGCTGCCCAGCTCGCCCGGCGAAGTGGCAGGCGACCTTGTGCCGCGTGCCGATCTGCAGCAGCGGCGGCTCCACCTTGGCGCAGATCTCCTGGGCGATCGGGCAGCGGGTGCGGAACCGGCAGCCCGACGGCGGGTTGATCGGGCTCGGCACGTCGCCCTCGAGCCGGATCCGCTCGCGGCGGCCGCCGATGGCCGCCTGCTTCGACGTCGGGCACGGCGGACGAGCAGCGCCTGGGTGTAGGGGTGGTTGCGGGTGCTTGTAGAGCGTCTCGCGGTCGCCGATCTCGACGATCTTGCCGAGGTACATCACCGCGACCTCGGGGCAGAAGTGCCGCACGACGGCCAGGTCGTGGGCGATGAAGAGGAACGCGATGTCGAACTCCGCTGCAGGTCCTGCAGCAGGTTGACCACCTGCGCCTGGATCGAGACGTCGAGCGCCGAGACCGGCTCGTCGGCGACCAGCAGCTTGGGCTGGAGCGTCGAGCGCGCGGGCGATGCCGATGCGCTGGCGCTGGCCGCCGGAGAACTCGTGCGGGTAGCGGTTGTAGTGCTCGGGGTTGAGGCCGACGATCTCGAGCAGCTCCTGCACCCGGTCGAGCACCTTGTCCTTCGGGCACGACGCTTGTGGATCGCGCAGCGGCGCGCCGACGATCGAGCCGACGGTGTGCCGCGGGTTCAGCGAGGTGTAGGGGTCCTGGAAGATCATCTGGATGTCGCGGCGCAGCGGCTTGCAGCTCGCGCGTCGGAGAGTCTTGGTGATGTCCTGGCCCTCGAACTCGATCGAGCCGCCGGTCGGCTCGTAGAGCCGGGTGATCAGCCGGCCGGTGGTGGACTTGCCGCAGCCGGACTCGCCGACCAGGCCGAGCGACGCCGCCCGCGGGCACCTGGAACGAGATGCCGTCGACGGCCTGCACGTGGCCGATCGTGCGCCGGATGATGCCCGACGACTTCACCGGGAAGTACATCTTGCAGGTTGCGTCGACCTCGAGCAGGATCGGCGTCGGTCGCGTGCCGAGCGCGCGGCGCTCGGCCCGCCGACGGCCTCGTCGGCGTCGGTGCGTGCTCGTCGAGCTGCTCGGCTCGCTCGATCGGCTGCGTCGGCCTGAGTCATCGGTCTCCTCGACCAGGTCGGGGCGATCTCGGGCAGGACCTCCTGCTGGTAGATCGCGTCGGGGTCGGCCAGGTGGCAGCGCTTCAGGTGCGTCGGCCGGCTGGCCCGCGCACCAGCTCGGGCAGCATCGTCGTGCACAGGTCGCCGGGCACCTTGTCCCGGTGCAGCGCACCGCGGGTGGAAGGCGCAGCCCGTCGGCGGGTCGCAGCAGGCTGGGCGGGTTGCCCGGGATCGGGATCAGCGGCGCGTCGGTGTCGCCGGTGACGTCGGGGACGCTGGACAGCAGGCCCCAGGTGTAGGGCATCTCCGGGTGCGTGAGGATCTCCTTGTCGGTGCCGTACTCGACGGCGCGGCCGGCGTACATCACCAGCACGTCGTCGGCCATCTCGGCGACCACGCCCAGGTCGTGGGTGATGATGATGACCGCGGAGTTGAACTCGCGCTGCAGGTCCTGGAGCAGGTCGAGGATCTGCGCCTGCACGGTCACGTCGAGCGCCGTGGTCGGCTCGTCGGCGATCAGCAGCGCGGGGTCGTTGATCAGACCCATCGCGATCATCGCGCGCTGCCGCATGCCGCCGGAGAACTGGTGCGGGTAGTCGTCGACGCGCCGGTCGGGCTGCGGGATGCCGACCCGGTCGAGCATCTCGATCGCCCGGGCCCGGGCCGCCTTCTTGGTGACGCTCGTGGTGGACCCGGTAGGCCTCGGCGATCTGGTTGCCGACCGTGTAGAACGGGTGCAGCGCCGACGAGCGGGTCCTGGAAGATCATCGCGACGTCGTTGCCGCGCATGTCTGCGCATCTCGCTCGTCGGTGAGCGTCAGCAGGTCGGCGCCGTCGAGCAGGATCGCGCCGGTGACGATCGCGTTGGTGCCGCGGTGCAGACCCATGATCGCCGAGCTCGAGACCGACTTGCCGGAGCCGGACTCGCCCACGATGCCGAGCGTCTTGCCCTTCTCGAGGTCGTAGGAGAGGCCGTCGGTGGCCTTGACGATGCCGTCGGCGGTCGGGAAGTGGACCTTGAGGTCCCGGATCGACAGGAACGATGCGCTCACGGATCTCCCCCTCAGCCCAGCCGGACGCGTGGGTCGATGACGGCGTACAAGATGTCGACGATGATGTTCGCCACGATCACGAAGGTGCCCACCAGGATCACCAGGCCCACCATCGTGGGCAGGTCGTCGGCGACGAAGGCCTGGAAGGCGATGACGCCCAGCCCGTCATAGGCGAAGACGTTCTCGGTGATGATCGCGCCGCCCAGCAGGACGGCGAAGTCGAGGCCGATCATGGTGACCAGCGGTGTCAGCGCAGCCCGCAGCGCGTGCTTGAAGATCAGCGTCCGCTGGCTCACGCCCTTGGCCCTGGCGGTGCGGATGTAGTCCTCGCTCAGAGACTCCAGCACGTAGGAGCGGGTGATCCGCACATAGCCGGCGAGGAAGAGCAGCGCCAGCGTGAGTGCGGGGAGGAAGAGCGACGACAGCCATCCGGAGACCCCGCCCTCCTCGATCGTGAGGTAGGCGGGGTACTCGACCCAGCCCCACTTGATGCTGACGTAGGTGATCATGAACTTGCCGATGAAGAACGAGGGGAACGCGTAGGCGACCAGCGTCAGGCCGACCAGCCCGCGATCCAGGAAAGAGCCCTTCGTCATCGCGGCGAGGATGCCGAAGAGCACGCCGCCGGTCACCCAGAACACCAGCGCGACCACGGCGATGGAGGCTGAGATCGGCAGCGCGCCGGAGAGGATCTCGTTGACCGTCTGCTGGTTGACGAACGAGAAGCCCATGCAGGGGGCCGCGCAGTTGGTCACGATGTTGGGGTTGCGCTCCCGCAGCTGCTCGTCGGCGGGGAACTCGCGCCCCTTGACGATGCCGGTGGAGAAGTCGGCCCACTGGGCGATCCAGGGCTTGTCGTAGCCGAGCGCGATCCGGGTCTGCTCGATCTGCTCCTCGTTGCAGTTCTTCCCACAGGCCTGCTTGGCCGGGTCGGAGGGGATCGCGAAGAACAGGAAGTAGGTGACCAGTGTCAGCGACAGGATCAGGACCGCCCCGATCCCCAGCCGCCGGACGGCATATGCGAACACCCTATGCCCTCGATTCCTGTGGAGTACGTCGGCGGGCCACCAGGGCCCCTGGAGTCCGAGGGGCGGGATGGGCAACCCGTGAAGGGTCGCCCACCCCGTCCTCGTTGCTACATGTGAGTGCTACCGGACGAGCCGGTCGCTCACTGCTCCACGCCGATGGCGCCCAGATCGGGGTTCATCGAGGAGGAGGGGGTGTTGACGTAGCCGGTGACCTTCGAGCCCCGCAGGAAGTAGAACTTCTGGAGGTACAGCGGGATGTAGGCCACGTCCTCGCCCAGCTTGGCGTCCGCCTGCTGGAGGAAGCCGTTCTGCTCGTCGATGTCGGTCGCGTTGGCGGCCTGGTCGACGATGGCCTCGAAGTCGTCGCTCTGGTAGCAGCCGTAGTTGTTGCCACAGGTGGTCGACGAGAAGTTCGGCCGGCTGTCGAACAGCGGCGGCAGCACCGTCATCGCGGACGGCCAGTCGGCGCCCCACCCGGCGAGCATCACGTCGGAGGTCTTGTCCGGCTTGCTGATGACGTCGTAGTAGGTGTCGGTCAGCGGGTCGAGCGTCACGTCGAAGCCGGCCGCGTCCCAGTTCTCCTTCAGCACCGCAGCGATCTTGTCGCTCGTGTCGGACTGCGAGTAGGTGAAGTTGATCGGGTACGGCGTCGTCTCGCCGGAGTCGGCGAGCAGCTGCGTGGCCAGGTCGACATCGCCGGTGTCCGGCAGGTCGGCGAAGGCCGGGTTGTCGACGTAGCCACCGACACCGACGTTCCAGACCGAGTTCGCCCGGGCCGCCGCGAACTCGCCACCGCGAGCCTTGACGACGCCATCGAGGTCGATCGCCGCGGCCAGCGCCCGGCGCACCTCGACGCTCTTCACCCGGTCGAAGTTCGGGACCAGGTAGAAGTTGTAGGGCGAGTCCACGAGCACCGCACGGTCCTCGATCGGGCCCACGATCTGGCTGTAGCGCGTCGGCGGGATGGTCGGCGCGGGGACGGCGTACTGATCGTTGCCGGAGTCGGCGATCACCCGGTCGATGATCAGCTCGACGGAGGTCTCCGACGGGTTGATCTCGTACTCGATGGTGTCGGGCAGCGCCTGGCGCAGCACCGGGTCATCCAGCGCGGCGTCGTAGTTGGCGTTGCGGGTCAGCGTGGCGCCCTTGTTCTTGTTCCACTTGCCGCCCTCGACGACGTAGGGCCCGTTGGAGAGGACCTTCCAGGTCGACTTCGCACCCTGGTCGAAGGACTCCTTGTAGGGGTCCATCATCGTCAGCGAGGCCACCGCCAGCGGGAAGTCCGCCCACGGCTTGTTGAAGTTGTAGGTGATCTCCTGGCCGTTGCACTCGATGGACTTGTCGAACTCCGCCTGCTGGGCGTCGGTCGCCTTGTAGGGACCGGGGTAGTCCTTCACGTCGAGGTAGGTGAGGATGTAGTTGGGGCCGCCGGTGATCAGGTCGTTGGCGAACACGCGAGAGGCGCCGTAGCGGAAGTCCTCACAGGTGATGGCCGAGCCGTCCTCCCAGGTGACGCCGTCCTTGATGGTGAACGTCCAGGACGAGGCGTCCTCGTTGGGGGTGCCGGTGTCGGTGGCCAGGTCGGCGACCGGGGTGGCCGCCTCGGCGGGGTCCTCGCTGATCGGGAAGCCCACCAGGCCGCGGTAGATCAGGCGACGGAAGTTCGCCAGCTCCAGGCCGTAGTAGATCCGCTGGGGGTCGGCACTCTCGAAGGGGTAGTGCTGCAGGTAGTACAGCGTCCCTCCGGCCACGGCTTCGTCGCCTGCCGAGGTTGCCCCGGCGTCCGGCTCGTTGCTGCCGCTGTCACCGCCGCCGCAGCCGGCCAGGCCTATGGCCAGCGTGGCAGCGGCGCTCGCGGCGAGCATCCGCTTCACGTTGATGCGCATTCTCTCTCCTTCACGTGTGACTCACCACGGTGTGGTGGCACTACGACGACGGGTGTCGTCGACAACTGGGGGTCGGGCGCCGGTCGCACCCCGGTGGGGGTGTCGACGGGGGCGGGTCATCGGTCGGCCTTCGGATCGAGGGCGTCGCGCAGGCCGTCTCCGAGCAGGTTGAAGGAGACGACGATGATCGCGATCAACGCGGCGGGCGCGAAGAAGTAGACGAAGTCGGCCTGGGCGTAGTCCAGGGAGTCGGCCAGCACGTTGCCCAGGGTGGGCGTGGGTGGCTTGATGCCGACACCGAGGAAGCTCAGCGCTGCCTCGGCCGAGACGAAGATCGGCATGTAGAGGCTGAACATGATCAGGATCGGAGCCCACAGGTTGGGCAGGATCTCGCGGAAGTAGATGCGCATCTTGGAGGCGCCGATCATGCGCGCCGCCTCGACGAACTCGCGTTCTCGGATGGACAGCACCTGGCCGCGGATCAGACGGCCGACGCCGGTCCATCCGAACAGGCCCAGGATGGCCGTGACGTAGAAGGCGTTCGCGAGGTCGCCCTTGGGCACGTGCAGGGTGCCGGTGATGAAGCCCAGGCCGAGGCTGTAGAGGGCCAGCACCATCAGTGTCGCCGGGAAGGCCAGGGTCAGGTCGGTGATGCGGCCGAGGACGGCGTCGGTCTTGCCGCCGGCGCCGCCGCTGACCACGCCGATGATGACGCCCAGCCCGATCGAGATCAGCGTCGCGGTGAGGGCGATCCCGAGGGAGAAGGTCATGCCGTACCAGATCCGGGACAGCGCGTCGCGGCCGATGCCCGGCTCGACGCCGAGCAGGTGGTCGGCCGAGATGCCGCCCCACTTGCCGATCGGGATCGTGTCGGGGCCGATCAGGTCCTGGTTGGTGGTGTAGGGGTCGAGGATCCCGGTCTTGACCAGGACCGGGGCGAGGATCGCCGCCACGACATAGGTGATCACGAAACCGAGGGCCACCAGCGTCAGCTTGTCGCGCCGGAAGCGCCGCATCGCCAGCTGGAACGGAGACTTGCCCTGGACTGCCTCCGGGTCGGCGCCGGCGATGTCCGCACTCACCGAGCCGTGCGTCTCAATCTCGCTCATGCGCCCCCTTCCAGGTCGAGCATCCCGCGCGGTCGCAGCGCTTGATCAAGTCCGGGAGCGACTCTAGGGGAACTGCAGCGGAATGGGTGTCACCCGGAGGTAACGATCTGGTTTCTCCTCGTCCGTACGTCCACGAAATCACGCCTCGCGCGGGATCCTTTGCGCCGCGGGCGCGTCGACCCCGGCCTCCTTGCGCTGCGCGGCCGTGATCGGCGCCGGGGCCGCGGTCAGCGGGTCGAAGCCGCCGCCGGACTTCGGGAAGGCGATCACGTCGCGGATCGAGTCGGTGCCGGCGAGCAGCGCGCACGATCCGGTCCCAGCCGAAGGCGATGCCGCCGTGCGGCGGCGCGCCGAAGGCGAAGGCGTCGAGCAGGAAGCCGAACTTCTCCTGCGCCTCCTCCTCGCTCGATGCCCATCACCGCGAAGACCCGCTTCTGCACGTCCTCGCGGTGGATACGGATCGAGCCGCCGCCGATCTCGTTGCCGTTGCAGACGATGTCGTAGGCGTAGGCCAGCGCGTGGCCCGGGTCGGTGTCGAAGGTGTCGAGGTCCTGGGGCGAGGTGAAGGCGTGGTGCACCGCGGTCCAGGCGCCGCTGCCGACCGCGACGTCGCCGCGGCGGTCGCGTCGTCGGCCGGCTCGAACAGCGGGCGCGTCGACGACCCAGAGGAACGCCCAGGCGTCTCGTCGATCAGCCCGCCGCGGCGGCCGATCTCGAGCCGGGCGGCGCCGAGCAGCGCGCGGCTCGGTCTTGACCGGCCCGGCGGCGAAGAAGACGCAGTCGCCGGGCTCGGCGCCGACGTGGGCGGCCAGGCCGGCCCGCTCCTCGTCGGAGAGGTTCTTGGCGACCGGGCCGCCGAGCTCGCCGTCCTCCTGCACCAGCACGTAGGCCAGCCCGTGGCGCCGCGCTGCTTGGCCCACTCCTGCCAGGCGTCGAGCTGCTTGCGCGGCTGGCTCGGCGCCGCCGGGCATCACGACGGCGCCGACGTACGGCGCCTGGAAGACCCGGAACGGCGTGTCGGTGAAGTAGTCGGTGCACTCGACGAGCTCGAGGCCGATCCGCAGGTCGGGCTTGTCGGAGCCGAAGCGCGCCATCGCCTCGGCGTAGGTCATCCGCGGGAGCGGGCGCGGGATGCTCGTGGCCGATCAGCGCCCACAGCGCGGCGAGGACGTCCTCGCCGAGCGCGATGACGTCGTCCTGCTCGACGAAGCTCATCTCGATGTCGAGCTGGGTGAACTCCGGCTGCCGGTCGGCGCGGAAGTCCTCGTCGCGGTAGCAGCGCGCGATCTGGTAGTAGCGCTCCATGCCGGCGACCATCAGCAGCTGCTTGAACAGCTGCGGGCTCTGCGGCAGGGCGTACCAGCTGCCGGGCTGCAGCCGGGCCGGCACCAGGAAGTCGCGGGCGCCCTCGGGCGTGCGACCGGGTCAGCGTCGGCGTCTCGATCTCGACGAAGTCGTGGTCGTCGAGCACGTCGCGGGCGGCCTTGTTGACCTTGCTGCGCAGCCGCAGCGCGTGCGTTGGGGCCGGCGCGGCGCAGGTCGAGGTAGCGGTGCTTGAGGCGGGCCTCCTCCCCCGACCTGCTCGTGACGTGGCTCGTCGATCGGGAACGGCAGCGGCGGCCGACGGCGCTGAGCACCTCGACGTCGGTGGCGACGACCTCGATCTCGCCGGTCGGCAAGGTTGGGGTTCGCGTTGCCCTCGGGGCGCAGCGCGACCTCGCCGGTGACCTTGAGGCAGTACTCGCTGCGCAGGCTGTGGGCGACCGCCTCGTCGCGGACGACGACCTGGACGACGCCGCTGGCCTCGCGCAGGTCGAGGAAGGCGACGCCGCCGTGGTCGCGACGGCGGGCCACCCAGCCGGCGAGGGTGACGGTCTGGCCGACGTGCTCGGCGCGCAGGGTGCCGGCGTCGTGGGTGCGGATCACTGCTGCTCCTCGGTGGCGGCTGTCGTGGTGGTGGTGCGACGACCTGCGGGTCGCAGGTCGTCGGCCGGGTGGGGTCCAGGTCGGCCGGGTCGGCGGCCACCTGGTCGCCGGAGCGGATGTCCTTGACCTGGTGGCCCGCCGTCGGCCGTTCGCGGGGAACCAGACGAACGGGATGCCGCGACGCTCGGCGTACCGGATCTGCTTGCCGAACTTCTGCGGCGCTCGGCGGCGACCTCGCACGGGATGCCGCGGGCGCGCAGCGCGCTGCGCGACGCGCTCGCTGGCGCGCGCGGGTCTCCTCGTCGACCACCGCGACCAGCACGGCGCTCGGCACCGGCCGGCTGCCGGCCAGCACGCCGTCGGCGAGGAGCGGGACCAGGGTGCGGGAGACGCCGAACGAGATGCCGACGCCGGGGTACGTCGTCCGACCGTCGCTGGCGAGCGCGTCGTAGCGCCCGCCGCCGCCGACGGACTTGAGCCGCTCGTAGCCCTCCATGAAGATCTCGAAGACGGTGCCGGTGTAGTAGTCGAGCCCGCGCGCGATCCGCAGGTCGGCCTCGACCCGGACGTGGTCGTTGACGACGGCGACGCAGCCGTCGACGCACGGCGGCGAGCTCGGCGAGCCCCTCGTCGAGCAGCTCGTCGGTCGACGCCGAGCGCGCGCACCTGCTCGACGAAGGAGGTGTCGGCGACCGCGGATCGTGGCCAGCGCGAGGCAGCGCTGCGGCCTGCTCCGGCGTCGCGCCGGCCTCGCTCGACGAGCAGCTGCGGCGACCTCGTCGGCCGGCAGCTTGTCGAGCTTGTCGATGACCCGGATCGCCGCGGTCACGTCGGGGATGCCGAGGCCGCGGTAGAAGCCCTGGATCAGCTTGCGGTTGTTGACCTGGAAGCGTCAGCGGCGGCAGCGGCAGCCGGTCGAGCGCCTCGACCATCACCCGGCATCACCTCGACGTCGTGGTGGAACGGCAGCTCGTCGCGGCCGACGATGTCGATGTCGGCCTGGGTGAACTGGCGGTAGCGGCCCTCCTGCGGCCGCTCGCCGCGCCAGGCCGGCTGGATCTGGTAGCGGCGGAAGGGGAACTCCAGGTGGCCGGCGTGCTCGAGGACGTAGCGGGCGAACGGCACGGTGAGGTCGAAGTGCAGGCCCGAGCCCGGCGTCCTCGCCGTCGTCGGCCGCGCTGCAGCCGGCGCAGGACGTAGATCTCCTTGTCGATCTCGCCGCCCTTGGCCAGCCGGTCGAGCGGCTCGACGACGCGGGTCTCGATGTTGGCGAAGCCGTGCAGCTCGAAGGTGCGCGACAGCGACGCGATCACCTCGCGCTCGACGACGCGCTGCGGCGGGCAGCAGCTCGGGGAACCCGCTCAGCGGGGTGAGCTTGCTCATCTGGGTCTCAGAGTCCTCGGGTCACCGGGGCGGCGGTGTCGCCGTCGCGCAGGTCGAGCAGGAAGGGGTTGGTCGCGCGCTCGCGGCCGATCGAGGTCTGCTCGCCGTGGCCGGGCAGCACCACGATGTCGTCGGCCAGCGGCAGCACCTTGGTCGGCCAGGCTGCGCAGCATCGTCGGGTGGTCGCCGCCGGGCAGGTCGGTGCGGCCGATCGAGCCGGCGAAGAGCAGGTCGCCGGAGAACATCACCTCGGAGACGTCGGGCACGTCGTCGTACGGCGTCCGGAAGGTCACCGACCCCTCGGTGTGGCCCGGGGTGTGGTCGACGACGAAGCGCAGCGCCGGCCAGCTCGAGCGCCTGGCCGTCGGCGAGCTCGCGGACGTCGTCGGGCTCGGCCCACGTCGTAGCTCGCCGCCGAGCAGCATCTGGGTCGGTCTCGCGGCGACATGCCCGGCCATCGGGTCGCGCGAGCAGGTGGCGGTCGGCGGGGTGGATCCAGGCGGTCGCGTCGTAGCGTGCCGGCGACCGGCGCCACGCACCACATGTGGTCGACGTGCCCGTGGGTGACCAGCACCGACACCGGCTTGAGCCGGTGCTCGCGCACCACCTCGGCGACGCCGTCGGCGGCGTCCTTGCCGGGGTCGATGACGACGCACTCGCTGCCCGGCCCGGTGGCCACGACGTAGCAGTTGGTGCCCCACGGTCCGGCGGGGAAGCCGGCGATCAACACCCGGGCAGACTATCGACCGGTCGGGCGCGGTCCCGCATCGCCGCCTGCGGCCGGATCCGCCGGGCGCCGGCGGGAAGCGCCTTGACTAGCATGGGGCCCGGCGCGCCGGCTCCGGCGCGCGCCGAGCGAAGAGGGAACGCATCGTGACGAGCCATCAGTGGGGTCGGGTCGCCGACGACGGCACCGTCTTCGTGCGGACCGCCGACGGCGAGCGGTCGGTCGGCCAGTACCCCGAGGGCACCCCCGAGGAGGCGCTGAAGTTCTTCACCGAGCGGTTCGACGCGCTGGCCTTCGAGGTCGGGCTGCTCGAGCAGCGGGTGCGCGCCGGCGTGCTCAGCCCCGAGGAGGCCACCTCGTCGGTGACGACGGTGCGCGAGCAGGTGACGGACGCCAACGCCGTCGGCGACCTCGTCTCGCTGGCCGGCCGTCTCGACGCCCTGGGCCCGGTGCATCGCCGAGCAGCGCGAGGCCCGCAAGGCCGAGCGCGCGCAGAGGCCGCGGAGTCCCGCGTCGAGAAGGAGAAGCATCGTCGCCGAGGCCGAGCGGCTCGCCGAGAGCAACGACTGGCGCAACGGCGCCAACCGGCTGCGCGAGCTGCTCGACGAGTGGAAGGCGCTCCCCCGGCTCGACCGAGCCGCCGACGACGCGCTGTGGCGCCGCTTCTCGACCGCGCGGACGGCGTACACCCGGCGCCGCAAGGCGCACTTCGCCGAGCAGCACGAGCGCGCGAGGGCGCCCGCGCCGTCAAGGAGCGGCTGGTCGTGCGAGGCCGAGGCGCTCGCCGGCTCCACCGACTGGGGCCCGACCGCCGGCGCGCTACCGCGACCTGATGCGCGAGTGGAAGGCCGCCGGCCCGGCCCCGCGCGACGTCGACGACGCAGCTCTGGCAGCGGTTCCGCGGTGCCCAGGACACCTTCTTCGGTGCCCGCGACGCGGCCAACGCCGAGCTCGACGAGGAGTTCGCCGCCAACGCGGACGTCAAGGAGGCAGCTGCTCGTCGAGGCCGAGGCGCTGGTGCCGGTGACCGACCTCGAGGCCGCGAAGCGTGCCTTCCGCGAGCATCGCCGACCGCTGGGACGCCGCCGGCAAGGTGCCGCGCGACCGGATGAAGGAGCTCGAGGGCCGGATCCGCAAGGTCGAGCAGGCGATCCGCGTCGCTCGAGGACGAGCAGTGGCGACGCAGCGACCCCGAGAAGTCCGCGCGCGCCGACGACATGGTCAGCAAGCTCGAGGCGGCGATCGCCAAGATCGAGGCCGACCTGGAGAAGGCCCGGGCCGCCGGCGACGAGAAGAAGGTCAACGAGCTCGAGGACAACCTCGCCTCGCGTCAGGCAGTTCCTCGAGATGGCCCGGCGCGCCGCCGACGAGTTCACCGGCTGACCGGGCGGCTCGTCGCGCCGCACGGGTCGGCCGGCAGGGGCTACTGGGTGACGCGGTAGGCGTCGAAGACGCCGGGGACGGTGCGCACGGCGCGCAGCACGGTGTCGAGGTGCGTGGCGTCGGCCATCTCGAAGGTGAACCGGCTCTTGGCGACCCGGTCGCGGGTCGTGGTGAGGTCGGCGCTGAGGATGTTCACGTGGGCGTCGGACAGCGCCATGGTGATGTCGGAGAGCAGGCGGGCGCGGTCGAGCGCCTCGACCTGGATGTTGACGAGGAACGTCGACTGCGACGGTCGGCGCCCACTCGACCTCGACGCAGCCGCTCGGGCTGGCGCTGGCAGGCTCGGCGGCGTTGGTGCAGTCGCGTGCGGTGCACCGAGACGCCGCCGCCCTTGGTGACGAAGCCGAGGATCGGGTCGCCGCGGCACCGGGGTGCAGCACTTGGCGAGCTTGACCCAGACGTCGGCGACGCCCTTGACGACCACGCCCGGGTCGCCGACCGGCGTGCGCCTTGGCGCGGCCGCGCCGTCCGGTGATGGTGACGCCCTCGGCGAGGTCCTCCGCGGCGCCCTCGTCGCCGCCGTGCAGGTCGATGACGCGGCGTACGACGGCCTGGGCGCTGAGGTTGCCCTCGCCGACCGCGGCGTAGAGCGCCGAGACGTCGGTGAGCGTGGAAGTGCTCGGCGGCCAGCGACAGCGACTCGTGGGTCAGCAGCCGCTTGAGCGGCAGCCCCTCCTTGCGCATCAGCTTGGCGATCTGGTCCTTGCCGTGCTCGATCGCCTCCTCGCGGCGCTCCTTGGTGAACCACTGGCGGATCTTGGAGCGGGCCCGCGGCGACTTGACGAAGCTGAGCCAGTCGCGCGACGGGCCCGGCGGTCGGCGACTTGGAGGTGAAGACCTCGACCACGTCGCCGTTGTCGAGCGTCGACTCCAGCGGCACCAGCCGGCCGTTGACCCGGGCGCCGATGGTGTGGTGGCCGACCTCGGTGTGCACGGCGTACGCGAAGTCGACGGGGGTGGCGCCGGCGGGCAGCGCGATCACGTCGCCGCGCGGGGTGAAGACGTAGACCTCGGCGCCGGTTGATCTCGAAGCGCAGCGACTCCAGGAACTCGCCCGGGTCCTCGACCTCGCTCTGCCAGTCGAGCAGCTGGCGCACCCAGGTCATGTCGTCGAGGTCGCCGGGCCGCTCGGTGTCGACGACCGGCGTGGCCGTCCTCCTTGTACTTCCAGTGCGCGGCGACGCCGTACTCGGCGCGGCGGTGCATGCGCGAAGGTGCGGATCTGCAGCTCGACCGGCTTGCCCTGCGGGCCGATCACCGTCGTGTGCAGCGACTGGTACATGTTGAACTTCGGCATCGCGACGTAGTCCTTGAACCGGCCCGAGCACCGGGTTCCACCGCGAGTGCAGGACGCCGAGCGACGGCGTAGCAGTCGCGGTCCTCGTCGACGAGGATCCGGATGCCGACCAGGTCGTAGATGTCGGAGAAGTCGCGGCCGCCGACGATCATCTTCTGGTAGATCGAGTAGTAGTGCTTGGGTCGGCCGGTGACCGTCGCCTTGATCTTGCGCCTCGCGCAGGTCGTGCTCGACCTGGTCGATCACCTCGGCCAGGAACTGGTCGCGCGACGGCGCGCGCTCGGCGACCATCCGCACGATCTCGTCGTAGATCTTGGGGTGGAGGGTCGCGAAGGCGAGGTCCTCGAGCTCCCACTTGATGGTGTTCATGCCGAGCCGGTGGGCCAGCGGCGCGTAGATGTCGAGCGTCTCGCGGGCGGTCCGCTCCTGCGACTCGCGGCGGACGTAGCGCAGCGTGCGCATGTTGTGCAGCCGGTCGGCGAGCTTGATGACCAGCACCCGGATGTCGCGCGACATCGCGACGATCATCTTGCGGATGGTCTCGGCCTGCGCGGAGTCGCCGTACTTGACCTTGTCGAGCTTGGTGACGCCGTCGACGAGCAGCGGCGACCTCGTCGCCGAAGTCGGCGGCGCAGCTGCTCGAGGGTGTACGGCGGTGTCCTCGACCGTGTCGTGCAGCAGCGCCGCGACCAGCGTCGGCTCGGTCATGCCGATGTCGGCGAGGATCGTGGTGACCGCGAGCGGGTGGGTGATGTAGGGGTCGCCGCTCTTGCGCATCTGGCCGCGCGTGCGTGCGTCTCGGCGATGGCGTAGGCCCGCTCGAGCAGCGCCAGGTCGGCCTTGGGGTGGTTGGCGCGCACGGCGCGGAACAGCGGCTCGAGGACCGGGTTGCGCCGGCTGGCCGCGGGTGCCGATCCGGGCGAGGCGGGCGCGCATGCCCCGCGGGGTGAGGACAGGCTCCGAGACCCGCTCGCGCGGGGTCGCGACGGCCGGTTCCTCGGTCATTGACCCAGTCTAGGGGTCGGCCGGGGCGGTCTCCGCGCTCGGTCAGACGGTGGCCAGCACCGTCAGCGGCAGACCGCCGACGGCGTCGCGGCCGGGCAGGAAGCCGAGCTCCATCAGCACCGACGACCGCGTGGCGACGGTGCCGCCGCAGCTCTCGACCAGCTGGCGGGTGGCCGCGACCGTGCCGCCGGTGGCGAGCACGTCGTCGACGAGCAGCACCCGCTCGCCCGGCGGCGATCGCGTCGCGGTGGATCTCGAGGGTCGCCTCGCCGTACTCCAGGTCGTAGGAGACGGCGTACGTCGCGCGCGGGCAGCTTGCCGGCCTTGCGGACCGGCACGAAGCCGACGCCGAGGGCCAGCGCCACCGGGGCGCCGAGGATGAACCCGCGCGACTCCATGCCGACCACCTTGTCGACGACCGACGCCGCCGTCGTCGTCGCGACCGGCCGCGGCCAGGGCCGTCGATGACGGCGGTGAACGCGTCGTGGTCGGCGAGCAGCGGGGTGATGTCCTTGAACGACGATGCCGGGCTCGGGGAAGTCGGGGACGTCGACGACGAGGCGGTTCAGCGCCGCCACGGCGGCCGCCAGCACCGCCTCGTCGGCGCTCACTTCTTGCCCCGCTTGGACGCGGGACTGCCGCGATCGGCTGCTGCGCGCCCGGCCGACCCGCTCGGACGCACCGCGCCGTGCGGCGGCGGGGCCACCCGGCCCTTGCCCATCGCGGGCTGCGACCGGTCGGCGCGTCGGTGCGCCTCGGGTCGGCGGGGTCGAGGTCGTCGTCCGCGGCCTCGGCGTCCGGAGCGCGCCGGGCACGCGGCGCCGCGACCGGCGTCGGATGCGTCGGGGTCGGCGTAGACCGGCATGTCCTCGGTGAACGCCGGCACGGCGGCGTAGCGGTCGGCCTCGTGCTTGCTTGCGCGCCTTGGCGCGTCGGTCGGCGACCTGGATCGGCTTCTCCGTCGACTTCAGGTGCGCCAGCAGCGGCGTCGCGATGAAGATCGAGGAGTAGGCACCGGCCGCCATGCCGACGAACAGCGCGAGCGCGAGGTCCTTCAGCGAGCCGGAGCCGAGCTGGACGACGCTGACGTAGAGGATCGCGCCGACCGGGAGCAGCGCGACGATCGAGGTGTTGATCGAGCGGACCAGGGTCTGGTTGACCGCCAGGTTGGCGGCCTCGGCGTAGGTCCGGTGGGTCTTGCGGCAGGTCCTTGGTGTTCTCTCGCACCTTGTCGAAGACGACGACGGTGTCGTAGAGCGAGAAGCCGAGGATGGTGAGCACGCCGGTCACCGTGGCCGGGCGTGACCTCGAAGCCGGACCAGGCGTAGATGCCGACGGTGATGATCGAGGTCGTGGAACAGCGCGACCAGCGCGGCGACCGACATCTTCCACTCGCGGAAGTAGACCCAGATGAAGCAGCACCACCAGCACCAGGAAGACGCCGAGGCCGATCAGCGAGCGCTTGGCCACCGTCCTCGCCCCAGCTGGGGCCGACCTCGGACTGGGAGATGTCCTGCTGCGGGTCGACGCCGAACTCGGTGCTGATGGCCTCGACGACCTGCCGGCTCTCGTCGGAGGTCAGCGGGCTCGGTCTGCACGATCGATGGCGCTGTCGCCCGAGGTCGCCGTGACCGGCGACGCGGCCGCGTCGATGCCGGTGGCGGCGACGGTCACGCTGAGCCGGTCGGCGGTGTCCTGGGTGACCTCGTCGGCGGGCAGGGTGACGGTGAACTGCGTGCCACCGGTGAACTCGATGCCGAAGTCGAGCGCGCTTGGCCTGCAGGCCGGCCGCCGCCGCCACCACGACGACCGCGGAGATGGCGTACCAGAGCCAGCGGTGGCCGACGAAGTCGATGGACCTCTTGCCGGGGTAGAGGTCGTTGCCGAGCCGGGAGAACTCTGCCCATCAGGCCCTCCCTCCTGCCGGCAGCCGGTCGAGGCCGAGGGTCTCGGCGTCGAGACCGGACAGCTTGCGGCCCTCGTTGAAGAACGTGAAGCGCGCCAGCCAGGAGACCATCGGGTGGGTGAACCAGAAGAACACCACGAGGTCGATCAGGGTGGAGAGGCCGAGCGCGAACGCGAAGCCCTTCACCACGCCGGTGGCGAAGATGTAGAGCACGACCGCGGCCAGCAGCGAGACGGCGTCGGCGGCGAGGCAGGTGTTGCGCGCGCGCTTCCAGCCGGTCTCGACGGCGACCCGCATCGACTTGCCGTCGCGCATCTCGTCTCGGATGCGCTCGAAGTAGACGATGAAGGAGTCGGCGGTGATGCCGACGGCGACGATCAGTCCGGCGATGCCGGGCAGCGTCAGCGTGAAGCCGGCGGTCTCGCCGAGCAGCAGCACCATGGCGTAGGTGATGGCCGCGGCGATGAGCAGCGAGGCGATCACGACCAGGCCGAGGCCGCGGTAGTAGACCAGGCAGTAGACCATCACCAGCACCAGCCCGAGCAGGCCGGCGGTGATGCCCGCCTGCAGCTGGTTGCCGGCCAGCGACGGACCGACGGTCTCGAACGTCGGGTCGTCGAAGGCGACCGGCAGGGCGCCGAACTTCAGGCTGGTGGCGAGGTCCTGGGCCTCCTCCTGCGTGAAGTTGCCGGTGATCTGGGCCTGGCCGTCGGTGATCAGCCCGTTCATCGTCGGCGCCGAGATGACCTGGCCGTCGAGCACGATCGCGAAGTGCTGCTCGGTGCCGACCAGCGCGCTGGAGATGTCGGCGAAGGTCTTGGTCGCCTCGCCGTCGAAGTCGAGCTGAACGACCCACTCCACACTCTGCTGGTTGGGTGCGCCGGCGTCGGCGGAGTCGAGCTGCGTGCCCTCGATCATGGCGACGGAGAGGAGGTACTTGTTGCCGTTGCCGTCGCAGGTGATCAGCGGCCTGTCGGGGTTGTCGTCCACGTCGGAGGCGGCTCCCGGCGCGGGGCAGGAGTAGTCGGCGAACGTGGCGAGCCAGTCGGTGCCGGGGTTCTGCGACCACACCAGCGGCTGGTCGACCGGCACCGACCCGTCGGCCGGCTGGTCGGCGGGCTGGTCGGCGGGCTGGTCGGCGGGCTGGTCGGCGGCTGGGACGGCGCGTCAGCCGGCTGGTCCGACGGCGACACGGAGTCGGTGGCGGCGTACGGCGGCCGGCCGGCCGGGCTGGCCGTCGGGCTGGCGCCGTCACCCGGGTTGGCCTCGGGCGCCGCCGTCGGCTCGGGGAGCAGCACCCCGGAGCCGGGCGAGGGGGACCCGCTGTCGCCGGTGTCGGCGGAGGCGCCGGCGCCCACCTCGGCCACGATCCGGAACCGCAGCTGGGCCTGCCGCGTGACCAGGTCGACCAGGTCGGCCCGGGAGTCGCCGGGGATCTCGACGACGACGTACTGGTTGTCGGCCGTGGTGACCTCGGCCTCGGTGACGCCGGTGCCGTTGACGCGCGAGTCGATGATCGCGGCGGCCTCGGTGAGGCTCTCGGGGGTGACCTCGCCCTTGGCCGTCAGCGTGATGCGGGTGCCGCCCTGGAGGTCGAGGCCGAGGGCGGGCTTCCAGTTGCCGGCGAGCGCGACCAGGCCGTAGGCCACCGCGAGGCCCAGGAAGAACATCGCCAGGGTGCGGCCCGGGCGGTAGCGGTTGGCGGCCATCGGTCAGCTCTCCTCGATCGGGGGCGGGGTCGACGGTCGGCGCCACCACCCGGGCCACGGCGCCGCGCGCCACGGTGACGACGACGCCCTCGGCGAGCTCGACCTGGAGCTGGTCACCGTCGATCGCGCGCACGGTGGCGAAGATGCCGGAGGTGAGCATCACCCGGTCGCCGAGCGACAGGTCGGCCTGGAGGGCGGCCAGCTCACGGTTGCGACGAACCGACGGACGGATGATCAGCAGGCAGATCAGGAGGAAGATCCCGATGAGCGGCAAGAGCTGGACAAGCTCTGACAACGCGACACAACCTCTCAGCGACGACGGCGATGACCCGGACGGGCGGGCTCGGCGATGCAAGCCTCGGCACGACCAACGCTGAAGTGTAGCCGTGGGTTCCCGTCAGCGCCGATTCCGTCCCCCCGGCGGGTCAGTCGGTGTCGTCGTCGAACAGTGAGGCGTCCGCGACCTGGGCGGCCGGGGGCACGGCCAGGCCGAGGTGGCGCCAGGCCGCGGGGGTGGCGACCCGGCCGCGCGGCGTACGGGCCAGCAGGCCGTTGCGGACCAGGAACGGCTCGGCCACCTCCTCGACCGTCTCCCGCTCCTCGCCGACCGCGACGGCGAGCGTCGAGAGGCCGACCGGTCCGCCCGCCGAAGCGGCGGCACAGCGCGTCGAGGACCGCGCGGTCGAGCCGGTCGAGGCCGGACTCGTCGACCTCGTAGAGCTCGAGCGCCGCCTGGGCGACCGGCAGCGTGACGATGCCGTCGGCGCGCACCTGGGCGTAGTCGCGGACCCGGCGCAGCAGCCGGTTGGCGATGCGCGGGGTGCCGCGGGAGCGGGAGGCGATCTCGGCGGCGCCCTCGGCGATGCAGCGTCGACGCCGAGCAGGCCGGCGGAGCGGTGCACGATCTGGTCGAGCTCGTCGGGCTCGTAGAACTCGAGGTGGGCGGTGAAGCCGAACCGGTCGCGCAGCGGCCCGGGCAGCAGGCCGGCCCGGGTGGTGGCGCCGACCAGCGTGAACGGCGGGATCTCCAGCGGGATGGCGGTGGCGCCCGGGCCCTTGCCGATGACGACGTCGACCCGGAAGTCCTCCATCGCCATGTAGAGCATCTCCTCGGCCGGCCGCGACATCCGGTGGATCTCGTCGACGAAGAGCACGTCGCCCTCGTTGAGCCCGGACAGGATCGCGGCGAGGTCGCCGGCGTGGGTGATCGCCGGGCCGCTGGTGAGCCGCAGCGGCGCGCTCATCTCGGCGGCGATGATCATCGCCAGCGTGGTCTTGCCGAGCCCGGGCGGGCCGGAGAGCAGCACGTGGTCGGGCGCGCGGCCGCGCGCGGCGGGCCGCCTCGAGCACCAGGCCGAGCTGGTCGCGGACCCGGACCTGGCCGACGACCTCGTCGAGGCTGCGCGGGCCGCAGCGCCGCCTCGACGGCGCGCTCGTCGCCGTCGGCCTCGGCGGCGGTCAGCGAGTGGAGGTGGGTCGTCCTCGCAGCCGGCGTCGAGCTCGTCGTCGTGCATCTGGTCGGCCACCGCCTCAGGCCTTGCTCAGCGTGCGGAGGGCGGCGCGCAGCAGGGCGCCGACGTCGGGCTGGTCGCCGGCGTCGGGGGCGACGGCGTCGACGGCCTTCTCGGCCTCCCTGGCCGACCAGCCGAGGCCCGACCAGGCCCTGGTGGACCTGGTCGCGCCAGGCGCCGCTGCGGCGTGGCCGCGCTGCCGGGCTGCCGGCGGGACCGGCGGGCGCGCCGATCCGGTCCTTGAGCTCGAGGATGATCCGCTGCGCGCCCTTCTGGCCGATGCCCGGCACCCGGGTCAGCGTCTTGACGTCCTCGGTGGCGACGGCGCGGCGCAGGTCGTCGGGGGCGCAGCACGGCGAGCATCGCCTGGGCGACCTTCGGGCCGACGCCGGAGGCGGTCTGCACGAGCTCGAAGATCTGCCTTCTCGTCGTCGTCGAGGAAGCCGAACAGGGTCAGGCGAGTCCTCGCGCACCACCATGCTGGTGGGCAGCGTGGCCGGCCTGGCCGGTGCGCAGCGTGGCGAGCGTGCCGGGCGTGCACATGCAGCTCGAGGCCGACGCCGCCGACCTCGAGCGACGGCGCTGGTGAGCGTGACGGCGGCGACCTCGGCCGCGGACGAAGGCGATCATCGGGCTCCTCTCGTCGCGGTCAGGCGCTGCTGGCGGGCGGCCTGCGCCACCGCCGCGTCGAGCCGGGCCTGCGCGCCGCCGCGCCAGATGTGGGTGATGGCCAGCGCCAGCGCGTCGGCGGCGTCGGCCGGCTTGGGCGGCGCGTCGAGCCGCAGGATGCGGGTGACCATCGCGCCGACCTGCGCCTTGTCGGCCCGGCCGCTGCCGGTGACGGCGGCCTTGACCTCGCTCGGGGTGTGCAGCGCGACCGGGATGCCCGCGGCGGGCCGCCGCGACCAGCGCGATGCCGCTGGCCTGGGCGGTGCCCATGATGGTGCTGGAGTCGGAGCGGGCGAAGACCCGCTCGACGGCCACCGCGTCGGGCGCGGTACTCGTCGAGCCAGGCGTCGATGCCCTCTCGATGGTGACCAGCCGCTCGGCGACCGGGCGGTCGGCGCCGGTGCGGAGCACGTTGACGTCGACCAGGCGTCAGCGGCCGGCCGACCGACGCCCTCGACCACGCCGAGGCCGCACCGGGTCAGCCCGGGGTCGATGCCGAGCACGCGCACGCGTCTCTCCCGTCGTAGCCCTGGTCGTCCGGCGAGTCCGAACATGTGTTCGGGAGCCCACGCTAGCGGCCGCCTCGCCCGGCCGGCGTACGACACGCGGGGCGGCTGCTGCCTTGGAGGTTCACCAGGGTAGGCAGGCGAGCCGTCGCCTACCCGGGTGAGTTCACCTGGGTAAGCGACAACCCACCCACTTACCCTGGTGAACATCCAGCCCACCAGAAGCCGGCGCGTCAGGCGTCGAGCGCGGCCATCACGTCGTCGGGGATGTCGAAGTTGGCGAAGACGTTCTGCACGTCGTCGCAGTCCTCGAGGGCGTCGACGAGGCGGAAGACCTTGCCCGCGGCGTCGGCGTCGAGGCCGACCTGCATGTCGGGGACGAACTCCGCCTCGGCGGAGTCGTAGTCGAGGCCGGCGTCCTGCAGCGCGGTGCGTACGGCGACCAGGTCGGTCGGCCTCGGAGATCACCTCGAACGCCTCACCGAGGTCGTTGACCTCCTCGGCGCCGGCGTCGAGCGTCGCCTCGAGCACGTCGTCCTCGGTGACCTGCCGCCCCTCCTGCGACCGCGGGACGATGACGACGCCCTTGCGGTTGAACAGGAAGGACACCGAGCCCGGGTCGGCCAGCGAGCCGCCGTTGCGGGTCATCGCGGTGCGGACCTCCATGGCGGCGCGGTTGCGGTTGTCGGTGAGGCACTCGATGAGCATGGCCACGCCCGACGGGTCCGTAGCCCTCGTACATGATCGTCTGGTAGTCGGCGCCGCCGGCCTCCGCGCCGGAGCCGCGCTTGACCGCGCGGTCGATGTTGTCGTTGGGGACCGAGGACTTCTTGGCCTTCTGGATCGCGTCGTAGAGCGTCGGGTTGCCGGCCGGGTCGCCGCCGCCCATCCTGGCCGCGACCTCGATGTTCTTGATCAGCTTGGCGAACAGCTTGCCGCGCCTGGCGTCGACGACGGCCTTCTTGTGCTTCGTGGTCGCCCACTTGGAGTGGCCGGACAAGGCAGCGTCCTTCCGAGGAGTCTGGGTCGTCATCGCCAGGGCCGGGTGCCCCGACAGCAGCTGCGATCCTACCCATCGGCGCCCGTCTCGGCGCCGCCCGAGGCTGCCGTCCGGTCGGCTAGGACGTGAAGGCCACCGTGATCCAGGTCCACTCGCTGGACGTCGCGCCCTGGGTCCAGGTGGGCGAGGTGACCGCACCCGCCGAGGCCGCGTAGCGGTCCGCGACACCGAGGGCCCGGTCGTCGCCACCGGTGTTCTGCACGGCGGCCCGGAGGCCGAACCCCTGGGGCGTCGCCAGCGACAGCGTGCGGGCGGCGTTGATGCCGACCAGCGAGATCACGGTGGCGTTGGGGGCCGTGGTGGTGAGGGCAGCCGGGGTGAGCGAGCTGCCCGAGGCCGCCGTGCCCGACGAGACCCCCGCCATCGCGGGACTCGGCATGTTCTTGTAGGTCAGGACCCAGGCCGTCGCACCGCCCGAGTCGGTCTTGATCTGCATGGTGGCCGACGTCTCCGTGCCCGCGGTGTGCCACCAGGCGTCCATCTTCATCTTCGAGCCGCCCAGCGCCGGGCTGGCGATGTCGGTCCACCCCGACGAGTCGATCTTCGAGCTCTGCGAGGCGTTGTTGACGAGGACGAGCAGCACCAGGTCTCCCGACGCGGTCCCGGCCGGGTAGGGAATGACCAGGTCCTTGGTGCTGGAGGTGACGGTCACCGGTGCCCCGATCCCGGAGTACGTGCCCCCCGCGGCCGTCACGGTGATCGCGGCGCTGCAGGCGCTGGTGCTGGTGAGGTTGTAGGAGTCGGTGGGGGTGTACGTCGCGCGCCAGTAGTAGGTGCCGGCCGCGGGCTGGAACGAGGTGGTGGCGGAGCCGGCCGACAGCGGCCTGGCCGTGCTGGTGTGGCTGGCCGTGCCGCTGCAGGTGGCGCTGGTGAAGAGGGAGAACACGACGGTCCCCGCGGGGGTGCCGTAGCCGGCGTTGCCGGTCACTGCGGCGGTGGCGTTGAAGCTGGTGCCGGCAGCGCCGGTCGTGGGCGTGATGTTGCTGAGCGTCGTCGTCGTCGACTGTTTGGGGGTGGTGGCCGAGACGACCGCCGGGCTGACCCAGTGGTGGTACGACGCGGACAGCGTCCAGGTGTAGGGCGTGTTCGGCGTCAGCGAGGTGGCAGTGCAGCCGGTCGAGCCGGTGCCCGGGGCCGTGGGGCATCCCGACAAGGTGCCCGGGGACTGACCGAGTGCGTACGCCGTGGGCGCGAACGGCTGGGTCCACGACAGCGCTGCCGAGGTGGCGGTGACCGAGCCCGTGGAGACGGTTGGGGTGGCCAGCGTGCCGGCCTGGGCCCGCCCGTAGCTGCCGGTCGAGGTGGCCGTCCAGAAGGCGTAGGCGGGGCCGGCCACCGCGAGCAGCAGCCCGGTCGCGACGGCGACGACCAGGCGGCGCCGCCGCCGTGACGGCGACGCGGACCTTCGGCGGCTGGTGGACGAGATCATTGGCTCACCACGACCGTCACGGGGATCTGGAAGGTGGCCCCCTGGCAGCCCGCAGCCGACGCGGTGCTCATCGCGGCGCCGCCGGGGATCTGCACGACCACCGTGGCCCCGCCGGCAACGGGGATGCCGAGCCCCGTCGAGCTCACCACGCTCACCCCGGAGTTGCCCAGGCTCCCCGGCCAGCCCGGGTCGCCGGTGCAGCCGCTGCCGCCCGTCACGCTCACCCCGCCGCCCTGCACGACGCTGAGGATCGTGACGGACCCCGGGTTGGGGTTCGTCACGTTGAGCAGCAGATGCGCGGTCGATCCTGGGAGCAGCGAGGAGGACGGGGACCCCGTGGTGGCGGGCTGGATCACCAGCGGCTGGAGGCTCCCCGTCGCACCCGGTGCCGCGCCGAGGCCGCCGACGGCGAAGTAGGCGAACGACGGTCCGGTGACCCACGTCATTGCGAGCACTGCGACGCACGCTGCGACGAGGGCCCGCCGCACCGAGCGGAGGCACGGCCCACGCCGCGATCGTGGCCGCGTCGGCGCCTCGGACACGGGCGGATGCTGGAGGGGCGGGTCTCCCCCCTCGTGGGCTGTCGTCGTGAGCGGCGCGCGGACGCGCTTCGCGGCGTACCACACGACGACTCCGGCGACCGTCGCCCAGCCGGCTCCAACCACCCAGCGGCGCCTCATCGCAGGTCCCGGCTTCGTCGATCCTGGCGGCGGGCCGTGACCAGCAACAGGAACCCCGTGGCCATCAGCGCGCACCCGACGAGCACCGCCCACACCATCTGGCTGGCACTCAGGGGGGCACCGGTGTCGGCAAGCTGGCGGGTGCCGCTGGTGCCGGCCACGGCCGTCCCGGCGAACGCGAAGTGGAGGATGGTCTGCTGGCAGTCGTCCTGGTTGGTGTCGGTGCTCTCCAGTCGGATGGGGAGCCCGGGACTCGCGGCGCTGCCTCCGCTGGGGACACTCAGCGCACCGGAGAACCCCGGCAGCGAGAGCTTGTCCCGTGAGCAGCCCGGCGGCGGCGGTGGGAACGCCGGATCGAGGTCCATCGTGATGTCCTGCACCGTGATCGGCACGTCCAGGTGGTTGGCGACCCGATAGACCAGGCACCGGGTGACGCCCGGCGCGAGCCGCGCCGCACGCGTCGAGCACCCGGCATCCGGGCCGGGGCCTGGCGCGGTCGCTTGGACGCTGGCCTCGATCGTGAAGCTCTCCGGGCCGGACTCGACCGCCGAGGCCGTCTCGGTGCCCCCGGGGAGGGCCACGAACAGCAGCAGACCGCAAGCCACGATCCCACCGAGCGTCTTCCACGACCGAGCGATCGCCAGGCTGAGCGCCAGCACCGTTTCGCCTTCTCTTCGTGCAGGTCGGTCAGTCAACCGCAGGGCGGCCCGCGGCTACCTGGCCGGCCACGCAGTCACAGCCGCCCGCGTGTCAGCCGACGGTGTAGGCCAGGTTGACGGTGGCGCCCTTGCAGGCGTCCTGGTTGCTGGCCTTGTTGTTGAACTTGATCGAGGCGCCTGACCAGGAGCCCTGGGCAGTGCCCGCGGGGACCTCGGTGTTGACCGTCATCACGGCGTTCGCCAAGGTGTAGTCGGAGGCGTCGCAGGTGCCAGCGGGGGCACCTCCTGCCTTGGTGACCGAGCTGATGCTCGCGGTCACCGTGCCGACATAGACGGGGCCGGCGTTGGGGTTGGTGAAGTTGCCGGTCAGCGCCTGCGCGCTGTCACCAGGAGCCATCCCGGAGACCACGCTGGTCTGCACGACCGTCACGTTGGCCACCGTGCCGGTCGCGGCCGTTCCCGTGCCTGCACCGCCCACCGTCCAGTAGGCGAACGCGGCGCCTCCGGAGGCCAGCACGAGTGCCGCCGTCACGATGGCGATCTTCCTCTTGTTTCGCTGCTTGCCGATCATTGCGCCACTTCTTTCTGAGGGGCCGACTCCGTCACGGAGTGGTTCGAGTGACCCGCGCGCCCGCGGGGACGATTGAAGAGTAAAGACGCAGGGCGCCGTTCGTTCGCGAAATCGCTAAACCCGGGGTGGGAGAACGCGTGATGTCGACCACGCCGAAGCAGGGCGTGGAATCAGGGTCAGCCGCGGCGCACCGAGTCGACGAACAGCCGGTGGATGCGGGTGTCGCCACCCACCTCGGGATGGAAGGACGTCGCCATCAGCGGGCCCTGCCGCACCGCGACGATCCTGCCTGCGGCCGGGCCCGAGCCGACGCGCGCGAGAGCCTCGACGCCGTCGCCGACCCGCTCGACCCAGGGCGCGCGGATGAAGATGGCGTGCACGGCCTCGTCGAGGCCCGCGAAGTCGAGATCGCGCCTCGAAGGAGTCGACCTGCCGCCCGAAGGCGTTGCGGCGCACCGTGATGTCGAGGCCGCCGATGGTCTCCTGGCCGACCGCGCCGTCCTCGATCCGGTCGGCCAGCAGGATCATCCCGGCGCAGGTGCCGAGCACCGGCATTCCGGTCTTGACCCGGTCGCGCAGCGGCTCGAGCAGCTCGAAGGTGCGGGCCAGCTTGGCCATCGTCGTCGACTCCCCGCCGGGGAGGACGAGGGCGTCGCAGCGGGCGAGCTCGGTCGGCCGGCGGCACGGCGACCGCCTCGGCGCCGACGGCCGTGAGCGCGGCCAGGTGCTCGCGGACATCGCCCTGCAGCGCGAAGACGCCGACCGTGGGCCGGCTGCGACCGGTGGCGCCGCTCACCAGCCACGCTCGGCGAGCCGGTGCGGCTGCGGGATCTCCTCGACGTTGATGCCGACCATGGCCTCGCCGAGGCCGCGGCGAGACCTTGGCGACCACGTCGGGGTCGTCGTAGAACGTGGTGGCCTTGACGATCGCCTCGGCGCGCTGCGCCGGGTTGCCCGACTTGAAGATGCCGGAGCCGACGAAGACGCCCTCGGCGCCGAGCTGCATCATCATCGCGGCGTCGGCCGGGGTGGCGATGCCGCCGGCGGTGAACAGCACGACCGGGCAGCTTGCCGGCCTCGGCGACCTCCTTGACCAGGTCGTACGGCGCCTGCAGCTCCTTGGCCGCGACGTAGAGCTCGTCGGCGGCCAGCGCCCTGGAGGCGGCGGAGCTCGCCGCGGATGGTGCGCATGTGGGTGACCGCGTTGGAGACGTCGCCGGTGCCGGCCTCGCCCTTGGAGCGGATCATCGCCGCGCCCTCGGTGATCCGGCGCAGCGCCTCGCCGAGGTTGGTCGCGCCGCAGACGAAGGGGACGGTGAAGCGCCCACTTGTCGATGTGGTTGGCGTAGTCGGCCGGGGTGAGCACCTCGGACTCGTCGATGTAGTCGACGCCGAGGCTCTGCAGCACCTGCGCCTCGACGAAGTGGCCGATCCGGGCCTTGGCCATCACCGGGATCGAGACCGCCTCGATGATGCCGTCGATCATGTCGGGGTCGCTCATCCGCGAGACGCCGCCCTGGGCGCGGATGTCGGCGGGCACCCGCTCGAGCGCCATCACGGCGACGGCGCCGGCGTCCTCGGCGATCTTCGCCTGCTCGGCGGTGACGACGTCCATGATCACGCCGCCCTTGAGCATCTCGGCCATGCCGCGCTTGACGCGGGCGGTGCCGACCTCGGGGCCGGTCTGCTGGGTCGACTCGGTGGTGCCTGCTGCCATGCCTCCATGGTACGGGGGCGGGCGGCCTCCCTGCGACTCGGCGACGGGCGGGGGTACGACGTCAGGAGGCCGCCGCGGCCTGGGCCTGCCGGCGGACGACCCAGATGCGCTGGGCCACCGTCACGGTGCTCGCCAGGGCCAGCACCCAGAGCGCGATCTCGATCAGGATCGGCAGCCCGAACAGGCCGCTCAGCCCGGTCATCACCAAGATGGCGATCAGTCGGTCGGCGCGCTCGGCGATCCCCACCTTGGCCTCGTAGCCGAGCGCCTCGGCCCGGGCCCGGGCGTAGGACGTGACGTTGCCCATCACCAGGCAGACCAGCGACAGCACGAGGTAGAGACGGCTGTCGCCGTCCCAGGCGAACCACAGCGCGAGCCCGGTGAAGATCGCGGCGTCGCCCAGGCGGTCCAGCGTGGAGTCGAAGAACGCGCCGAACGGGCTCACCCGGCCGGACTCCCGGGCCATGTGGCCGTCGACCAGGTCGCTGAACACGAACAGCGCGATCACCAGGACCCCGACGAAGAAGCGGCCCTGCGGGAAGAAGAAGAGCGCGGCCGCGGAGAGGCCGAGGGTGCCGACCAGCGTGACGGCGTCGGGGCTCACCCCCATCCGCAGCAGGAGGCGCGCGATGGGCGCGGCGATGACCTTGGTCCAGAAGGCGCGGAAGGGTTCGAGCATGGCGGCAGCAGGCTACCGCGACGCCTCACCGCGACATCCGCGACGCCTCACCCCGACATCCGCGACGTCTCACCGCGACATCCGCGACGCCTCACCCCGACATCCGCGACGTCTCGGCCTCCTGGGGCGGGCGCGCGGAGGCGGGGTTGGCCAACAGGGGCGTGAAGGCGAGCTCGGCGGCGCCGACCAGGGGCGCGTCGGCGTGCAGCGGCGAGGCGGTGATCCGCACCTCGCTGCGGGGCGTCATCAGCGTCCAACGGTCGAGCACGTCGTTGATCCGCTGCTCGCGGGCCTCGAAGACCTCGGCCAGATGGCCGCCCAGCACGATCACCTCGGGGTTGAACAGGTTGATCACCGCTCGCAGCCCGACGCCGGTCCAGTCGGCGACCTCGTCGAGGGCGGCGCCGGCCCGCTCCTCCCCCGCGGCGGCGGCCGCGATCACCTCTGCCACCGCCTCCGGACCGCCGCCGGTGAGGCGGCCGGCCAGGGTGAGCAGCTCGTTCTCACCCACCTTGGTCTCCCAGCAGCCGGTGTTGCCGCACCGGCAGCGGGAGCCGTCGCTGTCGACCTGCAGGTGGCCGATCTCGCCGGCGTACCCGCTCGCGCCGGCGAGCGGCACCCCGCCCACCAGGAAGCCGCCACCGACGCCCACGCTGCCGCTGAGGAAGGCGACGTTGTCGCGCCCGACGGCCGCTCCGCGGAGGTGCTCGGCGAGTGCGCCGAGGTCGGCGTCGTTGCCGGTGGCGACCGGGAGCCCGAGCCTCTCGCTCAGGATCTCGGTGAACGGCTCCGCCGACCAGCCCAGGTTGGGCGCGAAGCGCACCAGCCCGTCGCCCGCGCGCACCGCGCCCGGCACGGAAACGCCCACGCCGTGGCAGCGCACCCTGGGTCGGGCGGAGCGTACGTCGGCCACCATCTGCGCCACCGACTCGACGACGTGGACGACGTCGTGCTCCCCGCGCTGGTGGGGCCGCTGGCGTCGCTCCAGCGTGGCGCCGCCCAGCGCCACGAGCGCGACCACGATCCGGTCGACGCCGATGTCGACGGCGACCACGGCGTTGTCCTGGCGCGGCGCGACCACCAGCGAGGGGCGACCGGATCGCCCCTCGCCGCCGGGTGCGTCCTCGGTGATCAGGCCGAGCTCCTCGAGCGCCGCCGACAGGTCGCCGATGGTGCTGCGGTTGAGCCCCAGCTGCTGGGTGAGCACCGCACGGGTGGTCGGACCCGAGACGTGGACCCGGGAGAGGAGCTGGCTCATGTTGTTGCGGCGCAGCTCCTCCTGCCCGATGCCCGTGCGCTTCCTCGACACCGCCGCTAGGCCCGACCCGAGGCGGTGGCCTGGCGCCGGCTGATGGCGTCGACGCTCGCCGCCACCAGCAGCACGAGCCCGGTGATGATGAACACCCGCCCGGCCGACTGGTTGAGCAGCACCATGCCGTTGTTGATGGTCGCGAGCGCGAGGCCGCCGATCACGGCATCCACCGCTCGGCCCTTGCCGCCGAAGAGGCTGGTGCCACCGATGACCGCCGAGCCGACCGCCAGCAGCAGGGTCACGTCGCCGCCGGTGTTGGGCGACACCGAGTTGGTGCGGCTGGCCAGCAGCAGCCCCGCGAACGCGGCGATCGTCGAGCAGACCATGAAGGCCGAGATCTTGATCATCTGCACGTTGATGCCGGAGCGCCGGGCGGCCTCGGCGTTGCCGCCGACGGCGTAGATGTGCCGCCCCCAGGCGGTGCGGGTCAGCATGAAGGTCAGCACCACGACCAGCCCGATGATCAGGGCGAGCACGATCGGCACGCCCCTGATGGAGGTGAGGGTGGGGTTGACCGACCGCTCGATGGACAGGTAGCCCACCACGGCGATCGCGATCACGGCCAGGGCCACGGTCTTCAGTGACCACAGCAGCACCGACTCCCCGGCGAGACCGCGCGCTCGGCGGCGGCTCTGGGCGCGCCAGCTGAGGCCGGCGTACCCGACCAGGAACAGCACCAGCAGCGCCCAGCCGAGCCAGACCGGCATGTTCTTGTTGCTGAGCGCCAGGGCGACGTCGTTGCGGTAGGGGATCGTGCCGCCCTCGCCGATGATCACCAGCATCACGCCCTGGAGGCCCAGGAAGAACGCCAGCGTCACCACGAACGACGGGACCCCGAGCCTGGCGACCAGCAGGCCGATCGCCAGTCCGATGACCGTGCCGGTGAGCAGGCAGACCACGAGCGAGGGCACGAACGGCCACCCCTGCCGGGTCATGACCACGCCCATCATCGCGGCGGCGGTGCCGCCGGTGTAGCCGGCCGACAGGTCGATCTCGCCGAGCAGAAGGACGAAGACGAGCCCCATCGCGAGCACGATGATGCCGGCGCCCTGGCCGATCAGGTTGGCGAAGTTGAGCGGGCCGGTGAACGTGCCCGGCCGCAGGATCGAGAAGACGATGACCAGCGCGATCAGGCCCAGCACCGCGGGCAGCGACCCGACGTCGCCCCCGCGCACCTTGACGAGGTAGTCGCGGACGATGCCGCCGAGGCCCGGGCGGTCGCCGTCGGCGGCCGGTGACGGTGGCGCTCATGCGTCCTCCTCCCCGTCGGTGCTGTCACTGTCGCCGTTGTCGGGCGAGCCGCCGAGGTCGCCGCTGCGCCCGCCGGTGATCAGCTCGACCACCTGGTTGGAGGTGACGTCCTCGCGGCGCACCTGCGCGACCATGCTGCGCCGAGGTAGAGCACGGCGATGTCGTCGGCGACCTGGAACACGTCGTTGAGGTTGTGGCTGATCAGGATCACGCCGAGCCCGTTGTCGGCCAGTCGGCGGACCAGGCGGAGCACCTGCTCGGTCTGGGCGACGCCGAGCGCCGCCGTGGGCTCGTCGAGGATGACGACCTTGGAGTTCCACAGCACCGCCCGGGCGATGGCGACGGTCTGCCGCTGCCCACCGGACAGCGAGGCGACCTGGGTACGCACGGACCTCAAGGTGCGGACCGAGAGGCTGTCCAGCGTCTCTCGGGCGCGCGCCTCCATCGTCTCCTCGTCGAGGAGACGGCCCTTGGTCTCCTCGCGACCGAGGAACATGTTGTGGACGACGTCGAGGTTGTCGCACAGCGCGAGGTCCTGGTAGACGACCTCGATGCCCAGGGCGTTGGCGTCCTTGGGGCCGTGCACGTGGACGGGCTTGCCCTCGAAGTAGTAGTCGCCGGCGTCGAAGCCGTGGATGCCGGCGATGCCCTTGATCAGGGTGCTCTTGCCGGCGCCGTTGTCGCCGACCAGGGCGGTCACCTGGCCGCGGCGTACGTCGAGGTCGACGCCGCGCAGCACGTGCACGGCGCCGAAGCTCTTCTCGATGCCGCGGAGGCTGAGGATCGGCTCGCCGGAGGCGGAGGGGGACGGGCTGGTCTCTGTGGTGGCTGCGGTCATGGGCTGGTGCTCCTCCTCGCGGGTGGGGCTCGCCATGCAGCGGGCACTCCACCGACGTGGGCAGGTCGGGGGTCCGGACCGCAGGTGGCCCGGCCGACCGGCGCACCCCGGGGGGCGGGGCCGACCGAGCCTCCTGCGGAGGTCGCGCCGGGCCGACCGGTGCAGGCCGGCCCGACGCTGGGGGTCACTCGATGCCGAGCTCCGTGCAGGCCTTGGCGGCCTTGCCGGCGCAGATGTCGGCCGCGGTCGCGAAGCCGTCGGAGACGACCTTGGAAACCGTGTCGCGGGTGATCCACTCCGGGGTGGCCAGCGCGGACGGGACGTCCTCGCCGGTCACGGAGTCGTTGACGCTGCCGGTCGCCAGAGCCCGAGGCGTCGTCACCGTTGATCAGCGCGATCGCCAGCTGGCTGGCCAGGTCGGCCTCGACGTTGGTGTTCTTGTAGACCGTGCCGCACTGGTTGCCCATCAGGATGTTCTGCAGACCCTCGACGCTGGCGTCCTGGCCGGTGACCGGGATCTTGCCCGCCACGCCCTGGGGCTTCATCCGGGCGATGATGCCGCCGGCCATCGTGTCGTTGGCCGAGACCACGCCGTCGATCTTGCCCTTGTTCTGGGTGTAGAGCTGCTCGTAGGCGTCGCCGGCCTTCTTGGCGTCCCACTCACCGCTCTGGTCACCGACGAGGGTGTAGTCGCCCGAGTCGATCTTGGGCTGGAGCGCCTCCTCGTAGCCGTTCTTGAAGAGGGTGGCGTTGTTGTCGGTCGCCGCGCCGTTGATGTAGATGATGTTGGCCTTGGTCTTGCCGGCCTCGTCGAGGCAGCCCTGCAGGCCGGCTCCCATCAGGCGGCCGACCTCGACGTTGTCGAACGACACGTAGTACGACGCGCCGCCGCCCAGCGTGAGCCGGTCGTAGTCGATGCTCGCGACACCGGCGTCGGCAGCCTTCTTCAGGCAGGCCGCCCCGGACTCGGAGTCGAGGTTGACGATCATCAGCACCTGCACGCCGCTGGTGATCATGGCGTCGCAGATCTCGCCGAACTTGGCGACGTCGCCGCCGGCGTTCTGGATGTCGGACTCGATGCCCGCGTCGTCGAACGCCTGCTGCAGGCTGGGCCGGTCCGAGGCCTCCCACCGAGGAGACGTGGTGGCGTCGGGGAGGATCACCCCGACCTTGCCGGCGGACTCGCCGCCCCCGCCGTCGCTGCCCCCGCTGCTGCCACTGTCGTCGCTGCCGCACGCAGTCAGGGCGAGCATTGCCGCCGCTGCGAGCACGGCGAAGCGCCGCACTCCCGCACTCTTCACCATAGGTGTCGACCTCCGGAGTCGATGAGGTGATGGCTTGTCTTGTGATGCCCATCACGGTGTATGTTGTGTTCGACAACTTAGTGACTGCCGACGCCGGTGGCAAGGGCTCGGTGCGGCTGACTTTGTTGTCTCCCATAACGAATTGGTCACGGAAGAAGGTCACCGATGGTCGCCCACGTCACGCAGGACTACGACTCGCTCGCCCCCACCCCGGAGGACCGCTTCTGCTTCGGCCTGTGGACCGTCGGCTGGCAGGGCGTCGACGTCGTTCGGCGGCGCGATCCGCGAGCCGATGGACCCGGCCCGCGCCGTACGCCGGCTCGCCGAGCTCGGCGCCTACGGCATCACCTTCCACGACAACGACGTGTTCCCCTTCGGCGCCGACGCCACCGAGCGGGAGAAGCACCTCGCTCCGCTGCGCGCACGGCGCTGGAGGAGACCGGGCTGGTCGTCCCGATGGTCACCACCAACCTGTTCAGCCACCCCGTCTTCCGCGACGGCGGCTTCACCAACAACGACCGCGACGTGCGCCGGTTCGCGATCGCAAGGTCGCCGACCAGGTCGACCTCGCCGCCGAGCTCGGCGCCAAGGTCTTCGTCGCCTGGGGCGGCCGCGAGGGCGCCGAGTCCGGTGCCTCGCAAGGACATCAGGGCCGCGCTGGACCGCTACGCCGAGGCGTTCAACGTGCTCGGTGCCTACGTCCTCGAGCAGGGCTACGACCTCCGCTTCGCGATCGAGCCCAAGCCCAACGAGCCGCGCGGCGACATCCTGCTGCCGACGATCGGCCACGCGCTGGCGTTCATCGACGAGCTCGACCACCCCGAGCTGGTCGGCCTCAACCCCGAGGTCGGGCACGAGGAGATGGCCTCGCTCAACTTCGCCCACGGGCTGGCCCAGGCGCTGTGGCACGGCAAGCTCTTCCACATCGACCTCAACGGTCAGACCGGCCCGCGCTTCGACCAGGACCTGCGCTTCGGCGCCGGCAACGCGCGCGGTGCCTTCTGGACCGTCGACATCCTCGAGCACGGCGGCTACGACGGCCCGCGTGCACTTCGACTACAAGCCGCCGCGCACCGAGGACGAGGACGGCGTGTGGGCCTCGGCCGCGGCGTGCATGCGCAACTACCTCATCCTGCGCGAGAAGGTGCGGCGCTTCCGGGCCGACCCCGAGGTGCAGGCCGCGCTCGACCGACGCCCGGGTCGCCGAGCTGGGCGTCTCGATCGCTGGCGCGAGGGCGAGTCGCTGGCGGACCTGCGCGCGGTCCAGGCATCGGGTCGTTCGACCCCGACGCCGCCGGCCGGCGTGGGATGGCCTTCGAGCGCGCTCGACCAGCTCGCGCTGGAGCACCTCTACGGCACCCGCTGAGGCGGCCACGATGGCTCTCGTCGCCGGGGTCGACACCTCGACCCAGTCGTGCAAGGTCGTCGTCGTCGAGGCCGACTCCGGCGCGGTCGTGCGCTCGGGGCGGGCCGCCCACCCCGACGGCACGGAGGTCGCCCCGGCCGCCTGGTGGAGCGCCTTCGAGGAGGCGGCCGCCGAGGCCGGCGGGCTCGACGACGTCGAGGCCGTCGGCGTCGGCGGGCAGCAGCACGGGATGGTCTGCCTCGACGCCGCCGGAGCCGTCGTACGACCCGCGTTGCTGTGGAACGACAACCGCTCCGCCGCCGCGGCCGCCGACCTCACCGCCGAGCTCGGTGCGGAGGTGTGGGCGCGCGAGATCGGCCTGGTGCCGGTCGCGTCGTTCACGGTGAGCAAGCTGCGCTGGCTGGCCGAGCACGAGCCGGACGCCGCCGCGCGCACCGCCGCGGTGTGCCTCCCCCACGACTGGCTCACCTGGCGGATGTCGGGGTCGGGATCCCTCGAGGACCTGGCCACCGACCGCGGCGATGCCAGCGGCACGGGCTACTGGTCGGCGGTGACCGGCGACTACCGCCCCGACCTGCTGGGCCGGGCGCTGGGTCATGACGCGCTGGTGCCGCGGGTGCTGGGGCCCGCCGAGGCCGGCGGGCGGACGCCGGGCGGGGCGCTGCTGGCTCCCGGCACCGGCGACAACGCCGCCGCGGCCCTCGGCCTCGGCGCCGAGCCCGGCGACGTCGTGGTGTCGATCGGCACCTCCGGCGTGGCGTCGGCCGTGTCCGAGGTGGCCGCCACCGACCCGACCGGGACCGTCGCGGGCTTCGCCGACGCGACCGGGCGCTACCTGCCCCTGGTGGCCACGCTCAACGCGGCGCGCGTGCTCGCTGCCACCGCTCGCCTGCTCGGGGTGTCCCTCGACGAGCTCTCGTCACTCGCGCTGACGGCGCCCGCCGGAGCCGGCGGCGCGGTGCTCGTGCCCTACCTCGAGGGCGAGCGCACCCCCAACCTGCCCGACGCGACCGGCTCGCTGCACGGGCTGACGCTCGCCACGATGACGCCGCCCCACATCGCCCGGGCCGCCGTCGAGGGGATGCTGTGCGGCCTCGCCGACGCCGTCGAGGCCCTGGTCGCCCAGGGGGCCGCCGTGCGCCGGGTGCTGCTGGTCGGCGGCGGTGCCGCGTCGGAGGCCGTGCGGCAGATCGCCCCCGCCGTCTTCGGCCACCCGGTGTCGGTCCCGCGGCCGGACGAGTACGTCGCCCGTGGCGCCGCCCGCCAGGCCGCCTGGGTGCTGGCGAGCCAGGCCGGTTCCTCTGCTGGGTCGGCATCCGCGGGGTCGTCGACCGACGGCTACTCGAGCGACCAGCCGCCGGCCTGGGCCCTCCCCGGCCTCACGACGTACGCCGCCTCCGACGCCGCCCTGGCCGCCGGCCGGGACCTCCGCGCCCGCTACGCCGAGGCGTCGCGGATTTCGCGCTGAGGCGTCGCGGGTTTCGCGCCGACACGTCGCGGATCTCGGGCCGAGACGTCGCGCGTTTCGCGCCGACACGTCGCGGATCTCGGGCCGAGACGTCGCAGAACGCGGTTCAACCGGCGCTGTCCCACGCTTCCGCGACCAGGTCTCGGGTGTCGCTGAGCAGCGCCGGCAGCACCCGGGTCTGGCCGATGATCGGCATGAAGTTCTGGTCGCCGCGCCAGCGCGGCACGACGTGCTGGTGCAGGTGGGCGGCGATGCCGGCGCCGGCGACCGCACCCTGGTTCATCCCGACGTTGAAGCCGTGCGCCCCCGACACCGCGCGCAGCACGCGTATCGCCTGCCGGGTGAGGTCGGCGATCTCCGCGGTCTCGGCGTCAGTGGTCTCGGTGTAGTCGGCGACGTGGCGATAGGGGCAGACCATCAGATGACCCGGCGAGTACGGGTAGAGGTTGAGCACGGCATAGGCCACCTCGCCGCGCCGCAGCACCAGGCTCTCGTCGACCGGCTGACCCGGGATCCGGCAGAACGGGCACTCCCCCGCGCTGTCGTCGGCCGGCTTGTTCTCGCCCCGGATGTAGGCCATGCGGTACGGCGTCCAGAGCCGCTCCAGCGCGTCGGGCTCCCCCACGCCGTCCTGGTGGAGGGTGTCGGCGGGCGATCCGTCGTCCGGGGTGGGCATGCCCCCGATCCTAGGCAGGGGCCTAGATTCGGCCCGGTGAGCACGCCGGTCCTCCGTCCCGCCACCGCCGACGACGTCGAGCCCGTCGCCACGCTGTTCCACCGCGGCTGGCACGACGCCCATGTCGGGCACGTGCCCGACGGCCTCGCCGCGCGGCGTACCCTCGCCGCCTTCCGCGACCGCGTCACCGCTCGCGTCCGCGACACCGACGACACCACTGTGGCCGAGGTGCACGGCGTGGTCGCGGGCTTCATCATGATCGCCGGGGCCGAGGTCGAGCAGGTGTACGTCGACCGGTCCTTCCGCGGGTCCGGCCTCGCCACGACGCTGCTCGTCGAGGCGGAGCGGCGGGTCGCCGCGGCCGGCCACGAGGAGGCCTGGCTCGCCGTCGTCGTCGGCAACGCGCGGGCCCGAGCCTTCTATGAACGCGAGGGCTGGGTCGATGCCGGCGACCTGCCCTACGAGGTCACCGCCCTTGGCGAGACCTTCCTGTCCCCCTGCCGCCGGTACGTCAAGCGCCTCCCTCGCCTCCCCTGACCGCGAGATGCCGGCCATGGTCCGCCGACATGCGGGTCGTGGTCGTCCGACATGCAGGTAGTGGTTGTCCCACATGCCGGTTCTGGCCCGCCGACATGCGCGTGGTGGCGGCACGACCTCACGCGACCGCAACCCGCATGTCGCGGCACCACAACCCGCATGTGGCGGTCAGACCTGGGCGCGGGCGGCGATGGCCTCGGTGACCCGGGCGATCGCCTCGGCGAAGGGCACGCCGTTGTCCTGGTGGCCGTCGCGGTAGCGGAAGGAGACCGCGCCCGCCTCGACGTCGTCGTCGCCGGCGATCATCATGAACGGCACCTTCTGCAGCTGCGCGTTGCGGATCTTCTTCTGCATCCGGTCGTCGGAGTCGTCGACCTCGACCCGCAGCCCGGCGGCCTTCAGCTCCGCGGCCACGTCGATGCGAGGTAGTCGAGGTGCCGCTCGGCGACCGGGATGCCCGACGACCTGCACCGGCGCGAGCCAGGGCGGGAACGCGCCGGCGTAGTGCTCGACGAGCACGCCGAAGAACCGCTCGATCGAGCCGAACTTCGCGGAGTGGATCATCACCGGCTGCTGCCGCGTGCCGTCGGCGGCGACGTACTCGAGCTCGAAGCCGGCCGGCTGGTTGAAGTCGTACTGGATCGTCGACATCTGCCAGGTGCGGCCGATCGCGTCGCGCGCCTGCACCGAGATCTTGGGCCCGTAGAACGCCGCGCCGCCCGGGTCGGGCACCAGCTCGAGGCCGGACTCGGTCGCCGACCTTCTCCAGCACCGCGGTCGCCATCGCCCACTCCTCCTCGGAGCCGATGAACTTGTCGGGCTTGGAGTCGTCGCGGGTGGACAGCTCGAGGTAGAAGTCGTCGAGCCCGAAGTCGCGGAACAGGCCGAGGCAGAAGTCGAGCAGGTGCTTGATCTCGGCGGGCGCCTGCTCGGGGGTGACGTAGGAGTGGGAGTCGTCCTGGGTCATGCCGCGCACCCGGGTCAGGCCGTGCACGACGCCGGACTTCTCGTAGCGGTAGACGCCGCCGAACTCGAAGAGCCGCAGCGGCAGCTCGCGGTAGGACCGCCCGCGCGACCGGAAGATCAGGTTGTGCATCGGGCAGTTCATCGCCTTGAGGTAGTAGTCGGACGCCCTCCAGCTCCATCGGCGGGAACATGGTGTCGGCGTAGTACGGCAGGTGGCCGGAGGTGTGGAACAGCCCCTCCTTGGAGATGTGCGGGGTGCCGACGTACTCGAAGCCCTCCTCGATGTGCCGCCGCCGGACGTAGTCCTCCATCTCGCGCTTGATCACGCCGCCCTTGGGGTGGAAGACCACCAGCCCGGAGCCGATCTCGTCGGGGAAGCAGAACAGGTCGAGCTCGCGGCCGAGCTTGCGGTGGTCGCGCCGCTCGGCCTCCTCGATCCGGTGCAGGTGCTCCGTCGAGCGCCTCCTTGGTCTCCCAGGCGGTGCCGTAGATGCGCTGGAGCTGCTTGTTCTTCTCGTCGCCGCGCCAGTACGCCGCCGCGGTGCGCATCAGCTTGAACGCCGGGATCCGCTTGGTGGTCGGCAGGTGCGGGCCGCGGCACAGGTCGCTCCACGCCAGCGTCGCCGTTGCGGCGCGAGGTTGTCGTAGATGGTCAGCTCGCCGGCGCCGACCTCGACGCGAGGCGCCCTCGGCGGCGTCGTCGCCGTGGCCGGCGCCCTTGAGACCGATCAGCTCGATCTTGTAGGGCTCGTCCGGCAGCTCGTCGAGCGCGTCGGCGTCGGTGGTGACCGGCGCCGCGAGAAGCGCTGGCCCTCCTTGATGATCTTGCGCATCGCGGGTCTCGATCTTGGCCAGGTCCTCGGGCACGAACGGGGTCTCGACGTCGAAGTCGTAGTAGAAGCCGTTCTCGATCGGCGGGCCGATGCCGAGCTTGGCGTCGGGGAACAGCTCCTGCACCGCCTGCGCCAGCACGTGCGCGGTCGAGTGCCGCAGGATGTCGCGGCCGTCCGTGCTGTCGATCGCCACGCCCTCGACCTCGTCGCCGTCGCTCAGCTCGTAGGCCAGGTCCTTGCAGCTCGCCGTCGACCCGCGCCGCGACCACGTCGGCGTCGTCGGCGAAGAGCTCCCAGGCCTTGGTGCCCGTCGTGACCGTCCGCTCCTCACGCGCGTCGGCGTGGAGGAGGACGACTTGGATGTCGGACACGGCAATGCTCCTTCTCGAACGCGGCGGACGGACCGCCCCAGGGTATCCGCGGCAGTACGCCGGCCGCGCGCGGGTTTCGCCCCGGCGGCGCCGGCCCGGCGGCCGGTGAGCAACCTCTCCCCCGGCGGCCGGTGACCAACCTCTCCCCGGCGGCCCTCGTGCCGGCGCCCCGACCGCGGGACAATGGAGGAGAGAGGGTGTCGTCGATGACGATCATCGCGGATGCGCCCGTCGCGACCCCGGTGACGGTTCCCGTCACGGCTCCGGTCACGGCTCCGGTCACGGCTCGGGTCCCCGCTCCGGTCACGGCTCCGGTCACGGCTCGGGTCCCCGCTCCGCGTCCCACACCCCGCCGTCCCACTCCCCGCCGCCGGGTGCGCCGGGTCCGCCGCCGTGGCTGGCTGCTCACGGGCTTCGTGACCCGTCTGCTGCTGTTCGCGCTGGCGTTCTTTCGTCGTGATGGTGACGTTCGCGGCGACCCCGCTGAACGAGGGGCCGACCGGGCCGACGTACGCCGAGGGGATCATCGCCCGCCACGACTGCTGGACCGGAGCCGAGTCCGCGCCGGTGGCCGTCCCCGGGCACGTGGTGGCCACCAGCCCGCGTGACCGCACGCTGCCGGTCTACGGCGGGGCGTGGCTGACCGGGCTCGCGATGGAGCAGGTGGCCTTCGACCACCCCGAGCTCGGGTGGACCCCGGCGGCCGACCACGGGATCGTCGTCTACGCCTTCTGCCGCTGAGCCGCCACGGCCACCGAGCGCCTCAGCGCGCGGCGGCGTAGATCTCCAGGTCGCGCGCGAAGTGCTGCTCCAGGAGCGCCCGCGTCGCCGGCGAGACCTCGACGTCGCGCTGCGGCGAGACGTTGGCCCGACCGACCTCGACGGGCTGACCGACCTGCTCGACCATCCAGCCCAGGCAGGCGTCGATGTGCTCGTAGCGGTAGGGCCGCTGCACCAGCAGCTCACCGCGCTCGTCGCAGAGGAACTCCCGCGGCGACCGGAACGCGTCCTCCCCGGCGACCACCTGCTCGGCGTACTCGTCGAAGCTCATCTCGCCGGTGTAGCGCGCCGAGCCCTTCAGGTTGCGGCGGCTGCGATAGCGGAACCACGAGAGCGTCAGGTCGACCGGCTCGCGCACCAGCGCGGTCGTGACGTACGCCGACCGGTCGAAGCCGTGCTTGGCCAGCAGCGGCGCGATGTCGGCCTCGAACTCCGCCGCGGAGAGGTGCTTCAGCGACGGCGGGCCGGGCGTGAGCAGCTGGGCGTGCTCGGCGAAGGCCCGCTGGATCGCCGTCGACGCCGCCTTCGGCGAGGCGAGGAACACGAAGCCGTGGGACGGCGCGGCGAGCATGCTCCGACCCTACTGGCGGCGCGACCGCGGGGCGGGCCGGCCTCAGCGCAGCCGCTCGGGCACCTCGGTCGAGTAGCCGAACATCGCGAAGTCGAGCGCGTAGAGCCGCCGGATCCGCTCGGCGAGGGCGTCGTCGAGGTGCACCGGCTCCGGCGGCGGCCCCGAGACGTTCTCGCGCGGCAGCGGCAGGTCGCCGAGCCCGAGCAGCGCGCAGAGCTGCTCCCAGTCGGCAGCGATCCGCTCCAGCCGGCCCAGGAAGGACAGCCGGTCGAGCGGCAGCAGCCCGGTCTGGGTGCGCACGTGGCGGTCGGCCGTGCGGAGATCCATCCCCTCCAGCACGGTCACGAACTCGGGCAGGGTGAGGTCGCGCAGGTCCTTGAGCTGCCAGCCGGTGCCGTCGACCACCTTGTTCTGCCAGCACGAGACCAGCCGGGTGAACGGGTTGCGCACGAACGCGAACGCCGCGTAGTCGCGACGCTTGCCGCTCGGCCAGGGCTGCATCTTGCCGCGGCGCACGTGGACCTCGAGCTCGGGCCGGCTCGCCAACGCGACGGAGATCGAGCGCGTGGCCACCTTGGCGGTGCGGACATAGATGAAGCGGCCGGGATCGCTGACGGTCATCGCGTGGAGCTTGCCGGTGAGCGAGTCCTCACGGCGGGGGGTCATCGGCTCCCTTCCGCGGTCGGCCGAGACGGCTGAGGGTGGGCGATACTGGGTTCGAACCAGTGACCTCTTCGGTGTGAACGAAGCGCGCTACCACTGCGCCAATCGCCCCTCGTGCGACGGCAGACTCTAGCAAAGCAGCCGCCCCCGCTCACATCGGCGGCTCACGTCCTCCGGCTCACATCCCCGGCAGCTCCGGCACCACCGGGCTGAGGTCCTGCACCCAGTCCCAGCCGCTCACCGCCAGCTGCGGCCACCCGAACGCCCAGAGGTACGCCGTCGCGGCCGCCAGCACGGCCAGCACGCCGACGGCGGTCAGCAGCATCCGGCGCCGTCGTACCGCCGGATCCATCGCGCGAGCCCGCTCGGCCGCCTCGTGGGCCTTGGCGCGGGCCTTCTTCACCCAGCGGTCGGCCCATTCGTACTCCCACGAGAGGATGCCCAGGCCCACGGCGATGCCGACGATGCCCGGCCCGGGCGTGACCATCATGACTAGACCAGCCCCGACCACCGCCACCCCGACCGCGGTGACCACGACCTTGGTGACCAGGCTGGTGATCGGATTGCGATGCAATCGCTCATGCACACGATGGAATACGTGGCGAATGCCGCGCTCCGATACGGTTTCCGTCGCTTCGGGCCCCTCGCCCACGCGCCCCTCCCACGCCGTCCGACCCTGCTGCGGCGCACTCGAGCGCCTGCACGGAGCCTAGCGGGCGACCGAACGGACGGATCTGTCGCTTTTCGCGTCATGGGTCGGGGGTTGCGCCGTTTCTTCACCGGAAGGCAAGTTCCCCACCCGGAGGTGCATCATGACGGAGACCACCGTCACCCAGGACATCACGCTCGACTGCGTGGACCTGACCGGCAACATCCGCCAGCTCGAGGCCGAGCTCGCGTACGCCGCTCAGGACCCCTTCGCGATCCGGATGACGTTCCGCACCCGTGCCGGCGACGTCCCGTGGGTCTTCCACCGCGAGCTGCTGCTGGCGGGCATCGCCGACCCCGCCGGTGAGGGCGACGTCCACATCTGGCCGAGCCTGGACACCCAGGGTCGCGCGGTGGTCATCATCGAGCTGCACTCCAACTCCGGCTCGTTCGTCGCCCAGGCGCGCACGACCGAGGTCTACGAGTTCGTCACCAAGTCCCTGGCCATGGTGCCGTTGGGCACCGAGGAGATCGACGTCGACGCGATGGTCGACTTCCTCCTCCCCTCCGCCTGATCAACGGGGCCTGAGCCACTCTCGGCCGGCCGGTCAGGGGTCGAACCCCTCCGCCTCGCGCTCGCGCCACACGCGCATCGCCTCGAGGGTCACCGGCCCCGGAGCATCAAGCTCCCGGTCATCCAGCCGGTGCAGGCCCTGGACGTCCCGGGTGGTCGAGACCAAGAGCACCTCGCTCGCCTTCCGCAGGATCTCGATCCCCTCGTCCACCTCCCGGCCGCCGTACCACTCCAGGAGCAGCGCCCGGGTCACCCCCGACAGGCAGCCCGACGCCAGCGTCGGCGTCCGCAGCTCCCCGTCGACGACGTAGAACACGTTGCTGCCCGTGCCCTCGCACACGTGGCCAGCGAGGTTCGCGAAGACCGCCTCCGTCGCCCCCCGCCCCTTCGCGTGGTGCAGGGCGACGACGTTCTCGGCGTACGACGTGCTCTTCAGGCCCGCCAGCGCCCCCCGCTCGTTGCGCGGCCACGGCACCGTCACCGCGCTCGTCGTCTCCGGGTAGGGCACCATCGGCGCCGCCACCACCACGAGCGTCGGCGGCTCGTCGGCGTTCCTGCCCGACCCCAGCGGCGCCGACCCGTCGGTGTAGGTCACCCGCAGCCGCCCCAGCTCGATCTCCTGGCCCGCCAGCACCGCCTCGATGCCCGCCCGCACGGCGTCCAGGTCGACCGGCGGCAGGCTCAGCCCCTCCGCCGACCGCACCAGCCGGTCCAGGTGCCGGGTCAGCGCGAACGGCCGCCCCCGCACGATCTTGACCGCCTCGAACACCCCGTCGCCCACGGTGAACCCATGGTCGGTCACCGCCACCGCCGGCTGGTGCGGATCGTCGAGCAACCGGCCGTTCACCCACGCTCGCATGAGGGCACCCTATGCGCCCCGCTGACCGACCAGGGCGCTCCGCGCCCGTCTGGGAACCAGCCGCAACACGCGCCCCAGGGGCAATTTGGGGGCCGTCCGGCGCATCGGTTAGTGTTCTCCTCGCACTCCGGCACGCCCGGAGCGCAGGCGGACGTAGCTCAGTTGGTAGAGCGCAACCTTGCCAAGGTTGAGGTCGCGAGTTCGAGCCTCGTCGTCCGCTCGGAGCGGGTCTCGGCAGACCCACTTCCCGGTGGGTTGGCCGAGAGGCGAGGCAACGGACTGCAAATCCGTACACACGGGTTCAAATCCCGTACCCACCTCGAAGCTCTGAGGGCGATTGGCGCAGTGGTAGCGCGCTTCCTTGACACGGAAGAGGTCACTGGTTCAAACCCAGTATCGCCCACCAAAGTTGAGCAGAGTGTGGCTCGATGGCCTCCCCAGCTGCTAAGCCTGGGGGCATGCCTGGCGAGATCTCGGACAGTTCGCTGCGCGAGGCTGCCATGGACTATCTGAGCCATCGGCCACACGAACGCGTCGACTATTCCTGGCTATCGGGATTCGAGTACGACGGCGTGCGCGTCCCTCTCAAGGACCGCGGTCGTGGCATCTGCAAGCCAGCCATGCTGGACGCAGCGATCTCGATCACGACGGTATACACGCCGGCCGGCGAAACCCCGCCCTATCAGGACGCCGAAGGGGACGACGGGCTGATCCGCTACAAGTATCAAGGCGACGACCCCGGCTTCTGGACGAATCGGGCGCTGCGCCGAGCAAGATCAGAGGGCCTGCCCATCATCTGGTTCCTGGGAGTCGCCAAGTCCACCTACCTACCGCTCTTCCCGGTCTACATCGTTGGTGAAGAGCCAGAACACCGGCAGTTCGTCCTCGCTCTCGACGAGCATCAGCGAGAGCTCGCCCTCGCGAGTCGCCCGGTCGACGAAGTCCGCCGCTACGCGACTTCCACGAACAAGGTGCGGCTTCATCAGCCTCTCTTCCGAGCACGCGTGATGACGGCCTACGGGTCCCGATGCTCAGTGTGCTCACTGCGATACTCCGAGCTCCTCGACGCGGCGCACATCATCGCTGACGGACAACCACACGGAGACCCTGTGGTGCCCAACGGGTTGGCGCTCTGCAAGATCCATCACGCTGCGTTCGATCGGAACATCTTGGGCGTCGACCCGGCTCTAACCGTGCGGATTCGCCATGACATCTTGGACGCCGTGGACGGGCCGATGCTGCGCCATGGTCTGCAGGAGATGCACAACCAGCGGCTGATGGTGGTGCCTCGCAGCAAGGGCTCGCAACCAGACGAGCTGCGACTTGAGCAGCGGTACGAGCGCTTCTTGGAGGCGTAGGCGAGCGGACATCGCCGAGCGTCAGGTCAGGCCGGCGAAGCGCTCGAAGAACGCGCTCGCAGCTTCTCCAGCACGCGCAGCTTCTTCGCGGCGTGGCCACCGGACGCTGAGAAGCGCGAGACCGGCGGCAGGATCGTCGTGATGGCAGTGCCACTGGTTGGCACGCTGCCGTCGCGGAAGGAGTTGGCCACGAAGACCTCGGTCTCGTCGGGCCGCAACTGCTCCTCGGCGATGATCCGGTCGAGCTCCTCGCGGCGACGCTCTGCGATGAAGGCCTGCCAGTCATCACGCACGTCGGGGCTGACGCTCATGGTGTCGACGAAGTCGAGGATCAGGTCACGCTTGTTGCGCAGCGTGACGCTGGAGTCGATCGCCCGTTGGATCTCCATGAGGGCCGCCATCTCCCGGTCGGCGCCGTTGCCACGCTCGGCCCGCCACTTCTCGACCAGCATCAGCACGTAGTCGACGTTGACCTCGATCTGCTTGATCAGCTCGATCTCGAAGACCACGTCGTCGTTGATCGACTCCTTGTCCGCGTCTCGCTCGCGGCGGAACTCCTGCGTAGAGGTCGACGTAGAGGCTGCGGTAGTCCTGGAACTCGCGGTCGGTGAGGATCTCGTTGCCGGCGAAGTCGTCGAAGGCTCACGAGGATGTTGCGCAGCCGCAGGATCGGCGCCGAAGAGGCCGATGAACTGCTTCTGGGTCGACTCCCCGATGATCGGCTGGTCGAGCGGGTAGAGCTCGCTGCAGCTCGGTCACGTGCTCGCTGTACGTCGCGTAGTACTCCCCATACGGCTTGAGCAGCACGACCCCGGCGGCGTCCTTGTTGCCGAAGAGCGCCAGCGCGTCGTTCGTCTCCTCCTCCAAGTCGCGGAACGAGACGATGTTGCCGTAGGTCTTGACCGAGTTGAGGATCCGGTTGGTCCGCGAGTAGGCCTGCAGCAGGCCGTGCTGACGCAGGCCCTTGTCGACCCACAGGGTGTTGAGCGTGGTCGCGTCGAAGCCGGTCAGGAACATGTTGACGACGATCACCAGGTCGACCTCGCGGCTCTTCAGCCGCATGCGCCAGGTCCTTGTAGTAGTTCTGGAAGCGGTCGGCCGAGGTGTCGAAGCTGGTCGAGAAGGCCGTGTTGTAGTCGGCGATCGCCGCCTCGAGGAAGTCGCGCGACGAGGCATCCAGGGCTTCGGTCTCGAACTCCTCGTCAGCGAGCAGCCCGTCGACGTCCTCGTTGGCGGCGTAGCTGAAGATCAGTCGCGATCTTGAGCGGCCGGTACGCCGGGTCCGCCGCGGCCCGCTCGGCCTGCACGCGCTTGAACACCGTCGTAGTAGCGCTTGGCGGCGTCGATGGAGGCGGTCGCGAAGAGCGAGTTGAAGCCCGGCGACGCGCTGGTCCCCCAGGCGGTAGCGCCGACGCGCGCCGGGTCTTCTGGTCGAAGTGGTCGAGGACGTAGTCGACGACCTGGCCGAGCCGCTCCGGCGCCAGCAGAGCCCGCTCGGTGTCGATCGCGGGCACCTTCTTGTCGGCGATGCGTCGGTGCCGGCCTTGATCGTGTTGACGTAGTCGATGCGGAACGGCAGCACGTTCTTGTCGCTGATCGCGTCGACGATCGTGTAGGTGTGCAGCTTGTCGCCGAACGCCTGCTCGGTGGTGCGCAGCTGCGGGTTGCCGCCCGCTCCGGCGTTCGCGGCGAAGATCGGGCGTGCCGGTGAAGCCGAACAGGTGGTACCGCTTGAACGCCTTGGTGATCGCGGCGTGCATGTCGCCGAACTGGCTGCGGTGGCACTCGTCGAAGATCAGCACGACGTGCCCGCCGAAGATCTCGTGGTCCTTGTTGGCCCTCGACGAAGCGGGCGAGCTTCTGGATCGTGGTGATGATGATGCGCGCGCCGGGGTCGTCCGAGCTGCCGCTTGCAGGACGCGCCGTCGAGGTGTTGGAGTTCGCGGCGCCCTTCTCGAAGCGCTCGTACTCCCGCATCGTCTGGTAGTCGAGGTCCTTGCGGTCGACGACGAAGAGCACCTTGTCGATGCGCGGCAGCCTGCTGGCCAGCTGGGCCGCCTTGAAGCTGGTCAGCGTCTTGCCGGAGCCCGTGGTGTGCCAGACATAGCCGCCGGCGGCGACGCGTGCCGAGCTGCTTGCTGGTTGGTGGAGGTCTCGATGCGCTGCAGGATCCGCTCGGCGGCGACGATCTGGTAGGGCCGCATCACCAGCAGCTTGCGGTCGACGTCGAACACGCAGTACTTCGTCAGGATGTTGAGCAGGGTGTGCTTGGCGAAGAACGTCTTGGTGAAGCCGGTCAGGTCGGTGATCGGCTGGTTCTTGGCATCGGCCCACCAGCTGGTGAACTCGAAGCTGTTCGACGTCTGGCGCCTGCCGCGCTTGCCGACCTGCTGCCTCGCCGACGTGCTGGTCGCGGGTGGTGTTGGAGTAGTACTTCGTCAGCGTGCCGTTGCTGATCACGAACAGCTGCACGTACTCGAACAGCCCCGACCCGGCCCAGAAGCTGTCGCGCTGGTAGCGGTTGATCTGGTTGAACGCCTCGCGGATGTCCACCCCGCGCCGCTTCAGCTCGACGTGCACCAGCGGCAGGCCGTTGACGAGGATGGTCACGTCGTAGCGGTTCGCGTGGGTCGCGACCTCGGCGCCGACTTCGTACTGGTTGATGACCTGCGAGCCGGTTGTTGTGGATGTTGCTGCTTGTCGATCAGGTAGATGTTCTTGCTCGTGCCGTCGTCGCGCTTGAGGACCTGGACGTGGTCTTCCTGGATGCGGGCGGTCTTCTCGACGATGCCGTCGTTGGCGCCGGCGATCTTCTCGGTGAAGAACCGCTGCCACTCGGCGTCGGAGAACGTCGATCTTGTTGAGCGCCTCCAGCTGCGCGCGCAGGTTGGCGACCAGCGTCGGCCTCGCTGGTGATGCGGCAGGTACTCGTACGCCTGCTCGCGCAGCTGCTTGATGAACGCCGCCTCCAGCGCCGCCTCGCTCTGATACCCCGCTTCACCGGGCGCGGTCCGGCTCGTACTCGCGCGACCACGGTGCTCTCGTCGCTCACCGCGATGGGCTCGTAGCGCTGGCCGGAGGCGGGCGGCTCCGTCATGCCGGACGCTCCTCGAAGGTCAGCAGCTGGTCGCGGTAGTGCTCGTACTGCTTGCGCCGCGCCGCCAGCTCCGCCGGCAGGCCGATCGACAGGTCGTTCACCAGGGCGTCGAACTGGTCGAGCACGTTCACGATCTCGCGCTGGCGAGCCATTGATGGCAGCGGGATCTTCACTGTACCCAGGTTCTTCCGCGAAATCCGCTGTCGTGTCCCACCGGTTCGAAGCGACAGGATCTGGCTGCGAACGCGTTTAAGTTGATGGCGTACATGACATAGCGACCGTGGACGTCTGGCGTTCAGCACGGAGGATCGCGACGTCCACGACTGACATGGCGCGACCGATGTCATCCGGGACCTGGCACGCGCCGACGCATCGACGGTTTCGGCATGCGTGCAATTAGCACGTCGCCGGGTCTCAGGAACGTGCAGTCGAGGCGAGCGGCTTGACGTCCTCACGCACTCCGACGATTGCTCCGTATTGCGGAACACGTCGACTCCGATGTCGGCGCAACTGGGATGCAACCGAACATCACCAACGGGTCTGGTCCTTCGACTCGACCCAGTCACCGTCCGTCAGAAGACCTCGCCCCACGACATCCTTAGGTCCACCCAAGGAATCGAGCTCTCAACCGACGAGATCAACGAGTCGCGGTAGTGCTCGTACTGGCGCCGCCGGGCCTCCAGCTCCGCCTCCAGCTCCGCCTCCAGCTCCGCCTCCAGGCTCGAGAACGTGTCCAGCACCCGCACGATCTCCCGCTGCACCTCCAGCGGCGGAACCGCGATCCTCAGTCGATTGAGCACCGATTGCGTCTGGCTGGGGACTCCCCCAGCCTGGTTCATGTCCCCCAAGCCCAGCGTCAGTAGGAAGAAGTACAGGAACTTCGGCGACACGAGCGCCTCATCGATCTCAGTGTGGAAGATCGTGTCGACGTTCCAGAACGGACTGTCGACGTAGAAGAGATTGCCGAGTGAGCCCTTGCGAGGGATCAGAACGGAAGGCTTAGCGAAGGCGTGCTCGTCTACGTAGGTCATGACCCCGCCTGAGCCATAGACAGGGACATCACCAGCGCCCAGCGCCTTGTAGTCCTTGCCATTGCGGATTCGCGCAACCTCGCCGAGCGGTCGCATGACGACACCGTCAGGGCACAGCTCCCGGATCAGCTCATCGATCCGGCTCATGAGCCCTCCAGGTCGCTAATCCGACTCATTCGAAGAAGTCCTCATCGATCTCGACGACTCGGTAGGTGTCCTTGACCTGGACGCCGACGCCGTACCGGATCATCAAGTTCGTCAACCGCGCCCCATCGATAAGGATGAGTCGGGTCGGGACGCCGTTCGTGTAGGCGACAGCCTCCTTCGAGAAGCGTGCGGTCGTCATGAACACGCCGCCATCGGCCTTCCCGCTCAAGGCGCCGACGAAGGCCTGGAGGTCCGGCCTCCCGATGGACCGGTCGACCGCATATCGCTTGGCCTGGACGTAAACCCGGTTGAGGCCAAGGGCATCTTGGTCGATGATCCCGTCGATACCTTCGTCACCGGATTGCCCGGTGACCGTGGCTCGGCCGTCCGCACCGCCATAGCCCATTCCGACGAGCAACCTGACGACGGCCTGCTCGAAGAACGCCGGCTCGTTGCCCAGTAACCGCTCTAGAAGCTGGGCGGCAACATCCTCGTTAAGCCGGGCGACGCCCTGTTCCACCTGCTCGGTGGGGTCGACCGAGTCGGGTTCCACTGCCACCACGGATGACGGGCTTCCTGAGGCACGAGTAGCGCGACGTGCCACCCACCACTCGTCGCCGGGTTTAGCAATTGCCCTCAGGTCGGCCTCAGTGATCCCATTCGGATGCTCTGTGAGCAATTCGCGGCCTAGGTCCGTGATGACGTAGTGGCCGCGGCGCGGCCGATGCAGGGCACCGACGCGGTTCAGGTACGAAGCGGCCCAGCCGATGCGGTTATCCGCCACGGGCTGCCCCGAGGGGAGGGCCTCTGCCAAATGGGTTTCATCGAGCCCCGTCAAGACCACGGTCTCGGCTCGAAGTGTCCGCAGGCTCCGTTCCGCACGGTCGCTGAGAACCCGGAGCACAGGCAGCATGAATTCATCCCAGGTCGGCATCCTCATGATTCTCTCTCTCCCTCCAGGTCGGCGACGATGGCGTCGATCTGAGTGCGCAGCTCGGCCTGGCGGGCGACGATGCGGGCGATCTCGACGTTGAGCTCGGTGATGTCGACGGTCTCGCGGGTGTCCTCGGCCTCGACGTAGGAGGACACCGCGATGTTGTAGCCGTTGTCGGCGATCTCGCCGTTGTCGACCAGCCGCGCGAGGTGGGCGACGTCCTCCCGGGCGGTGAAGAGGTCGAGGATCCGCTGCTGGTGGGCGTCACTCAGCTTGTTCTTGTTGCCGGACCTGACGAACTCCTTGGAGGCATCGATGAAGAGGGTCTTGTTGTCGGCCTTCGACCGCTTCAGCACGACGATGCAGGTTGCGATCGTCGTACCGAAGAAGAGATCCGGCGGCAGCTGAATCACGGCGTCGACGAAGTTGTTGTCGATGAGGTACTTGCGGATCTTCTGCTCGGCCCCGCCGCGGTACAGCACGCCAGGGAACTCGACGATCGCGGCCGTGCCGGCAACGGCCAGCCAGCTCAGGACGTGCAACGTGAAGGCGAGGTCGGCCCTGCTTTTGGGCGCCAGCACTCCCGCGGGCGCGAAGCGCTCGTCGTTGATCAGGAGCGGGTTGGCGTCGCCCTCCCACTTCGTGGAGTAGGGCGGGTTGGAGACGATCGCCTCGAAGGGCTCCTCGTCCCAGTGGGCCGGGTCGGTCAGTGTGTCGCCGTGGGCGATGTCGAAGTCGTTGAAGTTGACGTCGTGCAGGAACATGTTGATCCGGCACAGGTTGTACGTCGTCAGGTTGATCTCCTGGCCGAAGAACCCCTTGCGGACGTTGTCCTTGCCCAGGACCTTCGCGAACTTCAGCAGCAGAGACCCGGAGCCGCACGCCGGGTCGTAGACCTTGTTGACCTCGGTCTTGCCGACCACGGTGATCCGGGCCAGGAGCTCGGACACCTCCTGCGGGGTGTAGTACTCCCCGCCGGACTTGCCGGCGCTGGAGGCGTACATCTGCATGAGGTACTCGTAGGCGTCGCCGAACGCGTCGATGGTGTGATCGGAATACGTCGCCGAGGTTCAGGTCGCCGACGGCGTCGAGCAGTTTCACCAGCTTCTCATTGCGCCTCGCGACCGTCGGGCCGAGCTTGTTGCTGTTGACGTCGAGATCGTCGAAGAGGCCCTTGAGGTCGTCCTCGCTGGGCGTCCCGATCGCCGACGCCTCGATCTTGATGAACACCTGGCTCAGCGTCTCGTTGAGGTTGTGATCGTGGCGCGCGCGCCGGCGGACGTTGACGAAGAGATCGGAGGGCAGAATGAAGAAGCCCTTCTCCGCCACCGTCTCCGCCCGGCCGAACTCCGCGTCGGCGTCAGTGAGATCGGCGTACTCGAAGTCGGGGGCGCCCGCTTCCCGCTCGAGCCGGTTCAGATAGGCCGTGAGGTTCTCGGAGATGAAGCGGTAGAAGAGCATCCCGAGCACGTAGCTCTTGAAGTCCCACCCATCGACGCTGCCCCGGAGGTCGTTGGCGATCCGCCAGATCGTCTTGTGGAGCTCTGTTCGCTCCACTTCCTTCGTCGCCTGGCTCACCCGAGCAGTCTCTCAGCCGGGGCCGACGTCAGGCGCAGCGGACAAGCTCGTGTCGCCCGCCATCGGATCCAATGCTCACTCGACCGCACAAGACGCGAACCCCCTGGGCGAGCGTGGCGAGGGATTCCAGCACGGCAGTCGGATGGTGCGTCGTGGCGAAGGCCGCGGCCAATGATCTCCGTCCAGGATGCGCTCGACGACGCGGAGCTCTCGTGCGGGATCGCCTGTGGGCTCGGCTCAGATGAAGGACTTCGGGCAGTGACGCTAGCTCCTGGAGCAGATGACCGACCGCACAGACCGACTGCTCGCCCACCTCGGCCCGAGCACCGATGGGGCGTAGATAGCCCCTCGTCAGAGTCTTGCGTAGTAGTCACGAACATACGAGGCCATAAGCGAGCGGCGAGTTCGCAGGAAGTCCGGGTACGACTCGGCTGTTATCTCGTGGAGGTCCGCCGGGATCGCGTTCTCGCGGAAGTTGCCTTCCATGTCAACGACGGTCGAAAACTGACCCCCTTTCGTCGGTTGAAAATTGACCCCCCTCGGTCTCTAGTTCTCTTCGTTCACGGCCGCGGGGACGCGGCCGAGCTCTCGGTTCCTCAGCCGGTAGGAGTCGCCCTTGAGTGCGATGATTTCCGGCGTGGTGGACGAGCCGGTCGATCATCGCGGCGGCGACGGTGTCATCGCCGAAGACCTCGCCCCAGCGGGCGAAGTTCTTGTTGGACGTGACGATGAGGCTGGCGCGTTCGTAGCGCGATGAGACGAGTTGAAAGAACAGGTTGGCTGCCTCGGGTTCGAAGGGGATGTAGCCGACCTCGTCGATGACCAGGACCGGGTAGCGGACCAGGCGGCGGAGCTCGTCTTGCAGGCGGCCGGCATGGTGGGCTTCAGCGAGTCGGTCGACCCACTGGGACGCGGTGGCGAACTGGACTCGGTGGCCGGCCTGGCAGGCGCGGATCGCCAGACCGGTGGCCAGATGTGTCTTGCCGGTGCCGGGCGGGCCGAGGAGGATCACGTTCTCCTTGGCGGCGACGAAGTCCAAGGTCCCCAGGTGCGCGATGGTGTCGCGTTTCAGGCCGCGGGCGTGGTCGTAGTCGAAGTCCTCCAGCGACTTCCGCGCGGGGAACCGGGCGGCGCGGATGCGTCCCTCACCGCCGTGGGACTCACGGGCCGATACTTCGCGTTGCAGGCAGGCGGCGAGGAACTCCTCATGGGTCCACGACTCCTCACGTGCCCGCTCAGCCAACCGCGCGACGGACTCCCGCAAGGTGGGTGCCTTCAACGCTCGGGTCAGGAACTCCAGCTCGCTGGTGACATCACGGCCGGTCTTCCTCGCGGTGGTGCGCGTGGCCATCACGACACCCCCTCGTCGACCAGGCCGTCGACGAGGCCGAGGACCCGGTCGTAGACGCCGAGCGATCGGATCTCGACCTCCTCGCCGGTGACCGCGTCGGCGACCGGGCGGAGCAGGTCGCCACGGCCCTGTCGAAGCAGCTTCGCGGCAACGGTGTGCTCGAACTCGGTGATCGTCTGATGCTGGGCCCACACGCGGGCGTGGTCGGCGACGATCGCGCCCTCGCAGGTCACCCACACCCGATCCAGGTCGGCGTGGACCTCGATCCGTCGCCCGACGACGGCGGGATGCACGGAGTAGTCGTTGGATTCGAGCCGGATGTAGTGATCGCGCGGCAGCCGCAACGACTTACGCCACCCGACCTCCGGGGCAACTGGTGGCAGAGGGATCATCGCTTCCCGGTCTGCTGCGATCCGGTCGTTCGGTGCGCATCCCAGGACCCTCATCTTCCGGGCGTTGGCCTTGGTCACGAACCCGGACAGCTGGGTGTTGAAGTCCTCGGGCCCGGTGAACTCCCGACCGGGCAGGAACGAGCGTTCGAGGTAGTCGTGGAACCGCTCGAGCATGCCCTTGGCTTCAGGGTCGGCCGGCTTGCACACGTAGACCTTGGTGCCGAGCACGCCGCGGAACGCCTGGCACTCCAAGGTGAGCGCGGACTCCTTGGGGCGCCACCGTCCGACCGCACCCTCCCCGTCCCACACCAACAACTTCGGCACCGCGCCCAGTTGCTGGATCAGGTGCCACCAACCGGGGAACAGATCCTCGGTCTCTCGGCGCGGGATCAGGACCGCGCTGGTCCAGTGCGAGTAGCCCGACACCATCGTCATCACCGGCAGCCGTTTCGCGGTGCGAGTCTGTCCGAAGCCGACCGGCAACTCGATGGCGGGGAACCAGAAGTCGAACTGCGCCACCGAACCTGCCTCATAGATCGTGCGCGAGGACGGATCCGGCGGCAGATACACCGGCCAGCTCGCGGACCCGCTCCTTGAAGACCGTCATCCCGCGGTCCCAGCCGACCCGCTCAGCGATCACCGTGGCCGGCATCGTCGGCACCACCCGCAGCTGCTCACGGATCCGCGGCTCGAAAGCATCGACCGCCGACCCCGTTGGCCTACGGACATACTTGGGCGGCCCCGCGGCCACCAGAGCAGCGCGGACGGTGTTGCGCGAGACGCCCAACGTCCTCGCGATCATCTTGATCGGCAACCCCTCAGCCCGACGCAACCTTCGGATCTCAGCCCAGTCCTCCACTGACAACACTCCCGTCCTCCTGACCTCACCACTGGTGAGGTCAGGGTCTCGGAGGGGGTCAGTTTTCGACCGCCGTTAAGGGGTCAGTTTTCAGGCGTCGCCGACATTCCAAGTCCTCTGCGGCCGTGATCTCTCCGAGGCTGAGCGCGCCGCTAGCGATTTGATGCGCGATCTCGCTCATGTAATCCGCCGGTGCACGGTTGCTGATACGGATGTTGATCGACGTCTCCGTGATGGCGAAGTTGGCTACTTGGTTGTAGTCAGACCGGTCGGGATACCCGTTCTTGGCAAGGTAGTCCTTTGGCACGACGTGGTGGATGTCGCCGGACTGCTCCTGCATCGCCTTGACGGTGATCGACTTGGACAGGAACCCTCGCGCACCGGTCGCAACCTGCGCGGCCACGAACGTTTGGAAGTACGGGCTCCGGGTGCTGGTCGTCTCAAGGTTGGCGGCAAGAGTCGTGCGCCAGAAGCCGCTCTCCAGCTCCGACTCCTCAATCTGACGTAGATACTTCCCCGCGCCCTGCGCCGTGATGCGGCGGATGTCCTGCTCCCATGTCGACTCGAAGCTGCCCGAGTGACGCCCGGTGAGCAGGGACATGACGAGCCACCGTCGGACGATCCTGGTGCGCTCGCCCTCAGCCATGGCTGAGTCCTGCCGCAGCCTCAGGTAGAGGGCGTAGGCGAAGTTGAGCGCGTTCATCGAGCCGATCATCGATGGATCGATGAAGCCTGCCGATTTCACGATCATCAAGAAGTTCTCGAAGTCGTACTTGCTCACCGCCTGGTGGAGGGCGCTCTCCAGCCGGTCGTAGGCGACCGGGATGCGTGCCTCGTCAACCTTGCGCGTCTCGGGGTCACGTCCGGATAGTTCGCTCACGAGCGACGAGGCCTTGCCCCGGTTGAAGCCCACCAGGCTGGCCACGCGGATCATGTCGCCGTACTGCGGGTCGTAGATGTCGTCAGCGTCGTCGCGGAGCCACGCGATCTTCTTCATGTGATCCGTGGCTGCGAACTCGGGGTCGTTGCTGACGATGTCGTCGTAGACGTGCGGGGCTACCGAGAGGTGGCAGAAGTAGTCGATCAGCTTGCGGAGGTTGCGCCCGCGGTCGCCGTACGTGGCGATCTTGCTCATCGCGAAGTCCGCGCTAGAGAGCGGAACGCCCTTGGAGTTGATCCTGATGAAGATCTCGGCGACGGTCTCGACGTCCAGGTCCTCCGCCAGCGAGATGATGCCGATCTGTGCGTTCTTGATGCCCAACAGCTTGGCGAACGCCGCCTCCACCGCCGCCTTGTCGACATCCGGATTGCGCTCGAAGTAGCTCGACAGGAAAGAGAAGGTAGCCGGCGTGTTGAAGATCTCCGCAATGTCCGGCAGCCACTCCGAGTTCTTCCGAATGACGGGCGTGACAGTCTCGAACGTCTCAGTGACCGGGTTGAACGCGATCGTGATCCGCTGCTTCCGGTAGCGGTTGTCCACCACAGGAAGACCAGCCACCGCAGCTCTCAGAGCTGTGATCCGCTGCTGTCCGTCGATCAGGATGTGCTGATGCGCCGCCGAGTGCCCGCCCTTGAGCGTTGCACCGATGGACTGCCAGGTGATCAGATAGCCGACTGGATAGCCCTGGTAGAGAGAATCCATGAGGTCCCGCACCTTGGTCGAGGTCCAGACGAAGGGCCGCTGGAGCTCCGGGATCGCTATCTGGCCCCCCTTGACCTCCGCGAGCAGTGAGTCGACAGGCTTCTGATGCACCGAGTACTTCGCCATGCGTCCTTCTCTATCAAATCCACAACCAGCCCGAATGGACCGACTGCACTACGCCGGCCCGAACGCCCGCGCCAGGCGCTCCCAGATCTCCTGCCGCGCGGCGGCATCGAGCGGGCCGTCGACACGCAGCTGCTTGCGAGTGTCGGAGATGCCGCGGACGGCGTACCCCTGGATCTCGGGCACGCCGCAGCCAGGGCAGGTCGGCGCCGATGAAGCAGAACATCGCCCGCACGGGCACGTCGTACGACGCCAGGGCGGCGCTGACTGCCTCGTGCTGGCGGGTCAGGCTGGCGACGAGCTTGCCGCTGTCGCGACCGCGGACCACGAGCTTCTCGACGCGCGGGCGGCCGAGGAACCCGCCGGAGACCTCGACGTCGACCTTGGCGCCCGGGTAGTGCTTGGCGTCGATCACCCAGACGCCGGAGGGCGCGACGGCGAGGTGGTCGATGTCGCCGCTGCGGGCGCCCGGTCCGAGGCGGCGGTTGTGCAGGAAGAGCACGTCGTCGCAGCCCTTCTCGAGCTTCGCGGCCAGCCGGCGCTCGCCCTCGGCGCCCTGGGCGAAGACCCGGGTGGAGGTCGGCTCCGAGGTGACGGCGAGCAGGAAGCCGCCGATGCGCGGGTGGCGCTCGCGGACCCGCGCGTCGCGGGCGGCGACGCGCTTGGCGTACTCACGCTCGAGCGAGGCGCCGGGGGCGCTGAGCACGATCTCGGGTGCCGGCGGGGATGCGTCAGGCACTACATCGGGCTCCGCGCAGGCGAGACAGGTGACCGTCCGCGCCTGCCGGTCCCACACCGCCTCGTCGCCCACGGCGAGGGCGACGGCGCACTCGGCGCAGCTGTCCGCACGTCGCAACCGGAGCCGCTTGAGGGTCGCCGCCATGGTGTCTCCTGCCCGAGAAGAGGATGGAGGACCGTTGTAGCCGCTCTGCCAGGGCCACGTCCTCGAAACCGACGGGTCCGTCTCATCGGCAGCCTGTGGAGAGCCGATGGTGCGAACGGCCCGCGCTGCGAGAACCTAGAGTCGACGCGTGCGCAAGCACTCTGCATGCGCGACAACCAAAGAGGTAGCATGGCGACCATGGCAAGGACCCTCCAGGTGCGCGACGTCCCCGACGACGTGCACGCCGCGCTGCGGGCGCGGGCGGCGCTGGCGGGGCTCTCGCTGTCGCAGTACCTCCTGCGCACGCTCACCGAGGTCGCCGAGCGACCCACGGCAGCCGAGACGCTGCGCGCGGCGTCGGAGCGCACGGGCGGCGCGACGAACATGGACGTCGCGGCCGTGCTGGCCGAGCTGCGCGACCGATGATCGTCGTCGACACCTCGGCTGTCGTGAACGCCCTGGTGACGCGGCCAGTCCCCCGGCGGCTGGTCGACCGGCTCGGTGGCGCCGGCAGCCTGCACGCGCCGCACCTGCTGGACGTCGAGGTGGCCGCCGCGCTCCGCGGTCTTGTGCTGGGCGGCAAGCTCACCGCCGATCGGGCGTCCGACGCGCTGAAGGACTACCTGCGGCTGCCGATCGTGCGCTACTCGGCGGAGCCGCTGCTCCCCCAGGTCTGGGCGCTGCGCGACCGGCTCACGGCGTACGACGCCACGTTCGTCGTGCTCGCGCAGACTCTGGACCGTCCGCTGGTCACCTGCGACCGGAAGGTGCCCGCGCTGCCGGGGCTGGAGGTCGAGGAGTTCTGACGGGACGTGCCGGAAGCCTGGCGTGGCTACCCGCGCTGGCTGTCCCCACTCGGCAGTCCGAACCAGGCGCGGATCTGCGCCGCCTCATCTGGCTCGAACGCGACCTCCACCGCCGCCGCTCGGCTCAGCAGGTTTGAGGCGAAGGCGGTGCCGATCTCCTCGGCGGAGGGCGGTGGGTCGCGGTAGATCGGGCATCCGCCGTAGGACGCGCCCTTGAGGACCAGGTTGATCGCAGGTCGACCCATCGCCAGCTGTCCGACAGCGAGCCGGTCGCGAGTCCAGCGCGAGCACTCGCTGAGGTTGAACGCCTCCCCCCGCGCGGCGTACTCGGCGAGCGCCCGATGGATCGCCCTCCATCGCGGTGGCTCGAGCGGCGGGATCTTGAGCAGCTTGGTCAGGCGCACCACTGCGGGAGGGACTTCGCCATCCCCGACGGCCTCCGCGGGTGGCACGTGCCGGAGCTGATCCCACACGTAGTACTGGGAGGTGGCCGCGTGCGGTAGCTCAACGCTGCTGAGGAACCGCTTGAACCCGGAGTGCCCGAACCAGGTGTCGACGTCGGATCCGGGTCGGTCAGCCAAGCGCTGCCGCACGACCTCGGCCAGCCGCGACAGGTTGATCGGCTCGCGGGCTGACTCGTACTGCGCGCGGATGGTGGCGGCCGCCAGCGCCTCACCGTCGACTTCCCCGTCGACGTCGACGTCCGGCATCGTCGGTGTGGCGGCGCCGTCGTCGTCCTGCCCGACCTGCTCGCCCTGCACCAGGGCCAACAGATCGTCACCGCCGATCACCCGGTCGGGGACGGCGAGGAACGCCTCCACCGCCTCCGACGCCGAGACGACCGTCGTACACCGGCCCTCGGCGCGCAGCCGGACCAGCAGCGGGGTGAAGTCGGAGTCGCCGGAGGCGATCACGAACTCCTCGTAGGCCGCCGGCGAGCCGATCGCATCGAGGGCGTCCATGGCGAGACGGATGTCGGCGGCGTTCTTCGTCGAGCCCAGCCGAGGGCAGTCGACGATCTCGAAGCCTGCCTGGACGAAGTGCTGTCGGTACCGCGAGAACCGGAGCCGCTCCTCCGGCTTCGCAGGGTGGGACGGCGCGCCCTCGGGGTTCAGGTAGCAGCGCAGCACCAGCCAGCGGCGGTGGCCGGCGACGGTGAGCTCTTCGGACAGCCGCCCCAGCCACTCCCCCGGGCTCTCGGCAAACCGGATCGCCACCTCCGGATCGAGCTTGAGCAGCCCGCCGAAGACGTTGTCGAAGTCGAGGTACAGCGCCGCCCGAACGGTGGTCATGAGGGATTCAACCAAGCAGAAGGCACCCCGTGGGCGGATTCCGATCAGCCGCCCAGCGGTCGTGGCAAGCATGTCGGTGCCCTAGACCCCCGCGCCACAACAGGTCTAGCCTCGAAAAGTTAAGAACCGGCGACTGGGGCTGGGGCCAGCGATGACCAACACGCTCACCACCTCACGGCCAGGGACGGCTCGGGCGACACCGCTCGGGTGGCAGGTCGGCACCACGATCTCGACCCTCGCCGGACTCGAGAGCGGGTCGGGGCCGGCAGGGCTCGGGCGCGTCGCGTGCTTCGTCGTACGCCGGGGCGCGCGACGCTGGAGCGGGCCGATGCTGCTCACCAACCGACACGTGCTGGAGGCCCACGGCGCCCGAGCGGGCGACCCCGTCTTCGCCCCCGACCTGGCCGACGCCGGCAGCATGCTCGAGATCGACCCCGCCAGCCTCGACCCGGTGGCCGAGGTGACCGGCGGCGGCGTCGATGGGACCCACCGCTGCACGCTGCCGGGGAGGGACGAGGCGGACTACCACCTGGACGCCGCCACCGCGCGGCTGCTCGACGAGCGCGCCCAACCCAGTGGTGCCGTGGCCTTCAGCGTCGGTAGCGTCCACCCGCACGATGCGCTGCCCCAGCGGCGACTGGCGGTCCGGCTGTTCGGCGTCCACGAGACAACGTCGGGCGAGGTCGTCGGCACCGACGCCACCGTCGAACGTGCCGACGGCGTGCTGTGCCCCGGCACGATCGTGATCCGGTCACGCACCGGCCGGGCGCCGTTCGCCACCGAGGGCGACTCCGGCGCGCTCGTCGTGGACCACCGCGGCCGTGCCATCGGCCTCCTCTGGGGCGTCCACCTCGACGACCCGAGACTCGCATTCGCCTGCCACCTGCTGCCGGTGCTCGACCGGCTGCGGCTGGTGCCGTCGCTTCGCACCCGCCGTCGCGACCTCCTGGGAGGCATCATGACCGACGCCACGGACTGGGTCCGCATCCACGAGCTGCGCGAGCGGCACAGGACCAGTCGGCGGGATGCCGAACGTGATCTCGGTCGGCTACGGGCTCAAGCAGGTGGGTGGCAACCTCACCGACGAGGCTGCTCTCGTCGTGGTCTACGTCAGAGAGAAGAAGCCGCCGGCCGAGCTGGCGTCCTCCGACGAGGTGCCGGAGGAGATCGACGGGGTTCCGACCGACGTTCGCGTGATACCTCGAGGTCGACGCTTCGGCACCGCTGACACCGAGCGGCACAGCCCGCTGGTAGGCGGGATCAATGTCACGAACCTCAAGGTCGGCCCGAAGGGCGTCGGCGTCGGCACTCTCGGCTGCTTCGCCACCATCGACGGAGTCTCGGGCCCGGACAACGTGGTCCTGCTGACCAACCACACGTGCTGGTCGCCAACGGCGGCAACGCCGGCGAGGTCATCTACCAGCCGAGTCTGATCGGAGGTGGCGATCGACCTTTCGAACAAGAACCCGATCGGCAAGGTCCACGACGAAGGGCTGGAAGGCAAGCGCAAGTACACCTACCCGAGCGAGACCACGAGATCGAATATCACATCGACTGCGCCACGGCGAAGCTCAACATCGACATCTCGAGCTGGTGCGACTGCAACTGCGGGTAGTCCTACAAGAACGAGCTGCGCGAGACCTCAACATCGGAGGCAACAGCAAGCTCGAAGGCGTCGGCCGGGCTGCCAAGGAGACGCCCACAAGTCGGGCGGAAAGTCGACCGGCGCCACACCAGGGCAGGATCACGCACGCTCCTCGACCCGATCGAGCTGGAGGGCAAGCAGCCAGGGGTCCCGATGCGGATCGTCGACAACGTGATCGTGGATCGACCCGTCCACCGCGCCCGATCCACTTCTTCTCCGACCACGGGGACTCCGGCTCAGCCCTGGTCAACGGCCAGAACAAGCTGGTCGGCCTGGTCTTCGGCGGGCAGGACTCCCCCGCCAGACCCGATCTCGTTCGCCTGCCACATCGCCCCGGTCCTCGACCTGCTCAAGGTCACCCCGATCAGCACCCAGAACCCGCCCGTGGGACCGGCCGGGCATGCCCGCAGCAACCGGCTGGCGCGGGTCGGGTCGTCGGCCACCTCGGTCGAGGACCACACGGTCGAGCTGCAGGAGCGGCTCCGGCGTACGCCGTCCGGAGCCGCCCTGCACGCCGCGTTCCTGGAGCACCGCTCGGAGGTCGTCGGGCTGGTCAACCGGCACCGCCCGACCACCATCGCCTGGCATCGGGGGAAGGGCCCGACGTTCTTCGCGCACCTCGCGGAGAACGCCCGCCACCCCGAGCACCGGATCCCCGTCGAGGTCGAGGGCGTCACCCGCGGCGAGCTGCTGGAGCGGATGGAGGAGGCCCTGACGGCCTCACGGCAGCGAGCCGCTTGCGGGCCGCCATCGCCGAGCACCGCGAGGCCGTGCTGGCGCTGGTCGACGACTTCGACGACCTGCACGAGCTGGTCGGGCGCTTCGAGGAGTCCACCGCCCATGTCTGAGCCCAGCACGCTGCACCGGGCGATCCAGCTGGTCGCCGACGCTGCTGGCGCCGCTGGAGACCGCGTTCGCGCCAGACCGGGCGGCCGGCACCCTCGCCGAGCTGGGCATCGTCGCCAACGCCGGCCAGGCGAGCGCCGTCGCGTCCGCCGCCCAGCCGGTCGCCGCCGCGAGCCTCGCGCTGGTCGAGGACGCCGCCGCGCTTGCCGACGCGCTCCTCGACGACGACCTCGCCACCGCGGCGGCCAAGGGGCTGTCGGCCATCGAGCGGATCTCGACGGTGGTCAACGGGCTCGACGACCTCCAGTCGGTCGTCGCGGGCCTCGGCGTACCGCCGGCGGTGGCCAACGAGTTCGCAGAGCGCCTGTTCAACCTGCTGCTGGTGCGCACCATCGACCGCGGCCGGGGCGTCAACGAGATCCTGGAGCTGCTCGCGGTCCTCGAGCGGGCGCGCATCAACGAGGGCTCGGTCGACCCCAACCTGCCCGCCCACACCGTCTCGACCTTCGACTTCTCCGCCCTCGGCGCCTGGGTCTCCGACCCGGTGGGCGCGCTGGAGGCGCAGTACGGCTGGGACTCGGGGGCCTTCGACGGCGCCGACCTGCTGCGGCGGCTGGGCGCCATCCTCTCGGCGCTCGGCGCGACGGCCGTCCTCGACGAGACCGGGCCGCTGCCCGTGCTCGACTTCGTGCTCGCCGCGATCCGCGCCCGCACCGACCTGACACCGCGCGGGCTCGGGATCGAGCTGCGCCAGAGCTTCCCGCCCCAGACGCTCGAGCTGGGCGTCGCCGACCTGGACGTCGAGCTCGAGGCCGACGTCGACCTGCCCTTCGGCCTCGGCGTCACGATCCAGCCGCCGTTCACGTTCGAGATCGAGCTGCCCGACACGACGCCCACCCTCACCGGTGAGGTCGTCCTGCGCGTCTCCGCCGACCGGACGGGGGCCGCCGAGAAGTTCGTGATCCTGGGGGACGCCGACGCCAGCAGGCTCGAGCTCGGGCGGCTGGCCCTCGAGACCGGGCTGCGGTTCACCGGCGCCGGGGTGGTCCCGAGCTTCCGGTTCGAGCTCGGCGAGGGCCTGGTGCGGATCTCCATGGCCGACGCCGACGGCTTCCTCGCCACCATCCTCGGCGGCATCGAGCTGGAGTCCGGCTTCGACCTCGCGGCCGGCCTGAGGGCGCAGGGCGGGCTGTTCTTCGAGGGCAGCGCGACGCTGGAGATCCAGCTGCCGAGCCACCTCGACCTCGGCCCGGTGCAGATCAGCGCGTTCACCGTCTCGATCGGCGTCGACGGCGGCAGCTTCCCGGTCGGCCTCGCCGCCGACATCACCGCCGCGCTCGGCCCGCTGGTCGCCGTCGTCGAGCAGGTCGGGCTGACCGCCGTCTTCGCGCTCACCGACGGCAACGACGGCAACGCCGGCCCGCTCGACATCGAGCTGGCCTTCAAGCCGCCCACGGGCGTCGGCCTCTCGATCGACGCCGGCGCGGTCGTGGGCGGCGGGTTCCTCAGGATCGACACCGCCCGCGGCGAGTACGCCGGCGTCCTCCAGCTCAGCATCCTCGACCTGGTCTCGGTGACCGCCATCGGCGTGATCACCACCAAGTTCCCCGACGGCTCGTCCGGGTTCTCGTTCCTGGCGATCATCTCCGTGGAGTTCAACCCCGGCATCCAGCTCGGCTTCGGGTTCACCCTGATCGGCGTCGGCGGCCTGGTCGGCCTCAACCGCAGCGTCGACCTCGACGCGCTCGCCGCCGGCGCCGCGTCCGGCTCGATCGACACGATCCTGTTCCCGCAGGACGTCGTCGCCAACGCGACCCGGATCATCAACGACCTGCGGCAGTTCTTCCCACCCGAGAACGACGTCTTCCTGATCGGCCCGATGGCCAAGCTCGGCTGGGGCACCCCCACGCTGATCAGCCTCTCCCTCGGCGTGATCATCGAGATCCCCGGCAACGTGGCGATCGTCGGCAAGCTCACCGTCGCGATCCCCGACGAGCAGGCCGCGCTGATCATCATCCAGGTCGCGTTCGTCGGCGCCATCGAGTTCGACACCAAGCGGGTGTGGTTCACCGCCGTGCTCTACGACTCCCGGGTGATCTTCATGCCGCTCGAGGGCGGCATGGGCGTGCTGGCCGCCTTCGGCGACGACCCCAACTTCGTGGTGACCGTCGGCGGCTTCCACCCGTCGTACGAACCGCCGGCGCTGCCGTTCCCCGACATCTCCCGGATCGCGATCAGCATCCTGAACACACCGCTCGCCAAGGTGACGGTCACGGCCTACTTCGCGGTGACCTCCAACACGGTGCAGTTCGGTGCGGCGGTCGACGTCTACTTCGGGGTCAGCATCGCCAGCATCGACGGCCACCTGGGCTTCGACGCCCTGTTCCAGTTCTCGCCGTTCTACTTCATCATCACGATCTCGGCGTCGCTGTCGGTGAAGCTCTTCGGCGCCGGGCTCTTCTCGGTCCGCTTCCGCGGCAGCCTGGAGGGCACCTCGCCGTGGCACATCGAGGGCACCGGCAGCATCTCGCTGCTGTTCTGGGACGTCGACGTCGACTTCTCCGAGACCTGGGGCGACAAGGAGGACACCGAGCTGCCGCCGATCTCCGTCGCTCCGATCCTCGCGGCCGAGCTCGACAAGGTGGAGAACTGGACGGCCAGCCTGGGGGCCAGCAACGCGCTGCTCGTGTCGCTCCGGGCGACCAGCACCGACGCCGACCTGGTGCTGCACCCGCTCGGCACGCTGTCGATCACCCAGCGCGCGATCCCCCTGGGCATCACCCTGGACAAGGTCGGGGCGCAGAAGCCCGACGACGGCGACCTGTTCGAGGTGGCCGTCACGACGACGGGGCTCACCCGCCACGGCGACGTCAAGGAGTCCTTCGCCACCGCGCAGTTCCAGGACCTCGACGACGACCAGAAGCTCTCGGCCTCGGACTTCGAGAAGGAGGACGCGGGCGTCGAGCTCGCCGCCAGCGGCTCCCAGACCCGCACCAGCTTCGTCACCAAGCGGGTGGTGCGCTACGAGCAGATCATCATCGACACGCTCTACCGCCGGTTCGTGCTGGTCATCGCGACGCTGTTCGCCGGGCTGTTCACCCATTTCCTCGGCGGCAACGCGGTCACCCGCGCCGACATCTCGATGGCGGCCAAGGACCGGCTGCACCTGCTCGACGAGAAGATCGTGGTCAACCCCACGGCGTACGTCGTCGCGGACGCCGCCACGAACACCGTCTTCGCCGGCGCCCCCTCCGAAGGGTTCACGTCGCGGGCGGCCGCCCAGGAGTTCCTCAAGACGCAGGTCGCCGCCGACCCGTCGGTGGCGGGCCAGGCCCACATCCTGCGCGGTCACGAGATGCAGGTCGCGGCATGACGCCGGCCGCGCGCGGAGGCCGCCATGGCTGACGACCTGGGCACCTACTCCTTCCTGCCGTGGCTGCGGCTCGGCCTGGCCAACCAGATCACCGAGGCCGACGGCGACACGACGGTCCTCACCCGCGCGACGATCCCGGTCGACCTGAGCATCACCGGGCGGGCCGTCGGCGACGGGACCGACCCGGAGTCCACGGTCCACAAGGACGTCGCGCTCTACGGTCCCGGCGACGTGATCGGCATCGACGCCCGGGCGATCGTGAAGAAGGAGCCGCGCGACCACCTCACCAACTTCGAGTCCAACTACTTCCCCTACATCGAGTTCTACGAGGAGGACTTCCCCTGGCGCTACACGCCGGCTGTCCCCGACGAGACGGCGCACCGGCTGCGCCCCTGGCTGGCGCTGGTGGTGCTGACCGAGGAGGAGTTCGACGACGCGACGCCCGCGCCCGGCCAGCCCCTGGCCGCGTTCTCGCTGGCGGCGCCGGCGGAGTCGGTGTTCCCGCCGGCAGACCAGCTGTGGGCCTGGGCGCACGTGCACGCCAACGCCGACCTGATCCGCGCCGACGGCGTGGTCACCTCGACCGACGGCGCCACGGCCGCCTCCCGGCTGGAGGGCGAGCTGCAGAAGAACGCCGACCACGCCTACTCCCGCATCCTCTGCCCGCGGGCCCTCGCGCCGGAGACCGGCTACCACGCCTTCCTGGTGCCGACCTTCGAGAGCGGCCGGCTCGCCGGGCTCGGCCTGGACCCCCAGGAGCCCAACCCGGCCCGCTTCGCCACCCAGTCGGCCTGGGCGTCGTACGCCGACCGGCCGCTCGGGGCGGTCCACCCCTACTACACGCGCTGGTACTTCAAGACCGGGAGCGTCGGCGACTTCGAGTACCTCGTCCGGCTGCTCGAGCCGCGGCCGCCCGACGTCCGCCTCGGCCGACGCGACATGGACGTGCAGCGCCCGGGGTCCAACCTCACCGGCATCGAGATCCCCGAGCTCGGCGGGGTGCTCCGCCTCGGCGGCGCCCTCCAGGTGCCGGCGGAGGCGCTGACCGACGATCAGGAGGAGGAGGCCGAGCGGTTCGAGGAGTGGGACCAGCCGTTCCCGCACCCGTTCCAGAGCGACCTCGCCGACTTCTTGAACCTCGCCGACGACTACCAGCGCGCCGGTGACCCCGACCCGCTGGTGACGCCGCCGATCTACGGCCGCTGGCACGCGCTGTCCGAGCGGATCCTCGAGGACGCCGACGGCGACCCGCTGGTCCCGACCGACAACTGGCTCCACGAGGCCAACCTGGACCCGCGGTTCCGCGTCGCGGCGGGCTTCGGGACCCAGGTGCTCCAGGAGCACCAGGAGGAGTACATGGACGCCGCCTGGGGGCAGATCGGCGACGTCCTGGCGGCCAACCGGCGGATCCGGCTGGCGAGGACCGCCCTGTCGGCATCGTCGGTGTGGTACTCCTCGCACCTGCTCCCCCTGCGCGACCTGAGCGCGGAGCGTGCCCTGATGGTCACCGCACCCCTGCACCGCCGGGTCGTCAGCGAGGGCCTCGTGGTCCGGCAGCAGCTCCGGCAGAGCACCGTCCCGACGGCACTGCTCTCCCCGCCGCTGCGCCGGGTGCTGCGGCCGCGCGACCACGTGGCCGACCGACTCGGGTTCGGCACGCCGCTCGGGCCCGAGGGCCTGGTCGACCGGGTCAACCGGGGCGAGATCAGCGCCGCTCCCCCGCGGGAGACACCGGAGGACCTGCCGACCGTCGAGGAGATCGCCGAGGAGCTCGACCAGCAGCCGACTCCGGGACCCCTCGGGCCGATCATCGACCTGCTCCGCCGCCATCCCTGGCTGAGCTGGCTGCTGCTCGGGCTGGTGCTGCTGCTCGCTCTCCTGATCGTCCTGCTCGCGCCCAGCGTCGGCGGCGTGGTCCTGGCCGCCGTGGTCGCGCTGGGCGGGCTCGCCCTCGTGCTGTGGCTGCGACGACAGGCCGAGCGAGAGCGGCCTGCCGACGCCGTCCTCCCCGGCGGCAACGCGCCCGACGTGATCGACGCCCTCCCGGGCTTCCCCGACTTCGAGATCGCCGAGCCCGACAGCGGAGCCGCCGACCCTCGACCCGGCGGCGGCCCGGACAGTCCCGAGGCGGTGCGCTTCAAGAGCGCCCTGAAGGACACGTATCGGCTGGTGAGCACCAGCGCCACGCTCGGCACCCCGCCCCGGCGCGTCCCCGTCGACCTGGACCGCCTGGGAGGCGCGGTCATCGACGGGATCCACCCCGCGACCACCATCCCCGCGTTCACGCTGGCCGGCATCACCATCCCGGGGCGGCTGGTCGCCATCAACCTCGAGGCGTTCACCGAGGTGATGGCCTACCCCGAGATCGACCTCCCGATGTACCAGCCGCTGCTCGACCTGCCGGGCGACAACTTCCTGCCCAACATCGACAAGATCCCGCCCAACACGATCACCCTGCTGGAGACCAACCAGCGGTTCATCGAGGCCTACATGCTGGGCGTCAACGTGGCGATGGCCTCGGAGCTGCTCTGGCGCGAGTACCCCACCGACCAGCGCGGCACCTACTTCCGCCAGTTCTGGGACCCCAGCGCCTCCCTGGAAGGACGCGACCTGCCCGCCGACGAGCGCCGCGAGCTGCTGCGCGACATCACCCCGATCCACACCTGGCGCCGGGTCTCCCACCTCGGCGACCACGACAACCGGGAGCTGCCCGGGGAGAACGAGGAGGAGGTCGTCCTGGTGATCCGCGGCGAGCTGCTCAAGAAGTACCCCACCGCCGTGATCTACGCCCAGAAGGCGAAGTGGCAGCTCGACGACGACGGTGAGATCGACACCAGCCGCCCGCGGACCTTCGAGACCGACGGCCCGGAGGAGGACTGGCTGCGGACGCCGCTCTACGAGGCCAAGGCCGACCCCGACATCACCTTCCTCGGCTTCGACCTGACCGCGGAGGAGGCGCAGGGGCGGCACCGGCGAGCCCGGTGACGAGGACCCGGGCTGGTTCTTCGTGATCAAGGAGCGGCCGGGCGAGCCCCGCTTCGGGCTCGACCTCGAGGCCGACGGCGACCTCGAGACGTGGAGCGACCTGGCGTGGCCGCGGGTGTTCGACGCCGCGACCCAGTCCTTCCTCGACGTCGGTGCCACCACGCCGACGCTGCACCTCGACCGCTCCCGGACCCGGACACCGCGAGCGACTACGAGCTGACCCAGCACGACGAGGACGTGCAGATCGTCTGGAACGCCTCGATGAACGCCGCCCAGCTGGCCTACGTGCTCTACCAGGTGCCGGTGCTGGTCGGCGTCCACGCCCGGGAGATGTTGCCCGTCATGAGCACCTTCGACGAGCTGCGCACGGCGATCGGCCAGGTCCGGGCCGAGGTCGAGCGGCACGAGCGCGAGGTGGTGGAGGCCAACGAACGGCTGCACCGCCTGCAGCGCGACCGGGCGGCGCAGGCACGCCGCGGCGCGGACCCCGCGGAGCTCGACCAGGCGATCGACGTCCAGCAGCAGACCCTCGCCCGGCTGCGCGACACGACCGGTCGGGTCCGCACCGACGAGCTCGACCTGCTCGGCCGGTTCGAGGAGTTCTCCGACCCCCGCGAGCAGATCGGCCGGCTCACCGACCGGATCCCCATCTGCCTGGTGCCCCTGCGCCTGGAGTACCGCTTCAAGCGGGCCGGCGAGCCCGGCGGCCCGACCGCCTCCGACGAGCTGTGGGTGCGCGTCTATCCCGACGACATCTCCGTCGACAGCTTCGAGCACACCCTCACCGAGACCGAGGCGTCGGACGCCCGCACCTACTGGGCCTCGGTGTGGAGCGCCGGCGGCGACGAGGCCGCGCGGCGCGGCGCCTGGAAGGTGCTGCTCGCCGGTCAGGGCTCCGGGCGCTCCTTCTGGGTCACCCAGCAGTACGCGCCGCTCAACCCCGAGGACCAGCCGGAGCCGCCCGCCGACCGACCCCTGGGTCATCCTGTCCATCCCGACCCGCGCGCCGCTCGCCGAGCCGGAGCTGTCCGCCGTCCGCACCTACTGGACCGCGGTCTGGCGGGCCGGTGACGACCTGGCCGCGCTGGTCGCCGCCGACGACGACCTCGACGCCGCGGTGGGCGCCGCCCGGGCGGAGGAGCTCCGCGAGCAGTACCCGCCCCGCAACCTGGCGGCCGAGCCGCCCTCGGGCGCCACCCGCGAGGACACCACCGTGCTGGTGGCGTTCCTGCACTTCCCCACCGACGACGAGGCGCAGCTGCGCGTCCACGGCTGGGCCACGACCCCGCAGGCCCGGCTGCTGCCCGACCGGCTGGTGCTGCTCGGCTTCCGCGGCGGGAAGCAGGTCGTGCAGGCGGTCGGTCGGCCGATCCCCGCCGACGCTCGCCGTGGCCCCGGACCCGTCGGCCTCGGAGGAGGACCAGATCCAGCCCGACGGCGCCGACCTGAAGGTCGGCCCCGAGCTGGAGTGGGTCACCGACTTCCCCACGCGCGGTCGACCAGGGGATGGGGTTCCGGATCCCGCTCCAGGGCGCCGACCAGGAGGGCTTCGACGAGCTGATGGTGCTCGGGGTGCGGCTGCGCTCCGACCCCGAGGCCGACCGGCTGGCGCTCGAGGAGCTCCTCGAGCACCATCACCACGCCAAGAGCGGTCTCTCGGTGCTGCCGCAGGGGCGCCCCACGAACAACGCCGACGGCGACCGGTCGGAGTACCGCTGGACCGAGGACTCCGACGTCAGCTTCGACCACTACTTCGGCACGCCGCCGGACGACCCGGTCGACTGGTTCGCCCAGCGCGACGGCCGGTGGCTGGCCGAGATGCTCGGCCTCGACCCCGCGGCCCTCTCGACCGTGCCGTTCTACGGCCGCACCGACATCGCCGACGCCAAGGCGATGAACGTCGCCCTCTGGCCGGCCACGCTCGGCTACTTCCTCGAGAGCATGCTGCACCCGATCGTCGCCGACGACACCGTGCGGCGGACCCGCGAGTTCTTCACCCGGCACGTCTCCGGACGCGGCACCATCCCCGCCCTGCGGGTCGGCAAGCAGCCCTACGGCATCCTGCCCGCCACGCCTCGGTCGCGGCTGCGCTGGCTGGCCCGCGACGCGACCGCACGACCACCACGACGACGGGGCCGACCGGTCCTTCCTCCTGCAGCTCTACGGCCACCTGCGCACCATGGAGGCCGACGTCGCGCCGCTGCTGGACCGGGTCTCCTACGTCGGCAAGCCGGCGACCGACCCCCAGCAGGTGCTGCTCGACGTCGTCGGCCTGCACCCGGGCTCGGTCGAGTTCCAGCAGCGGTACGCCGAGAGCGCCACCGCGCTCTACAACCGGCTCCGGCTGGCCGGCGGCGGCGTCGGCGTTCCTCGCGGCGCTGATCGTGCTGGGCTACACCCAGAGCGGGCTGGACCTGCTCGCAGCGGCACGGCTACACCCACGACGGGGAGAGCGACCTGCCCGACATCCTGGAGAAGTTCTTCACCACCTCGCCCAACCTGCTGGCCGACGCCCTGGTCGACGACGTGGAGCTCTCCGAGACCGAGCCGATCCGGCCGTCCACCACCGCCGGCGACAACTACCTCGCCTGGCTCCGCGCAGGCCGCGGCGACCTCCCACGACACGCTGCGCCGCCAGGAGGGCTTCGAGGACGGCGTGCCCCGCGCGCTGCTCTTCCACATGCTCCGGCACGCGCTCGACCTCAGCTACGTCGAGACCAGCCTCCAGCTCTTCGCCCTGGCCGGCCTGGTCACCCAGTCCGACATCGTCGCGACCCGTCGCGAGCCCGCGTTCGTGCAGGTCACCGAGGAGTCCGTCACCGGCTCGCCCGGCAGCCGCTGGGAGCCGCTCTACCAGCGCGAGGTGGCGGTCACCGGCGACCCGACGCTCCGGGTGGGCGACTTCATCCCGACCCAGCTGACCACGATGACCGCGACGGCGTACCTCCAGCGCCAGCTGGAGGCCCTCGAGCACCTCCGGGACAAGCCGACGGCGGTCCTCGAGCGCTGCCTCGCCGAGCACCTCGACCTGTGCACCTACCGCCTCGACGCGTGGTACGCCGGCCTGTCCAGCCGGCACCTCGAGCTGCTGCGCTACGAGGCCCCGGTCGACGGAGGGCCGGAGAGGGCGAGCCCGTCGCGCGGACCGGCCTCCACCTGGGCGCCTGGGGCTACCTCGAGCAGGTGCGGCCGCAGGCCCGCGACCTCACCCCCGTCGAGCTCCCCGCCGACCTGGACGCGATCTTCAACGCCGACCCGACCGCGCCGCCGCTGACCCGCGACGCGACCAACCAGGGCTACCTCCACGCCCCCTCCCTCAACCACGCGGTCACCGCGGCGGTGCTGCGCAACGGCTACCTCTCCAACGCCACCCCCACCAACCCGACCAGCCTGGCGGTGAACCTGTCCTCGGAGCGGGTGCGGATGGCGCTGTCGATCATCGAGGGCCTGAAGGCCGATCAGAGCATGGGTGCCCTGCTGGGCTACCAGTTCGAGCGCGGCCTCCACGACCGGCACGACGTCGAGGTCGACGAGTTCATCTACGACCTGCGGCTGAAGTTCCCGCTCGCCGGCAACCGGCTCGAGCCGACCCGGACCGGGCCTACCGACGACGCGGGCGACCCGGTCGGGATCAGCCAGGTCGAGGCGCGCAACGTCATCGACGGGCAGGCGTTCGCCGACCACCTCAAGACCCACGCACAGACCTACCCGTTCGGCCTCACCGGCCTGCCCTCGGCCACCCCCGACCAGGTCACCGCGATCAGCGCCGAGGCCGTGCGGCTGCTCGACATCGAGGACGCCGTCGCCGACCTGGCGATGGCCGAGAGCGTCCACCAGGTGGCCAGCGGCAACTACGAGCGCGCCGGCGCGGTGCTCGACACCTACTCGAAGGGCACGTTCCCCGCCACGCCCGACGTGGTGCGCACCCCGCGGTCGGGCGTCACCCTCACCCACCGGGCCGCGCTGCACCTCCCGGTCGGGCTCGCTGCCGAGCGACGCGGCCCGGATCTCGCCGCGCGCGCAGGGCCGAGCCCGCCGTCGACGCCTGGCTGGCCGACGTACTCCCCGACGCCGTCCGCGTGGCGTGCACGGTCACCGTCTCGGACCCGGCGGGAGGGCCGGACGTCGACCCATGTGGTCACCCAGGCCGATCTCGGCCTGGCGCCGCTGGACCTCCTCGTCCTCCTCGACACCGACGCCCGGCAGACCACCGGCGGGCTCGACGACCTGGTCGAGGCCCACGTGGTGGCGACGCACTCGCCGCGCCCCGACGCCACGATGACCATCGGCTACCGCGAGCGGATCGCCTCGGTCGCCGACCACGTCCCGTTCTTCGAGCTCGCCGCGCTGGTCCGGCCGCTGCGCGACCTGGTGCTGCGCTCGCGGCCGCTGCGCGCCAGCGACCTCACCCTGCAGGGCGACGCGCAGGAGTCGCTCGACCTGGACGTCGCGCTGGACGACCGGCGGGTCACGCTCAACCTCGCCGACCTGGACGCGCATCGCAGCGCCCTCGACGACGTGGGGCGCCGCGCTGCAGGCCCAGCTGGACACCGAGCCGCAGCCCGTGGGCGCGCTGGTCACCGGCATCGACGGCACCATCGCCGGCTTCGTGGCGCGGATGCGCGACGCCGCGGGCTTCGCCGAGCTGCGCACCGGCACCGCCGCCGTCGTACGCCGACCGGAGCAGGCTCTACGCCGGCCTGCAGCAGGTCCTGGCCGACCTCCTGGAACGCTGGGACACGCGGCTCACCTCGTTCGACGACGCGATCACCGCCTACGACGCCGACCCGGGCGCCGCCGACGAGGACAAGATCCGGGCACTGCTGACCGCCGAGCGGTTCCTGCTGACCAGCAACACGACGGTCCTCCCCGCCCTGCCCGACGACTTCCGCGACGACCTGGTCGACACCACCCGCGTCGCCTTCGTCGCCCAGCGCGACCTGATCGCCGGGCTGGCCACCAGCGCGGTCACGATCGGCACCCTGCACGACGCACTCGAAGCCCAGCGGGCCGCGATCACCGGCTTCGACCCGGAGCCGCTCGACCTCTCCGCCACTGTCGCGGGGGTCATCACCCTGGCCGAGGACCTGGCCGGCCGGGCCTCCTCGCTCGCTGCCGAGATGACGACCCGGGCCGGCGAGGTCCAGGCCCTGGTCGACGCGAGCACGACCGAGGCCGACCCGCGCCGCCGCGTGGACCAGCTGACGCGCGCGCTGCGGCTGCTCTTCGGCGAGGACTTCCCGGTGGTGCCCGACGTCGGGCTGGCGCCGGCGCTGGGCGCCGAGTGGCGCGCCGCGTGGGGCCTCGGGCCCGACGCCGACACGTCGATCCTGGACCACCAGACGACCACGCTGGGCCGCTCGCTGCCCGTCGACGACTGGTTCACCGGGGTGGCCCGGGTCCGCGAGAAGCTGCGCTCGCTGGAGGGCGGTGACCCGGCTGACCGAGGCGTTCGCCACCACCACGCCCACGCTGCAGCCACTGCAGCTCCCTCACCGGGAGGACCTGCCCTGGCTGGCGCTGGAGTATCCCCGACACGCTGCCCTCCGGCGACCCGCTGGTGATCGACGAGGACAAGCTGCTCTACACCGGGCACTTCCCCGACGGCTTCGACGAGACCGCTCGCCAGGCCGGGCTGCTGCTGGACGAGTGGACCGAGGTGATCCCGAGCCGCACCGAGGACACCGGGCTCGCGTTCCACTTCGACCGCCCGAACTCCGAGCCGCCGCAGACGCTGCTGCTGGCCCTGCCCGCCGACCACGGGGAGGGCTGGACCTGGGACGACCTGGTGGACAGCATCCGGGAGACCGTCGACCTGGCCCGCAAGCGGGCGATCGAGCCGGACCACCTCGACACCACGGCGTACGCCCGGTTCCTGCCGGCGGTGATCTCGGCGGTCAGCCTCTACCCGATCTTCCCGGCGCTCAACTTCTCGATGGTCAACGCCGTCTGGGCGGCCCTCGACGCCGACGGAGGCGACGGATGAACGAGTTCATCGCGATCCAGGACATCGAGCCCGTCCTCACCCAGCAGCGGCTGCTGCCGAGCATCACGATGTGGAACCGCCTGGAGGGCCGGCCCCGGCGCCACGACTTCGACCGGGCGCTCAAGGCCGAGGTGCGCGACGCGCTGTGGATGCTCACCAAGCAGTGGCAGATGGGCGAGCTCACCGGCGACGACGCCGGCTCGCCGGTGCTGGCGCAGGTCCACCTCGACACCACCCGGCTGACGAAGTACCGCCCCGGCGCCGGCGACCCGGAGGCCTTCGACGACGACGTCCCGCTGGAGGCGAAGGTCGAACGCCGCCCGCTGGTCTTCGCCCAGAGCCTGGGCACGGCGGGTGAGGAGCAGGCCCTGTCGTTGGACCTCCGGGCAGAGCTCGGCCGCCGCTGGCTCAAGCTGGTGGAGGGCATCGAGACCGGGCTCCGGCAGAAGTTCGTCGACGCCCCCGAGCTGGCGTTCCCCGAGCCCGACCCCGACGACCGGTCGCAGGCGGCCGTGTGCGCCCATCCGCACGCCTGGCAGGCGGCCGCGGCGCTGGCGGGGCGGGCGATGGACGGCTACGCGCTGCTGACCCACCTGACGGCCGCTCCCGGCAACCACGCCCACGACCTCGTGACGCTCACCGACCCCACCCGCGCCGCCGACGTCGAGGCGAGGGAGACCGAGTTCCTGGAGTGGTACGCCCGCGCGTTCTACCAGCCGCCCGACAGCGACGCCTGGCTGCCCGAGCGGCTGGAGTACGCCTTCGAGACCGCCGCACCGCGAGACGGCGGCGAGCTGCACCTGACTGCGGAGGAGTACTACCAGGGCCACCTCGACTGGTACAACCTCGACGTCGACCCGTCACCGGACGGGATCGGGGAGGTGCCGGACGCACCGCTCCCCGAGGACGTCCAGGAGACGTTCACCTCCACCTTCCTGCCCACCCCGATCTCCTTCGCCGGTATGCCGCACACCCGCTGGTGGACGTTCGAGGACGGCACCACGAGCTTCGGCGACATCGACCCGGACACCACCGAGATCAACAAGCTGCTGGTGATGGAGTTCGCGCTCGTCTACGCCAACGACTGGTTCCTGCTGCCGTTCACCGTGCCCGCCGGGACCGTCGCGCGGATGCGTGGGCTCAGCGTCACCAACGTCTTCGGCGAGCGGACCTGGGTCGAGGCCGCCGGCCAGGGCTCGGACGAGGACTGGCAGCGCTGGACGATGTTCACCCTCGCCACGCTCGGCCACGCCGACGTCCCCGCCGAGCTGAGCCTGCTGGTGCTGCCCAGCGTGCCGAAGATCCAGGAGGGCGCGCCGATCGAGGCGGTCGAGATGGTCCGCGACGAGATCGCCAACATGGTGTGGGGCATCGAGACCACCGTGCCGCCAGCCCGACGGCACGGGCCGCTCCGGCCGCCGCTCCGCCCTGGAGACGCGCGCCTTCCACGAGCGGCTGGTCGCGGCCGCCAACCCCGCCCCGGTGCCGGACGAGGGGCCGCTCGTCAACGACGCCACGATCCGCTACGAGGTGATGTCGCGAGTCGCCGAGAACTGGATCCCGTTCGTCCCGGTGCACGTGCCCGGGCAGCACCCGGGAGGTGCAGCTCCGCCGGGCCGGCGTACCCCGGCTGATCGAGGGCGACCTGGAGCCGCCCGACCGGATCCGGCCCCGCACCTCCCTGCTGCGCCAGGGGCTCGACCTCGACCCGCCCGAGGGCTACGACGTGCACGAGGAGGAGGTGCCGCGCTCCGGCGCCCGGGTCACCCAGAGCTTCCAGCGCACCCGGTGGTACGGCGGCGAGGTCTTCGTCTGGCTCGGCGTCCGCAAGCAGACCGGCCGCGGCGAGGCGCTCCAGCGGTCTCGCGTTCGACCGCTACCGCCCGAAGGGCGGCTGACCGGCGGCGCGCTTCCTACGCCTCAGGCTCGAACACCACGACCGCGGTCTCGACCGGGCGGCGCGCGGCGTACTCGTCGAGGTGCTTGTCGACGACCGACCACTGCGCCCAGAGCCGATCGCGCTCGTCGCCGGTGGCGGCGTGAGCGACCATGGCGCGCTCGCCGTCCCTGGTCTGCACGCGGGCCTGCGGGTGGGCCTGGAGGTTGAGCCACCAGGCGGGGTCGGGGCCGGTCCAGCCATTCATGGCGAGGGTGGCGACGCCTGCGCCGTCCTCCAGGTAGCCGAGGATCACCGCGCGCTCCTGGCCGCTGCGGCGGCCGACGGTGGTGACCCGCATCGTGCCCCACGATCCGGGCTTGGGCCGCCACAGACCGACTCTGCCGCGGGTCAGGCGGAGGACCGCGCGGTGGCCCTTCCAGAAGAGGCGCTCGAACCAGCGGGGCGGGACGAAGGGCCCTTTGCTGCCAGCCGTGCCGCCGGTCTGGTTGGTCGTTTCCTGACGTGTCATGACGTCCACCAGCTCGTGTCTCGGTGTTGTCCTCCAGCCTAGTCCTCCCGAGGCTTGACCCTCACCCTGTGTGAGGTGGAGAACTGGACCCGTGCAGACCTACGACGTCAAGAAGGCGCTTCCCGCGCTCTACGCCCCTCGGCCGGGCGACTTCCATGTGGTCGACGTGCCGGAGATGTGGTTCCTGACGGTCGACGGGCACGGCGACCCCAACGTGTCGGCGGCGTACGCCGAGGCGGTGCAAACGCTCTTCTCGGTGGCCTACGCCGTGCGCGCCATCACCAAGAGCGAGCTGGGGCGCGTGCACACGGTGGGGCCGCTCGAGGGGTTGTGGAGCGCCGAGGACCCCCGGGCCTTCGTCACCCGCGACAAGGCCGCCTGGGACTGGACGATGATGATCTCCCAGCCGCCCTGGGTCACCCCCGAGATCGTCGCGCAGGCGATCGATCGGTCCCGTCGCAAGGTGCTGGCGGCGCTCGACCTCCTGCGGTTCGGGCCGTACGCCGAGGGCAGGTGTGTGCAGATCCTTCACCTCGGCTCCTACGACGCCGAGGCGCCGGTGCTGGCCCGGCTGCACGACGAGTGGATGCCCGCGCACGGGCTCACGTTCGCCGGCCGGCACCACGAGATCTACCTCTCCGACCCGCGGCGCACCGAGCCGGCCAGGCTGAGGACCGTGCTCCGCCAGCCCGTGGCCCCTTCGCCGTAGGGCGTGGGCGGCACCCCGACCGGACCGTCGAGGCTGGTCAGACACCGGCCTCGACGAGGGTCACGGCGGCCTATCTGCGTCGGTGGAAGCGGACGTCGCCGTTCGGGAGGCGTTCGGCGGTGTGGGCGGGGTCGTGGGCGCGGTGGTGGTGGTGGGAGCAGAGCAGGAGCCCGTGGTCGAGGTTGGTGGGTCCGCCGGCCGACCAGGGGTGCCAGTGGTGGGCCTCGCACCAGGCGGCGGGGATGTCGCAGCCCTCGGCGCGGCAGGTGCGGTCACGCAGCCGCATCGCGCGGCGTTGGGCGGGTGTGTGCAGCCGGCGGGCGCGGCCCAGGTCGAGGATCTCGGAGTCGCCGCCGAGGACGGCGGGGATGATCGCGGCGGTGCAGGCCAGCCGGCGGGCCTGGTCGGCGGTGATCTGGTCACCGACATGGTCGGGGCCGGGGACCGGGCCTGCGGTGAGGAGGTCGGCGACCGCGAGCTCGGCGCGCAGCGTCGTCCAGGGAGAGGGTGACGACCACGGTGGTGGCGTCGCCGCCGTGGATCGGCAGCCGGGCGGGGTCGAGGGTCTCCAGGAGCTGGCAGAACGCCTCCCCGAGCTTGCGGGGGTAGGCCAGCCGCGCCACCGGTTCCAGCCCTGCTTCTCCGGGTGCCGCGGCCAGGGTGGCGTCGGACGGGTCGGCCTCCGCGGGGCCGGGCTGGCGGGGGCTGGTGAACGCCTGGAGGTAGGTCGCCAGCCGGGTCGCGGCCGCGTCGGGCAGCAGCCCGCTCAGCCGGGTGGTGCCGTCGCCGACCCGGCGCAGGGACAGGCGGGTGCGGCGGTGGGCCTCGGCCTCCAGCGCCGCCAGCCGGCGGGCCTCCGCGGCGTCGGCGATCTCGGGGGCCACCACGTCGAGGATCCGCCGACCCAGCCGCGCCAGCTGCCGGGGCCCGAACCAGGCCGCGTGCCCCACCAGCGTTGTCTCCGCCAGGGCGACCACGTCAGCCGGGGCCTCCTGGGGCAGGTCGTCCAACGCCCGCGTGATCACCCGCGCCTGCGCCAGGTTGACCGCGCCGTCTCGCAAGCCTGCCGCCACCACGGCGTAGCGCCGGTCCAGCGCCCGCGCCAGCACCAGGTCGGCCCGCGCCTCCTCGAACCGGCCCCGCGTCTGGACCGCCACCCACTCGTCCACGTCATGCGCGGCCGTCAGCTCCGCGACATCGCCCGCGTCGGCCAACACCCGCAGCCGCAGCTCGGCCACCCGCGCCTCCACCGCCGAGAGCTCGCGCAACCCGGCGGCCTTCTCATCGGTTGACATGAACGTCGGGTTCACATCCGCCACCTGCTTCAACACCGCATCGATGTCGGCAGCCGCCTGAAGAATCGGATGTGACACCGGGTGGCCTCCTCTCAACGACACGCCTGACCGGCTGGTCGTCGATCCGGGAGGCCCGCACCGCGGACTATCACGTAACCCTCACAACTCACACGCAACGCTGGGGAGACGCTGAACCCGGAGGTTGCAGGCCCATGACGCGCAATGCTTTGCCCAGCATATCGCAGGCGCGGCGCCTTTTCAAGAGCCTGTTCGACTCGGTGGAGAAGGGCTCCGACACGTCAGTGCCCACCCGTCAGGTCGGAGGCGCCGGCAGCGTGGTGGCGCTCGCCGTGGCTCTCCTGGGATCGGCGCCGCTACTCCCCCAGCCACCGGTCGCGGGTGTCGATGATGTCCCGCCGCTGCTGCGCGACGAGCAGGTCGGGGGCGGCGAGCTCCACGCGGCCCCAGTGCCCGTGCGGGTCGACGCCGTTGGCGCGAAGGAACGGCTCCGCTCGCTGAGAGACGCTGCCGGACACGCCGAACCAGGCAAGGAGGTCCTGGACCAGCAGGGTCCTGTCGAATGTCCCATTGGCGCTGCCCACCGCCCAGGCAACGGCCGCCGCGCCCCGCGCCGACGAGGCTCGGCGACGGAAGATGGCGGGGTCGCCGACGGCGGCACGACCGAGGAACCGACGCATCGCCGTGCGGTGCTCGACGTCGAGGAGCTCGTCAGCGCAGCGGTCGCAGAGCTCCAGGATCTCGCGCACGCGGTCGTGGATGTCCTCCGGCACGCCGGCCCACTCGAACGGCTCGTCGGGCAGCGGGGCGTCGTCGAGCCGCATCAGCACCAGGCGGCCGCCTACCTTGCGGTCGAGGCCCTCGAGCATGATGTCGGCGATGCTGCGCTCGTCGTCGTCGTCCCTCGCCCTCGTCGTGGCCGAACATGCCGGCGAGCAGCGCCGCCGGGCCCTGCGGTCGGTCGGAGCGGATCAGGCGTTGGTACTCCGGCTCGTAGGCGTCGACAGCGGCCAGCGTCTCCGTCGTGAGGTCGTCGCGGATGCCCTCGCGCTCGTGCGCGAAGCGGATGAACGACCGCGCCAGGTCGGGCAGCGGCGAGAGGTATGCGGGCTCGGCGACGATCTTGCGCGGCACCCAGTCGACCAGCAGCAGCTCGACCGTGACCGCACTCCACCGGAACGGGTCACCGTTGGCGTAGGAGGTGCCGAACCACAGCAGGCTCTTGAGGAGCGACCGGCCGTCGGGGTCGTCGTGCGCGGCGCCGTACGGAGAGGAGAAGAAGTCGTGCGCGACCGCCTGTAGCTCGTCCTCGGTCCACTCCCGCCACTCGGGGGCGACCCCACCCTCGGGCAGCATCCGAACCATCCACTCCACGAGCGGTCGGCACATCGGCCACTGCTCGGAGGTCACGGGCGGATACATCATCGCCCCGTGGGCGATCGCCGCCTCGATGGCCGCCCGCGCCTGTCTGCCGTCGGTGCGCGTGAGCGACTGGTCACGATCCTCGAGCAAGGTCCCCATCCGCAGCGCCACGTCTTCCGGCAGCTCGGGCACGACGAAGGCGTCCTTCACGATCGTGCCCATGTTGTGGTCGACATAGACCAGCGAGGTGAGTGCCTGCCCGGTCGGTAGCGTCACTCCGAGCAGATAGTCGTCGCCGTCGCCGAGCACGTGCGTCAGGAACCACACCTCGGGCTCGAGCCGAGCCTGTCCGAGGGAGGCAAGCCAGGGCGGCATCGGGTGGGTTCGCGTGGCCAGCTCACGATCGATCACCGTCGCCAGTGGATCCTCGGGCATCAGGACCCGCAACGCCGTGAGTGCGGCCGTGGTCTCGGCGTACGGCGTGCCGACGAACGACTCCACGAGCTCGGCAAGGCTCACCCGTCTCTTGTCACGGGCGAACGGGTTGGCGTTGCGCTCGTCGGTGGCCTCGAGGAAGCCGGCAACGATCGCCAACAGCGCCAGCGGCTCCGCTGACCGGAGCGCCTGCCGAAGCTGCTGGAAGAGCTCCTGGTTCTCCGCCCCGCCGCCGGCCCGGGCGGGGGTGTCGCCTCGCCGGACGACGGGCGGTCGACGTGGGCGTCGGTCTCGGCCGCGGCCGTGCTTCTTGGGCACGGATCCGAGCCTAGCCAGTTGCCGACCCACGACTCGACCCGAATCCCGGCGTGCGAGCGACATCCGTGTGACCATCGCCCGGTGACCATGGTCAAGATCCTCATCGCGGCGCTGGTCGCCGGCGTGATCGCCGTCGCCCTCACCGGCGGCCTCGACCTCGGCAAGTGGCTCGACCCCGGCAACCTGGAGGCGCGGGCGGGCACGAGCCCGGGGCTGCCCGACGGCTATCAGCGGCTGCGGTTCCCCGATGCCAAGGAGAAGAAGTACGTCGTCGTCGGCGGCCCGTGGGGCAGCCCGTGCCGTCCGGTGGTCGTGGCACTCGACGGCAAGGCGCCGCGCGAGATGGTGAGGCAGGCCAAGAAGGTCGTGCGCGAGGCACGGGCTGCAGGTCTCGCGATCACCGCCGCGACGTCGAAGCAGCTCGACGACAAGCTCGCCAAGGCGAGCGGCGAGGTCGGCCTGGTGCGGGTGAAGGCCAAGGACGGCGAGCCGGCGACGCTGCCCAACGGGGCGCCGCTGGCCTACCAGCTCAAGGCCAAGGCCACGCCGGCGGACGACCCCGAGCTGCACCACCTGACCGACGTGACGGCGAAGGTCTATCTGCGCACGATCGACGGCGACGCGGCGCTGCTGCGCAAGGCGATGCGCGCGATCGTCGCCTCCGCCGAGGGTCTCGACCCGTCGGCCGACGGCGCCGACAGCGGGCTGACGCTGCGCGTCGAGGACGCGGCCGACCAGTTCTCCGCAGACGACGTCGCCGCGCTGCGGGCGATGTCGGGGTGCGAGGACTGAGTTCGCCACCCGCACCGCCCGTACGCTCGGCCCCATGAGCACCCGAGCCACCGCAGCGGTCGCCGTGGCGGCGGCCGTGCTGACGGCGTGCAGCGGGTCGGCGGGGAGCCCCGGCGAGACGCCGACGAGCACGCCGCCCGCCAGCCCGAGCGCCGCGGCGCCCGCCTGGGAGCGGGCGACCCCGGCGAGCGCGGGGTTCGACCCGGCCCGGATGCGCGAGGTGGTCCAGGAGGCCAACCGGGCGCGGTCGAGCTGCTACGCGGTGGTGCGCGACGGGGAGCTGGTGGTCGAGGACTACTGGCGCGGCGGGTCGGCCGAGCAGGCCAAGCAGGCGTTCTCGGTGACCAAGTCGGTGGTGAGCACCCTCGTGGGCATGGCGCAGGACCGCGGCCTGCTCGCCATCGACCAGCGAGCCTCGCGCTACATCACCGAGTGGCGCGGCTCTCCGTCGGCGACGGTGACGATCCGCAACCTGCTGGCCAACGACAGCGGGCGGGAGTGGGCGACCGAGACGGACTACGGTGGGCTGCTGCAGGCGACCGACCAGACGGCGTACGCCGTGGGGCTGAGCCAGACGAGCAGGCCGGGCGAGACGTGGGCCTACAACAACGCCGCCATCCAGACCCTCGACCGGGTGCTTCGCGAGGCGACCGGACGGTCGCCGGCGGAGCTGGCCGACGAGTGGCTCTTCGAGCCCCTCGGGATGACGCACAGCCGGATGTCGGGTGACCGCAGCGGCAGCTCCACCGGGACCTTCTCGGGGCTGCAGTCGACCTGCCTCGACCTGGCCCGGTTCGGGATGCTGTTCGCCCAGCAGGGGCGCTGGGAGGGCGAGCAGCTGGTGTCGAAGGCGTGGGTGCGCGAGGCGGTGGGGTCGGCGAGCCAGTCCCTCAACGCGGGCTACGGACTGCTCTGGTGGGTCAACCGCTCCGGCGAGCTGCGTGGGCCGGTCAACCAGACCGATCTAGGAGCGCCGCCGGGGGTCATCGCCGTCGGGCGGATCGTGCCGGACGGGCCGCCCGACATGTTCGCGGCGCTCGGCTTCGGCGGGCAGGTGGTGGCCGTCGACCCCGGCTCACGGACCGTCGTGGTGCGGATGGGCGACCCGGTGCTGGGCGAGGCGTCCACGACGTTCACCTTCGCCGACGCGGCGCGGGCGGTCACCTACGCCTCGCGCTGACCGATCACTCCCGGGTGGTCACTCCCCCGGGCGGATCCAGACCGTCCAGCGCTCGAGAGCGACGTAGCCCATCGACTCGTAGAGCGGCCGCCCGTCGTCGCTCGCGACGAGGATGGCGGGCAGGTCGGGCTCGCACAGCGTGGCGGCCCAGGTGGCGGCCGCGCCGGCGCCCCGGCCGCGGGCGGCGGGCAGCGCGGCGACGTACTCCACCAGCGCCGCTCCCCCGGCGACGTGGGCGGCGGCGATCGCGGCCGGCTCGCCGTCGACGTACGCCGTCCACACCCGGGTCGCGCCGTCGAGGATCGGCGGCGCCAGCACCGTGCCGGGAGTGAGCGGCTGCACCTCGGGCATCGGGTAGCCCTCGACCAGCACCCGCTCGGCGACCGCGAGCTCGTCGGCGTTGGTCACCGCGCGCAGCTCGACGCCCTCGCGCAGCGGCGGCGCGTCTTCGCCGGGCCAGCGCACCATCACCGGCGGGTGGCCGATCTTGACCAGCCCGTGCGGGGCGAGGTCGGGGGTGGGGAACGGACTGATGAGGAAGTACGGGATGCCGTCAGGCAACAGCTCGCCGACCTCGCCGACCAGCGTCCCCCACGCCTCGACGGCGACCGGCTGGGTGATGACCACCGGGTTGGTCAGCGCCCCGCGGTTGCCGATCCAGCCGCCGGCCCACCGGTTCCCTCGCCGCCACGGCCGGCCCAGCGACTCGGCGACGGCGACGGCCCACGACGCATGCACCAGCACCGCGCGGCGAACCAGCGAGTCGGAGACCGGGACGTCGGGCTCCCAGCCGGTGGTCAGGTGCTCACCCTCGTCGGGCACGATCGAGTCGGCCATCCGCTCAGGGTGGCAGAACGACGCCTCGGCGGCCATGCCCGGCGTCGGACGGGTCAGCGGTCGCCGACCCGGCCCCGCGACCTGAGCAGCGCCCGATGCAGCTGGATGTCCTGGGCCAGCGAGCGCGGCACCGGCCAGGACCGCGCCGAGATCGCGGCGGCGTACCGCTCCAGGGCCTCCAACGTGCGACACCGGGTGTCGAAGAGATCGACGGGCCGGACGCCACGCTCGTGGCGCTGCGCCTCCTCCAGGCACCGCGCGGCGACCACGTCCGACAGGAGGTCGGCCAGCGAGGGCTGCCGGGGCGTGGTGCTCACGGCTCACCCGCGTCGGAGAACTCGGCCGGCGCGCCGGCTCGAGGATCGAGTGAAGGACGCGTCATCGGCTGCCGAGGCGCGGCACGAGAGCGGGTTCCGGCATGGCCGCCTCTCCGCCGTGGGGCGTCGTCGACCAAGGGGAAGGACGGGCACTCCGGCTGGCATCGACACTACACCCGGCCCACGGACCGAGAGGCGATTCCACATTCGGGCGACCTCGTGAGACACTAGTGAGTGTCGGTTCGGTCCGTTCTGTCTCGATCCCGACATTTTCGTGTTTCGGCCCCGGCTGCGGCATCGATCTTCGCGCCGGCAGGACACGTAGTTGAGGAGCATCGCGGTGGACCACCACCACTGCCTTCCGCGGTCGTCGCATGCACGCATGCCCGGCCGCCCGGTGGGCGCTCCTCGAGCTCGGTGCGCACGGTGCGCACCGGCACGCTCTTGAAAGGAGCACCATCCATGGCACAGGGAACCGTCAAGTGGTTCAACGGCGAGAAGGGCTTCGGCTTCATCGAGCAGAAGGACGGCCCGGACGTCTTCGTCCACTTCTCCGAGATCGAGGGCACCGGCTACAAGACCCTCGAGGAGAACCAGGCCGTCGAGTTCGAGGTGACGCAGGGCCCCAAGGGCGCCCAGGCGAGCAAGGTCCGCGCGATCTGAGCTCTCCTCACCGAGACTGACGTACGACGCCCGGTCGCTCCCCTGTGGAGCGGCCGGGCGTCGTCGCGTCCGGGCGAGGCCGACTTGAGTTGTGCGGGTCCATCGGGGACGGTGGAGGGACCTGTAGTCAACGACGAGGAAGCAATGCTTACGCTCACCGAGAACGCCAGCACCATCGTCAACCAGATCCTCCAGCACCAGGAGCTGGGCGAGTCCGCCGGTCTCCGCATCACCACCGACGACTCCCCGGAGCCCGCCTTCGAGGTCGCGGCGGCCCCGCAGGCCGAGCCCGGCGACCAGGTCGTGGAGCAGGGCGGGGCGGCGGTCTACCTCGACGCGACCGCCGCCCAGCTGCTCGACGACAAGGTGCTCGACGCCTCCGTCGACACCGGCGGCGCCGTGGCCTTCACCGTCGCCGACCAGCCGAGCTGAGTCGCCGCGGCGGCCCACTGGCTGCCGCGACGAGGTCTGATGCAGCGCTCTCACGCCGTCGGCGACCGCCCGCCCGGGTGACACACTGGCGGCGTGGGAGGCTCATCGACCCGTCGGCTGCTGGCGATCTTCGCCGCGCTCTGGGTCGGCGCCTACCTCGGGATCTATCTCAACGACGTCAACAGCCAGGGCTCCGAGCCGGCCGACTTCTACTTGCTGCTGCTCGCCCTGGCCGTGGCGCTGCTGGTCGCGGTCGCGATCCGGCCGACCCGCGGCTGGGCGATGGTGGCGGCCGTGGTCGTGATCGCGCTCGCCGCCGCGATCGGCGCGGCGTCGGTCGGGGTGTTCTTGGCGCCCGCGCTGCTGTTGGCGCTGGCCGGGCTGATGGCCCGACCGCCGCCCGAGCTGCGCTGAGGCCGCACGACGACCGGTGCCCGCCGTCGCCGCCACAGGCGTCTTCTGCTGGTGGGCACGCCTGAGCCCGGCGACCCTCGGGCGGGCCTGGCCGACGGGGTCGAGGCCGCCCGCATCAACGTCTCCGCGACGTCCTTGGTCAACGGCAGCTTCATCTCGGACTCCTCTTCGTCGTTGTCACCAGCAAACACGCTATGCCCGTAACGCCTGAAAGGCAACCAGCAAAGCCGTTATGCTGGTGTCATGACCGTGGCACCCGTCTCCCGCTTCCCGGACCTCCCTCGACCGGATGCCCCCGTTCCCATCGCCGTGGTGCGCGACTTCGTCAACACCGACGACCACGAGACCGGCGTCGATGCGATCACGACGGCGGCCGGCCTCACGGCGTACGTCCGCGACGAAGGGCTGCTCCCGGGGCCCGGGCGCGCCACCCGCGGTCACCTCGCGACCGCGCACGAGCTGCGGGCCCGCCTGCGGGAGGCGCTGGTGGCCAACCACGACGGCCGCACCGACCCGCTTCCCGCTCTCGGCGTCGCGCTCGAGAACCTCGACGTACGGCTCACCTGGAGCGAGGCCGGGCCGCGCTTGGAGCCGCGCGGCTCCGGCGTGCCGGCGGCGCTGGCTCGGATCGGCATCGCGGCGTACGACGCCGCGCGCGACGGCACCTGGCCGCGGCTGAAGGTGTGCTCCTCAGACGAGTGCGAGTGGGCCTTCTTCGATCACTCGAAGAACCAGTCGCGGCGGTGGTGCGAGTTCGGCTGCGGCAACCGCGAGAAGACCCGCGCCCTGCGCAAGCGCCGGCGGGCGGCCGGGTCGGCGTAGCACCGCTGCGGAGTCAGCAGGCTCACTGCTCGTCGGCCGTGGTGTCCTCGCCGTGGGTGCCGGGGCGGGGCGCCCACGGCAGCTCCTTGGCGGGGCGTACGACGATCAGCCGGTCGCCGCGGGCCGAGCTGGGACACCGACCGGGTCGAAGTAGCGGTAGACCTTCTCGTCGCGGACCACGGCGATCACCTGGTCGGGCAGCGACTGCGGCGGCTTGCCGACCTCGGTGACCAGCAGGTCGCGCTCGGCGACCTCGAGCCCCTCGCCGTAGGTCAGCAGGTCCTCCATCACCGAGCCGAGCGTCGGCGACAGCGACGAGAGCCCGAGCAGCCGGCCGACGGCGTCGGAGGAGGTGATCACCGAGTCGGCGCCGGACTGCCGCATCAGCGGCGACGTTCTCCTGCTCGCGCACCGCGGCGACGATCCAGGCGTCGGGGTTGAGCTGGCGCACGGTGAGCGTGGCCAGCACGTTGGAGTCGTCGCGGTCGGTGGTGATGATGACCTGGCTGGCCTGCTCGACCCCGGCCCGGCGCAGCACCTCGCGGCGGGTGGCGTCGCCGGTGACGATCGCCACGCTCGTCGGTCGTGGGCGTCCTGCGAGCGCCGACCGCGCCGGGGTCGACGATGACGATCGTCGTCGCGGTCGGTAGCCGTTGTTGACGAGGGTCTCGACCGCGCTGCGGCCCTTGGTGCCGTAGCCGACGACGACGACGTGTTGCTCCATGCTTCTTCCTCCACCGGGAGACCCGGAACATCTCGCGGCCCTGCGAGGCGAGCACCTCGAGGGTGGTGCCGATCAGCAGCACCAGGAAGGCGATGCGGGCCGGGGTGATGACGAACGCGTTGACCAGCCGGGCCTGCGGTCGACACCGGCGCGATGTCGCCGTAGCCGGTCGTGCTGAGCGTGACGGTCGTGTAGTAGATCGCGTCGAGCGAGGCTCGACCTGGTAGTCGTGGTCGGGTCGTTGCCGTCGAGGTAGCCCTCGCGGTCGAAGTAGACCAGCAGCACGGTGCCGACCAGGATCGCCAGCGGCCAGCAGCAGCCGCCGGCCGAGCTCCCACCACGGTGACCGGCCGCGCTCCGGAAGGTGACCTTCCCGAGCCCGACGCGGGCGCGCGCTCGCTGGATCGTCGGCCACGGCACGAATCTAGTCGACCGGGTCGCGCCGCGGGCCGTCATCCGGCTCGCGGAGGCGCTGCACGAGCTCGCGGCGGGCTCGCGACGTCGTCGTTCTGCGGGAAGACCGTGTCGAAGGCCGCGTTGACCGCGGCCCCGATCAGCACCGCGATGGCGAGCGAGGTAGAGCCAGAGCAGCACGGCGATCGGCGCGGCCAGCGGCCCGTAGATCGAGCGCGAGTCGGCGGCGGTCACGGTGAGCACCCAGCGCAGCACGTAGGAGCCGACGCACCCAGCGAACAGCGAGAACGTCGCGCCCGGGAGGTTGAAGCTCCAGTTGGTCCGCACCGGCACCGACACGTGGTAGAGCGTGGCGAGGAAGCAGATGCACACGCACGACGACCGTCGGCCAGTAGAAGCCGATGCAGCGAAGTCGAAGCGCTGGCGGGCAGCCAGTCGCGCACCAGCCGCGGGCCCGGCCACGACCAGCGGGATCGCAGACGACGCCGGTGACCATCGCGAGGACGTAGAGCACGAACGACAGCGCCCGGGTCTTGACGATCCCGCGGTGCCCGCCGAGCCCGTGCATGATCGTGATGGTGTCGACGAAGACGTTGAGCGCGCGCGAGCCCGACCACAGCGCGAGGACGAAGCCGAGCGAGATCACGTCGTAGCGGCCGCTGGCCGAGCACGTCGTCGATGGTCGGCGCGATGATCTTGTTGACCGCGGTGTCGGTGAGCGCCCGGCCGAGCGAGGTCGAGCACCGGCGTCGCGGAAGTCGTCGACCTGGCCGCGGCTGAACTGGTCGGACGACGAAGCCGATCGCGCCGGCGAGCGCGAAGATCAGCGGCGGCACCGACAGCACGGCGAAGAACGCCGCCTCGGCGGCCAGGCCGGTGACCCGGTAGCGCAGGCAGGAGCCGACGGTCGTGACGACCAGCCGCCAGATCCAGCGGCGCCGACGTCGACCGCGGCCCGGACCGTCGGCCGCGCCACGCGACTGGCCTCGGCGGCGGCTCGACTCGGCGCGACGCTCGGCCGGCCATGCGGCCTACCGGTATGCCGACATGGACTACGTGCGACATGCCGCGGATAGCCACCAACCAGGCGCCGCCGCTGGTCGGTCACAACGTCGTCACCGCCGACGTCGCCCTCAGCGAGGCGGTCGCCCGGCACGGCTCCGCCGAGGTCGCTCGACGACCTCGACGGCCGCTCGGCGCCGAGGCCGGCACCGCCGAGGCCCGCGAGCACGGCATGCTCGCCAACCGAGCACCACGCCGCGAGCTGCGCGCCGTACGACCGCTACGGCAACCGGATCGACGAGGTCGACGTTCCACCCGTCGTGGCACTGGCTGATGGAGCGCGCCGTCGGCCACGGCCTCGCCGGCCGCGCCCTGGGAGTCGCGACGACGCCGCACGCCCACGTGCGCCGCGCGGCCGGCTTCCTCGCCTGGTCGCAGACCGAGCCGGGCCACGGCTGCCCGATCTCGATGACGTACGCCGCCGTGCCGGCGCTGCGCGCCGACGACGCGCTCGCCAAGGAGTGGACGCCGCTGCTCGCGTCGACGGCGTACGACCCCGGGCTGCGGCCGCTCGCCGAGAAGCGCGGCGCGCTGGCCGGCATGGGCATGACCGAGAAGCAGGGCGGCTCCGACGTCCGCGCCAACGTCACCGAGGCGCCGGCCGACGGCGGTCGACGGCGAGTACACGCTGCACGGCCACAAGTGGTTCACCTCCGCGCCGATGAACGACGTCTTCCTCGTGCTCGCGCAGGCGCCCGGCGGGCTGACCTGCTTCGTGGTGCCGCGGGTGCTGCCCGACGGCACCCGCAACCGGCTCGACGTCGTCCGGCTCAAGGACAAGCTCGGCAACCGCTCCAACGCCTCCTCCGAGCTCGAGCTCGACGGCACGCTGGCCCACCGGCTCGGCGACGAGGGCCGCGGCGTGCGCACCATCATCGAGATGGTCGCCGCGACCCGGCTCGACTGCGTGCTCGGCTCGGCCGTCGCTGATGCGGCGCGCCGCTGGCCGAGGCGTCGTGGCACGTCGCCCACCGCTCGGCGTTCGGCGCCGCTGCTGGTCGACAAGCCGCTGATGCAGAACGTCGCTCGCCGACCTCGCCGTCGAGTCCGAGGCCGCCACGGCGCTCGCGATCCGGCTGGCCGCCGCGGTCGACGCCCCGACGACCCGCACGAGGCGGCGCTGCGCCGGATCGCGCTGCCGCTGGCGAAGTTCTGGGTCTGCAAGCGCACCCCGGCCGATGGTCGCCGAGGCGCTGGAGTGCCTCGGCGGCAACGGCTACGTCGAGGAGTCCGGGCTGCCGCTGCTCTTCCGCGAGTCGCCGCTCAACTCGATCTGGGAGGGCTCGGGCAACGTCAACGCGCTCGACGTGCTGCGCGCGCTGTCCCGCGAGCCGGAGGTGCTCGACGCCTGGATCACCGAGGTCGGCGCGGCCCGGGGCGCCGACCCCCGGCTCGACCGGGCCATCGAGACAGCGCGCTGGCGCTGCTCGGCGACGCCGGCTCGCTGGAGGTCGGCGCGCGCCGGCTCGCCGGGCGGATGGCGGCCTGCCTGCAGGGCTCGCTGCTGGTGCGCTTCGCCCCGGCCGAGGTGGCCGACGCGTTCTGCGCGACCCGGCTCGGACACGGCCTACGACGGCACGTTCGGCACCCTCCCGCCGGCGCTCGGCACCGACGCGCTGCGCGCGATCGTGGAGCGCGCGACGCCCGTGGTGGACGCGCCCGCCTAGTTCCTCGCCTGCAGGAGTAGGCCTGCAGGCGTCGGGGCGCTCGAGGTCGGCCCGCTATCCGACGAGCTGTGCCTCCGTGCGGGCGTGGCCCGACCTGCGTGCTCGCGCGTCGCGCACCAGGGCCGCCGACCCGGGCCCCAGGACACGCCACGCGATCCGAGTCGCGAGCAGGCTCGGCGGCGGAGCAAGCAGGTTCAGCACCCGGGCGAAGGCGATGGCCACGTCATGGTCATGCGTGCGCGACCTCGAGCAGCCGGTCGACGTACGCGTCGAGCACCCGTTCCGGCCAGGGCTTGCGCTCCATCCCCGGGAATCGGCGGTCGCTGCCGGTCGCGAGAGCCCAAGGAGTCGCCGCCACGGCCGCGAAGGCCTTCGGGGCGAGGCGGTCCACCGCGCCGGTGCCGTGCCGCTCGAGCAACTCGCGCAGCCTCAGGGCCTGGTGAGCGGCCGAACTCATCCCCTGTCCGTAGACCGGGTTGAAGGAGCAGACGGCGTCGCCGATGACGACCAGGCCCGCGGGGCGGCGGTCGAGGCGCTCCCACCGAACCCAACGACTGCCGGGGAATCGGTAGCGCACGGCTTCACCGATCGGCTCGCACCCCTCGATGATCTCGGCGATCCCTCGGGTGGGAAGGGTCCGCGCGTAGGCCAGGAAGTCGGGAAGGTCGGTGGGCGGCTCCTCGCCGTTCTGCCCCGAGAGAGTGACGGTCCAGCGGTCGCCTTCGATGCGAGCGGCAACGCCGGACCGTCCGTTCGGCGGCCGAGTGCCGACCACGTCGGCATCGAGGTCATCGAGGATCCCCGGTCGGGCATCGAACAGGCGGGTCACATAGCTGACCCCTGCCGCGACGGTGGTGATCTCGGGTTCGTCATACCCCAGCTCGCGCAGCCACACCGCGGCCCGGGAGCCCCGCCCGGTCGCGTCGACGACCAGCGCGGCGTCGAGATCGACGTAGGACGGCCGGTCCGAGCTCTCGCGCCGCGCCACCCGCGCGCCGGTCACGGTGGCCCGATCCGGCGACGCGAGGAGGCCCACGATGTCGTGGTTGCCGAGGAAGCGCACTCCTGTCGTCTCCGACACCCGGCGCCGGACCTCCGACTCCAGGAGCACGCGCGACGAGAGGAGACCCACCATGCCCGACTCGCCCCTGCTCAGCTGGTTGTCCTGGAGGGTCCACCGAGTTCTGTTCATGATGTCGGCCCGGTGCCCGCCGCGCACGCGGACACCGTCGGTCAACCCAGGGAGGATCGACTCCATGGCTTCGGCGCCCCGGACCAACAGGCCGTGGGTGTGCTTGCTCTGCGGGACGCCCTTGCGCGGCGCATCGAGCCGAGCGTCGAGGTCGTCACGGTCGACGACGAGGACCTCGGCGTAGTGCTCGGACAGGACGCGCGCGGCGAGAAGTCCGGCCAGGCTGCCGCCGAACACGAGCGCACGGCCGGTCGCAGACGCCGGGCCGCTCGCGGCGGAACGGCTGGGGCGGTGGAACGGGATCACGGACATGTCGACTCCAGATGGTTGGTTGCGGAAGGGATGGGGACGTCGTAGGGATGCGTGTGGCTGCGTGTGGCTCAGTCGGGGGGCAGGGTGATGCCGAAGCCGCCGACCGCGAGCTTCAGGAGCACCGGCCCGGGCGCGACCAGCTCGGCGATCCGGGAGGCGCTGAGCAGCTCGAGCTCTCCGAGCACCCGCCGGTAGTCGTCGGGCCCCCGGAGCCGCGCCGCCTGCAGGACCCTCGCGTTGTGCCAGACCCTGCGGCGAGACTCGGCCAGCAGCCGCCGGGTCGCGGTCCGGTTGAGCGGCGCGAGCGCCCGGTCGAGCACGGCCCGGCCGAGGCTCCGGCCGACCTCGGAGGGCATCACCCTGTCCTCCTCGGCGACGCGGGCCGCCAGCACCCCGTCGATGCGCTCGTGGTCTCGTGCACGCTTCGCGAGCAGCGCGGGATCGGCGAAGTCGTCGTCGCTGATCACGGCGAGCAGCGCCTGAGGGAGATCGAGGTTGATGTGCGCGTTCATGCCGAGCAGGACCAGGCGCAGCGGCGGCATGGTCTCGTCGAGCCTGAAGGCGGCGCGCCAGGGGCGAGGCGCCGACCGCGGGTCGGCCTCGAACGCCGCGAGCGCGTCGAGATAGAGCTGAGCGAACTCCGCGTCCCAGCGGTCGACCCAGGCCGGGTCCTCGAAGCGTCCGTGGCGTACGGCGTCGCCGACCGCGGCGGTGGTCCGGGCGTAGGTCGCGACGAAGTGTCGCCGCGGATCTGCGGCGGACTCGAACTCGCGGTGGACGGCGCCGAGCGCCTCCAGCACCGCGGTGATCTCAGGCGTCGCGGGCGGCGCGAAGGTCATGGTCTGTGCGGGCATCGCTGTCACCTCTGGGTGTTCCGGGTCCACAGCCGACCCGCTTGGTTCATCTACGGCGCAGGTCCGGATGTCGGATCACTGCCACGGGGAAGATCTGAGACGCGCGGGCCTCGGGTGATCCGCGGCCCCTGCCGGCGGCGTACTCCTGATGACGGGGCACGCGGCCTCGTCGTCTGGTGTGCGAGGAGGGGCATGAGCGCCACGCTGACGGCCGCGGCTCCGCGCCACGTCGTGCCCCTGCGCGGCCGCGCCGAGCCACCGAGTCCTCGCCGTTGCGCGGTCGGGCCACGACCGCCTAGCGTGACGAGGATGGGCAGCAGCGACGCCCAGCTGGTGGCGCGACTGGCGGCCGGCGACGACCACGCGCTCGCCGAGATCTTCGACGAGCTCGCGGGCGTGGTCCACGCCGCGGCCCGGCGCATCGTCGGGCAGGAGGCCCTTGCCTACGACGTGGTCCAGGACGTCTTCGTGCGCCTGTGGACGCACCCGGAACGCTATGACGACTCCGCGGGAACCCTGGCGACGTACCTGGGGATGCTCGCTCGCAGCCGCGCTCTGGACCTGGTGCGCAGTGAGCTGCGCCGACGGGCGCGCCAGGAGCGGCACGTCCGGCTCGGCTCGGCCGAGGCTCCGACGTCGGTGGCCGACGACGTGGCCGCCGCCGAGTCCGCTCGGCTGGTGCGCGACGCGATCGCGTCGCTGCCGGACGATCAACGGCGGGCAGTGGAGCTGGCGTACTTCGAAGGCCTCAGCCATCGGGAGGTGGCTATCGCCGAAGGCATCCCCGAAGGGACGGCCAAGTCCCGGATCAGGCTGGCGCACGCGAAGCTGGCAACCTTGTTGGACCGCGACCTCCTGGAGCAGTCATGACCAGCCCACCCGCCTCGCCAGCCCCGCAGACCGGCGGCCTGCCGACGGAGCTTCGCCGCCGCGTACTCGACGCCTCGCTGGGCAAGCGACCGCCAGGCCGCTACACCCCCGCCCCGCCGCCCATCACAGCGCTGGAGGCGCTGTCGCGGGCGAGCGAGTCATTCGGGATCGTCCTCGCGGCCCTCACCGACGTCCAGTGGCGACTGCCCGTGCTGAGAGACCTCGACATCCAGGGCCTCGTCGGGCACCTGATCGGCGTGGAAGGCGACGTCCAGCGAAGCCTGCGCGGCGACGCGGACGTGGCTGACGCAGACCACGTGGGCTCGACCCAGCCAGCCGCCGAGAGCCACCTCGGCGAGCCGCCGGCCGACACGCTGCGAGCCTGGCGGGAGGCGGTGGCCGGCTCGCTTGCCGGCTTCGGGTCGATGGACCCCGAGAGCCCTGTGGCCCTGCACACGATGAGGCTCCGCGCCGGCTCGCTGATGCTGGTCAGGACGTTCGAGCTGTGGGCGCACGAGAACGACATCCGGCAGGTGACGGGGCAGCGCTCCTCGGTCCCCGACGATTCGACGCTCACCCTGATGACCGACCTCGCGGCCCGATCACTGCCCGTCGGGGCAGCGCGCACCCAGCTGCGCGCACCGGTCGACCTCCGCCTCGTCCTGACCGGCCCCGGTGGCGGGACCTGGACCGTGCACCTCGGCCCCGAGACCGGCAGCCCTGCCGAGCTCGGGGTGGTGACCGACGCAATCGGCTTCTGCCGGTTGGCCGCGAACCGCCTCGATCCCGGTGATCTGAAGGTCGACCCGACAGGGGACGTGTCCAGGCTGCCGGACGTCCTGTCGGCGGCGGCTGCCCTGGCCCTGGACTGACCACCGATCAGCAGCCCGACGCCGGGCGGACCGCGAGTCCGTTCGGCCCCGCGGCTGTAACGCTGCGGCCCCCTCCTCCGCTGTCAGAGGTGACGCGCCCACCCGGGGCGCCCGACCTTCGAGGAGACCCATGATCAGGCCTCTGCTCCGCCGCGTGGCCGGTGCCGCCGCGCTGGCCACCGCCGCCGGACTGCTGACCGCGCCCGCCTTCCAGGCGCAGGCCGCCCCTGCGGCCGCTGCGCCGCGGGTGGCCACCAGCCTGCGCATCGCCCACGTGCACCAGGTCGGCCCCGACGGCAGCGTCGACGTGATCCGCGGCCGGCTGCAGGCGCGCCGGCACGGCGTGGCGAACCGCCGCGTGGTGCTCCTCGCCCGGACCGGCGACAGTGCGTGGGCGAAGGCCGCCGTGCACCGCACCACGAAACGGGGACTGGTGCGCTTCACGGTCGACCCGGAGGAGACCACGGCGTACCGCCTGGTCTTCCGGGGTACGCCGCGGCTCCAGCCCGCGCGCAGCCGTGCGGTGCGGGTGCCGGTGCGGCCGGACGTCGCGATCACGGCCGAGCCGACCAGCATCCGGCAGGGCGACACCGCGACGGTGTCGGGCCTGGTGACGCTGCAGGGCGCGCCGCTCGCCGACGCGAAGGTGAAGCTGTGGGCGGTCAAGGTCGGCCACCCGCGCAGGGCGCGCTTCATCGACCGTTCGGCCACCGACGCCGACGGCGCCGTGTCGTTCGTGGTCACGCCGAGGGCGACGACGCGCTACCGCCTCGTCGTGGCGCGCAGCGACGCGTCTGCCGGTGCGGTGAGCGCCAAGGCGAAGGTTGTCGTCGTCGCGCCGGCGACCGACACCTGAGCCCGCGGCACGACGGCGCGCCGTCGGACGCACTAGCGTCGCCCTCGACCTGACCACGGGCGACCCGACCACGGCGGGCGACCTGCCCGCCACGAGAGGACCGGCCCTGGACCGCCAGCCGGACGCCACCCACCGGCCCGACCCGACGGGGGATCGGGCCGGTGGAGTGCGTGCGAGCGCAGGCTCGGCGGGCGCGTCGGACTCGGACCTCGCGGAGGCCCTCGACGCTGCCCTCGACGGGGCCCGGAGCGGCGACGAGCAGGGGTTCGCGGTCCTTTGGCGGGCGCTGCACCCCCCGCTGCTGCGCTATCTCGCCGTGCGCGGCAACGAGGCGCCGGAGGACATCGCGGCGGAGACCTGGCTCCAGGTGGTGCGCGACCTGGGCGGCTTCCGGGGCGGCGTACCGGAGTTCCGCGCCTGGCTGTTCACCGTGGCCCGGCACCGGGCCGTCGACCAGGGACGGGCGCGCGCGGCCCGGCCGGTGGTGCCGGTCGCCGAGCCGGCCGGGGCCGACGACCGGCAGGCCCCCAGCGCCGAGGAGGCCGCCGTCGACGCGGAGGCCACCGCCGCCGCGCTGCGGCTGGTGGCCACGCTGCCGCCCGACCAGGCGGAGATGGTGATGCTGCGAGTGGTCGCCGGCCTCGACGTGGCCGCGGTCGCCACGCTGGTCGGCCGGAGCCCCGGCGCGGTCCGCGTGGCGGTGCACCGGGCGCTGAGGTCCCTGTCCCAGGACCCGCGGGTCCGGGCGTCCACGAGAGGAGGTGCGCGATGAGCGAGCGCGACGACGAGAGGGTCGACTGGGCCGACGCCGAGGTCGACGACGAGATGGTCGACGGTGACCTGGTGCGTGCCCTGCGCGCACCCGGGTCGGCGGCCGAGCTCGCCCGAGAGCGGGAGTACGTCGGGGCGTACCGCGACGCCGCCCCCCCGCCGGCGCCGGTCCCGCTGCGCCGCCGGTCGCTGCGCCGGCTCGGCACCGGGGGGACGGCGGTGGCCGTCGTGGTGGCACTGAGCAGTGGCGTCGCGGCGGCCTACACCGGCCACCTGCCGGACCCCGTGCAGCAGCTCGCCCACGACGTGATGGGCGCCCCCGCGCCGCTGCCAGAGGCACCGGCGGCGGCGCCGGACGACCCCGACGAGGACGACGCGACCGCGCCCGAGGACCCGGCCCCGACCGAGGCGCCGTCGGGCCCGGCCTCGGCCGAGCCCTCTCCAGCGTCGGTGGACCCGGACCCGGCGACGCCCGGGACCACCGGCGGACCCGGCAGCTCCTCGAGCGCGGCGCCCGCTCCCTCGGTGGCCCCTTCAGCCGGCCCGTCGCCGGCCTCGGCGGGCAGCGCGAGCGCCCCGGCCGGCGACTCCCCCGCGCCGGTCCGGGCGGCGGCCGTGCGGATCGGCGGCGGCGCCCACCTGACGGCGTACGGCAGCTCGGTGCGGCTCTCCGGCCGGGTGACCACGACCTCGGGCGCTCCCGTGGCGGGCCGTCGGGCGCAGCTGCAGCTCCGGCGTGCCGACGGGTGGGTCGAAGTGGCCCGGGCGACGACCGACCGCGACGGCCAGGTGGGCGCCGACAGCGCTCCGGTCACCGGGCGGGCGCTCTACCGCTGGCGGGTGCGCGGCGCCGTCAGCCGCGTCTGGCAGCTGCGGGTGCGCGCGACGCTGTCGGCCACCGCCGACGTGGGGCAGCAGCAGACGACGATCACCGCTACCGCGGTCGGCGGCGCAGCGGGCGACACGGTGCGGCTGGTGACCCGGGTGGGAGGCGAGGCACGGGTCGTGGCTCGCGCGACGCTGGCCGGTGACGGCCGGGCGTCGTTCACGGTGCGGACGCCGTCGCGGCGTCGGACCTTCGCCGTCGTGCTGGCGAAGACCCCCCACCACACCGCGGCCCGCGCTCGGGTGGCGGTCGACCCGTCCGCCCGGCCGACGGACCCGCCGGAGGACACGGAGGACCCGGCGGCCGCCGCGACCGTTGCCTGAGCGGGGAGGAACTCAGAGCGCCCCGACCGGCTCGCGCTCCTCGGTGAGCGCCTCGGTGAGCAGCTGCACCAGGGCCTCGAGCTGGACGTCGACGAGGACCCGGTGGCGTCCTCGTCCGGCGCCGTCGAGCGCGCGGGCGGCGAGGCCGGCCTTGCTGTCGATCAGCTCGGCGATCCGGGTGTCGATGGTCTGCGCGGCGATGATCCGCCACGCGGTGACCGGCTCGGTCTGGCCGATCCGGTGCACCCGGTCGATGGCCTGGGTCTGCTCGGCGTCGGTCCAGGAGAGCTCGGCGAGCACGACGTTGGAGGCGACCTGCAGGTTGATGCCGACGCCGGCCGCGGTCAGCGAGCAGACGATGACGGCGACCTCGGGGTCGTTGACGAAGGCGTCGATCGCCTCGGTGCGCGCCTTCGGGGTCTGGTCGCCGCGGATCGACGTGTAGCGGATGCCGCGCTTGGCGAAGATCTCCTCGGCGGTGTCCATCACGTCGATGTGCTTGGCGAAGAAGACGACCTTGCCGACGTTGCGCGCCAGCTGGGCGGCGTAGTCGGCGGCGAGCCCGGCCTTGGCCTGGCCGATCCGGCGCATCATCGTGAAGACGTTCTCGCCGGTCTTGGAGCTCCGTGTCCTCGCGCTCTCGCGCTCGGCGACCCGGCGAACGAGCGCGTGGTCGATGCCGTCGACGACCGTGCCGGCCCGGCGGTGCTCCAGCGCCGCCTGGTAGCGCTGACCAGCCGCCGGGCGAGCTCGCGCCTCGGCCTCGCGGATCGAGCGGCCGGCGTCGTCGTCGAGCTCGACCGGCAGGTCGGCGACCCGGCGGGCGGGGATGTCGGCGGCGACGTCGACCTTGCGGCGGCGCACGATGCCGATGTCGATCACGGCCTGCCGGGCGGCGGGTAGAACGCCGTGGTCGGCCGGGGTCAGGCCGGTCTCCTCGAGCGCGGCCATCAGGGCGTGCCCGGGCTTCTCGCTCGTCGATCCAGCCGAGGAACTGCCAGATCGCGCGGAAGTCCTCGATGTCGTTGATCAGCGGGGTGCCGGTGAGGGCCATCAGCAGCGGCCGGGCGATCCGGCGCGCGGATCCGCTCGGAGAGCTCCAGCACGTGCTGCGAGCGCTGCGAGGTCTTGTTCTTGATGAAGTGCGCCTCGTCGACGACCATGCCGCGGAAGCCGAGGTCGCCGAGCCAGCCGACGTGCCGGTCGAGGACCTCGTAGTTGACGACCACGATGTCGGCGAAGCCGTCGATGCCGTCGCCGTCGCCGTGGATGACCGTCGCCGAGCGCTGCGGGGTCCAGAGCTCGACCTCGCGCGCCCAGTTGGTCTTGACGACGTTGGGGACGACGCACGAGCAGCGGGTAGGCGTCGGCGGCCTGCGCGGCGAGCAGCGCCTGCGCGGTCTTGCCCAGGCCGGGCTCGTCGGCGAGCAGGAAGGTGCGGTGGCCGTCGGCGGCCGCGGCGAGCAGCCGTGCCTGGTGGGGCATCAGCTCGACGTCGGGCGGCAGCAGCATCGGCCGCGGCTCGGGCAGGTCCATGCACGCCGGTGCACCGGCGGCGGCGTGCTCGAAGGCGCTGAACAGCGGGCCGAGCAGCTCCCAGCCGACCAGCGGGCCCTGGGTGCGCGGCGGGCGCCGGGAGAAGTCGGGCGCCAGGAACGGGTTGGCCAGCTGGCGCGGCCATCACCGACTGCGGGACCACCCGGCGCTCGTGGCGGGCGGCCTCGTCGGCCTCGACCTCCTCGGGCTCCGGCTCGGGCTCGAAGCCGGCCTGGCGCTGCATCTCCTGCTGCAGCCGGCGGGTCGCCTCGGAGACCTCGGCGTCCTCGGCGAGCAGACCGAAGAGCGCGGGCTCGGTGCGCCGCGGTCTTGGCCAGGATCGTCGCGATGCCGTCGAGCCGCTTGAGCTGACCGTCGCGCTGGGCGTCGGTCAGCGTGGTGTCGGCCTTGACCTTGGCCCGCTCCTCGCGCGCCAGCAGCGCGACGACCTGGTACCGCGCCGTGGTGCCGGAGGACAGCTGGCCCTTCTTGACCGCCGTCTCGACCTCGCGCACCGTCACGCGAGGACCGGGATGATCCCCTCGTTGTCGCGGGCGCGGCTGCGGGAGCGCCCGTTGCCCTGCGCGCTGCGTCCGTTCGAGCGTGCTGTGCCTCCGCGGTTGTTGGACCGCGTGGTGCGTCGTGCCGCCAAGCCGGCAGCCCCTTCCTGTGTGGTCCGCAGCGAGGCGGACCGGTCGTGCTGTGCCGACGGTGCACCGTCGGTCGACTTGCATCCGGATCGCCGTCCCGGGCTAGCACGGGACGCCTCGCCGGCGCGAGGGAGGCCTGCGGAGTCTCACCGCGAGCGCCTGACTGCGCTGACCGCAGCCGCGCACATGATGACGTGAGGTGGCGGCGGCCGCAACTGTCTGGCCATGATTGTACGCCGTCGCGGGGCCGGAGCCCAGCCACCGGCTGTGCGGGAGGCTCAGCTCGAGGTCGAGGCCGGGGTAGAGCGGGTGCTTGTCGAGCATCTCGGCGCTGGCAGCGTGGACCCGGTCGGCGACCCCGTCGGCCAGGGTGTACGACGCCTTCGACGGTCGCCCCGGCCTTGGTGGTGCCGGGCTGGGTGTTCGGCGAGCACGTCGACGATCAGCTCGGCGACCTTGTCGAACTCGTCGTGGCCGAAGCCGCGCGTCGTGAGCGCCGGCGTGCCGAGCCGGACGCCGGAGGTGTACCAGGCGCCGTTGGGGTCGGCCGGGCACCGAGTTGCGGTTGGTGACCACGCCGGCGTCGAGCAGCGCCGACTCGGCCTGGCGGCCGGTGAGGCCGAAGGACGACACGTCGAGCAGCACGATGTGGTTGTCGGTGCCGCCGGTGACGAGCTTGGCGCCGCGGGTCAGGAAGCCCTCGGCCAGCGACTTGGCGTTGTCGGCGATCTGCTGGGCGTAGTCCTGGAAGGACGGCTGGCGGGCCTCGGCGAGCGCGACGGCCTTGGCGGCCATCACGTGCGAGAGCGGACCGCCGAGCACCATCGGGCAGCCGCGGTCGACCGACGGCGGCGAACTCCTCCTGCGCCAGCACCATGCCGCCGCGCGGGCCGCGCAGCGACTTGTGGGTGGTCGTGGTGACGACGTGGGCGTGCGGCACCGGGTCCTCGTCGCCGGTGAAGACCTTGCCGGCCACCAGGCCGGCGAAGTGCGCCATGTCGACCATCAGCGTCGCGCCGACCTCGTCGGCGATCTCGCGCATCTTGGCGAAGTTCACCCGGCGCGGGTAGGCGGAGTAGCCGGCGACCAGCATCAGCGGCTTGAACTCGCGCGCCTTGGCGGCGACGGCGTCGTAGTCGAGCAGGCCGGTCTCGGGGTCGGTGCCGTACTGCTGCTGGTGGAACATCTTGCCGCTGATGTTGGGCCGGAAGCCGTGGGTGAGGTGGCCGCCGGCGTCGAGGCACATGCCGAGCAGCCGCTGGTTGCCGAGCTCGTCGCGCAGCGTCTCCCAGTCGGCCTCGGTGAGCTCGTTGACGTTCTTCGCGCCGTGCTTCTCCAGCGCCGGGGCCTCGACCCGGTGGGCCAGGATCGACCAGAACGCGACCAGGTTGGCGTCGATGCCGGAGTGCGGCTGGGCGTAGGCGTACGGCGCCCCGAACAGCTCGCGGGCGTGCTCGGCGGCGAGCGCCTCGACGGTGTCGACGTTCTGGCAGCCGGCGTAGAAGCGGTGGCCGACCGTGCCCTCGGCGTACTTGTCGCTGAACCAGGTGCCCATCGTCAGCAGCACCGCGGGCGAGGCGTAGTTCTCCGACGCGATCAGCTTGAGCGAGCCGCGCTGGTCGGCGAGCTCCTGGCGGGTCGCCTCCGCGATCCGCGGCTCGACCGCGGCGATGACCTCGAGGGCCTGGCGGTAGGCGGAGCTGATCAGGTCGCTGGTGGCGTCGCTGCGCGGGGACTCGGTCATGCGGCACAGCCTAGGAGTCGAGGTGGTACGCCGTCAGCACGGGGGCGGGTCGATCCCGGCAGGCACGTCTCATGTGATGAGACGTCGTCTCATCAAATGAGATGCGGGTTTGTGGGACCGGCGTCCGACCGCTTGAGACTTCTCGACATGATCACTGCTGCGACGCATACCGCACCTCGTGGTTCGACGCCACGTGGACTTCGGTCGTACTCCGCAGCATGATGTGTTGGCATCGCTGATCCGCCGTCCCCGGAGCCCCGGACCCGACGGCGACCCGCCCAGAACCATCCCTCCCCTGGGCGCCGGTCAGCAGGCCAGCCGGTCACATCCTCAGCGTCGAGGAGTCCGAGCCGCCGATCGCGCGTCTTCCACACCCCAGGAAGCAACCGATGACCTCCTCCGCCACCTCGGCCCGACCCGGCCAGGCCCCCGCCGGACACCCCGCGGGCGCGCCCTCTCCCGGCTCTCCCACCCGCCCATCGCGCCCCCGCGCCCGCCGCGGTGAGGGTCAGTGGGCGCTCGGCTACAGCGAGCCGCTCAACAAGAACGAGCAGTTCAAGAAGGACGACAACCCGCTCAACGTCCGGGACCGGATCGAGAACATCTACTCCCACCGCGGCTTCGCCTCCATCGACCCGGCCGACCTGCGCGGCCGCTTCCGCTGGTGGGGCCTCTACACCCAGCGCGCGCCGGGCTTCGACGGCGGCAAGACCGCCGCGGCTCGAGCCGGAGGAGCTCGACGACGAGTTCTTCATGATGCGCGTGCGCACCGACGGGGCGTGCTCGGCCGCCGACCAGCTGCGGGCGCTCGGCGAGGTCTCGACGGCCTACGCCCGCGACACCGCCGACGTCACCGACCGCGCGAACATCCAGTACCACTGGATCCGGATCGAGGACGTGCCGGCGATCTGGGAGCGGCTCGAGTCGGTCGGGCTGGAGACGCAGGAGGCGTGCGGCGACTCGCCCCGGCCCTTCCTCGGCTCCCCCGTCGCCGGCGTCGCCGACGACGAGATCATCGACGGCACGCCCGCGCTCGCCGAGATCAAGGCCCGCTTCATCGGCGACCCCGAGCTGCTCCAACCTGCCCCGCAAGTTCAAGACCGCGCTCACCGGCCACCCGAGCCACGACGTGGCGCCGGAGGTCAACGACGTGGCCTTCGTCGGCACCGTCCACCCCGAGCACGGGCCCGGCTTCGACCTCTGGGTCGGCGGCGGGCTGTCGACCAACCCGATGCTCGCGCCAGAGCTCGGCGTCTGGATCCCGCTCGACGAGGTCGCCGACGCCTGGGACGGGCGTGATCTCGATCTTCCGCGACTACGGCTACCGCCGGCTGCGCTCGCAGGCCCGGCTGAAGTTCCTGGTCGCCGACTGGGGCGTCGAGAAGTTCCGCGAGGTGCTCGAGAACGAGTACCTCGGCCGCGGGCTCGTCGACTGCCCCTCCCCCGCGTCGCCGGCGCGCACCGGCGACCACATCGGCGTGCACGAGCAGAAGGACGGGCTCCGCTACGTCGGCGTCGCGCCGATCGTCGGCCGGGTCTCCGGCGCGACGCTGGCGACACTGGCCGACCTGGTCGAGCGACACGGCGCCGCGGGCGCCCGGCTGACGGCGTACCAGAAGATCGTGGTGCTCGGCGTCGCCCCGAGGCCGTCGAGGCGCTGGTCGACGACCTGCGACGCGATCGGCCTCGAGGCGCGGCCGTCGAACTGGCGGCGCAGCACGATGGCCTGCACCGGCATCGAGTTCTGCAAGCTCGCGATCGTCGACACCAAGGACCGGGCGCGGGCGCTGGTCGCCGAGCTGGAGCGGCGCTTCCCCGACCTCGACACCCCGATCTCGGTCAACGTCAACGGCTGCCCCAACGCCTGCGCCCGCACCCAGGTCGCCGACATCGGGCTCAAGGGCCAGCTGGTGCTCGGCCCCGACGGCGAGCAGGTCGAGGGCTTCCAGGTGCACCTCGGCGGCGCGCTGGGCGCCGACGCCAACTTCGGTCGCAAGCTGCGCGCGCACAAGGTCACCAGCGCCGGGCTCGACGACTACGTCACCTCCGTGGTGTCGGCCTTCCTCGCCGACCGGGCCGAGGGCGAGTCGTTCGCGGCCTGGGTCGCGCGCGCCGACGAGGCAACGCTCACCGGGGAACGCGCCGCTGCCGAGGAGTCCCTCTCATGAGCGCCGTGGCCGCGGCCGCCCGGGTCTACCGCGGGTCGCACACCGAGGGGCGCTCCCGCGCGGAGCTGCGCGAGCTGGTGCCGCACGTCGGCGCCGAGCTCGAGCTGGCTCCGGCCGAGGACATCGTCGAGTGGGCGGTGGCGACGTTCGGTGAGCGGTTCTGCGTGACGTCGTCGATGGGTGACGCCGTGCTGGCCGACCTCGCGTCGCGGGTGGCGCCCGGGATCGACGTCGTGTTCGTCGACACCGGCTACCACTTCGCCGAGACCATCGGCACCCGCGACGCCGTCGAGGCGACGCTGCCGGTGCGGATGCTGACGATCACGCCCGTCGAGTCGGTCGCGACGCAGGAGGCGCGGCTCGGCGAGACCTCTACCGCACCGACCCCGACCTCTGCTGCGCGCTGCGCAAGGTCGAGCCGCTCGAGCGCGCACTGACGTCGTACGACGCCTGGGCCACCGGCCTGCGCCGCGCCGAGACCCGCTCCCGGGTGATCGCGCCGGTGATCGGCTGGGACGCGACGCAGCGGCAAGGTCAAGGTGTCCCCGCTGGCCCGCTGGAGCGACGAGCAGGTCGAGGCGTACGTCGCCCGGCACGGCGTCCTGGTCAACCCGCTCGTCCACGACGGCTACCCGTCGATCGGCTGCTGGCCGTGCACCCGCCGGGTGGCGCCCGGCGACGACCCGCGCAGCGGGCGCTGGGCCGGCACTGGCCAAGACCGAGTGCGGCATCCACAGCGGCCGCGCGGCCGCCGGGCGCCGTACCCCTGCTACACCCGATCCCCTCGACAGCGTCGTCGAGACGTCCCCCGTCCCCGTTGTTGAAGGGAGGCCGCTGTCATGGCCGCTCCTGCCCTGGTGGCGCTGGCCCACGGAAGCCGCGACCCGCGCTCGGCCGCAGACCATCACCGCCCTCGTCGACGAGGTCCGCGCGATGCGTCCGGACCTGAAGATCGAGACGGCGTTCCTCGACCTGGCCAAGCCCGACTTCCAGACGGTCGTCGACCGGCTGGTGAAGGCGGGCCACGACGAGATCGTCGTCGTCCCGCTCCTGCTGACCGAGGCCTACCACGCGAAGGTCGACGTGCCGGAGGCCGTCGCCGCCGCCACCGCGCGCCACGAGGGCCTGAAGATCCGGGTCACCAAGATCCTCGGGCTCGAGGCCTGCTTCCTCGAGGTGCTCGACGTGCGGATGCGCGAGGCGCTCAAGGAGGCCCGGGTGCGCGAGCTCGACGCGCTGGTGCTCGCCGCCGCCGGGTCGTCCGACCCGCTGGCCAACCAGTCCGTCGCCCGGCTCGCCCGGGTGTGGGGCACCCACCACAAGCTGCCCGTGACCGCCGCCTTCGCCTCGTCCACCCCGCCGGCCACCGGCGAGGCGGTGCGCGCCTTCCGCGGCGAGGGGCGCCGCCACATCGCGGTCGCCTCGCTGTTCCTCGCGCCGGGCCTGCTGCCCGACCGGGCCGCCGAGCTCGCCCTCGAGGCCGGCGCCGTCGCCGTCTCCGAGCCGCTGGGCGCGCACCCCGAGATCGCCCGCACCATCCTCGCTCGGTACGCCGTCGGCGCCGTCGAGCTCGTCCCCGTCTGACCGCGAGGCGTCGCGGATTTCGAGGCGAGACGTCGCGGATTTCGAGGCGAGACGTCGCGGGTTTCGAGGCGAGACGTCGTTCTTTCAGCGGGATGACAACAGCGACGCATCACTGCGATAGTGGCGACGCGTCAGCGCGACATCCGCGACGCGTCGGCGCGACAATGGCGACGCGTCGCGCCGGGTCAGGCGACGAGCTGGTCGAGGAGGTGCTCGAGCTGGCGGGCGGGGTCGGGGGTGACGCCGCCGTGGACGGGGCCGGGCCGGAGCACGGTGCTGCGGGGGGCCTTGAGGAAGCCGAAGCGGGCGCCGGGGGCGCCCAGGCCGGCCGCACCGGCGCGTTCGTCGCCGGCGCAGACATCGGTCGACGAACTCCAGGCCCGAGCGCACCTGGGCGAGGTCGAGCCGCGGGTCCAGCGCGAGCAGCCGCTCGCTCGTCGACGTGGCAGGCCGCGTCGAGGAAGTCGGCCTCCTCGCAGTAGAGGACCACCCCGACGTTGACGAACTCCTCGCGGTCCGCGCGCGGCACGCAGCGCAGCACGACGTACTGGTAGGGCAGCCGGCCGCCCGGCGACAGGCCGGTCACGCCGCCCCCCGCTGCGGCAGCCACTGGCGCGACCCGAGCCGGGCGCGCAGGAAGGCGACGTACGCCGACCGCACGGCCGCCGCGTCCTCGGCGCCCGGCACGGCTCAGCCAGGCGTCGGGCACCTCGGCCACCACCTCGTCGAGGACGGCGTCGTCGACCCGCGCCCGCAGATCGTCGTCGATCGCCGGAACCGCCCCCGACCGCGAAGCCGAGCACGTGGTCCTCGACGCTCCACGGCTGGGCGGCGAACCGCTCCGGGTCGCCCACCCCGCCGCCCCAGCCGTGGTGGAAGTAGAGGCAGGCACCGTGGTCGATCACCCAGACCTGGCCGTGCCAGCACAGCAGGTTGGGGTTGCGCCACGAGCGGTCGACGTTGGCGGTGAACGCGTCGAGCCAGAGCATTCGGGCCGCCTCCTCCACCGAGGGCCGCTCGCCGTCGTAGCCGAACGCACCGGGCAGGAAGTCGACGCCGAGGTTGAGCCCCAGGCTGGCGTTGAGCAGGTCCTGCACCTCCTCGTCGGCCTCGTAGCGGGCGATCTCGGGGTCGAGCTCCAGCGCGACCAGCCGTGGTGTCGGGCATGTCCAGCCGCCGGGCCAGCTCCGCCGACGATCACCTCGGCGACGAGCACCCGCACGCCCTGGCCGGCCCCGCGGAACTTGCAGACGTAGGTGCCCAGGTCGTCGGCCTCGACGAGCCCGGGCAGGCGACCCGCCCTCGCGCAGCGGGGTGACGTAGCGGCGTCACCGCGACGGTCGGGATCACGCGAGCGGGTCCTCGGTCGCCAGCCGGTGCCGCTCGGCGGCGACGTCGAAGTCGGCCGCCGGCCACTGCAGGTCCATGCCGCGCAGCGCCTCGAGCAGCAGGCTGCCCGATCGGCGAGGTTGCGGAACCACTTCTTGTCGCTCGGGATGACGTGCCACGGCGCGACCTCGGTGTTGGTGCGCTCGAGGGCGATCTCGTAGGCGTCGCGGTACGTCGGCCACAGTGCGCGCTCGTCGAGGTCGCCCGGGTTGTACTTCCAGTGCTTGGTCGGGGTCGTCGAGCCGGGCGAGCAGCCGCTCCTTCTGCTCCTCCGCCGAGACGTGCAGCATGCACTTGACGATCACGGTGCCGCTCGTCGACGAGCTCGGGCCTCGAAGTCGTTGATCGCGTCGTAGCGGCGCTCGATCTCCTCCGGCGGCGCCAGCTCGCGCACCCGCACGATCAGCACGTCCTCGTAGTGCGAGCGGTCGAAGACGCCGAGGTAGCCCGGCCCGCGGCAGCGCCCGCTCGATCCGCCAGAGGAAGTCGTGCTGCGTCTCCTCGTCGGTCGGCGCCTTGAACGAGGTGATCCGCACGCCCTGCGGGTCGACCAGCCCGACGGTGTGGCGCAGCACGCCGCCCTTGCCGGAGGTGTCCATGCCCTGCAGCACCAGCAGCACGTTGCGGCGTGGAGCCGGTGGTCCGCTCGGCGAAGAGCCGCTCCTGCAGGTCGGCGAGCTCGGGGCCCATCGCGGCCAGTGCCTGCTTGCCGTCGGCCTTGCGAGCCGTCGAAGCCGGGGGCGACGTCGGTGGGGAGCGTGCCCAGGTCGACCGGACCGGCGGGCAGCGCGCAGGGTCTGCGAGATCCATGGCCACACCCTAGTGACCGTCAGGCCAGCACCCGGCGCCACGTCGAGGGTGCAGCCGACGACGGTGTCGACCGAGCCGTCCGGCCTGCGGCTCGTCGAACCACAGCCCCGCGCTCGAACCCGGCCTTGGCGAGCATCCGCAGGGAGGCCGCGTTGCGGTGGTCGGGCGCCGCGAAGTAGGCCGTCGCGTCGGCGAACCGGTGCGCCGCCTTGCGCGCATCCACGCCCACAGCACGCGAGCACCCAGCCCGCGCCCGACCCACGCCGTCGCCGATGGCGTAGTCCACGCCGATCGCGTCGGGGTCGCGGGCGAGCAGCGCGAACTCCGGGTAGTCGGCGATCCGGTAGTCCTGCACGAACCCGACCGACCGGCCGTTGACCTCGGCCACCCACATCCGGGTCGGGCTCATCCCGTCGATGCGCGGGCCGTAGTGCCGCTCGACCTCCTCGGCCGTCGGCTCCCCGTCCGCGGCCCACCAGCGCGCGCACGTGCTCGGCCTGCCGCCACCGCACCACGTCGGGGAGGTCACCGCGGGTCATCGCCCGCAGCGCCACCCGGTGTCGTGGTCGACGACGAAGTGCTTGACCTCGCCGGAGAGGTCGACGGGCACGGGGTCCCCGACCACGCTCGCGGCGGTACGCCGGGCGGCGGCGCCCCAGGACTCCCCCGCGTGGACCACCCCGGAGAGCTCGCGCCCCCGGTCGTGCACCACGACGTGCACGCTCACCGGACCTCCCGAACCACGTCCGTGGCCGGGCGCGGTCCTCGAGCACCGGACATGTCGGCAGCCTACGGCGTCAGGTCGGCCCCTCGAGCAGGGCGGCGTCGTCGCGGTCGGCGAGCTCGGCACGCACGACGGCGAACGCCAGCCCCGAGGAGTAGCCCTTGCGGGCCAGCATGCCGACCAGCCGGCGGGTGGCGGTCGCGGTGTCGACCGCGCGCAGCGAGCGCAGCCTGCGCCGGACCAGCCGCTGGGCCGCCTCGCGCTGGGCCTCCTCGTCGACGGTCGCGAGAGCCTCCTTGGCCACCTCGTCGGGGACGCCCTTGCGGCGCAGCTCCTGGGCGAGCGCCCGCGGCGCCAGCCCCTTGCCGGCGCTGACGCGACTCCGACCCAGGACCGGGCGAAGGCGGCGTCGTCGATCAGTCCGACCTCGGTGAACCGGTCGAGCAGCCGGCTCGGCGATCGTCGGCGGGCACGTCGCGGCTGCCAGCTTGTCGGCGCAGCTCCTCGCGGCTGCGGGCCTGGCCGGTCAGCTGGTCGAGCAGGATCCTGCGGGCGACCGACTCCGGGTCGGCGTCGGGGCCCGCCGCCGCGGTCGTCGGGCGGCGGCGCGTGACCGGCGGCCTGCTGGGCCGGGGGCGCCTCCGGACGCTCCCGCCACCCACGCGGTCGACCCCGGCCGCGACGTCGCCGCGCCAGCGGCGAGGTCTCGACTCGCTGCCGCGGCTTCGCCGAGCTCAGAAGTCATCGACACCGATGGGCTCGTCAGACAGGGCCTCGACCGGGGCGGCCTCGGCGTCGAGCTGCGGGCCGACGCCGAGCTTCTCGAGGATCTTCTTCTCCAGCTCGTTGGCCAGGTCGGGGTTGTCCTTGAGGAACTTGCGGGCGTTCTCCTTGCCCTGGCCGAGCTGGTCGCCCTCGTAGGTGTACCAGGCGCCGGCCTTGCGGACGAGGCCCGCCTCGACGCCCACGTCGATCAGGCCGCCCTCGCGGCTGATGCCCTTGCCGTACATGATGTCGAACTCGGCCTGCTTGAACGGCGGGGCCACCTTGTTCTTGACGACCTTGACGCGGGTGCGGTTGCCGACCGTGTCGGTGCCGTCCTTGAGCGTCTCGATGCGGCGCACGTCGAGGCGGACCGAGGAGTAGAACTTCAGCGCCCGGCCACCGGTGGTGGTCTCGGGCGAGCCGAACATCACGCCGATCTTCTCGCGCAGCTGGTTGATGAAGATCGCGGTGGTGCCGGAGTTGTTGAGGGCACCGGTCATCTTGCGCAGCGCCTGGCTCATCAGCCGGGCCTGGAGGCCGACGTGGCTGTCGCCCATCTCGCCCTCGATCTCGGCGCGGGGCACCAGCGCCGCCACCGAGTCGATGACGATCAGGTCGAGCGCGCCGGAGCGGATCAGCATGTCGGCGATCTCGAGCGCCTGCTCACCGGAGTCGGGCTGGGAGACCAGCAGCGCGTCGGTGTCGACGCCGAGGGTCTTGGCGTAGTCCGGGTCGAGCGCGTGCTCGGCGTCGATGAACGCCACGATGCCGCCGGCGGCCTGGGCGTTGGCCACGGCGTGCAGGGCGACCGTCGTCTTGCCGGAGGACTCCGGACCGTAGATCTCCACGACCCGGCCGCGCGGCAGGCCGCCGAGGCCGAGCGCGACGTCGAGGGCGATCGACCCGGTCGGGATGACCTCCAGCGGGGCGCGGGTCTCGTCGCCGAGGCGCATCACCGAGCCCTTGCCGAACTGCTTCTCGATCTGGCGAGCGCGGCGTCCAGCGCCTTCTCGCGGTCTCCACCAGCCATGTCGCATCCGTCCTCTCCAGCGGCTTCCCGCTGACGTTGGTCGCCGCGAGCCCGCGGCCGGTGAAATCGTGGGTGGTCGATCTGTCGGGAGTGACGCTAGAGCGACCCACCGACAACGCCGAGGAAGGCGGAGACGTCTGTGGAGAGCCGGGCCAGCCGTGTCACCTGTGGCCACAATCTAGCCCGAACACGTGTTCGATCACCGTACGTCGTCCCGGCGTGTCGCGGCGCCTGCCGCCCCGCCCGCCCGGCCGCGCCACCACGCCCCCACTGACGCCCCCACTGCCACCCCCACCAGGCAGAGCCCGACGACCAGCGCCCAGCCGGCGGCGTAGGGCCGGTCCAGCAGCGTGGGGTTGTCGGCGCGCGCGCCGAACCGGCCGAGCACCGGCACGGCGAGCAGGGTCAGCGGTCCGGCCAGCACCGCGAAGCGAGCCGCCGGGCCACGCCAGCCCTCCGGCAGCAGCCGGGCCGAGAGCACCCCCAGCAGCAGCGTCAGCGGCGCCAGCACGGCGTCGTGCGCGACCACCCCGCCGGCCAGCCACACCACCGTGGCCACCAGGTCGGCCAGGCCGCGCTGCAGCAGCAGCCACCCGCCGTACGCCGCCCCCGCGACGCCCAGCGCGCCCAGGAGGATCCGTCCAGCCTCGGGCCGCCCGGTCACGTCTCCCCCTCGTCGGCCAGAACGTCCAACCGGGCCACCCACTTGGTCTGCAGCACGCCGGGCCGGTTGGGCGCGATCAGCCTGGCGGGGAACCCGTGGTCCAGCGACAGCGGCTCGCCGGCCAGCCCCAGCGCCAGCAGCGTCAGGTCGTCGTCGGCGAAGGCGGCCGGCAGCCGGGTGACCCGGAACGGCCCGGCCTCCTGCAGCGACTCCACCCGCACCGCCGAGCCGCGCGGCGCCTCGACCAGGTCGAGCAGCGAGCGGACCCGGACCCCGGTCCAGGACCCGCTCGCGCTCCAGCCCTCCACGCACGCGATCGGCAGCTCCTCGGTCGTCTGCGGCAGCGCCTCGAGGTCGGCGCGCGACAGCGACACCGTCCGGCCGGCGTACGCGACGACCAGCCGGTAGTCCGCCGCCGTGGCCGTCTCGGTCACCCGCGCCGCGGCGGCCGACTTGTTGATGGGCACCCCGCCGGGCCCGTCTCCGGACCGCACGGCGAGCACCGACACCCGCCGCAGCCACGGCACCGTGGCGCCCGCGGTGGCCAGCACCGCGATCCCGGCCGCCACCCACGTGGTGCGCAGCAGCGAGCGCCGGCTCAGCCCGGGGGCGGGCAGATCCGCCGAGCGCTCCACCGCGTCGTCGTCGACGTCACCGGTCAGCGACCGGCGGATCAGCGGCAGCTTCACCGCGACGTGGACCACCAGCGCGCCGATCGCCACCCAGGCGACGGCGTAGTGCGTGGCGCGGAAGGAGAACGCCCAGGGGTACCACTGGGCGGAGTTCATCAGGCCGGTGGCCAGCTGGAAGATCGCGGCCGCGACCAGCGCGGCGATGGATGCGCGCTCGAGGCCGTGCAGGGCGAGCTCGCGCAGCTGCCGCGGCGGCCGGGTGAAGAGCTTGGGGAACACCGTCCAGAGCTTCACCAGCAGCAGCGGCACGGCGGCGGTGCCCGCGAGCACGTGCAGCCCCTGGGTGACCCGGTAGAGCCCCACGGGGCGCGTCGGCAGCGGCAGCACCGGGTCGGGCTGCTGCGCCACGTGGCTGTAGAGCCCGGTGAGGAACGCCACGCCGAAGCAGACCCCGAGCCACAGCCCCACCCGGGAGGCCACCTCCGGGCCGCGCAGCCGGGAGCGGAAGTCCTCCTCGCGCGGCGCCGCGAGCCTCATCCGAGCACCCCCAGCACCGCGAACCAGCGCCCGGCGTGCTCGTGGACCTCGTGGGCGACCAGCCCCGCTTCCTCGGCCACCCCGGCGATCGCCTCGGCGCCCACCACGGCCCACGGGAACGGGTGGCTCTCCCGGCCGCCGGTGTGGATGGTGAGGGCGGTACGCCGGACGCCGGTGCCGTGCGCGGCCAGGTCGGCCACCACCCGACCCGCCGGGGCCAGCAGCGCCCCGACCCGGGCCAGCAGCCGCACCGGGTCGCCGCCGATGCCGATGTTGCCGTCGGCCAGCAGCGCGGTCTCCCAGGACCCCTCGTGCGGCACCGGCCCGAAGACGTCGCCCTCGACGGCGGGGACGCCGCGGGCCCGGGTCTGGGCGACCGCCTCGGGCACCAGGTCGAGCCCCACCACGGGCAGCCCGAGCGACGCGAGATGGGCGCTCATCCGCCCGGGCCCGCAGCCGATGTCGAGCGTGCGACCCCGACAGTGGGCCAGCAGCGCCACGTCGGAGTCGTCGGCCGCGCCGAGCCAGCGCCGCACCGGCAGCAGCCCGTCGGCACCGTTGCCGCGCACCACCGCCTGCCCGTCGCCGCCGAGGGCCGCGGCGTAGGCCTCCGCGAAGGGCGCGCCCCCGAGGGTGGTCATCGGGCGATCTCCCGCGCGGCGAGGCAGACGCCCCAGGCGGCGGCGAACTCCGTGTCGGGCGCGAGGGCCGCGACCGCCGCGGCGTCCTCGGCGGTGTCGACGTCACGGAGGCTGGCGGCAGCCCCGACGGTGAGCCCGGAGCCGACCAGGGCGTCGAGCGTCGCCGCCCCGGTGGTGTCCGTGGACATCGAGACCCCGCGCAGCACCTGCGCGTCGCGGGGATCGCGCAGCGCGAGCACCCACCATCCGCCGTCGGTGGCCGCGCCGAGCACGGCGCCCGCGGTGTCGAGCCCGGCGGCCACCTCGGCGAGCAGGGCCGGCGTCACCTGCGGGGTGTCCATCCCGACCTGCACCAGCGGGCCGGGCCCGGCGTCGTGGTGGGCGGCGGCGAGCCGCTCGCCCAGCCCCTCGCCACGCTGCGGTACGACGACCCAGCCGGCCGCGGCGGCCGCCAGCTCGTCACCCCGCTCGCCGAGGGCCAGGTCGCCGTCCAGCGCCAGCACGCACCGGTCGGGTCCCACCGCCTCGATCGCCGCGCGCACCGTGTCGAGCAGGGCGGCGGCGGCCAGCCGAGCGGCCGCGGCCATCCCCACGGTCGCGCCGAGCCGGGTCTTCACCACCCCCGCCACGGGCGCCTTCGCGACCACCAGCACGCGTGCGCGGCCGGCGTACTCCGGAGGCGTGGTCATCGCGCCACCCGCCACAGGTCGCGGGCGGTGCGGGCGGTGCCCCGCACCGAGCCGGACACCTTCGACCGGGTGCCGGCCGCCCGCGGGAGGTAGGCCACGTCGTGCTCGACCACCCGCCACCCGGCCTGCGTCGCCCGGCGCAACAGCTCGAACGGGTAGCCGAACCGGCGGTCCTCCACCCCCAGGGCCAGCAGGGCGTCGCGGCGGCAGACCCGCAGCGGCCCGAAGTCGCGCACCGTCAGCCCCCACCGCCACCGCATCCAGGCCACCACCAGGGCGTTGCCGGCTCGAGCGTGCCAGGGCCACACGCCCCGCCCCACCGGACGCCGGCGTCCCATCGCCAGGTCTGCGCGCCCCGAGGAGACCTCGGCCAGCAGCGGCAGCACGGCGGCGGGGTCGAAGGAGCCGTCGCCGTCCATCACCGCCACGTGGGTGGCCGTGGCGGCCGCGACGCCCGCGTGCACGGCGGCGCCGTAGCCCGGCCGCGGCTCGGTCACCACCGTCGCCCCGAGCCGCTCGGCGACCGCAGCGGTGTCGTCGCGGGAGCCATTGTCGACCACGATCACCCGCAGCGCCGACGGCACCCGTGAGAGCAGGTCGGGCAGCGCCGGAGCCTCGTCCCGGCAGGGGAGGATCAGGTCGCAGTCGGTCACGTCAGCCACGCTAGGACCTCCCCCGCTCAGACGTGCTGTCCTCGGCCTTACGAGAGCCTGACGGTCCCGTACCCGTCCCGGTGATCGCGACACCCGCGCCTAGGCTCGACCCGTGCCCGCCACGTCCACCTCCGGGACCGCCCCCGAGGACTCCCGACCGACGACCGGGCCCTCCCGCGCCCTCGGCTGGGCGCTGGCCGGCGGCGTGGCGCTGATGGTGGTCGCGATGGCCCTGCCGGCGGTGACCGGGTGGAACGTCCGGGTCTTCCACTTCCCGCCCCTGCACGCCGACTGGGACCCGCGGCTGGGCTGGGGGACGCCGTTCGCGCTGCTCTTCGGGGTCCTCGGCGCGGTGTACGCCGGCCGGCTGGCCGAGACCCTCCCCTGGCGCCGCCTCCTGCTCGCCGTCTACGCCGGAGGGCTGGCCTGGCTGCTCGCGCTCGCGTTCGTCGACGGCCCGGACGGGATCGGGCACATCCTGACCACCGACTACGAGTACCTCGACACCGCGCGGGCGACCACCGACTTCCCCGCGACGCTGGAGATCTACGTCTCGCGCATCCCCTACTCCGCCGAGCCGAACAACTGGCCGGTGCACATCGCCGGTCACCCGCCGGGGGCGCTGGGCTTCTTCGTGGTGCTGGTCCGGCTCGGCCTGGGCGGCGGCTTCGCGGCCGGCCTGGTGGTCACGACGGTCGCGGCCACCACGGCGGTGGCGGTGCTGGTCCTCATGCGCCGGCTCGGCGCCGAGGCGTGGGCCCGCCGGGCGGCGCCGTTCCTGGTGCTCGGTCCGGCCGCCATCTGGCAGGCCGTCTCGGCCGACGCGATGTTCGCCGCCGTCGCGGCCTGGGGCATGGTCGCGCTGGCCTTCGCCGCGACCGCTCGTGGCCGCTCCTGGTTGCCCTGGTCACTGCTCGCGGGGCTGCTGCTGGGCTACTGCGTGATGCTGTCCTACGGCCTGCCGCTGCTCGGGATCCTCGCCGTGACGGTGCTCTGGCTGGGACGCAGCTGGCGGCCGCTGGTGCCGGCTGCGCTCGCGGCGTCCGCGGTGGTGCTGGCGTTCGCGGCCTACGGCTTCCTCTGGTGGGAGGCCCTCGGGGTGCTGAAGGGCCGCTACTTCGAGGGCGTCGGGGGCCGCCGCCCGCCGGCGTACTGGATGTGGGGCAACCTGGCCGCGCTCACCTTCGCCGCCGGGCCGCTGCTGTGGCCGGGGCTCACCGCGGCGGCGTCCCGCTGGCGGCACTGGCTGGCGGAGGCCCGGGTGCCGCTAGGGCTGGCCGCCGCGGGGGCCGCGATGGTCCTCGCCGCCGACCTGTCGCAGATGAGCCGCGCGGAGGTCGAGCGGATCTGGCTGCCCTTCGTGCCGTGGCTGCTCGTCGGCTGCGCCCTGCTGCCGCAGCGGTGGCGGGAGCGTGGGCTGTGGCTCCAGGTCGGCTTCGCGCTGGTGGTCCAGCACCTGCTGTTCACCGGCTGGTGAGCCTTCGGGGCGTCGCCGTGCCCGCGGTCGCTTGCGTGTCCAGGCACTGAATGCCCGACTCGGCGTCAGGGCGGGCCACCCCGAGCGTCTCCGTCAACTCGGCGACGCCGCCGGCTCGGTGGAGGTCGCGCAGCGCCCGCTCAAGGCGGGGGATGTCGAGCCGGTCGCCCACGATGCGACCCCGCTTGGCGCGAAGCTGCTCCTGGCTCAACGGCTGGTGCATCGACCCCAGCTGGCCCGCGACCGTGCGCTGGCGCGTGCTGCCGTCGCGCAGGCGCACGCGGACGCGGCCGGCGATCTTCCAGGCGTAGGTGGCGTCGAACTCGCCGCTGGGCCTCAGCGGGGCGACCTTGGCCTGAAGCGCGGCAATGCCCGGGTCGACGATCCTCTCCGGCGCATAGGTCGCGGGGTCGGTCGGGTCGGCCAGGAAGGCGGCCGCGATGTTGAAGGGGCCGCTGTACTGGGCCGCCATCACCGAGGTCGTGCCGTCCATCGCGTTCTGCTCGGCAGCCTTGGTCGGCACCTCGGCCTCGATCCACTCGATGGCCACCGGGTCGACCCCGTCCGCACGGAGGGCCAGCGCCGCGTCGATCAGCGGGTGGATGTCACTGCAGGCGGCGTAGGGCTTGACGGTGATCTCCTCGACCATCCACCGGGTTCCCAGCTCGGCGGTGAGCAGGTCCAACCGGGGTTCGGTGGTGAAGATCCGGCAGAAGCCGTAGCGACCGTCGAGCCCGCCGGAGGGGCCTTCGACCCCGTCGGCGGCGAGGCGGGCGGCGGTGAGCCCGCCTTCGGCCGCCCGTCCCGCGTGCAGCCGCTTGCTCATTCCGCCGCTCTGGCTGAACTCAGTGGTGCCCGACGCGAACGAGGCGGCCAGCCCGAAGGCGTCGAGCATGCCCCGGGCGTCGAGGCCCAGCAGCACCGAGACCGCGGCGGCGGCGCCGAAGACACCGGACTGGCCGGTGGGGTGGAAGCCGGCTCGCATGTGGGCGGCGGGGCCGACCGCGATGCCGGCCCGGCCCATCGCCTCGTAGCCCACGACAATCGCGTCGAGCAGCTCCCGTCCTCCGGAGCCGAGCTCCTGTGCCGCGGCGAGCGCGGCCGGAATGACGACCGCGCCGGGGTGGGAGATGGCCTCCTCGTGGACGTCGTCGAGCTCGAAGGCGTGCGCGCACACGCCCGTGGCGAAGGCCGCCATCGCCGCGGAGGTCGAGCGACCGTCGCCGACGACGAGGCAGGGGCCGGCCCCGCCGGAGCGCAGGGCGTGGGCGACGGCGGCGCGGGCCCACGGCTGGGCGGCGCCGTGGACCATGCAGGCGAGGGTGTCCGCAACGAACGCGCGCGCCCGCCCGCGATGCTGGTCGGTGAGCCAAGACCGGTGGTCCCCCAGGAACTCCGCCAGCCGGGCCGCCCCTGTCCCCTGCGCCGCGATCATCCGAGAAGATCCTCCTCGTAGGGGAACCGGGTCAGCGACCGCGTGCCGCGGTCGGTGACCAGGATCATGTCCTCGAGCTTCACGCCGTCGGCGCCGCCGAGCTCTCCGATGTAGCTCTCGACCGCCAGCACCATGCCCGGCTCGACGACACCGGCATAGGACGCATCCACCTCCTCGTCCTGGAAGATGCACGGCCACTCGTCAGACATGCCGATGCCGTGGACGGCCATGTCGTAGCGGCGGTCACGGTATCTGTCAGGACGCTTCCACAGCTTCGCGGTCAGCTCGGCGAAGGGGAGGCCGGGTTCCAGCAGCCCGGCATTGTGGGTGACCTCCTCGAGCGCGGCGGCGTACAACGAGCGCTGCGCGCCACTCGGTCTGCCGGGACCGCAGTGGAAGGTGCGGGAGATGTCGGCACAGTAGCCGAGCGGACCGACCATGTCGGTGTCGACGGCGATCAGGTCGCCGGGGCGGAGCCGTCGGCCGCTGGCCTCGCGCTCCCAGGGGTTGATCCTGTCTCCGGACGACAGCAGCCGAGTCTCGATCCGGTCCCCGCCGTGCTGGACGTTCACGGCGTGCAGGATCGCGGTCAGGTCGTGCTCTCCGGTGCCGGGCTCCACAGCCTCGCGCACCCGGTACAGCGCCGTCTCGGCAACCCCGATGGCGACGTTGAGGCAGCGCACCTCGTCGGGCAGCTTGATGCTGCGGGCGCGCTCGAGTGGGAGGTCGGCGTCGACGACGCGCAGGCCGCACCGCTCGAGGGCGGCCGGGAGGGCGACGTGGCAGCGGCCGACGGCGAGCCGCCGCCGGCCGGGGCCGAGGGTCGCGGTGAGCGTCCGCGCGAGTCGGTCGAGGTTCTCCTCGAGCCGGGACCCCGCGCCGAACGGCGTGATCGGGACCGGGTTGCGGACCTCGTCGATGGTCTCCAGGGCCGAGGCCAGTGGCGCCACCTGCTCCACGGCGAACATCACCACGGGGCCGTCGAGAGTGACCAGCAGGTAGTTGGAGGGGATGTGCATCTGGAAGGTCGCATAGGCCCGGAAGCCGGTGGCGTAGCGCAGCTGGATCGGGTCGAACATCAGCGCGGCGTCGACGTCCGCGTCGGCCAGCGCCTGACGCACCCGCCGCAGTCGGTCGCCGCGCAGCCGGACCATGTCGAGGCCGGGTTCGGTGTCGGTGAGAGCCAACGACGGCGTCTCGTTCGCGGCGGCGAGCAGCGCATCGCCGTAGCCTCCGTTCACGACGTGGTGTCGTCTCGCTGCGCTGCGGCTGCGAGGTCCTGCAGGTGCAGGACCGGGTTCTCGCTGTTGGTGTCGGCGACGCCGGAGGGGTCCAGCACCAGCGGCCCCGGCTGGTACCCGCGGCTGCGCATCCCCCGCTGCACCGACGCGAGCAGCCTCAGGTCCTCGGCCACGGTGGTCTCCCAGTCCAGGTCGATGACCTCCTGCTCCTCGGCAGTGGGTGTGGGCGCGCGGAACCACCACTGGCGGATCAGCAGCGTGCGGTCGACCGCGATCGGGACCCACCGGAAGGTGTTCAGGACGCGGCCGGGGTAGCACTGCACCGACGAGGCCGGCCAGACGAAGAACGCGCCGTACGCGTCGTCGGCGGAGTCACGGCGGTAGGCGGTGCGGGCGCTGGCCTGGGCCGTGTGACGCACGCACGGACCGTCGCTGGAGATCCGGTAGCTGTTGCGGGCGACGACTCCGGTGGTGAATGCGGTGTGGACGTTGGGACAGTGGTAGCACTCGTTGTAGTTCTCGACGGCGAGCTTCCAGTTCGCCTCGACGACGGCGGTGTTGGTGCAGCTGAGGACCCGGTCGGCGGAGTCCGGCTCGAGCGCGGCCAGCTCCTCGGCGACGCCGGGCAGGTGCGCCTGCAGCGGCACGGCGTCGGGGTCCAGGTTGACGAACAGGAACCCACCCAGCGACTCCACACGGATGCGCGGTACGCAGATCTGACCCACGTCGGCGCCACGGGCGTGCATCAGCTGGCCTGCGGTGTCATAGGTCCAGGCGTGGTACGGGCAGATGATGACGCTCACGTGGCCGGTGTCCTCGGACAGCAGCTCGTGGCCGCGGTGCTGGCAGACGTTGTACATGGCGCGGACCTCGCCGGCGTGGCGAAGCACGATCACACCCTGGTCGCCGACCGTGGCGGTGAGGTAGCTGCCGTCGTCGGGGATCTGCCCCACATGGCCCACCAGCTGCCAGGTCGTCGCGAACACCTCGTCCAGCTCGCGCCGCCACGTCTCCGGGTCGGTGTAGGCACGCCCGGGGAGGGCGCGGGGTGTCGAGGCGTCGGTTCTCACGGTAGGTCCTCCAACGCGTCGACGAAGCGGTCCATGTGGGCCTCGAGATTGACGTCCACGCGAAGGTAACGGTCGCCCAGGCCGCGGAAGGACACCGAGCCGTCCTTGACCACGACCCCCCGTTCCAACAGCCCTTCGAAGACGGCGTTGGATTCCGTGGCCGGGTCGAGGATCTGGACCAGGAAGAAGTTGGCCCGCGAGCCCGGGACCATCCGGAACCGGTCCAGGTCCGCCATCCGGGAGGCCACCCGGGCGCGCTGCTCGGCAACGAGGGCCACGGTCCGCGCGACGTGGTCGGTATCGCCGAGGGCGGCGATGCCCCCGGCGAGCTGGAGCTGGCCGACGTTCCAGGTCGGCTTGACCGCCAGCAGCGGGTCGATGATCGCCCGGTCGGCCACGCCGAAGCCTAGACGCAGGCCGGCCAGGCCGAAGGCCTTGGAGAAGGTGCGCAGCACGATCACGTGGGGGTACTCGTGAGCCAGGTGCAGATGTCCCTCCGTGCCGGAGTAGTGCACGTAGGCCTCGTCGAGCACCACCAGCGCATGCGGGGCGGCCTCGATGATCCGCCGCAGCTCGGCCTCTTCCAGCCAGCCGCCGGAGGGAGAGTGCGGCACGGTCACGAACACCACCCGCGTGTCGGGTTCGATCGCGGCGACGTAGGCGTCGACGTCGACGGCCATGTCCACCGTGTCGACCATGACCGCCCGCCGCCCCTCGGCCTCGGCGAAGAGGTGGTAGATCGGGAAGCACGGCCGCGGCATCTGGACCTTGCCCCCGACCTCGGCGAAGGCGCGGATCAGGCACGAGATCAGCTCGGTCTCGCCCGCGCCCACGACGTACTGCTCCGGCGTCGCCCCATAGGTCCGCGCCAGCTCCTCGCGCAGAGGTTCGGACGTCCAGGAGGGGTAGAGGTCCAGACGGTCCGCGGCCTCGCGTACCGCCGCGACCGCCCGCGGGGAAGGCCCGAGCGGGTTCTCCGCCGACCCGAGCTTCGCCACCTGCTCGGGGGCGATCCCGTAGCGCTGGGCGACCCAGTCCCGCGACAGCCCCGGGACGTAGTACTCGGGGTCCTTCAGACCCGGATGTGCCAACGGCATGCTTACTCCTGGACGCTAGGTGTAGACGCCGGCCCGGCGCCGGCGCTCGTGGAAGTCCTCGATCGCCGCCGCGGCATCGTCCGCAGCATCGGCGGCCATGAAGGCCAGCAGCGTCTCCAGGAGAGCGACCGCCCCGATCACGCTGGAGAAGTACTGCGGGGACTCGGTGGGGACGACGAAGGCGTGGTCGGCAAGGCGGGCGATCGGCGAGCTCCGGGTGTCGGTGACGGCCACCACCGTGACCCCGAGGTCGCGCGCCATCCGGGTCGCCTCGACGATCTCGAGCCGATACGGCGAGAACGTCATGGCGACCAGCACATCTCCGGGGGCCATCCGAGCCACGTCGTCGATCGCGAGGCCGCCGTTGGTCGGGATCGCCACCAGGTTCGGAGCCACCATCCCGCCGACGTAGCAGAAGTTCGTGGCCAGCGGACCAGCGGTGCCGACGCCGAGCACCGAGGTGCGGCGGGCCTGCAGGATGAGGTCGGCGACCCGGCGCAGCCGGGCGGAGTCGGTGTCGGCGTAGACCTGCTCGACGCTGGCCATCGAGGCAGCGGCCATCTCCGAGAGCAGGGCCCCGTGCCGGCCTCGGGCCGCCAGGCTCTGCAGCCACCGGGCCTTGGACGGGAACGACTGCCCGGGACGCGCGAGCTCCTCGCGGAAGTGGCGACGCAGGTCGTCGTACCCCTCGAAGCCCAGCCACCGGGCCAGCCGCACCAGCGTGTTCGGCTGGACCCCCGCCTCCTCGGCCACCTGGCGCATCGACGACACCGCGATGCCGTTGGGATGGTCCAACAGGTGGCGGGCGGCGCTCTGCAGCTGCGGGGTCAACTCGTCGTAGGCCTCCGCCATGGCCTCGAGGATCGACATGCTGGTCGGCGGCGCTGCCGTCATGGTACGAATATACCGCAGATCAATCTGCGTCGTACAGATGTGACATCCCCGGGTTGGAGTGGTCATGGGTCTTCCCGAGCAGGCGACCGTCGTCGTCGTGGGCGGCGGCATCGTGGGCGCCAGCGTCGCCTACCACCTGGCCCATCAGGGCCTGAGCGACGTGCTGCTGCTCGAGAAGGCGGAGCCGACCTCGGGCTCCACCTGGCACGCGGCCGGCCAGGTCACCCACTCGGTGGGCGGGCACACGCTGGCGGCGATGCGCCGCTACGCGACCGAGCTCTACGCGCGGCTGGAGTCCGAGACGGGGGTGGCCACCTCCTGGCACGGCTGCGGGAGCTTCCGGCTCGCCTACGAGCCGGTGGAGGTGGACTGGCTGCGCGGTCAGCTGGGCGTGGCGGCGTACGCCGGCAACGCGATGGCGTGGGTGTCGGCGGCGGAGGTCTCGCGCCACCAGCCGTTCTACGACGTCAGCGAGGTGCTCGGCGCGGTCTGGACGCCGGACGACGGCCACGTCGACCCCTCGGGTGCCACGCACGCACTGCTGGCCGGCGCCCGGGCGAAGGGCGCGAGGGTCCGGCGACGCACCCGGGTGCTCGCGATCCGGCGTCGCCGCGACGGGGACTTCGAGGTGGAGACCGACGCCGGCACGGTGACCTGCGCACAGGTGGTGAATGCCGCCGGCTGCTACGCCGACCGGGTCGCGGCCATGGTGGGTCTGCGGGTGCCGATGGCCAACGCCCTGCACACCTACCTGGTCACCGACGACGTCCCGGAGATCGAGGCCAGAGACACCGAGCTGCCGGTGATCCGTGACGACTACGTCTCCGGCTACCTGCGCCAGGAGCAGACCGCCGGGCTGATCGGGATCTATGAGCAGTCCGGCGCCGAGGGCGCCTGGGTGGAGGGCCCGCCCTGGGAGCTGGAGCACCCGCTCTTCCCCGCGGACCTGGATCGGATCGGCCCGTGGCTGGAACGGGCCTTCGAGCGGATGCCGCTGCTGGCGGAGGTCGGCATCCGGCGGATGATCCGGGGCGCGATCACCCACACCCCGGACGGCGAGGCGATGCTGGGGCCGTCCGGCGTCCCGGGCTTCTGGATGGCCTGCGGCGCCCAGGTCGGCATCGCCGACGGTCCCGGCCTGGGGAGAGAGCTCGCTCGGTGGATGGTGCACGGGGAGACCGAGCTGTCCGTGCGCGGCTACGACGCCCGGCGGTTCGGCTTCATCCCCGACGCGCATCCCGACTACGGGCGGCTCAAGGGCTTGGAGGACTACGAGTACCGGCACCGCACGCCGATCCCGGGACTCGAGCGCCCCGCGATGCGGCCGCTGCACGCCACGCCTCTGGGCGACCGGCTCGCCGAGCGCGGAGCGGTCTTCACCCAGGTCTACGGCTGGGAGCGCCCGAAGTGGTTTCCCGGCGTGGCGGGCCTTCCGGCGGAGGACCGGGTGGGGTTCCGCCGGGTCGACTGGTTCGAGCCCGTGCGCGAGGAGTGCCGCGCCGTCCGCGAGCGGGTGGGCCTGCTGGACCTCAGCGCGTTCACCAAGCTCGAGGTGTCCGGCGCGGACGCGGCGGCCGCCCTCGACGCCCTCACCACCAGCCGGCTTCCACGAGTCGGCCGGATCGGGCTCACCTACCTGCTCACTCCGACCGGGCGGCTGGAGAGCGAGATGACCGTCACCCGCCTCGCCGAAGACCGCTTCTATCTGGTGTCCGCGGCGGTCGGAGAGCGCAAGGACCTCGAACACCTGCGCACCCATCTCCCGGCCGACGGCGACGTGCGAGTCGACATACGCTCCCGTGAGCTGGGCGTCCTGGTCCTCGCCGGCCCGCTCTCCCGGGTGCTGCTGGGCCGCTGCACCGCGGCGGCGCTGGACAACGAGGCGTTCTCGTGGCTGTCGGCGCAGCACCTCGAGGTCTGCGGAGTCCCGGTGCGGGCGCTGCGGGTCGGCTTCACCGGGGAGCTCGGGTGGGAGCTGCACCTGCCCGCGGAGGACATGCTGAGCGTGTACGACGGCCTGGTCGCGGCCGGGGCGGACCTGGGGCTCGCCGACGTCGGCAACCACGCACTGAACAGCCTGCGGATGGAGAAGGCCTACCGGACCTCACGCGACCTGACCCACGACGTCGACCCGATCGAGGCCGGGGTGGGAGCGTTCGTGCACCTGGGCAAGGGCGACTTCCTGGGACGAGCCGCTCTGGTGCGCCGGGGCGAGCGGCCTCGGCGCTGGGCGAGTGCGTACCTGTCGATCGAGGCCGGCGACGCGGACTGCGTCGGCGGCGAGGCGGTCTACCAGGGTGACCGGGCCGTCGGGCTGGTGAGCAGCGGCGGCTACGGCTACACCACCGGCGCTGGACACGCCTTCGCGTGGCTCAGTCCCGAGGACGCCGTCCCGGGCACGCGGCTCGCGGTCGAGGTCGTCGGTGAGCGGTGCGCCGCCCGGGTCCTCGCCGAGCCCGCCTACGATCCGAAGAACGAACGCCTGAGGATGTGACCACCTTGTCGCCCGCGCCCGAGCTCGAGCCCTACTGGCGCAACTACGTTGCGGGGCGGTGGGTCGACGCCGCGGACGGCGGTCGCCGTACCGTGTGGGACCCCGCCACCGGGCAGCCGCTGGCCGAGGTGGCGCTCGGCACCGCGCGCGACATCGACGCCGCCGTGGCGGCCGCCCGGTCGTGCGTGGACTCCCGGGCCCTGGTCTCGGTGCGTCCGGCCCAGCGGCTGCGCTGGGTCACCGACATCGGTCGCGAGCTGGCCGCCCGCCGAGACCGGGCCGCGCGCGTGGTCAGCCTCGACTCGGGCAAGTCGCTCTCCGAGGCCTACACCGAGATCGACGGGACCGTGCGCTACTTCGAGTACTACGGATCGCTGGCCGACAAGCTGGAGGGCACGTACATCCCCCTGGGCGACGGCTACGTGGACTACACGATCCCGGTCCCGCACGGGGTGTCCGCGCACGTCATCCCCTGGAACTACCCCGCCGAGATGGTGGGCCGCGGGGTGGCGCCGGCGCTGGCCGCCGGGAACGCCGTGGTGGTGAAGGCGCCGGAGCTCGACCCGCTGGGCTGCCACGTGATCGCGGAGGCGGTCGAGGCAGCCGGTCTGCCCGAGGGGGCCTTCAACCTGGTGACCGGTGACGGGGACGACGCGGGCGCGGCGCTGGTCCGGCACCCCGGCGTCGACCAGGTAGTGTTCACCGGCTCGGTGGACACCGGCCGGTCGGTCCTGCACGCGGCCGCGGAACGGATCGTGCCGACGGTCATGGAGCTCGGCGGCAAGTCCGCAGCGGTGGTCTACGACGACGCCGACCTGGACTTGCTGGTGGAGTCCATCCGCTGGGGCATCTTCTCCAACGCTGGCCAGGTGTGCTCGGCGATGTCGCGGCTGATCGTGCCCGCGCGGCTCCACGACGAGGTGGTGGACCGGGTCGTGTCGGTGGCGCGCGACCTGCACGTGGGCGCCGGCATCGACGACGCCGAGCTCACGCCGGTGGTGTCCCAGGGCCAGCTCGCGCGGGTGGCCGGCTTCGCCGAGCGGGCGCTGGCCAGCGGCGCGGCCGCGGCGCTCGGCGGCCGGGTCCTTGACCGTCCGGGGTGGTTCATGTCGCCCTCTGTGCTCGTGGACGTCGACCCGGCCTCGGAAATGGCGCGGGAGGAGGTGTTCGGCCCGGTGCTGTCGGTGCTGCGGGCGGACACGACCGACGAGGCGATCAGGATCGCCAACGGCACCGACTATGGGCTGGTCGCCGGCGTCTTCACCCGCGACCTGGACCGGGCGCTGTGGACCGCCGACCGGCTCGTGGCCGGCCAGGTCTTCGTCAACGAGTGGTTCGCAGGCGGCATCGAGACTCCCTTCGGAGGCGTGAAGCGATCCGGCTTCGGCCGCGAGAAGGGCCAGGAGGCACTGCGCAACTACGTCACCACGAAGAACGTCGCGGTCCGGGTCGCCGATCCGCGGGTGCCCTAGCGACGCCCACGGCCAGGTGACGGCTGGGCTCCCTGCGCGTGCGGAGCACGCTGTCCGGCAGTGAGCTGTCCGGCAGTGAGCTGTCCGGCAGTGAAGGGTGGCGCGACGCGGCCCTGGAGCGGGTGGGGCCTCACCCCAGGCCAGGCTCAGCGCAACGGAGCGGTCGCGAACGCGGGCAGCCCCACCTCGGGACCGATCGCGGCGGTGAAGCCCAGCTCGGCGGTCGCGAGCGCGGGCGAGGCGACGATGTGCCGCACGTCGCCGAGGCGGTACTCCCCCGTCGTCACCGGCTCGAGCGGCGTGGCCGCGCCGCGCCCGACCAGGCGGGCCACCTCGGCGATCGAGACCGGCCGCCCCGAGCAGACGTTGTAGGCGGCGGATGCCGACTCCGGAGCGACGCAGACCGCGTCGAGGGCCGTGAGGTTGGCCCTGGCGACGTCGTCGACGTGCACGAAGTCACGCATCTGGCCGCCGTCCTCGAACACCCGGGGCGGCTCGCCGCGCTCCAGCGCGGACCGGAAGATCGCCGCGACCCCGGAGTAGGGCGTGTCCCGCGGCATGCCCGGGCCGTAGACGTTGTGGTAGCGAAGCGACACCACCCGGCCACCCGCCTTGGCGGGCCCACGCGGCGGCGTAGTGCTCCTGGGCGACCTTGCTGGCGGCGTAGGAGCTGCGCGGGTCGACCGGCGCGTCCTCGGGCGACCAGCTCCCAGCTCAGCGGCCCGCCGCAGACGGGGCAGGCGTTCTCGAATCGCCGGCGTCGAGGTCGACGGCGGCCCGCGGCGCCGCGGGCTGGGTCGCCGTGCGCGGCACAGGCGTAGCGGCCCTCGCCGTAGACCACCATCGACGAGGCGAGCACCAGCCGGTCGCACGCCGGCGGCGTGCATCGCCGCGAGCAGGGCGGCCGTGCCGAGGTCGTTGTGGGCGGCGTACGCCGGCAGGTCGGCGACGGTCGACGCCGGCGCCGACGATCGCGGCCTGGTGGCAGACCACGTCGACGTCCGCCGAGCAACGCTCGTCCACGCGTCGGCGTCGCGCACGTCGAGGCGGTGGGTGCCGGCGGGCGGCTCGGTCGACCCGTGCGCCTGCGGCAGCATCAGGTCGACCGGGACCACCTCGTCGCCACGCGACTCGAGCGCCCGGGCGACCGCTCCGCCGATGAAGCCGGCCGAGCCGGTCAGCAGCACCCTCACGGCAGCTCGTAGGTGAGGTCGATCCCGTCGGCCCAGGTGGAGCACGCGCAGCCGGCGGGGTCCGGCAGGTCGGCCAGGACGCCGGCCAGCAGGCCCTTCAGCCGCTCGATGTTGCGGGCGAACAGCGCGAAGACCTCCGCCTGCCCGACGCCTTCGCCGGTCTCGACGCCGGCGTCCATGTCGGTCACCAGCGCGATGGCGGCGTAGCAGAGCCGCAGCTCCCGGGCGAGCACCGCCTCGGGGTGGCCGGTCATGTTGACCAGCGCCCACCCCTGGGCGGCGTAGGACCGCGACTCGGCACGGGTGGAGAACCGCGGCCCCTCGATCACCACCATCGCGCCGCCCCGCTTGACCGCGGGGTCGGCCGCCGCCACGGCGTCGGACAGCCGCGGGCAGTAGGGATCGGCGAACGGCACGTGCACGGCTCCGGTCTCGACGAACGTCTGGACCCGCCCGCTGGTGCGGTCGACCAGCTGGTCGGGCACCACCACGTCACCGGGGGCCACCTCGTCGCGCAGCCCGCCGACGGCGCAGGGCGCCAGCACCTGCCGGACGCCGAGCGAGCGCAGTGCCCACAGGTTGGCGCGGTAGTTGATCCGGTGCGGCGGGTGCTCGTGGTGCGGCCCGTGCCGCGGCAGGAACGCGACCCGGCGGCCGGCCACCTCGCCGATCGCGATCGCCCCCGACGGGTCGCCGTACGGCGTGTCGACGGCGACGCTGACCGGGTCGTCGAGGAAGGCGTAGAAGCCGCTGCCGCCGATCACGGCGACGTCGGCGCGCACCCACGACGGGTGAGCCGGGCCAGGGATGGACTGCTCGCTCACGGGTCCACTGCTCACGGGTCCACTCTGTCAGGCGTCGCGCCGCCGCTGCAGGCCGGCGCCGCGGGCGTCACTTCGGCAAGCCGAGGCGTCGCAGACGGGCCACCGAGGCGTCGCAGACGGGCCTCATGCCTCGGACAGCGCTGCGACCCGCGCCAGGGAGACCCGAGCAGCGGCCGCAGCGGCCAGGGTGCCGGCGGCGATCAGGGCGGCGAACGCGTTGAGCGCGGGGTAGCCCCAGGCGCCGACGATGACGCCGGCGACGCCTCCGGCCAGCGCGGCGGCGACGTTCATCAGCAGGTCGGAGGCGCCCTGGACGTCGGTGCGCGACTCCAGCGGGGCGTGCTCGGCGATCAAGGTGGAGGAGGCCACGGTGGCGCAACGACCACCCGAACCCGAGCAGGAACAGCCCCGCGAAGATCTGCCAGGAGCTGCCCTCGGGCGAGCGGCCGCTGAAGCAACAGGCTGACCAGCAGCACCACCCCTCCGATCGCCACGGTCGTCGCGCGGCCCAGCCGGTCGGCGGCCCACCCCGACAGCGGCGCGAAGGCGAACATGCCGAGCACGTGGATCGAGATGACCAGCCCGATCACGCGCAGCTCGGCGCCGCCGTGCTCCATGTGCAACGGCGTCATCACCATCACCGCGACCATCACCGCGTGGGCGGTGCCGAGCCCGGCGGTGGCGGCGGCCAGCACCGGACGCTCCCGCACCGCCGCGACCACCCGCGCCCACGACGTGCCCTTCGGGCCTGCCGGCGCGGCACCCGCATGCTCCCGTGCCACGAACAGCGGGTCGGGGCGCAGGAACAGCCACACGACGAGCGCCGCGAGCAGCATGCCGATGCTGCCCAACGCGAACGGGCCCGTGAGCACTGGGATGCCGAGCCCGTCGGCGATGTCCTGGGCGAGCCCGGTGAGGTTGGGTCCGGCGACGGCGCCGATGGTGGTGGCCCACACGACGATCGCCAGCGAGCGGCCGCGGGTGCTGTCGGAGGCCAGATCGGTGGCGGCGTACCTCGCACCCAGGTTGGCCGCGGTCGTCGACCCCAGCAGCAGCGCCCCGACCAGCAGCACAGTCATCGAGTCGAGCACCCCGGCGACGACGACCACCAGCGCCCCGAGCGCGCCGAGCAGGAAGCCGGTCACCATGCCGACGCGACGGCCGCGCACGGCCATCACCCGGGCCAAGCCGTACGACGCCACGGCGGTGCCGAGCACCTGGAAGGTCTGCGCGAGCCCGGCCATCTTCTCGGACCCGGAGATGTCCTTGGCCAGCAGCGACGCGGTGGCGATGCCGATGGTGATGCCGACCGCGCCGAGCGCCTGCCCGGCGACCAGGGTGCCGATGGTGCGCCGCTGGACGGCATGCAGGTCGGGAGCGGTCACCTCTCGCTCGCCGGCAGCTCGAGGGCCCTCCACACCGCGGCCCACACCTGCTTGGGCGGCACCCCCTCGCTCAGCGCCTGGCCGGCGGTGCGCGAGCCGAGGTCGGCCATCACGAACTGGTCGGCCCAGTGGCGGGCGTAGCCGTCACCCAGGGCGTGCTCCAGCCGGGACCAGAACTCGGTGTGCCTCATCCGACCGCCTGCCCGCCGACGTCCCACAGGTGGTGGACCACGTCGTGCAGGTGGTAGCGGCCGAGTGTCTCGACGGTGAAGACCGAACCGTTGCTGCGGCGTCCGGGCCGCCGCCACTGCTCGCCGTGAACCTCCGCGTAGACACCGGCCGCCTCGGCCGCCGCCGCGGTCAGCTCCGGCCCCACGACGGCGGGGTCCTGGAGGTCGTAGCGCTCCGCCAGCGCCGTCTCGTCCTGGTCCCAGTTGGCGAACAGCGGGTCGTCGCCGTCGAGCATCAGACGGACGCGCTCGGCGAACAGTCGGTGCACGTCGCGGACGTGGGCGGCGTACTCCGTCGGCGACCAGGTCTGCGGGTCGGGACGGGTCGTCGCACCGGGGGCGGCGAGTGTGGGGAGGAAGCCCGCGGCGTTGCGGGTGAGGGTCGCCGGCAGGTCGGCGACGTCGACCCCCGTCGCGTCGAACCCGCACTCCGGGCAGGGACGCTCGAGCACCCAGGTCCAGTCCTTGGTCTCCGGCTCGATCGACATGCGGCCCATCCTGCCAGGCGGCTCCCCTCAGGCTGGCGGGCAGACGTCATCCGAACCGCGCGCTCCCACGACCGCTCCGCATGACGCAACCAGCCGGCCCGGGCGGGCAGCAGCGGTGGCACACTCCGCGCCATGGAGTGCATCCGGCCGGCCAGGACGGCCGACCTCGCGGGGATCGCTGAGATCTACGCCCACGCCGTGGCGACGTCGGTGGCCACCTTCGACCTCGAGCCGCCACCGCCGGGCTACTGGGAGGACCGGCTGTCCTCGACCGACGACGGCGACCACCTGCTGGTGGCGGTCGACGGCGACGCGGTGCTGGGCTACGCCTATTCCTCGGCCTACCGCTCACGGCCGGCGTACGACCGGACCCGGGAGAGCTCGGTCTACCTGGCGGCGGACGCCCGGGGGCAGGGCCTCGGCCGGCGACTGTACGACGCGCTGCTGGCGCTGCTGGTCGCCGACGGCGTCCACACCGTCGTCGCGGTGGTCGCGCAGCCCAACGCCCCGAGCGAGGCGCTGCACCGCGCCTGCGGCTTCCGCCACGTCGGCACGCTCACCGAGGTCGGCCACAAGCACGGCCGGTGGGTCGACACCGCCTGGTTCGAGCGCCGGCTCCCCTGACCCGGTCGTGGCCGGGCTACTTCAGCAGCAGGCTGTCGAGCCGGCGACGCACCACGACCAGCCCGACCAGCCCGATCGACCAGCAGGTAGACGACCGAGACCAGCGACCCCCAGGTCACCGACGCCGGTGGTCAGCTCGCGGCACAGCACGACGCCGCGGTAGAGCGGGGTCAGCTCCACCACCCAGCGCACCGGGGCGGGGAAGGCCGTGACCGGGAAGAAGGTCGCGGAGAAGAGGAACATCGGCAGCTGGATCGAGGGTGACCTTCTCGAAGTCCTGCCAGCTGGTGCATGTACGTCGTCAGCGCCATGCCGACCGCGGCCGAACGCGAAGCGCGATCAGCAGCGCCGCGGGCAGCGCCAGCAGCGCCCACCACGACGAGACGCAGGCCCATCGCGAGCATCACGAGCAGGAACGCCGCGGAGTAGATGCCGCCGCGCAGCAGACACCAGGTCATCTCGCCGCGCGCGACGTCGGCGGTGCGTCAGCGGCGTGGCCAGCATCTGGTCGTAGAGCTTGTCGTACTTCAGCTTGAAGAACAAGTTGAACGTCGAGTCGAGCAGGGCGCCGTTCATCGCCGAGGCGGCGAGCATCGCCGGGGGCGACGAAGTCGGCGTAGGGGATCGCCTGGCCGTTGAACTCGAACGTCGTCGATCAGCTTGCCGACGCCGATGCCGATCGAGAAGAGGTAGAGCACCGGCTCGAGGAAGCCGGTGACGAACAGCTGCCACGCGCCGCGGTAGGCGATCGTAGTTGCGGTCGAGGATGCAGCAGCGATCGCCTCGAGCGGCGGCATCAGCCGGGAGCGGCGTGCCCTGGCGGAACCGCGGTCGTCGTCATCTCAGTCCGCCAGCCGCTTCGCGAGACCGCGTCACCGACAGCGCCAGCCGACCGCGACCAGCGCGGCGAGGACCGCCGACGTGGACCAGCGCCAGCGGCCAGTCGACCGTGTCGAGAGTGAGCATCCGCGTCAGGTCGACCCCGTGCCACAGCGGCGTCAGCCGGGCGACCCACTCCAGCACCGGCGCCGAGGTTGGCGATCGGGAAGAACGCGCCGGAGAACAGGAACAGCGGCAGCACGCCCGAGCCGGAAGACCAGGCCGAACGCCCTCCTCGGACCTCAGCCGGACGGTGTAGCGCGTAGATCAGCGTCGCGAACGCCATGCCGACCAGCAGCTGCACGGCCCAGGACGCCGACCGCGCCCCACCAGGTGGCGAACACCCCGAACGGCGCGATCACCAGCATGAACACGGCGCACGGCGGTGGCCAGCCGGAACAGCGACGAACGCGAGGTGCGCGGCGACCAGGTCGCGACGCGCGCAGCGGCGTGGCGAGCATCGAGTAGTAGAGTCTTGTGCCACTTGAGCATGCCCATCACGGGGTAGGTCGTCTCGCCGACCGCGGTCTGCATCGCCTGCGCGGCGAGCAGCCCGGGCACGACGAAGGCGAGGTAGCGACGTCGCGCCCTCGAGCCGGTCCGGGTCGCCGTCGACGAAGCCGCCGAGCAGCACGCCCATCGCGACGACGTAGAAGCAGCGGGACCACGAAGGAGGTGACCACCGAGCCGCGCCAGGTGCGGCGGTAGACGGTCAGCCAGTAGTCGAGTCTGCCGGCGCACCCCGTCCGACACGGGGAGCCCGTCGGCGAGATCCACCCGCGGCAGCGTCGACGCCATCTCGTCCTCATCAGTCGACCAGCGTCCGGCCGGTGAGCCGCAGGAAGACGTCCTCCAGGGTGGAGCGGCGCACCAGCGTCGCGACCGGCTGCAGCCCGCGCTCGTGCACCTTGGCGATCGACCTCCTCGCCGTCGTCGGCTGTAGACCAGCAGCCGGTCGGGCAGCACCTCGACCCGCTCGCCGAGGTCCGCGACCTTCGCGGCGAGGGCCTCGTGCTCGCCCGACGCCGAAGCGCAGCTCGGCCACCTCGCGGGTGGAGTGCTCGCGGATCAGCGCGAGCGGCGAGCCCTCGGCGACGATCAGGCCCTTGTCCATCACCACCAGCCGGTCGCAGAGCTGCTCGGCCTCGTCCATGTAGTGGGTCGTGAGGACCAGCGTCACGCCCTGCTGCTTGAGCCGGAACAGCTGGTCCCAGAGCACGTGCCGCGCCTGCGGGTCGAGGCCGGTGGTCGGCTCGTCGAGCAGCAGCAGCTCGGGACGGTTGATCAGCGACGCGCGCGATCGTGAGCCGGCGCTTCATGCCGCCGGAGAGGTCCTCGACCTGCTGGACTTGGCCTTCTCGGTCAGCTGCACGAACTCGAGCAGCTCGTCGGACGCGCTCGCGCACCTCCGCGCTTGGGCAGCCCGAAGTAGCGGCCGTAGACGTAGAGGTTGTCGCGCGACGTTGAGCTCGTTGTCGAGGGTGTCCTCCTGCGGGCAGACGCCGATCCGGGCGCGGATCTGCCGGCGCCGTCGGTGGCCGGGTCGAGCCCGAGGATGCGCAGCTCCCCGGCCGAGCGCGGCGACACCGCCGCGATCATCCGCATCGTGCGAGGACTTGCCGGCGCCGTTGGGGCCGAGGAAGCCGAACGCCTCGCCGCGGCGGACCTCGACGTCGATGCCGCTGCACCGCCTCGAAGTCGCCGAAGGACTTGCGCAGCCCGCGGGCCGCGATCATCGGCTCCTCGTGGGCGGCCGGGCCGTCGACCCCCGCTCCGTCTGCATCCTCCACGGGCGCGACCCTAGCCGGGTCGACCGACACCCGCCCACTGCATTCTCCCAGCGCCGGCGCCTGTCAGGATCGGCCCGTGATGACCCACCGCGACTGGGCCGCCCTCTTGACCATCGGCTTCGGCGTGAGCCTGGTGATCATGGACGCCACGATCATCAACGTGGCGCTCCCGACGGTGATCGCCGACCTCGGGCTCACCGCCACCGAGGCGCAGTGGATGAACGCCGTCTACTCCCTGGTGTTCGCCGCGCTGCTGATCACCGTCGGCAGGATCGGGGACCTCTTCGGTCGCCGCCGCCTGTTCCTGGTCGGGATGGTGGTCTTCATCGGGGCCTCGGTCGTCGCCGGGCTGTCGGTGAGCGCGCTGATGCTGATCGGCGCCCGGTTCGTCCAGGGCGTCGGCGCCGCGATGATCCTGCCGACGACGCTCTCCAGCCTCAACGCGCTCTTCACCGGCGAACGGCGGACCATCGCGTTCGCCGTCTACGGCTCCGCGATCGGAGGGATGGCGGCCGTCGGCCCCCTCGTGGGTGGCTGGCTGGCCACCGACGTCTCCTGGCGGTGGGCGTTCTGGCTCAACATCCCGGTCGGCCTGCTGGTGATCGTGGGCATCCTCCGAGCGCTTCCCGAGACCCGCGACGAGTCGGCCACGCCCAGCCGCGATCTCGGGGCCGTCGTCCTCACCATGGTCGGGATGGGCGCCATCGTCTACGGGCTGATCGAGGCCGAGACCTACGGCTGGTGGCAAGCCAAGGATGGGTCGGGGCTCTCGCCGGTGCCCTGGATCATCGCGGGAGGCGCCGCCGCCATGCTGGCGTTCGTGCTCCTCGAGCGACGGCGTACGTCGGCCGGTCGGCCGGTGCTGGTCGACCTCGGGCTGTTCTCCATCCCGACGTTCAGCGCCGGCGTCGTGGCCGCGCTGATCGTGGCGTTCGGGGAGTTCGGGCTGCTGTTCACGCTGCCGCTGCTGCTGCAGGGTGCGCTCGGCTACACCGCGCTCGGCACCGGTGCGGTGATCCTCGTGCTGGCCCTCGGCACGTTCCTGGTCTCCGGGGCGCTGCCTCGGCTCTCGCAGCGGCTGCCGCGGCGCACGATCGTGCAGCTCGGGCTCGCGCTGGAGGCCGTCGCGGTCGGCGGGATCGCGCTCACGCTGTCGGTCGGTGTCGCCACCTGGCTGCTGTGCGCGTGGCTGTTCCTGTACGGCGTCGGGGTGGGCATGGCGACGGCTCAGCTGACGTCGCTGCTGCTCACCGACGTGCCCGTGGACGAGAGCGGACAGGCCTCCGGGCTGCAGAGCACGGTCCGGCAGCTCGGCTCCGCCCTCGGCGTGGCCGTGCTGGGCGGGCTGCTCATCTCCACTCTCGGACGGAGCACCCGCAGCAACCTGGAGGCGCTGTCGTTGCCCTCGTCGGTGGTCGACAAGGTGACCGCGGCGGTGAGCGACTCCGCCGGCACCGCGATCGCCGCGCTGCAGGCGCAGCCCTCGGCGAGCGCCGTGGCGACGGCGGCGACAGACGCGATGGTCCATGCCAGCCGACTGACGACCGGGTTCGCCGCGGTCGCGCTCGTCGTCGGTCTGCTGGCCACGTTCCGGCTGCCGCGCGAGGTCGACGCCGACGCCGACGCCGGGCCCCAGCAGGCCGAGGCCTGATCGCGCCTCTCCGGCGCACCACCCGCACGCCGTACGCTGGCCGGAACGGGACCGACGAGCGGACCGGACACGGGGCTGACAGCGAGGAGCTGACATGGCGACGATCGGGCTGACCGACGGAGCGACCGCGACCGGGATCCTGGGGCTGGGCGTCTATCGACCCGAGCGGGTGGTGGACAACGAGGAGATCTGCCAGGTCCTCGACTCCAGCGACGAGTGGATCCAGAGCCGGTCCGGCATCCGCACCCGGAGGTACGCCGGCGAGGGGGAGTCGCTGTTCGACATGGGTGAGCGGGCCGCCCGCGATGCGCTGGCGTCGGCGGGCATCGCCGCCGACCGGGTCGGCACGATCATCGTGGCGACCTCGACGCACACCCAGCACACGCCGGCCGCGGCGCCCCAGATCGCCCATCGGCTCGGCTCGACCGCCGCGTCCTTCGACCTGGTGGCCGGCTGCGCCGGCTTCTGCCACGGGCTCGCCGTGGCGTCGGACCTGGTGCGTGCCGGCAGCACGCCGTACGTCCTGGTGGTCGGGGTCGAGAAGCTCAGCACCTTCCTGGACCCGACGGACCGTTCGACGGCGTTCATCTTCGGCGACGGCGCCGGAGCCGTCGTCGTGGGCGCCGCCGACGAGGCCGGCATCGGGCCGGTCGCCTGGGGCTCCGACGGCGCCCAGTCCGACGTCATCACTGCAGACCCCGCGCTGCGAGCACATCGACGCCGACCACCCGCCGGTGGTGCAGATGCAGGGCCAGGCGGTGTTCCGGTGGGCGCCGTTCGCGATGGCCGACGTGGCGCGCGAGGCGGTGAAGAGCGCCGGGCTGTCGCTCGACGAGCTCGACGCCTTCGTCCCCCACCAGGCCAACCTGCGCATCACCCAGCTGCTGGTGAAGAACCTCGGCCTCGGCGAGGAGGTCGCCGTCGCGACCGACATCGTCGACATGGGCAACACCTCGGCGGCCTCGGTCCCGCTCGCGATGGAGCGGATGCTTCGCGAGGGCACCGCGCAGCCCGGCGACCTGGCCCTGCTGATCGCGTTCGGCGCCGGGCTCAGCTTCGCCGGCCAGGTGGTCCGGATGCCTGCCCTGGGCTGACTCGCCCCGACCGAGAGCCCGGCACCGGTCTAGTCCGGTGTGCCCCCCGCGTCCGCCAGGCGGCTCGCGAGATGCGTCGCCGGTGTCGACGACCTACGCTGTGGCCAGGAACGGTCGCTGCGTGGGGCGCGACCGAGGAGAGGCACACATGCGTCGGGCGCCAGCCGCCGTCGTCTTCATGGCGGTCGCCGTCGCGGTCTCGGCAGTCAGTGCCGTCGGAGCGTCATCCGCGGGGGCGGCAGCGCCGCCGGCGATCACCAGCGGGGTGACCGCGCTCTACGAGATGAACGAGCCCCCCGGCACCACCGTGATGCTCGACAGCAGCGGCAACGGCAACCACGGTGTCGTCGACCCGACCGGCGTCGAGTCGGGTGGGGTCTACGACGGCGAGACGGCGTACCACTGGGTCTACCGCTCGCCGACCGAGCCCCCCGCCTCACCGGAGCGAGTGGTCCACGTCCCCGACTCCGAGGCGCTGGAGCCGGCCGGCCAGGACTTCACCATCGAGCTGCGCGTCCGCTTCACCGACAAGTTCGGCAACATCGCGCAGAAGGGGCAGTCCGTCACGCCCGGCGGGCAGTGGAAGATCCAGGCCCCGAAGGGCATCCCCTCATGCCTCTTCAAGGGCTCCGAGGGCCGGGTCGCCACCGGCGCCAAGACCGCGCTCGACGACGGCACCTGGCACACCCTGACCTGCGTCCTCGACTCGAGCGGCGTGACGATGTACGTCGACGGCGAGTACCGCAGCACCAAGGCCGGCTCGACCGGGATGATCGACAACGACTTCCCGATGACGATCGGCGGCAAGACCGAGTGCGACCAGATCAACGTGACCTGCGACTACTACTCCGGGCAGGTCGACCGGCTGCGGATCACCAAGGGCGCCAACCAGGACCCGGTCGCCGCCTTCTCCGCGGACTGCCCGGACCTGACGTGCGCGTTCGACGCCACGACCAGCACCGACGCCGACGGCGACCTGGCGTACTACGACTGGTCCTTCGGTGACGGCACGACCGGCAGCGGCGCCACGCCGACGCACATCTTCACCGAGAGCGGCACCTACCGCGTCCGCCTGACCGTGCGGGACAACCGCGGGGCCACGAGCTCCGCCGTGCAGTACCTCGACGTCGTCGGCCTCCCGGTCGTGAGCGCCGTGCAGCACGTCGGCACCACGGTGGCCGCCGGCAACAACGCGACGCCCAGCGTCGAGCTCCCCGCCGGCGCCGCCGCCGGCGACCGGCTGGTGCTGGTGCTCTCGCTCAACAACCTGACGAGCTCCGCCGGCGAGCCGACGGGGGTGGGTGCGCTGACCCCGCTCGGCGGCAATGTCGCCAAGACCCTGTCCACGACCGTGTGGACCTCGACGCTCACCGAGACCGACCCGGGCAGCACGGTCACCGTCCCGCTCACCGGAGGCAACGCGAAGTACTCCCTGACCGCCGCGGTCTACTCCGGGGTCGCCGACGACCCCACGCTCGCGGTGGCGCACGGCGCCGGCGTGACTCCCGCCACCGTGCGGCTGACCCCGGTCGTCAGCGGCATCGCGGACGGATCCTGGGTCGTGTCCTACTGGGCCGACAAGTCCAGCTCGACGACGACCTGGACGCCCGACGCCTCCGTCGTGACCCGCGGGACCGGCTGCGGCACCGGCAGCGCCCGGATCTGCAGCGCGCTGGCCGACTCCGGAGCCAAGACCCCCGCGGTCTACGGCGACGTGCCCGCGACGGTCGACGCCACCTCGTCCTCGGCGGTCATGTGGTCGATCGTGCTGCCGACGGCGCCGACGCCCCCGCCGCCCAACCAGCCGCCCACGGCGTCGTTCAGCACCACGTGCACCGCACTGACCTGCACCTTCGATGCCAGCGCCTCGAGCGACCTCGAGGGTCCCGTGGCCGCGTTCGACTGGTCCTTCGGGGACGGGACGACGGGCAGCGGGGCGGCGCCCAGCCACGCGTACGACGCACCCGGCAGCTACGACGTCACCCTGACCGTCACCGACGCCGACGGCGCCACCGCCTCGATCACCCACCAGGCCACACCGGACGGCGAGGCCGTCCCCGTGTCGTACGTCGGCTCCGAGGCGGCGGTCGGGTCCGGCGCGCAGCCGAGCATGGTCCTGCCCGCCGACCTCGCCGCGGGCGACCGGCTGCTCCTGGTGCTCTCGGTGAACTCGACGGGGCCGGCCATCCCCGACCCCGACGGCTGGACCCGGCTCGAGACCACCACCGTCAAGACGCTGGTGACCACGGTGTGGGCCAAGACCGCCACCGCGGCCGACACCGGGGCCACGGTCGCGCTGTCGCTCTCGACGGCGGTCAAGTGGTCGCTCGCCGCGGCGGCGTACCGCGGCGCCGACACCACCGCGCTGCCGGTGTTCGCCACGGCCACCGACGCGACCTCGGCGATGGTGCGCCAGACGCCGCCCGTCTCCGCTCCGGCCGGTTCATGGGTGGTGTCGTCGTGGGCCGACAAGTCGGGCACCACCGCGGCGTGGACCACCGACCAGGCCAGCGCCCGTCAGGCCGTCTGCGCCCCGGGCGGCGGACGGGTCTGCAGCCTGCTCGCCGACTCCGGCGCGTCCGTGACCGGCGACTACGGACCGATCGCCGCGACCACCGACGCGGAGTCCGGCTCGGCGACCCTGTGGTCGGTCGTCCTCACCCCCGCCGGCTGATCCCCGCCCCCCTCACCCCGGCGCCTCTCCCCGGCGTCGACCGGGATCGTTTGCTGCGAAATGCACGGCGACTCGCCGGCGCGGGGTGCAGAACGCAGCAAACGATCGGGGTCGGGTGTCGGTGGCGTAGGTCAGGATGAGACGGTGACCGCCCTCGACCGCTTCAGCGAGCCGACCCGCACCTGGTTCGCTGCGGCGTTCGCCGCGCCGACGCCGGCGCAGGTGGGTGCCTGGGACGCGATCGGCCGCGGGGCACCACGCGCTGGTGGTCGCGCCGACCGGCTCGGGCAAGACGCTGTCGGCGTTCCTGTGGTCGCTCGACCGGCTGCTCACCAGCGCCCGCCCCGAGGAGCGCAGCCACCGCACCCGGGTGCTCTACATCTCCCCGCTCAAGGCGCTCGGCGTCGACGTCGAGCGCAACCTGCGGGCGCCGCTGACCGGCATCCGGCACACCGCCGAGCGGCTCGGCGACCGGCACGCGTCGCCGCGAGGTCACGCGTCGGCGTCCGCTCCGGCGACACCACCGCCGCCGACCGGCGCACGCCTGGTCACCACGCCGCCCGACATCCTGATCACCACGCCCGAGTCGCTGTTCCTGATGCTCACCACCCAGGCCCGCGAGACGCTGCGCGGGCGTCGAGACGGTGATCGTCGACGAGGTGCACGCCGTCGCCGGCACCAAGCGCGGCGCCCACCTCGCGCGTCACCCTCGAGCGGCTCGACGCGCTGCTCGACGCGCCCGGCGCAGCGGATCGGCCTCTCCGCGACCGTGCGGCCGCTCGAGGAGGTCGCCCGCTTCCTCGGCGGGCCGGCGCCGGTCGAGATCGTCGCCCCGGCCAGCGACAAGGAGTGGGACCTCCGGGTCGTCGTCCCGGTCGAGGACATGACCGCCCCCGGCGGGCTGCGGCGACGACACCGAGGAGGGCGCCGAGCGCGCCACCTCCATCTGGCCGCACGTCGAGGAGCGCGTCGTCGACCTGATCGCAGCAGCACCGCTCGACCATCGTCTTCGCCAACTCCCGCCGGCTGGCCGAGCGGCTGACCGCCCGGCTCAACGAGATCGCCGAGGAGCGGGCGGGCGTCGAGACGCTCGCCGGCGCTCGCTCCTCGACCGACGGGGGCGAGGTCGGGCCGCCGGCCCAGGTGATGGCCCAGTCCGGCCAGACCCACGGCGCCGACGCCGGTGCATCGCCAAGGCCCACCACGGCTCGGTCTCCAAGGAGCAGCGCGCGCTGATCGAGGACGACCTCAAGCGCGGCCGGCTGCCCTGCGTGGTCGCCACCAGCAGCCTCGAGCTCGGCATCGACATGGGCGCGGTCGACCTGGTCATCCAGATCGAGTCGCCGCCCAGCGTCGCCAGCGCGCTGCAGCGCGTCGGCCGCGCCGGCCACCAGGTCGGCGAGGTCTCCCGCGGGCGTCCTCTTCCCCAAGCACCGCGGCGACCTCGCGCAGACCGCCGTCGCCGTGCGAGCGGATGCGCGAGCGGCGCCATCGAGGCGCTGCGCGTCCCGGCCAACCCGCTCGACGTGCTCGCCCAGCAGGTCGTGGCGGCGATGGCGCTCGACGGCTGGGACGTCGACGAGCTCTACGCCGCTGGTGCGCCGCGGCGGCGCCGTTCGCGAGCCTGCCCCGGTCGGCGCTACGACGCGACGCTCGACCTGCTCGCCGGCCGCTACCCCTCCGACGAGTTCGCCGAGCTGCGGCCGCGCATCGTCTGGGACCGCGTCGCCGGCACGCTCACCGGCCGGCCGGGCGCGCAGCGGCTCGCCGTCACCAGCGGCGGCACCATCCCCGACCGCGGCCTGTTCGGCGTCTTCCTGGTCGGCGGCGAGGCCGGCCAGCCGGGGCGCCGGGTCGGCGAGCTCGACGAGGAGATGGTCTACGAGTCGCGGGTCGGCGACGTCTTCGCCCTCGGCGCGACCAGCTGGCGGATCGAGGACATCACCCACGACCGGGTGCTGGTCACGCCCGCGCCGGGCGTGCCCGGCCGGCTGCCGTTCTGGAAGGGCGACACCCTCGGCCGCCCGGCCGAGCTCGGCGCGGCGGTCGGCGCGTTCACCCGCGAGCTGGCCGCGCTGCCGCGAGGCGCGCGGCGCTCGACCTGGCGCGCGCCGGCGGGCTCGACGACTGCGCCGCCGCCAACCTGCGTCGCCTACCTCGCCGAGCAGCGCGAGGCGACCCGACGTGCTGCCCAGCGACCGGACGATCCTGGTCGAGCGCTTCCGCGACGAGCTCGGCGACTGGCGGCTGGTCGTCCACTCCCCCTACGGCACCCCGGTGCACGCGCCGTGGGCGCTGGCGATCAACGCCCGCCTGCGCGAGCGCTACGGCGTCGACGGCCAGGCGATGGCCGCCGACGACGGCATCGTGATCCGGATCCCCGACACCGACGCCGAGCCGCCCGCGCGGCGACCTGGTCGTCTTCGACCCCGACGAGATCGACGAGCTGGTCACCGACCGAGGTCGGCGGCTCGGCGCTGTTCGCCTCCCGCTTCCGCGAGTGCGCCGCCCGCGCGCTGCTGCTGCCGCGCCGCGACCCCGGCCGCCGCTCGCCGCTGTGGCAGCAGCGCCAGCGCTCGGCGCGCAGCTGCTCGAGGTGGCCGCGCAGCTACCCGTCGTTCCCGATCGTCCTCGAGGCGGTCCGCGAGTGCCTCCAGGACGTCTACGACCTGCCGGCGCTGACCGCGCTGCATCGCGCCGCGTCGAGCGTCGCGAGGTCACGGTCGACGACGTCGCCACCACCCAGCCGTCGCCGTTCGCGCGGAGCCTGCTGTTCGGCTACGTCGCCCAGTTCGTCTACGAGGGCGACTCCCCCCTCGCCGAGCGCCGCGCCGCCGCGCTGTCGCTCGACCAGGGGCTGCTCGCCGAGCTGCTCGGCCGCGCCGAGCTGCGCGAGCTGCTCGACCCCGAGGTGCTCGCCGAGGTCGAGGCCGAGCTGCAGCGGCTCGCCCCCGACCGCCGGGCCCGCGACGCCGAGGGCGTCGCCGACCTGCTGCGGCTGCTCGGCCCGCTCCATCCAGCCGAGGTGGCACGAGCGGTGCACCGACGGGCGCCGACGTCGCCGGCTGGCTGGCCGAGCTCGGCGCCGCCCGGCGGGTGGTCGCAGGTGCGGATGGCGCGGCGGTCGAGCGGTGGGCGGCGGTCGAGGACGTCGGCCGGCTGCGCGACGCGCTCGGGCGTCCCGGTCCCGCCCGGCACCCCCGAGGCCTTCACCGAGCCGGTCGACGACCCGCTCGGCGACCTGGTCGGCCGCTACGCCCGCACCCACGGCCCGTTCACCGCCGACGAGGTCGCCGAGCGGCTCGGCCTCGGCGCTGGCCGTCGTCCGCCACACCCTGCAGCGGCTCGCGGCGCAGGGGCGGGTGCTCGACGGCGAGTTCCGGCCCGCCGGCAGCGGGCACGGAGTGGTGCGACGCCGAGGTGCTGCGCCGGCTGCGGCGCCGCTCGCTGGCCCGGCTGCGCCAGGAGGTCGAGCCGGTCGAGCCCGACGACGCTCGGCCGGTTCCTGCCCGCCTGGCAGCGGGTCGACCGCCGGAGCCGCGGGCGTGGCGCGCTGCGCGGCGTCGACGGCGTGCTCGCCGTCGTCGACCAGCTCGCCGGCTGCGCCGGTGCCGGCCTCGCGCGCTGGAGTCGCTCGTGCTCGCCGGCCCGGGTGCGCGACTACGAGCCCGCCATGCTCGACGAGCTGACCGCCGCCGGCGAGGTGCTCTGGGCCGGCCACGGCGTCGCTGCCGGGCGCCGACGGCTGGGTCGTCGCTGCACCTCGCCGACCAGGCCCCGCTCACGCTGCCCGAGCCCACCGGTGCCGGCGGCGACGACGGGCCGGGCGAGCTGCACACCGGCGGTGCTCGACGCGCTCGCCCCCGGCGGCGCGTGGTTCTTCCGCCAGCTCGCCGACGGCGGTCGGGCTTCGCACCGAGCGACGACCGCGACCTCGCGGCGGCGCTGTGGGACCTGGTGTGGGCCGGCCGGGTCAGCAACGACACCCTCACCCCGCTGCGGGCGCTGACCCGCAGCGGCGCCACCGCGCACCGCACCCGGCGACCGCCGCCGCGGGCCCGGGTCGGCGGCGCGGCCGCCGACTGCCCGCTCGCGCACCGGGCCCGCCGGAGACCGCCGGGCGCTGGGCGCTTGCTGCCCGCGCTCGACACCGACCCGACCCGGCGCGCCCACGCCGTCGCCGAGCGGCTGCTCGACCGGCACGGCGTGGTCACCCGCGGCGCGGTGGTCAGCGAGCGGGTGCCGGGCGGCTTCGCCGCCGTCTACCAGGTGCTCTCGGCGTTCGAGGACTCCGGCCGCTGCCGCCGCGGCTACTTCGTCGACGGGCCTCGGCGCCGCGCAGTTCGGCACCGCCGGCGCCGTCGACCGGCTGCGCACCTTCGCCGAGGTGCCACGCCGACGCCGAGCCCGAGCGCGGTCGCGCTCGCCGCCACCGACCCGGCCAACCCCTACGGCGCCGCGCTGCCCTGGCCCGACCGCGCGACGCCGAGCGAGGCCGGCCACCGGCCGGGCCGCAAGGCCGGCGCGCTGGTCGTCCTGGTCGACGGCGCACCTCGTGCTCTACGTCGAGCGCGGCGGCCGCACGCTGCTCACCTGGACCGACGACGCCGAGCGGCTCGGCCCGGCGGCGGGCTCCCTGGCCGAGGCCGACCCGGCGGGGCGCGCTGGGCCGGCTCACCGTCGAGAACGGGTCGACGGCGAGCCGCTGCTCGGCTCCGGGCGCACCCCGCTGCGTGAGGCGCTGCAGGACGCCGGCTTCGTCGCCACCCCGCGCGGTCTGCGGCTGAGGGCTGACGGCGTGCCTGAGGGCGACACCGTCTACCGCGCCGCGCGCGGCTCGACCGCGCGCTCACCGGGCAGCTGCTGACCCGCACCGACTTCCGGGTGCCGCAGCTCGCGACCGTCGACCTGCGCGGGCGCGACGGTGGTCGAGACCCGTCGCCGCGGCAAGCACCTGCTCACCCGGATCGACCACGACTCCGGCCGTGGACGCTGCACACCCACCTCAAGATGGAGGGCGTCGTGGCAGGTCTACCGCCCGGGCGAGCGCTGGCGGCGCCCGGCGCACCAGGCCCGCGTCGTGCTCGGCACCGCCGGCCGCGAGGCGGTCGGCTTCTCCCTCGGCATCGTCGAGCTGCTGCCCACCGACGACGAGGACACCGTCGTCGGCCACCTCGGGCCCGACCTGCTCGGCCCCGACTGGGACGAGGCCGAGGCGCTGCGCCGGCTCGAGGCGGCCCCGGAGCGATCCCTGCGAGAGGCGCTGCTCGACCAGCGCAACCTCGCCGGCATCGGCAACATGTACGCCGCCGAGCTCTGCTTCGTCAGCGGCGTCCACCCGCGGCGGCCGGTGGGCGACGTCCCCGACCTGCGCCGGCTGGTGCGCCGCGCCAAGGCGATGCTCGACCTGAACAAGGAGCGGCCGTGCAGGCGACGACCGGCGACCTGCGGCCGAGCGAACGGCTGTGGGTCTACCGCCGCGAGCGCCGGGCCTGCCGACGGTGCGGCACGCCGGTGCGTGGTCGCGATGCAGCGGCGAGCAGGGCCGGGAGCGGGCGGCGTACTGGTGCCCGCGCTGCCAGCCCGAGCTGACGGTCAGGTCAGGCGGCGGAGGCGACCACGTCGTCGGCATCGGGCGTGGCCACCGGGAGCGGCGTCGCCTCGACGGAGCGGGCCCCCGCGCCGATCTCGTGGCCGATCCCGTGGCCGGTCTCCTCGACGGCGACCGCGTCGGTGACCTCGCGCAGCACCTCCGACAGCGGCACGTCGAGCGCCGAGCACAGCGAGGCGAGGAGCTCGGAGGAGGCTTCCTTCTGGCCACGCTCGATCTCGGAGATGTAGCCCAGGCTGACCCGGGCCTCGGCGGAGACCTCGCGCAGGGTCAGCCCGCGCTGCATCCGCGGCTGCGCAGCACGTCGCCGAGCAGCCGACGGAACAGCACCATGCGCGTCCTCTCGTTGGCTCGGCCCGGGGAGGACCTGGTCCAACGCTACCCGAGGCCGGGTTCTTCCCGGGTGAGAACCTCGGCCAGCGCGTCGAGCCCGCCCGCACAGGCACCGCGTCGCACTGCGTCGCGGTCGCCGGTCACGTGGAGCTCGCGCACCATCGTGCCTGACGGCGCCGACACCGCCACGTAGACCGTCCCGGCGGGCTTGCCCTCCTGGAGGTCCGGCCCGGCCACACCGGTCGTCGCCACGGCGTACGTCGCCCCGGCCAGCCGCCGGGCACCCTCGGCCATCGCCACCGCGCACTCCGCGGAGACCACGCCGTGCTCGGTTACGACCTGAGCCGGCACCCCCAGCAGCGACACCTTCAGGTCGGTCGCGTAGGTCACGACGCCGCCGACGGAAGCTGCGCGAGGCGCCCGGCACGTCGGTGAGCAGCGCCGCCAGCAGGCCGCCGGTCAGCGACTCCGCCGTCGCCAGCGTCTCCCCGCGCTCGGCGAGCAGGTCGAGCACCCGGCGGGCTGCGGGCTGAGGCGAGGTCGAGGACACCCCGGGATCGTAGCCATCGTCTACGTTGGGGCCATGGCGCTGCCGATCGAGGACTACGCCGCTGATCGGCGACCGTCACACCGCCGCCCTGGTCGGGGACGACGGCTCGATCGACTGGCTGTGCCTGCCGCGCTTCGACTCCCCCGCCTGCTTCGCCGCCCTGCTCGGCACCGCCAGACCACGGCCGCTGGCTGCTCGGCGCCGGTCGAGCGAGTGCGACCGTCACGCGCCGCTACGTCGACGACTCACCGCCTCCTGGAGACCACGTTCACCACCGCCGACGGCGAGGTCCGGCTCCTCGACGTGATGCCGACCGAGCGACGGGCGGCCGACCTGGTCCGCCGCCTCGTGGGTGTCGACGGCACCGTGCGGATCCGTCACGACTGGGTGGTGCGCACCGACTACGGCCGGGTGCGCCCCTGGGTGACGCCGCGAGCGGCACCACGACACCGAGGTCATCGTCGCGGTCGCCGGTGCCGGACCAGCTGGTGCTGCGCGGCCCGCGGCTGCCGGTGGGCGACGACGGCCACCACGCGACGAGTTCGACGTCTCGGCCGGCGACGAGCTCACCTTCTCGACGACCTGGATCCCCTCGTGGCGGGACACCCCCGGCCCGCACGTGCCCGAGCGCGCCGAGCAACAGGTGCGGGAGTGGCAGGAGTGGGCCGACGCGGTGCGCGGACGACGTCCCGCACCGCGACGCCGTGGTCCGCAGCCTGCTGACGCTGCGGCTGATGACCCACGAGGAGACCGGCGGCATCGTCGCCGCGCCGACCACCTCGCTGCCCGAGGACTTCGGCGGCGAGCGCAACTGGGACTACCGCTACTGCTGGCTGCGCGACGCCGCGCTCACCCTCGAGTCGCTGCTCGACGCCGGCTACACCGACGAGGCCCGGCAGTGGCGGCGCTGGCTGCTGCGGGCGGTCGCCGGCGACCCCGAGGACCTGCAGATCATGTACGCCGTCGACGGCGGCCGACGAGCTGCCCGAGCGCGAGCTCGACCACCTGCCCGGGCTACGCCGGGCTCGGCGCCGGTGCGGATCGGCAACGGCGCCGTCGGGCAGCGTCAGACCGACGTCCTCGGCGAGGTGATGATCGCGCTCGACCAGGCTCGCGCAGGCCGGCATCCACGAGACCCGCTCCAGCTGGGCGCTGCAGCGGGCGCTGCGTCGACCAGCTGGCCGAGCCACTGGACTGCCCCGACCACGGGCTGTGGGAGATCCGCGGCCCGCAGCAGCACTTCACGCACTCCCGGGTGATGGTGTGGGCCGCGTTCGACCGCGCGGTGCGCGGCCGTCGAGGAGCACGGCCTCGACGGGCCGGTCGAGCGACTGGCGGGCGCTGCGCGACGCGCGTGCGCGACGAGATCGAGACCCGGGCTTCGACGACGAGCGCGGCACCTTCATCCAGCACTACGACACCACGCGAGGTGGACGCCTCGCTGCTCGTGCTGCCCGCTCGTGGGCTTCGTGGCCGGCGACGACCCGCGCATGCTCGGCACGATCGGGGCCGTCGAGGAGGACCTGATGCGCGACGGCCTGCTGCTGCGCTACCGCACCGAGTCCGGCGTCGACGGGCTCGCCGGCGACGAGCACCCGTTCCTCGCCTGCTCGTTCTGGCTGGTCTCGGCGTACGCCGCCGCGGGGCGCCGCGACGACGCCGAGGCGCTGATGCGACCGGCTCGTGCGGGCTCGGCCAACGACGTCGGCCTGCTCGCGGAGGAGTACGACCCGCGGGCCGGGCGGATGGCTCGGCAACTTCCCCCAGGCGTTCAGCCACCTCGCGCTGGTGCACGCGGCGTTCGACCTGCGCTGAGGCGGGGGCCTGCTCCGGCCCCCACCGCTCGGGACAGCGGGGGCCGGCGCAGGGGCTGGAAGTCCCTGGGTCAGCGACCTCGCTTGACGACGCGGACGCTGACCGTGGTGGCGGCCGGGGCCGTGGTCTGGTTGCCGAGGTAGCGGATCTCGATCTGCTGGATGCCGGTGGTGGCGAACGGCCCGACTCTCAGCCGCGCCTTGCCACGGCGCAGCTGGGCAGCGTCCACCATCTCGCCGTCGACGAATGCCTGCACCTCACCGCGCGCCGCGGATCTCCCGCTGGTCACGCGGACCTTGACCTTGGCGCGGCCACGGTCGACCTTGACGACCTTGGGTGAGACCTTCGCGTGGACCGTGGACTCGGCGCGCAGCGGCACGCTCAGCCCGACGACCTCCGGGTTGTGGTCGGACGCGCGGTAGGCGTTCGGCTCGTAGAGCAGGGTGGCGTTGTAGTTGTAGCGGCTGTACTCGAAGGCCACCGACTCGTTCGCGTTGATCTCCCAGACGTCCGCCCCGGTCACGATCTCCAGCGCGGCGTCGTTGGCGAGCACGTGGTCGAGCGAACCCGAGAGGCCGGCGAAGCTGTACGACGCGTCCCCGGCCTGGTCGGAGACGACCTTGGCGTAGCCGGCGCCGTAGAGGACCTGCATCGGGTCCTCCTGGGTGTAGGCGTTGAAGTCGCCGGTGAGGAAGACCTTGGCCACCCCACGGTCGGCGGCGAACGCGTCGGCGAAGTCGACGAGCGACGCCGCCTGCCGGGTGCGGTCGCCGTTGAACGCCCCCTGCTCGCCGTTGGCGTTGTCGCCGGTGGCCGGCGGGTCGCTGTCGCCCTTGGACTTGAAGTGGTTGACGACGACGGCGAACCCGTCGGAGTCGAGACCGCCCACGGCCTTGAACACCTGGGCCAGCGGCTCGCGGGCGTTGCTGAAGTCGGCGTCGCCGACCAGCACCCGGGAGTCGCCGACCAGGGCGACGGTGCTCGGGTCGAAGATGAACGCGGTGCGGATGACGTCCTGCTCGGCGAGGTCGGGCAGGTCGGCGGGGGCCGGCGACGGCACGAAGGCCCACCGGGTGCTGCCGGCCGCTGCGTTGAGGGCGTCGACCAGGGCCGACAGCGCGTCGTCGCGGTCGGTCTCGCCGAGCAGCTTGACGGAGTTCTCGATCTCCTCCAGCGACACGATGTCGGCTCCGAGGCTGTTGATCGCGGCGACGATCTTGTCCTGCTGACGCTGCAGGTCCTCCGCCTGTGCGGCACCACGCGGACCGTCGGGCGTGCACGACCGGTTGGCCACCGGGTCGCCGAAGCGGTCGGTGTAGTAGGTGCACTCTCCGCCCGCGGCCACGAACTCCTCGCCGGTGGTGTTGAAGTAGTTGAGGACGTTGAAGGTCGCCAGCCGCAGGTCGCCCCCGACCGGCTCCGGGGCCGGGGTCCGGGTGTCGGTGAACGTCACCACGTCGGTGCCCTCGTCGGTCACCCGGTGCGTCGGCTGGAACTTCCACGCGCCGTTGCGGAAGTCGAGGACCACGGGAGCCTGCAGCATCGCGGTCGCTCCCACCCGCACGGTGTTGGCGAGGCTCAGCCACGGCAGCGGGATCGACTGGTTGGCGCTGGAGAAGAAGTTGATGCTGGCGCCGTCGTCGAGCACCACCTTGCGGGCCTCGTTGTCCGCGATCACGGCGGCGTGCTCCGGCGTCCCGACCGGGGCGATGTCGGTGGGCTGCCACAGCGGGGTGTCACCGGTCGCGAGCCAGACCTCGGCGTACTGGTTGGTGGTGTAGTTGTTGGTGACCGTGAACGAGTCGGTCGGCGCGAGCAGCTCGCTCTCGTGCGCCTCGCGCTCCGCCTCGGTCGTCGGGTACGCCGCCGCGAGGGGCGTCACCGGCTGCGGCGTCTCGCCCAGCTTGACGACGCCGCCGGTGGCCGGGAACAGCTCGGTGAGCCCGTTGAACTCCGACACCGGAGCGGTGACCTCGACGAAGTCGCCGATCTGCGGGTCGACGGCCATCCCCGCGGAGCCGAAGACGAAGATGCCGTCGGAGGCGTCCGGCGTCGCGTCGGTGCCGCCGCCGGTGCCCTCGGTCTGCATGAAGAACCCGTTGAAGCCACCGCTCGGGTAGGCCGCCGTCACCACACCGCGAGTGGTCACCGTCTGGCCGGCGTAGGGGCTCGGGTCGGCTGAGGTGCCCTGGATCTCGGCGATCGTCACGGTCGGCGTGGTGCCGCCACCGCCACTGCCGCTGTTCTGCGGGTCGGGCGACCCGGTGGTGAAGTCGGCACTGTTGTTGTCGGTGTCGGTGCCGGCGGCGTCACGGGCCGCCGAGACGGCGTTGCTCGTGCCGGGGCCGGCCGCCGTCTCGAAGCTGACCGCGCTGCCGGTGCCGACGAAGTCGGCGATCTGCGGGTCGGAGACGTTGCCGGCCGGCGGGTTGAGCGGGGTGGTGGTCGTGGCCAGCCACACCTGGCTGGCGCTGCCGCTCATCGAGATGCCGCCGATCACGTCGGGCGTCGGCAGCGCCGTCGTCCCCCCGGCACCGGCAGCCTCCTGGATCAGGAAGTGGCCGCCGGCCGGGACCGCGCCGCCCAGCGGGGTGACGCCGCTGGCGGCCGAGGTGCTTCCGGAGCTGCGGTACTGCACCGACCACCCGTCCACCGAGATCGCCGAGCCGGTCGGGTTGTAGAGCTCGATGAAGTCGTGGGTGAAGGTGGCCCCGGAGTTGCCGCCACCGCCGTAGACCTCGCTGATCACCAGACCGGTGCCGGCCGGGTTGGCCACGGCTGCGGGCGCCAGCGCGACGGCCAGACCGGACACGGCCAGTGCGCCGGCCGCGAGCGGGGCGGCGACCCGGCGGAGACGAGGGACGGGCCGCGAGGACGGCACGGGGGGGACAGACACGGGGCGGACAGGCACGGGATCTCCCGAGATCGGTGACGAGGGTGGGCTGCGCGCCACCTTAGCCACCGGTCGGCGGGGTGGCGCTACCCCCCTGAAGGAGAAATTCTCAGTTCCGTCCGACCGGACGGAGCCGAAAGGACGTGCGGCTCAGGCCGCGGCGCCCCGTAAAGCGTGCCGCTGCCGCCACACGTCGCGGAAGAACTCGTAGCCCGACCACAGGGTCATCGCGACCGCCCCCGCCAGCAGCACCTGAGCCAGGTAGAACACCCCTGCGCCGACGTCGCCGAACAGGTCGAAGGCGCCTCCGTGGGCGTCCCCGTGGGGCAGCGGGAGGCAGAGCCCGGCCAGCGCGATCGCCTGCAGGGTGGTCTTGACCTTGCCGCTCTGGCTCGCCGCATGCACCACGTGTCTGAGGATCGACAGGCGCAGCAGGGTCACGCCCACTCGCGGACCAGCACCACGATGGTGACCCACCACCAGACGTCGCCGACGACCGACAGCCCGATGAAGGCCATCCCGGTGATCGCCTTGTCGGCGATCGGGTCGGCGATCTTGCCGAAGTTGGTGACCAGGTTGCGGGCTTGCGGGCGATGTCGCCGTCGATCTTGTCGGTGATCATCGCGACCACGAAGATCGCGAACGCGACACAGCGCCAGAGTGATGGAGTCGCCGCCGTCGTGGAGCAGCGCCCAGCCGAAGAACGGGCACCATCACGATCCGCAGCGATGGTCAGCACGTTGGGCAGGTTGAGGTTGCTGACCTGCGCGGTCGGCTCACTCATGCCGCTCACCTCTGTCACTCGCTGCCTCCGGCAGCGCCACGGGCCGCCACCAGGTCGACGCCGTCGGTCGCCGACGACTCGGGCGCGCACCAGGTCACCGGGCGACCGGCGCTCGGTCGAGGCGCCGGCCAGGCTGCGTCGACGCCGTCGACCTCGGGGCCCTGGTGGGCGGCCCGTCCCTCGGGACCGGCGTCCCCGTCCCCGGCCGACTCGACCAGCACCACGACCTCCTCGCCGATCCGCTCCTCCGCCCGCTGGGCGGTGAGCTCCTCGACGAGGTCGGTCACGTGCTCGACGCGGGCCCGGATCTCGTCGTCGTCGAGCTTGCCGTCGAGGGCCGCGGCCTCGGTGCCGTCCTCGTCGGAGTAGCCGAAGACGCCGGTGACGTCGAGGCGCGCCGCGACCAGGAAGTCGCAGAGCGTCTGCAGGTCGTCGTCGGTCTCGCCGGGGAAGCCGACGATCACGTTGGAGCGGACGCCCGGCGAGCGGCGCCGCGGACCGGACCTGCTCGAGCAGGCCGAGGAACGCGCTCGGGGTCGCCGAAGCGGCGCATCCGGCGCAGCACCGCCGCGCGCGGCGTGCTGGAAGGACAGGTCGAAGTACGGCGCGACGCCCGGCGTGCCGGCGATCGCCTCGATCAGGCCGGGCGCATCTCGGCGGGCTGCAGGTAGGACACCCGCACCCGCTCGACGCCGTCGACCGCGGCCAGCTCGGGCAGCAGCGTCTCGAGCAGCCGCAGGTCGCCGAGGTCCTTGCCGTAGGACGTGGAGTTCTCGCTGACCAGGAACAGCTCGCGCGACGCCCTGCCCGGCCAGCCAGCGGGCCTCCGCGAGCACGTCGGAGGGCCGGCGGCTGACGAAGGAGCCGCGGAAGCGAGGGATCGCGCAGAACGAGCAGCGACGGTCGCAGCCGCTGGCGAGCTTGAGCGGCCGCCGTCGGGCCGGTGTCGAGGCGGCGCAGCGACCGGTCGGCCGAGACCGTGGCCGGGCACCGACGGCGTCGGCGTCGGCGCGCGCTCGACCGGGGAGATCGGCAGCAGCCGCCGTCGGTCCTGCGGGGTGTGCGCGGCCGGGCGCTCGCCCGCGAGCGACCGCGCGCAGCCGCGACGCGATGTCGGGGTAGTCGTCGAAGCCGAGCACCGCGTCGGCCTCGGGCAGCGACTCGGCCAGCTCGCTTGCCGTACCGCTCGGCCAGGCAGCCGACGGCCACGACGGCCTGGGTGCGGCCCGTCGCCCTTGAGGTCCGCCGCCTGCGAGCAGCGTGTCGACGGAGTCCTTCTTGGCCGTCTCGACGAAGCCGCAGGTGTTGACCACCACGGTCGTCGGCCTCGGTCGGCGTCGTCGACCAGCGGTGAAGCCGCTCGGCGGCCAGCCGCCCGGCGAGCTCCTCGGAGTCGACCTCGTTGCGGGCGCAGCCGAGCGTCACCATCGCCACCGTGGGTCGGTGGTGGGCCTCGGGGCGCTGGGCTGTCGTCATGAGGTGTCGAGTATGCCGGGCGCCCGGACGGAGACGGTAAACGAGCGAGGCTCAACCGCCGCCGTGGGCCTCGGACGCCGGCCTGCCGAGCTCGCCGCGCCGGTCCCTGGCGTCCACATGCCGATTCCGTCGCGGTGCGGAGACCTAGACTGGTCACCGCCGAGGCAATCCGCAGGCACGGACGTGGAACGGGGACGTCATGTCAGGACGCGTGGGGGTCCGCACGTTGCTCGCAGTGGTGCTCGCGGTCACGACGGTCGGCTGTGGGGGTGGAGACGAGACGGACGTCGAGTCGGGCAGTGGCGACGTCGTCGTCCCGGCAGGCCCGGCGTATCTCTTCCAGCATCTCGGTTCCAGGCGCCCGCGTTGGGAGGCGGTGACCGCGGGCAGGTCGGTGTGGCTCGGCCGCCCCGACGACGTCGCGTGGCTGCCCGATGGGCGCCTGCTGGCCCAGTACTCCATCTCCACGAAGTCCGGCCGCAACCTGGGGACGACCCGCACGGAGCTACGGGTCCTCGACCCGACCTCGGGTGAGGTGCAGGCCCGGGCTCCGATAGACGACTCCGATGATGCCGGTTGGCCCGACTGGGGCGTCACGTCCGAGGCGATCACGGTTCGTTCGGGGAGCCGGCTCGTCGTCCGCGACCTGGATCTGAAGGAGATCCGGTCCATCTCGATCCCGGAGAGTGCTGTCGACACCGACGAGCTCGAAGCCGATCCCGTCGAGGCGGAGTTCCAGCTGCACCACGCGGCGTACACGCTGGGCGGGGTGACCTGGGTCCAGTGGGGCATCAACAGCGAGGCCGACTGGAAGACCGACCACGGCGTGCTGCGCATCGAGGACGGGAAGCCGGAGGAGGTGCTTCGCAACGAGCCGGTCGTCGACCTGCTGCCGACCAGCGACGGTTCGGCACTCCTGGCCCTGATGCAGGACAACCGGGCGGACGACGACTGCGGCGGCTGTGTGGTCGAGCAGAAGATCGTCGAGCTCGATCCCGACAGTGGCGCGATCGCGGCGGACTACGGCATGCCCGAGGGCTACGACAGCAGCTGGAGGGTGGAGGCGGTCGACAAGGTGGGCTCGACGGTGGCGGTCCGGTTCGATGTCCGGCGATCTCGCCGGGGGGTGGATCGGACGGTCTCGCCGCAGGTCTGGACCTATGACGGGAGTTGGGCGCACTCCGGCGAGCTCGACGAGACCCGCACCCGGTGGCAGCCGGGAGGACGGTTGGTCGCGACTCGGGTGCCCGGCGTCGCCAGCGATGCCACCGAGGGGGTGGACCTCCAGGTGAGGTGGGTGCCCGACGCGGGCGACCCGGTGGAGCTGTTCGGCCCGGGCGACACGTGTCCGGTGGGATCCGGTGGCATCCTGTGTCCGCTTCTGGATGCCCCAGGCTCACTTATCCCACCCGACTGACCATGGTCGAGCCGAGCGCCCGGGCCCGCGACCTTCATCGCGATCGCCGCAGGCGGCGTGGCCGGCCAGGACGCCTCGAGCTGACGACCCAGCTTCTCGCTACCCCTCAGTGACCGGAGCGGGCTGGCGCACCGTCCCGAACAGGGAGGCCGGGAAGCCCTCGGCTCGAAGCTGGAGGCCCATCGTCTCCTCCAGCAGCTGCACCACCCGGGTGGAGGACGCGTCGCCGCCGTACTCGGCATGCGCACGACGGAAGATCTGCTCGACATGTCCGGCGATCTCCAGCGGGACGCCGAGGGTGCGTCCCAGCCCATGAGCCAGTCCGAGGTCCTTGCAGGCGAGGTCGAGGCTGAACCGGAAGTCGTAGCTGCCGCTGAGCACCAGCTGCGTCTCCACCTCGAGGGACCAGCTGTTCCCGGAGCTGTGCCGGATGCCCTCGTAGGCCTGGGCGAGGTCGATGCCGGCGAGCCGCGCCAGCATCAGGGCCTCCCCGGCCGCCCACTGGTTGACGAAGGCGAGCATGTTGGTGACGACCTTGAGCGTGCTCGCCTGGCCCAGCCCGCCGACGTGGATCACGGGGTCCGTCATGGCCGCCAGCAACTCGCGGTGCTCCTCCAGACAGCGTGCGTCGCCGCCGACCAGCGCCGTGATCGTCCCGGCCTCCGCGGTGTGGACGCCGCCCGTCACCGGACACTCCAGGGAGCGGACACCACGGTCGGCGGCCAACCCGGCGATCCGCACGACCTCGGCAGCGTCGTTGGTGCTCATGTCGATCCAGGTGCCGCCCGGCCGCAGGCCGGCGAGCACGCCGTCCTTGGCAGTCATGCAGTGGGTGACCGCGGCGGGACTCGGCAGGCAGGTGATGACGCAGGTGCTGCCCTCGGCCGCCTGGCGCGGGGTGTCGGCCCACCCGGCGCCTGCCGAGAGCAGGTCGCCGGCGGTGCCGGGGTCCAGGTCCGTGACGGTGACCGGGTAGCCGGCGCGCAACAGGCTGCCCGCCAGGTGTCTCCCCAGGTTTCCGATGCCGACGAAGCCGACGGTGGTCGGGCTCGTCGACGGTCGTCGTGCCATCCATGGCGAGCTCCTGCTGTTCTTGCCGGCCGGGCTCGCCCGGCCCTGCCGTGGGTAGGGCTACTGCGTGGGCGGCGCGAGGACGCGCCGGACCATGGGCTCGAAGAACGCCAGCGGCTCCCAGTCGTAGTCGGGGTCGAAGGAGACCTGGTCGTAGTCGGCGCAGAAGTCCACCGTCGCCTGGTAGTAGGGGTGGTCCCGCCAGCGGTCCCGCTCGTCGGGGTCGGCACCCAGGTGGTGGAAGTAGTACTTCCCCTGGAAGACGCCGTGGTGCTTGACGACCCAGTAGTTCTTCTCGCTCACGTAGGGCCGCAGCACCGAGGCGGCCGCCTCGGAGTGGTTGGCCGGGGCCAGGTAGTCGCCGATGTCGTGCAGCAGGACGCAGACGACGGTCTCCTCGTCCTCGCCGGCTCGGTGGGCCCGGGTGGCGGCTTGCAGCGAGTGCTCCAGTCGGGTGATCCGATAGCCGGCGGAGTCGTCCATCGTCCGCAGCCACCCCAGCACCCGGTCGGGGAAACGCCGCAGCTCCTCGGCCTCGAGGCGACTGAGCAGCGCGTAGTCAGCCGCGGTGCCGTCGGCCATCCGGGTGAAGCCGACGACGCCGGTCTTGTCGGTCTGGTCGCTCATCGGATGTCCGGTGTGGCGGACAGCGGCTTGTGAGTGCCGAGCAGCACCCGGCGGCGACACATCAGGTCGTCGTACTCCATGTAGACGTCCTGGAGGTGGCGTGCGCCGCTGGCGGGGTCGAAGGAGAGGCGGCCGTGCAGCACCCGGTGGCCGTGGACGGTGAGCAGGTCGCCGCTGTCGGTCTTGAACACGTGCTTGTAGGTGTCGCCGTCGATCATCGCGCCCAGCTTTCGGTACGCCGCATAGAACGCCTCCACGTCGGCGAACGGGACGTCCAACGGCAGGGCGAGCTGGTTGGAGAAGCGGAAGGTCTGCACCCTGCCGTCGGGGTCGAGTCGCACCATCGGCGCCTCGGCGTAGGTGTCCTCGGCCTCGCTGAACAGCTGGTAGGAGACCGGGACGCGGGTGAGGGTGTCGAACGCCTCGGGGTCGTCGCGGCGTAGGTCGGCCAGCACCGCCCACCCGTCGGTCAGGGTGCTCTCGCCGCCGGTGGCCTCGTTGACCAGGAAGTGCAGCAGCTGGATGCTCGGCGGCCACTGATAGCTCGGCATGTCGGTGTGCGGCTTCAGCTCCAGAGGAGTGTGCGCGACGTTGTAGCCGGCCGGGTCGTGGCGGACGTTGTGGATCCGCTCGAAGGCGGTCCGTCGCACGTGGCCGATGGTCTTGGCGAACCGCTCGACCTCGCGGGGAACACTCGGCGTCCCTCGCACGACGGCGGCGCCGTAGTCGCGGATGGCGTCGAGATAGGCGAGCTGGCCGTCGGTGGTGCCGACGACGTCCGCATGGTCGAAGGACGGGATCGCCTCGATGCGCGCGTCCCACAAGCGGGGCTCGTGTCGGCGCGCCGCCCGAGCGAGATCGGAGTAGTCGTGGCGCCGCAGCCACTGGTGCGAGTACACCGACTCGTGCCCGTCGTTCCAGACCAGCCGCAGCGCCCCGGGGATCCAGTCCGCGCTCGACGGAGCGATGTCGTGGGGGATGTGCGCCGTGTAGAGGCGCCGCTCCCCCGACTGCTCCACCCGGCACCCGTCGCACCAGCAGTTGTCGCGCAACCAGACGTAGTGGAAGGACATCTCCTCACCGTCGTCAGAGGTGACCGTCAGGTAGCGGTCGCGCAACCGGACCCAGGTGGCCACGGTGTCTGTGTGGATGACCTGAGCCATGAGCGTTCCTCACCTCGATGAGCGACGACGTCGACCGGCGCGGGTGTCTGCGACACCGGTGCCGCCCAGTCTGCGTCGGCGAGAAGCCACCGTCAAACGATGGTTTCCGGGGCTGAGGAGTAGAAATTGTGTGGCTCGGACGGCATCATCGGTGCATGGCCTCCGCGATCCCGCCGCTGCTCGGCCTGCACGCCTTCGAAGCCGCCGCACGACGGGGCAGCTTCGTGGAGGCGGCGGCCGAGCTGCATCTCTCCCCCTCCGCCGTGAGTCAGCGGGTGCGCACCCTCGAGGCCCACCTCGGCTTCGACCTCTTCGAGCGGCTGCCGCGCAGCCTGCGGCTGACGGAGATGGGCCGCGCGTACCTCCCCAGTGTGCGGGAGACCTTCGACGACCTCGCCGCTGCGACCGTCGGTCTCTTCGGCGCCTCGGGGCGCACGCAGCTGACCGTCCGGGTCCAGATCTCCTACGCGACCACCTGGCTGGTTCCCCGGCTTCGGCAGTTCTGGGACGCGTTCGGACACCTGGACCTGCGCATCCTCAGCACCATCTGGACAGACGCCCTCCCCCCGGACGAGGTGGACCTCGAGATCCGTCAGGGCGCCGGGTCCTGGCCGGGTTTCGAAGCCACGAAGCTCCACGACGACGACGCGATCGCGATCTGCGGCCCGGAGTTCCTCCGACGTCACGGTCCGGTCACCGGCGTCGCCGACCTGGCTGCCCGTTCCCGCGTCCAGGTGCTCGGGTTCGACGACCTCGTGCACCGGTTGTTCGCCGCCGACACCACCGCGCGAGCCCCCGTGACCCAGGCGATGGTCGTCGACACCTCGATCGCGGCCGTGGAGATGGTCGCGGCAAGCGACTTCTGGGCGATCGTCCCCGAGCGCTTCGCCCGGCCCGCAGTGCGCAGCGGCCGTGTGTCGGTCGCGCTCGACACGGTCGTGCCGACGCGGCACGCGCACTACCTCCTGCGCCGCCGCGACGCATCGCAGCTCAGCGGGGAGGCTGCCGCGTTCGCCGCCTGGGTTCGGGAGCAGGACCTCCTCGATCCACCGCTACCCGGTGCGACCGTCCCTCAGCCGCCGTCGTAGACCTCGGACGCCGCCCGGCCGAGCTCGCCGAGCCGGCCCTGCTCCTCGCCGTCGACGACGACCTCGACACCACCGTCGGAGGAGTCCAGCCGGATCGGCGGCACGACGTCGAGGCGTCGCGACTCGCCGAAGGAGAGGTCGCCGGTGAAGGCGATCCGGCCGTTGCCGTCGCGCACGACCACGTGGGCGCCACCGCCGGCGGCACGCAGCAGCACCGGCACGGCCTTGCCGCTGGCCCCGCCGCTGTTGACCCCGCCGGAGCCCGCGCCCAGGCCGGCGATCCGCTCGGGGGCAGGTGTGTCGAGGGCCAGCCGCGCCACCGACCAGGCCAGGACGACGGCCATCACAGCCGCGACCAGGACTGACCAGCGAGGGCTCCGTCGTGGCGGGGTGGGCTCCCGTGCGGGCAGCACGGCGAGACTGCCGACGGTCGGCGCGGACGCGGACGGCGGGCGGTCGGCGTAGTGCTCGTCGTAGCCCGCCACCAGCGGCGCCGCGTCGAGCCCGAGCACGCGGGCCAGGGTCCGCAGGTGGCCCCGGGCATAGAAGTCGCCGCCGCACACAGCGAAGTCGTCGCGCTCGACGGCCTCGATCACCCGGGCCGGGATGCGGGTGCGCTCGGCGAGCTGGTCGAGGCTGAGCCCGAGCAGCCGCCGGGCGCGCACCAGCTCCGGCCCGAGGACCGGCTCGTCGACCGGCCAGACGATGGCCTCGGTGACCTCCTCCGGCTGCGCGTCCCGATCCTGCGCCTCGACCAGGGTCGGGTCAGCGGCGTCGAGGAGCTGTCCGAGGTCGTCGGGGCGCCGGAGCTGGTCACTCTCCGGAAGCACGAGGGCGACGGTGTCGTCATCGGCGTGCAGCTCGGGAGCCAGCGCCAGCGCGCCCTCGACAACCGGGTCTGCGCTGGTCCGGCGCTCGGCGTCGCCCCCGCGGAGACGGGCCACGACGGCCGCGCCGGAGGTCGGCAGCCGGTCGGCGAGCGCCGCGATCCCCGAGGCCAGCACCGGACGGGGGTCACGCCAGTGCGGCAGACCGGTCGGCGCCGTGGCCTCCCCGACCGGCGGCTCGCCGACGGCGACCACCCGGGTGCCCAGGCCGAGCGGGATCTCTCGTGCCTCTTCGGAGGTGGCCACCCGCAGCCGGCCGTCTCGCAGCCCGGCTCGCGGCGTCAGCTCGAGCGTGGTCAGCTCCGCCGCCTCGACCGTGGTCCACCGGCGGCCGCGGCGCAGCCGCACCTGGTCGGGGGTGACGGCCACCAGCGGCGACCGGGCGTCCAGCAGTCCCCCCAGGAAGAGCATCGCCAGCGCGGCCAGGAAGGCCGTGAGCAGCCAGTCGAGCATCGCGCCGGTGCCCAGCGCCCGGCCGAGGTACGCCGTCGACACGGCCGCCGCGCCCACGCCGACCGCGCCCAGCAGCGCGCCGCGCCGTCGTACCTCCAGCAGGGGCGGCTCCACGGCCTCCACCGCCGTCGCCTCCTCGGCGGTGCTCACGCCTCCCCCTGCAGGGTGACCAGCACCGACTCGAGCTCGTCGGGCTTGACCAGCACGTCGCGCGCCTTCGAGCCCTCGCTCGGCCCGACCACGCCCCGGCTCTCCAGGATGTCCATCAGCCGCCCGGCCTTGGCGAAGCCGACCCGCAGCTTGCGCTGCAGCATCGACGTCGACCCGAACTGCGTGGACACGACCAGCTCGATCGCCTGGACCACGAGGTCCATGTCGTCGCCGATGTCGTCGTCGAGCTCTCGCTTCGAGCGACGCGGGTGCGGTGACGTCCTCGCGGTAGCTCGGCGCCAGCTGCTTCTTGCAGTGCTTGACGACCTGGTGGATCTCCGCCTCGGTGACCCAGGACCCCTGGACCCGCACCGGCTTGCGAGGCGCCCATCGGCAGGAACAGGCCGTCGCCCTGACCGACCAGCTTCTCGGCGCCCGGCTGGTCGAGGATCACCCGGCTGTCGGCCAGGCTCGAGGTCGCGAAGGCCAGCCGCGAGGGCACGTTGGCCTTGATCAGGCCGGTCACCACGTCCACCGACGGACGCTGGGTGGCCAGCACCAGGTGGATGCCGGCCGCGCGGGCCAGCTGGGTGATCCGGACGACGGCGTCCTCGACGTCGCGCGGCGCGACCATCATCAGGTCGGCGAGCTCGTCGACGACCACCAGGAGGTAGGGGTACGGCGTCAGCTGACGCTCGCTGCCCGGCGGCACCGTCACCTTGCCCGCGCGCACCGCCTTGTTGAAGTCGTCGATGTGCCGGAAGCCGAAGTTGGCCAGGTCGTCGTAGCGCAGGTCCATCTCGCGGACCACCCACTGGCAGCGCCTCGGCGGCCTTCTTGGGGTTGGTGATGATCGGCGTGATCAGGTGCGGGATGCCCTCGTAGGCGTTGAGCTCGACCCGCTTGGGGTCGACCATGATCATCCGCACCTCGTCGGGCGTGGAGCGCATCAGCACCGAGGTGATCATCGAGTTGATGAAGCTGGACTTGCCGGAGCCGGTGGCGCCGGCGACCAGCAGGTGCGGCATCTTGGCGAGGTTGGCGACCACGAAGCCGCCCTCGACGTCCTTGCCGAGTCCGGCCAGCATCGGGTGGTGCTCGCTGCGGGCCGTGGTCGACCGCAGCACGTCGCCGAGGGAGACGATCTCCTTGTCGGAGTTGGGGATCTCGATGCCGATCGCGGACTTGCCCGGGATCGGGCTGAGGATCCGGACGTCGGCCGAGGCGACGGCGTAGGCGATGTTCTTGGAGAGCGCGGTGACCTTCTCGACCTTCACCGCCGGCCCGAGCTCGACCTCGTAGCGGGTGACCGTCGGGCCACGGGTGTAGCCCGTGACCTGGGCGTCGATGCCGAACTCCTCCAGCACCTGGGTCAGCCGCTCGACCACGTCGTCGGAGGCCCTCGACCGCGCCTTGTGCGGAGAGCCCGGCTTGAGCACCTGGCTGTCCGGGAGCGTGTAGGTGACGTCGCCGGAGAGCGCCAGCTGCTCCACCCGCTGCGGCAGCGGGGTGTGCGGCGGCGGGGTCAGCTCGACCTTCTCATCGGCCCCCTCGTCGGCCGTGCCCCCGGCCGCGGTGGGCACCGGCACGTCGACGGCCCCGGTCGCCTCGTCGCCCTCGGCGGCACGGCGCCGCCTGCCGACCTCGCGGTCCTCCAGCACGGGGGTGTCGTAGGCCGGCATGCCGTCGGGCTCGAACTCGTCGGTGCCGCGCTTGCGACGGCGGCTGCGCACGGGCTGCGTCACCTCGGCGTCGTCGTCGCCCGCGGGCTGGCGGCCCAGCGCGCGGTCGCGGAGCGCGGCGAGGCGACGCGGGATCTGGTAGACGGGGGTCGCGGTGACGACGAGGACGCCGAAGAGCGCCACCAGGACCAGCAGCGGCACCACGACGTACGTCGTCCGCAGCAGGTCGAGCAGCAGGCTGGAGACGACGAAGCCCACCGCCCCGCCGCCCTGGCGCAGGTCGGTGGTGTCGCCGAGGTCCGGCTGCGGGTTGCCCGCGGCGATGTGCACGATGCCGAGCACCCCGAACGCCAGAGCCGTCCAGCCGACCACCTGCCGCCCGGCCGGGCCGTTGTGCACCGGGTCGCGCATCGTGCGCCACCCGACGAAGACGAGCGCCAGCGGCACCAGCCAGCCGACCTTGCCGACCGAGCCGGAGACGACGGTGCGGGTCAGCTCCATCACCGAGCCCGGCACCTGCCACCACACAGCGGCGGCGGAGACCAGCGCGAGCGCCAGCATCAGCAGTCCGGCGCCGTCGCGGCGGTGCTCGGGCTCGAGCTCGGCGGCGGCGCCGCCGATCCGGCGGGCGACCGTCCCGAGGGTGTGCGCCACGCCCAGCCACACGGCGGCCACCCCGCGGCCGAGCGCGTGGAAGAGCCGGTAGACCGGGCCGGGGCCCCTGCGGACCGCTGGAGGCGGAGTCCGGCGCGAGAGCGCGCTGGACCGACCGCGGCCGGTGCTGGTGCGGGTACTCCGGGATCGGGTGCGGGACCTCGTCGACGCGGCCTTGCCGCGCGTGGACGTGCTCCTGCTCCGCGACCCCGGCGGGGAAGACGTACGGGTCGCCATGGTGAGACCCTAAGCGGTCGTCCCACCAGCATCACGCACCCCAGGAGCGTGTCGCCACCCCGTCCCTTTCACCACCCCGGGGGGTGAGACCCCGCGCTCGCGGTCAACCGCCTCGGCTCGACCCGCGGCAATCGAGGGCGACCCCCGACGGGGTGGTGCAGCTGTTCGCCGGCAGGAAGCTGGGCAAGGCGCCCCTCTCCGGAGGCAGGGCGAGAAGAGACGGCGGGCTCAGCGCAGCGATGCGACCCAGGGCACGACCACGAGCACCGTGGGGGCCACCAGGACCAGGAGCGCGGCCAGCATGACGAGCAGCGCCTGCACCCGGTGGGGGCGGCCGTCGCCGAGCAGCGCGACGCGGATGCCCAGGCCCAGGTCGGCGGCGCCCAGCGCACCACCGGGCAGCCGTCCCTCCGTCATCGCCAGCAGCGCGCGCCGGAGGTCGCCGGCCCGGCCGTCGCGGGCGGCGGCACGATCGGCCAGCGCCTCGACCAGCAGACCCACCTCGGCGCGGGCCGTGCGGCTGCGGACACCGCGGGGGAAGGCTCGCTGCAGCACGGTGAAGGCCTCGAGCACCAGGTCGTGGCGGGCCCGCAGGTGGGCCCGCTCGTGGGCCAGCACGGCCGCGAGCTCGCCCTGACCGAGGTGGCCCAGCGCTCCGGAGGAGAGCACGATGCGCGAGCGCCGGCATGCCCGGCAGGCAGTAGGCCACCGGAACGGGATGCTCCAGCACTCGCACACCCCCGCCGTCGACGCGGCTGCCGACCAGGTCGACCTGGTCGCGGTGGCGACGCCGCAGCGCGCGGAGCTCGGTGCCGACCCGGTGACCGACGAGCAGCAGGCGGCCGGCGACCAGGGCGGTCAGCAGCAGCGCCGCGCCGGCCACGACGTACGACGCCGGGCCGGGGTCGCTTCGCCACACCCGGTCGGTGACCACGGCGAGCCCCGCCCCGAGCGCGGCCAGGACCGCTGCGAGCGCCACTGCCTGCCACAGCAGCAGGGTGGCCGCGGGCGTGCACCGCAGCCGGGCGGCGCGGGACAGCAGGGCCGGCACCGGTCCGGCGAGGAGCAGGGCGAGCAGCCCCAGCACGAGGGGGGTCACGTCAGCGGTCGAGGTCGCCCAGCGCCCGCCGCAGGGCGTCGAGGTCGGCGGCGGAGGCGTCGCCGACGAACGCCACCAGCGCCTGCCCGCGGTCGTCGCCGGTGAAGTCGGCGAGGGCCTCGTGCATCAGCTCGGCGGTCAGCTCGGCCCGGGTCGCCCGAGCGCGGTAGCGGAAGGCACGACCGGCACGCTCCTGGGTGACCAGCTGCTTGCGAGCCATCCGGTCCAGGACGGTCATCACGGTCGTGTAGGCCACGTCGCGCCCCGGCACCAGGGCGGCGTGCACCTCGCGGACGGTCATCACCTCGTCCTCGTCGGCGCTCCAGAGGACGTCGATCACGGCGCGCTCCAGGTCGCCCAGATGAGGCTTCCCTGTGTGAGGCATGGCACCAGCGTAGGCCCCGGCCGAGTTGTGGGGCCTCAGCATCGTCGGTGTTTACTACTTCTAGTAGTAGTTCGCTCGACATCGTGACCCCGCAACTCACCCGAGGAGTCGCCGCGTGGACGTCCTGGACATCGCCCGGTGGCAGTTCGGCATCATCACCGTCTACCACTTCCTCTTCGTCCCGCTCACGATCGGTCTGACCGCTGCTCGTCGCGGTCCTCGAGACCGCAGTGGGTGCGGACCCGCAAGCCGGAGTACCTCCGGCTCACCAAGTTCTTCGGGCAAGTCTGTTCCTGATCAACTTCGCCCTCGGCGTGGTGACCGGCATCGTGCAGGAGTTCCAGTTCGGCATGAACTGGTCGGACTACTCCCGCTTCGTCGGCGACATCTTCGGCGCCCCGCTCGCCGTCGAGGGGCTGCTGGCGTTCTTCCTGGAGTCCACGTTCCTGGGCCTGTGGATCTTCGGCTGGGACAAGCTGCCCCGCGCGCTGCACGCCGGCGATGCATGTGGCTGGTCCACCTCGGCACCCTGGCCTCGGCGTGGTTCATCCTCGCGGCGAACTCCTGGATGCAGAACCCGGTCGGCTACACCTACAACCCCGACACCGGGCGGGCCGAGCTCGCCGACTTCTGGGCGGTGATGTTCAACAAGGTCCAGCTCGTGACGTTCCCGCACGTCGTCCTGTCGGCCTACATGACCGCCGGCGCCTTCGTCCTCGGCGTGGCGGCCTACCTCTTCATGAAGGAGAAGCACGCCGCCGACCGGCCGCTCTACCGCCGGGCGATCCGGTTCGGCGCCGTCGTGACGCTGGTCGCCGGCCTCGGCGTCGCGATCACCGGCGACATCCAGGGCAAGATCATGACCGAGGTCCAGCCGATGAAGATGGCCGCGGCGGAGGGGCTCTACGAGACCGACGGAGCAACGCGCCGTTCTCGGTCCTCACCATCGGCACGCTCGACGGCTCGGAGGCCAGCTCGCGATCATCGAGGTGCCGGGCCTGCTGTCGCTTCCTCGGCACCGGCGACCTTCGGCGGCGACGGTCGAGGGCATCAACCAGCTCCGCGAGAAGTACATCGAGGAGTACGGCCAGGACCCGGGCGCCGCCTACTACACGCGCCGGCGACTACACCCCCGTCATCCCGGTGACCTACTGGTCGTTCCGGTTCATGATCGGGCCTCGGGTTCTTCGCCGCCGCCGGCGCCGCGCTCATCCTGTGGCTGACGCGGGGCGGCCGGACGCCCGGCGTGCGCTGGGTCGGCGCCCTGGGCCTCTCGCTGCCGATCGCCGCTGCTGGCCGCCAACTCGTGCGGGCTGGATCTTCACCGAGATGGGTCGCCAGCCGTGGGTGGTCTTCGGGCTGATGACCACCGAGCGCGGCGTCTCCCCCGGCGTGAGCACCTTCGAGGCGGCCACCTCGCTGATCGTGCTGACGCTGCTCTACGGCGTCGCTCGCGGTGGTCGAGGTCGAAGCTGCTCGCGACGCTACATCAAGCGGGGCGCCGAGCCGTTCGAGGAGCCACCGGACGTCACGATCGGCGGCGACGGCGACGACGACGCCCCCTGGCGTTCGCCTACTAGGAAGGAGGAGACCGACATGGAGCTCACCACCGTCTGGTTCATCCTGATCGCCGTCCTCTGGATCGGCTACTTCGTCCTCGAGGGCTTCGACTTCGGCGTCGGCATGCTGCTGCCCGTCCTGGCCAAGCGACGAGACGGAGCGCCGGGTCATGATCAACACCATCGGCCCGGTCTGGGACGGCAACGAGGTGTGGGTGCTGGTCGCCGGCGGCGCCACGTTCGCCGCCTTCCCGGAGTGGTACGCCACGCTGTTCAGCGGCTTCTACCTGCCGCTGCTGCTGATCCTGGTCGCGCTGATCGTGCGCGGCCTGGCCTTCGAGTACCGCGGCAAGCGCGACGACGACACCTGGCGCGCGCCGGTGGGACCGCGGCGATCATCGTCGGCTCCTACGTGCCGGCGCTCCTGTGGGGCGTCGCGTTCGCCAACATCGTCGCCGGGGTCCCGATCGACGACGAACAAGGAGTTCACCGGCAACCTGTTCACGCTGCTCAACCCGTTCGGGCTGCTCGGCGGGCTGGTCACGCTGGCGCTGTTCCTCACCCACGGCGCGATGTTCGTGGCGCTCAAGACCGACGGCGACATCCGGCACCGCGCCCGTGAGCTCTGCGGTCAGGCTCGGCCTGGTCGCGGCCGTCGCTGGCCGTGGTGTTCCTGGTCTGGACGCAGGCCAAGTCGGACCGGGAGCGTGCCGGTCGCTGGTCCTGTTCGTGCTGGCCGCCGGCTCGCTGCTCGGCGCCGTGCTCATGGCCCGGCAGGGTCGCGAGGGCTGGGCCTTCATCGGCACGTTCGTGACCATCGCGCTCGCGGTCGCCGGCCTCTTCGTGGCGCTGTTCCCCGACGTGATGCCCTCGCACGACCGACGCCGGCCTTCTCGCTGACGACGACCAACGCCGCGGCGACGGCGTACACGCTGAAGGTGATGACCTGGGTGGCCGTGATCTTCACGCCGATCGTCCTGGCCTACCAGGCCTGGACCTACTGGGTCTTCCGCAGGCGGATCGCGGACGCACCACATCCCGGACCCCATTCCGGATACCGTCTCTGCTGATGAGGCCGCTGGACCCCCGGATCCGACCGTTCCTCCGGCCAGCCCTCCGCCCTCTCGGCGGGGTGCTGGCCGGAGGCGTCTTCGGCGGGCTGCTCACCGTCGCCCAGGCGTTCGCGGTGGGCGTGCTCCTGGTCCGCCTGGTCTCCGACCCGGGGTCGACCTCGTGGCACGAGCCGGCCTGGTGGCTGGCCGGCATCGTGGTCGCGCGCGCCGTGGCGGCGTACGTCGTCGACACGGCGTCGGCGCGCGCGGCCGGCGCGGTATCCGTGCCGCTGCGGCGACAGCTCGTCGCCGGCGCCTTCGCGCTCGACGCCCAGCAGCTGGCCCGCCGGCGCACCGGCGAGCTCGCGCTGCTGGCCACCCGCGGGCTGGCCGCGATCGAGCCCTACCTCACCCGCTACCTGCCGACCCTGGTGCTCGCCGCGGTCCTGCCCCGCGACCACGCTGGTCGCGATCTTCTGGCTCGACTGGCTCAGCGGCCTGATCGTGCTGCTGACGCTGCCGCTGGTGCCGGTCTTCGCGATCCTGATCGGGCTGGCCACCAGAGACCGCGCCGATCGGCAGTGGCGCGCGCTGGCGGCGCTGTCGGGGCACTTCCTCGACGTCGTCCGCGGCCTGCCGACGCTGGTGGCCTACCGCCGCGCGAGCGCCCAGTCCGGCGTCGATCCGCGCGGATCACCGACCGCTACCGCCGGGCCACCCTCGAGACGCTGCGGATCGCGTTCGCCTCCTCCGCGGTGCTGGAGCTCGATCGCCACGATCTCGGTGGCCCTGGTCGCGGTGACGGTCGGCCTGCGGCTCGCGAACGGCACCCTCGACTTCGAGACGGCGATGGTCGTGCTGCTGCTCGCGCCCGAGGCCTACTGGCCGCTGCGCCGCGTCGGCGCGGAGTTCCACGCCGCCGCCGAGGGCGCGGCCGCCTTCGAGGAGGCCTCCTCCCTGCTGGAGTCCGCGCCGACGCGTCGCGGATTTCGCGGTGAGGCGTCGCTGTTGCCGCAAACCGCGACGCCTCACCGCGACAACAGCGACGCCTCGGCCGGGATCGAGGTCAGCGGGCTCACGCTCGGGTACGACGGCCGGGAGCGCCCGGTGGTCACCGACCTGGACGCGCGGTTCCCCTCTCCCGGCATGACCGCGGTCGTCGGGCCGTCGGGGTGCGGCAAGTCGACCCTGCTGGCGGCACTGCTCGGCGAGCTGACGCCGCGGGCGGGCCGGATCCGCGTCGACGGAGACGACCTGGCCGTCCTCGACCCCGACGCCTGGCACGCCCGGGTCGCCTGGTCGCCCCAGCGCCCGTGGCTCGCCGCCGGCAGCATCGCCGACAACCTGCGCCTCGGCGCCCCCGACGCGACCGACGAGCAGATCTGGGACGCATTGGCCGGGTCGCGCTCACCGACGTGGTGCGGGCGCTGCCCGACGGCCTCGAGCACCAGCTCGGCGAGGACGGCGCGGGGCTCTCCGCCGGGCAGCGGGCCCGGCTGGCGCTCGCCCGGGTGGTGCTGGCCGACCGCCCGGTCGTCCTCCTCGACGAGCCCACCGCGCACCTCGACGCCGAGACCGAGGCGGTGCTGCTCGACACGCTGCGCTCGCTCGCCGCCAGGTCCTGCGTGGTCGTGGTCGCCCACCGCCCGGCCGTCGTCGCCGCCGCGGACCACGTGGTGACCCTGCCCGCCCCGGTCCTCCCGCCGGTGCCGGCTTCGGCGACGGCTGCGGCGCTGCCTGCGTCGGCGGCAGCGGCAACGACTCCGGCGGCCGATCCCGCCGCCGTACCCACCCTGGGCCGTCCCGCCGGTCCCCCGCCCACGAGCCGTGACCGGGACACCGGCGCCGACCGGCCCGGCCGCGGCTCCGCGCGCAGCTGGCACGGCACGGTCCTCGGCACCCTCTCGGTCGCCTCCGGCGTCGCGCTCACCGCGACGGCGGCTGGCTGATCACCCGCGCCTCGGAGCATCCACCGGTGCTGATGCTGATGGTGGCGATCGTGGGGGTGCGCACGTTCGGCCTGGCCCGGCCGGCGCTGCGCTACGCCGAGCGGCTGGTCTCCCACGACGCCGCCCTCCGGCTGCTGGCCGAGCGCCGTGCCGGTGTCTACGACGCGCTGGTGCCCCTGGTGCCCGGCCGACTCGGCCGGCACCGCGGCGACCTGCTCACCTCCGTGGTCGACGACGTCGACGCCCTCGTCGACGACCGGCTGCGCGTGCGCCAGCCGGTCTGGACGGCCGTGGGGGTCGGCCTGCTGGCGACCCTGCTGGCCGGGCTGCTGACTCCCGTCGCCGGGCTCGTCATCGCCGCCGTCGTGCTCGGCGGGGCGCTCGGCGGCGCCGTGGCCCGTCGCGGCGTCGCCGCCGCCGAGCAGGAGTTCGTCGCCGCCCGCGCGGCCCTCTCCGACCGCGTGGAGCAGACCCTCGGGAGCGCCCGCGACCTGGTGCTGTGGGGCGCCTCCGAGCGCGCGCTCGCCGGGCTCGACGGCGACGGCGACCGGCTGTCCCGCGCCGTCCGCCGGTCTGCCCGGGCCGTCGCCGCGGGGCGCGCCCTTCCGCTGCTGGCCGGCGGCGCGGGCTTCCTCGCCATGGCCGCGACGGTTCCCGCCGACGCGGTCTCCCCCGCGATGCGCGCCCTGCTGGTGATGCTTCCGCATCGCCCTGGTCGACCCGCTGGCCCCGCTCCCCGACGCCGGCGCCCTGTCGGTGCGCACCGCCGCCGCCGGCCGACGTCTCGACGCGCTGGCCTCGATGGAGCCGCTGGTGACCGACCCGGCGGAGCCGGCCGCGGTGGAGCTGGCGCGGCCCGAGGCCGCCAGCGAGCGGCTCACGGCCGGCTGGGGAGACCGCGACGTGCTGGTCGACCTCGACCTGACGCTGCCTCCGGGCGGGCGGGTCGGCCTGGTGGGCGCGTCCGGCACCGGCAAGTCGACGTACGCCGCCGTGCTGCTGCGGTTCCTCGACCCGACCGGCGGCCGGCAGACGCTCGCCGGCGCCGACCTGCGCGCGCTCGCCCTCGACGACGTGCGCCGAGCCACGGGCCTGGTCGACGACGACCCCCACCTCTTCTCCTCGACGCTGGTGGAGAACGTTCGGCTCGCCCGTCCGGCGGCCTCCGACGACGAGGTGCGCGCCGCCCTCGACGCCGCCCACCTCGGTGCCTGGGTCGACGGCCTGCCCGACGGGCTGCACACCGCCATCGGCGAGGGCAGTGCCCACGTGTCCGGCGGCGAGCGGGCCAGGATCGCCGTCGCCCGAGCACTCCTGGCCGACGCCCCGGTGCTGGTGCTCGACGAGCCCACCGCCCACCTCGACGCCGAGACCGCCCAACGGGTGGCCGACGAGATCCTCTCGCCCGACCGCGCCCACAGCATCGTGTGGATCACCCACGGCACCATCGGCCTCGACCGGATGGACGACGTGGTCCGGCTCGACCAGGTCGGGCTCGGCGAGGCCCGGACGCCGGTCCCCCTCTGAGACGGCCCCACCCGGGCGGGTCCCCGGTCTGAGCCTCGGGACTCAGGTGACCGCGCCGGCCGCGAGGCACGCTGGAGGCATGACCGTCGGCCGCCTCGGAGCTCTGCTGGCGGTCGCGGTCACCCTCGCGAGCGCGACCCTGGTGGGCACCGCGCTGAGCACCGACGTCGGGTACGCCGACTCGCGGCTGCTGGCCCTGGGCTGGGTGCTGGTGCCGGCCGTCGGCGCGGCGGCGTACCTCCGCCTGCGCTGGGGCCTGATCGCGGCCGCCGGCGCGCTGGCGGCGCCCGTCGCCGCGGCGGTCGCCGGCGCCGGCTCCTCGCTGCGGCCCACCGCCACGGCGACCGGGGCGATGGTCCTCGCCGTGCTGGTCGGGCACCTGGCCCGCCTCGCCGAGCAGCGGGAGCACGGCTAGCGGCACGGCTCGTGGCATGCTGCGGCCGTGTTCCTGCTCTGGGCTGTCTGGCTGGTGGTCGTGGCCTGCGCCCTCCTCGACTGGTACGCCGTCGCGCGCGGCCACCGCGCCGCCGAGACCGTCGCCAAGCCCGCGACCCTGGTCGCGCTCGTCGCCGCGGCCGTGCTCGGCGGCGCGCTCGACACCACCGCCGGCCGCTGGCTGCTGGTCGCGCTGGCCCTCGGGCTGCTCGGCGACGTCTTCCTGCTGGGCCGCGGCACCGCCAGGTTCCAGGCGGGGCTGGGCGCCTTCCTGGTCGGCCACCTGGCCTACCTCGCCTGCTTCGTGGCAGTCGGGCTCGCCGAGCCGCTGGGCGCCGTGGCCGGCGGGGTCGTGGCGCTCGGGGCGCTGGTGGCGGCTCGCGAGGTGCTGCCGACGGTGCAACGCAGCGACGGGGCTGCGCTGTCCGCCCCGGTGGGGGTCTACATGCTGGTGATCGCCGCGATGGTGGTGCTCGCGTGGGCGACCGGCGACTGGCTGGTCGCGCTGGGTGCCTCGGTGTTCGTGGCCAGCGACACGACCTTGGCGGTCAACCGGTTCGTGCGTGCCATGCCGGGCGCCGACGTGGTGGTCATGGTGACCTACCACGTCGGCCAGGCGCTGATCGTGCTCGGCGTGCTGGCCGGCTGACCACCCGCCGCCGATCCGGCGGCGGTCTCGGGCCCTCAGGCCTCGATCACCACCGGGATGATCATCGGCCGGCGGCGGTGGGTGTCGCTCACCCAGCGGCCGACCACGCGGCGGATGGTCTGCTGCAGCTGGTAGGTGTCGTTGACGCCCTCCGCGCTGGCCGCGGTCGAGCGCGTCGATGATCGGCTGCTTGATCGTCGTCGAAGGTCGAGTCGTCCTCGGCGAAGCCGCGGGCGTGGATCTCCGGGCCGCCGACCACCTTGCCGGTGACGGAGTCGACCACGACGATCACCGAGATGAAGCCCTCCTCGCCGAGGATCCGCCGGTCCTTCAGCGAGGTCTCGGTGATGTCGCCGACCGACGAGCCGTCGACGAAGACGTAGCCGCAGTCGACCTTGCCGACGATCCGCGCGCGTCCGTCGACCAGGTCGACGACGACGCCGTCCTCGGCCAGCACGACGTGCTCGGCCGGCACGCCGGTGGCCCGGGCCAGGTCGGCGTTGGCGAGCATGTGCCGGATCTCGCCGTGGACCGGCAGCACGTTGCGCGGCTTGACGATGTTGTAGCAGTAGAGCAGCTCGCCGGCGCTGGCGTGGCCGGAGACGTGGACCATCGCGTTGCCCTTGTGCACCACGTTGGCGCCCCAGCGGGACAGCCCGTTGATCACGCGGTAGACGGCGTTCTCGTTGCCCGGGATCAGCGAGGAGGCGAGCACGACGGTGTCGCCCTCCTCGATGTGCACGAAGTGGTGGTTGCGCTGCGCGATCCGGGACAGCGCCGACAGCGGCTCGCCCTGCGAACCGGTCGAGATCAGCACCTGCCGCTCCGGCGGCAGGTCGGCGAGCTCCTTGGCGTCGACCAGCGACGCCCGGCGGCACGGTGCAGGTAGCCGAGGTCCTGGGCGATCGCCATGTTGCGCACCATCGAGCGGCCGACGTAGCCGACCTTGCGGCCGTGGGCGCACGGCGGCGTCGAGCACCTGCTGGACGCGGTGCACGTGGGAGGCGAAGCAGGCGACGATGATCCGCTGGTCGCTGGCGTGGAAGACCCGGTCGAGCACCGGGGCGATGTCCTTCTCCGGGGTGGTGAAGCCCGGCACCTCGGCGTTGGTGGAGTCGACCAGGAAGAGGTCGACGCCCTCCTCGCCGAGCCGCGCGAACGCGCGCAGGTCGGTGATCCGGCCGTCGAGCGGCAGCTGGTCCATCTTGAAGTCGCCGGTGTGCAGCACCAGCCCGGCGCCGGTGCGGATCGCGACCGCGAGCGCGTCGGGGATGGAGTGGTTGACCGCGACGAACTCGAGGTCGAACGGGCCGAAGCTGATCCGGTCACCCTCCGCGACCTGGTGGTGCACGGTCTCCCGGAGCCGGTGCTCGCGCAGCTTGGAGTCGAGCAGCGCGAGGGTCAGCTGCGAGCCGACGAGCGGGATGTCGCTGGCGCTCGCGCAGCAGGTAGGGCACGGCGCCGATGTGGTCCTCGTGGCCGTGGGTCAGCACGAGCGCCTCGATGTCGTCGAGCCGGTCCCGGATCGGCTCGAAGTCGGGGAGGATCAGGTCGACGCCGGGGTGGTGCTCCTCGGGGAAGAGCACGCCGCAGTCGACGATGAGCAGCCGGCCGTCGTACTCGAAGACGGTCATGTTGCGGCCGATCTCGCCGAGACCGCCGAGCGGGATGACCCGCAGCCCTCCCGCCGGCAGCGGCGGCGGTGCGGAGAGCTCGGGGTGGGGGTGACTCAAGAAGACTCCTGGAAGGTCGGTCAGAGGAGGCCCGACGCCGCGAGGCCGGCGCGCAGCGCGGCCACCTCGTCGTCGTCGAGCGGGACCAGCGGACTGCGGACGTTGCGGTTGTCGAGGACGCCGAGCAGCTGCAGCGCTGCCTTGGCGGTGGTGGCGCCGTAGTTGGGGACGCCCATGATGGCGTCGATGGCGGGGAGCAGCCGGCGGTACGCCGCCAGCGCGGTGGCGTGGTCGCCGGCGAAGAAGGCGTCGATCATCGTCGCGCAGCTGGTCGCCGCAGGCGTGGCCGACGACCGAGACGAAGCCGCTGCCGCCGTGGGCCAGCCAGCCGAGGTTGTTGGCGTCGTCGCCGGAGTAGAGGGCGAGCCCGGTGTCGCGGAGCAGCCGGACGCCGCGGGCAAAGTCGCCGACGGCGTCCTTGACGGCGACGACGGAGTCCCACTCCGCGGCGCGGCGCGTAGGTGTCGGGGGCGATGGTCGTGCCGGTGCGCCCCGGGACGTCGTAGAGCATCACCGGCAGCGCGGTGGACCCGACGACCTGGCGGAAGTGCTGGAGCACCCCGGCCTGGCTCGGCTTGTTGTAGTAGGGGGTGACCAGCAGCACCCCGTCGGCGCCGAGCTTCTCGGCCTGCCGGGCCAGCTCGACGGAGTGGGCCGTGGCGTTGGTGCCGACCCCGGCGACCACCGTGGCGCGGTCGCCGACGGCGTCCATGACGGCGCGCAGCAGCTCGCCGTCCTCGGGGACGGAGGTGGTCGGCGACTCGCCGGTGGTGCCGGAGACGACGACGCCGTCGTGGCCGTGGTCGACGAGGTGGGCGGCGATGCGGGCGGTGCCGTCGAGGTCGACCGAGCCGTCGTCGTGGAACGCCGTGGCCATCGCGGTGAGCACACGGCCGAACGGCGCCTGCGGTGCGGTGGTCATGGCGCCCAGGCTATCGGTCTGCCTGCGGCGGCCACGGCCGTGGTCGGCGTTCGACCCCGGGATCTTCCTGCCCAGCGCCGAGGTGGCCGTCGAGCGCACCGGTGGCGACCGCAACGCCACGACGTACGCCGTCGACCCGCGGGCTGGCGGGGGGGCGGGCTTGCGAGGTGCGGTTTGCTGGACCCATGAGGGGTCTGTGGCTGTGGCTGGCGGCGATCGCCTGCCTGCCGTTGATGGCCCTGGCGCCCGCAACGCCCCGCCCCGACGCGCCGGGCGAGCGGGCCGAGCAGGCCGCGTCGCCCGTGGTCGCGCTGGCCGGCGGCTCGGGTGCCGGCGGCGAGGGGGGAGGCAGCGCCGACGAAGGCAGTGTCGACGAAGGCAGTGCCGACGAGTCGGCGGACGAGAACGCCGGCCCGGCCGTGCCGCGGAAGCGCTCGGTGACCCTGGCCCTCACCGGCGACGTGCTGGTGCACGACAACGTGTGGGCCTCGGCCCGCAGGAGCGCCGGCGGGCGCGGCTTCGACTTCCGCCCGATGCTCGCGGGGCTGCGGCCCCGGATCGCCGCGGCCGACCTGGCGCTGTGCCATCTGGAGACGCCACTGGCGCCGGCGGCCGGGCCGTACGCGAGCTATCCCCTCTTCTCGACTCCGCCCCAGGTCGCGACGGCGCTGCGCTGGACAGGCTTCGACGGCTGCACCACGGCCTCCAACCACAGCGTCGACCAGGGCTCCGCTGGGCTCCGGCGGACGCTCGACACCCTCGACGCGGCCGGACTGCGGCACACCGGCACCGCCCGCACGCCCGCCGAGGACCGCCGGCCCGTCCTGCTGCGCAGGCACGGGATGACCGTCGCCTGGCTCGCGGCGACGTACGGCACCAACGGCATGCCGGTCGAGCATCCCTGGTCGGTGGACCTGATCGACGTCGGTGCGCTGCTGAGGGACGCCCGCCGGGCGCGGGCCGCCGGCGCGGACGCGGTGGTGGTGTCGCTGCACTGGGGGACGGAGTACACCCATGCGCCGAGCGCCTTCCAGCGCGACGTGGCCCAGCGGCTCACCCGCGACGGGCTCGTCACGCTGGTCTACGGCCACCACGCCCACGTCGTGCAGCCGATCAGCCGGGTGCACGGCACCTGGGTGGTCTATGGGCTCGGCAACCTGCTGGCCGGCCAGCGCACCGTTGCCAGGGGCGTGAACGACGGGGTCGTCGTCGAGGTGACCCTGCGCCAGCGCCGGGCGGCCGACGGCGGCTGGGGGCCGGTCGCCGTGGCCCGGCCGCGGGCCTACCCGACGCACATCGACGAGCAGGGGCCGGACGGGGAGTTCCGGGTCTGGGACGTCGCCAGCGCCCTGCGCGGCCGGCTCGACCCCGCCACCCGTGCCGAGCTCCGCGCCTCCTCGTCCGCCACCCGCACGGTGGTGGGGCGTGGTGGAGGTTCACCAGGGTAAGCAGGCGAGTTGTCGCTTCTCCGGGTGAGCTCACCTGGGTAGGCGAGGGCTCACCTGCCTACCCAGGTGAACCTCCACACCCTCAGTAGCCGGCGGAGAGGGCGCGGCGCAGGAGCGCCACCGCGTCGTCGTCGGAGAGGCCCAGCGCGCGGGCGCGGTCGGCGTACGCCGCGGCGGCGGCGCGCGCCTCGCTGGTGACCTCGTCGCCGGCCACGAACGTGCCCGACCGGCCCCGCGTGTCGACCACGCCCGCGGCCTCGAGCTCGCGGTAGGCCCGCGCCACGGTGTTGGGCGCCAGCTCCAGCCGCTCGGCCAGCGCCCGCACGGTCGGCAGCCTCTCCCCCGGCTGCAGCCGCCCGTCGGCCACCTGGTCGGCGATCTGCTGCTTGACCTGGTCGAAGGGCGGCATCGCCCCAGCGGGGTCCACGGTGATCATCGGCGCTCCCACCACACGATGCTCCATCCCTCGTGATCCTCCCGCGCCGTCTCGCGCCACTCGTGGCGGTCCCACGGGGGATAGCGGGTGTCGCCGTCGGGCGTCTGGTGCACCTCGGTCAGCACCTGGTGCGTCGCACGGGGCAGCGCCAAGGCGTAGATCTGCGCCCCGCCGACGACCATCACGTCGCCCGGCCAGCTCCGCCGCCAGCCTCGAGCGCCTCCTCGAGGGAGTGCGCGACGAGCACCTGGGCGTGCTGCCCGGCCGTCCACGTGGGGTCGCGGGTGATGCACGATCGTGGTGCGGCCGGGCAGCGGCCGGCCGATGGAGTCGTACGTCGCCCGGCCCATCACCAGCGTGTGGCCGAGCGTGGTGGCCTTGAAGTGCGCGAAGTCCTCGGGGATCCGCCACGGGATGTCGCCGTCGGCCCCGATCACCCGGTTGTCGGCGACGCGCGGCGACCAGCACGACCCGCTGCCCGGGGCGCCCGCGCTCAGACGGCAATGGGGGCCTTGATGCCCGGGTGCGGGTCGTAGCCCTCGACCGCGATGTCGCTCGAGGTCGAAGCCGTCGATCTCGCGTGACCGTCGGGGTCGAGCCGCAGCGTCGGCAGCGGCCGCGGCTCGCGGGTCAGCTGCAGCCGCGCCTGGTCGAGGTGGTTGCGGTAGAGGTGGGCGTCGCCGAGCGTGTGCACGAAGTCGCCGACCTCGCAGCCCGGTCACCTGCGCGACCATGTGGGTGAGCAGGGCGTAGGAGGCGATGTTGAACGGCACGCCCAGGAAGACGTCGGCCGAGCGCTGGTAGAGCTGGCACGACAGCCGCCCGTCGGCGACGTAGAACTGGAAGAACGCGTGGCACGGCGGCAGCGCCATCTGCGGGATGTCGGCGACGTTCCAGGCCGAGACGATGTGGCGGCGCGAGTCGGGGTCGGCGCGGATGCTGCTCGACGACCTGCGCGATCTGGTCGACGTGTCGCCCGTCGGGCGCCGGCCAGGAGCGCCACTGGTAGCCGTAGACCGGACCCGAGGTCGCCGTCGTCGTCGGCCCACTCGTCCCAGATGGTGATGCCGCGGTCCTGGAGCCACTCGACGTTGGTGTCGCCGCGCAGGAACCACAGCAGCTCGCCGAAGACCGAGCGCGTGTGGATCTTCTTGGTCGTGACGCAGCGGGAAGCCCTCGGTGAGGTCGAAGCGCATCTGGTGGCCGAAGACGCTCAGCGTGCCGGTGCCGGTGCGGTCGCCCTTCTCGACGCCCTCGTCGAGGATCCGCTGCGAAGGAGGTCGAGGTACTGCTGCATGGAGTGACCCTACGCCGCGCCGCCGACGCTCGTGGCCGCGGCGCACGGGGGCCCACCGGGCCGGGCGCGTCAGATCCGGACCGTCCCCTCGACCACGGTCACCGCGTCGCCGCCGACCCACACCGTGTCCCCCTCGCGCGCGACGTGCACGCGCCCGGCCCGCCCCAGCCGCGTCCCCTGCGCGGCGAGGTACGCCGGCGGGAGGGCGAGGCCCGCAGGGGCCTCGGGACCGGTCAGCCACTGCGCGAGGGACGCGTTGAGGCTGCCCGTCACCGGGTCCTCGACCACGCCGAGCCCGGGGCAGAACGCCCGCACCTCGACCAGCGGCTCGCCGGCGCCGGGGTCGGCGTACCGCCCGAGCACGCCGACCTCGAGCCCCTGGAAGGCCGACCAGTCCGGCTCGACGGCGAGCACGGCCGCGGCGTCCGGCAGCACCGCCCCGATCCACCCGGGGCCGTTGTCGACCCAGGCGAGCGCGAGCACATCGGCGTCGGGCACCCCCAGCGCCCGCACCACGGCGGCACGCTCCTCGGCACTGGCGGGACCCGACCGCACCAGCGGCGGCGCCGCGAAGGCCAGCCGCTCGCCACGCCGGAGCCGCACCAACCCGGCACCACACTCCTGCACCACCTCACCCGGCGCCGCCGGAGACCCCCCTGCCTCGAGCCAGGCGTGCGCGCTGCCGATGGTCGGGTGCCCGGCGAAGGGCAGCTCCTCGGCCGGGGTGAAGATCCGCAGCAGGTAGTCGGCGGCCGGGTCGGTCGGGGGCAGCAGGAAGGTCGTCTCCGAGAGGTTCGTCCAGTGCGCGAACCGCTGCATCTGCTCCGTCGACAGGCCCTCGGCGTCGTGGACGACCGCGACCGGGTTGCCGCGCAGCGGCTCGGCGGTGAACACGTCGACCTGGCGGAACCGCGGCGCGGACGGCAGCACTGACATGGGCCCGAGGCTACGGCGTCTAGGGTGGCCGCGTGATCGCGTGGCTGACGACCTCCCTCACCGTGGTGGCCCTCCTCGTCGCGGCCGTGGCCGTGCTCTACGTCGTGCTCGACCGCTCGGTCGACCGCTGGCTGCTGGCGCTGGTGGGCCTGCTCGCCGTGGGCACGGTGGTCCAGCTGGTCACCGGCGTCGTCGCGCTGGCCCGGACCGCCGCTGACGTCTCCGTCCCGACCGTGGTCGGCTACCTCGTCGGGCTCGTCCTGGTGCCGCCCGCGGCCACGGTGTGGGCGCTCGGCGAGCGCAGCCGGGCGGGCACCGCCGTGCTCATCGTCGCCGGGCTGCTGGTTCCCTTCCTGCTGCTGCGGCTCGACCAGGTGTGGACGGCTCCGGGTGCCTGAGGCGGCGCGACGGCACGGCCTCGGGCGGGTGCTGATCGCCGGGTACGCCGTCTTCGCGCTGGCCGCGACCGGCCGTTCGGGCGTGCAGCTCGCCACGAAGGCCGGCGATGCGCCGTTCCCCTACGCGCTCTCGGCGCTGGCGGCCGTGGTGTACGTCGCCGCGACGCTCGGCCTGGCTCGGTCCGGGGAGGGCTGGCGCCGGGTGGCGTGGCTGGCCTGCGGGGTCGAGCTCGCGGGCGTCCTCGTCGTCGGCGCACTCAGCGTCCTCGAGCCGGACTGGTTCCCCGACGACACCGTGTGGTCGCGGTTCGGGGCCGGCTACGGCTTCCTGCCCCTGGTCCTCCCCTTCGCCGGGCTCGCCTGGCTGCGGCACACCCGCGACGTCGACTAGGCACCCGCTGTGCGACACACGACCAGGGTCGAGGGTCCCGCCACCGCGGAGACGATGTGGGCGGCGTACGCGCGCACGAGCAGTTGGTCGACCTGGGCTCCTCATGTGCGCCGGGTCGAGCCCGCGGCGGCGCTGACCCCCGGGCTGCGGGGCCGCGTCGTCGGCCTCGCCGGCGTCGAGGCCGACTTCGAGGTGACCGCCGTCGACGAGGACGCCGGCACCTGGTCGTGGACGGTCACGTCGGGTCCCGTCCGCCTGGAGCTCGACCATGCCGTCGGGGACGGATGGACCACGCTCACGCTGGTCGGCCCGGCTGCGCTCGTGCTCGGCTATCTGCCCGTCGCCCGGCTGGCGCTCAGCCGCCTGGTCCGGCTGCCCGCCACCGACTGACCGGTGCGGGCCGACCGGTCAGGGCCGACCGGTCAGGGCCGACCGGTCAGGGCCGACCGGTCAGGGGTGGAGCGACATCGGGCCGTAGACCTGGCGATCGTGCTCGAAGAGCGTCACGGCGTCGACGCCGACGCCGGCGAGGTCGGCCCAGACCTCGCCGACCCACGACTCGGCGTCGGCCTGGGTGGCGAACCGCTGGTCGGCGTAGTCGTCGGGCACGTCGACCTCGCTGCCCGCGGCGTCCTCCAGCCGCCACCACCACGGCCGGTCGGCGGCCGACGGCTGGCGGAAGGTCGGCGGGCTGGTCGGGGAGGCACGTCACGACTCCCGCACCGACGGTGTCGACGAACGGCGGCTTCACGAGCTGGAAGATCTCCCGCCGGCCGCGGACGTCGACGCCGACCTCGGCGTCGGGGTCGACGAAGGTCGGCATCAGCGCCAGCCCGATGCCCTTGCGCAGGGTCGGGCGAGAAGGTGCCGGAGGTGATGTCGCCGAGCGGCACGTCGGGGGTCAGGGTCACGCCCATGCCCGGGCGCGGGATGCCGCGGCCGACGGCGACCAGGCCGCGCAGCACGCCGCTTCGGGCCCGGCCTCCCTCTCGGCGGCCAGCACGTCCGTGCCCCAGAAGGCGTCCTTCTTCCAGCCGACCGCCCAGCCGAGCCGGGCCTGGTTGGGGGTGATGTCGAGGGAGATGTCCTGGCCGTGCAGCGGGTAGCCCATCTCGGTGCGCAGCGTGTCGCGGGCGCCGAGCCCGCAGGCCAGCGATGCCGTACTCCTCGCCGGCCGCCGAGCAGCGCGTCCCACAGCGGCGCCGGCGACGGTCGTTGGCGGCGATCAGCTCGTAGCCGCGCTCGCCGGTGTAGCCGGTGCGGCAGACGACGACGCCGCCGGCGTCCCGGAAGCGCGCGTCGACGAACGACATGTAGTCGTGGCCGACCGGCAGCCCGACCGCCGCGAGCACCTCGTCGGACCTGCGTGCCCTGCACGGCGAGCACGGCGTACGTCCGTGTGGTGGTCGCGCGACCGTCACGCCCTCGGGCGCCGCGGCCTGCAGCCGGCGGACCACCTCGGCGGTGTTGGCGGCGTTGGGGACCAGCAGCACGTGGTCGTCGTCGTGGAAGTAGGCGATCAGGTCGTCGACGATGCCGCCGGTCTCGTCGTCGCAGCACAGCGTGTACTGCGCCTTGCCGTGGCCGATCCGGCGCAGGTCGTTGGAGAGCGTCGCGTTGACGTACGTCGCCGCGCCCGGGCCCGACGACCATCGCCTTGCCGAGGTGGCTGACGTCGAAGACGCCGACGGCCTCGCGCACCGCGGTGTGCTCCTTGACGACGCCGGAGGGGTACTCCAGCGGCATCGACCAGCCGCCGAACTCGGCGAACTTCGCGCCGAGGGCCTCGTGCCGGTCGTGGAGCGGGAGACTGCGAGCAGGTCCGGTCATGGGCCGAACGTACCCCAGCCGGGCCGTCGTACCGACCCGGTGGCGGCAGCGGGGCCGGCGGCTATCCTGCGCGGGTGACGACGCTACCTCCTGCGCAGCGCCAGCCCCGCCAAGACCCGCGCCGACGCCGTCGTCGTCGGGGTCGTCGCAGGCGGCAAGGGCGCCGCGCTCGCGCCGCGGCGCCGACGACGTCGCCGACGGCCTACGGCCGCCAGCTGCGGCCGCTGCTCGCCGACCCTCGGGCGTCACCGGCAAGGCCGGCGAGGCGGTCAAGGCTGCCCGACCGGCGGCGAGCGTCAACGCCGCCGCTGCTGGTCCTCGTCGGGCCTGGGCGACGACGCGCCGACCCCGTCGCCGTACGCCGCGCCGCCGGCGTCGCCGCCCGCGTCGGTCGACCAACGCCGCCTCGGTCGCCCTGGCGCTGCCGTGCCGACACCCCCGAGCTCGTCGGGCGCCGTCACCGAGGGCTACCTGCTCGGCGGCTACACCTTCACCGCCTACAAGCACGACACCGCCAGCGAGGCCGACCTGCCCGGCGACGGTCAGTCGTGCTGAGCGCCGATCGCCCGCCAGGCCGAGGCGGTCGCACGCCTTCGAGGAGGCCCAGATCGTCGCCGACGGCGGTCGCTCGGCACCCGCGACTGGGTCAACACGCCGCCCGGAGACCTGACGCCCACCGGCCTTCGCCGACGCCGTCGCCGGCCGTCCACAAGGACGCCACCAAGGGCCGCGGCGCCCCCAAGGTGACGATCACGGTCCTCGACGAGCAGGCAGCTCGCCGAGCTGGGCTGCGGCGGCATCCTCGGCGTCGGCGGCGCCTCCGACGGCGCCGCCGCGGCTGGTCGAGCTCAGCTACGCGCCCGAAGGGCGCGGCGCACGCACCTCGCCCTGGTCGGCAAGGGCATCACCTTCGACTCCGGCGGCCTCACCATCAAGCCCGCCGCAGGGCATGGACGACGATGAAGTGCGACATGGCCGGCGCGGCCGCCGTCGTCGCAGGCGACCTCGCGATCGCCCGGCTCGGCCTGCCGGTCAAGGTGACGCACCTTCGCGCCGATGGCCGAGAACATGGTCTCGGGCACGCGCCATGCGTCCCGGCGACGTGCTCACGATGTACGGCGGCACGCACCGTCGAGGTCCCCAACACCGACGCCGAGGGCCGGCTGGTCCTGGCCGACGCCCTGGTCGCGCGCCACCGAGGAGAAGCCCGACGTGATCCTCGACGTCGCCACGCTGACCGGCCACATGGTCGCTCGCGCTCGGCGACAAGGTCGCGTGGCGTGATGGGCACCGACGACGTCGTCGCCGCGCGTGCTCGCGGCCGGCGCCGCCGCCGGCGAGCAGCATCTGGCCGATGCCGATCCCCGAGGAGATGAACGAGCGGATCACGAGCCAGCAAGATCGCCGACCTGCTCCAGCACGACTGGGTGCGCTGGGGCGGCGGGCTCTACGCCGGCGGCGTTCCTGCGCGAGTTCACCGGCGGCCTGCCGTGGGCGCACCTCGACATCGCCGGGCCGGCGTTCAACGCCGGCGGCGCCTACGGCCACGTCACCGCCGGGCGGCACCGGCTTCGCGCGTCACCACGCTGGTCGAGTTCGCCCGGCTCGCTCAGCTCGAGGCGCGGCCGGGCGCTCAGATCGCCCCGGCCTTCTTGCGCGCGGTTGTAGTCGCGCATCCGCTGCGGGACGCCGACCACCGCGGCGTCGTACGACGGCACCTGGTGCTGGTTGGCGAACTCGTGCGCCCACTTCACCGACGGCACCCGGCGGCGGGTCCACTCGCCGTCGTGGGCGACCAGCAGCAGGGTCACGTCGCTGACCGCCGTGCGCGGCTCGACGAAGCCCTCGACCCCGCGGCGGCTGCGTCACGAAGTCGTGCAGGTGCTGCTCGTCCGCGCGCGTCGGAGGCGCGCACCGTGGTGGAGCCGGTGCGCGCCGCGTCGCCGCCCGGGCGACGCATGCGCGGCGCCGACCGGCGGCGGAAGCGGTCGAACAGGCCCATGGCACCAGTGTGCCCGGTCGCTCCACGGCGCCCGGCGCTCCGACACTGCTCGATCAGTGCAAAGATGGCCCTCGGGTGGGACGCCACCTGACAGCGCCCGAGGTGACCCGGTGTGCGCCGACGACGGAGGGACCAGCGTGGCCGACTTCGACGTCCTCGTCCTCGGCGCGGGGTCGGGCGGCTACGCCTGTGCGCTGCGCGCGGCCCAGCTCGGCCTGACGCGTCGGGCTGGTCGAGAAGGGCAACGCTCGGCGGCACCTGCCTGCACGTCGGCTGCATCCCGACCAAGGCGCTGCTGCACGCCGCCGAGGTCGCCGACGCGCGCCCGCGAGGCCGGCCAGTTCGGCGTCCGCGCCACGCTCGACGGCATCGACATGGCCGGGCGTCAACGCCTACAAGGACGGCGTCGTCGGCCGGCTCTTCAAGGGCCTCACCGGCCTGATCAAGTCGCCGCGGCATCACCGTCATCGAGGGCGAGGGCCGGCTGACCGGGCCCACGCACGGTCACCGTCGGCGGCACGCGCTACACCGGCAAGCACCGTCGTCCTCGGCCTCCGGCTCCTACGCGCGCAGTCGCTGCCCGGCCTCGACATCGACGGCGAGCGGGTCATCACCTCCGAGCACGCGCTCGCGCCTCGACCGCGTGCCGGCCTCGGTCATCGTGCTCGGCGGCGGCGTCATCGGCTGCGAGTTCGCCAGCGTCTGGCGCTCCTTCGGCGCCGAGGTCACCATCGTCGAGGCCCTGCCCCGGCTGGTCGCCGCCGAGGACGAGGCGTCGCTCCAAGGCGCTCGAGCGCGCCTTCCGCAAGCGCGGGATCGCCTTCCGCACCGGCACGCCGCTTCGAGAGCGTGCAAGGCCACCGACGCCGGCGTCGCCGTCACCGTCGAGGGCGGCGACGTCCATCGAGGCCGAGCTGCTGCTCGTCGCCGTCGGCCGCGGGCCGCGCACCGACGGGCTCGGCTACGACGAGCAGGGCGTCGCGATGGACCGCGGCTTCGTCCTCACCGACGAGCGCTGCCGCACCAACGTCGACGGGCGTCTACGCCGTCGGCGACATCGTGCCCGGCCTCCAGCTCGCGCACCGCGGCTTCCAGCAGGGCATCTTCGTCGCCGAGGAGATCGCCGGCCTCGACCCGCGGCCGGTCGACGAGACCGGCATCCCGCGGGTGACCTACTCCGACCCCGAGGTCGCCTCGGTCGGCCTCACCGAGGCCCAGGCCCGCGAGCAGCACGGCGACGGCGGTCGACCACGGTCACCTACGACCTCGGCGGCAACGGCAAGAGCCAGATCCTCGGACCCAGGGCTTCGTCAAGCTCGTCGCGCCTCAACGACGGCCCGGTCGTCGGCGTCCACATGGTCGGCGACCGGGTCGGCGAGCTGATCGGCGAGGCCCAGCTGATCTACGACTGGGAGGCGTACCCCGAGGACGTCGCCCCGCTCGTGCACGCGCACCCCACCCAGAACGAGGCGCTCGGCGAGGCGCACCTGGCCCTCGCCGGCAAGCCGCTGCACGCCCACTCCTGACCCCGACCGACACGACCGACGATCGACACGACCACACGACGAGCGAAGGAGCATCTCCATGGCCACCGAAGTCACCCTCCCCGCACTCGGCGAGTCCGTCACCGAGGGCACCGTCACCCGCTGGCTCAAGCAGGTCGGCGACCCGGTCGCGGTCGACGAGCCGCTGCTCGAGGTCTCCACCGACAAGGTCGACACCGAGATCCCCTCCCCCGTCGCCGGCACCCTGCTCGAGATCAAGGCCGACGAGGACGAGACCGTCGAGGTCGGCGCCGTGCTGGCGCGTGATCGGCGACGAGGGCGAGAGCGCCGGCGACGCCGGCGGTCGGCTGAGCCAGGACGCCGAGGCCCGACGCCGCGGAGTCGAGGAGGCCGAGCCCGAGGAGCCCGAGGCCGCCGAGGAGTCCGCAGCCCGAGGAGCCCGAGGCCCGGCCGAGCAGAGCCAGCCCGAGGAGGAGCCCGCGCCGAAGCCCGCGGCGCGAGCAGTCGTCGGGCTCCGGCGGCGGCGACGCGACGCCGGTCACGCTGCCCGCGCTCGGCGAGTCCGTCACCGAGGGCACCGTCACCCGCTGGCTCAAGCAGGTCGGCGACGAGGTCGCGGTCGACGAGCCGCTGCTCGAGGTCTCCACCGACAAGGTCGACACCGAGATCCCCTCCCCGGTCGCCGGCACCCTGCTGGAGATCAAGGCCGACGAGGACGAGACCGTCGAGGTCGGCGCCGAGCTGGCGGTCATCGGCAGCGGCGACGCCGCTCCCGCCGAGCGCGCGGCGCCGGAGCCCGAGCCCGAGCCGGAGCCCGAGCCGGAGCCGGAGCCCGAGCCCGAGCAGAAGCCCGAGCCCGAGCAGGAGCTCCGAGCCGAGAGTGCCGAGCCGGAGAAGCCGGCCGCGCGCCGAGGTGCCCGCGCCAGGCCGACGGCCCGCCGAGCAGACCGCTTCGGCGAGCGACGCGACGCAGCTACGTCACCCCGCTGGTCCGCAAGCTCGCCGAGCAGCACGGCGTCGACCTGGCCGCCCTGACCGGCACCGGTGTCGGCGGTCGGATCCGCAAGCAGGACGTGCTCGACGCCGCGAAGGCCGCGGCCGCCCCGGCCGAGGCGGCAGCCCCGGCCCCGGCCCCGGCCGCCTCGGCGCCACCGGCGGCCAGCGCTGCGGAGTCGGCGCCGTCGCCGCTGCGCGGCAAGACCGAGCCGATGTCGCGGCTGCGCAAGGTCATCGCCAGCCGGATGGTCGAGTCGCTGCAGACCAGCGCCCAGCTGACCACGGTCGTCGAGGTCGACGTCACCGCGATCGCGCGGCTGCGCGACCAGGTGAAGGCCGACTTCGCGGCCGCGAGGGCGTGAAGCTCTCCTTCCTGCCGTTCTTCGCGAAGGCCGCGATCGACGCGCTCAAGGAGCACCCGTCGCTCAACGCGGCGATCGACACCGAGAAGGGCGAGGTCACCTACTTCGACCGCGAGAACCTCGCGATCGCGGTCGACACCGAGAAGGGCCTGCTGACCCCGGTCATCAAGGACGCGGGCGACCTGTCGATCGCCGGGCTGGCCCGCAAGATCGCCGACGTGGCGGAGCGCACCCGCAGCAACAAGATCACCCCCGACGAGCTCTCCGGCGGCACCTTCACGCTGACCAACACCGGCAGTCGCGGGGCGCCCTGTTCGACACCCCGATCATCAACCAGCCGCAGGTGGCGATCCTCGGCACCGGCGCGGTCGTCAAGCGCCCGGTCGTGATCGACGACGCCAACCTCGGCGAGACGATCGCGGTGCGGCAGATGGTCTACCTCGCGCTGACCTACGACCACCGCCTGGTCGACGGCGCCGACGCCGCGCGGTTCCTCAGCGAGGTGAAGGAGCGCCTCGAGGCGGCCAGTTCGACGTCTGAGCGGGCACGGTCGGGCCTGGTGGCGGCTGGCAGACTGACGGCATGCCTCTGCACGCAGTGATCGCCGGCTCCTCGGGCTTCCTCGGCACCCATCTCACCGAGCGGCTGCGCGCCGACGGGCACCGGGTGACCCGACTGGTGCGGGGCGAGGCGTCCGCCGACGACGAGAGCCGCTGGGACCCCTACGCCGGGAAGGTCGACCACGACCTGGTCGCCGACGCCGACGTCGTGGTCAACCTGGCCGGCGCCTCCACGGTGGGCAACCCGCACTCCGCGCGCTGGGCTCGAGAGCTCCGGGAGAGCCGGGTGACGACCACTCAGGTCCTCGCCGACGCGGTCGCCGCCGCCCCCGCTCCGCCGGCGTACCTCGCGGGCAACGGGATCTCGTTCTACGGCGACCACGGAGCCCAGGTCGTCACCGAGGAGACCGAGAGCCGCGGCGACGCGCTGCTCACCACGGTCACCCGCGACTGGCAGGCGGCGACCACCCCGGCCGTCGAGGCCGGCGCGCGGGTCTGCGTGCTCCGCACGGCACCGGTGCTGGACCGGCGCAGCGCCCCCCTCAAGCAGCTGCTGCTCGCGACCAGGCTGGGCCTGGGCACACAGCTGGGCGACGGCCGGCAGCACATGCCGATGATCTCGCTGCGCGACTGGGTCGGCGCGGTGGCGTTCCTGGCGACCGCCGACGACGTCTCCGGGCCGGTCAACCTCTGCTGCGAGCAGTCGCCGACCAACCGCGAGTTCACCCAGGCGATCGCCGACGCCGTGCACCGGCCCGCCTTCCTCAAGGTGCCCGCCGCCGTGCTCCGCCGGGCCGCCGGGGCGATGGCGCCGGAGCTGCTCGGATCGGTCAACGCCCGCCCGCAGGTGCTGCTCGACGCGGGCTACGCGTTCCGCGACCGCGACGTCGACGCCGTGGTCGCGGCTGGGACGGGCTGACCGGCTCCACCTGAGCCACCCGCCAGCGCGCGCCGGCGCGCTGCAGCGTGATCACGTGGGCGCTGACCCGGTCACGAGGCAGCGGCACCGACAGCCCGGCGCCCCGCACCGTGCCGCCGGCCACCCGGTCGCGCACCCGCAGGACCAGCCGTCGGTCGGTGCGCTCGACCACGGCCACGCGCAGCCGCTGCGTGCGCAGCCCCTCCACCCGGAGGTCACGCGCCAGATAGCGCCTCAGCATCCGCGTGTCGCGCTCCCCCGCCCGGCTGCCGGTCGTGTAGAGCGCGGCGAGCGCGACCAGGTCACCGCGAGCCCAGGCGTCGGCTCGCTGGCGGTCCCAGGCAGCGAGCACCGCGACCGGGGCGGGCTCGGGACTCCGCACCGGCCGCGGCGTCCGGTCGGCCGTCCGCCCGCCGAGAGCGGCCAGCAGCGCCACCGATGCCACCGCCAGCGCGACCAGCGCTCCGACGGGGTAGGACGTGCGAGCGGCCACCCGTCCAGCGTGCCGCAACCGGCCGGGCGGCGTCGGCGCTCCTCCACAGCCCGGGAGGTGGCGATCCGGCGGGGGTATCCTCGAACGGGTGACGACGTCCGAGCAGCCCCCCACGCCCGACGCCGGCGGGCTCGACGTCGAGCTCGACTTCGATGTGGTCACCGACCAGCCGGTCGACTACCTCCGGGCCTGGGACTTCCAGCGCGAGGTGCACGCCGAGGTGGCGGCCGGAGAGCGACCCGACACCGTGCTGCTGCTGGAGCACCCGCCGGTCTTCACCGCCGGCAGGCGCACCGACCCGCACGAGCGGCCGGTCGACCCGGCGGCGCCCCCGTCATCGACGTCGACCGCGGCGGCAAGATCACCTTCCACGGGCCGGGGCAGCTGGTCGGCTACCCGATCGTCCGGCTCCCCGACCACGTCAAGGTGGTCGACTACGTGCGCCGGCTCGAGGAGGCGCTGATCCAGGTCTGTGCCGAGCTCGGCGTCGCCACCGCGCGGGTGCCGGGCCGCGTCGGGCGTCTGGCTGGCACGCCGACGACCGGGGTCCGGAGCGCAAGATCGCCGCCATCGGCATCCGGGTCTCCCGGGGCGTCACGATGCACGGCTTCGCGCTCAACTGCGACGTCGACCTCGGGTGGTACGACCGGTTCGTCCCGTGCGGCATCGACGACGCCGGCGTCACCTCGCTGTCGGCGGAGCTCGGCCGCGACGTCACCGTCGCCGAGGTGCTGCCCCGGGTGCGGGCCGCGCCTGACGACGTACCTCGCCTGGCAGCCCTACGACGCCACGCCGGACTACGAGCCGCGCCCCGAGCCCGGCCGCCACGGCGACGTGCCCGCCGGGCCGCGGGTCCCGCTGGTGACCCCGTAGACTCGGTCAGCGTGACCACCACGTCGAGCAGCCCCGCCACCGGACCGGTCGGCGCCGACGGACGCCGGCTGCTGCGCCTCGAGGTCCGCAACGCCGAGACCCCGATCGAGCGCAAGCCGGAGTGGATCAAGACCCGGGCGAAGATGGGCCCGGAGTACAGCCGCTGCAGCGCCTGGTGAAGGCCGAGGGCCTGCACACCGTGTGCCAGGAGGCCGGCTGCCCCAACATCTTCGAGTGCTGGGAGGACCGCGAGGCGACCTTCCTCATCGGTGGCGACCAGTGCACCCGGCGCTGCGACTTCTGCCAGATCGACACCGGCAAGCCCGCAGCCGCTCGACCGCGACGAGCCGCGCCGGGTCGCCGAGTCGCGTCCAGACGATGGGGCTGCGCTACGCCACCATCACCGGCGTCGCGCGCGACGACCTCGACGGACGGCGGGGCCTGGCTGTACGCCGAGACGGTGCGCGCGATCCACGAGCTCAACCCCGGCACCGGCGTCGAGAACCTCATCCCCGACTTCAACGGCCACCCCGACCTGCTGGCCGAGGTGTTCGACTCCCGGCCCGAGGTGCTGGCCCACAACGTCGAGACGGTGCCGCGGATCTTCAAGCGGATCCGGCCGGCGTTCCGCTACGACCGGTCGCTCGACGTGCATCACCCAGGCCCGCGACGTCGGCCTGGTCACCAAGTCCAACCTGATCCTGGGCATGGGCGAGACGCGCGAGGAGGTCTCGCAGGCGCTGCGCGACCTGCACGACGCCGGCTGCGAGCTGATCACGATCACGCAGTACCTGCGCCCCTCCGCGCGACACCACCCGGTCGAGCGCTGGGTCAAGCCCGAGGAGTTCGTCGAGCTCGCGGCCGAGGCCGAGGAGATCGGCTTCGCCGGGGTGCTCTCCGGCCCGCTCGTGCGTTCGTCGTACCGCGCCGGTCGGCTGTACCGTCAGGCGATGGAGGCGCGCACCCGACGACCTCCTGACCCGCCCGCCGGGTCATCTCAGCACCACGCCAGTCCCACTCACCGCACCACGAAGGCACCCGACGCATGTCGACCCCCGCGCCGCAGAAGAAGACGGGCCGGATGAAGCAGTTCATCCAGACCTACAAGTACGCCTCCCAGACCGACCAGCGGCTCGGGCTGTGGACCGTCGGCGCCTTCGTCGTGGGCGCCGCGCTCGGCGCGCTGGGCTTCTGGGCGCTTCCGCCGCGGGACCTGAACGTCTTCAAGATCATCGTCATGGTCGTCGGCGCCTTCGCGATCGGCGCCCTGGCCGCGGTCGATGGTCTTCAGCCGGCGCGCAGAGAAGGCCGCGTTCCAGCAGATGGAGGGCAAGCCGGGCTCCGCGATCGCCGCGCTCAGCGTGCTCAAGCGCGGCTGGCGCACCGACCAGATGGTCGGCCGTCAACAAGCAACACGACCTGGTCCACCGGGTGATCGGGCCGCCCGGCATCGTGCTGATCGGCGAGGGCAACCCGCACCGGCTGCGGCCGCTGCTCACCCAGGAGCGACGCAAGCACGAGCGGGTCGACTCCGAGGTGCCGGTGCACGAGATCGTGGTGGGCAACGACGAGGGACAGGTGCCGCTGCGGCAAGCTGAGCAAGCACCGTCCGCAAGCTGCCCAAGGCGATCAAGCCGGCCAAGATGACCGACGTGATCAACCGGCTCAAGGCGATCGACGCAGCCGCCCCAAGGTGCCGATGCCGAAGGGTCCGGTGCCGACCAGCTTGAAGGGCCTGCGCGGCAACCTGCGGGGTCGCTGAGCGCCGGTCGTCCGTCAGCCGAGGGTGGTCACTGCCCGAAGGACGACAGGTCCTGGAAGTTCTTCGGCGCCTTGATGCTGACCTTCTCGCCGAACTTCGAGAACGAGATCGTGACGCCGTCCCCGTCGACCGCGCCGGCGATCCGGACCACCCGGCCCTCCCCGTCGATCCAGAGCTCCGCGTTCTTCATGTCGCCCGTGCCCTTGATCGAGAAGTGCTGGGCGATGACACCATCGAGGTCGTCCTCACCGAGGTAGGTGGCCGAGGCGACGTCCTTGTCGTCGACGAAGCCCCCGCCCGGCTCGGAGGTGTCCTGCTTGTCGAGCCCGAAGGGCACTTGACCCCGTGAGCTGGCGAACTTGACGTAGGGGTCACTCGAGCTCGGGTCGCCGAGGTAGAAGGCGTCGTCGACGAGGATCATCTCGCTGGTCCCGCCACCGGACTCCATGGTCATCCGCATGGCCGGGCTCTTCTTGCTCCGCGCATCGATGTCGGCGTCCAGCCGGACCCGCTTGCCGCCCGTCTTGCCGTCGATCGTCATATGCATCGTGGTGTAGGTCGCCACCCCGCGGCCGAGCAGCGCCGCGAGCTGCTTCGCGGTCAACGTGTCACCCTCAGCGAGGTCGCCGACGTCACCGCCCGCCTCGGCCGGGCTCTCTCCCTCGCCGGCCGACGGACTCTCGGCGGACGGACTCTCGGAAGCCGGGGCGGTCTCGTCCGTCCCCGTCACCGTGGCGGTGTCTCCCGAACCCCCGCAGGAGACCAGGGCCAGCGCCAGCAGCGGGGCAGCGGCGGCCGATGAGAGCTTGCGAGCAACAGATCTTCGGCCCACGGGTCCATCCTTCCGGAACGGAGTCGACGTCTTCACCATGCTAGGTGGGCGACGCGACGCCGAACCGACGAATCGCTTGCGATCCGGTCACGATCGCTGCCCGCGCCTCACCGGCACCGTGACCGACCCGACCGCGAGGTCGTGCAGGCCGCGGCCGTCGGGTCGAAACACCAGAGGCGGGATCACCAGCGCGATCAGCACGCTGCGACCGAGCGCCGCCAGCAGGTTGAGCGGTCGTGGGTCGCCATTCATCCGGACCACTCGGAGACCGGTGAGCAGCTGGCCGAAGGAGCCCTTGGCCAGGGCGGTCAGCAGGCCGCTCTCGACGACGTACACCGCGAGGACGGTGGCCCCTGAGACCCGGCTGGTGGAGTACCAGTCGAGGCCGGCGACCGCGATCACCGCCAGCGTGGACGCCGCCCAGTCGACGACCAGGGCCAGGACCCGGCGCGGCCAGGAGGCGGTCTCGACGTCGGTCACGCCCGCCAGCCTAGGAGACGGCTGCGTCGCAACGGTCGCTCGCCCTCCGGACCGGCTGTTACCTCGGCGAAACAAACCGGATACCGTCGAGAAACTGCCTCTCCCTAGGGTCGGGGCAGCCGACCCAACGTCGCGTCGGATCACCACGCCACCACACCGGTCAGACCCTGAGCTGATCAGGCCCCGCCACGTGCCGGCTGCGCCGGGTGCGCAGCCAAGGAGGACGAATGTTCGCAAACAGCGAAGAGCTGCTGAAGTACATCAAGGACGAGGGCGTCGAGATGGTCGACGTCCGTTTCTGCGACCTGCCCGGCGTCATGCAGCACTTCACCGTGCCGGTCTCGTCGTTCGACCAGTCGGTCTTCGACGACGGCCTGGGCTTCGACGGCTCGTCGATCCGCGGCTTCCAGGCCATCAACGAGTCCGACATGGCGCTGTTCCCGGACCCGACCACGGCCTACATCGACCCGTTCCGCACGTCGAAGACGCTCAACGTCAACTTCTTCATCCACGACCCGATCACCGGTGAGGCCTACTCCCGCGACCCGCGCAACATCGCGCGCAAGGCGCTGGCCTACCTCGAGAGCACCGGCATCGCCGACACCGCGTTCTTCGCCCCGGAGGCGGAGTTCTACATCTTCGACAACGTGCGCTACTCCACCTCGGAGAACGAGGGCTTCTACCACATCGACTCCGTCGAGGGCTGGTGGAACTCCGGCACCGCGGATCGACAACCGGGGCTACAAGACCCGCTACAAGGGCGGCTACTTCCCCGTCGAGCCCTACGACCACTACGGCGACCTCCGCGCGACATGGTCAGGAACCTCGAGCTGTGCGGGCTGCAGGTCGAGCGGGCGCACCACGAGGTCGGCACCGCCGGCCAGGCGGAGATCAACTACCGGTTCGACACGCTGCTCCGGGCCGCCGACGACGTGATGAAGTTCAAGTACCTCATCAAGAACACCGCCTGGAGCGCCGGCAAGACGGTCACCTTCATGCCCAAGCCGATCTTCGGCGACAACGGCTCGGGCATGCACGTCCACCAGTCGCTGTGGAAGGACGGCTCGCCGCTGTTCTACGACGAGACCGGCTACGGCGGCCTGTCCGACATGGCCCGCTGGTACATCGGCGGCATCCTCAAGCACGCGCCGGCCGCTGCTGGCGTTCACCAACCCGACGGTGAACTCCTACCACCGCCTGGTGCCCGGCTTCGAGGCGCCGATCTCTCTGGTCTACTCCTCGCGCAACCGCTCCGCCTCGGTGCGCATCCCGATCACCGGCGCCAACCCGAAGGCCAAGCGCATCGAGTCCCGGTTCCCCGACCCGTCGGCGAACCCCTACCTCGCCTTCTCCGCGCTGATGCTCGCCGGCCTCGACGGCGTCCAGAACAAGATCGAGCCGGCCGAGCCGATCGACAAGGACATCTACGAGCTGCCGCCGGACGAGATGGCCGAGATCGACCAGGTGCCGACCTCGCTGGGCGCGGTGCTCGAGGCGCTCGAGGCCGACCACGACTTCCTCACCGTGGGCAACGTCTTCACCCCCGACCTGATCGAGACCTGGATCGACTACAAGCGCGCCTCACGAGATCGCCCCCGTGCAGCTGCGCCCGCACCCGCACGAGTTCGAGCTCTACTACGACATCTAGCCCCGGTCTTTCATGAGGTCTTCGGCGACGGTGTCGCTGCGTGAGATGACTCGGTGACGGTCTGCGGGTAGGTCGACGGTCCGGCTGGCGCTGCCGGGCTGCGGGTCTCCGGTTCCTGGGGTGGCGGGCGGGCGTTCGGTCAGGCTGGTTGTGGGATCGCGGCGATGTTGGCGAAGACCGCGGCGATCGCAGCTGCCCAGGGCCAGGTCTCGGGGATCCGGAGCCGTCGTCGACGGGCGCCGTGGGTGAGCCGGGCTGGCACGTGCAGGAAGCGGTAGCGCAGTGCCTTGGGCTCACAGTTCGCGAGGACCTTGGCATCGCCGGTCAGGGCGAGCATCCGGGTCCACGCGGTCAGGTCAGCAGCGATCTGGACCAGCATCAGCCAGACCTCGTTGATGTCGAACTCTCGGGATGGGAAGCGCCCGAGTCCAGAGTCCTTGGCGTGCCGAATGCGGTCCTCGACCCGAGCATGGGCACGGTGCCGGGCCTCGAGGAACGCCAACTGGCCGGTCTTGGTGTTGGTGACGAACGCCTGGTAGCGCCACCCGTCGCGTTCCTCGAACAGCGACAGCTGGGCGCCGGGGTGGGGTCGTTCGCGGCGCACGATGACTCGCATCCCCTCGGGCCACTTGGCCAGGTCAAGCAGCCCTGTCAGCTCGGCGACATCGCCGCCCTCACGCACGCCGCCGTCGGCATCGAGCGCCGGGGTCCAGATCTTCTTCGGGATCAGGTCGATCGCGTCACGGATCTTCTCGGTGATCGCGAATCCCACGCTGTACTCCACGCTGCGGCCGCGGACCTTGCCCTGCTCGGTGAGCCAGTCCAACAGTGTGTGGGACGCACCCGCGCCGTCGGACCTGATCAGCAGCTTCTTGCGGTGAGCGGCGGGGATCTGGGCGATCGCGTCGGTGAGGACCTCGATGTGGTCAGCAGCGGTGTTCGATCCCGCGTTGCCCGCACGGAGCTTGGCGGCGAGGAACTCACTGGTGTTGTCACACCACACGCCCAGCGGGTGGAATCCGAAGGTCCGCTTGAAGGTCGGTGCCGCGTTCTCCTTCTCGCTGTGGCTGATCACGATCGTGGCGTCGGTGTCCAACACGATCAGATCGTCGAGTTCGGTACCGGCGACCCGGCTGGCCGGCACACCATCAGGGAGCTGGGACCACACGTGGCGACGCGCTCGTGCCCGCGCGGTCTGGATCTTCTTCAACCGTGCGGGCGTGACCTCGTTCAAGGCACGCCACACCGTCGGCGGCGACGCGACCCGGCCCAACACGCTGGACTGGTGGCGCAGCACGTTGATGTCAGCGATCGCCTCACCACCATCAGCGAGCATCACCGCAACGTCGGTCAGGACCCGGCCGCGGTCATGAAGCGGGACAAAGTTGCGGCGGACCATCACCTTGGACAGCTCGGCCGTGAGGCCGGTGCGGTCAGCCAACAGACGGGTGGCGACGCTGCCCGCGTGGGCCACCACGCCGACACCATCACAGGTCACGGACAAGCCGGTGGACCACGAAGTACGCTTCACCTACGGAGTGCCTTCCACGTTGGAGATCTTGAGTCGTCGCAAACCCAAGTTTCCCCTGCTGGGCAGGCACTTCCGTGTTTCTACGCGCCGATCACACCGGAGCCTCGTGAACGATCCGGGCTAACAGCCCCATCCAGTGAGCCGACCTGACCCGAGTAACCCAGGGCGAGTGCCCTGGCCTGCACATCAAGCCAGTACGCTTTCGCCCCCTCGATCAAAGACGCATTGGCCGTGGCAAACTCGTCCACAGCGGACCCGAGTGCGTCAATGTTGGCTTGGTAAACGCCCATGCGGCAGTTCCAGTCCTGCTCGAAGAACTGTTGCTCCTTCGCCAGGAACTCCTGCCAGTCTGGGTTGCTCCACTGTTCCGGGTTGTTGGGGTCTTCCGGAATGGCATCGTCGGCGGGTGAAGCACCTGACATCGCTTCTCCCACGTCACCGATCAAGAGGCCTTGGCCGTCCAGAATCGTCACGTCCGCATCATTCATGCATGTGTAGTAGTCGAGCCGATCTGGGGCGTGCGCGCGCTCGAACTCGTAGACCATCTGATGCCACGCGCGCTCAACCTGGCGGATCGACTTGTCCGGGCTGTCCACATAGGTCGGCTTCACTTGATCTCGGACCTCACGGAGACACTCCCGAACCGCGGCGTCCTCAGCTGCTGGCAGTGCGGCGTTCATGACGCGCTCCGCGAACAGAAACGGCCGGGCTGCGACCACGTCGTGTGAGCGCCAGCGGGCCATCGGCTGGGCAAACCACGGGCTGATGCTCATGGGGTCAGTCGGGTCTGCGTAAGGCCTGCTGAGGGACCAGTCCCATTCCGCGTACCCTCGGTCTTCCATGCACTGGTCCATTGGCTTGTTGGCCTGGTAGGTCTTGATGACCATGAGGGCGTTGCGTTCGGCCACGGTGCCAGCGAAGGCCTCGAACACCTGCTGCGCGTTCTGCCGCACCCCGGAGCCAGCCATCCCCGAGTCAGCGTTCCAGTCGGCCACGGTCACCATGTCCGATTCTGATTCGCTGCCCACACCGACCTCCGCCGGCGTCTGACCGACCACGAAGGGCGCCACCATCACCACGCCCACAGCCGAGACCAAGGCGGCAGCAGACCAGAAAGCTCGTGGGGCTCGCATATGCCTCTCTCCTCTGCCTAGCTTGCCGAATCGGCGGGATAGTTCTTGCACCCGTTGTAGTGGCCGTCGTCGTAGAGGGTCAGAACACGAGCGTACTTGTCCACGCACGTGCGGGGGATGTGATCGACGTATGCGCTGAGTGACCCCGGTGCGCCTGCGAACTTCTCTTGGTGGTGCACTTGGAAGGTGCCGCCGCTGTAGGAGTCGGACATCTCGATTCCGGCACCCTTCTGCATGTCGACAACACCGGCCCTGCTCCAGGCAGAAGACGGCTCATTCCACCTGCGATCCGCTAGGTTTAGGTCGGACAGTCCGCTAATTGACGGGCCGGACCAGTCGTACGAATACAGGTAGTCCCCCGGCTCACAGGTCCTCACAGTCCGGGCGTCGTAGTGACCACCGTCGCCCGTCTTCCAATCCAAGAACGCGTCAATGCAACTGCTGTTGGACATCGCCGAATAGGCGGACGCTTGCAGCCCGATCCACTTGTTGGACATCGACCATTCCGCCCACTGGTAGCCATCCCCCGCGTTGGCGGAATCGTTCCCGCTTGTTGCCCCGTATGCCGCGCTGCTAACGGCGCCAGCCAGGAATAGACTTACCATCACGAACACGGCTCGCTGGAGTCTGATCACGCAGCCATCATCGGTGGCAGCTCTGCGACAGGCAAACGGCACGCGCTCGGAGGAGACTACATTTGCCCGCCGTCCGATCCCGCAGTGGTCACGCTCCGCGTGACGATCCGCTTGCGGTGCACGGTCGGCAGCTCTAGGTGCAGTCGACGGCAACCGCGAGGGAGGCACACACCTGCCGCATTCGCTCGTCACTGAGACGCCCGAGTCTCTCGACCAGCACCGCGATTGACACGCTCTCCACCGAATCGAGGTTCACCGCTGACCGAAGGGGGACGGGATCATCTCCTGGTTCGAGCACGACCTCGCTCACGAGGCCACGAATCGTGGTCGTGCACGGGGCGATCAGGGCACGTCGGTGCCGCGGGATCACGGCATCGCGAGAGAGCACAACGACGGGTCGGCGTGCGATCTCGGGGAACTCGCACCACCAGACCTCGGCGCGCCGGGGGGAGTCGCTCACGAGGCCGCTGCTGACTCCCGGAAGGAGGCCAGGTCGCCCCACGCGTCCGGTTCGCTCAACGGATGCGCGTCGTAGGCGGCGTAGCTTGCGTCCACCTCGGCCGCACGGTGTCTTGCCAGCAGAGCGGCCAGCGCCTCGTCCACAAGCGCTGCGTCGGTCACGTTGGACCGAACGCGGCGAGCGTCTTCAAGGAGTGCGGAGTCCACCGTCGTGCTCAATCGTGTGCGAGGCATGCCATCATTATGCCACGTTCGTCCCGGGGCTGGCTGGGGTGGCCACGACGTACGCTCTCGGGCGTGGGCATCGGAGAGAGGGCGTACTCCGCGCTGGTGGTGCGCGACCCCGAGGTCGAGCGTGAGCTCCCGGACACGGTGCGAGCCGACGTGCCTGGCAATGCCCTGCGCCAGATCGCCGCACACGCTCTGCAGTCCTCCGGTGACCAGGCGACCAAGGCCTCGACCGTGCTGCCCTGGCTGTTCCACGCCCTCGGGGTGCCGCCGGCGCTGGCGGGCGTGCTCGTGCCGATCCGGGAGTCGGGGTCGATGCTCCCCCAGGCCTTCCTGACCCCGTTGGTCCTGCGCGTGCGTCACCGGAAGTGGGTGTTCGTCACGGGGGCGCTGATCCAGGCGATGTCGGTCGCTGCCATGGCGATGACGGCCGCCTTGGGGAGCGAGCTGGCGGCCGGCCTGGCGATCGTGGCCGCTCTGGCCGTCTTCTCGCTGGGCCGCTGCCTGGGCTCCATCTCCTCCAAGGACGTGCAGGGCCGCACCGTGCCCAAGGGACAGCGCGGGCAGATCAACGGGTTGGCGACGATCGCGGCGGGGCTGGTGGCCCTCACCCTCGGACTCAGCATCCGCTTCTTCGGTGGAACCGACCTCCAGGCCGGTCAGCTCGCTTGGCTGTTGGCCGGCGGTGCCGCCTGCTGGGTCGCGGTGGCCGCTGTCTACGCCGGCATCCGCGAGCCGGCCGACCTCGAGGTGCGGTCGAGCCCGGCTCGTCGCACCGCTCGGAAGGAGCCGAGCTGGTACGCCCAGACATGGGGGCTGCTGCGTGACGAGCATGACTTCAGGCTGTTCGTGACGGTGCGTTCCCTGCTGCTGGTGTCCGCGCTGAGTCCGCCGTTCGTGGTGACCCTGGCGGTGAGCTCGGGGACGGAGGGGCTGGCCGGGCTGGGGAGCTTCATCATCGCCTCGGGGCTCGCGGCCCTGCTGGGCGGCGGGATCTTCGGGCGGTGGGCCGACCGGTCGAGCAGCAGCCTCATGGGCGTGGGTGCCGCCCTGGCCTCCGCCGTCATCGTGGTTCTCGTGCTGCTCGTGACGTTGCCCGCCTTCTCCGAGGAGTCGGGCTGGGCGGACCTCCTCTTCGTCGGCGGCTACTTCCTTCTGACGCTCCTGCACACCGGGGTGCGAGTGGGACGCAAGACCTATGTCGTGGACATGGCCGAAGGAGATCGGCGTACGACGTACGTCGCCGTGTCGAACTCGGCGATGGGCGTCATCCTGCTGGTGGTCGGGGGGATCAGCTCGCTGCTGGCGATCGCAGCGGTGGAGTGGGCCCTGTTGTTCCTCGCCGCCATGGGGATCGCGGGGGTGTTCGCAGCCCGGCAGCTCCCTGACGTCTCCCACGGCGGGCGATGATGTCCCACCGATGACGTGGTCCGGGGCCGATCACCCCCGGTGCGGGTTGATCGTCAGGGTGGGATCCGGCACGAGCGGCAGCACCATGGCGACCTCGTCCGCGTCCTTCCCCGCCGCTGCATCGGCGACTCTCACGGGTCGACGCTTGGACGTGGGACGGAAGCCGAAGCTGCTCGCGAAGCCGACCGCGGAGGCATTGTCGGAGCCTGCCCAGAAGTACAGCAGCCTGCGGCCGTCCTCCGCCGCCTTCTGGGCTGCGGCCGACACCAGACCGCGTGCAACGCGTTGACCACGCATGGTGGGAGCGGTCCAGAGCCCGAACACCTCGGCCGTCTCTGGGTCCCCGTCGTGTAGACCCAGACCAACCAGGCCGACGGGCCTGCCCTCGCGTTCCGCGACGAAGCGGTGCGCTCGGCTCATCCGTTCCTGCCAGAACTCCTCGCCGCGGGGCGCCTCGTCCTCGACGCGAGCCACGAACGCGTCGGGCGCGTCGGCCAACGCCGCCAACCGGACCTCGCGGTAGAGCTGCCACTCGACCTCGTCCAGCAAGCGGATCTCGATGTCGTCCATGCCCCAGCGTTGCACAAGGGCGAGCTGATTCAGGCCCAGGGCGTCCAGCGGTGCCGAGCCGCCGGGTCTCAGCGTGGCGGGGGCAGCGCGGCGTACTCGCGGGCGATCTGGGCGCCGAGGCGGGCGTTGTTGTTGACCAGGGCGATGTTGGCGGTCAGGCTCGCCCCGCCGGTGATCTCGACGATGCGGCCGAGGAGGTAGGGCGTGGCGTCCTTGCCGTGGATGCCCGCGGCCTCCATGTCGGTGATCGCCTGGTCGATGATGCCGTTGATCTCGTTCGCCGGGATCTCGTCGTCGCTCCGGGATCGGGTTGACCACGGCGATCCCGCCGGCGATGTCCAGGCTCCACTTGGCCGCCATCACGTCGGCGATCTCGCGGGCGCTGTCGGCCCGCAGCGGGGCTTCGTGTCCGCTGGAGCGCGAGAAGAAGGCGGGGAACTCATCGGTCTGGTAGGCCAGGACGGGGACTCCCAGAGTCTCCAGAGTCTCCAGGGTGAGCCCGATGTCCAGGATGCTCTTCACGCCGGCCGAGACCACGGCGACGTTGGTCGTGGACATCTCAGTCAGGTCGGCGCTGGTGTCGAAGGTCTGCGGCGCGCCTCGGTGGACTCCGCCGAGGCCGCCGGTGACGAAGACGCTGATGCCGGCGAGTGCTGCCAGGCGCATGGTGGCTGCCACGGTGGTGGCGCCGTGGCTGCCCCGCGCGATCACGTAGGGGAGGTCTCGAACGCTGACCTTGGCGACGTCGGGACTGGTGGCGAGCAGCTGGAGGCCGTCGGAGTCGAGTCCGATCCGGGGGCGGCCGTCGAGCACGGCGATGGTGGCCGGCACCGCGCCCCCCTCGTGGATGATGCGCTCGACCTCGGTGGCCATCGCGACGTTCTGGGGGTAGGGCATCCCGTGGCTGATGATCGTGCTCTCCAGCGCGACGACGGGGGCGCCGTCTCTCAGTGCCTGCGCCACTTCGTCGGTGAGGACGAGTGAGGGGTGTGGTGTGGTCATGGCGGTGTCTCCTAGCGGATCGAGGTGAGTGCGGCGCGGACCAAACGCGGAGTGAGGTCGGGGCGGACCGTGTGGGAGCTGGCGATGGTCAGAGCCGCGGCGGCGTGGCCGAACCTCGCGGCGCCGACCGGGTCCTGGCCCTCCAGCAGGGCGTGACAGAAGGCCGCCAGCATGGAGTCGCCTGCCCCGGTCACGTCCTCGACCGCGGACGGGAAGGCCGGGATGAAGGTGACCTCGGCCGAAGCGGTGCTGAGCATCGATCCCCGCGCCCCCAGCCGGACCCAGACATGCTGAACGCCGCGCCGGTGCAGGCTCTCGGCGGCCAGGCGTAGCTGGCGGTCCGTGCGGGCCGGCAGACCCGTCAGGGCCGTGAGCTCGTCGCGGTTCGGCGTCACAGCGAGCAGCGGTCGGTCGTCGGCGATCAAGGTCGAGGCGGACGTCGCCTTCGGGACGCTGACCGGCTCGAAGATCGTCGGGACGTCAGCCGCACCGGCGAGATCGAGCGCGTGCTCGAGCGTCGCGACCGCGAGGTTGCCGTCGAGGACGAGCAGCCCGGCGGCCGCGATGATGTCGCGTGCCTGGGTGACGTGGTCCGGTCCGAGGTCGTCGGTCGCGGCCATGTCGGCCACCGCCACGATCAGCTCTCCGTCGGAGTCCAGGATCGCGGTGTAGGTGCCGGTCGGCAGCTCAGAGCGCCTGATGAACTCCAGCCGGACGCCGGCCGCGGCCGTCTGGGTGAGCAGGCTGTCACCCAGGGCGTCCCGGCCCAGAGCGGCGATCAGGTGCGTGCGGGTCCCCAGCCGGGCCAGGTTCTCGGCAACGTTGCGAGCCACCCCTCCGGGTGCCATCGAGCCACGCCCCGGGTTGCTCGTGTGCTGCGTGGCGGGGGCACTGCTGCGGGCCTTCACGTCCATGTTGGCGCCGCCGACGACGACCACGCCCGGCTGCTCGCTGAGCAGGTAGCCCCGGCCGAGGATGACGCCCTTCTTGCCCAGGTTGGACAGATGCACGTTGACCGCCGCGCGCGTCGTCCCGAGCCGCTCGGCGATGGCCGCCGAGCCCAGCATCGGGTCGCGACGCAGCATGGCCACGATCTGCTGTTCGCGGTCCGTGAGGCTCATGCTTACTATCATAAAGCGCACTTATGCCGATAAGCATGTCGGAGAGGGATCGGGTCGTGGCGGTCAGCCGCTGTGGGCCGGGTCCTGTCGACGCAGCCGCAGACCGACCAGCGACGACACCAGCAGCGTGACGCCGGCGGCGAGCAGCGCGAGCGCGGTGCCGACCGAGCCGGTCGTCCAGTCCAGCAGCGCCTCCGGCACGGCGAGCGTCACCGCGACGACGCCGAGCGCGAGATACGGCCAGGCCCGGCGGACGGCGTACAGCGCGAAGGCGAGGACGCCGGCCACGACGGTCAGCACGTAGCACCAGGTCGGGTGGTCGGGCAGCAGCGCCTGGGCGCCGGCGAGGACGAACGCGGCGCCCAGGAGCCGTGCCGGCAGCTGTTCCCGCCACACTCCGGCCTCGGCCAGAGCCAGCCAGCCGACGCCGAGCACCATCAGGGTGCCGGTGATGCGTCCCACGGTCGCCAGGTCGAGCACCTGCCAGACGAACACCGAGCCGTAGGCGAGGCCCACCGCGACGGCCAGCTGGCCCACCAGGGTGGGCGCCACGGCGTAGCCGAGGGCGGCGAGCGCCGCCAGGGTGAGGAAGCCGCCGACGCCGACGTAGGCCTCCCGGGAGGTCGGGCCGCGCTCGGCCCAGTCGAGCAGGGCGACCGTCGCGGTGGCGGCGCCGGCGACAGCCCCGCCGGTGAGCAGGACGCTGACCAGGCGACGGCGCAGAGCCCCGGACGCCGCCCGCAGGCCGCGCAGCCCTCCGCCCGCGATGCCCAGCGTGAGCCCCGCCGCGCCGAGCACCAGGGCGGTGCAGGCGAGGAGCCCGAGCCGCGTGGCCAGGGACAGGTCCAGCCACCGCGGCGCGACGAAGACGGCCACCGCGGCGACCACGAAGGCGACGCCGAGATAGCCCGCCACCTCGGCGAGCAGGTGTCGCAGCGTCATCGTGCGGAGGGACTCCCCCGCCGACATCGTGTCGAGGACGCCGGTCGCCTCCTCGTGCCGCGCCGGGTCGAGGAGCCCGCGAGCCTCCAAGGCGGAGACCACGTCCTCGGAGTGCGCGAGATGAGGGTGTCGGGGGAGGATGGACGTGTTCATGGCAGCCTCCTTCGGAGGGCTTCCCCACGTCTCCAGTCTTCTCCCCGCCCCGGCCGACGGCAATGACGGTCGAGTGTCTCGTGCCTCACGCGAGGGAGCCGCCACCAACCATCGCGACGCGGCTCACCGGCACCGGGCTACCGTCGAGGCATGGACAGCGGGCGGGTCGGTCGAGCGGTCGACCAGGCGCTGGTGCCGATCATCGCCTCGGTCGGCTCCTGGGGCGTGGTCGACGGCCACTGGCTGCCCGACCGCGACGGCAGCCCGGTCGTCTGGCTGCGGACCCGCACCGAGGCCCAGCGGCTGGCCCTCGCAGGTCAGGTCTGGCTGCTCCCGCAGGTGCAGATCACGCTGACCCGTCTGGGCGTTCCCCACGACGTCGTCTGGCGGCTCCGACTCGAGCTCACCTCGCACGAGGCCGAGCAGCGGCTGCTGACCGACTGACCGGCGCGGTACGACGTCCACCGGAGCGCTGGTCGTCTTCCGCGCACCTCCGGCACAGGGCACGATGAGGCGGAGGGCCCAGCGCCCCGAGGACCCAGCAGAGCAGGAGGTAGCGATGGCGCAGGCGCCGGCGACGCCACCTCGGGAGTGGAGTGCGCCGCCCGCCGACGTGCTGCTCGCCGACGGCTCGATCGCGCTGATCCGCCCGCTGCGGGCCGACGATCGCGAGCCCCTCCTGGCGCTGCACGACACGGTCTCCGAAGACACCCTGCGGCTGCGGTTCTTCAGCCCGAGCCGCGAGGCCGGACGCGCCTACGTCGCGCACCTCTTCGACCCCGACAACGCCGACTCCGCGGTCCTCGTGGCCGTGGTCGGTGGTCGGCTGGCCGCGCTCGCCACCGCCGAGCTGATCACCGAGGACCACGCCGAGGTCGCGTTCCTGGTCGCCGACGCCGACCGGGGCCGGGGGCTGGGCAGCCTCCTGCTGGAGCACCTCGCAGCGTTGGGGCGCCGGTACGGCGTGCGCCGGTTCGAGGCGACCACGCTGGCCGAGAACTACGGCATGCTCCGTGTCTTCCGCAGCGCGGGCTTCGCCGTCGACCGGCGGACCGAGGAGGGCGAGGCCCACGTCGAGCTGCGCACCGACGCCTCCGAGGAGGCGGTCGAGGCGGCGGACCGACGGGAGTGGCACTCCCAGGCCCGGTCGCTGCGCCCGTTGCTCGCCCCCGGCGGCGTGGCGGTGGTCGGCGTACGCCGTTCGGCCGGCGGCTTCGGGTTCGGGGTGGTCGACGCGATCCGCGAGTCCGCCTTCTCCGGACCTCTGTGGGTGGTGCACCCGGAGGCGGCGGAGATCGACGGAGTGCCCGCCCACCCGAGCCTGGCGGCGATCGGCGAGCCGGTCGATCTCGTCATCGTCGCGGTTCCTGCCGATCAGGTCGCCGACGTGCTGAGGGACGCAGCGTCGGTAGGGGTCGGGGCGGCCGTCATCCTCTCCTCCGGTTTCGTGGGCACCGGGCCGGAGGCCGAGCAGCGGGGGCGACAGCTGCTCGAGCTGGCCCGCAGCCAGAGCCTCCGTCTGGTGGGTCCCAACTCCCAGGGTGTGCTCGTCGCGGGGGGAGCGCTAGGGCTCAACGCCACCTTCATCCGCGACGTGCCGCCACGAGGAGGACTCGCCCTCGCCTCCCAGTCCGGAGGCATGGGATTCGCCCTCCTCGACCTGGCGCGCGACCTCGGTCTGGGGTTGCACGCGTTCGTCTCGCTCGGGGACAAGGTCGACGTGTCGAGCAACGACCTCCTGGCCGCCTGGATCGAGGACCCCGGGGTGACTGCTGCGGCGCTGTATCTCGAGTCGTTCGGCAACGCGCTCAAGTTCGCACGGATGGCCCGACGGTTCGCGGAGGTCAAGCCGCTGCTCGCGGTGGTCGGGGGGCGATCGCGGGCCCGGCGCGCCGACTCAGCGGGCCGGCAGGTGCCCGCCATCGTCTCGAGCGGGACCCCGGCGACCGGGGCCGCGGCGGGAGTCGGCGTCGACGCCCTTCTCGCGCAGTCGGGGGTCATCGCCTGCCGCACCGGTGCGGAGCTGACGGAGGCCGCCCTCCTGCTCACCGAGCAGCCGCTCCCCGAAGGCCTCCGCGTGGGGATCGTGAGCAACACCGGTGGGCTAGGGACGCTCACCACCGATCTGGTCGAGGGACAGGGGCTCGACGTGGTCGAGCTGTCGGCGCCGCTGCGCGACCAGCTGCGGGAGACCGCTCAGGGGCGGGCGGTCGACGTCGCCAACCCGATCGACCTCGGGGCCGACGTGGCGCCGGAGGTCCTGGAGCGCTGCCTCGCGACGCTGCTGGACTCCGGCGAGGTCGACGCGGTGCTGACGCTGCTGGTCGCGACGCGGCTGACCGCCCGCGAGGCCCTGTACGCGGCCGTGGGTCGCGCGCACGCGACGGCGCCCGGCCGACCGCTGGTGCTCGTGGCACCCGGAGCGGCGTTCGACGCCGCGCGTCGAATGGCGGGCGTGACGGCCTACCGCACGATCGAGGCAGCGACCGGGGCACTGGGTCGCGCGATGCGCTATGCCGAGTGGCGCCGTGTCCCGCCCGGGCAGCCGGTGGTCGAGATCGGCACCCGCGGAGTGCATGCGCGGGCGTGGGCCGACGCGCGGCTCGGCGCGCGAGGTGGCCGGCCGGAGTGGCTGCCCGCCGAGGCGCTCACCGAGCTGCTCGGCCCCTACGGGGTGAGCCGGGTCGGGCTGAACGCCACCGATCCGGACGCGGCGGCCGCCGCGGCGGCCGAGGTCGGCTTCCCGGTGGTGGTCAAGCTGTCCGACCCGTCGGTCCCGCACAAGACCGACCGCGGCCTGGTGCGCATCGACCTGAGGACGACGCAGCAGGTGCGCGAGGCGGTGCACGGTTTCGCCGCCGAGCTCGGACGGGAGCACTGCGAGGTGCTGGTCCAGCCGCACCTGCGCGGTCACCAGGTCGGAGTGGCCCTGGCCCGCGACGCTGCCCTGGGGCCACTGGTCCGTGCCTCCGCCGGCCCGGGCCGAGCCTCCGCCGGGTGGGACGACGAGGTCATGCTGCTCCCGCCGGTCGGCCGCCACGATGCGGCCCGGGCCGTCCGCGCGCTGCAGCTGTGGCCGGAGCTGTTGGGTAGCGGGGGCCTGGAGACGGTCGACGTGACCCCCCTCGTCGAGCTCATCGTCTCGGTGGGACAGCTCGCCACCGACGTGCCCCACCTCGCCGAGCTCACGCTCGACCCGGTGCTGCTCGCCGCCGACGGGCTGTCCTGCGTCGACGTCAAGGCACGCCTGGCGCCGCCCCCGGAGCTGGACGCCGGGATCCCACGCCGCCTGCGCTCGTGATCCTCGCTAGCGGGCCCGGACCAGGGCCAGGGCCTGGCGGGCGATCTCGAGCTCCTCGTCGGTGGGCACCACCAGCACCGCCACGTCGGCATCGTCGGGAGAGATCCGGGTGGGACCGGTGCCCGGTTGCCGGTTGCGATCGGGGTCGACCACGATCCCCAGCCGACCGAGGCCGGCGAGGGCCGCCTCCCGCAACGCCGGGTTGTGCTGGCCGACGCCTCCGGTGAACACCACCGCGTGCACCTCTTCGAGGACGGCGTAGTAGGCGCCGACGTACTTGCGCACCCGGTAGGCGAAGACGTCGAACGCCAGGGCCGCGGCAGCATCGCCTGCCTCGCGGCGGGCCATCACCTCACGGAAGTCGTTGACCCCCGCGAGTCCCTTCAGGCCGGAGTCGCGGTTGAGCGCCCGGTCGATCTCCTCCAGCGACCAGCCGAGGGTCCGATGCAGGTGGGCGGGCAGCGCCGGGTCGACATCGCCGCAACGGGTGCCCATGACCAGACCCTCGAGAGGTGTGATCCCCATCGAGGTGTCCACCGATCGACCGCCGCGGACGGCGGCCGCGGAGGCGCCGTTGCCGAGGTGCAGGACGATGGTGTTGGTCTGCTCGGGGCGGGAGCCGAGCAGCGCCGCGGCGGCGCGGGACACGTAGGCGTGCGAGGTGCCGTGGAACCCGTAGCGGCGGATCTGGTGATGCTCCCGCCAGCCTAGGGGGACGGCGTAGGTGTAGGCGTGCTCGGGCATGGTCTGGTGGAACGCCGTGTCGAAGACGGCCACCTGCGCCACGTCGGGGAAGAGCCGGCGGGCCACGCGCAGACCTTCGACGTTGGCGGGGTTGTGCAGCGGCGCGAGGGGCGTCAGCTCGTCGATGGCGGCGAGGACCTCGTCGTCGACCTCGGTGGGCTCGGAGAACCGGGCGCCGCCGTGGACGACGCGGTGCCCGACGGCGGCGAGCTCCGAGGGTCGCAGTGCGGGACCGTGGCGGTCGAAGGCCTCCAGCGCGGCCGACAGCGCGTCCTCGAAGTCGGAGAACCGACGTTCCTCGTGGTGCTCCTGGTCGCCGCCTCCCTGCGGCGTCCGGCTCTCCTCGTGCACCCGGTGCACGAGGGTGCCGGTCTCCTCGCCGATGCGCTCCACCGATCCCGACGCCTCGGCGATGCCGGACACGGCGTCGACGAGGCGGTACTTCACCGACGACGATCCGGCGTTGACGACGAGGACGCGGGTGCCGGTCATCGTTCCCCCTGGGCCTGGATCGCGGTGATCGCGACGGTGTTGACGATGTCGCGCACGGTGGCTCCGCGCGACAGGTCGTTGACCGGACGGCGCAGCCCCTGGAGGACCGGGCCGATCGCGAGCGCCCCGGCCGAGCGTTGCACGGCCTTGTAGGTGTTGTTGCCGGTGTTGAGGTCGGGGAACACGAAGACCGTGGCCCGACCGGCGACCAGGGAGTCCGGCAGCTTGGTCCGGGCGACCGCGGCGTCGATCGCGGCGTCGTACTGGATCGGTCCCTCCACGAGCAGCTCCGGGGCCCGCTCCTGCACCAGGCGGGTCGCCTCGGTCACCTTCTCGACGTCGGTCCCGAAGCCCGAGGACCCCGTCGAGTACGACAGCATCGCCACCCGCGGGTCCACCCCGAACGCCGCAGCGGTGCGGGCCGAGGCGACCGCGATGTCGGCCAGCTGGCCCGCGGTCGGATCGGGGTTGACGGCGCAGTCGCCGTAGACCAGCACCTGGTTCTGCAGGCACATGAAGAAGACCGACGAGACGACGGACACGTCGGGGACGGTGCGGATCACCTCCAGCGCCGGCCGGATCGTGTGCGCGGTGGTGTTCACCGCCCCCGACACCATGCCGTCGGCGAGGCCGAGCTCGACCATCATGGTGCCGAAGTAGGACACGTCGACGACGACGTCACGCGCGGTGTCGAGGTCGACGCCGCGGTGCTGCCGTCGCTCGTGGTAGACGCCCGCGAACCGCTCCCGCAGCGCCTCGTCGAGCGGGCTCAGCAGCTGCGCCCCCGACACGTCCAGGCCCAGCGAGGCCGCCTTCGCCTGGATGGCGCGAGGATCGCCGAGGAGGGTGAGGTCGGCCACCCGCCGGCGCAGCAGCACGTCCGCCGCGCGGAGCAGTCGCTCCTCCTCCCCCTCGGGCAGCACGACGTGCCGACGGTCCTCGGTCGCCCGGTCGAGGATCCGATGCTCGAACATCAGCGGCGTGACCGCATGGGTGCGGGCCAGCTCGAGTCCCGCTGCCAGCTTCTCCCCGTCGACGTGGCGGTCGAACAGGGCGAGCGCCGTGGCGATCTTGCGCGGGGACTCGCGGTCGAGACGGCCACGCTGGCGGGTGAGAGCCGTCGACGTGGTGTGGGTGTCGTGGGCGGTGGCGATGATCGGCATCGTGACGTCGAGCCCGTCGAGCAGCCGCCGCACCTGGTCGGGCAGGTCGAGACCGCCGTTGAGGACCAGCCCGGAGATCGCCGGGAAGCTGGCCGAGGCGTGGGCGGTGAGGACCCCGAGCACGATCTCGGGGCGGTCGCCCGGCGTCACGACGACGGCTCCCTCGAAGAGCCGGTCGAGCACGTTGGGCAGCGTCATCGCCGCCACGACCAGGCCGGGCACCTCCCTGTCCAGCAGCTCCTCGTCGCCGCGGACCAGGTGCCCCTGGCAGGCGGCCATCAGGTCGGCCACCGTGGGCGCGTGGAGCATCGGCTCCTCGGGCAGCGCGAACGCGGGGACGCCGTCGCTCGCCACCGCGGCGGCCGCCTCCTCGAGGGGCAGCCGGTCGACCCGGTTGGCCAGGACGGCGAAGAGACTGCCGTGGTGCGCCGACAGCTCCTTCGTGGCGAGCGCGAGCGCCGTCCGCAGCTGCTCCGGGCCGCGGCCGTAGCCGTTGAGCACCAGCAGCACCGGTGCGCCGATGTTGGCCGCGACCTCGGCGTTGAAGCCGAACTCGGCCGGCGCGCTCACGTCGGTGAAGTCGCTGCCGACCACCACGACGACGTCCACCAGCTCCTCGACCTGGTGAAAGCGCTCGACGATGCGGTCCATCGCGGCCCCCGCGTCCGCGTGCAGGGCGTCGTAGGTGACGCCCACGCAGTCGTCGTAGTCGAGCGCCACCGCCTCGTGCGACACGAGCAGGTCGAGCACGTAGTCGCGGGGCACCCCCGGGTCGGTTCTCACCACCGGCCTGAAGACGCCCACGCGTTCGACGCGTCGCGCCAGCTGCTCGATGACTCCGAGGGCCACGGCGGACTTGCCCGTGAGCCCCTCCACACTGCCGACGTACACGCTGCGGGCCACAGACCGACCCTAGCGACGATCCGGGCGTCACGGCCTCCCCGCGTCCCGCACGAGGTCGTCCGGCCGGCCTCGTCAGGTGACGGGGAAGTTGATCTGCCCCTGCGCGGGCACCGCCACGACCTGGCCCGCCGAGCCACCGGTCCCCCGGCTCTTCATCCACCCCTCGACGAAGCTCGCGAGCCGGGTGAGCAGGTAGTTGAGGACGATGAACAGCAGCGCCGCAACGAGGTAGGCCGGCAGCGTGTTGGAGTACGCCGATCCCAGCGTCTTGGCCTGGTTGAGCAGCTCGGGGTAGGTGATGACGAAGCCCAGCGCGCTGTCCTTGAGCACGACGACGAGCTGGCCGACCAGTGCCGGCAGCATCGCGGTCAGCGCCTGCGGCAGCTGGATGTTGCGCAGCGTCTGGCCCGGAGTGAGCCCGATCGACAGACCCGCCTCGCTCTGCCCCGCCGGCAGGCCGTGGACGCCGGAGCGGACCAGCTCGGCGATCACGGAGCCGTTGTAGAGCGTCAGCGCGATCACCACGGAGACCAGCGGCGCCGTCGAGGGGCCGACCACGCCGCTGGTGGCGAAGTAGCCGAAGTAGAGGAACAGCATCATCATCAGCACCGGCACGGCGCGAAAGAACTCCACCACCACACCGCAGACCCATCGGATCGCCACGACGTGGGACAGCCGGCCCATCCCGAACACGATGCCGAAGACGCCCGCGAACACCACGGACAGCGCCGCCGCCTTGATGGTGCCCCACAGCCCGGGCAGGAGGTACGACGTCCACCAGACCGGCTCGGTGACGAAGCCCTTCCACTGGTACCCCTGCAGCTGGTTGGCATCGGCCATCCGGCCCAGCGCCACCCACAGGCCGGCGGCCATCAGCAGGACGCCGACGACGGTCATCAGGGCGTGCCGGCGTCGGGCCCGGGGGCCGGGCGCGTCGAACAGGACGTCGTGGGCCGCGGTCATCGCTTCACCGCCAGTCGTCGCGAGAGCGAGGTCGCGCCGACCCCGATCGGGAGGGTGAGGATCACGAAGCCGATCGCGAAGAGCATGAAGACGCCCAGGCTGCCGCCCTCGTTCTCGGTGATCTGGGCGAGCAGCCCGGCCGCCTCCGGGGAGCCGGAGGTGCCGAGGATGACTGCCGCCACGGTGGTGTTCTTGACCAGGGCGATGAGCGTCGAGCCGAGCGGGGCGATCGCGCCGCGGAACGCCTGCGGCATCAGCACCTCGCGCAAGGACTGGGTGAAGGTGAGCCCGATCGAGCGGGCGGCCTCGGCCTGGCCCAGCGGGATCGTGTTGACACCGCTGCGCAGCGCCTCGCAGACGAACGCCGCGTGGTAGACCGACAGCATGATCACCGCCCACCAGTAGGAGTCGCGTGCCTGGTCGGAGCTGATCGAGAGGCCCAGGATGATGCTGAAGCCGAGGATGCTCATCACCATGAGCACCGTGAGCGGGGTGTTGCGGACGACGTTGACGTAGCCGGTGCCGATCAGCCGCAGCGTGCGCACCGGGGAGACCCGGAAGATCGCCATCACGGTGCCGATCAGCAGCGAACCGACCGCCGACAGCGCCGCCAGCTGGATGGTCACCCAGAAGGCACCCAGGATGTCGTAGTCCCTGAGGATGTCGCCCATCGCCTCACCTTCGTCGAGCCCGGGTGGGTACGCCGCGCTGCGGCGCACCCACCCTCACGGTCACTGCCGGGTCGGGCCGCTCGCGAGGAGCGGCCCGCTCACCTCACTCACACGCGTCGGGCGTCGGCGGGTTCATGTCCGGGTTGGGGGTGTAGTTCGCCGCACCCAGGTTGTCCTGGACGGCCTGCTCCCACGCCCCGTCGTCGATCATGCTCTGGATCGCGTCGGTGACGTCCTGGCACAGCTCGGTGTTGCCCTTCTCGAGGCCGATGCCGTAGTTCTCCTCGGAGAAGGTGTTGCCGACGACCTTGAGCTTGCCCTGGTTCTCCGGCTGCGCGGCGTAGCCCGCGAGGATCGTGTCGTCGGTGGTCACCGCGTCCACACCGCCCGAGGTCAGCGCGGTCACGCACTCGGAGTAGGTGCCGAACTCACGCAGGTTGACGCCGGGGACGGCGTCCGCGACGTTCTGCGCCGAGGTGGAGCCGGTGACCGAGCAGAGCTTCTTGCCGTCCAGCGACTCCGGGCCGGTGATGGAGGAGTCGTCGGCTCGGACCAGCAGGTCCTGGCCGGCGACGAAGTACGGTCCGGCGAAGCTCGACCAGCTCCTTGCGCTCGTCGGTGATGGAGTACGTCGCCACGACGAGGTCGACCTGACCGCTCTCGATCAGCGTCTCGCGCTGGGCGCTGGGAGCCTGGACCCAGGTGATGTCCTCGGCGCTGGTGCCGAGCTGGTCGGCGACGTAGGTCGCGACGTCGACGTCGAGTCCGGTGTAGTCCTCGCCGACCTTCAGACCGAGACCGGGCTGGTCGAACTTGATGCCGATCTTGAGCCCCCCCGAGTCGCTGCCGCTGCCGCCGTCGCTGCCGCCGTCATCTCCGCCGCAACCGGCGAGGGCGAACATCGCCACCGCCACGATCGCCGCGCCTACTCGACCTGCCTTCATGTCACTCATCCTTCACTCGTCGGTTCCACATGGGTCTTGGGTCGTCTGGTGGGGCGCTCCTGGTCGTGCGCCGCGGGCCTCACGGCCGCGCCGGGGCCAAGCGCCTCAGTGGGTGAGGATCTTGCCCAGGAAGTCCTTGGCTCGGTCGCTCTGCGGGTTGGTGAAGAACTCCTCGGGCGTGCCGGTCTCGACGACCTGGCCCTCGGACAGGAAGACCACCGGTCGGCGGCCTTGCGGGCGAAGCCCATCTCGTGGGTCACCACGATCATCGTCATGCCGCTCTTGGCCAGCTCGACCATCACGTCGAGCACCTCGTTGATCATCTCCGGGTCGAGGGCCGAGGTCGGCTCGTCGAAGAGCATCACCTTGGGGTCCATGGCCAGCGACCGCGCGATCGCGACCCGCTGCTGCTGCCCGCCGGAGAGCTGAGCAGGGTACTTCTTCGACCTGGTGGGCGACACCGACGCGCTCCAGAAGCTCCATGGCGCGCTTGTCGGCGTCGGCCTTGGACAGCTTGCGCACCTTGATCGGGCCGAGCGTGACGTTCTCGAGGATCGTCTTGTGCGCGAAGAGGTTGAAGGACTGGAAGACCATGCCGACGTCGGCACGCAGCCGCGCGAGACCCTTGCCCTCCTCGGGCAGCTCCTCGCCGTCGATGGTGATCGCGCCCGGACTCGAAGGTCTCCAGCCGGTTGATCGTGCGGCACAGCGTGGACTTGCCAGAGCCCGAGGGGCCGATCAGGATCACGACCTCGCCGGGGCTGACCGAGAGGTTGATGTCCTTCAGCACGTGCAGGTCACCGAAGTGCTTGTTGACTCCCTCGAGCACCACCAGCGGCTGTGACATGCGCTTCACCCTGCACTGGGCATCGTGAATCGGTCAAGCGAGCAGGGTCACAGTTCAGGATCGGATTCTGAGGAACGCGCTGTCGACCATCCCGTTCCACTGGTCGGAGGCCGCCGCCACCGTCGTGGGGTCACTCAGCTTGCCACCGACTGTGAAGGGCGTCCGCCGCGCGAAGGTCAGCTTGCCGATCGAGCGCACGGGCGACACGGTCTTGCGCGCCTTGCTGCGGGAGCCGTCGGACCTGACCGTGGACACCTTGACGACGAGGTAGTCGCCCGACGGCGAGACCCGCCGCTTGCACATCACGTGGTACCACGTCCGGGGCTGGACGCTCACCGGCGAGGTCACCATGATCGCCCCGTCGTCACCCTTGACCCGGCACGAGAAGCGGGCGCCGTCCATCTGCAGCTTGTACTGCGCCGACTCGGCGGAGAGGCCGCGCTGGACGAGGTTGTTCCCGTTGTCGTAGGTCGTGCCCGCGCTGGTGACGTTGATCTTGGCGTCGGCGCCGAAGGCGAACTCGCGGGCGCCCGGGGACAGGTCGTCGCGGCTGCCGCTGTTGGCGACCGACACCACGGTGCGCTGACCGTCGGACGTGCCGTCGTAGGCCGGGAAGCGGGCGGCGACGCCGGTCTTGATCCGCGACCACCGGGCCCGCAGGTTGCCGCTGTTGGCCGTGACCATGGTCTGCGTGGTCGCGCCGGTGCCGTCGTTGGTCACCGAGGTGATCGGCTGGCCGTGGGTGCCGTCGGTGAACATGAGACTGACCGGGGTCTCACTGGCAGCAGCGGCGGCTCCGGCGGGCATCACCAGCCCGAGCGCAAGCAGCGCGGTAACGGCAGAGCAGGTCCCGAGACGAGTCATGTGACCACCGTACGTCGGCCGGCGCCGGAGGCCGGAATCGCCCGCTCAGGTCAGCTCGGCCACCCGCGGAGGCAGGCCGCCGCCGGCGCTGATGGTCCGGACCAGTCCCTGCAACGCCTCCAGCGCGACCCGCTGGGGGAAGGGGCCGTAGGAGACCCGGGCCACCCCGAGCGCCTGCAGGCGGGCGGCGGTGGGACCGCCGGGCAGGCCGAGCACGGACAGCCGCCCGGGCCCGAACGCCTCGGCGAGCGGGCCGATCTGGGCCTCGGTGCGAGCCCCGATGGCGAACACGCAGTCGGCGCCGGCCTCGAGGAAGGCGCGTCCGCGGGCCGCCGCCTCCGCCACCCGCGTCGGCCCGTCGCCCGGGTCTCCCGGCGCGAGCAGCACGTCGGTGCGCGCGTTGAGCACGAAGGGCACCCCGGTCGCCGCCGCGGCCTCGACCGCGGCCTCGACGCGCGCGACGGCCACGGCCAGCGGGTCGCCGCGGTCCTCGAGGTTGCCGCCCACCACGCCCACCTCGATCGCCCGACGGACCGTCTCGCCCGCGTCGCCGTAGCCCGCCTCCAGGTCGGCCGTCAGCGGCAGCTCGACGGCGGCCGCGATCCGGCCGGCGAGGTCGAGCATCAGCTGTCGCGGGATCTGCTCGCCGTCGGCGTAGCCGAAGACCGCCGCCACCGCGTGGCTGGCGGTAGCCAGGGCCGCCGCGCCCGGCTCGGCCGCGACCACCCGGGCGCTGGCGACGTCCCACACGTTGACCACGGCCAGGATCTCCGGCGCCAGATGCAGGGCGCGCAGCCGGTCGGCGCGGGGGTGGGGGTCGTCCATCTCGCCTCCTCAGCCCCAGAAGACCCGCTCGACCACGTCGTGGGCCTGACGGGTGACCCGGAGGTAGTCGTTGACCATCCGCTCGACTGGAGCCGGGCGGGTAGCCGAGGACCGACGACACCGCGGCCCGCTCGCGCGGGTCGCGCGGCAGCTGGTCGGAGGGCTTGCCGCGGACCAGCGTGAGGGCGTTGCGGACCCGGCTGACGGTGCGCCAGGCGAGCACCAGCGACCTCGACGTCGACAGGGGCGAGCAGGCCTTCGACGGCGGCGGCGGTCAGCGCCTCGACGGTGCGGGTGCTGCGCAGGCCCGGATGGGCGCCGGCGTGCCGCATCTGGAGGAGCTGGACGGTCCACTCGACGTCGGCGAGGCCGCCGCGGCCGAGCTTGAGATGGGTGTGCGGGTCGGCGCCACGGGGCAGCCGCTCGTTGTCGACGCGCGCCTTGATCCGGCGTACCTCGCGGATGTCGGCCTCGGACAGCCCCTCCGCGGGGAAGCGCAGCGGGTCGATGAGCGCGGTGAAGCGCCGGCGCACGCTCGGCGTCGCCGACCACGGCGTCGGCCCGGAGCAGCGCCTGGAACTCCCACACCTTCGACCACTTCGCGTAGTAGGCGGCGTAGGAGTCGAGCGTGCGCACCAGCGCGCCCTGGCGGCCCTCGGGGCGCAGGTCGGCGTCGACCGTCGAGGGCGGGGTCGGTGCCGGGGAGCGCGAGCAGCCGGCGCAGCTCGTTGGCCACGGCCAGGGCGTACGACGCCGCCTGCTGCGGGTCGGCGCCGTCGTGCGGCTCGTGGACGAACATCACGTCGGCGTCGCTGGCGTAGGCCAGCTCGAAGCCGCCGTACCGGCCCATCGCGACGACGGCGATCCGGGTCGGCGGCTCGTCGAGACCGCGCGCCTCGAGTCTCCGCGCGGCTCGACGACCTCGAGCGTCGCCTCGAGCGTCGCGTCGGTGAGCCGGGACAGCGCGGCGCCGACGTCGGCGACGTCGACGAGGCCGAGCAGGTCGCCCGACGGAGATCCGGAACAGCTCGCGGCGCCGGATGCCGCGGACGGCGCGGACGGCGTCCTCGGCCGAGCTCTGCCGGCCGGCCAGGGACCGCATCTCACCGAGCATCGCCGTCGCGCGGCTGAGCGGGTCCAGGTCCTCGCCGAGCAGCCGCACGCCCTCGGGCTCGCGCTCGAGCAGGTCGGTGGCGTAGCGGGAGGTGGCCGAGCAGCAGGGCCAGCCGCTGCGCCACCTGCCCCTCGTCGCGCAGCGTCTTGAGGTACCACGGCGTCGCGTCCCAGCGCCTCGCTGATCCGGCGGAAGCCGAAGAGCCCGGCGTCGGGATCGGTCGCGTCGGCGAACCACTCCAGCATGGCCGGCAGCAGCGTCCGCTGGATGGCGGCGGTGCGGGAGACCCCGCTGGTGAGCGCCTCGAGATGCCGCAACGCGGCCGAGGGGTCCTGGTAGCCCAGCGCGGCGAGCCGCTGTCGTGCGGCCTCGGGGCTGAGCCGGGCCTCTTCGCCGGGGATCCGGGCCACCGCCTCCAGCAGCGGGCGGTAGAAGAGCTTCTCGTGCAGCCTGCGCACCTCGCGCCGGTGGTGGTTCCACGCCTCATCCAGGCTCTGCACCGGGTCCTTGAGATAGCCCAGCGACCGGCCGAGCCGGCGCAGCGCCTCCTCCTGCTCCGGGACCACGTGGATGCGGCGCAGCTGGAAGAGCTGCATGCGGTGCTCCAGGGTGCGCAGCAAGGCGTAGGCCTCGCCCAGCGCGTCGCCGTCCTCGCGGCCGACGTAGCCGGCCGCGGGTGAGCTCGGCCAGCGCGCTGAGCGTGGTCGGCCGGCGGACCCGCGGGTCGGCGCGCCCGTGCACCAGCTGGAGCAGCTGGACGGCGAACTCGACGTCCCGCAGTCCGCCGCTGCCCAGCTTGAGCTGCCGCTCCGCCTCCCGCTGCGGGGATGTGCTCGACGACCCGGCGCCGCATCGCCTGGACGTCGGTCGACGAAGCCGTCACGCTCGGCCACCGACCACACCATCGGCTCGACCAGCTCGACGAACGCGCGGCCGAGGGCGACATCGCCGGCGACCGGCCGCGCCTTGAGCAGCGCCTGGAACTCCCAGGTCTTGGCCCAGCGCTCGTAGTAGCCGCGATGGCTCGCGAGGGTGCGCACCAGCGGCCCCGCCCGGCCCTCGGGGCGGAGGTTGGCGTCGACCGGCCAGATCGTCCCCTCGGCGGTCTGGTCGGAGCAGATCTGCATCATCGCGGCGGCCAGCTGCGTCGCCACCCGCAGCGCCCGCTGCTCGGGCACCCCCTCGGCCGGCTCGGCCACGAAGATCACGTCGACGTCGGAGACGTAGTTGAGCTCGTGGGCGCCGCACTTGCCCATGGCCAGCACCGCCAGCCGCGCCGCGTGCGCCTCCTCGCCGACCCGGGCCCGCGCCACGGCCAGCGCCGCGTCGAGCGTGGCGGCGGCAAGGTCCGACAGCTCGGCCGCGGCGTCGTCGACGGACACGTGGTGCGCGAGGTCGCGGGAGGCGAGCCGGAGCAGGTGGCGGCGGTACTCGACGCGCAACGCGTCGGCGGCCGCCGTCAGCGGGAGCGTCGCCATCGGGGACTCGAGCAGCGGGTCGGCGCCCACGGCCGACAGCAGCGCCGAGCGGACGGCGTACGCCGCCGGGCGGGTCGAGCCGAGGGCGGGGTCGCACAGCTCTCGCCACTGCTCGGGGTGCCGCACCAGGTGGTCGGTCAGGGCCTGGCTGGCCCCGAGCACCAGCAGCAGCCGCATCGCGGTGCCCTCGTCGTCGGCCAGCGCGGCGCGCATCGCCTCCGGCTCGTCGGAGGCCGCCATCAGCCGCACCAGCCCGGCGAGCGCCTGGTCGGGGTCGGCGGACCGTCCGAGCATCGCGAGCAGGGGCTCGCGGACGTCGCCCAGCGAGGCCAAGGACTCCTGGGCGCGCTCGATCTCGTGGAAGCCCCGACGGATCAGAGCCTTGCGGCCGGTGACCGTCTCGGGGCTCCGCGGGGTCATCGCACCATCGCCGCCGCATCGGGATGGCCGGCCCTCGTGATGGCGGCGAACCTGGCTGCCAGCGGCCGCCAGGCGTCGCCCAGCTCGGCGCGGGCGGCGTCGACCTCGGCCAGCACCTGCTCGGCGTCGACGCCCGCGCGGCGCGGCTGGTCGGGCTCCTCCTCGACCCACCGGCGCAGCAGCGGCTCGTCGATCTCGGGGTGCCACTGCACGCCCCACACCGTCTCCGCCAACCTCGCGGCCTGGATCTCCCCGGTCGACGCCATGGCCACGCAGGTCGCCCCCGCGGGCAGCTCGGTGACGATATCGCTGTTCCAGTGGATGCCACGGCGCGGCGAGGCGACGGCGCCGAACAACGGATCCGCGGCGGCCGCTTCGCCCCAGCCGACGTCGAGCAGGCCGATCTGCTGGCCCGCGGGGTTGGCGACGACCGCACCGCCGAGGGCGACGGCGGCGACCTGGTGACCGAGGCAGATGCCGAGGGTCGGCACCCGGTCTCGAGCCGCCTGGACGACGAGCGCCTTCACGCCGGCCAGCCACGCGACCTCGGCGTCGTGATGGGCGCTCATCCAGCCGCCCATCACCAGCAGGCCGGCGTACCCGCCGAGAGACGACGGGAGGGAGTCACCCGCCCACGGCTGGCAGACGTGGAGGTCGCACCCGGCGTCCTCCAGCCAGACGCCGAACCAGGCCGGCGGGTCGTCGGCCTCGTGCTCGACGACGAGGATGCGGGGGCGCGCGGTCACAGCCGCAATCTAGCGGCAGCCCAGGCCGGTCCGCGTGGCAGACCCGGGCGAGAACGGGGTCAGGCGGGGGCGATGCCGGCGGCGAGCAGTGCCCCGCCCACGAGCGTGAGCGCGGCCGCCAGCCAGCGCTGGCTCCAGACCTGCTCCATGGTGCCGAGCACACCGACCAGCAGCATCCACCACGGCAGCAGGGCGGTCCAGGCGGCGTCGTCGCGACGCGGCACCGCCACGAAGCCCTGGTCGAAGGTGCGGAAGCACAGGTAGGAGAGAACGACCACGGCGACGCCGAGGGCGGTCATCGCGGCCAGCACCGGCCATCCGCGCGTCTGGCCCGGGTGTGGTGCCACCAGGCGCCACTTGACCGACGCGAGAAGAGTCAGCGCAACCCCGGCGACCAGGAAGCCGACGACGAGCTTGTGCCGCATCACCGGCTCGATCTCGGTGAGGCGGCTCAGCGCCCAGGCGGAGATCACCAGGCCCAGACCCGACAGCATCGCCAGCGCGCGGCTCACCGAGCCGGGGCTGGAGGCGAACAGCAGCGCGGCCACGCCGTTGACCAGCAGGACCACCGCGATGGTGGCCGAGATGACGCCCATCCGCGGCTGCAGGACCACGCCACCGGAGATGGCGGACCGGGCGTCGAAGGCCACGGCGGTCCAGACCACTCCGGCGGTGACGACCAGCCACAGCAGCGGCTCGACCACCACCCGGGGATAGCCGTGGACCCGGTCCACGCCCAGCGCTTGAACTGTCATAGGACCGGCAGCATCCTGTCTCGCTCGAAGGCGGACACCTGGATGCGGTACTCCGCCCACTCCTGCCGCTTGTTGCGCAGGAAGAAGTCGTAGACGTGCTCGCCGAGGGTCTCGGCGAGCAGCTCGGAGCGCTCGGCGACGCCGATGGCGTCCTGCAGGCTCTTGGGCAACGGCTCGATGCCCAGGGCCTGCCGCTCACGCTCGGTCAGCGACCACACGTCGTCCTCCGCTCCGGGGGGCAGCTCGTAGCCCTCCTCGATACCCTTCATGCCTGCGGCCAGGATCACCGCGAACGCGAGATACGGGTTGCAGGCAGCGTCGATGGTACGCAGTTCGATGCGGGTTGAGTTGACTTTCGAAGGTTTGTACATCGGGACCCGGATCATGGCCGAGCGGTTGTTGTGGCCCCAGCAGATGTACGCCGGCGCCTCGCCGCCGCCCATCAGGCGCTTGAAGCTGTTGACCCACTGGTTGGTGACGCAGGTGATCTCGGCCGCGTGGGTGAGGATGCCCGCGATGAACTGCCGGCCGGTCTTGGACAGCTGGTACTCCGCGCCGGCCTCGAAGAACGCGTTGCGGTCGCCCTCGAAGAGCGACACGTGGGTGTGCATGCCCGACCCCGGGTGAGTGGTGAAGGGCTTGGGCATGAAGCTCGCCCACAGTCCCTGGCCGAGCGCCACCTCCCGCACGACGGTGCGGAACGTCATCACGTTGTCGGCGGTCGTCAGCGCGTCGGCGTAGCGCAGGTCGATCTCCTGCTGGCCCGGGGCCGCCCTCGTGGTGGCTGAACTCCACCGAGATGCCCATCGACTCCAGCATCGTGATGGCCTCGCGGCGGAAGTCGGCGCCGCGGGACTGCGCGGTGTGGTCGAAGTAGCCGCTGCGGTCGACGGGCACCGGCTCCTGGCCGGACTCCGGGGAGTCGCGGAAGAGGTAGAACTCGATCTCGGGGTGGGTGTAGAAGGTGAAGCCCTGGTCGGCGGCCTTGGTCAGGGTGCGCTTGAGGACGTGGCGCGGGTCGGCGTACGACGGGCTGCCGTCGGGCATCAGGATGTCGCAGAACATCCGGGCGGTCGCCGGCCCCTCGCCCCGCCACGGCAGGATCTGGAACGTCGACGGGTCGGGCTTGGCCAGCATGTCGGCCTCGTAGACCCGGGCGAAGCCCTCGACGGCGGACCCGTCGAAGCCGATGCCCTCGTCGAAGGCGCCCTCGAGCTCGGCCGGCGCCACCGCCACCGACTTGAGGAACCCCAGCACGTCGGTGAACCACAGCCGCACGAACCGCACGTCGCGCTCCTCGAGCGCCCGGAGCACGAAGTCTTCCTGCTTTCCCATGCGGCCCATGATGTCGCAGGGATGTTTCGGCTGCGTGACCCGACATGCGTGATGTGGTCTCGCCACATGCGTCTCGTGGTCGCGCGACGTGCGTGTTGTGGTCGCGCGACGTGCGGGTCGCCGTCTCAGGCGAGCGGCTGCTGCAGCTCCACGACCTCGTCCCGGCGTCCGTCGAGGTGGATCTCGTGATAGATCTCCCGACAGATGCCGGCCGTCTCGAGCCCCTGCTCGGCCAGGTGGGCCCCCAGCGCCTGCCAGGCATCCCCGATCCCGCTGATCGGGCCGCGGTACGTCGTCACGACGGCCCGTTCGACCGCCGGAAGCGACCCCTGCTCCACACCGGCAGGCACCTCGGCCGCCTCCACCGCGGCGGCCAGGCGCAGACGGTCCCCGTCGCCGGCGTACCACGCTCTCGAGGGGCCGGGCAGACGCCCGTCGAACGCGGAGACCAGCCGCTCGAACAGCGGTCCGATGACGCCGGCGATCTCGGGCTGCTCGGCGACCTCGGCCGTGAGCTGTGCGAGGTGGACCTCGGGCAGGGAGGTGCGGGTGAACTCCATCTGACTGTCTCCTTCGATGAGTCGGAGTCGCCGCTCGATCTCCAGCAGTCGACCGGCGTCTCGGTCGATCTGCCGGGCCAGCTCCTGCCGGCGCCGCTCGAGCAGGCTGTGCACCTGGTCGGGCCCCGCCCCGTCGATCAGCTCCCCGACCTGCTCGAGGGTGAACCCGAGCTCCTTGAAGGCGACGAGCTGATGGGCGCGGGACAGCTGGCCCGGGCGGTAGCGACGGTAGCCGGTGAACCGGTCGACCTCCGCAGGCACGAGCAGGCCGAGGGAGTCGTAGTGGCGCAGCATGCGCACCGACACCCCCGCGAGGCGAGCGAACTCTCCGATGGTCAACATGACGGGGTCAGCCCATCGCCTAACACGGTGTCAGGGTCAAGAACCCGCACGTCGCGCCACACGACACGCATGTGGCGCGACCACGAGGCGCATGTCGGGCAGCCAGCACGCGCATGTCGCGTCAGGGGGCGGTCGGGACGTTCTCGTCGATCTCGGCCAGCCAGGCCGCGGCGCGAGGCGTCCGACGGCATCCGCCAGTCGCCGCGCGGGCGACATGGTGCCGCCGGCGCTGACCTTGGGCCCGTTGGGCAGCGCCGAGCGCTTGAACTGGCTGGCGAAGAAGCGCTGGACGAAGACCTCGCAGCCAGCGCCGGACCTCGCGCCAGGTCGTACGCCGTGCCGCCGGTCGTCGGGGAAGTTCGGCGGCCAGTCGCCCGCCGTCTGCGTCGCGCCAGGCGTGCCAGGCGAGGAAGGCGATCTTGCGCGGCCGGTAGCCGCGGCGGAGCGACGTGGAAGAGCGTGAAGTCCTGCAGCGCGTAGGGCCCGACCGTGTCCTCGGTCGACTGCGGCTCGCCCGTCGTCGGCCGGGATCAGCTCGGGGGTGATCTCCTGGTCGAGCGATCTCGCGGAGCACCGCGTTGGTGTCGTCGCTCGAACTGCCCGCGAGTCGGCCACCCAGCGGATCAGGTGCTGGATCAGCGTCTTGGGCACGCCGGCGTTGACGTTGTAGTGCGACATCTGGTCGCCGACGCCGTAGGTGCACCAGCCCGAGCGCCAGCTCGGAGAGGTCGCCGGTGCCGAGCACGATGCCGCCGCGGTGGTTGGCCAGCCGGAAGAGGTAGTCGGTGCGCAGCCCGGCCTGCACGTTCTCGAAGGTGACGTCGTAGACCGGCTCGCCGTCGGCGAACGGGTGGTCGAGGTCGGCCAGCATCTGCCGGGCCGCCGGCGTGATGTCGAGCTCCTCGAAGGTGACGCCGAGCGACGTCGGCGAGCCGGGTGGCGTTGCCCTTGGTGGTCGTCGCCGGTGGCGAAGCCCGGCATGGTGAAGGCGAGGATGTCGGTGCGCGGCCGGCCGAGCCGGTCCATCGCCTTGCGCGGCGACGATCAGCGCGTGGGTGGAGTCGAGCCCGCCGGAGACGCCGATGACGACCTTCGGCTGCGCCGATCGCGTGCAGCCGCTGCTCCAGCCCGGAGACCTGGATGTTGTAGGCCTCGTAGCAGTCCAGCGCGAGCCGCGCGGGGTCGTCGGGCACGAACGGGAAGCGGTCGACCTTGCGGCGCAGCCCGATGTCGCCGGCGGGCGGGTCGAGCTCGAAGCTCGACGACGCGGAACTCGCCGCGGTCGCGCTCGTCGTGCGGTGCGCCGGTTGTCGTCGAAGGTGCCCTGCCGCAGCCGCTCCTGGCGGATCCGGTCGAGGTCGACGTCGGCGACGCTGCGCCGCGGCCCGTCGGGGAACCGCTCGGACTCGGCCAGCAGGTCGCCGCACTCGTAGACCATGCGTCTGGCCGTCCCACGACAGGTCGGTGGTCGACTCGCCCTGGCCCGCGGCGGCGTAGAGGTAGGCCGCGTTGCAGCGCGCGCTCGCCGAGCGGACCAGCAGCCGCCGGTCCTCGGCGCGAGCCGATGGTGATCGGGCTGCCCGACAGGTTGGCGAGCACGGTCGCCCCGGCCAGCGCGGCCTCGGCGCTCGGCGGGATCGGCACCCACATGTCCTCGCAGACCTCGACGTGCAGACGGAGCCCGGGCACGTCGGCCGCCTCGAAGACCAGGTCGGGGCCGAACGGCACGTCGTCGCCGCCCAGCCTGATCCGGAGTCGCCGCGCGGTCGTCGCCCGGGGCGAACTGGCGCCGCTCGTAGAACTCGCGGTAGGTCGGCAGGTAGGACTTCGGCGCGACGCCGAGCACCCGGCCCGCGGTGGATGACGACGGCGCAGTTGAGCAGCCGGGTGCCGTGCACGAGCGGCGCGCCGACGACGAGCACCGGCAGCAGGTCGGCGGTCGCCGCGACCAGCTCGGCGACGGCCGCCTCGACCTCGGCCAGCAGGGTGTCCTGCAGCAGCAGGTCGTCGATGGCGTAGCCGCTCAGCGCGCAGCTCGGGGAAGACCGCCACGGCGACGCCCTCGTCGTGGCAGCCGCGCGCCTCGGCCAGCACCGTGCGCCGCGTTGGCCGCGCGGGTCGGCGATCGCCACCGGCACCGTGCAGGCGGCGACCCGGGCGAAGCCCTGGGCGTACGCCGAGGTAGAAGTCCACGCCTGGAGTCTAGGGGCCGGTTCTGCGATTCCCCGGACGCGGTGAGCCGGTCCGTGTTTCCATCGAAGCCATGCGCTCTCTTCGCAAGCGCCCGGCACCCGCGCGCATGTTCACCACCGGCCATCCTGACGACGACGCGCGCCTCGAGGTGCTCGCGGAGGACGGTGGGCTGAGCCGCCCCCACTCATGGAGTCACTTCCTCTGGTTCGCCGCCGAGGAGGGCGCGCAGGAGGCCGCCGGCCGACTCGCCGCCTCCTTCACCACCCGCCAGGTCGAGAACCCCGCCGGGCCCGGCTGGCTGGTGCAGGCGCTGCGCGAGCAGGTGCTGATCACCCAGGAGTCGGTCGTCGAGGTCCGCTCCGACCTGACCGCGCTGGCCCAGCACCTCGGTGGCCGGTACGACGGCTGGCAGGCCTGGACCTGACCGGTCGAGCCGGCAGATGACCACCGTCACGACGACGGCGGGCCGGGTCGCGGGCTAGCGTGGGACGGTCCGTGGACTCCGCCAGGGAGCCGCGAGTCACCCCTTGCGGGGAGGAGTCCGTCATGACCGAGTCCACTGGTGCGGCGGTGAAGCGGGTCCGCACCCACCACCTGCGCGAGATGAAGGAGCGCGGGGAGAAGATCACGATGCTGACGACGTACGACATGTACACCGCGCAGATCTTCGACGACGCCGGCATCGACATCCTCCTCATCGGCGACTCGGCGTCCAACAACGTCTACGGCAACGACACCACGATCCCGGTGACCGTCGACGAGCTGCTGCCGCTGGTGCGGGCGGTCTCGCGGGTCGCCAAGCGCGGGCTGGTGCTCGCGGACCTCCCGTTCGGCTCCTACCAGCGGTCCCCCGAGCAGGCCTTCGACACCGCTGTGCGGTTCATGAAGGAGGCCGACGCCCACGCGGTGAAGGTCGAGGGCGGTGCCGAGATCGCCCCTCAGGTCGGAGAAGCTGACGACCGACGGCATCCCCGTGATGGCGCACATCGGCTTCACCCCGCAGAGCGAGCACGCGCTCGGCGGCTACCGCGTGCAGGGTCGCGGCGACGCGGCCGACCGGGTGCGCGAGGACGCCCGCGCGATGCAGGAGGCCGGGGCGTTCGCGATGGTGATGGAGATGGTGCCCGGCGATGTCGCCGCCGAGATCACCGCGGAGCTGGCGATCCCGACGATCGGCATCGGCGCCGGCGTCCACTGCGACGGGCAGGTGCTGGTCTGGCAGGACGCGTTCGGCCTGCGGACGGGAGGGATGGCGCGGTTCGTCAAGCAGTACGCCGACGTGCACGGCGTGCTGCTGGAGGCGGCGCGGGCGTACGCCGACGACGTCAGGGCCGGCACGTTCCCGGGGCCAGAGCACACGTTCTGAGCGGGGGCGAGGGCCGGCGCGCGGAGCCGCTGGTGGACAGGGGCGCCGCGCTGGGGCACGGTGGCGGGCATGGCTGACACCCCTGCGAAGAAGAGCGCGTCGAAGAAGAGCACCACCAAGAAGACGCCCACGAAGAAGGCGCCGACCAGGAGGACGGCGGCCAAGAAGGCCCCCGCCACGAAGACCCCCGCCAAGAAGACCGCGCCCGCGACGCCGTCGGCGAAGAAGGCCGCTCCCAAGAAGGCCGCCCCGAAGAAGGCTGCCACCAAGAAGACCGCCACCAGGAAGACGGCGGCCAAGAAGGCGCCGCCGAGCCGACCGGCTCCCGCCGCCAGCGAGGTCCCTGCGAGCGCGGCTCCGAGCGTGCCGCCGCCACCGACCCGGCGTACCTCCACCGACCAGGCCACCGCCACCGTCGAGCAGGCCGCCGCCCTGCTGAAGGTCGCGGAGCAGACCGCCGAGAAGATCGCCCGCGACGTGGCCGAGAGGGTGGCGGCCGAGATGGCCACCAACGCCTTCGCTCAGAGCGTGCAGCGCGCGGTCACCGCCGCGGTGACGGAGGCGATGAAGCAGGCCAAGATCGCCGGCGACCTGGCCGGCGAGGTCGCCGAGGAGGCCCGCAAGCGCGTCAGCGGCCGCTGAGCCGCTTCCGGGCATCGGTCACTGCTCGGCGTCGTCGTTCCATTTCGGGTCGTTGTCCCACTCCTCGTTGCGCTCTTCGACGATGTCGAGGGCCCGGGCCGCCTGCTCGCGGGTGGGGTAGGGCCCCAGCCGGTCGGCGTTGCGGCACCCCTCCTCGTCCTCGACGGTGTGGTGGGTGAGGCAGAACCAGAACTCCTGCTCCGTGTCGCTCATGGGGCGAAGGTACCCCGATCCGGCTACCCTCGATCCTGCGGAGGGGCTGGCCGGGCGACCGCGGCACGGCGTGCGTGAGTGCGCCGGGTCGAGGAAGGTCCGGGCTCCACAGGGCGCGGTGGTGGGCAACTCCCACCCGGGGCAACCTGCGGGACAGTGCCACAGAGAGCAGACTGCCGCCCGGTCCGCCGGGCGGTGAGGGTGAAACGGTGGTGTAAGAGACCACCAGCGCGCCGGGTGACCGGCGTGGCTCGGCAAACCCCACCAGGAGCAAGGTCAAGAAGTCCCGGGTCGCGAGGCCCGGGACGCGCGCACGATCGAGGGCGGCCCGCCCGAGTGCGCGGGTAGATCGCAGCGAGGCGGCCGGCAACGGTCGCCCCAGATGGATGGTCGCCACCGGCGGCGCCGTGAGGCCCGCCGGGACAGAACCCGGCCTACAGGCCAGCCCCTCCGCCTCCTCTCACCTGCGGCCGGTTCGCGAGAGTCGTCGTTGGAGGAGCAGCAACCCGCCGATGAGTCCGGGCACCCCGAGGGCCACCAGGAGGATGCCGCGCGGGTTCAGGGTCCGTTGTTCGGCAACCTGCACCTGAAGCACGTTGGAGGTCGCGACATCCTCGGCCCCTGGGGAGAGCACCACGGCGTAGGTCGCGAAGGTGCCGCTGCTGATGGGCTGAATCGTCCAGTCGACCGTCACCGTGGCGCCCGCGTCGACCCGACCGACCGGGCGGGAGAGTGTCGCGGTCCAGTCCTCCGGGTCGACCGAGGTCGAGCGGGCGGGGTCGGTGATGTCGAGGTGGACGACCAGGGGTGGGCTCGAGGCGGATCCGTTGTTGGTGACCTCGACGCGCAGGTCGACAGCACCGCCGAGGTCGACGGCACTCGTGGCCGGGTCGATCCGCACGGCGATCGTTCGGGCAAGGCCCTCGGCCTGGGCCGGGGCGGGGACCGACCACGGCCCGAGGCTCAGCAGGCAGGCGATCACCAGGAGGACCTTGCTCATCGCGACTGCCCCAGCGTGAGGCGGCCGGCCAGGGCGGTGGCAGCCATCGTCAGCACGACGGCGGCCACGACAGGCGACAGCAGGTAGGACCACTGCTCGATCCACGTCTGCTGCTGGACCAGCACGTTGTCCGCGACGGTGAGGCCGGCGCTGACCGGGTTGGCCTTGATGAGCAGTGGACCCAACGCGCCGGAGGCCTTGATCGCCGGCAGCTGGCTGGGCGCGGCCAGCAGGAGCAGAATCGTGATCGAGGCCGCCAGGCTCACCCGGTTGGAGTGGGCGACGGCACTCACCGCCAGCGCCAGTGCGGTCAGGGCGCCGGCGACCAGGCCCCCGACGGCAACGAGCACCACGAAGGCGTCCGCCACCACTCCCGGCCCGTCGGCCATCACGCCCACATACGGAAGTGCGACCGCCAGGGCGGCTAGCCACATCGTCGTCGCGGCCAACAGCTTGCCCACGACCACGTCGCGTCGTCGTACCGGCGTGACCAGGAGAGCCTCGAGCGTGTTGCGTTCGCGCTCACCTGAGATGGCGTCCGCGCTGACCACCAGCGCTGACAGCGTGCCCAGCCCGATCGCCGTCTTGACCACGACACCGACCGACTCCCGGGCGTCGATCAGGTTGATGGCGGCGTCGCCCGACGCCAGATAGGACAGCAGCGAGAGGGCTCCGGAGTAGCCCAGGAGCACCGAGAGCCCCTTGGGCGTGAGCCAGAGCTCGACCGCCTCCTGTCCGGCGATGACCCACCAGCCCGGGCGAGCCCCGCGTTCGCGGGCCGGCGGCCGAGACAGCGGCAACCTCATCGGATCGCCTCCTCGCTCGGACCGGTGAGGCTTCCGAACGCGTCGCTGAGCCGCGCGCCGCGAACGTCGAAGGACTGCGGTTCGATCCCGGCGTCCAGGAGTGTCCTCAAGAGCTCCGCCCGCACTCCGTCCCCCGCTGCCAGCTCGACGGCCACCTCGCCCGGCGTCGAGTTGTCGAGCCGAAGCGTGCGGGCAGCCGGAGAGGTCCGCAGGATCGAGTGGGCCGCCGGTACGTCGTGGGCTGCGACCCTCAGTCGGCAGAAGCCCGCCACACCGGAGGCGGCGATCACGTCGTCGACGCTGCCCTCCGCGACGATGCGCCCGCCGTTCAGGATGGCGACCCGGTCACAGACGCGCTCGACCTCGTCGAGGAGGTGACTGCACAGCACGACGCACACGCCGTCCTCCACCGCCGCCCGGGCGAGCTCGGCGAGGAGCTCCTGCTGGCCCACCGGGTCCAACCCCAGGGTGGGCTCGTCGAGGAACAGCACCGCCGGGTCGTTGATCATGGCCCGCGCCAGGCCCAGCCGCTGGCGCATCCCGCGGGAGAACGTGCCGATGCGGCGGTGGTTGTCGGCGAGGCCCATCCGGCGGAGGTGACGATCGGCTCGTGACGCCGCCGCGGCGCGCGACAGCCCGAACAGCTCGCCGTAGAACCGTAGGTAGGATCGCGCGGTCTGGCCGGCGGGGTAGCCGTTGGACTCGGGCAGCACCCCGATGCTGGACCTGACCGCGACCGGATCCGAGAGCTCGTGGCCGGCGATGCGGGCGCGACCGCGGCTCACCGGGACGAGGGTGGTCAGCGCCCGGATCACCGAGGTCTTCCCCGCTCCGTTCGGACCGAGCAGGCCGAGGATCTCACCCGCCTCCCCCGCCAGAGACACCCCGTCCGCAGCGGTGAACGACCCGTAGCGGACGGTCAGGTCGTGCGACTCGAGCATGCGTTCCCGCTGCCAGGACGAAGTCACGTGTCCCCCTCGATGGTCGTGCCTCTCGTGGTCGAGGACCCGTGGTGCTCGTGGACCGGGCCGGCATCGACTCCCTCATCGTGTGGGCTGACTGCTGAAGCCAACCTGAAGCGGGTTCGAGCCGTCGAGGTGTGAGAGCCGCGACAGGTGCTTGTTCGCGCTCGCGACAGCGGAGCATCATGGGTCACGAAGGGCTCGTGGTGACCATGGTCGTCGAACGTTCCGGCTACGACCGGGCGGATGGCCACGCGCCGCACCCCGGCGTGCCGAGGGACGCCCGACCATGACCAGTCCGACCCTTCAGTTCCTCGGAGCCGCCGGCACCGTCACCGGAAGCCGCTTCCTCGTCCGGTCCGGCGACGCCCAGGTCATGGTGGACGCCGGGCTCTACCAAGGGCTCGCCGAGATGCGGCGACGCAACTGGGAGCCCTTCCCGATCGAGCCGGCGACCATCGACAGCGTCGTGCTCACCCACGCCCACCTGGACCACTCGGGCTACCTCCCGCGCCTGGTCCGGGAGGGCTTCACGGGTCCGATCTGGTGCACCGCGGAGACCGCGGACCTCGCGATGATCGTGTTGCGCGACAGCGCGCGAGTGCAGGAGGAGGACGCCGACTACGCCAACCGGGCCGGTTTCTCCAAGCACCGCCCGGCGCTGCCCCTCTATGGCGAGATGGACGTCCGACGAACCGAGCATCAGTTCCGGCGGTTGGCCTATCGCACGCGGTTCGACGCCGCACCCGGCCTCGGTGCCACGCTCCGGTCGGCGGGGCACATCCTCGGATCCGCCACCGTCCTGCTGGAGACGGCCGGGACCCGCACCCTCTTCAGCGGCGATCTCGGCCGGCCGCAGCACGCGCTGGTGCCACCACGCGAGGACCCACCCGCCGCGGACACGGTCGTGGTGGAGTCGACCTACGGCGACCGGTCGCACCCTCCGGCCGAGGGGGCCGTGCTCGCCGACGCGGTCAACCGCACCATCGCTCGCGGAGGGAGCGTCCTGATCCCGGCCTTCGCCGTCGACCGCACCGAGCTGGTGCTGGTCAAGCTCGGCCGGCTCATGCAGGAGGCCGCCATTCCGCGGGTGCCCGTGCACGTCGACAGCCCGATGGCACTGGCAGCACTTGAGGTGTACGCCGCCGCGATCCCGGAGCTCTCGGACGACCAGCCGTTCGGGTTGCCCGGGCTTCGGGTCGCGCGGTCGGTCGCCGAGTCGGAGGCGCTCAACGCACCCGACCGGCCCTGCATCGTCATCTCCGCCTCGGGGATGGCCACCGGTGGACGCGTCATCCACCACCTGAAGCATCAGCTCCCGGATCGCCGCAACTGCGTCGTCCTCACCGGCTACCAGGCCGCGGGCACTCGGGGCCGAGCCCTGGTGGAGGGCGCTCGCGAGGTCAAGATCCACGGCCGCCACGTCCCGGTACGCGCCGAGGTGGTCATGGACGACGCGTTCTCGGTGCACGCGGATGCCGACGAGATCCTCGAGTGGCTCCGGCTGCTGCCGGAGCCACCCCGGAGCGTGTACGTCGTCCATGGCGAGCCGCAGGCATCCCGGGCGTTCGCCGCCCGCATCCGTGACGACCTGGACTGGTGCGCCGTGGTCCCGCGACAAGGCGAACGGGTCCGGCTGGACTAGCGGCGCCGAGGTAGCGCCGCGAGGGCTTTCGCCCCTGGTGCACCCCTCGCTCCACCGAGCAGGATCGAGGTGTCGGCGCTCCACGAAGGAGGTTCGATCCGGTGATGACGCCCTCGAGGACCGAGTCCGAGATCCGGCGGTCGTCGGCCGCCGCTGCACTGTCGGCCCTCGGATCGCACCGTTCCGACGTCCAGGAGCTCAGTCTCCAGTGCGGACGAGGGCACCACGTCGCGTTCGTCTACCGGACCGACGCCGGGCTGGTGTTCTGGTCGAGGATCGGGCCGCACAGCCACGGCTCCCGAGACTTCGTCGACACCGGGCACCATGGAGCACGCGGTGGCACGGACCATGTGGACCTGCTCCAGGCACCGGCGTCCGCCGGGGACGACCTGCCGGCCTGGTGCGACTGCGGTGGGTGGACCCTGTCCCGGGCCGAGGTAGCCCGCCAGGTCGCCTCCGGCGATCGCACGGTGCACCTCAGCTGAGCCGGACCACCAAGAGAAGGGACGGATGATGAACGTCGAGTCGATGGTGCGCACCGCCCACACGGTCACCGGGACGGACCGGGGCATCCTGGCCGCGGACGAGAGCGCTCCCACGATCGCCAAACGGTTCGCGACCATCGGTCTGGAGTCCACCGAGGAGCGCCGTCGCGCCTATCGCGAGATCCTGTTCACCACCGCCGGCCTCGAGAAGCACATCGGCGGCGTCATCCTGTTCGATGAGACCATCCGGCAGCAGGCCGGCGACGGCACCCCCTTCGCGCAGCTGCTGGCCGATCGCGGCATCGTGCCGGGCATCAAGGTCGACGCCGGCACCCGGCCGCTCGCCGGGCACCCGGACGAGGTGGTCACCGAGGGCCTGGACCGGCTGCGCGACCGCTTCGAGGAGTACGCCGCCCTGGGAGCCCGCTTCGCCAAGTGGCGCGCGGTGATCCGGATCGGGGACGGCCGACCGACGGCGACCTGTCTCGAAGCCAACGCCCACGCCCTGGCCCGCTACGCCGCGCTCAGCCAAGAGGCGGGGCTGACTCCCATCGTCGAGCCCGAGGTGCTGATGGACGGCGACCACTCCCTCGACGAGTGCGCCAGGGTCACCGAGGCGGCGCTGCGCTCCGTCTACGACCAGCTGGCCCGGCACCGCGTCGTCCTCGAGGCGACCCTGCTGAAGCCCAACATGGTGCTGCCAGGGACCGACTGCGAGGCTCGCGCCACGGACGCAGAGATCGCTGAGGCGACCCTGTCGACTCTGCGGCGGGTGGTGCCCTCGGCCGTTCCGGGCATCGTGTTCCTGTCCGGCGGTATGAGCGACGTGGAGGCGACGGCGCGGCTCGACCAGATCAACCGCCGCGGCCGCCAGCCGTGGGAGCTGAGCTTCTCCTTCGGCCGTGCCCTGCAAGCGCCGGTCCTGCGCGCGTGGGCCGGAGAGGAAGCCCACCGCGCCGACGCCCAGGCCGCGCTGCTGCGCCGGGCAGGCCTCAACTCGGCCGCCCGGACCGGCTCCTGGCTGCCCGAGATGGAGGAGTGACCCTGGTGCGGCCGTGCGGACCGGCGACGACTCCTCCGCCGGCTCAGTCGGGGCCGGACTCGTACTCGGACTCGGACTCGGAGGAGCCGAGCAGCTTCGAGGCCAGCACCGCGGCCTGGGTGCGACGTTCGAGACCGAGCTTTCCGAGGATGCTGGACACGTAGTTCTTGACGGTCTTCTCCGCAAGGCGCATCTGCTCCCCGATCTGCCTGTTGGTCAACCCCTCCGCGATGTAGTGCAGCAGCTTGAGCTCCTGGCTGGTCAACGAGGCCAGCTCGGGCGCCGTCTCCGGGCCCTTGCGCACCCGCTCCAGGAGGGCCGATTTGAGCTCGGGGTCGATCAGCGACCTGCCCGCCGCGACCTGGCGGACGGCGCTGACCAGGTCGGCTGCCCGGGTCTCCTTCAGCAGGTAGCCCGACGCGCCGGCCATGATGGCGCCGAACAGCGCCTCGTCGTCGTCGTAGGAGGTGAGGATGACCGCCCTGATGCTCGGGTCCACCGACCGGACGGCCCGGCACACCTCGATCCCGTTGCCGTCGGGGAGCCGGCTGTCGAGCACCGCGACGTGAGGCCGCAGCGCCGGGATCCGGGCGGTGGCCTCCACCGCCGATCCCGACTCGCCGACGACCTCGACGCCCGCAGCGGATCCCAGCAAGGCGCGCAGCCCCTCACGAACCACTTCGTGGTCGTCGAGCAGGTAGACCCGGATCGGGGACGCGCTGGCCATGGTGCATTCCTAGCACCCCCTTCCACCTCGGCCCGACCGCTCGGACCTCAACGGATCGGGACCTGCCAGAGCAACGTGGTGCCGAATCCGCCCGCGCCGGGCCCCAGCTCCAGGGTTCCCTCCCGGTGCTCGGCCCGGACCCTCAGGTTCGCCAGCCCGCTGCGGCGGGCGGCTGTCCCGACACCGATCCCGTCGTCCTCCACCCGGATCGCGAGGAGCGAGTCGGACACGGCGACCGACGCACTCACGTGCCGCGCGCGAGCGTGCCGGGCGACGTTGGTCAGCGCCTCACGGACCACGGCCAGGACGTCCTCGAGCAGCTCCTCGTTGACCACCGCGTCGACGGGACCACGGAAGCTGACCTGGGGATCCAGACCGAGCATGGGGGTCACGTCGGCGACGGCATCGCGGACGCCGGACCGTACGCCGTCGGCAGCCAGCAGCGTGCGGGGCTGGAGCTCGAAGATGGATGCCCGGATCTGGCGGATCGCGGCGTCCAAGAGGTCGACCACGTCCTCGATCGGCTGCACCTCGGCGGCGCCACCCAGTGCCGTCGACACCGCCCGCAGCTTCATGCCGGAGGCGAACAGCTGCTGGATCACGTGGTCGTGGAGGTCCCGGGCGATGCGGGCCCGGTCCTCGAAGATCGCCATCCGGCTCGCCTCGCGACGCCGGTCGGCGATCTCGAGGGCCACCGAGACGTGCGCGGCGAAGATCCTGGCCAGATCCACGTCGAGGGCCCGGAAGCCACGGCGACCTCGGCCGCGGCCCACGAACAGCACTCCCCGCACCCCCTCCGCGCCGGCGAGCGGAAGGAGCATGACCGGACCGACCGACACGAGAGCGGCGAGCACCACCCGGTCCGCCTCGACGCCGTCCCAGGAGGCGCCGTCCTCGATCACCCGGGGTTCCCCGGACTCGAGGACGGCCTGGGCGAGGGTGTGCTCGATCGGGAAGCTGAAGCCCGAGAAGGCCTGCGACCCGGCGCCCACCGCCACGGCCACCTCCAGCCGCTGCCTGGACTCGTCCGGCTGCACCACCGCGACGAGGTCGGCGTCGGCGAGGTCGCTGACGCGGAGCCCGATGAGGCGGAGCCCGTCGTCGCCCGGCGCGGCGAGCACCTGCTGGGTGATGTCGGCGGAGGCTTCGAGCCACTCCTGGCGTCGGGTCGCCTCGTCGTAGAGCCGAGCGTTCTTGATCGCCACACCGGCGGTGGCCGCGAGCGCGGAGACGAGCTCCTCGTCATCGACGCTGAAGTCGCCGACGGTCCCGGAGGCGAGATAGAGATTGCCGAACACCTCGTCGCCCACCCGGATCGGCACCCCCAGGAAGCCCCGCATGGGTGGATGGTTCTCGGGGACGCCGATCGAACGGAGGTCGTCGCGGAGGTCTCCGAGCCGGATCGGCCGCGGGTCCTCGATCAGCGCACCCAGCAGACCCTTGCCCTCCGGGAGGTGCCCCACCGCATCGACGCTCGCCTGATCCATGCCGACATGGATGAACTCCTCCAGGCCGTCACCGTCGGCTCGGATCACGCCGAGCGCTGCGTAGGGTGCGCCGACCAGCTCACTGGCCGCCTCGACGATGCGACGAAGCAATGAGCCGAGGTCGAGGGTCCCGACCAGCTCTCGGTTGGCGCGCAACAGCCCCCGCAGCCTGGTCTGGGCGTCCCCCACGTCCCCACGGTATCCCGCGACCCGGCAGCCCTCCCTGCCGCCGTCCGCCGTCCGGCGGATCAGTGAGGCCCAGGTCGCCTGGGGGTCGAGTCGTGCCTCACGGTCGGGTCGGGACGGGCCCCGGGTCGGGGCGAGAGCGTGATTCACGGCGCCGGGGCTGGGGCACTCCTGGCCCGCCGTCGGCCGGGTCCACCACGACGAGCGGGCACTCGACGAGCCGTCGGCACTCCTCCGCCACCGAGGGCAGGCCGCGACGCCGAGACTGGCCGCCCCTCGAGACTCCGACGACCAGGAGGTCGGCCCCCCGGCTCCTGGCGACGAGCGCCTCCACCGGATCGGCGTTGTCCACGAAGACCCGCACCTCCGGGTCGCGTGCCCGATCCTCGCGACGCGCGAGCGCGGTGCGAAGTCCCTCGACCGCGCGGCCGCGAGCGTCGCTGTAGTGCCCGGGGACCTCGTGGATCAACGGCTCGCCCAGGTCGGGCCAGGCGGTGACCACGTCGACCGCCCACCCCCGCCGGGCGGCGACGTCCAGCGCCCGGGCCAGCGCCTCGGCGCTGGCGTCCGAGCCGGTGACCCCCACGACCACCCGTCCGGCTGTCGGGGGCGAGGAGAGGCCCGTCGTCGTCTCGTGTGCCACGGTCATCACCGTTCGCCCCTCCTCGCGGACCGTCGTCAGCCGATCCTGGCCGCCGACGCGAGCCCCTGCCCCCCGAGCGGGGACCCGCGTCGACTTGCGCCCGAGAACACGCCGCGCCATGAGCACACCCGAGGGCGACAGCTGGCTGCGTAAGCCCTCTCCCAGCCGCCTCCGGCCACGTCCACAGAGCGGTGCTGGATGATCGCTGTCGTCCCACGAGACCACGACGGTCAACCCCGCACAGGCGCATGGCCACACCTAGTTGCGACGGTAGCAGCCCCTCCCCGGCCGGGAAGGGGTCCAAGGGCCCTACCGCGTGAGGGAGCACCGGCCCGGCCGGACCGCTCAGACCAGTCGGAACTCCACGGTCCGCGTCGCCGGATCGGCAGTCTCCAGCCGCACGGTGACCTCCTCGCCGAGGGGCAGCTCGGTGGCCGCCTCGACCTCTGCCTCGACGGCGGGCTCCTCCACGACGACGACGCCGCGGCGGGGGTCGTTCTCCTCCACCTCGATCACGGCGGCGGCGAACTCCTCCCCCACGCGGCGCCGCAGGATGCCGGTCTCGACCAGGTCGACGACGGCGTTCTCGTAGGCGTTGGCGCGGCGGGTCGACTCGCGCATCTCGTCAGGCAGGTCCGGCATCGCGGCGAGCACCCACTCGGGCACGGGCTCACCGGCACACAGCGCCACACAGATCTCGCCGGCGAAGCGGTCGACCAGGCGACGCAGCGGCGCGGTGACATGGGCGTACGGCGACGCGAGGCCGGCGTGCTCGGTCTGGTCCGGCGGAGCGCCGTCGAAGGCGGCGTACCCGCTCCCCCGGAGCAGCCGCGTCGAGGCGACCGCCATCGCGGCCTGCGCGGGCTCCGACGGGTCGAGCCCCCGGATGAAGTCGGCCGGAGTCTCGGCGCGCGGCCAGTCCAGCCGCAGCGCGTGCGCCACCCGGCGCAGCCGCTTCACATCGCGGGGGTCGGCCGGCGGCAGCGTGCGGAGGATGCCGACGCCCTCGTCGAGCATCAACGCGGCGGCGCCGAAGCCGCACAGCAACGACATCTGGGCGTTCCAGAGCTCGACGGGCAGCTGCGAGCGGAACGCCAGGCTCCACTCCCGCCCCTCGACCACGATCTCCTGCTCGGGCATCGGGAGGGTCATCCCACCGCGCTCGATCTCGATCGCGATGCGCTTCTCCCCGACCTCGCGGAGCAGCTGCAGCGACTCCTCCGCAGTGCCCGCGTCGAGCGCGGCCTGCACCTCGTCGTAGGACAGCTTGGCCCGCGAGCGGACCAGGGCACGCTCCACGCGAACGTCGGTGAGCTGACCGTCGGGGCCCATGGTGACGGTCCACAGCAGCGCGGGACGGACCTGTCCGGGGAGCAGCGACCCGGCGTCCTCCGACAGCACGGTCGGGTGCAGTGGGATCGTGGAGTCGGCGCCGTAGAGGCTCTGGCCGCGCCGGTGCGCCTCCCGGTCGACCGGGTCGCCGGGGGCGACGTACGCCGCCACGTCGGCGATGGCGTACGACAGCACGTAGCCCGACCCCGATCGGGCCAGGTGCAGCGCCTGGTCGAGGTCACGGGCGGAGGCCGGGTCGACGGTGACGAGGGGCACGTCGGTGCGGTCGAGACCGGGCAGCCGGGGGGCGGCCGCCGCGGCAGCCGCCGCGCGCTGCACCTCCGCCGGGAAGTGCGGGGTCACCGACTGCTCGGCCCGGATGGCGGCGATGCCGTCCTGCAGCGCATGGGCGGCGACGGCGTCCTCGGCCGCGGGCCGCAGGCTGAGCACGCGGTTGGTCGGCATGGCTGGCCACCCTAGGCGAGGCCTCGACCCGGACAGGGCCGACGTCGAGCCACGATCTAGGGTGACGCGCGTGCTGATCCTGCTGCCTCCGAGCGAGGGCAAGACGAGCCCGCGGCGTGGGGCAACGCTCGACCTGGGGTCGCTGTCGTCACCGGAGCTGAGCGCGCCCCGCCGGCGGGTGCTGGCCGCGCTGGTGGACCACTGCGCCGGGCAGCCCGAGCGGGCAGGCGCGACGCTGGGGCTGGGCAGGACCCAGGCCGACCTGGTGGCCCGCAACGCCGCGCTCGGCACCGCGCCCACGGCGCGCGCCGACGCGATCTACTCCGGGGTGCTCTACGAAGCCCTCGGCCTGGCGGTCCTCTCCCCCGCGGCCAGACGCAGGGCGGCCTCGCGGCTGCTGGTCACCTCCTCGCTCTTCGGGGTGGTGCGGCCGACCGACCGGATCCCGTCCTACCGCCTCTCCGGCGACGTGGCCCTGCCCGGGCTCGGCCCCGTGGCGGCGGTCTGGCGCGACGCGCTGGGGCCGGCGGTCACCGGCGCGCTGGGCACGGGGCTGCTGCTGGACCTGCGGTCGACGACGTACGCCGCGTTCTGGCGGCCGCCGGCCCCGCTGGCGCCGCGGGTCGCGACGGTGCGCGTGCTGCTGGAGAAGGACGGCCGTCGCTCGGTGGTCAGCCACTTCAACAAGCACACCAAGGGCCGGGTGACCCGCGACCTGCTGGAGTCGGGCGAGCAGCCGCGCACCCCCGGCGCCCTCGCCGCGCTGCTCGGTGAGCTGGGGTGGGAGGTCGAGGTCGGCCCCTCCGGCCGCGCCGGCACCCGGATCGACGTCCTGGTGACCGAGGTCGGCCTCGCCTACGGCTGAGGCCGGGGGGTCGTGTGCCTGGCCCCGCGGGGAGAACGACGGCTGAGGCACACAACCCCCGGGGCCGAGGCGGGGGCCTCAGCGGAGGCTGACGTCGATCGGCGAGCCGGTGGGCCGGCCGTTGAACATCCGCAGGGAGGCCATCGGCTCGTCGAAGTGGCGCCCGCCGGTGAAGTAGGACACCACCGACACCGACGCCGGGGCGAGCTCCATCCGGAACACCGACTGCAGCGGCGCCCGCAGTGCGTGGGCGACCAGGGTCTTGATCGGCGTCACGTGGCTGACCACCACGATCGTCCGGCCGGCGTGGGCGTCGAGGGTGGCCTCCAAGGCGTCGAGCACCCGCTTCTCCACCGCCCGGAACGACTCGCCCACCTCGCCGGGCACCGCGTCGAGCGAGCCCAGCCAGGCGTCGAGGTCGTCGGCGTGCGCGGCGGCGACCTCGTCGAAGGTCATGCCCGTCCCACGCGCCGAACTCCATCTCCGCGAAGCCCGGCTCCGGCGCGACGGCCCGGCCGAGCCGATCCCCGAGGATCTCCGCGGACTCCAGGGTGCGGCGCACCGGCGACGACAACAGCGAGTCCAACCGGTCGGCCATCGGTGCGAGCCAGTCGGCAGTGGCGCGGACCTGCTCGCGACCCTCGTCGGAGAGGCCGGGGTTGGCGCTGGCCAGCCCGCCGGAGAAGCGCTTCTCTGAGGTGTGCGCCGTGACGCCGTGGCGCACCAGCACCAGCGTCGTCGGCGTGCCGGCGCCGCCCCAGCCGCGCGAGACCGGGCCGGGCTGGTCTCGAGACGGCCGCTGCGCGGCCTCCTCGACCGGCGGCGCTGCGAGCGACGCCGGGTCCGCCTCCTCATCGTCGGGGAGCTCGCCCGCGATCGTGACCCCGTGGCGGGTGCCGTCGAGGGCCTCGTTGGCCAGCCGGTCGGCGTGCTTGTTCCGCTCTCGTGGCACCCAGGTGTACGTCGTGCCGAACGGCGCCAGGCTGTTGGCCTCGACGGCCAGCGGCCGCATCGCGGGGTGCTTGATCTTCCACCGCCCCGACATCTGCTCCACGACGAGCTTGGAGTCCATCCGGACCTCGATCTCGGCCTCGGGCGTCGAGCTCGCGGGCGAGTCTCGAGCCCGGCGATCAGGCCGGCGTACTCCGCGACGTTGTTGGTCGCCGCACCGATCGTGGTGCCGTCCTCGGCGATCACCTCGCCGGTCTCGGCGTCCTTGAGCAGCGCGCCGTACGCCGCCGGGCCGGGGTTGCCGCGCGACCCGCCGTCGGCCTCGATCACGACCGACCGGACCGCGGCCCAGCGGTCGCCCGCCCCGTCGTCATCCACGGCGTCGTGCAGCTCGCTCACAGACCCGACTCCGCGGTGCGGACGAGGATCCGCTGGCACTCCTCGCACCGGATGACCTGGTCGGCGGGGGCGGCCTTGATGACGGCCATCTCGGCGTTGTCGAGCGTCAGCCGGCAGCCGCCGCACTCGCGGGCGCGCAGCAGCGCCGCGCCGACGCCGCCCTTGGCCGCGCGGAGCTTGTCGTAGAGCGCGAGCAGGTCGTCGGGCAGCGTCTCGACCGAAGGCCCGCGCTCGGCGGCCAGGTCGGTCAGCTGCGCGGTCGATGTCGGCGGCCTTCTCGTCGCGGGAGGCCGTCAGGTCGGCCAGCCGGGTGTCGGCGGCCGCCGATCCGCTCGGTGAGCGAGGTCGAGCGTGCCCTGGGCCTCCTCCAGTCGCTCCATCACCTCGAGCTCCTGGTCCTCGAGGTCGGTGATCCGGCGCTCGAGCGACTCCAGCTCGTGGCTCATCCGCTCGAGGTCCTTGGGGTTGCTGATCAGCCCCTGGTCCATCCGGTCGCGGTCGCGCTGCCGGCGGGCCTTGACGGCCTCGACGTCGGCGTCGACCTTCTCCTGCTCCTCGGTGAGGTCGTCGACGACGATCTGGGCGTCGCGCTGGTCGCGCTCCCAGCTGCAGCCGGGTCTCGCGCAGCTCGGCGATCTCGGCGAGCTCGGGCAGCGTGGCGCGCTGGTGACGCAGCAGGTCGGCACGCGCGTCGAGCTCCTGGACGTCGAGCAGAACGAGCTGGGCGGCGGGTCGGCGTTCAGCGTCGGCTCCTCGGGTCGGGCGTGTCAGGTCGAGTCGGGCGGGGCGGGTGTCGGCGTCACCGGCGGAAGCTCCACGGGTCGGTGACCAGCGTGCTCACCCGGGTCTCCACCGTATCCCCCAGCGCGTCGTGGACCGCGGCCCGCACCACCGGCAGCCAGGTCCACTCCGCGGCCCAGTGCGAGACGTCGACCAGGGCCGGCCCGTTCCTCTCCAGGAACTCCAGCGCCGGATGGTGGCGCAGGTCGCTGGTGAGGTAGACGTCGGCGTCGGTGGAGGCGACCAGGTCGAGCAGGAAGTCGCCCGCACCCGCCGCCACGGCCACGCGCCGCACCGGTCGCTCGCGGTCGCCCGCGACCCGCACGCCCTGTGCCGTGGCCGGCAGCGCGGCGGCCACCGCGTCGGCGAAGGCGCCGAGGGTCGTCTCGGGCACCAGGCCGACCCGCCCGATGCCGCGACCGTCGTCCTCGGCGACCAGCGGCTCGGTGTCGGTCAGGCCCAGAGCGCCCGCGAGCGCGGCCGAGACACCCCGGGCGGCGCGGTCGGCGTTGGTGTGGGCGGTGAGCAGGCCGCAGCCGGCGGTCGTCAGCCGGTGCAGGGTGCGTCCCTTGGGCGTGGTCGCGGGGACGCCGTGGACGGGCCGGAGGAACAGCGGGTGGTGCACGACGAGCAGGTCGGCGCCCCAGTCGGCGGCCTCCTCGGCCACCGGGAGCACCGGGTCGACGGCGAAGAGGATGCGGCGCACCGGCTGCGTCGGGCACGCCGAGCACCAGGCCGACCGCGTCCCAGCTCGTCGGCGGTGTCGGGCGGGAACCAGCCGTGCAGCAGGTCGACGACGTCGCCGAGGGACGAGACGTCGGGGGCCGCGGTCATGCGCGCAGGCTACCGGTCGCTCACTCCGCCTGGCCGAGGTGCTTGAGCGCCTCTCGCCGGGACAGCGGCGACATCCGCTCCCCCGCCGCAGCGACCTCGGCGCGCACCCAGTCGGGGTCGGTGCGGGCATGGCTGCGCAGGGCCCACCCGATCGCCTTGCGCAGCCAGAACGTCGGGTCGTCGAGGTTGGCCTCGACGACCTCGTGCAGCAGCTCGGTGTCGGTGTCGTCGCGATGGCGGATCTGGCACAGCACGGCCGTACGCCGCAGCCACAGGTCGTCGTCGCGCGCCCACGAGCGGACGACCGGGGTCACCGACGAGCGGTGCGCGGCCAGCACGTCGCCGACCAGGTGGGTCGCGATCTCGTCGACCAGGTCCCACCAGGCGCCGGTGACCACGAGGTGCCGGAAGAGCGGGAGCGCGTCGGGGTCCCGGAAGCCGCGCGCCGAGCGGTGCCGGGCCAGCACCAGCGCGGCGTACCGCTCCTCGCGATAGGCAGCCTGGTCCCACAGCGTGCGAAGCGTCGCCTCCCAGTGCGCCCGGTCGGCCCAGGTCACCTCGGCGAGCAGCGGCCGCACCGTCGTGCGCATCTCCGCCATTGTCAGCCCGCGGTAGGGCATCGCCGACTTCATATAGCGCTGCTGGTCCGCGCCCCGCTGCGGGTCCTCGCGCTCGGCGAGCGCGCGGCGGATGTCCTCCACCAGCGCCGTGTCGACGGTCACGAGGCGACCCTAGCCCGGGCCGGACGGGGGGTCCGCGTATCACGACCCCGCGGCCGCACTCCTCTGTTGTCGGTGGCGGCATGGGGTCGTCACCGACCAACGGGGGAAGGACACATCATGGAGAAGAGTGCTCGCACGCCGCTGCAGCAGGAGATCGTCAGCGCGCTCGTGGAGTCCCAGGCGATCGACCTGGTCAAGATCTCGGAGATCTTCGGCAAGTTCGGGGGCAAGGCGGCTCTGGAGGGCGAGACGTTCGCCACCGTCATCACCAAGCACGTGATGTGGAACTGCGGCTGGCCGGTGCCCGAGGTGTTCCACGGGCTGCAGGACGTCGCCGGCCAGTGACGCCCACCCGCGCTCGCCTGGCCCGGCAGCTGGGCGCGTCGCTGCGCTCGGCCGCCGGCCTGGTCGCGCGGGTGCACCACGGTGAGCGGGGGGCGTCCGGGATCACGGGCGCTCCCCTGCTCGTCCCGACCAAGGTGTACGGCGAGGCGGCGCTGCTGCTGCGCGCCGCCCGCGGGGTGCCCAGCACGACGACCGGCGCGGTGGCGATCGCACCGGCGCGCGACCTGCTGGCCGAGGCGCTCACGAACGCCCTCGCCGACGCCGAGGGGGTCTGGCAGGCGGTCCTCGCGCCCGGCGGCCGCTGGGACCATCTCTTCCCGCTCCTGCTGGTGCCGGGGCCGTGGTCGGCACCCGCCCGTGACCTCGCCAGGGCGACCGGCTCGCCCTCCTGGGCCGGCGTACCGGAGCGTCTGGAGCGCGCCTGGCTTCGGGCGGTGTCCATCGACGGCCCGGCGGCCCCCGACCACGTCACCGCGCTCGTCCGGGCCAGTCATCTGGCCGGCGACCTCGACCTGCTGCACGGCAACCTCAGCGAGGCCTACGCGTTCACCCACGCCGTCCTGCACGCCACTGACCAGGGCCGCTGGCGCGTCCCGCTGGAGTCGCAGGTGGCCGGCAGGGCGCGCGCACTGCTGGCCACCGCGCTGCTGGCCGACAACGACGACGTCGCCGCCGAGCTGTTGTGGACCTGGCCGCTGCTCGGCCTGCCGACCGACCCGGCCGCCGCGGCCGTGCAGGACCTGCTGGCGACGGGCGTCGACCGGCTGGGCTTCCTCCCGGGCCCGACCTGGGACCCGGGACGCGACGAGGCACAGGGCACCGCCTCGTCAGGGGACCGCGAGCTCTACCGGCTGCAGACCAGCTATCACACGACGCTGGCATGGGGGCTCACCTGCGCCGCCGAGCTGCGCCGCGGGGCCGTCGCCGTCGACACCGAGCCGCCCACCGCCGCGGATCCGCTGCCGCTGCTCGACGGACTCCCCGGTCGCTGGGCCGCCGCTGCCTCCTCCGCGACGGAGGCGGAGCGACGGGCGGCGGCGCCGCTGGCACTGGCCGCGGCGCTGCGCCATGCGGCCTTCCGCGGTGATCTGCCCCAGGTGCAGGCGCTGCTCGGCTGGGCGGTGCAGGCGGGTCTCGAGGCTGAGCCGATGGTCGTCCAGGCGGCCCGCTGGCTGCGCTCGGTAGCCGACACGGTCCGCGCCTCGACCCCCTCGGACGCGCTGGTGAACAGTTCCTGACATCCCGCCCGCCGCCCTCGAAGACCGTCGGTCACCCCGCCTATAGTCGCGAGGACGGCCGCCACACCGGCGCACCGGCGTCGGTCAGAGCGCGGCCAGGAGGTCGAGGATGACCACGAGCACCAGCCAGGCGACGGCCTCGGCGGGCTGGGACCCCGAGCGCCTGCTCGCCCGCTACGATCAGGTGCGCGACCACACCGAGCGGCTGGCCGCGCCGCTGTCGCCCGAGGACCAGACCGTCCAGTCGATGCCCGACGTCTCGCCCGACCAAGTGGCACCGGGCCCACGTCACCTGGTTCTTCGAGACGTTCGTGCTGGCCGACCACGAGGCCGGGCTTCGCGCCCTTCCAGGACCAGTACTGGTTCCTCTTCAACAGCTACTACGAGGCCGTCGGGCCGCGCTACGCCCGCCCCGACCGGGGGCTGATCACCCGCCCCGGCGCCCACGACGTCGGGCGTCTACCGCGGCAACGTCGACGCCCGGATGCGCGACCTGCTCGACTCCCTCGACGGCGGCACGCTCGACAAGCTCGGCGCCACCATCGAGCTCGGCTTCCACCACGAGCAGCAGCACCAGGAGCTGCTGCTGATGGACATCAAGCACGTCCTGTCGCGTCAACCCGCTGCGGCCGGCCTACGCCGGCAGCCCGGCCGAGCACCGCCGAGCCCGACGCGCTCGGGCTGGGTCGACGTCGAGGGCGGCCTGGTCGAGATCGGCCACCAGGGCGACGGGGTTCTCCTTCGACAACGAGCTGCCCCGCCACCAGCAGTGGCTCGAGCCCTTCCGCCTCGCCGACCGGCTGGTGACCAACGGCGAGTGGCTGGCCTTCATGGCCGACGGCGGCTACGAGCGCCCCGAGCTCTGGCTCTCCGACGGCTGGGCCAGGTGACCGGGCCGAGGGCTGGCGGGCGCCGTTCTACTGGACCGAGGTCGACGGCGGGTGGCTGCGAGCACACCCTGCACGGCACCTGGCCGGTCAACCCGGGGCTGCCGGTGAGCCACGTCAGCTACTACGAGGCCGACGCCTTCGCCACCTGGGCCGGGCAAGCGGCTGCCCACCGAGGCCGAGTGGGAGCACGCGGTGGTCGCCGACGGGCAGGCCGACGGCGACCCGGTCGGCAACCTCGCCGACACCGCGACCTTCCACCCGCGGCGGCCCGCCGTCCGCGGCGGCCGGCCGCGGATCGGGCGCCGGTCGGCTGCGGCAGGTCTACGGCGACTGCTGGGAGTGGACGTCGTCGGCCTACCATGCCTACCCCGGCTTCCACCCGCCCGCCGGCGCCATCGGCGAGTACAACGGCAAGTTCATGTCCAACCAGATGGTGCTGCGCGGCGGCTGCGCGCTCACCCCGGCGGAGCACGCGCGGGCGACCTACCGCAACTTCTTCCCAGCGGCCGTCCCGCTGGGCGCTCTCCGGCGTCCGGCTCGCCGACGGCGGCGCCCCCGAGGGGGCTCGATGACCGACCTCGAACCGACCGTCTCGGTGCTGCTCGAGCCGGACTGGGACGCAGGGGTCGCTGGTCGACGACGTCCGTCGCGGGCTGGGCAGCCAGCCCCGCACGCTGCCGCCCAAGTGGCTCTACGACGACGTCGGCAGCCCGGCTCTTCGACGAGATCACCCGCTCTGCCCGAGTACTACCCGACCGAGGCCGAGCGGGCGATCCTGCGCAACCACGCCGCCGACATCGCGGCCGCCTCCGACGCGACCACCCTCGTCGAGCTCGGCAGCGGCACCAGCGACAAGACCCGGCTGCTGCTCGACGCCCTCGCGGGCCACCGGCCGGCTGGAGCGCTTCGTGCCCGTCGACGTCTCGGAGGGCACGCTGCGCGCAGGCGGCGAGCCGACTCGCCACGGCGCTACCCAGGGTTGGCGGTCCAGGCGCTGGTCGGCGACTTCACCCTGCACCTGGGCCACCTGCCCGAGCGGCGGGCGGCGGATGGTCGCCTTCCTCGGCGGCACCGATCGGCAACTTCTACGTCGAGGAGCGGCGGGCGTTCCTCGGCGCGCTGGCCGACCAGCTGGCCCCGGGCGACTGGTTCCTGCTCGGCACCGACCTGATCAAGGCCGCCGACCGGCTGATCGCCGCCTACGACGACCCCGGCGGCGTCACCGCGCGCTTCGTCACCAACGCGCTGGCCGTGCTCAACCGCGAGCTCGACGCCGACTTCGACCTCGACGCCTACTCCTACGTCCCGTTGTGGGACGTCCGGATGCAGCGGATGGACCTGCGGCTCCGTGCCGAGGCCCCCCAGCGCGTCCGGGTCCCCGGCGCGGGGCTCGAGCTCGACCTCGCCATCGGCGAGGAGATCCGGGTGGAGATCTCCACCAAGTTCCGGCCCGCCCAGGTCGACGCGGAGCTGGCCGCGGTCGGCTTCGAGGTCGCCCACCGCTGGAGCGACCCCGCCGGCGACTACGCCGTGACCCTCGCGCGGCTCGGCTGACCCGGTCGGCCCCCGCTTGCGGCGTCTCGGCGCGAGGAGCTCAGACGAACCGAGGTCGTCCTCGCCAGTAGGTTGACGCCGTGATGGCTGCCGTGGATCCCCCGCGCGGCCGTGCTTCCGTCGGCCTGCTGCAGGTCGTCACGGCGGGCGTGCTCTGGGGCACCGGCGGGCTGGTCGTCACCGTGCTCCACGAGCGCGACGGGCTCGGGGCGATGACGGTGAGCGCCTGGCGGATGGGACTGGCGGCAGTGGCACTGGTCGCGTTCAGCGCGGCCACCTCGCGGCTCGGCGCGGTGCGGGCCACGTGGCGTCGCCACCCGGTCGCCTCGGTACTGGTCGGCGTCGGCACGGCCACCTACCAGGGGCTCTACTTCGTGTCGGTACTGCTGGTCGGCGTCTCGGTCGCGACCGTGGTGGCCCTCGGCCTGGCGCCGGTCCTCGCCACCGTGTGGGAGAAGGCGGTCGGCCGTCGCTGGCCGTCGGCGCGCGAGATCGGGGTGCTGGCCTCCGCGCTGACCGGCCTGGTCCTCATCAGCACCACGGCGGAGCCCGGCAGCCACACCGCGGGCGACCGCCCGGGGCTCGGGCTGGCGCTGGCGGTGGTCGCCGGGGCGACGTACGCCGCCACCACGGTCCTCGGCCATCGGCTGGCCCAGGACGTCGACTCGGTCGCGCTGACCACCTGCGCCACGCTCGCCGGCTCGGTGGCGCTGCTGCCCTTCCTCGCCCTCGCCGCCGTGCGCGGGGAGCCGGTGCTGACCTCGAGCCCGGGCACCACGGCGCTGCTGCTCTACCTCGGCCTCGGGACCATGGCGCTGTCCTACGGCCTGCTGTACGCCGGCCTGCGCACGACCTCGGGGTCGGCCGCCACCGTCGCCACCCTGGTCGAGCCGCTGTCGGCCGCCGCGCTGGCGGCGCTGCTCCTCGACGAGCGGCTCACCGCCACGGCGCTGGTCGGCGGGGCGCTGATCCTGCTGGCCGTGCTGGCGCTGCACCCGAGCGACGAGCACCCCGCGCCGGCCTGACCGCAACCCTTGGCTGCGGGGGTGACGAAGCACACCGGTCCGCCGCGCGTGGCCGGCGCTACGATCCGAGCAGAGGGTCCCGGAGACCCCGAGGACCCCTCGAGGAGTTCTCATGACTGACCGCACCAGGGTCGTGATCCTGGGGGCCGCCGGGCGCGACTTCCACGACTTCAACACGTGCTTCCGTGACAACGACGCCTATGAGGTGGTCGCGTTCACGGCCACCCAGATCCCCTACATCACCGACCGGCGCTACCCCGCCGCCCTCGCCGGGAGCCTCTATCCCGACGGCATCCCCATCCACGACGAGTCCGAGCTCGCCGACCTGTGCCGCGAGCACGACGTCGACGAGGTGGTGTTCGCCTACACCGACGTCCCCTACGACCACGTGATGCACCGCGCTGCGCTGGCCCATTCCCTGGGCGCCGACTTCCGGCTGCTCGGCCCCCGAGCCACCATGCTCCGCAGCTCCCGGCCGGTGATCTCGGTCACCGCCGTCCGCACCGGGTGCGGCAAGAGCCAGACCGCCCGCAAGATCCAGACGACGCTGCGTGACGCCGGCCGGCGCGTCGTCAGCGTCCGGCACCCGATGCCCTACGGCGACCTGGCCGCCCAGGCCGTCCAGCGCTACGCCACGCTCGACGACCTCGAGCGCTACGACTGCACCATCGAGGAGATGGAGGAGTACGAGCCGCACCTCGCTGCCGGCAACGTGATCTACGCCGGCGTCGACTACGAGGCCATCCTGCGTCAGGCGGAGCAGGAGGCCGACGTCATTCTCTGGGACGGCGGCAACAACGACGTGAGCTTCTTCGCGCCCGATCTGTCCATCGTGGTCGCCGACCCGCACCGTCCCGGCGACGGGCTCCGCTACCACGCCGGCGAGGTCAACCTCCGCATGGCCGACGTCGTGGTGCTCAACAAGATCGACACCGCCGACCGGGCGGGCATCGAGGCCGAGCTGGACGCGGTGCGGTCGGTCAACCCCGAGGCCACGATCGTGATGGCGGCCTCGCCGACGACCGTGGAGGACCCGGCGCTGGTGCGTGGCAAGCGCGTGCTGGTGGTCGAGGACGGGCCCACCCTCACCCATGGCGGGATGACGTACGGCGCCGGCACGGTGGCCGCCCGACAGCTGGGCGCGGCCGAGCTGATCGACCCGCGGCCCTTCGCCGTCGGCGAGATCAAGGCGACCTTCGACGCCTATCCCGGCATCGGAATCCTGCTCCCCGCGATGGGCTACTCCGCGCAGCAGCTCGCGGATCTGGAGACGACGATCAACGCCTCGGGCGCGGACAGCGTCGTCATCGGGACACCCATCGACCTGCGGCGGGTGCTCGACCTCGAGCCACCCGCCGTGCGGGTGCGCTACGACCTGCAGGAGATCGGCAGTCCGACGCTGCGAGACGTCCTCGGCGAACGCGGCTTCCTCTGAGCGCCGATCGGCGCGTCGTGGGCGCAGCAGGGATCGAACCTGCGACCGCTGGTTTGTAAGACCAGAGCTCTACCGCTGAGCTATGCGCCCTGGGCGCCGCCAGGGCAGCACACCGCGGGAGAGCCTAACGTCGCCGTGAACGTCCACAGGAAATGAGTCGAACCGCCGGCGTCTCGGGTCACCAGCGGTTCGACGAGAGAAACAGTACACAGCCACCCCGGGCTGTCCAACCCCTTCCGTCGAGAAAGGTTGGCAAAATCTCCGATCTGCCCCTAGGTGAGGGCCTGGAGCTGACGAACATGCTCGTCGAGGTCACGCCCGTCGGGCATCGGGTGGTGCACCGACCAGCGCAGCCGTCCCCCCTTGTCGACGACGTACGACGACCGGCGGGCGCAGCCCTTGGCCTCGTCGAAGACGTCGTAGGCCGAGGCGACGGCGCCGTGCGGCCAGAAGTCCGAGAGCAGCGGGAAGTTGAGCCCGTCGCGGTCGGCGAAGGCCCGCAGGGAGTAGACCGCGTCGCAGGAGATCGCCAGCACCTCGCTGTCGAAGGTGAGGAACTCGTCGAGCCGGGTGCGGATGCCCGACAGCTCGCCGATGCAGACACCGGAGAAGGCATGGGGGTAGAACAGGATCGCCACCGCCTTGTTGCCACGGAACGACGACAGCGTGACGTCCTGGCCGAACTGGTCACGCAGCGTGAAGTCCGGCGCCGCTCCCCCGATCGCGAGCCCGCTCATGGGCGCATCCTGTCAGGCACCACCAACCGCGGCCGAGCCGGGTGTGGCCGCCCCGCCGCCGGGTCAGAGCTCGCTCCGGAGCACCTTGCCGGTCGCGTTGCGCGGCAGCTCGTCGACGAAGCCGACCTCGCGCGGGACGCTGAACCGCGCGAGCCGGGTGCGCACCCAGGCCCGCAGCGACTCCCCGGTCTGCTCGTCGGCGGCCACGCCGGGCACGAGCACCACGACGGCCCGCAGCCGCTGGCCGAAGTCGTCGTCGGGCACGCCCACCACCGCCACGTCAGCCACGTCGGGGTGGCCGGCCAGGCAGCGCTCCACCTCGCTGGGGTAGAGGTTCTCGCCACCGGAGACGACCATGTCGTCCTCGCGGCCCACGACGAACAGCCGTCCCGCGTCGTCGAGGTAGCCGAGGTCGCCGGTCGACATCAGCCCGTCGACGACCTCTTTGCCGCCACCGCCGGTGTAGCCCTCGAAGAGCACCGCGTTGCCCACGAAGATCCGCCCCCTCTCCCCTACCGCCAGGGCCTCGTCGGCGTCGTCGAGGATCCGCACCGTCGTGCCGTACGGCGGCCGGCCGGCCGTGTCGGGACGGGCGCGGAGGTCGCGCGGCGTCGCGATGCCGGCGTACCCGACCTCGGTGGAGCCGTAGACGTTGTAGAGGGTGTCGCCGAAGCGGTCCATCCACCGCCGGGCGAGCTCGCCCGGCAGCGCGGAGCCGGACGACGCGACCACCCGCAGCCGCGGCAGGTGGTGCGCCGCCAGCACCTCCTCGGGCAGCTGCGAGCACCCGCTGCAACATCACCGGCACCACCGCAGCGCTGCGACAGTCCTGCTCGGCGAGCGTGACCAGGAAGTCCTCCGGCTCGAAGTGGCGGCGCAGCACCACCGGCGCCGCCAGCAGCATCGAGAGGGCCAGATGGGCGAAGCCCCAGGTGTGGAACAGCGGGGCCGCGACGTGGCTGGGCTGAGCGAAGCGCAGCGGGATCCGGTCGAGGACCGCGACGGCGGCCTCGAGACCGGCCTCCGAGCGCGGCGCGCCCTTGGGGCGGCCGGTGGTGCCGGAGGTGAGCACCACGATCCGGGTCCGGGCGGAGGGCGGCGACGGCACCGATGGCGGCGACGCCGCGACCAGCGCCTCGATCGAGTCGGCGGCCTCCACGGGCCCGTCGGCGAGCACCCGCGGCAGGTCGGCGCCGCCGAGGAGCGCGCCGAACTCCTCGTCGTGCACGAGCAGCCGGGGCCGCTGGCCGGCCAGCAGGTCCAGCAGCTGGGGCCCGGAGAACGCGGTGTTGAGATAGAGCAGGTCGGCGCCGAGCAGGGAGACCGCCAGGGTCGTCTCGACGAACCCCCGGTGGTTGCGGCACAACAGCGCGACGGCGTCGCCCTCGGCCACCCCGCGGTCGGCCAGTGCCTGCGCCAGCGCGGCGCTGCGGTCGCGCAGCTCTGCGTAGGTCAGGCTGCCGCGGTCGTCGACCAGCGCCACTCGCCCGGGTTCGCGGAGCGCGGTGGCAAGGAAGCCGCCCGCCGGTCCGACCCCCCAGCGCAGCAGGGTGGTGCCCAGCGAGGCCAGTGTCCAGGGCGCATAGGGCCGCACCACGCCTGCGCGGGTCAGCACGCGCGCACCCGCCCCGGCGGTCAGGCCGCGCCCGAGCAGGTCGCCGGCGAGCGCGCCGACCGGCCCACCGACGGGCCCGGGGACGGGGCCGCCCACACCGGCCATGTCAGGCCGGCGTCTTGGGTGCCACCAGGCGAGTGCCCATCCAGTCGTCGCCGACGGCCGCGGTCGTCGTCAGGGCGAGGCCGGCGATCGGGGCGGCCTCGTTGATGGCGGCCGGCTCGACCTCACCGGCACGCCCGACCTTGGGCGTGAAGAGCCAGATCATCCCGCCGCCCACGAGGTCGGTGAGGGCGTCGACGAGCCCGTCGACCAGGTCGCCGTCATCTGCCCGCCACCACAGCACCACCGCGTCCACGACGTTGCCGTAGTCGCCGTCGACCATGTCGGCGTCGATGGAGTTCTCGATCGCCTCGCGCAGCGAGTCGTCGGTGTCCTCGTCCCAGCCCAGCTCCTGGACGACCATGCCCTGCGTGAACCCCAGTCGGGCGCGATCGGGCCGGTCTGCTCGACTCCGCCCTGCGCGGACGCACCCACGTGGCTCCTCCACCTTCGTCTGGGTCGATGCGTCGCATCGACGGCCCGGACACGCTCCTGCCGCGGTCCGGATGCCCTCAGTCCACCGGAGTTCGGCGCGCGTGACGCAACTCCGGCTCGCCTGGGCTGGACCGCACACCGGGCTGGACGACGTGCCAGCGGGGCCGGCGTACTGGTCAGTAGATTGGGCGCGCCGCGGCAACGTGCAACGATGAGCGGGTGAGCGAGACCACCGCACCCCAGCGAGTCGGTGATCCACGAGGGGCTGCCCACCCAGCTGCCCGACATCGACCCCGACGAGACCCAGGACTGGGTCGACTCCTTCGACGCCATGGTCGAGCGAGCGCGGCCGCGAGCGCGCCCGCTACGTCATGCTGCGTCTGCTCGAGCGCGCCCGCGAGCAGCAGGTCGGCGTGCCGGCGCTGCGCAGCACCGACTACATCAACACCATCCCGCCCGAGCGCGAGCCGTGGTTCCCCGGCGACGAGGACATGGAGCGCCAGATCCGCCGGCTGATCCGGTGGAACGCCGCGGTGATGGTGTCCTCGGCCAACCGCAAGGGGCTCGAGGTCGGCGGCCACATCGCGACCTACCAGTCGGCCGCGAGCCTCTACGAGGTCGGCTACAACCACTTCTTCCGCGGCAAGAACCACCCCGGCGGCGGCGACCAGGTCTACATCCAGGGCCACGCCGCGCCGGGCATCTACGCCCGCGCCTACCTCGATGGAGCGGCTGACCGCCGAGCAGCTGGACCACTTCCGCCAGGAGGTCCAGCACGGCCCCGGACGCGGCCTGTCGTCGTACCCGCACCCGCGGCTGATGCCGGACTTCTGGGAGTTCCCCACCGTGTCGATGGGGCTCGCGGCGATCAACTCGATCTACCAGGCGCGCTTCAACCGCTACCTGCACCACCGCGGCATCAAGGACACCTCGCGAGCAGCACGTGTGGACGTTCCTCGGCGACGGCGAGATGGGCGAGCCCGAGTCGCTGGGCGCCATCGGCCTCGCCGCCCGCGAGGAGCTCGACAACCTCACCTTCGTCATCAACTGCAACCTCCAGCAGCTCGACGGACCGGTCCGCGGCAACGGCAAGGTCATCCAGGAGCTCGAGGCGTACTTCCGCGGCGCCGGCTGGAACGTCATCAAGGTCGTGTGGGGCCGCGAGTGGGACGAGCTGCTCGCCCGCGACGTCGACGGCGTGCTCGTCAACCAGATGAACACGCACCCCGGACGGGCAGTTCCAGACCTACTCGGTCGAGGACGGCGCCTACATCCGCGAGCACTTCTTCGGCGGCGACGCGCGGCTGCGCAAGATGGTCGAGCACCTCACCGACGAGGAGATCGAGCTGCTGCCGCGCGGTGGCCACGACTACCGCAAGGTCTACGCCGCCTTCAAGGCCGCCAGCGAGCACGTCGGCCAGCCGACGGTGATCCTGGCGCACACGGTCAAGGGCTGGACGATCGACGCCCTCGAGGGCAAGAACGCCACCCACCAGATGAAGAAGCTGAACACCGACGCGCTCAAGGCCTTCCGCGACCGGCTCCACCTGCCGATCACCGACGAGGAGATCGACGAGGCCTACAGCGCCGACGGCTCGGCGCCGTTCTACCACCCGGGTGAGGACAGCGACGTCCTGGAGTACCTCCGTGACCGTCGCGCGCGAGCTCGGCGGCCCGGTGCCCGAGCGCAGGGTCGACCCGACCCCGCTGAAGCTGCCCGGCGACGCGGTCTACGGCGAGCTCAAGCAGGGATCCGGCAAGCAGGCCATCGCCACGACCATGGCGTTCGTGCGGCTGCTGCAAGGACCTGATGAAGGACCCCGAGATCGGCCCGCGCATCGTGCCGATCGCCCCCGACGAGTTCCGCACCTTCGGCATGGACTCGATGTTCTCGACGGCGAAGATCTACAACCCGCACGGGCAGACCTACGAGTCGGTCGACCGCAAGCTGCTGCTGGCCTACAAGGAGTCCCCGCAGGGTCAGATCCTGCACGAGGGCATCTCCGAGGCCGGCGTCGATGGCGTCCGCGACGGCCGCCGGGTCGTCGTACGCCACCCACGGCGAGCCGATGATCCCGATCTACATCTTCTACTCGATGTTCGGCTTCCAGCGCACCGGCGACTCGATCTGGGCGATGGCCGACCAGCTGGCCCGCGGCTTCCTGATCGGCGCCACCGCCGGGCGCACCACGCTGACCGGCGAGGGGCTGCAGCACGCCGACGGCCACTCGCCGCTGCTCGCGCCACCAACCCGGCGGTCGTGCACTACGACCCGGCGTTCGCGCTACGAGATCGTCGCACATCGTGCAGGACGGGCTGCGGCGGATGTACGGCTCGTCCGAGGAGCACCCGCACGGCGAGGACGTCATCTACTACCTGACCGTCTACAACGAGCCGATCGTCCAGCCGGCCGAGCCGGAGGACCTCGACGTCGAGGGCCTGCTCAAGGGCATCTACCACTTCGCCGGCGCGCCCGAGGGCCTGCCCGACGACGCGCCACGGGTGCAGCTGCTGGCCAGCGGTGTCGGCTTCCCGTGGATCCAGCGGGCCCAGCAGATGCTGGCCGAGCGACTGGGGCGTGGCCGCCGACGCTCTGGTCGGTCACCTCGTGGAACGAGCTGGCCCGCGACGCGGTCGCCGCCGAGGAGTGCAACCTGCTGCACCCCGGGCGAGGCGCGGCGCACGCCGTACGTCACCGACAAGCTGCTCGGCGCGGCGGGCCCGGTCGTCGCCGTGTCAGCGACTACATGCGCGCGGTGCCGCTGCAGATCGCCCGCTGGGTGCCCGGCGACTACCGCGTGCTCGGCACCGACGGGTTCGGCTTCGCCGACACCCGCCCGGCGGCGCGCCGCTTCTTCCAGCGTCGACGCCGAGTCGGTCGTCGTCCAGGCGCTGCAGGCGCTGGCCGACGCCGGCGCGGTCGCCGCCGACACGGTCGTCAGAGGCCTTCGCGGAGTACCGCATCGACGACCCCACCGCCGTGCGCGGGCGTGATGCAGGAGGGCGGCGACGCGTAGGTCGCCCGCGCGAGGCTCAGGCGGAGGAGCGGCGGCGCAGCGGCGAGACGGGCGCGTGTCCGGCCTCGGCCTGGTGGATGCGCACCGAGCCGCCGTGCTCGAGGTCGGCCCTCCAGGCGTCGGCGTCGAAGGCGGCCGGCTCCGTGGAGCGGATGAAGTCGCGGATGATCTTGACGAACCGCTGCGGGTGGTCGCGGTGCGGGAAGTGGCCGGCGTTGGGCACCAGCGCGACCTGGGCGTGCGGCACCACCACCTCGGCCACGTCCGCGTGCCGGGTGGGGATCACCGTGTCGTCGTCGCCCCAGATGACGCAGGTCGGCATCCGTCCGGCGAGGTAGGCGCGATCGCTCATCGTGATGATCTGGCCGCGCCAGTCGACCACTGCGCGCACCACGTGGCGGATCGCGGCCCGCGTGGACACGTCGCGGAGCGAGTCGAAGATGTCGGCGACCTGGTCGAGGTCGCGGGTGCGTGGCAGGTGCGGTCCTCGCCAGCGACGCAGCCCGAGCACGCCGAGGTGCCGCAGTCCCGGCAGGGTCAGCACCGCCGTCACCTGGTGGAAGCCGGGGGTGGTGATCACCCGGATCGCCGGGGTGACCTCGGGGCCGAAGCCGCCCGGGGCCACCAGCACGATCCGCTCGCAGAGCTCGGGGGTACTGGTAGGCGAACTGCATGGCCACGCCGCCACCGAGCGAGTGGCCCACGACGGTCACCTTGTCGACATCGAGCAGGGCCAGCAGGTCACGCATCGCGTTGGCGTAGCCGCCGACGCTGTAGTCCGCCCGCGGCTTGTCGGAGTCGCCGTGGCCGAGCAGGTCGGGGGCGATGACGGTGTGAGCGGCGAGCCAGGGAGTCGATCACCGGGTCCCAGGTGTGGTGGTCGCAGCCCAGCCCGTGGAGCAGCAGGACGACCGGCCCGCTCCCCTTCATCACGAAGGCGCGTCGGTGGCCGTGCACCGTGAGGTACTGCACCCGGTGGGCCACGCCGTCCCCTCTCGCCGCCCCGTGGTTGTCCGGACACCCGGATGCTACCTGCCGGTCAGGTGGTGGCAACCCTCCGGTGGCCCCGGCGTTTCGTCGCGGGCGCTCCGGGCGGGCACGGCAGCGGCTTTGTAGCCTGTGCCCGTGGCGAGTGAGTCCCCTGAGCGGCCGGCACCGGCCGGCGTACCGTCGCGAACCCGTGCCACCGAGGCGCTGAAGCGCGCCACCGGGTCGCTGAGCACCACGGCCACCTCCCGGATGCAGCGCGACATGGGGTGGTTCCAGGAGCTGTCCGCGGAGGACCGGTCCTGGGTCGGGCTGATCGTGCAGTCGGGCATCACGCGGCTTCGTCGACTGGTACGCCGCCGGCGGCGGCCCCGACGACACCGACGGCAGCACCCGCTCGGCCCTGGCGACGTCGGTGTTCGGCGCGGCGCCGCGGGCGCTCACCGGGGTGATCACCCTGCAGCAGACCGTCGACCTGATCCGGCTCGTCCATCGAGGTCGTCGAGTCCAACGTCGACGACATCGTCGCCCGCGTCGACGCCCCGGACGTCCACCGTGCGGTGTCGTGCCTACGCCCGCGAGGTCGCCTTCGCGACCGCGGAGGTGTACGCCCGCGCCGCCGAGATCGCGCGGCGCGTGGGACGCCCGACTCGAGGCGCTCGTGCGTCGACGCCGTGCTGCGCGCCGAGCCGACGAGACCGTGCTCTCGCGGGCCAGCGCGCTGGGGTGGGCGGAGCACGGAGAGCGTGCTGGTGGTCCTCGGCTCCGCCCCGACCCGCGCGCGGAGCCGACCTCTTCGACGAGGTACGCCGGGTGACGGCGGACGCCGGGCTCGACGCCCTCGTGCGCGATCCAGGGCGACCGGCTGGTGCGTGCTCCTGGGCGGCGTCGACGACGCGCTGGCCGCGGCCGAGACCGTCGTCGACGTCTTCGGCCCGGGGCCGGTCGTGGTCGGACCCCGGTCCCGACGACCTGAGCCGCGCCCACGCTCTCGGCGCGGGCGGCGCTCGCGGCGTACCGCGCGGCGTCGGGCTGGCCGGAGGCGCCGCGGCCGGTGCGCAGCGGCGACCTGCTGCCCGAGCGGGCGCTGGCCGGCGACGGTCACGCCCGCCGGCTACCTGGTCGACGAGGTCTACCTGCCGCTGCAGCGCGCCCGCGGGGAGCTGCTGGAGACGCTGGCGGCGTACTTCCTGGAGCAGGGAGCCGGCGATCGAGGGCACCGCGCGGGCGCTGTTCGTGCACCCCAACACCGTGCGCTACCGGCTGCGGCAGGTCGGCCGACCTCACCGGGCTGACGCCCACCCTGCCGCGCGACGCGTTCACCCTCCAGATCGCCCTGGTGCTCGGCCGGCAGTCGGGACGAGGCCTGAGCGCCCGAGTACCGTTGTAGGATCCCTACAAAGAACGTGGCGCCAGATTCGTGCGCGCCGCAGGCGCGAGCGGCCGGGGCCGACCGGGCAGAGGTGGATGTCGTGCTGGTCATCGTCGCTCCCGGACAGGGCGCCCAGACCCCCGGCTTCCTCGTGCCCGTGGCTCGAGGACGCCGTCCTTCGCCGACCGCTTCGCGTCGGCTCGCCGACGGTGGCCGAGCTCGACCTGGTGCACTACGGCACCGAGGCCGACGCCGACACCATCCGCGACACCCAGATCGCCCAGCCGCTCCTCGTCGCCACCGGCCTGGTCGCCGCGCTCGAGCTGCTCCTGCCCCGACGGTCGCCTCCGACGTCGCGCGCCGTCGCCGGGCACAGCGTCGGCGAGCTCGCCGCGGCCGCCGGCGCCGGCGGTGGTGCCGCCGACGCAGGCGATGGTGCTGGTGCGCGAGCGCGGCCGGGCGATGGCCGAGGCGGCCGCCGTCACGCCGACCGGCATGACCGCCGTGCTCGGCGGCGACCGCGAGCGAGGTGCTCGCCACGCTGGAGCGCCACGGCCTCACCCCCGCCAACGACAACGGTGCCGGCCAGATCGTCGCCGCCGGCACGCTGGAGCAGCTCGCCGCGCTCGCCGAGGAGCCGCCCGACGAAGGCGCGGCTGGTCCCGCTCAGCGTCGCCGGCGCGTTCCACACCCACCACATGTCACCCGCCGTCGGCGCGCTGGCGCGATGGTCGCGGCCGGCGTCGACACGCAGCCACCCGCGACCGCCGTGCTCTCCAACAAGGACGGCCGGCTGGTCCGCGACGGCCGCGAGGTGCTCGACCGGATCGTCGGCCAGATCGCCTCGCCGGTCCGCTGGGACCTCTGCATGGAGGCCATGCTCGACCTCGGAGTCACCGGGATGCTCGAGCTTCCGCCCGCAGGCACCCTCACCGGCATCGCCCGGCGCGGCCTGAAGGGCGTCGAGACCTTCGCCCTCAAGACCCCCGACCAGCTCGCCGAGGCGCGGGAGTTCTGCTCCCGGCACGGCTCCACGACGGAAGGCAGCAACTGATGGCCGCCCTGTCTGACTCCTCCGGCGCACCGCACGCCCGCGTCCTCGGCGTCGGCGCCTACCGACCCTCGCGGGTGATCCCCAACTCCGAGGTCGATCGACGCGATCGACTCCAGCGACGAGTGGATCCAGCAGCGCTCGGGCATCAAGCAGCGGCGCTGGGCGACGCCCGAGGAGACCATCCAGCTGATGAGCGTCGCGGCGTCCAAGCAGGCGCTCGAGCGCGCGGGGCTCGACCGGCGAGCAGATCGACTGCGTGCTCGTCGCCACGGTCAGCCACCTGCTCCAGACACCGGCGATCGCGACCGCGATCGCCCACGAGCTCGGCACCAACCAGGCCGCCGCGTTCGACATCTCCGCCGCCTGCGCCGGCTTCTGCTACGGCATCGTCGATGGCCGCCGACATGGTGCGAGCCGGCAGCGCCAGCCACGTGCTGGTGATCGGCGTCGAGCGGCTGTCCGACCTCACCGACCTCTACGACCGCGGCACGGCGTTCATCTTCGCCGACGGCGCCGGCGCGGTCGTGGTCGGCCCCAGCGACACACCCGGGATCGGCCCGGTCGTCTGGGGCTCCGACGGTGAGCAGTTCGACCTGATCCGGCAGCGCGAGGACTGGCGCGACGTCGTCGGCGCGCCCGAGAAGCCCGGCAGCGGCCTGATGCCGCACCTGGTGATGCAGGGCAACCCCGTCTTCCGCTGGGCGGTCTGCGCCATGGCCAAGGTCGCCGCCGCAGGCGCTCGACGCGGGCGGGCATCACCGCCGACGAGCTCGACCTCTTCGTGCCCCACCAGGCCAACATGCGCATCATCGACGCGATGGCCAAGCGCCATGAAGCTGCCCGACAGCGTGCGCGATCGCCCGCGACATCGCCGACCAGGGCAACACCTCGGCGGCCTCGATCCCCCTCGCCCTCGACCGGATGATCGCCGAGGGTGAGGCACGCAGCGGGGACACCGCGCTCCTCATCGCCTTCGGTGCCGGCCTGGCGTACGCCGCCCAGGTCGTCGCCGTCCCCTGACCGACCACCACCCTGTTGCCACCACCCGAGTCACGACCCATCAGAAAGAGGAACACCACATGGCCACCACCGAAGAGATCCGCGCCGACCTCGCCGAGATCGTCAACGAGGTCGCCGGCATCGACGCCGACGACGTCCAGCTCGACAAGTCCTTCGTCGACGACCTCGACATCGACTCGCTGTCCATGATCGAGGTCGTCGTCGCCGCCGAGGAGAAGTTCGGCGTCTCCATCCCCGACGACGAGGTCAAGAACCTCAAGACCGTCGGCGACGCCGTCGCGTTCATCGAGAACGCCCAGGGCTGACAGCGTCGGCCTCGGCCGACCCACCACCCGTCGGGGTCGCCGGCGACCCGTCGCCGACGCCCCTGATCCGCCAGCCGGCCGGAGCACGTGAGGATGAGCAATGAGTCGCACCAGAGTCGTCGTCACCGGCCTCGGCGCCACCACCCCCGTCGGCGGTGACGTCGCCAGCACCTGGGAGGCCCTGCTCGCCGGCCGTTCCGGCGTACGCCGGACTCGACCGACGACTGGGCCGAGGAGATGCCGGTCAAGATCGCCGGCCGGGTCGCCGTCGAGCCGACCGAGGTCCTCGAGCGGGTCAAGGCCCGTCGGCTCGACCGCTCCGCGCAGTTCGCGCATGGTCGCCGCGATGGAGGCCTGGGCCGACGCCGGCCTGGCCGACGCCGAGGTCGACGCCGAGCGGCTCGGCGTCGCTGCGCCTCCGGCATCGGCGGCGTGACGACGCTGCTGGACAACTACGACGCGCTCAAGGAGAAGGGCCCGCGTCGGGTCTCCCCGCTGGCCGTCCCGATGCTGATGCCCAACGCCCCGGCCGCCAACGTCAGCCTGCTACGATCGGCGCCCGGCCGGCGTCACACCCCGGTCTCCGCCTGCGCCTCCGGCAACGAGGCGCATCGCGCTCGGCGATCGACCTGATCCGGCTCGGCCGCGCCGACGTCGTGGTCGCCGGCGGCACCGAGGCCGCCGATCCACCCGCTGCCGATGGCGGCGTTCGCCCAGATGATGGCGCTGTCCAAGACGCAACGACGACCCCGACGCACGGTCTCGCGGCCCTGGGACACCGGCCGCGACGGCTTCGTCCTCGGCGAGGGCGCCGGCGTGCTGGTGCTCGAGTCCGAGGAGCACGCCGCGGCGCGCGGCGCGCGGATCTACGCCGAGGTCGCTCGGCGCCGGCATCACCGCCGACTCCCACGACATCGCCCAGCCCGACCCCGCCGGCCGCGGCGGCGCCCGGGCGATCGTGCGGCGCGCTGCAGCGAGTCGGAGATCGTCGCCCGCCGACATCGTCCACATCAACGCCCACGCCACCTCGACCCCGCTGGGCGACATCGCCGAGGGCGCTGATGATCCGCGCCACGCTCGGCGCGCCAGGCCGACCACGTGGTGGTGACCAGCACCAAGTCGATGACCGGCCACCTGCTCGGCGGCGCCGGCGCGCTGGAGTCGATCGCCACGATCCTGGCGCTGCACGACCGCACCGTCCCGCCGACGATCAACCTCGACACACCAGGATCCCCAGGTCGAGCTCGACATCGCCACCAAGCCCCGCGACCTGCCGCAGGGCGACATCGCTGCGCTCAACAACTCCTTCGGCTTCGGCGGCGACAACGTCGCCGTCGCGTTCGGCAGCGTCTGAGCGCTGGTCAGACGACCTGGTGCAGCCAGCGCACGGGTGCGCCCTCGCCGGCGTGACGGAAGGTCTCCAGCTCGTCGTCCCAGGGCTTGCCGAGCAGCTTGTCGATCTCGGCCACCAGCGTGGTGTCGCCCAGCGCGGCCTTGACGACCGCCGCCTTGAGCCGGTCCTCGGGGATCATCATGTCGCCGTGGAGGCCGGTCACGGCGTGGAAGACGCCGAGGTCGGGGGTGCAGGAGTAGCGCGCGCCCTCGGTGCCCGGTGTGGCCTCCTCGGTGACCTCGAACCGCAGGTGGTTCCAGCCGCGCAGCGCGGAAGCGATAGCGGCGGCCGACCCGGCCTCGCCCGCCCACGACAGCTCGGCGCGATAGCTGTGCCGGCTGCGCGGGCTGCGGCGTCCAGTGCATGCTCGAGGCAATGCCCAGGACACCGCCGACGGCCCACTCGATGTGCGGGCACAGCGCCGAGGGCGCAGAGTGCACGTAGAGCACACCCCGCGTCTGGACGCGCGTGGCAGTGGATGCGGTCACTGGACCTCCTTCATCACCGGCGCTGAGATGCGCCTTCCCCAGCGTTCTCGCCTCGGTGTGAGGGGGTCGTCGTGTGACAGGTCTGAACTTGTGAGCCCTATTGTGACTGATGGGGCGCCTGAATGCCAAGCATGTGACACGAGAACCCGGCGTGGCGGTGGCCCGCCCCACTCGCGTGCCGCTCGCAGACGTCGCCGAGCAAGTCGGACCGGTCAGTCCAGTCGCTTCTCGAGCTGGTCGGCACGAGCGGCGGCGTCGGTGATCTCGTCGGAGTCGATCGCCTGCGTGCGGTGGAACCAGGCCAGCGCCTCGCTGTCGCGGCCGGCGGCCTCGAGCGTGTCGGCGTACGCGTAGCGAAGGCGAACCACCCACGCGGCGCGGGTCTGCGAGTTGAGGGGCGACAGCTCGAGCGTCCGCAGCGCGGCGTCGAACTGGCCCAGGTCACGACGGGCGCCGGCCTCGACCAGCGTCATCTCCGCCTTCGCCTCCGGCGCGAAGTTCGCCACCGACGGGCTCCTGGCGAGCTTGAGCGCCTCCTGCGGCCGCCCCAGCGCGCGGATGGCAGTCGGCCATGATCGGCAGGTACGCCGTGGCGCCGTTCATCCGCTTGGCCGCCCGCAGCTCGGCCAGCGCCTCGGCGTAGTGCCCGGCGGCGTAGGCCGCCTCACCGACCGCCTCCCGCACCACGGCCAGGCGAGCCGCGCGGGCGCGGGCGGCCAGCGTGTGCTGGTAGGCCGTCTCGGGGTCGTCGTCGATCAGCAGGTCGGCCGCTGCGAGGTGCCGGGCCACGCGCAGCGCGAGCTTCTCGGGCAGGCCCTTGAGCTGCGCCGACACGCTGCGGTCGAGCTCGCGGCCGGTGATCTCCTCGGGGATCGGCGGACCGTCGTAGCGCTCCTGGGTCTCCGTGCGCGCCTCGGCCCGATCGGGCCGCGAGCGGCGGTCCGGCCCGGATCGCTGGTCGCGACCACCCTGGCCGCGCGAGGGACGCTCGGAGGAGCCCCGGCCGCCGGGCCTCCCGGCGTCGCCGCCGCTGCGCGGCTTCGCGCCGTCGCGGCCGCCGCGCTGGGGGCGGTCGCCTCGGCCAGCGGGCTTGCCCCGGTCGCCTCGTCCGGACGGCTTGCCGCGCTCGTCGCTCATCAGGGGGACTCCTCGTTGCTGTGGTGGGCCGATCCTAGAGCCCGCCGGCAGCGCGCATCAGGAAGGCCGGCGCCAACCTGCCTGGAAAGGGTTGGAAATGGTGGAGAGGCCACCGGTGGTGGCCTCTCCGGGGGTGTGTGTTCGGCGGCGTCCTACTCTCCCACAGCCTCTCGGTTGCAGTACCATCGGCGCTGGCAGGCTTAACTTCCGGGTTCGGGATGGGTCCGGGTGTTTCCCTGTCGCTATGGCCGCCGTAACTCTTTTCCACATGTGTTCCGCCTGGCCCGCACGTGTGTTGGTGCGGGTGGGTTTTGTGGTTTCAGTATTGCGTAGTGGACGCGGGCAGTGCTGTGTATGGTGTTTGTTGTGTGGGCTTGTTTGGGTGTGTGTTGAGTGTGTGTGTGACAAGCCCTCGGCCTATTAGTACCGGTCGGCTGGGCATTGCTGCTGTACACCTCCGGCCTATCAACCCCATGTTCTGTGGGGGGCCTTACCCCATTGCTGGGTGGGAAACCTTATCTTGAAATGTGCTTCCCGCTTAGATGCATTCAGCGGTTATCACGTCCGAACGTAGCTAACCAGCGGTGCCCCTGGCGGGACAACTGGCACACCAGAGGTTCGTCCATCCCGGTCCTCTCGTACTAGGGACAGCTTTTCTCAAGTTTCCTGCGCGCGCGGCGGATAGGGACCGAACTGTCTCACGACGTTCTAAACCCAGCTCGCGTGCCGCTTTAATGGGCGAACAGCCCAACCCTTGGGACCTACTCCAGCCCCAGGATGCGACGAGCCGACATCGAGGTGCCAAACCATCCCGTCGATATGGACTCTTGGGGAAGATCAGCCTGTTATCCCCGGGGTACCTTTTATCCGTTGAGCGACCACGCTTCCACATGCCGTGGCCGGATCACTAGTTCCGACTTTCGTCCCTGCTCGACATGTCTGTCTCACAGTCAAGCTCCCTTGTGCACTTACACTCGTCACCTGATTGCCAACCAGGCTGAGGGAACCTTTGAGCGCCTCCGTTACATTTTAGGAGGCAACCGCCCCAGTTAAACTACCCATCAGGCACTGTCCCTGATCCAGATGATGGACCTAGGTTAGATATCTAGTACGACCAGAGTGGTATTTCAACGTTGACTCCACCATCACTGGCGTGATGGCTTCACAGTCTCCCACCTATCCTACACAAGCCGAACCAAACACCAATACCAAACTATAGTAAAGGTCCCGGGGTCTTTCCGTCCTGCCGCGCGTAACGAGCATCTTTACTCGTAGTGCAATTTCGCCGAGTCCATGGTTGAGACAGCGCCCAAGTCGTTACTCCATTCGTGCAGGTCGGAACTTACCCGACAAGGAATTTCGCTACCTTAGGATGGTTATAGTTACCACCGCCGTTTACTGGGGCTTAAATTCTCCGCTTCGAACACGCAAGGTGTTCTAACAGGTCCTCTTAACCTTCCAGCACCGGGCAGGAGTCAGTCCGTATACATCGTCTTACGACTTCGCACGGACCTGTGTTTTTAGTAAACAGTCGCTTGGGCCTGGTCTCTGCGACCCTTCCCGCTCTCCACCGCGTGGGTGGTCACGGGTCGGGTCCCCCTTCTCCCGAAGTTACGGGGGCATTTTGCCGAGTTCCTTAACCATGGTTTGCTCGATCGCCTTGGTATTCTCTACCTGATCACCTGAGTCGGTTTGGGGTACGGGCGGCGCATAGCTCGCTAGAGGTTTTTCTCGACAGCATAGGATCACCCACTTCGCCAGTGTTGGCTCGGCATCAGATCTCACACTCCCCTTGCGGGGTGCGGCCCGGATTTGCCTGGGCCACGTGCTACATCCTTACCCGTGGACAACCATCGCCACGGTTGGGCTGCCTTCCTGCGTCACCCCATCGCTTGACTACTACCCGCTCGGGTCCCACGCTCCACCACCAGCCCCACACCCCCACAAAGGAGGATGCAGGTGAAAGGTGGCTTCGGGTGGTTAGCATCACGGACCTCGTCAGGGTCGCTACATTGCCGGTACCAGAATATCAACTCGTTGTCCATCGACTACGCCTGTCGGCCTCGCCTTAGGTCCCGACTTACCCAGGGCAGATTAGCTTGACCCTGGAACCCTTGATCATTCGGCGGAAGAGTTTCTCACTCTTCATTCGCTACTCATGCCTGCATTCTCACTCGTGTCGCCTCCACACCTGGATCACTCCGGCGCTTCCCTGGCGACACGACGCTCCCCTACCCACCCACACACCTGAACCACCACCACGAGGGCGGCGGCTGGGCTCCCCATCCAAGGGGGTGTGAATGCCATAGCTTCGGCGGATGACTTGAGCCCCGCTACATTGTCGGCGCGGAATCACTTGACCAGTGAGCTATTACGCACTCTTTCAAGGGTGGCTGCTTCCAAGCCAACCTCCTGGTTGTCACTGCGACTCCACATCCTTTTCCACTTAGTCACCGCTTAGGGGCCTTAGCTGATGGTCTGGGCTGTTTCCCTCTCGACTACGGAGCTTATCCCCCGCAGTCTCACTGCTGCGCTCTCACTTACCGGCATTCGGAGTTTGGCTAACGTCAGTAACCTGGTCGGGCCCATCGGCTATCCAGTGCTCTACCTCCGGCAAGAAACACGCAACGCTGCACCTAAATGCATTTCGGGGAGAACCAGCTATCACGGAGTTTGATTGGCCTTTCACCCCTATCCACAGGTCATCCCCTCAGTTTTCAACCTAAGTGGGTTCGGTCCTCCACGCGGTCTTACCCGCGCTTCAACCTGCCCATGGATAGATCACTCCGCTTCGGGTCTTGATCATGCTACTCAACCGCCCTATTAGGACTCGCTTTCGCTACGGCTACCCCACACGGGTTAACCTCGCAACACAACGCAAACTCGCAGGCTCATTCTTCAAAAGGCACGCCGTCACCCCACCACAAGGGCAAGGCTCCGACGGATTGTAGGCACACGGTTTCAGGTACTATTTCACTCCCCGCCAGGGGTACTTTTCACCTTTCCCTCACGGTACTTGTCCGCTATCGGTCATCAAGGAGTATTTAGGCTTAACGGGTGGTCCCGCCAGATTCACACAGAATTTCAGGAGTTCCGTGTTACTTGGGAAACACGACCACACAGCCACACACTTACGCGTACGGGGCTCTCACCCTCTACGGCACCGCTTTCCAACGGACTTTCGCTTCATGCATGGTTTCTTACTGCGCACCCGCACGGCAGTACAGGTAAAATCGCGTCCCACAACCCCACACCAACAACCCCTGCCGGGTATCACATCAGCGTGGTTTAGCCTGTTCCGATTTCGCTCGCCACTACTCTCGGAATCACTATTGTTTTCTCTTCCTGTCGGTACTGAGATGTTTCACTTCCCGACGTTCCCTCCCAACACCCTATATATTCAGGTGCAGGTGACTGGACATGACTCCAGCCAGGTTTCCCCATTCGGACACCCCCGGATCACAGCTCGGTTGCCAACTCCCCAGGGCTTATCGCAGGCTCCAACGTCCTTCATCGGCTCTTGATGCCAAGGCATCCACCATGTGCCCTTCATAGCTTGTCACCAAACAACACAACTCAAACAAACACAACAAACTACAAAGATGCTCGCGTCCACTATGCAAAACTCAAACAACAAACCCCACCACCGGCAAACCACCACCACACAGGCAGCAACCCACCAGGCCCAGGCCAAAGACACCAACCCACCCCCAACAAGGAGCAGCCTGATCCCTCAGGACCCAACAGCATGTGACCCCACCACCCCACCCACACGGGCACAGACAGCAAGGAACGTCGACGATTCCACTAGACAGCAACCCACCCCGCGCACCACCAACGGGCACGACCAGGGCAGACCACCCCCCACCCACCAGCCACAACGACCACACGGGTGAGGGCCAGATGAATTGCTCCTTAGAAAGGAGGTGATCCAGCCGCACCTTCCGGTACGGCTACCTTGTTACGACTTCGTCCCAATCGCCAGCCCCACCTTCGACAGCTCCCTCCCACAAAGGGGTTGGGCCACCGGCTTCGGGTGTTGCCGACTTTCGTGACGTGACGGGCGGTGTGTACAAGGCCCGGGAACGTATTCACCGCAGCGTTGCTGATCTGCGATTACTAGCGACTCCGACTTCATGGGGTCGAGTTGCAGACCCCAATCCGAACTGAGACCGGCTTTTAGGGATTCGCTCCGCCTTACAGCATCGCAGCCCTCTGTACCGGCCATTGTAGCATGCGTGAAGCCCTGGACATAAGGGGCATGATGACTTGACGTCATCCCCACCTTCCTCCGAGTTGACCCCGGCAGTCTCGCATGAGTCCCCGCCACCCCGAAGGGCGCGCTGGCAACATGCGACAAGGGTTGCGCTCGTTGCGGGACTTAACCCAACATCTCACGACACGAGCTGACGACAGCCATGCACCACCTGTATAGGACCCTTACGGACCCCCCATCTCTGGAGGATTTCCCTATATGTCAAACCCAGGTAAGGTTCTTCGCGTTGCATCGAATTAATCCGCATGCTCCGCCGCTTGTGCGGGCCCCCGTCAATTCCTTTGAGTTTTAGCCTTGCGGCCGTACTCCCCAGGCGGGGCGCTTAATGCGTTAGCTGCGGCACGGAACCCGTGGAATGGATCCCACACCTAGCGCCCAACGTTTACGGTGTGGACTACCAGGGTATCTAATCCTGTTCGCTCCCCACACTTTCGCTCCTCAGCGTCAGAACATGCCCAGAGAACCGCCTTCGCCACCGGTGTTCCTCCTGATATCTGCGCATTTCACCGCTACACCAGGAATTCCATTCTCCCCTGCATGCCTCTAGTCTGCCCGTATCGAAAGCAAGCACCGAGTTAAGCCCGGTGTTTTCACTCCCGACGCAACAAACCGCCTACGAGCCCTTTACGCCCAATAATTCCGGACAACGCTCGCACCCTACGTATTACCGCGGCTGCTGGCACGTAGTTGGCCGGTGCTTCTTCTCCGACTACCGTCACCACCCCCAAAAAGAAGCGGCTTCGCCATCGGTGAAAGAGGTTTACAACCCGAAGGCCGTCATCCCTCACGCGGCGTTGCTGGATCAGGCTTCCGCCCATTGTCCAATATTCCCCACTGCTGCCTCCCGTAGGAGTCTGGGCCGTGTCTCAGTCCCAGTGTGGCCGGTCACCCTCTCAGGCCGGCTACCCGTCAAAGCCATGGTAGGCCACTACCCCACCATCAAGCTGATAGGCCGCGAGCACATCCCACACCACCAAAAAGGCTTTCCACCACCCCCCATGCAGGAGACGGTCCTATCCGGTATTAATCTCGGTTTCCCGAAGCTATCCCAAAGTGCAGGGCAGATTACTCACGTGTTACTCACCCGTTCGCCGCTCGAGCACCCCCAAAGGGGCCTTTCCGCACGACTTGCATGTGTTAAGCACGCCGCCAGCGTTCGTCCTGAGCCAGGATCAAACTCTCCAAAGAAAATCCCAGCAACAAAACAAAAACCAACGATCAAACGTCAGTCCCAGAATCATTGCAAAAAACCATAAACCCCAACCCCACCCCAACCAAAAGGGCAGAACCAGAATCAACAGATCAAACAAATCAATTCATCGACTATCACACACTGTTGAGTTCTCAAAGATCAGGCGCACACCAACGCACAACCCGTCCGGGTTGAGGCGAGTGGGGCTCGTCCAACTTTAGCCAGCCGCGTCGTCCCGACCAAATCGAGACCGTGGTGCCAGCCATCCCGCGCACTCGACCGTCCGGGCTTCGGATCCAGGCGTCTCGCGACGCAGTAGATCGCCACCCGATCGTGGTGGAGGAGAGGGAGTCACCCGGGGCCGGGAGCCCGCTCGCGGCTTGCTCCCCGCCGCGCCCGGCGCGACGAACCAGAACAGTACGGGAGCGCCCGCGGCGGGGCAAATCGACACGCTGTGACCCCGGGCAGCCGCGTCGGGCGACCTCAGCCCGCGGTCACGGCGATGCCGGCGAACCGCTTCTTGCCGCGACGGAGCACCAACCAGCCGCCGGCCAGGAGGTCGTCGTGCGACGGCGTCAGCTCGGGGTCGGTGATCCGCTCGTTGTTGAGGTAGGCGCCACCCTCGCCGATGGTGCGGCGAGCCTCTCCCCTGCTCTGCGCCAGCCCGGCCAGGACCAGCAGGTCGACCACGCTGGGGATCGCGCCCGCCACCTCCACGGCGCCTGCCTCACGGAGCGCGGCGGCCAACGTCGCACTGTCGAGTCCGCTGAGCTCGCCACCCCCGAACAGCGCGGCCGAGGCCACCTGGATCCGCCCGGTCTCCTCGGCGCCGTGCACCAGGGTGGTGACCTCGTCGGCCAGCGCGCGCTGCCCCGCCCGCAGGAAGGGCTTCTCCGCGGTCTGCTTCTCGAGGGCCTCGATCTCCTCGTGGGTCAGCAACGTGAAGATGCGCAGCAGCTCGCCGACCTTGTCGTCCTCGACGTTGAGCCAGAACTGGTAGAAGGCGTAGGGCGACATCATCTCGGGGTCCAGCCAGAGCGCACCACCCTCGGTCTTGCCGTACTTCGTGCCGTCGGCCTTCGTGATCAGCGGCGTGGCGAACGCATGGGCCTGCTCGCCGGTCACCCGCCGGACCAGCTCGGCCCCGCCGGTGATGTTGCCCCACTGGTCGGAGCCGCCGTGCTGCAGCGTCACGCCGTGCTCGCGGAACAGGTGGAGGTAGTCCATCGACTGCAGCAGCACGTAGGAGAACTCGGTGTAGGTGATGCCGGACTCCAGCCGGCGACGGACGATGTCGCGCGCCAGCATCCGGTTGACCGGGAAGTGCTTGCCGATGTCGCGCAGGAAGTCGATCGCCGACATCCCGGCCGTCCAGTCGTGGTTGTTGACCATCGTCGCGGCGTTGTCGCCCTCGAAGGAGACGAAGCCGCTCGACCTGCCGGCGTACCTGCTCGGTCCAGTCCGCGACGGTCTCCGCGGTGTTGAGCGTCCGCTCTCCGGAGTCCCTCGGGTCGCCGATCATGCCGGTCGCACCGCCGACCAGGATGTACGGCGTGTGGCCGGCGTCCTGCAGCCGGCGCGCCGTCACCAGCTGCACCAGGTTGCCCATGTGCAGGCTCGGCGCGGTCGGGTCGAACCCGACGTAGAACCGCACGCTCCCGCCACCCAGCGCGTCGCGCAGCGCGTCGCGGTCGGTCGAGTGGGCGATCAGTCCGCGCCACTCGAGGTCGTCGAGGACGTTGGGGGTGCTCACGGTGCTCCTTCCAGGGCCCGCGCCGGTCACGGGGCCACCAAGTCTGCACCATCGGGCGCGCGTCCACGCCGCCGAGCACCGGTCCCGGCGACGTGCTCCTGTGGACCGCGGTGGCCGCCTGGTCCGCGGTCTGCACCTGGAACTCCTGACACCTTCCGGGCTGTCGTGGCACTACTTCGCGAACGGCGCCGTCGCCCTCACCGGCGACGCGCTGTTCATCGGCGACGTCGGCCGACCCGATCTGCTGGCCTCGATCGGCGTGACCGTCGACGAGCTCGGCTCGATGCTCTACGACTCGATCCAGCACAAGCTGATGGGGCTACCCGACGACGTCCGGGTCTTCCCCGCCCACGGCGCCGGCTCGGCCTGCGGCAAGAACCTAGCGTGGGTGCGAGTGCGTTGCGCGCCCAGGGCTTCGCCGACGTGTCCGACGTCCTCGGCGGCCACGACGCCTGGGCCCTGACCCACCAGAACGTGGCGTCCTGACCCTCCCCGCTCACGGCGGCCGGCACCCTCCAGGACCGGCCGCCATGTCGTGTCCCGTCGACCGTGGGTCCCGGGCGCACCGGGCTAGGCTCGCCGACCGTGGACGCCGACGACCCACCCCGCTCCCCCTCTGGGACGACGAGGAGCTGCGACCGCACCCGGTCGCCTATGCCGGCGCGACCGCCGCCGACCGGTCAGCCGGGGAGCACCTGCGGGCGATCCACGACATGTACCGCCGCGGGCTGGCCCAGGTCGGCGACCTCATCGAGCTGGTGGCCGCCGGTGAGGCCGACCCGGGTGCCGCCCGGGAGGCGCTGCACGGACTCGGGCTCACCGAGGCCTACCAGACGCTCGGGTCCTCCTGCGGCCAGATCTGCCAGGCCGTGACCGCCCACCACGGCATCGAGGACCGCTTCCTCTACCCGCCGCTGCGGGCCGCCGACGCTGCGCTCACCGCGACGCTCGACCGGCTCGGCCACGAGCACGAGGTCATCCACGCGGTGCTGGAGCGGATCGGCATCTGAGCCCATTCCCGCGTCTTGCGGCGGTGCTCCGGAGCCGCGAGCCTCGTGACATGCAGCCCGAACGCCCGCTGGTCGGCCAGGTGGTCACCGTCTTCCGCAACCGGCTCCGCCGCGAGCACGCCGCCGAGTACGCCGACGAGCTGGCCGTCGTCGCCGCCCTGGCCCGCGAGATGCCCGGGTTCGTGGAGACGAAGACGTTCACCGCGGAGGACGGCGAGCGATGCACGGTCGTGACGTTCGCCGACGCCGCCTCGCACGCCGGCTGGCGCGACCACCCTCGGCATCAGGAGGCGCAGCGGCATGGCATCGCGTCGTACTACGAGGCGTACTCCATCGCGGTGGGCGAGACGACCTATGCGAGCTCCTTCGCCCGCGGCTGACCCGCGGGTGTGGGCTGTGGGCTAGTCGGAGACCGCCTCGTCGGGGACGGGAGCCCCCTGCCAGGCGGCGTACGCCGACCCGGCCGTGAGTGCGAGCACCAGCAGCATCACCCCCGGTCGGAGCTCGGCCACCAGCAGGACAACCGCGCCCAGGGCCGCGAGCGCTCCCGTGGCGACCGGGAGGAGCGGCGACCCCGAGGCGCGCCGCCAGGCCTCCCTGGCGCCGGTCATCACCTCCGGGCGGCCCCGGACCGTCGCGACCGCGAGCGTCACCAGCACCACCGCCAGCACCGCTGAGCCGAGCCCGCGCAGCAGCGAGCGCAGCGGCTCGCTGACCAGGTCGACCGCTGCCCTGGCCGCCTCCGGCGCACCCGGCACCGCGTCGACCGCCGCCGTGCGCGCCGCCGTCAGCCCGACCAGGGTCAGCAGCAGCGCGAGCACCACACCCACACCGGCGCCGAGCGCCCAGCGACCCCGCCGCCGCCCCAGCAGCACGCCGCCCGCGAGCAGCGCCACTGCCAGCACGGGCAGCCACGTGGCCAACGCGTCGAGCAGGCGGTAGCCCTTCCGGATCGTCACCAGCTGCTCGACCTTGGCGATCGGGATCATGGCGGTCACCTCGGGCAGCCGCTCGGCGCCCTCCACGCCGGCCTCGACCAGCTGGGCGCGCACCGTGTTGGTCAGCGTCGCCATCGACAGGCGCAGGGTGCCGTCGTCGGAGGCCGCGATCAGGTCGGCGTCGTCGCCCTCCTCGAGGACGATCGCGACCAGCTGCTCGTGGACCGACCCCAGGGAACCCTCGAGCGCGGTCACGAACTCCTCGCTCTCGACCACCCGCTCGGCCGCCCGCTGCACCCGCTGCTCCAGCCGGTCACGTAGCGGCTCCGCCAGCAGCGCCAGGGACGCCGCCACCCGCGGCGGCACACCCCGGTCGAGCAGAGCCTCGATCGAGCGCTCGGCGACCTGCTGTTCGTCGACCCAGGCCATCACCTGGGCAACCAGCTGGTCCTCCACGAGCTGCTGCACGGCCGGGTCGTCGGCCACGGGGACGACGGTGTCCACGAATCGCTCGGAGTCGGTCACGGTCGCCCGTGCCCACCAGGCCGTCGCGGCCACCGGCACCAGCAGGCAGCCGAGCAGCACCAGCACCGCGGCCAGGGTGGTGGCCGTACCTCGTCCCATGTCCTTCTCCTCGTCCTGACGGCCGTCACCCGGAGGTGCCCACCGTCATCGTGTCGCCCAGGGCGAAGGTCAGCTCGAGCTGGGTGTCGGCCAGCCCGACGTCGACCAGCCCGGCGCGGAGCTCCTCCAGATGGGGGTCGACCGACGGTCCGAGGGCGTCGACGTGCAGCGTCGACCCGCGCATCGTCAGGTCGGTGACGGTGAAGCCGTGCTCCTCGGCCCACGCGTCGGCGGCCGGCTTGGCCGTGCTGACGACGAACTGCGCCCGCGCCACCTGGAAGCTGCCGATCCCCAAGGGCACCGCGACCAGCACCAGCGAGCCCGCGACCACGCCGAGGGTCCGCCCGCGCAGGCGGCCCACCGGCTCTCCGGCCTCCTGGGCGACCTGACGGATGCCCGCCGCGAGCAGCAGGGCGACGCCGGTGCTGATGATGGCCGCGACGTTCGTGCCGAAGAGCAGCAGAGCACCCAGGGCCTGGCCGGGCTCGCCCGACTCGAGCGTCAGGCCGACGACGGCCAGCGGCGGCACCAGCGAGATGGCGATCGCGACCCCCGGCAGGGTGTCGGAGACGTCGGAGCGGATCACCGCGAACGCACCGACCAGCCCGGTGGCGACCGCCGCCAGCAGGTCGATCAGCCGCGGGCTGACCCGGCCGGCGACCTGGTTGTTGGTGGCGGCCACGACGTCGGTCTGCATGAGCAGGCCCACGACGAAGCCCACGACAACCACGCTGAGAGCCCCGCCGCCGACGAAGAGCAGCGCACGCATCAGCTCGCGCCGGTCCGACAGCACCAGCGCGCACGCCGTGCCGAGGATGGGCCGCATCAGCGGGGCGACGATCATCGCCCCGATCACGGCGGCCGTCGAGTCCGACACCACCCCGGCCGAGGCGATCACCGCCGACAGGACGAGCAGCACCCAGAAGCCCGACAGGTCGCGCTCGGGGTCGCGGCGGCCGACGTAGACGCCGTCGGTGATCCGACGTACGTCGTCCCCGGTCAGCCCCAGGGTGGTGAACATCGCCGCTCGGGCCGCGCGTCAGGCCGGGGCGGCGGTGAAGGCGCGGCCCGCTCGGCCGAGCACCAGGATCGAGATGCCCTCGGCGAGCACCTGGACCCCGAGCAGCACGCCCAGCAGCGTGAAGCTGAAGGTGAACAGGTTGAACAGCACCATCAGCCCGAGCACCAGCGAGATGCCGCCACCGATGATCAGCGGCACGCGGAGCTCCGGCACCTGCGCGGCCACGGCGAGGCGCGCCACGCCGACGCCGAGGAACATCGTGCCGGCCACCAGCGTGAGCGTCACCGCCGCGGCAGCCGGGTTGCGGATCATCACCAGGCCGAGCGCGGTCAGCAGACCGCCGCCGAGCAGTCCGGTCCAGAAGCCGTCCCTGCCCACCTGGAACAGCGACAAGACCAAGGTGACGATCCCGGAGACGAAGGTGAGCCAGGCGATGAACAGCACCGACACAGCCGTGGCGATGACCGCGTGGCCGAGCAGGACCAGGCCGGTGAGGAGAAGAAGGCCGCCGAGGATCCAGTCCCAGGCGGTCTTCGGTGGGGCGTGCGCGTCTGACATATGGGGTTTCCTTCCTGGTGATCGCCCGTAGGCGCCCGTGTCACCGCACACTCTGCTCCGTCCGAACCCTGCGGGCGAGACGGCTCGCCAGGTGGACACCGCGATTCTCCCGGATCAGCCGCGCGCGTGGACGGGCCCTCAGGGGACGTACTGGATCAGCTGGTTGGGTCCGTCGTTGCGGAGATGTCCGTTGAGCACGAGGAAGCGCGCGGGCTCGCCGGGTGTGGTCTGAACGGTGACGGCGGCGGAGGCGCGGCCGCTGGCCGGGGGCACCACCTGCTTGCGGAACCTCGGCCGGTTGTCGGCGCGGAACGCGCCCACCTCAGTGAAGCTCTCTCCGGCGTTGTTGCGGTAGAGCAGCGGCCGCGAGTTCTTGTCGTGGCAGGCCAGCAGGTCCATCCAGCCGTCCTTGTTGAAGTCCAGCGGGACGGCGCAGTTCACGGCTGCGGACGGATGCGGGGTGGCGAACTGAGGGGCGAAGACGAACCTCTCGCCCGGTCGTTGAGGAAGACCTTCGAGTCCTCGTTCCATGCCGGGTCCGGTGCTGTGTCGCACTCGGGGTCCTCGACGGGTCGGGGCTTCTCGTTGCCGAGGAACAGGTCGTCCCACCCGTCGTTGTCGAGGTCGAGGAAGGCGACGAACCGCCCGCGGCCACAGGGGTCGCCGACCCCCCCACTCGGTGGTGGCCGCCCACAGGCGCTGATAGCCGCCCAGGCCGGTCCCGCGGACGCCGTTCTCGAGCTCGCTGGAGGCGGCGTGGCTGACGGTCGCGGTCACGACGAGGGCCGCCGTGAGGGCGAGCATGGCCGCGACGCTGTTGCTCCGGAGGAACGCGACGGGGCGCCACCTCCCCTCGTCGAGTCAGGTCGCGTCATCGCAGCGCCGCTGGGGCGGCGTCCTACAGTGGCTCGGTGATCGCAGGCAGGTATGCCCTCCTCCGTGAGGTCGGACGAGGCGGGATGGGGGCCGTCTGGCTGGCCCGCGACGAGGTGCTGCACCGCGAGGTCGCCGTCAAGCGCCTCCGCCACGCCGACGACCTCGCCGTCGAGCGGGCCGCCCGGGAGGCCCGGCTGGCGGCCGCGGCCAACCACCCCCACGTCGTGGCGGTCTTCGACCTGGTCGAGGACGCCGGCGACCGGTGGCTGGTGATGGAGTACGTCGCCGGGCGGACGCTCGCCGCGGTCGCGGCCGAGGACGGCCCCCTGCCGGCCGACCGGGCCGCGCGGCTGCTCGCCCAGGCGGCCGAGGCGCTGGCCGCCGCCCATGCCGGGGGCATCGTGCACCGCGACGTGAAGCCGTCGAACATGCTGGTGACGCCCGACGAGGTGCTCAAGCTGTCCGACTTCGGGATCGCCCGTGCCCTGGACGACGCCACGATGACCCGGACGGGCATGGTGACCGGATCCCCGGCCTATCTCTCCCCCGAGGTCGCGCGGGGACAGCGGGCCACGGCGGCGAGCGACGTCTGGTCGCTGGGGGCGTCGGCGTTCCACGCCGTCACCGGCCGGCCGCCGTACGACGCCGACGGCAACGCCGTGGCCACGCTGTACCAGGTCGTCCACGAGGCGCCACCCCGGCTGACCGCCGACCACCCGTTGGCCCCGCTGCTGCAGCACACGATGACGACCGAGCCGGCCGAGCGCTGGACGATGGCCGAGGTGCGTGGCTTCCTGAGTGCCGTCGAGCGGGATCCGGCCGACACCACCCTGGTGGCACCCGGCGTGCCGACCGCGGCGGCACCCACGATCCCCACGGCGACCGCCCTGGCCGTGCCGGCCGTCGTGCCACCCACCGCATCGCCCGCACCTGCTCGGCGGAGAGGGCTTCCGGTGCTGCCCCTGGCCGTCGGCGCGCTCGCCCTGCTGCTGGGGCTCGCCTGGACGGTGGGCAACCTGGGAGCCGACCCCTCCGGCGACGGCACCACGGCCGCACCCGCGTCCCCCTCGGCGACGTCGCCCTCGGCGTCACCCGACCCGAGCGACGAGGCCGGCGAGCAGCCCACCACCGAGGGCATGCGTGACTTCGTGACGACGTACCTCCAGACCGCGACCAGCGACCCGGCGGCGAGCTGGGAGATGCTCACGCCGTCCTTCCAGGGGGCGAGCGGCAGCTTCGGGCAGTACCAGGAGTTCTGGAGCGGCCAGCGTTCGGCGACGCTGCGCTCGTTCGACGCCGACCCCGACCGGCTCGAGGTCGAGTACGTCGTCCGCTACCAGCGCGCCGACGGCTCGGTCGACGACCGTGTGGTGCTGGGACTGGTGTTCGACGACGGCCGCTACCTCATCGACAGCGAGCGCTGAGCCCGGCGCTGGTCGGCGGGTCGAGCGGACGCACGAGGGCCCGACCACACCAGGTGCGGCCGGGCCCCGCGCTGTTGCGCTGTGCCGGTGTCAGCTCCCGACGGTCAGGCCCGGAGCGGACCAGTCCCGTCCGGAGTCGACCAGCGACGGCGACCCGTTGACGCCCGGACCGAACGCGCCGGTGGTGCCGGCGTCGAACGGGATCCGGTAGAGGTCACCGGTGGCGCCCTCGGCGTAGAAGAGCTCGCCCCCCGACAGGAACATGCCGCGCAGGCTCGCTGCCGGCAGTGCCCCGGCCGATGCCTCGAAGCGGACCGCCCCCACGACCTCGCTCTCCGGCGTGAACCAGCGCCAGAAGAGGCGCCCGTCACCGAACAGCGTGTAGTAGAGACGGCTCGTGTCGGGGTCGAAGAACGCCCCGGTCACGTTGGCCGCGTCGCCGGTGAACGTGCCGCCGAAGAGCTCGACGGTGCGCGGCGCGCCCAGCGACGTGCCGTTCATCGACCGTGCCTTCAGCGTGCCGTCGGCCCACGGCGTGTAGAGGGTGTTGCCGACCACGAAGGCACCCCTGGCGAAGTGGTAGGCGTCGTTGCCCGGAGTGGTGGTGGTGCTGCCCGGGACCCCCGCCGCCGTCATCGGCGTGCTCTGGACCTCGTCGGAAGCGCCGGCACCGCCGCCGCCGACCGCCGAGCGGTCGATGATCTCGATCGCGTTGACCAGTGGGTTCTCCACCTGGTGCGCGAAGTCGATGTCGACCCCGTCGGCGTCGGCCGTCACGTCGAAGGACTCGACGTAGCCGACCCGGTGGCCGTGCGCGGCGACCATGTCGACGTCCGAGAGCACCTCCGTGCCGTCCAGCGACACGTCGAAGACCCGCTCACCCACGTTGTCGGTGCAGGTGCACTGGTTGCCCAGGTAGAGCCGCACCGTGAGCGGCGTCCCGGCCGTCACGGGGAAGTTCCACTCCATCTCGGGCCCGTTGCCCGGATCCCAGCGCTCGCTCAGGTAGAGCGCCGCCGGCGCGCCGTCGTCCGCCGCGCTCGGGAACGACCCGTGCAGCGACACCGAGCTGGTCCACGTCGCCGAGTTGCTGCCGCTGTTGCGGTACGGCGACGTGCCGGCGCTGTCGGCCTGCCAGTCCGGGCCGTCGTCCACGCTCAGCAGCGCCGAGCCGCCCGCGTTGACGCGGTAGAGCACCGACGGGTCGGCGCTCGCCCCGGCGCGGCCCAGCTGCACCACGTCACCGGGCAGCTCCGGCGTCGTCGCGGCCGGGACGGCCTGGCCGCCCGCGAGCGGGAGGAACGCGATCCGCTGCCGCCGCTCGCCCTGGAACCAGTTGGTGTCGGAGGCGACCCACAGACCCTCGTCGGTCGCGAGGAAGTCGAACACGCCGACCCCCCGCGCCCGACGGCCGTCCCAGCTGAACGGCAGCCCGTTGCTCGGGTCGAGAGCCACGATGCCCTCGTGCGGCACCGCGCCGGCACCGGGAGCGTCCCCGGCGTAGGGGTTGTTGACCCAGCGCATGTGGCCCCCCGCGTAGACGGCCGTGCCGGTCGCGGCGACGGCGTACGTCGTGTCACCGCCGGTGTGGTCGATCCACGTGGGCTCCTGGCCGGGGCCCGAGCGGTCGGTCTCCCAACGGGTGATCGTGTCGCACAGGCTGTCGGGGCCGCGGTAGGCACCGGTCGTGCTGATGATGAAGTAGGACCCGTCGGGCGAGAAGTCCAGATCGCGCATGTAGGTGTTGAACACCCGCGCGCCCTCGTTCGGGAACCGGTCGGTCGACCAGTCGGTCACGACGTGGGTCGGGCCGCTGAGGTCCATCATCACGATCTGGTGGCGGGGCAGCCCGTCGACGGTCGCGAAGTTGCCGATGGCGACCAGCCGGGTGCCGTCGGGCGAGACGTCGAACTTCGGGACGTTGGTGCTGCCGCCGTTGTTGACGCCCTCGAACGTCGGCGTGAGGGTGGTCGTCAGGTCACCGGTGATGCGGTCGAGGCTGGCCATCTTGCGGCGGTTCTGCCCGTCGACCTTGGTGAAGCCACCACTGATGAACACCTCGTCGCCGACCAGCTTGAGGTCCTTGACCTTGCCGTTGACCCGGCCGGGCGAGAAGCTGTTGACGACGGCGCCGGTGTTGACGTTGAGCCGGACCACCTTGCGGTGGGTGCTCCCGTTGACGGTGTTGAACCGGCCGCCGACGTAGACCGACCAGCCGTCGCCGGCGTCGGCGAGCGCCTCGACCGTGTTGTCGAGGGTCGGCACGAACGTCGTGCTCACCGCGCCCGTGTTGGCGTCGAACGCCAGGATGCGGTTGCGCGTGAAGGTCGTGCCGTTCTTGGTCACCGACGAGAAGGTCCCGCCTAGCACGATGGTGTCGCCCACCTGGGCGACGGCGAAGACCTTGCCCTGGTTGACGTTCGGCGTGAAGTTGGCCGGGTTGGTGCTGACGAGCGTCGGCTGTTCGATCGACGCGGCTGCTGGTGACCAGCCGACCGTCGACAGTGCGACAGCCAGGCAAGCCATGATGATGAGCGCACGGTTGCGCATGTTGAGTCCCCCCATGGATCTCGTGTCGTGGGCGAACCCCGACCGATGCCGTCCGAGCGGGCACCGGAGCCAGGACTCCCCTCGACCCGAACACGGATCGCCGGACGATTTCAACCCCCCCGCCGGCCATTTTGCCCAGCGAGACCATGGTCTAGACCGATCGGCGCCGCGAGCCCCCCTCGGAGCCCGCGCTCGTGTCAGCGCCCTCCCACGGCACCGTCGCGCCGGTGGTCCGCGCCACCGACGTAGCCACGGCCGGTCACCTCGATGATCGACAGGCCGCTGGTGAGTGCCCCGACGGTGACCGGGTGGCCACGGGCCTCCAGCGCGGCCGCCAGCGCTCCGACGTCGTAGTCCCAGGTCACCCCCGGGATCGGCTCCTCGAGGCTGGTCGAGCCGTTGCGGTTCTGGTGATGGGGCACGTTGACGGCCTGCTGCGCGTCGAGGCCGAAGTCGAGCACGTTGACGATGGACTGAGCGGTGTAGCCGATGATCGACGACCCGCCCGGCGACCCGGTCACCAGCACCACGTCGCCGTAGGCGTCGAGCACGATCGTCGGCGACATGGAGCTGCGCGGCCGCTTGCCCGGCTGCACCCGGTTCGCCACCGGGGTCCCGTCGCCGGCCACGGGCGCGAACGAGAAGTCGGTCAGCTCGTTGTTGAGCAGGAAACCGCCGCCGGGGACCATCACCCCGTTGCCGAAGGAGCTCTCGATCGTGGTCGTCATGGACAGGGCGTTGCCGTAGCGATCCACGATCGAGACGTGACTGGTGCCGCCCTCGGTGTCCCCCTCCTGGGGCGCGGCGGGATCGACGTCGCCGGGGGGCGTCCCCGGAGCGGCGGTCCCCATGTCCATCTCGGTGATGAGCGCCGCCCGCGATGCCAGGTAGTCCTCGTCGAGCATGCCCTCGACCGGCACCGTGACGAAGTCGGTGTCACCCACGTAGAGGTTGCGGTCGGCGAACGCCAACCGTCCCGCCTGCGCGAACAGGTGCACGAACCGCTCGTCCAGCGGGTCCTCGCCGAGGTCGAAGCCCTCCAGGATCCCGAGGATCTGTCCGACGGCCAGGGCGCCTGAGGACGGCGGACCCATCCCGCACACCTCGTGTCCGCGGTAGTCCGCGCACACCGGCTCTCGCTCGACCACGTCGTAGGCGGCGAGGTCGGCCCGCGTCATGTCTCCCGGGATCGCCGGGTCGGTCTGCACCGACGCGACGATCGCCTTGGCCAGCTTGCCCTGGTAGAAGCCTCTGGCGCCCCGGAACCGCAGCGTCCTCAGCGTCTTGGCGTAGTCCCGGTTGCGCACTCGCGTGCCGGCCGGGATGGCCGCGCAGTCCTCGGTGCTGCCGTTGGTGAAGTAGTCGAAGGCAGTCGGGTCACGGAAGAACTGCCGGTCCGAGCAGCTCGGGTTGAGGGCGAGCAGGGAGTTCACCTGGTCGGCGGTGCGAGCGGTCACGTGGTAGCCACCGCGGGCCAGGCGCAACGCCGGGCCGAACAGCGTCTGCCACCGGCGCTTCCCGTGCTCCTGGTGCACGGTCTCCATCAGCTGCGGCGTCCCGGGCACGCCGACCGACAGCCCGGACTGCCAGGCGGTGACGAAGTCCAGGCCGGAGAACCGGTCCTCGGTCGCGCTGAGCGGCGCCTTCTCGCGCGCGTCGTAGGTCGTGAGGTCGCCGGTCTTGCCGTCGTACCAGACCAGGAACGCGCCGCCGCCGAGGCCGCTCGACTGGGGCTCGACCAGCCCCAGCACGGTCTGGACGGCCACCATCGCGTCGGCCGCCGTCCCGCCCCGGCGCAGCACCTTCGCCCCGGCCCGGGTGGCCAGCGGGTTCGCGGTGACGACCATCTCCCGCTTCGTCGTGACCGCCGAGGGCGGGTCTGCCGATGTCGACGGGGGTGGGGCCCCCGTCGCGGCCGGACCGACGAGCCCGACGAGGGCGAACGAGAGCATGACCGACCAGTAGCGACGCACGGGAAACCTCCGCTCCCGGCCCAGCCCGAGTGCCGGGCCGATCCCCGACCATAGTCACCGCCGACCTCGGCGGGTCAACCCCCGGCCGGCTGTCGCGGCCGGTTCCCCGTCGACGCGGGAGGGTGTCACGGGCGTCCGCGTGCAGGCACGAGTCGCGCCGGATCGGTGGCTGAGGGACCGCCCGGTGGTGGGGCGGGCGGGGCTCGAACCCGCGACCCAAGGATTATGAGTCCTCTGCTCTGACCGGCTGAGCTACCGCCCCGCGGCGGAGCCTACCGGCGGCGGTGCGGAGGGCGTCAGGTGAGGCCGATCAGCAGCATCGCGCCGATGGCCAGCCACCAGGCGCCCCAGACCGCCAGGTCGAGGCGGCGCTCGACGGCGCGCGCGACGAGACGGCCGAAGCCGCCGTCGCCGAAGGAGCCGGTGCGGTGGCCGATCCGGGTGAGCGCCGCGGCGATGACGACGACGGCGGTGGTGATGCCGATGCACCACGGGCAGAGGCTACGGATGCTGAACGCGGTCTCCGCCATGAACCACGTGGCGAACGCCAGGAAGAACACCGCCAGACCCCAGAGGGTGGCGACGTAGGACCTGCTCGCGCGGGTGCCGAGGAAGCCGGCCAGCGCGCCGGAGGCCAGGATGCTGAACATGATCGCGCCGATCACGGAGTTCGGCGGACCGAGCACGCTGGACTGCCAGGCGTCGAGCACGTCGGAGCAGGACACCCTGTCGCTGAAGTCGCAGACCAGGGAGGCGCCGGGGTCCTTGAGCAGGATGATCTTCTCCATCACCTGGACCACCGTGAAGCCGATGCCGGCCAACGAGGCGCCGAGCACCACCGACCAGAGGTCGCCGAGACGGGGCTCGCGGGCTTCCTCTCGCATGCGGTCGAGGGTGGGCTCCGAGGCGGTCGCGCTGCTCATGGGTCCACCATGCCTCTGACGGGCGGCCGATGGGGGCGGAACGGCTGCGGCGTGCATCACGTCAGCGGGCGCTGCATCTCGTGCAGCACCTCCACGGGGCGGTAGCCGAACGCCAGATTCGTCCGGTGCATGGCGTGGTTGTCGGGGGCGGTCCACGTGTGCAGGGTCGTGCGGTCGGGATGGTGCCGTTCGACGAGGTCGAGCGTCGCCAGCTTGAGAGCGAGCCCCAGCCGTCGGCCGCGGACGGCGGGCATCACGAGGGTGTCGTCCTGCAGGGCGGCGGTGGAGCGATGCTCGAGGAGCACGCGCGAGTAGCCGACCAGCTCGCCGTCGGCGAGCCGGCGTACGGCGGCCACGACGCTGACGTAGCCCTGGGCAAGGTGCTCCTCCTCCGCCCGGACCCTTGCCTCGTCGAAGACGACCCGGTCCAGGGCGATCTCGCCGAGCGGGACGTCGCTGTCCATCTGGGTGCGCAGGCGGGTGTAGCCGCCGAGCAGGTCGTCGGGACAGCGGTCTCCCCAGGTCACGATCTCGACGTTGTCCGCGCCGGGCGCGGCGTCGACAGCCTCCTGCAGGGCGACCCGCCGGTGGGTCGGCATCGGCATCGACAGCACCAGGTGGTCCTCGACGTGGACCGCGGCGAAGCCGAGAGCCGACGCGAACGCGGTCGCCGCCGTGTCGGTTGCGGTGGTGCAGGCCTCTCCGATGACCGTCGTCCGGCCGGCATCGCGGGCCAGGCGCGCGACCTCGACCCACAGCGCCCGGCCCACCCCCCGACGTCGGTGTGAGGGCAGCACGCAGATCTGCACATCGGCGAGATGGGTGTTGTCCTGGAGAGAGCGGCCGAGCTCGGCGACGCCGACGACCTCGCTGCGGCTCCTGGCGACCAGGAGGGTCTTGGCGTGGTACGCCGTGGGGCGGCGCACCGCGGCGAGCCGATGGGACGCGCTGGTCAGCACCGCGTGCGGCCGCTCGGGGACGATGCTCGCACGCTCGACGGCGTGCCAGGCGTCGAGGGTCGCTTCGTCGTCGGGATCGACGACGGAGATGGTCGGGTCAGCGGGCACGGTCCCAGCCAATCCGGACCGGCCCCTGTCGGGCAACCAGAAGTCCCTGCCATGCTGCTGGCCATGGAACCCGCCCCCCTGGAGCCCCTGCCCGAGGACTGGGAGCGCGCGCTCTGCGTGGTGGCGCACCCCGACGACATCGAGTTCGGCGGCGGCGGCGGCGATCGCCCGCTGGACCGGGCAGGGCAAGCACGTCGTCTACTGCATGGTGACCAGCGGCGAGGCCGGCATCGACGGGATCCCCCCCGACGAGTGCCGCCCGCTGCGCGAGGCCGAGCAGATCGAGTCCGCGCGCCTGGTCGGCGTCGACGTGGTGGAGTTCCTGGGCTTCCCGGACGGCGTCCTGGAGTACGGCGTGCCGCTGCGCGCCGCGATCGCCGAGGTGGTGCGCCGGCACCGGCCCGAGATCGTGATCACCGGCAACTTCCGCGACACCTTCGGCGGCCGCAACCTCAACCAGGCCGACCACATCGCCGTCGGCAAGGCGGTGCTCGACGCCGTACGCGACGCCGGCAACCGGTGGATCTTCCCCGACCAGCTGGTCGACGGACTCGAGCCCTGGGGTGGCGTCACGGCGGTGTGGGCCGCGAACTCCCCCGGCGCCGAGCACGGCGTCGACACCACCGACACCTTCGACGCCGGCGTCGCCTCGCTGGACGCGCACGCGGCCTACATCGACGGCCTCGGCTGGGAGGGACTGGGACCCCGAGGAGTTCCTCGAGGGCATCGCCCGCCCCACCGGCCAGCGGCTCGGCGTCACCAAGGCCGCGGCGTTCGAGGTCTATCCCATGGGCTGGGGCGACTGACCACGACAAGCGTTGTGGCGCCCCGACGTGTTCGTCGCGGCGACCCGGCATGGCATGAGCGACTGCTCAGGGCACGATCACTGCACGGGCGGCATCGGACCGTGCCGGGCGGGCTGGTCGTCGGCTGTGCGGCGCTCGTTGTCGCGGACCCGCGGCTCGTGGTTGCGCCGCAGGCTAGGCGGGAGCCGCGAGGCCGGTCGAGGCCCGTTGGGACCGCTGCAAGAACCTGCAGGGACTCCCGCAGTGCTCCTCGGCCCGCCGGGAGCGGGCAGCGGCGCGAATCCCGCGGCCGAGGGCAAGTCGGGACTTGTCAGAGCGTGCCTCGCCGATGTGCCATGTTGGGGCACACGGGGCCAAGCCAGCCACTGGAGCTCGATGGGCCCATCGCCAACGAAGGAGTCACCGAGATGTCTCGATTCACTGCGGCCCTTGTCAGCCTGTTGGTTCTTGCCGCCCTCACCCCAGCTGCTCCAGCACGAGCGACGGCTCTCCCCGACCGCGGCGCGGGGCAGGTGTCAATGCGAACGACCGGGCCCGTTTGCTGTTGACGGGAGACTGCACGCCGGCGAATCCAGCGACTGGAAGACCGGGACGGATGCCCCGAGCGTGACGGCAGCCTCCCAGAGCGCCGCGAAGGCGAGATCCTCGTCGCCGTGGTCGCGTGCCGCCGCCGCCAGCTCGAACCACATCTGGCCCGAGATCCGATCCTGGCCCAGCAGGCGCAGGCTGACGTCAGCGATCGACACCGCCTCACGGGTCGCAGCCTCGGGACATTGCCCGGAGCGAAGCATCGCCACCGCGCGCAGTAGGGAGGTCTCGCAGGCCAACTCTGCGCTCCGGTCCGCCACACGCTCGACAGCGACGCGGTCAAGCTCGGCAAGGGCTCGGTCATACTCGCCCCTGCGCAGATGCAGCCGGGCCATCGCATGGTGGTAGTGCGCGAGATCGATAGCGCTGGCCGGCGACCCCCTCAGCTCCCTCTCGGCGACCTCTAGCAGAGCCTCGATCTCTGCTGTGTCGACGTCGTCCAACGTGAGCCGAAGCAGCGCCAGCGACACCCTCAATCGGCCCAAGTTGCGCGTCGAGTCCCCGTTCTCCAAGATGGCCATCGCCCGCCCGGCGAACTCGTGGGCCTGCACGGTCGCCCCGGTCTGCCGCAGGGCGACGCTGGCATTCCAGTACGCGGCGGCTGCCCCTTCGGGTGAGTCGATGCGCTCGGCCTCCTCGATGGCCCGCAGGCAGGTTCTCGTGGCCACGCCGACCTGCCCCGACTGCAACTGCGCCCCGGCCACCGTCACTGCCAGTCGAATCGCCTCCGTCCCGCCCGACAGCCCCAGCTCCGCGAGCTGGTCGAGAACCGCCTTGCCGCGCGCGATGGCCAGGTCGTACTCACCGGACTCGCGGTAGCAGCGCGACAGGGCGATCGTCCCTGGAATGGAAGGCCGGCCCATCGCAGCGGAGCGCTCGACGACGTCCTCCAGCTCGAGGATGGCCGCCTGCAAGTCGTTGCGCGCCTCTAAGACCAGGCCCCGCACCAGCCCGGCCCGCTCGCGAATCGCCGGCCATCGGGCGATCCCCTTGGCGCTGCCGAGCTCCTCGACGACGCGGATGGCCTGATCCAGCTCGCCGCCAGCCAGCAGCAACTCTGCTTGATCCACCCTGGAGGTCGCTTCAGACTGGGCGTCACCGGTGGGCAGGCGGCCCGCCAGCAGCTCCTCCACAGTGAGACCCAGAGCTTCGGCGAGCCGCTCAAGGGTCTCCAGACCCGGTGACCGTTCGCCCGCCTCCAACCGAGACAGGTAGCTGGGCGACACGATCGACCTGGCCAGGTCGGCTTGCGTCAACCCCGCCGACCGCCGCGCGGCTCGGATCCGCGCCCCCAAGTCGCGCGGCTCTATCGACGCCAACTCCATATCCACGTCCCCCTTCGAGATGAGGAGGCCAGGCTAGGACACACCACCGCCCCGCCGACACTCGTTCGGTGCCAGATTGACGCCAGGTCCCGGGTGCTGCCCTCAGCCGGACACACCGGCGCCCCCGGGCGGCGTCCGAACCGTGCTCGGCGCCGGGCGCTGCGTCACTCCTGTGCAGCGATGAACGCGTGCATTCCGGGGACGGTGAAGGCGAGCATGCCGCGCTCGGGGGCGTAGATCAGCCCCTTGCGGATCAGGTCACGTCTGGAGACGGACAGGTCGCTGACCCGCTTGCCCATCTTGTCCGCGACCTCGGCGATCGCCACCGGTTCGCCCCTCCCCAGGTAGGCGATTGCGTGCACGAGCTGCCGCTGCGCTGGGGTGGCGCGCTCCCACCCGAGCGAAACCGTGTCAGTCGGGTCGACCTGGAGAGAGAAGGCCTTGAACACGCCCAGGAGACGCTGGAGTCGAGAGACCGGGTGCCGCCCGGTGGCTGGCCGCATCGCCCGCGCCAGCGCCCCCGCCAGGGCCACGGGGAGCCGGCTGTTCGGAGACACCTCGACCTTGGCGACGATCCAGCCGCTTCCGCTGACCTGGTTCATCAGCTCGTTCAGCAACGCGGTCTTGCCGACACCCCGCAGCCCGTTGATCACCCAGGCGCGGTCGCCCTCCCCCAGCTCGATGGCGCGGCGCCGCACGACGTCGAAGGCCTCGAGGATGGGTTCCCTGCCGGCCAGGACAGGTGGGCGTCGACCAGCGCCAGGACGGAACGGGTTCTGGATTGGTCCACGAATCACACCCAATCAACTCGTATTCAGCCGCCCCGACACCGCGAACCTATGGGGGACACACCCGGCGCACGTGTCCGCCGGTCAGCGGGCGGAAGGACCGTCGGTGATTCCGCGGGCAGCCGGAAACGGGGCCGGCACCACGGCCCGGGCCACGGTGCGGCCGACGTCGTCCGCAGTGTCGCAGTACCCGGCTTCGAGGTCCGCGGTCACCGGAACGCTCACCGCGGCCACGATGCGAGCGACGGGCAAGGAGCGCCGCCGCCTTGTCGCTCGAGCGCCCGGTGGTCACGAGCCCATCACCGGCCATCGCGCCCTCTCGCGACACCACCCACCACCAGCACCGGCGACCGGCCTCGTTCCTCTTCACGAGCACCGGGAGCGGGACCGTCGTTCGCGGCAAGGCACTGGCCGCCAGCGCGGCGCGAAGTGGCACAGCTCCGCCGTGACGTTGGTCGGGTATCACGCGCGGATGGGGCGACTCCTTCACTGCATGGGCGCTGTCTCGATGACGGGGTGGGGCGTCGACCGAGTCCGATCGGAGTAGGCCAATGCCGCAGACCGTGCGGAAGTTCTGGGGTCCTTTTCAGGGACGGGCGACCCTGAATCTCAACTGGGACGCGATCAGCCATGACTCCGTCGTGCTCGTCACGGCGTCGGAGTATCGGGTCACCACGCCGGTGACCTCCGAACACCGATTCATCGGTGCCGCGAACATCACCGTCGACAACATCGCGCCGCACGGACCGCCGTACGACCCCAACCACGGGGTCACCTTCGTGGTCAACGTCGACTGGCGCAGCCCGTTGAACATCGTTACGGACATCACGGTCCTGGACGGTGCTCCCATCGAGATCGATTCCTAGACCGGCGGCGCGCTCATGCAGACGATCCGGCAGTACTGGGGTCCCGTCAACGGACGGGTGTCTCTGAATCTCAACTGGGACGCGATCGGCCACTACATCGACGAGCACCGTGCGCGGGTCGTCGAAGGCAAGCCGCTGGGGGTCGAGCCGATCATCGAGGTTCTGCGCAAGGCAGACGTCGAGATCGCCCCGAGCAGCTACTACGCCTCGAAGGCCAGACCACCCTCGGCGAGGGCGGTGCGCGATGCCGAGTTGGTGCCGGTGATCCGCAAGGTCCACAAGGACAACATCGGTGTCTACGGGGCTCGCAAGGTTTGGGCCGAACTCAACCGTGAGGGCCACTCGGTGGCTCGGTGCACCGTCGAGCGGTTGATGAAGGTCGACGGACTGCGTGGGATCCCACTGGAGAAGACTCGCAAGACCACCACAAGCGAGGGTGCTGAAACCGAGCGGCCGGCCGACCTGGTCGACCGCAAGTTCCTCGCCACGACCCCGAACCAGCTCTGGGTTGCCGATCTGACCTATGTCCGGACGCACTCGGGATGGGTCTACGCCGCGTTCATCCTCGACGTCTTTTCACGCATGTCGTCGCTGGCAAGACTCGGTCGTGGTGGTCACGGTCTCCGAGTGCACCGCGGACCGCGTTCGCTTCATCGGTGCCGCCAACATCTCTGTCGACAACATCGCGCCGCACGGACCGCCATACGACCCCAACCACGGGGTCACCTTCGTGGTCAACGTCGACTGGCACAGCCCGTTGAACATCGTTACGGACATCACGGTCCTGGACGCCAAGCCGGTCGAAGTCCAGTTCTACGAACCCGACGTCAGCCACAACCTCGGCATGCGCACCCAGTACCAGCAGAGTGAGCTGTGGTGCTGGATCGCGACCGCGGTGAGCGTCGACCGCTTCTACGACCCGGCAAGCACGTGGACGCAGTGCCGGGTGATGACGCAGATCGGGCAGGAGATCAACGGATTCCCGATGGACACCACTGCTTGTCCAACAGCCCAGGCGTTGCAGGCCAACCCTGGCCTGGCGGCGCGGCTCGCCGATCCGTACGACATCGCCGCCCGGTATGCCATGGACGACCCGACACTCGGCGTCGACCGGCGCTACCTCAAGTCCGGCGGCGCTACCGACGCCCTGAGGAAGACCAACAACCTCGCCGGCTGGGAAGGCCCCAACGTGACGCTGGAACGACTGGCCCAAGAGGTCAACAATGGTCGCCCTGTCATCGCTGGAATCACCTGGCACTCCGGCGGGAGCCACTACGTGACCATCGCCGGGGTCCAGGGTGGAGGTTTGCTCATCCTGGACCCGGTCAACGGTCAGTCGCTGACCGAGTTCGGGGAGTTCCCAGGCACCTACTTCGGTGGCGCGACCCTCGACGGATACGCCTTCACCAAGCCCTGAGAAGCGGAGCTGCGCTCCGGGTGGTCTGCGGATCCCCATGGCGGGACCTCTACGCCACAGCCCAGATTTCGGCACGCCTGCGCTCACTGGCCGTCTTCGCCGCCGAATGACCGCCCCTGTCAGGGCAGCGGCAGAGACCCCTCGCGCACGAACCATGCGAGTGCCACGCAGTTGGCGATGACCGTGAACCAGAAGTCCGTGCGGAACGGTTGCTTGGTCATCTTGTGTCGGAAGACCTTTCGCGCGACCAGCGCACCCGGCCAGCCCCCGATGAGGGCGATCATGTGGAGGGTGGACTCCGACGTTCGCCACCTGCCCTGTTCCGCAGCGGACTTGTCAGCGCCGTACATCAGGAAGGCAACGCCGCTCAAGAGGCCGTCAGCAGCCAACAGCGTGACGGGCAGTCCGTCCAGCACGAGAAGACCCACGAGGGAACGCACTCACGTGCACGAACACCCGCGAGCCTCCAGCAGCCGGCTCGATGAAGCCGAAGCCCCGGTCGTCGTTCCATGCGGCCACGACCCCTTGCCGGCGCCCGACGGTGTCGTCTGAAGTCACGTCCTCGGCTCCTCGGCTCCGATATCGCTGGGCTGGACAGTCTGGGTCGCAGCACAGGTGGCTACCTGAATGGGCGCAACCAATACCGGGTGATCGGCATTGTGCGACGTTCGATATCGCCGCGGGTCGAACTCGGAGGAGACGGGCGCACGCGGCGATGTGTTGCAGGTCCCAGGATGGAGAGACCTCCCGGTCAGTGTCGCCGCGGTTCGCTTCCACGCCGGAGTCGCTCGGCAATGTCCTGCACGTCATCGAGCAGTCCCGAAGCGACGTCCATGATGAGCGAGTACGCCTCGTCGTTGGTGAGGGTGAGGCGGCGACCGTTGACACCCAGGAACGCGATGGTGCCGGCGAGCGCAAGGCGCTTGTTCCCGTCGACAAGAGCGTGATTGCGCGCCAAGGAGTGCAGCAGTGCTGCTGCCTTCTCCTCCAAGCTCGCGTAGGCGTCGGCTCCGAACGCGGTCGCTTGGGGACGCGCCAGCGCCGACTCCAGTAGGCCGTGATCGCGGACCGGTACCTCAGGGCCTAGCGTCCGCTCGGCGACATGCAGGAGCTCGGACAGGGTCAGGTAGATCACTGACCGAGCCGCTCCAGGGCTTCGGCATAGCGTGGCAGGTCCTCGTCCAGAACCTGGTCGAGCAGCTCCGCTCGGCTGTGGTTGTCGATGTACTCGCGCACGGCCTGCCTGGCCACGTCCTGCATCGAGCGAGCCTCCCGCTGAGCGCGGCGGCGCAAAGCCTCAGACTCCTCGTCGGTCAGCCGCAGTGTCATCGCCATGGCTCGATGGTATCACTCATGACACCATGGTGGCGGTCCAGCGGCATGAGCCCTGTCGAGGTAGGTCCATCATCGTGTCCGATACCGGAGGCGCCGCGTGACCGTCAGGCCGAGGTCCCGTTCTGCGGGACGACCCGTCACCGCCACGCTCCGCGTGGCGGTTCCTGCGGGACGCTTGGGCGCTCGCCGTCAGTCCGTCATCCCAGCGCGGCCACCGCTCCAGGCTGAGGTCCGATCGTCCCGGTCTCGGCCGGCTAGCGCCACAACAGGGACCCCGGGCGCAGCTCTGCCAACGGCGCCCCGGCCAGGGATCCTGCACTGGCGCGCTCCGCTCCGCGAGCCGATCGTCTACTGACACAAGAAGACTGGCCACGCTAGAATTCTGTACATGACGACACTCTCGCTGGCTGATGCCCGAGCGAACCTGTCCAAGCTCGTGGAGTCCGCGGTGACCACCCACGAGCGGTTCGAGGTCACCCGCAACGGTGACCGGGCCGTCGTGGTGCTCAGTGCTGAGGACTACGACGCCCTGCTGGAGACCGTCGACGTCCTCAGCCGCGCCGAGGAGGTGCAGGCCCTGAAGGAGGGGCTCGACGACCTCGACGCCGGGCTCACCTCGCCCCTGGATGAGGTCCGCTCGGCGATGCTGCGGCGCGGACGCCTCCACTCTTGAGTACGGACCCGGGCGAGGACGGCGGCTACGACGTCGTCCTGACCCGGAGCGCAAGACGAGCCCTCGAGGAGTTGTTGCCCGAAGTGGTCGCCGCGGCCGCCTTCGAGTTCATTGCTGGCCCGCTGCGCACCGATCCCCACCGTGTCGGCAAGCCCTTACGCGAACCGTTGGCGCCCCTGTGGTCAGCACGGCGAGGCGAGTACCGCGTCCTCTACCGGATCCTCGAACGTCGCCTCGTCATCGAGGTCGTCTCGGTGGTCCACCGTCGAGACGCCTATCGCCAATGACCGATCGGGACGCGGAGCGTGCCACCAGCCGATCGGCTTGCGGTGACACCTCGGTTGATCCGACGCGAGTCACTCGTTCATCGGCGCCCACGCACGCTACGCGGCCAAGGTCGAACGGATCGGTTGCGTCCGACAGGCGGCGGTGTGACGCACTCGAGCCCCGCATTGGTCAGCCGATGTGGGCCGCGTCCGAGAGGTTCGTGGTTCGTCAACGAGTCCGGCTGCGATTCAGGTTCGAAGGCCATGGCGGGGCAGCCTGGGTCCGACCCAGCGACGTCGGGGTCGTCGTCGGCCGACCCGACACCCTGATGCTCGACGTGGTGTTGGAAGCTGCTCCAGTGCATCTTCTCGAGTGTCTCGAAGCGACCGGCCTCGCGAACGACTGGCCTGCCGCCGCCACCAACGCCCGTGTGCACCTCGCCTGCCATGGCCAGCGCGATGCCCGTCGTGGTCTAGTGCACGGTCAGGAGCCCGCGGAAGCGAGCGAACGACGGCGAGATGAGGCCGGCGCCCCTAGGAGCACGACCGAGTGGTATTGACAAACGCGACCGACCGACGGTGACTGCGCTCGCCGAGGCAGGCGCCCCCGCGTGTTCCGATCCCGTTCGAGCCGGACGCCGGTCGACGGGTCGCTCACGACCCCTCCGGGCCGTGGCGCAGTCAACTGGCGCAGGTCTCTCCCGGCGCGATGATCTTGCCGCGCGACGGGGGCCCCACCCGCACGGGTTCGCCAAGTGCCGAGTAGTCGACCGACCACGTTAGCGACTCAAGCGCCTCTTCGACGCCCGATCCCTGGCCCCCGAGCAGCGGTACCAGGTAAGGCGACAGATCCGCTCCAAGGACAGACCACCCGCTCAGGACTCCTGACGTGATGACCGGCTCCACTGGCACGCGGCCGTCACTGTCAGAGCCCACCAGCTCGTTGGCCGCCTTCTGCATCCCGATCGAGCCGAGGACGTCGGAGGCAAGCATCGTCGGCTCCGTCCTACCCTCGGCGACACGACCATCGAGGTCGAGGACGGCCATGATCGCCGCCGGCAGGAGCAGCTCAGAGGTTCCCCCCACATCGTTGGACACCGACCAGCAGTCGGGAACCCAATCCGAGCCAGCGTACAGCGCCTGAGTCCAGGCGTCCCCCTTCACGAAGATCGTGTTGATCTCCACAGGATCGCCTTCGCCTTCGAGTGTGCTGACGCGGGTGAGACCCAGCCGCTTTCGGATGTCCCACACACCGGTGGAGTCGACCACGATGCCCGTGCCTGCTCCGGCTCCGTCGGGATCATCCACGCTCACGGCGAACGAGCCACTGCCATAGCGAACCAGCTTGCGGACCGCAGCATTGAGGGACCGAGGTAGATCGGTGGCAACCGGATCATCGGGTGATGGACTCGCCGCAGAGCTCTCAGCAGTCGCCGGAGTGGGCATTCCCTCACCCTCCTCGGCACACGCGGAAACCCCGGCAGCCAGGCATCCAACGGCTGCCATTGAGGCTGCCGCCCGGGCGAGTCGGGGCTTCATGTACAAGGCGATTCCTCTCAGACGCGTCGGCCGGAGCTTCGTTGTCGACGCCAAGCCGCAAGCGCAGACCCAACACCAACTGCCGATTCGGACCGAGAGACTACCCCAAGCATGCGACGACGACGCCCCGGCCCCGACCCAGCGGCCTCGTCTTCGTCGTGCAACGCCACCCAACGTTCAGGCTCGTCCGAGGAGGCGACCTCCGGGTCTCTGAACATGATGAAGACGCGAACGCCGGTTGGCACCCCCCAAGTCGCGCGCGGACGACCTCCTCGATGCGGGCGTTGCGTCGTCTGAGCTAGTCACGCTCATCGGCTGCGCATCGTGCGGGCCCGATGGCTCGACGCTAGACGCCGGCGACGTAGGCGGTGAGGAAGTGGACGCCGTGGCGGTCGAGGTTCCCGCGAGCCCGGTCGTAGTGCTCGGTGGTGCGGGGGTCGGCGTGCCTCGCGAGGATCTGGGCGTCGCGGAGCGGGACGCCGGCGTCCAGGGCGTTGGTGATCGCTGCATGGCGCAGCGAGTGCGGGCTGATGTGGCGAGGGATGCCAGCGGTCTTCGCGATCCGGGCCACCATCCGGTAGGCGTCGCGGCGGTCGATCGGCTTCCCCGAGACCGGCCGTAGCACCAGCGGGCCCGAGGTGCGGTCCCCTCGACAGGCCTCCAGCACCCGCAGCACTGGCACGGTGATCGGCATGGTGGCGGGCTTGTTTCCCTTCCCGACCAGATGCAGCACCCGGTGACCGCGGAGGGTCTCGGCGTAGTCCTCGATCCGCACCGCGGCCGCCTCAGAAGCGCGCAACGCGTTGATGCCCAGCAGGAAGGCCAGGGCGCCGTGGTGCACCGACAGAGTTTGGGCGACCTGGAGGAACCGGATCAGCTCGAGCCGGTCCAGGCCCTGGGTGCGGGACTCGTCGCGGTGGACCTTGGGGAGGCGGGCGTAGACCGCGGGGTCGGAGGCGATGGTGCCGTCGATGTGGGCGAACCGGAAGAACCCCCGGACGCCGTGCATCATCGTGACCACCGAGGAGTCCTGGAGCCCGGACTCGCCGAGCTGGCGGATGTAGAGCTCCACGTGCGCGCGTTGGATCCCGACCAGCGGGTCCAGGTCGTTGGCCTCGCACCAGGCGAACCAGCGCCGCAGTTGAAGGGCGTAGAGGTCGTGAGTGCGGCCGGAGTACCGGGCCAGGTAGGACACCGCCGCCAACTGGGCAGGCGACATCACCATCGGCTGGAACGGCAGAAGAAGAGCGGTGGCAGACATCAGAGTCACCTCATGCGGCGAGACGGGACTGACCCCGACCACGCCGCCGCCGACACGGCGGGGCACTCGAACGCACCGACGCTACGCCGATGGAGAGCGCGTCCGCAGGCGGCGCTATGACGCACTCCGGTCGAGCGAGTTGCCGGCCTCCCAGCTTGACGGCCAGACTCGTGACATGTGTGCAGCCCGAGGCGAGCGCCTCACGGTCCGGCGGGCCCTGGTCTTCGGGCTGGTTGACGTGGTGACCGCGGCCTTGATCGCGACGCTTGTGTTCCGCCTCTTCGGGGCATCCAGCCAGGACGACACCAATCCGCCGGTGTGTTCCAACGCAGCGGGCCGTGTCGTGTCGTGTGCACTCACGCAGACTGTGCTCATGCTGCCGGCATTCGGCGTTGCTCTGTTCGTGCTCGTTACGTGGCAGGTACGCCGCTGGCGGAACCCGCGGCCCAAGGCAGGCTCTGGTCCCGGTCAGCGCTCGGCTGATCCGGAGACCCCACCGCAGCTATAGCGGCGGCATGCAGCGCCCTGGCGCCCCTGAGCAGCAGAGTCTCTTGGACGTCGTGGGGTGTGCTGGGTTTACGGGAGGTCGGGGTCGGGGTGGTCAGTCGTGAACTGGTGCGCGGCGGCCGTGGCGATGAGTCCTTGTTCCAGTAGCCACTCAACGGCACGGCGCTGGGCTCGAGCATCACGCAGGGTGTGCCACGCGGAGATCAGTTCGGGGTGGTGCTCATAGATCTGGTTCTTGAAACGCCGGAACGCTCCCTTCCCCTGTAGCGAGTCACTCAGTCGTCGGCCAGCGGCTCGGTCGCTGATGCCGTCGGCGAAGTCGGCCATGTCCTGGTACCAGACGTACGCCGGGAGTGGGTCGATGGGGATCAGATCCAGCTCGTCGATGTCGACGGGGTTCTCCCCGTCGATGCCGGTGTCGCTGGTCCAGAAGGCCACCTTGCCGGTGCGCGGGTCGATGAGCCATCGGTGGTCGTAGTCGGTCTGATCCGCGAGCGCGGTGGCGATGTCCTCCACGTCGACGTGGCCCAGGTCGAACATGTACCCAGGGTAGAACCCAAGCTCGGTGCCCCGGGAGCACCCGCCAGCCGCGCCGTAGGCGCGCCACCAGCTCGCAGGGGATGACCCAGGAGGCAAGCCCGAGAGCGGGGCAGGTGCTAGCCGGCTTCGATGACGTCGGGAAACGCCATCGCCTCCCAGAAGTCCGCTGCCTCCTCCGGCCGCAGCATCTGCCGGCCGTGCACCAGCCAGGCCGTGATCACCATGCCGTGCGAGGCAATGACCAGCGGAGTACCTTCCGCCGCGTGTTCGGCTACCGCGCGACCGAACCGCACGGCCGCCTCCTGGGGTGTTTCCCAACCCGTATGCTCCACGCCGAGGCCGCCACGGACCTATGCGCGGCGTCTGGCCCGGAACTCCTCGTCGAACGGTTCGCTCCTGCGAACCTCGTCGAAGCGCGGATCTTGGGCGACGACGACGTCGGGGTCGGCCGCGCACAGCAACGTTTCATGCGCCTTGGCCTCTGTGCTCGATACCCACACCCCAGCTTGCGGAAGTCGCGTCCTCAACTCCCTGGCCGCGCTCCGCCCCGCCTGCGACAACACCCATCGGCGGGGTTCGTCGCCCTGAACGACCTCCGGCTCGGCGTGCCGCACGATCAGGACCGTCACGTCGTCGTCACCCCTTCACCAAATCGGCACTTCTGACCCACCCCAGCATCTCGCGCATGCAGCGACCCCGCGATCCGGGCGCCCAACTGGCGGCGCTATGACGCACCCCCGAACCGCGCTGATCGCGGCAGCAGAGGACGGTGGATTAGTGCCGCTCGTTGTCTACTCGGCCAAATCCGAGCCACTCGAGGTATTCATGCGCTTGACCCTCTCCATGCGACCCGGCATCGCGTGTCCGTCGGGCGTCCCGTCACTGACCAAGGAGGCTCACTGCCGGCGATCTACTTGATCCACCCAGCCGCGTGCCACGGGATCAGTTCGGACTGAAACTCTGCTGCCGACCACGGACCGGCGACCAGTCTGCGATCCGCCCTCTTGTGATCTACCGCGCCGAGAGTGAGCGTCCGACAGGGGCGGGAGCGAAGTCGTCGTTGCTCGTCCGGAGCAGCGCGAGCGAGGCTCCAGCGAAGCCCACGGCCGCGACCCACAGGCCGAGACCGGTGACCACGTGCCCGAGCGGGGACAGGAACGGGTGGGTGAATCCGCCGACAGCCAGCGCCACCCCGAAGAACACCGGCACCGCCCCACTGCGAGCCAGCGCGATGCCGAGGAGGAGCAGGCCGATCACGATGCCCACGATGAACAGCAACGAGCCGACCCCGACGTAGGGCAGGCCCCACAGGGCCTTGTCCAGTTCGCCGACGGTTGTGACGTCGAGGCCGTCACGCTGGGTCAGGTAGGCCATCAGCGTGTCGTTGGGCCCGGCGAGCCCGGTGCCGAAGCCGGGCACGGTCAGCGCGATCCCGACAGCGGTCAGGCGCGGCGAGGTTCGGCGCGTGACGGCTGCCACGGCGATCACCGCGGGGATCAGGAACCCGAACCACAGCAGGCTCAGCCAGGGGATCCAGTCGAACAGGCCCGACTGGCGAGCGGCCGCGTCCACCAAGTCCTGGAACGGTCCGTCGCCAGGCATCTCCATCAACAGGTACGAAAGGCCCATCACCGCCATCGGCAACGGTGCGACCACAGCTAGGGCGGTGCGGTAGAAGCCGCGGTCGTCGGGTACCGGGCGACCGACTTCGCCCTGGGTGGTGGTCGTGCGGGTACCGGTGGTGTCGACCGGGTCCGAACCGGCGCCTCGTGTCTGTGTCATCTGATGTCTCCCTTCCAAGGATGGTTGCTCCGTCGTCTCGAGCGTCGCGCCGTTCCGGGCCCGGTCGGGAGTAGGCAGGGCCCTGACCCGGCCGGGCCTCTCACGGGAGGTCTAGGGGCCTGCCCCTACGCCGGTGGGGCCCGGGGGGTCGATGATGGGTGCCGTGGAGCCCGACCGCCGACGCGTACTGCTCGCCGATGCCGCCCTGGTGCTGGTGCTGGTCGAGGTGCTTCTCGCCTGCGTCGGTAGCCTGCGCTCGGGCCTGACCCAGGACCAGTTGGTCAATGACGGGCTGGTCCTGAGCAATGCTGTCCTCGGGGTAAGCCTGGCCCTCGGCGGCTATCCGATCGCTCGGTGGCGTCCGGGCCACCCGGTGGGCTGGATGCTGATCGCAGCCGGCTTGGGCTTCGCCACCAGCGCTGCCGGCTACGCCACGCTGGCCTGGCTACCCGGACCCGGCTGGAGCTCACTCGGCTGGCGGCTCGTGGCGGATCTGACGAACCTGGGCTGGGCGGTAGCGGTCACGTTCTTCCTGCCGATGACCCTGCTGCTCTTCCCGGACGGGGCCCTGCCCAGCGGGCGATGGCGGCCGCTCGTGGGCCTGGCGGTTCTCAATGCCGTCCTCCTCGGCTCGCTCGCCGCCCTGCCCGACCTGACGCTGACAGTCCCCCTCGGTGTCCACGGGCTGCTGCACTGGCCGACCGTCGGCGAGGCCGCATGGGTGCCGGTGGCCAGCGAGGTCGTCGCGCTCGCGGTCTTCGGCGGCGCTCTGCTGGCCCTGGTGGCGCGCTACCGGAGTGCTGGCGACCAGGTGCGACGACAGCTGCTTTGGCTCCTCCTCGGCTCGGTGGTGATGGTGACGGCCTTCGTGGTCAACGACCTGTTCCGCCTCGAGAGCTTCCTCGGGATCTACGTCATCGCACTGGTCCCCGCGTCCATCGCGGTGGCGATTCTGCGCCACCAACTGCTTGACATCCGTCTCGTCGTCTCGCGGTCCTTCCTCTACCTGCTGATGACCGGTCTCGTGGTGGCGACGTACGCGCTCATGGTGGCGGGGACCGATCGGGCGCTGAGTGCCCGGGTGCCCTTCGGGCCGCCCGTCCTCGCGACGCTGGTGATCGCGCTGGCGTTCAACCCCGTACGCCGCTTCCTGCAGGACCGCCTGGACCGGCTCTTCTACGGATCTCGCCACGACCCTGTACGGGCGGTGGCCGAGATCGGCACCAGGCTGGAGGAGACCGGGCTCGCCGGAGTTCTCGAGGGCCTGTGTATCGCGCTGCGCTTGCCCTGGGCGGCGATCGAGGTCGACGACGAACTGCTCACCACCTACGGATCCGTCGACGGACCTTCCCATGGAGTCGACCTGGTCTCGGGCGGCGAAGCCGTCGGGAGGCTCGTGGTCGGTCTACGCCGTGGTGAGCGTCGCTTCACCCCGGGACGAACGGGTGCTCGGCCTCGTGACCAGCTCAGTAGCGGTGGCGGTCCAGGAATCGCTCAACTCGGCCGCGCTCCAGGAGGCTCGGGAATCGCTGGTGTCCGCGCGGGAGGAGGAGCGTCGGCGGCTCGGCCGAGACCTGCACGACGGGGTCGGCCCGCTCCTCACCGCGGTGACACTGAAAGCCGACGCGGCCCGCCGTCTGCTCGACACCGACCCGACGGCTGCCGCCACGCTGCTCGACGAGCTCGGCCGGCAGACCACCTCGGGGATCGAGGAGATTCGCCGGCTGGCTCAGGCGCTGCGCCCGCCAGTGCTCGACTCGCTCGGGCTGTTGGGGGCGCTCGAGCAGCACGCGGACACGCTCGGCACTCTGGACGTCCGGGTCTCGGGGGCGGTGCCACGGCTGCCGGCGGCGGTGGAGGTGGCGGCCTACCGGATCGCGACGGAGGCGTTGACCAATGTGGTCCGCCACTCCTGCGCTACGGCGGTCACCGTCGTGTTCACCCCGGTCGAGCACGAGCTCCGGCTCGTCGTGCAGGACAACGGACGGCCGGTGAATGGCGCCTGGGTCAGCGGGGTCGGACTCGCGTCGATGCGCGAGCGGGCCGGGGAGCTCGGGGGAACGGTCGTGGCCGGGCCGCAGGCCACGGGTGGCCGGGTGGAGGTCACGTTGCCTTGCGGGGGGGCCTCATGACGATTCGGGTCGCGCTGGCCGACGACCATGCTCTGGTGCGTGAGGGCCTCCGCGCGTTGCTGGCTGCCGTCGAAGGCATGGAGCTGGTGGCTGCCGTGGGCGGGGCTCGTGAAGCGGTTCGGGTCGCGGTGACGGAGAAGCCCGACGTGTTGGTGCTCGACATCAACATGCCGGACGGCTCGGGCATCGACGTCGCGAGGGAGGCCCAGCGGGTCGCCCCCGAGGTCGCGATCCTCATGTTGACCATGCATGACGACGATGACTCGGTCTTCGCCGCGATGCGCGCGGGGGCCCGCGGCTACGTGCTGAAGGGTGCAGACCCGGAGGAGGTCGTGCACGCGATCACCGCGGTCGCGTCGGGCAGCGTGATCCTCGGGCCCGGCGTAGCCAGCCGCGCGCTGTCATTCCTCACCCGACCCGGAAGAGAGGAGCCCGCCTTCCCCCAGCTGACCGCACGCGAGCGTGAGGTCCTCGGCCTGATCGCCCAGGGGCTCGGGAACGCCGCCATCGCCGGCCGGCTCTCGGTGTCACCGAGCACGGTGGGCAACCATGTGACCAGCATCTTCGCCAAGCTGCAGGTGGCGTCCCGCTCGGAGGCGATCGTCAGGGCGCGCGACGCCGGCCTCGGCTGTCCATGAGCAGCCTTACGGCGTCAGCTCGCGGCAGTTGCCAAACCGGGCCCGCGGCTCGAGAAGGTCGCCACGGTGGTGGATCCCGACCTCTCTCGCCGCAGCGGGTGCGACAACAGCCGACCGACTTGACGGTGTCCCACGCCCCGAGGGAATGCACCTGGTCCACGCTCCTGTCGAACGCGTTGAGGAACGCAGGGTTGCCCAACGCGTTGCAGAGCCCGCGGCGTACCCGCCAGAACAGCTCCTCATCGGTCTGGCAGCACTCGCTGCCCTTCAACGCGTAGAGATTCACGGTGACTACTGTCAGGTTGTCCGCGCCGGTGCGCAGCATCCCCGACAGCCGCCACAGTCCCCACCCCGAACTCTGGGTGATCGCCGGCCTGCGTCATTCTGGGCGGTAGGACGCGGGCAGGCCCGGTACTCGAGAGGAACCCGACACGGGCGACCGCATCATCGTGTGGCTAGGCGACCGCGTGGAACTCGATCTTGAGGCCAAGCGCCTTGGCGACCTTCATGATCGTCGCGAAACTGGGGTTGCCGTCGGTCGAGAGCGCCTTGTAGAGACCCTCGCGGCTCATCCCGACCTTGCGGGCAAGCTCGCTGAAGTTCTGCGAGCGGGCGATGTTGCCGAGTGCCTGAGCCACGAACGCCGGGTCATCGCCCGCCTCCTCGAGGACGGCTTCGAGGTAGTAGCCGATGTCCTCGAGCGAGTTCAGGTAGTCCGCCGAGTCGTAGGGCTTGAACTCAGTCTTTGCCATTGTTCCCCCACTCCTTCGCGATCTCGTGGGCCTTGTCGATGTCCTTGGCCTGGGTGGACTTGTCGCCGCCGCAGAGCAGGATCAACAGCAAGTCGCCCTGTTGCCTGTAGTAGACCCGGTAGCCCGGGCCATGATGGATCCGTAGCTCCGAGAGCCCGCTGCCGATCGCCTCTGCATCGCCGGGGTTCCCGGCGACGAGTCGGTCGACCCGCATCTGGATCCGCGCTGCTGTGCGTGGATCCTCCGCTTGAGTTTTCGCAGCCATGTCTCGTAGACGTCCGTCGTGACGACGTTCATCGCTGTCAACTGTAGTTCACACTCCCGAGATTGCCAACGGAACGATCATGATCTGCGGTTCTTGTGCCATGCGTCATACGTTGCGCCGATCGTCTCCGCGAGCGCTTGGTCCCGGTCGAGGGTGGCGTGTTGGTAGATCGCCATCGCAGCCTGCGATGCGTGGCCGGCGCGAGCCTGGAGCTCTGCAGCCGTCGCCCCGTGCTGGCCGGCGAGGGTGAGCGCGGTGTGGCGCAGGTGGTGGATGGTCAGGTCCGGGCGACCGGCCTTCTCGCGGGCCGGGCGGTAGCGGTCCATCAGGTAGCGGACGCTCATGTGGTCGGTGCGGTCGCCGGGGAAGAGCAGACCGTTCGATCCCTCGGCGGTGTGCTCGAGCAGGTGCTGCTGCAGCATCGGCAGGAACGGCGGGGGGACGTGGACGGTCCGGACGCCACTCCGGGTCTTGGGGGAGCTGATCGGACGACCGCACTCCGGGCAGGCACCCCGGATCGACCTGTCGGCCTCCTTGTCCACCTTGCGGGTCACGTCGATGCGGCCGGTGACACCGTCGACGTCGGACCGGCGCAGTTCGAGCAGTTCGCCCTCGCGCAGGCCGACGAACGCAGCGAGCACGATGAGCAACCTCAGCCGCTCGGGCATCGCGTCGACGATGACGGCGATCTCGTCGAACGTGGCTGGCACGGCGACGCGCTTCACCGGCGCACTGCTCGCGCCACGGATCTTCGGCGGTGCCCGGTCGATCAGCTCCTCCTCCTCGGCCCCCTTGGCTCCACCACGTGACGCCCGAGGTCAACGGGCGGTTCCTTGCCGGCTCGCCTCCGCTCAGGAGACCGACTCCCGGCTCTCGACCGGCACGGGGGTGCTCGCGCCGGGCTGCGAGCGGGCGAGCGACGCGCCGATCACGTGGCTGACGGTGCGGACCAGGATCTTGACGTCCATCCACATGGACCAGCCCTGGATGTAGTTGTGGTCGAAGATCGCGCGCTCGACGACGGAGGTGTCGCCGCGCAGGCCGTGGACCTGAGCCCAGCCGGTGAGGCCCACGGGCATCCGGTGGCGGGCGCCGTAGATCGGGATGGACTCGGTGAAGGCCTTCACGAAGTGCGGGCGCTCCGGACGCGGCCCCACCAGACTCATCTGGCCGACGAAGACGTTCCACAGCTGCGGCAGCTCGTCCAGCGAGGTACGACGGATGAATCGGCCGACGGGACCGATCCGCGAGTCACCCGTGATGTTCCACGTGGTGTCCGCCTCCCCGGGAGCGGTGGGACGCATCGACCGGAACTTGATCAGCGAGAAGCGGGAACCGTCGAGTCCGACGCGTTCCTGGCGGAAGAACACCCCGGGCCCTCCCTCCAACCGCACTGCCAGGGCCACCGCCAGCAGCACGGGCAGGGCGAGCAGGAGCGCGAACCCCGACACCACGATGTCGAAGCCCCGCTTGGCCAGTCGGCCCGAGGTCGCCGCCTGACCGGGGGTGTAGCGGAGCAGGGGGATGCCCCACGCCTCGTCCAGGCGGCGGGAGGTGGGCGGCACCATGTAGTCGGCCGAGGGCACGAGGAAGAGGTGGCAGCGCAGCCGTTCGCACACGCGCAGGATCTCCGAGACCTCCGGTGCGCGGTCGCTGTCGACGGCCACCAGCAGCTCGCCCGCCTCGCACTCCTCCATGAGCCGGTCCAGCTCACGGCGTCCTCCCAACCACGGCACGGGCGTCGGTTTGCGGGGAGGCTCGTTGTCGACCAGGCCCACCACCTCCAGGCCGAGCTCGGGATGCTCGCCGAGGACGGTGCTGAGGGTGATCGCCAGGTCGCCGGCGCCGTAGACGAGGGTGCGATGGCGGACCGTTCCGCGACTGCGCACGGCCCGCACCACGGCGTAGGCCACCGCGCGGGTCATCGTGAGTGCGGCCATCAGGCCCACGAGGTAGAGCCCGGCCGGTCGGCCGAAGAGCGGCTGCCCCGAAAGGACTCGCGCTGGCGGTCGTCCCCACGACGGCGGCGATGCCGATCGCCGGCAGGTCATCGAGCACGGACAGCGTCAACCGGGACCGGAAGAGGCCCGCCGCGTGGAGGTAGACGAGCGAGGCGACCACCACGATCACGCCGGCGACCGGGGTCGCGTTCGGGTGGAGGAGCGCGGTCACCGCAGCGATCGCCACGACATCGCTGGCCATCAGGAACGGGCCGGTGCGATGGCGCGTCGAACTGGCGGCAGAGCTTCGTGCGACGCGGGTGATCAGGGCGTGCACGACACCTCCCACTCCGTCCGGCTCCGGCGCATCGTGGGCCGGGGTTCTCCCCACTAGTGCGGCCGCCACCGACGTTTGATCCGTTCCTTTGGATCGATCTCTCGCCGGCTCCATACTGTGGTGGTGATGAGAACGGTGACCGGACAGGTGAGGCAGGTGGCATGGCCGCTCCTGGCCGGTCTGATCGCTCTGCTCCTGGTGACCGACACCGCGGCGCTGGAAGGCCGGCGACCGGCGGAGGCACCCGCCCACCCGCGGCTCGTCGCGGCCAAGCCGACCCCTCGCACACCGGACCTCGGCGTCCAGTTCCACGGCCTGTGGTCCCACTACGATCGGGCGAAGCGTGCCGTGGTCCTCGACCGGATTGCCCGGTCGGGGGCGAGCTGGGTGCGGTTGGACGTGAGCTGGGCGATGATCCAGCCACGGCGCGGCTCCTACGACCGGGCGTGGGGCGTCCCGCTGGTCGACCAGGTGCTGAGGCAGGCGAAGCGGCGCGGCTTGCGCGTGCTCGTGACGTTCTGGCTGACACCCGGATGGGCCAACGGGGGCAAGGGTGAACGTGTCGCCCCGGACGACGTCTCCGACTACGCCACGGCGCTCGCGTGGGCGGCGCGGCGGTGGGACAACCGCGTGGGGGCCTGGGAGGTCTGGAACGAGCCGAACTCCGGCGACTTCCTTGCGGGCGCCGATCCTGCGGCCTACACCGAGCTGCTGTGCGCGGCGCACCAGGCGCTGCACCGCCAGAGCGACAAGGCCCGGGTCGTCTTCGGCGGCCTGATGTACAACGATGCGAGGTGGCTGGAGCGCGCCTACGCGGCCGGGGCACAAGGCTGCTTCGACATCCTGGGGGTGCACCCCTACATGGCCCCCGCCGACGCTCCGCCCGGTCTGGATGACAACGGTGACATGTGGAGGATGCGGCATCTCGCAGCGATCCGCCGGGTGATGGAGCGTCAGGACGATCGGCGAGCCGTGTGGGCGACGGAGTTCGGGTGGAGCTCGCATCGGAAGGTCGCTGGCGATCCAGCCTGGAAGCGCGGGGTGAGCCAGACGGAGCAGGCGAGGTACGCCGTCCGAGCGATGAAGCTGCTCGGCCGCGACTACCCGTACGTCAAGAAGGCCTTCTGGTACAAGGACCTCGCGAGCGGCGCCGGGCGTCACCACGACGGCTATGCCCTGCTGCGGCGCGATCTCTCGCCCAAGCCGGTGTACCGCGCGCTGCGCCGTCTGCTCCGGTGAGGGCAGTGGGCACACCAGACCCGTTCGGGTCGCCGATCCTGCACGTCTCGCAACCCGTGGAGGCGGGGGTGGCTCAGGTGGTCGCCGACCTGGTGCGGGTGCAGGCCGACGCCGGGCGGCAGGTGACGGTGGCCTGCCCCCCTGGGCAGCTGCAGGAGATGGCGCGAGCTGCCGGCGCCGATGTGGTGACCTGGTCCGCGGCTCGGGGTCCCGGGGTCCGGACCCCGGGGGAGCTGGCCGCGCTGTCGCGCGTCATCCGCCGGGTGCGGCCCAGCGTCGTACACCTGCACAGCTCGCAGGCCGGGATGGTGGGGCGCCTCGTGGTTCGCGGCCGGATCCCGACGGTGTTCAGCCCCCACGCCTGGTCCTGGCAGCCCATGAGCGGGGCGGGTCGGCGGGCGGCGGTGGCCTGGGAGCGACGTGCCGCACGCTGGACGCAGGCGATCGTCTGCGTGAGCGACGGCGAGCGCCGGGACGGGCTCGAGCAGCGCATCCCCGGGTCGCTGCTGGTGATCCGGAACGGCGTCGAGGCCGACCTCGATGCTCAGATCGGTCACGACAGCCAGCCAGAGGCCAGGCGCGCGCTCGGCCGCGGTGAGAGCACCCAACTGGTGGTCTGCTGTGCCCGGCTGGCCGAGCAGAAGGGGCAGGACGATCTGCTCACGACCTGGCCGCGGGTGACCGAGGAGCTGCCCGGTTCCGAGCTGGTGCTGGTGGGCGACGGCCCGCTGCGCTCGGAGCTCGAACGGGCCGCGGACGGCCTCGCTGGGGGTGACCTTCGCCGGATGGCAGTCCCGCGTGGACTGCCTGCGATGGATGCGGGCGGCGTCGGTCGTCGTGTGCCCCTCGCGCTACGAGGCGATGTCGTTGGTGCCCCTGGAGGCCGCCGCACTGGGCACGCCGGTGGTCGCGACCCGCGTGGAGGGAATGGCGTCCGACGTTGTCGCCCGACGCCCGGCGGATGGTCGAGCCCGGCGACCCGGGCGCGTTGGCCGATGCGTTGGTCAACCTTCTCCGGGACCGCGAGGCGTTGGATCGAGGCGGCCGCGAGGCCGCGGCATGGTCACGCGACCGAACCGCGGAGGAGAGCCCCGGATGGCAGTACCTCGCGCTGTACGACCGTGTTCGTGCCCAGACCGGGTGACCACGAGACGCACGCGAGCGACAGAAGGCCCCCGAGCGTGCCACGATGGCGGCTCTCGTTGCCGGGTGTGAGGGGGATCGACGGGTGGCAGAGGCTCTTCGACGGGCGCTGCGGTGGCGGTGGCCGCTGATCGTGCTTGCGTTCCTGCCCAGCGCCCTGATCGCGGTGACGCTCGTCGAGCGCCAGCCCGAGCGGCACGAAGCCGTCAGCGTGATCGCGGTGGTCCCGGAGGGCCCCGAGCTCTCCAACAACGACCTGATCCAGCTGGCCGTCGATCGCTACGTGGTCGTGCTCCAGTCGGACGACGTGCTGCTCCGAATCGCCCAGAGCTCGGGGATCGCCCTGTCCGAGCTGCGTTCTGGGGTGAGCGTGGCCGCCGCCCCGCAGTCGGCGAACGTGCGGGTCGTGGCATCCGCGCCGACGGCGAGCGAGGCCCGTGCCGCCGCCGACGCGGTGGCCGAGGAGGGGGTGCGGCTGGCCGCCAGTGATCCGATGGTCGACATCGAGGTCCTGGCTTCGGCCACCGATCAGGCGCTGCCGCTGACGGCCTCCCCCCGGCTCCTCCAGGCGGTCCTGATCCTGGCCGCGTTGGCGGTGGCGCTGGGCTGGGCGTACGCCCTGGAGCTGGTGCGACCGAGGATCCGCACGGCCGACGACGTCGAAGCGGTGACCGGCGTGGAGCTGCTGGGCGTATTGCCGGGCTTCGGCAACCGAAGTCCCATGGCGGGGGTCACCGCCGAAGCCCAGGCAGCCGCGAGCGAACTGCTGCAGGGGTTCCTGGCCGGGGGGCGCGAGACCGGCGGGGGCACCACGACGTACGTCGTCGGTGTCGGCCCGGGAGCGGGAAGCTCGACGGTCGCCTATCTGCTGGCAAGGGCGGCCGTCGCCCGGGGTGAGTCGGTGGTCCTGGTCGATGCCGAGGCGGAGCACGCCGAGCTGAGCCGGCAGCTCGGGTTGCCCAGAGGCTTGGCGCTCGACGACGTCGCCGCTCGACCCGACCTGCTCCCCGCTGCCGTCGAAGACGTCCACCGCGTCGACGTCCTCGCGACGCGGCCGTCTCCGGACGTCGGGAACCTGCGAGGTGACCAGCTCGGCGGCGTGCTCCGGGCCGCCGAGGACCGTGCGGACCGGGTGCTGGTCGACGCCTCGGTGGCTCAGGGCCCGGTGCTGGCCGAGGCGGCGGCCGGTGCGGCGGACGTCGTCCTCGTGGTCGCCCCGGGCACCCCGGTCCCCGAGGTTCGTCGGGCCGTCGCCAGGTTGCGGCGCCTGGGCCTGCCCCTCCGCGGAGCCGTGCACACTCACCGTCACGATCCGGGGGCACCGAGTCGGCCCCGTCGTGGGCTGTGGAGCCGATCGCCGGTCGTGCTGATGTACCACGGCTTCTGCGTCAGCCGGCGCAGCGACGATCCGGAGAACCTCTTCGTCGAGGTCGGGGCTTTCGAGCAGCAGCTCACGTGGTTGCTCGAGCACGGCTGGACCCCGCTCGACCTCGACCGGTTCCTCGCCGCGCGGGACGGACGGCGGCCGTCGCGCAAGACCTTCCTGGTGACGATCGACGACGGGTATGAGTCCGTCGTCGAGCTGGCCGCTCCCGTGCTGCGCCGACGTGGCGTGCCGGCGCTGCTGTTCGTGCCCTCCGGCCTCGTGGGCAAGGAGGCACGCTGGCTGGACAGTCCCGCCCACGAGCCCATCCTGAGTGCCGAGGAGCTGCGCCGGCTGCCCGACGACTATGGCATCGAGGTGGGCGCGCACGGACGGGACCACCGGGATCTCCGTGGTCTGGCTCCGGCCGAGCTGGACCGTCAGGTGGGCCAGGCCTGCCGGGAGTTGGCCGGGCTCCTCCGCCGGGAGGTGCGCAGCCTGGCGTTTCCCTACGGCGGACATGACGCCGACGCGCGGGCGGCCGCTGAACGGTCCGGCGTGCGGCTGGCCTTCTCCGTCTTCGACGACCACGGCCCCTTCGCCGTCTCCCGCGTCGATGTCAACGCCACCGACACCAGCCGCTCGTTCCGGGTCAAGCTGATGCCGCACTACCGTCGCGTCTGGAACGTGCTCCAGCGAGCACCGTGGGCGCGCAGACTGGTGCGCCGGTCCATCGCCCGCGCGCCCCAACAGGCCTCATGACGCTCGCGCCCCCCGTTCGCCTCCGCGAGTCGTCCGGCGCTCGTTCCCTGCTGATGCTCGTGGTCCCGGTGTCGGGCATGCTCGGACTGGTGCTGGCGACCGTCGGGTTGCGGGTCGGACCCGGCGGGTTGGCGGCGTTGATGTTCGTCGCGGTGATCGGATTGATCGCTCTCGTGCGACCCCACGCCCTGGTGAGTGGGTTGGCTCTCGCGCTCCCCGTCGGAGCACTCGCCGTCGGCAGCCTCGAGCTGGTCCAGCTCGCCCTCGTGCTGGTCGTGCTGGGAGTGCTGGCGCAGGCGGGGCTGCGCGGAGCCCTGGTCCTGCCTCCCTGGCAGATCACGGTGCCGCTCGGCGCCATGCTGGTCGCTGCCGCGCTGGCCACCCCCGCTGCCCGCGACGCCGACGCGGCGTTCCGGCTGGATGTGCGACTGCTGTTCGAGGTCCTGCTCGTGGTGTCGATGGTCACCGTGCTCCGCTCGACCCGACACGTGGATCAGGTCGTGAGCGCCCTTCTCGTCGCCGGGGGAGCGATCTCCGGCTGGGCGCTGGTCACGTCGGGGGAGGCCACGGCCTACCTCGACGGGGCGGTGCTGACCAACCGGGCCAGCGGGCCGTTCGCCCAGCCCAATGAGCTGGGCGTGGTCGCGGCCGCGCTCCTGATCCTGGCGATCGGCATCGGAATCACGACCGCGAGGCCCGCCACCCGGCTGCTCTGCGTGGTGTCGGGGTCGCTGCTCCTCGCCGCGCTGGCCGAGTCCTTCTCGCGTGGGGCCTGGATCGGTGCAGCCGCGGGACTCGTGGCGCTGGCGGTGCTCAGCCCGCCGTCGCGCCGACCGCTCGCGGGTGTGTGCGCCCTCGGGGTGGGGGTCGGTGCACTGCTGACCACCCTCGGTTCCTCGCTGTCGAGCGTCGTGGCCACCCGCTTGGCCAGCATTCTGGAGGCCTCGGGCAACCCGTACGACGAGCGGACGCTGATCTGGGCCGAGTCCCTGCGCCAGCTCCAGGACCGCCCACTGACCGGCCAGGGGCCAGGTGCCTTCTCGTCAGCGGCCCAGTCTGCGGCGGGTGGAGCGGCCCTCGAGGCCGAGCACGCGCACCACCTCTTCCTCACCGTCGCGGCGGAGTACGGCCTGGTCGGCCTGACCGCGCTCCTGGCGCTGATCGCCGGGCTGATCGCCATCGCCACCCGGCCACACGCTGGGCCGGCCACCACCTCGGGGGACCGTGGTCCCGGCCCGCGTCCGGCTCTGGCGGCCGCTCTCGTCGCGGTCGCCGTCCACGGACTCCTCGACTATCCGTTGCGCAACGCCGTGGGGAGCACGACGGTGTGGTTGCTCGTCGGCCTCCTCGTGGCGGAGTACACCCTGGCTGCGCGGCAGACCGAGCAGACGCACGCTGGCGCTGGGTCGATCACCAAGGTCCGGGTCGCGTGACCGATCTGCTGCGGCCGTTGCGGTGCACGGTCGTCACACCGTATGGCGCCCTCGGAGGGTCCGAGCGCTGGCTGCTGGATCTGCTCGACACCGTGGCTGCCCGTGTCCACGTCGAGGTGTGGCTCCTGCAGGACGGCCCGCTCCGAGACGAGCTGGCCGCCCGCGGAGCCTCGGTGGAGGTGCTGCCCACGGGGCCGGGCGGGTGGGCCATGGCGACCCGCGCCGTTGACCTCGCCCGACGGCTGCGACGCAGCGATACCGACGTGGTCCTCGCCAACGGGGTCAAGGCGGCGGCGGTCGCGGTGCCCGCCGCCCGCCTGGCCGGGGTGCCGGTCGCGTGGGCGAAGCACGACTTCTCCTGGGACCGGGAGCTGGGGCGGCCCCTCGGCGCGCTCAGCGACCTGGTCGTCGCCACGTCGGCAGCGGTCGGGGCCGCCACCGGGCGGCGGGACGCGCTGCTGGTGCCGCCGCCCCGACCTGCCGCCGCGCCGGCGTCCGCCGCCGCCGCCCGCGCCTTCTGGGCCGAGCACGGGGTGCGGCTGGGGCCCGCGCCGACCCTCGCCATGGTCGCTCGCCTGGTCCCCTACAAGGGGATCGACACCGCGATCCGGGCGTTGGCGGGCAACCCCTCCTCGACCTGGCAGCTCGCGGTGGTCGGCCCGGCAGACACCTCCGCAGCCGATGAGGAGACCCGGCTGCGGAGCCTGGCCGGGGATCTGGGGGTGGCGGATCGGGTGTCGTTCGTGGGGGAGGTGGCCGGTGTCGGCCGCTGGCTCACGGGCTTCGATGCCGTGGCCGTGCTCACCCGGGCGGACGGGACCCGGTTCGGGCGCGAGGGATACTCCATCGTCGCCCTGGAAGCGCTGGCCGCCGGCGTGCCGCTCGTGGGGGCCCGGGGCAACCCCGAGGTGGAGCGGATGGCGGCGGTGGCTGGTCGGGTGGTGGACGGTGGCGACCCCGGTTCGGTCGCCCAGGCTCTGCACGACCTCCGGCGGCCCGACGTCCGAGCACGGTGCCGGGCGGCGGCGCACGAGCTGATCGCGCAGCACCCGGACTCGGCGACGTGTGCCCACCAGGTGATCGCCGCGCTGGCCACGCTGGCCGGCCGGCCGGGGGCAGGGTTGTCCGGCCCCCCGGTCACCGTCCTCACCTGCTTCCGCAACGAGGTCGGCCACATCGACGACGTCGTCTCTGAGGTCCTCAGTCAGCTCGGACCACACGACGAGTACCTCCTGCTCGACGACCGGTCGTCCGACGACACCGCCGCCGAGCTGGCCGGGTGGGCAGCGCGGGACCCGCGCATCCGCCTGATCTCGGGTCCCGGCATCAACCTGTCCGCCGCTCGCAACCTGGGCTTCGCCGAGGCCGCTCACGGGGTCGTCGTGTGCACCGACGCCGGGTGTGCTCCCGCGCCGGGCTGGTTGGCGGCCCTCCGCGCGCCGTTCGCCGAGGCCGCCCCGCCGGAGCTGGTCGTCGGCGTGTACGACGTCGATGACGGCGATCCGGTGCGCGAGGCCTGCCGGCTGGCCCTGTTCCCGTCGGTCGAGGAGGCCCGTCGGCGCACTCCCGCGGTGCGGGTCGCGGGGAGGTTGACCGGGCGACGGTTCGACGCCCGCCGCCTCGACGGGCGGTCCATGGCCTGCACGGTCCGGGCGTGGGAGCGCGCCGGTGGGTTCGACGTCGGCCTCGGCAGCTCCGAGGACGCGGTGTTCGGCGAGGCCGTGCTCGCCACCGGCGGCACGAGCGTGCTCGCACTCGACGCGCGGGTCACCTGGGCCCAGGCCGAGCGGATCGGCGACACCGCGCGCATGTACGTCAAGTACGGCGAATGGGGGGCCCGCGCCGGGTCGTGGCCCCTGATCAGCCGGGACCTGGCCCGGGCCGGCGGCTACCTGCTCGCGCCGCTGCTGCTCGCCCGCGGCGGGGCGCGCACGCGGATCGCCGTGATCACCGCGGCGGCCGGCTACCTCGGCGTCCCCGTCTCCCGGGCGGTCCGCGAGGGGAGCTCGTCGTCCACCATCGCCCTGATCCCGGTGGCGCTGGCGCTCAAGGACGTCGCCAAGGCGGCCGGCTGCCTCAAGGGCGCGATGGCGCGTGGGAGCCGGCCCGGTGGACGGAGCCGAGATGACGGCTGAGCGCACCGCGGGCGTAGGCGCGATCACTCACCGGGCGGCACGCAACGCCTCGATCCGCGGCGTCGCCGAGATCCTCGGGAAGGTGGCCACCCTGGCGTGGACCGTCGCGGCGGCGCGGATGCTCTCGCAGGAGGACTTCGGTGCCGTCTCCTTCGCGATCGCGTTGATGTATCTGCTGAGCTCGTTCGCGGCCTGGGGCTTCGACTCCGGTGTGATGCGACGGGGCAGCGCCGACGCCGCCGCGCTCCCGCGCGTCTACCTGGGGTCTCAGGTGTGGAAGACGGCGTTGGCGGCGCTGGTCTTCGGGCTGGCCGCGCTGCTGGCCCTGGGGAGTCAGCCCACGGTGGCGTCCTGGTCGTTGCTCGCGCTCATGCTGCTGGCCGGATTCCCCGAGCTGTGGAGCCACACCGCCCGTGCCGTGGCCTCCGTCCGCCAGTCGCCCGCGGGGGTGTCGACGGCGCTGGTCCTCCAGCGACTGGTGACCGCCGGGGCGATCGTGGCGGCACTGGCGGCGGGGCTGGGGCCGGTGGGACTGGCGGCCGGGTTCCTCCTCGGCACACTCGTCGGCTGGGGCGCACACCACGCCGCGGTCCGCCGGCTCGACGTGCGACCCCGCCTGCGTGGGCTTACTCGAGCCGACCTCAGGCTGGCCGCCTCCGGCACCTTCCTGATCGGCGTCAGTGGCCTGGTGCTGATGCTGCTGTTCCGCGTCGACATGATGCTGCTCGCCCGGTTGCGGGGCGATGTCGAGGTCGCCGTGTACTCGGTGGCCTACCGCCTGCTGGAGACCGTGCTCTTCGTCTCCTATGCGGTCCACCAGGCGGTCTTCCCGGTGATGAGCGCCACCGGCTCGGGCTCGCGCCAGCGCTCGGCCTACGAACGGGGTCTGGCGGTGGTGGCGTTCGTCTACCTCCCGTTCGCCGTGGTGAGCGTGCTCGAGGGCGAGGCCGTGGTCGGCCTGCTCTTCGGGGATGACTACGCGGTCGAGTCGGGACGGGCGTTGGCCTGGCTCGCGCCGGCGCCGCTGTTGTTCGCCGGTTCCCTGTTCGGGACGGCGCTGCTGATGGCCCTGGTCCGCTCTCGCGCGGTGCTGGTCGCGTCGAGCGTGGCGCTGCTGACCAACCTCGCCCTGAACCTGGTCCTGATCCCGCCCTACGGCGCTGCCGGAGCCGCGGCGGCCACGAGCGTGGCCTACGCCGTGCAGGTCGTGGTGGTCCTCGTCATCCTGCGCGGTCTGACGCCACGCCCCCGGTTCTTCCCGCCGCTCGTGCCGGCCGCCGTCGCCGCGCTGGCCCTCGCCGCCGCCCTCGCCGTGATGCGGCTGCCGGTCCTGGTGGAGCTGGGCGTGGGCGCCGCGGTCTACCTGCTCGGCTGGGTGCTCGTGGTGCGTCGGATCGCACCCGACCACCTTCAGGTGGTCCGGCAGCTCGTGACTCGCACGGTGCCGCGGTGACCCGGAGCTACGCGTTCGTCCGGCGGCCTCGGCGGGCGTGGGTGGACGTCGCAACGCCCTACCCCGCAAGGCTGCTGCTCGAGCTCCACTCCCACGCGCTCAACCACGGGATGCCCGCGATGCGCCGGGGCGGTCCCCTGCTGGCGTGGGCGGGCCGCCGCGGACTCCCGGTGGTGCCGGCGGCCGCGGCCCTGCGTCGATTCCCTGCCGGACCGGTCCCGCACCTGGATCTCCTGCTCGACGAGGTGGCGCGATCGTGGGACCAGCTGGCTCCCGGCTCGAAACGGATCCCGGCCACGGTGCCGGCGCTGTCCGCACTCGCGATCCAGCGGGCCTCCGGTCGCTACGTCTTCGTCTTCGGTGGTTCGCGCCACCCGCTGCTGTTGCTCAAGCCGAGACCTCACGAGGGTCAGGCGGACCCCGAGGAGAGCGCGCTCGCCGCGGCCGGCCCCGCGGGCATCGCGCCACGCCGGCTCCCGTCCGTCGCCGGCATGAGCGTGGAGGAAGGACTGCCGGGCCGGCCGCTGTGGGTGGTCGCGCCGGGGCGCCCCGGATGGTCGGGGACCTACGCCACGGCGTACGACGGCCTCGGTGCCGGGCTCGTCCGCCTCAGCGAGCTGACCGCCCGTCGTGGCGGCCACGACCTGGACCACTACCTGGGCCTGGCCTCGGGCCACCTCGGCGCGTCGGTCGCCGCCAGCGTCGTGGACGCCGCGCGCCGTGACCTGCGGGTCCCTGGACGCCGTGAGCCTGCAGCATCGCGACCTGTCGGCGCAGAACTGGCTGGTCGACGGGTCGTCGTTCGTCGGGATCGTGGACTGGGAGACGGCGGACCTGGGCGGGGTGCCCGGCCACGACGCGCTGCAGGCCGCCGTGGCGCTGCTCGAGCACGGCGTCGCCCTGCGCCGGTGGTCCCAGGACGAGGTCGTGCGGACGTTTCGACAGGCCTGGCCCGACGAGCCGATCTTCTCCCTGGCCCGCACCTGGCACCGGGAATGCGTGCGCGCCGCGACCGGGTCGGATCGACTGGCCGATCCTCTCGTGATCGCGTTCTTCGCCCGGCGGCTGGGGCGACGGATCAGCGGCGGTGGACCGGAGACGCTGTCCGTGTCGACCCTCGCGGCGATGCTGGAGGTCGTCACCGGTTCCGCAGCGCCTTGAGCCGGCCGAGCCGGCCCGGTCGCCGCAAGGCCCGCCACGCGCTCTCCGCGAGTGCGGCAGCGAGGTCGGCCTCCGGACGCTGGCCGTCGACCACCATGACGTCCCACCTGCGGCTCTCGTCGACGTAGAGGTCGCGCAGCCGGGTGAGGTCGCGCGTGGTGTACTGCTCGGGCTTCCTCGCTCGTGCCGCGGCGGGCGAGACATCGAGGAAGAACGCGGCTGCTGGGGCCGGTGAGAACCGCCGGAGCAGCCATCGCTGGAACCCGGGTCGCCCGAGCGGCCGGATAGCGGTAGCGCAGGTGCGCCGCCGAGTCCAGGACGTATCGGTCGCAGATCAGCACCGCGCCGGGACGGGAACGCGCGGCCCGCCGGTGGGTGCGCGCGTTGGCGAGCGCGACCACGCCGCTCCATCCCCAGCTGAGCAGGGCACTTCGCTCCCTGGCCAGGTGGCCGCTGTCCGGGTCGGGCCGGGGACCGCCGGGATGGACCCGGACCTCTCCCGACTCGTCGGGTGGCTTCGATGGGACGCGGATCGTTCACGGCGGCGGGCCTCCCGCTCACCCGACCCACGGCATCGACCACGGCCTTGACGGGTGCGGCGAACCGGTCGAGCACCGGGTCGCGACCGAGCTTGGTCCACGCCACCTCCGCGTCGTATCCCAAGGCCACCAGCGCACGCCGCAGGTGCTCGGCCTGCGTCGACTTCCCGGCGCCATCGAGGCCGGAGAGCGAGATCACCCGAGCCCGACGACGGCGGGTGCTCAGGATCCGTCGTGGGGGGTGACGGAGGGGATCGGCGGCGGCTCGGCGCAGCCGCTCGAGCGCGTCGGCCAGGCCCCACGCGCTGGCCTGGTCGCGTGCCCGCTCCCAGGTGTCCGCCTCGTAGCTCGCCAGCCGAGCGGCACGACGCTCGTCCACGACCATGCCCTCGTCGAACCGATGGGCGAGCAGCAGCAGGCGGTGCGGCGCAGAGGGCGCCATCAGGTTCCGGTAGCCCGGGATGGTCGAGGCGTCGCGCACGAGCCCCGCGCGGGCGACGACGTGGGGGAGCCATGCCTCAAGAGGGAGCAGATCCACGGCGAAGGCGGTGCCCTCGGCGAACCTGACGAACGTGTCGCCCTCCGCGACCCAGCCGTCGCGGTGGAAGGTCGAGCGGAGCCCGGGCAGCAACTCCTCGGGGACGAGCAGATCCAGGTCGCGACCCTGCGGAGGAAGACTGCCGAGCACGACGAGGGGCGCCGGCAGCAGAGCGTCGATGTCCGCTGCGTTCATCGCTGCCCGCCGGCTCGGCCCGGGGTGCTCGGGGTCGGCGACGAGCGCAGCATGGTGGCTCGCTTGAGGCGTCGCCACGCGTCATCCAGGCGCGGGCTGGCGTCCCGGTGCTGCTTCGCCCAGCGCAGCGATGCCCGCGCGGCCAGCGTCGTCCGCGCGGTTCGTGGGGAGCTCCAGGCCTCGAGCACCGAGACCGGTCGCACGTCGCTGGCGAGCTGCATCTTCGCCACGGTGATCCCGCGTTGATGATCCAGCTCCAGGCATCCCAGCTCGAGCGCCCGCTCGAGGTCCGCGTCGCGCAGCACCCGTCCTGGAGACAGCGCCTCCGCGTGCGGGGCGAACCGGCCGTCCCAGATGCGGTACGCCGGGCCGTCGAGCAGTCCGATGTCGTAGGCCACCAGCTCACCGTCCACCTCGGCGAGAGCCACCTCCAGCTCCGCGGAGGCCGCGAGCGCGACCACCAAGGCCGACCAGAACGCGTGGTAGCGCGGGTCGTCCAGGTCGCTGCGTCGGTCCTGATCGTGATCGCGCTCTCGTCGAAGCGCGGCCAACGCCGGCAGCAGGTGGGCGATCTCGTCGCTGTCGCGGACCTGACGGACCGTGCCGCCGGCTCGTTCGAAGGTGCGTCTGGGTGCGTCGCCGCTTCTTGCGACCCGAGGAGGAGTAGTAGTCGTCCGGCCCCGTTCCCGGCTCCAGACGGAGATACGGCGAGGCGCGGTCCCACGGGAGGGTCCACCGGCAGCCGGGCAGCAGCCGCGCGAGGTGGAACGCCGTCGGATCGCCCGGGGGAAGGTGCTCGAGTCTGCAGATGCCACGGCCCTTCGCACGCCTCGAGCTCGGCCACGATCCGTTCGGCCAAGGCCTGCGCGGCGGCCCCGTCCACGGCAGGCAGCCGAGCGGAGTCCGAGGTGCCGTGACCCAGCAGCACGATCTCAGTGCGGCCGCGAGCCCGGCGTCGCCGGACGAGCGGCGCGACGGCGCTCAGGCTCGCGTCCGGACCGGGCACGGTGAGCACCCACGGCTCCTCGTCGAAGGCGTCGGCCCACGCCTCCCACCAGATCCGCCGAGCGCTGACCGGGGCGGCGGTCCGCGCCAACAGGTCATCGAGCGCGCCCTCGTCGATGCCCTCGATCACGCGGCGCTCGCACCGTGGCCACCCTAGCGACTTCCACGCAGCCGGGAGCGCGCCTCGTCGGCGATCAGGATCGGGAGGCGGCGAACCGGACCTCGGTCAGCCGGGTCCGCGACGGGATGGGCGGCACCCGGCCAGGCGCGCAGGGTGCCCGCGAGGTCCCGGAGCGCTCCGCCGCGGCGCTCGGTCAGAGCACGACGCAGGTCGCCGCCCAACCAGCTGTAGCCGACCCCGGTCGCGCCGAAGCGGACCTCCGGCGACCGGCCAGCCGGGGCCTTGGTCCCGGCGCGATCGTCCAGCCACAGGGCGGGCAGCGGGAGCTCCGGCCGCGAGGGCCAGCGCCAGCGAGCCGTAGGGCGACCGTTGAGGTCGATCAGGTGCGCCGGCCCCTGGGGCGGGCGGAGGAACTGAAGCTGCACCATCCCGATCCACCCGAGCCGCTCGAGCAGTCGTCGTACCTGGTCGACCAGCTCGGGATCGGGTCGCACCGTGTGCGCCCGCGTGCTGATCCCCGCCCCCGGTGGCCAGGTGTGCGTGGCGCGCTGCTGTTGGAGCGCGACGAGGTCGCCCGACGAGTCACGCACGGCTGCCACGGCGATCAGATCACCGTCGACCGGGCGTTGCAGAACGGGTGACCGTCCGGCGTCGACGACCGCTTGGACGGCGGCCTCGGGCGAGACGCCTGCGGGCACGTAGCGGGCGGAGGCCCAACCGCCGGAGGCGCTCTGGAGTCCCGGCTCCCAATGCAGGCGGGCCTTCACCACCGCCGGTCCGCGCCACGCGGCGATCGCTCGGTCGTCCGCGACGACGGTCTCCGGAACCGCGATGCCCACCGCCGCGGCCTCGTCGACCAGGCTCAGCTTGTCGATGGCGTGGATCACGCGTTCGTGGGGCGCGAGCGGCACCCTGGCGTGAATCCGTTCGCGGTAGCGCGACAGGGCCAGCAGCTCGGGGTCGCCACAGCCGATCGCCACCTCGGCCCGGGTGGTGGCGGCCGCGGCGGCGACGGCGTCGACGAACCGGTCGACGTCGACGTCGGGCGGTGGGACCCGGTGCTCGCTGTGCACGTGACGTGATCCCCCGGCGAGGCTGCGCCGGGCACCCGACGCGACGGCGACCTGATGGCCCGCCCGGCCGAGGCACCGAGCAGCGGCCAGCATCTCGCGGCTGGAGGCGTGACCGACGAGCAGGATGCGCATCGTCGTCAGCCTCCGATCCTCGGTCGGCGTGGTCGGTGTCGCCTGAACGCAGGCGGGTGCGCAACCAGCGTGCCGACCTGACGACCTGCAGGGAGCCGGCTCCCCTGGTCCAGGCTTGTGAGGTGACGACCCGCCGGCCCGGGAGCAGGGGATCGAGCACCGGGTGCCCTTCGACCGTGCAGCCGTCCAGCCGGCGAAGATCGGAGGCGGCGAAGCGCTCCAGCACGTGCGTCAGGAGAAGTCGACCCGGCGACATGCGCTGCCAGCGCTCGTCGTAGGCCGTCTTCCAGTGGAAGTGCGTGTCACCGCAGACCAGGTCGATCTGCGTGGCCACCACTCCGTCGGGTCCCGCCAACATCAGCAGGCGCAGCGATCCCGCGTCCGCCGCCAGGCGGACGACGTCACGCAGCAGTGTCGGCCTCGCCGGGGCGTTGCAGCATCGAGGTGCCGGCACGTCCCTTCCACCCGGCGTCCTCGAGCCGCAGGAACGACTCGGCGGCATCCGGCGCGATCGCCGGAGCGGAGGCGTCGATCACCCGCAGCGGACCCGCCTCCCGTTCGAGGCGTCGGCGCTTGGTGCGCAGGCGAGAGGGCTCGGCGATCAACTCCTGGAGTGCCGTCCCGCCCTCGGCGCTCTCGACCCGGTCACCGTCGCGGGCGAGCAGTGCCCGCCGGTAGGAGTGCCAGGGCGTGGGCCTCCATCCGGCGTCGCCGAGCGCACCGTCGAGCGCGAGATCGGCAGGCAGGCCGGTCGTCTGCTCGTCCAGGCCGAGCAGACGGGCTCGCGGCGAGACGCGCGACACCGCGGCCACGAGGAGGGCCGCGGCGGCGGGCAGGTCGTCCCCGTCCGCGAGGAGGGGCGTCGCCAGGCCCTGCTGATCGTGCACCCAGGCCCCCAGCGCCGGGAGCGGGACGTGGCGCCAACGACCCCGGACGAAGGGAAGCAGGGACAGCAGGCGGCCCTCGCGCGACACGGTCAGCAGCTGCACCGCGCCGTTGGTCGACGACACGGGCAGGTGGGTGGCAGCCGGCACCACGAACTCGGGACGCAGGAACGCGTTGGGACACGCCGCGCGATCGGCCAGGCCCCGCCACGCCTCATGCTGACGCTGCGTGAGCGCGGCCGGGTTCCACACGCCCACGTCGGCGTCGCTCGGCTGCGCTGAAGGGTCCGCTCGGCGAGCGCGGTCTCTCAACTCCCTACCGCGCATTGCCTCGCCTATCCCGGTGTCGGCTGCCAGGGGCGACAGCCGTCCCTCTAGTGGCGCGGGCGGCGCTGGTTGATACGCCGCGCGGCCGATCTTCTCCGCGTGGTGATCACGCGATGGACACCCTTTCGGCGGGCCTCCATACTTGCAGCGGGAGTGGGGGAGTGGCGGGGATGGACACTGGCATCGAGCAGCGCGCGTCAACGCTGCGCGGCGACTCGACACGCGCGTTCGCGCCCAGCGACGCGGAGCTGCTGTCGGCCTGCCGAGAGGGCGACGCCGCTGCCTGGGCGGATCTCGTCCGCCGCTACGAGCGGCTCGTCTTCTCCGTCGCCCTGCGCAACGGCCTGTCACGCCCGGACGCCGCGGACGTCACGCAGAGCACGTTCTTGGCGTTGCTCGAGTCGCTGGAGTCCATCAGGGACGATCAGCGGCTGTCGTACTGGCTGATGACCGTCGCCCGCCGGAAGGCCTGGCGGCTGCGGGCCCGGTCGGCGCGCGAGATCCCGAACGGCATCGACGACTTCCCTGACGGCACGCCGACCGACGCTGTGGAGGGATGGGAGCGCGAGGCCGATCTGTACGACGCCCTGGTCGCTCTGGGGTCTCCGTGCAACCAGCTGCTGCACGGCCTCTACCTGGATCCCGAGGAGCCCTCGTACGCCACGTTGGCCAGGCGCTTCGAACGTTCGATCGGTTCGATCGGTCCGATGCGCGGGCGCTGCCTCCAGCGACTGCGCAGCCTGCTCGGGGAGGACGGCTCGGTGAACGACGACGAGATCGCCTTCGCCACCCTGCTGGACTGGCTCGAGAACCGACTCCCACCCGACGCATCAGCAGCCGTCGCCGAGCGCGTGAGGCTCGGCGGTCCCGAGCTGCGGGAGACGGTGGAGTGGCTGCGGGAGTTCCTCGAGTTCTCTCGTGCGCACCAGCTTCACGACGTACCACCGGTCGTCGGTCAGTCCCTGCGCAAGGCGTTTCGCGACCGCAGTCAGGGCGGCGACGCTCCCGCGCCGCGCCGGGTCGAGCCCACGCTGGTCTTCGACAGCCGATCCCACCGCGAGCTGGTCGGCGTCCGAGGAGGCCCGCTGCCCACAGCGGGTGGCGCGATCCACCTCGCCTTCACCAGCCCGGACGCCGACCTGCTCCTGGACGTCACCGTCCGCCCGGCGGGCGACCTCGACCTCACGGGGCAGGTGCTCGTGCGCGGCGGTGCCCGGCTACCCGTCTTCGAGGCCACCGTCCTCGCGGGGGGTCACACCACCCGAAGCGTCGACGGTGACGACCTCGGACGTTTCAGGTTCACCCACCAGCCCGTCCCCCTCGAGCGACTGACCGTGACGAACCGCGACCTCGTGCTCGACGTCGCGTTGAACGTCGGATGAGCATGACGCAGCAGCTCGACTCGCTGGTCGAGGACCTTCTCGGGGCGCCGGATCTCGGCGCCCGTCTGGCGCGGCTGCGCGCAGCCGGGCACCTTCGATCAGGAGGGCATCCAGTGGCTCGAGAGCGAGGTCGAGGCCCGGATCCACTCCGCCCCCGCCCGGGCGCGAACCCTGGCCGAGCTCTGCGTGCAGGCCGCCGAGGACCTGGACCTGCCCCGCTCCGCGGCGCGGGCCGAGTACCTCCTGGCCCGCGTCGTTGCCGAAGGTGGCGATCTGGAGGGGGCGCTCAGCCTGATCTCCTCCGCACGGGAACGCTACGGGTCGATCGGTGACGACGTGCTCGCGCTGCGCACCGACCTCGGCCGGATGCAGGTGCTCGATGACCTGGGCGATCACCATGGGGCGATCGAGGTGGGCAACCGGGTGCTGAGGACCTTGCCCGACGTGCGTGGCGACGGCGCCACGAGCGCCCTCATCGAGGCGGCGGTGCTGTGCAACCTGGGCGTGGCACACAGCTTTCTCGGCGATCACGAGACCTCGCTGCGCCTCTACGCCCAGGCGGAGACGTCCTACGCCACGCTCGATCAGCCGGTGCAGGTCGCCCAGCAACAGGCCAACCAGGGCATCGAGTTCCTGGCGCTCGGCCGTGCTCGCGAGGCGCGCATCGGTGTTGTCCACCGCACGCGACGAGTTCGCCCGAGCCGGCGACCACCTCTGGGGCGCCAAGTGCGCCGCCCACCTGGCCGACGCCCACCAGCACCTGGGCGAGCTGGTCGACGCCATCAGGGTGTTGGACGAGGCGGGATCGCAGCTGGAAGCTCTGGGCGCGGCCGCCGAACTGCTGCGGGTGCACGTCCAGCAGGCGCGCACCTACCTGTCGGCCGGACTGCTGGACGAGTCGATCGCCGAAGCGGATCGGGCGATCGTCGCCGCGCGCGAGCTCTCGATGGCGCACGACGAGGGGTTCGCCCGGTTGACCAAGGCCTCCGCACTGATCGGCGCCGGCTCCCTCGTCGAGGCGGGTGCCGAGCTCGACGCCGCCATCGACATCTTCGAGCGGGTGGACGATCGGCAGTTCCGGGCCAGCGCAGATCTGCTTCGAGCCGAGCTGGCCGATCGCCTCGGGGACACGATCGCGCGCTGCGCGAAGCGCTGGCCAGGGCGCTGGCCGCGCTCGAGCAGGGTGGCTGGCTGATCCCGTGGGGATGGGGACTCCTCAAGCAGTTCGACGTGTCAGAGGATGCCGACGAGCGGGCTCGGACGCTGGACCGCACCGAGGACATCGTGGCGGCCGTCGGCGTGCCCGCCCTCCGCTACGGGCTCACCGTGCGCCGGGCTCGCCTGTCGGCGGATCGCGGTGACCTCGACGAGACCGTTCGGTTGTTGGCCGGGGCCGTGGCCGACGTCCAGCAATCGGGCATGGGCCTGCCCGACCCGGTCCTCAGGCTCGCGTTCCGGACCAACCACATGGCCGCGTTCGACGACCTGGTCGACGCCCTGGCCCGCCGCGGGATGGCCGGCGATCTGTCGAAGGCGTTGCGCTTCAGCGACGACGCCAAGGCCCGGACCCTGGTCGACCTGGTCACCGAGACGATCGGCTCCCGAGGCCGCGCCCGACCGGCAGAAGGTGACCAGACGCCACCACGCGAGACCCGGCGACCGGGGGCCCCGGACGATCGGCTGAGGCAGCTGATGGCCGATCTGCGCGCGACGTACGCCGCCCTGGGCGGGAGCGCCGGCGAGGAAGGACGTGCGGTCCAGCTGGCGCGAGCCGGACGACTGGAGACCGAGATCAGCTCCCTGCGCGTGCGCGCCGCCTCGAACGTCCGGGTCCCCGCCCCGCGACCCGCCCGCCACGATGCCCCTGTGCTGGACGAAGGCCCACCCAGCGTCTCGTTCCACTGTCACCGTCAGGACGTGATCGCCTTCGTCAGCCGCGGCTCGGACGTGGTGACCGAACGACTCGTCGGGGTGCTCCCGAGAGTGCAGCACCTGCTCGACGACCTGGAGAGCCAGTGGGCCCGCTTCCAGCTCGGGACGCGAGTTCGTGGAGCGCCATCACGACGCGCTGATGACCACCTGCCTGGCCGTGCTGGGTGAGCTGCACGACCTCGTGTGGGCCCCGCTGGGAACCCACCTGGCCGAGCTGGGGCGCACCGATCTGATCATCGTCCCGCATGGCCCGCTGCACCGGCTTCCGTTCCACGCGCTGTTCGACGGCACGCAGGCATCTCGTCGACGACTGGACCCTCTCGGTCGCGCCGACCACCCCGCGCGACTCGGTCGCCGCGCACCCCCCTGTCCCCACGCGTGACGTGCGCGTGCTGGCCGTGCCCGACGGGCGCAGCCCGCTCATCGCCGACGAGGCGGCGGCGATCGGCGCGCTGTTCCCCGACGCGGCCGTCCACGTCGGGCGCGACACCTCGTTGGGCTTGCTGAAGGACCTCGGGGAGCGGGCGGTCGTCCACGTGGCGTGCCACGGATTGTTCCGCCCCGACAACCCGCTGTTCTCCGCCATCCAGATGGGAGAGCACTGGGTCACCGGCGGTCGACGTCATGGACATCGACCTTCGCGGTGCTCTGGTGACCTTGAGTGCCTGCGAGTCGGGTCGGCCCGGAGCCGGGGCGGCAGAGCCGGTCGGCCTCGCCTGGTCGTTCCTCGCCGCGGGCGCCGGCGGGGTCGTGGTCAGTCAGTGGCTCGTCGACGACGCGACCACCCTCGAGCTGATGGTCGAGATGTACACACACATCGCCGCCGGCGAGTCCGCGCCCGCGGCCTTGGCCAAGGCGCAGCGGTCCGTCGCGAGCCGCCACCCCCACCCCTACCACTGGGCCGCGTTCACCTATGTCGCGGCGCCACCCCTCAGCACCCTGGAGGTCCTGTCATGATCGTTCGCCCCGCCCACGGTCTGCGTCGCCAGCCGTCGTGCTCTCCTGCGTGGCCGTCAGCGTCCACCTTCCGGCGGCAGCCGCCGACGAGGGGGCGGGCGACACCGTCGTCGGCCCCCGTCGTCTTCCGCGTCTCGGGTGACGACGCGGAGTCCTGCGCCCTCGGCGAGCTGCTCGCGCGGCACGACCTGGTGCTGGACGAGACGCTGCTTTCCTCGAGGGGTCTCTATCGCGGGCATGGGACCGACCCCGACCTGAAGGCTGGAGCCAAGGGTGCTGCCGACCTGGCCAAGAGCCTGGGCAAGGACGACTGCATCGCCTACGCCGAGGCAGACATGGCGATCGAGCTCGCCGACGACCGAGCAGTTCCACTCGTGGACTCCCGAGGCTCCGATCCCCGTCGACGGGCAGGACTGGCGCTCCCAGCCGGCGGCCGAGGATCTCGGGCTGGACGAGGCTCACGCGCGCAGCGACGGTGCGGAGGTGCTGGTCGCCGTCCTCGACACCGGCATCGACGCCGGTCACCAGGCGCTGGGTGGACGATCGGTCGCCGGGTGGGACTACGTCGACGACGATGCGTCCCCGGCCGACGAACCGTGCGGCTGCGACAGCGATGCCGACGGCCTGCCCGACGGCGCCGTCGGACACGGGACGTTCGTGGCCGGCACCATCTCCTTGGTGGCCCCGGGAGCCACGATCCTCCCGATGAGGGTGCTCGACGGCGACGGACAGGGTTCCCTGTTCGCGGTAGTCGAGGCGATCGTCGACGCCGCGGATGCCGGCGCCGACGTCATCAACCTCAGCCTCGGCACCGACGGTGACGTCAAGTCCAAGGTGCTGGACGAAGCCCTGAAGCACGCCGACAAGTCCGGAGCCCTGGTGGTCGCGGCGGCCGGGAACGGAGGGGACGAGGCCAAGCACTACCCGGCGAGCAAGGACGGCGTCTTGTCCGTGGCCGCCCTGGACACCAGCAACGAACGCCTTGCCGACTACTCCAACTACGGCGACTGGGTCGACGTGGCCGTCGACGGGCGACCAGGTCATCGGACCGATCCCCGGCGGCGCCTTCGTGGAGTGGTCCGGCACCTCCGTCGCGGCCCCGATCGTGTCCGGCCAGTTCGCCTTGGTGCTCGGCGTGGCCCCGGACGAGAAGAGCGACAAGGTCACGGACTGGGTGGAGAAGACCGCCGACAAGCTCAAGCGCGTCGACGTGCGCAAGGGCAGGGTCGATATCGGAGCGAGCCTCGACAAGGCATCCAAGTGACCGCACCCCGCCGTGTCGTTGCGGGGGTCGTCTGCCGCTGACCTCACTCTGACTCCACGCTGAGGTACGACGACCAGGGTGTGCTCACGTCCGCGACAGGCGCGGACACCTACTCACAGGAGCACATCATGAACACGTTCACCAAGACCCTGGCCGGTGTGGCCGGGACGGCGGGCCTCACCGCGGGGGCGATGGCCGCCGGCCTTCCCGCTGCGCAACGCTGCGGCGTCCGACACCGACCGGCCGAAGATCACCGCGCAGCACTTCGACTTCGGCAAGAACTGGTCGCTGGGCGCGCCGCGCAACGGCGGCTACGCCTACTGGAACCTCAGCGGCGGCGTCACCTCGATCGACGTCGAGGGCTACCTCTACCTCACCGACCAGGAGTGCGGCCGGCTCAAGGTCAAGTACTACAACGACAACCACCAGCTGCTCACCACCTCCTACGCCCCCGGGCGCTGTGCCCCGGGCAACGGCAAGACCCAGTGGTGGGAGTCGCTGAGCTACGCCAGCACGACGGTCTCGCACATCCACGTGGTGGTGCAGGAGAAGCGGGCCGACGGCTCCTACGTCGACGTCGACGACGACTACGAGACGTTCGACTGAGTCCCCCGCCGGCAACAGAGGTACGCCGGCCGGCCGGGGTGGAACGGTGGCCACCCCGGCCGATGGCGTGCCGGCCACCCGGAGCGCCGTACCCTCGATCACGTGGTCTCCCCCCTCGCGCCGCGCCTCTGGCCGGCCCATCTGCTCGCCCTGGCGGCGGTGGCCGTGGCTTCCGGGCTGGGGCTGTGGCAGTGGCAGAGCTGGGAGAGTCAGCGCGATGCCGCCGCGCGAGACCTGACCGCGGTCGACCCGATCCCGCTGACCGACGCGCTGGGCCCCGACGACCCGTTCCCGGGCGCAATGGTGGGCCAGCCGGTCGTCGTGACCGGCACCTGGGTGCCCGCCGGCACGGTCTACGTCGACGGCCGCCCGCAGGACGGCCGCGACGGCGCGTGGGCGGTGACCCCGCTCGAGGTGGACGGCGTGGGCGGCTCGGCACTGCTCGTCGTCCGCGGCTGGGCCCCCGCGGTCGGTGACGCCCCGGCGCCCCCCACCGGCGATGCCGAGCTGGTCGCCTGGCTGCAGCCGCCGGAGGGCACCGGCGAGGTCGACGCCGACCCGACCGACGACGTCCTCCCGCAGCTGCGCATCGCCGACGCGATCCAGCACGTCGACCAGGACCTCTACGGTGCGTTCGCCGTCGTGGCCGACCGCGCCACCGACGGCGACTGGCCGGTGGGAGACCGCGCCGTCAACGCGGGGACCGCCGGGCTGCAGCCGGTCGCGCCACCGCAACAGCCCGAGGTCGGCGTGCTGACCTCGCTTCGCAACCTGCTCTACGCCCTCGAGTGGTGGGTCTTCGGCGGGTTCGCCGTCTTCCTCTGGTGGCGATTCGTGCGCGACCAGCAGTCGGCCGACGCGGGGGAGGACCGCGTACCCTCGAGGCCGTGAGGGGAGTACTGCTGCGCTACCAGGTGATGGCGAACGTCGTGGGCGTTCTCTTGGTGGTTCTTTGCCTCATCGGTCTGCCGTTGCACTACGGCTACCTGGTGGCGCCCGATGCCGTTCCCAAGGGTGGTCAGGCATGGCAGCTCGGTGCGGACATCTCGCAGTACCTCGGCGTGGCTCACGGTTGGCTGTACATGCTCTTTCTCGTGATGGCGTTCATGCTGTCCAGGCGGGCGAACTGGGAGCTGCCCTTCACGCTCACAACGCTGGTGCTCGGGACCGTTCCCGTCGCCTCCTTCTGGGCTGAGCGGCGCGCGACCCGTCGAGCCCGCGCCGAACACCCTGAGCTCGCGACTGTCACGTGAGCGACGGGCAGCTCGGCGTCTGAGATAGTCCAGTGAGTCTCTGGGGCGAACGCGGGCTTCCAGCCCCCAAGACGCACTGGACTACCCACTACCACCGGGGAGAACGGCGATGACGACGGCGTACGTGCTGGGGGGCGGCGGCGTCCTCGGTGCGGTGGAGGTCGGCATGCTGCGCGCGCTGCTGGAGCGCAACCTCACCCCCGACCTGGTGCTCGGCACCAGCGTGGGCGCCCTCAACGGCGCGATGGTCGCCCGCGACCCCACCCTCGACGTGATCGAGCGGCTCACCGAGCTGTGGCGCTCGGCCGCCGAGAGCCGGATGGTGTACGGCGACCGCCCGCTGCGCACCGTCCGTCGCGCGGTGGCGACCCGCACCCACATCTATTCCTCCCGGCCGCTGGCCGACCGGCTCCGCGAGGAGCTCGGCGACCTCACCTTCGAGGACCTGCCGGTGACCCTGCAGGTCTGCGCCGCGAGCATCGAGCGGGCCGCCGAGCACTGGTTCTCCTCGGGCCCGGTGGTGGAGGCGGTCGTCGCCAGCGCCGCCGTCCCCGGCCTGCTGCCGCCCGCCAAGGTCGGCGACGAGCACTTCCTCGACGGCGGCATCGTCAACTCGGTCCCGGTCGGCCGGGCGGTGCAGCTCGGCGCCACCCGGATCTTCGTGCTGCAGGTGGGCCGGATCGACCGGCCGCTGTCGGTGCCGACCCGACCGTGGGACGTCGCACGGGTGTCCTTCGAAGTGGCGCGCCGGCATCGCTTCGCGCGCGAGATGGCCGAGCTGCCGCCCGAGGTCGAGGCCCACGTGCTCCCCGCCGCCGGCACCACGAGCCGCGACGACAGCCCGTTCGGCTTCCGCGACTTCTCCTCGGTCGACACCCGGATCGAGGCGTCGTACGCCGCCACGGCCGACTACCTCGACGACTGGGTGCTGCCGCAGGGGGCGCGATGACGCACTGGGGCCGACGGCTGCTGCTGGCGCCCCTCGTGGTGTGGCTGGCCGGCTGGGCGTGGGTCACGGCTCCACTGTGGCTGATCGCGGCGGCCGCGCTGTCTCCGCTGCTGCCTGGCCGGATGCGGGTGCTGCGGCTGCTGTGGGTGGCCTTCGTCTACCTCACGCTGGAGAGCGTGGTGCTGGTCGTGCTCTTCGGCTGGTGGCTCGCCTCGGGGTTCGGGCGGCGGATCCGGACGGCGTACTGGGAGGGCGTGCACTACGAGCTCGTCCAGGGCTTCCTGTGGGCGTTCTTCCGCGAGGCCAAGCGGGTGCTCAACCTCAGCATCGCCACCGACGGGCCGACGCCCGACGCCTTCCCCGGCCGCCCGATCCTGGTCTGCTGCCGCCACGCGGGGCCGGGCGACTCCTTCACCCTCGTCCACGCCCTGATGCACGACTACCAGCGCGAGCCGCGGGTGGTGCTCAAGGACAGCCTGGCCTGGGACCCGGCCATCGACGTGGTGCTCAACCGGCTGCCGGCGAGGTTCATCGCGCCGCACCCCGCCGCCGGTCAGGACCTCGAGTCGCAGATCGCCGCGCTCGCCCACGGGCTCGACGCCGACGACGCGTTCGTGATCTTCCCCGAGGGCGGCAACTTCACCCCCGCCCGGCGGGACCGCGCGATCGAGCGGCTGCGCAGCCTGGGCCTGGAGAAGATGGCCGACCGGGCCGAGGCGATGACGCACGTGCTGGCACCCCGGCCGGGCGGCTTCCTCGCCGCCCTCGACGCGGCGCCGGACGCCGACGTCGTGCTGGTCGCGCACACCGGTCTCGACCATCTGCGCACCGTGGGCGACCTGTGGCGCGAGCTGCCGATGGACAAGCGGCTGGTGATGCGCTGGTGGCACGTACGCCGACAGGACATCCCCGTCGGCCGCGAGGAGCGCATCGACTGGCTCTTCGACTGGTGGGAGCGGATCGACCAGTGGGTCGCCGACCACCAGCCGGAGGACCTCGAGGAGCGCCCCGTCATCCTCTGACCAGGGCGAGACACCTGCTGTCCGGGTGCAGACGGCAGTGTGTCCGGCTCAGGAGTCGGCCGGCTTCTCCGCCTCGACCTCGACCGTCTCGGCCGGAGCGTCGGGGGTGGTGACCGGGTGCGGCTCCTCGGCGGCGTCGGCCAGTGCCTCGTCGGGCGCGGAGCCGCCGGCGTCGTCACTCTCCGCGGCCGCCTCGTCGCTGACCGCGGCCACCGGCGCGGGCGGAGGCGGCGGGGCCGGCACGTAGGAGCTCTGCCAGTTGTCGGCGGGGTCCTCGGCGCGCAGCTTCTTCGCGACGAACGCCGCCAGCGCCGCCAGCCCGCCCACGACCAGCAGCCTCTTGAGGAAGCGGCGGCCCCGCTTGCGCTCGGGCTCACCGCCGAGCTCCTCGGGTGCGGAGTCCTGGGCCTCCTTGGCGGCGGCGGCCACCGTGGCGGCCGCCTCGGCCGCCTTGGCCCGGCCGCTCGCCGCGGCCTCGACCGCCCGTTCCTTGCCGGAGACGGCCTTCTCGGCGGCCAGCGCCCTGCCCTCGGCGAGCAGCGGCACCGCCTTCTCCTTGCCGGAGGCGGCGGCCTCGGCGGCCTTCTCCTTGCCGGCCGCGGCGGCTTCGGAGGCCTTCTCCATGCCCACCGCCGCGGCTTCGGCGGCCTTCTCCTTGCCGACCGCGGCGGCCTCGGAGGCCAGCTCCTTGGCGTCTTCGAACACGGACTCGGCGAACTCGGCAGCCTTCGTCATCAGGGACTTCTTCCGTCGGATGGCCATACCTCGACAGTACCCACTCGGTGCGCCGACCACACCCGCGGCCCCGCGAGACGGCGCGAGCGTCCCGGAGACCCGCACCGCGGCCAGCCGGCTTGGCCGCCCGTGGGAGGATCGCGGAGACGGCCGCGAGGCCGGCGTGCCCGAACGAAGCGAAAGGCCCCCATGTCCGACCTGCAGGCCACCTTGAAGACCAATCGTGGCGAGATCGCCGTCACCCTCTTCCCCGACCACGCTCCGTTGACGGTCGACAACTTCGTGGGGCTCGCCGAGGGCACCAAGGACTACCGCGACGACGCCGGCCGCTCGGGCGAGCGCTTCTACGACGGCCTCGGCTTCCACCGCGTGATCGAGGGCTTCATGATCCAGGGCGGCTGCCCGCTCGGCAGCGGCACCGGCGGTCCGGGCTACACCTTCAAGGACGAGCCGCACCCCGAGCTGGTCTTCGACAAGCCCTACCTGCTGGCGATGGCCAACGCCGGCCCGGGCACCAACGGCTCGCAGTTCTTCGTGACCGTCGGTGCCGCCACCTGGCTCAACTTCAAGCACACGATCTTCGGCGAGGTGGCCGACCAGGCCTCGCGTGACGTTGTCGACGCCATCGCGGCGACCCCCACCGGCCCGATGGACCGCCCGGTCGACCCGGTCGTCATCGAGTCGGTGGAGATCACCCGCGGCTGACCGGGGCGGAGGTCCCCGGGTGACCCAGCCACCCCTCCCGCCCGGCGCCGGCGACGGCGCCGCCACCGAGGTGCCCGTCTGCTACCGGCACCCCGACCGCGAGAGCCACATCCGGTGCCAGCGATGCAACCGGCCGATCTGTCCTGACTGCATGCACGACGCCGCGGTCGGCTTCCAGTGCCCCGACTGCGTCAAGGAGGGCGCCCGGCAGACCCGCCAGGGCCGGACGGCGTACGGCGGCAAGCGGTCGGCCGACCCGCGGCAGACGACGATCGCGCTGATCGGCCTCAACGCGCTGGTCTGGCTGATGATCACCGCCAGCGGCGGCTACCGCAGCAGCCTCGCCGACCTGATGGCACTTCGGCCGAAGGGGCTCTGCGTCGATCGCGCCGGCCAGGTCAACGTGGTGGTGCCCGAGACCTCCTGCGTGGCGCCGTTCGGCACCTGGCACGAGGGCGTCAGCTCCGGCGCGTTCTGGCAGCTTCTCACCACCGCGTTCACGCACGTCGAGGTCTGGCACATCGCGGTCAACATGTTCTCGCTGTGGCTGCTCGGCCCCATCGTCGAGAGCGTCCTGGGCCGCTCCCGCTTCCTGGCCCTGTACGTCGGCTCGGCGTTGACCGCCTCCGCCGCCGTCTACTGGTTGTCGGCGCCCTACGGCTCCACCGTCGGCGCCTCCGGTGCCATCTTCGGTCTGCTGGGCGCCCTGCTGGTGCTCGCCCACAAGGTCGGAGGCAACGTCCAACAGATCCTGGTGGTGCTCGCGATCAACGTGGTGATCACCTTCTCCTACGCCCGGATCTCCTGGCAGGGTCACCTGGGCGGTCTGGTCGGTGGGCTGGTGATCGCCGCGATCCTCGCCTACGCCCCACGGCAGCGCCGCACGGCCTGGCAGGCGGCCGGGATCGGCGTGGTCCTAGCGCTCACGCTGGTGGCCGTCGTGGCTCGCACCGCCGTCCTGGCCTGACCCGGTCGCGGACCCGCCGCGGTGGGCAGCTGTCGAACAACAACCGTGTAGTTCTCCACAGGGCCGTCCACACCTGTGGAAGCGCCGCGCACCGCGGACGCCCGGTGCGGCTACTCCCAGCGTGTCGCGTAGGCGAAGCCGACGGCCATGAAGGAGATGCCGACGAACAGGTTCTTCTGGCCGAGGTCGTTCATCACCGGCACCGGGGACAGGTCGTTGCTGAAGACGTAGAAGGCCACGATCCAGAACAGCCCGAGCAGGAAGCAGGTGACCATCGTGGCCGCGGCGCCGGGGGTGCGACCCATCGGCGTCGAGGGGTGCGCGCCGACCAGCAGGCCCAGCATCACCGAGCCGAAGCCGGCCAGGTAGTTCCAGTTCAGCCACTCCGCCATGAACGCCGGCCCACCGGGCTTGCCGGGGTCGGCTGCCGTCGGGTCGACCCGCACCACGACGTAGTAGAAGGCGATCCAGGCGATGCCGGCCAGCACCAGCAGGATGGCCAGCACGAACCGCACCGAGAAGGTCGGCCCGGCGGCGGGGTCGGCGAACTCGGTCCGCTTGGCCTTGGGCTTGGACAAGGCGTCTCCTAGCGCAACAGATCGGCGTCCCCTCCGGTTCCGGGGGAACGCGGGATACCTTAGTCGCCATGACCGCGGGATCCGACCTCCGGCCCTCTGCGGAGGAGCCCTCCCCGGAGGACGCAGCCTCCGAGCGGGCGGCTGGCGCGGACCGCGGCCCGGACGAGTTGTCCGCAGAGCCGCCCCAGCAGGCCGAGAGACACCGCTGGCGTCCGGCCGCGCTGCTGGCGTTCGGGCTGTGCGGGATCCTGTTCGTGCTGAGCGCGGTCAACAGCGACGGCAACGACCTACGCCCCGGCCGCTACACCGACCTCGCGTCCCTGGTGTCGACCGAGAGCGACCAGCTGACCAGGCTCACGGACCAGGTCGCCGCGCTCAACGACGAGGTGGAGGGGCTGACCAACGCGGTCAACGACAAGCGGGTCACCCGGCTGCAGCGCAAGGCCGAGAGACTACGGGCGCCGGCCGGCCTGGAGCCGGTGACCGGCCCGGGCATCACCGTCACGCTGTCCGACGCGCCGGAGGACGTCATCAACTCCAGCACCCGCAACCTCAACCTGCTGGTGGTGCACCAGCAGGACATCCAGGCGGTCGCCAACGCGATGTGGCGCGGAGGCGCGACCGGGATCTCGATCCAGGGGCAGCGGCTGGTGACCACCACCGGCATCAAGTGCGAGGGCAACGCGGTGCAGCTCGACGGGCAGCCCTACGCCCAGCCCTACGAGATCACCGCCGTGGGCGACCAGGTCGCTCTGCTGCGCGCGATCGAGGAGGACCGTGACCTGCGGGTCTACCGCGAGCAGGCCAAGCTCCCCGACATCGCCGTGGGGTGGAACCTCGAGTCCCACGCCGCCATCACCGTGCCGGGCTACACCGGCGTCAGCACGATGACCTACGCGGCGGTCAAGCGCGACCGACCGAACCTCGCCAACTGAGCCCGAGGCGCCGCCCCGGGGGTAGGCCTGCGTCGCCCTACGGCGAGGGTGTCGCCGACGGCTCGGCCGTCGAGTTGTCGGTCGGCGTGTCCGTCGGGCTCGGCGGCTCGCTCGGCTCGACGTACTCCGTCACCAGCAGCACGATCTGGGTGCCCTGCGGCTGTGTGCTGCCGGCCTCGGGGGTCTGCTCCAGCACGGTGCCGGTGGCCTGGTCGGTGGGGCTGTCGTCGTAGAACACCTTCACGGTGAAGCCCTGGTTCTCCAGGATCTGCCGGGCGACATCCTCCTTCTTGCCGACGACGTCCTCGACCTTCACCGGTCCGGCGCTGTAGTAGACCGTGACCGTCGACCCGACAGCGACGCTGGTGCCGGCGGCGGGGTCGGTCTCGACCACGATGTTGGCGTCCTCGTCGGACTCACGCACCTCGAGCACGACCTCCAGCCCCTCCTCCTCCAGGATCTGCCGGGCGGCGTTGCGCTTCTCGCCGACCACCGAGGGCACCGTCACCTGGGGCTTGCCCTCGGAGACGACGAGGTCGACGGTGCTGCCGACGTCGACACGGCTGTCGGCGTCGGGGTTCTGCGAGATCACCCGGCCCTTGCGCACCTCCTCGTCGGCCTGCAGCTCGACGTCGCCGACCTCGAGCCCGGCGTCGATGATCGCCTGCTCGGCGTCGGCCTGCTTCAGGTCGACGAGCTCGGGCACGGTGACACGCTCCGGCGGCGGGTCGGAGAGCAGCTGGGGAAGCGCCCACGCCGCCAGGGCGGCCAGGATGCCGAGCAGCACCAGGATCGCGACCAGCCACCAGCGACCGCCTCCTCGCCCCTCGTCCTCCTCCTCTGGGACCTCGGCCATCGGCACCACCGACGTGGCCTCCGCCGCAGGCGGCACGACCGCGGTGGCGGCCGTCATCGCGGCGACCCCTGCGGCGACGGCCGGCGCCTGCACCGGCCGGCCGGCGAGGTAGCGCTCGATGTCGGCGCGCATCTGCGCGGCGCTCTGGTAGCGCTCCTCGACCCGCTTGGTCAGCGCCTTCATCACGATCGCGTCGACCTCGGGCGGCAGCTCGGTGTCGTGGTCGGACGGCGGGAGGGCCAGCTCGCGGACGTGCTGGTAGGCGACCGCGACCGGGCTGTCGCCGACGAACGGCGGCCGGCCGGTGAGCAGCTCGTAGAGCAGGCAGCCGGTCGAGTAGACGTCGGAGCGGGAGTCGACGGTCTCGCCGCGGGCCTGCTCGGGGGAGAGGTACTGCGCCGTGCCGACGACCGCCGCGGTCTGGGTCATCGTCGACGGAGGCGTCGGAGACGGCGCGGGCGATGCCGAAGTCCATCACCTTCACGTCGCCGGACGGCGTGAGCATCACGTTGCCGGGCTTGATGTCGCGGTGGATGATGCCGGCCCGGTGGGTGTAGTCGAGCGCGCGACAGCACGCCGCTGGTGATCTCCAGCGCGCGCTCGGGGAGGATCTTGCGGCCCTCGCGGAGGATGTCGCGCAGCGTGCGGCCCGGCGACGTACTCCATCACGATGTAGGGCTGCGCGACGTCGGTGCCGTCGCGGGCCATCTCCTCGCCGGTGTCGTAGACCGCGACGATGGAGGGGTGGTTGAGCGAGGCCGCCGACTGCGCCTCCCGGCGGAACCGCGCCTGGAAGGTCGCGTCGCTGGCGAGGTCGGTGCGCAGCCGCTTGACCGCGACCGTCGCGCCCGAGGCGCAGGTCGACGCCCTTGCGCACCTCGGCCATGCCGCCGCGGCCGAGCAGCTCGCCGAGCTCGTAGCGGCCGCCGACGATGATCGGTCTCGCTCATCGCTTCCCATCCTTGCGCACTTGGTGGCCCGCTGCCCGTTGCGACACTGCTCACAGCTCCACCCGTCACTGGTCCAGCACCACGGCTTCCATCACGGCCTTGGCGATCGGTCCGCCGAGCCGGCCGCCGGCGATGTCGTCGGCCTCGATGCCGGCGCCCTGGATCATCACCGCGACCGCGACCTGCGGGTCGTCGGCCGGTGCGAAGCTGACGAACCACGCGTAGGGCGTTGCAGCCGTCGCAGTTCTCTGCCGTGCCGGTCTTGCCGGCGACCTGGACGCCGGGGATGGCGGCGGGCGCCGCCGTGCCGGAGGTGACCGTCGCCATGAGCATCTTGGTCAGCTCGTTGGCGGTGGTGCCGGACACGGCCTCGGAGAGCCGGCTCGGCGAGGGCTTGTCGAGCACGTCGAGGTCGGGGGAGAGCACCTCGTCGACGAGGTAGGGCTGCATCACGGTGCCGTCGTTGGCGACGCCCGCGACGACCATCGCCATCTGCAGCGGGGTGGCCGCGACGTCGAACTGGCCGATGCCCGACAAGCGCGGTCTGCGGGCGGTCCATGTCGTCGGGGAAGACCGACTCGGCCTGCCCGTTGAGGTCGTCGAGGTAGGTGCTGTTGAAGCCGAACTTCTCGGCCTGCTCGAGCATCGTCTCCTGCGCCGAGCTCGTCGGCGAGCTGCGAGGAACGTGGTGTTGCACGAGCTGCGCGAGGGCCTGGGTCGAGGCGTGATCTGTGTCGGTGCCGCAGCGCCGCCCGCCGTTGTCGATGGACGCGCCGTGCGTCTGCGGCAGCTGGTAGGACGCCCCGCCGGGCACCTGCGACTCGGCGTCGTCGGTCAGCCCGCTCCTCCAGGGCGGCGGCGGCGGTGACGATCTTGAACGTCGACCCGGGCGGAAGCCGGGTCTGGATGCCACGGTTGAGCAGCGGCTCGGACGGGTCGTCGTCGCAGCCGGTTGTAGTCGGCGACCTCCGCGGCGAGGTCGTGGGTGGCCAGCTGGTTGGGGTCGTAGCTGGGCAGCGACACCATCGCCAGGATCCGGCCGGTGCGTCGGCTCGAGGGCGACCACGGACCCCTGCACCTCGGAGCCCAGCGCCGCCAAGCCCGTCGAAGGCGGCCGTCTGCGCCGCCGGGTCGAGGGTCAGCTGGACCCGGCCGCCCTGCGGGGAGGCGTTGTTGAGCAGGTCGACCAGGCGGGTCACGAACAGCCGGGGGTCGTCGCCGGAGAGCACGGCGTTCTGGGTCTGCTCGATGCCGGTCTGGGTGAAGAAGGAGAAGAAGCCGGTGACGGGGCGTACTTGAACGGCTGGGTGTAGACGCGCTGGTACTCGTAGCGGTCGTCGCTCGGCACCGACTCGGCGATCGCCTCGCGGTCGACCAGGATCGGGCCGCGGTCGCGGGAGAACGCCGCGTCGATGACGCGACGGTTGCGGGGGTCGGCCTTGAGGTCGCCGGCGTGGACGTACTGCACGTAGGTGACGTTGACCAGCAGCGCCACGAAGAGCAGCAGCGCAGAACAGCGGCGAGCGTGCGGATCGGCTTGTTCACGCAGCTTCACCACCTGGGTCGCCTCGTCGTCGGCGTCGGGCTCCTCGGCGTCGTCGAGGCACCGGGATCGGGCGGCGGGCGTGGTCGGAGATGCGCAGCAGCAGGGCGACGATCACCCAGTTGGCGACCAGCGACGAGCCGCCGTAGGACAGGAACGGCGTGGTGAGGCCGGTCAGCGGGATCAGCCGGGTGACGCCGCCGATGACGACGAAGACCTGCAGGGCGAAGACGATCGCCAGGCCGGTGGCGACCAGCTTGCCGAAGCGCGTCGCGGCAGATCAGCGCGGTGCGCAGGCCGCGCTCGACGATGAGGCCGTAGCAGAGGATGACCGCCATCAGCGCCGGTCAGCCCGAGCTCCTCGCCGATCGCGGCGACGATGAAGTCGGACTCGGCGAAGGGGATCCGCCACGGGTGGCCGTCGCCGAAGCCCCGGCCGAGCAGGCCGCCCCAGCCCAGCCCGAACAGCGACTCGACGATCTGGTAGCCGCTGTCGCGGGCGCCCTCGCCGCCGTAGTAGTCGAACGGGTGCAGCCACAGGTCGACGCGCAGGTCGACACGTGGCCGACGAGGTAGGCGACGGTAGCGCGCCGGCGGCGAAGAGCATGCCGCCGACCAGCAGCCAGCCGGGACGCTCGGTGGCGACGTAGAGCATCACCAGGAAGAGGCCGAAGAAGAGCAGCGAGGAGCCGAGGTCGCGCTGGAAGACCAGGATCGCCAGCGAGATCAGCCACATCACCAGGATCGGGCCGAGGTCGCGGCCGCGGGGCAGGTCGACGAACAGCACCCGGCGACCCGGCGAGCGCCAGCGCGTCGCGGTGCCGGACGAGGTAGCCGGCGAAGGCGAGCACCAGCAGCACCTTGGCGACCTCGCCGGGCTGGAAGCTGAAGCCGGCCGACGTGGATCCAGATCCGGGCGCCGTTGATCTCGTTGCCGATGCCCGGGAGCATCGGCAGCAGCAGCAGCAGGATCGCCGCCGAGCCCGAAGGTGTAGGTGAAGCGCTGCAGCGCTGCGGTGGTCGCGGATGCACCACGCAGCGTGCGCGACGAAGAGCACCACGCCGAGCGTCATCCAGGTCAGCTGCTGGCGCGCGAAGCTGTCCGGCCGCCGTGCGCCGCGTCGGCGAGGTCGAGGCGGTGGATCACGGCCAGGCCGAGCCCGTTGAGGGCGGCCACGACCGGCAGCAGCACCGGGTCGGCGTACGGCGCGACGAAGCGGACCACCACGTGGGCGCCGATGACCAGGGCGGCCAGCCAGCCGCCGTAGCCGACGATGTCGGCCGGCACCTCACCCTCGACGCCGAGCCCCGACGGCGGCGTAGGCGCCGATGCCGACGGCCAGCGCGAGGACGAGCAGGAACAGCTCCGCGCCCCGCGCCGACGCCGGTGCACGAAGCCCATCAGGGCGGACGGTCTGGCTCACGGCCATCGCGGCCCGCTCACGCCGGGCGACGTCCTGGCGCGCGGCGTACAGTTGTCGACGGTCAGCCGCGCGTCGTCCAGGTCGCTCGGCGCTCGATGCCCTCGGTGACCTGCTCGGCGTCGATGTCGCGAGAGCTGGCTCGACGGTCGACGTCGGTGACCTCGTAGGGCTGGGAGAGCGAGAGGCCGAGCAGGTCGGCGTCGACGCCGCGGAAGATCGTGACCACGCCGTCCTGCTCGGCCGACGTAGAACTGCGTCTGGCATCCACGACTAGCCGGCGCGCGAGCCGATCGCCAGCCAGCCCGAGCGAGCGACTGCAGCGGCCAGGAGGCGGCGCAGCCACACGTAGCGGCGGCGGGCGGGGGGCGTAGCGCGCGGCCTCGGGGTCGATCGGGTCGGAGGCGATCGCGAAGCCGCGCCTCTTCGGGGAGGTCGGCGTGGACCGGCTCGATCTCGCCGGTGTCGCCGGAGCGGTGGCCGCGGAAGAGGCCGCCGACGGCGCGGCCGGCCAGCATCCGGCTTGCGAGGCAGCTCGGCGGCGGCGCCGACCAGCAGCGGCTGCGCAGGTCCTCCGGCGGCGTCTCGTCGGACGACGTCGGCGACGAGGCAGGTGACGTTGTCGGTGCTGCCGGCCTCGAGGCTGGCGCGGACCAGCTCGACGGCGGCGAAGTCGGGGGTGCCGGTGGAGAGGATGTCGGCCATCCGGCCGTCGGTGAGGACGCCGCAGGCGCCGTCGCTGCAGAGCAGGATGCGGTCGCCCGGCTCGACGGTCGGACGTAGAACAGGTCGGGCTCGCCCTCGTGGATGCCGTCGAGGGCCTTGAGGATGAGGTTGCGGTGCGGGTGGGTGCGCGCCTCCTCCTCGGTGATCCGACCCTCGTCGATCAGCGACTGCACGAAGGTGTGGTCGTGGGTGAGCTGGACGAGCTCGCCGTCGCGGAAGAGGTAGGCGCGGATGTCGCCGAGGTGGCCGATGCCGAGCCGGGTGCCGTCGAAGAGCGCGACCGTCGCGGTGGTGGAGGTGCCGGTGAGGGCGGGGTCCTCCTCGACCAGCTCGCCGATCCGGTCGTGGGCGCGGTGCAGCGCGCCGGCGACCTGGCGCGAGCAGGTCGTCGTCGCGAGGCTGCTCGGTCGAGGCGGCGCAGCTGCTGGACCGCGGTGCTGGAGGCGATGTCGCCGCGGGCGGCGCCGCCGACGCCGTCGCAGACGGTGAGCAGCCAGGGGCCGGCGTACGCCGGAGTCCTGGTTGTCCTTGCGGACCCGGCCGACGTCGGAGATGGCGGAGTACTGGAGTCGGAGCTCGGCCATGGGCTACTTCCGCAGCTCCAGGATCGTCTTGCCGATGCGGACCTGGGTGCCGAGCGCGATGCGTGGTGGGCTGGGTGATCCGGCTGCTGCCGACGTAGGTGCCGTTGGTCGAGCCGAGGTCCTCGACGAACCACTGGTCGCCGCTGGCGCGCGATCGCGGGCGTGCCGGGTGGAGACGTAGTCGTCGTCGAGCCGGATCGCGGCGTCGGTGCCGCGACCGATCAGGAGCGGGGCGTCGGCGAGCTCGGCGCGGGCGCCGGCGTTGTCGCCCTCGACCACGAGCAGGTGGGTGGGCTGGCCGCGGCGGCGTCGGCGCGCTTCTGCCGGCCTTGACCGCGGGCGGCGGCGCCGCGGCGCGGGCCGCCTCGGGCACCCGGGCGCCGAACATGTCGGAGCGGATCACCGAGATCGCCGACAGCACGAAGATCCAGAGGATGGCGAGGATAGGCGAGCCGGATCAGGAACAGGGTGAGCTCAGACACCGGGCTCCTCTCCGGTGCCGGGTCGACCTCGTCGGGCGCCCGGTCTCGTCGACCACGCGGACCACGATCTCGGTGTGCCCGATCTTGACCACGGAGCCGTCGCGCACCCGCGCGGAGGTGACGCGGTGGCCGTCGACGAGCATGCCGTTGGTCGAGCCGAGGTCGCGAACGGTGAGCCGCAGCCCGCGCTCCGCCTCCGGGTCGTCGGCGACCGCGAACTCGACGTGCGGCGGCTGATGCCGGGGTCGTTGATGCGGATGTCGGCGTCGGTGCCGCGGCCGATCACCAGGCCCGGGGGCAGCAGCGGGTGGCGGCTTCCGTTGATGTCGAGGACGGCGCGCGAGCGGCGCGTCGCCGGGTGCGCTGGTCGGCCGTCGGACGCGCTGGCCAGCGCGCGGCTGGCCACCCGGAACCGCCCGGTGGTCAGGTCGTCGGCGGCCTCGAAGGTGATCGAGATCGGACCGGGGAAGACGTAGCCCTGCTCCTGCGGCGTGGTCCTGGAGCTGCTCGGCGAGATCGCGCGCCATCGCGTCGGTCGTAGGCCGCCAGCCGGTCGAGGTCGGGCCGAGCTCAGCTCGACCCGGAAGTCGTTGGGCACCAGGCGGCGGTTGCGGCTGAGGATCTGGGTGTTGTTGTCGACCTCGCGCTGGAGCGCCGCCGCGATCTCGACCGGCTGCACCGCGCTGCGGAAGGCGCGCGCGAAGACGCCGGAGATCGCCTGCTCCAGCTTCTGCTCGAAGCGCGCCAAGGCACCCATCGGGTGACGACCTCCTTCCGCTGCTGGCGTCTGCTGTCCGGTTCGTCGTGGGCGTTGCTGGTGGGTGTTGCTCGTCGGTTGCTGCTGGTGCGGCTGAGCCTCGGGTGGCCGGCCGCTGGGCGGCGTACCGTTCGGTGCGCAGCCTGCAACGGGTGAGACGCTGCCACCCCACCCGCGGTTGAAGCCTGATCGATCGTATCCGGGCCGGCCCCGTCTTCCCCGCATCCGTGGGGGTGGGGGGTGGTGGAGGTTCACCAGGGTAGGCAGGTCAACACTCACTTATCCGGGTGAGTTCACCCGGGGAAGCGATGGTTCGCCTGCCTACCCTGATGAACCTCCACGCCCCGGGTCACCGGTTTGGGAGGGCCCGATCCGGTGGGATACCCTGAGCCCGCTTCACGCGCGAGTGGCGGAATAGGCAGACGCGCACGGTTCAGGTCCGTGTGTCCGAAAGGACGTGGGGGTTCAACTCCCCCCTCGCGCACGGCAGCCCCAGGTCTGTGACCTGGGGCTTTTCCTTGTCGCCAGGGCGCCACATGTGGCGGGGAGTTCCAGAGCGCGATCCACAGGGTGGCCGGGACCGGGTGATCGGCGCTGACGGGCGGGGCGGCCAAGGCCTTGGCAAGTCCTCGCGCCGGTTCGGTCCAGGGAGGCGTGGCAGGTTTCGATTCGTCCTGGCCGGTAACCCCTGCTGCATGCCCTCTTGGATCACCGACCCCGACCCGTGGGTCGTCGGCGCGGTGGCGATGGCGGTCGTGGTGGTCGTCTCGATCGCCGTACGCGTGGCGCTGGGTGCCGCGCTGGGCCGGGTCGGCTCGGACGCCGCGGTCGCACGACAGGTCGGCCGGCTGGCCGGGCTGGTGCTCCTCGTGGGCGGCGCCGTCTATGCGCTCGACCTGGCCGGGGTCACCGTCGGGCCGCTGCTGGGCGCACTCGGGGTGGGCGGAATCGCGCTGGCCTTCGCCGCGCAGGACATCCTGCAGAACCTGGTGGCCGGGATCCTGATCCAGCTGCGCCGCCCCTTCCGGGTCGGCGACCAGATCGGGTCGCTGGACTACGAGGGTACGGTGCGGGACATCGACCTCCGGTCGGTCCGGCTCAGCACCTTCGACGGCCTCGACGTGGTGATCCCCAGCGCCTCGGTGCTGGGCAACCCGATCGTCAACCACACGCGCACGCCCTGCCGGCGGACCACCCTGATGGTCGGCGTCGCCTACGGCTCCGACCTGGAGCAGGCTGTCGACCTGGCCCAGCGCGCCGCCGAGGACGTCGACCTCGTGCAGGCCGAGCCGGCTGCGCCGGCGGCGTACGTCGAGGAGTTCGGCGACTCCACCATCAACCTCGCGGTGCTGTTCTGGCACGGCGCCACGATCCGGGAGCTGCGGGAGGCGCGCAGCCGGGTCGCGATCAGCATCAAGCGACGTTTCGACGAGGCCGGCATCGAGATCGCCTTCCCCCAGCGCGAGGTGCGCCTGCTGGGAGGGTCGGGTGCCGCGCCCGGGGCGGCGGCCGATCAGGCGGGCTGACCCTCGTCGACCTGTCCGACGGGCGCCGGGCGCTCGGCACGGGGGCCGAACGCAGCCACGAGGACGGCGGTCCCCAGAGCGACCAGCGCCGCCAGGGTGAGCGCGGCACTGACGCCGTCCACGAAGGCCTGACGGCCGAGATCGGCGAGCTGCTGGCCCCGCTCGCCCAGCTGCCCGAGCTCGGGGGCCGAGACGAAGGCGACCGAGCCGAGGATCCGCTCCGCGACCTGGGCCGGAAGGTCGGAGACGTGGGTGGCCATCGCGTCGCGGTAGACCTGGTTGAGCGTCGAGCCGAGGACGGCGATGCCGAGCGCTGCGCCGAGCTCGCGGGCAGTGTCGTTCATCGCGGAGGCCACCCCCTGCTTGGCCGGCGGGAGCGCCTCGGTGACGGCGGTCGTGGACGGCGTACCGGACAGGCCCATGCCGGCCGCACCCACCATCAGCCCGACGGCGAAGAGCGGGTAGTCGAGGTCGACCTGCGAGCGGCTCACGAGGAGGAGCCCGACCGCGAGCAGCACCATGCCGACCGGGACCAGGCGGCGGAAGCCGAGCTTGACGGCGATCCGGGGCGCCAGCCGGGCGGTGGGGATGAGCAGGAACGGGATCGGGAGGAGGCGTACGGCGGCCTCGAGGGGGCTGTAGCCGACGACGAACTGGAGGTACTGCAGGATCGAGAAGATCAGCCCGAACCAGCAGAAGAACGTCACCGCGATGGCCAGGCTGCCGACCGAGAAGCCGCGGGAGGTGAACAGCCGCGGGTCGAGCAGCGGCTCGGCCCGGCGCAGCTCCCAGCCGACGAACGCCGCCAGGCCGACCGCGCCGACGACCAGGCCGGCCACGGTGGCGGCGTCGGTCCAGCCGCGCTCCGGGCCCTCGATGATGCCGAAGACCAGCGCGCCCATGCCGACCAGGCTCAGCACGCCGCCGACCACGTCGACGGCGGGCGGGTGCTCGTCGACGGAGTCGGGAACCCTGGCCAGGGTGCCGAGAATCGCCGCGGTCGCGAGGACGACGTTCATCCAGAAGAAGGACTGCCAGGCGAAGTACTCCAGCAGGATCGCGGTGATGAACAGCCCGACGATCGCGCCCGCGCCCGCGATGCCGACCCAGACGCCGATGGCGCGTGGCCGCTCCTCCTCCGGGAAGGAGGTGGTGATCACCGAGAGGGTCGTCGGCATCACCGCCGCCGCGCCCAGCCCCATGACGGCGCGGACCGCGATCAGGCCGGTCGGGGTGTCGATGAACGTGCCGGCGACGGCTGCGGCGCCGAAGGTCGCGAGGCCGGCGACCAGCAACGGCTTGCGACCGAACCGGTCGCCGAGCGCGCCGGCGAAGAACAGCAGCGCGGCGAAGACGATGGTGTAGGCGTCGATGATCCAGGTCAGCTGGGTCTGCGTCGCGCCGGTCGCCCGGGCGATGTCGGGCAGGGCGACGTTGAGGCCGACGACCGCCGACACGATCGTCATCAGGCTGATCGCGATGACCGGCATCACCGCCTTGGTGGAGATGGCGTCCGGTATCGGGGGGACGGGACCTGTGTGGCGGCGAATTCGGTGCATGCTGAATTTATTCCACAGGTGGTGAATTGTTGTCAAGGGGAGGAAGCGCGATGCCCGGGCGTCGCCTGCGGTCAGGGGCGGGTCGTGGGCTCGGGCGGCCGTCGAGACGGCCCCGTGGATGCGCATCGAATCGCCTCTGTCCGAAGGGTCCGGGATCGGCTACGATCCGAGCACCGCGGCGGAGTCAAGCTGTCAAGGCTTCCGGTTATGTCACTACCAAATCTCGGGGGTGCTCATTAGAAAAGTACGGTCTTTCGCTGTCTCGGTCGTCGCTGCCCTCTCCCTGGGTCTGGCCACGAATTCGCCAGCCGTGGCTGGGGGGCCCACCGTGGCAAGGGATCTCGTGGTCTCAATCCTGCTATCCGACGACCCCGATGGGGCGATCGCAAAGTTGACCCCCGATCAGAGGTTGCAGGTTGGCCTGCTCCTCCGGGAGAACCTGGAGGAGGGGGAGACACAAACCGCCACTGGTTCGCTCTCAGCCGAGGATGCAGCCTCGGCCGGCCTCGTTGCTCCGAAGATCAGCGGCTCGGTCTCTGCCGCTGCGAGCGGATGCTGGTACCACTATTACTACACGGGCTGGACGCTGTGGGGAATCGAAACTGCCCACTCATGGATGCAGCTCAACTGGTGCGGTAGCAGCGGCAAGATCACCAGTTCAAGCATCACCAACGTGGGCGGTTCCGCGACGATCGTCAGCTACGACGGCAATACGAAGTCCAAGCGCAACGTCGGCTGGGAGGTGCGAGGCTTGACCACTCACAAGTACTCGTTCTCGTTGGTCAGCGTCACCAAGTGCATGCAGATTCGAGGCGGAGCCACGGGTCTCTACAGCCGCAGCATCAGCTGCAATCTCTCATGAGTGCCACGAACTCCACTCTCGACGATCCTGTCCTTTCGCCCGAGGGGAGTGGCGATATTCGCCGGATCGTCCGGTGGTTGAGCTGGGGATCCTTGCTGCCGGTGGTGGGCTGGGCATATGGAGTGGCGTGTTTGTGGGCCAGCCCAACGTTCACCAGGGCGGATAAGGCTCTGGGGTCGTTGCTCTTCCCTGGCGGCTGGTTTGGAGCATTCGTTGCTTCGTGGTGGCTCGCTCACGCGTCCAGTGGATACTGCTACGACGCCGTGGGCGGACGAATTGGCACTGAGTCGGTGAGGGAGTCCGGGTGTGTGCAACTGGGACCGCTACCGGGATGGCTGGGTTTGGTGCTGACGCTGGCTGTCTTGGTGACGGCGGCCATCGGACCCGTGGTGGTCCGTTCGCGGGGGTTTAGACGGCTGTCTCAGGAGGTGTGAGCTCGGAATCAGCGAGCAACGTCCGTAGTGCGTCCGGGCTCCCAAGACCCAAACGTCAACCTCCGGCGCCAGCCGGAAGCCCACCCGGCTACGTGCCAAGCGGCGTGCCCAGCCCCTCCAGCGGGTGGTGGTCCTTGCGGCGCGGGTCGGGGAGGAAGTCGCCGGCGGACCGGGTGGCCATCTCCTCGTACGTCGCCCAGCGCTGGTCGACGGACGGCCTGGGCGAGGCCCAGCAGCCGCTCGGCCTCCTCGGGAGCGGCGTCGCGCAGTGAGCGGTAGCGCAGCTCGGCATAGACGTAGTCGCGCAGCGGGATCGTCGGCCGCGGCGAGTCGAGCATGAACGGGTTGAGGCCGCGGTCGCGCAGCGTCGGGTCGTAGCGCACCAGCGGCCAGTGCCCGGAGTCGACGGCCCGCTTCTGCTGGGTCAGCCCCTTGCTCATGTCGATGCCGTGGGCGATGCAGTGGCTGTAGGCGATCAGCAGCGACGGGCCGTCGTACGCCTCGGCCTCGCGGAAGGCCCGCAGCGTCTGCTGCGGGTCGGCGCCCATCGCGACCCGGGCGACGTAGACCGAGCCGTAGGCGATCGCCTGCAGCGCCAGGTCCTTCTTGGCCGCGGTCTTGCCGGCGGAGGCGAACTTCGCGACGGCCGCGAGCGGGGTCGCCTTGGACGACTGGCCGCCGGTGTTGGAGTAGACCTCGGTGTCCATCACCAGCACGTTGACGTTGCGCCCGCTGGCCAGCACGTGGTCCAGCCCGGCGGAGCCGATGTCGTAGGCCCAGCCGTCGCCGCCGACGATCCACACGCTGCGCCGCAGCAGGTGGTCGGCGACGCTGCGCAGGTCGGCGATCGCGGCGGCGTACGCCGACCCCTCGGCGGTGCCGTCGAGCTCCTCGAGCCGCGCCGACAGCCTGGCGATCAGCACGTGCTGGTGGGTCAGCTCGGACTCGGTGACCTGCTCGGAGTCGAGGATCTCGTCGACCAGCTCGTCGCCGACCACCGGCGCCAGCTCGGCGAGCCGCTGCCGGGCCAGGTCGGTGTGCAGGTCGGCGGCCAGCCGCATGCCGAGCCCGAACTCCGCGTTGTCCTCGAACAGCGAGTTCGACCAGGCCGGGCCGCGGCCCTCGGCGTTCGCGGCCCACGGCGTGGTCGGCAGGTTGCCGCCGTAGATCGAGGAGCAGCCGGTCGCGTTGGCCACCGTCGAGCGGTCGCCGAACAGCTGCGTCAGCAGCTTGAGGTACGGCGTCTCGCCGCACCCTGCGCAGGCGCCGGAGAACTCGAACAGCGGCTGCAGGAACTGGGTCCCGCGCACCGTGCCGAAGTCGACCCGCGACCGCGCCGGAGCCGGCAGCGACTCGAAGAACGCCACCTGGGCCGGCCCGGCGTCCAGCACCGCCGGGTCGTCGGTCAGGTTGATCGCCCTGCGGGCGGCTCCCGTCGACTCCTCGGACGAGCCCGACGGACCCGGCCAGCCGGGGACCGTGATCGGGCAGGCCTCGACGCACAGCCCGCAGCCGGTGCAGTCCTCGGTGTAGACCTGCAGCGTGTAGCGGCTACTCGGCAGCCCGGCCGCGTTGAGCGGTGCCGACACGAACCCGCCGGGCGCCTGCTCCAGCCAGTCGGCCTCGAAGAACTTCGCGCGCAGCACGGAGTGCGGGCAGACGAAGGCGCAGTTGCCGCACTGGATGCACGCCTCCGGATCCCACTCGGCGACCACGTCGGAGATCCGGCGCTTCTCGTACGCCGTCGTGCCGCTCGGCCAGGTGCCGTCGGCCGGCAGCGCACTCACGGGGAGGTCGTCGCCGCGACCGGCCATCATCGTCGCGGTGACCTCCCGCACGAAGGCCGGCGCCGAGTCGGGCACCAGCAGCGGCCGCGGCCGCACCGAGGTGACGCCCGGCACCGGGATCTCGTGCAGCTCCCCCAGCGCGGCGTCGACGGCGGCGTCGTTGCGCGCGACCACCTCCGCCCCTCGCTTGGCGTAGGTCCTCTCGATCGCCGCCTTCACCTGGGCGATCGCCTCCTCGCGCGGCAGCACGCCGGAGATGGCGAAGAAGCAGGTCTGCAGCACGGTGTTGGTGCGGCCGGGCAGCCCCGCGTCCCGCGCCACCCGACCCGCGTCGATGGCGAACAGCCGCAGCCGCTTGGCCACGATCTGCTCCTGCACCGGCGCCGACAGCGCCTCCCAGACCTCCTCGGATGGCAGCGGTGCGTTGAGCAGGAGCGTGCCGCCGGGCGCCGCGACGTCGAGCACGTCGAGCTGGTCGAGCAGGCCGAGGTGGTGGCAGCCGACGAAGCCCGCCTCGCGGACGAGGTACGCCGCCCGCACCGGGTGCGGCCCGAACCGCAGGTGCGACACCGTGGTCGCCCCGGACTTCTTGGAGTCGTAGACGAAGTAGGCCTGAGCGAACACCGAGTCGTCGGCGCCGAGGATCTTGATGGTGTTCTTGTTGGCTCCGACGGTCCCGTCGGAGCCGAGCCCGAAGAACACCGCCCGCAGCGTCTCCGGGTCCTCGATGTCGAGGTCGGGGTCGTAGTCGATCGACAGGCCGCTCACGTCGTCGTGGATGCCGACGGTGAACCGCGGCGGCATCGACGGCGCGGCCAGGGCGGCGTACACCCCGGCCACCATGCCGGGCGTGAACTCCTTCGACGACAGGCCGTAGCGGCCACCGACCACCCGCGGCATCGCCGCGAGCCGCCCGGACCCGACCGCCTCCGACAGCGCCGACACCACGTCGAGGAACAGCGGCTCGCCGCCCGAGCCCGGCTCCTTGGTGCGGTCGAGGACGGCGACCGATCGCACCGAGCTCGGCAGCGCCGCGACCAGCTCGTCGGCGGGGAAGGGGCGATAGAGCCGCAGCCGAAGGACGCCGACCCGCTCCCCGGTGGCCACGAGGTGCCGCACCGTCTCCTCGACGGTCTGGCCGCCGGAGCCCATGACCACCATGACCCGCTCGGCCTCGGGGTGGCCGGCGTACTCCACCAGCCGGTAGGAACGCCCGGCGTGCGCGGCCACCTCGTCCATCGCCGCCTGCACGATGCCGGGCACGGCGGCGTAGAAGGGGTTCACCGTCTCGCGGGCCTGGAAGTAGACGTCGGGGTTCTGGGCGGTGCCGCGCACCATCGGCCGCTCCGGCGACATCGACCGCATCCGGTGCTCGTGCACCAGCGGCTCCGGCACCACGGCACGCAGCACGTCGTCGGGCAGCAGCTCGATCGTGTTGAGCTCGTGGGAGGTGCGGAACCCGTCGAAGAAGTGCACGAACGGCACGCGCGCCCGCAGCGTGGCCGCCTGCGCCACCAGGGCGAAATCGTGGGCCTCCTGCACCGAGCCCGACGACAGCAGAGCGAAGCCGGTCTGCCGGACCGCCATCACGTCCTGGTGGTCGCCGAAGATCGACAGCCCCTGCGCCGCCAGCGACCGGGCCGCCACGTGGATGACCGAGGAGGTGAGCTCGCCGGCGATCTTGTACATGTTGGGGATCATCAGCAGCAGCCCCTGCGACGCGGTGAACGTCGTCGCCAGCGCCCCGGCCTGGAGCGCGCCGTGCAGCGTCCCCGCCGCGCCGCCCTCGCTCTGCATCTCGATCACCGTCGGCACCGTGCCCCAGACGTTGGGCCGCTGGTGACTCGACCACTCGTCGGCCAGCTCGGCCATCGTCGAGGACGGGGTGATCGGGTAGATGGCACAGAGCTCGTTGAGCCGGTAGGCCACGTCGGCGGCGGCCTCGTTGCCGTCGATGGTGGCGCGCCGCGGCTCGGTCACCACAGCACCGCCGACTCGAGGTCCTCCTCGCTGACCATCTCGATCGCGTGCACCGGACACTGGCGCACGCAGGTCGTGCAGCCGGTGCAGCGGTCGTAGTCGAAGCGGTAGCGGTTGCCCGGCCCGAGCTTGATCACCGCGTCCTCGGGACAGGACCCGAGGCAGCCGTCGCACTCGAAGCAGTTGCCGCACGACAGGCAGCGCCCGGCCTCGAAGGTCGCCTCCTCGGCCGACAGCCCGGCCACCACCTCGTCGAAGGCCTGCACCCGCGCGTCCGGGTCGAGGGCGCGTTGCTGTCGCATCGTGTGGTCGCCGAAGTACCACAGGTGCAGCTTGTCGAAGGACGCCAGCGGGATGCCGGGGCGCCTTCGTGGAGTCGTCGCCGCGCAGCCAGGCGTCGATGCTGCGGGCGGCCTTCTTGCCGTGGCCGACGCCGACCGTGACGGTCCGCTCGCTCGGCACGGCGTCACCGCCGGCGAAGACGCCGGGCGCCCCGGTCATCAGCGTCACCGGATCGACCTGGACGACGTCGCCGTCGAACTCCACGCCGGCCAGCCCGGCGAGGAAGCGGGTGTCGCTCTCCTGGCCCAGCGCCAGGATCACGGTGTCCGCCGCGAGGGTCTCGAACTCCCCGGTGCCGTGCGGCCGACCGGACTCGTCGAGCTCCTGCACCTCGACGGTCAGCTCGTGGTCGCCCATCGAGGAGATGGTGCGCAGCCAGTTGATCCGGATGCCCTCCTGCTCGGCCTCGGACGCCTCCTCCTGGTGGGCGGGCATCTGCTCTCGGGTGCGGCGGTAGACGATGACCGTGTCGTCCGCGCCGAGCCGCCGGGCCACGCGGGCGGCGTCCATGGCGGTGTTGCCGCCGCCGTAGACCGCCACCCGGCCGAGAGCGGCGTACTCCTCGGACGCCTCGTCGCCGGACTCGACCTGGCGCAGGAACGACACCGCGTCGAGCACCCGGCCGGCGTCCTGCTGGGGGATGTCGACCCGCTTCGACAGGTGCGCGCCGACCGCGACGAAGGCGGCGTCGAAGCCGCCGTCGGTCAGTTCGGCCCGGAGGTCGGTGACGACGTGGTCCTGCTCGAACTCCACGCCGAGCTGGGCGATCCGCTCGATCTCGGCGTCGAGGACGGCGCGCGGCAGCCGGTACGCCGGGATGCCGTAGCGCATCATCCCGCCCGGCTTGGCGGAGTTGTCGCGCACCACGACGTGGTGTCCGAGCCGACGCAGGTGGTAGGCCGCCGACAGGCCGCTCGGCCCGGCGCCGACGACGAGCACCCGCTGGCCGGTGGCGCTGCCGGGCGCCTCGAACCGCCAGTCCTGCTCCAGGGCCAGGTCGCCGAGGAAGCGCTCGACGGCGTGGATCGAGACGGTGCCGTCGAGCAGGCCGCGGTTGCAGGCGTCCTCGCACGGGTGGTAGCAGACCCGTCCGTGGATGGCGGGGAACGGGTTGTCGTGGGTCAGCGTCCGCCAGGCCAGCTCGTGTCGCCCGGCCTTGGTGTCTGCCAGCCAGGCCTGGATGTTCTCGCCAGCCGGGCATCGGTCGTTGCAGGGCGGCAGCAGGTCGACGTAGACGGGGCGCTGCGTGCGCACCGGGCCCGACCGACGGCGTCCCGTCCCCAGCGCGCTGGGGGGTGCGATGTCCCGCTCGGCCACGTCGTCCTCCTCGGAGGCCCGGTCGCGATGACGACCGGCGTACGACGCTGCGTCGTACGCCACTTTCGACCATAGACCCGTGTGATCGGTCGCGCACGCGGGGTGGGTGGGAGGTCCGTCACGATCGCCTCTTGACATCGTTTCTCGATATGCATATCGTTTGTCATGAACATCGACCATCGATGTGTCTGTCGACGTCAGGGGGACCGCCATGAACAGCACCACCTCACCCACCCCGACCCCGTCGGGCCGTCGCGGCGCCACGGGGGAGCGCCGCGACTGGTTCCGCTTCGACCGCGCCGACCAGTGGAGCTTCGGGCTGCTGCTGGCGCTGGGCGTGGTCGCGACCGTCGTCGTCCGGCTGGTCGCGCCGGTCGTCGGCTGGGCCCAAGGCGACCGGCTGCGAGTGCCGTTCTTCAGCGAGGTCGAGGTCCCGGGGCTGACGGCGGCGGGGATCCGCCACAGCGAGGCCGACTACTCCCTGCTGCTCTCGGACCCGAGCACCCGTCAGCGGCTGCTCGACCTGGCCCCCGGGGTGGGCTACGCGCTGCTGGCCGCCGTCATCGCCTGGCTGCTGCTCCGGGTGATGCTGACCATCGGCCGCGGTGAGCCCTTCGACCCGGCCAACGTGCGACGCCTGCGGGCCCTGGCGCTCGTGCTGATGGTGGGCTGGACGGTCGTCTCGTTCGCCGAGGCCACCTGCACGTTCGCGATCCTCGCCGACGTGGACCTGAAGGCGGCTGGGGTCGACGGTGGGCCGAGGGCCGCCCTCGCGTTCCCGGTCATGCCGTTCGTGGTCGGGCTGGCGACGGCAATGGTCGCCGAGGCGTTCAAGGCCGGGGCCCGGCTCCAGGACGACGTCGAAGGTCTCGTCTGATGCCGGTCGAGGAGCCGCACCGGGTCGTCTGCCACCTCGACCGGCTGCTGGAGGAGCGCGGCATGACCCTGGCCGCGCTGGCCGAGCAGGTGGGGGTCACCGTGGTCAACCTCAGCGTCCTGAAGAACAACCGCGCCAAGGCCGTCCGCTTCAGCACGCTCACCGCGATCTGCGACGCGCTGGGCTGCGAGGTCGGCGAGCTGCTGTCCGTCGTCGACTGAACCGTCGGCGGGCCGGCCGGTCTGGGCCACGCGGCGGACTGGGCCGTTCGACTGGCGCGCGCGGGGAGGATCCGTCACCCTGGCAGGCATGCTTCGTCGCTGCTGCCTGGTCCTCCTCGCGCTCGCCGTGTCGCTCGCGGTGCTGCCGGGGGCGTCGTACGCCGCCGGCAAGGGCGCCAAGAAGGTGAAGGTGCCGGCGGCTGCGAAGGCCGTCGACACCTCCAACCCCGACCGCTGGGTCGGCAAGGGCACGCCGGGCAGCTGCACCTCCGCTGCCGTCGTCCGCGCGGTCAAGAAGGGCGGCACCATCCGGTTCCGCTGCGGCTCCGCCCCGGTGAAGATCGTGATGAAGGCGACCGCCAAGGTCGTCAACACCAGCCGCAAGGTGGTGCTCGACGGGCAGGGCAAGGTGACGCTGAGCGGCGCTGGCAAGCGCCGCATCCTCTACCAGAACACCTGCGACCGGCGACAGACCTGGACCACCTCGCACTGCAACGACCAGGCCTACCCCCGACTGGTCGTGCAGAACCTCCGGATGGTGCAGGGCAACTCCACCGGAAAGAAGTACGACGGCGGCGGGGGCGGTGCGATCTTCGCCCGCGGCGGCCGCCTCAAGATCGTCAACACCACGTTCGTCCGCAACCGGTGCGACAAGTCCGGGCCCGACCTCGGCGGCGCGGCGGTGCGGGTGCTCGACCAGTTCCACGACCTGCCGGTCTACGTCTCCGGCAGCCGGTTCAAGAAGGGCCGGTGCAGCAACGGCGGGGCGCTGTCGAGCATCGGCGTCTCCTGGTCGGTCTACAACAGCGTCTTCACCGGCAACAAGGCGATCGGCCACGGCGCCAACCCGGCCCGGTCGGGCACCAAGGGCGGTGGCTCCGGCGGGGCGATCTACAACGACGGCAACACGATGCGGCTCTCGCTCGCCGGCACCACGATCACCGACAACCACGCCCACGAGGGCGGCGGCGCCATCTTCTACGTCAGCAACGACCGCTCCGGCACGATGGCGGTGACCTGGTCGACGCTGAAGCGCAACGTGAGCGCCGGTTTCGAGACGATCCCCGGGATCTTCTTCCTCGGCAGGAAGCGGAACATCACCCACTCGATCGTGCGCTGAGGAGCCGGGAACCCTGTCGGGAAAGCGAAAGCGGCGTCCGGTACCCCACGAACCCGACGCCGCCTACGTTATTCGGTTGTGGAGACGATAAATCAATGCGGCCACATCGCCCTCATCGACAGGCTACGTTCTCACGATGTGAGCACCACACAGCCTCGACGCCGTGGCCGCCCGCCGGTTCATCGGCGTGACGACCTGCTGGCTGCAGCCTCCCGGACCCTTCTCCGGAGGGGCTACGCCGGCCTGCGCTACCAGGACGTCACCGAGGAGAGCGGCGTGGCCGTTGCGAGCCTGCGGCACTACTTCCCGACGCTGGCCGAGCTGAGGAAGGAGGCGCTACGCCACCTGGTCCGGTCCGAGCTGGCCGATCTCGACAGCTCCCTGCGGGAGACCGAGGACCCCTGGGAGCGGCTGCGCCGGTTCGTGATGAGTGCGGTCTCGCTCGACGAGATCCACGGGGGTGGTCGCAGCGGCTGGGTGCTGTGGCTGGAGTACTGGCGGGCGGCGGCGCACGAGCCCGACCTCGCCAAGGACCGGATCGCGGTCGACCGGGCCTGGGACTCCTTCGTGCGCGCCTGCATCGAGGACGGCGTCGAGCGTGGTCGCTTCCACCTCGACCAGACCCCCGACGAGGCGGCCCGCGAGCTGCACGCGCTGATCGACGGCTTCGGCTGCCGGCTGACCGTTCAGTCGGGCCCGAAGGCCGCGCGCGCGACCGACGAGGCCCTGGAGCGCGCCGTACGCCGGATGCTGGGGATGGCCGGACGGCCGACGGTCAGCTGATGTCCTCGCGCGTGGTGCGCCAGATGCCGAGCCCGGCCAGCACGGCGGCGTAGGCCGCGAGCACCAGCGCCGCGGCCCACCAGTCGAGCCGCACGGCATCGGGGCTTCCCTGCACGGTGTTGATCACCGCGTTGGTCGCTTCGCTGGGGAAGTAGGGCACGACGTGGTCTCGGGCGGCGTCGATGAACGACAGCCCGAACGCCACCAGGGGCTCCACGATCCACGCGACGCCGACGCCGATCAGCAGGGCGGCGACCTGGTTGCGGATCAGGATGCCGACGCCGAGGCCGATCAGCGCCCACAGGCCGAGCACCAGCAGGCTGAGCAGCAGGGTGCGGATGATGTCGGTGGAGGGGAACGGATCCTTGCCGAACAGCGCGAGCGTGGTGGCGCCGAAGCCCACCGAGCCGATCATGCTGACCAGCGCGTAGGCCGCGCCGATGATCAGCAGCGCGACCACCTTGGCCAGCATCACCCGCACCCGCCGCGGCGTGGCGAGGAAGGTGCCGGTGATGGTCTGGTGGCGGTACTCCGAGCCGATCTGGATCACGCCGATGGTGAGCAGCAGGAGGTAGCCCACGCCGATGCCGGCGGTGTAGACGGTGTTGACGACCTGGGTGGCGTCGCCCACGACGCCGCCCTCGGGTCCGCCGACCTGGCCGAGGTTGTCGGTGCCGTAGAGGACGGCGAAGAGCGTGGAGAACGCCGCGCCCGCGGCGAGCACGCCCAGCGCCATGCCCCACCACAGTCGGGTGGTGAACAGCTTGAGCAGCTCGGAGCGGACCTGGCGGCCGAGCGAGGGACCCTGGGTGGCCATCAGACGGCACCCCCCTCGTGCGACGGGACGGCGCCCGGCTCGTCGCCGGGGCCGTCGAGCTGGTCGGAGGTCACCTGGAAGAAGATCCGCTCCAGGTCGCTACGGCTGGCCCGCAGCTCCCAGAGCGGGCAGCCGGCCGCGAAGGCGAGCTCGCCGACGAGGCGCTGGTCCGCGGTGTGCGCCACCACGGCGCCCGCCTCGTCGACCTCCGCGCCGATGTCGTGCTCGGCGAGGGTGCCGAGCAGGGGCCGCGGGTCGGGGGTGTGGGCGATGGTGCTCCGCGCGCCGGCGAGCTCCTCGATCGCGGCGTCGGCGACCAGTCGCCCACGGTGCACGATGATCACGTGGTCCGCGGTCTGCTCGACCTCCTGGAGCAGGTGGCTGGAGATCAGCACCGTCTTGCCCTCGGTGGTGAGGTGGCGCAGGAAGCCGCGCAGCCAGCGGATGCCGTTGGGGTCCAGGCCGTTGGCCGGCTCGTCGAGCAGCAGCACCTGCGGGTCGCCCAGCAGCGCGGCCGCCAGGCCGAGCCGCTGCCGCATGCCGAGGGAGTAGTCGCCGGCCCGCCGGCTCGCGAACGTCGCGATGCCCACCAGCTCGAGCAGCTCGTCGACCCGGCTGTCGGGGATGCCGCTGGTGCTCGCCAGCACCCGGAGGTGGTTGCGGCCGGAGCGGCCCGGGTGGAAGTCCGTGGCCTCCAGGGCGGCCCCGACGGTGCCCAGAGGATCGGCCAGGTCGGCGTACGGCTGACCGTCGATGAGCGCCTGCCCGCTGGTCGGTCTGACCAGCCCGAGCAGCATCCGCAGGGTGGTGGTCTTGCCGGCGCCGTTGGGGCCGAGGAAGCCGGTGACCCGGCCGGGCGGGACGGCGAAGGAGATGGCGTCGACCGCGGTGAAGGTACCGAAGCGCTTGGTGAGCTCGCGGACCTCGATCCGAGCCGTGGCGGTGGGGTCGGGGGCCAGGGTGGGGGCCGCAAGGCGGTGGCTCATGGTGCGATCCTTGCAGGAGAGCCAACCGCGGGCCCGTCACCGAGCCCCGACGACCTCCGCCAAACCCCGGCGACGCCGGGCCTCGCTGCCTAGACTTCTGGGTCGTGACGCGACTCGTGGGATGGGCGATCCGGCTGGCCATCGGCCTGGTCCTGCTCGCCCTCCTCGCGGCGGGAGCGGTCTACGCGCTGACCTACCACCCCGACGACCTCGAGGCCGGCGAGATCACCTGCACGGCCGCCGCGGAGCCGCTCAAGCCGGGCCAGCAGATCCGCGTGATGAGCTGGAACATCCAGTACCTCGCCGGCCGCGGCTATGTCTTCTGGTACGACGTCCCCGACGGTGGCGGTCCCGACCGACGGCCCAGCAAGGAGTCGCTGGCCCGCACCCTGCAGGAGGTCGTCCAGGAGATCCGCGACGAGGACCCTGACGTGGTCCTGCTCCAGGAGGTCGACCGCAGCAGCGCCCGGACCGACGGCCGCGACCAGCTCGCACAGGTCAAGGCCCGGTTGGCGGGGGCCTACCCGTGCACCGCGTCGGCGTACTACTGGAAGGCCCGCTTCGTCCCGCACCCGAAGGTGATGGGCGAGGTCGGCATGAGCCTCGGCGTGCTGAGCAAGACCCGCATCGACAGCGCGACGCGCCACCAGCTGCCGCACATCTGCGGCGACCCGCTGACCGTCGCGTTCAACTTCGACCGCGCCGTGCTGGCGACCGAGCTCGCCGTGCGCGGCGGAGAGCCCCTCACCGTTCTCAACACCCACCTCGACGCGTTCGCGCAGGGCTGCGACACGATGCAGCGCCAGGTGGCGGCGGTGCGCGACATCCTCGCCGACACCGACGGTTCGTGGGTGCTCGGCGGCGACTTCAACCTGCTCGCGACCCGGCCGGCGTACGACCGCCTCCCGAAGGCCCAGCGCCACCTCTACGCCCCGGAGACCGAGCTGACGCCACTGCTCGAGGACTACCGGTCGTTCCCGTCGGCCGCGGAGGTCGACGGTGGCGACCCGGCGTACGCCACCCACCTCCCCAACGACCCTGCCGTGACGTCCCCCGACCGCACCATCGACTACCTCTTCTATGCCGACGGGCTCAGGGTCCGCGCAGAGCGGGTGCGACAGGACGACCCGAAGGTCAGCGACCACTTCGCTCTGCTCGCCACCGTCACCGTCCCCGGCTGACCCCCACGGCGGCGAGGCACGACCTCATCCGTGCAGCTCCCGCTCGGCGACGAGCGCCGCGCCGACGATGCCGGCCTTGTTGCGCAGCTCGGCGGGCACGATCGGCGTCTCGACCTCCAGCAACGGCAGGAACTCCGCGGACCGCTTCGACACCCCGCCGCCGACGACGATCAGGTCGGGCGAGAACAGGGACTCCAGCGTCGAGTAGTAGCGCGTCAGCCGCTCCGCCCAGTCCTCCCACGACAGCTCCTCGCGTTCGCGGGCGGAGTTGGCGGCTCGCGACTCGGCGTTGTGGCCGTCGATCTCGAGGTGGCCGAGCTCGGAGTTGGGCACCAGCACGCCGTCGAAGACCATGGCCGAGCCGATCCCGGTGCCGAGCGTCGTCACGATCACCAGCCCGCGCTGTCCGCGCGCGGCGCCGTACTGCACCTCCGCCAGGCCCGCCGCGTCGGCGTCGTTCACCACGTGGACGTCGCGACCGGTGACCTCGGTGAACAGCGCGTCGGCGTCGGTGCCGATCCAGGCGGCGTCGATGTTGGCGGCGGAGTGCACCACCCCGTGTCGGACCACGCCGGGCACCGTCACGCCGACCGCTCCCGCCGACGTCGGCAGCTGTCCGAGCAGCTCCTTCAGCACCTCCGCGACGGCGTCGGGCGTGGCCGGTTGTGGGGTCTCGATCCGCACCCGGTCGGTGGCGAAGTCGCCCTCGTCGAGGTCCACGGCCGCCGCCTTGATGCCGCTGCCGCCGAAGTCGATGCCGGTCGGTCGGTCCTGCTCCGCCCCTGGTGCCATGCCGCCTAGTCAACCCCAGGTCGGCGGTGGGTGGGTACGCCGCCGCGCAGGGCAAAGCTTTCGCCTGAGTCGTGCACCCCACCTTCTCCCGCATCGCCCGCGTTCCTACACTGGCGCCGTGACCGAGCCCGCGGGTGCAGCGAGCACCCGAGACAGGATCCTGGCCGCCGCCCTCGAGCTGACCGCGGCGGACGGCTGGGCCGGGTTGACCATGGCCGGGGTCGGGGGCCGCGCGGGCGTCAGCCGGCAGACGGTCTACAACGAGTTCGGTAACCGCGACCAGCTCGGCGAAGCGATGGTGATCACCGAGCTGGCGGGCTTCATGAGCGCCGTGGGCACGGCCTTCGACGAGCACCCCGACGACCTGGTGGCGGCGATCCGCGCGGCGGCCTACGGGGTGCTCACCGCCGCCAGGGAGCAGCCGTTGCTGCAGGCGGTGCTGAGTGCCTCTCAGGGGGCCGAGACCGCACTGCTGCCGCTGCTGACCACGCAGGCCGACGAGATCATGGAGGTGGCCAAGCTGGGCATCCGCGAGCGCACCGCGGCCTACGCCCTCGACATGGACCAGCGCTCTCGCGATGCCGCGCTCGACACCGTGGTGCGGCTGGTGTTCTCGCACCTGACGCGGCCCGGCGCCGACCCGGCCGCCGCAGCCGGCGACATCGCCTGGGTGGCGGCGCGGATGCTCACCTTCGCCTGACCGTCCGACCCAAGGCGCTACTCCAGCGAGGCGAGCACCGACTGGGCGATGGAGTCGATGAAGGCCCCCACGATCTGCTCGGGACGGTCGATCTGGTAGGTCAGCCCCCCGCTGCGCTTCGCGATCGTCTTCAGGGCCTTGGTGTCGGCCTCGCCATAGCCGAAGAGGATCATCTGGACCGGTCGCTCGGGGTCGCGCTCCGCATCGAGCCTGGTCAGCAGCTGACGCAGGCTCAGCCCGCCGGGCGCGTCCTCGTTCTTGCCGTCGGTGAACACGACCACCAGGTTGGAGTGGTCGGCCTTCCAGTTCGCCCGTAGGTAGCGGTCGGCCTCGAGGATGGTGCGGTGGAGGCTGGTCCCGGTGTCCAGGGGCTCAGCGTCTGCGATCGCCGACTGGAGCTGTCCGCGATTCTTCGACAAGGGCCTCAGAGCGACGAGCTCCACGTAGTCCTTGGGCGGCTCCAGCTGATAGCCGAACTGCCACAGGCCCAGCGACGTCTCGTCGGAGAGGAACTGGGTGGCGAGCGCCGCCGACGACTTCACGCCGTCCATGGGCGTCGGCCGGCCTGGCCCCGCCGCCACGGCCATCGACCCGCTGACGTCGAGGACCGCCAGCGAGTTGCCGCGCAGCCCTCCGCTCTCCGCCAGGGCGTAGAGGCTGGGGATCTCGCGCCTGCCCGGCACTGCGATCACCGGCGAGGTGACGCTTCCGTCGCCGCGCAGGTCGAAGTCGGTGGCGTCGGGATCCAGGAGTCCGTGGCGCTGCCGGAGCTCGCTGCCCTCTGACGACTGGATCCGGTCGAGCAGCTCCGCCGCAGCGTCTCCGGCGGGGGTGCCCGCGATCGCCGGAGACGCGACCCAGGGATAGTCCAGGTGGGGGTTGCCCTCCGCCGTCGCGAGGATCGTCGCCTGGGGGGACTCCGGCAGCAGCCGGGCCTCGGTCATCCGGACGACGCCTCGCTTCACGGCGTTCGTCGTGACCACCGGCAGGTCGGTCATCGCAGACGCCGTCGCCGCCAGGCCGAGGTACTTGTCACCGGTCGCGCCGACGGCGATGTCGCGCAAGGCAGCGGCCACGACCAGGCTGGTGGAGGACGCCGCGGGGTCGGCGATCTCGAAGGCCACGGGCTGCGAGGGTCCGCGTTGGAGCAGGAGCCCCCAGCTGGTCGCACCGCCGGGCGCGAAGGCGCTCGTATCGAGCTTGCGGTGGGTGGCCATCACGACAGGGCTCCGGGCCAGACTCACGGCCTGGGACGCTGTCTCCCTGCCTGCCAGCACCGCGCGCACCGAGCTGTCGGGCACCCACACGTCGACCTCGCCGCTGGCCAGACCTGCCACCGCGGTCGGATCGTCACTGACCGAGACCGTGACCTCGGCGCAGCCTCCGTCGGTCAGCGCCTCGATCACCGGAGCGATCCCCGACGCGGCGACGATCCGCAGCGCGGCCGCCTCGGCACAGCCCGAGCGCGCGCTCCCCGAGGGCGCGCTCGACGCGGCGGTGTCGTCGTCGGACGCGGCCTCCGGGCCCGGTGTCAGGGCCTGCACGATCAACACTCCCCCGACGAGGAGCAGCGCGAGTGCACCCACTCCTGCTACGCGTCGAGCCGTCACATGCGACGTCGCTGCATGGCGCGCCATGAGAGTCCCCCACTCCTCGAAGCCGTGCTCGCCCCCGAGAAGCTGGCCATAGGCTACCCCAGGAGCTGCGCACGAAGAACCACCGGGTCGGACGGAGGCTCCCGGCTCCTCGACCAGGGTCGATCACCCGCGACACCGGCCGCCCTTGACAGGCGCCCGAGGCTCGACCATGTTGGGTGGACTGCCACGAGCGACACCCATCCGCGCCGGCAGACCGCGCCGGCCGAGCACTCCCGGGGGCCCGACATGCGCCGAGCGTTGTTGTCCATCCTGAGCGCCACCGCTCTCTCCTTCGGCCTGCTGGCCGCCACCGGTGGCGGCACCGCCAACGCGGCGCCACAGAGCTCACGAGATCGGCTCGACGTCTACGTCGGCGAGCTGACGCCGGCGGAGCTGGAGGCGGTGGTCGACCTCGGCGTCGACCGGCACGACCTCAGCCTCAGCCGGGTGGCCGGGCAGGACGGTGACAAGGCGCTGATCCGCGTCGAGACGGTGCTCAGCACCCGGGAGGCGGCCAAGCTCCGCCGCCAGGGCATCGACGTCCGCACCAAGAAGGTCGACGGGCAGACCGTGGCCCAGCGCGCCACCGCGCTGGCGGCCGAGGGCTTCACCGTGTGGAGCAAGTACTCCGGCCCGGGCGGTCTGAAGGAGCAATACGAAGCCGTCGCCGCCGCCAACCCCAAGATCACCAAGCTCGTCACCATCGGGCAGACCGTGCAGGGTCAGGACATCATCGCGCTGAAGGTCACCAAGGACGCCCGCTACTACAAGGACGGCAAGAAGCCGTCGGTGCTCTACCTCAGCGCCCAGCACGCACGTGAGTGGATCACCCCGGAGATGACCCGCCGACTGATGCTCTACGTCGTCGACGGCTACGGCAAGGACCAGGCGATCACCAGGCTGCTGAACGAAGAACGAGCTGTGGTTCGTCCCGGTCGCCAACCCGGACGGCTACGACTACACCTTCGAGCCCGGCCAGCGGCTGTGGCGCAAGAACCTCCGCGACAACGACGGCGACGGCACGATCACCTCGGCCGACGGCGTCGACCTCAACCGCAACTACGCCGACCAAGTGGGGCTACGACAACGAGGGCTCCTCGCCCAACCCCGGCAGCCAGACCTACCGCGGACCCGGCCCCAACTCCGAGCCCGAGACGCAGGCCCTCGACGTCCTTCATCGGCCGGGTCGGCTTCGAGTTCTTCGTCAACTACCACTCCGCCGCCGAGCTGCTGCTCTACGGCACCGGCTGGCAGGTCGCGACTCCGACGCCCGACGACGTCATCTACGAGACGATGGCCGGTGACGACGAGAACCCCGCCGTGCCGGGCTACGACCCCGACATCTCCGCCGAGCTCTACACCACCAACGGCGACACCGACACCCACATGACCGAGCTCTACGGCACCCTCGGCTTCACCCCCGAGATGTCGACCTGCGAGCGCGTCTCCGACTCGATCCCCGACGACGAGTGGGTGGCCGAGGACTGCGGCAGCGGCTTCGAGTTCCCCGACGACGAGGGCCTGGTGCAGGCGGAGTTCGAGAAGAACATCCCGTTCGCGCTCTCGGTCGCCGAGTCGGCGTCCGATCCTGACGACCCGATGTCCGTGGTCGGTCTGACCGCCCCCGACTTCGTCGTCGACAGCTTCGACGTGTCGTACGGCGACCCGCAGACCGTCGCCGTCGTCGCGAAGCGCGCGATCAAGCGGCTGCGGATGCGCTACCGCATCGACGGCGGCCGGATCCGCACCACCCGCGCGCCTGAGTGGGCGGGCGGCGAGCGCTACGGCGACGAGAACGACGACTACTACGCCGAGTTCCGCGGGAAGGTCCGCGGCGCCGACCCCGGCGACGAGGTCGAGGTGTGGTTCAGCGGCATCAAGCCCGGCGCGCGGCTGGGTCGCGCAGTGACCGCTTCACCTACACCGTCGGCGTCCGACACCGGGCACGACGTGCTGGTGATCGCCAACGAGGACTACACGGGCGTCAACCCGACGTACCCGGCCGGCACCACCGCGCCGAAGTACGCCGCGGCCCACGTGGCGGCGGTCGAGGCGGCCGGCTACTCGGCCGACGTCTGGGACGTCGACGCGCAGGGCGTGCCGCACGACCTCGGCGTCCTCGACCACTACGACGCCGTGCTGTGGTACCTCGGCGACAACCGGATCACCAAGGACCCCGAGGACGTGCTCACCAGCACGCCGTTCGGCGACCTGCCGGACATCTCGGTGGCCGAGCGGCAGCAGTACCTCACGATCGCGGTCCGCGACTATCTCAACTCCGGCGGCAAGCTGATCCACGCCGGCGAGACCGCGCAGTACCAAGGCCTGCCGGGCATCAGCACCGCGGTCGGCGGACTCTACTACGGCCTCAACGGCGACCCGTCGGCGGAGTGCGTCATCGACCCGCGACCGGGCGGGAGCACGGCCGGCTTCTTCGAGGACTGCCTGATCCTGGCCGACGACTTCCGGCAGTACTACCTCGGTGCCTTCAACCGCACCGACATCGCCGACCCGACCGGTGTGGCCGGCATCGCCGACCCGATCGACGGCTTCGCCGGCACGCTCGGCGGGCCGGTCGTCGAGGGCGACAACCCGCTCGACGAGGCGGGCTCGCTGCAGCCGACGAGCGACGTGCTGCCGGTCGGTGAGTTCCCGCAGTTCGCGAGCCAGGGTGCCGCGCGGTACCCGCTCGAGGCGGGCAGCCCGTTCGCCCCGGTCGAGGGGACGCGGTACGCCGGCGCGGTGCACGCCGACGCGTCGTACATGCGGCTCACCCGCACCGTCGACATCCCGGCCGGGAGCGCGGCCTCGCTGGACTTCCAGCTGTCCGCCGACATCGAGCCGGGCTATGACTTCGTGATCGTGGAGGCGCGGTCGGCGGGTGGTAGCGACTGGACGACGCTGCCGGAGTCGGGCGGTCTGACGGCGACGGACTCGCCCACCGAGTGCGACGGTGTGGGCTCGTTCCTGCTGGCGCAGCACCCGTTCCTGACGACGTACCTGGGTGAGGACTGCAACGGCACCGGAGCCACCGGTGACTGGAACGCGATCCTCGACAGCACGCCCGGCTGGACCGACGTGTCCTACGACCTGAGCGGCTTCAGCGGCCCGGTCGAGGTGTCGATCAGCTACGTCACCGACCCTGGCACCGGCGGGGTCGGCGTGTTCGTCGACGACACCCGCGTGGTAGTCGACGGCGTGGCCGACGCCGACGGTTTCGAGGACACGACCAGCGTCTGGACGCCCGGCGGCCCACCCGCCGGCTCGCCTCCGAACTCCGGCAACTGGGCGATCGGCGAGGTGCTCTTCCAGTCCTACGCCGCCACCTCCACCGAGGACACCCTGCTGCTCGGCTTCGGGCTCGAGCAGCTGTCCACAGCCGAGGAGCGGGCCGACCTGGTGGGCCAGGCGCTGGATGGGTTGCTCGACTAGGGAGGCCGGCGCTGCCTGAGGCGCCCTCGTGAGACCGGGGGCGCTCTCAGGCTGCGTCAGGTCGCCCGGAGTAGGCCAGGGCGAGCCTGAACACCGCCCACAGCACACCGCCGACGGCACCCGCGACCAGGCCCAGCGCGAAGTCGGGGGAGAACAGCCAGATCGTGCGGAGCGGGGCGCCGAACAGCCGCGGTACGAGCGCGAGCAACACCCACGCCGCGACCGAGGTCGTCAGCAGCGGGAACCACAGGCTGAACAGGCCGGAGAGACCGGCCTTGGCGCGGATCTGCTCTCGGTGGCGCCAGGCCCAGATCGTGCTCAGCAGATAGACGACCGGCGAGAGCACCAGGCCGAGGAACAGCACCTGTCGGGGCCAGGGGGAGCCTTCGCCGGCGTACTCCAGGCCCAGGGCTCTGGCGGCGATGCCGGTGCGGAGCTGGACCGTCTCGCCGAAACCCATCCCGCTCCCGGCGTTGACCAGCACCACGACACCGCTGTTCTCGTCGGGGGCCATCGTGGCGAGGGTCTCGACCCCCGGCGTGGCGCCGTCGTGCCAGACGGTGCCGCCCGCGACGTCGACCCTCCAGCCGAGGCCGTACGCCGGCGAAACGGGGCCGGCCGGCCGCAGCATCAGCGCCTTGCTGTCGGCGGTGACCACGTCGTCCTCGCCGTTCATCATCATCTGGAGGTAGAGCGCCACGTCGCCCGCGCTGGCCACGATCCCGCCGGCGGGAGCCATCCCAAGACTTGGCGGGCTGTCCCCGATCGGACGCTTGGTGCCGAACCACGGGGTGTGCCCGATGGCCATGCCCACATGCGGCTCGCCGTCGCCCACAAAGCTGTGGGTCATCCCGACCGGCGCCAGGATGCGCCTGGTGACATGGTCCTGGAACGACTCCCCGCTCACCACCTCGATCAGCCGGCCGAGGATGAGGTAGTTGGCGTTTGAGTAGTCCCATCGCTCGCCCGCGGCATGGGCGGGGGCGGTGGCCGCGAGCCCCTCGACCCGTCGCGCGAGCTCGTCCGCGCCTCCCTCGACGTCGGTGTGGGAGGAGTTGCCCTGCATGGTCGAGTAGCCGCTGGTGTGGCTCAACAGCTGACGAACGGTGATCGCTCCGGCCGGTCGATGCAAGAAGTCGTCGAGGTACCGCGAGATCCCGGTGTCCAGGTCGACCTGCCCCGCTTCGACCAGCTGCATGACGGCGAGCGCCGTGAAGCTCTTGGAGATCGAGCCGATCGCGAACGGCGTGGCCGCCGTGACCTCGGCGTCCTTCCCCTGCTCGACCACGCCGCGCGCCTGGACGTCCGCGACCTGCCCGTCGATGACGACGGCGTAGGCGAGGCCGGGCGCACCCGACGCCGACATCTCGCTCGCCACGAACTCCTCGATCGACCCCTCGGGGGTCGTAGCAGCGGTGGAGGTGCCGAAGCTGAACGTCAGCGCCGCTAGAATCATGCTGGCGCCCGCTGTCCATCTCTGCCTCCGCATCGGGACCTACCAGACCAGGAGTCCGGCTGCCCGTCAACAACCCTTGGTTGGGGGAGGTCCCGCAGCGAGCGCCTTGAAACCGACCTCGCCGAAGTGTGTCGCGAGGTCGTCCGAAAGTTTCTTCTGAAACTGTCTCGTCATGTGGGACCAGAGGCCTCTGGCCAGGCCCGATTGTCGGTGGGCCCTGCTTGAGTAGACCTATGAGTTCAGCAGCCCATCACCATGCGGAGGTCCCGGTCCCGGGGTCGCCGGATCGGGTGTTGGCTGCCGCCCGCGCGGCGCGTCGGGCCAAGGACGCGGCTGCCGTGGCGGAGCTGACCGCGGCGGTGGAGTGGGCGGCTCTTCATGAGGCGACCGGCACCGGCGATGCCGCCTACTGGTGGGAGGCGGGCCGGATGATCCCGCTGGCCGGTGCGGGTGCGCCGGAGATCGCGGAGTACGCGATCGCGGAGTTCGCCACCGCCCTGGGCGTGACCACCGAGTCAGGGCGCCGGCTGATCGGGCACGGTCTGGAGATCTGCTATCGCCTCCCGAACCTCTGGGCGCAACTCCAGGCGGGGCGGGTGCCAGCCTGGCGCGCGACCCGGGTCGCCGACGCCACCCTCACGTTGAGCAAGGCGGCGGCGGGGTTCGTGGACCGTCAGGTCGCCGCGGTCGCGGGGCGGGTGTCGCTGCCGCAGCTGGACCACCTGGTCCTGGAGGCGAAGATCCGGGTGGAGGGGATGGAGCGGGAGGACCCGGAGAACCCGTCCCCCGAGGTCCCCGACACCCGACACGTGGCCGTGCACACCGAGCAGGTGTCCTTCACCGGCACCGTCGAGGTGCACGGCGAGCTGGACCTGGCCGATGCGCTGCAGCTGGACCAAGCCCTGGCCGCCGGTGCCGAGCAGCTGAAGCTCGCCGGCTCGATCGAGTCCCTCGACGCCCGCCGGGCCACCGCGCTCGGTGAGATGTCCCGCCACCAGCTGGCCCTGACCTTCGACGACGAGCCGGTGGGTGAGCAGCCTGCCCGGCGGCCGCACCGCCCGGTCACGCTGTACCTGCACCTGGCCGAGGACGCCCTCACCGGGACCAACCCGGTCGGCCGGTGTGAGAACACCCGCACCCCGATCGACGTGGAGACCATCCGGGCGTGGTGTGGCCACCCCGACGCGATCGTCACCGTCAAACCGGTCCTCGACCTGGCCGGGCATCAGCGGGTCGACCAGTACGAGCTGCCCGACCGGCTCAAGGAAATCACCGACCAGCGAGACGGGCACTGCGTCTTCCCGTGGTGCACCATGCCGGCCCGGCGGTGCGACCACGACCACGCGATCCCCTACGACGAGTCCGACCCGGCCCGCGGCCCGACGTGTTCGTGCAACGTGGCGCCGTTGTGTCGGGGCCATCATCGGTTGAAGACCCACACGCCGTGGCGCTACCAGATCATCGAGCCCGGCGTCTACGCCTGGACCACCCCGCACGGCTACCGCCTGGTCGTCGACCACACCGGCACCCGCGACGTCACCCCACGACGACACCCCGACCACCCCGGCCTGCGCCCGACCGGTCACCCCGGTCGACCCACCCGACCAGTAGCCACCCCGCCCCACACCCCGCCGAGCCCTGAACCCGGCGGGGCAAGAGGCATGTCCGCAGTGGGGCGACGCGTCCACCAGGGGTAGGACGCAGCGAGAGGCGAGAGCCTTACTCGACGGTGCGCGATCGGCACGGCGACGGTGGAGGGCCCCAGAGTGCGCAGTGGAAGTCGGGCATGCCACGAGAGGCGCCCGCAGAAGCCTACCGACGACGAGGGTTGCCATTCATGGGAGCCAGGCGCTGCAATGGTCGTCGTGATCCAGCCCGCGGGCGACGACGCCCTCCGCGCGGGCCTCGGCTTCGTCGGTCCTCGCGTCGTGGTCCCGAAGACCCGGCGCCCCGGCGAGCGGATGCACGTGCGCGCGTCCTCGTCGGACGCGGGCTGAGATGCCCGTCCTCGGCACCAAGCTGCACCTGCCCACCCCGCGTCGCCGGCTGGTCCCTCGCACTCGGCTCACCGAGCGGCTCGACGCCGCGGAGGCGCCCCGGCTGGTGCTGGTCGCCGCCCCCGCCGGCTTCGGCAAGACGACGCTGCTCACCCAGTGGCTGACCGCCTGGCAGGCCGACGGGGATGGGCGTCGCGTCGCCTGGCTGGCCCTGGATCCCGGGGACGCCGACGTACGCCGGTTCCTCGCCCACCTGATCGCTGCCTTGCAGACCGCCGCCCCCGAGGCCGGCGTCGAGGCGCTCGCCCAGCTCCAGGCGGCCGCCACCCCCGAGCCGGACGGCGTCGTGGCCGGCCTGGTCAATGACCTCGACCTGCTGGCCGGGCCGATGGTGCTGGCCCTCGACGACTACCACGTGATCGACGACCCGGGCGTGCACGACGCCCTCCGTCTGCTGCTTGAGCACCTGCCGCCGCAGGTCACTCTCGCGATGACCACGCGCGCCGACCCCCCACTGCCGCTGCCCCGGCTGCGGGCCCGCGGTGAGCTGGTCGAGATCCGGGCGAGCGACCTGCGCTTCACCCCCGAGGAGGCCGACGGCTTCCTCAACGAGGTCATGGAGCTCGGCCTCCCGCACGACCTGGTGGCCGCGCTGGAGTCGCGCACCGAGGGATGGGCGGCCGGCCTCCAGCTCGCCGCGCTGTCCGCCCGCGCCCGCGCCGACGGCGAGGTCGCCGGCTTCGTCGAGGCGTTCTCCGGCAGTCACCGCTTCGTCCTGGACTACCTCATCGAGGAGGTGCTCGACCGGCAGCCCGACGACGTCCGCGCGTTCCTGCTGGCCACGTCGGTTCTCGACCAGCTGTGCGGCGACCTCTGCGACGCCCTCACCGGGGGCACCGACGGCGCCGAGGTGCTGCAGGCCATCGAGCGCGACAACCTGTTCGTGGTGCCGCTCGACGACGAGCGACGGTGGTACCGCTACCACCACCTCTTCGCCGACGTCCTGCGGGCCCGGCTCGCCGCCCGGTCGCCGGAGACGGTCGTCGAGCTGCACGCCGCCGCGGCGCGGTGGTACGCCGACCACGGACTGCTCGCCGACGCCGTCCAGCACGCGATCGCCGGGGCCGACCACGAGCGGGCCGCGGACCTCTTCGAGCTCGCGTCGGTCGACCTGCGCCGCCGGCGCGACTCCCACGCGCTGCGGTCCTGGCTGCTGGCCCTCCCCGAGGACGTCGTACGCCGGCGCCCGCTGCTCGCCGTCCAGATGGTCTGGCTGCGACTCTCCGAGGGCGACCTCGACGGGATGCCGGCCTGGCTCGACGCGGTGGAGGCGGGTCTGGCCGAGACGCAGCTCCCGGTGGCCGTCCCGCCTGCGCTGGCGACCGAGGCTTGCGACCGCGCGGCCGAGCTCGGCGCGCTGCCGGCGGTCGTGGCGATGTATCGCGCGTCGGTCGCCCAGGCCCGGGGCGACCGCTCCGCCACGGTGGCGCACGCCCGCGACACGATCGCGCTGGCCGGTCCCGACGACCACTTCCCGCGTGCCGCCGGATCGGCGTTCCTCGGCATGGCGGCCTGGGCGGACGGCGACCTCGAGACGGGCGTAGCGGCGTTCACCGAGGCGGTGGCCGGGCTGGGGGCGGCGGGCATGGTGGCCGACGAGCTGGGCGCGACCGTGGTGCTCGCCCAGATGTGGCTCGGCCGCGGCCGTCCCGACGAGGCGCGGCGGCTGATCGAGCGCGCGGTGGCCGCGGCCGACGCCCGTCCGGGCCCGGTGCTGACCACCGCCGGGGACTTGCACGTCGGCCTGGCCGACGTGCTCCGCGAACAGGGCCAGCTCGACGATGCGGCCCGGCATCTCGAGGTGGCGCGAGCGTGGGCGACGGCGCGTCGCTGCCCGAGAACCGGCACCGCTGGTTCACGGCCATGGCCGGTCTGCTGCGGGCTCAGGGCGACCTCGAGGGCGCCGTCGCGATGCTCGACCGGGCCGAGCCGCTCTTCCGGCCCGGCTTCCTCCCCGACGTGCGGCCGATCGCCGCCACCCGGGCGCGGGTGTGGGTGGCGCAGGGCCGGCTGCCGGAGGCGGCCGCGTGGGCACGTGACCGCGGCGTCACGCCCGACGACCCGCTTGACTTCGTCGCCGAGCACGACCAGCTCACGCTGGCGCGGCTGCTGGTCGCCGAGTCGCGGGCGGTCGAGGCGCTCCCGCTGCTGGACCGGGTGATCGCCGCGGGCGAGGACGCCGGCCGTGGCGGCAGCGTGGTGGAGGCACGGATGGTGCGGGCCCTGGCCCGCGCGGCGCTCGGTGACGCCTCGACGGCCCGCGAGGACCTCGCGGCGGCGATCGCGGCCGGCGTACCGGTGGGCTACTGCCGGCTCTTCCTCGACGAGGGCGAGCCGATGGCGGCACTCCTCGACGACCTCGCCCGGAGCGGCGACGAGCGTGCGAAAACCCTGCTCGACGCTCGGCGCACGCCGGCCGCACCGCCCTCGCCCGGCGGCACCGCCATCGAGACGCTCAGCGAGCGCGAGCTCGAGGTGCTGCGGCTGTTGACGACCGAGCTGAGCGGCCCCGAGATCGCCCGGCGCCTGTTCGTGTCGATCAACACCCTGCGCACACACACCAAGCACATCTTCACCAAGCTCGACGTCACCACCCGGCGCGCGGCCGTCCGTCGTGCCGTCGAGCTCGGCCTGCTCTGACCGGCCGCCCGGAGATCACCGGCCAGGGTCACATCAGGTGGTGATGTGCGGTCACCAGGCCGGTCCCTAGCGTCCGAGTCATCGCCGGACACCCCGTCCGGCACGACCGACAAGGAACCGACATGACCGTCACCACCCGGGGCCTGGTCCAGGCCTCCGCCGTCGCCGCCGCCACCGCCGGCGCCCTGTTCATCGGCATCCAGCTGGGCCACCCCCACTTCGACGCCGCCTCGATCCAGACCACCGAGGTGGAGGTCCGCGACACCCTCAAGGTGGTCATGTGCGCGTTGTCGTTGGCCGGCATCGCTGGGCTCTACCTCAGCCAGGTCCGCCGCAACGGTGTGATCGGGCTGGTCGGCTGGGTGGTGCTGAGCCTCGGCTACCTGCTGATGCTGGGGACGACCTTCACCGCCGCCTTCGTGCTGCCGACCGTCGCGGCCCAGAACCCGGCGTACGTCGACGACGCGATCGCCGTCGTCAAGGGCGAGTCGCCCTTCGGCGACGTCGGGGCCTTCGCGACCGTCATCCAGGTCCAGGGCGTCGCCTACCTCGCCGGGGGGCTGCTGCTCGGCATCGCGCTCTTCCGTGCGGGCGTGCTCGCTCGGTGGGCCTGCGTGCTCCTCGCCGTCGGCGGGCTGGTCAGCGCCGCGCTGTCGTTCATGCCCGACGCGTTCTACCGCATGATCGCCTTCCCCAACGGGGTCGCCATGATCGGTCTGGGTGTCTCCCTCTGGCTGACCACGCGCCGGGCCGAGCCTGTCGTCGCGGCCACCCGCTCGGCCTCCGACGTCGACGCCGTCGCGGTCCGATGAGCACCCGCGAGCGGAGCTGGCCGGTGCCGGTCGCGCTGGCGGCGCTCAGCGCGATCCCGGTCACCGTCGGGGTGCTGCGGCTGGTCCAGCTGTCCGGGGGCCCCTCGGCGCTGCCCGCCGACCCCCGGTTCACCGGCCTCCCGCTCGCGCTCGTGCTGCACCTCGTGGGATCGGCGACCTACGCCCTGCTGGGCCTCCTGCAGCTGGTGCCGCGCTTCCGCCGCCGGCACCTGACCTGGCACCGCCGGGCCGGGCGGGTGCTGGTGGCCGCCGGGCTGGCGGTCGCCGGCTCGGCGCTGTGGCTCACGCTGTTCTACGACGCCAAGCCCGGCACCGGTCCGCTGCTCTTCGCCGTCCGGCTGGTCGTGGCGTCGGCGATGGGGGCGTGTGTCGTGCGGGGGGTGCTGGCTGTCCGCGGGGGCGACGTCGCCGCGCACCGGGCCTGGATGATCCGGGCCTACGCCCTGGCTCTGGGTGCCGGGACCCAGGCCTTCACCGAGGGGATCGGTGAGGGGTTCTTCGGCTCCGGGGAGCTGCGCGGCGACCTCTTCAAGACCGCCGGCTGGCTGCTCAACCTGGCCGTGGCCGAGCTCGTCATCCAGCGGCCCGGCCGCGGCCGGCGTCCTGTCCGGGTCGGGCGGGCGGTGACGGTGGCGCAGCGATGAGCGCCGTGACGACGTACTCCATCCGGGTCGGAGGCCACCTCGACGGCCACTGGGCGGACTGGCTCGGCGGCGCCGACCTGAGGCTCGACCCCGACGGCTCGACCACCGTGTCGGTGGCCATCGTCGATCAGGCGCAACTGCACGGCGTCCTCGCCTCGCTGCGCGACCTCGGGGCCGAGCTGCTGGAGGTGCGGGTCGCCGACCCAGGCGGATGCGGCCTGGGGACAGGCGACGGCTAGCGGACGCGCGCGCGATCGGCGGAGCCGCGCCCGCCGCCGCGGGGGCCGTTGAGCACGACACGGCAGGTGACCTCGTCGTTGGGAAAGGCCGCAGCGACCTCGGCCGCGCAGGTGGCGGCCGCGTCGATCACGGTCGCGGCATCGGCGGCGGGGTCGATGTGGCCGCGCAGCTCGATGACGACGCGCGATCGGTAGACCCTGGTCGTGCCCCTGATCGCCGTCACGGGCGCCAGCGTGCCGAGCCGGTGGGCCGTGGCTGTGGCGACCGACCGCAGGTCGGCTTCGAGAAGACCCGTGTGGTCGCCGCCACGCAGCCGGATCGTGCTCGGCCCGGCGCGACGAAGGTGGGCCAGCAGCCAGGCGAGACCCAGCAGACCGAGGACCAGTCCGACGGCCGCGAAAGCCCAGGGCCACCATGCGGTGGCCAGGATCGTCTCGGCGTCGCCGGTGCCGAGGACGTCGTGGTAGGTGAACACCTCGCGGAACTTCCAGTCCACCACCAGCAGCCCCAGCGTGAGCAAGGCAGCGCCCACCACGAAGGTCGCGATGCGGTCGATGCGGAGCAGGCGGCCGGTCATTGCGGGATCGCTTTGGTGCGCACAGTGATGCGGGCGTCGGTGAGCCCGGACACGGTCTCGTCGAGAGCCGACTGCACGGCGTCGGCGACGGCGGTCGGCTCCTGGCTCGTGACCACGTCGACCACGACCCGGCGTCGGGTGACCCGCGTCGCCTTGGCGCCGACGACTCCGGGAGCCCGGTCGGCGACCGCCGCGGCGAGGGCTGCGAGCGATCGCGGGGAGAGCCAGACGTCGGCGGCGCACGAGGCGCGCAGGTGCGTCCTGCGCCCCGGCCTGATGGCCAGCCACATCAGGAGGAGTCCCACGGACCCGGCAGCGATGCCACCGGCCACCACGGCGGTGGACGCGGTGAGGCCGTCGAAGGCCGACAGCACGCTCTGCGACCACGCCGTGCCCTTCGCCCAGCCTTGGGCGACGACCAGGTCGCGCACGGCGACGCCGCCCAGCACGACCAGACCGAGGGCCAGGACGAGCGCGGCCGGCATCGCGGCGGGTCGCGCTCTCGGCGGCTTGTCCACGACGGTGGTCACTCGACCCGCCTCCTTTCGGACTGGCCCTGGTCTGCGGCACCGACGGCGTGGATCCGCACATCGACGCTGCGGACGTGGGCGCCGGCCATCCGAGGGGCTTCCCGGAGTACGGCGTCGCGGACGCGCGCGGCGATCTCGGCCAGGGGGGAGGGCCACACGCAGGCGACGTCGACCGAGATCCGAGCGCTGCCCCCATGCATCGTGATGGCTGCCCGAGGCAGGTTCGAGCCACGCAGGCTACGCATCGTCGTGCGATGGGCGACGGTTCCAGGCGTCTCCGTGACGACTCGCTCCACGATGTGCTCGATCGCCTTGGTGCGGACATCGAGCATCCCCCGCTGCTCCGGGTCGCCCAAGGGGCGGCCGGCCGGAGGTGGGCCGACCCCGGTCTGCGGTGGTGTGCTCGGGCTGTCAGCCACGACGGCCTCGGATGAACCCCAGCACGTCCAGCTCGCCGTCGATCTGAGCCCCGATGAGGTATCCGGCGCTGCCGAGGACGATCGCCAACAACGCTCCGAAGGCGCCGCCGACGAGGATGGCCAGCGTGAACAGCAAGCCGGTGACGAGACCGATCGTCGATGTGGTCATGGTGCGTTCTCCTTCAGAGTTGGCCGTAGCGGCGCGAGCCGGGCAACGGTCGGGGGATTCTGCTCCGCAGGCCCTTCACGAGGTGGCGTTGGCTCCTGCTCACCCAGTGCCGCGCTCGGGATCGTCCCGTCACGCGGATCGTCACGTCGGAGTCTGAGGTGCCGCCCGCCTCACGGCGCTCGTTCGGGGACAGCGTGCGCATGGCTCGAATGAACTCGTCGGCATCGCCGCCGACGTCGGGATGGTGGCGTTTTGCTGCTTCCCGACGCAGCGCCTTCGCCGTGCGTTCGATGCTCTCGGGTCCGATGTCTGCGTCCCTCACGTGGCAGGTGCCGCAGGAGGCAGGATGTCCTCCACGGTCACGTCGATCGGTCCGCTCACCAGGCCCCGCAGTGCGGAGCGCACGAGGTCGGAGGTGCCCCCGATCGGTGCGCCCCAGTCGAGGATGATGTGCACCGCGCACCCGTCCCCCCGGACACGGACGCCGTTGACGCGCCGCCCCGGCAGGTAGGTCGCGACTTCACCCAGCACTCCGGAATGCAATCCGTGAACGCCGGGCACGGCGAGGACGGCTTGGGCGATCAGGTCTGCTTCGGACTCGTCCGCCGCCGGCCCCGACGGGTCACTCGACACGCGGCGAGACTTCGGTGACTTCGTCGCTCCCACCGTCGTCGACGTAGACATCGTGGACGGTGATGTTGACCTCGGTGACCTCCAGACCGGTCATCCGCTCCACCGAGGTGACGACGTTGCGACGGATCGCCGTGGCCAGGTCGGCGATGGAGACCCCGTAGTCGGCGACGATGTCGAGATCCACCGCCGCTTGACGCTCGCCGACCTCCACCGCGACACCCTGGCTCAGGTTGGTGCGAGAGCCGGGGATCCGCTCACGGATCGCCCCGACGGTGCGGGCGGCCCCACCTCCGAGTGCGTGCACACCGCTGATGTCACGGGCGGCGATGCCGGCGATCTTCGACACGACGACGTCGGCGACCGACGTGCGGCCGTGCTCGGACTCCAGCGGGCCGGACTTGTCGCGGGTCGCCACGGTGCCGCGGCCGGACTCGGCCTTGGCGCTCGATGTGGACTGCTTCTCCGTCATGGTGAGCCTTTCCTTCGGTGGTGGACGACGGGTAGTCGTCCCCGACGCGCGAGGTGTCACGCGACCGTCGTGTGACCTGTGTCACACCTCCCACCGCCCATGGCCGGCTGAAAACCGTGAGGGAGGATATCCCTGTGACTAGCTCGGGGCGGCCGCGCGAGCGTCCCTCCGACGAGGCTCTCGCCAGAGCCGCGGCGGTCGGCGACGACGAAGCCTTCAGGCACGTGGTCCAGCGGCACGGCCCGGGGATGTACCGCTACGCCATTCGGCTGGTCGGCGGAAGCGTGTCCGACGCCGAGGAGGTCACCCAGGAGGCCTTCATCTCGGCCTGGAAGAGCCTGCCCACCTTCGCCGCGCGATCCAGTCTCAAGACCTGGCTCTACCGGCTGGTCCACCGCCGCGCGGTCGATCTGCAGCGGCATCGCCGACCCACGCCGATCGACGACGCTCTGCTCTCGCGGATGGTCGTGACGGCTGCGGAGAACCCGCTCCAACAGATGCTGGACGACGAGCTGCTCGCCGCGTTGCAGGCGGCGCTGAACGAGATCCCGTGGCGCCAGCGTGCGGTATGGCTGCTCCGAGAGGTGGAGGGTATGGCCTACGAAGACATCGCCGCCGCGCTCGAGCTGTCGATCGGCAGCGTGCGTGGACATCTGCACCGCGGACGACGAACCCTGGCCGAGAGGATGGCGAGATGGCGCTAGAGGCCGTGCCCGACCTACTCACCCGTGCCCGGCAGGCGGCACGAGGGGAGGAGCGCCCCCAGGGATGGAGCGAGCTCTCGGCGTCGATCCTCTCCCGGATCCGCGCGGCCGGGCCGCCGGCGTACCCGATCGTCACGGTGACGGACGGGCAGCTCACCACCCGTGACGACCGGGGGTCACGCACCTTCGTCTCCTCCCGGGTCGCCTCCGCAGCCGTTCGAAGGGTGCTCCAGCAGGCAGCAACGCACGCGCCGGAACGGATCCACCTCGATGTCGACGGCGCTCACGTGACGCGCGTCGACATCCGGCTGGTCGCGGCCTACGGCGCCGACCTCGTCGCACTGATGGACCAGGTCCGCCAGGACGTCGCCGCCACGCTCAGCCACCTGCTCGGCCCAGACCCCCAGCTCGACGAGGTGACCATCGACGTCGAGGTCATCGACGTCGTCGTGGGTGACCCGAACGACGTCTAGCTCGCGGCGCCCCTCAGGGTCGGTCGGCGACCTGGGCGACGTACACCGTGCTCGCCGACTCGCCACCGGTCAGGGGGTTGGGGAAGCTCACCACGTGGGTCTCGGGTTCGAGGAACACCTCGGCGAGCGTGGCCTCGAAGGTGGGGTCGGGCGGATCGTCGGACCACAGGGCGAAGACGCCGCCCGGGACGATCCGCTCCGTCAGCCGGCGCAGCCCGTCGCCGCTGTAGAACGCCGCGTGCCTGGGGTGGAGCAGGTGACGCGGCGAGTGGTCGATGTCGAGCAGCACGGCGTCGTAGGTCGCCTGCGGTGTGGTGCCGTCGGAGACCTGGGCGAAGAAGTCGCCGTGGACGAGGTCGCAGCGCGGGTCCGCGGCCAGGCCCGCCGTGTCGGGCAGCAGGTCGCGCTGGTGCCAGTCGATGACCGCGGCCACCGCCTCGACGACCTGGACCCGGGCCACCCGGTCGTCCTCCAGCGCAGCCCGCAGCGTGTAGCCCAGACCGAGCCCGCCGATGAGCACCTGCAGCTGCTGGCCGTGGACGCGGGCCAGGCCCCGGTGCGCGAGCTCGGTCTCGACGACGGTGAAGAGGCTCGACATCAGGAACTCGTCGTCGATCTTCACCTCGTAGACGTCGTGGGCGACGACCGGCTCGAAGCGGCGCCGCAGGCTGATCACCCCGATCGGGGTCTCGGCCCAGCCGAGCTCCTCGATGTGTAGCGCCACGCGCCGCCTCCGTCGCCGGTCTCCCCGCCGCGTCACGGGCGGTCGGGGTCTCGTCGCAGCCTAGGCCCTCGTCTCTGCTGTGGTTGGCCCGACTGCCGCGTGCGGGGGGCGACCACCGCTGGCGCCGGCCGGGTCCGCAGTCGCCACCGGCGCGCGGTAGTGCGCGCGAATTCAACCACGAGGTTGACGAGGTTCGGCTCCCCGGCCTAGGGTCCTGATCAACCAATCGGTTGAACAAGGAGACGGCATGGCCGAGCCCGAGCAGCTGAACCGGGTCTTCGCCGCCCTGGCCGACCCGACCCGGCGCGACCTGGTCGCCCGGCTCGCGGCCGGTGACGCGACGGTCGGCGAGCTCGCGGCGCCGTACGCCGTGTCGCTGCAGGCCGTCTCCAAGCACCTCAAGGTGCTCGAGGACGCCGGGCTGGTGTCGCGCTCCCGTGACGCACAGCGGCGACCCGTCCACCTGGAGGCGGAGGTGTTCGACCTGATGACGAAGTGGATCGAGCGCTACCGCCGGCAGGCCGAGGAGCGCTACCGGCGACTCGACGCCGTGCTGGCCGACATGCAGCACGACGACCAAGGCGCCGACCGCGCCGCCACCGACGAAGGAGCAGCATCATGACCATCACCCACCACCCCGTCACCGTCTCCGCCCCCGAGGGACTGCCCTGGGTCGACATCGAGCGGGAGTTCGACGCGACGCCGGAGCAGGTCTTCCGGGCGCATATCGATCCGGACCTGGTCGCCCGTTGGATGGGCCCGCACGACCTGACCAACGAGATCGACCACTGGGACGCACGCGACGGCGGCTCGTGGCGCTACGTCGCGCGTCGTGGCGACGAGGAGTACTGGTTCCGCGGGTGCTTCCACCAGATCGTCCCCGGCGAGCGGATCGTGCAGACCTTCACCTTTGAAGGGTTCCCCGAGGGCGTCTCGCTGGAGATCCTCGAGCTCGAGGCCCTGGCGGGCGGCCGCAGTCGCCTCACCGCACGGTCGATCACCAGCTCCGTCGAGGGGCGCGACGCCTTCGTCGCCTCGGGCATGGAGTCCGGTGTCGCCGCCGGCTACGAGAAGCTGGACGATCTGCTCGCCGGCTGACGCCGCCGGGACGCCCGATCGCCCCGCTGGCGTGGGCTCAACGCAGCCCGTCGGCCCGGCGAGCGGGGTCGGTCAGCCAGGCAAGCCACTCCTCCAGCCCCTCGCCGGTGCGCGCCGACACCTCGATCAGTCCCGCGCCCGGGTTGACGGCGGCGACGTTGCGGCGGAAGAGGTCCAGGTCGAACTCCAGGTGCGGCAGCAGGTCCATCTTGTTGACGAGCACGACGTCCACGGCGCGGAACATCACGGGGTACTTCAAGGGCTTGTCCTCGCCCTCGGTGATCGCCGCGACCATCACCCGGTCGTGCGCGCCGATGTCGAACTCCGCCGGGCAGACCAGGTTGCCGACGTTCTCGACCAGCAGCAGGTCGAGGGCGTCGAGGTCGAGCCCGGTCAGCGCCCGGGCGACCATCGGGGCGTCGAGGTGGCACTCGCCGCCGAACCCGTCGCCGGTGTTGAGCAGGGAGATCTGCGCACCCAGGTCGGCCAGCCGGTCGGCGTCGATCGAGGTCTCGATGTCGCCCTCGACCACGCCGGCCCGCACCCCCGCGTCGCGCAGGTGGCGCAGGGTGTGGACCAGCAGCGTCGTCTTGCCCGCGCCCGGCGACGACATCAGGTTGACGCAGCGGACCCCCGCAGCGTCCAGCGCCGCGCGGTTGGCCTCCGCCGCGCGGTCGTTCTCGTCGAAGATCCGCTCCAGCACGACCACGCGCTCGGGACCGGTGGCGTACGCCGAGTGGTCGCCGTGGTCGTGGTCGTGCGCGGTCCCGTCGTCGTGGCGGTGGAAACGGCCCATCAGCGCTCCTCGGCGGGTGCGGGGACCGGGTCGGCCGGCCGGCCGTCGTCGGGCGTCGGGTCGGCCAGGTCGATCGAGGTCACCAGCAGCTCCTCGCCGGAGACCACGCTGACCGAGCCCGAGCCACAGCAGCCGCAGGTCAGCAGCGGCAGGTCGGCGAGCGTCGTACGCCGGCCGCAGTCGGCGCAGTCGAGCACGACCGGCACGTGGTCGACCTCCAGACGCGAGCCGGCCAGCGGCCCGCCGTCGGTGACCAACGTCCAGCAGGAGGTCAGGGTGTCCGGCACCACCTGCCGCAGCCGTCCGACCGTGAGGTTCACGACCTCCACCGGGCGGCCCTCGCGGGCGCGGTCGACGATGCGGTGGATGCTCTGGCACAGCGACAGCTCGTGCATCGGCCCTGCCCATCGTCGGGGGGCACGTCGACTGACGGCCCCCGTCGCTCCTGGTCGCGACCAGCGTTGCCTGGTCGCCCCAGTCTTTCAAGGCCCCGGTCGGGCAGGCACACTGGGACTGCGAGTCGCGTTTCACTTGCCAGGTGGCGGGCGGGAGTCGGGATGGTCGACAAGGTGCAGGTGGACGCCTTTGGCCCACCGAGACCTCGGGCGAGCGACGATGTCCCCCGCGGAGGGTGCGGACCGGCCGAGCCCCCGGCCGGCCTGGTGCGCCGCCGGATCGAGGTCTGCGGGCTGGTGCAGGGCGTCGGCTTCCGCCCGTACGTCGCCCGGCTGGCCGCGGAGACCGGCGTGGCCGGCTGGTGCCGCAACGACGCGACCTGCGTGGTGGTCGAGGCCGAGGGACCGGCCGCCGTCGTCGCTGCGTTCGAGCTCCGCCTCCCCCGCGAGGTGCCGCCCCTGGCCCGGGTCACCGACGTCGCCGCGAGCGACCTCGCCCCGCTGGGAGAGGACTCCTTCACGATCACGGCCTCCACCGCTGCCGACGGCGACCGGACCCTCGTCGCGCCCGACACCGCCGTCTGCGCCGACTGCCTGGCCGAGCTGGGCGACTCGGCCGACCGCCGCTATCGCCACCCCTTCATCACCTGCACCAACTGCGGCCCCCGGCTGACCATCACCCTCGACCTGCCCTACGACCGGCCGGCCACGACGATGGCCGGCTTCGCGATGTGCGCCTCCTGCGCCGCGGAGTACGCCGACCCGGCCGACCGCCGCTACCACGCCCAGCCGATCGCCTGCCACGCCTGCGGCCCACGGCTGTCCGCTGTGTCGCCGGCGGGCACCGTCGTCGCGACGGGCACCGAGCCGGTCCTTGCCGCTGCGGTGGCCGCGCTTCGCGCAGGGCGGGTCGTCGCCGTCAAGGGGATCGGGGGGTACCACCTGGCCTGCGACGCCTCCGACGCGGTCGCCGTCGCCGAGCTGCGCCACCGCAAGCACCGCCCGGACCAGCCGTTCGCGGTGATGGCCCGCGACCTGGCCGTCGCCGAGACCCTCGTCGAGGTGGGCGACGCGGCTCCGCTGCTGCTGGCGCAGGAGCGGCCGATCGTGCTGCTGCCCGCCCGCCCCGACGCCCCCGTGGCGGCCGAGGTCGCCCCCGGGCTGGGCGAGCTCGGGGTGATGCTGCCCTACGCCCCGCTCCACCACCTGCTCCTCGCCGACCTCCCCGACGGCTCCGCTGGCGCCCCGCCGGCGCTGGTGATGACCTCGGGCAACGTCTCCGGCGAGCCGCTGTGCCACCTGGACGACGACGCCCTCGACCGGCTCGGCGACCTGGCCGACCTGTTCGTGCAGCACGACCGCGAGATCGCCGTTCCCGTCGAGGACTCCGTGGTCGCGTGGGGGGCCGACGGCCCGGTGCCGCTGCGACGCTCGCGCGGCTACGCCCCCCTGCCGGTCGACCTCGGGAGCGCGGCAGCCCCGGGCGGGGACGGTGTCGAGACGGCCGCCAAGCGGCCTCCTCGACCAGCGGTCCTGGCGACCGGGGCGGAGCTGAAGAACACCGTCGCGCTGGCACGTGACGGCCGCGCGTTCGTCTCCGCCCACGTCGGCGACCTGGAGTCGCTCGCGAGCCGGATGACGCACCGGCGGGTGGTCGACCAGCTGGTGCGCTTCCACCGGTCCACCCCCGATCTCGTGGTCGCCGACATGCACCCGGGCTACGCCTCGCGCGCCGTTGCCCAGGAGCACGCCGCCGCGCTCGGCGTACCCCTCCTGGAGGTGCAGCACCACCACGCCCACCTCGCCTCGCTGGCCGCCGAGCACGGCCGGCTCGACGAGCCGCTGGTCGGCCTGGTCTTCGACGGCACGGGCTACGGCTGCGACGCCACGGTGTGGGGCGGCGAGCTGCTCCGCCTGACCGCCGGCGGCGCGGGCTTCGAGCGGCTCGGCCACCTCGGGACCGTGCGGCTGCCCGGTGGCGACGCGGGCGTCCGACACCCGGTGCGGGTGGCCGCGCTGGCGCTCCTCGCGGCGGGCGAGACCTGGGACGGCACCCCGGTCGGCGCCGAGCTGGCCACCGCCGAGGCCACCCTGCTCACCCGCGCGCACACCTCGCGGCTCGGCGTCGTCGACACCAGCAGCGTGGGGCGGCTCTTCGACGCGGTCGCCTCCTTGCTCGGGGTCCGGCACCGCGTCAGCTACGACGCGCAGGCGGCCATCGAGCTGGAGGCCACCGCCCGGGCGTGGCGGCGCGGCCAGCCGCTGGCGGCTCCGCCCGAGCTGCCGTTCCCGGTCGTCGACGGCGTGCTCGACCCGTCCCCGCTCGTCGCGGCCCTCGCCGGCCTGGTCCGCGCCGGCGGCGACCGCGGCGCCCTCGCCTGGGCCTTCCACGACGCGCTGGCGCGAGCCGGTGCCGCAGCGGCGGCGGAGGCTGTCGGCAGCGCCGGGACGGTCGGGCTGTCCGGCGGTGTCTTCGTCAACCGGGTCCTGCTCGACCGCACTCGCCACCACCTCGCCGCTCGGGGGCTCGCCGCGCTGACCCACGCCCAGGTTCCCGCCAACGACGGCGGGCTGGCGCTGGGCCAGGTGGCGGTCGGCGTACGCCGGCTCGGGCGGCGCCCAGGGGGCGCCAGGGACCTCGACGTAGCGCTCGACCCCGTCTGCCCCGCAGACTGACCGAAGACGAAGGAGATCCCATGTGCCTGGCCGTTCCCGGCCGCGTGGTCGAGGTGTTCGACGAGAACGGCACCACCATGGCCCAGGTCGACTTCGGCGGCGTGCGCAAGAAGGTCTGCCTGGCCTACCTGCCCGACACCGGCGTTGACGAGTACGTCATCGTCCACGTCGGCTTCGCCATCCAACGTCTCGACGAGGAGTCGGCGAAGGAGACGCTCGCAGCCTTCGAGCGGCTGGGCATCCTCGAGGAGGAGTTCCGCGACGGCTTCGAGGCCGCTGCGCGGCAGGAGGGGGTCGAGCCGTGAAGTACCTCGACGAGTTCAGCGACCCCGACCTGGCCAAGCGGCTGCTCGACGAGATCCACGCGGTCACCACCCGGTCCTGGGCGATGATGGAGGTCTGCGGCGGCCAGACCCACTCGATCATCCGGCACGGCATCGACCAGCTGCTGCCCGACGGCGTGGAGATGATCCACGGGCCCGGCTGTCCGGTCTGCGTCACGCCGTTGGAGACCATCGACCGGGCGCTGGCGATCGCCCGCCGACCCGACGTGGTCTTCTGCTCCTTCGGCGACATGCTGCGGGTGCCGGGCAGCCACGACGACCTGTTCACGGTGAAGAGCGAGGGCGGCGACGTCCGCGTCGTCTACTCCCCGCTCGACGCGTTGCAGGTGGCCCGCGACCACCCCGACAAGCAGGTCGTCTTCTTCGGCATCGGCTTCGAGACGACGGCGCCGGCCAACGCGATGACGGTCCATCAGGCCCGGCGGCAGGGCATCGGCAACTTCTCGCTGCTCGTCTCGCACGTGCTGGTGCCGCCGGCGATCGCGGCGATCATGGAGTCGCCGACCTGTCGGGTGCAGGCCTTCCTCGCGGCCGGCCACGTGTGCAGCGTGATGGGCACCTCGCAGTACCCCCCGCTCGCCGAGAAGTACGCCGTGCCGATCGTCGTCACCGGCTTCGAGCCGCTCGACATCCTCGAGGGGATCCGCAGGACCATCGTCCAGCTCGAGGAGGGACGCCACGAGCTGGAGAACGCCTACCCCCGCGCCGTGCCGGCCGAGGGCAACCCGGCGGCGGTGGCGATGCTGCGCGACGTCTTCGAAGTCACCGACCGCACCTGGCGAGGCATCGGGATGATCCCCGGGAGCGGGTGGCGGCTCTCGCCCCGGTACGCCGACTTCGACGCCGAGCTGCGCTTCGAGGTCACCGACATCCAGACCGCCGAGTCGCCGCTGTGTCGCTCCGGTGAGGTGCTGCAGGGGCTGATCAAGCCCCACGAGTGCACCGCCTTCGGCAAGGAGTGCACGCCGCGCCACCCGCTGGGGGCCACGATGGTGTCGTCGGAGGGCGCCTGCGCGGCCTACTACGCCTATCGTCGACTCGACCTGGTGTCGACGGGGGGAGCGTGATGGCGGGCGAGCGAGGTCGCGCGGGGGGCGCCGAGGGCGCCGGCGCGAACGAGCTCGACTTCGAGGGCTGGACCTGCCCCGCGCCGCTGCGCCACACCCCGACGGTGGTGATGGGCCATGGCGGGGGTGGCGCGATGTCGGCCGAGCTGGTCGAGAGCCTCTTCCTGCCGGCGTACGGCGGCGCGGCGCGAGCCGAGCTGGGTGACGCGGCGGTGCTGCCGCCGCTGCCCGGGCGGCTGGCGTTCTCGACCGACTCCTACGTCGTGAAGCCGATGTTCTTCCCCGGCGGCTGCATCGGCGACCTCGCTGTCAACGGCACGGTCAACGACCTGGCGATGGTCGGGGCGCAGCCGCTGTACCTGTCGACGGCCTACATCCTGGCCGAGGGCACGGCGATCGCCGACATCGGTCGGGTGGCGACGGCCGTCGGCAAGGCCGCGGAGCAGGCCGGCGTCCAGCTGGTCACCGGTGACACCAAGGTGGTCGACCACGGCAGCGGCGACGGGATCTACCTCAACACCGCCGGCGTGGCTGTGATCCCCGACGGGGTGACGATCGGCCCCGAGCGCGCCCGCCCCGGCGACGTGGTGCTGGTGAGCGGCGCGATCGGGCTGCACGGCGTGGCCGTGATGAGCTGCCGCGAGGGGCTGGAGTTCTCGACGCCGGTCGCGAGCGACTCCGCGCCGCTGCACGGGCTGGTCGCCGACATGCTGGCCACCGGCGTGGACGTCCACGTGCTGCGCGACCCCACGCGGGGCGGGCTGGCTGCGTCGCTCAACGAGATCGCGCGGGCGTCCGGCGTGGGCGTCGCCGTGGTCGAGCGCGACCTCCCGATCCCGCAGGAGGTCCGCGACGCCTGCGGGCTGCTGGGCCTCGACCCGCTCCAGGTCGCCAACGAGGGCAAGCTGGTGGCGATGGTCCCCGCGGAGGGCGCCGAGGCGGTGCTGGAGGCGATGCGCGCCCACCCGTTCGGCGTCGGCGCCTGCCGGATCGGGACCGTGGTCGAGGACCATCCGCGGATGGTGGTGGCCCGCACCGGCCTCGGCGGGACCCGCGTGATCGACCTGCCGATCGGCGAGCAGCTGCCGCGGATCTGCTGACCGGGCCCGGCCGCCGCCGCCGCCGACAGGCCTGGAGGTTCATCAGGGTAGGCAGCCGACCGTCCGCTTCCCCAGGTGAGTTCACCCGGCTAAGTAGTGGCTCGCCTGCCTACCCAGGTGAACCTCCCCCCACCCACCACCGACCCCGATTCCGTGGTGCCCGAACGTCTGGCGGAGCGGGTCCGGACCCGGCTAGGCTCTGCCTGACTTTCGGTGCGTATCACGGAACAGGGTGCACGATGCGCAACACAGACGCGGCCACGATCCGCCGGCTGCTGGCGCACGCGCGCTACGAGGTGCTTCCCACCCCGACGATCGAGGAGAAGCTCCTCGCCGCGGTGCCCACCAGCGTCCAGCTGACGGTCACCGCCTCGCCCTCCAAAGGCCTGGACGCCACGCTGGCGACGGTCGAGCGCCTCCGCGCGGCGGGGTACGACGTCGTACCCCACCTCGCGGCGCGGATGGTCCACGGGCGCACCGAGCTGGAGGAGATCGTCGCCCGCCTCAAGGAAGCGGGCGTGACGAGCGTCTTCGTGCCGGGCGGCGACGCGCAGTCCGACCAGACCTACCCCGACGCGCTGGCCCTCCTGGAGGACCTCTCGGACCTCGGTCGCCCCTTCGAGCACGTCGGGATCGCGGGCTATCCCGAGACCCACCCGACGATCCACGACGACCTGACCATCCAGTCGATGTGGGACAAGCGCAAGCACGCCACCCACATCGTCAGCAACCTGACCTTCGATCCCAAGGTGATCAAGCACTGGCTCCACCGACTGCGCAGCCGCGGGGTCACCATGCCGCTGATCCTGGGCGTGCCCGGGCCGGTCGACCAGGCCAAGCTCTTGGCGATGGCGACGAAGATCGGCGTCGGCGACTCCACGCGGTTCCTCAAGACCCACAAGGGTTTCGTCGCCAAGCTCTTCGCCCCCGGCGCCTTCACCGGGCAGCGGTTCCTCGAGAAGACCGCCTCGACGCTCGGTGCGCCCGAGGCGCTGGTCGAGGGACTGCACGTCTACAGCTTCAACCAGGTCGCCGAGACCGAGAAGTGGCGGCAGGACTGGCTGGCCGAGCTCGGCTGACCCCGTGACACCCGGCGTCCGTCACCCGCCGGCGAGCTCGGAGAAGCGGCGCGACACGCGGTCGAAGAGGGCCGTGGGGAGGTTCGGGAAGAGGTAGCTGACCTCGCGGATGGATGCGTCGGGGAAGATCAGGGGGTTGTCGACGAGCTCCGGGGCGACCTCCTCCATCGCCTCCCGCGCCCCGTCGACCGGGCAGATGTAGTTGACCCACGCGGCCAGCCGGGCGGCCACCTCCGGCTGGTAGTAGTACTCCGCCAGCGCGGCGACCGCGCCGGCCTGGGTGGAGGCACGGGGCACCAGCAGGTCGTCGGACCAGATCAGCAGCCCCTCCTCGGGGACCACGAACTTCAGGTAGGGGTTCTTCAGCTGCTCCTGCAGGACGTCGCCGGACCAGGCGAGCGAGGCGGCGAGCTCGCCTTTCCGCAGGCCGCGCATGAAGTCGTTGCCGAAGAACCCGGCGAACTGGCCGGCGTCCGCCCGGCTGCCCAGGAAGTCCATCGCCTCGTCGAGGTCGTCCTCCGCCAGGTCGGTCAGGTCGTGGCCACGACCCAGCAGCACCATGCCCACCGTGTCGGCCAGTTCGGTCAGCATGCCCACCCCGCCGGCTAGGTCCCGACGCTCGAAGAGCTCCGCGATCGAGCCGATCGCACGATCCACCCGGCGCGCGTCGTAGGCGATGCCCGTGAGGCCCGCCTGCCAGGGCATCGAGTAGCGCTGCTCGGGGTCCCAGTTCGGGCCGGCCAGCGAGGAGATGACGCGTTCGGCGCCGGCCACCGGTCCGAAGGGCTGGAGCGCGCCCTGGCCGACCAGCTGTGCGGTGACCCAGGACGTCATCGTGATGACGTCGAAGCCGGTGTCGGTGCCGGCGGTGAGCCCGTCGCCGACATCGGCCAGGAACTCCCGGTTGTCGTTGATCGGGGTCTGGTAGTCGACCTCGATGCCCGAGTCGCGTTGGAAGTCCTTGAGCGTCGACTTGGAGATGTACGCCGGCCAGTTGGCCCACACGATGGGCCCGTCGGCGCGCACCGTCGGGGAGGCGGCGCCCGACGCGCCCGGCGACGTCTGCGCGGGCCCGGCGCCGTCGCCGGTGCACGCCGCCCCACCCAGGCCGAGGCCGGCGGCGCCGGCACCGGTGAGGAGACCCCGTCGGCTCAGCCGCGGTCGACCCGGACGGCCACCATCGAGGGATGCCTGCACGTCACGGATTCTGCTGCTCCTCGCCCCAGAGTGCTACCGGAATCGCGCACGATCTTGCCTCACAGCACGGTTTCCGCTCCGCTGGGCAGGCTTGCCCGTTGACACGGTTCTCCCCGGCCAGGATCGTGACCACGTGACGCATCCTCGTGCGGGTGGTCACCGGGCTCCCTCGTCACGATCTCGGTGGGGCGGACTGGTGGCCGCGGTTCTTGTGGCCGGCCTCGGGGCCGGTGCGGCGGCGTACCTGCTCGACGACCCCGGGACCGACCGTGTCGACGCCGGGTCGGACGTGCAGGCCGGCTCGCAGGACCAGGCGTGCGGCGAGCGGCGGTTCGTCATCGCCGCGGCCCCGCGGATCGCCGCGACGGTGCGGCGGGTCGTGAGCGCCGTGTCGGTCGACCCGTGCCTGAGCGTCGGCGTGCGGTCCGTGCCGTCGGTGCGGACGGCAGCCGACGTCGGTCGGGAGGAGGGCAAGGGTCTCGGCGGCAGCCTGCCCGACGCCTGGATGCCCGACTCCACGCTGTGGCTGGCGACGGCCTCCGCCAGCCAGGAGGGCAGCCAGCGGCTCGACGGCGACGGCGAGAGCGTGGCCTCGTCTCCGGTCGTGCTGGCCACGACGCCGGACCGAGCGGCGACGCTCGGGTGGCCCGACGCCCCCGAATGGGAGGCCGCGCTGACGACCGACCCGGCGGTGACCCTGGCGCTCCCCGACCTCGACCGCGACGCCGCCGCGCTGACCGCCTTGCCGGCGATCAAGGGCGCCCGCTCGTTGCCGGAGCTGTCCCGGCTGGTGGCCGCGCCACCGCTCGCCGAGGGCGAGTCCCTCGACCTCGTGCTCTCCGGAGACGCGGAGCTCGTCCCGAGCACCGAGCAGGAGGTGGCTACCGCGGGTTCCGGCGAGGCCGTGGCGCTCTACGACACGGCCTTCGGCCAGCTCGACTTCCCGCTGGTCCGGGTGCGACCGCTCGGCGCCGAGGACGACCAGGCGGCCGACGCGGTGTTCGACGCCGTGGCCGAGGCGCTCACCGGCGAGGAGGGTCAGGCCGCGCTGGCCGCCGCGGGCTTCCGGGCCGCCGGCGGCGAGGCCGGTGACGGCGCCCCGAACCGCGACGGCGTGGACTACGGCGTCGCCCCGGGCGAGGTGGCGGTCGACTCCGGCACCGTGGAGGACGTCCACGACCAGTGGGCCACGCAGGGTCGTCGCTCGCGGCTGCTGCTGCTGATGGACCTGTCGGGCTCGATGGCCGAGACGCTGCCCGACGGCCAGACCCGGGCCCAGGCGGCCCAGGAGGCGCTGCGCGGACTGGTCGACGGCGCCTCTCCCGACGACGCGCTCGGGCTCTGGGGCTTCACCACCGAGGTGGGCAACGGCGACTTCGAGGTGCTGCTGCCAGCCCGACCCCTGGAGACGAGCGTCGACGGCAGCAGCCTCCGGTCGACGTTCCTCGCCCAGGTCGACCGGCTGGAGCCGGTTCCCGGCGGCTCCACGTCGCTCTACGACACGCTGGCCGCGGCGTACACCTCCGCGTCGAGGCGCTACGTCGACGGGCGCTTCAACGCGGTCGTGCTGGTCACCGACGGTCGCAACGAGGATCCGGGGAGCCGCAGCCTCCCGGTCCTGCTCGACGAGGTGCGCCGGCAGTTCGACGGGGCCCGGCCGGTCCGCATCATCACCGTGGCCTACGGAGAGGGCGCCGACGCCGCCACCCTGCGGTCGATCGCCGACGCGACGGCCGGACGCTCCTACCAGGCGCTCGACGCCGAGCAGGTGCAGCAGCGCCTCCTCGCAGCGCTGGCCCAGCTCTGATCCCTGATCTCGCCGAGCCCTGGGTCAGTCCAGCAGCGCCTGGAGGGCTCGTTCGAGTCCCTGATGCCCGGTCTCGACCACCGTGAGCGGCAGTCCGATCCGGTCGGCGGCGGCCTGTGCCAGGGCGTGCAGCTCGGCGTCGGGCTCCTGGGCCAGCCACACGACGCGGGTGTAGCGGCCGAAGTAGTCGTCGCGCAGCTCGGGCCAACGGTCGAGTCCCAGCTCGCGCACCACGGTGCGCTCGAAGGAGCGCACCAGGAAGTCGGTGAGGAGATAGGTGCCGGGCTGCTCGGCGAACCAGGCCTCGACCCGCTCACCGGTGGCGAACATGTCGTAGCAGGACAACCCCGGGATGCGCTTCATCCCGAGCTCGGAGCACACCTCGTCGAGCGCGCCGTAGGTGCCGCAGTCGGCATAGCCGACCACCACCTCGTCGTACGACGCGAGCAGCGTCTCGGCGAGCGACCGCACCGCCGGGGGGATCTGCTGCGGACGGTTGTGCAGCAGCGGCGGCAGCGGGTGGACGTCGACCGCCCAGCCGCGCCTCTCGGCGACCTGGGCGGCGGGCTGGGAGAGGGCCCCGCAGGCGATCAGCGCGATCCGCCGCCGTGGCGGGGCGACCTCAGAAGGCGAGCTGGTCGACGAAGCGGTCGTTGAAGTCGGGACGATCGGAGAGCTCGACATAGGTCACCTCCTCCAGCAGGGCTGCGGCGCCGGCGCGCTCGCGCAGGGAGAGCAGCGCCATCTTGGCGCCTTCGCCGGCGACGTTGCCGGCGCTGACGATGCGCAGCACGGGCAGCGAGGGCACCAGCCCGATCCGGATCGCCGACGCCGGCGAGAGGTAGGAGCCGAACGAGCCGGCCAGCAGCACCTGCTGGACGTCGGCCTCGGCCAGCCCCAGCTCCTCCAGCAGCAGGGTCCACCCGGTCGAGATCGCCGCCTTGGCGAACTGCAGCTCGCGCACGTCGCGCTGCGACAGGTAGACGCTCTCCTCGGTGGGCGACCCCGCGTCGGGGCGGTGCAGCACGAAGACCCGCTCCTGGCCGATCCTGGTGAGCCGGTCGGCCAGCGCCGGCGCGATCTCCGCGGCGGCCTCGTCGGGCACGAACCGCCCCGAGGCGTCGAGCAGCCCGACCCGCACCAGCTCGGCCACCGCGTCGACCAGCCCGGAGCCGCACAGGCCGCGCGGCTCGACGTCGCCGATCACGCCGAGCTCCACGGGGCTCGCTGCTGGTGGAGCATCCCGCTCAGCGGGCGTCTCGACCCGGGCACGAAGCCGCACCACCTCGATGGCGCCGTCGGCGGCGCGCATCCCGCACCGGATCGCGCCGCCCTCGAACGCCGGCCCGGCGGGCGCGGCGGTGGCCACGATCCGGTCGCCGTCGCAGAGCACGATCTCGCAGTTGGTGCCGACGTCGATGAAGCAGCCGCATCCGCTTGTCGCGGTCCATGCCGGTGGCGAGCATCCCGGCCACGATGTCGCCGCCGACGTAGGCGCCGAGCGACGGGAACACCGACGCCCGGGCGCGCGGGTGCACCGACAGACCGAGGTCGGCGGCCAGCAGCTCCGGGTAGTCGGCCGTGCCCATGATGAACGGCGCCACGCCGAGCGGCTCCGGGTCGATCCCGAGCGCCAGCGCGGTCATCGTCGCGTTGCCGGCGAGCGCCACCTCGTAGACGTGGCCGGGGTCGACGCCGCCCTCGGTGCACACCTCGGCGGCCAGCTCGGCCAGCGTGCGGCCGGCGGCGGCCTGCAGCCGGCCCAGCGCCTCGGGGTCGAGCATCGTCGCGCTGATCCGGGTGATCACGTCGCCACCGAACGGCTGCTGCTGGTTGAGCATCGAGGCCACCGCCACCGGTGTTCCGGTCTCCAGGTCGAGCAGCGTCGCCACGACCGTGGTGGTGCCGAGGTCGAACGCGATCGCGTAGCGGACGCCGCTGGTGTCGCCCGGCTCGACGTCGATGAGCGCCTCGTCGACGACGACGGCGGTGACCTTGAAGTCGGCCTGGCGCAGCACCATCGGCAGCCGCCGCAGCACGTCCAGGTCGACGGTCAGCTCGAGGTCGTCGATCGCCTCGCGCAGCCGGACCAGGTCGGTGCGCTGGTCGGAGAGCGTCGGCTCGGCCAGCTCGACGTAGCGCTTCTGCACCGCCGGCCGCAGGATCACCTGGCGGCCGACGCCGACGGTGGCGGCCTTCGGTCGCGTCGTGAGGGGGGGTACGTCGACCGTCAGGTCGTGGGTCGCCCGGACCAGGCAGGCCAGCCGCCAGCCGTCGGCGAGCTGGTCGTCGGAGAACGTCCGCTCGTCGTGCCGGGTGACCGGCGGGACGGTGGCGGCGGACGACACCCGCACCTTGCACTTGTGGCAGGTGCCGTGGCCGCCGCAGGTGGAGTCGATCGCGATGCCGTTCCACGACGCGGCGTCGAAGACGGTGACGCCCGGCGGCACCCGCAGCCGCCGCGGGCGGCGGAGCCGCCGTCGAGGGACTCCACCGTGAAGGACAGGTCGACCCGGCCGGTGCCGTCGTGGGCCGGCTCCGGGGGCGCGTGGTGCTCCAGCAGCCCCTCGCGCCGCAGATGGTCGACGGAGAAGGAGGAGTCGCGCTCCAGCTCCTCGGCCTCGAACGGCCCGTCCGGACGGTCCTCGCTCACGTGCCCGTCGTCGCTCCCTGGGGCCCGGCCGCGGCGGCGGTCTCTGCGGAGGCCTTGGCGCGCGCGCCCGCCGATCCACGCCATGCCCCACTCGTCGTGGTCGAGGAACAGGTCGGCGGCCTTGACCGCCTCCACGATCTGCGGGGTGCGGGTGTCCATGATCGCGCTGGTGAGTCCCGGCAGTCATCGCCATCGGCAGCCAGGTCGCGTTGAGTGCGTGGCGCTCGGGCATGCCGAAGGAGACGTTGGAGGCGCCGCAGGTCATGTTGAGCCCGAACTCGTCGCGGATCCGGCGCATCGTCTCGAAGGTGGCCACGCCGCTGGCGGTGTCGGCGCCGATCGGCATCGCCAGCGGGTCGATCACGATGTCGTGCCATGGCGATGCCGTACTCCTGCGTCGCGACGTCGACGATCTTCTGCGACCAGCGCCGAGCCGCTTCTCGGCTCCATCGGGATCTCGTCGTCGTCGTTGGGCAGCGCGATGACCGCGGCGTCGTACTTCTTGACCAGCGGGAGGATCTGCGCCATCCGCTCGTCCTCGGCGGTGATCGAGTTGACCAGCGCGCGGCCCTGGTAGACCGACAGCCCGGCCTCGAGCGCCTCGACGACCGAGGAGTCGATGCAGATCGGCTTGTCGGTCAGCGACTGCATCATGACTGATCGCCTTGGCCAGCAGGTCGGCCTCGTCGGTCAGCGGCACGCCCATGTTGACGTCGAGGACGTCGGCGCCGCCCTCGACCTGGGCCGTCACGTCGCGCTCGATCGCCGACAGGTCGCCGGCGCGCAGCTGCTCCTGGAAGATCCGGCGGCCGGTCGGGTTGATCCGCTCGCCGATCAGGCAGAAGCGATGGCCGTGGCCGATGCACGACCTCCTGGGTGGCGGAGCGGATGCGGGTCTCGAAGTGCACGCTCTCGGCGCTCACGATGGTCCTTCGTCGGCTGACCGGGGTTCGACGGGGCGCGGGCGCCTGGCACGGGGCTCAGGCGGGCACCTTGGTCCGCCGTCGGTGGAGCAGGTCCTTGGCGCGCTTGACGGTGGCCGAGGCGTCGGCGGCGTAGCCGTCGGCGCCGACCGCGTCGGCGTACTCCTGGGTGACGGGGGCGCCGCCGACCATCACGATCACGGTCTCGCGCAGGCCGGCCTTCTCCAGCGCGTTGATGTTGGCCTTGAACATCGGCATCGTCGTGGTGAGGAACGCCGAGAAGCCGACGATGTCGGGCTGGTGCTCCTCGATCGCCGCGACGAACTTCTCCGGCGCCACCTGGACGCCGAGGTCGATCACCTCGAAGCCGGCGCCCTCGAGCATGATGTTGACGAGGTTCTTGCCGATGTCGTGGACGTCGCCCTTGACCGTGCCCATCAGGAACTTGCCGACCGTCTCGACGCCGGTCTCGGCCAGCAGCGGCCGCAGCACGCTCCATCGCGCCGGCCATGGCCCGGCCGGCGATCAGCATCTCGGGCACGAAGAAGTCGCCGCGCTCGAAGCGCGCGCCGACCTCCTCCAGCGACGGGATCAGCGCGTCGAAGAGCAGCGTCTGCGGCTCCATGTCGAGCGCGAGCCCCTCGTGGGTCAGCTCGAGGACGCGGGGGGCGTTGCCGACGAGGGTCTCGTCGTAGAGCGCCCTGGAGGATCTCGTCGGGGGTCATGCCACACCATCCTTTCGGGATCGGCGACGCGCAGCAGCGCGGTCAGCTGCTGCGGCGTGGTTCGTCAGCTGCCGGCCGAGCGCGGCGAGCGTGGACTCCAGGCGTGGAGTCGGTCCCGAGACGCCCGAGGGCGGCGACCACGTCGCCGCGGGTGCTCGACGACCGGGGCGGCGACGCCGGTGAGCCCGAGCTCGAGCTCGTCGACGGTGGTCGCCCAGCCGCGCCGGCGGCAGCCGGCCAGCTCGCGCCGCAGCGTCGGTACGTCGGCCACGGTGCGCGCTCGGTCAGCTGCTCGAGCGGACCCGGCGGGAGTGGCAGGGCGGCGTAGGCGTAGAACACCTTGCCGAGCGAGGAGCGTGGGCCGGGACGTCGACCTCGGTCCAGTCCCGGGTGCCGAGCAGGAAGCGGCGAGTCGACCTGGGCGACCTGGACGACCCGGTCGCCGCGGGGCACGCCGAGGTTGACGGTCTCGCCGGTCGTCCTCGCCGACCGCCTCGAGCAGGCCGGGCCAGCGCGGACCAGCTCCTCCCACGGGTCGTGGCGGGCGGCGTAGCAGCCAGAAGAGCGGCCCGGCGACGTAGGACCCGGACTCGTCGCGCTCCAGCAGCTCGGTGCGCTCCAGCGCGGTGAGCAGCCGCGAGGTCGTCGACTTCGCGAGCCCGCAGCTCCTGGCAGGTCGGCGAAGGTCAGCGGCGCGTCGGCGCGCACGACGGTGGACACCAGCTGGGCGGCGCGGTCCACCGCCTGGGTGCCGTGGGTCGTGCCCTCGCTCATCGAAAGCTGCACCGCTCCGTCTTGCCGGGAGTTCCATGATGTGGAACCGTGGTTCCACATCATGAGGCGAGGCGCCCGCGGAGGTCAAGCATCGCAGCGCTGGTTCGTCCCAGGACCACCACCACCCAGCCCACCAGGAGGAGCCGATGTTCCGCAACCGGATGCCGCGCTACGAGATGCTCTCCGAGGAGGCGATGGCCACCCTCGACGGCGGTTGGCGCCGGCTGATGACCGAGATCGGCGTCGAGTTCATGGACGACCGCGCCCTCGACCTGTTCCGGCAGGCGGGCCAGAAGGTCGAGGACAACACGGTCTTCCTCGACCCCGACTTCGTGCTCGAGCAGGTGGCCAAGGCGCCGCGCGAGTTCGACGTGCAGGCCCGCAACCCCGAGCACATCGTGCACATCGGCGGCGACTCGATGGCCTTCGGCGCGGTCTACGGCCCGCCGTTCGTGCGCGAGGGCGACGTACGTCGCGACGCGACGATGGAGGACTTCCGCAACTTCACCAAGCTGGCCCAGAGCTTCGCGGTGCTCGACTCCGCCGGCGGCGTCGTCTACGAGCCCAACGACACCCCGCTCGACAGCCGCCACCTCGACATGATCTACGCGCTGCAGACGCTGACCGACAAGATCTACATGGGCAACGTCGTCTCGGGGGTCAACGCCGCGCGACACGATCGCGATGACCTCGATCCTCTTCGGCTCGCCGCGGAGGCGATCGAGGAGACGCCGGCGACGATCTCGCTGATCAACTGCAACTCGCCGCTGCGCTGGGACGACCGGATGCTCGAGGCGCAGTTCGAGTACTCCGCCGCCAACCAGCCGGTCGTCCTGACGCCGTTCATCCTGATGGGCGCGATGTCGCCGGTGACGATCCCGGCCGCGCTGGTGCAGCAGATCGCCGAGGCGCTCGTCGGGCATCGCGCTCTCCCAGCTGATCCGCCCGGGCTCGCCGGTGGTCTTCGGGTCGTTCCTCTCCAACATCGACATGCAGTCCGGCTCGCCGACGTTCGGCACGCCCGAGTCCGGGCATCGGCCTGCTGTGCACCGGCCAGATCGCGCGGCACTTCGGGCTGCCGTTCCGCACCGGCGGCGGGCTGACGTCGTCGCAGGTGCCCGACGCGCAGGCCGGCTACGAGGCGCTGATGACGATGCTGCCGACGTTCCTGGCCGGCGCCAACTGGGTGATGCACTCGGCCGGCTGGCTCGAGGGCGGCCTGGTCGCCGGCTACGAGAAGTTCATCATCGACGTCGAGCTGGTGCAGATGCTCCAGCACGAGTTCACGCCGCTGGAGATCGACGAGGAGTCGATGGCCTTCGGCGCGCACGAGGAGGTCGGCCACGGCGGCCACTTCCTCGGCGCGATGCACACCATGGAGCGCTTCCGCACCTGCTTCTACCGCCCCTTCCTGTCGTCGTCGGAGAACTACGAGCGCTGGATGCGCAACGGCGGCCAAGGACACCGCCGCGCGCGCCGGCGAGATCTACAAGAAGAAGCTCGAGGACTACGAGCAGCCGCCGCTCGACGAGGCGATCCGCGAGGAGCTGGAGGAGTACGTCGTCCGCCGCCGGGCCGAGCTCGGCGACTGACGTCCTCGACGGGTCTACCGCGGCGGGCCGGGCGGTCGCCGCCGGCCGACGTACCCGCTAGCGTTGCACCATGAGCAACAGGGGTGCGGAGGGCGAGACAGGCGCCACCGTCCAGTCGGTCGACCGCGCGCTGAGCATCCTGGAGGACCTCGCCCGGCACGGCGAGGCCGGGGTCACCGAGCTGGCCAAGGACCTGGGGGTGCACAAGTCGACGGCGTTCCGACTGGTCGCCACGCTGGAGGCGCACGGTCTCGTCGAGCAGACCGAGGACCGCGGCAAGTACCGCCTCGGCGTGGGCCTGCTCCGGCTCGCCGGCGCCACCACCGCCCGGCTCGATGTCGTGCAGGAGGCCCGGCCGGTGTGCCGCAAGCTCGCCGCCGACACCGGCGAGACCGTCAACATCGCGGTGCTCGCCGACCGGGCCGCGCTCTACCTCGACCAGGTGGCCGGCTCCTCGGCACTGCAGCCGCACAACTGGGTCGGCCAGCACATCCCCCTGCACGCCACCGCGAACGGCAAGGTACTGATGAGCGGCCTCGACGCCGACGACCTCGACGACCTGCTCGGCTCGCTGCAGGCCTACACCGACATGACCATCACCAAGAAGGGCCAGCTGCGCCGTGAGGTCGACCGGGTGCGGGTCGAGGGCCATGCCGTCGCCGTCGACGAGCTCGAGGTCGGGCTGACCGCGGTCGCGGCCCCGATCCGCAACGCCCACGGCGACGTGATCGCATCGATGAGTGTGTCGGGGCCGACGTTCCGGCTCCAGGACGCAGCGGTCGGCACGGCCACCGAGGCCCTGGTGGTGGCGGCCGCCGAGGTGTCCCACCGCCTCGGTTGGGGACACCGCTGACGGCGAGAGCCGGTCCCCCGCTCCACCTTGACGCCTCGACCGCTCCGCACCATGCTCAACCCGATGGCGCGTTGCGGGAGGAGCATCGCGTTGCGCATGGTGCACCTTGGGGAGTGTGGTGGTCGGACGACGAGAGCGCCGCGGCTCCTACGACGTCGTGGTCGTGGGCGGCGGTTCCGCGGGGTCGGTGATCGCCGCCCGGCTCTCGGAGGACCCCGGCACCTCGGTGCTCGTGCTGGAGGCGGGCCGCTCCGACCTCCGGATCGACCCGTTCATCCACATGCCGGCGGCGCTGCCTTTCACGATCGGCAACCCGCTCTACGACTGGCGCTACGAGACCGAGCCGGAGCCGGAGATGCACGGCCGTCGGATCTACCACGCCCGCGGCAAGGTGCTCGGTGGCTCCTCCTCGATCAACGGGATGATCTTCCAGCGCGGCAACCCGATGGACTACGAGCGGTGGGCCGCTGACCCCGGCATGGAGACGTGGGACTACCTGCACTGCCTGCCCTACTTCAAGCGGATGGAGGCGCTCCACCTCGCCGACGGCAGCAACGGCGCCGACGACTGGCGAGGCGGCGACGGCCCGCTCCACCTCGAGCGCGGCCGAGCCGACAACCCGCTGTTCGAGGCGCTGTTCCGCGCGGCCGAGCAGGCGGGCTTCCCGCTCACCGACGACGTCAACGGCTACCGCCAGGAGGGCTTCGGCCCCTTCGACCGCAACATCAAGAACACCCGTCGCTGGTCCGCGGCCCGCGCCTACCTCCACCCGGCGGCCCGGCGCCCCAACCTCCGGGTCGAGACCCTCGCCCACGTGACCGGTCTCCGCTTCGAAGGCAACCGCGCGGTCGGCGTCGACTACCTCCGCGGTGGCCGGCTCCGTCGCAGCGTGACGGCGGGCGAGGTCGTCCTGTGCGGCGGGGCGATCAACACCCCGCAGCTGCTGCAGCTCTCGGGGGTCGGCGACCCCGACCACCTGCAGCCTCTCGGCATCCGGATGGTCCACGAGCTCGCCGGCGTCGGTGAGAACCTCCAGGACCATCTCGAGGTCTACATCCAGTACGCCTCCAAGCGGCCGGTCTCGATCGCCCCCGGGCTCGCCTGGTGGAAGCGCCCCAAGATCGGCGCCGAGTGGCTGTTCCTCCGCCGCGGTCTGGGGAGCACCAACCACTTCGAGGGCGGGGGCTTCTGCCGCAGCAACGACGACGTCACCTGGCCCAACCTGATGTTCCACTTCCTCCCGATCGCGATCCGCTACGACGGCAGCCAGCCAGCCGGCCTGCCCCGGGGCGGTCACGGCTACCAGGTCCATGTCGGCCCGATGTACGCCGACACCCGGGGCTGGGTGCGGATCACCAGCGCCGACCCGCTGGCGAAGCCGACGATGCTGTTCAACTACCTCTCGACGCCGACTGACCGCAAGGAGTGGGTGGAGGCGGTGCGCACCGCTCGCCTGATCCTCAACCAGCCGGCGTTCGCGGCCTTCAACGGCGGGGAGGTGTCGCCCGGGCCCGGCGTCGAGACGGACGAGGAGATCCTCGAGTGGGTGCGGGAGGACGCGGAGACCGCGTTGCACCCCGCATGTACGGCGAAGATGGGCGTCGGTCCCGGGTCGGTCACCGACCCGCTGACGATGAAGGTGCACGGGCTCGAGGGGGTGCGCGTCGTCGACGCCAGCGTCTTCCCCTACGTCACCAACGGCAACATCTACGCCCCCGTGATGATGGTCGCCGAGAAGGCCGCCGACCTGATCCGCGGTGACACCCCGCTGGCACCGGCCGCGGTGGCCTACTACCGCCACGGCCAGGGGCTCCCGCTCCACCGGCCCGGCGGGCAGGGCGGCTGATGATGACCGGCTCCGCTCAGCTGTGTGGCGTCAGCACTTCCGCTTCTTGACCCACCTGCTGTAGGTCCCCTTCGGTGGGTTCTTCTTGCACCCGACCCAGGTGTCGACCTTGTCCCATCCCGTCGCCTTGGCTCGCTTGTAGGTGATCCACCCCCGCCGGGTCGGGTGGCCCCAGTTGCACTCCTGCCACTTGACGGTGACCCGGTAGCGGCGGGCTCCCCGGCTGTAGATGTAGACGTCTCCAGAGCCGAGATTGATCTTCTCGGTGAAGGACTTGAAGGTGTAGTCGGTCCCGATGTCCTCCAGGCTGCCGCCCACCTTGCCCTGGAGCTTGCCCCACGCGAACCCGGCCTCGGCGCTCGCCTCCGCATAGCCGGCGACCTTGTTGGTCTCGGTGCTGGAGCGCTGCGAGGTGAAGGTCAGCTCCCGCTTCCGGCCCGAGTAGTTCTCCTTGCGGTCGGACTGCTTGATCTTCCAGACCTTGGTGTAGTTGCGCACCACCGTCCGTCGGTTGCCTTCATCGCTGGATCCCCGGCACTTCCCGGCGGCGGAGGCCGGCGACGGCATCGCGCCGACCAGCAACCCGCTCGTCAGCGCCGTGGTCACGGCGAGTGCGGTCCATCTGCTCGACGTCATGGCGTCGTCCTTTCCGAGACTGCGAACCGACAAGGTACCCCAACCCGCGCTCCGCGCCGGGGTGCGGAGTCAGGTGTGGTCGCGGACGTACGCCGCGAAGCCGGGCAGCGTGAAGCGGACCAGGCCGTGCCCGACGGGCTCGATGACGCCCTTCTCGATGAGGCGCTCGCGGGGTCCGGAGATCGAACGGCTGTCGACGCCGAGCGCCGTGGCGATCTGCGCGCGGGTGACGTTGTCGGTGCGGGCCGCGGCCATCGCGGCGAGGAACGCCTGCTCGGCGCGGGTGGCGGCGCGCCAGCGGGCGCGGTACATCGCGGTCAGCTGCTCGGTGGCCTCGGGGACGCCGGCCGCGACGTCGTCGAGGTCGATCAGGCCGCCGGCGGCGGGCGCCGCGGCGTTCCAGGTGGCGCTGCCGGCCAGCTGGAGGAAGTAGGGGTGGCCGTGGGCCTCGGCGACCAGCCGGGAGACCGCCTCGTCGGCCCAGCGGACCCCGAGGGCCTCCGCCGGCTCGGTGACCGCGGCCGTCGCGGCCTCGTCGGACAGCACGTCGAGGGCGACGAACGCGCTCCGCTCGCCGAACGTCGCGGCGCGGGTGAGCGCCTCCGGGGTCACCGGCAGACCCGCGGTGACGACCGCCAGCGGGTTGTCCTCGCGCTCGCCGTCGAGGTTCTGCAGCGCGTTGAGCAGCGTCGCCATGTCGTCGGTCGACGCGGCGTGGAGCTCGTCGAGGAAGACCAGCAGCCCGGCGCCGCCGCGCCGGCGGCAGGCGGCGGCCGCCTCGTGGAGCAGGTCCTCGAGCGCGGAGATCGGCGCGGCGAGCGCGTGGTCGGCAGGCGGCTCGCGGCGAGCGACGTCGGCGCTCACCTTGGCCCCCGGCAGCCCGATCTCCACGCTGATCCGGTCGAGCCGGGCCCGCCAGCCGCCGTCGCGGCTGTCGGTGAACACCTCTGCCCGCCGCAGCGACCGTTCGACGACGCGCACCAGCTCGGGCAGGAACGGCCGCTCGCGGGAGCAGGCCACCCATGCGGACACGAAGCCGACCTCGGCGGCCTGCCGCTGGGCGGTGCGCAGCAGCGAGGTCTTGCCGAGGCCGCGCGGTGCGTGGAACACCAGCAGCGGACCGCCGAGCTCCCCGAAGGTGGAGACCCGACTGACCACGTCGCGGATCCGGCCCAGCTCGACGGCGCGGCCGGCCAGCACCCGCGGCACCTGGCCGGGGGTGTAGGGGTTGGGCAGGCTGGCCCCGGTGGAAGGCGGTGTGGAGGTCGGGTTCACGGCGGCTCCTCGCGGGCGGATACTTCAGGATACTTCGCCGAGGTATCGAGGAGTATCAGTGTGCCTCGTGGACGACCCGCAGCCCCATCCAGTCGGCGAGCGACACGATCTCCTGGTCCACGGCGACGCGGCGGCGAGCCGACCACGCCTCGTCCTCGTGGACGGCGTACACCCGGAGCACGCCGGCGGCACGGTCGGCCTCGGCGTCGAGCTTGCCGACCAGCCGGTCGCCGTCGAGGACCGGCAGCGCGAAGTAGCCCCAGCGCCTCGTGGCGGCGGGCTTGTACATCTCCAGCTGGTAGTCGAAGCCGAACAGCTCGGTGGTCCGCTTGCGGTCGAAGACCAGCCGGTCCAGGGGGGAGAGGAGCGCGACCCGGCCGGCGAAGGGCGCGTCGTCGAGCTCGGCGGTGAGTAGCGCGGGGTCGGCGCGCCACCGCCCGCGCACCCCCTCGACGGTGACCTCCTCGCCGACCGCGCCCACGTCGTTCGGCTCACCCGGCATCTGGGCGGCCCGCTCCCGAGCCAGGCCGAGAGCCGCGAGCCGCCGCCGCCCGCGCTCGAGCACCGCCTCGTCCGCGGGAAGAGCGGGCCCGTCGTCATCGGGATAGATCCGCTCGGCGAGGTCCCACCAGCGTTCTCGGCCCTCGCGGTGCGACACCGCCACCTCGCCGCGCGCCTCGAGGAAGTCCAGCAGCCGCTGCACGTTCTTGGCGTTGGTCCAGCCCGACGACCGCCACGGCACGGTGGTGGTGTCGGGCAGGTCGCGCGCCGGCAGCGGCCCCTCGTGGCGCAGGTGGTGGAGGATGTCCTCGCGGCAGCGGTCATTGTCCGTCACCCAGCCCGCGATCTCGCGCTGCCACTCGTGCAGCGGCTCCCGGCCGGGCCAGGAGGCCATCTGCGACCGGAAGAGCGCGACGTCCTCGGCCGGGCGGATCATCCCCTGCAGCTCCACGAGGTCGCGGTCGACCAGCAGCGCGTCGAGCTCCTCGGGGCCGTACGCCGGCCCGAGCCGGCTCCACAGCACCAGGTGCGCGTTCGCGGCGACGTACGCCGTGAAGTCGTGCTGCACCACGCCGAGGTGCCGCACCACCGCTCTCACGCCGGTCGGCCGCGGCTCCGCCAGCAGCTGCGCACGCACCGCGATCCGCCGTGCCCGCGCGCGCGTCAGCTCCACCGACATGGCCCCAACGTAGGGCTCCCGCGCCGTCCCGGCGAGCGTCTTCCGGTCTCGCCTCGCCGCGCCCTTGACACCCGCGGCACCCCGCCTGAACACTGGTCCTTGTTTCTTATCGCGCAACGTGTTGCGCATGACGCACCAAGGACCCCCGCATGGCAGAGCTCCCCACGTCCGCACGCGTCGTCGTCATCGGCGCCGGCATCGTCGGCAACAGCCTGGTCCACCACCTGGCCAGCCTCGGCTGGCGCGACATCGTCCAGATCGACAAGGGCCCGCTGCCCAACCCCGGCGGCTCGACCGGTCACGCCTCGAACTTCATCTTCCCCGTCGACCACTCCCGGGAGATCACCGACCTGACGCTCGACTCGGTGGCGCAGTACCAGGAGATGGGCGTCTTCACGCAGTCCGGCGGCTTCGAGGTCGCGCGCACCGAGGAGCGGATGGAGGAGCTGCGCCGCCGGATGTCCAGCGCCAGGGCGTGGGGCATCGAGGCCGAGCTGGTCACCCCCGACGAGTTCGTCAAGGAGAAGGTGCCCTTCCTCGAGAAGGACCAGTTCATCGGCGCGTTCTGCACCCCGAGCGTCGGCGTGGTCGACTCGCTGCGCGCGGGCACGATCATGCGCGAGCGCGCGCTGCGAGCTCGGCGCGCTGACCGTCGTCCCCAACGTCGAGGTCAGCGGGCTCGACGTCGAGGACGGGCGCCGATCACGCGGGTCCGCACCGACCGGCGGCGACATCGAGGCCGAGACCGTCGTGATCGCCTGCGGCGTGTGGAGCCCGAAGATCGGCGACATGGCCGGCGTCGCCATCCCGCTGACCCCCGCGGTGCACCAGATGATCTCCGTCGGCCCGTGCCCGCAGCTGGCCGAGAAGGAGGGCGAGATCTCCTTCCCGATCGTGCGCGACATGGACACCTTCTGCTACGAGCGCCAGCACGGCGCCGACATGGAGGTCGGCTCCTACGCCCACCGCGCGATCCTGCACGAGCCCGAGGACATCCCCTCGATCGAGCAGTCCAAGCTCTCGCCGACCGAGATGCCGTTCACCGAGGACGACTTCGACCCGCAGCTCGAGCAGGCCTTCGAGCTGATGCCCGACCTGCTCGGGGCCGAGGGTGCCGAGATCCGCTACGCCATCAACGGCCTGCTTGTCGCTGACCTGCGACGGCATCCCGATCCTCGGCGAGACGCCGAGGTCAGGGGGCTGTGGACGCGCGGCCGCGGTCTGGATCAAGGAGGGCCCGGGCGTCGGCCGCGCCGTCGCCGAGTGGATGACCCACGGCCACTCCGAGATCGACATCAGCCACAGCGACATCGCCCGCTTCCACCAGCACCAGATGCGGCGCGAGCACACGTCCGGCTGCGCACCACCGAGTCGTTCATCAAGACCTACGGCATCGTCCACCCGGCCGAGCAGTACGAGTCCGACCGCGACCGATCCGCACCTCCCCGATGTACGACGCCGCAGCAGGCAGCTCGGTGCCGTCTTCTTCGAGACCGCCGGCTGGGAGCGGCCGTTCTGGTACGAGTCGAACGCCGGCCTGCTCGAGGAGTACGGCGACGCTGTGATGCCGCGCGAGCACGAGTGGGACTCCCGCTGGTGGAGCCCGATCATCAACGCCGAGCACCTCCGGATGCGCGAGGCCGCCGGCGTCGATCGACCTGTCGGCGTTCTGCATCTTCGACATCGACGGGCCCGGGCGCCCTCGACACCGTGCAGCGCACCTGCGTCGCGCAGTGCGACGTGGCGGTCGGCAAGGTCGTCTACACGCCGGTGCTCGACGCCAAGGGCGGCTTCATCTCCGACCTCACCGTGATGCGCCTCGGCGAGGACCACTTCCGGGTCGTCACCGGCGGCGCGCACGGCATGGTCGACCAGAAGTGGTTCGCCGACCTGCTCGCCGGATCGACGCCAGCGGCGCGACGACGCTGACGCGACCTCACCGACGACGTCTCCACCATCGGCATCTGGGGTCCCCGGGCGCGCGACATCCTCTCCTCGCTGACCGACGACGACGTCTCGCGACGAGGGCTTCGGCTTCCTGCACCTGCCGCGAGATCTCCGTGGGTGCGGAGGGGCTCGACAGCCGGTGCTGGCGTCGCGGATCTCCTACGTCGGCGAGCTCGGCTGGGAGCTCTACGTCCCGATGGCGGGTGCCGCGGCGCTCTGGGAGGCCCTGCTCGAGGCCGGGTCGTCGCACGGCGCCGTGCCGGTCGGCATCGGTGTCTACGGCACGACCGGCCGGATCGAGAAGGGCTACCGCGCGTTCGGCGCCGAGCTCGACGCCGAGCGCACCATCGTCGAGGCCGGCATGCAGCGGCCGAAGGTCAAGGCGGCCGACTTCGTCGGGCGCGAGGCCTACCTCGCGCAGCGCGACGCGGCTGCCGAAGACGGTGCTGTGCACGCTGACCGTCGACGACCACACCTCGGCGAGCGGGGTGAAGCGCTACATGCTCGGCGGCGAGCCGATCCTCACGCGCGACGGGGCGACGCTCACCGACGGCCACGGCCACCACCCCTACGTCACCTCCGCCGGCTCGGCGCCGAGCCTCGGCAAGCACGTGCTGATGGCCTACCTGCCGCCCGAGGAGGCCGTGATCGGCAACGAGCTCGCCGTGTCCTACATGGAGGAGCTCTACCCCGTCACCGTCGGCTCCGTCGACGCCACCTCGCTCTTCGACCCCGGCAACGACCGGATCCGCTCGTGAGGGCTGGGGTGGGGTGGAGGTTCATCAGGGTAGGCAGGCGAACCGTCGCCTACCCAGGTGAACTCACCACGAGAAGCGGCAACTCATCTGCTTACCCTGGTGTAGCAGCAACCCCCACCCGGAGGGCCGCATGACCAACGTGCTGGTCTGCATCAAGCGGGTGCCGGACTCGTCGAGCGAGGTGGTGCTGACCGATGACGCCCAGGCCGTCGACGGGCGGTACGCCGGCTTCACGGTGAGCGCCGCACGAGAACTGCGCGGTCGAGCTGGCCGTCCAGATCGCCGCCGCGACGGGCGGCGAGGCGACCGTGGTGACCCTCGGGTCCGACGGACGCGGTCGAGCAGCTGCGCGGCGGCGCTCGCCGTGGGCTGCACCGCCGCCACCCACGTGCGTCGCCGACGCGCCGTCGTTCGGCCCGGCCGACGTCGCCCGCGAGATCGCCGCCGTGGTCCGCGACCACGAGGCCGCCGGGCGGTCCCACGACCTGATCCTGCTCGGCAACGACGCCGCCGACACCGGCGACTTCCAGGTCGGCATCCGGCTGGCCTACGAGCTCGGCCGCCCCGTCGTCAACGGGGTCGCGACGGTCGAGGTCGCCCGGAGGCGGACGGCGACGTCGCCGTCGCCCGGGGCGAGGGCCCGACGGCCAGGAGACCTACCGGCTGCCGCTGCCGGCCGTCGTCACCGTGCTCGAGGGCGGCGTCGAGCCGCGCTACCCGACCGTGCTCGGGCCGGATGAAGGCCAAGAAGATCGACGATCGAGGAGCGGCAGCCGACAGGCGACCCCGACGGGAGCCGAGCCGGGTCCGGCTGCTGCCTCCCGCCGCCGTGCCGAGCCAGCGTGACGGTCCTCGGCGAGGGCCCGGAGCCGCGCCGCGGCCGTGGTCGACCTGTTCGAGCGAGCTGGGGGTGCTGGCCCGATGATCCTCGTGCTGGTCGAGCTGGACCGACGGCGAGGCCGTCGAGGTCTCGCGCGAGGCGCTCACCTTCGCCCGGTCGCTGTCGGCGGCCGGCGGCGGCGTCCCCGTCGACGCCGTGGTCGTCGGCGAGCCGTCGCCCGACCAGGTCGTCGCGACCTGGCGACGTACGGCGTCCGCGAGGTGCACCGCGATCGGCGGCGACGCCTTCGCGGCGTACTCCGGCGCCGCCTGGGCCGCCGCCGTCCTCGACGTGCGCGCGCCCGGCGGGTCGGTGGTCGTGACTGGCCGGCGGCACCAACCGCGGCAACGAGGTGATGGCGCACGTCGCCGCGCGGCGCGGGCGTCGCGATGGCGGCCAACGTGGTGTCGTTCGACGGGCTGGCGCCGTTCACCGTCACCCGCCAGGTGGTGGGCGGCGCCGCGCTCGAGGAGATGCTGCTCGACGAGCGGCCCGCGGTCTTCACCGTCGCCGGCCACGCCGTCGAGGCCGTCCGCGGCCGACGCCCCGGCCACCGCCCACGGTCGTGGACGTGACGCCGACGGTCGCCGACGCCGACCTGGTCGCCCGGGTGGTGTCGACCGACGAGCGCCGAGCCCGAGCGAGGGCAGCGGCCTGAAGTCCGCCAAGGTCGTCGTCGGCGCCGGTCGCGGCGCCGGGGGACCGGACGGCTTCGGCGACCTGCTCGGAGCTCGCCGACCTGCTCGGCGGCTCGCTCGGCGTCTCCCGCGTCGTGACCAGCCTCGGCTGGCGGCCCGCACCACGAGCAGGTCGGCCAGACCGGCACCCGGATCTCGCCCGACCTCTACATCCCCTGCGGCATCAGCGGCGCCATCCAGCACTGGGCCGGCTGCGCGTCGTCGAAGGTGATCCTCGCGATCAACACCGACGCCGAGGCGCCGATGGTGACCAAGGCGACGTACGCCGTGATCGGCGACCTGCACGAGGTGGTCCCGGCGATCAACGACGCGCTCAGGAGCGGGTGACCTTCCGCCGCGCCGATTGACCCCGCCACCTACCCTGAAAGCCTCAGGGGAGTCCGGGTCGAGGGGGTGCCCATGCGCAGGCGGCGGTCCGAGTCGCGGATGCGTGTGCGCGGTGCGCTGCCACTCGCCGCCGCGACCGTCGTCCTGGCCGCGTGCGGGTCGGCGCCGGCGAGTGCGCCCGACCCCTCGGCCTCGCCGACCTCGACCCCGTCGCCCTCGGTCGGCGTGACGCCGGCGCCCTCAGGGACGGGTGACCCCTCCACCTCGGCGACGCCGACCGTGGTCGACCCCGCGCACGCGGTCGACCCTCCCGGCCCGCTCGCCGACGGGCTCGCGGGTGCCGACCTGCTGATCTCGCGCGCCGAGCCGTTCACCCCCGAGCAGAAGCTGGCGATCTCCGCCGCGTCGGGCGTCGTCGAGACCGAGGTGCTGGGTGTGGCCAGCGTGGCGATCCAGAACCGCGTCATCACGGTCGCTGCCGTCGACCCGGCGACGTACCGCCGGTTCACCCCCCAGGGCAGCGCCCAGCTCCAGGCTGTCTGGGACCGGGTCGCCGGCGGTGAGCTGGCCGTGACGCCCGCGCTCAGCCGCCAGTTGCGGCGGGTCACCGACCGCGACGGCTGGCTGCGGCTGGGCAACGACGTCACCGCGCCCGACGTGCACATCGGCGCGGTCGCACCGCAGGCGCCGCGGATCGACGCGGTCGTCAACGACGCGTGGGCGGCCGACCTCGGACTGCCGGTCGGCAACGCCCTGCTGGTGTGGACCGGGGAGACGGCGCCCCAAGAGGTGCGGCCGACGCTCGAGCGGCTCGCCGGCGCCGACGCGTCGGTGCAGATCCTCGGCCCGGACCTCGACATCTCGGTCCAGCAGACCGCCTTCCTGACCGGCGGGTCGGTCGCCTCCGGCGTGGGGTCGTTCTCCTACCGGGTGCTCGACGGCGGCCGGATCGCGCCCGACCCCGCCTGGGTGCGCGCCAACATCCGCACCGAGCGGGTGCCGATCCTCGGCTCGGTGACCTGTCACCGGACCCTCTTCCCCCAGCTGCGTGCGGCACTGACCGAGGTGGTGCAGCGCGGGCTGGCCGACGAGATCCACCCCGGCGAGTACGCCGGCTGCTACTACCCCCGGTTCATCGCCGGCACCACCCAGCTCTCCCTCCACGCCTTCGGCATCGCGCTCGACCTCAACGTGCCGGGCAACCTCCGCGGCACTCGTGGCGAGATCGACCGCGACGTCGTCCGGATCTTCCAGAAGTGGGGCTTCACCTGGGGCGGCGACTGGGCCTGGACCGACCCGATGCACTTCGAGATGAACTCCGTCGTCCAACCCCGCTAGCCGCGACGCGTCGCAGACGGTGCGGTGAGGCGTCGCAGGTGGGGCGGTGGGGCGTCGCAGGTGGGGCGGTGGGGCGTCGCAGACGGTGCGGTGAGGCGTCGCAGACGGTGCGGTGAGGCGTCGCAGGTGGGGCGGTGAGGCGTCGCAGGTGGGGCGGTGGGGCGTCGTGGATGGTCAGTCAACCGGTGGCCACCGCACCGGGTCGCCGACGCCGATCTCACCGCCGACGAGCACCCGGCAGATGGAGCCGGCGCGGCGCCGGAGAGCGGCCGCCCCGCCGGGCCCGAGGGTGTCATCCATGAGCCGGCACGGTGCGGCGATCCGGACGACCTCCAGCTCGATGCCACCGATCGTCATCCGGCTCCCCGGCGAGTTCGGGACGCGGCCGTGGCTGATCGTCAGGTTGCGTCGCGTCCCCTCGGGAGGCACCGCGCGGCCCAGCGCCTCCGCCGCCTCGGCCAGATCTTCGGCCGACTGCACGCTGACGTGCCGATGGCGGGTCCCGTGGTAGCGGTCCCCGACCAGTCCCTTGCCCGCCTCCGCGGTCACCCGCTGGACCGCCCTCAGCGGGAGTCGCGCTCCGGGAGCGAGGTGGATCGCGACGACGGTCGGCTGGGCAGTAGACCCCCCACTCCTCGTCGTACGCACCAGTAGCCTCGCCCCATGCGCGCGATCCAGGTGACCACGACCAGCGGCCCGGCGGGCGTGGAGGTCCGCGACATCGACGACCCGGTCCCGGGGCCCGACGACGTGCTGATCCGGGTGCACAGCGTCGGCGTCTCCTTCCCCGACCTGCTGCTCAGCCAGGGGCTCTACCAGCTCCGGCCGGAGCCGCCGTTCACCCTCGGCGTCGACGTCGCGGGCGAGGTGGTCGTCGGGGCCCGCGCCGTTCGCGGTCGGCCAGCGTGTCGCCGGCGTGGTCCCGCACGGCGGAGCGGCCGAGCTGGCGGTGGTGCCGGCGGCGTTCACGTTCGCCATCCCCGACAGCCTCTCCTTCGACGACGCCGCGGCGCATCCCGATGAACTACCTCACCGCCCAGTTCGCCCTCCACGAGCGCGGCCAGCTGCAGGCCGGCGAGACCGTGCTGGTCCACGGCGCCGCCGGCGGGGTCGGTACGGCGACGCTCCAGGTCGCCCGCGGCTACGCCGCCACGACGATCGCCGTCGTCTCCACCGAGGCCAAGGCCGAGGTGGCCCGCGCGGCCGGCGCCGACCACGTGGTGCTGCTCGACGGCTTCCGCGAGGCCGTCGGTGAGATCACCGACGGCCGGGGCGTCGACGTCGTCGTCGACGTGGTGGGCGGCGACGCCTTCACCGACTCGCTGCGCGTCCTCGCCCCGCTGGGCCGGCTGCTCGTCGTCGGCTTCGCCGCCGGCCAGGGCATCCCGGAGGTGAAGGTCAACCGTCTGCTGCTCAACAACGTCGACGTCCGCGGCGTCGGCTGGGGCGCCTACGCGATGACCACGCCGGGCTTCATGCAGCAGCAGTGGGCCGCGCTGCTCCCGATGATCGACCGCGGCACGATCCGGCCGCCGCGGGGCGCGACGTACCCCTTCGACGACTTCGCCCGCGCGCTCACCGACCTCGCCGAGCGACGGGCCACCGGCAAGCTCGTGGTGCGCGTCGTGGACTGATCCCGGCTCCGGCCCGGACGGAACCGCCCCGCAGCGCCGCGACCCGCTACGGTGCCGCCATGTCTCTTGACTGGACCGTGGTCGCCTCGGTCGTCGGACTCGTTCTCATCCTCGGTGGCGTCGCGATCCGGGTGATCGCGCTCGGTGTCATCCCGGGCAACCGCAAGCCGACGACGGGGATGGCTTGGCTGCTCCTGGTGCTGCTCAGCCCGACTGTGGGTGCCGTCGGCTTCCTGTTCTTCGGCAGCAACCGGCTGGAACGCCGTCGCCACGACCGCCAGCGCAAGGCCAACGAGCGGATCTCAGACCGCGTCGCCGCGCTGCCGCCGACCGAGATACCCCCAGGTCTGCCGGACTTCGTGCCGGGCGTCGTCCACCTCAGCCGTGAGCTGGGCGGGCTGCCGCTCGTGCTCGACAACGACGTGGAGCTGCTCGCCGACTACCGTGCATCGCTCGAGGCGATCGCCGAGGCCGTCCGCGGCGCGCAGACGTCCGTCGACGTGGAGTTCTACATCTCCGCCTGGGACGACGTCACCGCGCCGGTGTTCGAGGCCATGGCCGAGGCGGCGGAGCGGGGCGTTCGCGTGCGGTTCCTCTTCGACCACCTCGGCTCACGCGGGATCCCCGGCTTCCAGGACTTCCGCAAGCGTCTTGCCGAGACCGGCATCGCGTGGCACGCGATGCTGCCGGTGCAGCCGCTGCAAGGGAAGTTCCGTCGACCCGACCTCCGCAACCACCGCAAGCTCGCCGTCGTCGACGGCGTGGTCGGCTTCACCGGCTCGCAGAACCTCACCGAGCCCGGCTACAACAAGCCCAAGAACCATGCGGCCGGCCGCGAGTGGGTCGAGCTGATGGTGCGAGTGCGCGGCCCCGTCGTCACATCCCTCTCCGCCGTCTTCGCGCAGGACTGGTTCGCCGAGACCGGGGAGGTCAGCGTCATCGCCCCGACCGAGTCGACTGCGCCGACCACGCCCCAGACGATCACCGGAGTGCCGTGCCAGCTCGTCCCCAGCGGTCCGGGCTACGTCTGGGAGAGCAACCTGCGGATGTTCACCACCCTGCTGTACGGCGCCCGCCACCGACTGTCGATCACCAGCCCCTACTTCGTGCCCGACGAGTCTCTTCTCTACGCCGTCACCACAGCCGCGCGCCGCGGCGTCGACGTCGAGCTCTTCGTGAGCGAGGAGTCCGACCAGTTCATGGTCGGCCACGCACAGGCGTCGTACTACCGCGTGCTGCTCGAAGCCGGGGTCCGCATCTACCTCTACCCGGCGCCGTGGATCCTCCACGGCAAGCACTTCAGCGTCGACGACCACGTCGCCGTGATCGGGTCCAGCAACATGGACCAGCGGTCGTTCGCGCTCAACTTCGAGGTCAGCCTGATGATGCTCGGCACCGAGATCGTGACCGCGATGCGCGCCGTCGAGGACGGTTACCGCTCCCTCTCACGGGAGCTGACCATCGAGGAGTGGTCGCAGCGCCCGGTGCGGCTGAAGTACGTCGACAACGTGATGCGGCTGACGGCCGGCCTGCAGTGACCCGGCGGGGTGACGGCGCCCCCACGCAACGAGCGGTCAGTCCGCGGGCTCGGGGGCCGGCTTGCCCGAGATCAGGGGCAGTGTCCAGCGAGCTTCGGGGTCCGCCTCCACCAGGAGCGCCCGCACCAGCAGGCTCATCGGCACCGCGAGCAGCGCTCCCAGGGCGCCCAGTGCCCAGGCCCAGAACACCAGTGACAGCATGGTGATCGTCGGACTCAAGCCGACCTTGTCGCCGACGTAGCGGGGCTGGATCACCGACTGGATCGACACGTTGATCACCGAGTAGACGACGATGACGCCGATCATCAGCCCGGGGCCGCCCTCGAGCAGCGCGATCAGCGCCGGGGGGATGACACCGATGACGAAGCCGATGTTGGGGATGAAGTTGGTGACGAAGGCGAGCACCGCCCAGACGAAGGCGCCCGGCACCCCCATCACCAGCAGCGCGAAGTAGTCGATGATGGCGACGATGAGGCCGAAGCCGGCAGAGACGGCCATATAGCTGCGGGTGCCGTTCGCGAAGTTGACCAACGCGTCCACGAGGTAGGGGCGCTTGTCGCGGACCGCAGCGAAGCCACGCTCGGTGCTGCGGGTGTCGAACGCCATGAACAGCGCCAGCGTCACGATGAAGAACAGGTTGGACAGCAGCGCGACGATGGCGCCGGCCAGGCTGGTGGCGAGCGACAACAGCCTGTTGGCGTCGAGGGCGTTGACGGCCGCGGACACCTGGGCGTCGCCGATGCCTCTGTTCTCCAGCCAGTCGCCGATGTCGCTGAGGTTGGCCTCGATCTTCGGGACGTAGGCCGGCAGCAGCGTCGCCAAGCGTCCGCCGGCGTACACCAGCGACAGCGTGAGCAGGATCAGCACGATGTAGACGGTGGTCACCACGATCAGCGAGATCAGCCAGTCGGGGAGGTTCTTCTCGGCCAGCCAGCGGCGCACCGGCTGCACGGTGATGGTGAGCACGAGGGCGAGCATCGTGGGGCCGACGATCCCGGCCGTGGCGCGCAGGCCGGCGAGGGTGATCACCAGCGAGGCGGACACGATGAGCACCACTGCGGCCCGCGGGAAACGTTCCGTCATGGCAGGCACTCTAGTGCCCCGAGACCGATGGCTGGCCACGCTGCCCCGCGCGGCGCGCGGGCGGCCGCGGGTCGACCGCCGACGTCGGCGATCGCACTACGCTCGACTCGTGTGGCGCCATCCTTGGGTCAGCGGGGCACTCCTCCCCGCGGCCATGCTGCTGCTCTACTTCGTGTTCCCTCTCGACCCGGAGCGTGCGCCGGTCGGAGTGCTGGTCGGGGTCCTCGGCAGCGTCGTCGCGATGGTCGGGGTCACCGCGGTGGTCGTGGCCGAGGTCCGTCGCGACGAACGCCGCCTCACGACCCTGCACCTGGCGCTCGCACTGGAGGCGGTGCTGATGACCTTCGCCTCGGCGTACTACCTGCTCTCCGGCACGGCGAGCGGTGAGTTCGAGGGGCTGGTCACCCGGCTGGATGCGCTGTACTTCTCGCTGACCACGCTGTCGACCGTCGGCTTCGGCGACATCAATGCCAGCGGCCAGGTGGCCCGCGGCCTGGTGACCGTGCAGATCGCCTTCAACCTGGTGTTCGTCGGCGCCTTCGCTGGGCTCCTCAAGGACAGCATCTCGCGGAGGCGGACAGAGCACGACCAGTAGCGGCCGGCGCAGGGCCGGTCGCCTCAGCGGGTTAGGGTCGTCCCCGTGAGCATCCTCGACGACGCCCGCCCCGGCATGGACCCCGCCATCCGCCCGCAGGACGACCTCTTCGGTCATGTCAACGGCACCTGGCTGGACACCTCGGACATCCCGTCCGACCGGTCGAGCTGGGGCCCCTTCGTGATCCTGGCCGACGAGGCGGAGCAGCACGTCCGCGCCATCATCGAGGAGCTCGCCCAGCGGGCCGCCGACGGTGACGGCTCGCTCACCGACGAGCAGCGCAAGATCGCCACGCTCTACGCCTCGTTCATGGACGAGGACAGCATCCGGGCCAGGGGCCTGGAGCCCGCTCGGCCGATGCTCGACGCGGTCGCGGCGCTGAGCGACGTCCGCGACCTGGCGGCGTTCCTGGGTGAGTTCGAGCGGCTGGGGGGCTCCGGCCTGTTCGGGTCCTACGTCGACACCGACGACCGCGACTCCGACCGCTATCTCGTGCACCTCGTCCAGGGCGGGCTCGGGCTGCCCGACGAGTCCTACTACCGCGAGGAGACCTTCGCCGAGGTGCGCGACAAGTACGTCGCCTACCTCTCGCGCATGCTCACTCTCGCCGGCCATGCGAGCCCCGACGCCGCGGCCACGCGGATCCTCGAGATCGACACCCTGATCGCTCAGGGCCACTGGGAGCGCGCCGAGACCCGCGACGTGCAGAAGACCTACAACCTCACGACCGCCGACAAGCTGCGCACGCTCGCGCCGGCCTTCGACTGGGACGCCTATGTCACTGCCATCGGCGGCGACGCCGCGACCGTCGCCGAGACGGTGGTCAAGCAGCCGTCGTTCTTCGGACACCTCTCGACGGTCCTCGAGGGGGTGTCGATCGACGACTGGAAGGACTGGCTGGTCTCCCGCGTGCTGCGCTCACTGGCGGCGTACCTCTCCGACGAGTTCGTCGAGGTCAACTTCGACTTCTACGGCCGCACCCTCAACGGCACCCCCGAGCTTCGCGCCCGCTGGAAGCGCGGTGTCGGGTTCGTCGAGGGGGCGATCGGCGAGGCCGTCGGCAAGGAGTACGTCGGCCGCCACTTCCCGCCGACGTCGAAGGCGCTGATGGACGAGCTGGTCGACAACCTGCTCCAGGCGTACCGGTCGTCGATCTCGGCACTCGACTGGATGGGCGAGGACACCAAGCAGCGCGCCTACGACAAGCTCGAGACGTTCCGGCCCAAGATCGGCTACCCCGACACCTTTCGCGACTACTCCTCGCTCGAGGTGGGCGACGACCTGGTCGCCAACCTGACGGCCGCGTCGCACTTCGAGACCGCTCGCCAGCTCGCCAAGATCGGCGCGCCGGTCGACCGCGACGAGTGGTTCATGCTGCCGCAGACCGTCAACGCCTACTACAACCCCGGCACCAACGAGATCTGCTTCCCGGCGGGCATCCTGCAGAAGCCGTTCTTCAGCCCCGACGCCGTCGCGGCCGAGAACTACGGCGGCATCGGCGCGGTCATCGGCCACGAGATCGGCCACGGCTTCGACGACCAGGGAGCCCAGTACGACGGCTCCGGCAACCTGCACGACTGGTGGACGCCCGACGACAAGGCGGCCTTCGAGGTGAAGTCGCGGATGCTCATCGAGCAGTACGACGCCTTCGAGCCGCGCAGCCTCCCCGGCCACCACGTCAACGGCGCGCTGACCGTGGGGGAGAACATCGGCGACCTGGGCGGGCTGACGATCGCGCACACGGCGTACTCCCTCTTCGTGGGGCGTGAGGTGACCCCCGAGGAGAGCCAGACGCTGTTCCTCAACTGGGCCTACTGCTGGCGCACCAAGCGACGCCGCGAGCAGGAGCTGCAGTTCCTCACCATCGACCCGCACTCCCCGGCGGAGTTCCGCGCCAACATCGTGCGCAACCTCGACGAGTTCCACGCCGCGTTCGAGACCTCGCCCGGCGACGGGCTCTGGCTCGACCCGGAGCTGCGCGTGCGCATCTGGTAGCCGGGGCGTCGCTGATGGGGCGGCGGGGCGTCGCTGATGGGGCGGCGGGGCCTCGTGCCGGGCGATGGGAGGACGTCATACGGTCCGGTTGCCAGGACGCGCCATCCGGATGACGTTGCTGGGGGCATCGCTGGGACGTCATACGGTGCGGCCGCTGGGGCGACCGGGACGTATGACGCGAGCCGAGCCCCGGGCGCTGCGCGACCAGTGCGGGCGCTGCGCGACCAGTGCGGGTGCCGGCGGGCGAGGCGTCCGAGCGCGGCTGACCGCCGATTCCGACGGCTCGCCGGCCCGTCTGCGACGCCTCGGTGCCCCGTCTGCGACGCCTCACCCACTGCTGGGGCGACCAGGCCCGGGGACCACCAGCACCGGTGTCTCGGTGAACTCGAGCAGCCGGCTGGTCTGGCTGCCGACGTACGCCGGCCCGAGGCGCCGCTGGTCGGACCGGCCCATCACGATCACGTCGGCGCGCCACCGTCGCGCCTCCGCGAGCGTCTGCTCGTAGGGCGGCAGGCCGTCGGAGACGGTCCCGGTCTCCGCCTGCACGCCGGCCCGGCGGGCCTTGGCCGCGACGGCGCCGAGCACGCGGGAGGGGTCGTGCCCCACCTCCGCGACCGTGATCGCCCGCAGCTCGGCGGCCAGGCTCCGGGCCAGCTCGACCGCGAGGTCGGCGGCGGCGAAGGCCGGCGCCGAGTCGTCCACCGCGAGCAGGATGCGTTCGATCATCGTCGTCCTCCCTCCCGCAGCCGGACCGCGGTTCGCACCCGCAGGCCCTCCTCGCGGTCCAGCTCGTCGAGCCGGAGGTCGAGGCGCCGACAGGTCTCCTCCAGGTCGGGGAGCAGCCGCTCCTCCACCGCCCGTCGACGGCGGCGGGTCTCCGCGAGCTCCCGACCGAGACGGCGGTGAGCGAGGTCCGCCGCGGCCGCGGTCGCCGCGGCCGTCAGCGCCTCGCGGAATGCCGCCGCGGCCGGCGCCAGTGCCGCCGTCGCGGTGAGCGCGGGCTCGGGCCCGGGCGTGCAGGCGACCGCCGTGGGGTAGCCCACCCCCATCGAGACCTGCCAGGTCGGCTCGGCCGCCGCTCCTGTCGTGTCGGCGTCGACCAGCCGAGCAAGCTCGCCGCTGGCGCCGAGCGTGCGGGCGCGCACGAGCAGGGCGGTCGCCGCGCCCATCCGGGACGCCCAGTCCTCGCGTGCCCGCGCCAGGTGACCGGCGACGCGGTCCAGCTCGCGTTCGAGGGCCTCCTCCTTGCTGTGCAGGAGGGTGGCGGCCCGTCTTGCCGTCACGATCCGGTGCCGGAGGCGGAGCAGGTCGGCGCGGGTGCGCGGCGGGCTGGTCACGACGCACTCCCCGACGCACTCCCCGACGCACTCCCCGACGCTCCGCCGCGGTCCGCCGCGATGGCCGCCTCCGCCGTGGCGAGGTGCTCGTCGCGCTGGGCGGCGGAGACCACGGTGAGCTCGCGAGCGGGCAGCGCGGCGACCACCCGCCACATCCGGTCCAGGGTGTCGGACATCGTGCGCGGCTCGCCGGACGGCTGGTCGAGAACCTCGGTGTCGAACCGCCGGGCGAGGTCGAGGTAGCGCTGCTCCGTCGCTGAGAGCGCCTCGCGACCGATCAGCGACGCCAGCTGCTCCGCCTGGCGCGCCTCGGCCAGCAGCGCCATCAGCTGCGCCGAGATCGCGAGGTGGTCGTCCCGGGTCCGGCCCGGACCGGCACCGCGCCGCATCATGCGCGACAGCGACGCGAGGGGGTCGATCGGCGGTGAGACCCCGCGGGCGTGGACCTCCGCGGACAGCACGATCTGCCCCTCGGTGATGTATCCCGTCAGGTCCGGCACCGGGTGGGTGAGGTCTCCCGCCGGCATGGTGAGCACGGGCAGCTCGGTGATGGAACCGTCTCGGCCGCGGAGCCGCCCGCAGCGTTCGTAGATGCTCGCCAGGTCGCTGAACAGGTAGCCCGGGTAGCCCTGCCGGCTGGGGACCTCGCCGCGAGCGGAGGCGAGCTGGCGTACGGCGTCGCAGTAGGCGGTCATGTCGGTGAGGATCACCAGCACGTGCTGGCCCAGGTCGAAGGCGAGGTGCTCCGCGACCGTGAGTGCGAGCCGGGGGGTGAGCACCCGCTCCATCGGCGGGTCGTCGGCGGTGTTGAGGAAGAGCGCCGCCTGCCTGGTGTGGACGCGCTCCTCGAGTCCGGAGCGGACGAGCTCGGCGTCGGCGTTGGTCATCCCCATGCCGGCGAAGACCACCCTGAAGTCGGCGCCCTCGACGGTCGCGTGCGCGGCGATCTGGATCGCCAGCTCGAGGTGAGGCAGCCCGCCGACGGAGAAGACGGGCAGCTTCTGTCCGCGGACCAGGGTGGTGAGCCCGTCGACGGCCGAGATCCCGGTGAGCACGGGGTCCTTCGGCACCTCGCGGCGGGCCGGGTTGAGCACGCTCCCGGAGACGGCGCGACGCTGGGTCGCGGCGACCGGCGGGCCGCCGTCCAGCGGCTCGCCGCGGCCGTTGCAGATCCGGCCCAGCCACGCCTGGGTGACCGGGATCTCGAGAGGCGAGCCGGTGAACTCCACCGTCGTGCCGGCGACGGAGAGCCCGTCGGTCCCCTCGAAGACCTCGACCACCGCAAGGTCATCGTCGACGTCGATGACCGAGCCATGGCGGGTCGTCCCGTCGGTCAGGGGGATGGTGACGAACTCGTCCCATCCGACGTGGCCCGGCGTGGTCACGAACAGCAGCGGTCCGTCGACCCGCTCGACGCCGGAGACGGCCACCGGCGAGGTGAGGGCCACGAGTCCCGGACGGAGGGTCATGGCGCCAGCGCCCTCAGCCCGGCGAGGAGGCCCTCGGCCACCCGGACCACCCCGGCGGCGTCGTCGGCGCCCAGCTCGTCCTTCGCCCGCACCAACGGGCCGAGGTCGAAGCCCTCGATCATCGTGGCCGGCGCGCCGGCCCGCACCAGCGCCAGCGCCTCGTCGTACACGTCGAGCGTGGCCTGGAGCAGTGCCGCCTGCTTCTCGGAGGCGCAGGTCGCGTCGTGCTCGCTGAGCGCGCTCTGCTGGAGGACGGCCGCCCGGGCGAGCTCGGCACCGAGCATGGTCACTCGCTCCTCGGCGGGCATCGCGCTGCGGCCGACCAGGTCGGCGATGTCCCGGAGCCGGTCGGCGTCCGCCAGCAGCGCGAGCATGCGGGCTCGCCGCTCGCCCCAGCCGGGGTCGCCGTGGACGGCGTACCACCGGGCGACGGCGACGACATCGCGGGAGAACGAGCGCTGCCAGCTCACGGCAGGGTAGTGCCGCGCATAGGCCAGCTCGCGGTCCAGGGACCACACCGCCTGCACGAACCGCTGCGTATGGGCGGACACCGGCTCGGTGACGTCACCTCCCGGCGGAGACACGGAGGTCACGATCGTGACCGCGCCGGTCCCGCCGGCCGCGGTGGTCACCCGCCCCGCCCGCTGGTAGAACGCCGCCAGCGACATCGGGAGGTCGGGCGGGTAGCCGTGCTCGGCCGGCACCGCGCCGGTGCGGCTCGACAGCTCGCGACGCGCCTCGGCCCAGCGGGAGGTGGAGTCGGCGATGATCACCGAGTGCAGGCCCATGTCGCGGTAGTACTCCGCGACGGTCATCGCGGTGTAGATGCTGGCCTCGCGCGCCATCACCGGCATGTTGGAGGTGTTGGCCAGGATCAGCGTCCGCTCGACCAGGCCACGGCCGGTGCGCGGGTCGGTGAGCTGCTCGAGCTCCTCGATCAGGTCGGCCAGCTCGTTGCCGCGCTCGCCGCAGCCGACGTAGACGATCACGTCGGCATCGCCCCATTTGGCCACCTGCTCCAGCAGCATGGTCTTGCCCTCGCCGAAGCCGCCGATGACGGTGGCGGTGCTGCCCGCGGTGATCGGCTCGAGCAGGTCGATCGCCCGCTGCCCGGTGTGGAACGGCCGGCTCTCGGTGGTCCGGATCGCCGGCCGGGGGCGTCGGACCGGCCAGTCGTGGCCGGCGTACACCCGATGGCCGGCGACGCGGGCGAGCTCGTCGTGGGCACCGTGGTCGCCCGCCGGGGCCATCGACTCGACCCGACCCGCGACGCCGGGCGGGACCAGGACGCGGTGGGGGACGGCGCCGCCCGCGATCTCGCCGAGCACCTCGCCGGGACCGACGGTCGTGCCGGGCTCGGCGCGCGGCGTGAAGTGGTACGCCGTCTCCGGCGGCCGCTCCATTCCACGGCGGCCGAGGAACGCTGGCCCGCCGCTCAACGGCCGGAGCAGTCCGTCGTAGATGCCGCCGAGGAGTCCGGGGGCGAGGTGGACGCTCAACGGGTGCCCTGCGGCCCACGCGGGCTCGCCGACCCGGAGACCGCCGGTGTGCTCGTAGACCTGGGCCACGGCCTCGCCCCGGTCCAGGGAGATGATCTCGCCGGGCAGCCGGTCGTGGCCGACCTCGACGAAGTCCAGGCGCGCCGGCGTGCCGAGCCCCGTGAGGTGCACCACCGGGCCGTTCACGCGCCGGACCCGACCGGCGGTGGCCCGGCTGGTCCGGGCGCTGCCGTGGGCGGTGGTCGTCACGACGCCCCCTCCTCGGTCGCCTCGACGAGCGCGTCGCCATGGGCCTCCAGCGCCCGCTGGGCGAGCGTGGCGAGCCGGTAGTCGACCCGGCGTGCCCCGGCGGTGGCCACGACGCCCGGCCCGTCCGGCGGGTCGCGCACCACCACGGCGTCCGCGCCCAGCTGGTCCGTGGCCACCTGCTCGAGCCGGTCGAGCAGCTGGGGGTAGCGGGGGTCGCGGGTCATCCCCGCGGTGCCGGCCACCGCCGCGCCGACGACCGCTTGCCGCACCGCGGCCTCGGTCTCCAGGACCTGGTGGTGGACGGCGCGGCGGGCCGCGGCCCGTGCCTGCTCACGCCGCGCCTGGGTCGTCGCCTTCGCGCGCTCGGCCGCGCGGGCGACCACCTGTTCGGAGTCGGCCCACGCCGCGGCGACGGTGGCGGCCGCCTCTCGTTGCGCTCGGTCGAGGACCTGCGCGGCGCGCCGGTCGGCGTCCTCGCGCAGCGCCGCCCGCACCGGCTCGAGCTGTTGTCGGAGAGCCGGAGCGTCGACCGCGCGCCTGACCGCAGTCCGGGAGGCGACCCGCGGCGGGGTCATGGGAGCACCGCAGAGAGCAGGTCGTCGCGCCGGGCCAGGTCGTCGCCGAGGGCGGCGGCGGCGGCTCGGGTCAGGACGAGCAGCGACACGTCGTCGCCGAGCCGTGCCCAGGCCGCCCGGACCTCCTCCGCCGTGTGCGCGGGCACCACCCGGGCTCCCACGAGTGCGAACCCCTCGAGCTCGTGGGCCTCTCCGAGCGCCAGGACCTGGGACATCGGGCTCACACGTTTCCGAGGATGAGGACCGCCACGATCAGTCCGTAGATCGCCACGCCCTCCGCGAGGCCGACGACGACCATCGCCCGGCCGAAGAGCGCCGGCTGCTCGCTCATGGTCGCGAGCGCCGCGGAGCCGGCGTACGCCACGGCGATGCCGGCTCCGATCGTCGACGCGCCGACGGCGATGCCGGCGCCGAGGAAGGCCATGCCGGTGTTCGTGGTGGAGGAGGCGGCGGCCGTGGGGACCGAGGCGCCGGGGGTGGTCGCCGCGGCCGAGATCGCCTCCATGGCGACCAGGGTCAGGACCGCGAGCGCCAGCAGGAGGATCACGGCCGCGGATGCGGCGACGGCTCGTCGCGCGGTGCGCGTGCTCATGGTGACTCCGTTCGTCGAGTGGGGATGTGCCAGGGGAGGAAGGGGCGGCCGTCGTCGGCGAACAGCCGCGAGAAGAGCTCGTAGTACTCCAGACGCAGCGCCTGCACGGCGGCGACCAGCGCCCCGAGCGCGACGGCGAGCGCGTTGCCGACCAGGAACAGGACGATCGCCGCCGCGAGCAGCCAGCCGCCGCGCTCCCAGAGGGCGGTGCTGCCCTGCAAGACCACGGTCGTGACGACGGCGTGGGTCAGCCCGAACGCCGCCAGCCGGGCGAAGGAGATGAGGTTCGACCCGAGGCGCAGCACGGTGTCGAACAGCTCGACCCCGGCCTCCGCCACGCCGGCGCCGCGGCCGCCCGCCCGGACCACGAGGCCGACGAAGGTGAGAGACAGCCCGGCTGCCGCGAGAAGCCCCGCGACCGGCCACGCCCAGCCGGGCCCGGCGGTCCTGGCGAGCACCGCACCGCCGACGGCGAGCAGGAGCAGCGCGCCGGGCACGCCGCTGGGGTCGAAGAAGGCGAGGGCGGCGCCCTGCTCGCGCCATCGGTTGACGATCGACAGCGCGAAGGTCAGCGCGAGCAGGACCGCACCCACGCCGATAGCCGCGGCGAGGAGCGTGACCGGCTGCTCGAGCGGGCGGAGCCAGAGGGTCGGGACCAGCCCGGTGGGACCGAAGGCCTCGCCGTAGAGGAGACCGAACGCGGCCGACGACACCCCGGCCCCGACCAGGAACGGGACGGCGCTGCGGAAGCGGGCGAGCCGGCCGCGGCCGAACCTCGCGAGCGCGCCGACGACGACGATCGCGAGGCCGTGGCCCACGTCGCCGAACATGATCCCGAACATGAACAGGTAGCTCGCGGCCGCGAACCAGGTGGGGTCGATGTCTCGGTAGGGGACCGTCGCGTACGTCGACACGAGGGGGCGCACCGCGGACCCGGGGCCGGGTCGGTGGGCGGTCGGCGGGATCAGACCCGGACGCCCCGGCAGGTCCACGACACCGCCGCCGAGCGACCTCAGGGTGTCCCGCAGCCGTTCCCGGTCGTCGTCCTGGACCCAGCCCGGCAGGAGGAGGCAGCGGCCTGCCTCGACGCTGGCCCGTCGCTGGTCCGCGAGGGACACCTCGCCCAGCAGGGCGCCCGCGTCGCCGCTGCCGACCAGGGCGTCGAGGTCGGGCTGAGCCGGAAGCAGCGCGGGCGCCACGTCAGCGGTGTCCGTGCCGTCGAGGAGCCGCTGCAGCGGGTTCGGCTCCGGCTCCAGCGGGGGGTCGGGCTCGAAGCAGCCGGTGTCCGCGACGGCGACCAGCGTCTGGCGCCATCGGCTCTCGGGCGCCACCACCGCCACCCGGCGCATGGCCACGGGCCACCAGTCACGCCGCGAAGGCATCGAGCACCTCCCGTCCGGCGGCCCCACGGGCGGCGCTCTCGATGGCGACTTCGGTCAGCCAGAGGTCCACCAGCAGCAGGGCGAGCAGCGCGACGACCGTGTCGCGGTCCGGCCGTCCGGCGGCCACGACCGGGCGCGCGTCACTCGCCACCCGCCGCACCCAGGCGACCTCCGCCTGCCACAGCTGGTCGCCGTCCTCGACCCCGTCGAGCACCCAGCGGGCGTCCCTCGGCAGTCGGGCGGTCATCGCCGGCACCGACCCGGGGTCGCGCCAGCCGCTGCCCAGCAGGAGGTCGGCCCGACGGGCCGTGGCGGCGTTGACCGACCGTCCGAAGACCAGCTGCTCTCGGGCCACCACCACGGCGGCCGCACCGGCGGCCCAGGGCCGGGCGAGGGCGCCGCCCTGCTGCCGGACCCGCGCGGCGAAGGCCAGCCGGAGGGCCAGCGCGAGCTCCGCTTCGCTGGTGCCGCCGGGGTCCCCCCAGACCGACCGGGCCAGCAGCTCGCGGAGCGCGGCTGGAGTCGACGTGGCCGCCGCGCGCGGCCAGGCGATGCCGAGCGACCCGAGGGCGAGCGGGGCAGCCGGAGGTGTCGCTCGGCTCGTCGACTCCAACCGCGCGCGATGGTCCGCGAGCGCGGCGATCTCCGCCGGGGCAGCGGCGAGACGGGCCAGCGGCGCCCCGCTCGGCGGCAGCCAGCCGGCGAGGACACGCAGCTGCCACACGCACGAGTCGAGGGCAGCCCGGCGAGCCGTCGCCCGGTCGGCGTCGTCGGGAAGCCGGTGCGGGACCACGTCGCCGAGCCGGCCGCGGGCCCACTCCCACGACGGCTGCTCGGCCAGCTCCCGGGCGCCGCCGATCCCGATGCCTCCCCGCAGGAAGGACCTGCCTCGCAGGGTGGCGGCGACCCAGCCCGCGCTCATGATCGCTCGCCTCCGGGAGCGGCTACGTCGGCATCGAGGAGTGACCAGAGCTCGGCGACGACCCGCTGGGACTGCTGGTCGGCCAGGCCGCCGGCCCGGGCGCGCAGGGCGGCAACATCGTCGGCGGCCTGCTGGGCGAGCTCGGCCAGCGTGGCGTCGGGGAGGTCGTCGGCAGCGGCGGCGCGGGCCGCTGCGCGGGCGGCTCGGTCCGGCGTGCCGTCCCGGATCGCCTGTGCCTGGTCGCCGGCCTGCGCCCGGAGCGATGCGGCGGCGCGCTCCGCCGCGGCGACCAGCTCCTCCGTCTCCGCCTCGGCCGCCTCGAGCGCCGCCCGCACGGCGGCGAGCTCCTCGGCGGCCCCGGCCGCGCGGCGCGTCACGCGGTCCTCCGCCGACCCCGGGGTCCCCGCGGGGCGGATGCGTTCGAGAAGCTCGCTCAGTCGCGACGCCATCGTGGGTCGCTTCCCGTGGTCATCCCAACCACCTCACCAGGTCCATCCTTCTCCGGTGTGGGCCGGTTCTCCAGACCGTGGCGGCCGGTGTGACGAACGAGTCCTCGGCCCGTCTGCGACGAGTCACCGCGCCGTCTGCGACGTCTCACCGCGCCGTCTGCGACGCGTCGGCTCAGGCCTGGGCGCGGTAGAGCGCCACCTGGAGGGTGTGGTCGGTGAACCCGGCCCGGCGGTAGAGCCCGATCGCGGGGCCCTCGGGGTCGGCCACGATCACCAGCTCCCGAGCGTCGAGCTCCCGGCCGGCGTACTCGCCGGCCAGGCGCAGCAGCGCCCCGGCCAGCCCGCGGCGGCGGTGGTCGGGGTGGGTGAGCACGCTCTGGTAGCGCGCCCGACCGGCGCCGGCCTCGAAGATGCCCAGCGTGGCGACGGGGGCGCCGTCGGGCAGCAGCGCGGCGCACCAGCCGCCGTGACCCGCGCGGATGGCGGCCCGGTGGCCGGCGTACCGCCGCCGCACGAAGGTCCGGTGGTCCTCCTCGGTCCCGACGATCCCGTCGGTCATCTCGAGCTCCACCAGCCGTTCCCAGGCGGCGTCGTCGTCGGGCTCCACCCACGCCAGGCGTACGCCGTCGGGTGCCTGCCCCGCGGTCAGTGCGCCGGCGGTCAAGGCCACGTCACGCTCGACGTCGAGCCCCAGCGGCACCGCCTCCTCGGGGGAGGGGCCGGCCGCGGGGTCGTCGATCCCGATCGCCACATGCCGAGCGCCCGGATGCGCGGCCCGGAAGACCTCGAGCCAGTCGGCGAGGGTGCCCGGCTCGGGGGCGCGGCGGAGGATCAGGCAGTTGCCCCAGTGGTAGGTCGGGTTGGCCGGCGTCCGCACCACGAGGTGGTCGTCGTGCTCCTCGACCACGCCGCCCTCCCGAGCCAGCAGCACCAGGTCGGTCGCATAGCCGGGCGACCGCAGCAAGGTCACTGCCCGGTCGGGGGCGCGTCCGCGGTCGCGACGGTGGCGCCGGCGTCGGCGATCCAGGCCGCGACCTGGTGACCCGTGCCACCGGCCACCTGGAGGGTGCCGGCGGAGGCGTCGCCCAGCTCCTCGGTGCGCTCCCATCCGTCGCCGGCCCGGGTCGCCGAACGCAGCCGGACGCCGCGGTCGGTGGGCTCGGACCAGAGCAGGACGTCCTCCGCCTCGGGCCGGACCAGCAGCTGGACGTCGGCGGCGGGCCGCCGGGTCGTGTGCAGCCGGGCGCTGGGCTGCCAACGGTTGCCCGCCCGCTCGCGCACCCAGATCGCGCGCGGGCCGGCGGCGAAGACCGCCGCCCAGCCGTCGGCGGTGAGGGTGAGGGACGCGTCGCGGTTCTTGACCTTCCCCGGGCGCTGGTCGAGGGCGACGGCGCGACCCCAGCTGCCGTCGGGGCGCATCAGCCGGGCCCGTGCCCGGTTGCCGCGAGGGGTGCTCGGGACGACGTAGACCGCGGCCGCCCGGCCGTCGGGCGCCACCTTCACATCGACCGGGCTGAGCCCGAGCGGCGCCACCCTGGTGGCGGGCGTCCAGGCGCTGCCGTCGAAGCGGCGCACCCACACCCCGTCGGGGCCGGGCTCCGCCTTCGCCCAGGTGACGAGTGCGCGGCCCGCGTCGTCGATGCCGACGCTGGCCGCCGCCCGCAGCTGGCGGCGGCGGTTGTCGAGCCGGGTGGTGGGACCCCAGTCGCCGCCGGCCGGTCGCAGCTTGGCGCGGACGGCGTACGACGGGGCGCGCGTGCCGGAGAGGCCGAACGACCCGGGGCGGGCGGCCGTCCACGCGACCACCATGTCGCCGGCGGCGTTCGCGGCGACCGCCGGGAACATCGCGTCGCGCCCCTGCCACACCTGGGTCGGCACCGACCACGAGCCGTCCGCAAACGTCGACGACAGGACGCGCCCCTCCTTGCGCCGGGCGCGGCTCTCGGTCCACACGGCGGTGACCGCGCCGTCCGGCGAGGCGGCGAACACGGGCCGTGACTGGTAGCCCCCGCCGCCCAGCGGCTCCGGGCTCGACCAGCTCCCGTCGGAGCGGACCACGGCGTAGGCCTTGGGCGTCGAGCCTCGCTGGGAGGACCAGCCGGCGACATCGAGGTCGTCGGTCGCCGCCGCCGAGGTCGTCACGGCGTCGAGGTCGAGTGAGGTGGGGGTCGACCAGGAGTCGGCGTGGGCCGGGCCGGCCAGCGCCGCCGGGCCCAGCGCCAGGGACGTCGCGGTGAGCAGGGCGACGCCGGCGAGCCGGCGTCGGGGGGCGGAAGGCATGTCCCGACTGTAGGCCGGGGTCAGTCCGTCCGCGGGGGTTTGGGTCGGAGCGCCGCGCCGGCCATCTCGGTGAGCACCTCGCGCATCTCCTCGTCGGGAAGCAGCCCGCTGTGCGGCGTGGAGTTGATCAGTCCGAAGGCGACGTGGGCCATCGCCCGCGACCGGTCGCGCGAGAGCCGCGGCTGCGCCCCCCGGAGCTGCTCGGCCCACAGGTCGACGTAGCGCCGTTGCAGGTCGCGGACCTTCTCACGCGCGTCGTCGGGGAGCGACTCCCAGTCGCGGTCCTGCACCACGATCAGGGACCGGTGGCGCAGCGCGAAGTCGACGTGCCAGTCCACCAGCGCCGCCACCGCCGCCGCCGGATCGGCCGCCCCCGCGACCCGTCGCTCGCCCTCCGCGAGGAGCTCCTCGCTGATCGAGACCAGCATCTCTGCGAGGATCGCTTCCTTGCCCGCGAAGTGCTTGTAGAGCGCCGGACCGGAGATGCCGCAGGCGGCCCCCAGGTCGGCGACCGAGACCCCGTGGAACCCGCGGGCGGCGAACAGGTCGGCCGCCGTCGCGAGGATCTGGGTACGCCGGCTCACCGGCCAAGGTTAGCGGTCGTTCACCCGGGTTGCTCGGCCGGCGCCTGCGCCGAGACGCCCACCACCGGTCGGCCGGCGAGCTCGCGCAGCGGCGCGTCCGCGACGGTCAGCCCCGCCGCGCGAAGCAGGTCGGCCAGCGGCTCGGCGTCGACCTCGAGGAACCCGTGCTGCCCCACGCCGCCGAAGCGCTCGTGCTCCGGGTGCGCCGGGTCGGAGAAGTCCTCGTCGACCAGGAGCACCCGGCCACCGGGCGCCAGCACGCGGGCGATCTCGGTGACCCCGCGCTCGAGGTCGCTCCAGTGGTGCAGCGTGTTGACCGCCCACACCGCGTCGACGGAGCCGTCGGGGAGCGGCAGGTGCTCGGCGACGCCGGTGGCCACCTCGACGCCGCGCCGCCGGCCCACCCGAAGCCGGGAGCGCAGCAGTCCGCGCATGAACGGCGTCGGCTCGACCGCCACCACCGTCGCTCCCGACGCGGCGGCCGCCACCGCGCCGGCGCCCATGCCGGCGCCGATGTCGACGACCCGTTCGCCGGGCCGCGGCGCGATCTCGGCCACCACCGCGTCGTTGACCTCCGAGCGCCACAACCTTGGCAGCAGCCGCAGGTAGCGCAGCGCGCCGAGGACGCCCTGGTCGTGCTGGTGGCCCCCGCCCCCGTGGTCGTGCCCATGCCCGTGGTCGTGGCCCCGGTCGTGGTGCTGCCCCCCGTGGCCCTCGGTGTCGTCACCCATGCCGACAGGATCTCACTCGTCGGCACCTCCCGTGCCGCGCGTTGCGTCTCGTGGTGGGCCACGCTGGCCGGCGAGGGGCCGGCCGTCGGGTCTCTCTGTGGGCGTCATACGGTCCGGTCGGCGGGACGCTCGGTCCGGATGACGTTCGGCTCGCGCTCTTGGGGTCGTGTGCCTGAGCCGTCGTACTCCCCGCGGTGTCAGGCACACGAACCCAGGGCCGGCAACGGCGCCCTCGGGGGCGCCTCGCCGCGTCACTCGGACCGCTGGCGAGCCTGGTGGAGCAACCACTCCCGCATGCCCAGCACCGGCGCCGGCTCCGGAAGCCGGGCGCACACCCAGCCCTCGTCGTCCACGGTCGTCGGGTGCAACGTGCAGACCTGGCCGGGCTCGTCGGTGCGGTGGCCGTCGGCGAGGTCGAAGCGCCAGAAGTGCCCGGGGCAGGTCAGCAGCCCGTCGCGCACCACTCCGCCGGAGAGCCTGGTGTCGCGGTGCGGGCAGCGGTCGAGCATCGCCTGGAAGCCGCCGCTCGGCAGCCGGACGACGCACACCCGGCCGGTCTCGTCGGCCCCCCGCAGCTCCACCCCCAGCGGGTTGTCGGACGGCACGTCGTCGGCTCGGCAGACGCGGGTCCAGCCTTCACCCTTGAGCCCTGGGGCGCCGCTCATCGAGCGCCCTTGCCATGGCCGGGCCGCCGCCAGCCGAGGTTGTGGCTCACCCTCTCCGCCGCCTCGATCACCGGTCGGGTGAGCCGCCGGATCGGCTCCGGGTCGCCGGGGGAGTGCCCGGCGACGGACACCGCGGCGACCACCCGGCCGGTGCGGCCACGCACCGGTGCGGCGATCGACACCATGGCGCCCTCGGACTCGTAGACGTTCTCGCCGAACCCCTGGCGGCGCACCTGTGCGAGCTCGGCGCGCAGCACGGTCCTCGAGGTGATGGTGTGCGGGGTGTGCCGGGTCAGCCGCATCGACGTCAGCACCCGGTCCTGCTCCTCGGGGTCCAGATAGGCGAGCAGCACCTTCCCGGTCGAGGTGAGGTACGCCGCGTTGCGGCCGCCGACCCGGCTGAACACCGCCATCGCCGTCGGGCTCTCTCGCCGCTCGACGTAGAGCACGTCGGTGCCGTCGAGGATCGCGACGTGCAGGGTGTGGTCGGTCACCGAGCGCAGCTGGTCGAGCGGCCCGGTGGCCGCCTGGTGAAGCGAGAGCGCGGTCTCGGCGGAGACCCCGAGGTTGCGCATCGTCGGCGTGAGCCGGAACAGGCCGGTGTCGTCGACCTTCTCCAGCAGCTGTTCCTGCACCAGCGTCCACACCACCCGGTGGGCGGTGCTCTTGCCGACGCCGATCCGGCGGGCCAGCTCGCTGACGCCGAGCTGGGTGTCGCCCTTGCCGAACTCGCAGAGCACGCGGGCCGCCGTGGCGACGCTGCCGAGCGTCTGGGTGGAGCCGGGGACGCGGGTCACGGCCGCCCACCTCGCGGACCCCGCCCCGCCGCCAGCAGCGCGCGACGCAGCCGACTCCGGGTCGCCGCCGAGCTCGTCCTGCGTCAGCGAGGGCGCGATCTGCGCCGCCAGCAGCCGGGCGGCGTGGGCGAGGCCGAGCCGCTCGGCGACCACGAACTCGTCGACGAGCGCCTCGCGGCCCGGGAAGGCGTGGCGGATCGCCTGCCCGTCGCGCACCGCGCCGGCATGCAGGTTGGCGAGCGCGACCCCGGCGTGCTGCGCGTGGTGCGGGCCGAGCCCGCCACCGGGGGAGACCGACAGGTGGTAGACGACGTCGGCGACGCCGAGCACCCGGCGTACCTGTGCGGGGTCGTCGTCTGCCAGCAGCCCCAGCTCGGGCAGGATCGTCGCGTCGAAGAAGCGCACCGTCCAGGCGACGCCCGCCTGCTCGCCGCGGAGCTCGACCTCGGGGCCGCGCGGCGGCGGGAGCGGGTCGGTGGTGGCGACCAGGTGCAGCTCGCGGGCGGCGGCGACCGCCACGGTCACCGGGGCCGCCCCCACCAGCGGCAGCGCGGCGCGCTCGGCCGGTGCCAGCAGCTCGGCCTGGCCGAGGTAGGCGTGGTGCAGCGCGGCGACGTAGTCGGCGAGCCGCTCCCGCATCGCCTCGGGTCCGGCGGCCTGCCACTCGCCGGCCGCCGGCTCGGGGGCGGGCGGCCCGGGTTGTCCGGTCATGTGAGCCAGGTTACGGGCTCCTGTCCCGCATAGGGGTACGCACTTCCCCGTATGTGGAACGCCGGTCCTACCGTCCTTGACATGGACCGGGCAGGCAGGGAGGGGCGCAGATGAGCACCGGCTACGTCGACGGCCACACCGCTGCCCAGGCGATGGGCGCGGCGCTGGCCGAGCCCGACATCGCCGAGGGCACGCCGGCCGGCACCACCCGGCTGGAGACCGACACCGCGAGGCACGGCAGGCGCCGGATGCCCCAGCCCGGCGTCCCGGCAGGCATCCTGCGACTGGCGCACGTCGACATCCAGGTGACCGACCTCGACCTCGCGACGGCCTACTACACCGGCGTGATGGGCATGATCGTCTCGGCGCCGCGACGCGGACTCGGTCTACCTCAGCTGCTGGGACGAGGACGACCACCACTCGCTGCGGCTGCGCTACGCCCCGCGCGTCGGCTTCGACCTGATGGCCTACAAGGTGGCCCACGAGGACGACCTCGACGACCTCGAGAACAAGATGCCACCGCTACGGTCTGCCCGTGCAGCGGCTCGGCCGCGGCGAGGAGGTCGGCCAGGGCGAGTCGATCCGGTTCGAGACCCCCAGCGGCCACGTCATGGAGCTGGTCCACGACGTCGAGAAGGTCGGCACCGCGCGCGGCAAGGTCAACCCCGAGCCCTACGCCGCCGAGGGCGTGCCCGGCCCCCCGAGCCTGATCGCTGCCGCCCCGGATGGACCACCTGCTGGTCACCGCCGAGGAGGTGGGCGAGTCCACGCAGTTCTACACGCGACGTGCTGGGCTTCCGGATCACCGAGCAGCTGCTCGACGGCAACGGCCACCAGCTCGGCACCTGGATGGAGCGCTCGCACTGCCCGCACGACCTGGCGGTCGTGCACGGCCCCAACGGCGGCCTGCACCACTTCGCCTACTGGCTCGACGACTGGGACGACATCCGCGACGCCGCCGACGTGTTGGCCTACAACGGCATCCAGCTCGACGTCGGGCCCGACCCGGCACGGCGTCACCCGCGGCTCGACGATCTACTTCTTCGACCCGCTCGGCACGCGCAACGAGGTCTTCACCGGCGGCTACCGGCCCGACCCCGACTTCCCGACCATCACCTGGACCGAGGACAACATCGGCCGGGCCGTCTTCTACTACGAGGGCGAGCTCAACGACCGCTTCATGAGGGTGCACACCATGACGATTCTGCGGCTGTCCCACGTCGAGCTCCGGGTCCCCGACCTCGAGCTGGCGACGGCGTACTACTCGGAGGTGGTCGGGCTGGTCGAGACCGCCCGGGAGTCCAACCGGGTCTTCCTCAAGTGCTGGGACGAGCACCAGCACCACTCGCTGGTCCTGACCCTGGAGCCCACCCACGGCCTCAACCACGTGGGCTTCAAGGTCACCGACCGCGACGGACCTCGACCACTACCAGGAGCGCCTCGAGGGCGCCGGCGTCGTCGTCAAGCGGTACGCCGCCGGCGAGTGGGCCCAGGGCCACGGCGAGGCGATCCGCTTCGACGCTGCCCAGCGGCCAGCAGATGGAGCTCGTCCACGGCATGCAGCAGGTCGGCAACCTCCTGCCGCAGACCAACCCGCCGCCCGCGCCCGATGGGCCTGGTCGGCATGGCTCCGCCGCGGATCGACCACATCTTCCTCACCGCCGAGGAGGTCGACACCGTCACCCGCTTCCTGGTCGAGCACCTCGACTTCCGGGTCACCGAGCAGATCGTCGGCGACGACGGGTTCCAGATCGCGACCTGGCTGGAGGTCTCGCACACCTCCCACGACATCGCGCTGATCACCGGGCCCAACGGCGGCCTCCACCACTTCGCGTTCTGGGTCGACGGCTGGAACGACCTGCGCACCGCCGCCGACGTGTGTGCCTACCACGGCGTCAGCATCGAGACGAACCCCACGCGGCACGGCGTCACCCGCGGCCAGTGCCTCTACTTCTTCGACCCGGTCGGCAACCGCAACGAGATGTTCACCGGCGGCTACTGGGTCGACCCCGACGCCGAGCCGATCACCTGGACCGAGTCCGAGATGGGGCGCGCGCTGTTCTACTACGACGGCGTCGTCGACCAGAAGTTCCTCACGGTGCACACGTGAGCAGCGAGGTGATGAGCGGCGACGGGTCCCTGTCGGTCGAGGCGGCCGTGCTGCCGCGCACCGAGCGGCCCGACGCGCCGGCGTACCTCCAGCGGCACAAGCAGCGGCAGGCGGCCCAGCGCGCGGCCCAGGAGACCGCCCGGGAGACTTCACAGCGAACGGGCGCCGTCGAGGCGCGGTCCACCGACGACGAGGAGCCCCGCTCTACCTGCGGCGGTTCCGGGACCGCCAGGCGAGCGGAGGCGCCCTCGGAGAGACCGTCAGCTTCGACGGGGAGAGCCTGGGCGCCACGCGCGCCTGGGCCGAGGTGACCCGCACCAAGGAGATCGTCCCGGAGCGACGCGACCAGCTGGCCTCGGTCGCGGCGGACATCTACCTGGTGCGGCACGGCGAGACCCAGGGCTACTCCTCGGAGTCCGGGCTCACGCCGCTCGGCGCCTGGCAGGCCCACCGTCGTGGCCAGGAGATCGCCCGGCGGGTGCAGTCGGGCATGACGCGTCGAGATGGTCTGCGCTCCCACCAACCGCGCGCGCCAGACCGCCGAGCACCTGCGGCGCGGGCTGCTCGACAACGTCGAGCTGTTCGGACGCGAGGGCGCCGCGATCTCCGACGTCCACGACGACCGCAACTTCCGCAACTTCGAGGTGGCGACGCCCGAGGGGCCGCGCGACGTGACCTCGGCCTTCCGGCATCTACCACCGCGCGATCGAGAAGTACGAGCGCATCGGCCTCGGCGAGCGGCCGGGATGGCTGGTCGAGATGGACCGGTTCTGGGGGATCCAGCAGGGCGGCGGCGACCCGATCACCCACTGGCTGACGATGCCGATGCTCTACTTCGAGCCCCCGGTGTCCGCCGTCCGCCGCTTCTGGCGCGGCATCCTGGACCTCCAGCAGCACACCGACGCGCGGCAGATCGTGGTCGCCACCCACTCCGGCCCGATCCGCGCCTTCGCGACGGCCGTCATGGGCTACGACCCGGGCGAGCCGTTCAACACCGAGTTCGTCCGCATCCGGCTGATCGAGGGCGGGGTCACCGCGCTGGTGCTCTATCGCAACCGCGTGCAGGAGATCTCGATCCCGGACCTCGACGCCCTGCCGCCCAGCAGTGACCACCGTTTCGACCTCACGGAGGATGACGACGATGAGTGACGCCCCCCATGTGATCACGTTCGACACGCTGACCGAGCACTACCAGCCGATCGTCGGCGGCAAGTGCGCCTCGCTCGGCACGATGAGCCAGGCCGGGCTGCCGGTGCCGCCGGGCTTCGCGGTCACCACTGCGGTCTTCGCCCACGCCCGCGACCTGTCGCAGACGCAGCACGAGCTCAACAAGCTGCTCGCGGACACCGACGTCGACGACTCCGCGGCGCTGGCCGCCGCGGCCGCCACGTGTCGCGACGTCGTCATCGGCTGGCCGCTGGCGCCGGACAGCGAGCAGCTGATCCGCGAGCAGTACGCCGCCCTGTGCGACTACTGCGGCGTCGAGGACCTGCCGGTGGCGGTCCGCTCGTCGGCGACCGCCGAGGACTCGCCGGACGCGTCGTTCGCCGGCGAGCACGACACCTATCTGTGGGTGCGCGGCGCCGACGCGGTGATCGAGAAGATCAAGCGCCTGCTGGGCCAGCATGTACACCGACCGCGCCATCGCCTACCGCGAGGAGATGGGCTACGAGCACTACAACGTCGACATGGCGGTCGCCGTGCAGAAGATGGTGCGGCCCCGCGCCGCCGGGGTGGCGTTCACCCTCGACCCGACCAACGGCGACCGGTCGGGCGTGTGCATCGACTCGGCGTGGGGCTTCGGCGAGGGGGTCGTGTCCGGCTCCGTCACCCCGGACAACTTCCTGGTCGACAAGGTGATGTGGTGCGTCAACCGCCGCACCATCTCGCCGAAGGCGCAGGCCTACCAGCTCGTCGACGACGGTGTGCAGCTCGTGGACCTCGATGAGGACACGGCCAACGCCCCGTCGCTGGTCGACGAGGAGATCGTCGCCATCGCCCAGCTGGCCCGCACCGCCGAGAAGCACTACGGCTGCCCGCAGGACATCGAGTGGGCCGTCGACGACGACCTGCCCGCGGGGAGAGGACATCGTCCTGCTGCAGGCCAGGCCGGAGACGGTCTGGAGCAAGAAGTCGCACGAGGTGAAGGCCGAGACCGACCTGATGTCCAGCATCGTGTCGACGCTGGTCAATCCGTTGTACGCACGAAAAGGGGGAGCGGGGTCCTGACTCGGGGGCATCACGTCGAGGACGTCGCACAGCAGCACACCAACCACCCCGTGCCGGGCAGCCCGCTCGGCACCACCACCGGAGGATGACAGACCCATGGCCGATCGTTTCCCGAGCCCGTTCGACATCGAGCCGCCTTCCGGCGCGGATGGATGGGAAGAGCTCTACACCTACTCCTCGCTGTTCAGCGAGGAGCGCCGCGACTACGAGGACGGCGGCTTCTGGTTCCAGGACGGCGTGCACTGGCCGGAGGTCCTCGCCTCCGTGGGACGCGTCCCTCTACGAGCTCGCCATCACGGCGCTGGGGCAGTACAACACCCGTCACTACCTCGTGCCGCCGGCCTACGGTGTCGACTATCCGCATCCTCAACGGCTACGTCTACCTCTCCCCGGTGCCGGCCCCCGTGGAGGACATCGAGGCGCGGGTCCCCCACTTCATGGAGCGCGCCGGCTTCTACTTCGGCAACTGGGACCGGCTCTACGACGACTGGCTGGTCAAGATGCGTGAGCTCGTCGCAGGAGATGACCGAGCTCGACTTCGACCCGCTGCCGGAGATGGAGGACATGGAGGTCATCACCTCCGGTGCCGGCACGGGCTCGGGCCACACCATGATCGCCAACTACCACGAGCTGCTCGAGCAGGCGATCCAGCTCTGGCAGTACCACTTCGAGTTCCTCAACCTCGGCTACGCGGCGTACCTCGACTTCTTCGGCTTCTGCAAGCAGGCCTGGCCGAGCATCCCCGACCTGGCGATCGCCAAGATGGTCGCCGGCGTCGACGTCGACCTGTTCCGCCCCGACGACGAGCTCAAGCGGCTGGCCCGCAAGGCGGTCGAGGACGGCCTCGCCGAGAGGTTCTCCTCGCGGGACGTCGACACCACGTGCCAGCTGCTGAAGGCCGATGACGCGGGGCAGGGCTGGATCGCGGAGTGGGACAAGGCCTGCGAGCCGTGGTTCAACTTCTCGACCGGGTCCGGCTTCTACCACTCCGACAAGATCTGGATCGAGAACGTCGAGGTGCCGTTCGGCTACATCACCGACTACATCGCCAAGGTCGAGGAGGGGGTCGACCTCAACCGACCGGTCGAGGCGCTGCACGCCGAGCGCGACCGGGTCGTGACGGAGTACCGCGACCTGCTGGACTCCGACGAGGACCGCGCGGCCTTCGACGGCAAGCTCGGCCTGCTCGCGCACGGTGTTCCCCTACGTCGAGAACCACAACTTCTACGTCGAGCACTGGGCGCACTCGGTGATCTGGCGCAAGATGCGCAGCGATCGGCGAGATCCTGGTCGAGCGCCGGCTTCTTCGAGAAGCCCGACGACGTCTTCCTGCTCAAGCGCAACGAGGTCGCCGACGCGCTGTTCGACTACTACGCCGGCTGGGCCGTGGGTGCCCCGTCGCGCGGCCCGGCCTACTGGCCGAAGGAGATCGAGCGTCGTCGCGCGGATGCTGGACGCGCTGCGGGCGTGGAGCCCGCCGCCGGCGCTCGGCGTGCCGCCGGAGGTCGTCACCGAGCCCTTCACGGTCATGCTCTGGGGCATCACCTCCGACTCGGTCTCCGCCTGGCTGAAGGCCGGCGACGGCGAGGGCGGCGACGGGTCGCTCTCCGGCTTCGCGGCCTCGCCCGGGCTGGTCGAGGGTCCGGCTCGCGTGATCATCGAACGCCGACGGCATCGCCGACCTCCAGGAGGGCGAGATCCTGGTGGCTCCGCTGACGGCTCCCTCCTGGGCGCCGGTGTTCGGCAAGATCAAGGCGACCGTCACCGACGTCGGCGGCATGATGAGCCACGCCGCCATCGTCTGCCGCGAGTACGGCCTGCCCGCCGTCACCGGCACGGCCTTCGCGCACCAAGCAGATCAAGACCGGCCAGATGCTCCGCGTCGACGGCAACACCGGCAAGGTGACCGTCATCGACTGACCTCCGGAGGCGGGCCGCCCGCCGCCCCCGATCGGGCGGCCCGCCGACGGCGTCCACCACCCCGACACCCCGCGTCCCGCGGCCCGAGCAGAAAGAGGAGAGGGACAGCCAGATGCTGACCGTCGAACAGAACGAAGAGCTGACCCGGGTCGGTCCCGGGACCCGGATGGGCAACCTGCTGCGCCACTACTGGTACCCCATCGCGTTCGAGCAGGACTTCGACGAGCGCCCGACCAAGTCGGTGCGGCTGCTCGGCGAGGACTGGACGCTCTACAAGACGCCGTCCGGCAAGTACGGCGTCATCGGCGAGTTCTGCCCGCACCGACGGGCCTCGCTGACCTACGGCGTGGTGCACGACGACGGCATCCGCTGCGGCTACCACGGCTGGAAGTTCGACTTCGACGGCCAGTGCGTGGAGCAGCCCGCCGAGCAGGACAACACCACCTTCAAGGACAAGATCAAGGCGCACTCCGGCCAGGCCGAGGCGATGGGCGGCATGGTCTGGGTCTACGTCGGCCCCGGCCCCGCGCCCGAGCTGCCGCGCTTCGACGTCTACGTGCTCGACGGCATCCGCGACGTCGGCGTGGCGACGCTTCCGTGCAACTGGCTGCAGATCATGGAGAACTCCGTCGACCCGCACCACGTCGAGTGGCTGCACGGCATGTACTTCGACTTCGTCGGCAAGCTGGAGGGCTTCGAGGCGCCGAAGTCGTTCCAGAAGAAGCACATGAAGGTGGCCTTCGACGAGTTCGAGTGGGGCATCATCAAGCGCCGTGTGCTCGAGGGTCACACCGAGGAGGACGACGACTGGGCCGTCGGCCACCCGCTGATGTTCCCCTACGGCATGCGCGTGGGCGGCCAGTGGATCGACCAGATGCAGATCCGGGTGCCGATCGACGACACCACCACCTGGAAGCTGTTCTACTCCCTGCACCACCCCGAGGCCGGCACCTGGGAGCACCAGGAGCGGCCCGTGGTCTACGACTACGAGTGGATGGACGACAACGGCAACTTCATCACCAACTACGTCGAGGGCCAGGACGTGATGGCCTGGGTGTCCCAGGGCGCGATCACCGACCGCACCCAGGAGCACCTCGGCCGGTCCGACCAGGGGGTGGCGATGCTTCGCAAGATGTTCAAGGAGGCCATGCAGGCCGTCGAGGACGGCGAGGACCCGCCCGGCGTGATCCGCGAGAAGCACGAGGTCATCCACCTGCCCTGCGAGAAGGACAAGTTCGGCGCGGGCACGGCGTTCACCGACCAGTGGATCACCGGCGGCTCGATGAGGTACTCCCCGATCAAGGACGAGCTGCTGGCGCTGCACCGTGACGCGGCGGCCGCGCGCGAGGGCGCTGGTGCCGGTGGCTGAGGACCGGATGCCCGGCACCACGCCGTTCGGGCGGCAGGGGTGGATGCGGACCCACGACCGGAGCGTGCCGCCGTTCGACCCCTCACTGCCGCCCGACCCGCACCGGCTGCCGCCACCCACGGAGTGGTTCTCGCCCGATGCCGAGCGACACCTGCTCGACCGGCCGCGGCACTGCCCGATGTGCGGCGGCTCGCTCGACCACGGCCTGACGTCGGAGTCGTGGGTCGGCCACGAGCGGGTGTTCCTCACCTGGTGTCCGGGCTGCCGGTGGACCGGCAACATCGTGCTGTTCGAGAGGGCGACCATCCTCGAGCCGGAGCACTAGGCGGTGGCCGGGGAGCTGCCCGCCCTGGTCTTCGACTTCGGTGGGCCGGTGCTGCTGACCCCGTTCGAGCTGGTCGAGGAGCTGGGGCCGGACGCGCCGGCGTACCAGCTGCTGCACGGGCGCGGCCCGATGGCCTCACCCGACCACCCCGACCCCGACTGGGCCGAGCTGATGGCCGGGCGTCTCGCGGAGCGCGCCTACTGGGACCACCGGGCCGCCGAGTGGGGTGAGCTGGGCGGTGGGGGTGAGTCGATCCGCGCCATGATCGCCCACCTCTACGACCCGCCACGGACCGGGTTGATCCGCGAGGGCGCGGTCGAGCTGATCCACGACGCTCGCGCGGCCGGCCATCCGATCGGAGTGCTGACCAACGACCTGCACGCCTTCCACTCCGACGAGTGGGTCGCGCAGATGCACGTGCTCGACGAGGTGGACGTGCTGGTCGACGGCTCGATCGAGGGCTACCTCAAGCCACACCCGCGCCTCTACGAGCTGATGTCCGAGCGGCTCGGCGTCGGCCTCGGCGACATGGTGTTCGTCGACGACCAGCCGGTGAACGTCCGTGGCGCGGAGAAGCTCGGGATCCGCACGGTGGCCTTCGACCCGCAGCACCCCGAGGCGGCGTACGCCGAGCTCCGGGGGCTGCTGGGCCTGGCCTGACGGCGCGGCCCCACCACCGCGCCAGTCGGGCGATCGACCTGGGCGGGAGCGGGACGGCGGTGGGTCAGCGGATCCGGAAGGCCCGGTCGTTGACGTCGAAGAAGTAGTTGCCGCGCGCCTGGATCATGATCCAGGCCTTGCCGGTCTTCTTCCTCGGGAAGCGGACCAGGGCCCGCCCGTCGTTGCGGGTCTTCTTGGCCAGCACCTTGCTCCACTGTCTGCCGTTGTCGGTGGAGAGCAGGATCGCCACGTTGCGAGCGAGCCGCTTGGTGCCGTTGACCTTCCAGGTGACCACCGCGCGGGTGCCACCCTTGACCGAGCCCCCCTTGGCGACCGACGAGACCAGGAACGGACCGGCGTTGTGCGCGACCTTGATCGTGACGTCGTCGTGGCCGATCCCACCGCCCCCGGGGACGCTGTCGCGTGCCGTGAGCCGGAAGCGCATCGCGTTGGCATAGTCCTTCGTCGGCAGGAACTCCGCGAAGCAGTTGATGATCCTGCGGGGCACGTCGGCGGTGCCGGTGGCCGGTCGGCGGCAGCGCCCGTTGGTGGCGTTGGTGTTGCCGGCCAGCACCTGGCCCAGGTCGGGGAACGTGCGCGACGGGTCGCCGTCGGCGTGGTTCTGACCCGGGGACGGGCTCTGGGCGGCGTCGGTGTCGGAGACGTCGGCGTAGGTGCCGAAGATCCGGAACAGCGGGCCGTTGCGCTTGGTGTTGCTGAGCAGGGCGGTGCCGCCCCCCTTGCCGGCGTCGTTCTGCTCCCACAGGTAGACCAGGTCGTCGCCGTCGGCGTCGGTGGCCTTGCCGGTGAGGGTGAACGGCGTGCGCATCGGGATCGTCTTGCCGGACGGTGCCTTCACCACGGGCGCGTGGTTGGCGGTCGCTGTCGTCTCACCCTGGTTGTCCGGGTGGCCACCCTTGGCGGACTCGCCCACGTGGGCGGTGACCCCGTCCGACCCGGTGACCGTCAGCAGGTCCATGTCGAGCCGGTCGCTGTCGGCGGTGTAGGGGTCGAGGTCGCCGGCGAACATCACCTGGAAGCCGTCGTCGTCGACGGGCCTCGGCTGCGCCGGGTAGTCGCCGGTGGAGTAGATCTCGGCGTACGGGTCATAGCCCCAGTTGCCGATGGTCACGTCGGTGCCGGTGAGCCCCTCGATCGCGGCCTCGATGTGGGCGGCGGTGTAGGAGGCGGAGTAGGTGCTGCCGCGGGTCAGCGTGACCGGACTGCCGGAGTCGTTGTAGTCGAGGGTGATGGTGTCGCCGTCGGTCTCGAAGCCGGACAGTGAGACGTCCTGGACCTCGATCGGGTCCAGCGCGTCGCCCGCGACGTAGCGGTTGATCTCGGTGAGGGAGCGTTGGCTGAAGTAGGGGTCGCTGTGTGGCTGCAGGTTGTCTGCCTTGCAGATGCCGGCGTAGGCCATGATCGAGCTGCCGGAGCCGGGCTCGACCGAGGTGGGGCCGTTGCGGTTGCCTCCCGAGCAGGCCCACTTGACGCCGTTGAAGGTGTGGTTGCCGCCGAACTGGTGGCCCATCTCGTGGGCGACGTAGTCGACGGCGTAGAAGTCGCCGACCGGCTCGAGGAGGCCGGTGCAGCCCATCGCCTTCTCGACGCTGCCCACCACGCCCAGCCCGGCGATGCCGCCGCCGTTGGTGCCCAGTGCCACGTGGCCGAGGTCGTAGTTGGAGGCGCCGACGAGTTGGCCGAGGACCGTCTGGTTGCGCTGCAAGGTGCCGACGTCGCAGTAGGCGAGCTGCCCCTCGACGTAGTCGAAGGTCACGTCGTCGAACGCCCAGCACGGCGCGTGACCGCACGGTCCGTCGGCGTCGAAGGCCTTCTCCGGGGTGTCGAAGTTCAAGGACTCCGTGGCGTCGACGAGGACCATGTCGATCGAGACGTCGTCGTTGTAGAGCTGGTTGACCCGGACCATCAGGGTGACCTTCTCGGCGAGCACGTTGGCGCTGCCGAAGTAGTCGGCGTATGTCGGGTCGCTGACGAGGGCCAGCCGGTAGGTGCGCTGGGTGACCACGGGCGCCGCTGCGGCGAGCTTTGCGTCGACCGCGCGCTGGATGGCCGGCATCTCCTTCTCCATCCGGCGGTCCGCCGCGGCGGGCAGGCTGCGGCCGTCGTAGGCGAGATGGGTGGTCGTCGCGCGGCGGTTGAACGCCGGGTCGATGTACCACGGGTGCTGCCCGTTCGGCCCGCGCACCGAGGCGTGGAAGCCCATCGGCGTGACGTCGAGCGCCACCGTGGTGCCGGGGTTGTCGAGCGAGCTCCCCGACCAGGTCTGCAGCTCCGGGTGGTCGGCGGCCAGCCCGCTCTCCATGACCTGGCTGCGTTGCACCGCGAACCGCTCCGTGGCCCCGTCGGGAGTGGGCAGCGCGAACTCTGTGGTGCCGGAGGCACCGACGGGTGGGGCGGCGGCCAGCTGGCGACGGACGGCCGCGACATCGACGGACAGCGCGCGGTAGGACCGCGGGTGCACCCGCACCAGGTCGCCGGTCAGGCGGACGCCCGTTGCAGGTCGGAACGCGTCGCCCCCCTCCGGCGTTGCCTGAGCCGTCCCGAACGGGACCACCACGGCGGCGAGGACGAGCGCCGCGATCGCGGCTATGGCACGGACGTGACGCTTCATGGACGAGCCCCCTCGAGTGACGACGGATCCCCGAGCGGGCGCCGTCGAGGGCACTCTAGCCATCCCCGCCCCCTGCGCACCTCGCGGAAGGGGGACGACATCTGGCCGCGATGCTCTCTATCGTCGGGGCATGACTACTGCACTGCTCGTCGTGGACGTCCAGAACGACGTCATCAACGCCTCCGTCGACCGCGACCGGGTCGTCGCCACCATCGGCTCGTTGGTCGACCGCGCCCGCTCCGCCGAGGTACCCGTGGTCTGGGTCCGCCACCACGCCGAGGAGGAGCTCGTCCAGGGTTCGCCGGGCTGGGAGATCGTGCCCGAGCTGGCGCCCGGCGAAGGCGAGCCTGTCGTGGAGAAGACCTACGGCGACTCCTTCGCCGAGACCGACCTCGAGGAGGTGCTCCGGGACCGGGGCGTCGACGCGTTGGTGCTGTGCGGCGCCCAGACCGACGCCTGCGTGCGCAGCACGTTCTACGGGGGCCTCTACCGCGGCTACCCGATGACCCTGGTCGCCGACGCCCACACCACCGAGGACATGCGGCAGTGGGGTGTGGGCTACGGGCCGGAGGAGTCGATCGCGGTGCTCAACGCGCAGGCGGCCCACACCGTGCTGCCGGGCGTGCGCGGGGCCGTCACGACCGCTGCGGACGCGTTCGGGTCTAGCGACGGGGGTGTCCGGGGGCGCTAGCCTCTCGCCATGTGCTGCGAGCCGCTCCGCTGGAGGCCCCCCTGCGAGCGGGGCGCCGACGCCAGGGGTGGTGCGTGAGGACCGGCGGCGCGCTGCCGAGGGAGCCGCTGACGACCGACGACCTCGACCGGGTCCATGCGCAGGCGATGCGGCTGCTCGCCGACGTCGGCACCGAGGTGCACGACGAGGACATGGTGAGGCGTCTGTCCGAGGCCGGCCAGCGGGTCGACGGCACGCGGGTGTGGTGGGACCCCGACTGGGTGATGTCGCACCTGGGGCTCGCCCCGCCGTCGTTCACCCTCACCGGCCGCAACCCGGACCGGCGCGTCGAGATCGGGGGCGGCAGCCTGGTCGCGATGCCGGTCGGCGGCCCGCCGTTCGCCTTCGACGAGGAGCGGGGACGGCGCGACGGTTCGCTCGCCGACCACGACGAGCTGGTCAGGCTGGCCCACGCCAGCGACCGGCTGCCGGTGCTCCAGAGCGGCACGGTCGAGGCGCAGGACCGCGAAGCGAGCAGCCGCCACCTCGCGATGGACTACTCGATCCTGCGGTGGAGCGACCGGCCGTTCATGGTCTACGGCACCAGTGGCGAGAAGGCGCGTGACGGCTTCGAGCTGGCCGCGATCGCCGCCGGCGGACGGGCGGCGCTGGAGGCCCGGCCGATGACGCTGGCCGTGGTCAACCCGAACTCCCCGCTGGTCTGGGACGGGCTGATGGTGTCCCAGCTCGTGGCCTGCGCGGAGTACGCCCAGCCGGTCGCGATCACGCCGTTCCTCCTGGCCGGGGCCTCCGCGCCCGTCACCTTGGCCGCAGGGCTCTCGGTGCTGGTGGCCGAGACACTGTCGGGGGTGGCGATGGCCCAGCTGGTGCGGCCCGGCGCGCCCTGCCTGATGGGGACGTTCTTCACCGGCGTCGACATGCGGTCGGGAGGCCCGTCGCTCGGCCTGCCCGAGTCGGTGCTCGCGACGCTGGCCGGCGCCCAGCTGGCGCGTCGCTACGGCCTCCCGCTCCGGGGCGGGGGAGGGCTCTGCTCGGGGATCCCGCTCGATGCCCAGGCCGCCGCGGAGTCCACGATGTCGCTGTGGGCGACCCACCTGGCCGGCGTCGACCTGGTGGTGCACGCCGCCGGCTGGCTGGAGGGCGGCCTGGTGGCGTCGTACGAGAAGCTGATGCTCGACCTCGAGCTGCTGCGGATGTTCGACTGGCTGCGCCAGGGCATCGTGGTCGACGACGACTCGCTGGCCTTCGACGCGCTGGCCGAGCTGGGTCCGGGCGGGCTGTTCCTGGCGCACGAGCACACCCTCGAGCGCTTCCGCACCGAGGTGTTCATGAGCCCGCTCTTCCGCTCGCAGGCGCACCCGACCTGGCAGAAGCAGGGCGCCCCGGAGCTGCCGGAGGTCGCGGCCGTCGAGTGGCGTCGGCTGCTCGACTCCTACGTCGACCCGGGCATCGACGAGGCCGTGGACGAGGAGCTGCGGGAGTTCGTGGACCGGCGCACGCGCGAGTGCGAGGCCTGACAACACCACCGGAACCGGCCAGCAGCGTTCCCCTCCGTGGGACGTGCGGCGTGCGGCGGCGGTCACGCGGGATGCTGGATGACCGAAGGAGGAGCCGTGGTCGAACAGCGTGAGCTGCGGGTGCAGCAGATGACCTGGGAGTCCGAGGGGGTCGTGTCGATCCGCCTCTCCCGGATCGAGAGCGACAGGCCGCTGCCCGAGTGGCGCCCCGGTGCTCACATCGACGTCTACGTGCCCGACGGCACCACCCGGCAGTACTCCCTGTGTGGCGACCCGGCCGACCTGTCGGCCTACCAGATCGCGGTGCTGCGCGAGCCGGAGTCGCGCGGCGGGTCGTCGTTCCTGCACGAGCAGCTCCGCGTGGGCGACCGGCTGCTGGTGACCCGGCCCAAGCACCACTTCAACCTCGAGGACGCCTCGTTCCACGCGCTCGTCGCCGGCGGCATCGGCATCACGCCGATCATGACCTTCGCCGAGGAGCTCGAGCGCTCAGGGCGGCCCTACTCCGTGACCTACGGCGGCCGGAGCGCCGACTCGATGGCGTTCCGGGAGCGGCTCGGGCGACTGGGCGACAAGGTCTCCTTCCTCGCCGAGGACGTCGAGGGGCGGCCCGACCTGGACGCCATCGTCCGCTCGATGCCCGAGGGCGGGCTGGTCTACGTCTGCGGACCGCTGCCGCTGCTGCGCGCGGTCGAGGCGGCCGCGGAGGCGGCGTACGGCCCCGACCAGGACAAGGTGCGCTTCGAGCTGTTCTCGCGCGCCGGCGTGGAGATCGACGAGGCGCCGTCGCCGCTGGACGGCGACGCCTACGAGCTGGTGCTGGCCCGGTCGGGCCACACGCTGCGGCTCAAGCCCGACGCCAACATCCTCGACACCGCGCTGGCGCTGGGCATCGAGATCGAGAACGACTGTCGCGACGGCATCTGCGGGTCCTGCGTCACCACGGTGATCGCGGGCACCGTCGACCACCGCGACCTGGTGCTCACCAAGAAGGAGCAGGCCGCGATGGACCAGATGATGATCTGCTGCTCGCGGCCGACCAGTGAGCGGCTGGAGCTGGACCTCTAGGGACCGTCAGCGCCGCACCCAGACGAACACGTCGGCCAGGTCGTTGGTGTCGCCCGGCGCCATGTCCGAGGCCGCCGAGGTGAAGCCCACGACGCCGCCATCGGCGGAGACGGCCGCCCGCGAGGTCGGGCCGGTGCTGCCGCCGATCCGGGTGCTGACGCCGGTCGGGGCGTCGTAGACGAAGGCGTCCAGCTGGTCGTTCCTGTCGACGCCGGGGGCCAGGTTGGTGGCGTAGGACTCGAACGCGACGTGCTGCCCGTCGCCGGAGATGGCCGGGCGCGACGAGTGGTTGTTCCCCCGGGTGATCCGGGTCGTGGTGCCGGCCGTCCGGTCGAAGACGAACACGTCCTGCACGCCGTTGTCGTCGCCGGCGACGAGGTCGGGGGCGTCGGACCAGAACGTCAGGTAGCGCCCGTCGGTGGACAGCGCGTCCATGCCGGAGTACGACGCCGCGCTGCCGTTGGTGACCTTGGTCGTGGTGCCGCCCGCAACGTCGTAGAGGAACACGTCGCGGGCCCTGTTCTTGTCGTTGGCCACCAGGTTGGAGGCGCCGGAGTAGAACGACACCCACTGGCCGTCGCCGGAGATGGCGGGGTCGAACGACGAGGAGGTGCCGTTGGTGAGCCGGATGATCGTGTCGGTGTCGCGGTCGAAGAGGAAGACGTCGCGGTAGTTGTTGGTGTCGTCGGGCACCAGGTCGGTGGCGAAGGAGTAGAGCGCGACGTAGCGTCCGTCGTCGGAGATGCCGGCGGCGTAGGAGCCGCCGTCGCCGTCGGTCAGCCGCTCGATCTCGTGGGTGTCGCGGTCGTAGACGAACACGTCGCCCTTGCCGTTGGTGTCGCCGGACACCAGCGACGACGCGAAGGAGTCGAAGAGCACGAACCGGCCGTCGGCGCTGATGTCCGAGGCCGTCGAGGTGCCGCGGCCGTTGGTCAGCATCACGGTCTCGCCGGTGGTCCGGTCCTGGAGGAACACGTCCTGGAAGGCGGAGTCGTCATGGGCGACGAGGTTGCCGGCGAGCGAGTCGAAGGTCGCCCAGCGACCGTCCGCGGAGAGCGAGATCCGGTCGGAGGTGTTGTTGCCCATCGTCACGGGGCTCATGTCGCCCACGGCCGGGTCGGGCCCGGGGTCGATGACGAGGCGGCGGCTGGGCGTCTTGATCAGTCGGTAGGTCTTGCCCTTGATCGTGCGTCGCGGAGCGATCACGCGCAGGACGACCTTCTGCGGGGCGAGGTCGGCGGTCCACTGCAGCTTGAAGCCACCGCGTCGCGCCGTCGTGTGGCCGCGCGCCACCGAGGCCCAGCCCCAGCTGGTCTTGCGCTGCAGGATCACCGTGCGGCGGTGCCGTGGCGGCACCCAGCCACGCGCGGTGACCACGTCACCCCGCTGGATGTGGGTGACGGCGATCTTGAGGTTGCCGCGCTTCTGCATCGCGGCCTGGGCGGTCCCGGGCAGGCCGACCAGCAGCCCGAGCGCCACGAAGGTGGCGAGCACGACGCTGATGGGGCGTGTCATCCGGTCCGAATCCCTCCGGCGGCCTGTAGGGAGTCGGCCGCACGGTCATCGATGGTGCCAACGTGGACGGGGGTGGGACGGTGGAATGGTCCAGAACGGTCCTGACGGTCCGCGGGCATGGCCCGAACGGACTAGTCGCCTTCCTTGGTGGCGGGGCGTCGGGTCCGCTAGGTTAATGATCGTTAACTTCGGAGGACGGGAGCTCTCGTGGGTGAGATGCGCGACCTGGTCGCTCAGCTGCGCGACCGGCTGGCCGTCGTACGCCAGGGCGGATCGGAGAGCGCCCGCGCCAAGCACGCCGCCCGCGGCAAGCTGCTCGTGCGCGATCGGATCGACCGGCTGCTCGACCCGGGCAGCCCGTTCCTCGAGCTCGGTGCGCTGGCGGCGTACGACATGTACGGCGGGGAGTACGCCGTCCCGTCGGCCGGGATCGTCACCGGCGTCGGCACCGTGGCCGGCCGACCAGTGCTCGTGGTCGCCAACGACGCGACGGTCAAGGGTGGGACCTACTACCCGATGACGGTCAAGAAGCACCTGCGTGCTCAACAGGTCGCCGCCGACAATGCGCTGCCGTGCCTCTACCTCGTCGACTCCGGCGGCGCCTTCCTGCCGATGCAGGACGAGGTGTTCCCCGACCGCGAGCACTTCGGCAGGATCTTCTTCAACCAGGCCTCCCTCTCGGCCCGGCGCATCCCGCAGCTCGCCGCAGTGATGGGCTCCTGCACCGCAGGCGGGGCCTACGTGCCGGCCATGTCCGACGAGACGGTCATCGTGCGCGACCAGGGCACCATCTTCCTCGGCGGCCCGCCGCTGGTGAAGGCCGCCACCGGCGAGGTCGTGACCGCCGAGGAGCTGGGCGGCGGCGACGTGCACGCCCGGACGTCCGGTGTCGTGGACCACCTGGCCGATGACGACGCCCATGCGCTGCGGATCCTGCGGTCGGTGGTGGAGACGCTGCCCGAAGGTCGGCGTTTGGACCCAAACGGCAGGGATCCCGGACTGAATGTTGCTGTTTGGACCCAAACAACAACTCCTGACGACCCCCACGAGCCCCCCGAGAGCCTGTACGACGTGGTGCCCGCGGACACCCGGACGCCCTACGACGTGCGCGAGGTCATCCGGCGGATCGTGGACGGCAGTCGGATGCACGAGTTCAAGAAGCTCTACGGCGAGACGCTGGTGTGCGGGTTCGCGCGGATCTGGGGCCACGAGGTCGGCATCGTGGCCAACAACGGGATCCTGTTCAGCGAGTCGGCACTCAAGGGCGCCCACTTCGTGGAGCTGTGCAACCAGCGGGGCATCCCGCTGGTCTTCCTGCAGAACATCACCGGCTTCATGGTCGGCAAGGAGTACGAGAACCGCGGCATCGCCCGCGACGGCGCCAAGCTGGTCACGGCCGTCGCCTGCTCGGTCGTCCCGAAGTTCACGGTGGTCGTCGGCGGCTCGTTCGGCGCCGGCAACTACGGCATGTGCGGGCGCGCCTACGACCCGCGCTTCCTCTGGATGTGGCCCAACGCGCGGATCTCGGTGATGGGCGGCGAGCAGGCGGCCTCGGTGCTCGCGACCGTCCGCCGCGACGGCCTCGAGGCGTCCGGCGAGGCGTGGTCGACCGAGGACGAGGAGGCGTTCAAGGCGCCGATCCGCGAGCAGTACGAGCACCAGGGCTCGCCCTACTACTCGACCGCCCGGCTCTGGGACGACGGCATCATCGACCCCGCCGACACCCGCCGGGTGCTGGGCATGGGGCTCGCCCTGGCCGCCCAGGGTGCCGTCGGCACCCCGACCCCCACGCCGTCGTACGGCGTGTTCCGGATGTGAGCGGCATGGTCACCGCCACGACCCGGGCGCGCACCCTCCTCGTCGCCAACCGCGGTGAGATCGCGGTCCGCGTCGCCCGCACCGCCCGGCGCGAGGGCTGGCGCATCGTCGCGCTGTTCACCGATCCCGACACCCGCGCTCCCCATGTGCTGGCCGCCGACGAGGCGCGCCCGGTGGCCAGCTATCTGGACATCGACGCCGTGGTGGCCGCCGGGGTCTCGGCGGGCGCGACCCACCTGCATCCGGGCTACGGCTTCCTGTCGGAGCGGGCAGCCTTCGCCCGCGCCGTCGAGGACGCCGGTCTGACGCTGGTCGGGCCCAGCCCGACGGTCATGGAGCTGATGGGCGACAAGGCGCGGGCTCGCGAGGTCGCGGTCGCCGCTGGCGTGCCGGTGGTGCCGGCGTACGCCCCCGACGACGAGATGACCTTCCCCGTCCTGGTCAAGGCGGCCGCGGGCGGTGGCGGCAAGGGGATGCGGATCGTCCGGTCCGCCGACGAGCTGGCCGACGCCATGGCGGCGGCGGCACGGGAGGCGCTGAGCGCCTTCGGAGACGACACCCTGCTCGTCGAGAGGTACGTCGAGCGGGGACGTCACCTGGAGGTGCAGGTGCTGGCCGACACCCACGGCCACGTGGTCCATCTCTTCGAGCGCGACTGCTCGACCCAGCGCCGCCACCAGAAGGTCGTCGAGGAGGCGCCCGGTCCCACCGTCACCCCCGAGCTGCGGCACCGGATGACGCAGGCCGCGGTCGACCTGGCCCGCGAGGTCGGCTACGTCAACGCCGGCACCGTGGAGTTCCTGCTCGACGACGCGACCGGCGACTTCTACTTCCTGGAGATGAACACCCGCCTGCAGGTCGAGCACCCCGTCACCGAGGCGATCGCCGGCGGCCTCGACCTGGTCGCCGAGCAGCTGCGCATCGCCACCGGCGAGCCGCTCTCCTTCGGTCAGGACGACCTCGCGATCCACGGGCACGCCATCGAGGTCCGGGTCTACGCCGAGGACCCGGCGGCCGGCTTCCTGCCGCAGGCAGGCACCGCGACCCACGTCCGGTGGCCGAGCGGCGTCCGGGTCGACCACGCGCTGGAGAGCGGCCAGGTCGTGAGCACGGCGTACGACCCGATGCTCGGCAAGATCGTCGCCCACGGCCCCGACCGCGAGGCCGCCCGGCGGGCCCTGGTGGACGCGCTCGACGACACCGTCGTCCTCGGGCTCGCCACCAACCTGGGCTTCCTCCGCGAGCTGGTGGCCGGGGAGGCGTTCCGCGACGCGACGATCGACACGGCCTGGCTGGACCGGCATCCACCGGAGCCGCCCGACGACGGCACCGCCCGGCTGCTCGCCGCCTGGCTGGTGGCGGCGGGGGCCCGTGCTCGCGGAGCCGGCCCGTTCCGCTGCGACGGGTGGCGGTCGGCCGGCCCGCCCGCGCCGGTCCGGGTCGACCTCGACCCCGAGGTGGTCGTCGTCGGCGACGCGGTGGACGCCCATCCGCTGCGAGTGCTGCAGCACAGCAGCGGACCGGACGGGGTCACGAGCGCCGTGCTCACGCTCGACGGCGACCGGCACCGGGTCGTAGGGTCCGTCGGTGCGCCGGCCGTCGAGCTCGTGCACCGCGGCCAGCGATGGGTCTTCGGGCGACCCGACGCGTTCGCCGACCACGCCGTGCACGCCGGCGACGGCAGCGTGCTCGCTCCGATGCCGGGCACCGTGCTGGCCGTCACCGTGGCCGAGGGTGAGGTCGTCGCGGAAGGCGCGCCGCTGGGCATGATGGAGGCGATGAAGATGGAGCTCACCCTGCGCGCGCCGTACGCCGGCACGGTCACCCATGTCGGGGCCGCCGCCGGCGACCAGGTGGCCCTCGGGGCGCGGCTGTTCGAGGTCGAGCCGTGAGCGCGCCGGCAACGTCATGCGGAGGGTGCGCGATGACGACCGCACCGTATGACGTCCCCCTCGCCGGCCCGGCAACGTCATGCGGAGGGTGCGCGATGACGACCGCACCGTATGACGTCCCCTCGCCGGCCCGGCAACGTCATGCGGAGGGTGCGCGATGACGACCGCACCGTATGACGTCCCCTCGCCGGCCCGGCAACGTCATGCGGAGGGTGCGCGATGACGACCGCACCGATGACGTCCCCTCACCGGCCCGCCGGCAACGTCATGCGAGGAGCGCCATACGACCGCACCGTATGACCTCCCCGGGCTGCCGGAGCAGGTGACGATCTACGAGGTCGGCCCGCGCGACGGCCTGCAGAACGAGCCGGGCGTGATCCCCACCGACACCAAGGCCGCGTTCGTCAGCCGGCTGCTCGACGCGGGCCTGCCGGTCGTCGAGGCGACCTCCTTCGTGCACCCGCGCTGGGTGCCGCAGCTGGCCGACGCGGCCGACCTGATGACGCAGCTGGCCGCCGACCTCGGCGACCGGGCCCGCGAGCTGCCGGTGCTGGTGCCCAACGAGCGTGGCCTCGACCGGGCGCTGGAGCTGGGCTGTCGCCACGTCGCGATCTTCGGCAGCGCCACCGAGACGTTCGCACAGCGCAACCTCAACCGCAGCCTCGACGGGCAGTTCGCGATGTTCGCGCCGGTGGTCCGCCGGGCCCGGAACGCCGGGCTCGACGTGCGCGCCTACGTCTCCATGTGCTTCGGCGACCCCTGGGAGGGCGCGGTGCCGCTGACCCAGGTGGTCGACGTCGGCACCCGCCTGCTCGACCTGGGCGCTTCGCAGCTCAGCATCGGCGACACCGTCGGCGTCGGCACCGCCGGCCACGTGCGGGCGCTGATCGAGGCCTTCGCCGAGCGCGGCGTCGGCACCGACCGGCTGGCGATGCACTTCCACGACACCTACGGCCAGGCGCTGGCCAACTCCCTGGCCGCCCTCCAGGCCGGCATCACCACCTTCGACGCCAGCGCCGGCGGCCTCGGCGGCTGCCCCTACGCCCACTCCGCCACCGGCAACCTCGCCACCGAGGACCTGGTCTGGATGCTCACCGGTCTCGGCATCGAGCACGGCGTCGACCTCGACTCCCTGGTCGCCACCAGCGTCTGGATGGCCGACCAGCTCGGCCGGCCCAGCCCGTCCGCGGTCGTCCGGGCCCGCGGCACCTGACCGGACGGCGTACGGCAGAATCCGGGGCATGACCCGGGTCGTCCACCTGCACGTCGGTGCCCCCAAGACCGGCACCACCTATCTGCAGGACCGGCTGTCGCTCAACGCGGCGCGACTGGCCGACCACGGCGTGCACGTGCCGACCAGCTCGCGGTTCGTGGAGCCGGCGCTGTTCCACTTCCGGGCGGCGCTCGACCTGCTGGAGCAGGACTGGGGCGGCGCCGCGGGGCACGCCCAGGGCGCCTGGCCGCAGCTGGTCAAGAAGGTACGCCGGCTCGACGGCACCGTCATCCTCAGCCACGAGATCCTCGCGCCGGCACCGGCCAGCAAGGTCGCCCGGGCGATGAACGACCTCGAGGGCAGCGAGGTCCACATCGTCTACTCCGCCCGCGACCTCGGCCGCCAGCTGCCCGCCGCCTGGCAGGAGAGCATCAAGCAGGGCCGCAAGTGGTCGTTCCGGAGGTTCCTCAACAAGGTCGAGAGCGGCAAGCCGTGGTTCTTCCGCGCGCTGGACCTGCCCACCGTGCTCAGCACCTGGGGCGACCACCTGCCTCCCGAGCGGATCCACGTCGTGACCGTGCCGGCCAGACGACACACCGGCGGGCGCGGTGAGCTGCTGTGGCTGCGCTTCTGCGAGGGGTTCGGCATCGATCCGGCCTGGGCGCCGCTCGACAGCGAACGCGCCAACCCGTCCCTGGGGATCGCGGAGACCCAGCTGGTCCGGCAGCTCAACGCCCGGCTGGACCGCTCGGTGCGGCGGGAGGCGAGCTACGACCGGCTGATCCGCGACATGCTCGCCCAGCGGGAGCTGGTCAACCGCGAGTCGCAGCCGGTCCGGCTGCCGCCGGGGCGGTTCGACTGGGCCGAGGAGCAGGCCGAGCTGTGGATCGACTGGCTCCGGGGCAGCGGCGTCCACGTGGTCGGCGACCTCGACGACCTGCGCCCCGTGCGGCCCGCCGAGGACGAGCAGTGGCGCAACCCCGACCGGGTGCGGGCCAAGCCGGTGCTGCAGGCCGCGCTCGACGCGCTCGAGGCGATGACCCGCGAGGCGGCCCGGCGACCCGACCCCGACCGCCAGCTCGGCAACCTGGTCCGCCAGGGCGCCGACCGGCTGCGCAGGAAGTGACCCCGGAGTGACCCGGTGTCCGGGGTGAGCGCCGACGACGGCCGGCGCCGGGCGTGGGGCTGGGTCGCCCACCTCCGCGCAGGAGGTACGTCGTCCTGGCAGGACTGGCGCGCCCACGCCGACGGCTCGGCCGACGCGTCATCTCGCCGGGCGCTCCCCGGAGCCCAGCAGCTGGAGCTGCTCCGCCGGCTCAACCTGGCAGGCCGACCGTCCGCCGACCTGGTCGAGCGGGTGATCGGGGCCAGCGCCGCCGGCCGGGGCAGCCCCGACCTCGAGCTGGTCGGCGCCGCCGCCGACACGCCCTTCGGGCCGCGTCCGGTCGAGCCCTCGGGCCTGCCGACACGAGAGCTGCTGCGCGTGGCCACCGCCCTGCTGGCCGAGGAGCTGGCTGGCGTCGGGCTTCCCGACCGACCCGCGTCCGCCCGGATGGCGTGGCGACGCGACCCCCGGGTGGTCGGTGACCCCTGGGTCGTGTCGGCCCTGCCGCGGCCGGCCCGGCGCGCGGTCGTCGGGCGGCCGTCGGTCCTGGTGGCGGGGGGGCCGCTGGCCCTGTTGCTGGCCGACGTCTGGTCGGCCCGCTGCTTCGAGGGCGGCGCCCCGCAGTGGGGCCCCTGGCTGGCCGGCTTGGAGCAGCGCCGCCGGGTGCCGCCGCGGGTCGACCTGCCGCGGATGGCCGACACGTGGTCGCGCCGGGTCGGCGCGGCACAGGTCACCGTCGACGTGCGGCTGGCCGACGGGCGACGCGACGGGGCACCCGACGGGGCACCCGGCGGGCGACCCGGAGAGCACGCGGCGCCCGGGGCCGCGGTGAAGACCGCCCGGCCCTCCGGCGACGCCGCCGAGCTCGCCCGCCGGGTGGCGCCGGTGCTCGGCCTGCTGGTGCCGCCCGCGCGGCGGGCCCGGCTCCTCGGTGAGGTGCTCCGGCCCAGGCTGGTGGCCCTGCCCGGCGGGGGAGCGGCCGGCGTGCGCCCCGGCGTACCCGACGAGCGGGCCGACTGGGTGGCGCGGCGCGCGCGGCGGATGGCCGAGACCCTCCGTCGTGGTGACTACGCTGTCGCCGGAGACCCTCGGGAGGTGCTCCCGGCGACGGTCCCCGGAGCGGCCCCGACCGGAGCCGGCGCTCTCGACCTGGCGCTGCTGGCGCTGAGCCGGGGCGGGCCGGACACGGCACCGGGCGCAGCGCCGGGCGCGACAGGGAAGGCGGACCGATGAGCAAGCGCGTGCTGCTCCACGTCGGCACCCCGAAGACCGGCACCTCGCACCTGCAGGACGTCCTCTATCGCAACCGCCGGCGCCTGGCGCTGCACGGGATCCACTACCCCGCGCACCGGTTCGACGCCCACTTCCTGGCCGCCCTCGACCTGATGCGGCTGCCCTGGGGCGGCCTGGAGCACGAGGCCGTCGGGGCGTGGGACGCCCTGGCGGCGCGGGTGAGCCGGACCTCGGGCACCGCCGTGGTCAGCCACGAGATCCTGGCCGCGGCGTCGCGGGCGCAGGCCGCCCGGGCGGTCGAGTCCTTCGGCGACGCCGAGCTCCACCTGGTGCTGTCGGTGCGCGACCTGGCCCGCCAGATCCCCGCCGAGTGGCAGGAGAACGTCAAGCACCGCAGCGTCGTCTCCTACGCCCGCTTTCTGAAGATGGTCCGCGATCCCGATCGCCAGGGCCGGATCGCCAGCTGGTTCTGGAGCGTCCAGGAGATCCCCGACATCATCGCCCGCTGGGCCCCCGACCTCCCGCCCGCGAGGGTGCACCTGGTCACCGTGCCGCCGCCCGGCTCCGAGCCGGACCTGCTGTGGCGTCGCTTCGCCGAGACCTTCGGGCTGGCCGGCCTCGACCTGGAGATCGGCACCGAGCGGGTCAACCCGTCGCTCGGCGTGCCGGAGACCGCGCTGATCCGGAGGATCAACCGCGCCGCCAACCGGGTGGTCCCGCCGGCCGACTACCGACCGCTGGTGCGCGAGCTGCTGGCCCACCAGACCCTGGCGGAGCGCACCTCCTCGCCGCGCCTCGCGCTGCCGCCCGACGTCCACGACTGGGCCGCCGAGCTCGCGCAGACCTGGGTGACCGAGCTCCGGGAGCGTGGCTACCACGTGGTGGGCGACCTCGACGAGCTGCTGGTCGGCCCGGAGACGGCGTACGCCGACCCCGACCGCCCGCGCGAGCGCCAGGTGTCGGCGGCCGCCGTCGACGCGATCCGCGCGCTGCTGGTCGAGAACGCCCGGCTGCGCCGCGAGCAGGATCGGCTCGAGGGCGAGCTCCACGAGGCCCGCAGCGCGGTCGGCTGGCGCGGACGGATCGTGGGTCGGCTCGAGGCCAGCGGCGCCGGCCGTCGCGCGCTGGTGGCCTATCGCCGGGCGCGGGGCAGGAGCTCCCGGTCGGCGTAGCGGCCGATCCGCCAGGTCGCGAAGCCGTCGGCGCCCAGGCCCACGAAGCCGCCCACGAAGGGCACCCGGCGGGCGACGCTGGTGGCCAGCCGCTTGCCGGCCACCTTGGTGATCAGCTCGGAGGCGACCTCGGCGGAGACCACCCTGTCGAGCTCGGGGTCGTGGGCAGGCGCCGTCGCCAGCGCCATCGGCGGGGCGGGGAGCTTGGTGGAGCGCACCAGCTCGTCGACGCGGTCCTCGCCCAGGATGCAGACCAGCACGGCGTTGCGGACCCGCGGGTCGGCGAGGTCGTAGCCGCGCAGGTGCGCGACGCCGGCCACCATCCGGCACTGGATCAGCGCCAGCCCGGTGATGTTGGTGGGGATCGTCAGGGTCGCGGTGACCAGGCCGCCCATGTTGGTGACGAAGCCCTGCGCGCCGGCGTACCGCACGTGGTTCTCGATCACCTCGTGGATGCCTCGGTCGACGTCGCCGCGCTGCTCGGCGAGCTGCTTCTCGGCGGCCTCCGCGGCCGGGGGCAGCGGGCCGACGCCGTGGATGGCACGGTGCAGCGCCTCGCGGACGAACGTGTGCGTGAGCTGCGGCGCGGCCACGGTGGCCCACGGCGCCAGGGTCTTCGCGACCGAGCTCTTCACGCTCATGCAGCGAATCCTACGGTTCTGCCCCAGCGCGGCGGCTAGGTTGACCACCGTGCCCGTGCAGCCGTCGCCGACCCCGTGGGACTTCGGCTCACCCAGCCGGTGGGACGAGTCCGACGACCTGGTCGCCATCGGCGCCGACCTGGAGCCGGGCACCTTGCTGGCGGCCTATCGGCAGGGGCTGTTCCCGATGCCGGCCGGCGACCCCGGGGACGCGCCGTACTGGTTCTGCCCCGGTCGCCGCGGCGTGCTGCGCCTCGCCGACCTCAAGGTCAGCCGGTCGCTGCGGCGGTCGGTCGGGCGCTTCCAGGTGCGCGTCGACACCGCCTTCGACCAGGTGCTCGAGGCGTGCGGCGACCCGGGTCGGCCGGGTGGCTGGATCGACGACGACATCCGGGCGGCGTACCGCCGGCTCTACCACCTGGGCTGGGCGCACTCCGTCGAGACGTGGGTCAACGGCGAGCTCGTCGGGGGGCTGTACGGCGTGGGGATCGGCGGTCTGTTCGCGGGTGAGTCGATGTTCCACCGTGAGCCGGACGCGTCGAAGGTGGCGCTGGTGGCGCTGGTCGACCTGCTCCGCGACGAGCACGCCGACCAGCGGCTGGTCGACGTGCAGTGGGCGACCCCGCACCTGACCTCGCTCGGGGTCACCGAGCTTGCGCGCTCCGACTATCTGGCCGGGCTGCCTGCGCTGCTGGCGGTGCCGCTGCCGGCGGCGTTCGCGAGGGGATGACCCGAGCCGAGGGGCCGGTGCCGACGTCCGCCGTGTCCGTCCAGAGTCGTCGGTAGCCGGCCACGGCGAGCGCGACGGCGCCGGCGGCGACGACCAGGAAGCCCACGGCGAGCGGCAGCGAGGCGCCGGGGGCGTCGGTGGCCCACATCGACACGGCCATGCCGGCGACGCTCGAGGCGAGCAGCGCGCACCAGCCCAGCGCGGGCGCCATCGCCAGCCGCGCCCAGGGGCGGCCTCGCAGCAGGCCGACGCCCAGGGTCAGCAGGATCGGCAGCACGACGGCGAGGTCCATCAGCTTGACGATCCAGAACAGCCCGGGGTCGGCGGCGTACTCCTCGCTGCGGGGCGTCGTGCGCCAGGCGTCGACCAGGCCGGGCAGGTGCAGGCCGAGCGCGAGGAAGGTGCCGGCGGCCAGGAGGTACCACCCGGTGACCCGGTCGAGGCGGGCCGGCGCGGGTGGGCGGGCCCGCGCCAGCCCGCGCCCGGCGAGCACGAGGGCGGCGCCGGCGACCGCCACGAGGCCGGCCAGCAGCGGGAAGAACCGCTCGCTGGTGCCGGGGTAGCGAAACGGCTCCCCGCCCATCGCCAGCTGCGCGTAGGTGTAGAGGCCGTACGCCGCCGGCGCGGCGCCCAAGGCGAGACCGACGGTGGTCCGCCCGCGATGCAGCAACGCCGCCGCGGCGAGGGCGGCGGGGCCGACCATGAGCAACCCGGCGAGGTCGCCGCCGCGCACCTGGTCGGTCGCCCCGGGTGACACGTGGTAGCGCAACCAGTCGAGGCCGAGCGGGCCGAGGAGCGCGACCGTGATGGCGCCGGCGCCGAGGATGCCCAGCAGCACGACCAGTGCTGGGGAGCGGGGACGGCGGGACGTGACGGCGTGGGGCATGGCGACTCCTCGGGAGACGTCACCAGTGTGTCGCCGCCGTCGGGGTCGCTTCCACGGCGCAGGTCACAGGTGGCGTGTGAGCCCGGCCGCACGACGGGTCGGGCGTGCGTGGCGGCCGGCCGGGGGTGGCGACCGGCCGGCGACCGAGAGGTGACCGGCGGGTGGCCGATCAGCCGGCGAGCAGCGTGCGCATCGTCTCGATCTCGGCCGCCTGGCCGTCGATGATCAGCTGGGCCAGGTCGAGCGCCGGCTGGTGGCGCCCCTGGTCGAGCTCCGTCTGCGCCATCTGGATCGCACCCTCGTGGTGCTCGATCATCATCTCCAGCAGGTGCCGCTGGAAGTCGCCGTCGTCGGCAGCCTCCAGCGTCTCCATCTCGTCGGCCGACATCATCCCGGGCATGTCGTCCATGGGCACCGCGTCGGCGCCCTCGGCACCGTGGTCGCCGCCGTGCACGTGGTCTCGGGTGGTGGCGGGGATCTCCTCGCCCCAGCTGGTCAGCCAGCCGGCCATCGACTGGATCTCCGGCGTCTGCGCGGCCTGGATCTGCTCCATCAGGGCCTCGACGTCCGGGTCGAGCGGCCGGCCCCGGCTGAGGTCGACCATCACCAGCGCCTGGGCGTGGTGGGGGATCATGTCGGTCGCGAAGGACACATCGGCGTCGTTGTGCTCGGTGGCCGAGGGCGCCTCTCGGGTCGCGGCGTCGTCGGCGTCGCCGTCGTCCCCCCCGCAGCCGCCGAGGACGAGCAGGGCCGAGACGACCAGCAGGGTGATGAGGAGGCGACGCACGGGGCTCTCCGGTCTACTTGAGGAGCCGGCTCAGCCGCCGGTCGGCGAGCGGCTTGCCGCCGGTCTGGCAGGTCGGGCAGTACTGCAGGCTGGAGTCGGCGAAGGAGACCTCGCGGACGATGTCGCCACAGACCGGGCAGGCCTCGCCGGTGCGCCCGTGCACGGCGAGGTTCGACTTCTTCTCGGCCTTGAGGTCGGCGGCGTGCAGGCCCCGGGAGCGCGCGACGGCGTCGCCCAGGGTGTCGCGGATCGCCGCGAACAGCGTCGCCAGATCGTCGTCGTCCAGGGAGCTCGCGGGCTTGAACGGCGACATCCGGGCGGCGTGCAGGATCTCGTCGGAGTAGGCGTTGCCGATGCCGGCGACGATGCTCTGCTGGCGCAGCACGCCCTTGATCTGGGCGCGGCCGGCGTCGCTGAGGATCTGGCGCAGGGCGTCGGGGGTGAACGCTTCGGAGAGCGGGTCGGGGCCCAGCCGCGCGATGCCCGCGACGTCGGCGGGGTCGCGGACGACGTACAGGGCGAGGCTCTTCTTGGTGCCGGCCTCGGTGATGTCGAGCCCGCTGCCGTCGTCGAGCACCACCCGCGCGGACAGCGGCGACTTGGTGTTGGGGCGAGCGGGCAGGCTGGGCACCTCCTCGCGCCAGCGCACCCAGCCGGCGCGGGCCAGGTGGAGCACCAGGTGCAGCCCGGATGCGGTGATGTCGAGGAACTTCCCGTGCCGGGTGACGTCCTCGACGAGGGTGCCCTCGAGCGCGGACAGCGGCGGGTCGAAGGTCTTCAGCGCGCTGAACGCCGCCACGTCGACCCGCACGATCGCACGGTCGGCCAGCCGGGTCGTCAGGTCGAGGGCCAGCGCCTCCACCTCGGGCAGCTCGGGCACGTCGGCCAGTGTAGGCGGGGTGGGTGCTGGTGAACGAGTGACACCGGAGCCCGTGACTCCCGACCACCGACGACGCAGAATGGATGGCATGCAGCCCGTACGCCCACTGCCGGCGGCGGGGTCGGTCTTCTTCGACGCCCGCGGAGACGGGCGCGCGCTGCGGATCTCCTGGCACTCCGAGAGCGAGATGGTCGTGCTGTCGCTGTGGCGCGACAACGTCTGCGTGGGGTCGTTCCGGTTGGCCGTCGACGAGGTGCCCGACGTGATCGACCTGCTCCGCGCCGGCCTCGACGCGGCGTACGACGACGCGACGCGCCGCCGCCGCATCTCCTCCGTCTGACCTGCGCCCTCACCCGCCGTCCCCACCCGGCCGGGATCGTTCACTGCAGAAGTGTCGTCGAACCCGCCCGCGGACGACAGAAACGCAGCGAACGATCGAGCCGCCGAACCGGCCCCATGATCTAAGAAATCCACTAGAGAGCCCGATAGTGTGCGGCTCATGGACCCGATCCGAAACCCCTACGCGCCGGGGGCCGGGCAGCGGCCGCCCGAGCTGGCAGGGCGCGACCGGGAGCTCGACCAGTTCGAGGTGACCCTGGAGCGGGCCGCGGCGGGACGTCCCGAGCGCAGCATGGTGCTCTCGGGGCTACGCGGGGTCGGCAAGACCGTCCTGCTCAACGCCCTGCGGTCGCACGCCGTCAAGCGAGCCTGGGGCACCGGCAAGATCGAGGCCCGCCCCGAGCAGTCGATCCGGGTGCCGGTCGCGCAGGCGGTGCACGCCGCCGTCCGCGAGGTCGCCCACCGGCACCGCGACCCCGACCGGGTCGACGAGGTCGCCGGCGTTCTCAAGGCCTTCGCCCTCCGCGCCGGTCCCGCCGACCGCCAGGGCATCCGCTGGACGCCGCCGGTCGAGGTCGCGGCGACCAAGGGGCGCGCCGACTCCGGCGACCTCGAGCTCGACCTCGTGGAGCTGTTCACCGACGTCGGCAGCCTCGCCGGCGACCTCGGCGTCGGGGTCGCGCTGTTCGTCGACGAGATGCAGGACATCGCGACGCCCGAGCTGGCGGCCGTCTGCGGCGCCGTTCACGAGCTCAGCCAGCAGGCCTCGCCGGTGCTCGTGGTGGGCGCCGGCCTTCCGCACCTGCCGGTGGCGCTCGCCTCCGCGAAGTCGTACGCCGAGCGGCTGTTCCGCTACGTCGCGGTCGACCGGCTGCCCCGCGAGATGGCCGATCGGGCCTGGCGGGTGCCGGCCGCGGAGGAGGGTGTGGAGTTCGAGGCCGTGGCGCTCGACGAGCTCTACCGACTGACCGACGGCTACCCCTACTTCGTCCAGGCCTACGGCAAGGTCACCTGGGACGCCGCGGTCGCCTCCCCGATCACCGTCGCCGACGTGCACGAGGCCGCCCCCGCGGCCGAGGCGGAGCTGGCCGTCGGGTTCTTCGGCGCCAGGTTCGAGCGCGCGACCCCCGCCGAGCGTGACTACATGACCGCGATGGCCGACCTCGCCAGTCATGGGGCGGCCGACCGCGGCGACGGTCCCGTCGCCACTCCGGACATCGCCCGCCACCTCGGCCGCAAGCCGCAGAGCCTCTCCCCGGCGCGTGACGGCCTGATCAAGAAGGGCCTGGTCTACGCCGCCGAGCGGGGCGCCGTCGCGTTCACGGTGCCGCACTTCGGCCGGTTCCTCCGCGAGCGCGGCTGAGCGCGGGGAGGCGCTCACCCGGGCGACGCCCGACAGCCGGCGTACTACCGTGAGAGGCATGACCACCCTCGGACTGATCGGCGCAGGACACATCGGCAGCACCCTCGCGCGGCTGGCCACGGCCGCCGAGGTCGACGTCGTGCTGGCCAACAGCCGCGGCCCCGAGACGCTGCAGCACCTCGTGGCGGAGCTCGGCGCCCGGGCCCGGGCGGCGTACGCCGCCGAGGCCGCGAGCGCCGCCGACCTGGTCGTCGTCACCATCCCGTTGCGCAGCATCACCAACCTCCCGAAAGCCGAGCTGGCCGGCAAGACGGTGATCGACACCAGCAACTACTACCCCCAGCGCGACGGTGTCATCGAGGAGCTCGAGAGCGGCCAGACCACCACCAGCGAGCTGCTCGCGCACGAGCTGCCGCGCGCCCACGTGGTCAAGGCGTTCAACAACATCTTCTGGGGCCACCTCGGCGCGCTGCCCCGACCCGCTGGCGCCGCCGACCGCTCCGCGCTGCCGATCGCCGGCGACGACGAGGCCGCCAAGCAGCAGGTGGCCGCGCTGCTCGACACGCTGGGCTACGACGTCGTCGACGCCGGGCCGCTGGTCGAGGGCTGGCGCTTCCAGCGCGACAACCCGGCCTACGGCGAGCCCTACCACAACGGTCGCGGGCTCTGGGCCGTCGAGACCGCCCAGCCGGCCGACGCCGACACGATCCGGGCCCGGCTCGCCGAGGCCGTCCCGCGTGGCCAGCGCGCCGCCCGCGGCTGACCTCACCCGCTGCGCGCCGCCCGCACGCGGCATCATCGAGGCATGAACGATCTCGAAGCCCACCTCGGCATCTCCGCGATCGGCGCGCTCAGCGTGATGGTCTCGGCGGTGGTGCTGTACGCCGCCCTGGCCGTCGTCCTGAAGTTCTGGGGACGACGCCTCGCGGTGAGCGCCTCGACGGTGAGCGTGGCACTGGTGACGCTGATCGGCGCCATCGCCGCACGCGCCACGCTCGGCGACTCGCCGACGCTGATGGGTGGCCTGGTCGCGATCGGCACGCTGCTGGTGCTGGAGCAGGTCTTCGGCCAGTGGGCAGGGGCCCTCACGCTGCGCCGCACGATGCGATGGAGCCGCTCGCCGGTCGTCCTCATGGTGGGTGACCGCGTCGACGAGCACGCGCTGCGGCAGTACGGCATCACCGACGCCCACCTGTGGTCACAGCTGCGGCAGCGCGGTGTCTTCCGGCGCGGGGAGGTCGGGCTGGTGATCCTCGAGCCACGGGGCCACATGACCGTGATCCGGTCCGGCACCCGCCTCGACCGCGACCTGCTGGCCGGGGTCAAGGGCCTGGAGGCGGTGCCGGCGGAGATGTTCGGCCCGCTCGGTGGGGGCGGGCGCGCCTAGACTCGCGACGTGCTGCTGCCGCCCAGCCGTCATCTGCTCCGGGCCAAGGACCTCGCCGACGCGAGCTATGCCGACGCCGTGACCGTCGGCGACATGGCCGCGGCGGCCCGACTCTCGGCGGCGCACTTCTCCCGCGAGTTCCGGCGGGCGTTCGGGCAGACGCCGCACCGCTACCTGCTGACCCGCCGGCTCGAGCGCGCGGCCGCGCTGCTGCGGATGACCGACTGGTCGGTGGCGCGCGTCTGCGCCGAGGTGGGACTCACCAGCGTCGGGTCGTTCACGACCAGCTTCCGCCGGATGTACGGCGCCAGCCCGACGGCGTACCGCGCCGCCAACCCACCCGCCGCCCACTACGCCCGGGTGCCGGCCTGCGTCCGCCGGGTCTACGGCATCCCGCAACACCGCACGTTTCGAGAAGACGACGCACCACCGCCTGGCTGAGGCTGGTCCCACCGCCCCACCGACGCGAACGAGGAGAACACATGAGGATCGCCACCGCCCAGGTCTGGGTGCACGACCAGGACGACGCACTCGCCTTCTATACCGACAAGCTCGGCATGGTCGTACGCAGTGACGTGACCGTGCCCGAGATGGGCAACTTCCGCTGGCTCACCGTGAGCCCGCCCGACCAGGAGGACGTCGCCATCGTGCTGATGGCGGTCCCCGGGGCACCGATGGTCGACGAGGCCACGCAGGCGCAGATCGCCGACCTGATGGGCAAGGGGTACGCCGGCACGGTGTTCCTCACGACCGACGACTGCCAGCAGTCCTACGAGGAGCTGAGCGGACGCGGCGTGGAGTTCATCGACAAGCCCTTCCAGCAGCCCTACGGGATCGACGCGTCCTTCCGCGATCCGTCGGGCAACAGCTTCCGGCTCACCCAGCTCACCGGGGACCTCGGCTGAGGCTTGGCGCTTCACCAGGGTAAGCGGGTGAACCGCCGCTTCCCCTGGTGAGCTCGCCCGGGGAAGCGAGGATCCACCTGCTTCACCTGGTGAAGCGACGACACCCCGCCCGTGACACAGTGGGGCAGTGAGCGGGAGCCACGACCAACGAGCGAGCCTGACGCGCTTCGCGTGGCTGTCGATCGCGGCGGCGGTCGTCACGATCAGCCTCAAGGTGGTGGCCTACTGGATCACCGACTCGGTCGGCCTGCTCTCCGACGCCGCGGAGTCGGTGGTCAACCTGGTGGCGGCCGTCGTGGCGCTGGTGGCGCTCACCGTCGCCGCGCGACCGCCCGACGACGGCCACCACTTCGGCCACACCAAGGCGGAGTACCTCTCCGCCGTCGTCGAGGGCGTGATGATCTTCGTCGCCGCCGTCTACATCGTCGTCGTCGCCGTCGAGCGGCTCGTCAACCCCGTCGAGCTCGACAACATCGGGATCGGCCTGGCCATCTCGGTCGTCGCCTCGCTGGTCAACGGCGGCGTCGCCGTGGTGCTGCTCCGGGTCGGTCGCCGCGAGCGCTCGCTCACCCTCGAGGCCGACGGCAAGCACCTGATGACCGACGTCTGGACCTCGGCCGGCGTCGTCGTCGGCGTGCTCCTGGTGGCCCTCACCGGCTGGCTCCGGCTCGACCCGGTGATCGCGCTGCTCGTCGGGCTCAACATCGTCCGCACCGGTTGGAGCCTGATCTCCACCTCGGTCGACGGGCTGCTCGACCGGTCGCTCGACCCGGAGCGCCAGGCCCGGGTCGAGGAGGTGCTGGAGCGGTACGCCGGCGAGCAGGTGCGCTTCCACGCTCTCCGCACCCGCGAGGCCGGCCACCGGAGCTTCGTCACGCTGCACCTGCTGGTGCCCGGCAGCTGGTCGGTGCAGCGGGGACACGACCTGGCCGAGGAGGTCGAGCAGGCGCTGCGCGCGGCGGTGGACTCCTGCGAGGTGGCGACCCACATCGAGCCGATCGAGGACCCGCGCTCCTACGAGGCCGAGCTGGGCGTCGAGCCGCCTGACTGACGCACCAGGAGACCTCGATCGTGCCGACCGTCGCCCGGAGGGCTCACCGCACCACGACGACCGGGCAGGCGGCCTTGCCGGCGCAGTGGTCGCCGGTCGACCCGAGCAGCAGGCTGACCAGGGGGTTGCGGCCCCGCGAGCCGACGACCAGCAGCCCGGCGCGCTCGGAGGCACGCACCAGCGCATCGCTGGCGTGACCGGGGTCGACGACGGAGCGCGCGGTCACCCCCGCACGCTCGAGCTCGGCGGCCACCAGCTGCCCGCCCCACTCGGCAAGCTCGTCAGGAGTCGGGGTCATCAGCTCGGCGCCGACCGGGTTCCACCCGACGGCGTGCACGGCCTCCAGTGGCACGTCTCGCAGTCGGGCGGCCTCCGCGGCGAAGGCCAGCGCCCGCCGCGACGGCGGCGAGGCGTCGAGCCCGACGACCACGGGGCCGTCGGCGACGTCCGGCGCCCGGACGACCACCACCGGGCACGGCGCGGCGTGCAGGCAGGCCCGGCTCACCGATCCCATCAGGGCGCCGGCCAGCGGGCCGTGGCCGTGGCTTCCGAGGACCAGCAGGTCGTCGGCGGTGCAGGCGGCCACCAGCCGCTCCGACGGGGTGCCGTGCTCCCGGGTCACGTCGTGCAGCAGACCGTTGGCGATGTCAGCGGCGACGCGCTCGGCGTCGGGGCTCGGCTCGGGCTGACGGCGGGGCGGCATGCCGGCCGGCAGGTCGTCGTGGACGGTCACGACCTCGACCGCGAGATGCCGCCGGCGGGCCTCCTCGACCGCCCACCGCAGAGCCACCTCGGCGCAACCGGAGCCGTCGTACCCGACCACGATCCTGCGCATGGTTCCTCCTGCTTCCACCGTACTCCGGCCGTATCGGCGCCCGATCGGCCCTGTCCAAGCGGGTGCGCGCATGCCTAGGCTGGCGCCCGTGGGACTGAGGAAGCCGTGGGGTAACGACGACAGCGAGGGCGATCCGCGCGATCCCGTGCGCGCGATCCTCGGCTCGGCCGAGTTCCGGCGTACCCTCGACGACCTGGTCGAGAGGACCGGCCGCACACCCGAGGACCTGCGCCGTGACGCGCGCGGCTGCCTCGACGAGATGGTCGCCGAGGTGGGCCCGCAGGCCACCCAGGCCTGGGACCGGATGGGCCGCTGGCTGACCCGGTCCTACGTCGTCGACGCCGACACCACCCGGCTGTCCGAGCTGGCCGCGCTCAGCCAGCGGCACTCGCTGGTGTTCCTGCCCAACCACCGCTCGTACCTGGACCCGCTGGTGCTGCGCAGCGCCCTGGCGCCGCGCGACTTCGAGCCCAACCACGTGCTCGGCGGCATCAACCTCGCGATGTGGCCGATGTCGGAGTTGGGCCGGCGCAGCGGGCTGATCTTCATCCGCCGGTCGAGCCGCGACGACCCGGTCTACCCCGCGATGATGCGGCTCTACTTCGGGCATCTGCTCTGCCTCCACGCCAACCTCGAGTGGTACTTCGAGGGCGGGCGAACCCGCACCGGAAAGCTGCGGCCGCCCAGGATGGGGGTGCTGCGCTACCTCGTGGACGCGTTCGTGGCCAACGGCGACCGCGCCGACGACGTGTTCCTGGTGCCGGTGGCGATCGTCTACGACCAGCAGGCCGAGGTCGAGGCGCTGTCCTACGAGGAGGGCGGCGGCACCAAGGCTCCGGAGAGCCTGCGCTGGCTGGTCGGGTTCGCTCGGGCGCAGTCGCGCCGGCGGGGGCGGGCGCACCTGCGCTTCGGCTCCCCGCTGTCCCTGCGGTCGGTGATCGACGAGGCGCGGGAGCGGGCCGGCTCGGCGGAGGCGACCGAGGTGGTTCCGCGGGTGGCCTTCGAGGTAGCCCACCGGATCAACGACGCGACACCGATCACGCCCGCGGCCCTGGTGACCTTCGGCCTCCTCGACAACGACGGCCGGGCCCTCACCCTGGCCGAGACCCTGGCCGTGATCGAGCCGCTGGTCGAGTCGGTGCGACGACGCGGACTGCCGCTCACCAGCGACGTCGATCTGGCCCGGCCGGCCGGCCTGTCCCGCGCGCTGCGGACGCTGGTGCGCGAGGGCGTCGTCGAGGAGTACGCCGGCGGGCTGGAGCCGGTCTACGCCATCGCGCCGAATCGCCAGCACGAGGCGGCGTTCTATCGCAACACCGTGACCCACTACTTCATCAACCGCGCGATCGTCGAGGTCGCCGCCGTCCGCGCCGCCGAGGAGGCGGCGAGCAACGTCACCCGCGCCATGTGGACGCACTCGCTGGCGCTGCGCGACCTGCTGAAGTACGAGTTCTTCTTCCCGACCAAGCGCGCGTTCTCCGAGGCGCTGGGCGCCGAGGTCGTGATGGTCAAGCCCGACTGGGAGGAGGGCCTCGGCACCCTCGAGGACGTGACCGAGGGGCTGGCCGACTCCCGGGTGCTGATCGCCCATCGGGTGATCGGCCCGTTCCTGGAGGCCTACGCCGTCGTCGCCGACCGGCTGGCCGACCGCGAGCCGGCCGCGCCGATCGACGCCGACTCCCTGATCTCGGAGTGTCTCGGCGTGGCCCGGCAGCGGATGCTGCAGCAGCGGCTGCACAGTCCCGAGTCGATCAGCAAGGACGTGATGAGCGGCTGTCTCAAGCTCGCCGACAACCGCGCGCTGCTCGGACCGGGCGGCGACGAGCTGCGCAAGGAGCGGGCGGCGTTCGCCGCCGAGCTGGCCGACGTGGTGCACGCGGTGGCGGTGATCCGGCGTACGGCGCTGGGTGGACTGGGAGCACGTGTGCTGCCCAAGAAGGAGCGCTGAGTGGCCGACATCGACGACCTGCTGGCCGACATCGCCGCCGGCCCGCAGGGCCCGGAGGTGGGCGCCTTCTTCGACTTCGACGGCACCCTGATCGACGGCTACTCCGCGACGCTCTACTTCCGCGAGCGGCTGACGAAGGGCCAGATCGGCCCGGCGGAGCTGTTCGGCACGCTGGTCGAGGTCTTCAACATGACGAGCCGCGGCCACGACGTCACCCGGCTCGTCGAGGTGGCACTGCAGGCCCTGGCCGGCCGCGAGGTGGCCGAGCTGGAGCAGTTCGCCACCGAGATGTGGCGAACCCGGATCGCGCCGAAGGTCTATCCGGACGCCCGCCGCCTGGTCGCCGCACATCTCCGGGCGGGACACACCGTGGCGCTCGCCTCCTCAGCGACCCGCTTCCAGGCGGCGTCGGCCGCGGCCGACCTCGACATCCCGCACATCCTGGTCACCGAGATCGAGGATGAGGACGGCGTGCTGACCGGCCGGGTCAGCGGCCCCATCCTGTGGGGGCCGGGCAAGGCCCAGGCGGTCCGCGACTTCGCGGCGGAGCAGGGCGTCGACCTCGGGGAGTCGTACGCCTATGGCAACGGCGCCGAGGACGTGCCCTATCTCGAGGTGGTCGGCAGGCCCCGACCGCTCAACCCCGACGGAGGGCTGACCCGCGCGGCCGAGGAGCGCGGCTGGCCGGTGCACCGGCTCGGGCGGGTCAAGCGGCTGACGCCCGTCAATGTCGTGCGATCGGCGGCCTCGTTCGCCGGCCTCGGGGTGGGGGTGGCCGCGGGGCTCGGCATGGGGCTGCTCAACCGCGACCGTGGCACCGCGCTCTCGGTGGCCGCCGCCGTCGGGTCGGAGCTGTCGCTGGCCGCCGGCGGGGTCGAGCTCGACGTCGACGGCGCCGAGAACCTCTGGGCCGCGCGACCCGCCGTGTTCGTGTTCAACCACCAGAGCCAGCTGGACGTGGCGATCCTGGCCGCGCTGCTGCGCCGCGACTTCACCGGCGTCGCGAAGAAGGAGCTCTCCCGTGACCCGACCTTCGCCCCGATGGGATGGCTCGCCGACGTGGCCTACATCGACCGCACCGACGCCGTCGCCGCCCGCGCCGCCCTCGGCCCCGCGGTCGAGGCGCTGCGCGACGGCAAGTCGCTGGTGATCGCGCCCGAGGGCACCCGGTCGCCGACCCCGAAGCTGCTGCCGTTCAAGAAGGGCGCCTTCCACCTGGCCATGCAGGCGCAGGTGCCGATGGTGCCGATCGTGATCCGCAACGCGGGCGCGATCATGCCCGCCCACTCGCTGCTGATCACCCCCGGCGTGGTGCAGGTGGCCGTGCTGCCACCGATCGACACCTCGCGGTGGACGCAGAAAGGGCTGGACCGGCAGGTCACCCGGGTGCGCACGATGTACCTCGACCGGATGGCGGCCTGGGAGGTCTGATGCCCGGCTGGTCCCCGGGGGTCACGTCGCCGCCGGCGGCACGCCCGGACTCAGCCGAGTCGGATCGACCGCGGATGGTCAGGGCCCGCCTCGCGAGCGCTGCGCTCGACACAGAACTCGTTGCCCTCGGGGTCGGCCATCGTCACCCACCCGCTGCCGTCGGAACGCCGATGGTCGGCCAGGACGCTCGCGCCAAGCGCCATCGCCTGGACCACCGCCTCGTCGCGCGTGACCCCCTCGGGCTGGAGGTCCAGGTGCACGCGGTTCTTGGCGGCCTTGCCTTCGGGCACGGGGATGAACAGCAGCCCCGTTCCGTCGTAGGGGTACGACGGTGCCACCACGACCTCGGGGTCGTCGTCGTAGTAGAGGTTCCACCCGGTCAGGTGCGACCAGAAGCGACCCAGCGCGCGCGCGTCGGCGCAGTCGAAGGTGATGTTGTGGAGGTGCACCCGCACGGCCTCATCGTGGCGCCACCACCGCCCGGCGGCAACGCGCCACGCGGCCGTGCCACCGCCGGCGTGCTGCCGGCTCCCGGTCAGCGACGGTCGAGCAGTCCGCGGAGGTACGCCGCCTGGCCGAGGTGCTGGGTGATGTCGTTGACGACCGACACCAGCCGCACGGCCACCGTGACGGGCGGGTCCCAGCGGAAGTCGACGACCCGGGCGAAGGCGTCGTCGCCCACGCCGTCGAGGCCGTCGAGCACGCGCAGCGTGAGCCGGTGCACGGCGGCGTGGTAGTCGACCAGCAGCTGCGGCCCCGCCACGTCGAAGGCTCCCACGTCGTCGCGGCTCTGCCCGTAGCCGTGCGCCTCCTCCGGATAGGGCAACCCGAACCGGTCGGCGTACCCCTCCTCGGTCCACACCTGCGCCACCCGCCCGACGCCGGCGAGATGGTCGTCCTGCACCCGGGTCAGGTGCCACACCAGCCAGCCGACCGGGTTGGCGTCGGGGTCGGGCCGCCAGCGCAGCTGCTCACGGGTCAGATCGCCGACCACGGCGGGCAGGTCCGCGTGGACGCGACCGAAGGCGTCGGCGAGCAGGTCGTGGGCGAGGCTCATCCCGCCAGTCTGCCCGACGTGGCGACTCGGAGGTGAGCAACGCCTCCCGCCGGGCATCGGCCATCCCAGCCCACTGCTGGCATAGTCAGGAGCACAGCCGCGGAGGTGCGGAAGGGTGGACACCCGGATCAGTCCCGAGCCGCGGATCGCGCTGCCCCGGCTGCTCGCCACGCTGCGCGACGACCTGCTCGGGGCGCTGCGCGACGTGGCGCCGATCATCGTCGTGGTCGGCTTCTTCCAGCTCGTCGTGATCCGGCAGTCGCTGCCCGACCTGGACCGCATCGTGCTCGGCGGCGTCGCCGTCGTCGTCGGCCTCGCGCTGTTCATCCGCGGCCTCGAGCTGGCGCTGTTCCCGCTCGGCGAGCTGATGGCCGCCGGGCTGGCGCGCCGCGGCAGCCTGGCGTGGCTGACGCTCTTCGCCTTCGCCCTCGGCTTCAGTACGACGGTCGCCGAGCCGGCCCTGATCGCTATCGCCGACGAGGCTGCCGGCGTCGCCGCCGCCGACGGCGTGATCGCGAGCACCGCGGCGGCGCGCGCGGACTATGCCCTGGGGCTCCGTCTCACCGTCGCCGTCTCGGTCGGCACCGCGATCGTGGTCGGGGTGATCCGGATCATCAGGGGGTGGTCGGTGCTCTGGCTGATCGTGGCCGGCTACGTCGGTGTGGCGCTGATGACCACGGTCGCCCCAGCCGACGTGATCGGGATCGCCTACGACTCCGGGGGCGTCACGACGTCCACGGTGACAGTGCCGCTGGTGACCGCCCTCGGCGTGGGGCTGGCCAGCGCCGTCAAGGGCCGCAACCCGCTCGTCGACGGCTTCGGCCTGATCGCCTTCGCGTCGCTGACGCCGATGATCTTCGTGATGGCCTACGGGACGCTGACATGAGCCACTTCGTCGCCCTGCTCTGGGAGTCGCTGCGCGACACCGCGTGGGCGCTCGTCCCGATCGTCGCGCTGCTGGGCCTCTTCCACCTGGCCGTGCTGCGCCGTCCCCTGCCACGGCTGCGCGAGCTCGCGACCGGACTCGTGCTCGTCGTGCTCGGCATGACGCTCTTCCTCGCGGGCCTGGGCGAGGCGCTCTTCCCGCTGGGTCGGCTGATGGCCCAGCAGCTGCACCGAGTCCGTCGCGGTCGACGGCGCCGCCGCCTGGACGGACTACGCCTGGGTCTACGCCTTCGGCGCGGCCATCGGCTTCGCCACCACCATCGCCGAGCCCGCGCTGATCGCGGTCGCGCTGAAGGCCGAGGACGTCTCCGGCGGCACGATCGGCGCCTGGGGCCTGCGGATCGCGGTGGCGATCGGCGTCGCCATCGGGATCGGGCTCGGCTGCTTCCGGATCGTGACCGGCACCCCCCTGGCGGCGTACGTGATCGTCGGCTACCTGCTGGTCCTGCTGCAGGCCTCGCGGGCGCCACGCCCGATCCTGGCGCTGGCCTTCGACACCGGCGGGGTGACCACCTCGACCGTCACCGTGCCGCTGGTCGCCGCGCTCGGGCTCGGCCTGGCCAGCACCATCCCCGGCCGCAGCCCGCTCGTCGACGGGTTCGGCCTGATCGCCTTCGCCAGCATGGTCCCGATGATGACCGTGATGGCCTACGCCGGGCTCGGCTCGGCACGCTCCCGGAGCAGCCGCCGCCCGGCGCGCCGCGCTCCCCACCGACGGGACCACCAGGAGGTCTAGTGCACTTCAAGCTGATCATCGTGATCGTCGAGGACGCCGACACCACGGCGCTGCTGCGGGTCGCCCGCCACGAGGGAGCCACCGGCTCGACGGTGCTCAACCAGGCACGCGGCGAGGGGCTGGAGCGGCAGCGCACGTTCTTCGGGCTCGACCTCGAGTCACGTCGCGACGTGATCCTGCTGCTCGTCGAGCAGCACCTCAGCCGCCGGATCCTGGAGGCGATCGCCGACGCGGGGGAGTTCGACCGGCATCCCGGCCGGGGCATCGCGTTCCAGGTCGACGTGGAGGACGCGGTCGGGGTGTTGATGCAGGCCAAGAGGCTGGAGGATGTCGTGGAGGAGGAGCTGTGAGCGGACACGAGGCGGATATCGGCAGAGACGCGGGTCGGGAGACGATCACGGTCGCGGAGGTGATGAAGCACCACGTCGACATGGTCGACGGGCTGACCACCGTCGCCGACGCGCTGAGCCGGATGAAGCACGTCGAGACCAAGACCCTGATCGTCGACAAGCGACACCAGGGCGACGAGTACGGCGTGGTGCTGATCTCCGACATCGCCCGCGAGGTGCTGGCCCGCGACCGGGCGCCCGAACGGGTCAACGTCTACGAGATCATGTCCAAGCCGGTGCTCTCCGTGGCGCCGACGATGGACATCCGCTACGCCGCCCGGTTGTTCGACAAGTTCGGGCTGTCGCGGGCACCCGTGGTCGAGGACGGCGAGATCGTCGGGATCGTGAGCTACACCGACATGGTGCTGCGGGGGCTGTGCCGAGACCTCTGAGGTGGCCCGGCCCAGCAGCAGCCGGGCGACACCGGCGCGCAGCCGGCCCCACCGGGGGCGAACCTCCCGGCGGGATCAGCCGGTGACGACCTCGCCGCCGGCACCCTCCCAGTCCTGGATGCCGCCGTCGAGGTGATAGATCGAGGTGAAGCCCTGGCCGGCCAGGTAGTCGACGGCCACGCCGGAGCGGTTGCCGCTGCGGCAGTAGATCGCGTACGTGCCGGCCGGATCGAGCGTCGCCGCCAGCTGCGTGAACGACGGGTCCTCCACGTCCATGTTGACGGCGCCGGGCAGGTGGCCCTCGGCGAACTCCGCGGGGGTGCGGACGTCGAGGATGGTGGTGCCCGACCGCTTGAGGGCGGCGGCGAAGTCGCCCGCCGACACCGCCTCGCCGACGGCGGGGGCGGCGCTGGCGGTGGGTCCGTCGGTGACGGAGGCCTCGGTGGTCGTCGACGAGCACCCGGTCGCGCCCAGCGCGAGGCCGAGGGCGAGCACGCCGGCGGCGAGCAGGGCGGAGGGGCGGCGGGTCATGGAGTCTCCTTGGTCGGTCGGGTGGGTCATTCGGGGACGCAGATCTGGCGGCGCAGGGCCGCGCGGACGGTGAGCGCCGCCACGGCGGCGACGACTGCGGTGGCCAGGGCGAGCAGGCCCACGGCCAGGACGTCGTACGCCGTGCCGGGCAGGCGACCGGCAGCCGCGGTCGCGATGGCGCTCGCCGACGCGAGGGGGAACGTGGTCGCCCACCACGGGACGCCGAACGGCACCCGGGCCAGCATCGGCGCCTGCGCCAGCACCATGGCGGTGAACATGACGGTCGCGGCGAAGAGGATGCGGAACACCGGGTCGTCGGGCGTCTGCTCGGTCAGCGCCAGCCAGGAGAGACCGGCGACGGCGGGCGGCGCGATGAAGATGGCGATCGACGGCAACAGCTTGATCGGCAGCGACTGTCCGTGGAGCAGCACCCGCCGGAGCACGATCGGCAGCAGCCCCAGCCAGAAGACGACGCCGACGCCGAAGGAGAACCAGGCCAGCTCCACCGAGCCGATCTCCCGGGCGGCCAGCGGGGTGACCACGTTGCCGACGACCGGGATGAACCAGGCCGGGGTCACGTGGTCGAGCACGATGTCGTGCCGGCCGAACCACGCGGACATCACCACGACGGTGAGCAGCAGGTGGCCGAGGGCGCCGACCCACCACGCCACGGTGGCGGCGGTCGGAAGCAGATCCTGCCCGGCGGTCGCGAGCACCAGCAGGTCGATGGTGATGGCCGGGGCGAACGTCATCCGCACCGGGTGACGCAGCTCGGCGCGGGCCGCGGCCGGGTGCCGCACCCACTTCGCGGCGTAGGCCGTGGCGACGATGACGAAGGCCGCGAGCGCGAGCCAGAACAGCATCTGTGCCGGCCAGTCCGGGACCTCCCAGGCCACGGCGGCGCGGCGCCACGCGAGGCTCAGGCCGCCCAGGCCCATCACCGTCGCGAAGAGCGGCAGGGGCAGGTGCTGCAGGCGCCCTCTCACGGGAGCGCTCGCGGGAGTGGCAGCGGGAGAGACCGCCGGGGACCGAGTTGACGAGGTGCTCACAAGGGGTATTGTATACCCCTGGGGGTATCGATCAGGAAATCGGGAGGACACCCATGGCCGACGTGGTCATCCTGGGCGCCGGCATCTCCGGACACACCGCCGCGCTGCACCTCAAGCGCAAGCTGGGTCGCGGCAGCGAGCACACCGTGACGGTGGTGTCGCCCAACTCGAAGTGGAACTGGATCCCCTCCAACATCTGGGTGGGCGTCGGCAAGATGGGCAAGCCCGACGTGGTTTTCCCGCTCGAGCCCGTCTATCGCAAGAAGGGCATCGGCTTCCGCCAGGCCAAGGCCGTGGCGCTGTGGCCCGAGGGCGATGACGAGGACCGGCGCGGGGCCGTCGACGTCGAGTACACCGGCCAGGGCCGCGCCGGCACCACTGAGCGGATTCGCTACGACTACCTCGTCAACGCCACGGGCCCGCGGCTCCGCTTCGATGCCACGCCCGGGCTCGGTCCCGACGGTCACTCTCTCTCGGTGTGCACCGCCGACCACGCCACCGAGGCGGCCCGCTCGCTCACCGAGACCATCAGCCGGCTGCGCGCCGGGGAGGAGCAGACCCTCGTGGTCGGCATGGGGCACGGCACCTGCACCTGCGAGGGCGCGGCGTTCGAGTACGTCTTCAACGTCGACCACGAGCTGCGCGAGGCCGGGGTCCGCGACCTGGCCCGGCTGGTCTACCTCACCAACGAGGAGCGGCTCGGCGACTTCGGCGTCGACGGGATGACCTTCGAGGAGCAGGGCTTCCAGACCTCCTCGGAGATGTGGACCGCTTCGCTGTTCCGCGAGCGCGGGGTCGAGGCGGTCCTCGGCGCCCACGTCACGAAGGTCGAGCAGGGAGTGGTCCACTACGAGACGCTCGACGGGGCCTTCCACGAGCTGGCCTTCGACTTCGCGATGCTGCTCCCGCCGTTCGGCGGCGTCGGCCTGGCGGCGTACGACGCCGCGGGCGGCGATATCACCGACCGCCTCTTCGCGCCCAGCGGCTTCATGAAGGTCGACGCCGACTACACCGCCAAGGCCTACGAGGACTGGCGCGCCCAGGACTGGCCGGAGACCTACCAGGTGCCGGGCTACGACCGGATCTTCGCCGTCGGCATCGCGTTCGCCCCACCGCACCAGATCTCCCGCCCGCGCACCAGCGCGAACGGTACGCCGATCGCGCCGGCGCCGCCGCGCACCGGGATGCCGTCGGGCGTGATGGGCAAGACGGCCGCGCTGACGATCTACGACCGGATCAAGCACGGCGACCACGCGGAGGCGCACCGCGCGTCGATGGCCCACATGGGGGCCGCGTGTGTCGCCTCCGCCGGGGCGGACCTGCGCACCGGCTCGGCCGCGGCGATGACGATGATGCCGGTGGTGCCCGACTACTCGCGCTATCCCACCGGCCGCGACCTGGCCGCCACCGGCGGCGAGATCGGCCTCAGCGGCCACTGGGTCAAGCTGATGCTGCACCACCTGTTCCTGCACAAGGCCAAGGCCCGCCTGGGCTGGCAGTTCATCCCGGAGTGAGCCGATGACCGACACCACCCCCACCACCGGCCCCTCAGGGGGCCCCGTGGCCGACCTGAGCAAGGCACCCCTGCCGACCGAGGACACCCTGCGCAAGCGCCGCTCCATCCCGCTGCAGCTCACGCGCTTCGCCGTCTTCAACGCGCGGATCATGCGGATGGTCATCAAGGGCCACTGAGGCCGGCCGCGGATCTGAGCGGGCTGCGCCGGCATCACAGCGGCCACCTCGCCGCGCCCGGCCGCAGCGCACCGGATGTCGCGCCGGCTGAGGCACAATGAGCCCCGTGACGGCGCAGACCCGGCCGCAGGTGGTCGCCCACCGCGGGGCCAGCCACGACAGCCCCGAGCACACGCTGGGGGCCTACGTGCGGGCCCTGGAGGCCGGTGCCGAGGGGCTGGAGTGCGACGTCCGGCTCACCGCCGACGGACACCTGGTCTGTGTCCACGACCGGGACCTGCGGCGCACCGCCCTGCACCCCGGCGTGGTCTCCACGATGGAGCTCGCCGAGCTCGACCAGCTCGACTTCGCGGCGTGGAAGAACCCGTGGGCCGACCTCGACGACGAGGCGCCCGAGCCGGACGTCGAGACGCGCAAGGTGCTGACCCTGCGCAAGCTGCTGGAGATGGTCGCCGACTTCGACCGGCGGGTGGAGGTCGCGATCGAGACCAAGCACCCCACGCGGTACGGCGGCCTGGTCGAGCGGCGCCTGGCCGAGCAGCTGCGCGACTTCGGCTGGCACCAGGCCGGCTCGCCGGCACGGGTGATGAGCTTCTCCTACACCGCGATGCAGCGGATGGCCGCGCTGACGCCCGACCTGCGGCTGGTGATGCTGGTCGACCGCAAGCGGGCCTGGCCGATGCTGGAGAAGGTCATCGGCCGCGACTGGATCCTCGGACCCGGCATCGACCTGCTGCAGGCGCATCCTCGGCTGGCCCGGCGGCTGGCTGCCAGCGGCCACGACGTGCATGTGTGGACCGTCAACACCGAGGAGCAGCTGCAGATCTGTCTCGACCTCGGGGTGAAGGCGGTCATCAGCGACCGCCCGGCGCACCTCCTCGAGCTGCTCGACGCCCGCGCCGAGTAGGTTGTGCCCCCATGGGGAAGCGATCGCGTCAGAAGACCCGCGAGCAGGCGCCCGCCGGCGGCGTCGGCCCGCGGCAGCCGTGCCCGTGCGGGTCGGGCAAGCGCTACAAGCACTGTCACGGCGCGCCCGGCGGCTCCGCTCCGACGTACGTCGCCCGGCCGTTCGCTGGCCTGCCGTCGGAGTGCGACCTCATCGCGATGCGCGACCTGGTGCCCGCGGCCACCGCACCGCTGCGGTTGAAGGGCGACGACCGAGACGTGCTGCTCTGCACGCTGCTGCCGGGTGCCGTGCCGGCGATGGTTCGTGACTCCGGCCAGGTCTGGCTCGGCCTCCAGGTGCGCCACCAGTTCGGCGACCCCTCCCGCGACCTGGCCGCCGTGCTGGAGAGGGCGCTGGCCGGTGACGCCGGCGCCGGCGCCGTCGGGCTGACCGACCCTCCGGGGGACGGGCCCCGCCTGCAGGACCTGGTCGCCGACCAGGAGCTGACGGTCACCGTGCACGACGGCTTCGGCTTCTGGGTCGCCGACGTCGACGACTCCCCGGAGGTCCGCGCGGCGCTCGAGCAGGCCGACGCCGCCGCCCAGCCCACGTCGCGCCTGGCGTCGGTGGAGGCGGCGTACTGGACCGACGTCGGCGCCAAGGAGCACCTCCGCTGGGTGATGCCGCACGACGAGGACCCGCTGCTCGACGCGCTGTCCCGGCTGCACGCCGCGGGTCGCGACCAGCTGGTGGCGGGATCCCGGCTGGTCGGGATGTTCCGCGCCTACGGCCTGCTCGCCCCCGTCTGGGACCTCGAGCCCGGCACGGGCGCTGCGGTGCTGGAGGAGCCGGCGGCCGCCTTCGCCACCGCGCTGGCCGACGCGTTGGCCGTCGCCACCCCGCTCAGCGCGGAGGAGCGCTCCGCCCGCGCGGGCCTGGCCAACCGGCAGGTCACCCTGCGCTGAGGGGCGGCTCGGCGGCGGTGCGGGTGCCGCGCGTCGCGGCCGCGAGCGGGGCCGCGGTGCCGGAAACGTCGCCCATCCCGCACGGCGGCGCGGAATCGCGCCGGACTGCCCGGATGGGGCGGCGGTATCGGTTGAGTTCCGACCTACGGTGCCGTAGATTGCGTGCCGCCCGGCCGTTGTTGCATCCCCCGTCAGCAGCGGCCGGGCATGCACATTTCCTTGGTCAGGGGCTGGTCGGCTCCGTCTCAGACCAGCGGCACTCGCGAGACCGGGCAGCTCATGCACCGCGGCCCGCCACGCCCCGAGCCCAACTCGGAGCCGGCGATCTTGACCACCTCGATGCCGGCCTCCTCCAGCCGGCCGTTGGTCTCGTCGTTGCGCTCGTAGGCCACCGCCACCCGCGGCGCGAGCGCCAGGGTGTTGTTGCCGTCGTCCCACTGCTCCCGCTCGGCGGTGACCGGGTCGAGGCCGGTGTCGATCTGGTGCAGCCGGTCGATGCCCATCGCCTTCGCGGCCGCGTCGAGGAACGGCTCGGCGGCGCCCACGCCGAGCACGATGTCGCTGTCGGACTCACCCTCCTCCCGCATGGTGACCGCGATCGCCCTCAGGTCGTGGGCGACGTTGGGGTACATCACCACCTTGTCGACGTCGACCATCGTGCACACGGTGTCGAGGTGCATCGTCGCCCGCTCCTGGGCGATCGGGACGGCGAGCAGCGTGTGCGCCAGCCCGGCGTGGAAGACCTGCCGGGCGAACCGCTCCGCACCGGCCGGCGTCGTCCGCTCGCCCACCCCCACGGCGATCACACCGGGGGCGAGCAGCAGCACGTCGCCACCCTCGACGTACTCGTGCTGCCAGCCGTGGATGGTCTCGGTGCCGGCGAACCGCGGGTGCAGGGAGTAGATGAGCTCGGTCAGCTGGGTCTCTCGCGACCGCGCCGGCATCGCCAGCGACGTCACCGCCACCCGGTCGCGCACCCAGACGCTGGAGTCGCGGGTGAACAGCAGGTTGGGGAGCGGATCGACGATGAAGTCGTCGCTGGCCAGCAGCGAGGTCACCAGGCCGGCGCCGTTGCGCAGCTCGTCGTTGCGGATGCCGCCGGTGAGGTACGCCGTCAGCTCGGCCGGGCTGGCCTCGCAGAGGATCCTTCCGAGGTGCCGGCGCAGCGTGTCGCCGAGGTGCAGCGCGGAGAGCGTGCGCGTCACCGCCAGCTCCCGGGCCTCGCCGCTGGCGAAGGTCTCGGTGAGCAGGTCGGTGAGGTAGAGGATCTCGACACCGCGCGAGCGCAGCGCCTCGGCGAAGGCGTCGTGCTCCTCCTGGGCCCGCGCCACCCAGGGCACGCCGTCGAAGAGGAGCCGGTCGTTGTTGCGCGGCGTCAGCCGCTTCAGCTCGGGGCCGGGGCGGTGCAGCATCACCGTCTGGAGGACACCGACCTCGGAGTCCGCGCCGTGCAGATTGTCAGACATGCGCGGCAGCCTAGCGGCCCGGAGCCCCTATCGGCGCCCCCGGAAGGGGGCCGCGAAGCGGATCGGGATCAGCCTCCGAGCTCGTAGGCCGTCAGCCCGGCGAGCAGCAGGCAGACAGCCGCCCCGACGTAGTGCAGCGCGTGCAGCGAGACCACGCGCATCAGGGTCCGCCCGGCCACCACGGCCAGCGCGCTGACGGTGAGCAGCGCCGCCAGCGCGCCCACGAAGACGCTCGACCGGGTCGTCGTACTTGGCGACCAGGGTGACCGTCAGCAGCTGGGACAGGTCGCCCCACTCGGCGGCGAAGAGCACCAGGAAGCTGGACAGGATGACGCGCCCGCCGTGGGGTCGCCGGCCCTCGCGACGTACTCCTCGCCGGACTCGCTGGTGGTGGCTGCGGCCCTCGCGGAACAGGATCACCGCGCCGAGGAGGAACAGCATCATCGCCAGCCCGCGCACGAGATCCTGGGGCAGGAACGAGACCGCCTTGCCCAGCGTGACCGCCACCGCCGGTCTGCACCGCGAACGCCAGGCCGACGCCGATCCAGACGAAGCAGCGGGCGATACTTCGTCGACAGCACCAGGGTCGCCAGGAAGGTCTTGTCGGGCAGCTCGACCACGAAGATCGCGCCGAAGGTCAGGCGAGCACGACGAGGTCAGGTCGATCACGGCGGCGTCCAGTCGACCCAGGGCACTCCGCGCTCGGGGGCGGCGGGGTAGACGCCGAGGATCTTCACGTCGGTGGTGAAGAACGGCCAGCTCCTCCAGCGCGCGGCGCACGCCGCAGGTCGTCGGGGTGGCCGTCGACCTCGGCGAGGAACTGGGTGGCGGTGAAGTGGCCGCCGACCATGTAGCTCTCCAGCTTGGTCATGTTGACGCCGTTGGTGGCGAAGCCGCCGAGCGCCTTGTAGAGCGCGGCGGGCAGGTTGCGCACGTTGAAGATGAACGACGTCACGACCGGGCCGTTGCCGGCGGGCGCCTCGACCAGTCGCGGGAGAGCACCACGAAGCGGGTGGTGTTGTGGTCCTCGTCCTCGACGTCCTCGCGCAGGATCTGCAGGCCGTAGATCTCCGCGGCCAGCGGCGGGGCGATCGCGGCCTGGGTCGGCGTCGCCGGACTCGGCCACCTCGCGGGCAGCGCCGGCGGTGTCGCCGGCGATCACCGGCGAGAGGCCGAGCTCGCGGATCACCCTGCGGCACTGGCCGAGCGCGTGCACGTGGCTGTGCACGGTGCGGAGCGTCTCGAGCGAGGCCCCGGGCAGCGCCCATCAGGGTGAACGGATGCGCAGGAAGTGCTCGCCCACGATGTGCAGCTCGGAGTCCGGCAGGAAGTGGTGGATGTCGCTCACCCGTCCGGCGATCGAGTTGTCGATGGGGATCATCGCCAGCTCGGCGTCGCCGCTCTCGACCAGCGCGAAGACGTCCTCGAACGACGCGCAGGGCACCGCCTCCCAGTCGGGGTAGTGCTGCTGGCAGACGAGGTGGGAGTTGGCGCCGGGCTCGCCCTGGTAGGCGATCCGGCTCGCCCCGGAGGTCCCAGGGGTTGGGGGGGAGGTCACGGCCGAATCCTCCCACGCCCGCCACCCGGAGCTCGTCGGGCGTACGCCGGCCGGAAGCCTGCGTCGGTCAGCGCGGCACCCGCACCAGCAATCGCCCGTGGAGGCACGACATCCGCAGCTCACGGCCGGGGCCGATGGAGTCGCCGTCGAGCTGGCGCGGCGTGTCGCCGTGGGCGCGCAGCACCACGGTGCGGCCGGTCATCCGGTTGATCGTCTCGTCGGTACGCCGGCCGCGGGTGAGCACCCGCACCGCGAGCGGGATCCACGAGAAGAACTTGCGCGGGTGGAGCACGACCACGTCGAGCAGGCCGTCGTCGATCGCCGCGTCGGGGAGCAGCGGCATGCCGGCCTGGAGGAAGCCGACGTTGCCGACCACCACGGTGCGGGCCCGGTGGCGGGTGAACTCGCCGTCGTCGATCCGAGATGTCGATGCGCTCCGGCGGGAACATCAGGGCCTTGAAGCCCGAGATGACGTAGGCGAGCCAGCCGACCTGCTTCTTGATGTCCTCGTTGACGCCCTCCATCATCGCGGCGTCCATGCCCATGCCCGCCATCACCATGAAGTGGGTGTCCTCGAGGTCGTCGCCGCTGACCTCGACCAGGTCGATCGCGCGGTCCTGACCGGTGAGGGCGACGTCGATCGCGGCGCGGAGATAGAGCGGGATGTCGAGGTTGCGCGCGAGCAGGTTGCCGGTGCCGGCCGGGATGATCCCCACCGGGATGCCGGTGCCGGCGAGCTCGGCGCACACCTCGCGCACGGTGCCGTCGCCGCCGCAGACCATGACCAGGTCGGCGCCCTCGACCGCCGCGGCATGGGCCATGCCGGTGCCGGAGTCCTCGACCGTCGTGTAGTGCCAGGTGGGGATGGACCAGCCGGCGTCGGTCGCCATCGTGGTCACGATCGACCGGAACTGGCCGGGGTCCTCGACCTTCGAGGGGTTGAGCACCACCGAGAGCTGGCGCGTGCTCGGCAGCGCCTCGGGGAGCTTGGGCGCCGCTCCGGCGTGGCTGCGCGGCAACGGGGTGTAGAGGCCGAGGCCGACCAGCGTCGCCCCCGCCCCGAGCAGCCAGCCGGCCACCACGTCGGTCGGGTGGGCGTCCGCGAGCAGCACCGCCGCCACCCCGACGAGCACCACGCCGGCGACGATCGCCAGCCCTGCGGGCCGGCGTACCGACGAGCGGCGGACCAGCATCGTCAGCAGCACCAGGCCGGTGCCCGCGAGCGCCGCCGAGAGCGCGGCCGCAGCCGACGGCAGCGCGCCGCGGTCGAGCGGCTCTGCCAGCCAGTCGGGGTGCAGCCGGCCGGTGGCGGCCTGGAGGATGCCGGTGAGCGCCCAGGTCGCGACCACCACCACCACGGCGTACGCCGCCGCGCGGTCGTGCTTGCGGTTGAGCAGCCCGAACGCCAGCCCCGCGGTGATGATCGGCGCGCCCCAGGCGCCGAAGACGACCTCGACCAGCCGGAGCATCCCGCGCAGCCAGGCCAGCTCGGAGACGTCGCGGGCCACGTCGGCGGGTCGCGCGTCGAGCGTGGCCAGCCAGGCCGGCTCGACCCCCACCACGGCGGCGGCGACGACGGCCGTCAGCACGAGGCACGCGGCCCCCGAGGCCAGGGCCACCAGGCGCGGTCGATCCAGCACCCCCGCAGTATGCCGCCGCGCAGGCGCCTCCGGGAAACCAGCCGGTCGCGCCCGCCGACAACTGCCGTGCTCGGGTCGGCCACCGGCGGTTAGCCTGAACCCATGATCGATCCCCGCGTGCTCCGCGACGACCCCGACCGCGTCCGTGCCGCCCAGGCCAAGCGCGGGCTGTCCGCCGACGTGGTGGACCGGGCGCTCGCCGCCGACGAAGCGCGGCGTGCGGCGATCGCGTCGTTCGAGACGCTGCGCGCGGAGCAGAAGCAGCTCGGCAGGCAGATCCCGCAGGCCCAGGGCGACGAGAAGGCCGGCGCTGCTCGCGCGAACGAAGTCGCTGGCCGCCGACGTCAAGGCCGCCGAGGCAGACCCAGAACGACGCCGAGACGGAGTGGCGCGACGCGCTGATGTCGATCCCCAACCTGGCCGCCGACGAGTCGCCCGCCGGGGGCGAGGACGACTTCATGGTGCTGGAGCACCGTCGGCACCCCCCGCGACTTCGCCGCCGAGGGCTTCGAGCCGCGCGACCACATCGAGCTCGGCCGGATGCTCGGCGCCATCGACCTCGACCGCGGGGCCAAGGTCTCCGGCGCGCGGTTCTACTTCCTCACCGGCGTCGGCGCCCAGCTCGAGCTGGCGCTGATCAACCTGGCCATGGAGCAGGCCCGTGACGCCGGCTTCACGCAGGTGATCGCGCCGTCGCTGGTCAAGCCGCGGGCGATGGACGGCACCGGCTTCCTCGGGCAGGCGGCCGACGACGTCTACCGGATCGAGGGCGAGGACCTCTACCTCGTCGGGACGTCGGAGGTCCCGATGGCGGCCTACCACTCCGACGAGATCCTCGACGCGGCCGCGCTGCCGCTGCGCTACGCCGCGTTCAGCCCCTGCTTCCGCAAGGAGGCCGGCTCGCACGGCAAGGACACCAGGGGGATCATCCGGGTCCACTGGTTCGACAAGGTGGAGATGTTCGTCTACACCACGGTCGAGGAGTCCTTCGCCGAGCACCAGCGGCTGCTGGCTGGGAGAAGGAGTTCCTCGACCAGGCTGGAGCTGCCTACCGCGTCATCGACGTCGCCGCCGGCGACCTCGGCCTGTCGGCGATGCGCAAGTTCGACTGCGAGGCCTGGATCCCGACCCAGGGCAAGTACCGCGAGCTCACCTCCACCTCCAACTGCACCGACTTCCAGTCGCGACGGCTCGACACCCGCGGCCGGATGGCCGACGGGTCCACCGGGCCGGTGGCCACCCTCAACGGCACGCTCTGCGCGATGACCCGGACGATCGTGGCGATCCTGGAGACCCACCAGCAGGCCAGACGGGTCGGTGGTGGTGCCGGCAGGCGCTGCGGCCCTGGATGGGCGCCGAGATGCTGAAGCCGGTCGCCGGTGCCTGAGGCGGAGACCGGTCTCGAGCGCCGCCGAGGGCGGCTCCGGACCAGCGGGTGGCGGCTGGCGGCCGCGGCTGGTCGCGCTCGACATCGACGGCACGCTGCTGAAGTGGATCGAGGGATCCGGCCAGACGCGCGAGGAGGTCGGCGGCGCCGTCTACACCGCCGTACGCCGGGCACAGCGAGGCCGGCGCCCACATCGTGCTCGCCAGCGGCCGCTCGCCGCACGGCATGCTCCCGGTCGCCGACCTGCTCGACCTGCACGCCACTGGCGACCCGCCGCTGTGGGTGGTCGCGTCCAACGGCGCGGTGGTCTTCCGCTACCCGCCGCTGGAGGTCGTGCACGAGCAGACCTTCGACGCCCGACCGGCGGTGGCCGCCGTGCTCGAGCAGCGCCCGAACGCGCTGGTGGCGGTCGAGGAGCGCGGCATCGGCTACCGCGTCAACCGGCACTTCCCCGACGGCGAGCTGTCCGGCGAGATCATCGTCGCCGACGTCGTCGACTCGCTGATCGAGGAGCACGTCAGCCGGGTCATCATCCGCGACCCCGACGCCTCCGCCGACGACTTCGTCGAGCTGGTCGCCCGGCTCGGGCTGCACGGCACCGACTACATCGTCGGCTGGACGGCGTGGCTCGACCTGGCGCCGGTCGGGGTGTCGAAGGCCTCCGGCCTCGAGTACGTCGCCGGACGAGCTCGGCGTGGACGCGGCCGACGTCCTCGCCATCGGCGACGGCCGCAACGACATCGAGATGCTGCGCTGGGCCGGCCGCGGGGTGGCGATGGGGCAGGCGGTCGACGAGGTGAGGGCCGCCGCCGACCACGTCACCGATGACGTCACCGTCGACGGGGCCGCCCGGGAGCTGGAGCGGTGGTTCCCCGGTGGTTGAGGAGCGAGCGCCGGCGAGCGTCTCGAAGCCACCACCCAGCCGACCGCGTCTGGTCGCCACCGACCTCGACGGCACGCTGGTCCACTCCGACGGCAGCGTGTCGGCTCGCACCCGCGACGTGCTGCGAGCTGGTGGAGTCGCTGGGCGTACCGGTCGTCTTCGTGACCGGTCGGCCGCTGCGCTGGGCCGAGGAGGTCTTCGAGCACGTCGGCGAGCTGGGGCTGGCCGTGGTCTCCAACGGCGGTCTGGTGTGGAACGTCCACGATCACCGGATCGAGCTCGAGCGCACGCTCTCCCCGGGGCCGGGGCTGGAGGTGTGCCGGCGGGTGCGTGAGGCGGTGCCGGGGTCGACGTTCGCCGTGGAGACGCTGGCCGGGCTGGCGCTCGAGCCGGCGTTCCAGGAGCGCCATCCGGTGCCCGACGACAGCCCGCGCGGCACGATCGAGGAGCTCTACACCCGGCCGGCGCTCAAGCTGCTGGCGCGCCACGAGGTGTTGGACCCGCTGGACTACTGGTCACGGGCGGAGGAGGTCGCAGGGGAGCTCGCGGAGTTCACCTGGTCGTCCGACAGCACGCTGCTGGAGATCAGCGCCGCGGGGGTGACCAAGGCCTCCACGCTGGCGCTGGTGTGCGAGCGGCTCGGCGTCGACCGGACCGACGTGGTGGCCTTCGGTGACATGCCCAACGACGTGGCGATGCTGACGTGGGCGGGGCGGTCGTTCGCGATGGCCAACGCCCACGGCTCCGTCGTCGACATCGCTGACGAGATGGCGCCGAGCAACGACGACGACGGGGTGGCGGCGACACTCGAGCAGCTGTTCGGCGCCTGAGCGACCCCGGCTCGGCCGCTCCCCGTAGGCTGAGGCTCGTGCTTCGCCCCGCCCGAACGCTGCCGCGCCGTGTCCTCGGCCCGGCAGCGGCCCTGCTGCTGGTCGCCGGCCTCGCTTCCCTGAGCGGCCCGGCGTCGGCTGCCCCGCGCGTCCGCGAGGCCTGCTCGGTGCCGGGGAGCGTCGGCGACCGGGCCGCCAAGGTCGATGCGGTCTTCACCGCCCAGGTGGCCGGTCAGCAGACCGACGCCGTCGGCACCGGCGCCGACACCCGGCAGATCCGCCGCTACACCGCGACCGTGGAGCGGGTCTATCAGGGCACGGTGGCCTCCAAGGAGGTCGACGTGGTGACGCCGCTGTCGACTCGCGACCACGGGCTCGGCCGGCTGCCGACCAACAAGACGTGGCTGTTCTTCGTCAATGGCGAGGCGGCCGCGTTCTCCGGCAACGCCTGCCAGGGCAGCGAGCGGGCGACCAGCGCGCTGCTGCGTCGGGTCGAGCGGGTGCTCGGGTCGGGGGAGAGCGTCGTCGTGCCGGAGCCCGAGCGTCCCCCGCTGGAGTGGCAGGAGCTGGAGACCACGGCCCCGCGACCGCTGGGTCGCCTGGTCGCTCCCGGCGCCGCCGCGGGCCTCGTCGGGCTGCTCGGCCTGGCGGCCGTGGGCCGAGCGCGCCGTCGTACGCCGGGGGAGTGAGTGCGCGCCGGCTGGGCGGGTGCGTGCGACGTGCCTGGCGCGACGTCCTGACCCGTATCCTCCGGGCCCCGCGCGGAGCCCTACAGGTACATCCCGCTCGACGAGCCGGGCTGGGGCGGGGACTGGTCGGGCATGCCCTGCGGCGGCTGGCCGGGGGCGACATGGGCGCCCGGAGGCAGGGCGCGGCGCATCTGCTCCAGCTGCGTCCGGGCGGCGATCTGCTGGGCGTAGATCGCGGTCTGGATGCCGTGGAAGAGCCCCTCGAGCCAGCCGACCAGCTGGGCCTGCGCGATCCGCAGCTCCGCGCTCGGTCGGGGTGCCGTCCTCGGTGAACGGCAGGCGTCAGCCGCTCCAGCTCCTCGACCAGCTCGGGGGCGAGGCCGGTCTCGAGCTCCTTGATCGAGGCCCGGTGGATCTCCTTGAGCCGGGCGCGGCTGGCCTCGTCGAGCGGGGCTGCCTTCACCTCCTCCAGCAGCTGGCGGATCATGCTGCCGATCCGCATCACCTTGGCGGGCTGCTCGACGAGGTCGGTGATGTGGCGCGACTCGTCGTCCTCGTCTGCGTCGGAATCCGCGGAGGGACCGGAGATGCCGTCGACCAGGTGGGCGGGGATGGTGCCGACGGGCTGGCCGTCGGGGCCGACGACCACGACCTGCTGGACCTCGGCGTCGGACTCGGGACCGGGCTCGCTCATGCCCGCCACCCTAGCCGCGCCACCTCAGCGGACTATCGCTCAGCCACGGTCAGCACGATCTTGCCGACGTGGCCGGAGTCCTCCATCAGCTGGTGGGCGGCGCCGGCCTCGGCGAGAGGCATCGTGGTGTGCACGATCGGTCGGACCACCCCGTCGGCGACCAGGGGCCAGACGTGCTCGGCGACGGCGGCGCAGATCGCGGCCTTCTCCTCGAGCGGCCGCGACCGCAGCGTGGTGGCGATCACCGCCCCGCGCTTGCGCGAGCAGGGCACCGAGGTCGAGCTCGGCCCTGGTGCCGCCCTGCATCCCGATGACGACCAGGCGGCCGCCCGTCGCCAGCACCTCGACGTTGCGGGAGAGGTAGCGTCGGCGCCCATGATGTCGAGCACCACGTCGACCCCGGCCCCGTCGGTGGCCGCCTTCGCGACCGCCACGAAGTCCTCGTCGCGGTAGTTGACGGCCACGTCGGCCCCGAGCTCGCGGCAGCGCTCGAGCTTGTCGGCCGACCCGGCGGTCGCGACCACGCGCGCGCCCAGCGCGGTCGCGAGCTGGATCGCCATCGTGCCGATCCCGCCGGCGCCACCGTGCACCAGCAGCGTCTCCGCCGGCTGGAGCCCGGCGACCATGAAGACGTTGGACCAGACGGTGCAGGCGACCTCGGGGAGGGCGGCCGCCGTCGACGAGTCCGACGCCGGCCGGCACCGGCAGCAGCTGCCCGGCCGGGACCGCGACCCGCTCGGCGTACCCGCCACCCGCGAGCAGCGCGCAGACCTCGTCACCGACCGACCAGTCGGTCACGCCCTCACCGAGGGCCGCGACGGTGCCGCTGCACTCCAGGCCGATCACCTCGGAGGCTCCCGGCGGCGGCGGGTAGAAGCCCTTCCGCTGCAGCACGTCGGCGCGGTTGACCGCGGTGGCCGCGACGTCGACCAGCACCTCGCCCGGCCCGGGCTCGGGGTCGGGCAGCTCGGTCAGCCGCAGGCTCTCGGGGCCCCCGGGTTCGACGGCGACGACGGCGCGCACGGTCAGTCGTCCAGCGAGTCGCCGGTGTGGTCGACGCCGCTGTCGTCGGGGACCTCGTCGTCGACGTCGTCCGGGTCGGGCGCGCCGGCCGGCCGGTCCCACTCGTCGGCGAGCGCCTGGGCACGCGCCGCCAGCGTCTCGATCTTCGAGGGCCCGGCGCCGTGGACGCCCGCGGCGTAGCCGAGGAGGTACGTCGTGATCGGCGCGGCCGGCCGCTCGACGTTGTGGGCCGCGGCCCGCGCCAGGTCGAGGACCAGCCCCTCGTCGACCTCGGTCTCCAGGTCCAGGACGTCACACAGCTCGTCGATCCAGTCGTGCAGGTTCACGAAGCCAGACTCGTGCACCCGGGTCGCCCGTGCAAGCCCCGACCAGTCCGCCGGAGGCGCGGCGCCGGTGAGGGTCTTCGCGTCGTTGACCCGGGTCCGCGGGTGTGCTCTGATCCGGTGCGTGGAGCGGGGCCGGGCGTGGTGGTGAGACACCGCATCGTCGTCCTCCCCCTGCAGCACGAGCCGGGGGCCGGGTGGCCGGTCGGCTTCCTCCGGCGGCTGCTCGACCCGAGCCCGCCCGACACCCCGCCCGAGCAGCGCACGACGGTCGCCGACTTCTGGCTCGACTCCACCCGAGGGCTGCTCCGCACCAGTGGCCGGGTGCTGCCGCCGGTGGTCCTGCCCGGTGACGACCCCGACTGGGTCGCCGCGCGGCACGGGGCCGACCCCGATCAGACCCACCGGCAGGCGCTGGGGGCCCTGGTCCGCCGATTCCTGCATCCCACGGCGACCCGCGACGCCACCGGCCTGCTGGTCGTGGGCTCCCTGCCGGTCGAGCGGGCCTACACCGCCGAGCTGCGGTTCGGCGTGCGCACCCTCCAGGTCGCGTTCGTCAGCGATCAGACCCACCACACGATCCTGGCTCACGAGCTCGGTCACGTCTTCGGGTTCGAGCACCCGTGGGGACTGGCCACCGAGGTCGCCGGCCTGCGCACCCGCGAGTACGGCTCGCCCTACTGCGTGATGGGCACCGCCCGCCGCTTCGACGAGGTGTGCACGCCGGTGGCGGCGTGGCCGGGCGCTCCCCGGGACACCGCGGAGTTCTTCCGGATCGCCGGCCCGCGGGTGTCGCTGGCCGAGCTGGTCGCGTGGGGGATGCGCGACCGTGGCAAGCGGCTGACCGGCGCCGACGCGAGCTGGCTGCCGTGGCTGCGGGTGCCGCCGGGCGGGAGCGCGACCGTGCGGCTGACCGACCGGGAGCGCTCCGGCGCGTTGCCCGCGGCCGTCGTGGTGGAGACGGCGGCGGAGCGCCGCTTCGTCCTGGAGGTACGCCGGCCGGACCCGCGCCGGGGGGTCGACTGGGACGGGGGCCTCGACCTGCGCCGGTGGTACGAACGCCGTGCCGGTCGCGACCCCAGCCTGGACCTGCACGACGGGCCGGGCGTGGTGCTGCACCGGCTGGAGTCGCTGCCGCGTCCGGTGAGCTGGCGGGAGCGCCTCACCAACAACGGCCGGCGCCGGGTGCACCGCGCGGTCTATGTCGGCACCATCCCGCTGCCCGCCGCCGGCGACCTGGACGTCACCTCCACCCAGGCACTGCCGTGGACGGCGAGGCTGACCCATGCCGACGACGAGGGGGCGACGGTGCTGGTCAGTGCCGACGCCGTGGTGCCGCGGATGGACCTGCGCGTGGAGCAGGTCGACGACGAGGGCTGGCACCTGCACGTGTGGGCGCACACGGTCGGCTTCGAGCGGCCCGAGTTCAGCTGGCGGATGGCAGGAGAGCGACTGCCGTTCCTCGGGGTGGGCGCCGGGCACCGGCAGTCGTGGACGGCCGGGCGCGGCGTGACACCCGCGGGCGGCGGGCCAGCGGTGCGGCGGCCGGTGCGGATGACGGTCCAGGCCAGCTGGGACGTCGTCTGTCTGCACGTCGACCCGGTGACCGGCAGCTTCCCGCTCGGGGTGCGGGTGCAGGCGCGCGACTGGATCCAGCTCGGCACCGCCGCCGAGGCCGAGATCTCGCTGCGCCTCGGCGGGGGCAGACCCGGGCCGGCTCCACGTCAGCCCGGTAGCCCCTCGTAGTCGTCCCAGGTGTCCACGTCGCGCGCCTCTGCTCCGGCGGCGGCGACGTCGGCGAGGTCGAGCGTGGCGAGCAGCCGGTGCATCGGCAGGCCGGACTCGGTGCCGCGCGCGGGGCGGACCCGCTCCAACGCCGCGGCAGCGAGGACGCCGGCCAGCTGGCGGCGGTGGTCGACGCCGAGCAGGAACGCGCCGTCATGTCCGGCCGCGGCCTCGGTGAGGCGGCCGACGGTGTCGGCGTCGACCAGCGGCATGTCGACGGCGAGCACCACGACCCAGGACACCTCGCGGGTCAGCGCGTCCACCCCGGCCAGCAGGCCCGCCGCCGGGCCCCCCAGAGGCGGGTGCTCGCGGACGAAGGTCACCGGCCGGCTCGTCTCCAGGGGTGGTCCGACGACGACGGTCTCGTTGGCGATGGCGACGGCGGCGAGCGCCCGCTCCAGCAGCGACCGGCCGGCGTACCCCAGCGCGGCCTTGTCGGCGCCACCCATCCGCGACGCAGTTCCTCCGGTGAGGATCACCGCGGCGAGCTCGGACATGGCCCTCATCGTGGCAGGCTAGGAGCCGTGAGCTGCGACCCCCCGTCCTGCCTGCAGGTCTCGCTCGTGCAGGCCGCCTCCGGACTCGATCCGGCCGACAACCGCGCGCTGCTCGACCGGCTGACCCCGGCCGGGGCGGACCTGGTGGTCTTCCCCGAGGTCTTCGCCCGCGACTTCGGCGAGCCGGGCTCCGACGTGAGCGCGTTCGCCGAGCCGGTGGACGGGCCCTTCGGCTCCGAGGTGGCCCGGCTGGCGCAGGCTCGCCGGACCACCATCGTCGCGGGCATGTTCGAGACCTCCTCCGACCCCGGCCGCCCCTTCAACACCCTGGTCGTGCGCGGCGCCGTCGAGGCGGCCTACCGCAAGATCCACCTCTACGACTCCTTCGGCTTCCGCGAGTCCGACCGGCTCAGCCCCGGCGCGCCGGAGCCGGTGGTGGTCGACGTGCACGGCTTCCGGCTCGGGTTGATGACCTGCTACGACCTGCGCTTTCCCGAGATCGGGCGGGCGCTGTCGTCGGCCGGAGCCGACGTCCTCGTGGTGCCGGCGGCCTGGGTGGCCGGCCCGCACAAGGTTGCGCACTGGTGCACCCTCGCGCGGGCCCGCGCGGTGGAGAACGTCTCGTACGTCGTCGCGGTCGGCCAGCCCGGCCCGCGCTACACGGGCCACTCGCTGGTGGTCGACCCCTGGGGCGACGTCGTCGTCGAGGGCGGCGCGGCCGCCGAGGTGCTGCACGCCGCAGTGGAGCGTTCGGTGCTCGACGAGGCCCGTGCCGCCAATCCGTCGCTCGACAACCGTCGGCTGTAGCCTTCTCCCCCGTGTCTTCCCGCACCGCATCCCGCAGCTCCGGCCGGCGCGCCGCCCGCCCGGGGCCGCGACCGTCGCGGATCCGGGACCTGCTCACCTCCGCGGCCCCGCGGCTGCTGGTGCTGCTGCACCTGCTGCTGGTGGGGTTCGGCCTGGCGGGGCTGGTGGCGGCGGCGGTCGGCGTCGGGCCGACGTACGCCGGCGGCGCGGGCGCCGCGCTGATCAGCACGACGTACACCTGGATCCTCGCTCTGCGCACCGGCGGGCGCTGGGTGCTCTACACCCTGCTGGCCGGCGGGCTCGCCTGCCTGGCGGCCTTCGGCGACTACGACCTGCTGCGCACCGGCGCCGCCGTCACCACCGCCTCGCTCGGCTCCGTGCTCGGGGTGATGGTGACCGTCCCGGCGGTGCGGTTCACCGCCGCGGCGCGGGAGGTGCTGCTGGCGATGGGGGTGGCGATGGTCGGCGCGATCGCGGCGCTGGGATACGAGCCGGTCGTCAACGTCGAACGGTTCGGCTACACCACGCTCGCGGTCGCGCTGATCCTGGTGTTCTCCCTGGTCTACCGGCTCGGCGCCGGTCTGCACGGGCTCGGCACGCGCGGCCTGGTGGTCGTGGTCGGGGGCGGTGTGGTGCTCGGGGTGACGCTGGCCTACGCCGAGCTGCTGCGTCGCTACGGCACGCCCGGGCTGGTCACGGGGGTCTTCGACACCGTCGAGTGGACTCGCGACCATCTGGGGGCGTTCCCGCGGCCGCTGCAGGCGCTGCTCGGGATCCCCGCCCTGGCCTGGGGCTGCCACCAGCGGGCCCGCCGTCGTCAGGGCTGGTGGGTGTCGGCGTTCGGCGTCGCCGCCACCGTGCCGATCTCGCACCTGGTGGTGAGCCCGGCGTTCACGCTGCCCCACCTGCTGCTGGCGGAGGTCTACACGCTGATCGTGGGGCTGGCACTGGGCTATGTCGTGATCCGCGTCGACCTTCGGCTGACCGGGTCGCGGGGCCGCGGCGCGCGACGGGCCGAGGAGGCCGCGGCCATCCGGCCGGAGCCACCGCGGACCCAGGCACTGCTGTAGACGGCGGCAGTCGCCCGAGTCAACCGACCCGGCTGGGCAGAGGGGGCGGGATTCGAACCCGCGGCTGACATCTCTGCCAGCGACCGCTTTCAAGGCGGTTCCGATCGGCCACTCCGGCACCCCTCCGTGCGCCGGTCGGTGACCGGCGGCACCCGGGCAGTCTAGAGCGGACCCTGCCGAGACCGGGTCCTGCGGAGCGCCGCCCCGGCCTACTCGGAGCCGCCCAGCTCCAGCTCCACCTCGTCGTAGGCGAGGTCGTGCAGCCGCTGCACGTGATGGCGGACGTCGCACAGCAGCCGGGCCAGCTCGGCACGGACCTCTTCGATGCGCTCCTCCTCCAGCACCTGCGGGCCGAGCTCGCTGAGCCGGTTGAGCAGCGCGTTGCGCTCACGCAGCACGGATCCGCCCCGGGCCGCCAGCCAGGCGTCCTCGTGGTTCGCGGTCTCGGCGACGAGCACGTCGCGCACCTCCGCCATGCGTTGGCGCATCGTCCAGCGCCAGTTCCCGAGCGAGGTGCCGGGTTGGGTCGGGACCTCCAGCGCCTGGTGCATCTCCTCGAGCGCGCGAGCCGTGGTGCGCATGGTGCCTCCCGGTACGGGGCGGATATCGGGCAGGACCTCTGAGTGTGACGGCGATGTCCGCCGGGCACAAGGGCCGGCCGACACCCCCCGCGACGAACGCAGCGGCCCGCATCGACGTGCGAGAAACCGCCCCGGGTAGTCGCCTCGGGGCAGGCCCGGGTTGAATCGGGGGATGAGCACGCGCTACCGCCTGGCCCGTCCGCTCGCCGCGCGCATCGTGGGCGCGGCGCTGGTGACTGCTTCGTTGGTGGTCATGGTGGCGACGGTCGTCGCCGTCGGCGCCGGAGCGTCGCTGGGCACGCTGCTGGCGGTGGCCGGTGTCGTGGTGGCGGTCGCGCTCGGGGTGGCGATCGGGGTCACCCGCGGCTGGTCGGTGCTGACCCTCGACGACGAGGGCTACCGGTTGCGCTGGCGCGCGGCGGGCGTGCGCGCCGCTTCGTGGGTGGAGATCGACGACGCCTCGGCGACGTACGCCGGCGAGGAGCCGGTGGTCCTTCTCCGGCTGCGCGACGGGCGGCGGACCGTGGTGCCGGTGCGACTCCTCGACGTCGACCGCGAGCAGCTGGTCAACACCCTGCAGGAGCACCTCCAGCGCGGGCACCGCATCCGCCGGCTCTGACGCCGGCAGGCACGACGAGAGCCGCCACCAGAACCGATTCGGACTCCGTGACCGGCGGGCGGTAGCCTGTGCTTCGCGCCCTCGGGCGTGGGGAGGCGTCGCCTAGTCCGGTCTATGGCGCCCGCCTGCTAAGCGGGTTTCGGTTAATCGCCGATCGCGGGTTCAAATCCCGCCGCCTCCGCCGCTCGGCACCGGTCGGCCGGTGCCGGACCAGGCCTCGTCCGGTTCACCCGGTCGGGGCTCTGGCGTGCCCCGAAGGGGCGTCGCCCCCACCCGCGGTGACCGCGCTGGCAGAGCAGTGGCGCTGCATCATTTCGCAATGCACGTTCCTGAGGGTGGCTCCGCGATGACGGGCCGCGATCTGGGGCCGACAATGGAACCGAGGGTCAAGCGGGCCCATGGAGAAAGCGAGTCAGCATGAAGATCACGCGTCGCATCGTCGGGGCCCTGGTGGCCGCGGTGCTCACCTTCGGAGCGGTCGGCATGACCGCGTCCCCCTCCCACGCCGACACCGGCTGGCCGCGCGTCGCCCGCTAGCCCCGCGCGACGGGGCGACAACGGACAACTCCACAGACCTGAGACGGGACCTGCGTCAGAGCCCTCTGAGCCGGTCCAGCGCCACCCCCTACGGCCCGTCTCGAGGAAGCGAGGGCAGCGACCGTCCGGTCGTTGCCCTCGGGTGGCGTTCGGGCCGGAAGCGGCCCGCGCGCGGCTGCGACGGAGGGTCAGTCCTCCTCGGGCTGGTCGCCGGGGACGCCGGCTTGCCCCATGGCGTAGCCGAGCTGGAAGCGGGTCTGCGCTTCGTACTGGTCCTTGAGGTCGGCGACGTAGCCGGCGTACGTGCGAGGGCTGACGCCGAGCCGCTTGGCGCTGGTGGGGTCGGCGTGACCCTCGATCAGCATCCGGATCGTCATCGCGCGCTGCTCGGCCGCGACCTGTCGCATCATCGTGGACTCGCGGTTGCTGAACGGCCGGGCGCGTTCCCAGGTGCGTTCGAAGATGTCGACGAGGTAGGCCACCAGCGACGGCTCGCGGATCGCCAGCGCCGCCCCGTCGCCCTCGTGGCTCGGGATCACCACGACCTGCCGGTCGACCACGATCATCCGCTTGAAGAACTCGTCGAGGGTGCGGACCTCGGCGCCGCGGGCGGTGACCGAGGCGACGTACTTGTGGGTGATCGAGCTGCGCCGGGAGGAGTGCTGGTAGAGCGTGCGCATCTTGACGCCGCGGTCGAGGGCGGCCAGGTCGCGGACGGCGGCCGCGGCCAGGGTCGTCGCACTCCGGCCGGTCTGCGGCTGCGCGGTGAGCAGCTCGTTCTCGGCGTCCGCGACCAGCGAGGTGATGTAGGGGCCGATCGCGTCGCCGCGCACCTCGGTGATCGGCCCGCGGTGGGAGCTGGGGGTGCGGCGCCAGGTCTGCGCCAGGCTGGAGAACGCGGTCGCCCACTGCGACGACTCGGCGAGCAGCGAGGCGCCTTCCTGGCTCATCGGCGAGACCACCTGCGAGTGGACCGTGGTCGGGTCGACGGGGAGCCACAGCTCGGCCTGCTCGTCGAGCACCAGCAGCCCGAGCCGCTGCAGGAGCTCGAACGCCGGCCGCAAGGCGCTGCGGGGGTGGATCCGGGGGTCGTCGGTGGGCAGGCCGCCGGCGGCCACCGCCGCCTCGAACAGCGCGGTCGCCTCAGCCTCGAAGAGCGCCCGTTCGCCCGGGCCGAACCCCGTCACATCCCCCTCCTCTGCCCCACTGGCCAGATTTTCACACAGAATCGGAGATCTGACCTGCCGTCGGCCGATTCGTGGGGCGGCGGGGGTCAGTCCTCCAGGTCGCGTGCCACCCGGCGGTGGGCCTCCCAGATCGCCTCGGGGAGCCGGTCGAACTGCGCCAGGTGGTCCTCGCGGAAGCCCATCTCCTGGCGCCAGCGGTCGGTGTCGACGCTCAGGATCAGGTCGAGGTCCTCCGGAGTCATGTCGACGCCGGTCGAGCTCGAGCTCGTCCTTCGACGGGCAGCACCCCGACCGGCGTCGGGACGCCGGCCACGTCGCCGTCCTTGAAGCGCATGAGCCACAACAGCGCCCGGAGGTTCTCGCGGTAGCCGGGCCAGCGGAAGTGGCCGTCCTCGCCGCGCTGGAACCAGTTGACGTGGGCGAAGATCGGCTGCTCCGTGGCGGCCCCGATGATCCTCAGCCAGTGGGCGGCGTAGTCGCCCTCGCCGTAGGCCAGGAACGGCCGCATCGACATCGGGTCGTAGCGCAGCTGCCCCTCGACCCCCTCGGCGGCGAACGTCGCCTCGGCGCCCAGGGTGAGGCCGTCGTAGACGCCCTCGGCCAGGTCGGTGATCGCGCGGACCAGCGGCTCGCGGTCGCGGGTCCGGCCGCCGAAGATGATCGCGTCGATCGGCACGCCGGCCGGGTCGGCGAAGTCCCCCGCGACGTTGGGCACGTTGGCCAGCGTCGTGGTGAACCGGCTGTTGGGGTGCGCCCAGGGAGAGTCGTCGCCGGCCTCGCGGTCGGCGATCCGCTCGCCCTTCCAGTCCGACCAGCCGGACAGGTCGGCCGGGGGCTGCGGGGTGCGGCCCTCCCACCAGACCTCGTGGGTCTGGTCGTTGTAGGCGACGTTGGTGAAGATGACGCCGGTGCCCTCGCCGATCGAGTCGAGCGCCGTCGGGTTGGTCCTCTCGTTGGTGTCCTTGGCGACGCCGAAGACGCCGTACTCGGGGTTCATGCCGTAGACCCGGCCGTCGTCGGGGTTGACCCAGAGCCAGGCGATGTCGTCGCCGTAGAACTCCACGTGGTAGCGGTCGCCGAGCGCGTCGGGCGCCAGCGTCATCGCGAGGTTGGTCTTGCCCGAGGCGCTCGGGAAGCCACCGCAGATGTGCCAGCGCTTGCCGGTCTGCCTTGTCCGTGATGCCGAGCAGCATGAACTGCTCGGCCAGGAAGATGCCCGACTCGCGCAGCCGTCGTAGCACGCCTGCCGCAGGCCGTGGGCGATCTTGCCGAGCAGCGCGTTGCCGCCGTACGACGAGCCGAAGTGCAGGATGGTCCGCTCGTCGGCGACCGTCACGAAGTAGCGCTGGTCGTCCGCGGTGCCCTGGCCGAGGTTCTCCAGGTCGCCGGTCACGTGCACGGCGCGGACGAACGTGCTCCGGGTCGGCTCGAGGTTGTCGACGTACTGCGACGCCGACGCGCGACATCCGGATCATGTGCAGCACCACCGGGCGGCTGTCGGTGAGCTCGACGCCGGCGGCGTACTTCTCCAGCGGCGAGCCGGGCGGCGCCATCAGGTAGGGGATGACGTACATCGTCTTGCCGGCCGACGCGCCGCGCATCCGCTCCACCTGGCATCGCGGTGCATCTCGGCCGCGGGCTTCCAGTTGTTGTAGACGCCCTTGTCGTCGGGGCGGCTGGTCGCCACGACGGTGCGCTCCTCGGAGCGGGCGGTGTCCTTGTAGTAGCTGCGGGAGTAGTAGCGGCCCTCGCCGGCGGGCAGCAGCTCGCCGGCATCGACGGCCTCGGTCAGCAGGCGCGCGTCGTCGTCGGCGGTGACGACCTCGATGCGCTCCGGCTGGGTGATCGCGGCCCAGTGCGCGATGTAGTCGCGCACGTGCTCGTTCTTCAGGCCTGCTTCGTCGAGCAGCTCGTCCACATCGACCATGTTCGTTCCCTCGCACCCTTCTCGGTTCGGCGGAGGACCTCGTTGTCGCCCGGTCTTGCTAGCGACGATAGGGAGCCGGGACCGGTCCGCCTATTGGATCGATCCACCAATAGGATTCGTGTGTTCCAGGCCACATGGAGGAGGGCTCGACCTTGCTGTTGCTGGCGTACGCCGCCGTGCTGCTGCTGGCGGTGCTGGTCTCGCACCTGGCCCATCGGACGGTGCTGTCGACCGCGGTCCTCTTCCTGGTGGCGGGATTCGCGCTCGGCCCGGGGATGCTCGGCGCGATCGACGTGACCGGCGACGACGAGCTGGTCGGCAACCTCGCCGAGCTGGCGCTGTTCGCCGTGCTCTTCACCGACGGCATGCGGGTGGGCTTCCAGGACCTGCGGCGGGCCTGGCGGCTGCCCGGCCGCGCGCTGCTGCTGGGGCTGCCGCTCACGCTGGTGGTCACCGCGGTGCTCGCCCGCTACGTCGCGGGCCTCGACTGGCCGAACGCGCTTCTGCTCGGGGCGGTGCTGGCACCCACGGACCCGGTGTTCGCGGCCGCGCTGGTCGGCAACGACAAGGTGCCCGGCCGGCTGCGCCATCTGCTCAACGTCGAGTCCGGCGTCAACGACGGGCTGGCGCTGCCGTTCGTCGTGGTGCTGCTCGCGATCGCGGCCGGCGAGGAGGACCTGCACGTCGGCGAGCTCTCCTCCGAGCTCGCCCTCGGTCTGGTGATCGGGATCGCAGTGCCCTACGCCGCGATCCGGCTCGAGCGCACCCGCTGGTTCCGGGCGTCGGCCCACTACGAGCCGCTGAACGCCGTCGCGATCGGGCTGCTGGTGCTGGCGCTGGCGCTGGCCACCCACGCCAACCTCTTCCTCGCGGCGTTCGCCGCCGGCATCACCATCGCCACCACGGGCGAGCGTCAGCGCGAGACCTTCGTCGAGTTCGGCGAGCTGGTGGCCGAGCTGCTCAAGCTGGCGGCGCTGCTGGTCTTCGGCGCGCTGATCACGCCGGCGTTCGTGGCCGACGTACCCCTCGGCGGTTGGGTGTTCGTGGTGCTCGCGATCTTCGTGGCCCGCCCGGTCGCGCTGTGGCTGTCCTTCTGGGGCTCGGAGCTCACCAACCGGGAGCAGTTCGCCGCCATGTGGTTCGGCCCCAAGGGCTTCGCCTCGGTGGTCTACGGCCTCTACGTCCTCAACGCGGGCATCGACAGCGGCGACGAGCTCTTCCATCTGATCGCGATGACGGTGTGCCTCTCGATCGTGCTGCACTCCTCGACCGACGTCGTCGTCGCGCGCAGCTTCGACGACGAGACCGAGGCCCCGCACTGGCACGACGACGAGGGCTTCCACGACGGACTCGCGCCGGAGGTCGACCCGCGCGCCGCCGACTGAGGGCTGCGCCGAGCGACCCTCAAGGGATTTCGGCATCCCCCGCCCGTTCGGCTATCCTCGTGCAGTCCTCGTGACAGGCGCCCGTAGCTCAACGGATAGAGCATCTGACTACGGATCAGAAGGTTTGGGGTTCGAATCCCTACGGGCGCGCCGATGAATCCGCTCGCTGGCCCGTGCGCACTCGCTTGACGCGGTCTCCGGAGCGGGACCCGCTCAGCCGAGCCGACCGGCCGCCCAGTCCTGGAACTCCGCCCCCGGGCCCCAGCCGCGGGTGCCGCAGGTGAAGCCGTCCAGCGTCGCCGGCGTCAGTTCCTCGTCGACGGTGAAACCCATCCGCGACGGGATGTCGAACGACCAGCCGAGCAGACCGACGCGCCGCTTGCTGTCGCGCAGCCAGCGGAGCAGGGACAGTGCGGCCTCGGGCGTGGGGACGCCGTCGGCGGCGTCCGTGTTGCAGTAGCCGGGGGCCGAGTCGGCCGACCACTCGGTGATCGCCGTCGGGTGGGTTCGCATCAGCTTGGCATTGCCTGGCCCGACCACTGGGTTCCAGCGCGCCACCCACTCCTCGCGGGTGTCCTGGAACTGGTTCGGGTAGGCGTGGATCGCGAACGCCAGGCGGTCGTCCTTGAGCCACCAGTGGCGGTAGCCGTCCCAGCGCTGGGAGTAGGCGAGCCCGTCGACGAAGACGACGTTGCGGGTCGCGCCCGACGTCTCGCGGACGATCTTGAGCAGCTGCCGATGCTCGGTGCGCCAGTCGAGCCACAGCTCGGTGGTCGGCGGGCCCTGCGGCTCGTTGTACAGCTCGTAGGCGACGCTCCGGTCGTTCGCGAAGACCGGGGCCAGCTTGCGCCACGCGGACCTCGTCGTCTTCGTCGGCAGCGCCCAGCGCGGGTCGTTGGCGCCGCCGGCCAAGCGCTGGTACTGCATCGACAAGATGACGACGAGCCCGGCCGCCTTGGCGGCCTGGACCGCTTCCTCGATCCGATCGAGATAGTCGCGGCGGCAGCTCCAGTCGCAGACCGGGTCGCCGTCGGCCGGGCTCGACGCGAGGCCGAACTGGCTGACCTGAAGGCGGACCACGTTCGTCCCCTCGGCCCAGCCACGCACCCGGGCGAAGAAGGCATCGGGGCTGCCCCAGCGCTCGTACAACGCCTCGGCCTCGGCCACGGTCGGCGGATAGGTCATGGGTGCGCCGTCCAGAAGGAGTCCCGCCGGCGCGACGACGACGACCAGCGACTGGCCGACCAGCCGGGTCGCCTTGCCGTTGATCTTGAAGCGGTTGCCGGCCACGGTCAGCCGCGGTGGCGCTGCTCCAGCCGTCGTGGGCGCCGCAGCGCTCGTCGACGCCGGTGGCGCGCTGGACCTGGCCGAGTCGGGAGCCGCCAGGCCTGCCGCAACCAGGCCTGTGGTCAGAAGCATCAGGATGTAGCGCCGCAGAGACATCGAGACTCCTTGCGAGAAGGGACTCCCAGCGTTTCCCCTGGGGCCCGCCGCGTCAATGGCTGTCCGCGGGGCCGAACGGAGGTGGTCCTCGGACGGCAAGGGCACGTTGGCGGGAACGACGGGTCGGCGCTCCTGCAGTCGTCCGATACAACCCGGTGCGACGGCCATCGCGAGGCGGCCGGAGGAGCTTCGCCAAACTCCAGCGGCGGCCGAGTGGGGCGCCTACGCTCGCTGAGTAGTGCCCCCCGGCGTGGTCGAGGGGCGAGAGGACGGATCACTCGGGACCCGTTCGGGGTCCTCTCGTTGAGGAGACGGCACCATGCCCCCCACCCCTGTCGGTACTGCGCTGGACGCTGACCCGAGCCGGCCGACCTGGCGCTTGGCCGGACCCTTCGTGCTCGTCGCGGGCACCGGCGTGGTCAGCGCGGTGCTGCCCCCCTTCGACAACCATCCCCTGTTGAGTGCGGTGATGGTGGTGCTCTTCGCCCTCTCGGTCGGCCTGCTCGCCCTGGCCATGCGTCAGCCGGAGCGCAGCCCGTTGGAACCGCTGGCAGCGTATGCCGCCTTCGGGTTCATCGCGGTCGCTCGCGACGCGACGGGTGGAGCAGACTCCGGGCTGACCGCACTGGTGCTGCTGCCCATCCTGTGGCTGGCGATCACCGGCAGGCGACGCGATCTGATGGTGGCGGCCGTGCTGGCGACGGCGACCCTCGTGCTGCCCATGGTGCTCATCGGCGGGGAGGCCTACCCGATCGGCGAGTGGCGGCAGGCGGCGGTCTGGGCCGTGATCGCTGTCGCGATCGCCCCCGTCGTGCAGGGCCTGGTGATCCGGCTGGGTGAGGAGACGGCCGCCGTGCGCGAGGCGAACGCGCAGATGGACAGCATCCTCCATGGCGCCCGCCTGACGAGCATCGTCTCGGTCGACCTCAACGGGACCGTGACCACCTTCAGCGCAGGAGCCGAGCAGCTCCTCGGTTATACCGCCGACGAGGTGGTGGGCAAGCGCGCGACGCTGTTCCTCGACACCGACGAGCTCGCCGCGGCCGCCGCGGAGCTGGGCGTCGAGGACCAGGACGAGGCGCCCGACGGCCTGACGGCGCTTGCGGAGCTCGCCCGCGCCGACGCCGCCGGCCGCACCTGGACGTATGTGCGCAAGGACGGGGAGCGACGGTTCGTGCGTCTGGTGGTCACCGAGCTGAAGGACGCGCACGGTTCGACGACGGGGTTCCTCGGCGTCGGCATCGACGCGACCGCAGAGGTGCGCACCGCGCAGCAGCTGCTGCGCGCCAACGAGCGCAGCGAGCGGCTGTTCGAGGACGCCCCGCACGGGGTCGCGGTGCTGGGCACCGACGGCCGCATCCGCCGCGTCAACGCCGCGCTTCGGGGGATCCTGCGGGCCGAGCCCGGCCAGCTGGAGGGGCGCGAGCTCGCCTCCCTCGCCCCGCGTGGCGAGGCCGAGCTCGACAAGCACCTCCGTCGCCTGCTGGATGGCGACCAGACCCTGGTCTCCTCCGACAGCAGCGTGCGGGATCTGAGCGGCCAGGACATCGCGGTGTCGCTCACCAGCACCATCCTCCACACCGAGCCGGGCCCCGGCGCCTCGCAGGAGGAGGACCTGGTGTTGGTCACCGTGGTGGACATGTCCGAGCGTCGACGCTACGAGGAGCGGCTGGCGCACCTCGCCGATCACGACGTCCTGACCGGACTCGCCAACCGGCGACGCTTCGACCAGGAGCTCGCCAAGCACCTCGAGCACTGCCGGCGCTACGGACCGAACGGGGCCGTCCTGCTGCTCGACCTGGACAACTTCAAGCAGGTCAACGACACCCTGGGTCACGGGGCGGGGGACGAGCTGCTGATCAGCATCGCCGGCCTGCTGCGGCGCGAGGTGCGCTCCACCGACCTTGTCGCCAGGCTGGGCGGCGACGAGTTCGCCATCCTGCTCGGCTTCGGCGATCTGGAGGCCGCGGAGACCGTGGCCAGCAAGGTGGTCGAGCGCATCGGCGAGTACTCCGCCACCCTGGACGGCATGCGCCGGCGGGTCACTGCGAGCGTCGGCGTCGTCACGTTCCTCGCCGCCAGCCGACACGGTGTCGACATCCTGGCCCTGGCCGACATGACGATGTACGACGCCAAGGACGCCGGGCGCAACCAGCTGTCGAGCCTCGACGAGGACCGCAGCCGGCTGCCGCGCAGCGGGGCACGGCTGGAATGGCAGAGCCGGATCGAGGAGGCGCTGGAGCACGACAGGTTCGAGCTGCTCTTCCAGCCGATCCTGGACCTGCGGACCGACGAGATCGTCTCCGCGGAGGTGCTGCTGCGGATGCGCGCCGACGACGAGCTGGTGCCTCCGTCGCGGTTCCTCTACATCGCCGAACGCGTGGGCCTGATGCCGCGGGTGGACGCGTGGGTGATCAGCCGGAGCGTCGCGCTGCTGGCCAAGATGCGCGAGCTCCGCCCGGACTTCGCCCTCGAGGTGAACCTGTCCGGCACCAGCATCGGACACACCGACATCGAGGCCGCTATCGTCGACGCCCTGCTCGAGCACCAGGTGTCGCCGCAGTCGCTGATCCTGGAGATCACCGAGACCGCGGCCGTGGCGGACGTCGAGCTGGCTCGCCACTTCGCGGAGCGGATGAGCCAGCTGGGCTGCCGGTTCGCCCTCGACGACTTCGGCGCCGGCTTCGGCTCGTTCTACTACCTGAAGCACCTGTTCTTCGACTACGTGAAGATCGACGGCGAGTTCGTTGCCAACGCGCATCGTTCGGCGGTCGACCGGACGATCATGCGGTCGATCGTCGGCATCGCCCGCGACCTGGGCAAGCAGACCATCGCCGAGTTCGTCTCCGAGCCGGAGGTGCTGGACGTGGTCCGCGCGGAGGGCGTGGACCTGGCCCAGGGCTACCTGATCGGCAAGCCGATGACGTACGAAGCGCTCGAGGCGGCGTACCTCTCCCCGTCGCGGCTGGCCGGGCTGGTCCCCGAAGGACGATGAGATGGGATTCCTCCAGCGCGCCGTCGGCGGGCTGATCCTGACAGCCGCTTCCCTCGGGGCAGCGCTGATCTGGCTCGCCGCCGCCGCCGACAACGGCCCGCCTGGCCGGGCCCCCCAGCAGGGCGAGCTCGGCACCTGGCGCTATCTCTACGAGTCTTCGCTGCCCTCGGACCGGGCGCTCGTCCTCGCCACGGGGCTGGCACTGGTGCTGGGCGCGGGCGTCGCGTTGCTGGAGCGCCGGCTCACCACCCGGGCTCGGCGGAGCGCGAACGCCGGGGCCATGCCGCTGGCGCCGAGGCTGGTGATGGCCGAGACGCGCGGGGTGTACGCCGGCCCGGTGACGATCACGGTGCTGATCCCCGCCCACAACGAGGAGGGCTGTCTCGGCGCCACCTTGGACTCGTTGCGCGACCAGACGCACCGGCCCGAGCGGGTCGTGGTGGTCGCCGACAACTGCACGGACCAGACGGTGCCGCTGGCCCGGGCCGCGGGAGTCGAGGTCTTCGAGACGGTCGGGAACGACAAGAAGAAGGCCGGCGCGCTCAACCAGGCGCTCCGGCAGGTCCTCCCGGACCAGGGGGACAACGACCTGGTGATGATCATGGACGCCGACACCACCCTCGACGCCGGCTTCTTGGCGGCGGCGGTGCGGAAGATGAGCGACGACCGAGCCCTGATGGCGGTGGGCGGCCTCTTCTACGGCGAGCCCGGTCACGGCCTGATCGGCCAGTTCCAGCGCAACGAGTACATCCGCTACTCGCGCGACCTGCGCCGACGACGGGGACTGGTCTTCGTCCTGACGGGGACGGCCTCGGTCTTCCGGCCGCGGGCGCTGCGCGGCGTGGCCGCGCATCGAGGGACCGTGCTCCCCGGCGTCCCAGGTGACGTGTACGACACCGTGGCGCTGACCGAGGACAACGAGCTGACGCTGGCGCTGAAGACCCTGGGCGGGCTCCTGGTCTCCCCCCGCGAGTGCACCGTGGTCACCGAGGTGATGCCGACGTGGCCGACCCTGTGGGCGCAGCGGCTGCGCTGGCAGCGCGGCGCCCTGGAGAACCTCGGCGCCTACGGCCTACGCCCACAGACCTTCCGGTACTGGGCTCAGCAGCTGGGGATCGGGTACGGCGTCATCGCACTGAGCTCCTACCTGCTGCTGATGCTGCTGATGCTGCTGTCGATCGACGAGTGGGTCTGGTTCCCGTTCTGGATGGTGGTCGGCGGCGTCTTCGTCGCCGAACGCGTGCTGAGCGTGTGGCGGGGCGGCTGGGCGGCGCGCCTCCTGGGGCTCTCGCTGTTCCCTGAGCTGTTCTTCGCGATGTTCCTCAACGTGGTCTACGTCAAGGGGATCATCGACATCTCGCTGGCCCGCACGGCGACGTGGAGTCATCTGGCGCCGACCGAGTCGCGACCCAAGGTGGCGAGCACCGGATGATCGCCGCAGCGAACCCGTGGGGCATCCTCCTGCCCGAGAGCATCCTGCAGAGCCGGGCCATCGGCGTCCTCGCGGCCTTCGTCGCGATCAACACGGTGATGTACGTCGCCCTCACCGTCGCCAAGATGCTGCCGAAGGTCTACGTCTACGACCTGATCGTTCCACGCAACCGTCGTCGGGAGACCCGCAGCATCCATCCCGAGGTCCCCGTCGACCCCGATCTCGGCGCCCGGACTCCGGGCCGGCCCGCGACCTGGGCGGGCGGTCCTGTCGATGCGGGCCGCTCCCGCGCGTCATCCCCATAACGGGCGAGGAACCATCCCGCCCGAGGATCCGAGGAGGACGACATGGCGACGTTCATGCTGGTGTACAGCGGTGGCAACGGGATGCCCGAGACCGAGGCGGAGCAGCAGGCCGTGATGGCCGCGTGGGGTGCGTGGTTCGAGAAGCTCGGGCCGGCGGTCGCCGACGGTGGCAACCCGTTCGGGCCGTCGACGACCCTCACGTCGGACGGGGAGGCGGGGCCGGGTCGCTCCGCACTGACCGGCTACAGCGTCCTCACGACCGACAGCCTGGCCTCCGCCACCGAGGCCGCCCGTGGCTGCCCGGTGCTGAGTGACGGTGGCAACGTGGAGGTCTACGAGGTCATCCCCGCGATGTAGCCGCCCGGGGCCTGGCGTGGCCCACGATGCCGAGGCACGATAGGTGCGACCCGGTCGAGCGAAGGGCAGCCCCATGACCTACACCACCGAGTCCGTCGCCGACCTGACCGGCCGCACCGCCGTCGTCACCGGCGCCAACGGGGGCCTCGGCCTCCAGACGGCGACCGTGCTGGCCGCCAAGGGTGCCCATGTGGTGATGGCGGTGCGGGACCAGGAGAAGGCCGCGCGGGCCGTCGATGAGGTCATGGCCGAGGCGCCGGACGCCTCAGTGGAGCTGGTGGCGCTCGACCTGGCCTCCCAGGCGTCCGTCCGCAGCGCCGCGGAGCGGATCCGGGCGACCCACGACCAGGTGGACCTGCTGGTCAACAACGCCGGCCTGATGGCGACGCCGCAGCGCCGGACCGAGGATGGCTTCGAGCTGCAGTTCGGCGTCAACCACCTGGGCCACTGGACGCTCACCGCGCTGCTGATGCCGGCGATCCTGGCGGCACCGCGGGCTCGCGTCGTCACCGTCACCTCGGTGGCGATGCTCGCCGGTCGCCGGGTGCGGGCCGACGACCCTCGTCAGCAGGAGCGCTACGACCCCTGGCAGGCCTACGGCACCTCCAAGCTGGCCAACTACGAGTTCGGCCTCGGCCTCCAGCGTGAGCTGAAGCGGGCCGGCGCGGCCGCCATCAGCCTCGTCGCGCACCCGGGTCTCACCCATAGTGACCTGCAGACCCGGACGGTTCGCGAGGGAGGGGCCGGCCGCTCGGGCTCCTTCTGGGCGGTGGCGGCGCGTTACACCGGCATGAGCCTGGAGGACGGCGCGATGCCGCAGATCCGGGCCGCGACGGACCCGGAGGCCGCGGGCGGCGACTTCTTCGGGCCCCTGTTCCTGACTCGTGGCCCGGCCGTGCGCGTCCCGCACCCACGCCATCCTTCCGACGAGGCGCTCGACAGCCTGTGGGCCTTCTCCGAGCGGGAGACCGGCGTGCCGCTGCGGATCTGAGCCTCCACGCGAACGGGCCGCCCCCGGCGGTCGCGTTCACACGGCCGTGACCTCGACGGCCTAGGGTCGGGCCATGGGCATCAAGGTCGTCGATCGAGCACCGCACGACGTACACCTTCGACCGGCGCGTGTCCCTCGGCCCGCACTCGGTACGGCTGCGGCCGGCGCCGCACTCGCGGACGCCGATCGAGGCCTACTCGCTGACGGTGATGCCGGAGGAGCCACTTCCTCAACTGGCAGCAGGACCCGTTCGGCAACCACGTCGCCCGGCTGGTGTTCCCGGAGAAGTCCGATCGAGCTCGAGATCACGTCGGCCTGATCGCCGACCTCCAGGTGATCAACCCCTTCGACTTCTTCGTCGAGGAGTACGCCGAGCGCTACCCGTTCCCTTACGAGCGACCAGGCGGTCGACCTGGAGCCCTACCTGCGCCGCGTCGACGAGCCCGGAGGCGTCGTCCGGCCCCGGCCCCCTGGTCCAACGCCTGGTCGGGCAGCTCGGCGACCTGGCGGGTCGCCCGATCGTCGACTTGCTCTGGCAGGTCAACACGGCGGTCCACGACGCGACGTCGGCTACACCGTCCGCCTCGAGCCGGGCGTGCAGACCCCCGACGAGACGCTGCGGATCGGCATCGGCTCGTGCCGCGACTCGGCCTGGCTGCTGGTCAGCGTGCTGCGCGCAGCTACGGTCTCGCGGCCCGCTTCGTCTCCGGCTACCTCGTCCAGCTCGCCGCCGACCAGGAGAGCCTCGACGGCCCGAGCGGCCCCACCGCCGACTTCACCGACCTGCACGCCTGGACCGAGGTGTTCGTGCCCGGCGCCGGCTGGATCGGGCTCGACCCGACCTCGGCGCTGTTCGCCGGCGAGGGCCACATCCCGCTCTCCGCGACGCCGCACCCCATCAGCGCCGCCGCGATCACCGGGCTGCGATCGACCCGTGCGAGTCGACCCTCGACTTCGCCAACGTCGTCACCCGCTTCCACGAGGACCCGCGAGTCACGCTGCCCTACACCGCCGACCAGTGGCGCCGGGTCCACGCACGTCGGCGAGGCCGGTCGACGAGCGGCTCGCGGAGGCCGACGCTCGAGCTCACGATGGGCGGCGAGCCGACGTTCGTCTCGATCGACGACATGGAGAGCGCCGCAGTGGAACACCGACGCCGACGGACCCGCACAAGCGTGAGCTCGCCACCGACCTGGCCCGGCGGCTGGGCGAGGTCTTCGGCCTCGGCGCGGTCGTCCAGCGCGCCCAGGGCAAGTGGTACCCAGGCGAGCCGCTGCCGCGCTGGCAGATCGCGCTGGTCTGGCGCACCGACGGCGTGCCGCTGTGGCAGCGACCCGACCCTCCTCGCCGACCCGTGGGCCGACGCGCCGGGCGATGCCGCCGACCGGGCCGGCGGCGCGGCTCGCGGCGGCACTGACCGAGCGGCTCGGGCTGCCGGCCGACCAGCTGATGCCGGCCTTCGAGGACCCGCTGGCCGCCGTGATCGCGGACGTACGCCGGCCCGAGGGCGACCCGCCCGAGGGCGAGCCGACCGCCGCCGACGTCGCGCCATTGGACGAGGGGGCCGGCGACCCGGTCGCCTGGGTGCTGCCGCTGCACCCCGACGACGAGGGAGAGGCCAGTGCCTGGCGGAGCCCGCAGTGGCGCTTCCGCCGGGGCCGCCTGGTGCTGCTTCCCGGCGACTCCCCGGCCGGCCTGCGGCTGCCGCTGGACTCGGTCTCCTGGGTCGACCCGCGGGTCGAGCCGGAGCCGTCGTACCTCCACGAGCGCGAGCCGCTCGGCCACGGCCGCCCGCACGCCACGGTGCTGCCCCTGGACGAGGCCGCCGAGGCTCCCCCCACCGCCCTGGTGGTCGAGGCCCGCGACGGGTTCGTCCACGTCTTCCTGCCGCCGCTGGACCATCTGGACGACTTCAGCGCGCTGCTGGGCCTGGTGGAGGACGTCGTCGCCGACGCCGCCGACCCCGTGGTCATCGAGGGCTACGGCCCGCCGCCGGACCCCCGCGTCGTCTCGCTGATGGTGACCCCCGACCCGGGCGTCATCGAGGTCAACCTGCAGCCGACCGCGTCCTGGGCCGAGCTCACCCGAGCTCACCGAGCTGCTCTACGACATCGCGCGTCAGGCCCGGCTCGGCACCGAGAAGTTCGACCTCGACGGCCTGCACACCGGCACCGGCGGCGGCAACCACCTGACCCTCGGCGGTCCCGCACCCGAGCGCTCGCCGATGCTGCAGCGTCCCGACCTGCTGGTCAGCCTGCTCACCTGGTGGCAGCACCACCCGAGCCTGTCGTACCTCTTCTCCGGTCGCTTCGTCGGCCCGACCAGCCAGGCGCCGCGAGCCGACGAGGGCCGGCCGGAGTCGCTCTACGAGCTGGAGATCGCCTTCGCCGAGATCGAGCGGCTCACCCGCGACGACGGCGAGTGCCCGCCCTGGGTGGTCGACCGCGCGCTGCGCCACCTGCTCACCGACCTGACCGGCAACACCCACCGGGCGGAGTTCTGCATCGACAAGCTCTACAGCCCCGACTCCTCCCGCGGCCGGCTGGGGCTGCTGGAGCTGCGCGGCTTCGAGATGCCGCCGCACGCCGCAGATGGGGCTGGTGCAGGCGCTGCTCGTGCGGGCCCTGGTCGCGCGCTTCGGCGAGTCGCCGTACGTCGCGCCGCTGATCCGCTGGGGGACCGAGCTGCACGAGCGTTTCCTGCTGCCCTACGGCGCCGAGGCCGACATCGCGGAGGTGGTGGCCGACCTGCGTGCCCACGGCATCCCGCTGGAGGAGGAGTGGTTCGCGCCGTTCCTCGAGTTCCGCTTCCCCCGGATCGGCACGGTCGTGCGCGGCGGCGTCGAGCTGGAGCTGCGCCAGGCGATCGAGCCGTGGCGCGTGCTCGGCGAGGAGGCCACCGGCTCCGGGACCGCCCGCTACGTGGACTCCTCCGTCGAGCGCTTGCAGGTCAAGGTGAGCTCGGCCGTGCCGGGTCGGCACGCCGTGACCTGCAACGGCGTCCCGCTCCCGCTGACCCCGACGGGCCGCACCGGAGAGCTGGTCGCGGGCGTGCGCTACCGCGCCTGGCAGCCGCACTCGGCGCTGCACCCGACGATCGGCGTCCACGCGCCGCTCCGCTTCGATGTGATCGACCTGTCCCGCCGCCTCTCCCTCGGCGGCTGCACCTACCATGTGGTGCACCCCGGGGGCAGGTCCTACGACGTGCCCCCCGTCAACGCCCAGGAGGCGGAGGCGCGGCGGGCCAGTCGTTTCGAGGAGCGTGGGTTCATGACGGGGGAGGTGGACGTCGCGGCTGTCGAGGCCGAGGCGCGTCGCACCCGGTCCGCGGAGTACCCCCACACCCTCGACCTGCGCCGGCAGGTCCCGCGGGCGTGGGGCGGCTAGCGTGACGGCGGCGTTCCTCGGGCCCTATCGCGACGCGGTCGGCAGCCGCTACGACGAGCTGGTCGGCGCCGACGGCGACCCGCGGCCGGGGTGGGAGACGCTCGCGCTGGACACCTGGGACGCCGAGCGCTTCCGCTCCGCGCGCAGCCAGGCGCACCGCCTGCTCGAGGACGACGGCGTCACCTACCACCCGCTGCCGGCGACCGCGACCGGCGACGCGCTGGCGCGTCGCGGCGGGCAGACCGAGTGGCGGCTCGACCCGCTGCCCACGGTCCTCACCCATGACGAATGGTCCGATCTCGAGCGCGGCGCGAGCCAGCGCGCGCGGCTGCTGGAGGCAGTGCTCGCCGACCTCTACGGCCCGCGCCGGCTGCTGACCTCCCGCCTGGTCCCGCCCGAGCTGCTGTGGCGGCTCGACGGCTACGTCCGCCCCGCCTGGGGCCTGCCCGCCGGGCGCCCGCGGCTGGTCGTGGCCGCGACCGACGTGGGCCGGGCCGCCGACGGCTCGTGGCGGGTGATCGGCGACCGCGCACAGGCGCCGTCCGGGCTGGGCTATGCGATGGAGAACCGTCGCGTGGTGGCGCGGCTGCTGCCCGACGCCTACCAGTCCGCCGAGCTGCACCGGCTGACGGCGTACTTCGGGGTGGTGCGCGACGCGTTGACCGAGCTGGCCGCTCCCGGCATCGAGGGCCCGCGGGTGGTGGTGCTGACCCCCGGCCGGCACAGCGAGACGGCCTTCGACCAGGCCTACCTCGCCTCCCTGCTCGGCTTCCCCCTGGTGACCGGCGCCGACCTCCAGATGCGCGAGGGCCGGATCTGGACGCGCGAGCTCGACGGCCGCCGCCCGGTCGATGTGGTGCTGCGGCGGGTCGACGACATCTGGTGCGACCCGCTGGAGCTGCGTCCCGACTCCGAGCTGGGCGTGCCCGGCTTCATGGAGGCCTGTCGGCGCGGCGCGGTGGCGTGCGCCAACGGCTTCGGCGCCGGGCTCGTCGAGTCGCCGGCCTTCGCGCCGCTGCTGCCCGCGCTCTGCGAGGCGCTGCTCGACGAGAGCCTGCTGCTGCCGTCGGCAGACGCCTGGTGGGGCGGCACGCCCACCGGGCTCGACCACCTGACCGGCCACCTCGACCGACTGGTGATCCGGCCCGTCAGCCCCGGCACCGACCGCGGCGCCTTCGGCCCCGGCCTCAGCGAGGCGGAGCGCGCGACGTGGCGCGACCGCCTGCGGGCCGACCCGAGCGGCTACGTCGGCCAGGAGGTGCTCCCGCTGTCGACGACGCCGACGATCGCCGGCTTCGGGCTCGGCGCGCGGCCGCTGACCCTGCGGCTCTTCGGCGTCGCGCACCGGTCGGCCTACGCCGTGCTGCCGGGGGCGCTCGGCCGGATCGTGCCCGACACCTTCGACGCCGCCACCGGTCGTCGCGAGCGGGTGCCGCTCAGCAAGGACGTCTGGGTGCTCAAGGCGGGCGAGGACGTCGGCGGCCTGGCCGGCCCCGCCGAGCACGCCATGGCCGCACCCGCGGGCGTGCCGATGGTGCCGCACGCCCTGGAGAACCTCTACTGGATGGGGCGCTACACCGAGCGGGCCGAGGGCACCACCCGGCACCTGCTCGCCCTGCGCCGGCTCGCGACCGAGCTCCCGGTCTGGTACGCCGACCCCGGCCGCGGGGCGGTCGACGTGCTGGCCCGCGCGCTCACCCACGCCACGGCGACCTATCCCGGATTCGTCGACGAGTCGGCCGTCGCCGACTCCGCCCTGGACGCCGAGCTGCGCGCGCTGCTGATCGACGAGACCCGCCCCGGCTCGGTGGCACAGGCCATCGAGGCGCTCACGGGGGCCACCGGCGCCGTGCGCGACCAGCTCTCCCCCGACGTGTTCACCGTGCTCGGCGGGATCGACCGTGCCCTCGACGAGCTGGCCGACGCGCCCGTCGTGCGCGGCACGGACATCCTCGACGCCGGCAGCCAGGTGCTGTCCGGCACGCTCGCGCTGGCCGGCATCACCGTCGAGAACATGGTCCACGACGCCGGGTGGCACCTGCTCGACATCGGCCGCGGCATCGAGCGTGCCAGCCAGCTGACGACGCTGGTGAAGTGGACCACGGGCGAGGCTCAGCCGCTCTGGATCGAGCGGCACCTGGTCACGTCGGTGGTCACCGCCGCCGAGAGCGCGCTGACCCACCGCCGCCGCTCCGCGGGCACCCAGGGCGTCGAGACGATGCTCGACCTGCTGCTGCTCGACGAGAGCAACCCGCGCTCGGTCGCCTTCCAGCTGAACCGGGTCCGAGCCGACCTCGGGCGGCTGCCGGGCGGGGGCAGGGTCGAGCGGATCACCGCGCGGCTCGACGACCTGGGCGCCCTGCTCGCCTCGCACACCGGCCCGCAACTGGCCGCGCCGACCGCCGCCGAGGGCGACGTCGAGCACTTCCACCTGGCGCGGCGCGAGGCGCTGGTCGCGGTCTGTGCGTCGCTCGAGCAGGGCCTGGCCGCGCTGTCCGACGCGGTGGCGGCCACCTGGTTCTGGCACCCGCTGGCGCCCCGGCCGCTCGGGCCGGCGCTGCGACTGCGGGCGTCGGAGGTGGCCTCGTGAGCCGGCGCTACCAGGTCACCCACCTGACGACGTACACCTACGACGACGACGTCACCGACTCCTTCGGCCTGGCCTACTGCCGGCCGCGCGACGGCGGGGGGCAGGCGGTCGTCGAGCACGACCTGTGGACCGACCCCGGCCACGCCGACCTCGGCAGCCACCTCGACGCGCAGGGCAACCTGGCGACGTACTTCCACGTCACCGAGCCGCACCGCACGCTGCGGGTGGGGTCCCGCTCGCTCGTCGACTGCGGGCTCGAGGACCCCGATCCCGCCCGCGCCGAGGTGCGCTGGGAGGACGCCCGGCCGCTCGGTCGCGGCGACCTGCCCGAGGCGGCGCTGGTGGCCGAGGTGACCATGGCCTCGCCGCTGGTCGACCTCGGCCCCGAGGTCGAGCGGTACGCCGGCCGGTCGCTGACGCCGGGCCGCCCGCTCGTCGAGGCGGTGCTCGACCTGGTGCACCGGATCCACGACGAGTTCGACTACGACCCCGACGCCACCTCCGTGAGCACCCGGGTGCCCGAGGTGCTGCGGCTGCGCGGCGGGGTCTGCCAGGACTTCGCCCACGTCGCCATCGCCGGGCTGCGCAGCCACGGCCTGGCCGCCCGCTACGTCAGCGGCTACCTCGCGACCGACCCGCCACCGGGTCGGCCGCGGCTGGTCGGCGCCGACGCCACCCATGCCTGGGTGCAGTGCTGGATCCCCGGCCACGGCTGGCTGTCGGTCGACCCCACCAACGACACCGAGACCGGCGAGCGGCACATCGCGGTGGCCTGGGGGCGCGACTATGCCGACGTGCCTCCGGTCAAGGGCGTCATCTTCACCGAGGCGAGCGAGTCGACGATGGCGGTCGAGGTCGATGTCGTTCCCGTTGCGGGCGGACAACCGACCGCCCCGTAGGGTCGTCCGGTGCGTTCCTTCACCTGCGTCTGCGGGCAGACGCTCGCCTACGAGAACACCGTGTGCCTGCGCTGCGGCCGGGCCCTCGGCTACTCCCGGGTCGAGCACGACCTGCGCCCCCTCGACGGGCTCACCCCGTGCGCCAACCTCGATCTCAACGGCTGCAACTGGATCCCCGAGGTCGCCGAGGACCAGTGCTTCGCCTGCTCCCTCACGCGCACCCGACCGAACGACGCCGACCTGCAGGGCCTGCCGCCGTACTACCGCGCCGAGCAGGCCAAGCGGCGGCTGCTCTACGAGCTCGACCGGATCGGCCTGCCCGTCGAGCCGCACGACCCCGGCACCGGGCAGGGGCTGGCCTTCGACCTGCTCTCGAGCGTCGGCGAGGACGTCACCACCGGCCACGCCAACGGCATCATCACCCTCGACCTGGCCGAGGGCGACACCGTGCACCGCGAGAAGGTGCGGCTCGACCTGGGTGAGACCTACCGCACCCTGCTCGGGCACTTCCGCCACGAGATCGGCCACTACTACTGGACCGTGCTCGTCGAGGGGGGAGACGCCGAGGGCTTCCGCGCCGTCTTCGGCGACGAGCGGGCGTCGTACGCCGACGCGGTCGAGCGGCACTACGCCGAAGGGCCGCCGGTGGGCTGGAAGGAGAGCAACGTGTCGGCGTACGCCACGATGCACCCCTGGGAGGACTTCGCCGAGACCTTCGCGCACGTGCTGCACATCCGCGACGCGCTGGAGACCGCCCACCAGACCGGGCTGAGCGTCGACCCGCAGCTCGCCGCCCGCGGCTTCGGCGATGTCGTCGTCGGCACCTGGGTGCCGCTGTCGGCGGCGCTGAACCAGATGAACCGGTCGCTCGGGCACGGCGATCTCTACCCGTTCGTGCTGGCGCCCGCCGTCGTGGACAAGATGGTCTGGGTGGACGGGCTGCTCCGCTGACCCGTCGCCAATGTCGCGCCGACGCGTCGCGGATGTCGCGCCGACGCGTCGACGATGTCGGGCCTGTGGCCCTCCGCGCTAGCGTCGAGCAGGTGGTGTGGGCGCGGGTGGCAGCAGCGGTCGTGACGGCGACCGTCGTCTCCGCCTGCGCCGACCCGGGGCGCGCGGCCGGGGAGTCGTCTCGGGTCGACCCGGCAGCGACGGGCACCTCGCCGGTAAGCGGCGCCGCCCGGGTCATGCTGCCGCCACCCGCACAGCCGACCCGCTCGGCGCCGACCGAGGCCGAGCACGAGCCGGGGCCTCCGGGCGCCGGGAAGCCGCTGCGCGCCGAGCTGGCGCTCCCCGCCCTCGGCGTGGCCGGCCTCGACGTCGTGCCCTACCGGGGCCGCACGGACGACGCCCCCGGCACCGTGATCCAGGACCGTGGGCACGCGGCCTCCCCGCACGGCCCACGCGGCGGCGTGGGTCCGGGCGGCGTCGGCAACTACCAGGTCACCGCCCACCGGACCTCGTCCACCCGCGCGTTCGCACGGCTGCCGGAGCTGCGCCGCGGCGACCGGGTCGTGGTCACGACGCGCCAGGTGCGCTACGTCTACCGCGTGGTGCAGACCCGGCGGACGTCGTTCCGCAGCGCCGCCTCGCTCGCGGAGCAGCGCGCCGCGGTGCCGGGTCGCCCCGGCGTGCGCCCGACCCGGGCGATGATCACGCTCTCCACCTGCGCCACGCCCGAGGACCACGCCGCCGGCAACTACTGGTCCGACCGCTTCGACAACCCCGAGCACCGGATCGACAAGATCGGGGTACTGGTCAGGTGGAGTCTGCGACCGCAGGCCGGCTGACTGCCGAGGAGACGAGGAGCCCCATGGACCGGACCCTGCTCAGCCTGGCGTTCGTGGGCGTCGTCGTGGCCTATGCCGTGCTCTCCACGGTGTGGGTGAATCACGAGCCGGGCTGGTACGCCGCCCTCGACAAGCCCTGGTTCCAGCCGCCCGACCTCGTCTTCGGGGTCATCTGGCCGCTCAACTTCCTCGCCCTGGCAGGCACGGGTCTCGTCGTCGCGCAGCGTGCGTCGACCGGGGAGGGGCTCCGCATCCTGGCGGTGCTGGTGGTCTCCGTGGCGCTGGCGCTCACGTGGGCCTACCTGTTCTACGTGCCGCACCGCCTCGACGCCGCGGCGTGGAGTCTGGCGGGCGCGGCGGTGCTCACCTGGGTGCTGCTCGTCCTCGAGGCGCGCGTCGCGTGGTGGCTGGCCGCCCTGCTGACGCCGTACGCCTGCTGGGTGAGCATCGCCACGGCGCTGGCCTTCGGCTACGCGCGGTTGAACCCGAGCGGCTGAGCGGCTCTGCGCTCACGGACGCAGCAGCGCGGCCAGCCCGTCGCAGTCGGCGACGGTGAGCGTGGCCCCCGGGTGGGCAAGCAGGCCCCGCGGCGCGATCGCCGGCACCGGCTCGTGGAACTGCAGGCACACCCCGCGGTCGCCGTTGGTCGCGAACGTGACACCGCGGTCGGAGAACGACAGATGCGCCGGCCCGGCGGTCTTCGGCCAGGCGTAGCCGCCGGTGATCCCGACCTCGGCGATGTTGTCCAGCGCCGTGCGCAACCGCCAGGGTCCGAACCGCGCGGTCAGCTGCGCGTCGTCGACGTCGACGTACGCCGTCCACGGGGTCACGCCGAACGCGGCGGCGGGCAGGCGGTAGCTGGACGCGAAGCGGAACGGGAATCGGGTGGTCACGCATCGATCCTGGCACCCACCCCTAGGGGTGAGGTTTCCGGCACGTCGTCGTGGGCACCGATCTCGGGAGAAGGAGATCCCGACGAGAGAAGGAGCTGGGCATGACCAGGATCCAGGAGACCGTGGAGGTCGCTGTCCCGGTGACGACGGCCTACGACCAGTGGACGCAGTTCGAGTCGTTCCCGCAGTTCATGTCCGGGGTGGAGTCGGTCACCCAGGTCGACGACACCCGCAACCACTGGGTCACCAACATCGCGGGCGTCGAGCGCGAGTTCGACACCGAGATCGTCGAGCAGCACCCCGACGAGCGGATCGCCTGGCGCAGCGTGGACGGTGAGGTCCGGCACGCCGGCGAGGTGAGCTTCGAGCCTGTGGACGAGACCTCCACCCGCGTGCGGATCTCCGTCGACTGGCAGCCGAGCGGAGTGGTCGAGCGGATCGGGTCGGCCGTGAACGTCGACGAGCGACAGGTGCGTGCCGACGCCGAGCGGTTCAAGGAGCTCATCGAGTCGCGCGGCCAGGAGACCGGGGGCTGGCGCGGCGATGTCGAGGCGGGCTCGCCCCGCTAGCCGGAAGGACCCGGAGCCGAGGCGTCGATCACCTCCCTTGGGGTGTGCCACCGGCGCAGCGGCTCCGGGCACGGTGGGACGAGGCCGGCGTGACCGGGGGTCGACCTGCCGAGCAAGGCGGCGACGGACCGAGTTTCAGTCGGAGGACGACACGAGCAGAGGGCGGGTGGCCTCACGCCGCACCTCCGGTCCACGCCGGCCGACCGCGCCGCTGCGAGGTCAGGACACCGACAGCACTCGCGCCCGCAGCGGCCGCTCCTCCTGATCCCAGAGCAGGACCGCGTCGCCGTGGGGAGCGACCTGGGACGTCGTCGTCTCCAGCACGTCGACTCCGCTGTCAGGCTGCACCGTGGTCGTGGCGTGCCAGTCCCCGCCCGAGGGGCGGTACGCCGCCCACAGGCCGTAGCTGCCCCAGGCGGCGAACATGTCGCCGTCGGCGTTCATGGCTGCGGTCAGGAACAGGTGCTGGCCGGGGTCGGCAAGGGTGACGGGCGCGCCCCAGACGGCCCGATTCGTCCGGCGTGCTGCGTCGACGCGACCGTCGGGCCGGGTATAGACGACCACGGCGGCTCCGCGCCGGTTGTACGCGAACGACCACTCCTGCACGCTCGCGTCGGCCGGCGTCGCGAGCGTCGGCTCCTGCCAGCCGGCCACCGGCGACCACAGCGCCGTCCGCACGGCACCGGCCTTGCGGAACGCCACGGTCACCTGCGAGTAGCGGTCGACGCCCAGCCCACCGAGCCGCCCTCTGCCGACCCGCGCGGGTGCGAACCACGTCCCGTTGGGCAGGCGGTCGCGCACCTTCACCGCCGCCGTGCCGCCCACAGGTGTCCGGCTGAACGCCACCCAGGCGCGGCCCGTGGGCCCGAAGGACACGAGGGGGTTCGTGGCGTTGGCCGCGGGGGTCAGGTCGACCACGCCGCGCCACGGACCCCGGACCGTGCGGAAGGCGGTCTGGATCTTCGAGGGGGTCCGGTTGGTCCACTGCCAGGCGACCAGCGTCTGCCCCTTCGGGTGGACGGCGAGGGCGAGGTCACTCACGCCGCGGACGTCGCCGCCGTCGGGGTAGCCCGGTGCGGGCTTGTCGACCGACAGGTGCACCGGCTTGCTCCACGCCTTGCGGACGACTTTGCGGGCGGCCCACACCCCCGTCGTCAGGCCGTTTCGCTCGCGCTCCCAGGCCACCGTCACGGTGCCCTTCGCGTCGGCCGCGACCACCGGGTGGTCGCCGCGGCCGATCGTCACCTTGTCCTTCCACGTGCCGGCGGCGGTGCGCTTGGCGACCTGGATGCGGTGCGGCCAGCTCTTCGTCGAGGCCCACGCCACCCAGGTGACGCCCCGGGCGTCGACGGTCATCGACTCACCCCAGGGGTTGCGTTCGAACCGCTGCACCGGTCCCCAGGTGTCCGCGAGCCGACTCGAGCGCACCTGGGCCGGGGCGGGCGAGGGACCCTGAGCCGCCACCGGCGGCGACCCCACCACCCCCTGCCCGAGTGCCGCCACCGTCATCAGACAGAGTGTGCGCCGGACCCACATGATCGCCTCCACGGGCCCCCGGAGGACTGTGGCGTGCCCGAACGCAGGCCTTTCGTCGGCTCTCCGGGCTGGCCCACTTCCACGCTACTGCGGACCCGGTCGCGGCCCCACGGTGAGGCTGTGCGCTCGCTCACCCTGGGGGGAGGCGGCGTGAGCGTCGAGTCACGCCCGTCGGCCGTGATCGGGGAGTCCCGACGTCGCCTGGTGGCGTGAGCACTCCCCGAGCCGGCTGCTCTTCGGCGGGGGCGAGCCACCCCGGCTGGGAGCCACCTGGTAGACGAGACCCATGCAGACCCGCCACGGCACGATGGCCACCGACCGCCCCGAGCGGTATGCCAAGCAGCTCGCCGGCCACTGGGCCCGCAAGGGCTCTGCGGGAGAGGAGGACGGCTCGACCGTGATCCGCTTCGAGACCGGCCAGGTCGTCGAGCTGCGCCCCGAGCCCGGCCTGCTCCGGATCGCCGCCTCCGTGCCCGACGACGGCGACGCCGACGGGTTCGCCCAGGTGGTCGCCGAGCACCTCCAGCGCTTCGCCCATCGCGAGCAGCTCGAGGTCAGGTGGACCTGACGATGAGAGGGTGATCGGGTGAGGGTTGCACTGATGGTCACCTGCCTGGCGGACGCTCTCTTCCCCGACGCCGGGAAGGCGACGGTGCGCCTGCTGCGCCGGCTCGGGGTCGAGGTGGACTTCCCGGAGGCGCAGACCTGCTGCGGGCAGCCGATGGTCAACACCGGCTACCTCGACGAGGCGGTGCCCGTGGTGCGCACCTTCGTCGACGCGTTCGCGGGGTACGACGCGCGTCGTGATGCCGTCCGGCTCGTGCGCCGGGCTCGGTGCGCCACCAGCACGCGATCTGGTCGCCGAGCGGTCGGGCGACACGGGCCTGGTCAGCGGCGGTGGCGGAGACGTCGCCGCGGGCCCTACGAGCTGTCGCGAGTTCCTCGTCGACGTGCTGGGCGTGACGACGTCGGCGCCTACGTACCCGCACCGGGTGACCTACCACCCGACCTGCCACTCGCTGCGGATGCTCGGGCGTGGGCGACCGACCGCGTGCGGCTGCTGCGAGGCGGTGCGCGGGATCGACCTGGTCGAGCTGCCGGAGGCGCGAGGAGTGCTGCGGCTTCGGTGGCACGTTCGCGGTCAAGAACGCCGACACGTCCGTGGCGATGGGCACCGACAAGGTGCGGCACGTCCGCGAGACCGGCGCCGAGGTGCTGGTCGCCGGCGACACCTCGTGCCTGATGCACATCGGCGGGCTGCTGTCGCGGCAGCGGGCCGGCGTGCGCAGCCGATGCACCTGGCCGAGATCCTCGCGGCCGACGCGAGCGACGAACCCGGCTGGGAGCGACGCGCGTGCTGAGCCGCACCTTCGTCGGGATGCCGGCCTTCCCGGTCGCCGCGCGCGAGGCGCTCGGCCGACACCCAGCTGCGCCGCAACCTCGCCCACGCCACCGGCACCATCCGCGCCAAGCGGGCCGCGGTCGTCGGCGGAGGTCGAGGACTGGGAGGAGCTGCGGCTGGCCGGCGCGGCGGTCAAGGACCGAGCCGCTGCTGCGCGACCTCGACGACCACCTCGAGCGGCTCGAGGCGGCGCTGACCGCGCGCGGCGCCATCGTCCACTGGGCCCGGGACGCCGCCGAGGCCAACGCGATCGTCGCCGCGGTCGCGCAGGCGCCACGGCGTCGACGAGGTCGTCAAGGTCAAGTCGATGGCCACCCAGGAGATCGGCCTCAACGAGGCGCTCGAGGCCGAGGGGATCGCGGCCTGGGAGACCGACCTGGCCGAGCTCATCGTGCAGCTCGGCGACGACCTGCCCGTCCCACATCCTGGTGCCGGCGATCCACCGCAACCGCGCCGAGATCCGCGACGATCTTCCTGGCGCGAGATGGGCGCCGTCGGCCGGCCCGCCCCCGACGACCTGACCGACGAGCCGGCCGTGCTCGCCGGCGGCCGCCCGGGCGCACCTGCGCGAGAAGTTCCTGCGCGCCAAGGTCGGCGGTCTCCGGCGCGAACTTCGCCGTCGCCGAGACCGGGACGCTCGTCGTCGTCGAGTCCGAGGGCAACGGCCGGATGTGCCTGACCCTGCCCGAGGTGCTGATCTCGGTGGTGGGCATCGAGAAGGTCGTGCCGACGTGGGACGGACCTCGACGTCTTCCTGCAGCTGCTCCCGCGCTCCTCGACCGGGGAGCGGATGAACCCCTACACCTCGACCTGGACGGGGGTCACCCCCGGCGACGGGCCGCAGGAGGTGCACGTCGTGCTGCTCGACAACGGCCGCACCCGCGCGCTCGCCGACGAGGTCGGCCGCCAGGCGCTGCGCTGCATCCGCTGCTCGGCCTGCCTCAACGTCTGCCCGGTCTACGAGCGGATCGGCGGGCACGCCTACGGCTCGGTCTACCCCGGCCCGATCGGCGCGATCCTCAACCCGCTGCTGCGCGGGGTCGGCGAGCCGACGAGCAGGTCGACTCGCTGCCCTACGCCTCCTCGCTGTGCGGCGCCTGCTTCGAGGTCTGCCCGGTGCTGATCGACATCCCGTCGGTGCTGGTCGACCTGCGGGCCCAGGTCGTCGACGCGCACCGCGGCGACCGGCGTGCCCACGGCGCGAGGCCGTGGCGATGAAGGCCGCCGGCTGGACCTTCGGCCGGCGCCGGGCGGCTGGCCGCGGTGGAGCGGGCGAGCGGGCTGGTCGGGCCGGGTCGCGGCCCGGCTCGGCCGGCGTACGCTGCCCGGCGGGCGGGCCGCGATCGGCCGGCTGCCCGGACCGGGGCCGCCTGGACCGGCGCCCGCGACCTGCCCGCGCCCCCGGAGGAGTCCTTCCGCGCCTGGTGGCGGCGCACCGGCGGCCGGGACGCGGGAGACGAGTCGTGAGCGCCCGCGACGAGATCCTGGCGCGCGGTCCGCGCGGCGCTGCGTGACGGCGCCTGCGCCGCCCGAGGTGTCGCCGGACTACCGCCGGGCGCCGGAGCGCGCGACCGCGGGGCCGTGCTCGACCGCTTCGCCGAGCGGGTCGAGGACTACCGCGCCATCGTGGTGCGCTGCGCGCCCGACGGCCTCGCGGACGACGCTCGGCGACGTGCTCGCCGGTCGGTCGCGGCGTCGTCGTGCCGGCCGGGCTGTCCTTCGACGTGCCGGGCGCCGTCGTCGGACGACGGCTTCACCGCCGCCGAGCTCGACGCCGTCGACGCCGTCGTCACCGGCGCGCCGCGGTCGGCATCGCCGAGACCGGCACGATCGTGCTCGACCACGGCGCCCGGCCAGGGGCGGCGGGCGCTCACCCTGGTGCCCGACCGGCACGTCTGCGTCGTGCGCGCCGACCAGGTCGTCGCCGACGTCCCCGACGCGATGGCCGCTGCTGGATCCCGGCGCGTCCGCAGACCTGGATCAGCGGCCCGTCGGCCACCAGCGACATCGAGCTCGACCGGGTCGAGGGCGTGCACGGCCCGCGGCAGCTGACGGTGGTGCTGGTCGGGGGCTGACCTCGCGTCGCCGCGCGCGCCCCGGGGGTGTGCGTCATACGGTCCGGCTGTGGGGGCGACCGCTTGGTATGACGTCCGCGGTGGCCGGGGTGTGCGTCATACGGTCGGGCCGCGGGGGCGACCGCTTGGTATGACGTCCGCGGTGGCCGGGGTGTGCGTCATACGGTGGGGCCGCGGGGGCGACCGCTTCGTATGACGTCCGCGGTGGCCGGGGTGTGCGTCATACGGTCCGGCTGTGGGGGCGACCGCTTCGTATGACGTCCGCCCCCCGACCCGGGGGAGCGCCGCCGGCCGCTCGTCGCTCAGCCGGCCAGCTGCCGGTCGAAGAAGCCGATGGTGCGGTCCATGGCGGCGAAGAAGCGCGGGCCGAAGGCGTGCCCCTCGTCGTCGTACCACGCCAGCCTGGCCTCGACCCCCGCCGCCCGGAGCGCGCGGTACGACGCCCGCGCCCACCGCGGCGGGCAGGTGTCGTCGCGGCCGCCCTGGACGATGAGCAGCGGCTCGGTGATCCGGTCGAAGTAGGTGCGCGCGCTGATCTCCCGCCAGAACCGGCGGCTGCCGGGCTGCCCGGGCAGCCCGTAGCGACGCTCCACCTCCGCCGTCAGCGCGTCGTCACCGGGGTCGCGACGGACGAATCGGTTGAAGTTGTCGGCCTCCAGCGAGCTGACCGGCGCCCAGACCGCGGCGGCGTCGACGAGCCCGGGGGACATCTCCAGCGCCTTGTAGACCACGCCGCCGCCCATCGAGCGACCCATCAGCGCGATCCGCTCGCGGTCGACCGGCACGGCGCGGGTCGCGCGCAGCGCGTGCACGGCGTTGATGACGTCGACGGCGTAGTCGATGCGCAGCCGTCGCGCCGTCGCCGGGCGGCTGTCGGACCCGGCGTGACCGCGGTAGTCGACGTGGAACGCGACATAGCCCCGCGCCGCCAGCACGCCGCGCTCGCGCGTCATCCCCTGCCCGGAGACGTAGATCGCGGGGTCGATGTAGCCGTGCGCCAGCACCACCGCCGGGAACGGCCCGCGCCCCGTCGGCACGTTGAGGACGCCGGTGATCCGCAGCTCGCCGCTGCGATAGCTCGCGGCGTACGACGTGTAGCCGGCGGTGCGCTCGCGGACCGCGCCGAGGCGCAGGCCGCCACCGGAGAAGGCACGGTCGAAGTACGCCGGCAGCGAGACCGGGAAAGGCGGCCGGGTCGCCGTGGGCGACGGCGCTTCGGTCGGGGTCGCCTCCTCCGACGGGGTCGTCGATCCGTCGGAAGCGCCGTCCGACGGGACGCCGGACGGCTCGGCGGAGGCGGGTCCGCCGGCGGAGTCGGACGACCCGTCCGCCGGCACCTCCGGCTGCGCGGCTCCCCCGGAGCAGGCGGCGAGCAGCGTCGCGACCAGCAGGACCACGACCAGGCGGGCGGCTCGCAGCATCGGCACCTCCGTCGTCGATCATGCCGCAGCGTTGGTGAGGGGGCGCCCGGCGAGGCCGCGGCATGACCCGGCGAGCCACCCGACGAGCCCTCAGGTGACCCGCCGGCGTGCCGCCGGAGTCACCCGCCCGTGGCCGCCACCCGCGTCACCACGAGCACCGGCCCGACCTGGGCGGTCGTCATCAGGTCGGGCCGCAGCACGCCGGTGACGGCGACGCCCAGCCCCGCCCAACGGGGGTCCACCTCGCCGAGCAGCTGCAGCCGGCCGCCGTCGAGTGACCGGCCGCCATCCAAGGCCCCCACGTCACCGCCGGCCCCGACGTCACCGCCGGCCTCGGCGTCATCGCCACCGGCTGCGTCGACGTCCAGCACCCACGCCCCGCCCTCGACCTCGAGATGCCGCACCACACCGGTGACCGTCACCTCCCGTGCGGGCTCGGCCCCGGCGGCCCCGGCGGCCGCCGCCACCGCCTCGTCACGCGACCGCCGCAGCTCCGCACGCGCTGCGTCACCCGCCTCGCCCGACAACGCCCCCGGACGCACGTCAGGGAGGTCCCCGGCACTGCCGGGGCCTCCCTGAGCGTGGTGGTTCACCGAGGCGGTCGGCCTACGGCGTGTCGACCCGGACGACCGTCGGCGCCGGCATCGCGTCGGAGCCGGTGAAGCTCACCGTCCCGAGGTACTTCGTCGCGGCGGCCAGGCCGCTGAACGACAAGGACACCTCGCCCGTGCCGCCCAAGGTGGCCGACGTTGGCGCGGACACCGTCATGTTGCCCTCGTCGGCGCTGCCGAGCGCCCACGAGAACAGCGTGTAGTTGGCGTCCGGACCGTCGGTGGCCCAACCGTGCACGTAGACGGAGTACGTGCCCGGCGCTGGGTTGTCCAGGTTGACCTCCTCGGCCGAGGTGCCGGAGCCGCTGGCGCCCACCAGGTTGCCTCCGGCGTCGTAGACGTAGAGGTCCAGGTCGTCGTCACCGTCGGTGAACTCGTCGAACAGCGAGATCCGGGCCAACGTCGTGCCCGCCGGGATGTCGACGGTCTTCAGGTCGGTGCCGGGCCCGTCCTTCACGAACGAGTCGTCCGGGTCGTCCGCGACGGTGCCGTCCTGCGTCGTGGCGGGGATCAGCCCGGCCGGCGTCGCGGTGAACGGGCCGTCGTAGCCGAAGCCCACCTCGAAGCTCACCGGGTCACCGGTGCTGAAGACCGAGGTCGGGGCAGCCAGGGCGACCGGCTTGGCGACCATCGGGATCCGCACCTTGGCCGTGCGCTTGCCCCACCAGGTGAGGTAGCCACCGGTGTAGGCGTTGAGCTCGGCGTCGGTCCGGGTGAACGTGACCGTGAACTCCTTGGTCTCGCCCTTGCGCAGGAAGAGCTTCCGCGGCGAGACCTTCACGTCGACGCCGTCCATCGAGTCGAGCTTCGCGCGGTACTTCGCGAAGCGCGGTCCGACGTTGGTCACTCGGCGGGTCACGGTCTGGCTTCCGGCCAGTGCCCCGATCGAGATCGACGGCGTGTTGAGGTCGCTCGGGTCGAGCGAGTAGCCGCTGTCGGCGAGGGAGGCGCAGGTCGCCGGGTTGACGCCCTCCGGGGTGGTGCCGCACAGGAACGCCAGCCAGTCGAAGAAGTCGCTGTCGTAGACCAGGCGGGTCCGGTTGGCCTTGTTGGGGAACACGTGCCCGGCGCCGGCGCTGAACATCACCGACGGGTCGGTGCCCGGCCCGTCGAGGACGTCGTAGCCCGACGTCATCAGCGCCGACTTGATCGCCATCGGCGACCAGTCGGGGTGGCTGTCGCGCAGCAGTGCTGCGAGACCGGCGACGTGCGGAGCCGACATCGACGTGCCGCTGTAGACGTCGAACTCGCGACCGTGATTGCCGACCGGCGACACCGCGGCCAGGATGTCCTGCCCGGGCGCGATCAGGTCGGGCTTGAGCAGGTCGCCGTCACCGGCGATGAGCGGGCCGCGCGACGAGAACGCCGCGGTGTACGGCGCCGGGTCGTCGAAGGTCAGCACGCCCTGGGCGATCGTCGCGGTGGCGCCCGGCGTGGCGGCGTAGGCCTCCACGGCGCCGAGTGCGTCGTTCTGCAGGTGGATCGACGGCACGAAGTGCAGGTCGGCGTTGACGGAGTTGGCTGTGGGGTTGATGAGAATCATGCCCACACCGCCGGCCTCCTCGACCGCCAGGCTCTTGTTGATCCTCGCCGTCGCTCCGCGCTCGCAGACCACGATCTTGCCGGCCACCTGGGCCGGGTCGAGGGCGTTGCCGCCGTCGGCGTCGGAGAAGCACAGCCGCGCCTCGTCCGGCACTGCGCCCGCTGCCGGGACGTCCTTGGAGTTGACCACGTCGGCGGAGACCTCCGCGGCCGCCAGGGACGCGCCGGAGTACGTCGACCCGTCACCGAGCGTCAGCGAGCCCGAGCCACCGCGCGGGTGGGTGCCGGCGGCCACCGTGGTGGTCCACGGCGAGGGGTGCGCCACCGTCGCGGGCGTCGGGCCGCTGTTGCCGGCCGAGGCTGAGACGAAGACGCCGGCGTCGGCCGCGAAGAGGAACGACACCTCGACCGGGTCGAGGAAGTTGGTCTGGGTGCCGCTGATGGAGTAGTTGATCACGTCGACGCCGTCGGCGACCGCGTCGTCGATGGCAGCCACGAGGTCGGAGGTGGTGCCGCCGGCGGTGTCGGCCGTCTCGCTCGACCAGAGTGCCTTGTAGGCCGCGATCCGCGCCTTCGGCGCCATGCCGCTCACGCTCTTGCCCAGCTGCTTGGCCTCGCCGGTGGTCGGGGTCTTGTAGTTGCCGCCGGCGGTGCTGGCGGTGTGGGTGCCGTGGCCTTGGTAGTCGCGGGCGGAGTTGTACTCCCACGGACGCTCGGCGTCGATGCCGGCGTCGCCGCCGTAGCCCGCGTTGTAGTAGCGCGCGCCGATCAGCTTGTTGTTGCAGTCGGAGGCGTCCCACTCCTCGCCGGTCACGCAGGTGCCCGCCCAGTCGGTCGGCGGCTGGTAGGCGAGGCGGCCCCGCTCGGACGGCACGCCACGACGCTTGACGCGGTCGGCGAACGACAGCGACTCGGGGGTGATGCCGGAGTCGAGGATGCCGATCACGACGTCCTGGCCGGCCTTCTTGGGGCCGCCGAGCTTGTTCCAGAGCCCGCCGCCCTTGGTCAGGCCGAGGAACTCGGGGGTGAACGAGGTGTCGGCGGTGTAGACCCGCTGCTTGGTGACCGCGAGCACGCCCTTCTGCTTGGCCAGCGCCGTCGCCTGGTCGGCGGTCAGTTTCGCGGAGAAGCCGTTGAAGGCGTACTGGTAGCGGTAGAGCGTGCGCGGGCTGCCGACCGAGCTGAGCGTGGCGCGCTGCTTGGCCTCGAGGTGGCTGACGTAGTCACGCACCCGGGGCAGGCGGGGGTTCAGGCTGCGGCCGGGGGCGGGCTTGGTCGCCTTCAGCCCGGCCTTGCCGCCGTCGTAGCCGGCCACGGGTGGCTCGAGCATCTGGACGACGTAGATGCCGTCGGTGTACTCCGGCGCGTTCGTCGAAATCTGGTCCTCTGCGGCGTGTGCGCTGGTGAACGCTCCGCCCGCAAGGACCAGTGGCAGGGCGCTGAGCGCGGCCACCGTCCTTCGCAGCATGCGATTGCTCCTCGGTTGATGATCGTTCTCACGAGGTGAGGTGGTCCGAGCGGCCCACTCGCCGGACACTAGCGGGGGCGGCACGATGGCGGAACCCCCGGCCGCTGGAGAACGTCCGGCGCCGCGATCCGGACGCGGGAGGATCGGCATGATCCGGGCTTACGGGGCGGGAGACTCGGAGGGTGCCGTCGGCGCCGGAGACGCGGGAGCCGCCCATCCCGAGGGCGGCATCGAGAAGTGCTCGTGCATGAACGGCTGGCCGGCCCAGTAGCCGTGCAGGTAGACCCACGCCGGCGCCCCGGCCCGCCAGTGCTCGACCCAGTCCCCGCCGACGTACAGCAGTCGGGGCCGGGGCTCCTGGCCGGCCTCCAGCTCGGTGCGACAGTCGGCGCACACCGGCACCGGTGAGGTCAGCTCGGAGGCGTCGTAGACCACGGTGGCGACGCTCAGCCCGTGTCTGGGGTCGACGAAGCACGGGGGGGTGCGGGTCGGCTCCGGTCGGCCGTCGCGCAGCGCGGCGGCCGCGGCGTACTCGTAGCGCGCGTCGGCCAGGGTGCGCGCCACCGACTGGGCGTCGGCGGACGTGCGGAGCTCACGCAGCCGGCCCGCCGCCTGGTCGAGCAGCCGCCGCATCGACGCCGCGCGCGCGTCGGCCGCGCCGACGTCGCCCGTGACCGCGGGGCCGAGACTGCCCACCCGCTGGCGCAGCTCCTCGACCTCCTCGGACAGCGCCGTGGTCAGCGCCTCGGCGCTCTGGTCGTCCAGCCCGTGAGGGCTGCGGCCGCCCCGCCGGAAGCGGGACCACGCGCCGAGCCCGAGCATCCCCGCGGCCAGCGCGAGGATCGCTGTGAACGCCCAGCCGCCAGGGCCCTCGGCGCCGGACGTGGCCGACTCCCCCTCGTCGGCGCCGGCGGGGAACCCGCCGCCGCCTGTGGTCCTGCCCTTCGCCGCGCCGCGCGGGAGCCGGTCGTCGGCCTCCCGGACGAATCGGCGGAGCATCGGGGCGTAGTCGGGGGCGCAGCAGCGCAGCGCCCGGTTGGCGGCGTCGCGGATGTCGTACGCCGTCCCGCCACGTGGCCACTGCGTCGCGTAGAAGGACTGGCCCTCGATCTCGCTGGGCGCGACCACGAGCACGGCGTAGGTGCCCCTGCGGTCGACCCGGCGGTAGATCTCGCGCACCAGCTGACTCGGCCGGTAGGCCAGGTCGGCCGCGGTCCTGCCGCCGTCGTCGACGGTGAGGGACTCGACGGGGAGCAGCACGATCCGCAGCGGCCCGGGGGCGTTGCGGGCCTGCCGGGTCAGGGCCGTGACCTGGCCCACGGTCAGCACGTCGTCCTCGACCACGGCCGGGTCGACGTAGACGCCCGGCTGCGTGATCCGGTCGGCGACCTCGTCGAGGTAGTCGTCGACCTCCGCGCGGGTGCCCTCGGCCGCTGCCGGTGAGGCGCCGAGCAGCAGGGGCGCGGCCGCCAGGGCTGCGACGAGCAGGAGCCGCGCGCGCAGGACCGGCATCCGCTCGCCTTTCCCCGAGGCCGCTGCTGGACGCGGCCGGATCGTCGCTGACAGGGCAATCCTGCCCCACCGACCACCCGTTCGGGGCCGATTGGGGACGCCGACCGCGCCTGCGGGCGCGCCCGGAAGCGGGCTACTCGCCGCGGATCCGGCGGCGCAGCACGTCGAGCTGCTTGCGCTCACCGGAGGTGAGGGAGTCCATCCCGGACTCGCTGATCTTGTCGAGCAGGGCGTCGAGCTTGGCCCGGTCGGAGTCCGTCCGCGGGACCGAGGACCCCGCCCACGGTCCGGCGACGACGCCACCACCGCCACGCGGGCCGGCCGAGCCGCCACGGGAGCCGCCGCCGAAGCCGCGGGAGCGCCTCGGCTTGCGGGGCCTCGGCTGCCGCGTCGCGCTCGAGCCGAGCTTGGGGATGGCGGCGTACTCCTCCAGCATGTCGAAGTGACGGGCGACCAGTGCTCCGATCGCCAGGCTCAGCACGAAGTGCAGGAGCACCAGCCAGGAGCGGAAGGCGGTCAGCTGGAGCAGCTGGATGCCGACGATCACCGCACCGAAGACCCAGGCGGGGATGTTGAACAGGAAGCGGGCCTGCGGCCGCTCCGCGATCCACACCAGCAGCACCAGCAGCTGGAGGGTGTCCAGCCCCAGCAGGACCGGCTCGAACGACCCGAACGGCAGGCTGAGGATGACGGCCAGCATCCCGATCAGCACCGTCAGCCAGAGCAGCATCCGCGCCATCCGGATGCGGCCGAGGTTCTCCTCGAGCATGCCGCCGAAGTACCAGAAGAAGAAGATGGTGATGACCGGCCAGATGCCGCCGCGGATGTCGTTGGCCAGCGGCCAGGTCACGATCCGCCAGACCTGTCCACTGCGCACCCCGTCGGGGAACAGCCCCAGGGCCAGCGTCACGCCCGGCGCGAACGCGCCGATGACGAGGAAGACCGACGAGGCCAGCACCACGAGCCAGCTCGTGGTCACCTCGAGCGTGCCGATGCGGAACCACGGGTCGTGCTGACCGCCCGTAGAGCCGGGCATCCGGAATCCTCGCGCCACGCGGGCATGGTATCCGGCGGCGCCACGCGTGGCCCCACCGCCGACGGGGTACCAGCGGGTCGGAGGAAGGGGTCACGATGCCGAGACTGCGCACGGTGTCGCCGCACGACCCGGGCTGGACGCGTCGGCGGGCGGGCCGCGGCTTCGTCTACCTCGACGAGCACGGCGCCCGGCTCGAGGGCAGCGACGGTCGAGCGCGTCGTCTCGCCTGGTGATCCCGCCGGCGTGGTCGGACGTGTGGATCTGCCGGTTCGACAACGGGCACCTGCAGGCGGTCGGCACCGACGAGGCGGAGCGCCGGCAGTACCTCTACCACCCCGCCTGGCGGGTGCGCCGGGACCGGATGAAGTTCGACCGGGTCCTGCGAGGTCGCCGCCGAGCTGCCGCGCGTGCGCCGGTGCGTCGGCGCGACCTGGAGCAGCGACCGGCCGACCCGCGAGCGCGCGCTGCGCGATCGCGGTGCGCCTGCTCGACCTGGGCTACTTCCGCATCGGCACCGACGTGTACGCCGACGCGCACGGCTCCTTCGGTCTCACCACGCTGCAGCGCGACCACGTGCGGCAGACACCGCGCGGGCTGCGCTTCTGCTTCACCGGCAAGTCGGGCGTCGAGCACGAGATCGCCGATCGAGGACCCCGCGGTGATCGGCCGCCCTCCAGCCGTTGCGGCGCCGGCGCGGTGGCGACGACCGGCTGCTGGCCTGGAAGGACGGCCGACGCTGGCGACCGCTCGCCGGCGGCGACGTCAACGACTACCTCGACGAGCTGTTCGAGGGCGACTTCACCGCCAAGGACTTCCGCACCTGGCACGCCACGGTGCTGGCCGCGCTCGCCCTCGCCGACACCGAGGAGCCCGGCGCGCTCGACGGCCTCGCGCAAGCGGGCGGTCGCGGGCAGCGGTGGCCGAGGTGGCGTCGTACCTCGGCAACACCCCGACGCGTCGCGAAGAGCTCCTACATCGACCCGCGGGTGATCGACCTCTACGAGTCCGGCACGGTCGTGGCGATGCCGCAGCGGGCCTTCCGCAGCCCGGCGCGGCGGCAGGAGGCCGCCGAGAAGGCCGTCCTCGAGCTGCTCTCCTGACCGGGCTCCAGGGTCGGCAGCGGCCTCAGATCGCCTCGATGGGGGGGTACTCCGGCTGCCACATCCGGGCGAACACCTGCTGCACCGGGTCGGTGAGCGGCTCGTCGGCGACGCCCTCGGCCTCGGCGGCGCGGGCCACGGCGACGGCGACCGTGGCCGACACCATCCGCAGGTCGCCCAATCGACGGCAGCAGCGAGGCGCCGGGCCGGTAGGCGTTGACCAGCCCGGCCAGCGCGTCGGCGGCCGCGTCGACCATCGCCGTCGGTGACCCGGGTGGCCCGGCAGGCGGCCACCCCGAGCCCGAGGCCGGGGAAGATCAGCGCGTTGTTGGCCTGCGCGATCTGGTAGCGCACGCCCTCGTGGTCGACCGCGCCGAACGGGCTGCCCGTGGCGACCAGCGCCCGGCCGTCGGTCCACTCCAGGACATCGGCCGGCGTGGCCTCGGCGCGGCTGGTCGGGTTGGACATCGGCATGATGATCGGCCGCTGGCAGTGTTCGGCCATCTCCTGCACCACCTCGCGGGAGAAGGCGCCGCCGCGGGTCGAGGTGCCGATCAGGATGGTCGGCCGCACCTCGCGCACGACCTCCTCCAGGGTGATGTGGCGCGGGTCGCGGACCGCCCAGCCGGCGATCTCCTCCCGGCGTCGGGCGTAGGGCTGCTGGAAGTCCGTCAGCTCGGCGCTGGTCGTCGACGTAGAGCCCGTTGACGCCGATGGCGTGGAACCGGTCGAGCGCCTCGGCCTCGGTCAGCCCGCCGCGCACCAGCCGCTCCCGGACCAGATGCGCGATGCCGATGCCGGCGTTGCCGGCGCCGAAGATCACGATCCGGTGGTCGGTCAGCTCGTGGCCGGTGACGTCGACCCCCGCAAGGAGCGCCGCCAGCACCACGGCGGCCGTGCCCTGGATGTCGTCGTTGAACGTGCACAGGTCGGAGTAGCGACCGAGCAGGTGGTGCGCGGTCGCCGGGCCGAAGTCCTCCCAGTGGAGCATCGCGTGCGGGAAGAGCCGTTGGCGCGGCTGGCAACGAAGTGGTCGACGAAGTCGTGGTAGCGCTGGCCGCGGACCCGGGCGTGCCGCTCGCCGAGGTACATCTCGTTGTTGAGCAGGCCCAGGTTGTCGGTGCCGACGTCGAGCACGATCGGGATCCCGCGCCGCGGGTGGATGCCGGCGGCCGCGGTGTAGAGCGACAGCTTGCCGATGGCGATCTGGATGCCGCCCACGCCCTGGTCGCCGATGCCGAGGATGCCCTCGGAGTCGGTGACCACCAGCAGGTCGATGTCGTCGGCGCCCAGGCCGTAGTCGAGCAGCGACCGCTCGACGTCCTCGGGCCGGTCGATGCTGAGGAAGACCCCGCGCGGCCGGTTGTACTCGTGGCTGAACCGCTCGATCGCCTCCCCGATCGTGGGGGTGTAGACGATCGGCAGCATCTCCTCGAGGTGGTCGGCCAGCAGACGGTAGAAGAGCACCTCGTTGCGGTCGCGGACGGCCGAGAGGTGGAGGTACTTCCCCAGCGGGGTGGAGGTGCGGCGGAACTGCTCGTAGAGCCGACGGGACTGGTTCTCCATGTTGGTGACGCCGGTGGGCAGCAGCCCGACCAGGTCGAGCATCCGGCGCTCCGCGTCGGTGAACGCCGTGCCGCGGTTGGTCATCGGGTTCGACAACACCGCGCGGCCGCGGGTCCGGACGCGCAGCGCCCCACCCCGGGTGGTGGTGTCCATGTCGTACTCGCGGGTGGCCATGGCCCCTACCTTGGCCGTCCCTCCGCCGGTCCACAACTGGCACGGGCCATTGCCAAGTGGCGCGGAGGGGGTCAGGATCTGCCCAGGATCAGATCGAGGAGGATCACTCATGGGGACAACGCGCGCCACCTGGCGAGGAGGGGTCGCGGTGGTCCTCACCGCGCTCCTGGCACTCACGCTGACCGGCGGCCTGACCGGGCCGGCGTACGCCGGCAAGGGGCACCACCACCGCGGCCAGCCGGTGACGGTGATGACGCGCAACCTCTACCTCGGCGCGGACATCAACCGTCCGGTCAACGCCGCGCTGGCCGCGCAGGCGGCCGGCGGGAACCAGCAGGACGTGCTGGTCGCGCTGGCCAACGCCACGCACGTGACCCGCGACATCGTGGACCGGACCAGCTTCCCGGTGCGTGCGCGCCTGCTGGCGAAGGAGATCGCCCGCACCCGCCCCGACCTGGTCGGGCTGCAGGAGGTGGCGCTGTGGCGCAGCGGTCCGCTGGAGCTCACCCAGGTCGGCGTGCAGAACGCGACGACGGTCGACTACGACTACCTGCAGATCCTGCTCGACGCGCTTGCCGCGCGCGGCCAGCACTACGTCGCGGTCAACGTCGGCGACCGCGCCGACGTGGAGGCGCCGAGCTTCACCGGCAGCCCCTTCGACGGCACCATGGGCGGCACCGTCCGCGACGTGCGGATGACGATGCGCGACGTGATCCTGATGCGTGCCGGCAAGGCGCGGGTCCTCGACAGCGGTGGCGCGATCTACGCCAACAACCTCCAGGTCAGCGTGGCGGGCATCCCGACCAGCTTCGACCGCGGCTACCAGTGGGTCGACGTGCGCAAGGGCCACCAGCGCTTCCGGTTCGTCAACACCCACCTCGAGGCGTTCAGCTCCGACCTGGCGCTGGCGCAGGTCAGCGAGCTGCTGGCCGCGACGCCCACCGACCGCGACGTGATCTTCGTCTGCGACTGCAACTCCGACCCGCTCGACGAACGGATCAAGCCGGTGGACACGGTGCCCCACAAGGCGGCCTACGACCTGGTCACCGGCCCCGGCGGCTTCACCGACGAGTGGCTGCGCTGGCGCCCGGCCGAGCAGGGCTGGACCTCCGGCCTCTCCGAGACCGTCGACGACGCCACCGGCGACGGCTTCGACCACCGCATCGACATGGTCTTCGCGCGGTCGGCGAAGGGACGCGGGTACGCCGTCGACAAGGGCCGGGTCACCGGCACCTCGGTGCGCGACCGCGACCGCGCCACCGGCCTCTGGCCCTCCGACCACGGCGGCGTCGTGCTGCGGCTGCGGACGGGGGCGGGCAAGCACCGCTGACCGCCGACCGGCCAATCGTGGCGGGCGCCCGCGCAGGGGCGGCTATTTGGTGTCGACATCTATCTCATGGACGGACGTACCAACTCGCCATCGCTGACCTGCGCGCGCGCTGAACCGGTCGCGACAATCGGTCGGTATGTACGTCCGTCTGTGAGCAGAAGCCGCACCCGGGCCGCGATCGTGCACGACCACTGCGAGAACGGCTCCGCGGGGCGCGCGCTGGCGACTGATGCGTGCTTCGATGGTGGTGTGGCCAACGTTCGGGTGTCCGAGCCGACCTCGGCACGCGTGAGGGTCTGATGGAGCTCAGCGACTTCGACCTCGACGTCTTCTCCCTCGCCGGGAAGCGGGCGCTCGTCACCGGCGGCAACACCGGGCTGGGTCGCGCCTTCTCCGTGGCTCTTGCCCGCGCCGGGGCCGACGTGTGCGTGGCGGGCCTCCTCGACGACGGGGGTGAGACGCAACGGCTCGTCACCGAGTGCGGGCGCCGCTACGTCGGCGTGGTTGCCGACCTCACCGAGCCGGGCTCACCGGTCGAGGTGGTCAATCGCTGCGTGGCTGAGCTCGGCGGCCTCGACATCCTCGTGAACTCCGCGGGCATCTGTCTGCTGGCCGAGGTGGCCGACTTCGACCGGTCGCAGTGGGACCCGATGGTGGCGGTGAACCTGACGGCAGTCTTCGAGATGGCGCGCGAGGCCGGCCTCGTGATGACCCGGCAGGGCAGCGGCAAGATCATCAATGTCGCCTCGCTGTTCTCCTACCTCGGCGGCCAGCGGTCACCGGCGTACGCCGCCACCAAGGCCGGCGTGGTCGGTTTCACCAAGGCCTACTGCGACGAGCTCGCCAAGCACAACGTCCAGGTCAACGCCCTCGCTCCCGGCTACGTCGTCACCGCGCTCACGGCGGTCACCCGCGCCGACGAAGAGGCCAACCGCCGAGTCATCGAGCACATCCCGGCAGGCCGCTGGGGCGATCCGGCCGACCTGATGGGCGCCGTGGTGTTCCTGGCCTCGCGGGCCTCCGACTACGTCAACGGCCACGTGCTCGTCGTTGACGGTGGCTACCTTGTCCGCTGACGTCGGCGGGGCCACACCCACCCGTCCGTTTCCCTGAGAGGCTGGCCGCATGGTGACCTCCCGATCCACCCTGAGCCGGGCAGAGCTGGTCCGCGCGGTCACCGACCTGCTCGGCCCCGGCGCGGTCGACACCGATGAGGAGCGGCTGCGGGCCGCGAGCGTCGACCGGTTCAAGAAGTACTCCGCCGTGCACGGCATCTACGACGGCCCGATCCCGGCCGCGATCGCCTACGTCGGGTCGACCGAGCAGGTCGCGCAGCTGCTGGACCTGGCGCACCGCGAACGCGTGGCGGTGGTCGCACGCACCGGCGGCACCAGCACCGAGGGCGGGCTGGAGACGGTCGTCGAGGACAGCCTGGTCGTCGACGGGTCGCGCATGGACCAGATCCTGCGCATCGACATCGAGAACATGCAGGCGACCGTCCAGTGCGGCGTACCGCTGCAGGTGCTGGAGGACACGCTGCGCGAGCAGGGCCTCACCACCGGACACTCACCCCAGTCCAAGCCGATCGCCCAGCTGGGCGGACTGGTCGCGACCCGCTCCATCGGGCAGTTCTCCACGCTCTACGGCGCGATCGAGGACCTGGTCGTCGGCTTGGAGGCGGTGCTCCCGGGCGGCCGGGTGGTCCGGGTGAAGAACGTGCCGCGCCGGGCCGCCGGACCCGACATCCGGCACGTGCTCATCGGCAGCGAGGGCTCGCTGGCCTACATCACCGAGGTCACCGTCAAGCTGTTCCGCTGGTACCCCGACACCACCCGCTACTTCGGCTTCCTGCTCCCGGACTTCGCGGAGGGGGTGGCGCTGCTGCGCGAGATCGTGACCGCGGGCTACCGCCCCGCGGTGGTCCGGCTCTACTCACCGGAGGACGCCCGTCAGCACTTCCCGGACCACCCGCTGGACCAGAACCTGGTCGTGCTCTCGGCCGAGGGGCCGGCTCCGTTGGTGCAGGCGACGGTGCGCGGGATCGAGGCGGCTGTGGCCGAGGTAGCCCACACCCAGGTCCCCGAGGAGGAGATCCGCGGCTGGTTCGAGTCGCTGAACTGGGGGCCGGACAAGATCGAGGCCGAGACGCAGGCGATGCGCGAGCGGCCCCACCTGGCCTACACGACCGAGGTCGCCGTCGACTGGTCGCACACCGCCGAGCTCTACGCGGCGGTGATGGACAGGATCCGTACGACGTTCGATCGCGCCGACGACCTCACCCTGCTGGGCGCCCACTCCTCGCACAGCTACCAGACCGGCACGAACCTCTACGTCGTCTACGACTACGACGTCACCTGCGAGCCGCGCGAGGAGATCGACCGCTACCACCTGCCGCTGAACGCGATCGTCGTCGAGGAGGCGCTGCGGGCGGGCGGCTCGATGGTGCACCACCACGGTGTCGGCAAGTACCGCACGCCGTGGATCCAGGAGGAGCACGGCAGTGCCTATGCCCTGCTGTGCGGTCTCAAGCGTGCCTTCGACCCCCGCAACATCATGAACCCCGGCTCGGTCTTCCCGATCGACGACGAGGGTGCCGCGGTGCTCGACGACGGCCCGGTGCCGTGACGGCGTACTTCCTCGCCGTCGACGGCGGCTCGCAGAGCACGAAGGTCTCGGTGGTCGACGCGTCGGGGACGGTGCACGCCTCGGGACGGGTGGTGCTGCGCCCCTACGACCTCGGACCTGGCGGCCGCGCCGTCCACCCGGACGACGACCTGTGGGACAGCCTGGCCGCCGCGGCGCGCGAGGCGCTGGCGTCGTTCGCGGGCGAGGTCGACGACGTGGTCGCGGTCGGGCTGTGCGGGATCCGTTCGTGCCGCGCGCTGCTGAACGACGAGGGCCTCCTCACCGAGCCGGTGCTGAGCTGGATGGACGCCCGAGTCCCCCAGCCGCTGGGCGAGGTGGACGGTCGCGTGGCCACGGTGACGAGCGCCGGCGGCTACCTCGCGACCCGGCTCACCGGCGAGCGGCGCGACAGTTCCGCGAGCTATCACGGGACGTGGCCGATCGACACGGTCACGCGACGCTGGTCGACGGACCCGACGGAGCTCGAGCGGACGGGGATGCCGGCGTCGCTGCTCCCTTCGCTGGTCGATCCCGGGGGTCTGCTCGGCCACGTCACCGAGTCCGCCGCGGCGCAGACCGGCATCCCGGCGGGACTGGCGGTCTACGCCACGGGCAACGACAAGGCGGTCGAGGCGTTGGGGTGCGGGCTCGTGGAGCCCGGGCCGGTGCTGCTGTCGCTCGGCACCTACATCGCGGCGATGACCGTCGGAGACGACTCCGCCGCCGCCGACGACCGCTACTGGGCCAACGCCGCTGCCGTGCCCGGCCAGGTGCTCTACGAGAGCCACGGCATCCGCCGCGGCATGTGGACCGTCTCCTGGTTGCGCGACCTGGTGAGCGCCGCCGCGCCGGAGCTGGTCGACCCGGAGGCCGTCGCCGCATGGCTCGACGCAGGGGCGAGGAACGTGGCTCCGGGGTGTGGGGGCTTGCTCACGGTCCCCGACTGGCTGACATCCGCCGATGCCCCGCACCGACGGGGCGCAATCCTGGGCTTCGACGGATCGCACGGCCCGCACCACCTGCACCGCTCGATCCTGGAGGGCATCGTGATGACGATGCGTGGCCACGTCGAGGCGATGGAGGCGGCGCTCGGTCGACCGGCGTCGCGCCTCGTGGTCTCCGGCGGTGGTGCCCGCTCGGACCTGATGGTGCAGATCGTGGCCGACGTCTTCGGCCGGCCGGTGGCACGTCCCGGCAACCCCGATGCGGCCGGCCTCGGCTCAGCGATCTGTGCCGCCGTCGGGCACGGCACCTATGCGAACTTCGACGAGGCGACTGCTGCGATGACCCGTCCGCCGGATCGGATCGAGCCGGATCCGGCCGCGCAGGCGGCGTACGACTCGGTGGTGTCGGCGTACTCGCAGCTCAGTCGCTTCACCGACCCGCTCTGGGAGCACCTGGCCGCGCGAGAGGAGTGACGCCGATTCCGCGCAGCCACCCGTGCCCTAGCGTGGAAGGCGCCCCGGAACACCGTCGTCGAGCAGGAGATCACATGACCATCAAGGACATCGGACCTCAGCCCCAGAGCTTCGACTTGGAGAAGGCGACGCTCGAGAACGACCACTACCGAGCGGTCGCCTGGTCGGGCACGTACCTGCAGGTGACGCTCATGTCGATCCCGCCCGGCGAGGACATCGGCCTCGAGGCGCACCCCCAGACCGACCAGTTCCTCCGCCTCGACGGCGGCCGTGGCCGCGTGCAAATGGGCCCTACCGAGAAGCAGCTCGACTTCGACCGGGAAGTCGAGGACGGGTGGGCGATCATGGTCCCCGCCGGCACCTGGCACAACGTCATCAACATCGGCGACGAACCGATCCGCCTCTACGCCGTCTACGCGCCAGTGCACCACGCCGCCGGTGCGTTGCAGGCGACCGCCGACGACGCCGAGCGCGACGAGGAGTCTGGTGCCGACGTGCCACCCGCGTGGTCCGCCCAGCCTGACAAGCAGGCGTCGGACGAGCACGCCTGACCCGGACCGCGCGGCACGCCCGGCCCACAGGCCGCGAAGTGGCCAGAGCGAGCGTCGGCGAACGCCGAAAGGCCCTGGGTGTCACGGTAGTCGCCTGTGCCGAAGCCGCCGGCGTGTCGCGCGTCACCGTGCACCGGATCGAGGCAGGCAACCCCTCGGTCACGATCGGCGCCTACAGCAACGTCGCAGCAGCACTCGGACTCCACCTCGTCGTCCCGATCCTCGACGCGCCGGCCCGATCCGCGCTGATGGGTCGCTACCAGGCTGCCGGCCGAGCCGACAGGTCGTGGGGCTTGTGGCGCTGGAGGCGCCGGTGCCGGTGGTGTGTGCGCGGCGCGGCAACTAGAGGGATCCGCCGGTGCGGAGGAGTGGCGGGTGCAGCACGTCGATGTCGCCGCTTCGATAGAGGCGAGCGGGGCGGCCCCCGTCCCGGGTGGTGGTGTGCTCGGTGGGGGCCAGGAAGCCGTCGGTCTTGGTCACCTTGCGGTGGAAGTTCCGCGGGTCCAGTGGGGCTCCCCAGACGGCTTCGTAGACGCGGCGCAGCTCGGTGATGGTGAACTCGGACTGGCAGAAGGCCGTGGCCAACGGGGTGTACTCGAGCTTGGCGCGGGCCCGCTCGATGCCGGCGGCAAGGATCTCGGCGTGGTCGAAGGCCAGCCGCTTGCGCGTCAGCGCCGGACCCGCCGGCCGCCAGGACGCGTCCGCGGCGTCGCTGCCGGCGCGGGGGGCGGGCAGGTCGGGGGCCAGCGCCAGGTAGGCGACGGTGACGACGCGCTGGCGCGGGTCTCGCCGTGGGGCGCCGAAGGTGGCGAGCTGTTCGAGGTGGACGTCCTCGCGGGACAGCCCGGTCTCCTCGTCGAGCTCTCGGACCGCTGCGTCGTCGAGGTCCTCGTCCTCGTGGACGAACCCGCCTGGGAGCGCCCACTGCCCGGCGTACGGCTCTTCGCCGCGCTGGATCATCAGCGCGTTCAGTGCCTCGTTGCGGATGGTGAGAACGACCAGGTCGACGGTGACCGCGAAGGGGGGATGGCTGCCCATGCGGTCTAGTCTAGCCACTTCTCGTCAAGTTGACGATTACTGAAGAAGCGAGTTATCGTCATCCTGACGCTAATTCACTGAGGAGACCCCGATGGCCGACATCGCTCGCTACCCGTTTATCCGCCACCTGCGTGGGACGACCACCACCCACGTCGCGCACGTCCGCAACGGCAAGACCGTGCACGCGGGCGTCGGCGCGGCGTTCTGGTTCCGTCCGCTCAGTGCCGTGCTGTCGGAGGTCCCGGTCGACGACCGCGAGCTTCCCCTGCTGTTCCACGGGCGGACCAGCGACTTTCAGGACGTGACGGTGCAGGCCACGGTGACCTACCGGCTGACCGAGCCGGCCACCGCGGCGGCACGGATCGACTTCTCGATCGATCCCGGGACCGGGCGCTGGCGCGCCGCTCCGCTGGAGCAGGTCGCCGGCCTGCTCGCCGAGACCGCCCAGCAGTACGCCATCGATCTGCTCGCCGGCGAGGACCTGTCCACCGCCCTGGCCCGCGGTGTCAGTCCGGTCCGGGAGGCGATCGCCGCGGGGTTGGCCGGCGACCCGCGCCTGGCCGAGACGGGGATCGCGGTGGTCGGGATCAGGGTGGTGGCAGTGCGACCCGAGCCCGAGGTCGAGAAGGCGCTGCGCACCCCGACCCGCGAGCAGGTCCAGCAGGACGCGGACAGGGCGACCTTCGAACGCCGCGCGGTCGCGGTCGAGCGTGAGAGGGCCATTGGGGAGAACGAGCTGCAGACCCAGATCGAGCTCGCGCGCCGCGAAGAGCAGTTGGTCGCCCAGCGCGGTACCAACGCCAGGCGCGAGGCGGGGGAGGCTGCGGCCGCGGACGTGATCGCCACGGAAGCCGAAGCGCAGCGGACGCTGACCCTGGCGGAGGCCGGCGCTCAAGCCACCCGCGTGAACGGCGTTGCCCGGGGAGAGGCCGAGGCTGCCCACGTGGCCGCCTACCGCGACTTGCCCCAGGCGGTCCTGCTCGGGCTGGCAGCCAAGGAGCTGGCTGCCCATCTACCGAGCATCGACACGCTGGTGGTGACCCCGGACCTAGTGTCAAACGCACTGGCTCGGTTGACCACCCGGGATGGCGTGCGATGAGCCTGGCACCCAGGGTGGTGATCATCCACCGACGCACGGAGTACGACGGGCTGCTGTCCCGGCACGGCACCCGAGGGCAGGCGGCGTTCTTCCTCGCCACGCGAGGGCGGGACCTGGACGAGCTCGAAGAACGCCACTACCTCACCGCCAAGGCCATCGCGCACGTCACGGACTCCATCCCGACCGACTGGCGGCGCGGCACGATCGAGCGCGAAGACATCCCCAGGTTCCTCTTCGCGCCGGATGACCTCGTCGTCGTCGTCGGACAGGATGGCCTGGTCGCAAACGTGGCCAAGTACCTGACCGGCCAGCCGGTGATCGGCATCGATCCCGAACCCGGTCGCAACGCCGGTGTCTTGGTCACCCACAGTCCCTCGGACGCTTTCGGGCTGCTGCGTGGCGGCGGCGTCGTTCAGGAACGCACCATGGTCCAAGCCGTTCTCGACGACGGCCAGAGCCTGCTTGCGCTGAACGAGATCTTCGTCGGCCACCCCAGCCACCAGACCGCGCGCTACCTCCTCAGCGCCCCTGGCGCAGAAGCCGAACGTCAAGCGTCGTCAGGGCTGATCGTCGCCACGGGCACGGGCGCCACCGGATGGTGCAGCTCCGTAGTACGCGAGCGTCACAGCCTGCTGGCCATACCTGGCCCGGCCGAGCGTCGGCTGCTCTGGTTCGTCCGCGAGGCGTGGCCGTCGGTCGCGACCACGACCGACCACACCGAGGGTGAGTTGCGCGACCGCCCACTCGAGGTGATCGTCGAGTCCGACCGGCTGGTCGCCTTCGGAGACGGCATCGAGAGCGACTCGCTTCAACTCGGCTGGGGCCAGGCGGTCCACATCGGCCCCGCTGCGCAGACACTGCGGCTGGTCGGGTGACCCAGGTGTGCTCGACAGGAGCACCGCCGAACACCTCCCGACCACGAGACGACGACAGTCATACTCGTCCGATGAGCGTTGAGACGGTGACCCTGTGGCGACCGACCGGCCCTCAAGAGCTGGCCCTGGTCGAAGCGTCCGGTTGGCGCGAGTGGCCGCCACGCCTGCCGGACCAGCCGATCTTCTACCCGGTGCTCAACGAGGACTACGCAACTCGAATTGCCCGCGCCTGGAACGTCAAAGCGAGTGGAGTCGGCTACGTCACTCGGTTCCAGGTGGAGAAGACCTTCCTCGACCGGTACGAAGTCCACCAGGCCGGCGGGGACACCATCCTCGAGTACTGGATCCCGGCCGACGAGCTCGAAGAGTTCAACACTCACATCATCGGCCCCATCGAGGTCGTCTCCCAGTTCCGCTGACGTGGCGGAAGGCCGCGGTCGCGGTACGCCCCGCAGGCGGCGGATAGACACGGCCGCGGGCGCACGCTACGCGGCTGTGAGGACATGGCCGCCTTCGCGGCGGAGTGGGTCAGTGTTCGCAGCCTCGGCTGGGTGCTCTTGCTTGACCAACCCTTGTGACGTACACTTTTCTGTACAGGAGGTGTCATGAAGACGATGAGCTACACCGAGTCCCGGGCCCGCTACGCCGAAGTGCTTGATGGCGTTACCAACGACCGCGAGGAGGTTGTCATCACCCGGGCCGGCCACGACCCCGTCGTCATCGTCTCCCTGGAGGACTACGAGTCGTTGAAGGAGACCGCCTACCTGATGCGTTCCCCGGCCAACGCCCGCCGGCTCCTTGACGCGATGGAACGCCTCGAAACCGGGCACGGCCAGGCTCACGACCTCCTCGAGGCCGACTGAGGTGCTGCTGGTCTGGGACGAGAACGCCTGGGAGGACTACCTGTGGTGGCAGGCTCAAGACCGCAAGATCCTCAAGCGGATCAACACCCTCCTCGCCGACATCACACGCAACGGCAACGAGGGCATCGGCAAACCTGAGCCCCTCAGACACGACTCCGCTGGCTACTGGTCGCGGCGCATCACCGAAGAGCACCGCCTCGTCTATAAGATCGTCGGCGACGAAGTCCGCATCGCCGCATGCCGCTACCACTACGGATGACGCCCTCCCGCAGCACCAACCCCCTGCTTCACCATCAACCGATGCGTCCACAGGCGGCCGAAGTGACGCAAGTCCGGAGGTGGTTTCAGGATCCCGGAAGACGATGGGCACGCGGTGCGTGCCGGTGCGGGATGGCGGGTGGGCTTCCGGTGAGTCACGGGAGGTGGCCCTGCGGGCGACTCAGCCCACGGTGCCGGCCCGATCCGGATGTGCCGATCTGTCCCTGCGACCCTATATGGATGCCAGCAGAACCCACCCGACGAACACGATGCTCAACGCCCCGACCACGACGCTGAGCACTGTCAGGGCGCGGGCCAGTTTCGGAGATCGGGTGCGCACAGCGATGCCGGCCACCCAGAGTCCGCCCGCCACCAGGAGAGGCACCGCGACGACGGCGGCGAAGATCAGGGTCACCAAAGCCAGATTGTCCTCGGCTCCGGCCGTGACGAAGCCAACCAGCAAGACGATCACCGCCACGGCAAGCACCGACATCAAGGTGAGCGCGAGGACGTGCAGCCATCGAGGAGTCGACATTGTCAATGCGCGGTTGGGGGTGCGATCTGCCTGGGCTGAGTTCATGCACCTCAAGCTGCCAGAGCCGGGCTGGCGTGCCATCCGTCGTCGTACTCACGCTGCCCGCGGCCGAACCCGGGGACGGTGTTTCGGGACGCGCGCCGATGCGGGGCGGGAACGTACACGGAACCCTGCGTTCGAAGCCACGGGAGGATGCAACCCCCGTTTCGCGGCAATTCCGTCCTCGGGAGGCTCGGGGCGTGAGGGGGGAACGCGACGGACCGGGCGACGCCACGACGGCGGCGGGCCGCGGGCCGTCGTGATGTTTGCCGGCCCTTTTGGCGGCCGACCCTCGACAGACCCGTCGCGGGGGCACGCCGACAGGCGGCGGAAGGCAGCAGGTGTCCGGTGGACGGCGGTGGCCCAACTCCTGCTGCGCTGTGGGGGGTTAGTGCCCGCTCGAGCGGGCACTAACCCCCAAGAACGACGCAGGAGATGGGCGCCGAGCGCGGTGGCAGGGGCGCGCTGGCGGGGAGGACGCCTGTGCGGGCACCTCACCAGCCGAAGCGCACCACGCCCACTCTGGGCGCTGTGACGCGGCGAGAGACGACGGAGCTCTGCCCAGATCTAACAAGCGCCCCGCCTCAGCGGGCGTCGGTGACCGGGGCGACGGTGGCGTCGCGGCGGAAGTCGACGACGTTGTAGAGGCGGCCGCCGTGGCCGGGCTGGGCCCAGCGGATGAGCCGGATGTCGTCGGCCATCACCTCGCCGGCGCGGGTGACACCGCCGGGGTCGCCGAGGCGGAGGTACGGCTGGGCGGCGGTGACGCCGTCGGGCACGACGACGTCGAGCCGCAGCTGGCGGCAGCCGCCGGGGGCGGAGCCTTCGCCCGAGTCGAGCGGCAGCACGACGACGTCGCTGCTGGGGCCGGCCATCTCGGCGTACCACCGGATCTCGGCCTGAGCGCCGCGCGAGGCGGTGGCGACGCTGACGACGAGGCTCAGCCGGTCGCCCGGTGACACCGGCACCCGGTGGGAGGGGTAGGCCACCACGTCGAAGTCGCGGGCGGGCTGGCGCACGGCGTGCAGGCCGCGGTGGCCGGTGCAGGCGGCGTCGTTGCCGACGCGGGTGTACTTCCCGAGGCTCCAGAGCAGCGGGGTGCCGCCGTCGGTACCGGTGTCCATCCGCTCGATGGTGCCGGTGCCGAAGAGGAGGTCCTCGCCGAGCACGACGTCGTCCTGGCCCGCGGGCAGCCACGCCCCGGGCGGCAGCGGCACCACGTCCCCGGTGGTGCCGGTGATCGGCGGGGTGCCGGGAGTCGGGAGGCGGGTGGTGGTGGCGGTGCCGGAGCCGAGGAGCAGCGGCCCGTCGAGCAGCCCCGCCGCCACCCGCGCCGAGGAGTCGGCGAGGTCGCCGGTGGTCGGGACCGGCGAGTAGTCGGAGATCGCGAACGGGTCGGCGACGGTGCGCACCGGGGTGCCGCCGCGCAGGTCGACGCGGAGCAGGTAGGACCGCAGCGTCGACCAGAGGTTCTGGTCGAACACCAGGTTTCCCATCGTCTCGGCCACCAGCGCGTCGCCCTCGCGGACCACCCCGCCGATCACGTGGGGGTGCCCGTTGACGACGAGGGTGGCGCCCGCCTCGGCGGCGACGGAGGACAGCTGGCGGACCTCGGGGTCCTGGCTCTGCTGGTACTCCGTGCCGCCGTGCATCATCACCACGACCGTGTCGGCCTGGGCCTGAGCCTCGGCGATGGCGCGGCGCATCGGGGTCGGGGCGCAGGCGGCGGCGCCGCCTTGAGTGTCTGTCGCCACGTAGAGCACCGGATGGGCGTCGCCGGTGACCGTGGTGCACCCGATGAAGGCGACGCGCTGGCCGCGCGCCTCGACGTACGCCGGCCGCCAGGCCTCGGCGGGGGTCCGGCCGGCGCCGAAGTGCGCGAGGCCGGCCGCCTCGACGGTGCGCAGCGTGGAGTTCAGGCCGGCGCCGAGGGCGTCGTACACGTGGTTGTTGCCGAGGTCGACCACGTCGACGCCGGCACGCTTGAGCGCGATCGCCGCCGCCGGTGCGGTCGCGAACACCAGGTCCTTCGTCTGGTGGAACCGCGGCGGGCGGGCGCCGCGGAAGTAGGGGTCCCGCACCAGCGACGTCTCGAGGTTGACCACGGTGAGGTCGGCGTCGCCGAGCAGCGGGGCGATCTCGTCGAGCACCGCGAGGTGCCGCTGGACGCCGGCGCCGTCCTGGAGCCAGGTGTCGCCGCTCGTGAGCGGCTCGTAGAAGCGGCGGCCCAGCATGACGTCGCCACCGAAGCGGAGGGACAGGCTGTCGGCGGTGCGCCGCACCAGGTCGACGGCCGGCTGCTGGCCGGGGGCCACGGCGAGCACGCGGTCGGCGTACCCGGGCGCGCCGACGCGGATCAGGGCCGGAGCGTCCAGGCGCAGGGTGACCCGGCCGTGGGAGTCGGCGCGTTGCGGGTCAAGGTCGCCCCCGAGCTCGGTGACCCAGCCGGCGCCGAGCGGCTTGCCGGTGTCGGCGTCGACGACGGTCGTCAGCGTCGTCAGGACAGGGTCGATCACCGCGGCCTGGCTGGGCGTGGGCTCCGGACTGGGGGCCGCCTGCGACCAGACGAACCCGAGGAAGAGGCCGCACACCGTCAGCGCGACGACCGCGGGGAGGATCAGGCGGGTCATTCCCCGCTCTCCACGCACCCGTCGAGGATAGGAGCGCAGCGACTGGTCTAGCGGGGTTTTCGGAAGATCCGTGACCCCTCGTGACGCGTCCCCCGTGGTCGGCGCCGGGTCCCCAGCGGCGTACGTGGGGACCCGGCCCGAGAACCGGGGTGGGTCAGACGGCCCCTGGGATCTGGGGGCCGAGGGTGCGGGAGCGGTCGGGCTGGAAGCCGTGGTCGATCCCCCACAGCACCGCGCGCGAGCGGCTGGTGACGTCGATCTTGCGGTAGCAGGAGCGGATGTAGGACTTGACCGAGTTGATGGAGAGCCCGGTGCGGTCGAGGATCTCCTTGTTGGAGAGTCCCTGGGTGATCAGGGAGAGCACCTCTGACTCGCGCGGGGTCAGCCCCTCCTCGCGGCCGGGCCAGTCGCCGCCGATCGGAGCCCTGCTGGCGTCGTCGGCCGAGGCGACCACCTCGCCGTCGTGGACGGCCTCCAGGGCCGAGACCAGCTCGGAGGCGGTGAGCCGCTTGGAGAGGTAGCCCGAGGCGCCGATGCGCAGGCTGGCGTGCTCGAGGGCGGGGTCGAGGTTCCAGGTGTAGACGACGACTCGGCCGACCTGCGGGTTGGTGACCAGCCGCCCCACCGCCGACTGGTCGCCCTGCGGTTGGGCGAAGGTGTCGTAGAGCGCGATGTCGACCGGGGACACGACGGAGGAGTCGGCGTCGAGCTCGACCACCTCGATCCGGTCGGTGTAGGACCGCAGCATCCCGGCGACGCCGTGGACGACCACCTCGTAGTCGTTGACCACAGCCATCCGGATCGTCACGCCGAGATCGTACTGCGGTCGGCGGGGGCGTGCCCTCACCCCTTGGGGGGTACCGGATGCCCGGCGGAGTCGCTTGACTCGCTGTGCCTCTCCGGCGCCGGAAGGGCACCAATCCGAAGGAGTGACTGAATGATCGTCTTGGGTCTGATCCTGCTGATCGTGGGACTTGTGGCCGGCATCTCGATCCTGACCACCATCGGGCTGATCCTGCTCGTGGTGGGTCTGATCCTGAACTTCGTGCCGATCGGCGGCAGCCGTCGGCGGGTGTTCTAGAGGAGGCTGTCATGGGAATCGGACTGGGAATCGTCCTGCTGCTCGCCGGGCTGGTGCTCGCGTTCGACGTCGTCGACGTCGGCACCGGCTGGGTCGACGAGGGTCCGCTCGGGTGGATCCTGATCGCCGTCGGTGTGCTCGCGATCGTCCTGGCGCTGGCGATGAACCAGCAGCGGCAGCGCGTGACGCACGTCGAGGAACGGCGCAACGTCTCCGGCTGACCGCAGCGACTGACCTCGGGGGAGGCCGACGGCCCCGCACGTCCATCTCGGGAGGGTGCGGGGCCGTCGTCCGTCCGCAGGTCTGCGGTTTCGCTGCGGTCTCGACCGGCCCGCAGCCGGTCAGGACAGGCCGGTGATCCGCCCGTCGTCGTCGATGTCGATGTGCTCCGATGCCGGCGTCTTCGGCAGCCCCGGCATCGTCATCACGTCGCCGGTGACCAGCACGACGAAACCGGCCCCGGCCGCCAGCCGCACCTCGCGCACGTTGACGGTGTGGCCGGTGGGCGCGCCCAGCGCGGCCGGGTCGGTGGAGAAGGAGTACTGCGTCTTGGCCACGCAGATCGGCAGGTGGCCGTAGCCCTCGGCCTCGATCCGCTCCAGCCGGCGCCGCGCCTTGGCGTCCCACGACACGTGCCCGGCGCCGTACACCCAGGTGGCGACGGCCTCCGCCTTGTCGGCCAGCGACATCTCGTCGGGGTAGACGAAGGAGAAGCGGTCGTCGCCCGCGGTGTCGATCGTCTCGAGCACGGCGTGGGCGAGGGCCTCGGCGCCCGCGCCGCCGTCGGTGAAGTGCGTGGCCGGGACGGCGCTCACGCCTTCCTCGGCGACCAGGTCGACGACGGTCTTGATCTCCAGGTCGGTGTCGCTCGGGAAGCGGTTGACGGCGACGACCAGGGGCAGGCCGTAGACGTCGCGGACGTTGCGGATGTGGCGGCGCAGGTTGGCCATGCCGGCGGCGAGCGCCTCGACGTTCTCCTCCTGCAGCTGCGCGGCCGGCACGCCGCCGTGGTACTTCAGCGCCCGGATCGTCGCCACCAGGACCACGGCCGCGGGCCGCAGACCGCTGGCCCGGCACTTGATGTCGATGAACTTCTCCGCGCCGAGGTCGGCTCCGAAGCCCGCCTCGGTGACGACGTAGTCGGCGAGCTTGAGCGCCGTGCGGGTGGCGATCACCGAGTTGCAGCCGTGGGCGATGTTGGCGAACGGGCCGCCGTGGATCATCGCCGGCGTGTGCTCGAGGGTCTGCACGAGGTTGGGCGCGAAGGCGTCGCGCAGCAGCACCGTCATCGCGCCGTGCGCGTTGAGGTCGCGCGCGGTGACCGGGTGCTTGCTGCGGTTGTAGCCGATGACGATGTCGCCGAGTCGCTTCTTCAGGTCCGCGATCGACTCGGCGAGGCAGAAGATCGCCATCACCTCCGACGCCACGACGATGTCGAAGCCGTCCTCGCGGGGGTAGCCGTTGGCCACGCCGCCCAGCCCGACGACGACGTCGCGCAGCGCCCGGTCGTTGAGGTCGACCACGCGCTTCCAGCTGACCGTGCGCGGGTCGATGTCGAGGGCGTTGCCGTGGTGGAGGTGGTTGTCGATCAGCGCGGCCAGCAGGTTGTTGGCCGCGGCGATCGCGGCGAAGTCGCCGGTGAAGTGCAGGTTGATGTCGGTCATCGGCACGACCTGGGCGTAGCCACCGCCGGCGGCGCCGCCCTTCATGCCGAAGACCGGGCCCAGCGAGGGCTCGCGCAAGCGCCACCATCGCCTTCTTGCCGATCCGGTGACAGCGCGTCGGCCAGCCCGACCGAGGTGGTCGTCTTGCCCTCGCCCGCCGGCGTCGGCGAGATGGCCGTGACCAGGATCAGCGTGCCGTCGTCCTGGTCGGCCAGGCCGCGGATGTAGGGGAGGGACACCTTGGCCTTGGTGTGGCCGTACGGCGACAGGGCCTCGGCCTCGATCCCGAGCGTCTCCTCGGCCAGCGGGACGATGGGGCGGAGATCGGCGGCATCGGCGATCTCGATGTCGGACAGCATGCCGGGCACGCTACTCCTGCGCTTCGTGCTTTGTCTCGCATCGCGCATCGAGTTGCGGAGCGTGCAACGGTGGGGGACCCGGGGTGGTGGTTGGCCCCTCCGAGGAGCGCTCCGCACCCGAAACGCCGCCGTGGGGTGCGGAACGCTCCTCGGAGGAGCAAACCCCCGGGAAGCGCCGCCGTGGGGTGCGGAACGCTCCTCGGAGGAGCAAACCCCGGAGGCACGACCCGCGGGGAGGGCAAGCCCAGGGAGGCACCAGCCCGGGGCCACGGGGGAGGGTCGGCAGCGGCCCGTAGGGTGCCGTGCGTGGCGCTGCACCTCCATCGAGCCGAGCGCACCGACGTGCTCGCCGACGGCCTCGGCGAGCTGCTGGCGACCCCGCTGGACGACCCGTTCGCGACCGAGGTCGTGGTGGTGCCGGCCCGGGGCGTGGAGCGGTGGCTCACCCAACGGCTGTCCCACCGCCTCGGGGCCGGGCACGCGGCGCGGCGACGGCGTCTGCGCCGGCGTCGACTTCCGCACCCCCTGGTCGCTGCGTCGCCGAGATCAGCGGCACCGGCGACGCCGACCCGTGGGCCCCGACCCGCTGGCCTGGCCGCTGCTCGACGTGCATCGACGACAGCCTCGACGAGCCGTGGGCGGCGACGCTGGCCCGACCACCTCGGCCACGGCCTCGCCGGCGAGAGGGCGACCTGCGCCGCGGCCGGCGCTACGCCGTCGCCCGCCGGCTCGCCGGGCTCTTCGCCGTCGTACGCCGTGCAGCGCCCCCGGCTGCTCGCCGACTGGACCGGCGGCCGCGACACCGACGGCGTGCGGCGACGGCGACGACGTCCCCGACGACCTGCGCCTGGCAGCCGCCGCTGTGGCGCCGGCTGGTCGAGCGGGTCGACGCGCCGCCGCCGCGCGACCTGCACGCCGCCGACACCGTGGCCCGGCTGCGCGAGCGAGCCCGCGACCGTCGACCTGCCCGACGCGGCTCTCGCTGTTCGGGCACACCCGGCTGCCCGGCCACCGAGGTCGAGCTGCTCGCGGCCCTGGCGCGAGCACCGCGACGTCCACCTGTGGCTGCCGCACCCCTCGGCGGCCCTGTGGGAGGCGCTCGCCGACCTGCGCCGGCGCCGGTCCCGCGGCGACGACGACCACAGCCACGCGCGCGTCGGCCACCCGCTGCTCGCCTCGCTCGGGCGCGACGTCCGCGAGCTGCAGCGCACCCTCGGCCGCCGTCGCCTGGGCCGCCGCCGACGGCCCGACCGCGACCCGGCGCCGGCCCGACACGCTGCTGGGCTGGCTCCAGGACGACCTCGCGCGCCAACCGCGCCCCGAGCCACGCCCGGGCGCGACAGCTCGCCCGCCGGCGACCGCAGCGTCCAGGTGCACGCCTGCCACGGGCCGGCCCGCCAGGTCGAGGTGCTGCGCGAGGTGCTGGTCGGGCTGCTCGCCGACGACCCGACCCTCGAGCCGCGCGACATCCTCGTGATGTGCCCCGACATCGAGACCTACGCGCCGCTGATCCGGCCGGCTTCGGGCTGGCCGAGGTCGTCGGCGAGGCGCGGCCACCCGGCCCACCGGCTCCGGGTGCGGCTCGCCGACCGCGCGCTGACCCAGACCAACCCGCTGCTCGCGCGTCGCCGCGCCGCTGCTCGACCTCGCCGGCGGCCGGGTCGACCGCCAGCGAGGTGCTCGACCTGGCCGCGCGCGCCGCCGGTCCGGCGCCGCTTCGGCTTCACCGACGACGACCTCGAGCGGCTCGCCCGCTGGGTCGCGCGAGTCCGGCGTCCGCTGGGGCTTCGACGCCGAGCACCGCGCCGACTTCGGGCTGGCCGAGCGTCGTGCAGAACACCTGGCGGTTCGGCCTCGACCGGGTGCTGCCGGCGTCGCGATGTCCGGCGACGCCCAGCACCTGGCTCGACCGCACGCTCCCGCTCGACGACGTCGGCAGCGGCGAGATCGACCTCGCCGGCCGGCTCGCCGAGCTCGTCGACCGGCTGCGTCGCCGCCACCGACGCGCCTGGTCGGCAGCCACCCGCTCGGCCACTGGCTGCGGCGCCCTGGCCGACGGGGTCGACGCGCTCACCGACGTGCCGCCCGACGACGCCTGGCAGGCCGGCCAGGTCGCAGCGCGAGCTGGCCCGGATCGCCGCCGAGGCCGGCCGACGCGCGAGCGCGCCGCTGCGGCTGGCCGACGTCCGGGCGCTGCTCGGCCAGCGGCTGCGCCGGCCGGCCGACCCGGGCCAACTTCCGCACCGGCACGCTCACCGTCTGCACGATGGTGCCGATGCGCTCGGTGCCGCACCGGGTGGTCTGCCTGCTCGGGCCTCGACGACGGCGTCTTCCCGCGGGCCGGCGTCGTCGACGGCGACGACGTGCTGGCCCGCGATCCGCGTGACCGGCGAGCGCGACCCGCGCAGCGAGGACCGCCAGCTGCTGCTCGACGCGATCCTGGCCGCGACCGAGACGCTGGTCGTCACCTACACCGGCGCCGACGAGCACACCGGCGCCCGCGGCCGCCGGCCGTCCCGCTCGGCGAGCTGCTCGACGCCCTCGACGACACGGCCACCAGCCGCCGGCGGCCGGTGCGCCGAGCGGTCGCTGACCCGCCACCCGCTGCAGCCCTTCGACGCGCCGCAACGTCGACGCCGGGCGCGCCTGCGCCGGCGACCGGCCGTTCAGCTTCGACCGCCGCCGCGCTCGCCGGGGCGCGCGCGGCGGCCGGGCCGCGCGGTCGCGCCGCGCGCCGTTCCTCCCCGGCCCGCTGCCGCCGCCGCCGCCGAGACGGACGTCGCGCTCGACGACCTGCTCGGCTTCTTCGCGCACCCGGTGCGCGGCTTCCTGCGCAGCCGCCTCGACGTCGCGCTCGCCGTACGAGGCCGACGAGCTCGCGCGACGCGATCCCGGTCGAGCTCGACGAGCTCGAGCAGTGGGGCGTCGGCGACCGGCTGCTCGCGCGACCTGCTGGCCGGCGTCGACCCCGCAGACCGCGCTGGCGAGCAGGAGTGGCGGCGCGGCGCGCTGCCGCCGGGGCGGCTCGGCTGGCGCGTCGCTCGGCGAGATCGTCGACCGCGCCGTCCCGCTGGCGCGGGCCGCGCTCGGCCGGCGCACCGCGCCCGGCCACGCGCCGTCGACGTCGACGTCGACCTCGGCGGCGGGCGCCGGCTGCGCGGCACCGTGCCGGAGCGTGTACGGCGACCGGCTGGTCCCGGTCAGCTACTCCCGGCTCGGCGCCGAGCACCGGCTGCAGTCCTGGGTCGACGGCTGCTGGCGCTCTCGCGCCGCCGACCCCGACCGCAACTGGACCGCCCACACCATCGGCCGGCCCGCCAGCGGCCGCGCCCGCGACGACCACGCCTCTCGTGCTCGGGCCGGTGCCCGACCACCAGGCGCGCGAGCTGGCTCGCGCGACCTGGTCGACCTGCGCGACCGCGGGCTGCGCGAGCCGCTGCCGCTGCCGGTCAAGGCCGTCGCTGCGCCTACGCCGAGGCGTCCGCCGCACGCGACGCCACCGTCGACCGAGGCGCGCCGCAAGGCCGGCTTCGACTGGGACGACGGCCGCTTCCCCGGGGAGGACGCCGACTCCGGGCACCGTGCGCGTCTTCGGCGAGGCCGCGCCGACTGCCCGGCGCGGAGCAGCCGCCGCCTGCCCGGCGAGGAGCACGCCGGCGAGGCCGACCGGTTCGGCGCGCTGCGCGCTGGCGGCTGTGGAGCCCGCTGCTCGACGGTCCGAGCAGGGGAGCTGGTGATGAGCGCTCCCGAGCTCGAGCCCTTCGACCTCCCGGCGCCGCTGCCCACCGGCACCACCCTGCTCGAGGCCAGCGCCGGCACCGGCAAGACCTGCACCATCGCCGCGCTGGTCACCCGCTACGTCGCCGAGGGCGTCGCCCGCCTCGACGAGATGCTGGTCGTCACCTTCGGCCGGGCCGCCAGCCAGGAGCTGCGCGAGCGGGTCCGCGCGCCAGCTCGTCGAGGCCGAGCGCGCGCTCGCCGACCCGGCGCGCCGCCGACCGCCGACAGCCGGCTGCATCGCGCTGCTGCTCGACGCCGACGCCGCCGAGCTCGGCGCGCGGCGCCGGCCGGCTGCGCGACGCGCTGGCCGACTTCGACGCCGCCACGATCGCCACCACCCACCAGTTCTGCCAGCTGGTGCTGCGCTCGCCTCGGCGTCGCCGGCGACACCGACGCCGGCGCCGGCCCTGGTCGAGGACCTCGACGACCTGGTCGAGCGAGGTCGTCGACGACCTCTACCTCCGGCGCTTCGGCCAGCGCGCCGAGCGGCCGCCCTTCGACCCGCGCCGAGGCGCTCGCGCTCGCCCGCGCCGCGGTCGGCGACCCGCAGGCCGGCGCTGGAGCCGGCCGACGCCGATCCCGGCACCCGCCGGCGGCGCGCCGGGTCGCGCTTCGCCGCAGGCGGTGCGCGCAGGAGGTCGAGCGGCGCAAGCGCCGCCTCGGGGTCCTCACCTACGACGACCTGCTCAGCCAGCTCGCGCGACGCGCTCGAGCCGACGCCGACGGCGCCGGCCCGCGACGCGGATGCGGCACCGGTGGCGGATCGTGCTGGTCGACGAGTTCCAGGACACCGACCCGGTGCAGTGGCAGGTGCATCGAGCGGGCCTTCGGCGGCCACGCGACGATGGTGCTGATCGGCGACCCCAAGCAGGCGATCTACGCCTTCCGCGGCGGCGACGTCGTCACCTACCTCGAGGCCGCGGCGACCGCCGACCACCGCGCAGACGCTCGGCGCCAACTGGCGCAGCGACGCAGCCGCTGCTCGACTCGCTCCAGGCGGTGCTGCGCGGGCGCCGCGCTCGGCGACGAGCGGATCGTCGTCCGCGACGTCGACGGCCCACCACGACGAGTCGCCGGCTCGGCGGGCGCGCCGCGCCCGCGCCCGTTCCGGCTGCGGGTGGTGCGCGCGCGACGAGCTTCGGCTGAGCCGCGGTCCGGCGACATCGCCGATCGGCCAGGCGCGGCCGCACATCGCCGCGCGACCTCGCCGCCGACGTCGCCGGCTGCTCGCGTCGCGGCGCCGACGTTCGACGGCCGCGCCGCTCGGGCCGCGCGACATCGCGGTGCTCGGCGGCCGCCACGCGACCACGGGCCGCTGGTGCAGGCCGCGCTGGCCGCGGTCGGGCGTGCCCGCGGTCGTCGCCGGCGGCGGCCGCGTGCTTCGCGACCCCGGCCGCCGACGAGTGGCTCACCCTGCTCGAGGCGCTCGAGCAGCCGCACCGCAGCCGGCCGGGTCCGGGCGGCGGCGCTGACCTGCTTCCTCGGCCACACCGCCGCCGAGCTCGACGCCGGCGGCGACGAGCTGACCGACGACGTCGCCGACGCGCTGCGCGCGCTGGGTCGACTGCTGCTTCGCGGCCGCGGGGTGGCGGCGCTGCTCGAGGCGGCCGACGACGCGCGGCCTGACCGCCCGGGTGCTCGCCGCGCGTCGGCGGCGAGCGGCCGCTGACCGACCTGCGCCACATCGGCGAGGCTGCTGCACGAGGTCGGCGCTGCGCGAGCGGCTCGGGCTGGCCGCGCTGCTCGCACTGGCTGCGCGACGCAGGTCGCCGAGCGCACGCGCCGGCGCCACCGAGCGCACCCGGCGCCTCGACTCCGACGCCGCGGCGGTGCAGCTCGTGACGATCCACGCGCAGCAAGGGCCTGCGAGTACCCCGTCGTCTACCTGCCCTCCGCTTCGAGACCGCTTCGTCCGCCACGCGACGCGGCCGCTCTTCCACGACGACGACGGGCGCGCGCTGCCTCGACGTCGGCGGCGGCGGGCCCGCACTGGGACGACCACGTCGCCGGCACTGGGCGCGAGGAGGCCGGCGAGGAGCTGCGCGCTGCTCTACGTCGCGATGACCCGCGCGCAGTCGCAGGTCGTCGCGTGGTGGGCGCCGACGCGCAACACCCCCGACGGTCGGCGCTGCACCGGCTGCTGCTTCGGCCGGCAGCCCGGGCACCGCGGCGGTGCCCGACCGCCAGCCGGTGCCGAGGACGACGACGATGCCGCCGGGTGCTCGACGGCTGGTCGCCGAGCGCGGCGGGCCGACGCCCGAGCGTCGAGCGTCGCGACGCCGAGCCCCGCCGCGGCCCGCGCCGCCGCGCGGTCCGCCGACGCTCGAGCGTGCGCGCGCTTCGACCGCGGCCGTCGACACCGACTGGCGGCGGACGTCGTACTCCGCGCTGATCCGGGTCGAGCGAGCGCCGACCCCGGCGTCGCCAGCGAGCCGGAGCAGCAGCCGCTGGAGGACGAGCCGACGAGCGAGCGGACGAGCCGGCCGCGGAGCCGTCGACGCCGTCGCCGGCGACGTCCCGCCGACGCGGCCGGCGACTCGGTGCCGTCGCCGATGGCCGACGCTGCCGGTCGGAGCGACGTTCGGCATCGCTGGTGCACGCGGTGCTCGAGCACGCCGACCCCGACGCGCCCGACCTGCGCGGCCGAGCTGCTCGGCGCACGTCGACGAGCAGCTGTGCTGGTGGCCGGTCGACGCTCGACCGCCGACGAGCTCGCCGACGCGCTGGTCGCGGCTCCGCGACACCCCGCTCGGCCCGCTGCGCCGGCGACCGCACGCTGCGCGACGTCGCCGCTGGCCGACCGGCTGCGCGAGCTCGACTTCGAGCTGCCGCTGGCCGGCGGCGACAGTCGCGAGCCGCGGCCGCCGACGTGCGGCTGCGGCGACCTCGCGCCGCTGCTGCGGCGGCACCTGCCCGCCGGCGACCCGCTCGCGGCCTACGCCGACGCGCTGGACGCGGCCCGGCCCTCGGCGGCCAGGCGCTGCGCGGCTACCTCACCGGCTCGATCGACGTCGTGCTGCGGGTGCCCGACGGCGACGGCGAGCCGCGCTACCTCGTCGTCGACTACAAGACCAACTGGCTGGGCCGAGCCGGGCCGAGCCGCTGACCGCCGCCGACTACGGCCCGGCCGAGCTCGACGGCGGCGATGGTCCACTCCGCACTACCCGCTGCAGGCGCTGCTCTACTCCGTCGTGCTGCACCGCTTCCTGCGCTGGCGGCTGCCCGGCTACGACCCCGAGCGCCACCTCGGCGGCGTGCTCTACCTCTACCTCCGCGGCATGTGCGGGCCCGGACACGCCGGTCGTCGACGGGCACCCGTGCGGGGTGTTCAGCTGGGCGCCGCCGGCCGCGCTGGTCGACCGCCGCTCTCCGACCTGCTCGACGGGGGAGGTGCGCCGATGACCGACCCCGATCCGCCCGAGCTGAGCTTCGAGCCCGAGGGCCCGCACGACCGCCGGCTCGCCGCCGCGGCCGCCGGGCTGCTGGCGCACGTTCAACGAGGCCGGCGTGCTCGAGACGCGCCGACGTGCACGTCGCGCAGCGGCGTCGGCGCGCTCTGGTCGGCGAGCCCGACGAGCCGGTGCTGCTGGCGGTCGCGCTCGCCGTGCGCGCGGTGCGCCGCGGCTCGGTGTGCGTCGACCTCGCCGACGTGCCACGACGCTCGACGCCCGACGCTGCCGTGGCCCGACCCCGAGACCTGGGTGGACGGCGTGGCGGCGAGCCCGCTGGCCGCGGCCGGCGGTGCGTGCGCGTCGAGCGACGGCCTGGTCTACCTCGACCGCTACTGGCGGCGAGGAGACGCAGGTCGCCGACGACCTGGTCGCCCGGGCCGGCCGGCCGGCGCCGAGCCGTCGACGAGGCCCGGCTCGAGCACGGCGCTGGCGCGCGTCTTCCCCGAGCGGGTACGCCGAGCAGCGGGCCGCGGCCGCCGCGGCCGCCGCGCCGCTGGACCACGGTGCTCACCGGCGGTCCGGGCACCGGCAAGACCACGACCGTCGCCGGGCTGCTGGCGCTGCTGGCCGAGCAGGCCGACGCGGCGCGGGCGAGGCCGCCGCGCGGATCGCGCTCGCCGCGCCGACCGGCAAGGCCGCCGCCCGGCTCCAGGAGGCGGTCGCCGCGCGCGACTCGCGAGTCGCTGCGCCGCCGACGACCGCGACCGGCTCGGCCGACGCTGACCGCGGTGACGCTGCACCGGCTGCTCGGCTGGCGGCCCGACAACCGCACCCGGTTCCGCCACGACCGCGGCAACCGGCTGCCGCACGACGTGGTCGTCGTCGACGAGACCTCGATGGTCGTCGCTGACGATGATGGCCCGGCTGCTCGAGGCGGTGCGCCCCGAGGCGCGGCTGGTGCTGGTCGGCGACCCCGACCAGCTCGCCTCGGTCGAGGCCGGCGCGGTGCTCGCCGACCTGGTCGCGGGGCTGCGGCGCCCGCGACCCGGACGGCCGGTCGTCGGCGCTGACGCACCTCCCACCGCTTCGGCGAGCGAGATCGGCGCGCTCGCCGCGGCGCTGCGCGACGGCGACGCCGACGCGGCGCTCGACGCTGCTGCGGGCCGGCGGCGAGGTCGAGCTGGTCGACGCCGGCGACGGGCCGACGCCGACGGCCTGCTGCGTCAGGTGCCGCTGGGCGCCGCACGCGCCGTGCGGTGCACGACGGCCGCAGCCGCGGGCGACGCCGGGCGGCGCCCTGGCCGCGCTCGACCGGCACCGGCTGCTGTGCGCGCACCGCGAGGGGCCCTTCGGCGTGCGCCACTGGAACCGGCAGGTCGAGCGCTGGCTCGGCGACGACGGCGCACCGGTGGGCGCCGCCTGCGGTCGCGAGTGGTACGCTCGGCCGGCCCGCTGCTGGTCACCGCCAACGACTACGCGCTCGGCGTCTACAACGGCGACACCGGCGTGGTCGTCGCGAGACGGCGGGCGGGCTGCGGGCCGTCGATCGCGCGCCGGCGGCGGCTCCTCGAGCTCGCCACCGGCCCGGCTCGTCGCGACGTCGAGACGATGCACGCGATGACGATCCACAAGAGCCAGGGCAGCCAGGCCGACGAGGTCACCGTGCTGCTCCCCGACGAGGACTCGCGGCTGCTCACCCGCGAGCTGTTCTACACCGCGGTCACCCGCGCGCAGCGCCAGGTGCGGGTGGTCGGGTCGCGAGGCGGCGGTGCGGGCGGCGGTCGACGCGGCGGGCCCAGCGCGCCACCGGGCTGCGGCCAGCGGCTGGCCCGCGACTCGGGCCGCGAAACATGCCGCGTACACCGCCGCGCGGATAGCCTCGGTCGCATGCCCTACCTGCTGCGCGTCGAGCTGCCCGACGTCCCCGGGTCGCTGGGTCGCGTCGCGACGCGCGATCGGTGAGGCCGGCGGCGACATCGAGGCGATCGAGATCGTCGAGAAGCGCCGCGACGGCATCGCGGTCGACGACGTGCTGCTCGAGATCGCGCCCGGCACGATGCCCGACTCGATCGTCTCGGCCTGCAACGCCGCTCGACGGCGTCGAGCGTGCTGTGGATCAGCCGCTACGCCGCCGGCGGCAACCTGTTCCTCGACCTCGAGGTCGTCGAGGAGCTCACCGACGACCCGGGCCGACGGCGCTCGACCGGCTCGTCGACCTGCTGCCGATCACCTTCCGCGTCGACTGGGCCGCCCGGGTCGAGCACTCGTCCGCCGGTGCCGACGTCGTCCACTCCACCGACGCCGCGCCGAGGGCGCTGCCGTGGGTCGACCTGCTCCAAGCCAGCCGACTCCCCGAGCTCGACGACGGCGTGACGCTGGTCTGCGCTGCTCCGATCTCTCCGGGGGCGATGGTGGTGCTGGGGCGGATCGGCGGCCCCGCCTTCCTCGACTCAGAGCTGGCCCGGCTCGGCCACCTGGTGTCGTTGGCGTCGTCGATCGCCCGCCCCCACCCGCCGGGTCGTGTGCCTGAGCCGTCGTAGTCCCCGCGGGGCGGGGCACACAACCCCCCGGTCGGCGGGGTTCAGCTGGTCGTAGGGCCCGACGTGCATGCCCGCGGCCACCCTGCCTCCCGGTCGCTCGACCACCTGCACCTCCGCGTCGGGGGTGGCCTCGGCGCCGCTGACCGGGAACCCCGCGGAGATGTCGGCGGGGTCCATCGCCATGCCGTGGTACCACCCGAACGGCGGCCCGGCGATCGCTCCCGACGCTGCGGCCACGGCCTGGGCCACCTGCTCGAAGGCCGAGCCGAAGAAGTCGGAGATCTCGGCGGGCGGGACCTGCCGGCGTACCACCGCGACGGTGGTGGTGGGGACCTCGATGATCTCGAACGCGCTCATCATGGGCCTCCTCGAGTCGTCCCACCTCCACTCTGGCACCGGCGGGGCCGGCCGGCGGCGTGTGATGGGTCACCCGCGGGAGTGGCTCAGGCCGGGCAGCCGTCCCGGTCGTCGGCAGCGGTGTGGGCCGCGTCGGGGGCGTACCGCTGGCGGAACGTGAAGGCGTACGCCGTGGGGCCGTGGACGCGCAGGTGCTCGAGCCGCTCGATGGCCTCCGCGGCGGTCGGCCGGTGGCCGCGCGGCACCCACCAGAGCACGGTCACGACCGAGTCGAGGCGTTCGAACCACTCGCGCCGTCGACGGAGGAACTCCACGTGGGCGGTGCGGAAGACGTAGTCGGCCAGCGCCTCCGCCGACTCCCAGGTCGAGAAGTTGACCAGCATCGAGTCGTCGTCGGGGAAGGGTCGCTCGGCGATGGCGTTGCCGTCCTCGGTCTGGAACCGCCAGACGAACCCCGTGCTGGCCTCGGCGAGCGCGTTGATCTCGTCGAGCGCCTGCATGAACGGCGCGACCCGGGGTGAGTCCTCGGGGGCGACCAGCCGGCCGATGTTGAGCTGGGCGAGGTCGTGGCTGCGCATGCCGACACGGTACGCCGCCATGCGGGGCTGACGACGTCTCCGACGCCTGGTAGGACTGACCCATGGAGGCGCGCGACAAGGTGGTGGTGCTCACCGGCGCCGGCATCTCCGCGGAGAGCGGGGTGCCGACCTTCCGCGACGCCGACGGGCTGTGGGAGGGGCACCGCGTCGAGGACGTGGCGACGCCGGAGGCGTACGCCGCCAAGCCCCACGTGGTCCACCGCTTCTACGACGCCCGTCGGGCGGCGCTGGCCACGGTGGAGCCCAACCCCGCCCACCACGCCCTGGCCCGGCTGGAGCAGTCGATCGGGGACGACCTGCTCGTGGTCACCCAGAACGTCGACGACCTCCACGAACGCGCCGGCTCGCAACGCGTGCACCACATGCACGGCCATCTCCAGTCCGCTCGGTGCGTGGGCTGCGGCACCCGCACGGCCTGGCACGACGACCTGGCCCACGGGCCCGCCTGCCCGGCCTGCGGGGAGCCGACGCTGCGCCCCGACATCGTCTGGTTCGGCGAGGTGCCGCACGGCATGCACGTGATCCAGCAGGCGCTCGGCCACGCCGCGCTCTTCGTGTCCATCGGCACCTCCAGCATGGTCTACCCGGCGGCCGGCTTCGTCCGGGCGGCCCGGCTCCTCGGTGTCCGCACGCTCGAGCTCAACCTCGACCGGAGCGCCGCCAGCTCGGTCTTCGACGAGACCCGGCACGGCCCGGCCTCGCTGCTGGTGCCCGCGTGGGTCGAGGAGATGCTGCGGCACGCGCGGGCCTGAACGGTCGGCTACTGGCGGGTAGCATCGACCCATGAAGCGCACGATCTACGACGACGACCACGAGGCCTTCCGCGCAGTCCGTGCGGGAGTTCCTCGACCGCGAGGTCCGCCCCGCACCTCGAGGACTGCGCGGCGGCGAAGGCACTGCCGCGGTCGTTCTGGCTCGCGGCCGGCAAGCAGGGGCTTCCTCGGGCTGGAGATCCCCGAGGAGTTCGGCGGCTCCGAGGCCGGCGACTACCGCTTCAACGCGGTGCTCACCGAGGAGCTCGCGAAGGTCAACATGGCGCTGCCCTCGCTGCGTGGGCATCCACGCCGACATCGTGGCGCCGTACCTCGTGCACCTCACCACCGAGGAGCAGAAGCAGCGCTGGCTGCCCGGGTTCTGCTCGGGCGAGATCCTCACCGCGATCGGCATGACCGAGCCCGGCGGCGGCTCCGACCTCGCCGCCCTGAAGACCACCGCGGTCCGCGACGGCGACGACTGGGTCATCAACGGCTCCAAGACGTTCATCACCAACGGCTGGCTCCGCCGACCTGGTGCTGGTCGCCGCCCGCACCGCGCCCGGAGAAGAAGGCGCAAGCGGCATCACGCTGTTCGCGGTCGAGTCCGACCGCGAGGGCTTCTCGCGCGGCCGCAAGCTCGACAAGGTCGGCCAGGACGAGTCCGACACCGCCGAGCTGTTCTTCGAGAACGTGCGGGTGCCCGACGACGACCATCGTCGGCGCGCTCGACGACGGGCTTCATCCACATGATGCAGCTGGCTGCCGCAGGAGCGCCTCGGCTCGGCGGTCACCAACCTCGCCCACGCCGGCAGATCCTCGACGAGACGATCGAGTACACCAAGGAGCGCCAGGCCTTCGGACAGCCGATCGGCGCCGTTCCAGCACAACAAGTTCCTGATGGCCGACCTGGTCACCCGGGTCGAGGTCACCCAGGCGTACGTCGACCAGTGCGTGCTCGCCCACTGCCGACGGCGAGCTCACCCCGATCGACGCGGCCAAGGCGAAGTGGTGGACCGCCCAGGTGCAGAACGACGTGCTCGACCACTGCGTCCAGCTGCACGGCGGCTACGGCTTCATGAACGAGTACCGCGTCGCCCGCGCCTGGCGCGACGCCCGCGTCACCAAGATCTGGGCCGGCTCCAACGAGATCATGAAGGAGCTCATCGGCCGCGACCTCGGCCTGTGACCGACCGTCGCCCCGGTGCGAGGATGCAAGCGTGACCTCGGAGACCCCTGACCGCCCCGAGCTGACGCTCGAGCCGGGGCCGCACGACGACGAGCCCCACGTGGGCAACGTCAGCGGCCGCCTCAACTGGCTGCGCGCCGGCGTGCTCGGCGCCAACGACGGCATCGTGTCGACCGCCAGCCTGGTGGTCGGCGTCGCCGGCGCCACCAGCGACCGCACCGCCATCCTGGTGGCCGGTGTCGCCGGCCTCTTCGCCGGGGCGATGAGCATGGGCGCGGGGGAGTACGTCTCGGTCAGCACCCAGCGCGACTCCGAGCAGGCGCTGCTCGACAAGGAGCGGCGCGAGCTCGCCGAGGAGCCGGAGGAGGAGCTTGCCGAGCTGACCATGCTCTACGTCGACAAGGGGCTCAGCGAGGGGCTGGCCCGCCAGGTCGCCGAGGAGCTGACCGCCCACGACGCGCTGGCCGCGCACGCCGAGGTCGAGCTCGGCATCGACCCCGACGACCTCACCAACCCCTGGCACGCCGCCTGGGCGTCGATGATCGCCTTCACCGTCGGCGCGCTGCTGCCGCTGCTGACGATCACCCTCTCGCCGGAGCCCGCGCGGCTGTGGGTCACCGTTCTCTCGGTGGCGGCGGCGCTGGCGCTCACCGGGTGGGCCAGCGCCCGGCTGGGCTACGGACCGGCCGGCCGCGCCGTCGTACGCAACGTCGCGGGAGGGGTGCTCGCGATGGCGGTCACCCACCTGATCGGGTCGCTCGTCGGCACCCAGATCGGCTGAGCGTCGAGCGCGCTCGGCGACGGCACGCCCTAGCCTGGAGGTCGTGCGCATGTTCGCGGCCGTGACGCCGAGCGAGGAGGCCGTCGCGGACCTCGACGCGTTCCTCGAGGTACGCCGCGGGGCGGCGCCCTTCCGCTGGGCCACCGTTGAGCAGCTGCACCTCACGCTGGCGTTCCTGGCCGAGGTGCCCGACCGCAGGCTCGACGACCTGGAGGAGCGCCTGGGCCGGGCGGCCGGCAGGCGGCACGCCTTCCTGGCGAGGCTGGCCGGTGGCGGCGCCTTCCCGAACGCCGCCCGCGCCCGGGTGCTGTGGTGCGGGCTCGACGTCGACGACGACGGTCGGGCCGAGCTCGGCCGGATGGCCACGGGGGCGCGGGCCGCCGCGAGCAGGGCGGGTGTCGACGTCGACGGGCAGCGGTTCCGCCCCCACGTCACGGTGGCTCGGTTGGGGCGGCCCGCCGAGGTGAGCAGCTGGGTGCGCCTCCTCGACGCGTACGCCGGCCCCTCCTGGCCCGTCGACCGGATCGACCTCGTGGCGTCGTACCTCGGCGAGGGACCCCGTGGCCGCCCCCGCTACGAGACCGTCGCGTCCTTCCCGTTGGGGTCTGCCGGCGTGGTCTAGTCCCCGATCGTTTGCTGCAGAAATGCTCCCGACACGCCGTCGGGCCAGCCATTCTGCAGCAAACGATCGGGAATGCTCGGGCCAGGCGAAGGACACAGGAGCACGGCGATGGCCAAGGGACCAGGGTGGTACCCCGACCCGTGGGGTGGGGACGGCCTGCGGTGGTGGGACGGCAGCAACTGGACCGAGCACGTCCAGGGGCAGGTGCCGCCGGGCTACGCGCCGGGGGTGACCGTGCACGGCGGGCCGTTGGTGACGGCGGCGGGCACCGGGCGCAGCTGGTACCACCAGTGGTGGTTCATCGCGCTGATGCTCTTCTTCTGCTGCTGGCCGGTCGGACTGGTGCTGACCTGGACGCGGCCGAGCACCCCCGCGTCGATCAAGCTGATCATGACGATCGGCTGGCTCGTGCTGTCGATCCTGCTGGCCGCCGTGTGGTTCTCCCTCGTCGGCGACCTGTCGCAGTACCAACCGACTCGCTGACGGCCCTCAGCTCGGCAGGGCGTGGATGATGTCCTCGACCCGCTGCTTGGCGTCGCCGAACAGCATCTGGGTGTTCTCCTTGAAGAACAGCGGGTTCTGGACGCCGGCGTAGCCGGTGGCCATCGATCGCTTGAAGACGATGACGTTCTTCGCGTGCCACACCTCGAGCACGGGCATGCCGGCGATGGGGGAGGTGGGCTCCTCGAGCGCCGCCGGGTTGACGGTGTCGTTGGCCCCGATCACCAGCACGACGTCGGTGTCGGCGAAGTCGTCGTTGATCTCGTCCATCTCCAGGACGATGTCGTAGGGCACCTTCGCCTCGGCGAGCAGCACGTTCATGTGGCCGGGCAGGCGGCCGGCGACCGGGTGGATGCCGAACCGCACGGTGATGCCACGAGCGCGGAGCTTGGCGGTGAGGTCGGCGACGGCGTACTGCGCCTGCGCGGTGGCCATCCCGTAGCCCGGGGTGATCACCACCGTTGACGACCCGGCGAGGAGGTCGGCCGCGGCGTCGGCCTGGATCTCGCGGTGCTCGCCGTAGTCGCGGGCCTCACCGACCACGCCGCCGTCGGACCCGAAGCCGCCCAGGATCACGGAGACGAACGAGCGGTTCATCGCCCGGCACATGATGTAGCTCAGGATCGCACCGGAGGAGCCGACCAACGAGCCGGTGATGATCAGCAGGGAGTTGCCGAGCATGAAGCCGGCGGCCGCGGCGGCCCATCCGGAGTAGCTGTTGAGCATCGACACCACGACCGGCATGTCACCGCCGCCGATCGCGGCGACCATGTGGAAGCCGAGCAGGAAGCCGAGCGCGGCCATCACGACGATCAGCGTGAGCCCTAGCCCGTCCGGCTCGTGGGTGCCGTCGTCGGCGACCACCAGCCAGATCATCAGCGCGAAGAACGCGGCGAATCCGGCGAGGTTGAGCAGGTTGCGCGCCGGCAGCACCAGCGGCGACGACGTCATCTTCGCCGACAGCTTGAGGTAGGCCACCACGGAGCCGGTGAAGGTGAACCCGCCGATCAGGACGCCGAGCGCCACCTCGACGAGGTGCACCGTGCCCCCCTCGCCCTCCGGCGCGAGGTAGGAGTTGAGGCCGACGAGCACGGCGGCGAGACCCACGAAGGAGTGGAACGCCGCGATCAGCTCGGGCATCTGGGTCATCTCGACCCTGCGCGCGACCGGGGTGCCGATCACCGCGCCGATGGCGAGCACCACCACGATCAGCAGGAGGGTGACGAGGACCGAACGCCGGTCGGGATCGTTGGCCGACATGTGCAGCGAGTGGATGATCGTCGCCGCCAGGGCGAGCACCATGCCGGCCATGCCGGTGAGGGTGCCCATCCGGGCGGTGGTCGGCCGGGACAGCCCGGCGAGCGACAGGATGAACATGACGCCGGCGACGATGTAGAGACCGTCGACGAACTGGATCAGCATGCTCAGGCCTCCTTCCGGAACATGCTGAGCATGCGATAGGTCACCAGGAACCCGCCGAAGATGTTGATCGAGGCGATCGACGCCGCGACGAAGGACATGATCGTGACCGCCAAGTCGGTCGAGCCCAGCTGCAGCAGCGCACCGACCAGGATGATCCCGGAGATGGCGTTGGTCTGCGACATCAGCGGCGTGTGCAGCGAGTGCGAGACGCCACTGATGACGTAGAAGCCGACGACCACCGCGAGCGCGAACACCGTGAAGTAGCCGGCGAAGCTCGGCGGGGAGTACGTCACGGCCGCGACCACCAGCGCGGCGGCGACAGCGGACAGCCCGAGGCGGCGGCGGGTCCGCGCCTCCGCTGCGGCCGCTGCACGCGCGGCCACCACGGCGGGGTCCTCCGGCTCGGCCACCGGTGCCGCGGCGGGAGCGGCGGACACCTGCACCGGCGGCGGTGGCCACATCGACTCGCCGTCCTTGACCACGGTGATGCCGCGCTGCACGACGTCGTCCATGTCGAGGGTCAGCTGCCCGTCCTGCTCCGGGGTGAGCAGCTTGAACAGGTTGACGATGTTGGTGCCGTAGAGCTGCGAGGTCTGGGCGGGCAGCCGGCTGGCGAGGTCGGTGTAGCCGATGATCGTCACGCCGTTGTCGGTCACCACCCGCTCGCCGGCCTCGGTGCCGGCGACGTTGCCGCCGTTGGCCGCGGCCATGTCGACGACGACGGTGCCGGGTCGCATCGCGGCGACCGTCTCCGCCTTGACCAGCAGCGGCGCCGGTCGGCCCGGGATCAGCGCGGTGGTGATGACGATGTCGGCGGCGCGCGCCTCCTCGGCGTACATCGCTGCCGTGGCGGCCTCCTGCTCGGCCGTCATCTCCTTGGCGTAGCCGTCGGAGGAGACCTCCTGCTCCATGTCGACGGTGACGAACTCGGCGCCCATGGACTCGACCTGCTCGGCCACCTCGGGCCGTACGTCGAAGGCCCGCACGATCGCGCCCATCGCGCCGGCCGCGCCGATCGCGGCGAGCCCCGCCACTCCGGCACCGACGACGAACACCCGCGCCGGCGGCACCTTGCCGGCCGCGGTGACCTGGCCGGTGAACTGCCTGCCGAACGCGTGCGCCGCCTCGATCACCGCGCGGTAGCCCGCGACGTTGGCCATCGACGACAGCACGTCCATCGACTGGGCGCGCGAGATGCGCGGGACGGCGTCCATCGCCAGTCCGGTGACCCCGGCGGAGGCCAGGCTGTCGACCAGCTCGGGGCTGCGCGCGGGCGCCATCAGCGACACCACGGTGCTGCCCCGCCGCAGCCGCGCGATCTCGTCGTCGGACGGTGCGTCGACCTTGACCACGATGTCGCTGGCCCACACGTCGTCGGCGGAGCCCACGGCGATCTCGGCATCGGCGTAGGCCGTATCGGGCTGGTCCGCCTGCGTGCCGGCGCCGGCCTCGACCACCACGTCGTACCCGAGCGCGGCCAGCTGGGCCGCGGTCTTCGCCGTCGCGGCGACCAGTGTCTGGCCGTCCTGCGACTCGCGAGGGATGCCGATGCGCACGTTGCCCTCCTGGGGGTGCTGCTCGAGGGGTGGCCACCACCGGCTCGCCCGGACCTCAACGTACTAAAGGGATCGGCTCCCGACCGTGTCGGGGTGGCCACAACCGGCCGGGCAGGTTGCGGCCATCGGCGAACCCTTCAGGTGTGGCTGCGGCGGTTGCACGATCGCAGACGAGCGTCATCGCCTGGTGGCGTTCCGGCCGCGACCAGGAGGCGCCACCATGACCATCCAGCAGCCCCACGACACCCACGCCGACCGATCGCTCGCGACGTCCCTCGTCGGCCGCCGCACCCTGCTGAAGGGTGCCGCGGTGGCCGCCGCCGTCCCCGCCGCCATCCTCGGCACGGCCGGTCCGAGCGCGGCGGCCCTGACGAAGTACGCCACCATCGGCACCGGCGTCGACCAGGTCTACACGCGGATCCGGGAATTGTCGGGAGGGCAGTACGTCCACACCCGCAACTACAGCTTCCAGTACAACCCTAGCTTCCACGACCTGTGCAACGCCTGGGCCAACACCTACGGATCGGTGCTGCGCTGGATGACCTCCGGGGCCACCGAGGTGAGCTGGGTCGGCTGCATCGGGACCTACGCCAACAAGCCCGGCAGCCACGGCACCGGCGACGCGTTCGACCTGACCTACGTGCGGCACACCAACGGCCTCTACATGGACGCGAACTACTCGCACACCTCCGGTGCCGGGGTCTCGCACAACCGGCGGTACGCCGGCGTCGCGTGGGCCACCCGCAAGCATCTCGCCGAGGTCGGCATCGTGAAGTCCGACCCGACGCACGGCAACCACATCCACGCCGGTCGCTACAAGAACGGCAGCTCCTCGCTGCTCCTGGGCAAGGGGTCCTGGGACACCCTGTTGGTGCAGTACGCCTGCAACGCCTTCATGGGGGCCGGCATCGCCTTCGACGGCTCCTGGGGCAACCAGACGCAGACGGCGTACGTCGAGCTGATGCGACGGCTGGGCATTCCCGCCACCGGCAGCGCCTCGCCGTTCAGCTCGGTCACCGCGCTGCAGAACATGGCCCACGGGCTGGCCGCCCGAGGCAGCGTCGCCGCCGCGCTCACCTGAGCCCCGTGCCCCCTCCTTCGGGGGTCGTGTGCCTCAGGCGTCCCAGCCCCCGCGGGCCGAGGCACACGACCCCTGTGGAGGACGCCGGCAGGGTCCCGCGAGACGGGGAATGCTCCCCGTCATGGACGACCGTCGATGGGTGGCGTTGGCCGAGAGCCAGGCCGACGTGGTGGCGCGGCGACAGCTCCGTGCGCTGGGCGTCACCGAGGCCACGGTGCGAGCCCACCTGCGCGTCGGTCGCTGGGCGGAGCGCACCTCGACCGTGCTCACCACGACCACCGGCCGGCTGACCTGGGAGCAGCGCGTCTGGGTGGCCGTGCTCCACGCCGGACCCCGCGCCCTGGTCGGTGGGCTGACCAGTGCCGCGCTGCACGGGTTGAGGCACTGGCAGCGAGACGACGTCACCGTCGTCGTCGACGACGAGCTGTCGTTCGACCCGGTGCCGGGCGTGCGCTTCTTCCGCAGCCGCCGGCCGTTCCCCCACTGGCGCTCCCCGCGCCTGGCCGTGCCCACGTTGCAGCTCGAGCCGGCGGTCCTGGTCACGGCGGCGTACGTCGAGCCGCTGCGCGCCGGCCTGGGTGCCATCGCCGCGACCGTCCAGCAGCGCCTCTCCACCCCTCGGCGATACGCCGACATGCTGGAGGCCCTGCACCCGCTGCGGCGCAGTCGCGACTTCCGGCGGCTGGTCGGCGACCTCGCGGGCGGAGCGCAGTCCGTGGCCGAGATCGACGTGCGGCGGGCCTGTCGCCTGGCCGGCGTGGAGCCCCCGCACCGGCAGCGGCTGCGCGTGGACCGCGCGGGCCGGCGTCGCTACACCGACTGCGAGTGGGACCTGCCCGGAGACCGAGTGCTCGTCCTGGAGGTCGACGGGGCGTTCCACCTCGAGGTGGCGGCGTACGCCTCCGACATGCGACGACAGCGCCGGCTCACCACGCCCCAACGCCTGGTGCTGCGCTGCTCGGCCACCGAGCTCCGCCACGAGCCGGAGCAGGTGATGTCCGACCTGATCGCGCTGGGCGTGCCGCGCACCGGCGCCGCCTGACGGCGGGCGGCCAGGGAGGGGAGGTCAGTGGCTGCCGGCGCTGCCGTACAGCCGGTCGCCGGCGTCGCCGAGGCCGGGCACGATGTAGCCCTTCTCGTTGAGCCGTCTCGTCCATCGCGGCGGTCACCACGGTGACCGGGACGTCGAGTCCCGGCGAGCTCGTGCTCGAGGCCGCGCGCAGCCCTCGGGGGCGGCGAGCAGGCAGATCGCGGTGATGTCGTCGGCGCCGCGGTCGGTGAGGAAGCTGGATCGCCGCGGCGAGCGTGCCGCCGGTGGCGAGCATCGGGTCGAGCACGTAGCACTGGCGGCCGGACAGGTCGTCGGGCAGCCGCTCGGCGTACGTCGACGCCTCCAGCGTCTCCTCGTTGCGGACCATGCCCGAGGAAGCCGACCTCGGCGGTCGGCAGCAGCCGCATCATCCCGTCGAGCATGCCGAGCCCGGCGCGCAGGATCGGCACGACGAGCGGCTTGGGGCGGGCGCAGCTGGACGCCCGGTCGTCGGCGCCGACCGGCGTCTCGATGTCGATCGGCTCGACCCGCACGTCGCGGGTGGCCTCGTAGGCCAGCAGCGTCACCAGCTCGTCGGCGAGCCGGCGGAACGTCGGGGAGTCGGTGTTCTCGTCGCGCAGGGCGGTGAGCTTGTGGGCGACGAGCGGGTGGTCGACGACGTGGGTGCGCATGTCCGGCACCCTAGTCGGCGGCGGGCGCCCGCAGAAGACGGCCGTACGACGACCCGGGCCGGCCGGTGCGTGACCGGGTCTGGCGACGCCGGAGAGGTCTGTCAGCCTGGTGCGGTGACCGTCATGCTCGAGCTCGAGGGCATCGACTTCGCGCTCGCCGCCTACCGCGAGGAAGGCGTCTGGGCGGTGCAGGAGGTCGCCCACGACGTCCTCGAGGACCTCGACGCCTTCGCCGCCGCGCTGCGCCGCTTCCCGGGCGACGTCGGAGCGCGTCGGACTGGTCGCGCGTCGACGAGGACTTCTTCGTGATCGTGCGGGTCGCCGGGCCGGAGGTCCGGCGTGCTGCTCTCCGACGTCACCGCTGCCGACGAGTGGGAGCTCGCGCCGTCGGTCGTCGAGCTACCTCGGCCTCCCCACGCCGGAGGACGACGACGAGCCAGGTGCCGGCCGGCGACCTCGACCTGCTCGAGCGACCTCGGCATGCAGCGCGATGGACATGGGCGTGCTGCTCGACGACGATCGACCTCTACCCCGACGAGATGCTCTCCGACGTGGCGCGCCGGCTCGGCTTCGGCGCGCTCTTCGACGAGGCCGTCGGCCTCTCCTCGGCCTGACCGCGGCCGACAGCACGTCGATGACCGGTCCCGCCGACGCCCGCTGGGGCGACCCGATGCGGCTCGCCCTGGACGAGGCCAGCGCCGCGCTGGCGACCGGTGACGTCCCGATCGGCGCCGTCGTCCTCGACGAGTCGGGCGCCGTGGTCGGCACCGGCCGCAACGTCCGCGAGGCGACGCACGACCCGACCGGCCACGCCGAGGTCGTCGCCCTCCGCGCGGCCGCCGCTCGCGCGTGGCGAGTGGCGGCTCGACGGGCTGCACGCTCGTCGTCACGCTCGAGCCCTGCACGATGTGCGCCGGCGCCGCGGTCCTGGCGCGCGTGGACGCGCGTCGTCTTCGGCGCGTACGACGACAAGGCCGGCGCCGTCGGCAGCCTCTGGGACGTCGTCCGCGACCGCCGGCTCAACCACCGGCCCGAGGTGGTCGCCGGCGTCCTGGCCGAGGAGTCCACGGCGCTGCTGGAGGCGTTCTTCGACGCCCACCGCGGCGACGCCTGAGCCGGTCGCCGGGCCCCCGGCCGATTCGGCCCGCCGGTGCCGCTCCGGTACCCTCGTCGGCGGTGGCGTGTCCGAGCGGCCTAAGGAGAACGCCTCGAAAGCGTTTGTGGGTGCAAGCCCACCGAGGGTTCAAATCCCTCCGCCACCGCCAGCCGTGGCGACAGCCCCGTCCGGTCCGCCGGGCGGGGCTGCGTCGTCCACGGGCCGCCTCGGCCGGCCCTACGCCGGGCCGATCTGCCGCCCGGTCAGGGAGTCCCACCGCAGCCGCACGTAGAGCGGCCGCGTGCCGCCCGCCCACGGCTGGGGGTTCCAGTCGTGCACGATCTGGTCGAGCTCGGGGCCGGGCCGCACCTGCGAGCCGGGGCCGGAGGCCACCACGCTCCAGCCGGACCGCTTCTCGGGGTCGATCCGGTCGACCTCGAAGGCAAGCCTGGTCTGCCAGGCGTGCGTGCCCAGCACGCTGTAGGCCGTGGTCCGGAAGACCACCGCCGCCTCGGCCACGGCGAAGTTGACCGGGAAGATCGCCGGCCCGTCGGGGGTGCACAGCCCCACCCGACCCACCTCCTCACCCTGCAACAGCTCCAAGCAGCGGGACTCGGACAGCACGGCGACATCGCTCACGTTTCCATCCTGCCCGCTACGACGCTGCGTCGGAAGGGCGGTTCGGCCTACGCTGGCGCGCATGCCGCCGCCCCCGCCTGCCACCCCGCCGCAGTGGAGGTGGAGCATCGCGTCGCTGGTCCCGGCGTGGGCGCGCGGCTACCAGCGCGGGTGGCTCCGCTTCGACGTGGTCGCCGGCATCACCGTGACGGCCTACCTCATCCCCCAGGTGATGGCCTACGCCGAGCTGGCCGGGCTCCCCGCGGTGACCGGGCTCTGGGGTGCGATCGGCGGGTTGACCGTCTATGCGTTCGTCGGCACCTCCCACCGGCTCTCCGTCGGCCCGGAGTCGACGACGGCGCTGATGACGGCGGTGGCCGTCGGCTCGGTGGTCACAGCCGGCGCGGACTACGCCTCGCTCGCGGTGGCGATGGCGGTGATGGTCGGGCTGCTGTGCCTCCTGGGCCGCTTCACCGGTCTGGCCCGCCTGTCCGACCTGCTCTCCCGCCCGGTGCTCGTGGGCTACATGGCCGGCGTCGCCGGCATCATGATCGTCTCCCAGCTCGGCAAGCTGACCCGGCTCGACGTCGAGGGTGACAGCGTCGCGGGCGAGGTGATGTACGTCGGCCGCCACCTCGGCGACGTGCACGTGCCCACCGCCGCGCTCGGGCTGACCGCGGCGGCCCTGATGATCGCCGGCTCCCGTCGGTGGCCGCGGGCGCCGATCGCGCTGGTCGGGATGCTCGCCGCCACCGGGGTGGTCGCGCTGTTCGGCCTGCAGGACCGCGGGGTCCAGGTGATCGGCGCGATCCCCTCGGCGATGCCCGACCCCGGCCTGCCGCAGCTGTCGCTCTCGGGCGTGGTGTCGCTGATGCTGCCGGCGCTCGGCGTGGCCTTCGTGGCGTACTCCGACAACATCCTCACCGCCCGCGCCTTCGAGGAGCCCGACCACCGGATCGACCCGCCGCGCGAGCTGTTGGCGCTCGGGGCCGCCAACCTCGGAGCGGCCGTGATGCAGGGCTTCCCGATCAGCAGCAGCGGCAGCCGGACCGCGATCGCGGCGGCGGTGGGCGCGCGCAGCCAGGCAGCGGGGCTGGTGACGGTCGCCGGCACCGTGCTGGCGGTGGTGTTCCTGCGGCCGGTGCTGTCAGCGTTCCCGTCCGCAGCGCTCGGCGCCGTCGTGGTCTACGCCGCGACGAGGCTGGTCGAGGTCCCGGAGTTCCGGCGGTTCTGGCAGTTCCGCGCCAGCGAGCTGGTGCTCGCGCTCGGCACCACCGCGGCCGTGCTCGTCGTCGGCGTGCTCGAGGGCATCCTGGTGGCGATCGCGTTCTCCGTCGCCGACCTGCTCCGCCGGGTGTCCCGGCCGCACGACGCGGTGCAGGGCTTCGTCCCCGACCTGGCCGGCATGCACGACATCGACGACTACCCCGAGGCGACGATCCTGCCCGGGCTGATGGTCTACCGCTACGACTCCCCGCTGTTCTTCGCCAACGCCGCCGACTTCAAGGTCCGCGCGCTGCGGGCGGTGACCGAGTCGACGCAGCCGGTGCGGTGGTTCGTCCTCAACGCCGAGGCCAACGTCGACGTCGACATCACCGCCGCCGACCTCCTCGACGAGCTGCGGGTGGAGCTGAACCAGCGAGGCGTGGTGTTCGCGATGGCGCGCGTCAAGCAGGACCTCTCCGCCGACCTGGCGCCGACCGGCTTCTGGGATCGCGTCGGCGCCGACCGGGTGTTCCCCACGCTGCCGACGGCCGTGGCGGCGTACCGCTCCTGGGCCGGGCTCCCCGACGACACCTCCTAGCAGTCCGGCGTCGGCGGCAGGTCCCGTCGCACGTCGTCGCGCAGGAGGACCGGGAAGCCGCAGACCGTCGCCACCTGGCGGTAGCCCCGGTCCAGCCCTCGCTGCGCGCTGCCGGTCGGGTCGAGCGACCAGGTGTCGAGCGGGCCCAGCTCGACCACCCAGTCCGGGCCGGCGGGAGCGCCGAAGGCGGCCGTCATCCGGGCGAGTCGAGGGTCGAGCACGCGCGTGGGCAGGCTCCACAGATAGGGGTACGCCGGCCGCAGCCCGCTCATCTCCAGCACCTGCGGCTGCCCGTGCACGATCAGCCCGGTGTCGCCGCGCCGATGGGCGGCGTCCAGCCAGGCCGCCAGCCGGGCCTCGCGCCCCAGGGTCTGCTCGGGCTGCCGGACCAGTGTCACCCCACCGGCGATCAGCGTGGAGGCGACGGCGACCGCGACCGCGCCCCCCAGCAGCCGCCTGGCGGGCGCCTGCGCGGCTATCGCCACGACCAGGGTCACGCCCGGCACCAGCGCCAGCAGGTAGTGGGCCCAATAGCTGCCTCCACCCACGACGCCGGCCAGCTCCACGAGCAGCAGTGCAGCCGCCGCGAGGAGCACGGGGTCGCGCACCGGCGTCCGGCGCAGCCGCCAGGCGGCCACGACCAGCAGGGGCCCGAGGCCGCTCAGCAGCGCGATCAGCGGCAGCAGTCTCGCGCGATCGTCGTTGGCTGGCGACGACGCCGAGGCGAGCACCTCCGACGCCGACGCCCGGAAGGTCACGACGTCGTGCCACAGCGGGGCGAGGCCGGGGCCGGCGGCCGCCCAGACCACCGTCAGCGCCAGGGGGAGCGAGGCGCCGGCCACCAGCGGCAGTAGCCGCCCGGAGACCGCCCGGCGGCCCCCGCGACCAGTCCACCACCCAGCGATGGCGAGGACCAGCAGGAAGACCAGGCCGTCGACGAGGTTCTGCTTCACCAGCGGCGCGACCGCGGCCAGGGCACCCGCCGCCGCCCACCACCACCGGGCGTCGCCGGGCCGCTCGCGCGCACGCAGCCCGACCAGCACCGCGCCCAGCACCCAGGGCAGGCCGACGATCTCGGCGTTGATCTCGTGGCTCCCCAGCATCGGGTTGGTCAGCAGCGCCGCGGCTGCTATCGACGCCGCGACGGCCGACCGGCGTCCGCCGACCCGGTCTCCGACCAGCCCCGCGAGGAGCACGATGGCGAAGGCCAGCAGCAGACCGAGCAGGCGCAGCGCGAGCACCCCACCCAGCAGGTCGGCCACCCGGAAGAACCCGATCAGCACGGGTGGGCGGTCGACGAACAGCGCGCCGTAGAGCCACGGCCCGGCGTCGCTCCAGTGTCGGGCGACCAGCAGCAGACCACCCTCGTCGGGATACTCCTGTCGGGCGAGGAACGGCAGCCGCAGCGCAGCCGTCAGCAGCGCGACCCCCGCCACGACGGCCGGCGTCGAGCGGAGGGACCGCCCCTGCGCGACTGCCACTCCACTGACGGTACGCCGCGCGGCTGAAGCCCCGCTGAAGGTGGATCCCGGCTGAGCCGAGACCCGATCAGCCGACCAGGAACCCCGCGTCGCGGAGCCGCGACAGCGTGGCCAGCAGCGCCGGGTGCTCCGACCGGTCTGCGGCCCGGGCACCCTCGGCGTACGCCGCCGGGCCGGTCGCGCGCGACTCGAAGACCACGGTGGTGCGCTGCTCGTCGCCGGCGTGCAGCACCGCGCCCAGCAGGGCGACGGGATCGCCGCGCTCCTCCAGCGCCAACAGTCTGACGTGGGCGGGCAGCCGCGGCACCTGCGCCGCCGGCGCGCCCGCCACCACGACCTGCTCGACGGTGAACCCGGGGTGCCCCTCCGCGGCCACCTGTGCCGCCGCCACGCCGCCCTGGGCCAGGCCGACCAGCAGCACGCGGGCGTCGCCCTCGCCGCGGGTGGCCGCCGTCAGCGCCTCGGTCACCCGCGCCGCATAGCCGCCGTCGTCGCCGCCCACGAGCCGCAGCCCGCGCAGGCCCACATGGGGACCGGGCAGCAGCGCGACGTGCCGCCCGGGCGCCACCCGGCTCACCACGACGCTGGCTTCGGCGGACAGCAGCGCGTCGACCAGGTCGGCCAACCCTGTCGGAGCGGAGCCGAGCCCCGGCGCTCCGTCGGGTCGTGCGTCGGGGCCGGCGGCCTCGGGGGTCTCGGCCAGGCAGCCGCCGGCGACGTCGCGCACCGCGTCCGCCGCGCTGGCCGGCAGCGCCTCGACGCCGAGCCGGAGCAGCCCCTCGGCAGCCGCGCCGGGCGACTCGGTGGCCGCGAGCCCGGTGGTCAGCAGCGCCCGCATCTGCAGGCTCTCGAGCAGCCCGCCGCCGCCGCTGGTGAGGTGGTCGCGGAGCTCGGGGTTCTGCTCGGCCAGCTCGGACAGGTAGGCCGCCACGTCGTCGCGCTCCAGCGACTCGGTCTCGATCAGGCCCGCGGAGACGATGGCGCCGCCCAGGGCGACCTGTGGCGCGAGGTAGCCCACCGCGCGGCCGGCGATCCGCCCGAGCGTGGCGTACGCCGCCTCCTGCAGCTCCTCGATCCACCGATAGGTGAGCACCGTCGCCCGCACGACGAAGGCATCGGCGTCGAGCTCGACGGAGCGGGTCTGGAGCCCCGCCTTGCCGGTGCCGACGGCACGCAGCGCGGCGTCGAGCTCCTCGAAGCTGCGCGGGCTCAGCTCGGCGGAGGGCGCCACCTCAAGGTCCGCGAGGATGTCGGCCGCGAGCCGGGCGCGCTGGCGCAGCTCGGCGCCGGTCGCGCCGAAGAGGTCGGCCAGGGCCATCATCTGGTCGAAGCCGTCGGCGGCTCCCGGCCCGCCGCTCACGAGGTCACCGCCGCGAGCGCCGGAGCCAGCGCGCGACCCAGGTCGGCCGGCTGCGTCGGTGCGACGCGCAGCCAGCCCGACCGGTCGCCGGCCGCCAGCCCCAGCCACCTGTCCTCGCGGAGCAGCCAGGAGACGGTCGCCACCGGCAGTGCGTCGGGGCGGGTCACGTCGGTCGCGAGCGCCCGCAGCCGGCCGCGAGGGCGCTCGGTCAGCGCGGCCAGGACGGCCATCGCCGCCTCATGGTTCTCCGGCCGGCCCTCGGGGTCGGTGACCGGGCCCGTCTGGGCGAGCAGGGTCGGCAGCAGGTCGATCCGGCCGGCGGCGACGGCCTCGACGGCGGCGTCGGCGAGCTCGAACGGCAGCAGTGCCCCACCCGGCCTCGGCATCGACCGCTCTCCCGAGTCGGCCAGGTCGGGGACCGTCGCCACCCGGGCCAGCTCGTCGGGCCACTGGCCGGTGTGGCACCACGCGAGCTCGAAGAGCAGCCCGTCGGCGGAGGAGAGCAGCGCGACCGCCTCACCCCGCTGGCGGTGCCACGACCGCAGCGCCGCCCCGTCGACGCTCACATCGAGGTCGACGGCCAGTCGCGGCGACGCCAGCAGGCCCAGGGCGCCGGCGAGCCCGGGCTCCACGGCCTCCCCCGCGAGCAGGCCGCGGCGGGTCAGCGACTCGGCCGGGTCGGGCAGCCCGGCCAGCACCGCGTCGTACGCCGGCTCCGGCGTGGCCGACTCCCGGCGCCCGGCCGGCCGTCCACCCAGTCGCGCCCCGAGCCGGTCGCCGCCCGGGTCGCCGGTCGGTGTCGGGGGCGTCGCCACGTCGAACGGCAGCGACGCGCCTCCGGCGAGTGCGGCGGCGTGGAGGAGCTCGGGCAGGGTCAGCCCGACGCGACGCGGCAGGCCGTCGAGCAGCCCGGTCGGCGCGGGGACCGGCGTGGTGGTCAGGTCGACGACGGTCACGTGCCACGCCCGTCGTCGGAGGAGTCCGGATCAGCACGGGAGGCGGAGTCGGCCGCGGCCAGGACGAGCCAGTCGCGATGCCCCGGTGGCGGCAGAGATCCGGACCCGCCGGCATCGCTGACCCGGCGCTGGGTGACCGCGATCAGCTCCGTCAGCCGCTCGACCTCGGCGCGGTGCCGGTCCAGCGCCGTGGCGGCGTCGTCGTGGCCGACCGCGATCTCCCGGAGCCGGGCCGCGCGGTCGCGGATCCGTTCCCGCATCGCCGCGGCCGCCCGGCCCGACCAGGCAACGGCCTCGGCCTGGCCCACGAGCCGGTCGGCGAGCAGCCGCAGCTCGGTGGCCTGATCGCGCAGCTCACCGGCGCGGTGCCGCATCACCTCCGGGTCGCCGTACACCCGCCGCCTCCGTCCTGCCCGGTCGCCTGCCGGTGTGCGTCAGGGTAGCCAGCCGACCGCCGGCGCCGGGCCCGTCAGGGCTCTCGGGTGATCTGGAAGGCCTGGTAGGTCACCTCGACCGGCTCGCCGGTGAGGAAGCCGTCGGCGTGCAGGCCGTGCACCGCACCGATCAGCGACGGGTGCGTCGAGGCGTCGACGCCGGCGGCTCCGGCGGCGTAGTGGGAGAGGGCGTGGTGGTCGCCGACTCCCGGCGTGTGGTCGTCGAAGATCACGGTCACGTGGTTGACGGCGTCGCGGTTGTCCTCGCCGTCGAGGAGCGGCATCACGTCGCCCTGGTGCTCCAGCGACAGCAGCTGCGTGTCGAGCGGCACCCCCAGGCCGGCCACCGGCGACCCTGCCGTGACCACCTGCGCGATGGTGAAGTCGTCGGTGTGCCCGGCGATCCAGGCGGCCTCGATGCCGCCCTGGGAGTGGCCGGCCAGCAGCACCGGGTCGGTCGGCGCGATGCCGGCCTGGTGCATGGCGACGAGGACGCCCTGGGCGTAGGCCGTGCTCTGGCCGTCGACCGCGAGGAAGTTGGTCGCCATGTCCCGGACGTCGCCGTCCATCGTCCACGGCAGCGTGGTCATGTCGTCGGTGCCGGGGAGGTAGACGATGTGGTGCGGCAACCCGTCGGCGTCGACCCACGACTGGATCTCGATGGTCCCGTTGTTGCCGGGCAGCTCCGGCGGCGACCAGGCGTTGACCTGGTCGAGGTGGCTCACCACCTCGGCGAGGCTGGCCGGACCGGTCTGATGGCCGCCGACGCTCGCGAGGTCGTCGCGGCCGGTGACCAGGGGCTCCCCGTCGGCGGGATACAGCCCGGCCAGCACGCCTGCCGCGTCCTGCGTGGTCGGGGTGAGGATCGAGACGCCCCAGGGGCCCAGCGGGACGCCCGGGGTCAGCCCGTCCCAGAAGCCGTCGACCAGCCCGCCGGCACCGTTGGCGAGGTGCTGCACGACCGCGGGGTGGTCGATCAACCAGGCCTGCAGGTCGGTCGCGAGCTCGGCGCCCACCTCGCCGCCGGCCTCGCGGAGCCGGTCCTGGAGGGCGGGCGGAAGAACGGCGTACATCGCCGCGGCGCCGCTCACGCCCACGACGACCGTGGGCAGCCAGACCGGCGCGGTCGCCGCGGCTCCCAGCAGGGTGCCGGCCAGCGAGAAGCCGATCACCCGGCCGGCGGTGTAGTCGACGACCTCGAACGTCAGCCGGACCAGCTCGTCGGTGCTCTCGAACGCCTCGATGGTCACCCGCACCAGCAGCGCGTCGACCTCCCACGCCAGCGACGCGACCAGCAGCCCGTCGGGACCGGCGGTGGCGGCCAGGACGGCACCCTCGGCCTCCGCGAAGGTCAGCGGCGACAGCAGCGCCGACGCCAGCAGGTCGCCATCGGCCAGCACCCGTCCGCCCAGGGCGAGCTGGTCGCGGAGCCGAGCACCGGCCCGGTCGAAGGTCGTCGCGAGGTCGCGCATGTCGGCGTACTGCGCGGCCAGGCCCGCCACCCCGCCGCGCACCTCGCTCGGCAGCGCCGGCGTGACCGGCGGGGCAGCGGCGTCTCCCTCGGGGGTCAGCATCCGCGCACCCCCCGCTCCAGCCGGGCCACCTCGGCCGCGAAGTGCGACGGCGGCACCGGATCGAGCCGCACCCAGGGCGCACCCGTCCGGGCGACCGGCACCAGCGACCGCCAGCCGTCGGCGAAGCGCAGCCAGCTGACCAGGCCGATCCGCCGGTCGCCGGCCGGGCCCCGGCCCGCCACGGTCGCCCGCAGCCGCGCCCGGACGCCGTGGTGGACCAGGTGCACCTGGTCGGCCTCCCCGGCGAGGCCGGGGTGGCGCAGCAGCTCGGCCAGCAGGTCGTCGCGGCCGGTGCGCACGGCCTCGCCGGTCGCGAGCAGGTGCGGCAACGGCAGGCTCAGCCCCGGCCGCGGACCGGCGGCAGCGGGGTCGTCCGACCCGCCGGCGGCCAGCCCGGTGAGCTGGGCCGACCACCCCGACAGGTCGCACCAGCCGAGCTCGACGCGGCCACCGGTGACCGTCAGCCAGGTGACCCGGTCGCCGGAGCGCCGGTGCCAGGCGTGCAGCCCGACCGACCCGCCCGCGACCCGCCGCCCCAGGTCGACGTCGACGGCGACCTCGGCGCCGGAGAAGACGGCGAGCGCCGCGAGCAGCGCCGGCCGCACCCGGCCGTGGCTGTCGACGGCCCCCAGCCCGGAGAGCTCCTCGACCGCCTCGTCGTGAGGGTCCGGCTCGGGGATGCCGGACAGCCGTCGCTCCATCTCGGCCCGCCCGGTGCCCGTCCCGGTCGACCGCTGCCAGGGCAGGCGCGCCCCCGCGGCATCGGCCAGCCACACCACGGCCGCGAAGCTGAGCGGCAGCCGCACCGGCAGCGCCGCGACCGCCGCGTGTCCGCTCGGCGCAGGTCCCAGCCGCAGAGCGACGGCGGTCATCGGCGCAGTCCCGGCAGGTCGACGCTCAGCCAGTCGCGGTGTCCCGACGGGGGCGCCACGAAGCGGGCGAGCTGCTCGTCGGACGGGTCGGGGAGCAGGCGGCCCACCCCCTCCAGCAGCTGGTGGGCGAGACCGGCGAGCCGCTCCCGAGCGGCCGCGACCACCTGGTGGGCCCGTCGCTCGAGGGCGGCGATCAACGCCTGCAGCCGCTCGACCTCGGCGGCATGCCGCCCCAGCGCCTGGGCGGCGTCGTCGTGGGCCCGAGCGGTCTGGCGCAGCGCGGCGACCCGGTCGCGGGTGTGGGCCCGCATGGCGTCGGCGGCCCGGCCCCGCCAGGCCACCGCCTCGGCCCGGCCGAGCAGCTCGTCGGCCTGGCCGCGGAGGTCGTCGGCCTGGTCCCGGAGCCTCGACGCGAGCCCGCGGATCGCGGTGGGGTCGCCGTACATCTCGCCTCCTCGGGGGGCTCTCGGGCCGGTCCGGCGGACCGTCCCCGCCGGTTCCTGCCCGCACCGCGGGCGCCGCAAACCTGCTTCGTGCGCCCTGGGGACAACCACGGCGCTGTGACGGGGTTCACAACCACCGGCGGCGCCACTACGGTGCGAAGGACGGCCGCGACGACCCGGCCGACACCCCGTCCGCCCCGTCTCGGGGGCCCGATCCTGGAGCCAGCAGATGCCCTCTCGACCCCGCCCCTCCGCCACCGGCCGCTCCCTCCGGCCCGCCTGGGCGGCCGTCGCCCTCGCCCTCGTCGCGGCGCTCGTGCTCGTGCCCGGCGGACCCTCGCGTGCCGCGACCGACAGCGTGACGCTCGTCGGCAGCCTGCAGGACGAGCTCGGCTGCCCGACCGACTGGGATCCCGCCTGCGTCGACACCCACCTCACCCTCGACGGCGCGTCCGGCGTCTGGAGCGGTGCCTACGACGTCCCGGCCGGCAGCTACGAGATGAAGGTCGCGATCAACGACGGCTGGGACGAGAACTACGGTGCCGGGGGCGTCGCCGACGGCCCCAACCTGCCGCTGGTCCTCGAGGGAGACGGGCGGCTGACCTTCTCCTACGACGAGGCGACCCACCTGCTGACGGTGAGCGCCGAGGTGCTCGGCGACGCGACCCGTGCCGACCGGCGGCGCGCAGGCACGTCCCTGCGCTCGTCCCTGACCAAGGAGCGGTTCTACTTCGTGATGGCCGACCGGTTCGCCAACGGCGACACCGGCAACGACCCCGGCGGGCTCACCGGCGGACCGCCTGGCGACCGGCTTCGACCCGACGGACAAGGGCTTCTACCACGGCGGCGACCTCGAAGGGCCTGACCCAGAAGCTCGACTACATCAAGGGTCTCGGCACCACGGCGATCTGGCTGACGCCGTCGTTCAAGAACAGGCCGGTGCAGGGCACCGGCGCCGACGTCAGCGCCGGCTACCACGGCTACTGGATCACCGACTTCACCCAGATCGACCCGCACCTGGGCACCAACGCCGAGCTGAAGAACCTCATCGACCGGGCGCACGCCAAGGGCATGAAGGTCTTCTTCGACATCATCACCAACCACACCGCCGACGTCATCGACTACGAGGAGGGCACCTACGGCTACATCGACGCAGGACGACCAGCCCCTACCGCGACGCGGACGGCAACGTCGTTCGACGACGCGCGACGTACGCCGGCTCGGCCGACTTCCCGCCGCTCGACCCCGACGCGTCCTTCCCCTACACGCCGGTCTTCCCGAGCGAGGCCGACGCGACGGTCAAGGTGCCGGCCTGGCTCAACGACCTGACGATGTACCACAACCGCGGCGACTCGACCTTCGCCGGCGAGTCCAGCGAGTACGGCGACTTCGTCGGCCTCGACGACCTCTTCACCGAGCGCCCCGAGGTCGTCGAGGGGATGATCGACATCTACCAGGCCTGGGTCGACCTCGGCATCGACGGCTTCCGGATCGACACCGTCAAGCACGTCAACATCGAGTTCTGGCAGGAGTTCGCGCCCGCGCTGCTCGACCACGCGCGCGACGCTCGGCAACCAGGACTTCTTCATGTTCGGCGAGGTCTACGACGCCGACCCGGCGTACCTCAGCACGTTCACCACGACCGGCAGGCTGCAGTCGACCCTCGACTTCGGGTTCCAGGCGCAGGCGGCGCCGCTTCGCGCAGGGGCAGAGCCGACCAACGATGCTGCGCGACTTCTTCGCCCTCGACGACTACTACACCGACGCCGACTCCAACGCCTACCAGCTGCCGACCTTCCTCGGCAACCACGACATGGGCCGCGTCGCGATGATGCTGCAGGGCTCGGCGGCCGACGACGCCGAGCTGCTCGACCGGATCGAGCTGGCCCACGCGCTGATGTACCTCACCCGCGGCCAGCCGGTCGTCTACTACGGCGACGAGCAGGGCTTCATCGGTGCCGGCGGCGACAAGGACGCCCGCGCAGGACATGTTCGCGACGCAGACCGAGCAGTACGCCGACCGAGACGCGTGATCGGCACGGGCCGTCCGGCGTCGCGCGACCGCTTCGACACCGCGACACCCGCTCTACCGCCAGATCCGTGCGCTGGGCCGGCTCCGCCAGCGACACCCGGCGCTTGCCGACGGCGCGCAGCTGCACGCGGTACGCCGCCGCCGAAGCAGGCGTCTTCGCCTTCTCGCGGGTCGACTCCGGCAAGCACTCGCGGGGCCACGGCAAGCGCTCGCGCGGACACGGCAAGCCCGCGAAGGAATACCTCGTCGCGCTCAACAACAGCACCACGGAGGCGACGGCGACCTTCGCGACCGGCACCTCGCGGGTGACGTTCCGCCCGGTCTTCGGCACCCGCCGCTCGGTGCGCTCCGGCGCCGACGCCGCGGTGACGGTGACCGTGCCGCCGCTGTCGGCGGTCGTGCTCCGGGCGAGCAAGCCGATGGACGTCGGCAAGCGGGCGCCGGCGGCCACCTTCCGGACGCCGACCAGCACGGTCGGCGGTCGCGCCGAGATCGGCGTCGACCTCAGCGGCACCGGAGCCGCCGGGCTCAACCAGGTCTCGTTCTCCTACCGGCCGGTCGGGACCGACGACTGGACCCTGCTCGGCGTCGACGACAACGCGCCGCACCGCGTCTTCCACGACGTGACCGGGATGACCAAGGGGACGCTGCTGGAGTACCGCGCCGTGGTCCGCGACGCGCGCGGCCACCTCTCCGCGGTGTCGACCTCCGCGGTCGTCGGCGACCCGCCGAAGCCGCCGACCGGTGGCGACGGCGGCGCGGTGGTGCAGCCCGACAACGTCAGCGTGCCCGGCACCCTCAACACCGCGATGGGGTGCCCGGCCGACTGGATGCCGGACTGCGACCAGGCCCAGCTGGCGCTCGACCCCGACGACCTCGTCTGGAAGGGCACCTACTCGCTGCCGGCCGGCGGCTACGGCTACAAGGTCGCCATCAACAAGTCGTGGGAGGAGAACTACGGCGCCGGCGCGGTGCAGGACGGCGCCAACATCGACCTCACCACGACGGCCGACCCGGTGACGTTCTACTACGACCACGGCACGCACTGGGTGACCAGCGACGCGCAGGATCCGATCGTCACCGCCCCCGGCAGCTTCCAGAGCGAGCTCGGGTGCCCGGGTGACTGGCAGCCGGACTGCATGCGCCCATGGCTGCAGGACCCCGACGGCGACGGCACCTACACCTGGGTCACGAAGCTGATCCCGGCCGGCGACTACGAGTTCAAGGTCGCCCACGGGCTGGAGTGGACGGAGAACTACGGCGCCGGTGGCGTGCCCGACGGCGCCAACATCGCGGTGTCGGTGCCCGACGACGCGACGGTGACCTTCAACTACGACAGCGCCACGCACGTGGCGACGGCATCCGTCTCCTGAACCCTACGCGAGGTGCTCGCCCAGCCGGGCGAGCGCCTCGTCGATGTCGTCGGTCGGGCCGGCGAAGCTGAACCGGACGAACCGCTCGCCGTGGGCGGTGTCGAAGTCGATGCCGGGGCGTCAGCGCCACCCCGGTGGCGGCCAGCGTCCGGTGGCGACCAGGCCATCGAGTCGTCGGTGAGGTGGCCGACGTCGGCGTACACGTAGAACGCGCCGTCGGCCGGCGCCAGCCGGTCGATCCCGAGCCCGGGCAGGCCGTCGAGCAGCAGCCGCCGGTTGACGGCGTAGCGCCGCGACGTGGCCGTCGAGCTCGGCGTACGTCGCGTCGTCGAAGGCAGCCAGGCAGGCCCGCTGGGCGATCGCCGGCGGGCAGATCGTGAAGTTGCCGGTGAGCACGTCGACGGCCCGGCGCAGCCGCTCGGGCACCAGCATCCAGCCGATCCGCCAGCCGGTCATCGAGAAGTACTTCGAGAACGACGAGAAGACGATCGCCTCGCGTGACGGTCTCCCAGGCGCTCCGCGCCAGCGCCTCGTGGCCGTCGAGGGGGGCGTACTCGATGCCGTGGTAGATCTCGTCGGAGACCAGCTGCACGCCGTGCTCCTCGCACCAGCGGGCGAGGGCGGCGAGCTCGTGGGGCAGCAGCATCGTGCCGGTCGGGTTGGCGGGGGTGGCGACGACCAGGCCGGCGATCGGGCCGGTGCGGGCGACGAGCTCCTCGACCTGGGCGACGGTCGGCTGGAAGCGGGTCGTCGGATCCGGTAGGGATCTCGACGACCTCGCAGCCGAGCGCGGTGAGCACGTTGCGGTAGCAGGGGTAGCCCGGCCGCGCCATCGCCACCCGGTCGCCCACGTCGAAGGCCGCGAGGAAGGCGAGCAGGAAGCCACCCGAGGAGCCGGTCGTGACGACGACGTCGTCGGGCGTCACGTCGATGCCGTGGGCACGACCGTGGTGGGCGGCGATCGCGGCGCGCAGCTCGGGGACGCCGGTGGCGACCGTGTAGCCGAGCGGCTCGCCCGACTCGAGCAGGCGCACCGCCTCCGCGCGCACCGGGGCCGGCGCCCCGGTCATCGGCTGGCCCGCGACCAGGTTGACCAGGTCGCCGTGCGTCACGCTGGCGGGCCGCGGCGGCGGCGAGCAGGTCCATCACGTGGAACGGCGGTACGGCGGCGCGCGCGGCGACGGCGTACCTCTCGGGGCTGACGGGACCGCCGGTCATGCGGCCATCGTGCCCCGTGGGTTCTGTCCACCGCCACCGGGGGGCGTCCGGCCGGGCCGTCCCGTGCGGATACCATCGTCGCCACCGACCCGATGCGCGCCGGGAGGAGTCTCGTGACGTTCGACCTCCACCAGCTCGACAGCTTTGTGCTGGTGGGAGCCGCGGTCACCTTCCTGGCGATCCTCGCCGTCCGGCTGTCCTCGCGGGCGGGGCTGCCCAGCCTGCTGATCTATCTGCTGATGGGCGTCCTGCTCGGCGAGTCCGGTGGCGGCATCCAGTTCGAGAACGCCGCGATGGCGCATGCGATCGGCTTCGGAGCGCTGGCGCTGATCCTGGCCGAGGGCGGGCTCACGACCTCCTGGCGCGAGGTGCGGCCCTCCATGCGGCTCGGCTTCCTCCTGGCCACGGTCGGCGTGGGCGTCTCGGTGTCCGTGGTGGCGCTGGCAGGGCACTACCTGATGGGCCTTCCCTGGCAGCTCGCCGTGCTGCTCGGCGCGGTCACCTCCCCGACCGACGCGGCCGCGGTGTTCTCGGTGCTGCGGGTGGTCCCCCTGCCGCAGCGGCTGATCGGGACCCTGGAGGCCGAGTCGGGCCTCAACGACGCACCCACGGTCGTGCTGGTGACCCTGATCTCGACCGGCGCCGTGGCGGAGTACGGCATCCCCGTGATGGGCGCGATCATGGTCTACGAGCTGGTCGCCGGGGTGCTGGTGGGGCTGGCGATCGGGTTCGCCGGGGCCTGGGTGCTCCGGCGTGCGGCGCTGCCCGCGTCCGGCCTCTACCCGATCGCGGTGCTCACGCTCGCGCTGCTGGCCTACGGCGCCGGGTCGGCCATCCACGCCAGCGGCTTCGCCGCGGTCTACGTCGCCGCGCTGGTGCTGGGCAACCAGGAGCTGCCACACCGCGCCGCCACCAAGTCCTTCGCCGAGGGCGTCGCCTGGCTGGCCCAGATCGGGCTGTTCGTGATGCTCGGGCTGCTGCTCTCCCCAGGGCGGATCGACCTGGCCACGGTCGGGCTGGCGCTGGCGGCGGGGGCGGTGCTGACGCTCGCCGCGCGTCCGCTGTCGGTGCTGGTGTCGTCTCTGGGGCAGGGGCTGTCGGCGCGGGAGACGGCCTTCCTGTCGTGGGCGGGGCTGCGCGGCGCGGTGCCGGTGGTGCTCACCACGATCCCGCTGGCCGAGGACGTGCGTGACTCCGACCAGCTCTTCGACCTGGTGTTCGTGATGGTCGTGGTGGCGACGCTGATCACCGGGCCGACGCTGCCGTGGATGGCCAAGGTGCTCAAGGTCGCCAGGAGATCGGAGCCGCGGGGGCTCGACGTCGAGGCGGCGCCGCTGGAGCGGGTCGCCGCCGACCTGCTGCAGGTCGCGATCAGCCCGGTCTCGAAGATGCACGGCGTCGAGGTCGGCGAGCTGCGGCTCCCGGTCGGAGCGTCGGTGGCGATGGTGATCCGCGAGGGGCAGACGTTGGTGCCCGAGCAGCGCACCGTCCTGCGCCACGGCGACGACCTGCTCGTCGTCACTCCGCGCGCCGTGCGCGACGCGACCGAGCGGCGGCTGCGTGAGGTCTCCGCCGGCGGCCGGCTCGCCCACTGGCTGGGTGCCGACCCGCGTCGCGGCTGACGCTGCGTCACACTGGCCGGGTGGACCGTCCGGCGAGCTTGGCCTTCGCCGTGCTCGGCGTCGTGTGGGGCAGCAACTTCCTTTTCATGAAGTGGGCCTCCGAGACCATCTCGGCGGGCCAGATCACGCTGCTCCGGGTGCTGTTCGGCTTCCTGCCCGTGCTCGTGTACGCCGCCGCGCACCGGGCGTTCGCGCGCAGCCACCTGCGACACCTGCCCCACTTCGCGGTGATGTCGCTGCTCGCGACGAGCGTCTACTACTTCGCCTTCGCCGCCGGAACCGCCCGGCTCCCGTCGGGCATCGCCGGCGCGCTCAGCGGCGCGATCCCGCTGTTCACGTTCGTCGCCGCGCTGCTGGTGCTCCGCTCCGAGCCGGTCACCTCGCTGCGGCTGGGTGGGGTCCTCGTCGGCTTCGGCGGGGTGCTGCTGATCGCGCGGCCGTGGGAGACCTCGGACGGCATCGATCCGGTCGGGGTGCTCTTCATGCTGCTCGGCTCGGTGAGCGTGGGCATCTCGTTCGTCTACGCGCGGAAGTTCCTCTCCCCGCTCGCGATCCCGCCCGCTGCCCTGACGACGTACCAGATCGGGCTGGCGCTGCTCACCCTCCTCGTCGTCACCGACCTCGACGGCATCACCGACCTCGGCTCCGACCCGCGCGCCCTGGTCGCCGTGGTCGTCGGCCTCGGGCTGCTCGGCACCGGCCTGGCCTACCTGCTCTACTACTTCATCGTCGACCGGCTCGGCGCCGTGGTCGCCTCGAGCGCGACCTACCTCCCGCCCGTCGTCGCCCTGGCCATCGGCTGGCTGCTCGTCGACGAGCCGATCGGCTGGCTGGACCTGGTCGCCATCCTGCTGATCCTCAGCGGGGTCGCCGTGCTGCGGGTGCCCGTGCGGCGCGGTGCCGCCGCCGCTGGGTGAGGCCGCTGGTTGAGGACGCTGGTTGAGGAGGTTGGTTGAGGAGATCGCGCAGCGACCGTCTCGAAATCAGGCCCGCTGGCGGCGTGCGGCCCGCTGCCGTCGCCGTCCTTGGCAGCGATGAGCCGGAGGTTGCCTGGGGGTGCTGTCTGCTGGCGGCTGTCGGGTCCGCTGCGGGGAGGCCCTTCGCTGGTGAGCAGGTCGCGTAGCCACCCTCTCGGAGCCAGCGTTCCAAGGGTGGTCGCGGCAGCTGTGGACAGCGGTCGGATTCCGTGATGGAACCGTGATCTGGAGGGGTGTGGAAACGCGCCTCCGCGGGGTCTCGATGTCGGTGGTCGCTGCTTGAGTAGAGGCATGAGTTCAGCAGCCCACCCGCAGGAGGTCCCGGTTCCGGGGTCTCCGGATCAGGTGTTGGCTGCCGCCCGGGCGGCCTCGCGGATGGAGCAGGCTGCCGGGGTGGCGAAGCTGACCGCGGCGGTGGAGTGGGCGGCGTTGCATGAGCCGACCGGCACCGGAGACAGCGCCTACTGGTGGGAGGCGGGGCACATGGTTCCGCTGGCCGGGGAGGGTGCCCCGGAGATCGGGGAGTATGCGATCGCGGAGTTCGCCACCGCCCTCGGGGTGACCACACAGTCGGGGCGGCGGTTCATCGGGCACGCGCTCGAGATCGCCTGGCGGCTGCCGAAGCTGTGGGCACAGCTCCAGGCGGGCCGGGTGCCGGCCTGGCGCGCGGTCCGGGTCGCCGAGCACACGTTCACGCTCAGCAAGGAGGCGGCGGGGTTCGTGGACCGACACGTCGCCGCCGTCGCCGGACGCGTGTCCCTGCCCCAGCTGGAGCACCTGGTGCTGGAGGCCCGGCACCGGGTCGAGGGCCTGGAGCGGGAGGACCCGGAGAACCCCGCACCGGAGGTGCCCGACACCCGGCACATGAAGGTCGACGCCGAGCAGGTGTCCTTCACCGGCACCGTCGAGGTGCACGGCGAGCTGGACCTGGCCGACGCCCTGCACCTGGACCAAGCGTTGGTGGCGGGTGCGGAGCAGCTCAAGCTCGCCGGATCCGCGGAGTCACTCGATGCCCGCCGGGCGACCGCGCTCGGCGAGATGTCACGGACACAGCTGGCCCTGTCCTTCGAGCAGGCCGGCCGGTCGGCGTCCAGCGGCACGGCCACCACGACGACGTCGCCGGTGCGGCCGGTCACCCTCTACCTGCACCTGGCCGCCGATGCCCTCACCGGTGCCAACCCGGTCGGGCGGTGTGAGAACACCCGCACCCCGATCAGCACCGAGGCGATCCGGGCGTGGTGTGGCCACCCCGACGCCGTTGTCACCGTCAAACCGATCATCGACCTGGCCGGGCATGTCCGGGTGGACCAGTACGAGCTGCCCGACCGCCTCAAGGAGCTCATCGACCAGCGCGACGGCCACTGCGTGTTCCCCTACTGCACGATGCCGGCGCGGGGTTGCGACCACGACCACGCGGTCCCCTACGACGACTCCGACCCGGCCCGCGGCCCGACCTGTTCGTGCAACGTGGCGCCGTTGTGTCGGAGCCATCATCGGTTGAAGACCCACACGCCCTGGCGCTACCAGATCATCGAACCCGGCGTCTACGCCTGGACCACCCCACACGGCTACCGGCTCGTCGTGGACCACACCGGCACCCGCGACCTCACCCCGCCCGACGCGGTGACCACCGCAGCGTGTCTGCGGCCGGTCGACCCACCCGACCAGTAGCCACCCCGCCCCACACCCCGCCGCACCCACGGACCGGCGGGGTCACGGGCATGTCCGAGAGCCGGACCTATGCTTCCGCGCATGCCGATGGCGGGCATGTGAGGTTGGTTGGAACTATTACTGGCGAACGCGTCCTCGCGTCATCGAGTGCGGACCTGCGGTGGTGTTCATGCGCTCGCGGAGGAGTGCGGGACAACTGGGAGAGGGACTAGACGATGTTCGCGGCGGGGTGCCTCAGCGCGGGCATTCGACGTAGGAATCTGGCCACCAGCCGTCTTCGCGTTTGGTGACTTTGAAGACTCGCGTCGGTTCGCCGTAGCCCGCCAATCCGAGGACTGTGGCGGTGCCGTTCTCCTCGCTGATGAGTATCGCTGAACCTAGGGCGTAGGGAGCGACAGCGAGTTGAGGTGTGGGTTGACCCGGTCCGGGGATGTCGAGGTCGACGGACTTCCGCGACGAGTTGGGGCATGGGTGTGCGCTGAGCATGTTGTCCTCAATGGGTGGGGCGGTCTCGTCACTGTCCCGGGTGGTGATGGCACATGGCTGTCCATAGCGAAAAGTGATGAGGACTTCGGTGTCTGCGTTGAGAGTGAGGTCTTGTTGACAGGAGTCGGTGGGAGGGTCAAGTTCGTCGCAGGAACCGCTACAGGGTCGCACTGCCCCCTCGATGGTGGATCGTCGTTGTAAATCCGGTTCTCATGCAGTGCCTCCATCCGATGCCTGGGCGCGAGCGACAAGCACGTGGGTGCGCATCGGGTACGCCAGCACGCCGTCGATCACGTAAGGCTGCAACGCCTCGCGTACGTCCCGCACGAAGCGCTCCCGCGCGTCTGCCGACAACTTCGCTACCGCATGCCGCGTGGACGGCGAGCCACGCGTCATGCCTTCCAGAAACGATTGTATGGAACCGAACTGCGAGACGCCCTCCTCGGTTCTGAGCTCGATGCCTGCGAAGCCAGCCTGCGCGGCCGTCGCGCATATCTCTTCCGTATTCGAGAACGAGCAGGCGCGCTTTGCCGGTGCCGCATCGACCCCGAGCCGTTCGAGCCCCTGCACGACCACGTGATGTCCCTTGTTAGATTCCAGCGGTCCCCAGAAGCTCGCAACGAGCCTTCCCGAAGGCTTCAGCACGCGGCGTATCTCCGCAAAACCTTTCAGCCGGTCCGGAAAGAACTGCAGCCCCTGCAGACACAGCGCGAGATCGAACACGTCGCTTTCGAGCGGCATCTCCAGCGCGCTCGCACAATGCCACTCCATCGGCGTCTCACCGCCGCGTGAACGCTGCCGCGCGAGCTCGATCACGCCGGGATCGATGTCAATGCCAACGGCCCTGCCCGTCGGCCCGACGTGTGCCGCCGCGAGCCTTGCGCCGATGCCAGTGCCGCATGCGACATCCAGCACATGCTCGCCGGCCTTCGGTGCAGCGAGCCCCACCTGGAGCTCCGTCCAGTGCCGAAACATGCCCGGCACCATGTGCTGCTCGTAGGCTTCCGCAACTGTCGTATCGATTGATCTCTCTGACGCCAATTCCGAGATCCTACTTCTTTCCGCACAGCCTAAGGTTGGTTCGCGATCGCGCGCGCGATCGACATCAGAATATCCGCATCCGAAGGCGGCAGCTCGATGTTGGGTGATGCCGGTGACCCATAGCTCGTTGGGCCGGAGCCGGTGGAACCTACTCGATCAATGCGGTCCTGCTTGACTCACTTGGGTGGTCACCAGTGGTAGGGCAACGCCAGTGAGTCGCCGCAGTCTCTGCCAACGGCAGCAGTCGCCGGGCGACGTCCGACGGTCCGAAGCGGCTGTTGGACGCTGTCGATGGCCCCGTTCGGGCCACCGGAGCCATGACAGCGGCTCAGCCGTTGGGCAGTCATGAGTGCACTCTCCCTCGCGGATTCGAGCGCACGCTTCTGCCGCTGTCAGGGAGTCGGACGGGGTGCCACGATAGCGAGATGAGGCTGAGCGCATGGCGGTGACCTGGACGCAGTACAGGAGCTCCATCGGAGACCGGTCGGGCCTGTTCGCGGCATTGGTCGACACCTGGCCGGTCGAGCGGGCGCTCTACGTCGGCAGCTACGTCGACCTGTCGCCGTCGACCGCCATCGCGTCGGTGACGTACGTCGACACCGACGCGCGGGCGGCGCGCTTCTTCGCCGACCCCGAGGCGGTGCGGGCCGACCTGGACAGCAGGACGCGAGCCGGGGCGGGGGAGGAGGTGCGGTTCCTGCACGCCGACTACACCCATCCGCTGGACGTGCCCCACGCGAGCGTGGACCTGCTCATCTCGCTGTTCACCACCCCGGCGTGGGAGCACTGCCGGGGCTACCTGCGGCCGGGCGGTCTGCTGCTGGCCAACACCAGCCACGGCGAGGCGAGCCTGGCGGCGCTCGAGCCGTCGCTGCGGATGGTGGCGGCGGTGCAGCATCGGGGCGACCGCTACCGCCTGGTCACCGAGGGGCTGGAGCACTACCTGGTCCCGAAGCGCGAGGGCTCGGCCGATGCCGAGCGCATCCGGGCGAGCGGGCGGGGCATCGCCTACACCCAGACGGCGTTCGCCTACCTGTTCCAGGCCTGCTGACCGGGCATGCAGATGCCGCGTGGGCTCACTCCGGCGCCGGAGGCACACAGACGACGGTGTCCTTGCTGAGCTCGAGCGACTTCTTGCCCTTGGTGACCTTTTTGAACTTGGGCCCCACGACCAGCGTGAGGCCCTCGTCGAGCGGCTCGGCATTGGTGATCTTGGCGCGCTTGCCGAGGTAGGAGCGGAGCAGCTTGGCGTCGGGGCCCTGCGGGTCGGTGGTCCAGATCTCGGCGACCTTGACCACGGTGCCGTCGGGGGCGTCGGTGGTGCGGCGGACGATGAAGCCCGCGGATGCCAGCTCTTCGCCGGTGCGGCCCGCGAGGCCGACGCGATCGCTGGCGTTGTAGACGTCGACCAGCACCTTCTCGGGGGTGATCGAGTCGCCGGCGGCGATGGTGGTGTCGGTGCAGGCCCTCGGACCGGCGCGCTCGGGGAAGGGCTCGGTGAACGACGCCCAGCCCCACATGCCGCCCACGACGATCAAGGCGACCAGCGCCACCAGCGTCAGCGTCGTCTTGAGCCCCCGCGGCATCAGCCCTCCACCGTCACGACGCGCGCGTGCACGACGTTGCGTTGCTGCAGGGCCGCGCGCAGCGCCCGATGCAGACCGGTCTCCAGGTAGTAGTCGCCGTTCCACTGCACGACGTGGGCGAACAGGTCGCCGAAGAAGGTCGAGTCCTCGTCGAGCAGCGTCGCGAGCTGCAGCGTGTCCGTGGTGGTCACCAACTCGTCGAGCCGCACCTGGCGCGGCGGCACGTCGGCCCAGGCGCTGTCGGACAGGCCGTGGTCGGGGTAGGGCCGCCCCTCGCCGACGCGCTTGAAGATCACGCCCGCGAGTCTAACCACGGCCCGCGGTTAGGCTTGGCGCCCATGAGCGAGACTCCCGACGCCCCCGCGCCCGCCGACCCGATCTCCGCGGCCGTGGCGCCCGGCTACGCCTTCGAGGGGCCGGCCCTGGAGCTGGGCGGGCTGATGCTCAACGCGACCGACCTGTCCGACGTCCACATCCGGATCCCGCTCGGCATGGTCAACCGGCACGGCCTGGTCGCCGGCGCCACCGGCACCGGCAAGACCAAGACCCTGCAGCTGCTGGCCGAGCAGCTCAGCGACGCCGGCGTCCCGGTCTTCGCCGCCGACATCAAGGGCGACCTCTCCGGGCTGAGCGTGCCCGGTGAGCCCCACGAGAAGATCGACGCCCGAGCCGCGTCGGTCGGTCAGACCTGGGAGGCCACGGGCTTCCCGACCGAGTTCTACGCCCTCGGGGGCGAGGGCACCGGCATCCCGCTGAGGGTCACGATGAGCGCGTTCGGCCCGATGCTGCTGTCGAAGGTGCTCGGTCTCAACGACACGCAGGAGTCCAGCCTCGGCCTGATCTTCCACTACGCCGACAAGGCCGGCCTCCCGCTGCTCGACCTGGCCGACCTCCGCGCCGTCGTCGGCTACCTCACCTCCGACGAGGGCAAGCCCGAGCTGAAGAACCTCGGCGGCCTGTCGACGGCCACCGCAGGGGTGATCCTGCGTGAGCTGATCGCCTTCCAGGACCAGGGCGCCGACCTCTTCTTCGGCGAGCCGGAGTTCGAGTCCAAGGACCTCCTCCAGACCACCGCCGACGGCAAGGGCCTGATCAGCCTGCTGGAGCTGCCCAACCTCAGCAGCCGCCCGGCGCTGTTCTCCACCTTCCTGATGTGGCTGCTCGCCGACCTCTTCCACGACCTGCCCGAGGTGGGCGACGTCGACAAGCCCAAGCTGGTGTTCTTCTTCGACGAGGCGCACCTGCTCTTCAACGACGCCTCCGACGCGTTCCTCGACCAGATCGCGCAGACGGTGCGGCTGATCCGCTCGAAGGGCGTCGGCGTCTTCTTCGTCACCCAGAGCCCGACCGACGTGCCCGACGAGGTGCTGGCCCAGCTCGGCTCGCGAGTCCAGCACCAGCTGCGCGCCCACACCCCCAACGACGCCAAGGCCCTCAAGGCGACGGTCAACACCTACCCCCACAGCGAGTACGACGACCTCGGCGAGGTGATCATCAGCCTGGGCATCGGTGAGGCCGTCATCACCGTGATGAACGAGCGGGGCGCCCCGACCCCTGTCGCGTGGACCAGGCTCCGAGCGCCGGAGTCGCTGATGGGCCCCGCCGACCCGGCGGCCATGGAGGCCGCGGTGAAGGCGAGCCCCCGCTACGCGACGTACGCCCAGGCCGTCGACCGCGAGTCGGCGCACGAGAAGCTCGCGGCCAAGCTCGAGCAGGGCGCGCGCAAGGCCGAGGAGGACGCCGAGCTCAAGGAGCAGACGCGTCAGGAGAAGCTCGACAAGGCACAGGATCGCAAGGAGCAGACCAAGACGGACGACGACGGCGGGCTGATCAACGACGTCGTCCAGTCGAGCGCCTTCAAGGACTTCATGCGCACGGCCGCCCGAGAGATCGCGCGCGGCATGTTCAAGTCCGGCCGCCGCTAGAGCAATGGCACGAAGCGGTAGCGGCCGTGCCGGGTGACCCGCTCGGCCTCGGCCCGCCGCTCCACCAGCAGCATCTCGCCGGCGACCGGGATCACCAGCCGCCCCGGTGACGTGTCGTCGGCGACCAGCTGCTCGACGAGCGCGCGCGGCAGGGTCGTGGCCTCGGCGGACACCAGGATCCGGTCGTACGGCGCCTCCTCGGGCCAGCCGAAGGCGTCGTCGAGGGCCTGCTCGATCCGCGCCCACGGCTGCTGGGTGGCCGCCAGGTTGGCAGTGCCGAAGGCAAGCAGCTCCGGCACCCGCTCGACGCCGATGACAGCGCCGGCCGGCCCCACCAGGGTGGCCAGCAGCGCCGTGGTCCAGCCCGAGCCGGCCCCGACGTCCAGGACGCGCTGCGCGGGCCTGACCTCCAGCAGTCGCAGCATGTCGGCGACCGTGCGGGGCTGGGAGTTGGTCTGCCCGTGGCCGATCGGTAGGGGGCCGTCGTGGTCGGCCTTGCCTCGCTCGGGCTCGGGCAGGAACCCGGTGCGCGGCATCGCGGCGAAGGCCCGTGCCACGGCGTCCATGCTGTCGAGGCTACGCCGCCAGGGAGGCGTCACCGCGGGCCCCCTCACGACGAGGGCGGCCGCGGGAAGAACAGCGGCACCCGCTCGGCGTACTCGTCCCAGCCCTGGCGCTGCGACATGGTCCTCTCCAGCAGCTTGGCGCCGGTGACGTTGCGCAGCACATGCGTCATCACGATCGGCGCGGCGACGGTGAGAAGACCGGGCAGCCACCCGGAGGCGAGCCCCGCGAGCAGCCAGATGCCCCACCACACGCAGGCGTCGCCGAAGTAGTTGGGGTGGCGGGTCCAGCCCCACAGCCCGCTGTCGAGGATGCGCGGGCGCGACTCCCTCGGCTGCCGCCGGTACGCCGCCAGCTGGGCGTCGCCGACCGCCTCGAACGTCAGCCCTCCCGCCCAGACGAGCAGCCCCAGCCACAGCGCGAAGCCGAGCTCCAGGTCGGCCACCGCCGAGACCTGCAGCGGCAGGGAGACCAGCCACATCGCGAGTGCCTGCGGCAGGAAGACCCGGCGCACCGCACGGGCCATCCAGCCGTCGTCGTCGGCGTCGACCCCGAGCATCTCCTCGTAGCGCGGGTCCTCACCGTGCCCCTTCGACCGGCCGGCGATGTGCCAGGCCAGCCGGCCTCCCCACACGCCGACGACCAGCACCACGATCAGGTCGCGCCAGGGGTCGCCGCGACCGAGCAGGAGACCGACGGCCGCCGAGACGACAGCCACCAGCACGAAACCCAGCCCCCAGGTCACGTCGACGACCGACACCCGCCGCAGTCGGCGGGCCGCCACAGCGGTGCCGACCATGGCCGCGGCCACGGCCGCGAGGGAGCACGGCCGAGACCAGCAGCCAGGCGGTCACCACGAGGGGACCGCTGGCAGGGGGTGCGGGGTGGCCGTCACGCCTCGGACTCCTCCAGCACGATCTGCTGCACGTCGAGGTACTGAGCGGCGAAGCCCGCACGGCAGTAGGTCAGGTAGAAGTGCCACATCCGGCGGAACGTCTCGTCGAAGCCGAGTGCCTCGGCGTCGACGGCGAGGAACGCGTCGTCCCAGCGGCGCAGCGTCTCGGCGTAGTGAAGCCCGAACGACAGCCGGTCGGTCACCACCAGGCCGGCGGCGCCGGCCACCTCGTCGATCAGCTCGACCGAAGGCAGGAAGCCGCCCGGGAAGATGTACTTGTGGATCCAGGTGTAGGTCTCCAGGGTCGCCAGCATCCGGTCATGCGGCATCAGGATCCCCTGGATGCCCGCGCGGCCACCTGGGGACAGGCGCTCCCGGAGGGTGCGGAAGTACGCCGGGAGGTACTCGTGGCCGACGGCCTCGATCATCTCCACCGAGACCACGGCGTCGTACTCACCTCGCACCAGCCGGTAGTCCGTCAGCTCCACGTCGACCCGGTCCGCGAGGCCCTCGGCGGCGATCCGCTCGCGGGCCAGGGACTGCTGCTCCTTGGACAGCGTGACGCTGTGCACCTGGGCGCCGCGGCGGGCCGCGCGCAGCGCCAGCTCGCCCCAGCCGGTGCCGATCTCCAGCACCCGGGTGCCGGGACCCACGCCGGTGACGTCGAGCAGCCGCTCGATCTTGCGTGCCTGCGCCTCGGCGAGCTCCTCGCCGGTGGGCGCCGGGGCGGCCGCCACCTGGGTGGTTCCGCTTCCGCTCACCGAGGTGTCGAACAGCGCCGAGGAGTAGGACATCGTCTCGTCCAGGAAGGCGCGGAAGAGGTCGTTGGAGAGGTCGTAGTGGTGGGCGATGTTGGCCCGGCTGTTGTCGACCGAGTTGCGGTGGTGGTGCGGCATCCGGGCGACGTACCACCCGCGCAGCCGCTGCAGCCGCTCCGGCACCAGCGTGCCGATCTCGGCGGCCAGCACGGTCAGCAGCCGCGGCAGGTCGGGGGAGTCCCAGGCGTCGGTCATGTAGCCCTCGCCGAAGCCGATCAGCCCGTCCCGTCCGATCCGGGCGTAGAACTCCTCGGGACGGTGCAGCACGATCGTCGGCCGGTCCTCCGGCGGGGTCGTGCCGTCGGTCACCACGCACAGGTCGAAGCGTCGCGCGACGGCGACGAAGAGCCGGCGGGCGATCGCGGCCGAGATCGCGGTGCGGGGGCCGGCGGGCACCTCGAACAGCCCCGGCCAGCGCTCGTCGGCCCCCCGCCGACGGTGATCGAGCTGGGTCATCAGACGTCCTCCTGTCGGGGGTGGGTCGGTCGGCTGCGGATCGGGAGCCGCCGCGCCCACAGCCAGACGCCGTGGGCACGGATCAGCAGGGCGCCGCTCAGCGCGGCGGGTGCGGAGCGGAGCAGCCGCGACCGGGTGGGGCCGCTTCCGCGCCGCCCGGCGAGCGCCGCCGAGAAGACCGCCGGCCGGCCCTCGTCGTCGTGGTCGCTGTGCAGGGTGACCGCGATCCGCAGGTCGTCCTCGGGCAGCGGCACGGCGAGCTCGTAGCGACCGTCGGTGCCGTGGAACGGCGAGACGTACATCTTCTTGTCGGTGGTCGCCCGGCCCTGGGCGTCGGGGTGCACGAGGTAGGCGTGCCGGTCGCCGTAGGTGTTGTGGACCTCGACGACGACGCCTGCGAGATCGCCGTGACGGTCGAGGCACCAGTGCACGCTGATCGGGTTGAAGCAGTAGCCCAGTGCCCTCGCGTTGGCCGCCATCAGCACCCGACCGCCGGAGAGGTCGACCCCGCGGGCCGCGAGGAAGGCCACCACGTTGTCCTTGATCGAGCGGTCCGGGTCGCCCAGGTGGTCGCGGGCCTCGAACCGGCCGAGCGGGCCGTGGTCGGGCAGGTCGTCGAGGTCGACCAGCCAGGTCAGGTTGTGGTGGGTGAAGGCGCGGCGGAACGGCGTCCGGCGGGTGTGCGTGATCGTCGAGTCGTAGAGCGCCGGCGTCGACGGCAGCGTCGGCCGCGACTCCTCGGCCCGCGACTTCTCCCACCGGAAGCCCAGCCGCTCCGCGGCGGCCAGGCCCGACCGCGCGCCGTCCTCGTGGAAGCCCCACCCGTGGTAGGCACCCGCGAACACCACCCGGTCGGTGTCGATCTCCGGCAGCCGCGCCTGCGCGGCGACGGAGGCCGGCGTGTAGAGCGGATGGGCGTACTCCATCGTGTCGATGATGGTCGCCGGGTCGACCCGGTCGCTGCCGCCCAGGGTGACGAGGTAGTGCGTGTCGGTGGGCAGCCGCATGAGCCGGGTCAGGTCGTAGGTGACGGTCACCTGCCCCTCGGAGCGACGCGGCCGCAGGAAGTTCCACGACGCCCGGGCGCGAGGCGCGTCGGGGAGCAGCGAGGTGTCGGTGTGCAGGTGCGCGGTGTTGGGGGAGTAGGGCATCGCGCCCAGCACCTCACGTTGGAGCGGGCTGGGCTCGGCCAGCATCGCCAGCGCCTGGTCGGGGTGGGTGGCCACGACGACGGCGTCGTAGCGACGGGTGTCGCCGTTGCCGTCGGTGACCTCCACGCCGTCGGTGGTCTCGGCGACCGAGGTGACCTTGGTGCCGGGTCGCACCTCGTGGAGGCCGGCGGCGACCCGGGCGACGTACTCGGCGGAGCCGCCGGTCACGGTCTTCCACTGCGGCGACCCGAAGACCGCGAGCATGCCGTGGTGGTCGAGGAAGCGGAACAGGTAGCGGGCGGGGTACTCCAGGGCGACCTCGGGGTCGCACGACCAGACCGCCGCCACGAGCGGCTCGGCGAAGTGCCGCCGGAAGTACGCCGAGAAGCGGCCCGCCGCGAGGAAGTCGGCGAACGTCTGCTCGTCGCCGTCGCGCGCCAACAGTGCCCTCGCTCGGCGGTGGAAGCGCGGGATCTCCACCAGCATCCGGAGGTACGCCGGCCGGCGCAGGTGGGCGGTCGTCGGCAACAGCCCGCGCGCCCCCAGCGCGCCGGCGTACTCCAGGCCCGTGGCCTCGTCGGAGACCGACATCGACATCTCGGACGCCTGGGTGCGGACCCCGAGCTCGCGGAACAGCCGCAGCAGCACGGGGTACGTGCGCTCGTTGTGCACGATGAAGCCGGTGTCGATGGCCAGCTCGCGGCCGTCCTCGAGCACCAGGTGGGTGTCGGCGTGCCCGCCGAGGCGCGCGTCGGCCTCGATCAGGGTGACCCGCGACCGGCGGGCGACCACGTGGGCCGCCACCAGCCCGGCGACGCCGGAGCCGATGACGGCCACGTGGGCGGGCGGGGAGTGGGGGGCCTCCTCACCCTGCGAGGTGGTCTCCATGGTCGCTCCGGTTCCCTCTCGTGCCCGGCTCATGCCTGCTCGAACTCGAAGAACGCGATCGGCTCGGTCGTGGGCTGGTCGGATCCGCCGGCCGGCTCGACGGTGATGCCGGCCGCGATCGCCACCGAGGCGTCGCCCTCGAGGAGCACGGTCTGGTCGGCGGCGACCGGCATCAGCCCGGCCGGGTCCAGGGCGCCGTCGGGTCGCTGGAGCCACAGCTCGTAGACGCGGCCCGAGGGCGGTGCCGGCATGTCGCGGGTCGTGATCACAGCACGTCCTTCGGATCGCGAGCGGGTCACGGTTGCCGTCGCGCCGTCCTCGAGCGTCAGCGCGACCTGCTCGGCGTCGTCTGCCTGGAGCACCCGCTCGGCCGCGGTCAGGGTCGGAGCCTCTGCCGTCCAGGGCTGCCAGGCCGCGAGGCCCACCCCGAGGACGGCCAGCACCGAGGCGGCCACCAGCAGCGGCATCCAGCGGCGGGCGCGGCGAGTGGGGGTGGCGACCGGCGTCGTGCCCGGCGTCGTGCCCGGCGACACCGGAGGCAGCGGGCGGACCGTCGCGATGTCGGCCAGCACCCGGCCACGCAGGCCCGGGGGCGGGGCGACGGCGGCGTCGTCGGCCAGCACGGCGGCCGCCTCGCGCAGGCCCTGCACCTCGGTGCGGCAGTCCTCGCACTCGGCGAGGTGTCGCTCGAAGCGAGCCCGCTCGAGGTCGTCGAGCGCGTCGACGGAATAGGCGCCGGAGAGCGTGTGTCGGTCGCTCATGCCAGTGCACCTCCTACTCCCATGAAGTCTCGTAGTCGGATCAGGCCGTCCCTGATCCGGGTCTTGGCGGTCCCGAGAGGCAGGTCCAGCAGGGCGGCCACCTCGGTGTGCGTGTAGCCGCCGAAGAAGCTCAGCTCGAGCGCCTCCCGCTGCACCCGCGTCAGCTGGTCCATGGCGGCACGGACCCGTTTGGCCTCCAGCGAGGTGTGCGCGGCCTCGGCCGTCTGGTCGTGGTCGACCTCCTGCTGCCGGTGCTGGTAGGTCGTGTCGCGGCGGCTGGCCGCCTCGGCCGAGCGGACCCGGTCGACGGCCTTGCGGTGCACGATCGTCAGCATCCAGGAGATAGCGCTGCCGCGGTCGGGATCGAAGCGGCTGGCGGTCCGCCAGAGCTCCAGGAACGCCTCCTGAGTGACCTCCTCGGCCTGGGCCGGGTCGCGCACGATCCGGACGGACAGGCCGTAGGCGCGTGCGGCTGTGGCGTCGTACAGCTGGGCGAAGGCCTGCTGGTCGCCCCGGGCCGCGTGCCGCAGCAGCGCCGCCAGGTCGGGGGCGCCGGGCGCAGCAGCCCCCTCCGGCGACCCGGTGGGGCCGCCGGAGGGAGTCGGCTGGATCTGGTTCACGACAGCGATCCTTGCGTGTTCCGTCCGGTCTCGGAACCGATCAGGGCATCAGAACGGTGTCGATGACGTAGACCGTCGCGTTGGCGGTGGGGATGTTGCCACACAGCACGGCGGCGTTCTCGGCAGCGACGGTGAACTCCTCGCCGGAGCCCTCGACGGTGATCATGTCGCCGTTGAGGGTCTCGTGCTCGCCCGCGACCTGGTCGGGGGAGAGCTGACCGGCCACCACGTGGTGCGTGAGGATCGCGGTCAGGGTCTTCTTGTCCTTGAGGACCGCGTTGAGGTCCTTCTTCGGGATCTTGTTGAACGCGTCGTCCGTCGGCGCGAAGACGGTCAGGCCCTCGGCGGAGTTCAGCGTGTCGACCAGGCCGGCCTTGCCGACCGCGGTGACCAGGGTGCCGAGCAGCGGGTTCGCGCTGGCGGCGGTGGCGACCGGCTCGGTGGCCATGCCGTCGAACGACCCGGCGCCGTCGGTCGGGACCAGCTCGCAGCCGGGGCCGAAGGTCTGGGCGCCGGGGCCCATGGCCTCGGCGCTCTCCTCCATGGTGGGGGACTCGGCCGGGGCGGAGGACGCGCTCGTGGTGTCGGTGGCGGTGCCGTCGTCGTCGGAACCGCAGGCGGCGACGCCGAGGGACAGGGTGAGGGCGAGGGCCGCAAGGCCGGTGGTGCGGTGCAGCGTCGTCTTCATGGTGGTGCCTTTCCGTTGCCGCCGTGGTCCGGCGGGCGATGGTCTGGTGGCGGTGGGGGTGTCTCCCCTTCGTGCACCGGGGATTCGGTGCGGCCGGGGGATCGGATGGGTGCGGATCGGGACCGTCTTCGCGTGGTCCAGACCACGGCCCGCGGGTGCGGAGCCGGCGCTCAGCCGACGTTGACGACGATCCGCTGGATGCCGCTGGACCCGTCGGGGAACGGCGTCGCGCGAGCCGCGGTCTGCACGTCGCCGTCCAGGGTCGTGGCGCGTGCGGCGAGCTCGTGCTGGCCCGGCTTCGCGTCCCACGGGAGATACCACTGACGCCAGTAGTCGACGCCGACGTCCGGGCCCAGCGTCGCCGGCTGCCACGGTCTGCCGTCGATCTGGACCTCGACGCCGCCGATGCCGCGGTGCTGGGCCCACGCGACCCCGCCGATCACCACCCGACCGGAGTCGCTGGTGGACAGCGGTCGGGGGGTGTCGATGCGGGCGGCGATCTTGATCGGGGCGTCGGTGGCCCAGTCGCGCACGGTCCAGTAGGCCTGCGCGTCGTCGTACGTCGTCAGCGTGAGGCGGGTGAGCCACTTGGTCGCGCCGACGAAGCCGTAGAGGCCGGGCGTCACCAGCCTGGCGGGGAAGCCGTGTCGCACCGGCAGCGGCTCGCCGTTCATGCCGATCGCCACCAGCGTGTCGCGGCCGTCGAGCGCGACCTCCAGGGGCGTGCTGACGGTGAAGCCGTCCACGTCGGTGGAGAAGAGCTGGTCGGCCCGGGTGCCCTCGATGCCGGCGCGGTCGAGCAGGGTCGCGATCGGTACGCCGAGCCAGCGGGCCGCGCCGACGTAGGTCCCGCCGACCTCGTTGGAGACGCAGGTCAGGGTGATGTCCTTCTCGACCAGCGGCATCGCGAGCAGCTGGTCGTAGGAGAAGGACACCTCCCGTTCGACGTCGCCGTCGATGGTGAGCCGCCACGCGTCGACGTCGACCGTCGGCAGGGCGAGGCGGGTGTCGACGCGGTAGAACTCGCCGATCGGGGTCTGCAGGGCGGACACCCCGGGGACCGTTCGCTCCAGCCCCGGTGGCAGCGCCGGCGCGGGCTTCGCGGCCGCGGGCAGGGCGACGTCTGCGGGGCTGGTGCGGCGCCGCGCGAGCCACTCGCCCGCGCCGGCGAGCGCCGCCGCGCCGGCCGCGCCGACGAGCAGGAAGGTCCGGCGGGAGGCCCCGGTGGCCGGCCCCTCCCCACTGTGGGACAGGCCACCGGGGCGGATCAGCAGGGCCAGCGCGACCATGCCCACGGCCGCGGTGGCGACGGCGGGCAGGGCGTCGAGCACCGACGCGGCCGGCCGGGAGGCCGCGGCGGCCCCCGTCACCGCCGCGAGCCCTACGACCGTCGCCGCGCCCGCGGCGAAGCGCCGCCGCGCGAGCAGCCCGGCGAGCGCTGCCAGCGCGAGCGCGCCCAGCAGCACCGAGCCGATGAGCAGCGGCTTGTCCTTCGTGCCGAAGGTCGCCACCGCCCACTCCTTGACCGGCGTGGGGGTCAGGTCGATGACCGTCGACCCCACCGCCAGGACCGGCGAGGCCGCGGGGTTCGTCGCCGCGGCGACGAGGTGGCCGGCGGCCGCACCCAGCAGCGCGGAGACCGCGCCCGCCGTCGCCGCGAAGGGTCGGGACACGGGGGAGGCCGAGGCCGAGGGCGCGCTGGCGGTGGAGGTCATGGGGGTGCTTCGTCGCCGACGCCCTCGGCGGATGGGTCGGTGCCGAGGGCTGCGCCGGTGCGGCAGGATGGCCGGCATGAGCGAGCTGGTGCACTACGCCGTCGACGACGCCGTCGCGACCGTCACCTTGGACTCCCCGCACAACCGCAACGCGCTGTCGCGGCAGCTGGTGACCGAGCTGGCCGACCGGCTGGCCGTGGCGGAGGCCGACCCGGACGTGCTCGTCGTCCTGCTGCGCTCGTCGGGACGGGTGTTCTGCTCCGGGGCCGACCTCTCCGAGGCGTCGTCGGTGGGCATGGAGGAGGGCACCCGCGCGATCGTGGCGCTGCAGCGGGCGATCGTCGCCAGCGCCAAGGCCTACGTCGTCGAGGTGGCCGGGCCGGTCCGCGCGGGTGGCATCGGGCTGGTGGCCGCCGCGGACGTCGCGATCGCCAGCGAGGAGGCGACCTTCGCGCTGACCGAGGTCAAGCTCGGGCTCGCCGCGGCGATCATCTCGCTCACCGTGCACCACCGGATGACGCCACGAGCCGCAGCGCTCACCACACTCGGCGGCGAGGTCTTCGGCGGCGCCGACGCGGCGGCGTACGGCCTGGTGACGACGGCGGTGCCGGCCGCAGGCCCTCGACGAGGAGGTGGCGGCGGTGTGCGCCTCGCTGGCCACCGGCGCCGCGCAGGGCATCCGGGAGTCCAAGCGGGTGCTCAACCGCGACCTGCTCGCCCGGATCGACGCGCACGGCGAGGAGCTGGCCGAGCTCTCCACCCGCCTGTTCGCCTCCGACGAGGCCCGTGCGGCGATGACGGCGTTCCTGAGCCGGAGGGTCTAGACCGGTCCTGGAGGGCGGGCAACCATTCCGCCGCTCCATCGGGTGCTGTGGGGTGTGACCACCTCGACGACAGCGGAGACGGGGGAGCTGGTGAGCGGCGACGCGGACTTCGACGGCTTCGTCGCGGCCCGCTCCAAGGCGCTGCTGCGCATGGCGTACCTCCTGACCCGCGACCACGGGCTCGCGGAGGACCTCGTGCAGACCAGCTTGGCGAAGGCGTGGTTCGCCTGGCGCCGGATCGACGGTGAGCCGGAGGCGTACGTCCGCCGGATCCTGGTGAACACCTATTCGTCCTGGTGGCGGCGCAAGTGGCGTGGAGAGCTGCCGACCGGAGAGCTGCCGGACGCGGGCGCTGCGGCCACGGACGTCGAGGGTGGGCACGATCTGTGGGACGCGTTGGGGCGACTCCCGCGCCGGCAGCGGGCGGTGGTCGTGCTCCGCTACTTCGAGGACCTCACCGAGCCGCAGACCGCAGAGCTTCTCGGCTGCTCGGTCGGCACGGTGAAGAGCCAGACCAGCAAGGCCTTCGCCAAGCTGCGCATCGACCCTGCGCTCGGGCGCGACGACCAGCACGACGCGATGACCGAGGAGGGGCGGGCATGAACACCATCGACGATCTCCGGGCCACGATGCGCCGTCACGTGGACGAGTTGGATCACCGCCCCGACGCCGCCCGGGTGGCAGCGGTCCACCAGCGCGTGGCCGTCGTACGCCGGCAGCGGCGGGCCGCCGTCGCGGGGGCCGTGGCTGCCGTGCTGGTGGTGGTGGGCGGTGTCTCCCTGCTGCCCGACCGGTCTGCCCCCGACCCGGCCGCCGAGCGCCGGCTGGCCGGCCATCTGGCGCCGAGGACCATCGACTCGCTCGGTTACACCTTCACCTTCGATCGTGGCTATGAGGGAGACGGGCGTCGCCGGGTGACCCTCGACGCGGCCGACGGACCGCTGATCGTCTCCTGGGCCTCCTCGGCGGGCGACCTGACACTGCGGTCGAACCTCGACCTCGATGACGACGGCTCCGTGCCCGAGACGGTGCCGGCGATCGGTGACTTCAGCGACTGGCTTCTGCTGGAGCCCGGAGAGACGGCGTGGTTGGAGCCGCGGTCGCGTGGCGGCTCCGTGGCTGTCGCGGTCTACACGCTGGCCGGCCGGCCCGACGGGCTGACCAAGGACGGTCTCACCTGGCGACAGCAGATCCCTGACGGGAGCCTGGTGAGCGGCGTCATCGGCGACCTGGGACAGACGGAGGTCACCATGGAGGTCACGATCCCGGAGGACCGCGTCGGGTTCGACAGCTTCTGCTCGACGGCGTCGAGCCAGGGCTCCGGCAGAGTCGGTCCCTGGGTTCGGTTCTGGGTGAACGGTCGGCCCGCCCTGGGCGGCCACTCGTGCGATCGGGGCATCCAGGCATACGACCTTTCCGAGGGGCTTCTCACCACGGCGAAGCCGGGCCTCGTGGCGGGCACGCGGCGCTTCGTCGCGGGGGACACGGTGACGGTCACCGCTCGGCTGGTGCGCGACTCCTCTTCCGGAGAGCCGCTGCAAGAGGCGCAGGCTCGGCTGGCGATGGCGTTCTATGCCCTCGACGACGCCGACGGCGACGTCATCGAGCGGGCGGGGCACCGGTGGCGCCTCCAAGGAGAAGACCAGGTCCAGCAGGGACGGGTGTCGTTGGTCGCTCCGGAGACTGTCGCTCCGGTCCTGCCGATGCTCTCGGTGTCGGGGCCGGGCCAGCACGAGTGGCGGGTGTACTACGGAAAGCAACTCGTCGTGACCATCTCGCTGCCCAACGGAGGCGGCGCGGGCCTCCCGGTGCTCCAGCCCTGGCAAGCTCGTGAGATCCGCCTGCAACGCCGAGACGGCCTCGGCCGGGAGTTCCGGGCTCGGGTCGACTACTACGTGCGGGTCGACTGACGGGCCTTCGCCACGCGCGATCCTGGCCACCGGTAGGCTTGTCCACTCGCCGGATCCGGCGGCAGGCACAGCACGAGAGGGACGGGCCCGACGGTGGCAGACGAGCTGGTCGCGCGCGAGGTCGCGGCCGAGCAGGAGTTCGTGGACCGTGTCTACGTCCAGCTCGAGAAGTCCGCGGCCGCGGCACAGGCGCTGGCGCGCGAGGGTCACGGGCGGGGGGCGCTCGGCCACGAGGGCGGGCTCGTCGAGCGCGACGCCATGGTCTTCCAGGCGGCTCGGCGCATCGCGCAGCTCGACGCCGCGCACGAGGGGCTGGTCTTCGGGCGGCTCGACATGCGGGCCGAGCTCGACCCCGATCCGCGCTACATCGGCCGGATCGGGCTGCGCGACGAGGATCGCGACTCGTTGTTGATCGACTGGCGAGCGCCGGCGGCCGCGGTGTTCTACCAGGCGACGGCGGCCTCGCCGACCGCTGTCGTCCGCCGCCGCGTGCTGCGCTGCAGCGGCTCCACCGTGGTGGGCGTCGAGGACGAGCTGCTCGACGCCGAGGCCGAGGCCGACCTGCCGATCATCGGCGAGGGCGCGCTGATGGCGCAGCTGTCGCGGGCGCGCGACCGGTCGATGCACTCCATCGTCGCCACCATCCAGGCCGAGCAGGACCGAGCGATCCGCGCACCCGCGAAGGGCGTGGTGTCCATCTCCGGCGGGCCCGGCACCGGCAAGACGGTCGTGGCGCTGCACCGGGCGGCGTACCTCCTCTACACCGACCGGCGGCGCTACGAGGGCGGCGGTGTGCTCGTGGTGGGGCCGTCGGGGGTCTTCATGCGCTACATCGAGCGGGTGCTGCCGTCGCTGGGCGAGACCGCGGTCGCGCTGCGCTCCCTGGGCGAGGTCGTCGACGGCGTCCGCGCGGTGCGCCACGACGAGCCGGCCGTGGCCGACGTCAAGGGCGCCCGGCGGATGGCCGAGCTGATGCGGCGTACCTCGCGGCAGCAGGCCCCGGGGAGCCCGACGGAGTTCCGCACGTTCTGGCGTGACGACGTGATCACGCTGGGCCCGCGCGAGCTCGGCCGGATCCGACGGTCGCTGATGTCGCACGGGCAGCGCAACCGGCAGCTGCCGCGGGTGGCCTCGACGCTGCTCGACGCGATGTGGCGTCAGGTGAAGGGGGAGCGGGCGCTGGAGCGTGGACGCGAGTCCTTCGAGGACGAGCTGCTCTCCGACCAGCGCTTCGTCGACTTCGCGCTGGCGTGGTGGCCGCCGCTCGACGCGCCGACGGTCCTCGGCTGGCTCGCCGACCCCGAGCTGCTCGCGCGGGTCGGTGAGGGCGTGGTGTCGGCGGCCGACCAGGCGCTGCTGATCAAGTCGTGGGCCGACGGGGCGCCGCTGTCGGTCGAGGACGTGCCGCTGCTCGACGAGCTGCGCTACGCCTTGGGCGACGTGCCCGACCGGCGTGAGGAGGGCCACGAGCTCGACGACCACGTCGGCGGCGACCTGCAGGAGCTGACGACCGCTGCCGACCGCGAGTACGCCCCCGCCGGCCGCGCCTGGGCCCCGCCCACCCACCGGATCGAGGACGACGGCTTCGCGCACGTGCTCATCGACGAGGCGCAGGACCTCACCCCGATGCAGTGGCGCATGGTCGGTCGCCGCGGCCGCACCGCCACCTGGACCGTCGTCGGCGACCCCGCGCAGTCGTCGTGGCCGGAGCCCGAGGAGGCGGCCGTCGCGCGCGCCGAGGCGCTGGAGGGCAAGGACCTCCACGAGTTCCACCTGTCGACGAACTATCGCAACTCCGCCGAGATCTACGACTACGCCGCCGCGTATGCCCGCCGCGTCGGTCTCGACGCCGACCTGCCGACCGCTGTGCGCGCGACCGGCGTCGCGCCGGTCGCACGCACCGATGTCGGCGACCTCGAGGTCGCGCTGCGCCTGGAGCTCGGAGCGATGGCGGGCGAGGTGACCGGCACGGTGGCCGTCGTGGTGCCCGTCGCCCGGCGAGCCGAGGTCAACGGCTGGCTCGCCTCCTGGCCGGAGCTCGCCGCCGACGCCCCCGGCGCGGCCGACGCTGCGCGCGGCGGCACGCCGTCGGAGGAGGATCGGGTCGTGGTCCTCACCGGCCTCGACACCAAGGGCCTGGAGTTCGACGGCATCGTGGTCGTCGCCCCCCCCGAGATCGAGGCCGAGTCCGCCACCGGCCGGGCCACCCTCTACGTCGTGCTCACCCGCGCCACGCAGCTCCTCGCCCTGCTCAGCTGACGCGTCGCAACGGGGCGGTGACGCGTCGCGAACGGGGCGGTGACGCGTCGCGAACGGGGCGGTGACGCGTCGCGAACGGGGGCTCCACCCGTCTGCGACGGATCGATGGCCTATCTGCGACGCCTCGCCCACCCGTTTGCGACGCCTCGCGGGGGGATGGGCGGGCGGCGTACGCCGACTCGCAGCGCCGTAGGGTTTGCCCATGTCCGAGCAGACCTCGCCCGCCCGCGCCGCCCTCGACGCGCTGCAGGGGCACGAGGCCTGGGCGATGATCCGGCGCTCGACGCGCGCGGGTGACCGCGACACGGTCGGGCTGGTCGGCGGCAGCCGCAGCGTCGTCGAGTCGATCCTCGACGTACCGCTGGCCGACGGCGTGCCGGAGGCGGGGCACATCGCCGACCGGCTGCTCGCGATCCCGTTCCGCCAGGTGCGCGAGCGCGGCTTCGAGGCGCACGACGACGGCACCCCGCTGGTGGTCGTCGACGTCGAGATCGAGCAGGAGTTCTCCGTCGCCGAGATCGTCGACGCGATCGACGACGTCCCGGTCGAGTTCGCCGACCGCGGCGGCTTCGAGACCGACGACGAGGAGTACGCCGCGCTCGTCCGCGCCGATCATCGACGACGAGATCGGCCAGGGCGAGGGCGCCAACCTGGTGATCGGCCGGCACTACCGCGCGACCCTCGCCGACTGGGGTCACGCGCGGGCGCTGACCGTCCTCAAGCGGCTGCTGCAGCGCGAGCGCGGCGCCTACTGGACCTACTGCTTCTTCACCGGCGACCGCTACCTGATCGGCGCGAGCCCCGGAGCGGCACGTCAGCATCCACGACGGCGACGTGCGGATGAACCCGATCAGCGGCACCTTCCGGATCCCGCGCGAGGGCGACGTCAAGGGCCCCCTGCTCGAGCTTCCTGCGCGACGAGAAGGAGATCTACGAGCTCTTCATGGTCGTCGACGAAGAGCTCAAGATGATGTGCGACATCTGCCACGAGGGTGGGCAGGTGCTCGGGCCGTTCCTCAAGCCGATGAGCCACCTCGTCCACACCGAGTACCTCCTCGCCGGTCGCACCGTCCGCGACCCGCGCGAGATCCTGCGCGACACGATGTACGCCGCCACGGTCACCGGCAGCCCGGTCGAGAACGCCTGCCGGCTGATCGCGAAGTACGAGCCCGAGGGCCGCGGCTACTACGGCGCCGCGCTGGCGATCCTCGGTCGCGACGAGGCCGGCGGGCCGATGGTCGACAGCCCGATCGTGATCCGCACCGCCGACGTCGTCGCTCGACGGCCGGCTGACCGTGACGGCGGGCGCGACGCTGGTGCGCGACTCCGACCCGGCCTACGAGGTGGCCGAGACGCACGCCAAGGCCGGCGGCATCCTCAGCGCCTTCGGGCTGGTGCCGCCCGCGCCGACCCCGGACGTCAACGTCGCCGAGCTGGTCAGCGACGAGGACGTGCTGATCGCGCTCAACGCGCGCAACCGGCGGCTGTCGTCGTTCTGGCTGACCGACCAGAGCGGTGCCGCGCCCGACCCGCGTGCTGGCGGGCAAGCGGGTGGTGATCCTCGACGGCGAGGACGACTTCGTCAACATGCTGCGGCACGTGCTCGGCGTGCTCGGCATGACGTCGGAGGTCGTGCGCCACGAGGAGTACGCCGACGGGGTGCTCGACGACGCCGACCTGGTCATCGTCGGGCCCGGTCCGGGCGACCCGCGCGACGACGACGACCCGAAGATGGCGACGGCTGCGCGCGGCGGTCGCCCGGCTGATGGCGCGGGAGCAGCCGTTCCTCGCCGTCTGCCTGGGGCACCAGGCGCTGTGTCATCACCTGGGGATCCCGCTGACCTACAAGGACATCGTCTTCCAGGGCACCCAGTCGCCGGTGTCGATCGACGGGCGCACCGAGCGGGTCGGCTTCTACAACACCTTCGTGGGCCGGCTCGGCGGGTCGCCCGCACCGGCCGGCGTACGGGTGGAGGCGGACGCCGAGACCGGCGACATCCACCTGCTCGCGGGCCCGCACTACCGCGGCATCCAGTTCCACGCGGAGTCGATCCTCACCGAGCACGGCCTGGACCTGCTGCACTCGCTGGTGCGAGGCCTGCTGTCCTAGCGCGAACGTTTGCTGCAGAAAGCACGCGGGGGCCGGCGTGTCCCAGCCACAACGCAGCAAACGTTCGAAGGTGGTGGGCGATAGGTTGACCCCCGTGGGTGCGCCGGACGTGGTGGTGGTCGACCACTACGACTCGTACACATGGAACCTGGTGCACCTGCTCGCCGGGGTGACCGGCCGGCTGCCGCGGGTGGTGCAGCACGACGGGGTCGGCGCCGAGGAGGTGCTGCGGCACTCCCACGTCGTGCTGTCCCCGGGCCCCGGCCATCCGGCCGATCCGCGTGACTTCGCAGTCGGGCGCGAGGTGCTGCTCGCCGCCAGCCGGCCGGTGCTCGGCGTCTGCCTCGGCATGCAGGGCCTCGTCACGGTGTACGGCGGCACGGTCGGCCGCGTGGAGCCCGCCCACGGCGAGGTCGCCGAGATCGTGCATGCCGACCGCGGTGTCTTCGCCGGCCTGCCCCAGCGCTTCCGCGCCGTGCGCTACCACTCGCTGGCGGCCACCGAGCTCCCGCCCGCGCTCGAGCCCACCGCCTGGGCCGACGACGCACGCGGCAGCGCAAGCGTCGGCGGGGCCTGCGGCACCGTGATGGGGGTGCGCCACCGCTCGCTGCCGCTGGAGGGCGTGCAGTTCCATCCCGAGTCGATCCTCTCCGAGCACGGCGCCCGACTGGTCCGCGCGTTCCTGGAGGCCGCATGAGCGCCACCGGGCGCGACGACAGCGACGACTGGGCGGCGTACTTCCGCGACCTGACCGCCCGCCACCGGCGCTGCTTCTGGCTCGACGGTGGCGGCGCGCGGGCGTGGTCGGGCCGCCGCTCGATGGTGGGGTACGCCGGCGACGACGACCTCTCCCTGACCTACGACGCGGCCCGCGGGCAGGTGACCAGGCACCGCGGCGGCACCAGGGAGCCGGTGGGCAGTGACCCGTTCGCCGCGCTGGAGGCCGAGCTGGAGGCCGGTCCGCCCGACGCCCACTGGGTCGGCTACTTCGGCTACGCCGCCCGGTCCGACCTCCCGGCGCGGCCCGATCCCCACCTTCCCGACGCGGTCTGGATGCGCGCCGACGAGCTGCGGTTCTTCCAGCACGACCTGACGTCGCGCCGGGTGACGCCGAGCCCGCTGTCCGAGCCGGCCGAGACCCCCGGTGACTACGCCCACGCGTTCGCGGAGGTGCAGGAGCAGCTGCGCGCCGGCAACACCTACGAGGTCAACCTGACCTACCGCGTGGAGACGGTCAGCGACGTGAGCCCACCCGAGGCCTATCTCCGGCTGCGTGCCCTCAACCCGGCGCCGTACGCCGGCTTCCTCCAGCACGACCTGCCGGGCGCCGAGGCCTGGCTGCTCAGCTCCTCCCCCGAGCGCTACGCGCTGATCACCGACGACCGGGTCCTGGAGACCAAGCCGATCAAGGGCACGACGCCACGCGGCCGCACCTCCGAGGACGACGAGCGGCTCCGCGCGCATCTGGCCAGCGACCCGAAGTTCCGCGCCGAGAACCTGATGATCATCGACCTGCTGCGCAACGACGTCGCCATGGTCGCGGAGCCGGGCAGCGTCGAGGTGCCGAGCCTGATGGAGGTCGAGTCCTATGCCTCGGTGCACCAGCTGGTGTCGACGATCCGCGGACGGCTAGCCGACGGCGTGACGCCGGTCGGCGCGCTACGGGCGCTGTTCCCGGCCGGCTCGATGACCGGCGCCCCGAAGCTGCGCACCATGCAGGTGATCGACGCGGTCGAGAGCACCCCGCGTGGGGTCTACGCCGGCGCCTTCGGCTGGATCGGCGCCGACGGCCGCGCCGACCTGGGCGTGGTGATCCGCAGCCTCACGACCGCGGGCGACGGCGTCTGGCGGCTCGGCACCGGCGGCGGGATCACGGTGCGGTCCGACGCGACCGAAGAGTACGCCGAGTCCCGCTGGAAGGCGGAGCGGCTCCGCGCGGTGTTTGCTCGATAGCGTCCGCGATCTCCGGCGCGGTCTGCCACAGGCGCCCCGGCAGGGTCAGCGACAACCGCGCACCACCGTCGGGTGCGGCGGTCGCGGTGACCGTGCCGCCATGCCGCTCCGCGACCTGCCGGACGATGGCGAGACCCAGGCCGGAGCCGGGCATGGAGCGCGACTCGTCGGAGCGATAGAAGCGGTCGAAGACGTGTGGCAGGTCGGCGCCGGCGATCCCCGGGCCCTGGTCCTCCACCACGATGGTGGCGCGGTCGTCGTCGGGGGCGAGCCGCACCGTGACGGTGCCTCCGGCCGGGCTCCACTTCACGGCGTTGTCGAGCAGGTTCGCCACCGCGCGCTCCAGCGCCCCGCTGTCGCCGTCGACCCACCACGGTTGGAGGTCGGCCTCGAAGCGCAGCGCCTCTTCAGGCGACGCCGGCGCGCGGCGGCGTACTCGTGCAAGCGCGCGCTCCACGACCTCGCTGAGCTCGACCTGCTCGTCGGGCATGCTCGGGCGCTCGTCGCGCGCCAGCTCCATCAGGTCGCCGACGAGCGTGCTGAGCTCCTCGATCTGGGCGCGGACGTCGGCGAGGAGCTCCTCACGGGCACCCTCGGGCAGGCCGGTGCCTCCCGCGGTGGCGTCGACCTGCGTGAGGAGGTCGAGGTTGGTGCGCAGCGAGGTGAGCGGGGTTCGCAGCTCGTGGCTGGCGTCGGCGACCAGCCGCCGCTCGCGGTCGCGGCCGTCCTCGAGCGCCGCCAGCATCTGGTTGAAGGCCGTGCCGAGCCGGGCCACCTCGTCGTCCCCCTCGATGTCGAGCGGGGCCAGCTCGCCGGTGCGGGCGATGTCCTCCACCGAGCCGGTCAGCCGGCGCACCGGTCGCAGCCCGTTGCGGGCGACCGCCCATCCCGCGAGTGCCGAGGCCAGCACCCCCGCCAGCCCGAACAGCAGGGTCACCAGACCGAGCTGCCTGAGCACCTTGAGCTGGGGCTCCTGCGACTGCGCCAGCACCAGCGCCTCGCCGTTGCCGGCGGGCACCGTGACGACTCGGAAGTGCGTGCCGTTGGCGACGACGGTGCGGATCATCTGGTCGCGGCTGCCCTTGGCGACCTCGAGCTCCTCGGGGCCGAGGGTGAGCACCGGGCCGCGGTCGGCCGAGCGGGAGTTGCCGAAGACGTCGATGAAGACGATGCGTACGTCGGCCGCGCCGAGCGCCCAGGACGGGACCTGCTGGCTGGTCCCCGTGATCCGGTCGAGCTCGCCGCCCTCGACGACCTTCACCGCGCGGCGGGTGAGGGAGTCGTCGAACGACGACTGCATCTGCATGCGGACGGCGATGTAGGCGCCGCACGCCACGAACGCCAGCGAGGCGCCGACCGCGATCGTGGCCAGCAGCGTCACCCGGCTGGCCAGCGAGCGGCGGTAGTGCCAGCGGCCCACCCTCACGCCTCCTTGAGGACGTAGCCGACGCCGCGCACGGTGTGGATCAGCCGGGCCTCGCCCTCGGCCTCGGTCTTGCGCCGCAGATAGCCGACGTAGACCTCCAGCGAGTTGGCCGTGGTCGGGAAGTCGTATCCCCACACCTCGTCCAGGATGAACGCCCGTTCCAGGACCCGGCGCGGTCGGCGCAGGAACATCTCGAGCAGGGTGAACTCCGTGCGGGTGAGCTCGATGGCCCGCTCGCCGCGACTCACCTCGCGGGTGGCGAGGTCCATGGTGAGGTCGGCGAACGTGAGCGTCTCGTCGTCCTCGCCGTCACCCGGCACGACCCGCCGCAGCAGCGCGCGCAGCCGGGCCAGCAGCTCGGCCAGCGCGAACGGCTTGGTGAGGTAGTCGTCGGCGCCGGCATCGAGGCCCTCGACCCGGTCGCCGACGGCGTCACGCGCGGTCAGCACCAGGATCGGCACGTCGTTGCCGGCGGCCCGCAGCGCCTTGGTCGCCTCGATGCCGTCGAGCTTGGGCATCATCACGTCCATGATCACGACGTCGGGGTTGCTGGTGCCGACGCCGGCCAGTGCCTGCGCTCCGTCGGCGGCCATGGCCACCTCGTAGCCGTTGAACTCCAGCGACCGCCGTAGCGACTCCCGGACCGCCTGGTCGTCGTCGACGACGAGCACTCTTGGGCGCGCGGCAGGGACGGAGGTCACCTGGTGAGCGTCCCACGGGTGTCTGAGCAGTGCCTGAGAGGTCGGCTCCGACCGGTGCCCTGGTTCGTCCACAGCGTGAGGGCTCGCACGGCCCCTCCACAGCACCGCGTCACCGGCCACCCGAAGTGCGAGAACCCGCCTAGCGTCGGCTCCGGAAGAGATTCTCAGACGGGGGGAGCAACCGTGGGACTGGTGATGAAGGTCGGTGCCGGCGTGCTGGCGCTGGTGGTGTTGGGGGTGCTGGTCGACGTGCCGGTGCGGGCGAGGGCGGGGGCGGATCCCGTGCTCGTGTCGGGATCGATCGTCGGGCGCGGCGGCGGCGAGCTGATGGCGACCGCGGCGCTCGAGCCCGTGGCTGCCACGAGCTCCGGGGCGTCGGGGACTGGGGCGTCGGGGACTGGGGCGTCGGGGATGGTCCGGCTGCACGATCTGCCGGCGGATGCTGTCGACGTGGTGGGGTCGGCGTTCACCGTGCGGCTCGACACGCGTGAGGTGCCGGCAGGGTTCGTCTCGCCGGAGGGTCTGGTCACCGTCGACCTGCGTTTCGTGGACCTCGCGGATGGGCGGGTCAGCGAGACGGTGACCAGCGCGCTGCTCGTCGACGCCGACGACCAGGGTGTCTGGGTCGACCCGCTGGCCGCGCCCGGGGAGGTCGCCGCCGGGCTCGCGTCGCGGGCGGCCGAGACGTTGCCGCCGGTGCCGCAGCTGCGGGTGCGGATGGGGCAGGGCCGGCTCCCCGACGAGGTGCGGCGGTCGCTCGCGTCGGCCGCGTCGCGGGGAGCGTCGGCGAGCGAGGCGCGTCGGCTCGGGGCTGCCGTCTGCGGCTACCCCCCGCACGCGCCGACGACCGACCGTTGGGCCACGGTCGGCACCAGCTATCCGCTGAAGCGCGACACCGCGACCCTGACCTACGGCTCCTCGTCCAAGACCACCTTCGGCGTCGCCGTCGACTCCGGCACCGGCTGGCAGGCGTCCGGAGCGCGGACGCTGAGCGACTCGTGGGGGCAGACCTTCAAGCCGCGCCGGATGATGCGCTCGTATCGTGTGATGGTGCACTACAAGCGGCAGACCTGCTGGGACTCCTCGGGAAGCGTGGTGCTGAGCCGCAAGTGGGTGCCCCAGTTCGAGACCGGCGGCACCGCCGAGCATCGATTGAGCTCGCGGCCCGACTGGAGGAAGTGCGTGGGTGTTGCCGTCGGCGAGTGGTGGCGCGGCAAGCATCGCGGCGACGACTACCGGCTCTCCTATGGGGTGAAGTTCAAGGACATGATCGGCATCGACCTGCGCACCCAGCGGGCCTACACCTCCGACAGCCGACTGGTCTATGACGTCAAGCGGCGGCGGCGGCTGTGCGGCGACACCCGAGTCCCGGCGCTGGCGTCGAAGATCCGGGAGCGGCTGACGTGAGGGCGCCGGCGGTGTGGGTCGCCGCCACCGTGGTGGCGTTGACGACGAGCTCCTGCGCGGACGTCGACCCCGCATCGGGACGCCGAGTGGATGGGCCACTCGTGGCGAGGGCTGGCATCGGCGGGCAGAGCATCCACCCGCCGAAGGCCAAGACCTGGTGGGCCAGCTACGGCGGTCTGCAGGTGTGCACCTCGGGGCCGGCGGCGACGATCGAAAACGTCCGGCTCACCGGCCCAGACGCCGCAGTAGAGCAGAAGGTCTTCGTCTACCGCACCCGCGGAGAGAGCTACATGGGCTTCCTGGGAGCAGCCCCTGATTGGAAGGAGTCCTACGCCAGCTTCGACGATCCCGCCGACGACCTCGGGGACTACGACCCGGTGCCGGGGGCGAAGGTCACGGAGCGCTGTGACGACCGGCGCGGGGGAGAGCCGTGGCCGGAGGTCGTTCTGGTCTTGAAGACCGACGCGGACGGACTGGCCACCGACGGCTACTGGATCGACTACGTGGCCGAGGGCGAGGACTACACCGTTCGGATGCCGTGGGAGATCACGCTGTGCGACGCCGCCCGCCAGCGTGAGTACTGCCGGAGAGACTGACCCCGCGCTGCTGCCGCCGGATCACACGAACGACGAGGCGACGGTCGCGGCGCGGGCGGCGTACCCACCGCCGAAGAGACAGGCGTGGACCAGAAGCGGATGCAGCTGGTGCAGACCCGCGCGGTCGCGCCAACCCTCGCCGAGCGGCGCGGCGGCGTCGTAGGCGTCGAGCACCTTGGCGAGCTGAGGAAGACCGAACAGCGACAGCATCGCGAGGTCGGTCTCGCGGTGTCCGCCATGGGCGGCGGGGTCGATCACGTGAGCGTGGCCGTCCTGGCCCCACAGCACGTTGCCGTTCCAGAGGTCGCCGTGGATCCGGGCCGGTCCCTCCTCGGGCACCAGGTCGCTCAGCTTGGCCAGCACGGTCTCGACGACCGCGGCCTGCTCCGCGGTCACGGCGCCGCGGTCGCGGCCGAGCCGGAGATAGGGGAGCACGCGGCGCTCGGCGTAGAACTCTGCCCAGGTCGCGGCCTCCCGGTTGGACAGCGGGAGCCGCCCGATGAAGCCGTCGGTGTGGTCGCCGTCGTCGTCGACCGCGCCGTACGCCGGCGCCCCGGCGGCGTGCGTCGCCGACAGCCCGGTCCCGAAGGCAGTGGCGGCGTCGGCGCCGGGCTTGCCCCGCTCCACCCACCGCAGGATGACGCACTCGTCGTCAGCGGCGAGCACCTCAGGGACGGGCACGCCGCCGGAGGCGGCCCCCAGCCAGCGAAGCCCACGAACCTCGGCGGCGAAGAAGCCCTCGGGCGGCCGCGGGTGGGTTTTCATCAGCGCGGTCGTGCCGTCGGAGAGCCGCAGTTTCGTGGCGGTGGCGATGTCGCCCCCCGCGACGGGAGCGGTCGCGATGACGGCGCTGTCGAGAAGGGCCTCGGCGCGGCGGGCGACGACGGGCTGGCGGGTCATCGCTGCTCGAGCTCGCTGCGCAGGGCCGCGACGATCGCCCTGCTGGTGCGCTCGACCACGGCCAACACCTCCTCGAAACCGTCGGGCCCACCGTAGTACGGGTCCTCCACGATGCCACCCGGGTCGACGGGGTCGAAGTCCCCGAAGAGCCGCACATGGGCGGCCGAGGACCCGGCGGCCGAGGCCTGCGAGCGCAGGTCGCTCAGGTGCCCGTCGTCCATGGCGAGCACCAGGTCGTAGTCGGCCGGCCAGTCGCGGGGCAGCTGCCGGGCGCGGTGCGAGTCGGGGGCGTATCCGGCCGCCGACAGGGTGCGGGCCGAGCGGCGGTCCATCCCGCCGCCGACGTGCCAGCCGCCGAGGCCATAGCTGTCGACCTCGACGAGGTGGTCGAGTCCCGCCTGCTCCAGCATCGTCGCGAGCACGACGTCGGCGGTGGGAGAGCGACAGATGTTGCCGGTGCAGACGACGGTCACGCGATAGCGGCCCGGCGTGCGCTGAGCGGGCAGCGCCGGCGTCGGCGACGGTGCGGTCATCGTTCCCGGTCAGTCGTCGTCGTCGGCGAAGATCTTGATGAAGCCGGTCACCAGCGTGATCACGATGCCGCCCAGCAGTGCCGCCCAGAAGCCGCTCACCTCGAACCCGAGGTCGGCCTGGCCGGCGATCCATCCGGTGAGCATCAGCATCAGCGCGTTGATGACGAGCAGGAACAGGCCGAGGGTCAGGATGATCACCGGCAGGCTGAAGAGCTGCACCACCGGCTCGACGATGGCCGAGACCAGCCCCATGATCAGCGCGACGATGAGCAGCGGCACGAGCTTCTCCTGCCACTCCGCCTCACCCGAGGTGGGTCCGTCGAAGCTGATGCCGTCGATCAGCCAGGCCGCGACGGCCAACGCGACGGCGTTCGTGAACAGCCAGATCACCAGTCTCACGACGGTCGAGCCTAGCGGGGCACGCTCACGAGGCGCGGAACAGCGCCTCGCGGATGGCCACCTCGGCGTCGGCCAGGTGCGTCGCGAGGTCGGTCGCCGCGGCCTCGATGTCGCCCGCGTCGAGCAGCTCGAGCAGGTGGGTGTGCGACCCGGCCTGGTCGTGGGCGTTGCGGCGGATCCGGTCGATCTGGGCGAGGGCGACCTTCAGCTCGGCGATCAGCGTCTCGGCCATCGCCACCAGCCGGGGCGACTCGTGCAGCCCGACGAAGGAGAGATGAAGGGCCAGGTGCCGCTCGTTGAGCTGTTGGTACGACGCCCCGGCGGCGACCGCGGCGGCGTACTCGCGGAGCGCGGTGCGCACCGCCTCGCGCGCCGCCTCGGAGGCGGAGGCCCAGCGCTGGACGCCGGCCACCTCGAGCACCGCCCGCGCCCGCACCACGTCGGTGATCGCGTCGGGGTCGGGCGAGGCCACCGACACGCCGCGGTTGGGCTCGCGGATCGCGATGCCCTCGGCCACGAGCAGTCCCAGAGCCTCGCGGACGGTGGAGCGGGCGACCCCCAGCGAGTCGGCGAGCGCCACCTCGCGCAGCGGCGTACCGGCCTCCAGCTCGCCGTCGAAGACGGCCCGCCGCAGCTCCTCGGCCACCCGGTCGACGGTCGAGGAGTGGGTGAGGCGGAGGCCGCCGTAGGGCGTCGCGTCGGTCGCGGGCTCCGGGGCTGGCATGACCCCATTGTTGCCGCACCCGCAGGCTCCGGTCCGCGCGGACTTGCCACGACGAGACGAAAACCGCACAATCATCGTCAGATTGTCGGACAATCAGGCAAAACGAGCGAGCCGGGTCGACCTGGTCCCCGGACGAGAGGAGGCGAGATGACCATCCAGGTGGAGCGTCCGGTCCAGCAGGAGCGCCTGCAGTGGGGCTACCGCTACGTCAAGGTCGAGCCCAGCCACTTCCGGGTGGAGTACCAGATCAACCCCTTCATGGACCTCGCCGACCAGCCCGACCCCGCCCGCGCCCACGCGCAGTGGGACACCCTGGTCGCGACCATCGAGCGCCTCGGCGGCCGCGTCGACGTGATCGGCCAGCGCGCGGACGCCCCCGACATGGTCTATGCGATGAACCTCGGCCTCGGCGTCGAGACCGCCGATGGCCGCCCGCACGTCGTGATGTCCCACATGCGCTACCCGCAGCGCCGGATGGAGACCGGGTCGGCCGACGCGTGGTTCCTCGCCCACGGCTTCACCACGTCGTACGTCGGCCGCGACGGAGTCGGCGCCCACTTCGAGGCGGGCGACGCCTTCGCCTTCGGTGACGCGCTGTTCGTCGGCTACGGCCCGCGCACCGAGGAGCTGGGCCTCAAGCACCTCGCCCAGGACCTCCACATCCGGGTCCGCGGGTTTCGGATCACCCACCCGGGGATGTACCACCTCGACCTGGCCTTCTGCCCGCTCTCGTCGACCCAGGCGATCGTCTGCCCGGCCGCCTTCGACGACGCCTCCGCAGCGGCGCTGCTGGCGCAGGTGCCCGAGCCACTGCTGATCAGCGAGGAGGAGGCGCTGTCGACGTTCTGCGCCAACTCGATCGTGATCGGCTCGACCGTCGTGATGCCCGCCTGCCCCGACCGGGTCCGCGCCCGGCTGGAGGAGTGGGGCTTCGATGTCGTCATCGTCGACGTCTCGGAGTTCCACAAGGGCGGCGGCTCGATCCGCTGCATGACCAACCCGGTCGACCTGCGCATCGGCCGCGACCTGGCCTTCGTCCCCGGCGGCGAGGTCGTCCTCCCCCGACCCTGACCTGCAGGTCGGACCACCACCACCGGGATGTCGCGTGTGCGTCTGGCCCGGTTGGCGACCGGGCCGACCCCGGCGGTACGTTGGGATCGGCTCGATGTGGGCCCGGTCACAGTGGCCGGGCGCGGCGCCGCACCACCTCCGCGGCGGCCACCACGGTGAGCGCCTCGGCAGCGGAGACCCCGCACGCCGCGCGACGTTGAGGAGGGCCTGTGGCCGACCCTGACCTGATCCAGCTGCTCACCCCTGAGGGCGAACGCGTCGAGCACCCCGACTACTCCTTCGGTGACGGGCTGACCGCGGAGCAGGAGGCCGAGCAGATCCGCGGCCTCTACCGCGACATGGTGCTGACCCGCCGCATCGACACCGAGGCCACCGCGCTGCAGCGGCATGGCGAGCTCGGGCTGTGGGCCCAGCTGCTCGGCCAGGAGGCCGCCCAGATCGGCGCCGGGCGCGCCCTGCGCCCCCAGGACTTCGTCTTCCCGACCTACCGCGAGCACGGCGTCGCCTGGTGTCGCGGAGTCGACCCGCTCCAGCTGCTGGGGCTGTTCCGCGGAGTCGACCAGGGTGGCTGGAACCCGCGCGAGAACAACTTCCACCTCTACACGATCGTCATCGGGGCGCAGACGCTGCACGCCACCGGCTACGCCATGGGGGTGCAGCGCGACGGGCTCGTCGGCAACGGCGACCCCGAGCGCGACACGGCGGTGGTCGCCCACTTCGGCGACGGCGCCTCCTCGCAGGGCGACGTCAACGAGTCCTTCATCTTCGCCGCGTCCTACAACGCACCGGTCGTCTTCTTCTGCCAGAACAACCAGTGGGCCATCTCGGAGCCCATCGAGCGGCAGACCCGGATCCCGCTCTACCAGCGGGCCCGGGGCTTCGGCTTCCCCGGCATGCGGGTCGACGGCAACGACGTCCTCGCGACGTACGCCGTCACCCAGGCGGCCCTGGGCCGGGCGCGCGACGGCCAGGGACCGACGCTGGTGGAGGCCTTCACCTACCGCATGGGCGCGCACACCACGACCGACGACCCGACCCGCTACCGGCTCTCCGACGACGTCGAGAGGTGGAAGCTGCGCGACCCGATCGCCCGCGTCGAGGTCTATCTCAGCCGCAACGGCCTCGCCGACGCCGACTTCCTCGACGGGGTCCGCGCCGAGGCCGACGAGCTGGGTGCCCACCTCCGAGCCGGCTGCCGGGCCCTGCCGGACCCCTCGCCGCTGAGCGTCTTCGACCACGTCTACGCCGACCTGCCCGACGACCTGCGCGAGCAGCGCGACGAGTTCGCGCACTACCTCGCGTCGTTCGAGGAGGTGGGCGCGTGAGCACCAAGGTCACGCTGGCCAAGGCCCTCAACATGGGCCTGCGCAAGGCGATGGAGGACGACCCGAAGGTCCTGCTGATGGGCGAGGACGTCGGCAAGCTCGGGGGCGTCTTCCGGATCACCGACGGCCTCCAGAAGGACTTCGGTGAGGAGCGGGTCATCGACAGCCCCCTCGCGGAGTCCGGCATCGTCGGCACCGCGGTCGGCATGGCGCTGCGCGGCTACCGGCCGGTCGTCGAGATCCAGTTCGACGGCTTCGTCTACCCGGCCTACGACCAGATCGTCTGCCAGGTCGCGAAGATGCACTTCCGCAGCCAGGGACACCTGGCCATGCCGATGGTGATCAGGATCCCGTTCGGTGGCGGCATCGGGGCGGTCGAGCACCACTCGGAGAGCCCCGAGGCGCAGTTCGCGCACACCCCCGGGCTCACGGTGGTGTCCTGCTCCAACCCGGTCGACGGCTACTGGATGATCCAGCAGGCGATCGCCAGCGACGACCCCGTGATCTTCCTCGAGCCCAAGCGGCAGTACCACGCCGACAAGGCCGAGCTCGACGAGACCGCCACCCCCGGCCCGCTCCACGCCTCGCGGGTGGTCCGGCGCGGCAGCGACCTCACCCTCCTGGCCTACGGGCCCACGGTGAAGACCTGTCTGCGGGCCGCCGAGGCCGCCGCGGGCGAGGGCACGAGCCTGGAGGTGATCGACCTGCGCACCCTGTCGCCGTTGGACATGGCTCCCGTGCTGGAGTCCGTCCGCCGGACCGGAAGGGCCGTGGTCACCCATGAGGCCCACGTGACGCTGGGCATGGGTGCCGAGCTGGCCTCCCGCATCACCGAGCACTGCTTCTACTCCCTCGAGGCACCGGTCCTGCGGGTCGGCGGCTTCGACACGCCGTACCCTCCCTCACGGGTGGAGGAGGAATGGCTGCCCGGGCTCGACCGGGTCCTCGATGCCGTCGACCGAGCGATGGAGTTCTGATGGCCGACTACAAGCTCCCCGACGTCGGGGAAGGTCTCACCGAGGCCGAGATCGTCGCCTGGAAGGTCAAGGTCGGCGACGTCATCGCCGTCAACGACGTGGTGTGCGACATCGAGACTGCCAAGAGCATCGTCGAGCTGCCGTCGCCGTACGCCGGCACGGTCACCGCGCTGCTGGTGCCCGAGGGCGAGACGGTCGCCGTCGGCACTCCGATCATCTCGGTGGCCCAGGAGGGCGAGGTGCCGGCGGACGCTGCGCCTGGGGGGTCAGCGGGTCCCGGCCCGGAGATCGACACCAACGTGCCTCCGGAGGGCAACGCCACGCTCGTCGGCTACGGCCCCCGCGAGGGCGGGGCGCATCGGCGCGCGCGGCGCAAGCCCGGGGCCGAGCGGGCCGGCGAGATCACCGCCCACGCCGACGTCCAGGACTCCTTCAACGCCGGCGTCGGTCCCCAGCACGACAAGGCTCAAGAGCTGATCGGGGCGCTCCTCGCCGACGAGGCGCCCGACGCCCCGGTGCCGGCAGAGGAGCCAGCCGAGGCGCCCGCGGGCTCCGCGCCCGTGCTGGCCAAGCCCCCGGTGCGCAAGCTCGCCAGGGACCTCGGCGTCGATCTGGCCGAGGTCGCCGCCTCGGGCAAGGACGGCACCGTCACCCGCGAGGACGTCGAGTCGGCGAGCCGACGCATGCCGGAGCGCTACGACGATCCCGGCAGCGTTGCCGAGCCGGCACAGCCCGGTCTGCTGCGTGAGTGGCGCGAGCCGGTCAAGGGCGTGCGCAAGATGATGGCCGAGGCGATGGTCGGCTCGGCCTTCTCCGCGCCGCACGTCACCGAGTGGGTGACCGTCGACGCGACCGCCACGATGGAGCTCGTCGCGCGGCTCAAGGCGCGCCCGGACCTCCGCGACCTCAAGGTCTCGCCGCTGCTGGTCCTCGCCCGTGCGGTGATCCTGGCGACCCGGCGCACGCCCGAGGTCAACTCGACCTTCGACGCCGACGCGCAGGAGATCGTGTTCAAGGGCTACGTCAACCTCGGCATCGCGGCGGCGACCCCGCGCGGGCTGGTCGTGCCCAACATCAAGGACGCCCAGAACCTCTCGCTGCCCGAGCTGGCGCAGGCGCTGGCCGACCTGACGGCCGACGGCCCGCGAGGGTCGCACCCAGCCGGTGGAGATGGCGGGGGGCACGTTCACGATCACCAACGTGGGCGTCTTCGGCGTCGACTCGGGCACCCCGATCATCAACCCCGGCGAGTCGGCGATCATGGCCTTCGGGGCGATCCGCAAGCAGCCGTGGGTGGTCACCCGCGACGGCGTCGACGTCATCGAGCCACGGCAGGTCACGACCCTCGCGCTGTCCTTCGACCATCGCCACGTCGACGGCGCCGCCGGCTCGCAGTTCCTCGCCGACGTCGCCGGCATCCTCGAGGACCCCGGAACAGCCTTGCTCTTCTAGGGTGCGGAGGGCTTCTTTGGTCTGGTGGTAGGTCAAGGCCATCTCGATGCAGGCCCGCAGCTCCTGCTCGGGCAGCTGGGTCCCGACGGAGAACACCAGGGCACGATTGCCCACGTAGTCCAGGACGTCACCGAACAGGTCCTTGAACGACGCGACCAGATTCGTGTGGCAGACGCGTTCGTCGTAGGGGGAGAGCACGGCTGCCACCTCGGGCGACTCGACGAGATCGCCACCGAAGTCGGTTGTCACGAGAGCTCTCCTGTGGTCAGTCGCCGACGAGCTCCGGCGGACGGTTCGCTTCGTGCTCGGCCTCCCACGGGTCCGGCCGCGGCGTGAGGGCGCTCTCGTCCTGTCGAGCCAGCGCGCCGGGCCACCAGATCCGCTGGCCGAGGTCGAGGTTGATCGCGGTCACCAGCACCGAGCGGACGATCATCGTGTCGAGCAGGACGCCCAGAGCCACGGTCAGACCGAGCTCGGCGAGGAACACCAGCGGGATCGAGCCCAGCACCAGGAACGTCGCGGCGAGCACCAGACCGGCCGAGGTGATCACGCCGCCGGTGGAGGACAGGGCGACGAGCGAGCCCGGTCGGGTGCCGCGGTGCATCGTCTCCTCGCGCACCCGGGTCATCAGGAAGATGTTGTAGTCGATGCCCAGCGCCACCAGGAAGACGAAGGCGAACAGCGGGAATCCGGGATCGGTGCCCGCGAAGCCGAACACGAACTCGAACAGCAGGGCGGCGATGCCCAGGGCCGCTCCGAAGGACAGCACCACGGTGCCGATCAGGATCAGCGGTGCCGTGACCGCGCGGAGCAGCACGATCAGGATCAGCAGCACCATCAGCAGGATGATCGGGATGATCACGACGTTGTCGCGCTGGGCGGCGACCTGGGTGTCGAGGTAGATCGCCGACCAGCCACCGACCAGTGCGTCCGCGCCGTCGACGGCGTGCACCGGTCACGCACCCTCTCGACGGTGTCGAAGGTCGACTGCGCCGCCACGTCACCCGTCAGCGTCGCCTCCAGGTAGGCGACGCCACCCTGGACGACCGGTTCGTCCGGCTCGCCGAGCCCGTCGATCCCGCCCAGCGCTTGGCGCACCTCGCCGGCCTGGTCGGCGTTGGAGACCACCTGCACGGTGTTGGACGCGTCGACGAGGCCGTGCTCGGCCAGCATCTTCTGGCCCTCGATGGACTCGACCTCCGTGGTGTACTGGTCCTCGGTCGCCAGTCCGGAGGTGTCCAGCGCGCAGCACGCCCAGGCACGCCACGGCCAGCAGCAGGGTCGTGGTGACCCAGACTGGCGCGGGGTCGGACGCTGGATGCGGCCGGCGACGCGGGCCCAGAGGCCCGACTGAGTGGGCTCGGCGGAGCCGTAGGTCGGGCGCTGGGGCCAGAACACCCAGCGGCCGGCGATGACGAGCAGCGCGGGCAGCAGGGTCACCATGACGAGGAACGTCACGGCGATCCCGATGGCGGCCACCGGGCCGAGCCCTGCGGTGGAGTTCATCTCGGCGAAGAGCAGGCAGAGCATCCCGACAACGACGGTGCCCGCGCTGGCCAGGATGGCCGGCGTGGCCCGGTGCAGCGCGAAGGCCATCGCCTCGTGGCGGTCGGCGTGCCGCCGCAGCTCCTCGCGATAGCGAGCGACCAGGAGCAGGGCGTAGTCGGTGCCGGCGCCGATCACCAGGATGGACAGGATCGCCTGGCTCTGGCCGTTGACGGTGAGGTCGGCGTCGCGCGCCAAGAAGTAGATGAGGCCCTGCGACACCATCAGCGCGACGACGGCGCTGAAGATCGGCAGCAGCCACAGCACGGGACTGCGGTAGGTGAACAGCAGGATCACGATCACCACGCTCAGGGCGGCGTACAGCAGGGTGCCGTCGATGCCTTCGAACACCTCCGAGGCGTCGGCGGCCTGCCCACCCGCACCGGTGACGTACGTCGTGACGCCGTCGATCTGCGCGATCTCGCGGAGGGTCTCCGCCGCCTGGGGCATCTCCATCCAGCCGTTGGCTCCGAAGTTGAACGTCACCACCGTCTGCATGGCCTGGCCGTCCTCGGACGGGATCGGGCCGACGACGTCACCTTCCACGCCCTCGAGCTCGGCGAACTCGGTCGCCTGCTCGGTGGCGGCGGCCATGTCGTCAGGGGTCAGTCCGGACTCGCGCTCGTAGGCGACGACGGTGGGGATCGAATCGGGGTCGTAGAACGGCGTGAGCTTGTCGAGCGCTTGCGTCGACTCCGCGGTCGCGGGCAGCCAGGAGGAGGTCTCGTTGTTCTGGACGTCGGTGAGCTTGGAGCCGTAGGCGCCGCCCACCCCCACGGCGAGGAGCCAGAACACCAGGACCAACCACTTCGTGACCCGACCCGTGAGCCTGCCGGCGATCTGTGCGTGCATGCTGGCGTCCTTCTCCTGTGGCGGTGGAGCGCGTTCCAACTGTGTCGAGTGAACGGACCACTGCGCAACTGAGAAATCATCGGTGCGGGACCGCTCTCCTCGCTGCGAGCCTGGCACCGGAGACCGACGGTCGCCTCCGGGGCGACCCGGAGTTCTCCCTGAGGTCCTCAGGCCTGCTCGGTCAGCCACTGGCTCCACGTCTGCTTCCCGACGCGCCACGGGTCGTCTGGAATCAGCGCGCCGGAGCGCATGCCACGCCCGGTCGCCCCGGGCAGCGGGCACCGGCACCACGGTGGCGCGGAGGCCACGGGAGCGGGCCAGGCGGCGCACCAGGTCCGGCATCGTGAGCCTCTCGGGCCCTCCGAGCTCCACCGTGTCCTGGTCCGGCTGATGGTCGACCAGGTCGGCGAGCGCGGTCGCCACCTCGGTCGCCGCGACGGGGGCGGAGAGCATGCGGGGCACCGGCACCAGCGGGCCCCGCTTGAGCTGGGTGAGCAGCTGGCCCGGGAACTCGTGGAACTGCGTCGCGCGCAGCACCGTCAGCGCTGCGGTGCCCTCACGGGCCGCCCGCTCCTGGGCCAGCTTGGCGCGATAGTAGGGGAAAGGCGTGCGGTCGATGCCGACGATCGAGAGCAGCAGGTGGCGGCCGACCCCGGTCATCCCCTCGGCGTCGACGAGTGCGCGGGTCGTGGTCGTGAAGAACTCCGTCGCCACCGGCCCTCGGCTGGTCGCCACGTTGAGGCAGTCGACGACCGCGTCTGCCCCGGCAAGCGCTGCCGCCACCTGGTCGGGCCGGCGTACGTCGGTGCCCGCGGCGCGGGCCAGCACCACCGGCTGGTGGTCGCGCCGCTCGAGCTCGGCGACCAGCAGCCGCCCCACCAGACCGGTGCCTCCGGCGACCGCGACGCGCATGTCCCGCTCCCTTCTGGCTCTCGCACGCTACTCGCCGGCGACGTGTGGTCTCCAGACCGGACATTTGCCGCCAAAGGTACGGACATATCCTTTACGGGAGCCTCCGGCGCCCGTAGGCTCGGGGCAGCCGGACCCACCGGCTCGAGAGCGCCTGCGGAGGTGTCGTGCAGTACGGATTCGCGATCGACCAGCGGACCTGCATCGGGTGTCACGCCTGCACGGTTGCCTGCAAGACCGAGCACGAGGTGCCCCTCGGACAGTTCCGCACCTGGGTGAAGTACGTCGACTCCGGCGCCTATCCGGAGACGCAGCGCGACATGGGCGTCATGCGGTGCAACCACTGCACCGACGCGCCCTGCGTGACGATCTGCCCGACCCAGGCGCTGTTCAAGCGCGACGACGGCATCGTCGACTTCGACAACTCGCTCTGCATCGGCTGCAAGTCCTGCATGCAGGCCTGTCCCTACGACGCGATCTACATCGACGAGGACACCCACACCGCGGCGAAGTGCAACTTCTGCTCCCACCGCGTCGACCAGGGCCTCGAACCCGCGTGCGTCGTGGTCTGCCCGACCGAGTCGATCTGGGTCGGCGACCTCGACGACCCCGAGAGCGCGATCTCCCAGTTCGTCGCGACCAACACCACGCAGGTCCGCGCGCCGGAGCAGAACACCGGCCCCAACGTGCACTACGTCGGCGCCAGCCCGAGCGTGCTCGAGCCGCTCGCCGCGCCGGTCGACGACACCTACATCTGGGCCCAGCCCGACTCGCTGCGCAGAGCCATCAAGACCGACCTCACGATCGACCCCGCCACGATGGCCCGCACCACGCTCAACACCGCCCATCCCCGGCCGTGGGGCTGGATGGTGACGACGTACCTCTGGACCAAGGGCTTCGCGGCCGGCGCGATGATGCTCGCCGGCCTGGTGCTGCTCTTCGGCGGCGCGGGTGAGACCCTCGGCGAGGTCGTCGCCCCGCTGCTCGCGATGGTCGGGCTGCTGTCGACCGCGATCCTGCTGATCGCCGACCTGAAGCGGCCCGAGCGGTTCTGGATGCTGCTGCTGAAACCCAACCCCACGTCCTGGCTGTTCAAGGGCGGCCTCGTGCTGTCCGTCGCCGCCGCTCTGACGTTCCTGTGGTTCGTCCTCGGCGTCGCCGGACGCGACCTGGCCATCCGCTGGCTCGCCGGGCCGGCCGTGGTCGCCGGCGCGCTCACCGCCGGCTACACCGCGTTCCTCTTCCAGCAGGCCGAGGGCCGCGACCTGTGGCAGAACCCGCTGCTGTTCTGGCACCTGCTCGCCCAGGCCCTCATGGTCGGCTCGGGGCTGCTGCTGGTGATCGGCCTCGTGACGTCGTACGGCGACCTGCGGGTGCCGCTGCTTGCGGGCCTGCTGGCCGGCGCCGTGCTCCACCTGGTGTTCGTGATGCTCGAGATCCGCGGCAGTCACGGCACCGCCAACGCCGCAGGCCGGGGTCACGATCATGACCGGCACGCGCTACGGCACCACGCTCCGGCTCAGCAACGGGCTGGCGGTCGTGGCCGCGGTCCTCGCCCTCGGCGGCTTCTTCGTCGACGGGCTGTGGCTCGGCGCGATCGGCGGTCTGGTCGCGCAGGTCGCCCTGCTGATGTACGAGCACGTCTTCGTCCGCGCCGGCCAGGAGGTCCCCCTCTCATGAAGGAGCTGTCATGACCGTCGAGAAGGACGCCGAGAAGGCCACCCCGCCGGTCCCGCTGCCGGGGCAGCGCACCCGCTGGGGGCTCGCCAACTACCCGCCGCCGGAGGAGTGGGACCGGCACACCCAGGCCGACCCGAAGACGCGCGAGCCGCGCGACTACATGCTGATCCCCACGATCTGCTTCAACTGCGAGTCCGCCTGCGGGCTGCTGGCCTACGTCGACCACGACGACCTCGAGATCCGCAAGTTCGAGGGCAACCCGGCCCACCCCGGATCGAGAGGGCGCAACTGCGCCAAGGGCCCGGCGACGATCAACCAGGTCCACGACCCCGAGCGGATCCTGCACCCGCTGCGTCGCGTCGGCGAGCGGGGCTCGGGCAAGTTCGAGGAGGTCTCCTGGGAGGAGGCGCTGGCCGACATCGGCGGCCGGATCCGCCGGGCGATCGTCGAGGACCGCCGCGACGAGGTGATGTACCACGTCGGGCGCCCCGGCGAGGACGGCTTCGCCGAGCGGGTGCTCCAGGCGTGGGGCGTCGACGGCCACAACAGCCACACCAACGTGTGCTCCTCGGGCGGCCGCACCGGCTACACCCACTGGATGGGCTTCGACCGGCCCTCGCCCGACTACGCCAACGCCAAGACCATCGTGCTGCTCTCCAGTCACCTGGAGACCGGCCACTACTTCAACCCGCACGCGCAGCGGATCATGGAGGCGAAGCAGAACGGCGCGAAGGTCGCCGTCCTCGACCTGCGCCTCTCCAACACCGCGTCGCACGCCGACCTCTGGATGGCCCCGTGGCCCGGCAGTGAGGCGGCGATCTTCCTCGCCGTGGCGGCGTACCTCCTGCGGGAGGGGAAGGTCGATCGCGACTACCTCGAGCGCTGGGTCAACTGGGACGTCTATCTCCAGCGGCTGCACCCAGACGCTCCGGTCGAGTTCGACACCTTCATGGAGCGGCTCGCCGAGGACTACGCCCACTACACCTTCGAGTACGCCGCCGCCGAGGCCCACGTCGACGTGGCCCAGGTGCAGGCGCTCGCGGAGATGGTGGCCGAGGCCGGCACCGCGCTGGCCACTCACACCTGGCGCTCGGCCACCGCCGGCAACCTCGGCGGCTGGCAGATCGCCCGCAGCATGTTCTTCCTCAACGTGCTGACCGGCAGCGTCGGCACGCCGGGCGGCACCCACCCCAACGGCTGGGACAAGTTCATCGCCCACTTCCCGGAGATGCCCCCGCCGAACGAGGCGTGGAGCGAGAAGCTCTGGCCGATCGAGTACCCCCTGACCACCAACGAGATGTCGATCCTGCTGCCGCACCTGCTCAAGGACGGCGACCGTGGCAAGGTCGACGTCTACTTCAGCCGGGTCTACAACCCGCTGTGGATCAACCCCGACGGGTTCACCTGGATCGACGTGCTCACCGACGAGTCCAAGATCGGGCTGCACGTCGCGCTGACGCCGACCTGGAGCGAGTCGGCCGCCTTCGCCGACTACGTCCTGCCGATGGGTCACGCCTCGGAGCGCCACGACACGATGTCGTTCGAGACCCACACGTCGAAGTGGCTGGCCTTCCGGCAGCCCGTCGGCCGGGTGGCCATGGACAAGAAGGGCATCCCCTACACCGACAGCCGCGACGCCAACCCCGGCGAGGTGTGGGAGGAGAACGAGTTCTGGTTCGCGCTGTCGTGGGAGATCGACCCCGACGGCGAGCTCGGCATCCGGCAGTGGTTCGAGTCGCGCGAGCGGCCGGGTGAGCGGATGACGATGGACGAGTACTACGACGTCCTCTTCAACAAGGCCGTCCCCGGGCTGCCCGACGCCGCCGAGGCGCAGGGGCTCTCCCCGCTGCAGTACATGCGGAAGTACGGCGCCTTCGAGCTCGTGAAGGATCAGTACCGCCTGGACGAACGCCCCCTGACCGAGGCCGAGCTGGCCGGCGCGGAGCCCGATGCGAACGGCGTCCTCCGCAAGCCGGTGAACGAGGAGACGCAGCCGCCGCTGGTCGGCGAGGCCGGCGCGGTCGGGCTGCAGCAGAAGGACGGCTCGAGGGTCTTCGGCTGGCTGTCGCCCTCCCGGAAGCTGGAGATCTTCTCCACCACGCTGGCCGACTGGGGCTGGCCGGAGCAGGCGACGCCCAACTACATCGAGTCGCACGTGTCGGCCCGCAACATCGACCGCAGCAACGACGAGTTCGTGCTGATGCCGAACTTCCGCCTGCCCACCATGATCCACACCCGGTCGGGCAACGCGAAGTACCTCAACGAGATCTCCAACACCCACCCGCTGTGGTTCAACGCCGACGACGCCGAGGCGATGGGGCTGAAGACCGGCGACCTGGCGCGGGTGAGCACCGAGATCGGCCACTTCGTGGCGCGCGTCTGGGCCACCGAGGCGATCCGCCCCGGCGTGGTCGGCATGTCCCACCACATGGGCCGCTGGCACCAGGACGGCCACCCAGGCAGCCGCTGGGTGATGGGCAAGGTCGACCTCGACCGCACCGACGACGGCATCTGGAGCCTGCGCTACAAGGAGGGCATCAAGCCGTTCACCTCCGACGACCCCGACTCCGAGCGGATCTACTGGGACGACCCCGGCGTGCACCAGAACCTCACCTTCCCGGTGCAGCCCGACCCGATCTCCGGCATGCACTGCTGGCACCAGAAGGTGCGGATCGAGAAGGCGCGCCCCGAGGACCAGTACGGCGACGTCCAGGTCGACACCACCAAGGCCCGCGAGGCCTACCAGCGCTGGCTGTCGATGACCCGCCCCGGCCCCGGCCCCGATGGCATGCGCCGGCCGGAGTTCATGATGCGCCACGTCACCCCGCGCCGGAAGGCCTACGTCTACCCGAGCTGAGGCGACGCCTCGCGCTCAAGCGAGGGAGCGGACGAGCAGGTCGAGGAGGAAGCCGAGGGCGACGAGGGCGACCACCAGGGAGAGGGCCAGCAGGGCCCAGGGGTGGACCACGCTCTCGCTGGTGAGTACGTCGGCGCGCGCGGCGTGGTAGCGCAGGGGGGCCAGCACCAGCACGATCGCCAGCGCCGCCAGGATCAGCACGCAGCCGAGCACCAGGAGGCCGGTCGACTCGTCGCGCAGGTGGAGCAGCAGGGCCCCGGCGGCCGCGACGCCGATGCCGGTGCGCTCCCACGAGAGCGCCGTGCGCTCCAAGGCGGCGACGCGGTGGACCAGCTCGTTGTCGTGGTCGTCGGCGCTGCGGGAGGGGCGGGCCACGGATGCCCCTAGAAGACCAGCAGGGCCAGCACGACGAAGGCCACGATCACCAGGCCCGTCGAGAGGATCTGCAGCAGGTGGGGAGCGGGCAGCGACTGTCCGGTGCGCAGCGCGGTCTCGGTCAGCCGCCAGCGGCGATAGGCCAGCAGCGACAGCGTGACCGAGAGCAGCAGGAGCACCGCGCCGGCGGTGTGCTTGAGCCAGGACGGCCCGAAGTCGGGCACCACGGCGACCAGGGCGACGCCGCCGGCCAGCAGCGCCAGGGCGGTCCGGATCCACGCCAGGAAGGTGCGCTCGTTGGCCAGGCTGAACCGGTAGTCGGGGTCCTCCCCACGCAGCCGGTCTCGCGCCATGTCTGCCCTCACTCCCTGCCCCGGCGGGCTCACGAACAGCCTCCGGTCACGGTATCGTGCGATCATGGTTGTCCGGTCATTTGGGGTCACGATGCCCACGCGAGGTGACGTCGTCGCGGGCGTCACCGTGGCGCTGGTCCTCGTGCCCCAGGCGATCGCCTACGCACTGCTGGCCGGCGTACCCCCCGTCCACGGCCTGTACGCCGCTGCGATGGCCCCGATCCTGGCCGGCCTCGTCGGTTCCTCCCCCTACCTCCAGACCGGGCCGGTCGCGCTGACCAGTCTGCTCACCTTCGGCGCCCTGGCGCCGACGATCCCCGAGGGCACCGAGTCGTACGCCGCCCACGCTGCGTTGCTCGCGCTGATCGTCGGCGTCACCCGGTTCCTGGTCGGCCTCGTGCGCGGCGGTTTCGTGGCCTACCTGATGAGCCAGCCCGTCGTGGCGGCGTTCACCCTGGCCGCGTCCGTGCTGATCGTGAGCTCGCAGATCCCCTCGCTGGTCGGCGCCGGCGGCAGCTCGACCAGCCCCCTCGTCGCGGCCTTCCAGGCGCTGACCCGCCCCGCCGACTGGAGCTGGCTCGGCATCGTCGTCGGGCTCTCCGTGCTCGCCGTCACGGTGCTGGCCAAGCGGGTCAGCCCGCTGATCCCCGGCGCCCTGATCGGCACCGTGGGAGCGCTGCTGCTGGTCAAGGTGGGCGGGCTCGACCTGGCCGTCGTGGGCGAGCTACCCAACGGCATCCCGCTGCCCTCGCTCGACCTGCCCTGGTCGGCGACGACGGGCCTGCTCCTCTCGGGTGTCGTGATCGCGCTGGTGGGCTTCGCCGAGCCGGCCAGCATCGCCCGGCAGTACGCCTCGCAGGACCGCACCCACTGGGACCCCGACCGAGAGTTCATGGGGCAGGGCCTGGCCAACCTCGGCTCCGGCCTCTTCGGCGGCTACCCGGTCGGTGGCTCGTTCTCCCGCTCGGCTCTCAACCGGCTCTCCGGCGCACGCACCCGCTGGAGCGGCGTGGTCACCGGGCTCTCGGTGCTCGCGGTGCTGCCCGTCGTGTCGTTCCTGTCCGACATGCCGAAGGCGGCGCTCGCCGGGCTGATCATCGCCGCGGTGCTGCCGCTGCTCAACGCCTACCCGGTGTGGCGCACCCGCACCATGTCGCGCCCGCAGTTCGCGATCGCGATCACCACCTTCGCGGTCTCGCTCGCGGCCGCCCCGCGGGTGCAGTGGGGCGTGGTCGCCGGCGTCGTGATGGCTCTCGGCATCCACCTGTGGCGCGAGCTGCGGCTCGACATGGAGGTGTGGACCGAGCGCGACGAGCTGCACGTGCGCCCCCAGGGGGTCCTCTACTTCGGCAGCGCTCCCTTGCTGGAGACCCGGATCCTCGCCGAGCTGGCCGACCAGCCGTCGCTGGGGCGGGTGCGGCTGCACCTGCAGCGCCTGGGTCGCATCGACCTGACCGGAGCCCTGGTGCTGCGCGCGATCACCCGTGACCTCGCGCGCGCCGACGTACCGGTCGAGATCCAGGGCGTGCAGCCGCAGTGTCAACGACTGGTCGAGGCAGTCTTCGCCCAGGACACGGTTGGCTACACTCGCCGCCCAGCCACTGATGAGCTGGCCGCCGAGCGCGCCGCGGCCGACGAGGCGCGCACAGACCTCTCCAGGGAGGTGGGAGATGACGCCCCGCCCGGGCCACCGCGAGCTTGACCGACGCTCCACGGTCCCCCTGTGGTCGCAGCTCCGGGACGACCTGCTGCTGCGCCTGGAGGGCGGCGACTTCGCCGACCGGTTCCCCGGCGAGATGGAGCTGGTCGAGGTCTACCGCGTCAGCCGACACACCGTGCGCGAGGCGCTGCGGCGGCTCCGGCAGGACGGCCTGATCGAGTCCTCCCGCGGCCGGTCGTCGGTCGCCCACCCGGGCGTGATCAGCCAGCAGCTGGGCGCGATGTACTCCCTCTTCCAGGAGCTCGAGGCTCGCGGCATCGAGCAGCGCAGCGAGCTGATCCTCGCCGACCGCCGCGCCGACGCCGACGCCGCCGCGCGCCTCGGCCTCTCCACGCGCACCAAGCTGGTCTACCTCGAGCGGCTGCGGCTCGGCGACGACGAGCCGATCGCCTGGGACCGCGCCTGGCTGGAGCCCAAGCTCGCGGCGCCGCTGCTCAAGCTCGACTTCACCCACACCGGCCTGTACGACGAGTGGCAGCGCACCGCGGGGGTCCGGCTCAACGGCGGACGCGAGCGGATCAGCGCCGTCGTCCCGACCAAGGAGCAGCGCACGCTGCTCCAGATGAAGCGCGACGAGGCCGCGATGCTCGTCGAGCGCACCGGCTGCCTGGGGGACCGACCCGTCGAGTTCCGGGTCACGTTGGTGCGGGGCAGCCGGTTCAGCTTCTCCGCCGAGTGGGAGTCCGGTCGCAACTACCAGGTCGACATCGCGGGCGCCTCCTGAGCGCCGCCGCCCGTCCTCACGCGCTCGGGGCGGGCCTTCCCGGCAGCTCCTCGACGGGTTCGCGATCGCGGGCCCGGCGCAGGGTCAGCATCAGCGACTCGACGGTGTAGAACGCGATGTAGGCCAGCGACAGCGCCACGACCGCGGCGCTGGGGTCGGGCAGCTGCGCGGTGATGACGGCGTAGGCGACGAACCAGACCGCGGTGGCCGCCATGTTGGTCCACCACCAGTTCTCGGTGCGCGAGGGGTAGACGTACTTGATCGGCACGAACACCAGCACGGAGAACACCGCGACCAGGACACCGGTCACGGTCGGCGACAGCTCGAGCACGATGACGTAGAACGCCAGGATGTTCCAGTACGACGGGAAGCCGAGGAAGAAGTGGTCGTCGGTCTTGGCGTCGGCCCGGCAGAATCCGTAGGTCGACGCGAGCAGCGGGAGGCCGGCCAGCACCGCGCCGGCCGCGCCTCCCGGCAGCCGCCCGTCTGCCCAGAGCAGGACCACGGGCGCGAAGCAGTAGGTGAGGTAGTCGACGATGTTGTCGAGCAGCGCCCCGTCGAAGCCCGGGATCGCCTCCTTCACGCGCAGTCGGCGGGCCAACAGCCCGTCGCTGCCGTCGATCACCATGGCGACGAGGAAGAGCCACAGGACCGTCGTGGTGCGGCCGTCGTAGGCCGCGACCACCATCCAGAAGGCCAGCACCACCCCCACGGCCGTGTAGGCGTGCACGGCGGCAGCGGCCGGGACGTTGAACGGCCGCTCGGCGGCAGGCTGAGGTGTCATCGCTTCGGGCCTGACGCGGGGGACCGGCGGACAGGCCCTACGTCGCCGGCGGTCGGATCTGCTCAGTATGACCCTCGCGCCGCTCCGTGTCAGATCCCGCGCCCGGTCGGAGGGCGATGCCGAGCGAGTCGACTGCGTCGGGCACCGTCCGGTGCACCCGTCCGGCTGCCCGAAGCTCCCGGAAGGAGGCGTCTCGCATCAGGATGTCCTCCACCGGCCCGCGCAGCGCGGCGAGGTGCACGGTCACTCCGGCGTCGGCGAGCTGCGCGCAGACGGTGTCGAGGCTGTCGATGCCCGTGTAGTCGGCGGTGTTGACCGCCGAGCAGTCCACCACCAGGTGTCGTACGCCGGGGCGCGCGGTGCTGAGCTCGGCCAGCCGGTCGGCCACCGGTCGCGCCGCGGCGAAGGTCAGCGGGGCGTCGATGCGCACCACCGCCAGCTCCGGTGCGGTGAGCACGGCGTGACGGCCGACGTTGCGGAAGACCCGCTCTCCGGGCATCTGCCCGAGCTCGGGCATGTGCGGGCGGGCGGAGTGGCGCAGGAAGAGCGCGACGCTCACGCCGACGCCGACGCCCAGGCCCGCGGCCGGCCCGAGGACCAGCGTCGCGAGGGCCGTCAGCACCAGGGCAGCCAGGTCCGACCGCCTGATCCGGCCGATGCCCGCGGCGCCGCGGACGTCGATGAGGCTGAACACCGCGACCATGATCACCGCCGCGAGCGACACCTGGGGGAGCTGGGCGAGCAGCGGGGTCGCGGTGAACAGCGCGACCACGATCAGCACCGCCGAGATCACCCCCGACATCGGGGTGCGCGCGCCGGCGTTGAAATTCACCGCGCCGCGGGAGAACCCGCCGGCCACCGGGAAGCCGTGCGCGAGACCGGCCGCCCCGTTGGCGAGCCCGACGGCGATCAGCTCCTGGTCGGGCTCCACCCGCATCCGGGTGCGCCGGGCGAAGGCCGTGCCGGTGCTGATCGACTCCATGTAGGAGATCAGCGCGACCGCCGCGGCAGAGGGAGCGAGCGCGCGCAGGTCGGCCAGCGCGATGTCGGGGATGCCGGGGGTGGGGAGACCGGCCGGCACGTCTCCGACGAGCCTGACGTCGAGCCCGGCTGCCGCGACCAGTGCGGTGGCAGCGGCCACGACGACGAGCGGGCCGGGGACCTGCGGCAGCCACCGCTTCAGGGCCACCAGGCCGGCGATCGCGGCGAGACCCAGCCCCAGGGTGACCGGGTCGAGGTTCCCCACCTGCGGCGCGATGCCGCGGGCCGCGTCGAGGAAGGTCGTGGTCGAGCCGGTGACGGTGATGCCGAGCAGGTCCTTGAGCTGGGACATCGCGATGGTCAGCGCGGCCGCCGAGGTGAAGCCGCTGATCACCGGTGTCGAGAGGAAGTTGACCAGTGCCCCGAGCCGGGCGAGGCCGGCGCCGGTCTGCAGGACGCCGACCATCACCGCCAGGGCGCTGGCGAGCGCGAGGTAGCGGCCCGGGTCGCCGTCGGCCAGCGGCGCCACGGCGGCCGCGGTGAGCAGCGAGTCGATAGCCACCGGGCCGACGGAGATGTAGCGCGAGGTGCCGAAGACGGCGTACACGACGAGGGAGACCATCGCGGCGTAGAGGCCCGTGATCGGCGGCACGCCGGCCAGCGCGGCGTAGGCCATGGCCTGCGGGATGACCATCACCGCCACCGTCGCCCCGGCCTTGAGGTCGGCGCTCAGGTCGCCGCGGCGGTACGCAGGCAGCCACTGCAGCACGGGCAGGTAGCGCGCGGCGCGGGCACGCGTCGCGCCGGGGGACGAAACGCTCACGCGAGCGGCTCCGCGAGGGCCGCCGGAGGGGCCTGACTCCCGGGGGCCTGACTCCCGGGGGCCTGGGGGCAGCGCTGCGGGTCGGCCACGATGTCCATCGTCTGGGCCTCGGTGTCGACGAGGACCCCGGCGACCGTCAGCCCGGGGTAGCGGTCGCAGAGCCACTTCGCGCCTTCGCGGACCATCGCTGCGTGCGTGTCGTCGTCGACCGGGTTGCCGGCGCAGTCGGTGTGGCCCGCGAGGATCACCACCTCGCTGCCGTGGGCCGCCACCGACACGTCGACGCTCCTGCTCGCGAAGCCGCGCGCCTGCTCGTCGCGAGCCAGCGCCAGGTCGACGCCGGGCAGGGTGACGACATCGAGGTGGTCGACGTCGTACTCCTCACGCAGCTGCCGCTGCAGCGCGTCCTGGATGCGGCCGTCGATGCAGGTGATCGCTACGGCGAAGCGCCTGCCCCCCATCGCGACGCGGTCAGGCGACCTGCGGACGCGAGAGCCGGGCGATCGCCTCGTCGACGTCGCAGCCCGGGCCACGGTTGTAGGGGAGCTTCATCAGCAGCATGCCCATCATGCAGGTGTTGCTGAGTGCCGCGAAGGTGAGCCCGAAGCCGATCGCGAAGGCCAGCCACTTCACGGGCGGGAACCAGATGCTGGCGACGATGGACAGGAAGACGATCGCGCCTGCCACCAGCCGCACCTGGCGCTCCAGCGCCCACTTCTTGATCTCGCCGTGCTCGACGGGGGCGCCCGCCTGGACCCAGGAGTTCATGCCTCCGGCCAGCACGACCATGTCGCTCAGGCCGGCCTGGCCGAGCTTGTCGGCCGCCTGCTCGGCGCGACCGCCGGCCTGGCACACCAGCACCAGCGTGCCGCCCGCGGCGCTGACGATCCGGCGCAGGTGCGGGTCGAGCTGGTCGACCGGAAGGTTGATCGAGTTGGGGATGTGGGTGGTGAGGAACTCGCCGGGACTGCGCACGTCGACCACCAGGGTGGCCGGGTTGGCGATGAGCTGCTGGGCCTGGCCGATGGTGACGGCCTGGCCGTTGCGGACGTCGCTCATCGAGTCACTCCCTCTCGGCGCCGGCCGGCGCGGGGACGAGGTCGGGGATGCCGCCGGGGTTGACCACCCGGACGTCGTAGGCGTGCGCGGTGAGGCGGCTCGCCGCGATCACCGCGCGCTTGCCGCTCGCGCAGGCGACCAGCACCGGCCGGTCGCGGTCGAGCTCGGCAGGGATGCCCTGGGTGAAGATGTCGGCGACGAAGCGCTCCACGGCGCCGGGGTAGCGGACCTCGGCACGCTCGTTGGGCATGCGTACGTCGAGCACCTGCAGGTCGCCGTCGGCGAGCATCTCGCGGGCGGCCTCGGTGCTGACCAGCTCGAAGTCGGAGTGCAGGGTCGCGCCGGAGACGTCGTTGACGACGCCGACCACGTTGTCGAACTGGATCTGCGCGAGCTGGGTGATCGCGGCGTCGACGTCCTGGTCGGGGTTGGCGACGATCACGATCGGCTCGTTGTAGGGCACCAGCCAGCCGACCCAGGAGCCGAAGTCGTCGGCGAACTCGACGGCGACGGTGTCCTTGAGCACGCCCTTGGCCTGGTCCTCGCGGGGGCGCATGTCGACGATGTGCACGTCGGTGCGGCCCTCGACCTCCGAGACCGGGATCCGGGGCACGGCGCGCCCGGGCAGCGGGCGGACGCCGAGAGTGTTGGCGGGGCCCATGTAGCGGTAGAAGCCGGGGATCGGCATCGGCGAGCGCAGCATCTCCTCCGACAGCGCGTCGGGGGACTCCAGCGCCAGCAGCGGGTTGGAGGCGCGCTCCTCGGCGATGGTGGAGGTGAACTTGCCGGCGCCGCTGGCGGTGCAGAACGAGCCCTCGCCGTGGGTCGGCAGCAGCTCGACCTCGCCGGGAAGGCCGGCGAGACGGTGGATCGAGATGTACTGGAGGCGGGCCAGGGTGTCCGCGCGCTCGGGGCCGAGCAGGTCGGGGCGCCCGGCGGACCCGACGAGCAGGCTCCCGCCGGAGAAGAGGGCGACCTCCTTGCCGTCGATGAGCACGAGGTACGACGTGTGCTCGGGAGTGTGGCCGGGCGTGTGGATCGGGCGGATGGACAGCCCGTCCTCACCCTCGACGTCCTCGAGGTGGAAGGCGGGCGTGTGCCGGAAGGCCGCGGCCGACGCGGCCGGCAGGATCAGCTCGGCCCCCGACTTCAGCGCGGCCTGCTGGCCGCCCGAGACGTAGTCGTTGTGCATGTGGGTCTCGAGGACGTAGCGCAGGTCGATGTCGCGCTCGGCGGCGGCGTCGAGGAAGCGCCCGATGTCGCGCTGCGGGTCGACGAGGATGCCCTTGCCCTCGTGCTCGAAGAGATACGTCTGGTCGCCCAGTCCGGGGGTGCGGAACGGGATGATCTGCATGGGTCCTCCTGTAGATACCGCCTGGGGTATCAATGTACGGACTTTTCGTGCGGAGTCAAGGCCAGCCGAGCCTTGCCTGCCGCAGCCGCGGTCGGTTAGCGTGGCTCACGTCAAAATGTACGGGCATTCGCCTGACAAATCGAGGCCCTACGTCGACCGAGCGAAAGCGGTAGCGACCATGGCGACCAGCCTCCACCACAAGATCGTCGTCATCGGCGCCGGCACCGCCGGGATTCCCGTCGCGGCCCGGCTGCTGCGCCAGGGGGAGTCCGACGTCGCCGTGATCGACCCGGCGGACAAGCACTACTACCAGCCGCTCTGGACGCTGGTGGGCGCCGGCTGCGCGAGCGCGGCGGAGACGGTGCGCTCGCAGGCCTCGGTGATGCCCCAGGGAGCCGACTGGATCAAGGCGGCCGCCGAGTCGGTCGACCCCGACCAGCGAACGGTGACCCTCGCCGACGGTCGCACCGTGGGCTACGACTACCTCGTCGTGTGCCCCGGCATCCAGCTCAACTTCACCGGCGTCTCCGGCATGGCCGAGGCGATGGAGACCCCGTCGGTCTCCTCCAACTACGTGCTGGAGTCCACCGCCAAGACCTGGCGCAACATCCAGGGCATCAAGCAGGGCACGGCGCTCTTCACGATGCCGGCCGGCCCGATCAAGTGCGCGGGCGCGCCGCAGAAGATCGCCTACCTCTCCGCCGACTACTGGCGTCAGCAGGGCAACCTCAAGGACATGCGGGTGGTGCTCGTGCTGCCGACCCCCGGCATGTTCGGGGTCAAGGTGTTCGCCGACGAGCTCGAGCGGGTGGTCGCGCGCTACGGCATCGAGGTCCACAAGAACTCGGAGCTGATCGAGATCGACGGCGAGGGTCGCACCGCGGTGATCCGCGACAACACCGACCAGTCCACCCAGACCATCGACTTCGACATGGCCCACGTGGTGCCGCCGCAGTCGGCGCCCGACTGGATCAAGGGCGGTCCGCTGGCCGACCCGGAGAACCCGGCCGGCTATGTCGAGGTCGACAAGTTCTCGATGCAGCACACCCGCTACCCCCACATCTTCGCGCTGGGCGACGCCGGCTCCACCCCCAACTCCAAGACCGGCGCAGCGGTGCGCAAGCAGTACCCCGTGGTGGTGCAGAACCTCCAGGCGGAGATGGCCGGCAAGCCGCTCGACGGCTCCTACGGCGGCTACGCCTCCTGCCCGCTGACCACGGCACGCAACAAGATGCTGCTCGCCGAGTTCGACTACACCATGGAGCCGGCGCCGTCGTTCCCGCTCATCGACACGACCAAGGAGCGGCGCGACATGTGGTACCTCAAGCGTCGCGGGCTGCCCGCGCTCTACTGGAACGTGATGATGAAGGGCCGCGGCTGACGGGTCTCCCCCACCGGGCCGGTCTCACACCTGGTCCGGCTTCGGCGTGGTGTCGCCGTCGAGCCACGCCGTGAAGAAGGTGTCGAGGTCGAGCCCGGTCTGCTCCTGCCACCAGGTGGTCCACTCCTCACGGGTGGCGTTGGCGTACGCCGCCGCACGCGGCCACTCCCGCACCAGTCGCCAGAACATCTCGTCGCCGACCTTGCGACGCAGGTCGTGCCACATCAGCGCGGTGCAGTAGTAGACGTTGCCCGCGCCGAACGACTGGGGGTCGTAGTCGCCCGGCGGGCCCGCCTGGTCGCGCAGCCGCTGGTCGGCGGGCCGTAGGTCCTCCATCACGCTGTCGATCGACCGGCCGCCGTCCTCGGCCTCCCACACGAGCTGGAGATAGGTCGTCATCCCCTCGTTCATCCAGAGGTCGCTCCAGTCGGTCGGCGTGACCAGGTCGCCGTACCACTGGTGGACGAGCTCGTGGACGATGACCGGCTTGGACCGGATGTAGGGGGTGTCGCCGAGGGTGACCATGGTCTGGGTCTCCATGCCGCTCGTCGACTCGGTGAGCACGATCCCGGCGCTGGAGAACGGATAGGGCCCGAGCCTGTCCTCGATCCACTCGATCGCCTCGGTGCCGAAGGTCAGGTCGCGGAAGGCGCCCCGCTGCGAGCGCAGTGCCCAGAAGGTCACGGGGGTGCCCGAGGCCGTCTCGTCCCGTCGCACGGCGTAGTCGCCGATCGCGATCGTGATGAGGTACGACGACGCCGGCTCGCCGAGGTGGAACTCCGTGACCGTCTGGCCGTCGACGACCTTCCGGGACTCCAGGACGCCGTTGGTGATGCCGACCCAGGGCGCGTCGACGCGCACGGTGAAGTCGTAGAGCGCCTTGTCGGAGGGCTGGTCGTTGACGGCGTACCACGTGTAGGCGCCGTAGGGCTCCTGCATCGTCCACACCGACCCGGACTCGGAGACGGTCCAGCCCGTGGTGGAGAAGTCGCTGCGGTTGGTCGGGGCCTCCACCGGCTGGGGGCGACCGGCATAGCGCAGCATCAGGGTGTAGTCGCGGTCGGCCTCGACCGGCGCCGTGACCACGAGGTCCTTGCCGACGTGATCGGTCTCGACGGGCTCGCCGTCGAGGGTAGCGTCGAGGATCCGCAGCGGGGCGGCGAAGTCGAGCTGGAAGGAGTCTCCGGTCGTCGTCGCGCGGAACTCCAGCGTCTCGAGGCCGCGCAGCCGTTGCCGGGTGCGGTCCCAGGTGAGGTCGAGGTCGTAGCGGAGCGCGTCGACCGACGGGTCGCCGACGCGAGGGTAGACGCTGTCCTCGACCGGCCGGCTCTCGGCGGCCCCCAGGTCGGTCGGGTCGCCTCCGGGGGCGGGGCTCGCCGGCGTCGGAACGGCGCTGGTGGGGGCAGGCTCGTCCGGGGGGTCGGCCGAGCAGGCCGTGAGCAGGGCGGCCGTCACCACGACCGCCGCCCACGGGCGCCTCACGGCTCGATCACCGCAGCTCCTTGGTCAGCAGCGCCACGGCCTTGGTCTCGTCGCCGAGGGTGCCGACCTCGATGAAGCCGCGGGCGAGGTGGAAGGCCATCGACGCCTCGTTGGGCGGCACCGCGTTGACCTCCAGCGTCAGCCGGGAGTAGGGCGCCGCGACCCCCTCGATCTCGTCGTAGACCAGGCTGGCCAGGCCCCGGCGGCGGAAGGCCGTGTCGATCGCGACCCGGTCGAGGTAGTAGAACGCCGACCCGTAGCGCCGGGTGAACTCGACGTAGTGGCGGGAGTCGTAGGTCGTGCCGGGGGCGAACGTCATCACGAAGCCCGCCACCGCGCCGTCGACGTCGACGACGTCGGCCCGGTCGGCCAGGGCCAGCAGCTCGTGGAGGCGGTCCTCGCCCATCGGGGAGAGCACGTCGACGTGGGCGGCGTTGAGGGCGAGCACCGCGGTGTGGTCGCGGGGCTCGATCGCACGCAGGGCCGCGGTCACCCGTCGCCTCGCAGCAGCGGCCTGGCGAGTCGACGACCGTGGTGCACCTGCGCCTTGACCGTGCCGACCGGCAGGCCCAGCTGCTCGGCGATCTCGTCGTAGGTGAGCTCGCCGTACTGTCGCAGGATCAGCGGCTCGACGTACTGCGGGTGGTCGCGCTCGAGGGCCTCCATCACCTCCAGCATGTCGAGACGGGTGCCGGCGATGACGCTGGTGGTGCGCGGGTCGGGTCGGTCGACGTGCTCGGCCTGGGCGGCGGCGGCCTGCCTCTTCATCCGGCGGTACGCCGACCGGGCGGCGTTGAGCGCCACCACGTGCAGCCACGTGGTGAACCGCCCGCGGCGGTTCCACGAGCCGATCTTGTTGGCGACGCTGATCAGCGCCTCCTGGCAGGCGTCCTCGGCGTCGGGGGAGTAGGGGAACACCCCGCGGCAGACGTTGAGGGCTCGCGGGCGCACCGCGGCGAGGAGATCCTCCAGCGCGGCCCGGTCACCCCCCTGCGCTCGCCGGGCGAGATCGTCGATCTCGTCCGGCTCCGGTGCGACTCCCCCGTGGCTCACTGCGCTCGCTCCCACCTGTCGACTGCGGATTGACCTTCTGCACCATAATGCCGGGGTGTCCTCACCCTCTCGTCTCGGGCGATACGCCGTGCGCCGGCGCATCGGCGCGGGTGGCTTCGCCACGGTGTGGCTCGCCCATGACGAGGAGCTCGACTCGCTGGTCGCGGTGAAGGTGCTCGCCGACAACTGGAGCGAGGACCAGCACGTGCGGCAGCGCTTCGTCGAGGAGGGGCGCTTCCTGCGCAAGGTCGAGTCGCCGCACGTGGTGCCGGTCTACGACGCCGGACAGCTGGAGGACGGCCGTCCCTATCTCGTGATGGCGTATGCCGACCAGGGGAACCTCGTCGACCGGCTCGACCTGTCGCAGCTGCCGCTGGGGCAGGCGATCGCGGTGGTCCGGCAAGTGGGTGCGGGGCTGCAGGCGCTGCACCAGCGGGGCGTGCTGCACCGCGACGTGAAGCCCGCCAACGTCCTCTTCCGGACCGTCGACGGCCAGGTCCGCGCGATGGTCGGCGACCTCGGGCTCGGCAAGGCGATGGAGGCCTCGTCGCGGCTGACCATGATCGGGGGCACACCGTCGTACGTCTCGCCGGAGCAGGCGCGCGGCGAGCCCCTCGACGAGCGCTCCGACCAGTACTCCCTGGGCGCGCTGGCCTATCTGCTCGTCGGCGGACGGCCGCCGTACGCCCACGCCACGCTGGCCGCCGCCACCCACCCGCCGCCGCCTCCCGCGCTGGACACGCGTCTGCCCGCCGGGGTGGAGGCCGCCGTGCTGCGCGCGATGGCGCCCGCGCGTGAGGACCGGTGGCCGTCCCTGGCGACCTTCCTCTCGGTGCTCGGCGAGGCCGTCGCCCAACACCCCGACGCGCTGGCTGACGGCCCGGAGGCGTGGATCCCCGGCGACGCCGCGCTGACGATGCCGGGCAACCGCCCGTCGCCGTACGCCACCGTTGCGCAGCTCGGCTCCCAGCCGGGGTCCCAGCCCGAGGGTCCTCGGCGTCGATGGCCGCGGTCGCTGGTCGCGGCTGTCGGGGTGGTGGGGCTGGCCGCCGGCGGTCTGGCGGGGGTGGCGGCCGCACGGCAGACCGCGCCCGACCTCGGCGTCCGCGACGCATCGGGAGCCCTGAGTGTCTCGGTGCCCAGGACCTGGGACACCGTGCTGTCGACCAGGACATGGAAGCCGCCGGGTCAGGACGCGCGCTTCCCCGGGCTGTCCGCCGGCTCGGTCGCCGGCTGGACCGACCCCGAGGAAGAGGGCGAGGGCGTCTTCGTCGGCCTGCTGCCGGGCGACGGCCTGCCCGACTCGGTGCCCGGGCACCCCGAGTGCCCCGGTGAGGGCTCGCGCACCGACGACGTCCGCGACGGAGACCCCTTGATGACCGTGGTGTGGACCGGATGCCCCGGCGTCGTGGTCGAGCGGGTGGTGCGGGTGACGCCCACCCGGCTGCTGTGGGTGCAGGTCCGCAGCGACAGCCAGGCCGAGGCCTACCGGGTGCTGGACTCCGTGGAGACGCACGGGATCTGAGGGCTGTCGCTGGGTGTGGGGTCGGCCGCTGGTTGAGGAGACGCGTGGGCGGGGCTCGGCACCGGGCGCGTTGGCGGCTTGCGGCGGGCTGTGGTTGCTGTGGTTGGCAGCGATGAGCCGGAGGTTGCCGGGGGGTGCCGTCTGCTGGCGGGTCCCGGGTCTGCTGTGGCTGGGTCCCGCTCGCGGAGGGGGCCGCGCAGGGACCTCCTCGAAGGCGGCCTCCAGGAAGTGCCGCCAAAGCCGTCCGAAACTTTCTTCTGAAACTGTCTCGTATTGTGGGACCAGAGGCCTCTGACCAGGCCCGGTTGTCGGTGGCCCCTGCTTGAGTAGTCCTATGAGTTCAGCAGCCCACCGCGCGGAGGTCCCGGTCCCGGGGTCTCCGGATCAGGTGTTGGCTGCGGCCCGCGCGGCGTCGCGGGCGGAGCAGGCGGCGGGGGTGGCGAAGCTGACTGCGGCGGTGGAGTGGGCCGCTCTTCATGAGGCGACCGGCACCGGCGACGGCGCCTACTGGTGGGTGGCCGGGCAGATGGTCCCGCTGGCCGGCGAAGGCGCGCCGGAGATCGGCGAGTACGCGGTCGCGGAGTTCGCGGCCGCTCTGGGGGTCTCCACGCTGGCGGGTCGTCGGTTGATCGGGCACGGGTTGGAGATCGCCTGGCGGCTGCCGCAGCTGTGGAAGGCGGTGCAGGCGGGTCGGGTGCCGGCCTGGCGGGCGACCCGGGTGGCCGAGGCGACGATGGCGTTGTCGCAGGCGGCGGCGGGGTTCGTGGATCGTCAGGTCGCCGCCGTCGCCGGGCGGGTGTCGCTGACCCAGCTGGAGCACCTGGTCCTGGAGGCCAGGATCAGGGTCGAGGGGGTGGAGCGGGAGGACCCGGAGAACCCGTCCCCCGACGTGCCGGACTCCCGGCACGTGAGTGTGCACACCGAGCAGGTGTCGTTCACCGGCACCGTCGAAGTGACCGGCGAGCTCGACCTCGCCGATGCCCTGCATCTGGACCAGGCACTGAGCCAGGGTGCCGAGCAGCTGAAGCTCGCCGGCTCGATCGAGTCGTTGGACGCCCGCCGGACCACCGCGCTGGGCGAGATGTCACGCACCCAGCTCGCGTTGTCGTTCGAGCAGACCGATCCGGCGTTGTCCGCCGGGAGCACCACGACGACGAAGCCGGTGCGACCGCTCACGCTCTACCTGCACCTGTCCGAGGACGCCCTCACCGGGACCGACCCGGTCGGGCGGTGTGAGAACACCCGCACCCCTGTCTCGGTGGAGACGATCCGGGCGTGGTGTGGGCATCCCGACGCCGTGGTCACCGTCAAGCCGATCGTCAACCTGGCCGGTCATCAGCGGGTGGACCAGTACGAGCTGCCCGACCGCCTCAAGGAAGTCATCGACCAGCGCGACGGGCACTGCGTGTTCCCGTGGTGCACCCAGCCCGCGAGGCGGTGCGACCACGACCATGCGATCCCCTACGACGAGTCCGACCCGGCCCGTGGCCCGACGTGCTCGTGCAATGTGGCGCCGCTGTGTCGCGGGCACCATCGGTTGAAGACCCACACGCCGTGGCGCTACCGGATCATCGAACCCGGCGTTTACGCCTGGACCACCCCGCACGGCTACCGCCTGGTCGTCGACCATGCGGGCACCCGCGACGTCACCCCGGCCGACGCACCGACCACCGCGGCATGTCAGCGCCCGGTCCACCCGCCCGACGAATAGCCACCCCGCCCCACACCCCGCCGAACCCCCGGACTCGGCGCAGACCGCGGCACGCCTGGCCCTGCTTCGGGCTGCCAGGATCTGCAGCCGCACCGGGTGCCCATGCAGTCATGCGGCCATGCGGCGCCTCGGGGATCTGACACCCTCCGGTCAGTCGGCGACGGTCAGGCCGCTGCCGAACCACGCGCCGACCGGCGCTCCCCGCGCGCACACCATGGCGTACAGCCCCGCATCGAGGTTGCCCTCCCAATGGTGAGTCTCCCCGGCGGGGGTCGACCGCCAGGTGCCGAGTTCGCGGGTCCAGGGAGGGTGGTGTCCCGTCGAGGGCTCCGGTCCGAGGTCGTCGATGACGTCCTGGATGGTGTAGCCCTCGTCGATGCTCACCAGGTTCACCGCCGCTCGGCCCTGGCTCTCGTTGAGGAAGTCGAGTTCGACCGGGCCGGGCGTGAGCTCGGTCGCCCCCTCGTAGGTGCAGGTCTTCCCGTCGAACGTGAGCGTCATGGACGCAACGTCGGTCCTGACGGTGCTGGTGGCCGTCGAGGCGTCGGTTGCGTTGGTCGTGTCGTCGCCGCAGGCAGAGAGCGCCAAGGCCGACGCTGCGAGCGCCCCCAGGATTCCTCGTCCGAGTGTGGATGGGGTTTCGCATGGCCCCCCTTTCCAGGGCAACCGCTCCTGCTTCCACGCTACCCGTCGACACGGCAGGGTGCTGTTGCCCCGCACATACTCGGCGACTCAGAAAACCGCGGGCCGCACCTCGGCAGCCAACAGTCCGACCAGGTCCTCCAGGCCGCCCTGGTCGGTGACCCGGCCGGTGGCGGCGATCTCGACCTCGGCGTTGGTGCCGCCGCGGGGGGAGACCCAGCGGATGACGCTGACCCGGCGGTGCTGGTCCATGACGAAGCTGAAGATCAGCTGGTTGGAGGACTGGCCGACCACGCGCAGGTCGGCGATGCCCGCCGCGCTCTGGAGGTCGGTGATCCGCAGCGCGATCTGCTGCTCGGCCGTGCGGGTCTGGCTGCCGACGAGCTCCACGCGGACGGAGTACGAGTGGGGCGGGTTGTCCGTCAGCGTCCAGCGCGCCTCGCCCGGAGCGGTGTTGGTGCGCTGCCAGCCGACCGGCACCGGGAAGGTGACGGCGAAGGGGCCGCCGCCGAGGGTGTCCTCGCGGGTGTCGAAGGGCGCGCGAAGCGGTGGCGGGTCCTCAGGGTCGGGGAGCACCTCGATCGGCGGCGTGTAGGGGTACGCCGGCCCGCTGGCCGCCATCGGCCTGGGGGTGCCGGACGCGGTGGGAGGACGGTCGAGCAGGGTCGCCACACCGAAGCCGGCACCCCCGCCGACCAGGGTGAGCAGGAGCAGCGCCCCGAGTCCCCGCCAGGTCACCAGGGCAGGATAGACGGGCAGGAGCGAGGGGCAGGGTGCCCGGGGCCGGCCAGCCGCTACGGTGTGGCCATGTCGAGCTTCGTCCTCCGCCGAGCGCGGGTGGTGGAGCTCGATCACGGACACGGTCATGGCCCCGATCCCGTGGACGTGCGCGTCCAGGACGAGCAGGTGATCGAGGTCGGGCGCAACCTCGATCGGCCGGCCGGGGTGCCGGAGCTCGACGCCGACGGACGCTGGCTGATCCCCGGCCTGTGGGACCAGCACGTGCACCTCGCCCAATGGGCCGCGACCGTCTCCCGGCTCGACCTCTCGCCGGCGCGGTCGGTGGCCGAGGCACTGGCGCTGCTCGCCCCTCGGCTCCGGGACGGAACCCCCGGCTGGGTGGTCGGGTGGGGGCACCGCTGTGTGCAGTGGGACCCGCAGCCGACGGTCGCCGCGCTCGACGCCCTGGCCGGCCCGCGGCCGGTGGCGCTGATCAGCGGCGACGGCCACCACGGCTGGCTCAGCACCGCCGCCCTCGATGCGCTGGGCCTGCCGCGCCGCGACGGCGTCGTCGCGGAGAACGAGTGGTTCGACGCCTACCAGCGGCTGTCGGTCGTCGCCTCGCCCGAGCCCGAAGCCCTGGTCCGCGCCCAGCAGGCCGCGGCCGAGCGTGGGGTGGTCGGGCTCGTCGACCTGGAGTTCGGGATGACGCCGGCCGACTGGGCGGCCCGACTCCCCGGTCCGCTGCGGCTGCGCGCGTCGGCGTACCCCCAGACCCTGGAGCGGTACGCCGGCCTGGCCACCGGCGACGCCATGCCCGGCGCGGCCGGCCTGATGACGATGGGGCCGCTGAAGATCATCAGCGACGGCTCGCTGAACACGCAGACGGCTTGGTGCTGTGAGCCCTACCTCGACGTGCCGGTGGTGGGCGCGCCCAACCACAGTGCCGCCGAGCTGCGGGACCTGATGACCCGCGCCGTCGTCCAGGGCCTCGAGGTCGCCGCCCATGCGATCGGCGACCGCGCGGTCGGCGAGGTGCTGGCGGCCTACGCCGAGACCGGCGCGCGCGGCTCGATCGAGCACGCCCAGCTCGCCCGCCGCGAGGACCTGCCCGTGCTGGCGCGGCTCGGTCTGCGGGCCAGCGTGCAACCGGCCCACCTGGTCGACGACCGCGACGTCGCCGACCGCTCGTGGGGCGATCGCACCGACCGCGTCTACATGTTCCGGTCGATGCTCGACGCCGGCATCGACGTCAGGCTCGGATCCGATGCGCCGGTCGCCCGGCTCGACCCGTGGCTGGCGATCGGCGTGGCCGTCCATCGCAGTGCCGACGACCGAGCGCCCTGGCAGCCGCAGGAGTCCCTCACACCGCGCGAGGCGCTGATCGCGTCGGTCGACGGCCGCGGCACCGTGCGGGCCGGGCTCCCGGCCGACCTGGCGCTGCTCGAGCAGGACCCGCTGGCGGCCGGCGAGCCGGCCGACCAGGCCGCCCGGCTCCGCGCCATGCCGGTGGCGGCCGCGTGGGTGGCCGGTGGCCTGGTGGCGGGCGGCCTCTGACGCCCGGCCCCTGACGTCCAGCCTCAGGCCCGGCCCGCGCCGTACCCCAGCAGCGCCGCGAGACCCAGCGCCGAGCGCGAGGCGAACGGCGCCCGCCAGAGCCCGCCGTGCACGGCCTGGTGGGCCTCGGCCTGCCACGGGTGGTCGAACGTCGGTCGGTCGGCATGGAGGTCGTGGACCAGCAGCGCCGCCATCAGCACCTGGGTCGTCGCCGGCTCGAACACCTCGACACCGAACCGGTGCGCCCCGGCGTACGCCGCGGCGAGGGCGCGGTTCTTGACCACCGAGCGGGTGCGCGTGGGCGGGGCGATGTTCATCGAGACCCGGCGCCCCTCCGCGGCCTCGACCGTGGCACGCCAGCGATGCAGCCGCTTGCCGAGGGCATAGTTGGGTCCCTGCTGCGGCACCAGCGCGTCGCACAGGCCAGGGTCGGCGCCCGGCAGGTAGGCGCGGCGGAGCAGCCGGCCGCCGCTGACCGCACGAAGCCCTCGGCCGGGCACCTTCGACCAGCGGGACCGGGCGTCGTAGGCCGCCACCGAGGCCGCCACCGCCTCGCCGGGCACGGCGAAGACGTCGGTCGGCGTGGCCAGGAAGGCCAGCGTGAGGTCGTCGTGGCGGGCGCGCACCTGCGCGGCGACCGCGTCGGCCGCGGCGGCGACCCGCACGTTGGTGCCGCCGTCGGCGTAGAGGTAGTTGCCGAGCACGAGGGGCCCGTCGAGCGAGGCGACCCACGCCGCCAGGGCCGGCACGTCGGTCAGCAGGTCGACGCCGGCTCGCTCATGGAGCGACCCGTCGCCCGGGCGTGCCGGCACCAGCAGCCGTCCGGCGCTGCCGGCCGCGCGGTCGAGCACCCGCTCCCAGAGCTCCGGTCGTGGCAGGTCGACCCCGGCGACGGTGGCGCCCCAGCCGAGCAGCACCGGGGTCGGCCCGATCTCCGAACCCGCGCCGAGCGCGACGAGGGTGCGGCCTGGCAGGGAGAGCCACTCCGGATGGGCGGCCACGGTGGCCACCGAGGTCGCCACCGACGGCTCGACCACGCCGTCGGCGACCCAGGCGTCGAGCTGGGCGGCCAACCGGTCTCCGTGGAGCAGCTCGCCGCGGTAGGGCAGCTCCAAGGTCGTCCGAGGCGCGCTCGCTCCGGCCACGGTCACCGTCTCGTGGGCGGGAGCGTCAGGCGCACCCACCTCGGCGAGGGACAGCTCGGCACCGGCCGCCTGACGCCAGCGCATGCCGCTCACGAGAGCCTCGGACCCCTGCCGGGCGATCGTGACGGCGGCCTCGGGCGTGCCCAGCCCGGCCTCCACCAGTCGCGCCAGATGGGGGAGGTAGCCCGATCGCCACGACGTCTCGCGGGCCGCCGCCGCGGCACCGACCGGGTCGATGCCCGCGAGCGCGGTGCTCGCCACGGAGCGGCCGAAGGCGCCGGTGCTGCGTCGTCCTGACTCGTCCGAGACGGGGAACTCGACCGTCACGCGGAGCCGGACCTCTCCAGCGCGACCAGTGCCTCGGCGCTCGCGACCAGCGCGTCCTCGCGGGAGCGGGTCTGCCAGCCGAGCATCTCCTGGGCCTTCGCCGACGTGGCGCTCTTGTGGTGGCCCAGCTCGGTGGCGATCTGACCCACGCCGCTGTCGAAGCGGCCGACGAGGCGCACCATCCAGTCGGGCAGCTCTATCGTGCGCACCTTGCGGGCGTCGTCGCCCAGCCGCGAGCGGAGCACGAGGGCCATGTCGCGCGCGCTCATGAACTCGCCCGCGACGGCGAGGAACCGCTCACCGGCCGCCTGCGGAGCGGACATGGCGAGCAGGTGGAGGTCGGCGACGTCGCGGACGTCGACGATCCCGACGTCGATCTTCGGCAGCCCCGGCACCTGACCCTTCAGCATCCGGCCGACCAGCTCCAGGGAGGTGCCGATGTCGGTGCCGAGCGGCGGCCCGAAGATGCCGACCGGGTTGACCGTGGCCAGCTCCAGACCCGAACCCTCACCGGCGACGAAGTCCCACGCGGCGCGCTCGGCGAGCGTCTTGGAGGTGGGGTACGGCGACACCGGGTGGCGGCCGGACAGGTCGGTCCAGTCCTCCTCGGTGAACGGCGTGCTCCGCGGCGGATGGCCGTAGCCCACCGCCGCGAACGACGACGTCAGCACCACCCGGCGTACGCCGGCGGCGTGCGAGGCCCGCAGCACCCGCAGAGCGCCCTCGCGGGCGGGAACGATCAGCTCGTCGGGGTCCTGCGGCACGCCGACCGGGAACGGCGACGCCACGTGCAGCACCGCGTCGCAGTCCGCTACCGCGGCGTCCCAGCCCTCGTCGCCGGTGAGATCGGCGGCGACGAACGACAGCCGGTCGCCCGCCGCGACCCCCGCCCCCTCCATCATCGCCCTCACCGTGTCCTCGCGGCTGAGCGAGCGGACGGTGGTGCGCACCCGAAAGCCCTCGCGGAGAAGGGCGGCGACGCAGTGGGAGCCGACGAAGCCGGTGCCTCCGGTCACGCAGACGACGGAGTCCTGGGGAGCGGCCATGCCCCGAGGCTACGCGGGCGCACGCACGGCCAGCGCGACGGTCAGGTCCAGGACGGTGGCCGGGTCGTCGAGCCGCTCCCCGTAGAGCTCGCGCAGCTGGCCCAACCGGTAGCGCACGGTCTGGGGGTGCACGAACAGCTCGGCCGCGACGTCGTCGCGCCGGCCGTGGTGCAGCAGCCACGAGCGGAGCGTGGCCTCGAGCTTCTCGCGGGCGGCAGGGCGCAGGGTCGCCAGCGGCGCCAGGGCACGATCCCGGAGGTCGGCGAGCGCCTCGGGGTCCGCGGTGAGGACCAGCGAGGCGAGGTGTTCGTCGGTGTCGACCGCCGCCGGACCGCCGGCGAGCGAGGCGGCGCGCACGGCGCGGCGGTAGGACCGGCGTACGTCGAGCCAGCCGGTGGTCGGGCCCACGACGGCGTGCCGGTCGCCGAGCTCCCTGACCAGCTGCTGGCGGCGTCGCCCCGCGGCGTCGGGCACCAGCAGGACGGCGGTGCCGGAGTCGACGAGGTCGGGCGCCTCTCCGACGACCAGGGTCGCCGGCGGGGTGACGGCGAGCGCCGAGCGCACCTGCGCCTCGGGGAGCAGGACGGCGGTGAGGGTGCGGGGCGGCGGCCACTCGGCGGCCTCCGCCGCGGCGCCCACCGACTCCGCGCTCTCGCCGCGCAGCAGCGCCAGCGCCAGCAGCTCCAGGGCCCGCTCACGACGTCGGCCGGTCGACTCGACCTGGTCGGCGTGGCCCGCGACGCTGGCCGCGGACAGCTCGTCGATGTAGGCGAAGACCAGCTCGGCGAACCCCGCCACGGCTGCGGCGGGCACCCGGTGGGCGACCAGCGAGGCCGAGAGCTCGCGCCACGAGACGCGGGCGCCGACGCGGTAGGCCGCGAGCAGGGCGTCCGCGCTGCGTCCCTGCCGGGCCTCACCGCGGCCCAGAGCGTAGGCGCCCTCCAGGGCGGGGGTCAGCGGTGTGCCCCCGCGACCCATCCGCCCGCTGGACGCCAGCTTGAGGAAGCCCGCCAGCGCCACCTGCACGGCCTGCTGGATGGTCTGGCCCATCGGGCCGCCGAACGGGCCGGCGTACGCCGGGACCTCGTCCATCACCGCCGCGATCGTGTGCGTGGCCACCTCGGGCAGCCGGGTCTGCAGGTCGGCGATGACGGCAGGGTCGAGGGTCAGGGTCGAGCCGGGCTCGGGAAGCGCCATGCCCCCATCTTCTTTGTTCGTAGCGAACAAATCAAGCCCACAAGATTCACATGCCACGGTCATGTCTTAGCCGACAAGATCAGGGACGATAGACGTCATGAGCGCTCCTCCTGCGACGACAACCCTGCCGCGGTCCGGGCGCGCCTGGAGCCGGCGTGCGGTCCGGCTGGCCGAGGCCGCGACCACCCCCCTGCTGCCGGCCGACTACCTCGACCTGTTCGCCCCGCTGCGGCCCGGCGCCGCGCTGCGCGGCCGGGTCGTCGAGGTGGTTCCCGAGACGGCCGACGCCGCCACCCTCGTGATCAAGCCCGGCAGCGACTGGGCCGGCCACCTGCCGGGACAGTACGTCCGGGTCGGGGTCGACGTCGACGGCATCCGCCAGTGGCGCGCCTACTCCCTCACCCACGGAGCACGTCGCGACGGACATCTGTCGATCACGGTCAAGGCCGTGCCCGACGGGATCGTGAGCAGCTACCTGGTCCGTGCGGCCAAGCCCGGCACGCTGGTCCACCTCGAGCAGGCGGCCGGAGACTTCGTGCTTCCGGCCGAGGGCGGCAAGTTCCTGATGGTGACCGCGGGCTCGGGCATCACGCCGGTGATCGGCATGCTGCGCAACCTCTTCCCGTCCACCGCCCAGGGCGTGCTGCGCCCGGCCCGCTCGGCGGCCTTCGACATCGTCGTCCTGCACGTCGCCCCCAGCGAGCCCGACTCGATCTTCCTGCGCGACCTGCGCGCACTCGACGCCGCTGGAGCGATCCGCCTCGTCGCGAGGTACGACGACGAGCACGGCGTCCTCGACGTCGCCGCGCTCGGCGAGCTGGTCCCCGACCTGGCCGAGCGGGTCACCTACGCCTGCGGACCGGCCGGGCTGCTCGACGCCCTCGAGGCGCACCACGACGAGGCCGGCCTGGCGCTGCAGACCGAGAAGTTCCGCGTCTCTCGGGTCGCCGTCGGCGAGGGCGGCAGCGTCAGCTTCACCCAGTCCGCCACCACCGTCGACGCCGACGGAGCCACCCCGATCCTGGACGCCGCCGAGGATGCCGGCGTCCTGATGCCGAGCGGCTGCCGAATGGGCGTCTGCTTCGGCTGCGTCCTCCCCCTCACCGAAGGCGCCGTCCGCGACCTGCGCAACGGCGAGGTCACCGTCGCCACCCCCGGCGACAACGTGATCGTCCAGACCTGCATCAACGCGGCCGCCGGGCCGTGCGAGTTCGACCACTAGTCCTGACACCACCCCCGAGCCGGACCCAGAGCCTGCCTACCCCGCCACCGCGAGGAGCCCCCATGACCGTCATCCAGAAGAAGCCCGACAACCCGATCGCCCACCTCAGCAAGGAGGACATCGAGGAGCTCGGACGCGAGCTGGACGCCATCCGGCAGTCCGTCCTCGACACCCGCGGCGCCGACGACGCGGCGTACATCCGCAAGGTGATCGCCACGCAGCGCTACCTCGAGCTCGGCTCGCGCGCGGTGCTGCTGTTCTCGATCTTCCCGCCGGCCTGGCTGGTCGGCACCGCCGGCCTCGGCGTCGCGAAGATCCTCGAGAACATGGAGATTGGCCACAACGTCCTGCACGGCCAGTGGGACTGGATGCGCGACCCGAAGATCCACTCGACGACGTGGGAGTGGGACAACGCCACCCCGGCCGAGCAGTGGAAGCACAGCCACAACGAGGTGCACCACACCTACACGAACGTGATCGGCAAGGACAACGACCTCGGCTACGGCATCATGCGCGTCGACGAGGACCAGCGGTGGACGCCGGCCAGCCTCGGCCAGCCGCTCTACAACTTCGTCAACATGCTCTTCTTCGAGTACGGCATCGCGGCCTACGACCTGGAGCTGCGGGGCAACCTGGCCAAGGGCGCGACCCGGGACCCCGCCTTCAAGGAGAACGCGCGCAAGGTCCTGCGCAAGATCCGCGGCCAGGCCACCAAGGACTACGTCGTGCACCCGCTGCTCGCGCTGCCGACCGGGTCGTTCCTCACCACCGTCGCCGCCAACGCGGTCGCCAACGTGATCCGCAACGTCTGGTCGCACTCGGTGATCATGTGCGGCCACTTCCCGGAGGGCGTCGAGACGTTCGAGAAGCGCTCCATCGAGGGCGAGACCAAGGGTGAGTGGTACGTCCGCCAGATGCTCGGCTCGGCCAACATCTCCGGCTCGCCGCTGATGCACATCATGACCGGCAACCTGTCGCACCAGATCGAGCACCACCTCTTCCCCGACCTGCCGTCCAACCGTTACGCCGAGGTCGCTCCGCAGGTGCAGGCGCTCTTCGAGAAGTACGGCCTGACCTACTGCGCCCGCCCGCTGGTGCCGCAGGTCTACTCCTCGTGGCACAAGGTCGTCCGGCTCTCGCTGCCCAACGGCTGGCTCGAGACGACCACCGTCAAGAACCTCCCCTCGCAGCTGAAGCTGCTCTACGGCATGGTGAAGGGCGGCCCCCGGGTCCGCCGCGCCGCCCAGGCGCGGATGGTCCAGCAGGCCCGCAAGGCCCGCGAGGCCAAGGCCGCCGCCAGGCTCCCGCCGCGGAGCGCGCCGCCGCCTGAGCGTGGATTTGCTCCTCCGAGGAGCGTTCCGCACCCGCGGGCGCTCCTCGGGGTGCGCAACGCTCCTCGGAGGAGCGCCCTGCCCGGCTCCACCCGCCCCGCCAGTACGGTGACCGGCATGGGTCCGGACACGGCGTACCTGGTGGCCGGGCTGTGCGTGCTGCTGGCGGTGGTGCTGCCGCCGGTGCTGGACCGCTGGGCGGTCTCGGCGCCGATGGTGCTGGTGGGCGTCGGGCTGCTGCTCGGCATGACCCCGCTGACCGACGGGCTGCTCGGCGACGCCGACCGCACCCGCCCGGCGGTGGAGCACCTCACCGAGCTCACCGTCATCGTGGCGCTGATGGGCGTCGGCCTGGCGCTCAATCGCCCGCTGTCGTGGCGCGACCGGAGCAGCTGGCGGTCGTGGTCGTCGGTCTTCCGGCTGCTCGGCATCGGGATGCCGCTGAGCATCCTGGCCGTCGCGGTGCTGGGCGTGACCGTGGGTGGGCTGGGGGTCGCGGCCGCGCTGCTGCTGGGCGCCACCCTCGCGCCGACCGACCCGGTGCTCGCCTCCGACATCCAGGTGGCGCACCCGGTCACCCGCGCGACGTCGGACGAGGACGACCCGGCCGCGCACGACGACAGCGAGGTGAGCTTCTCGCTCACCGCCGAGGCGGGGCTCAACGACGGGCTGGCCTTCCCGTTCGTCTATCTCGCCATCGCGCTCGCCGCCGGTGCCTCGGGCTTCGTCGAGATCGGCCTGGATGTTGCGTGGTACGTCGTCGGCAAGACCGTGATCGGCGTCGTCGCCGGACTGCTGGTCGGGCGCGGGCTGGCCTGGCTGGTGTTCGGCGCCCGTCTCGGGCTCGCTGAGCGCAACCAGCCGCTGATCGCGGTGACCGGCGTCCTGCTGGCGTACGGCGCGGCCGAGGTCGTGGGTGGCTACGGCTTCCTCGCTGTCTTCGTCACGGCGATGACGATCCGAGCCGCGGAGCGGCACCACGAGTTCCAGTCGGCGATGCACAGCCTGGTCGAGCGGCTCGAGGTGCTGCTGACGCTCAGCGTGCTGCTGGTCCTCGGGGTGGCGACCAGCCGCGGGCTGCTCGCCGCCCTCGACTGGCGGGGCGCCCTGATCGGCATCGCGGTGGTCGCGCTCATCCGTCCGCTGGCCGGGCTCGCCGCCCTGGCCGGCGTACGCCGTGCGGAGGACGAGCCGTTCTGCCGCGCCGAGCGCGGCGCCATCGCCTTCCTCGGGGTGCGCGGGGTGGGCTCGCTCTACTACCTGTCCTACGCCACCGGCCAGACGGAGTGGAACGACAAGCCCTGGCTGTGGGCGACGGTGTCGTTCACCGTGGTGCTCTCGGTGTTCGTGCATGGGGTGAGCGCGAAGCCGATCCTGCGCTGGGTGGAGCGGTCGACCAGCCCTAGGGTGCCCGCATGACGCCCGAGGAGTTCCGGATCGCCGCCCACGAGCTGGTCGACTGGATCGCCGACTACCGCGCCGGCGTCGCCGTCCGCCCGGTGCTGGCGCAGGTCGCGCCCGGCGACGTGGCAGCCGGGGTGGCGCCGGCCGCGCCCGAGCAGCCGGAGGCGTGGGCGGAGGTGCTGGCCGACCTCGACCGGGTCGTCGTGCCCGGGCTCACGCAGGTGCAGCACCCGGGCTTCTACGGGTGGTTCCCCTCCAACGCCTCCCTGGCCTCGGTGCTCGGCGACATCGCGGCGTCCGGGCTGGGCGCGCTCGGCATCACCTGGCAGTCAGCGCCCGCGCTCACCGAGGTCGAGCAGGTGGTGACCGACTGGCTGCGGGAGCTCACCGGGCTGTCGCCGGCGTGGACCGGCGCGATCCACGACACGGCATCGACCGGCTGCCTGGTGGCGATGCTGGCGGCGCGCGAGCGCGCGACGTCGTACGGCGAGGCGCGCGGCGGCCTGCAGGAGGAGGAGCGGCCGCTGGTCGTCTACACCTCTCCGCACGCGCACTCGTCGGTGCCGAAGGCGGTGCTGCTCGCGGGCTTCGGTGCGGACAACCTGCGCTACGTCGACGTGGACCCGTCGACGTACGCCATGCGGCCCGACGCCCTGGCTGCCGCGATGGCCGACGACGTCGCGGCCGGTCGCCGTCCGGCCGCGGTCGTGGCCGCGGTGGGCACCACCGGGACCACGGCGGTCGACCCGGTGCGCGAGATCGTGGCGGTGGCGGTGGAGCACGGCGCGTGGGTGCACGTCGACGCGGCGATGGCCGGCTCGGCGCTGCTGCTGCCGGAGTGCCGGTGGCTGGTCGACGGCATCGAGGGCGCCGACTCCCTCGGCTGGAACCCGCACAAGTGGCTCGGCACGATCCTCGACTGCTCGCTGCTCTACGTCCGCGACGTGGAGCATCTGGTGCGGGTGATGTCGACCCACCCGTCGTACCTCCGGTCGGGGGTCGACGGCGAGGTGGTGCAGTACAAGGACCTCGGCATCCCGCTCGGCCGGCGGTTCCGGGCGCTGAAGCTGTGGTGGCACCTGCGGCTCGACGGGGTGGAGGCGATCCGCGCCCGGCTGCGGCGCGACCTGGCCAACGCGCAGTGGCTCGCCGGCGAGGTGGCGGCCGAGCCGAGCTGGCGGGTGCTGGCGCCGGTGGCGCTGCAGACGGTGTGCGTGCGCCACGATCCGGCGGGCGACGACGGTCGGCCGCTCGAGGGTGAGGCTCTCGACGAGCACACGCTGGCCTGGGTCGGCCGGGTCAACGCCTCCGGCCGCGCGTACGTCACCCCGTCGGTCCTCGACGGCCGCTGGATGGTCCGCGTCTCCATCGGCGCCGAGCCCACCGAGCGCGCGGACGTCGAGGCGCTGTGGTCGCTGATGCGGGAGGCTGCGGGTGTGGTGCTTCACCAGGGTAGGTAGGTGAAGCCTCGCTTCCCCGGGTGAGTTCATCTGGGGAAGTGGACATTCGCCTGCCTACCCTGGTGAAGCAACAACCCTCCTCAGCCCAGGGCGGCGGAGACCACGTCGCGGGCCTCGGCCTGGACCTTGGCCAGGTGGTCGTCGCCGAGGAAGGACTCGGCGTAGATCTTGTAGACGTCCTCGGTGCCCGACGGGCGGGCGGCGAACCAGGCGTTCTCGGTCGTCACCTTCAACCCGCCGATCTTCGCGCCGTTGCCGGGCGCCTCGGTGAGCTTGGCCGTGATCGCCTCGCCGGCCAGCTCGGTGGCCTCGACGTCGGACGGCGACAGCGCGCCCAGCTTGGCCTTCTGCTCGCGGTCGGCGGGCGCGTCAACCCGAGCGTACGACGGGTCGCCGTAGCGGCCGGCGAGGTAGTCGTAGTGCTGGCTGGGGGTCCGCTCGGTCGCGGCCAGGATCTCCGAGGCGAGAAGAGCGAGGAGGATCCCGTCCTTGTCGGTGGTCCACACCCGCCCGTCGCGGCGCAGGAACGACGCCCCGGCCGACTCCTCGCCGCCGAAGCCGAACGACCCGTCGAGCAGCCCGGGGACGAACCACTTGAACCCCACGGGCACCTCCACCATCGGCTTGGCCAACCCGGCCGCGACCCGGTCGATCATCGACGACGACACCAGGGTCTTGCCGATCTGCGCCGACTCCGGCCAGTCGGGCCGGGCGCCGCCGAAGAGGTAGGAGATGGCGACGGCCAGGTAGTGGTTGGGGTTCATCAGGCCGCCGTCGGGGGTCACGATGCCGTGCCGGTCGGCGTCGGCGTCGTTGCCGGTGGCGAGGTCGTACTGGTCCTTGCGGCTGATCAGCGACGCCATCGCGGACGGCGACGAGCAGTCCATCCGGATCTTCTCGTCCCAGTCGAGGGTCATGAAGCGCCAGGTGGGGTCGACCAGCGGGTTGACCACGGTGAGGTCGAGGTCGTGCCGGTCGGCGATCTCGCCCCAGTAGGCCACGCTCGCCCCGCCCAGGGGGTCGGCGCCGATCCGGACACCCGCCTCTCGCACGCGGTCGAGGTCGAGCACCGACGGCAGGTCGTCGACGTACTCGCCGAGGAAGTCGTACGACGAGCAGGCGTGCCGCGCGCGCCAGAACGGCACCCGCTTGACGTCGGCCAGCGCGCCGGCGATCAGCTCGTTGGCCCGGGCGGCGATCACCGAGGTGGCGTCGGAGTCGGCGGGGCCGCCGTGCGGTGGGTTGTACTTGAAGCCGCCATCGGCGGGCGGGTTGTGCGACGGCGTGACGACGATTCCGTCGGCGAGCCCCGGCCCGGACGTGCGGCCCTCGTTGGCCCGCAGGATGGCATGGGACACGGCGGGAGTCGGGGTGTAGCCGTCGCGCGAGTCGACCAGCACTGCCACGTCGTTGGCCACCAGCACCTCGAGCGCGGACGCCCAGGCAGGCTCGGACAGCCCGTGGGTGTCGCGGCCGATGAACAGCGGCCCGTCGTAGCCCTGCGAACGGCGGTAGTCGCAGATCGCCTGCGTCGTCGCGAGGATGTGGGTCTCGTTGAACGAGGTGCGCAGGCTGCTGCCGCGGTGGCCGCTGGTGCCGAACGCGACCTGCTGGTCGACGTCCTCTGGATCGGGGACGCCGGTGTAGTAGGACGTCACCAGGTGCGGGACGTCGACCAGGTCTGACGGCTCTGCCGGGGTGCCGGCGCGCGACTCGCTCATGGGCCCCATCATGCCCCCAGGTCGCCCCGCGGCGCCTCCGTCGTCTCGCCGCGCGTCGCCTCGCGCGTCGGGGCGACCCCGAGGCGGCCGGGGGTCGACCTCAGGGCGCGGTCCGGTGGTGACCCGATGTCGCGCACCCTCGGTCGGCGCGACGGTGGGGTCAGGACCAGCACCACGTGGGCGGCGGCCCGGCGATCCTGCTCGACGCGACGCTGGTGCGCGGGGTGCTGCTGCCCGCGATGCTGACCCTGCTCGGCGACCGTGCCCACCCGGGCCGGCCGGGCCCCGCTGGCACCACTGAGCACGTCCCGCAGCGGGTGCCCGCCGGCCGCGGCCGGCGGGGCGCTCGGCGCGTTCGCGGCGGGGCTGCCATGATGCTGTCCAGACCGCAGGGACGAACCGTCAGGTCCGTCTGCGCGGCTCTTCCCCGCATGACACCCTGACACCCAACAGCCGCTCGGGCAGGCGCGGGGGAGGAGCCGATGAAGCACGCCGAGCGGCGGGTCGTTGACGCGACCGTGCTCGACCGTGTCTCGCTGCATGCCCGCGCCGCGGTCGAGCCCGAGGCGAGCACCACCCTGGTCGCCGCGCTGACCGCGCTCTACGGCGCGGTCCTGGAGCCCGCCGACCGGGTGATCGTGCACCCCGACGCACTGTCGGCCGCCCGGGCGGTCCGCGACGGCCTCGCCGTCGCCGGCCACCCGCTCGTCGCGTCGGGCGCGCCGGCCGCCACGCTGCTGGCCGTCGCCGCCCGCCGCTACGTCGACCAGCACTTCGGGGCGCGCCCGCCGGCGCGCTTCGTCGGCGTGCTCGGTCGGGCCGACCTCGACGACGACTTCTTCGCCCTGGTCCGCCGCCACGTCGACGACGGCGCCGCGCCGGTGCTGCTCGTGCTGGAGGCGCGCGACGGAGTACGACCCCGGCTGGAGCAGGCCGGCTGCCGGGTGAGCGAGGTGCGGTTCGGCCCGCGGCTGCTGACCGCGTTCCTGGACTGCCCCGAGCTGGAGACCTGGCTGCAGACGCTGCCGCGCGAGCGCTGGGGCGACCTGGAGGCCGGCCTCCAGGCCGGTGACGGCGAGCTCCGGCTGGCGCTGCTCGACGGGGCGCCGGTGCCGGTGTGGTCGTACGTCGGGCGGTTGGGCGACGCCGAGCTGCACGCCCTGCTCGGCGACCTCGGCGGCGACGACCAGGAGGCGCTGCTGGAGGCCTACGCCGAGGCGGCCGGCCCCCGCAGCCCGGTCAGCGCTGTGCTGGTGCACCCGGCGCCGGCTGTCCGGGACAGCGATGTCGACGAGCCCGAGGCGCTGCCGGCCGACCTGTGGCCGTCGTTGGCCGAGCGGGCCACGGGGCTGGGCCGGCTCCCGCTGTCGCCCGACCCCTGGCGCGCGACCGTGCCGACCTCCACCGGGGCCGGAGCCAACCACCCGACCTCCACCCGGGCGGCGCTGCTGCGAAGCCTGCGGGCGCTCGAGCGCGAGCAGGGCCTGGCCGGGCATCTGGTGGTGGCCGACGAGACGGTCGGGCCGACGGTGCCGGCGCTCGAACAGCTCGGCCTGGCACGGGAGATCTCGGGCCAGCCGCTGCTCGCGGTCGGCGTGATCGACAGCCTCGCCTCGGTCGCGGAGGCGAGCCTCGCGGCCGCCTCGGGCTCGCGGTTCGTGCTCGCCGGGGAGGAGTCGGCGATCGGTGTCGCGTCGCTGACGCTGCTGGAGCCGGCGTACGCCGTCGCGGTGGACTGGCTGCTCTGTGCCGCTCTCGCTGAGATCGGGCGGGAGGGGCGGGGCGCGGTCCACATCAGGGTTGCCCGACGGCCGCTCGACCAGCGGCCGTTCGCCGAGGCCAGGGAGCGGATGGGCGACCCGGTGCTGCGCGGGCAGGTGCTGAGCGGGGCCTACCGGCTGGTCGACGCCGGCTCGGGGATGGGGCCGGCGGTGCAGGTCGCGGCCACCGGGCCGACGCTCCCGGAGGCCGTGGCCGCCGCGGCCGAGCTGAGCGAGGAGGGGGTGCGGGTCCACGTCGTCGACGTCGTCTCGCCCGACCTCGTCTACGGCGCGTGGCAGCGCACGCTGCGCTACGGCATCCGCACCGCCACGACGCCGGCGCTGCCGGGGGTGCTCCGCCAGGCGTTCGAGCCGGGTGTGCCGGTGGTGACCGTGCACGACGTGGCGCCGTACGCCCTCGGCTGGCTGGGCTCGGCGCTCGGCGTCCCCGCCGTCGCCGTCCCCGCCTCCGACCTCGACTCAGGCTCGATCGTCAACGCCGCCCTCGCCGCCCTGTCGCTGTGAGCGGGTCTGGTGGTTCACCAGGGTAAGCAGGCGAGCTGTCACTTCCCCAGGTGAGTTCACCGGGGTAAGCGAGGCTTCGCCTACCTACCCTGATGAACCACCAACACCCGCCGGTAGATTCGGCGGTATGCCGCGCGAACCGGGGACCGTGACCTGCCTCATCGACGACGGGATCGCGCAGGTGCGACTGTCGCGGCCCGACAAGCTCAACGCCCTCACCCTCGACGTGCTCGACCAGCTGGTGGCGACCGCCCACGACCTGCGGGCGGACAGGTCCCTGCGGGCCGTGGTGCTCGCAGGCGACGGCGACTCGTTCTGCGCGGGGCTCGACTTCGCGACCGTGCTCAAGGAGCCCACGCGGGTGGTGCGGGCGTTCGCGCCGCGACCGTGGCGTGGGACCAACACGTTCCAGGAGGCCTGCTGGGCCTGGCGCCGGGTGCCGGTGCCGGTCATCGCCGCGGTGCACGGCCACTGCCTCGGGGGTGGGCTGCAGATCGCCCTGGCCGCCGACTTCCGCTTCGCCACGCCAGATTCGACGTGGTCGGTGCTGGAGGGCAGGTGGGGGATCATCCCCGACATGTCGGGCATCCGCAGCCTGGCCGAGCTGACCTCCATCGACACGGCCAAGCGGCTGACCATGACCGCGGAGATGCTGAGCGGCAAGGAGGCCCACGACCTGGGGCTGGTGACCGAGCTGGACGCCGACCCGGTCGTCGCCGCGACGGCGTTCGCGCAGCAGCTGGCCGGCCGCTCTCCCGACGCCCTGGCCGCCGCCAAGCGGCTCTTCAACGACACCTGGACGGCCTCGCCGCGGCGCACCTTCGCCCGCGAGCGGCTCGAGCAGGCCTTCCTGCTGGCGGCCCGCAACACCAAGGTGGCCCGGGAGGCGGCGTTCGCCAAGGTGGCGCCGGCGTTCGGGCCGCGCCAGCGCTGACGCCGTTCGCCGGCCGGCCCCGCCCGGCAGGCGGCCGCCTCCCCACCGCCACAGGAGCAGCGACCGGGGCGACTACGGTGGCCCGATGCCGACGCCCGAGTTCGTCCTGCGCCTGCGGTCTCAGGTCGGCCACGCCCCGCTATGGCTGGCGGGCGCCTGCGCCGTCGTGCTGCGCGAGACCGACGGGCGGCCGGAGGTGCTGCTGGTCCGCCGCAGCGACGACGGCCGCTGGACCCCGGTCGGCGGCATCGTCGACCCGGGCGAGCACCCCGCCGACACGGCCGAGCGCGAGGTCCTCGAGGAGACCGGCGTGCGTTGCGTCGTCGAGGGGCTGGCGTCGGTGACGGTCGGCCCGGCGGCGGCGTACCCCAACGGCGACGCGGTGCAGTTCCTCACCCACACGTTCCGGTGCCATGCCGTCGACGGCGAGCCGCATCCGGCCGACGAGGAGTCCGACGCGGTGGGCTGGTTCGGGCTCGACGCCCTCCCCGGGCTGGCGCCTCACCTGAGCGAGCGGATCGCCGCCGCGCTGGCCTACGACGGCACCACGAGGCTGCCGCGCGCCCCGGAGTCGCACGCCGAGGACGGGACGGGCAGCAGCCCTCAGGGATAGGCCAGCCCGGTGGTCTCCTCGCTGAGCTCCCACAGGCGGCGCTGTGCGGCCGGGTCCTGGGCGACCGCGGTCGCCTCCACGACGACCGGTGGGCCGCCCATCTCGCCCGGCCCCGACGGGCCGCAGTAGACGCCGCCGGGGAGGTCGGCGGTGGCGGCCATCAGCGTCGGCAGCGCACCGTCGGCCACCGACTGCGACGTCGCCTTCACCGCCGCGTCGAGGATGGAGGCGACCGGCCCCGAGGCCCGGCCGAGCTGGCCGTTGACGAGCAGGTGGCTCCCGGCGAAGCCCGGGTGGGCGGCGAGCGAACGCACCGGGAGCTCCGCGTCCCGCAGCCGACGGTCCAGCTCGAAGGCGAACAGCAGGTTGGCGAGCTTGGAGTGGCCGTACTCCGGCCAACGCTGGTAGCGGCCGCGCTCGGCACGCGGGTCACCCAGGGGAGCCGAGCGCGCCATCCGGTGCATCTGCGAGGAGACGGTCACCACCCGGGCGTCGCCGCTGGCGGCGAGCTGGGGGAGCATCAGCCCGGTGAGCAGGAACGGGCCGAAGTGGTTGGTCGCCATCTGCAGCTCCAACCCGTCGGTGGTGCGGTGGTAGGCCGGCGCCATCACTCCCGCGTTGTTGACGAGCAGGTGCACGGGTCCGAGCCTGGCGGCCTCGGCGGCGGCCTGCCGGACCGAGGTCAGGTCGGCGAGGTCGACCAGCAGCCGCTCCAGGCCGGCGTCCGGCACCTGGTCGCGCAGTGCCGCGGCGGCCGCGTCGAGCTTGGAGGCCGATCGCCCGGCAAGCACGACGCGGGCATGGTGCCGCGCCAGCTCGACGGACGTCTCGAAGCCCAGCCCACCGACGCTGGCGCCGGTCACCAGCACGGTGCGGCCGGTGAGGTCGGGAATGTCGGCGACCGACCAGGTCGCCTCGGATCGTCGTCCCCCCAGCGCGTCGGCCAGGGGGCCCGGCAGCAGGTCCAGCGGCGACCTCACGGCGTCACCGCCAGCGCGTCGAGCAGACGCCCGGCCAGCTGGGCGTCGCCGGAGACGCGCACCGCCTGGGGTGCCGGCTCCCGTCGCCCACCCGCAAGCAGCACGAACGTCTCGCGGTCGGTCTCCACCGTGACGGTGGGCTCGGCCGGCGGCTCCGGAGCAGGCTCGCCCCGCCCGTCGGCGTTGACGACCGCCGTCACCGGCTCGCTCCCTGCCACCCGGAAAACGACGGACGTGCCCGGAGCCGCGCCGAGCCGCTTGGCCAGCACGTAGGGCATCGACTCCAGCAGGTAGTCGGCCGTGTGCTTGGCCGCGGGCGAGTCGAGGTTGCCGGGCCGGCCGGTGGCGCGGCGCACGTCCTGCTCGTGCATCCACACGTCGAGCGGACGGTTGCGCAACAGGGTGCGCCAGCTCCATCCGATGCCACCGAAGACCTGGTCGGGCTTGGCCTGGCCGTCGGTGGGCGGGTCGTCGAGCAGGGCGGTACGCCGGGTGGTGGCGCTCTCGCGGATCTCGTTGATCAGCTCGTCCGGCGTGCTGCCGCGGCGCGCGACCACGCCCTGCTCGGTGTAGGCCTGCATCAGGCTGGTGACGTGGTCGGGCTGCTCGATCTCCACCGTCTCCTCGGCGTGACCGGCCAGGACCGCCTCCAGGTGGGCGGTGTGGGCGGCCACGGCGTGCACGTCCCAGCCGGGCAGGTCGGTCTCGGTCGACCACTCTCCGGGGTCGAGCTCCTCCAGAAGGTGGGTGAAGTCGTCGACCGCCCGCCACCAGACGTCGACGTAGCCGGCAAGCTCGGCCTGGTCGGTGTCGACCGCAGCAGGGCCGGACGGAGGGGTGGCGGCGTCGCTCATGGGCCGAGCCTAGGGCAGCCGGACAACGCGCCGGGACCGCGTGGTGACCCGGCTCTCACGCACGGCGATTGGGTCCCCTGGCACCCTCCGCCCTACTCTGGAGCCAGCCGGCGGCGCCCTCGGGCGCCGCACTTCTTGAGAACCGGTGTGGTGCGCAGCTGGATCGCGCTGCCGAGACCGGGGCGCCCTCGCTCGTCGCGAGGGCTGAGACCGTGTCTGGCAAGGCTCACCGGACCCGCACCGCGGGTCCGCGCGCAGATGCACACCACCGGCCTCCCGGCCGTCGACAGCAAGGACTGCGACGCATGAGCGCGCCCACGATCGAGCCCACCACCTCCGTGTTCGACCCGCTGCCCCGCGCGCTGCGCGACACGCTCGCCGAGCAGGGCATCACCGACCCGACGCCGGTCCAGTCGGCGGTCGTCCCCGACGCCGTCGCCGGCCACGACGTGCTGGGCCGTGCCATGACCGGGTCCGGCAAGACGCTGGCGTTCGGGCTGCCGGTGGTGGCCCGCCTGGCCCAGGGCAGCACCCGCCCCTGCCACCCGCGCGCGGTGGTGATCGTGCCGACGCGTGAGCTGGCGACGCAGGTCGACCGCTCGCTGCGCCCGCTGGCCAACGCCGTCGGGCTCTCCACCGTCACGGTCTATGGCGGCACCCCCTACGAGGCGCAGACCCGCCGCCTGCGCCGCCGTGCCGACATCGTGGTCGCGACGCCCGGGCGGCTGACCGACCTGTTCGAGCAGGGCTACCTCTTCTTCGACGACGTGGAGGTCACCGTCCTCGACGAGGCCGACCACCTCTGCGACCTCGGCTTCTATCCCGCCGTCGACCGGCTGGTCGGGCTCACCCCGGCGGGCAGCCAGCGGATGCTGCTGTCCGCGACGCTCGACGGCGACGTCGACGCGCTGGTCCGCACCCACCTGCGCGACCCCCGCCGCCACGAGGTCGACCCCAACGCCGGCGCGGTCACGACGATGTCCCACCACACCCTGGTGGTCGGTGGCTACCGCGAGAAGCTCGATGTCGCCGCCGACCTGGTGCGCGCCAACGGCCGCACCATCGTCTTCACCCGCACCCGCGACGCCGCCGTCGGGCTCGCCGCCGAGCTGTCCGAGCGCGGCCTCAGTGCCGTCGACCTGCACGGCGACCTCAGCCAGCGCGTGCGCGAGCGCAACCTGGCCAAGTTCACCAGCGGTGCCGCCTCGGCCGTCGTCGCCACCGACGTCGCCGCGCGCGGCATCCACGTCGACCACGTCGACCTGGTGGTGCACTTCGACGCCGCCAACGACTCGAAGACCTACCTGCACCGGTCGGGTCGCACCGCCCGGGCCGGTCGCGACGGCGCCGTGGTCACGCTGACGACCGTCCGGCACACCGGCTCGGTCGCCCGACTGCACCAGGGGGCCGGCGTCGAGGTGCTGCACCACGACGTCCGTACCGCGCCGCGGCCGATGACGGCCGCGGCGCTGACCGCCACCGGCACCTCGGCGCCCGCGCGCGCGCAGCGCGACGGGCGCGCCGGGGACCCGAAGCGGGGCCGGGGCCCGGCGAAGCGTCGCGACGGCCGGCCGTCGTACGCACAGGGCCGCGGCGCGGGCCCGCGCCGCCGGCAGGACCAGGGTGGTCACCAGCCGGGCGCCAAGCGCGGGTCGTGGCAGGCGTCGAGCAGCCGCGGCTGAGCCTCAGCGTCGCTGCTGGCGGCCCATCAGCGAGCCGACCAGCAGCACCAGCCCGACGCCGGCGAGGATCCACGCCAGCGGCCCCTCGTCGATGAAGCTCGTCCCGGCGTTGACCGCGTCGAGACCGAAGAGCAGCCCGAGCATGAGCACCACGATCCCGGTCAGCCTCATCGGTGCGTCCGCCTCATGGGGGCACTCTGCCGCATCCAGTTGAGGAGCGGCTGAGAGCGACGGACGCCCTTCCCGGGTCGCACGCCCGAGAGCCTCGAGCGCGGGGAGCCGACCGGGGAATGCTGCGGGCGGGCGAACCATCGCTTATGGTGAGCGCGAGCCAAGTAAAGAGATCGACACGCGACCGTCGGCCACATGGTGGCTGCCACTCGGGGGAATCCAGATGATCCGACGTCCATCGGCGCTGGTGGCTGCCCTCCTCGCGATCCTCACCGCGCTCGTCGTCCTGCCCAGCTCTCCGGCGTACGCCGACGGGCCGCAGCTCACCCTCGCCAAGGGCGGCACCGGCCGGATCCTGGCGGGAGGCTCGGTGGACTACTCGCTCACCGCGACGAACCCCAGCCAGGCCGGCGCGGTCCCGGAGTACAACGTGTCCTTCCGCGACGAGCTGCCGGTCGGGGTGACCTACCGGGCGGGATCCACCAGGCCGGAGTTCTTCGGCGAGCCGACCGTCGTCGTCGACCCCGTGGACGGGCATCAGACGCTGCTGTGGATCAACGTCACCGACCTGCCTGCCGGAGCGCAGGAGACCCTGAGCTTCTCCGCCGACGTCGACAGCGCGGCCCATCCCGTCGGCGCCACCATCAGCAACGTCGGCGATGTCTACGGCCAGACCGATCCGCGCACGATCCCCAAGTTCGACGCCGCCGGCGATCCGGTGCCATCCAGCTTCACCGAGTCCGCGACCTCGGCCCCCAGCGTCACCACGGTCACCGCGATCACGATCACCAAGGCCGAGGGGAGCCCCGAGTCGGAGCTGCTGCGCGGGGTCCACAACCACCCGACGGTCTACACGCTCACCGTGCGCAACAGCCCGGCAGCCACGACCGGTGGCACCGTCGTGGACTACCTCCCCGCCGGCATGGAGTTCCTCTCGTGCGGCGACGTCGACAACGGCTCGGGTGTGGAGTACGCCGGAGCCCCGCCCCTGGACGCCATCGCCGACGTCACCACCGACTGCCGGACCCCCAGCCTGGTCGAGACGGTGCTCGACCCGCCGGGCAAGGCTCCCGGCATCTACACCCGGGTGGAGTGGACCCTGGGCACGCTCGCACCCGGCGCCGTCGAGCGGATCCGGTACGCCGCCGGCATCCCGCAGCGCGAGAACACCATGACCTTCGCCGGTGGCACGCCCACCCCGGCCAGCCTCGACCAGGCTGCCAACCTCGACAACAACACCGGCCCCTCGACCCGCGAGCTGGGCGGCGAGTCGACGCTCCGCAACTACGCCGAAGCCACGGGGACCTACACCGGACCCGTCGTGACGGGCACGAGCAGAGACGTCAGTGACTCCACGACCAGGACCGTCAGCATCGAGGACGTCGCGCTCCAGAAGAGCGTGGCGCCGGCCGAGTTCAACCCGGGGGGCGTGGCGACCTACACCCTGCAGGTCAGCCTGTCCGAGTACGCCGACGCCAGCGACATCGTGCTCACCGACCACCTCCCCGACGGTCTCTGCCCGCTCAGCACGACCGCCAACTACGCCCCGGGTGACCCGACCGAGTGTGACTCCGGACCCGGGTTCGACGCCACCGGCGCGTCCTTCGCGGGCGTCGTCGCCAATGCCGACGGCAGCTACGACATCACCTTCACGCCGCTCGCGGCCGACGCCGACGGGACCCTCACGGTCACCTACCAGGCACGGATGCGGACGGTCTACGGGTCCACGGGCCTGCCCACGGTCTCGGGGGACGGCTACCTCAACACCGTCTCGCTCGTCGGTGTCACGACGCCGGCTCCGGGGGTCGGCTCACCCGACACCGGACCGGTCGACATCACCGACGAGTCGTCGGCCTCGCTGTTCTCGGACGAGCCGGGCCTGGTCAAGCTGATCCAGCCCGACGTGACGCCGTACACCTGCTCGGCCGACCCGGCCGACTACGTCGACCCGGCCGCGCAGCCGGCCGCCGACGTCGTCTACGACGAGGGATCGCGGGTCTGCTTCCGACTGCGTCTCGACTTCTCCACCAGCAACTCCACCCGCAACCCCGTCCTGACCGACTTCCTGCCCGAGTACCTGTCCTACGAAGCCGGCAGCGCAGAGATCGCCGCTGGCTCCCAGCCCGGCACGCTGGTGTCGACCGAACCGCTGCGGTGGGAGATCGGCACCACCCAGGGCGGCTCGCGGTTCGTCCCCGCAGGCGGGTTCTTCGAGGTCCGCATCGCGGCCATCGTCACCACGCCGGCCCCCGGCCCCCAGCCCGACATCACCGCCAACCTGGCGAAGTCCGCGTGGCAGAACACTGACGGCAGCAGCTTCGGGCTGCGCGACCAGCTGGATCTCTCGATCCAGGCCCCGCCCCCCGTCACGATCCTCAAGGCGGCCACCCGCGACGACGACACCCCGCTCGCCGACGGGGCGACGGTGGTCGCGGACGAGCTGCTGCGCTACTCCGTCACGGTCGGCAACAGCGGCACCGAGGCCAACGAGAACGACGAGGACATCCTGGGCCCCGACGTCTGGGACGTGCTGCCCGCGGGCGTGACCTGCGCCGAGATCACCGCGATCAGCGACAGCGGCGTGTGCACCGACCCCGGTGCCGCGGGCCATCCGACCTTCGCGGAGCGCGCCACCCGCAGCGCGATCCGCTGGGACCTGCCCGACTCCGTCCGGATCGCGCCCGGCGAGACCAGGGAGCTGACCTACACGCTGCGGGTGCCCACCGGCGCGAGCGTCGACACGACCTACACCAACACCGCGTCGGTCGCGTCGTTCGCCACCGAGACCAACCGGGACACCCTGGCCCAGCACCACCCGGCCGACAACGTCGACACCACGACCCCCGCCGAGGAGATCGACGTCCCCGCCGCGACCGACACCTTCACGGTGGTGACCCCGCCGGCCTCGGTCACCAAGTCGAACCTCACCTCGGTCACCGAGGCCAGCAACGGCGCCAGCGACGCCGTGATCGGCGAGCTCGTCACCTACACCGTCGACGCCACCGTCCCGGCCGACACCTCCGTCTACTCCGGGGTGCTCGCCGACCCGCTGCCGGCCGGGCTGACCTTCGTCTCGGCGACGGCGCAACGCTCGGTCGACGACGGCGCCACGTTCGGCGCCCTGCCGGGGACCTTCACGCTGGACGCGACCAACGGCACGCTCACGTTCCCCGCGGCCTACGCCACCGGGCCGGGGCAGGACCACGTCTTCCGGGTGACCATCGTCGCGCGGGTCGCCAACGTCGGCGGGAACACCCACGGGACCGACCTCGTCAACACGGCCACCCTCACCAGCCTCTCCGGTCCCGCTGGCACCCCACTGACGCCGCGTCGCGGTTCCTCGACGGTGACCGTCGTCACGCCCAGTCCCACCCTGGCCAAGAGCGACGATGACGGTGCGGACAAGATCATCGCCATCGGCCAGACCGTCACCTACACGCTGACCTCGCGCAACGCGGCCGGCCGCCCGCCCGCCCACGACATGTTCGTGGTCGACTGCGTGCCCGCTGCCATGCAGGTCGTCGCCATCGACACCGGGTCCCCGAGCCAGGGCACGGCCACCTTCGCGCCGAGCACCGGCGGCGACGGCTGTGCCGCGGGCGAGACCCGGGTGCTCTGGAACGTCGGGGACCTGGCGCCGGGCGCCTCGCAGACGCTGAGCTACGCCGCGACGCTGGCGCCGACCGCCACCGGCGGACTGACGGTCACCAACACCGCCACGCAGACCTCCAGCACGCTCGACGACGACAAGGCCGCCCCCGGCGACGCCGACAACCCCGACGAGCTCGTGTTCTCGAACACGGCCAGCGACACGCTGACCGTGCGCGGCGCGACGACCACCAAGTCGGTGGCCCAGCCGAGCTACACGATCGGGGAGCGCGCGACCTACACGGTCCAAGCCACCCTGCCGGCGGGGGTCAACTTCTACGACGCCGTCGTGACCGACGTGCTGCCCGCGGGCCTGGACGTCGGGAGCCTGCAGACCCAGTCGGTCACCTGTGCCCCGACCTGCTCCGTCCCGGGCACGCCGCTGACCAGCTCGGGCACCACCGTCGGCTGGAGCCTCGGCGACGTGCTGGCCTCGCCGGAGTCGCGCACGGTGACCATCGTCTACTCCGCCCTGGTCGCCGACGTCGTCGGCAACGTCCGCGGCACCCCGCTCACCAACGGCGCACGGGTCCGGTGGAACCTCACCGACGGCCCCGACCCGACCTCGGCGGGGGCCACGTTCGACCAGTCGTCCGCGACGGCCACCGCCACCGTCACGGTGACCGAGCCCGTGCTCTCGATCGACAAGACAGTGTCGGACACGACCCCCGAGCCGGGAGAGGCCTTCACCTACACCGTCGCGGTCACCAACTCGGCCGCCGCGAACGTCAGCGGCGCCCACAACGTCACCGTGGTCGACACCGTGCCCGTCGGAGTCGTGGTCGACCCGCTGACGATCAGCAACGGCGGCGTCCTGTCCGGCGAGACCGCGGACGGCGGGGGCACCATCACCTGGACCCTCGGCGGGCCGATCGGTCAGGGCGTCACCAGGAGCCTGACCTACGACGCGACCCTCGCGTCGCCCACCCTGACCGCTCCGCTGACCAACACCGCCGACATCACGCGCTACACCAGCATCGCCGCCGGCGGCCGGGTCTACGACGGCCCGGAAGACACCGCCACCGTCACCGCCGCGCTGCCGTTCGTGGAGATCGACAAGGCCGTCGTCGACGGCGGGCTCGCCTATCTCGGCGAGGCCAAGACCTGGCGGATCACGGTCACCAGCAGCGGCGCCGCCACGGCGTACGGCGTCGACGTCGACGACGTGCTGCCTCCGAACTGGACCTACGACGCCGGCTCCGCGCAGGTCGTCGTCGACGGCGGCGCCGCCGTCCAGACCGACCCGTCCGTCGCCACCGCTGCCGACGTGCAGACCCTGGGCTGGACCGACCTCGCCGACCTGCCGGTCGGCGACGCGATCGTGATCACGTTCACTGCCACTCCGGGCCCAGGTGTCCTGGACGACCCCGGGGTCGGCGGCACCATCGACCACGTCAACAGCGCGAGCACCACCGCCGAGGACGCGGACGGCAACCAGGGCCCGGCCGGAGGCGGCACCTACCACGGTCCCCCCGACACCGCGGCCGCCCACATCGACGCAGCCGACGTCTCGGTCGACAAGACCCACACAGGAGTCCCGGTCGCCGGGCAGCCCTTCTCCTGGTCGGTCACCGTCGCGAACGACGGACCCGACACGGCGGTCGGGCCCTTCACGGTCACCGACACCCTGCCGGGTGCGGTGACCGGAGGAGTCGCCGCGGGCCCCGGATGGACCTGCTCGACGAGTGGGTCGGAGGTCACCTGCACCCGCACCGACGTGACCGACACGCTGGCCCCCGACGCCTCCTTCCCCGTCATCACCGTGACCGTGGACGTCCCGGCCGGCCTGGTCGAGGGCACCGTGCTCACCAACGCGGTCGAGGTCGCCGACAAGACCTACGACCCCGACCTGACCAACAACCAAGCCCAGGACTCCGCCACCGTCGACGCGAGCGCCGACCTCACGGTCGACAAGGCGCTCGTCGGCGCGCTGGTGGCGGGTTCTCCGGCGACGTACACCCTCGACGTCACCAATCTCGGCCCCTCGGTGTCGCGCGGTCAGATCACCGTCACCGACACGCTGCCAGCCGGATCGTCGTTCGTCTCCGCCGACGGCACGGGCTGGACCTGCTCGGAGAGCGCCGGCGTCGTCACCTGCACCCGACCGGGCCCGGCCGACCTCGGCGCCCTTCCGCAGATCGCCCTCACCGTCGACATCCCGGCCGACCAGCTCGCTCCCGTGCGCAACGAGGTCTCGGTCGAGGGGCCCCAGGACGACAACCCGGCGAACGACGACGACGCCGTCACCACGGACCCGGGCACCAGCGCCGACCTGGCCCTCGAGAAGGAGTCCACGGGCGAGCTCGTGGCCGGGGAGCAGGGGGCCTACCGCTTCACGGTGACCAACAACGGCCCGTCCGACGCGCAGTCGCCGGTGCGGATCACCGACTCCCTGCCCGCCATGCTGACCTATGTCGACTTCACGTCGGTGACTGGCGCCTGGACCTGCTCGGCGGCCGGCCAGGACGTCACCTGCACGCTGACCGGCGCGCTCGCCGACGAGGGGATCGCGGTCGTCGACATCGCCGTCGACGTCGACTCCGCGCACACCGGTCCGATCACGAACACCGCGACCGTGACCTCGGCGACCCCCGACCCCAACGACGCCAACAACACCGACGACGACGACAGCAGCGTCACCACCCGGGCCGACCTCTCGATCACGAAGAGCCACACCGGCCCCGTTGTTGCCGGCCAGCCGGTCACCTACGACCTCGTGGTGAGCAACAACGGCCCGTCGCTCTCGCCTGAGACGGTGACCGTCACCGACACCCTCCCCGCCGGCATGACGTACGCCGGCTCTTCGGGCGCCGCCTGGACCTGCACGGCCACCGACCAGGTCGTCACCTGCGACCTCACCGGGGCACTGGCGTCGCGCACCGCCGCGCCGCCGCTGTCCATCACCGCAGATGTCGCTCCGGACGCCGGGCCGGCGCCGCTGGTCAACGCCGCGTCCGTCGACGGCCCGCTGCCGGACCCCGACCCCGACAACAACAACACCACCGACCCCGCCGACGTCGTCGACCTCGCCAACCTGACGCTGGTCAAGTCCGTGGCCGGCGCCAACCCGGTCACGGCCGGGGAGCAGGCGACGTTCGAGATCGTCGTCACCAACGACGGGCCGTCCGACGCCGACACGGTCGTCGTCAGCGATGCCTTGCCCGCTGGCCTGACGCTCGTGTCGGCCGACGGCTCCGGATGGACCTGCAGCGCCGACGCGCCGGTGACCTGCAGCCGCGACACCCTCGGCGCCGGCCTCGACGCCCCGGTGATCACCGTGGTCGCCCTGGTCGGGGCGGGGGTGCCCGACGGCACCCAGATCGTCAACTCGGCCTCGGTGACGACCACCACACCGGGCGACGACCCCGACGACAACGCCGACGACGCCACGCTGGACGTCATCGCACGCGCGGACCTGGTCCTGGCCAAGTCGCACCCCTCGGCACCCGTGGCCGCAGGCACGTCGACGACGTTCACGATCGAGGTCCGCAACGCCGGTCCGTCGGACGCGGTCGGTCCGCTCGTCGTCACCGACACGCTCCCGGAGGGCCTGTCCTACCTCTCCGCCTCGGGCGGCTGGACCTGCGACGCCGTGGGCGTCGAGGTGACCTGCACGCTGCCCGGTGACCTGTTGGCCGGCGCCTCGGCCCCGGCTCTGGGTCTGACGGCGCAGATCGACGCCACCGTCGACCCCCAGGACCTCACCAACGTCGCGTCGGTGACCTCGTCCACGGTCGACCCGACCCCGGGCAACAACACCGACGACGCCGTGGTCGCGGTGGTGCAGAACGCCGACCTGGCGATCAGCAAGAGCCACGACGGGATCGGTCTGGTCGGTGAGGAGCTGGTGTTCACCCTCGAGGTGTCCAACACCGGTCCCTCGGAGGCGAACGCCGTGACGGTGACCGATTCGCTTCCGGCCGGCCTGGACTTCGTGTCGGCGGAGGGCGCGGGGTGGAGCTGCGTCCTCGCCGGATCCGACGTGACCTGCGAGCTGACCGGCCCGCTGGCCCCCGACACCACGGCGACGCCGATCACCCTGACGGTGCTGGTGCAGGCCAACGCCTACCCGGGGGTGGTGAACGTCGCCGAGGTGACCTCGGCCGCGACCGACCCGAACCCGCTCGACAACGTGGACACCGACACCGTCCAGGTGGCGCCGCTGGTCAACCTGACGATCGACAAGCGCCACGAGGGCGACTTCAAGGTGGGCGAGGACGAGGTCTTCACCCTCGAGGTGACCAACGAGGGCCCGACGCCCGCTCCCGGGCCGATCACGGTGACCGACACGCTGCCGGCGGGGCTGACCTTCGTGGCGGCCGAGGGGGCCGGCTGGACCTGCGCCGAGGTCGACGGGACGGTGACCTGTGAGCACGGCGAGCTGGCGGTCGACGAGGTCGCCACGATCGAGCTGGTGGTCCGCGTCGGCGCGACGGCGTACCCCTCGGTGACCAACGTGGCCTCGGTCGCCAGCGACTCCACCGAGACCGACGAGACCGACAACGCCGACGAGGACCCCGTCACGGTGATCCCGCTGGTCGTGCTCTCGCTCGCCAAGGACCTGGTCAGCGTGACCGGGTCGAAGGCGGTCTTCGATCTCACCGTGACCAACGAGGGTCCCAACGACACCGTCGAGGCGCTCGTGCTGACCGACACGCTGCCCCGCGGCCTGGACTATGTCTCCGCCTCCGGTCGGTACTGGTCCTGCGACGCTGCCGGCCGCACGGTGACCTGCATCCGCGACGAGCCGCTGGCGGCCGGTGCGGACTCCACCGTCCGGCTGGTCACCGCGGTGACCGCCGACCCCGGGTCCGACCTCACCAACTCGGCGTCGGTCGCCGGGGGCGGCGCCGACGCTCAGGCCGACGACGCGGCACTGGTGGAGGTCCCGGAGGCCGACCAGGACGGCGCCGGGCTCGCGGACACCGGCGGCCCGCCGCTGTGGCTGATCCCGCTGGGCGTGGCCCTCCTGCTCGGCGGCACGGGCCTGCTCGTGGCCGGTGCTCGGCGTCGGGGCTCGGCGACCTGAGACCTGCCCGGCTCGTCCGGGGGCGTGGTCGACCCGCCCAGGGACTGCCCTGGGCGGGTCGGTCACACGGTCAGAAGGCGGCCTCGTCGAGGTCCATCAGCGACAGGTCGGTCGCCTCGGCGATGGCTCGCTCGGAGGAGATCTTGGGCAGGTTGTGGTGGACGAAGAACTGCGCCGCCGCGACCTTTCCCTCGTAGAACGCCTGGTCGGCCGGGGCCACGTCGCCGGCGAGCTTGGCCAGGGCGACCTCCGCCTGGCGCAGCAGCAGCCACGCGCAGACGACGTCGCCGAGCGCCATCAGCACCCGGGTGGTGTTGAGACCCACCTTGTAGACGTTGCGCAGCTCGCCGCCCTCGGCCGACGGGTCGGCCGACATCAGGTCGTCGATCATGTGGCCGACGATGGCGTTGGTGTCGTCGAGCGCCTGGGCGAGCAGCTCGCGCTCGACCTTGAGCCGGCCGTTGCCGCCCTCGGCCGCGAGGAACGACTGGATCTCGCCGGCGAGGTGGCCGAGCGCCTTGCCCTGGTCCTTGACGATCTTGCGGAAGAAGAGGTCCATGCCCTGGATCGCCGTGGTGCCTTCGTAGAGCGTGTCGATCTTGGCATCCCGGACGTACTGCTCGATGGGGTAGTCCTGCAGGAAGCCCGAGCCGCCCAGCGTCTGCAGCGACTCGGTGCCGAGCAGCACCCACGAGCGCTCCGAGCCGTAGCCCTTCACGATCGGCAGCAGCAGGTCGTTGACCGCCTCGGCGAGGTGGTCGGGCTCGCCGGCGTGGTCGGCCAGCAGCACCGTGTCCTGCCACGACGCGGTGTAGAGCACGAGTGCCCGCATCGCCTCCGCGAAGGACTTCTGCGTCATCAGCGACCGGCGTACGTCGGGGTGGTGGGTGATCGTCACCCGCGGCGCGGTCTTGTCGGCGGCCTGGGTGAGGTCGGCGCCCTGCACCCGGCTCTTGGCGTAGTCGAGGGCGTTGAGGTAGCCGGTCGACAGGGTCGCGATGGCCTTGGTGCCCACCATCATCCGGGCGTTCTCGATCACCTGGAACATCTGCGCGATGCCGTCGTGGGCCTCGCCGAGCAGCCAGCCCCTGGCGGGCTCGCCGCCGCCGACGGAGGAGTCGCCGAAGGTGAGCTCGCAGGTGTTGGACACCTTGATGCCCATCTTGTGCTCGACGCCGGTGACGTAGACGCCGTTGCGCTCGCCGGTGAGCTCTCCGCTCTCGTGGTCGAAGTGGAGCTTCGGCACGATGAACAGGCTCAGCCCCTTGGTGCCCGGGCCGCCGACGCCCTCGACGCCGACCGGGCGGGCCAGCACCAGGTGGATGATGTTCTCCTCCATCTGGTGCTCGCCGGAGGTGATGAACCGCTTGACGCCCTCGATGTTCCACGAGCCGTCGTCGTTGAGGGTCGCCTTCGCGCGGCCGGCACCCACGTCGGAGCCCGCGTCGGGCTCGGTGAGCACCATCGTGGCGCCCCAGCTGCGGTCGACCATGATCTGGGCGATCCGCCGGTCGCGCTCGTTGCCCGCGCGGTGGACGACGCCGGCGAACGCCGGGCCGCAGGCGTACATCCAGATCGGGGCGTTGGCGCCGAGCACGAGCTCGCCGATGGCCCAGTTGAGGGTCGAGGGGGCGGGCGTCCCGCCGAGGTCCTCGACGATGCCGAGCCGCCAGTACTCCGCGTCCATCCAGGCGCGGTAGCTCTTCGCGAAGGACTCCGGCACCGGAGCGGTGTGGGTCTGGGGATCGAAGACCGGCGGGGTGCGGTCGGAGTCGACGTACGACGCCGCGAGGTCCTCGCGGCAGAGGCGGTCGACCTCGGCCAGGATCTCACGCGCGGTCTCGCCGTCGACGTCGGCGAAGGGGCCCTGCCCCAGGACCTCGTCGCGGCCCAGCACCTCGAAGAGGTTGAACTCGATGTCGCGGAGGTTGCTCTTGTAGTGGCTCACGGGACCCATTCCTCTGATCTCGGCTGCGGCTCTCGTCGGCTCGGCCAGGTGCCGGCGTCACGAGCGAGCGGCTTGGCTACTCGCCAGTAACATCCATTCTGCCTCGCCTTCCAGGAGCACGCAAGGAGTTCCGGAGGACCCGCCAGGCGTGCCACCATGTGAGGTAGCACACGTTCGGCGGGCGTCGGGACCGGCCCGCGACCGACCGGGCCGCGGCGGGTCGTGCCACCCGACCCGTCCCCCCGCCTTCCCAGCGTCCCGATGCTCAGGAGCGGTCATCTGGGACCGGTCCGGGAAGGAGATCGATTATGCGACACCTCAGGCACACCATCGCCACGATGGGCGCGACTCTCGGGATCGTCGGGGCCACGCTGGCGGCGGCGCCGGCGTCCGCCGGCAACGAGCTCGCGCAGGTCCGTGCGGCCACGGCGCAATACCACCGGATCGAGGTCGCGCTGGCCGACGGATACCAGCTCGGCTACCAAGGGGTGGTCACCAGCTGCATCGCGCACCCCACCGACGGGGCGATGGGCTACCACTACTTCCAGCCCGACCTGATGGCCGACCCGGGCGAGGACGCGCTGCGCCCCGAGGGACTGGTCTACGCCCCCGGGCCGAACGGCCGGCTGCGGCTGGTGGCGGTCGAGTGGGTGGTGCCCGCGGACGTGTGGGCCGCCACCGGGGAGCCGGGCGCGCCGCGCGTGCTCGGGCAGGACCTGCACGTGCTCAACCCTGCGCTCGGGTGGTACATCCACCACGCGTGGGTGTGGAAGCACAACCCGGCGGGCATGTACGCCGACTGGAACCCCGCCGTGTCCTGTCCGTGACGGATCGGGGGCCCGTCGCGGGCGGGCCCCTCACCGGCCGGGCCCCCTCACCGGCCGGGCGTCCTGGACCACCATGTCGAGTGGGTTGGTGCACTTCTGCGAGAATGCGCCCCATGCGCGTCTCCGCCAAGACCGACTACGCCCTCCGGGCGCTGATCGAGATGGCGAGCAGCGACGGCGCGGCGGCGATCAGCGCCGAGGAGCTGGGCCGTCGGCAGGACATCCCGCACGGCTTCCTCCAGGCGATCCTCGCCGATCTCCGCAAGGCCGGGGTCGTGGTGTCCCAGCGCGGCCAGTCCGGCGGCTGGCGGCTGGCGCGGGAGCCGGCCGAGGTGTCGGTGGCCGACGTGATCAGGGCCGTCGACGGGCCGCTGGTGTCGGTCTACGGGTTGCGCCCGGAGGCGGTGGAGTACAACCCGTCGACGGAGGTGCTGCAGCACGTCTGGATCGCCGCCCGGCACTCGCTGCGCGACGTCTTCGAGGTCGTGTCCCTCCGTGACCTGGCCGCCGGCACGCTGCCGGCGTCGGTCGCCGCGCGGACCGCCGACGAGGACGCCTGGCAGTCGCACTGAGGTCGCGGTGCTCGAGCCGAGGCGTCGCTGTTGTCGGGCCGAGGCGTCGTGGTTCTCGCGTCGAGGCGTCGCTGTTCTCGCGCCCTGGCGCCGTCAGGCGGAGGGCATCTCCTCGTCGGCGGACCGCTCCGGCCGCAGCCAGGGGCAGACCAGGTCGCGGGTGCGGAACCGGCGCCGCTCGGGGTGGTGCACCACCTCGTGCGTGGTCTCGTCGAGGGGGGTCAGCTCGACCCCCGTCGGCACCAGGTCGACCTCGACGTCGAGGATCCCCATGGAGGTGTCGTAGGTGCGCACCGGGCCCAGTCGGCGCAGCATCGCCAGCGAGGCGGGGTTGTCGGCGGCGACCTCGGTGAGCAGGTGGGTCACCCCGGCGGGGCGCTCCCGCATCAGGATCTCCAGCAGCACGCTGGCGACGCCGCGCCCCTGCCAGTCGTCCTTGACGGTGACGGCGACGTCGGCGGCGTCGGGCTCCTGGGGGTAGCGCACGCAGCGCGCCACCCCGGTCGGCACCAGGTCGTCGCCGACCTCGGCCATCAGCACCAGCGCCACGTGGTCGACCCCGTCGACCTCGTCGACCAGGTGGGTCAGCATGGCGTCGGACAGGTGCAGCACCGGCTGCAGGAAGCGCCGGCGCCGCGACTCGGGCGACAGCGTCTCGAACTCCCGCACGAGTGCCGCGCGGTCGGTCGGCAGCAGCGGCCACACCCAACCGGGGGTCCCGTCGCGCAGCGTCACCTGGTGAGCCATGGCGTCCCCGTCAGGCCGTTCCTGCGAGCCTCGCGGGGGTGAGCATGGCGCTCACCCTACGGCGACCCCGGGCGTACGCCGTCCACCGCCCCGGCCGGTTCCGCATCTGCCGCGGGGAGGTCGTCCGGGACCGCGTCGGCCATCGGCGTCGAGAGGTGCGCGAAGACGCTCACCGCGACGGCGGCCGCGCTGCCGATCGCCGCGACCACCAGCCCGGCGTCCAGCAGCTGGGCCCAGCCGCCCTCGGGGCGGACGCCGATCACGACCAGGGCGGTCACGGCCACCACGAAGCCGATCAGCGCGAACAGCCGGTGCTGCTCCGGAGGGGGGTGCGGCCTTCCGCCGTGCACCAGCGTCCACAGCGCGGTCAGCGCCGATCCCCAGACCAGGCTGACGAGGATGGCGCCCAGCACGTCGGACGGCCGGTGCCAGCTCGCGACCAGGGTCGCGGCGGCGGTGACCGTGATGGCCCCGGTGGCCAGGGCCGAGACCAACGTCCGGCCGGCCCGAGGGGTGACCAGCAGCGCCGCCAGCGAGACCGACACGATGACGGTGGCGTGGCCGCTGGGGAAGCTCGCGACGGTCAGCATCCCGAAGTCCTCGCGCTCGATCGCCCGCTTGAGGAGCTGGGTCGTCGCATTGGCGCCGAGCACCAGCGTGACGGCCGCCGCGGCCGCCTCGTGGCGGCGCCGCGCCACGGCGACGACCACCAGCCCCAGCACGGCGAGTGCGATGGTCCCGACCGAGACGACACCGAGCCAGCCGAGCAGCCGGCGCGTCGTCTCGGCGTCGCCCACGACCAGGTCCATCCCCGCCTGGTCGACCGCCTGCCCGAGCTCGGTGCGCTGGCTGCGATAGGCCAGCCAGGCCAGGGCCAGGCCGCTGCCGGCGAACACCGTGAGCGACTCGACCGTGGTCTGCCACCGCGCCCACCATCGGCTCGTGGTCGCTGACGCGACCTCCACCCAGCCCGGTGACCGCACCACGCCGGTCAACCCTCGACGCGGGGATCGACCTCGGCGTCGACCCAGGACAGCAGCGGTCGCACGGAGCGCCAGTCGGCGCGGACCCGGTCGAGCAGAGCCGCCTCGTGGATCACCGGCTCGAAGCCGTAGGAGGTGGACACCGTCAGCGACTTGTGGCGGAGCAGCTCGATCCGCGGGTGGTCGGCGGCGTACCCCCGCGGGGCGGTCTTGAGGCGGTCGCCACCGACCTCCCAGCCGGCCTTGGTCAGCGTCGTGAGCACCCGCTTCAGGCGCGGCCCGGCCTTGTCGTCGGCCACCGCCTCGCGGAACGCCGCGAGCCGCCGGCTGTCGGCGTCGTAGAAGCCGCCGCCGACCATCACGCCGCGGGCGGAGAGCTGGACGTAGTAGCCGGTCGCGGGCCCGGTCGGCACGTAGGCGCCCTGGTGGTTCTTGTAGGGGGTCTTGTCCTTGCTGAAGCGGACGTCGCGGTAGGGGCGGAAGATCTTGGCGTCGCCGAACTCCGGGGCCAGGGCAGCGGTCAGCGCGACCATCGGCGCCTTCACGTCGCGGTCGTAGGTCTCCTTGTGGGCCTGCCAGAACGACTTGGTGTTGTCGACCTCGAGGTCGTCGTAGAAGTCGAGGGCGGCCGCGGGGAATCCGGTGAAGTCCACGCTTTCGAGCCTACGGGTCAGCCGAGGGGACGCCGACACCTGCTCGTCGCCCGCCGGGGTGAGCGCCGTGAGGGTGAGGTGGTCCCCGCCGCAGCGCAGCGGGGCGACGATGAACCCCTCGGTGGCCTCGGGGGCACGGTAGACCACCTGAAGCCCGTCGTCGGGGTGCCAGCGCAGCACCTGCGCCGGGTCGCCGCCGCCCGCGTCGCGGGAGAAGTACGCCGCGTCGCCGCAGGCCAGCAGGGAGCCGGAGGTCGCCTCGCCGAGCTCGGCGACCCCGTCGGCGGTGGCGGCATAGGCCCTCGCCTGCTCGATCCGCCCCTCGTCGGGGACCTCGGTCCACACCCGGGCGCTGCCGAGGCTGACCCCCTCCCAGGCCTTGCACTCGGTGGGGCCGTCGTACGGCGTTGGCGCGCCGCCCTCGACGGAGACACCGCCCATCGACCTCACCGTCCGGCAGGAGGGCCGGGAGTCGTCGAAGGTCATCACGCTGAGCTCGCCGTCGGCGCCGATCCGGGCGTTGGTGAAGCCGTGCCGCTGGGGCGCGCACCAGGCCGGCACGGTGGCTCCGGTCGGGAGGTCCGAGGAGGCCAGGCAGTAGGCCCGCGGCCGCGCGGGGGTGCCGATGGTCGCGTAGAAGGCGGTGGCCGGGCCCAGCGCCCAGGTGCCGCCGGAGCTGGTGCCGACGGACCCGTCGCCGTCGAGGACGCGGGTGTCGCCGGTGGCGAGGTCGATAGCGGTCGCGACGCTGGGCCGCTCCTCGCGGGCGTCCTGGGCGACGACGAGCGCGTAGTCGTCGTCGAGGAAGGCGTCGCTGATCCGGCGGCCGGCCCCGGCGCGGACGGTCGTGGGCCGGGGTCCCTCCAGCCCGGCTCGGGTGCCGTCGGCGGCGACGGTGAGCGTCCAGTCGCCGGCCACCGTGACCAGGGCGTCGGTCGGTCCCGGCACGGGCGTCCAGTCGAGGATGGCGTCCTCGGGCTCGGTGGCGTCGGCTGGCGGCCGGTCGCCCGGGCTCGGCTCCTGGGACGGCGTCTCGGCGGTGGCCTGCGTGCCGGTGGGGTCGGGGTCCTCGACGGAGCAGCCGACCACCCCTACGGCGAGCGCGACCAGGGCGGCGTACGCCGTCACCGGGCGGCGCACTCAGACCCCGATGTTGTGGTAGGGATGCGCGAGGTTGGCGCGGTAGCTGCGGTAGGCCTTCTGCCACTGCACCCGCTTGATGAACGGCTCCGAGGGGTCGAAGCGGCGCTGGTTCCACGGCTCGAAGTAGCTGATCATCCGGACGCCGTCCTTGCGGGTGAAGTAGCCCCGCCCCACCTGGAAGTGGCCGGAGGCGTCGTCGTCGAGGTACGGGAAGTACTTCTTGACCAGGATCGGGTGGAGCACGAGCGGCGCCTGGTAGTCGTGGATATGGCGGGCCAGCAGGAGGTACCACGAGCCGTAGCCCCAGCCCTTCACGTCGAGGGTGATGTAGGGGCCGGCGTGCTTCTTGTTGTCCCACCCGGTCTTCTTGTTGATCGTCTGCACGATCCGGCTGATCGAGGTGCCGGAGCCGGTGGTTCCGAGGTGACCCGCCCAGTGCCGCTGGGTGCGCTTCTTGCCGGTCCAGCCCCAGACGATCATCTGCGTCGACGCCGGGCCGCACCAGTAGGACCGCACCTGCTCGCGGACCTGCTTCGGGTTCAGCACGGTGTCCTTCTTGGGGTAGTCCTTGATCGTCTTCTGCTTCTTCTTCGAGGCCGTGGCCGTAGCGCTGCCGCGGGCGGCGTACGTGCCCGTGGTCGTCGGGCGGGCGTCGGCGTGGCGGCTCCAGAAGCCGCGCGGGTAGGGCTCGCCGAGGACCTCGTGGCGAAGCGTCCAGACCTTGGCGACCGCCCGGGCGGCGGCGGTGAGCTCGGCGCGGTCTGCGGCGGCCCGGGCACGGGGCGCGAGCCGCGCACTGCGGGTCAGGTCGGCCAGCGGGTCGAGGTCGCCGGTGGTCTCGACGGCCGCGCTGCCGGTCGGGCGGGCCGCGGCGGTGGCCATCCTGGCCCGCGCCTCGCCGGGCGTCGCGTCGGTCCAGCCGAGGTGGAGGCAGTAGGTCAGCTGCTCGAACCTCGCGCACCGGACCTCGCGGGTGGCCAGGGCCAGCGGGTCCGGCCGGCCGCGCAGCGAAGGCAGCGCTGCCCCCTCGGCGACGACGCGGTCGATCTCTCGCTGCATCGCGGGGGTGACCCGGGCGGGACCGGCGGCTCCGCTGTCGTCGGCCGCGGGCGAGGCGCCGCCTGCGGTGCGCTCCGCGATCCCGTCGCCGTCGGAGCCGCTCCGGGGGACGAACGACGCCCCCGCGAGCAGCAGCGCCAGCAGGGTGATGCCGACGAGCCACGGGCCGGGTCGACGGTCGGGGCGCGCAGGGGCGGTCGGGCGACGGCGAATCATGGGGAAGGCACCTTCGGTCGCGGTGGTGAGCGGTCAGGCGGTTGCCACTCTCGCCACGATAACCCCATTGGTCTCGTGAGTCACATGCCCGCAGACGGCGAGGGTGACAGGCTGGACCCGGCAGGAGGACCCAGGAGGACTCGTGGTCGAGATCATCGCGCACCGGGCCGGCAACAGCCGCGCGGCGATGGAGCGAAGTCGAGGCGTGTCGCAGCTGGCCGAGATCGACGTCCACCTGCACCGCGGGAGCGTGGTCGTCCGGCATGCGAAGCGGCTGTGGCCCACCGCACGGCTGTGGGAGCGGTGGTATCTCCTGCCCCGCCACAGCGTGGTCCCGACGCTGGACGAGGCGGTGGAGTGGCTCGGGGAGAAGACCCCGCTGTGGGTCGACTGCAAGGGGCCGCTGGCGCTGCGTCTGCCCGGCGAGGTGCGGGCCCGGGTGGGTCGGCATCGCGAGATCACGATGTCGGGAAAGGCCTGGTGGGTGCTGGCCCGCGCCGCCCGCCTCCCGGGGGTGCGGATCGTCCGGTCAGCGGGGAACCGGGCCGAGCTCCTCCTCCTGCGGCGGCTGCCGTCCCGAGTCGCCCTCGACGGTGTCGCGGTGCACCGACGCCTGGCCACCCCCAGACTGGTGGCCGACCTGCGCGCCCGGCACGGACGGGTCTTCTGCTGGGCGGTCGCCGACGAGGTGACGGCCCGGCTGCTGATCGACTGGGGCGTCGACGGCCTCATCCTGGACGACCCGGCGTTGATGCAGGCGTTGTCGGACCCAGTCGTCCAGTCGCACCAGCCTGGGGGTGATCACCCCCGCCACGGCCAGGCCGAACAGGGCGAGGGCCGCTCCCAGGATGCCGTCGATGACGTAGTGGTTGCCGGTGATGACGACGCCCACGGCCATGAGTAGCGGCCCCACGACGGCGAACAGCCTGAGCAGCCGGTGCCGGGTGGCGCGGTAGACGGCGATGCCGACGAGCAGGTTCCAGCCGACGTGCAGGCTGGGGATCGCGGCGTACTGGTTCACCAGACCTGGAGGCTGGAGCACGCGGTAGGCATCGGAATGCTGGGTCACCGTGTCCTCGAGGCCCACCCCGAGCAACCGGGGCGGCGCGACGGCGTAGGTCGCGAAGAACACCAGGCCGATGCCCCCGGAGATGAACATCGCGTTGCGCAGCAGGAGGTAGAGGTGCCGCCGCCAGATGTGCAGGCACACCAAGGTGACGGTGATGACCGGCCAATGGCCCCAGACGTAGATCCAGTTGGCGAAGGTGACCAGGCGCTGGTGGTCGAGGACGAGCTCCTGTGCCCACGCTTCGAGGTCGATACCGAAGCGTCGTTCGAAGGCGAGGACGTCGCGGCCGTGGGTGTTGGCGATCGCGATGTCGCCCTCGGTCAGGCCGCGCACCCGGAAATAGACGAACACCCCGAACAGGACGAACAGCAGCTGGCGAACCAGCTCGGCCACGGCCCCGCGCCACGGGCGCCGCTCCTCGGGATCCCGGCTCGCACCGGCCAGGCTCGAGCGTGTCGCAGAGCTCCCCAGCATCGCGCCCCCAGCCAGATCCATGACCTGGTCTCCCCAGTCTGGCATGGACCGTTGATGACCCGAGCTGACCCGTTGTCGGGTACCGTGCCTCGGGCACGGCGATCCCGCCGGCTTCCCCTCGTTCTCAGGCTTCGGCGGTTCGACCCACGGTGCACCTCCCCCAGACGTTGCTTGTCCCTCACTGGCGCACGGTGCTGCGGCACGCCACGCCCAACGTCATCGAGGGCAAGGTCGTGCCGGTTGTGCTCTTTCTCGGTCTGCTCCAGTTCGTGGGCATGACGGCCGCCCTGTTGGGCGCCTTGGCATGGTCGCTCCTGGCGCTGGCGCGCCGCGTCGTACGGCGTGAGCGGATCACCGGCCTGCTGATCCTGACGACGGCCAACCTGGCAGCTCGGACCGTCGCCGCGCTGTTGACCGGGAGCCTGCTGATCTACTTCCTCCAGCCCACGATCACCACCCTTCTCGTCGGGCTCACGTTCGTGGGGTCGGCACTCCTCGGGCGTCCGCTGGCCGAGAAGCTGCTGCTCGACGTCGTCCCGATCGACCACAAGACACGCAGCCACCCCACGCTGCGGCGCTACTTCCACCACGTCACCTGGTGGTGGGCCTTCACCAGCGGCGTGAACTTCGCGATCACCCTCTGGCTGCTGCTCAACCACTCGCCCACCACCTTCGTGATGATCAAGTCGGTGCTCGGCCCGATCACCACCACCGTCACCCTCGGCGTCGCCTTCTGGTGGCTGAGATCGCTGATGTCCCGCTCCGGCACGCGGGTGGTCTTCGCCGCCGCGTGAGTCGGCTCGGGCGGCGGGCCGGAGAAGTCGATCGAAGAAACGGCCGACGCCACAGGCGCCGGCCGTCCCACCGAGCGGATGACGAGACTCGAACTCGCGACATCGACCTTGGGAAGGTCGCGCTCTACCAACTGAGCTACATCCGCAGCGCCGCCCCTGTGGAGCGGCGGGTGCGATGCTACCAACCGGGTGGGTCGGGAGCGAAGCCGGTTGGCGCGGCTACTCGACAGGCCCGAGGGTCGGGCGCTTCGCGTTGACCGCGTCACCGGAGGAGCGGCCGGTGACCCGGCGGTGCACCCACGGGCCGGCGTGCTCGCGCGCCCACTGCAGGTGCTCACGGCGCGCCTCGGCATTCGTCAGCTCCGGGCGCGCCGGCAGGGGCGGCTCCGTGATGTCGTGCGGGATGCCGAGCCGGTCGAGGACCGCGATCGCGATATGGGTGTGCCCGAAGGAGTTGAGGTGCATCCGGTCGGAGTCCCAGATCGCCCACGCCGGCGCGTCGCGCATCCGCCACATGTCGACGATGGTGGCGTCGTGGCGCTCCGCGATCTCGCGGACCCACTCGTTGTAGATCGCCATCCGACCGCGCACCGGCCGGAACATCGCGGAGATGCCCGGGTCGTATGCCGTGAACATCACCACCCTGGCGCCGGTCTTGGTGAGCCGGCCGATCGCCTCGTCGTACGACGCAGCGAGGGCGTCGATGTAGACGCGGGGCCGCAGGATGTCGTTGGCGCCGGCGTAGATCGTGATCAGGTCGGGCTGCATCGCGACCGCGGGCTCGACCTGCTCGTCGAGGATCGCGGCCAGCTTGCGGCCGCGGATGCCGAGGTTGGCGTAGCCGAAGTCCTCGGCGCCGGGCGTGGCGCGCGAGCACCTCGGCGACGCGGTCGGCCCAGCCGCGCAGGCCGTTGGGGCGGGTGGGGTCGGGGTCGCCGACGCCCTCGGTGAAGGAGTCGCCGAGCGCGACGTACCGGTGGAAGACCATGGCCGGTAGGTTACGACCCGTGCTGCTCTCCGACCGCGACATCCTCACCGAGATCGACCGCCGAGCCGGGTCGCGCTCGACCCGTGGGACCCGGCGATGCTGCAGCCGTCGAGCATCGACGTGCGCCTCGACCGGTTCTTCCGGGTCTTCGAGAACCACCGGTACCCGCACATCGACCCGGCCGAGGACCAGTCCGACCTGACCCGCGAGGTCGTGGTCGAGGGCGCCGACGAGCCGTTCATCCTGCACCCGGGCGAGTTCGTCCTCGGGTCGACCTACGAGGTGGTCTCGCTGCCCGACGACATCGCCGCGCGCGTCGAGGGCAAGTCGTCGCTGGGTCGGCTCGGGCTGCTCACCCACGCGACCGCCGGCTTCATCGACCCCGGCTTCTCCGGGCACGTCACGCTCGAGCTCGCCAACGTCGCGACGCTGCCGATCAAGCTCTGGCCGGGCATGAAGATCGGGCAGCTCTGCTTCTTCCGGCTCTCCTCGGCCGCGGAGCACCCGTACGGCTCGGAGAAGTACGGCTCGCGCTACCAGGGCCAGCGCGGCCCGACCCCGTCGCAGTCGTTCCAGAACTTCCACCGCACGCCCGATCTGAGGGGTTGCGGTCGGCTGCGCCGCGGTCTTGTCGTTTGGGGCCAAACATCCGGATGTCGCGTGGGAAACCTGTCGTTGGTGTCCAATCGACGCCCATCCAGGGGCCAGGAGCGATCACCCGGCGAAGGGCAATCGACGCGGCCGGGTGCGGGTACGCCGTTCGCGGGCGTCGGCCGGCGTCGGGCGGGTGGCGCGCGTGCGTCGCGAGATCTGCTCCTGCGTCTGGCGGGCGAGCGCGGCGTGAATCTGGAAGTGCATGGCGGACTCCTGGGGGGTCGGGTTCGTTGGATCGGCCTCGGTGGTCGATCCGGCTGTCACACCGGGCGCAGCGCGATGTTGCCGCTGAGCGTCTGCGCGCGGAGCTCAAGGTGGTCGGCGCCGTCGGCGGGCTCGCCGGTGGCCGCGAGTGTCGACACCAGCTCGCCGGTGAGGGTGGAGACGTCGGTCCACACGGGCAGGCCGGAGGGGACGCCGACCTGCACGTCGCCGGACGCGCTGCGCATGGTGACCCGTCCGCGGTGGGCGGTGCTGATGAGCAGGTCGCCGGATGCGGTGGCGAGCGATACGTCGTCGTGGGCGTCGCCGACGAGCAGGTCACCCGACCCGGTCTTGACGGAGGTCGGGCCATGGGCGGTGTCGACGCGGACGTCTCCCGAGCCGGTCGACACGGCGGCTCCGGCCGCGGCGTGGACGATGTGGACGTCGCCGGAACCCGACTTCACGCGGAGCTCGGCGTGGCAGGCCTGGATCGTGACGTCGCCAGACCCGGTCTCCACCTGGCTGGGCTCGCTGAGCGACTCCACGTCGACCTGTCCCGAGCCCGACCGCAGCGCACAGGCGGCGTACTCCCCGGTCAGGTCGAGGTCGGCCGAGCCGGTCCTGACCATCGCGTCGGACCCGGTCGGGAGCGTCACCTGGAGGATCACCTCCGGCTCGCCGCCGAAGAAGCCGGTGCGCTGGCGCGGGGCAACGATGGTGATCTCGTCGCCTTCGTAGGTCACGCTCACCTGGTCCGCGACCGGGCCGTGGACCTCGACGGTGGTGACCGTGGTGTCTGTGGTGCGGCAGCGGACCTCGCCGCGGCCGATCTCGGCGTAGAGCCGGACCGGACCTCGTGTGTCGAACCGGTAGTCGGGCATGGGTCCTCCTGGGGTGAGGTGTGCGGAACCACGGGGCCGGCGGCTGCCGGTCCCGGAGGTGAGGTGGCCAGTCAGACCCAGCCGGTCATCCGGCGCTGCCCGGGCTTGCCGCGCGGGCCGAACGGGTCGCGGTTGCCGAGGAACGGCACGCTGGACAGGTCGAGGTCGATGTTGATGGCGTGCTCGCTGGTCGCGGCCCGGACAACGCCGACGAGCCATGTGTTGAGGCTCTGCCCGGCGTCGGCCGCCCTCTCCTCGGCCTTGGCCTTGACCGACTCGGGGATGCGCAGCGTGATCCGCGAGAGCCCGCCTTCGTCGACGTCGTCGGTGCCGGGCGGCGCGGGCGGTGCCGGTGGGGACGGCGGCAGCGGGGCGGCGCCGTGCACGACGAAGTCGAGCTCCCGGCCGTTGAGCCTGACGTCGACCCCGCCCGCCGGCATCTCGGAGGTGATCTCGGCAGCGGCTTGCGAGATCGCCTCCATGAGGGCCAGCCGGGTGGAGGGGTCCAGCGCGAGGGCGAGCCGCTCGGCGGCCTGCTTGACGTCGTCGCCGCCGGCCTTGGAGGTGGCGACCAGGTCACGGCGGAGGCTGTCGACGTACGGCGTGATGTCCATGGGCATCATTGTGATGTCACTCTGATGTCATGTCAAGGCAGTCTGATGTCACGGCGGCGTCGGCCCCCCGGCGTGGTCCGTGGCGCTCGCGACGTCCGCGAGGGCGCGGTGAGGCGAGGATGACGGCCGGCGTCTTCCCGCTCGCGGCCGACGAGCTGGGCGAGCGGGCCGACGACATGCCCGCCTGGTGGCAGGGCTGAGCCGGGCCCGTCAGTCGGTGCGGGCCGCTGCGGCGACGGCGGCGACGATGCCGTCGTACCCGGTGCAGCGGCACAGGTTGCCCGACAGCGCGATCCGGATCTCGTCCTCGCTGGGCTCGGCGTTGTCGCGCAGCAGGGCGGTCGCCGAGATCAGCATCCCCGGCGTGCAGAACCCGCACTGCACGCCACCCTCGTCGAGGAAGGCGCGCTGCAGCGGCGACAGCCCGTCGCCGTCGGCGAGCCCCTCGACGGTGGTGACCTCGGCGCCGTCGGCCTGGACGGCGAGGTAGGAGCAGGCGTTCACGGGGCGCCCGTCGATGAGCATCATGCAGGCGCCGCACTCGGAGTCGTCGCAGCCCTCCTTCGAGCCGGTCAGCCCGACCTGGTCGCGCACCGTGTGCAGCAGGCTCGCGTGAGCGTCGACGGCCAGCGGATGGCTGACGCCGTTGACGGTGAGGGTGATGTCGATGCTCACGCTGCTCGCTCCAGTCGCTCGCGGGGACGGCGACGGTGCCGCCGGTGGCTCGGGTCAGGGCCGCGGTGATCGCGCGGCGGGTGACGACGGCGGCCATCGCCGTGCGGTAGTCCGCCGACGCACGGACGTCGGAGATGGGCTTCGCTGCCGCTGCCGCCGCCTGGCCGGCCAGGTGGACGGCCTCGCCGATGTGCGACGTTTGGTCCGAAACAACCACATCTCCAGCCGAAACCATGTCGTGGTGGACCAAACGTCGACCTACGAGCGCCTCTTCGGCACCCGGCACCCGGCAGATCACCGGCGTCAGGGCGGTGATGGCCACCCGGGCGGCGGAGACGACGCCGTCTTCCACCTCGACGTACGCCGCGGCGCCGACCACGGCGATCTCCATCTGCCGGCGGTACTGCAGCCGGACGTACGCCGACCCGGCACCCGCCGGGGAGAGCGGCATCTCGATCGCCTCCAGCAGCTCGTCGTCCGACGCCGAGGTCTTGCCCGGGCCGGTCCACAGCTCGTCGAGCCCGACCCGGCGGGTGCCGGACGGACCCGGTGAGCACCGCCCGGGCTTCGTGGCACAGCAGGGGAGCCCCGGTGTCCATGGCGGGCGAGGCGTTCATGACGTTGCCGCCGAGCGTGCCGTGGGCGCGGGTGGCGTGCGATCCGACGATCGCCGAGGCGTCCAGCAGCCCGGCGGCGGACGACGCCAGCTCCGCCGACGCCAGGATCGACGTGTGCGAGGTCAGCGCGCCGATGCGAACGACGCCATCGGCGGCGGTGATCCCCGACAACCCGGGGATCCGGTGGATGCCGACGATCGACTCGGGCAGCGGCGCCTTGCCGTGCCGGGCGCCGACGACCAGGTCCGTGCCGCCGGCGATCGGCCGCGCACCCTCGGCCATCGCCGCGACGGCGGCCGCGACGTCGCGTGCCTCGACGTACGTGCTCACTTCGCCTCCTCCTGGATCGCCGTCCACACCCGCTCGGCGGTCATCGGCAGCTGGGTGACGTGGCGTCCGACCACCTGCGCGATGGCGTTGCCGATCGCGCCAGACGTCGGAACGCTCGGCGGCTCGCCGACCCCCTTCGAGCCCTTCGGGCCGGCGTTCGGCGTGTCCACCTCGATCCAGCGGACGTCGATCCGCGGCCCGTCGCTGGCGGTCTGCAGCTTGTAGTCGAGCAGACCGGGGTTGCGCTGGCGCCCCTCCTCGTCGAAGTACGTCGCCTCCGACAGGGCCTGTCCGATCCCCATCATCACCCCGCCGTAGACCTGGCCGTCGGCCCCGATCTTGTTGACGATGACGCCGGAGTCGTGGGCGGCCGCGAAGGCCAGCACGCGCACCACCCCGGTCTCGCGGTCGACCTTGACCCGCGCGGCATGCGTGATCAGCTGCGGCGCCAGGAACGAGTCGAGCCCCAGCCGCCCGACGCACGCCGACGGGATGTCGGTGGACGGGTTCTCCGGCAGGTCGCCGGAGCCCTTGCCGAGCAGCGGGGTGCCGGTGCCGGCCAGCTCGGCGATGGTCACCGAGGTCGACGGAGCCCCGACCGCGCGGACCGACCCGTCGACCAGCTCGAGGTCGGCGGGGTCGATCTCGAGCTTCTCTGCGGCCATCTGCAGCAGCTGGGCCCGCACCTCCTGCGCGGCCGCGACCACAGCGCGCCCGTTGTTGAAGGTGGTCTGCGACCCCGAGGCACCCATGTCCCACGGGCCCGCGTCGGTGTCCTGGTAGAGGATCGAGAAGTCCTCGGGCCTCATGCCGAGCTGCTCCGCGGCCAGGATCGGCAGTGCCATCACCGCGCCGGTGCCGCACTCCTGCGCGCCGGTCACGATGGTCCCGGTGCCGTCGCCGTTCAGCTTGACGTAGGCCCCCGACGGGGAGGCCATCGACGGCCACCAGCCGCAGGCGACGCCGATCGCCTCGTCGTCGGGGAGCTCCTGGCCGTAGCCGATCATCTCTGCCGCGGCCTCGAGCGTGTCGAGCATGCCGATCTCGTCGAACACCTGGCCGGTCGGGCCGTGCGAGCCCTGCCGGATCAGGGTCCGGCGGCGCAGCTCGACCGGGTCCAGCCCGACGGCGGCCGCCACCTGGTCCATGTGCTGCTCGAGCGCCCAGCAGGCCTGCGGTGCCGTGGGCGCGCGGATCGACGACGACGGCTGGTTGGTGGAGTAGGTCAGCATCGAGCGGACCGCGACGTTGTCGAGCTCGTAGGGTCCGCACGCGTGCATCGCGGCCATCTGGGCGAAGAAGCCGCCCTCGCCGGTGTAGGCACCCTTGTCGAGGTGGAGGGTGGCCCGACGCGCCACCAGGTGGCCGTCCGTGGTCGCGCCGGTCTCGAACTCCAGCACCATCCCCTCGCGACGGTGGTCGGGGGCGAGGAACTCCTCGCGGCGGGAGAAGACCAGCTTGACCGGCCTCCCCGCGGCCTGGGAGAGCGCCGCCACGTGCGCCTCGAAGTGGAAGTCGCACTTGGAGCCGAAGCCGCCGCCGAGCAGCGGCACGATCACCCGCACGTGACTCTGCGGGATGCCGAGGGTGTGCGCGACCCCGTCGCGGGCGGCGAAGGGCACCTGGGTGGAGGTCCACACGGTCACCCGGTCGCCGGTCCACTGCGCGAGGATCGCGCGCGGCTCGATCGGCGCCCCCTGTGAGGCGTCGGCGACGAACCGGCTCGTCACCACGACGTCGGCGGTCGCCATCGCGGCGTCGGCGTCGCCCTTGAGGATCGTGGAGTGGCCGACCACGTTCCCCTCACGGCCGAGGTCGTCGTCGGCGTCGTACGCCGACCACTCGGGGTGGACGAGTGGGGCACCGGGCTCGGCGTTGGCGACGAAGTCGGGCAGCGCCGGCAGGACGTCGTACTCCACCTCGATCGCCGCGGCCGCCTCGCGCGCGATCGCCTGGGTGCGGGCGGCCACGCCGGCGACCACGTCGCCCTCCCAGCGGACGGTGTCCCTGGCGAAGAGCAGACGGTCCTGGACCATGCCGCCGTAGAGGTTCTCCGGCACGTCCTCGTGGGTGATCACCGCGTAGACGCCCGGGATCGCGCGGGCCGCGGTCGTGTCGATCCGGGTGATCCGCGCGTGCGGATGGTCGGAGAAGCGGAGCGCCGCGTGCGCCTGGCCGGTGAGGTTCACGTCGGCGGTGTAGCGGCCCAGCCCCGTGACCTTCTCCTTGCCGTCGGGCCGGATGAACGTCTCCGGCCGCTCCTCGGTCACGGTCATGTGCCACCTCGTCTCGCCGCGTTGCGAATGAGCCTCCGAGAACGCGCGCCGCGGATGGAGGACGTCCTCTTGCTGCCGATCGTAGGGGGCGGGCTCGGCCGCGGCGCTCACGGGGAGCCGAGAAGCAGGTTCACCGCGGAGACCCGGTCGTCGGCGTCGACCCAGAGCTGCACCTGGAAAGCGTCGACGCACGACGCCGGCTCGGCCGGCTCGATGGTCTGGGCCCACAGGCCGCCGGTGTGCTGGGGTGGCGGTGCGACCGCGTCGGGGCAGAACGCGCCCTGCTGGGGGTCGAGCCCGGCCACCAGACCACCGGCACGGTCGGCGTCGACCTCGGCGACGGCCTGAGGGGCCGAGAAGACCGGGTCTCGCTCCGCGTACCCTTCGAGTCGCACCTGCCACGCCTCCGGGTCGGCGGCGAGGTCGGGGCCGGCGACGGTCCCGAGACGCCGGTTGCCGACGTAGAGCCCGACCTCGTCAGCGAACGCCGGAGGCTCACCGTCCTCGCGCGCCCACGCGACGAACGCCCTGCCCAGTCCCAGCGGATCGGTCGGGTCGCTGCCGCAGGGCAGCAGGCGGGTGGTCAGCACGACGGGGGTGCCGGGAGCGGCCTCGGCGTCGGGCCCCGGGTTCTGGGCGAGCACGTAGTAGTCACGCCAGCAGCCGAGCGGGACCCCGCCGACGCGCTCCTCGCGCACCGCGAGCCCGGCCCTTCCCAGGGTCGCGCTGGCCTTGCTCCGCGAGAGGGACGTCACCGCGGGGACGCTGATGCTCTGCCCCGAGCCGACCGTCGGCGCCTCCAGCCAGCTGAGGTCGACACCTGCCAGCACCTCGGAGGTGCCCTGGTCGGTGCTCCGCCAGTCGAGCGTGACCTGCCATCGGGGGTAGAAGACGATCCCGTCCACCGGGAAGTCGATCGTGAACGCGTCGGTGAGGCGGGTGCTGTCGACCTGCAGCGTCGGCTGGGCGTAGCCGCTGCCGACCCGCTGCACCCGGCGGGCGGAGGCGTCGACCACGTCGGCGGCGTTGCCCGGGCACAGCGCTCGGTCGGGTGAGCAGGTGGGCCACAGCGAGGGGTCCTGCGCCTGGCGGGCACTGAGGCTGACCAGATCTCCGTTGACCGAGAACGTGACGTTGGTGGCGAAGTCGGGCGGCGTCGACCGGCCGGTCGCGAAGTCGATGAACTGCCAGACGCGCTGGCTCCTGCCGAGCTCTGTCTGGGTGCATGACCCGGTGGCGTCGCCGACCAGCAGCGTCACGGACTCCTCCGGCTCGAACACCGACCCCAGGGCCGGCTCCGTCCCGAGGGCACGACCGACGGACCGGCACCCGTCGTCGGAGCCGACGACCTCGGTGGTGACGTCGAGCCCGGCCTCCGTCAGCAGGCGGCCCGCGTCGGTGGCGGCGTACCCGAACACCGACGGGACCTGGTCGTCGGCCAGCTGGACGGAGCTCCACGGCGTGGCCGTGGGCCGAGGCGGGGCGGGGTTCGGGCTGGGGTCGAAGGACGGGCCGGTGCCGCCGAGCCCCCCGGTGATCGCGACGGAGGCAACGGCCACGACGGCGATGGTCGCGGCTGCCACGCCGGCCCAGGCCCAGCGGCCCGGGGGCGGCTGCGGCGGGAGCCGGACCGGGGCCGGCTGGACCTCGACGGTGTCGGCGGCGGCCTGGAGCAGCGACCTCGCCTGGTGGTCGGTGACCTGGTCGGGGGTGGGCATCAGCGGCTCCTCTCGACGGCCTGGTCCGCGGCCAGGGCGTCGAGGGCTCGCGCCGTCCGTGACCTGACGGTGCCGGGCGGCAGGCGCAGCGCGTCGCACACCTGGTCGACGGACAGGTCGGCGTAGTAGCGCAGCACCAGCACCTCACGGTGCTCGGGGCGCATCCTGGCCAGCGCCTGGCGAACGGCGATGCCGGTGGCCGTCCGGTCGGCATGGACGGGCTCGTCGACCAGGTCGGACAGGTCGTCGAGCGGCAGGTCCGGGCGCCGCCGACGGGTGTCGCGCCAGGCGTTGAGCAGGATCGTGTAGACGTAGGCGTCCGGCTGCTCGGCGCGCTCGACGCGACGCCACGAGCGAGAGGCCTTGGCGAGCGCGGTCTGGACGAGGTCCTCGGCCTCGCCGCGCGGGCAGCCCATCAGCACCGCCGCCCGCACCAGGGCGGGCCGGCGCGCGGCGGCGTACTCGCCGAAGTCCACGCCCACCTCCTTGCCCCCGATGACCGGGCCTGTCCGGTTCCCATGGCGCGGAGGGGACGGGTACGGCGCGGTCGGGTGCGGTCGGCACAGCAGACGCTGCGTCCCTCCCAGTAGACACCGGCGGCGCCCCGCCCGATAGGGCCGATCCCCGAGGTGGGCGTCAACCCGTGGCTGTTCGCTCAGGTGGGGTCGGCGAGGAAGCTGGCCGTGCGCTGCAGGGCCAGACGCGAGGCGGCAGGATCGTGTTCGCGCCGGGCCGACTCCGCGAACCAGTGCTCGGTGCCCGGGTAGTCGAAGGCGGTGTAGCTCAGCCCTGCCCGGCTGATCACCCGCTCCATCGTCCGGCGGGCAGCCGTGGTCACGAACTCGTCCCGGCCCGCGAAGTGAGCCAGAACCGGCGCCCTCGTCCTGGAGAAGTCGCCGCCTCGCGCGGAGTAGTAGAGCACGGCAGCCGAGACGGGCGGATCCGGGTGCTGCGCCAGCCACACAGCCCAGTGCCCACCCATGGAGAAGCCCACCACGGCGGGGGTGGCGCCGTCGCTGGCGTCGAGGGCCATGAGCCCCGCCAGACTGCGCTGAAGCACCCGGTAGGCAGGCTCGCCGCGTCGTCGCTGGCGCAGTCGACGCGCGTCCTCCTCGCTCCGGGCGAGGTCACCGCCGTAGAGGTCGACGCACCCGACGACGAACCCTGATCCGGCGAGCTCGTCCGCGTAGGCGGTGAAGGACGGGGTCAGCCCCCACCAGGAGTGGATGAGGAGGACTGGTCGACCCCGTTCCCCGGGCGGCACGGCGAGGTAGGACAGGTCATCGGCACCCACCCGGACCTCCCCTGAGCGCGGTCCTGACCCGGAGGTCTGCGAACCGCGGTGATGCGCAGGCATCAGAGGTCGAACAGCGAGCCGGTCTCGTTGATGTCGACGTCGGTGCGAGGCTCGTGGGTCTCCGCCTCGTCGGCCGGCTCGACGTCGACCAGGCCCCGCGGCGCGTCGGCCACCGGCGGCTCGGCGTCGCCCGCCCCAGCTGTGGTCGACTCGGCAGTGGTCGACTCGGCAGGGGTCGACTCGGCAGTGGTCGACTCGGCCGGAGCCGCCATGTCGAACAACGACCCGCTGGGGATCGACGAGGCCGGCTCCGTGGGCGCGCCTCCAGTCTTCTCGGCGACACCGGGGCCCTCCGACGGCGGCTCCGTCGCCGTCTCGCTCGCCTCCGGCCCAGCCGGAGCAGGGAGGTCGAAGAGCGAGCCGGCCGACGGGATCTCGGCGGCCCGGGCGGCCGGGCTGCTCGGGTCGGCCGGTGCGTGCGGGTCTCCCGCCGGCTCGGCGGGCGCAGGCACCGGCGCTGCCACGTCGAACAGCGACCCACCGGCTGCGGGCGCCGCAGGCTCCGTCGGCTCCACGTCGAACAGCGACCCACCGGCTGCGGGCGCCGCAGGCTCCGTCGGCTCCACGTCGAACAGCGACCCACCGGCCGCCGGCGGGGGCGGCGCGGCCGGCTCGGCCGAAGCGGCGGGCTCGGGCTCGGCCGGAGCGACGTCGAACAGGGACCCGCCCAGGGCGGGCGCGGCCGGCTCAGGGGTCGCAGCCGGCGCCGGGGGCTCGGCTGCGGGCGGCGCCGCCACCGACACAGCCGCGGCCGTCGCCGCACCCGCACCGGCCCCTGCGGCGGCCGCCGGTGCGGTCCTGCCGGCCGCCTCGCCCTTCACCGACGCCAGCAGCATCTGCGCGACGTCGAGCACCTCGACCTCCTCGCGGGCGTCGCCCGCGGCCTGCGCGGCGGTGAGCCCGTCGGAGAGCATCACCCGGCAGAACGGGCAGCCGACGGCGATCTGGTCGGCGCCGGTGGCGACGGCCTCGTTGGTGCGGTTGTCGTTGATCCGCTCGCCGATCGTCTCCTCCATCCACATCCGGGCGCCGCCGGCGCCGCAGCAGAAGGAGCGCTCGGAGTTGCGCGGCATCTCGACGTACGACGCGCCCGGCAGCACCTGCAGCAGCTCGCGCGGCGGCGAGTAGACCTGGTTGTGGCGACCGAGGTAGCAGGGGTCGTGGTAGGTGATCGAGCGCTTCGCCGCCGCCGGTCCGGACGCCACCGGCGTCAGCTGGCCCTCGCGCACGAGCCGGTTGAGCAGCTGGGTGTGGTGGACGACCTCGAGCTCGATGCCGAACTCGGGGTACTCGTTCTTGAGGGTGTTGAAGCAGTGGGCGCAGGTCGAGACGACCTTCTTGACCTTGAACTCCTTGAAGGTCTCGACGTTCTGCTGGGCGAGCCCCTGGAAGACGAACTCGTTGCCGGCCCGGCGCGCGGAGTCGCCGGTGCAGGTCTCGCCGTTGCCGAGCACGCGAACGAGACCCCGGCCAGGTGCAGCAGCTCGGCGACGGCGCTGGTGGTCTTCTTGGCGCGGTCCTCGTAGGCGCCGGCGCAGCCGACCCAGAACAGCCAGTCGACCCGTCGAGCGACTCGACGTCCTCGCCGACGACGGGCACCTCGAAGTCGAGGCCCTTGGCCCAGTCCATGCGGGTCGTCGGCGACATGTTCCACGGGTTGCCCTTGTTCTCCAGGCCCTTGAAGAGCTGGTTGAGCTCGGCCGGGAAGTTCGACTCGACCAGCACCTGGTAGCGGCGCATGTCGACGATGTGGTCGACGTGCTCGATGTCGACCGGGCACTGCTGCACGCAGGCGCCGCACGTCACGCACGACCACAGCACGTCGGGGTCGATGACGCCGCCGCCGGTCGGCGCCCACGGGTCGCCCTCGGTCTCGCCGACCAGCGGCCGCTCCAGCTCGGCCACGGCGGCCGCGGGTCCGCCCGACCCGTCGGCCAGGATCGCCGGCCCGGCGGCGTACGCGTGGTCGCGCAGCGCCATGATCAGCAGCTTGGGAGACAGCGGCTTCTCGGTGTTCCACGCCGGGCACTGCGACTGGCAGCGACCGCACTCGGTGCAGGTCGCGAAGTCGAGGATGCCCTTCCAGGAGAAGTCCTCGACCTTGCCGACGCCGAAGCTGGTCTCCTCGTCGATCTCCTCGATGTCCTCCAGCGACAGGGGTACGCCGGACGCGGTGAGCGGCTTGGCTGCGCCCAGAGCGATGGGCTGCCGCTTGAACAGCACGTTGATGGGCGCGGTCATGATGTGCAGGTGCTTGGAGTGCACGACCTCGATCAGGAACACCAGCATCACGCCGATGTGCAGCAGCAGCCCCAGGCCCTCGAGGACGTGCAGCGTGCCCTCCGACAGCCCGTCGAGCATCGAGCCGATGGCGTTGGAGACGAACGCCCCGCCGTTGTCGTAGTTGCCGAGCGCCGAGGCCGCGCCGCGGAACAGGAACATCGTCCAGATGACGTTGAAGATGAAGAACAGCACGAGGTAGGCGCCGAACTCGTGCGACCCCTTGAACCGCGACTGGCGGCCCAGCTTGGCCGGCGAGTTCTTCACCCGGATCACCAGGAACGTGGCGATCGCGACCAGCGCGAGCAGGGCGATCAGGTCCTGCGCGAAGCCCAGCACCGCCCAGTGCCCGATGACGGGGATGTGGAAGTCGTCGGGGCCGAGCATCACGGCGTACGCCTCGACGTAGACGCTGCCCAGGATCACGAACGCCCAGAACGTGAAGAAGTGCGCCAGACCGGGCACCGTCCACTTCAGCAGGCGGCGCTGCCCGAGCACCTCGACCAGCTCGGTCTTGGCGGCCCGGCCCAGGCGGCCGACGACGCCCTCGATGCGGTCGGGCGCGGGTTGGCCGCTGCGCACCAGGCGGAGCAGGAACCACAGGCGCCGGGCCACGATCGGCAGTGCGATCGCGTTCAGCAGCAGCCCGATGACGAGAACAGTGTTCACGCTCGCAGACGATACGGAACTCAGTCCCCGGCCACAGCCCCGAAGCCGGGTGACAAAGATCCTACTGACCGGTAACCAGGTGCTCAGCCGACGATCGCGACGTTCTCCACCTCGGTCGACCGGGCGTCCTCGCGGTGGTGGGCGACCTCGGCGCGGACGTCGTCGAGGGCGGCGGTGAGCCGCTCGATGCCGCCGCGGAGGCGGCGCTCGTAGTCGCGCTGCGCCTGCCGCGACGGCGTCTCCTGGGTCCAGCCGCGCAGCTGGCGGTCGGCGGTGTCGAGCGCGCCGGTCAGCTGGCTGAGGATCCCGTCGGTCGCCCGCGTCAGCGCCTCCTCGATGTCGGCCAGGGACTGCTGGTGGACGACCAGCCCCCGATCGCTCACCGGGGGCCCCCCAGCCGGTCGTCGAGGTGAGCGCCGCCGGCGGAGTAGCGGTCGACCTGCACGGTCTCGTTGGCGGCGTGCTCGTGGTCGACCGTCGCGAGCGCCTGGCTGTAGGCCTCCAGGATCGGCGAGAGGGTGCCGGCGACGTCGAACCAGGCCTCGAGCGCGGCGCCGAGCCCGCCGGCGGCCGCACCGCGGAACCCGGTCGAGGCGGCGGCGACCGCGTCATGCAGCTCTGTCACCAGGGCCTGCAGCGGCTCGACACCCTCGGCCACCGTCAGCGCGGCCGCGGACGGCTCGCCGATGTCGAGACCGATGGTCATCGCTTTTCCTCCTGGTTCGGTTCCCCGGTTTCAAAGGGGTCTACCCGGGGCATGACAGGACCAAACACCCAGGCCCTGCCACCTGTGCCGTCCACCCGCCGCCCCGACGAAGGAGCCCCCCGTGCCGTCGTACGACTTCGAGGTCGACCTGCCCAGCCTCGGGCAGGCCGCTCAGGGGCTGAGCGAGACGGTGCAGCTCTTCCGGGATCAGGACGTGGGCGACCTGGTGCCGAGCGAGGACGCGCTCGGGAGCAGCGTGGTGTGGGACGCCGTGGCGGAGTTCAAGGACCGCTGGGAGCGCGGCATGAACAACCTGGTCCACGACGTGGAGGAGATGGCGGGTCGGCTGGGCAAGATCGCGCTCAACTACGCCGAGCTCGACCAGCGCGGCTCCGACGCGCTCGGCGCCGCCGCCGGCCGGGTGGCCGAGGTGACGGTCATGGGGGACTGACCGTGGCGGCTCCCGACTTCACGGTGCGCGGCGACCCGGCCGCGATCCGGGCCCGCGCAGCGACGACGGTCGACAAGGGTCAGGCCTTCTACGACACCGGCGAGGCGCTGTCGCGGATCTCGGTCGAGGGCTGGACCGGGCGGGCCGCCGACCACTTCCGTGACGCGCACGACCTCGAGCCGGACCGCTGGACCCGCGCGGGGGACGGGTTCCGCACCGCCGGCCAGGCCCTGGAGGCCTACGCCGGCGCGGTCGAGGAGGCGCAGCGGGTCGCGACCTGGGCGAGCGGGGAGTACGCCCGCGGCGACGAGGTCACGACATCGGCCCGGGCGGCGTACGACGCCGACGTCGCTCGGGCCCGCCGCGAGGTGGCCGACGCGGCCGCGCGCGGGGAGACCATGACGCTCACGATCCACCCCTTCCACGACCCGGGCCAGGCTGTGCGCGACGGGGCGGTGGGCGAGTTCGCCCGCGCGACCACCCTGCTCGACACCGCGGCGGGGACGTGCGCCGCCCAGGTGCGGGTGGGGTGCCGCGACGCCCCGGAGAAGCCCGGGTGGCTGGAGTCCGGGCTGCGCTTCGTGGGCGGCATCTTCGAGGGCGCGGGGGAGGCGATCTGGGACCTCGTCACGCTGACGCCGTTCAGCACCGTGAACATGGTCGGCGACCTCTGGAAGCTCTCGACCGGTGAGCTGACCCCCGAGGAGCTCGCGACGAAGTACCGCCTCTCCATCGAGAGTGTCGGCGACCTGCTGCAGGCGCTGCGCGACGACCCGGTCGCCTTCGGCCGGGAGCTCGGCAAGGGGCTGCTCGACTGGGACACCTGGGCCGACGACCCGGCCCGCGCCATCGGGCACCTGGTGCCCGACCTGATCGTCGCCGTGGCCACCGCCGGCTCCGGCACGGCCGCGACCGGCGCGAGCCACCTCGACGACCTCGGCGCGCTGGCCAAGCTCGACGACCTCGCCGACCTGCGCAGGCTCGACGATCTCGACGACCTCGGAAGGCTCGACGACCTGGGCCGCCTCGAGGGTGCCGGCGACCTCGGCTTCCTCGACGACCTGGGCGACATCAACGCCCTCGACCGCCTGCCACCCGACCTGTCGGTCGACGAGGTCAAGGCGCTCAACGCCTACTCCGGTCCGCTCTACGACGACCTCAACGCCCACCTTCGCGGGCTGAGCGACAGCGGCAGCTTCTCGCCCCAGCAGCTCGGCAACGTCGCCGACGAGATGAGCGACGGGCTCGACAAGCTGCCGGCGGTCCCCGGCGACAGCTTGCGCGGGACCAACCTGCCCGACTCGGTCCTCGACGGGATCCGCCCCGGCGGCTCGTTCAGCGACCCGGCCTTCTTCAGCACCAGCACCAGCGAGACCGTTGCCCAGGGGTTCCGAGCCGGCGGCAATACGATGTTCCACGTGGACGGCAGCTCCGGCCGCAACATCGAAGGGCTGTCGCAGTACTCGAGTGAGGCGGAGATCCTGTTCGACAAGGGCACGCAGTTCACGGTGGTCGACAAGGTGTGGAACGACGCCGGCGGCTATTGGGACATCTTCCTGCAGGAGGCGCCATGAGCGAGGCCGGGTCGCCGACCCCGATCGAGGAGACGCTGGAGCACCTGCTTGCGGCCCTCGACAAGCTCCCCCGCTATCGCGGCATCTCCTTCCGCGGCGTCGGGTCCGCGGCCGGGCTGGGCTTCCAGGGTGGTGGCTTCGTGGTCACCACCGGGCTGGTGGCCACCTCGCGCGACCCGCGGGTCGCGACCGAGAACTTCACGGCGGCCGGGCTGTACGCCGTCGTCGGCCGCTCCGGCCGCTCGATCGAGGCGCACTCGCAGCACCCCGACGAGCGGGAGGTGGTGTTCACCCCCGGAGCGACGTTCACCGTCGTCAAGCACGCCCGCGTGGGAGACCTGCCCGTCGTCATCGTCGAGGAGCTCGACCCCCGTGCCTTCGACACCCCACCCGAGAAGGCCAGCCTCGACGACGTCGGCGCCAGCATCGGCCGCGCCGTGCTCGCCGCCCGCGAGCTGCCGGAGCTTCCGGTCACCAGCCCCGGCAAGTTCGTCGGCGACATCGCCTGACGCGCCCCCGCTCGCTTCCGCCGGCCGGAAACACGCGGCGGGCGCCGGCTCCCATGGGGTGAAGCCGACGCCCGCGCCGTGATTCCACCCCGGGCCGGGGGCGAAGGCAAGTGCTTGGCACCTGCAGGAACGTGCGTTGCAAGAACCTGCAGAAGTGCGGGCCCCGCCCGTCAGCGTCCACTGAGCCGGCGGCTGAGCGCGTCGGCCACCCGGCGTACGCCGGTAGCCAGGGTGGCGGCGTCGGCTCCGCCGGTCGGGAACGTCACGGCGACTCCGGCCACGGGGTGCGCGTTGTGGTCGAGCACGGGCGCCGCGACGCTGGCGAAGCCCGGCGTCACCTCGCCGTCCTCCGTGGCGTAGCCGCGCTGCCGGGTCTCGGCGAGCAGGGTGCGCAGCGCCGAGAGGGAGGTCGGCCCACGGCCGGTGCGATCGACGAACGCGGTCCGGTCGGGGAACAGCGCGCGTACCTGCGCGAGCGGGAGGGAGGCGAGGATCGCCCGCCCGCTGGCGGTGAGGGACGCGGGGAGCCGGACCCCGACGTCGGTGACCAGTGGAGGCCGGCCGGGGGCACGCTCCTCGAGCACGTAGAGGACGTCGGATCCGTGGAGCACCGCCAGGTGGGCGCTGTGGCCGCACTCGTCGACGAGGGTCGCCAGCGGGCGGCGAGCCAGCCTCTGGAGCGGGGCCTGACGGGCGTAGCCGCTGCCGACCTCGAACGCCGCGATGCCGAGACCGTAGCGCCGCTCGTCGGCCAGGTGGACGACGAAGCCCTCCTCGATCATCGTCGCGAGCAGGTGGTACGCCGTCGACCGGGGCAGCCCGCAGACACGGGCGATCCGGTCCATCGGCACGGGGTCGGACTGGCTGGCGAGGAAGCGCAGCACCTGCAGCGCGCGGCTGGCGGCCGGGACGTTGCTGCTCGGGCCGGACGCCATGCCCGCATGGTAGGGCCGCGAACGACCGGAGGTGCGTGGAGCGGTCAGGCGGGGGGTTCGGGGCTCTCGTCGAGCGACCAGCCGGCGTACCCCGCGACGGTGGCGGACACCCGCTGCCGGAGCTGACCGATCAGGAGGTGGGCCTCGCGCTCGCTCCCCGCGGAGACGAAGCAGACGAGGGTGAGGGCGTCGCGCTGGTGCCGGATGCGATGGTGCTCGGGGGGTGGGCTCGCGAGCACGGCCGCCAGACCGGCCTCGACCTCGCCGGCGTCCGCCGCGACGGTGGTGGGATCGCGGCGGACCACCAGCGAGGCGAGGTACACCCGAACCTCAGCCTCGGACGGACCCGGGCCAGCCGAAGCCACCGGCCTGGGCGGCGCCGGTGTCGGCGAGGTGGGACACGCCGACCATGGCCGAGACGGCCAGCAGCGTGCTGACGATGACGGTGACAAGTCGTCGCATGGGATCCTCCGTGGGGTGTCCGTCGGGGTGACGCGGGCGAGCTGATGTCAAGAACTCTGGACGCTGACGGGTCGCCCGGGAAGACTGTGGCCCTGGCCGACACCGGTCCTGGCCGGAATCGTCCAGCAGCCGCGCGACCGGCGACGGCGACTCGGAGCAAGGGGACACGTGGAGCTCGACGCCGGAACGCGGTTGGTCTACCGGCAGCTGCTCGCCGAGCCGGGGCTGACGCTGCCCGACCTGATCGCCGGCAGCGGACTCCCCGAAGCCGAGGTCCGCCGCGCCCTGGACCAGCTGGCCGACCTGTCGCTGCTCGGCGGCGACGGGCCCGCGCTCACCGTCTGTCCGCCCCGGGTGGCCATCGCGCAGGCCGCTGCCGCGGCCGAGACCGAGATCCTGAAGCGACAGCAACAGCTCGCCGAGCTCCGCGCCACCATGGAGACGATCGCCCAGGAGCACGAGTCGCTGCTGCACCGCGAGTCGGTGATCCGCTACACCTCGAGCGAGGCCGTCCGCGCGCGGCTGTCCGACCTGGCGCTGGGTGCCACGCACGAGTGCGTGTCGGTCAACCCGGGTCGCAGCCACGACGCCGTCGAGATGGAGGCCAGCCGGCCGTTGAACGCCGAGGCGCTGGGCAGGGGCGTGGGGATCCGGGCGGTCTACCAGGACGCCTCGCGCACCGACCCGCCCACGCTGGGCTACGCGCGGTGGCTGAGCGAGGAGGGCGGCGAGGTGCGCACCGCCCCCAGCGTCCCTGTGCTGATGATCCTGGTCGACCGCGAGGTGGCGCTGTTGCCGTGGAACCCCGAGCAGCCCAACCAGGGCGCGGTCGAGGTCCGCGTCCCTGCGGTCGTCGAGACGCTGATGGAGTACTTCGAGCTGCTCTGGCGCGGCGCCGACCCGCTGGGCACGGCCCGGCATCGCGACGTGGCCGTCGAGGGCTCGGTCGCGCAGGCGCTGGTGCGGCTTGCCGCCACCGGTCTCACCGACGAGGCGGCCGCCCGCCGGCTCGACGTCTCCACCCGCACGGTGCGCCGGATGATGGCCGAGATCATGACCGAGCTCGGCTCCGCCAGCCGCTTCCAGGCCGGGGTCGAGGCCGCCCGGCGCGGCTGGCTCGACTAGCCGGTCGAGGCCACCGGCTTCTCGCCGAGAGCGGGCCGCGCGAAGACGGCGTACCCGAGGTCGCGGTTGACCGCGACCATGGCCGCGTTGGCGTCGTCGTTGCCGGCCATCGCCCGGGTGACGCCGGCGGCAGCGGCGGCAGCGAGCGCGTGCTGCTTGGCGAGCCTGGCGTAGCCGCGGCCACGATAGGACGGGAGGGTGCCGGTCATGTCGCTCCACGAACGGTCGCCGGCTACGCCGACGATCGTGAACGTCGCCAGCTCGTCGCCGACCAGCACCGCCCGGCCGAGGTCGGGTCGCATCCGGGGATCGGCCCAGTCGGCCTGGAACTCCTCGAACGGCACGGGGACCGACAGCCCCGAGGGGTCGTCACGGGCCACCGCGGAGTGGGCGTGCCAGATCACCCGCGTCGGGATCGTGGTCAACGGCGTCAGGCGGACGCCGGCCGGCGGCTCGGGAGCCTCGACGGTGCGGGGGTCGACCATGGACATCGCGAACCTGCGCGTGAGCGTCAGGCCCCAGGCGTGGGCGGCCGCCCGGCTGTCGTCGTCGTCCTCGACGACCATCCGCAGCGTCGCCGCGCCCACGCCGGTCGCCGCCGGCTGCTGGTCGGCGAGCAGCGCAGCGCCCACGCCGGATCGGCGGTGTCGTGGCGGCACCATGACGAGCAGGGTGACGTGGTCCTCGTCACGGTAGGCGTGCAACCGGCTGACGCCCACGACCTCACCGTCGCGCTCGGCCACCACGCGACGGCAGCCGGGCGGCTCGGTGCGGCTCTCGTGCTCGGTGGAGCGCGCGTCCTGGACGAGGTAGGGGGAGCAGGCTGTCACGATCTCCGCCCAGGCGACGGCGTCGTCCAGGGTGGCGGGGCGCACGGTGAGCACCCGACGACCCTACGCGGACGGAGCCGGCGCGCGGGCCGCACGGGGTCGTCAGTAGACCTGCGGGACGAAGGTCTGCTCGTGCATCGGCGGCCGGACGTAGGGCAGCTCCTTCATCACCGGCAGCTCGACGACGTCGGGGGCGACGTCCTCGTAGGGGAACATGCTCAGCAGGTGGGAGATGCAGTTGAGCCGGGCGGCCTTCTTGTCGTCGGACGGGACGACGTACCACGGCGCCTGCTTGATGTCGGTGTACTGGAACGTGGTGTCCTTCGCCATCGAGTACTTCACGTAGAGCTCGTGCTCGGCGAGGTCCATGTCGGAGAGCTTCCAGCGCTTCAGCGGCTCGGCGTTGCGGGCCTCGAAGCGTCGCCGCTGCTCGTCGTAGGAGACCGAGAACCAGTACTTGATGACGGTGATCCCGCTGCGCACCAGCATCCGCTCGAACTCCGGGCAGGAGCGGAGGAACTCCTGGTGCTCCTCGGGGGTGCAGTAGTCCATCACCCACTCGACGTTCGAGCGGTTGTACCAGCTGCGGTCGAACAGCACCATCTCGCCGGCGGCGGGCAGGTGCTCGACGTAGCGCTGGAAGTACCACTGGGTCTGCTGTCGCTCGGTCGGCTTGGGCAGCGCGACCACGCGGACGGTGCGCGGGCTGGTGCGCTCGGTGATGCGCTTGATCACGCCGCCCTTGCCTGCCGAGCCGCGTCCCTCGAAGATCACCGCGACCTTGAGGCCCTGGGTCTGGATCCAGTACTGCAGCAGCACGAGCTGCTCCTGCAGGTGGGCGATCTCCTCGTTGTAGTAGGCGCCCTTGAGCCGGCCGTCCTGCTTGTACCTCGCCGGGTCGAGCCGCTCCTGCTTGACCACCGCCGCGCTCAGGTCGTCCGCGCCCTCCGGGGGCTTGACCTTCTTCGACATCCCGCCACCTCCGCCATGTCGCCCGTGGGTCTACCCTCTCCGGTCACTCCGGCCCGCGACAAGGCAGGGTCGGCTAACCCCTCTCGGTGGGGCCGGGTGCGGCGCCTTGCGGGGCCGGGTCGGTGGCGAGCCGGCCGTGCACGTGCTCGTCGTACCGCTGGCCCTCGAGGAGGTACGACGACCGCAGCGTGCCCTCGAGCCGGTAGCCCGCGGCCTCGGCCACCCGGCAGGACGCCGGGTTCGCGACGGCGTGCTCGAGCTGGATCCGGGCGAGGCCGCGCTCGGTGAGAGCCCAGGCGGTCGCCGCGACCACGGCCTCGCGGGCCACGCCGCGACCGCGAGCCTCGGGCAGCACCCGGTAGCCGACCTTCGCCGTCGCCTGCTCGGCATCGATCGCGAAGAGGGAGACGTTGGCGACGAACAGGCCGCTGTCGAGGTCGTCGACGTGCCAGGTCGCGTGGTCGCCGCCGGACCAGTCGGCGAGTCTCGCGCACCACGCGCGGGCCGCGGCGAGATCGGGGTCCGGGCCGGCCGGGTTCCACCGGCGCACCTCGTCGTCCTGCAGCAGGGCGAGCGCCCGCTCGGCATCGCCCTCACTCGGCAGCCGCAGTCGCAGCCGGCTCGTCCGGAGCTCCATGGGCCGAGGCTAGCCGTGGGTGGCGCGGGGTGCGCCTCCGAGGAGCCATCCGCACCCCGTTGGGCCCAGGCGGGTGCGGACGGCTCCTCGGAGGAGGGTCAGCCGATCGCCCTGGCCAGATTCCTTGTCCCGATCACGGCCCAGGTGCCGGAGGCGGGCGTGGTCGCGCCGACCTCGGTGCCGAGCCGAGTCTCGGATCCGAGACGACAGGCGGGCCGCGGTCCCTGGCGCGGCCCCGGGCCGAGGAGTGCAATGGGAGCATGAGCACGACGCCTCCCGAGGCTGCCGCGACCACGACCGTGGTCGTCGGCACCGGCCCGCTGTCGTTCGACGAGGTGGTGGCGGTGGCCCGTCTCGGCGCGCCCGTCGAGCTGGGTGTCGACGCGCTCGCCGCGATCGACCGGGCGCGGGCGGTGGTCGAGGAGCTCGCGGCCGCCCCGACGCCGGCGTACGGCATCTCGACGGGGTTCGGCGCGCTCGCCACCCGGCACATCCCCCCCGAGCTGCGCGCCCAGCTGCAGCGCTCGCTGGTGCGCTCGCACGCCGCCGGCTCCGGTCCGGAGGTGGAGCGCGAGGTCGTCCGCGCGCTGATGCTGCTGCGGCTCTCGACGCTCGCCACCGGGCACACCGGCGTACGCCGCGAGACCGCGCAGCTGCTCGCCGACCTGCTGACGCACGGGATCACGCCCGTGGTGCGGGAGTACGGCTCGCTCGGCTGCTCCGGCGACCTCGCCCCCCTGGCCCACTGCGCCCTCGCGCTGATCGGGGAGGGCGACGTGCGCGACGCCGACGGCGACGCGCGATGCCGGCCGCGGACGCCCTGGCCGCCGCCGGCCTCGCCCCGGTCGTGCTCGGCGCCAAGGAGGGCCTGGCGCTGATCAACGGCACCGACGGCATGCTCGGCATGCTCGTGCTGGCGATCGAGCGACCTGCGCGCACTGCTGCTGCGCACCGCCGACCTCGCCGCCGCGATGTCGGTCGAGGGGCAGCTCGGCACCGACCGGGTCTTCGCCGCCGAGCTGCAGGCGCTGCGCCCGCACCCGGGCCAGGCAGCATCGGCCGCCAACCTGGTCGCGCTGCTGCGCGACTCGGGGATCGTCGCCTCGCACCGGGGCCCCGACTGCAACCGGGTGCAGGACGCCTACTCGCTGCGCTGCTCGCCGCAGGTGCACGGCGCGGCCCGCGACACGGTGGAGCACGCGCGCCCTGGTCGCCGGCGCGCGAGCTCGCCAGCGCGATCGACAACCCGGTGGTGCTGCCCGACGACGGCCGGGTCGAGTCCAACGGCAACTTCCACGGGGCGCCGGTCGCGCTACGTGCTCGACTTCCTGGCGATCGTCGCCGCCGACGTCGCCTCGATCAGCGAGCGGCGCACCGACCGGTTCCTCGACAAGGCCCGCAACCACGGGCTGCCGCCGTTCCTCGCCGACGACCCAGGCGTCGACAGCGGGCTGATGATCGCGCAGTACACCCAGGCCGCGATCGTGTCCGAGCTGAAGCGGCTGGCCGTGCCGGCATCGGTCGACTCGATCCCCTCGTCGGCGATGCAGGAGGACCACGTGTCGATGGGATGGTCGGCGGCCCGCAAGCTGCGCCGCTCGCTCGACGGGCTGACCCGGGTGGTCGCCATCGAGATCCTGACCGCGGCGCGGGCCCTGGACCTGCGATCTCCCTTGCGGCCCTCGCCCGCCACCGGGGCCGTCGTACGCCGGCTGCGGGAGGCGGGCGTCGAGCGGTCCCGGGCCCGACCGCCACCTGTCCCCGGAGATCGAGACCGCCGTCGAGCTGGTGCGCAGCGGCGCCGTGCTCGACGCCGTCCGCGACCAGATCGGAGACCTGCCGTGACCGCGACACCGGCATTCCTCGCCCACCAGTTCGCCTCGGCCCTCGACCGTCGGGACTGGCCGGCGCTGCGGAGGCTGCTGGCCGACGACTGCCGCGTCGAGCTGGTGCACGACGGCCGGGTGTTCGGGGCCGACGAGTGGGTGGCCTTCAACGCCGACTACCCGGGACGGTGGAGCTTCGTCGCCGAGGACATCGTGGTGGCCGACGGCCGGGCCGTGGTGCGGGCGCGGGTCTTCAACGAGGCGGCGATGTTCCACGTCGCCAGCTTTCTCACCGTCGCCGACGGGCTCCTGAGCGAGGTCGCCGAGGTGTGGGCCGACGGGCACGCCAGCGCGCAGGAGGAGTGAACCGTGTGGTCAGGACGTGCTCGACGCCGCGCCGGCGTCCTGCGCCGCGAACAGCTGGCACAGCCAGCAGGTGAACAACACCAGCCCCGGCTCGTCGGCGAGCGTCGGCGAGATGGACAGTCGCACAGGCTGCTTGCCGTAGCCCTTCACTTCCAGGGCGATCACCGACTGTGCGTCGAGGCTGAGCAGGTAGCGCTGCCGCCAACCGCGGGTCCGGGCGAGGTCGTAGGTGCGCGAGGCCCAGGAGACCGAGCCCGCGTGCGACAGGGCCTTGGCGCGGTGGTACCCCCCGACCGGGAGGCTGCTGCGGCGGTCCAGCGCCTCGGCCTTGCCGCCGGTCCAGCCGCGCGGCTCGAACGTCCACTCTGGCTCCGCAGCCGCGCCCGTGCCGGCGTCGGCCTTCTGGGTCAGCCAACCGGCGCTCCGGAGCCAGCCGACTCCCCCGATCTCGTAGCGCCGGCGGTCGTCCCCCGAGCGCCGGAGCCGCACCTCTCGCACGACCGAGACCCTAGCAACCGAGGAGCCTTCCGATGACCGACAACCCCCGCCTGCCCGTCCACGCCCCGCGCGGCACCGAGCTGAGCTGCGGCTCGTGGCAGACCGAGGCGCCGCTGCGGATGCTGATGAACAACCTCGACCCCGACAACGCCGAACGGCCCGAGGACCTCGTCGTGTACGGCGGCACCGGCAAGGCGGCCCGTCAGCTGGCCGGCGTACGACGCGCTGGTGCGGACCCTGCGCGACGCTCGCAGGACGACGAGACGATGCTCGTCCAGTCCGGCAAGCCGGTCGGCGTGATGCGCACCCACGAGTGGGCGCCGCGGGTGCTGATCGCGAACTCCAACCTGGTCGGCGACTGGGCGAACTGGGAGGAGTTCCGGCGGCTGGAGGAGATCGGGCCTGATCATGTACGGCCAGATGACGGCCGGCTCGTGGATCTACATCGGCACCCAGGGGATCCTGCAGGGCACGTTCGAGACCTTCGCGGCGGTGGCGGACAAGCGGTTCGACGGGACGCTGCGCCGGGACCATCACGCTGACCGCCGGGCTGGGCGGGATGGGCGGCGCGCAGCCGCTCGCCGTCACCATGAACGACGGCGTCGTGATCTGCATCGAGTGCGACCCGCACCGGATCCAGCGGCGCCTCGAGCACCGCTACCTCGACGTCGAGGCGTCGTCGCTGGACGAGGCGGTCGCGCTGGCCGTCGCGGCGCGCGACGAGCGGCGGGCGCTGTCCATCGGGGTGCTCGGCAACGCCGCCGACCTGCTGCCCGAGCTGCTCGACGGTGCACGACGGCGCCGATCGACATCGTCACCGACCAGACCTCGGCCCACGACCCGCTGTTCTACCTGCCGGCCGGGCGTGCGCTTCGAGGACTGGGAGCGCGAGCGGACCGAGGACCCGGCCGGCTTCACCAAGCGTGCCGCAGGAGTCGATGGCGCGGCACGTGCGGGCGATGGTGGAGTTCCAGGACGCCGGGCGCCGAGGTCTTCGACTACGGCAACTCGATCCGCGACGAGGCGCGCAAGGGCGGCTACGACCGGGCCTTCGACTTCCCGGGCTTCGTGCCGGCGTACATCCGGCCGCTGTTCTGCGAGGGCAAGGGGCCGTTCCGGTGGGCCGCGCTCTCCGGCGACCCGGCCGACATCGCGGCGACCGACCGCGCGATCCTCGAGCTGTTCCCCGACAACGAGCGGCTGCACCGCTGGATCACGCATGGCCGCCGAGCGGGTGGAGTTCCAGGGGCTGCCGGCGCGGATCTGCTGGCTGGGGTACGGCGAGCGCCACCTGGCCGGGCTGCGCTTCAACGAGATGGTCGCCTCGGGTGAGCTGTCAAGGCGCCGGTCGTGATCGGTCGTGACCACCTCGACTGCGGGTCCGTCGCGTCGCCGTACCGCGAGACCGAGGCGATGCTCGACGGCTCCGACGCCATCGCCGACTGGGCCCTGCTCAACGCGCTGGTCAACACGGCGTCGGGCGCGACCTGGGTGTCCATCCACCACGGCGGCGGCGTCGGCATGGGGCGCTCGATCCACGCCGGGCAGGTGTGCGTCGCGGACGGCACCGCCCTCGCCGCGCAGAAGATCGAGCGGGTGCTCACCAACGACCCCGGCATGGGCGTGATCCGGCACGTCGACGCCGGCTACGACCTCGCCCGTGACGTGGCGCGCGACCGAGGCGTCCGGATCCCGATGTCGGAGGGGTGAGCCGGGCCAACCGCAAACGTTTGCTGCATATGGCACGGCGACACGCCGGTCAGGCGTGCAGAACGCAGCAAACGTTCGGGCCCCGGGCCGAGATCCATCCGCAGGGCCGGACTGGAGGTGGGTTGTCCACAGCGCCGTCGACCACGCCGCGCGGGACCTTCCGGACCTGGCTGAATACCTGGCGTGTCCGAGGCCTGGCTGCCCTTTCGACCGGTTCCCGGGGATCTGACCGCACCGGTCCGCATCGACCCGGCGGGAGTTGTCGGACCCACGCGCGGCCAGGCCCGGGGCGCCTCGTGGCGAGCGTGCGGTCCCGGCTGGTTCGTGCCGGCGTCGGTGCCGCCCGAGCGCACTGAACAACGCATCGTCGAGGCCGGCGTCCCGCTGCGGGAGTTCGAGGCCCTGACGGGGTGGGCGGCGCTTCGCTGGCACGGAGCCGGGTTCTTCGACGGCACGCTCGCCTCCGGTGTGCTCCGCCCCGTTCCTGTGATCCGTCGCTCCGGCGCGCGTCGAGACCGGCACGGGCGAGACGACTACCTGCGGCACCAGCTGGCACCCGACGACGCCTGCGTGGTCGAGGGCCTGCGCTGCACCACCGTCGCGCGAGCGCTCTTCGACGAGATGAGGTTCGCCGGGTCGGTCCGGGAGGCGGTCGCAGCCGTGGACATGGTGGTGGCCGCCCGGCTGTCGACGCTGGCCGCGATGGACGAGTACGTCGAGCGGCACCCGCACTGGTGGGGCGTGTGCCTGGTGCGCGAGGCGCTGGGACTGGGCGTCGAGGGCAGTCGCTCACCTCAGGAGTCACGCCTGCGGCTGGTCTGGGTGCTCGACGCGGGTCTTCCGCCGCCGCTGTGCAACGTGCCGGTCTTCGACCACGGCGGCCGGCTGCTCGGCGTACCAGACCTGCTCGACCCGGAGGTCGGGCTCGTGGTGGAGTACGACGGCGCTCACCACAAGGCGGCTGACCGTCACCGGCGGGATGTCGCCCGAGAGCACCGCCTGCGGGAGGCCGGCTTGGAGTACACCTCGGTCGTCGGAGGCGACCTGACGCAGCGGACCATGGTGGTGGAGCGGCTCACTGCCGCCTACCGGCGAGCCCGGGCCCGCCCGGGAGCGGCGAGGCGCTGGACCCTGACTCCACCACCCTGGTGGTCGGCAGCGGCCTGACCCTCGCGCGGCCGCCTTTCCCCGTGGGTCCCTAGCTCCGGACCGGGATCGTTTGCTGCGAAAGGCACCGGTTCGGCGCGTGTCGCCGACCATTTCGCAGCAAACGTTCGGGGACCGGCCCGACCCGCCCCGCGTGAGATAGTCGCGGCATGGCCACCAAGAAGCCCGTCCGGTCGCGAAGCGAGCTGCCCGGCATCAGCTCGCGCGCGTGGGAGCACCCCGCCGACAAGGGGGCGCTGGTCGCGCTGCGGAAGCTCAAGGGGTTCGACGCCCTGCTCATGGCGTTCAACGCGCTGATCAACGAGCGGCAGGTGCGGCTGGTCTTCCTGGGCTCCTCGGTCCGGGTCAACGAGCGGCAGTTCCCCGAGCTCCACCGCGCCCTGGCCGACGCCGGCTCGGTGCTCGACGCCGGCGACCTCCCCGAGCTCTACGTCGTCGCCGACCCCACGTTCAACGCCCGCACGATCGGCATGAACAGCCCGATCATCGTGGTCAACTCCGGCCTGATCGACCTGCTCGACGACGAGGAGATGCGCTTCGTCATCGGCCACGAGCTCGGTCACGCGCTGTCGGGGCACGCCGTCTACCGCACGCTGCTCGAGCGACTCATCGTGCTCACCGGTGTCCTCGCCGCGGTGCCCGGCGGCGCTCTCGGCCTGCGTGTGATCCTCGCCGCCCTCATGGAGTGGAGCCGCAAGGCCGAGCTGTCCGCCGACCGTGCCGGCCTGCTGGCGACGCAGGACCCGGCCGTCGCCACGCGCGTGCACATGAAGACCGCCTCCGGCGGCCACCTCGACCAGCTCGACATCACGTCGTTCTTCGAGCAGGGCGCCGAGTACGCCGACACCGAGGACCTGCGCGACTCCGTCCTCAAGGTGCTGCTGACCGAGCGGGCCAGCCACCCGTTCGCCGTGGTGAGGGCGCGCGAGCTCCGCACCTGGGTCGACTCCGGCGCCTACACCGCGATCCTCGGCGGCGACTACCCCCGTCGCGAGGACGACGCGACGGCACCCGTGTCGGAGGCCGCGCAGGACGCGGCGGCGTCGTACACCGAGGCCTTCAGGCGCACCCAGGACGCGCTCGGCCGGCTCGTGCACGAGGCTGCCGGCTGGCTCGGCTCGGCCAAGAACTGGCTCGACGACGTCCTCCGCCGCGAGTCCGACTGACGGTGGAACCCCGCGAGACCGTGCTGGCGCACGTCGCCGGCCTGCTGCCCGACGTACGCCGGCCGCTGCTGGTCGCCGTCGACGGTCCCGACGGCGTCGGCAAGAGCCATTTCGCCGACGAGCTCGCCGGGCACCTGCGCGGCCTGGGGCGGACGGTCGCCCGGTCCTCGGTCGACGCCTTCCATCACCCGCGCGAGCACCGGCACGCCCTCGGACGGACGCCGGAGGCGGTCTGGACCCGGCACTTCGACTACCGGGCGATGCGGCGAGAGCTGCTGGATCCGTGGCTGACCGGCCCCGGTGCCCGCTACCGTGCGGCGTGGCACGACGTGGTCACCGACGAGTACGTCGGCGCGGCGAGCGAGCAGGTCCCCGAGCACGCGGTGCTCGTCGTCGACGGGATCTTCGCGCAGCGGCCCGAGATCAACCCGGCGTGGGACCTCGTGGTCTACCTCGACGCGCCACCCCCCGTCACGGTCGCCCGGGTGGCCGCGCGCGACGGGTCACCCGACGACCCGGAGCACCCCGACCAGCGTCGCTACCTCGACGCCCAGCGCCTCTATGCCGACACCTGCGACCCGCGCCACCAGGCCGACGTCCTGGTCGATCTCACCGACCTCGCCGCGCCCCACCTCGTGGCTCCCACGGCCGACCCGCCGCCGGGGTGGGCGGTCGAGGGCGGCGAGCTGGTCCGGCACGTGCGGCTCCCGCCAGACGCCGTCGCGGCGGCGTACGCCGTCAACCGGGCGGCCCCGCCGTAGCAGCCGGGGCGGGGCGGAGCCTCAGCCCTCGAGGGCCGTGATCGCCTCGTGGATCGCCAGCACCCGCTCGGCGGTGGCGACGTGGAGGTTCTCGACCATCCGTCCCTGGTAGGTCACGACGCCGGACCCGCGGCCGGCCTCCCAGGCCGCGACCATCCCGCGGGCGTCCTCGACGGCCTGCGCGCGAGGGCGCGAACGCCGCGTTGGCCCCCGTCGACCTGGCCGGGGTGGATCAGCGTCTTGCCGTCGAAGCCCATCTCGCGGCCCTGCTGGCACTCGGCCAGGAACCCCTCGGTCGTCCGTGACGTCGTTGTAGACGCCGTCGAGGATCGCGATGCCGGTCGCCCGCGCGGCGAGCAGGGCCAGCCCGAGCCCGGCCAGCAGCGGCTGGCGGCCGGGCACGTGCTCGGCGTACAGCTCCTTGACCAGGTCGTTGGTGCCCATCACCAGCACCGTCAAGCCGCTCGGAGGCGCCGCGATCGCCTCGGCGCGCAGCATCGCGCCCGGCGTCTCGACCATCGCCCACAGGGTGGTGTGGTCGGGGGCGCCGTGCCTCTCCATCGCGGCGACGAGAGCGTGCACCGCCTCGGCGCGGTCGACCTTGGGCACGACGATCGCGTCGGGCCCGGCCGCGCAGGCGGCGGCCAGGTCGGCGTCGTGCCACTCGGTGTCGACGCCGTTGACGCGGATGGTGATCTCGCGCCGGCCGTAGTCGCCGGAGGCGGCCGCCGCGCACGCCGCCTCGCGGGCGGCGGGCTTGGCGTCGGGGGCGACGGCGTCCTCGAGGTCGAGGATCAGCCCGTCGCAGGCGATCGTCTTGGCCTTCTCCAGCGCCCGCTCGTTGGAGGTCGGCATGTAGAGCACGGAGCGGCGTGGCCGGAAGTCCATGTCAGGCTCCACCTCGATCGCGTCGTACGCCGCCTTGAGCTCCGGGTCGATCGCCGCCAGCTGCTCGGCGAGCCGCACCATCACCAGGCACTGCTTGAGCGAGGCGTCGTCCTCCATCTTGCCGTCGAGCATCACCGCGCCGGTGCCGTCGCCCATCGCGGCGACCACCCGGCGGGCGTGCGCGATGTCCTCGACGCTGGGCGAGAAGACCCGGTTGGCGATCGCGATCTGCTTCGGGTGCAGCGTCCAGGTGCCGACGCAGCCGAGCAGGAACGCGTTGCGGAACTGGTCCTCGCACGCCACCACGTCGGCGATGTCGCCGAACGGGCCGTAGTAGGGGTAGATCCCGTGCATCGCGCAGGCGTCGACCATCCGGGCGATCGTGTAGTGCCACAGGTCCTGCTGGTACGTCGTCCGGTCGGCGCCGAGGTCGGCGGCGCCGTCGGGCCTGCGGGCGGGTCCTGGCGGACGAGGTAGCCGGGGTGCCCGCCGCCGACGCGGGTGGTCTTCATCCGGCGGTCGGCGGCCAGGTCGGCCGGGCCGAGCGAGAGGCCCTGCATCCGCGGGCGAGGCGCCGCAGATCTCCTCGACGTTGGCCACGCCGCGGGCCGTCTCGAGGATCGCGTGCACCAGGATCGGCCGGGTCAGCCCGGCCTTCGCCTCGAGCTGGGCGAGCAGCCGGTCGACGTAGTGGATGTCCTCGGCGCCCTGCACCTTCGGCACCATGATCACGTCGAGCTTGTCGCCGATCGCGGTGACCAGGCGTGGTCAGGTCGTCGAGCACCCACGGGCTGTCGAGCGCGTTGACCCGGGTCCACAGCTGGGTCGGCCCGGTCCCGCCGAAGTCGGCGGTCTCCTGGGCGATCCGCACCAGCCCCTCGCGGGCGGCCTCCTTGTTGTCCGCCTTGACGGCGTCCTCGAGGTTGCCGAGCAGCACGTCGACGGTGCCGACCATGCTGCGGCACCTTGGCCGCCATCTTCTCGTTGCAGGGGTCGAAGAAGTGGATCGCCCGGCTCGGTCGGGCCGGGATCTCCGTCAGCGGCGGTGGGCGCCCCGACGGCGAGGGGGCGAAAGAAGTCCTTGGCGCTCTTGCTGGGCATGCGCGGACGCTAGCAACGACCTGGCCGCGCGCGGTATGACGCATTCCACGCCGCCGCGGGCGGCGGCGGTCATCGGGGAGCCCTCGTGCCAGCTGGTGACCTGGGGACTCCCCGATCGCCGGAGCCGGCTCGCGTGTCAGCGCTGCGGCGGCGACCGGCGCCGCCACCGGCGACGCGAGGGGGCGGGCTCGGGCGAGGCCCGGTCGTCATTCCGGTCGTGGCCCCGCTCGGCGGCGCGCGCCGCGCGACGCGTCCTCCAGCGCTCCACCGCGGCCTCGAGGTCGCGCGGCCGGGTGACCATCGGCGGCCCGCCGAGCGGCTGGTAGAACGCCGCCCGGACGCGCTCGTTGAAGTCCTCCACCTCACGGCGTACGTCGACCTCGCGGGACAGCCGGTCGAGCCGGGCGTCGAGCTCGGCGTCGTCCTTGCGCAGCTGCAGGGCCGGCGGCAGCACGCCGCTGATCTGCTCGCGCTCGACGAGCTTCTTCACCCACCAGTCGGGGTCGTGCTGCGGCCCGAGTCCTTCCAGCGGCTTGCCGTAGCCCGGCAGGTCGTCGAAGTCACCGCGCGCCACCGCCTGACGCAGTTGCAGGTCGACCCAGCTCGCCTGCTGGTCGATCCGGGCAGCCGCCGCCGAGCGGCCGGTGAGCCGGTCGCGAGCGGGGGTGCGGTCGGGCCGCTCCGGGTCGGTCATCGCGGTCCAGCCTACGTCCGCCACCGACGGTCACCCTGGGCCGTCAGGGTTCCGTAAGGCCCGTTCCGTGGCCTTGCGGCGTGCTCGTCACGCAGGATGGGGGACATGAACCCGACCCGACGAGCCCCCCGCCGAGTCGCCCGCGCCCTGCCCGCGACGCTCTTCGCCGCGGCCCTGCTGCTGCTCTCCGCGTGCGGCGGCGCCGACACGACCACCGCCGCGGACCCTGCAGCCGCCACGGCGAGCAGCGCCGCGCCCTCGTCGAGCGAGCCGTCCGACGCCGGTGACGAGAAGAGCAAGAAGGACACCAAGAAGAAGAACAAGGAGAAGGCCGAGCCTGCGGTGGCGCCCGGCCGCTACGTCGACTGGGCCGACTACGACGCCGACCGGGCGGCGTACGCCGACTCCGACGTCGTGCTGTTCTTCCACGCCCCCTGGTGCCCCAGCTGTCGCACCACCGAGGAGTCCATCGACGCCGACGGGGTGCCCGACGGGCTCACGCTGGTCAAGGTCGACTTCGACTCGGCCACCGAGCTGCGGCAGAAGTACGGCGTGACCTACCAGCACACCTACGTCCAGGTCGACCCCGACGGCACCGCGCTGAAGAAGTGGACCGGCTCGGTGACCGGCGCCGACATCGCCGGCGAAGTGGCCTGACGGCCCGTCCATGCTCGTCCTGCTCGGCGCGGTGGTCGCCGGAGTCCTCACCACTCTGGCGCCGTGCGTGCTCCCGCTGCTGCCCGTGATCGTGGGGGGCTCCCTCTCCGGGAGTGGGGCGGCCACCCGACGCGCTGTCGTGGTGGCCGCCTCGCTGGGGGTGTCGGTGATGGTGTTCACGCTGCTGCTGCGGGCGTCGACCGCCCTGATCGGCATCGACCCGGATGTCTGGAACGTCGTCGCCGGCGGGCTGCTGATCACGCTGGGCCTGGTGGCGCTGTTCCCGGGTGTCTGGGAGGCGGTGTCCGGGCGGCTCGCCCTCCAGCAGCGCAGCACCGCCCGGCTCTCGGCGGCGCGCGACCACGAGGGCACGCTCGGCGCGGTGCTCACCGGCGCCGCGCTGGGCCCGGTCTTCACGTCGTGCTCCCCGCTCTACGGCTACGTCGTCGTCACCGTGCTCCCGGCCGAGCCGGCCCGCGGTCTGACGCTGCTGACGGCCTACGTCGTCGGGCTGAGCGGCACCCTGCTGCTGGTGGCGCTCGCCGGCCAGCGGATGGTACGCCGGCTGGGCTGGCTCGCCGACTCCCACGGGTGGTTCCGTCGCGGCCTGGGGCTGGTGTTCATCGCTGTCGGCCTGCTGGTGATGCTCGGCCTCGACCGTGACCTGCAGGCGTGGATCCTCGAGAACTCCCCGATCCGGCCGTGGGAGCTCGACCAGGGGTTCATCCCCGAGTAGCACGACGTGCGCCCCGTGGTCTCGCGACATGCGCCCGTGGCCCAGCGACGTGCCGGTCCTGGTCAGCCCTGCGGCAGCAGCATCGTGAACCGGCAGCCCGGCGGCTCGTTGACGACGCCCACTTCGCCGCGGTGGGCGGCGACCACCTCGCGGACCAGCGCCAGCCCCAGCCCGCCGGAGGCGCCCTCGGCCGGCGTACGGGCCCGCGAGCCACGGAAGCCAGCGTCGAACACCCGCGACAGGTCGTCGTCGGGGATGCCGCCGCAGCCGTCGGCCACGGTCACCGACGCGATCCCGTCGCGGTCGTCAACCGACACCGCGACCGCCCCCCCGGCAGGGGTGTGCCGAACCGCGTTGGACAGCAGGTTGGCGACGGCCCGGCCGATCAGCTCGGTGTCCCCGGCGACCAGCACCGGATGCGGCGCCTCCCCCGCGACGCAGACCCCGTCGCGCTCGCCGACGATGCGCGCCGACGCGACGACGTCGGACACCAGGTCGCGCAGGTCGACGGTCTCGCGGCGCAGCCGCTGGCCTCCGGACTGCAGCCGCGACAGGTCGAGCAGGTTGCCGACCATGGTGTCCATCCGGTCGACCTCGGCCCGGATGCGGGCGAGGTAGTGGGGCGGGTCGGCTGCCACCCCGTCCTCCAGCGACTCCGCCATCGCGCGAATGCCCGCGAGCGGCGTGCGGAGGTCGTGGGAGACCCCGGCCACGAGGTCCCGGCGGGCCTGCTCGACCTCGAGCGCGGCGGCCCGTGCCGCGGCCTCCTCGGCGGCCTCCTGCGTGAGCGAGCGCATCTGCATCGCCAGCCAGGTGCCGAGGGCCAGCGCGATCGGAAGGGCGGCGCCCAGCACGATCAGGACCACCCCGATGTCGTGCTCGCTGAGGAACATCGCCCGCGCGGTCACCCAGATGCCGGCCCCCATCGCGGCGACCACCATGGCCGGGGCCAGGGCCGCGGCGACGGCCGGGTAGCGCCGGAAGGCCACCCACAGCCCCGCCGCGCCGGCGGCCCCGGTGACGGTCACGGTGCCGACGGCGAGGGCGGCGGCCTCGAGCTCAGGCGCCATCGGGATCCCAGCGGTAGCCCACGCCCCACACCGTCACCAGGCGCTGCGGGTTGCTCGGCTCGGCCTCGACCTTCTCGCGGAGCCGGCGTACGTGCACGGTGACGGTCGACTCGTCGCCGTACTCCCAGCCCCACACGTCGTTCATCAGCTGGGTGCGCGACCACACGGTGCCGGCGGTGCCGACCAGGTGGGCCAGCAGGTCGAACTCGCGCGCGGTCAGCTGCAGCGTCTCGCCCCCGCGGGTGACGGTGCGGCCGCGGGTGTCGATCACCAGGTCGCGGTCGGTGAGGACGGCGGCCGGCGCGGCGGCGGGCGAGGAGCGCCGCAGCAGCGCCTGGACGCGGAGCACGAGCTCGCGCGGGGAGAACGGCTTGGCGACGTAGTCGTCGGCTCCGACCTCCAGGCCCAGCACCCGATCGGCCTCGTCGCCGCGGGCCGTGAGCATCACCACCGGGACGCCGCCCCGGCGCGCGCGCAGCCGCCGGAAGACCTCCAGCCCGTCGAGCCCCGGCAGCATCAGGTCGAGCACGACGAGATCGGGCGTGGACGCGGCGTCGGCCTCGAGGGCGCCTGGGCCGTCGGCGGCCTCGAGGACCTCGAGACCGTCGCGGCGGAGGTAGGTCGCGACCACCTCGCGCACGGTCGGGTCGTCGTCGACCACGAGCACGGTGGTCATGGGTCGAGGGTACGGCGGCCGGTCCCGCCGGCGGGCCGGGAAGTCCTTGCGGTTCGGTGAAGGATGCTCGTGGCGCGGAGGCTCGCCGGCGCCCCACCGCGATCGTTTGCTGCGAAGTGGTCGTGCTCAGCCGGTGAAACGCGCCATAACGCAGCAAACGTTCGGGGTCGGCGACCGGCGTGACCCCCGGAGCCCGGTCTGGGATCCGAGACAGCGCCCCGGCGCGGATGGTTGTCGTGGGCTCCGCGGAGGAGTGAACTGGCGACGTGAGCGGCTTCGAGGAGATGTGGCGCGACCTGGCGCCGGTCGGCCGGTCGAGCGGCAGCGGCGGCTACTTCCGACAGCCGTGGACTCCGCCGAGCGCGAGCTGCGGGCGTGGTTCGCCGAGCAGGCCGCCGCGCGCGGGCTGGAGCTGGAGACCGACGGCCTCGGCAACGCCGTCGCCTGGTGGCGCCCCGCGGGCGCCACCGGCCGGCACGTGCTCACCGGCTCGCACCTCGACTCGCGTCCTCGACGGCGGTGCGTACGACGGCCCGCTCGGCGTGGTCTCGGCGCTCGCGGCGCTCGACCTGCTGCGCGAGCGCGGCCTCGCGCCGACGCGGCCGGTCGGGGTCGCGGTCTTCGTCGAGGAGGAGGGGTCGCGCTTCGGCCTGGCCTGCCTCGGCTCGCGGCTGGCCACCGGCGCGACCACCTGGGCCCGGGCCCGCGAGCTGCGCGACCGGGACGGCGTACCCCTGGAGGACGCGCTGGCGCGCGCCGACCTCGGCGTCGCCGGAGACGACGCCACCTGGCCCGCGCTCGTCGACGCGCACGCTTCGTCGAGCTGCACGTCGAGCAGGGCCGCGACCTGGTCGACCGGGGAGCGCCGTCGGCGTGGCCAGCGAGATCTGGCCGCACGGGCGCTACCGCTTCGACTTCGCCGGCGAGGCCAACCATGCCGGGACCACCCGGATGGAGGACCGCCACGACCCGATGCTGACCTACGCGATGACCGCGCTGGCGGCCAACAAGCAGGCCCGGCTGGCCGGCCAGCGGGCGACCTTCGGCCGGGTCGAGGTCGACGCCCAACGGCACCAACGCGGTGCCGTCGCGGGTGACGGCCTGGCTCGACGCGCGGGCCGACAGCGAGGCTGCGCTGGCCGAGTTGGTCGCCGACATCGAGCGGCAGGCCGCCGACCGCGCCGGCCGCGACGGCACCACGCTCGCCGTCACCCCCGAGTCGGTGTCGGGGTCGGTCGCGTTCGACCCGGCGCTGGCCGCGCCGGCTCGCCGGCGGCCACGGCGCCGGCGACTGGCCGATCATCCCGACCCAGGCCGGCCACGACGCCGGCATCCTGTCGGAGGCCGGGATCCCGACGGCGATGCTCTTCGTCCGCAACCCGACCGGCATCTCGCACTCGCCCGACGAGCACGCCGAGCTGGCCGACTGCCTGGCCGGCGTCGACGCCCTGGCCGACACCCTGGCCCGGCTGACGAGCGACGCCCCATGACGGCGTACCTCCTCGAGCGCGCGTGGCTCCCGCTCCCGATGAACCCGACGACGGCGCGTGGCGCGACGACGTGCTGGTCGAGGTGGCCGAGGGGCGCTTCACCCGCGTCGAGCCGAAGGGCCAGGCGGCGTTGGCCGAGCGCGGTCCCGGGGCTCACCGTCCCGGGCCTCGCCAACGCCCACAGCCACGCCTTCCACCGCGCGCTGCGCGGGCGCACGCAGCGGGAGCGGGGCACGTTCTGGACCTGGCGCGAGCAGATGTACGCCGTCGCCGCGCGGCTCGACCCCGACTCGCTACTTCGCGCTGGCGCGGGCGACGCTACCGCGAGATGGTGGCCGCCGGGATCACCGGCGTGGGGGAGTTCCACTACCTCCACCACCAGCCCGACGGCACGCCGTACGCCGACCCCAACGCGATGGGTCAGGCCGCTGGTCGGCCGCGCCCGCGAGGCCGGGATCCGGATCACGCTGCTCGACACCTGCTACCTCAGCGCGGGCTTCGGGGCGGCGCCCGAGGGCGTGCAGGTGCGCTACTGCGACGGCGACGCCGACGCGTGGGCGGCGCGACGGGCCGCCCTGTCGCCCGGCGACGGCGTGGTCGTCGGCGCCGCGATCCACTCGGTGCGCGCCGTGCCGCGCGACCAGCTGCCGACCGTCGTGGCCGCGGCCGAGGGCGCGCCGCTGCACGTCCACCTCTCCGAGCAGGTCGCCGAGAACGACGCCTGCCTGGCGGCGTACGGCGTCACGCCGACGCGCCTGCTCGCCGACGCCGGCGCGCTCGGGCCCGGCGACCAGCGTCGTCCACGCCACCCACCTCACCGACGACGACATCGCGCACGCTCGGCGACGCGGGGCGCTACGCCTGCTTCTGCCCGACCACCGAGCGCGACCTCGGCGACGGCATCGGCCCGAGCCGCGGCGCTCGCCGAGGCCGGCGCCCGGCTCACCCTCGGCTCCGACAGCCACGCGGTGATCGACCCGTTCGAGGAGATGCGCGCCGTCGAGCTCGACGAGCGCCTCGCCACCCAGCAGCGCGGCCACTGGACCGCCGCCGAGCTGCTGGCCGTCGGCGACCGCTGCCGGCCACGCCTCGCTCGGCTTCGCCGACGCGGGGCCATCGCGCGTCGGGGCAGCGCGCCGACCTGGTCACCCTCGACCCGACGAGCCCGCGCACCGCCGGCACCGGCGCCGACGAGGCCACCGTGGTCTTCGCCGCGAGCGCCGCCGACGTCACCCGGGTGATGGTCGACGGCCGGCTGGTCGTGCGGCGAGGGTGACCGCGAGGAGATCGGCCGCGAGCTGGAGCGGGCGATCCGCCGGGTGACGACGCCGTGACCGGCGCGGGCGAGGAGGGGCGATGAGCAGCCTGCTGATCACCGGCATCGGCGAGCTGGTGACCAACGACCCGAGCGCGGCGACCCGGGCGCACGATCCTGGCGCACGATTCCGAGCGCGACGGCCCTCGGCTGCTGAGCGACGCCGCGGTCGTGGTCGAGGGCGACCGCGTCGCCTGGGTCGGGCCGGCCGCCGACGCGCCCGCCGCCGACGCGACGGTCGACGCCGGCGGCCGGGCGGTGCTCCCCGGCTTCGTCGACTGCCACAGCCACCTGGTCTTCGCGGGCGACCGGGCGGCGGAGTTCGCGGCGCGGATGGCCGGCGAGGCCTACGCCGCGGGCGGCATCCGGACGACCGTCGCCGCGACCCGGGCCGCCACCGACGAGCAGCTCGCCGGCGCACGTCGCCCGGCTGGTCGCCGAGATGCGGCGCCAGGGCACCACGACCGTCGAGATCAAGAGCGGCTACGGCCTCACCGTCCACGACGAGGCGCGCAGTCGCTCGCGGTGGCGCGCCAGTTCACCGACGAGACGACGTTCCTGGGTGCCCACGTCGTCCCGGCCGACAGCGACCCGGGGGAGTACGTCGCCCTGGTCACCGGCCCGATGCTCGCGGCCGCGACGCCGTACGCCCGCTGGATCGACGTGTTCTGCGAGACCGGTGCCTTCGACGCCGACCAGGCGCGCGCGGTCCTGCTGGCCGGCGAGGCCGCGGGTCTGCGCGGGCGGCTGCACGCCAACCAGCTCGGGCCCGGGCCCGGCGTCCAGCTGGCCTGCGAGCTCGGCCTGGTCGCGGTCGACCACTGCACCTACCTCACCGACGCCGACGTCGACTGCGCTCCGCGACTCCGGCACCATCGCGACCCTGCTGCCCGGCGTGGAGTTCTCCACGCGCCAGCCCTACCCCGACGCCCGCCGGCTGCTCGACGCCGGCGTGTCCGTGGCGCTCGCCTCGCGACTGCAACCCCGGGCTCGTGCTTCACCTCCTCGATGCCGCTCTGCATCGCGCTCGCGGTGCGCGAGATGGGGATGACCCCGGCTGAGGCCGTCTGCGCGCCGCCACCGCCGGCGGCGCCGCGGCCCTCGACCGCGACGACGTCGGCGTGCTCACCGTCGGGGCAGCGCGCCGACCTCGTCCTCCTCGACGCCCCGACCCACGTGCACCTGGCCTACCGCCCCGGCGTCCCCCTGGTGGCAGGGGTCTGGTCGGCGGGCCGGCCAGTGCTGGGTGGTAGTTGACCGCAGCAGTGCTGCGCTCAGGCCCGGGTGACGACACTGCTGCAGTCAACTCCTGCGGCCGGCTGCCGTGGGCGCCGTACGCCTTCGAGTGCCGCCTGGTGCGCGGCGTCGCGCTGTGCGCCACCGACGCCTGGGACGACGCGCTCGCCGGGGTCGACGCGGGTGACGAGTCCGCACTGTTCGCCTTGGGCGCCGAGCTGGCCGTGCACGAGCACCACCTCGACCCGGAGGCGGCCGTGCATGCCGACGACGAGGCGGTCGAGGCGATCAGCGGGCTGTGGCGGCCGTGGTTCGCGGCCCGGCTGCGACTCGCGGCCGCGACCCTCGGCGTCCGAGGGCGACCTGACCCCGCGGGAGGCGGAGATCCTGGCCCTCGTGGCCGAGGGGCGCACGAACGGCGAGATCGGCCGCCAGCGCATCATCACCACCAAGACCGTCTCGGTCCACGTCTCCAGGATCCTGAGCAAGCTCGGCGCCTCGGGCCGCACGGAGGCGGCGGCCATCGCGCGCCGGCGCGGACTCCTCGACTGACCGTTCCCCAGCCGCCGGTGCGGACGGCCCCTGACCGCGAAGGCCGGCGGCGCGGGCGGTCCGGCACACTGGTCGCCGTGGACGAGTTCCGGTGTGCGGCCGCCAGCCTGGCCGACGAGGAGCCGCTGGTCGGGACGGCTCCGAGCGACCGCGCGTGGCTGTTCGTCGAGCACCGGGGGCCCTGGGGGAGACAGGCGGTCGAGGAGGCCCGCTGGCCCGAGGCCGTGCGCCGCGCGGTCGGTGAGCTCGGCCCGATCCGGGTCCAGCTCGTCCGACGCCCCGGCCGGACCGCGGGCGGGCTGCGTGTCTTCGCCGCCACCGCCACGGAGACCGGTTTCAGCGTCGGGGCGACGGTGCTCGCCGACGCCGAGGACCTGGTCGACCTGTCGCTCGACCCGTCCCGACCGGCCGCCGGCCTCCCGGCGTACGCCGACCCGCTCTGGCTGGTCTGCACCAACGGCCGCCGCGACCGCTGCTGCGCGGAGGTCGGCCGGCCCGTGGTCGGCGCGCTGGCCGAGCGCTGGCCCGAGGCGACCTGGGAGACCACCCATCTCGGCGGACACCGGTTCGCCGGCACCCTCCTCGCACTGCCCGGTGGGCTGACGCTCGGCCGGCTCGGCGCCGACGACGCCGTCGCCGCGTGCGAGGCCGTGGCACGTGGCGACGTCCCCGCCGGCCGGGTCCGCGGCCGGGCCGGGCTCGCCCCCGTCGCCCAGGCCGCCGAGCTCGCCGTGCGGGAGCGGCATCCCGCCGGACCCCTCGCCGTGGCCGACCTCGGCGACGGGCGGGTCGAGGTGACCGCCGCCGACGCGGCCTACGACGTCACGGTGATCACCGCCCCCGGCCCCCGGCGACGCCAGAGCTGTGCCGACGACCGCACCAAGCCGAGCGCCCGGATCGTCGTCGAGGAGGTGCGGCTCCGGAGCTGAACGCTCGTGCGATCCCCGGGCAGCCCCTACGCTGGCAGCGACCGGAGGAGGCAGGCCGTGCGCGATGACGAGGTCACCCGCCGCAGCGACGAGCGCTTCGCCCGGATGCGGCCGTTCGGCGGCCGCACCCCGCCGCCGGTCGACACCACCGGCCTGCCTCCGGGCCCGTCGTGGCCGCCGCTGGCGCAGAGTGCCGGGCTGCTGCGCTTCCGGCACCGGTTCGTGCCCCACCTCCACCGCCGCTACGGCGACGTCTTCACGGTGCGGCTGGTCCCGCACGGGCGGCCGTTGGTCGTCTTCACCCGACCCGAGGCGATCAAGGAGATCTTCGCGGGCGACCCGGAGGTCTTCCACGCGGGCAAGGGCAACGCGATCCTCGGCCCGATCATGGGGGAGCACTCGCTGCTGCTGGTCGACGGCGCCGAGCACAAGCGGGCTCGCAAGCTGCTGATGCCCGCCTTCAGCGGCCGGGCCCTGCAGGGCTACCAGGACCTCGTGACCGGCGTCGCCAAGACCGAGGTCGGCTCGTGGATGCCCGGGCGGCCGTTCCGCTCGCTGGACCGGATGAACGCCCTCACCCTCGAGGTGATCCTGCGCGTGGTCTTCGGGGTCACCGACGAGGACCGGCTGGCCCGGCTGCGCCCGCTCGTGAACGCGACCGTCGACGTCAGCCCCGCGGTGCTGCTCGGCTGGGGGATCCCACGGCTGCGGCGCGTGGGCATGTGGAAGCGCACCGTCGAGACGTCGTACGCCCTCGACCGGCTGATCTACGAGGAGATCGCCGACCGACGGGCCTCGCCCGACCTCGAGCACCGCACCGACGTGCTCTCCCAGCTGATCCGGGTCGACGACGGCGGCGACGTGATGACCGATCCCGAGCTCCGTGACCAGCTGGTCACGCTGCTGCTAGCAGGGCACGAGACCACCGCGACCGCGTTGGCGTGGGCGCTCTACGAGGTCGGCCGCGACCCGCGGCAGCGAGCCAGGGCACGCGAGGCGGCCCGGCGCGGCGACGACGTCTGGCTGGAGGCCGTCGCGAAGGAGTCGATGCGGCTGCACCCGGTCATCCCGATGGTGGTGCGCACGCTGATGCGGCCCGCGACCGTCGCGGGGGTCGACCTGCCCCGCGGCGCGACCGTCGCCGCGTCGATCCTGCTCTCCCACGCCCGTGCCGAGAGCCACCCGGACCCGGAGGCGTTCCGGCCCGAGCGCTTCGTCGACGCGAGCCCGGAGCCGAACACCTGGATCCCCTTCGGCGGCGGCGTGCGACGGTGCATCGGGGCCGCGTTCTCCCTGATGGAGGCGGTCTCGGTGCTGCGCGAGGTGTTCACGACGTACGACGTCGAGGCCGTCGGCCCCGATTTCCCGAAGGTCCGCAACATCACCAGCGTTCCCCGGCGCGGGGCCCGGATCGTGGTCCACGACCTGGCGGAAGGCCGCCGGTGACGACCTTCGCGAACGGCCGAGCGATGGCCGAGCTGGTCCGCACCAACGACGCTGTGCTGCTCAGCTTCCTCGCGGCGCTCTGCGAGGACCACGGCATCGTCACGGCGCTGGTCGACGGCAACATCTCGGTGATGGAGGGCTCGATCGGCGCCTTCCCGCGGCGGCTCCTGGTCGACGTCGAGCGCATCGACGATGCCCGCGAGCTGCTGGCCGACGCCGAGGCCGACCCGGTCGGCTGACCGGTCGGCTCACCACCCACGCTGTCGGCGGTCGGACACCGGCCGCCTCCGGAGCCGGTGGAACGCACGCCTGACAAGGGACGTCATGCGAGATGGTCGCCATGACGATCGCTCCGGATGACATCTCCGCTGCCGGGCCCGCGGATACGGGTCAGTACGACGCGCATGGCACGTCGTACTGACCCGTATGGCCGACTGCGCGCAACCCGCGACGCCCACGGTGGGCGCCGTGACGCGGCCCGGGGTAGCCGATAACCAGATGCGGCGACGCTCGGCCACCTGGGAGGATCGCGGGTCGTGACCTGGGCCGAGCGACTGCGTGCGATCCGCGTCGACGTGACGCCGCTGCGCACCTCGCGCGACTTCCGGCTGCTCTTCTGGGCCGGCACGATCTTCTACCTGGGCGGCATGGTCAGCTATGTCGCGGTCCCGTTCCAGGTCTACCGGCTGACCGGCTCCAACATCGCCGTCGGCGCCATCGGTGCGGTCGAGCTGGTGCCGCTGATGGTCTTCGGTCTGTACGGCGGCGCGCTGGCCGACCACGTCGACCGGCGCCGGCTGCTCGTCCTCACCGGCGTGGCCCAGGTCGTGCTGACCGCCGGGCTCGCCGCCAACGCCTTCCTCGCCGAGCCGCAGATCTGGGTGATCTTCGTGCTGGCCGGGCTGCTGGCCGCCGCAGGGTCGCTGCAGCGACCCTCGCGCGAGGCGCTGATGCCGCGCACCGTCCGGCACGACGAGATCCCCGCAGCCAATGCGCTCACCAGTCTCGGGATGCAGGTGGGGCTGCTGCTCGGGCCGACGATCGGCGGGCTGCTGGTGAGCTTCGTCGGCATCGGGTGGTGCTTCGTGGTCGACGTCGCTGGTCTGCTCGTGGCGACGCTGCTGTTCGCCGGCATGCGCGCCTACCCCCATCAGGGCGAGACCACGCCCCCGAGTCTGCAGGGCATCGGCGAGGGCCTGCGCTACGCGCTGCGACGCCGCGACCTGCTCGGCACCTACCTGGTCGACGTCGCCGCCATGCTGCTGGCGTTCCCGGTGGTGCTGTTCCCGGCGCTGGCCGAGAAGGTCTTCGCGCGACCCGAGCTCCTCGGCCTTCTGTACACCGCCGAGACCGTCGGCGCCCTGCTCGCCACCGCACTGAGCGGCTGGACGGCGCGGGTGCACCACCACGGCCGGGCGATCGTCATCGCCGCGGCGGTGTACGGCGCGTGCATCGCACTGGCCGGCCTCAGTCCGACCTGGGGTCTGCTGCTGCTGTTCCTGACCCTGGCCGGGGCCGCCGACATGGTCTCGGCGGTGTTCCGCGGCATCGTGTGGAACCAGACCATCCCCGAGGGGATGCGTGGCCGGCTGGCCGGCATCGAGATGCTGTCGTACTCCTTCGGCCCCCTCGGCGGCCAGGTGCGGGCCGGCCTGGTGGCCGACCTCTGGTCGGTGCGCGGCTCGATCGCCAGCGGCGGGATCGCCTGCGTCGTCGGCGTCGTCGCGACCGCGGCCTGGCTGCGCGACTTCTGGGAGTACGACGTCCGCACCGACGAGCACGCACAGGCCGAGCGCGACGCGCGCGCCGCCGGAGAGGACAAGACGTCGAGGAACGGTCAGCCGGAGACCCCTTCGGAAGAGGGCTGAGCACCCGCGCCTTTGGGCCCGTGCGAGACCATGGGAAGGTGCTGTCATCCGGTCGGCGCAAGCGAGGTGCCGGCCGAGGAGGGGGAACGGTGGCCGATCGCAAGGAGCATCCGGTGCTCTGGGGGCTCGTGGCGCTGGTCGTGGTGTCCGGCTTCCTCGGGCTGCTGGTCGGCGCCGGCACGCTCGCGGCGTCCCGGATGGCCGGGCTCGGCGGGAGCGGAGAAACCGCCTCCGCGGGTGCCGGCGACACCCTCTTCCTGCCGTCTCCCTCCCCGACGACGGCCTCCTCGTCGGGCGGGGCCACCGACACCGCCACCGAGTCGACCAAGCCGAAGAAGCGCAAGGACAAGAAGAAGGACAAGCAGAACAAGGCCGACCGGGCCATCTCGCTCACCGCCGGCCAGACCTCGGTCTCAGCGATGCAGCAGGTCGACCTCACCGGCCGCTACCCGGGCGGCGACGGTGCGATCCTGCAGGTGCAGCGGCTCGACGGCGGCACCTGGGTCGCCTTTCCCGTGACGACGCAGGTCTCCGGCGGCTCCTTCTCGACCTACATCCAGACCGGGCGCCCCGGCCCCAACAAGTTCCGCGTCGCCGACACTGCCAAGGGCCAGGTCTCCAACCGGGTCACCGTCACCATCGGCTGACGCGGCTGCGCCGAGCGACCTCCCCGCTTCCCCGCCCCGGCGTCGACGCCTCCCGAAGAGCGCCACGGCGGCCGGCTGCCCGGCGAGCACCCCGCCGAGGACCATGATCATGCCCAGCAGCTGACGCAGTCCGAACACCTCCCCGACGAAGGCCACGCCCAGCAGCGTGCCGACGACCGGGTTGACCAGGCCGATCAGCGCGGTGGGGCCCGCACCCAGCCGGCGTACACCGGTGAACCAGGCGACGTAGGCCAGCCCGGTGCCGACCAGTCCCAGGTAGGCGAAGCCCAGCAGGGCAGCCCCGTCGACCGGGGGTGGCGCGCCCTCCACCAGCAGCGCTGCCGGGAGCAGCACGAGTCCGCCGGCGACGAGCTGCCACGACGTGAAGGTCAGCAGGTCGGTCGGCGGGGTCCATCGCCGCACCAGGGTGAAGCCGACCGCCGACGTGGCCACCGCTCCCAGCGCTGCGAGCACCCCGACCGTGTCCGCGGCGAAGCCGGCCTGCCGGACCAGCACCGCGACGCCGGCCAGACCCACGAGACCGCCGACGAGAGCACGGGGACGGGGCTGCTCGTCGGCCCACCACCACGCCAGCAGCATCACCACGATCGGGGAGACCGCGGTCATCGTGGCGGCGAGCCCGCCGGGCAGGTGGTAGGCCGCCAGGAAGATCAGGGCGAAGAACGCGCCGATGTTGAGCACACCGAGCAGCGCTGCCCGCCACCACCAGGATCCCTGCGGCAGCTCCCGCCGCCAGGCGAGCAACAGCAGGCCCACCGGCAGGGCGCGCACGAGTCCCGCGAAGAGCGGCCGGTCGGGGGGCAAGAGGGTCTGGGTGACGAGGTAGGTCGACCCCCACGCGACGGGAGCGATCAACGTCACCAGGGTGACCCGCCGAATATCTTCCATAGAAGATAGAATAACTTCTCAGGAAGATATATTCCAGGCATGAGCTCCGACCAGCGCCGCGCCCCCGAAGACCCACGCCACCTCGACCACGTCGGGCAGATCATGGCGCAGTGGGCCGCCGAGCGGCCCGACCTCGACGTCTCGCCGCAGGGGATCATCGGCCGGCTGCACCGTCTCTCGCAGCACCTGCACGACGAGCTGCGGCCGGTGTTCGCGGCGGCGGGGCTGAGCGACGGCGACTTCGACGTGCTGGCGGCGCTGCGCCGGGCGGGGGCGCCCTACGAGCTTTCCCCGGGCAGCTGGGTGCCACCACCATGGTCACCTCCGGGGCGGTGACCAAGCGCGTCGACCGCCTCGAGGCTGCGGGCCTGGTGCGGCGCGCCGTCGACCCCGGGGACGCTCGGTCCCGGCGGGTGCGCCTCACCGACGAGGGCGTGGGCCTGATCGAGCGGCTCTTCGAGCAGCACATGGCCAACGAGCACCGGCTGGTGTCCGGCCTCAGCGACCTCGAGCGCACCCGTCTGGCCGCGCTGCTGGAGCACTGGGGCCGCCTGCTCGGCGCCTGAGCCGGCGACCGCCGCGAGCCCGGGACAGGTCGGTCGACGGCCGCGGTCGCGGCTCCGACTTCGGGCGCGACGTTTGCCCTTCGGGAGCGGATCCGTCAGGATCGGGGACGGCGGCCGATCTCGGACGGCCCCGCAAGCGCCAGCGACGACTGGACAGCGACCGGGCACCGATGGGGAGGAGCTCGCTGTGGGCAGCGATCCGGGACATGACCCTGGGCTGAGTTCGTCTCCGTGGATCTCGCTGGAGGTCGGCTCCGGCGGCGTCACCGTCGACGGCGTCCCCGTCCAGGCCGGCGGCACCTCCGAGGACCCCTACCTCGCGGCGCTGCAGCAGGTGGCCGACGAGGTCGCCGCGCCGCTCGGACGTCGGGTCGGGGTGACCGTCTCCGGTGCGGCCGGTGTGGTCGGACACCTGGCCGTGCATCCCGACGGCGCCATCGACTCGATCGAGGAGCTGGTCCGGGCCGCCCACTCATCGGCACCCGTGGTCGTGCCGGCCGCCCGCGTCGAGGCCGCCGCGCCCCCGCCCCCGTCCGCGCCGCCGCCCCCGAGTGAGCCGCCGCCGCTTGCGAGCGAGCAGCCGGTCGGTGCCTCGCCCGCCGCCCGCGGTGGCCGCCGGACGCTCGTGGTCGCGAGCGCGGTGCTGCTGGCGGCGGCTGCGGTGGTCGCGGCACCTCTGGTCAACGGCCGCGACGGCGACCTCGCCTCCTCCACCAGCGGCGACCCGGCGACAGGCACCGGTCAGGAGGCAGGTGCCAGTCGGGGTGACGACGTGGTCGGGGCCGCCGCCGGTGACGGAGCGGGCGGCGAGGGGCAGGACCCGGCTCCGGTCGCCTCCGTGGCGCACGACGTGCTCGCCGCGCCGGTGCTGCAGATGCGGGTGCCGCTGTCCGCGAACGTCGCCTCCACAGCGCCCTGCGAGGTGACGCTGGCGCTGCCTGCCACCGACCGCGTGGTGCGGGCGGTGGTGCGGCTGCGGGCGGCCGACGGCCGGGTCGTCGTACGCCGGCTGCGGCTGGGCCCCGGCCGGCCGGGCGAGGTCGTCGTGACCGACGTGGCGCCGGGCACGGCTCGCTGGTCGCTGCGGGCTCCTGGGGCCGTCGCCGCCTCCGGGCGGGTCGCCGTGATGGCGCCACCGGAGCCGCCCCCCGCTCCCGCTCCAGCAACCTCCTCCTCCAGCGGCTCGGCAAGCGCCCCCAGCGGCGGCGGCCAGACCTCCTCCGGCGGCGGAGGCAACGGCTCTTCCGGCGGGCAGTCGTCGCCCGACCCGGGGGCCCCCGTCGACCCCGACGACCCGTGACTCGATGACCCGATCCCGTCTGCCGGCGCTGGCCGCCGGTGCCGTGCTGGTCGCTGCCTCCGTGGTCGCGACGACCCCGAGTCCGGCGGCCGCTGACGCGCCGCGCACGGGCTATCGCCTGCGCGCCGACAGCACCGCCGCGGGTGGCTGGATCGGCTCGCGCACCGCCGCCCGGCGCGCGGTGTTCCGGATCGACCCGTCGGCCGGGCCGCGCACCGGAGGTCTCCACAGTGGCGGCTGGGCGGAAACGCTGCGTGGCCGCGGTCCGGTCGAGGTCAGCCGCTGGCGGGTCCGGAAGGCGGCCTGGCTGGTGGCGAAGTACGGCACCTACGACTCCGCCGCGCAGGCCGCCGCGGTGGAGGTGGCGCTGCACCACCTGCTCCACGGGGGGCGCTACCGCCTCACCGGGGGCGCGACCGGGCGTCGGCTGCGGCAGACCGGCGCCCGCGACAGCGTCGTGGCCCTGGCGCGCTACATGCTCGACCGGTCGCGCGACCTCGCCGGTCCCTACCGGGTGCGGGTGGACACGACCGGTGCTGTGCTCGGCAGCCGGATCGCCGTGCAGGTGGTGGTGACGGCCCGGCGCAGCCGGCTGCCGGTCGCGCATCTGCCCGTGACCGTGCGCTACGACGGCCGCACCCTGACGGGCACCACCGACGCCACCGGCACCACCGTGGTGGGCGCGAGGGCCAAGGCGGCCGGCCCCCGCGCGGTGACCATCACCGTCGGGCGGGTGCCCTCCGACCGCCTGTTCGTCCGCCGGCCGGTGCGGCGCAGTGGCTCCCGGGTCGTGGTGGCGGGCCGCAAGATCACCCTGACCCGGCGGGCAGAGGTTGCCGTGCGGGCCGTGCCGCGGGTGTGGGTGACCGCTCCCGACCAGCGCACCACGGCAGGGCCAGTGCCCGGGAGCCTGCACCTCACCGAGGGCTACCCGTCGGCGCGCTCGGCGGCGATGACCCTGCACGGGCCGTTCGCGCCCGGTGTCGAGGCGACGTGCGACCCTGCCCTCACCGCCGCGAACGAGTCCGTGCCGGTCGCCGCCGACGGCGTCTACCCCGCGCCCGAGGTCGGCGTCTCCGCCGCAGGCACCTACCGCTGGGCGGTGCGCGTCCCGGGCGACGACTACAACGTCGCCGCCTGGCGCTGCGGCCCTGCCGTCCTGGTCAAGGCGTCTCCCACGTTGACGGTGACGACGACCCGGTCGAGGGTCGCCCGCCGCGAGCCGGCCTACGCCAAGGTCAAGGGGCTGGGCCTTCCCGGCGAGTTCGTCGGCGACGCGGCCGTCCGGCTCTACGGGCCCTTCTCCTCCCGCGGCGCCGTGCGCTGCGCGTCCGCGCGCCAGGCCCGGTGGCGCGAGGTCACCCTGACCGGTCCGAAGGGCTCCGCCCGCACCGACCCGGTGAGCCTGGGAGGCGGCGGGTTCTACGGCTGGCGTGCCGTGCTGCCCGGCACCGAGCTGACCACCAAGGCGACCACCCGGTGCCGGGCCTCCGGCAGCGTCGTGCGGGTCCGCTGACGCGTCGCCGCCACCCAGCCCTGGCGTCGCGGGAACATTCCCCGATTGGCCTGCGTTGACCCGTATGAATAGACTTGAGCGCAAGCGACTCAACTTCGCGACGGTCATCCCGGCGGCGCACGGCGGCCGGAGCCAGCAAGGCCCGACCCACCTGATGGAGGTGGCGGGTGACACACCCGAGGCCCGGAGACGGGCCGATCACCGGAGGTAACACAGACATGGCACGTGCGGTCGGCATCGACCTCGGCACGACGAACTCCGTCGTCGCCGTCCTCGAGGGTGGCGAACCCACCGTCATCGCGAACGCCGAAGGCGCCCGCACCACCCCGTCCGTCGTCGCCTTCGCCAAGTCCGGCGAGGTGCTCGTCGGCGAGGTCGCCAAGCGCCAGGCCGTCACCAACGTCGACCGCACGATCCGGTCGGTCAAGCGCCACATGGGCACCGACTGGAACGGTCGAGATCGACGACAAGGACTTCACCCCGCAGCAGATCAGCGCGTTCGTGCTGCAGAAGCTCAAGCGCGACGCCGAGGCCTACCTCGGCGAGACCGGTCACCGACGCGGTCATCACCGTGCCGGCGTACTTCTCCGACGCGCAGCGCCAGGCCACCAAGGAGGCCGGCGAGATCGCGGGCCTCAACGTCAGCCGCATCGTCAACGAGCCGACCGCGGCCGCGCTGGCCTACGGCCTCGACAAGGGCGACGACCAGACCATCCTCGTCTTCGACCTCGGTGGCGGCACGTTCGACGTGTCCCTGCTCGAGATCGGCGAGGGCGTCGTCGAGGTCAAGGCGACCTCCGGTGACAACCACCTCGGTGGCGACGACTGGGACGCCCGCGTCGTCGAGTGGATGGTCAAGAAGTTCAAGGACAACAACGGCGTCGACCTCGGCGCCGACAAGATCGCCAAGCAGCGCCTCCAGGAGGCCGCCGAGAAGGCGAAGATCGAGCTGTCCTCGCTCCAGCGAGACCACGATCCACCTGCCCTACATCACCCACGGCGAGTCCGGCCCGCTGCACTTCGAGGAGAAGCTGACCCGCAGCGAGTTCCAGAAGCTGACCGCCGACCTGCTCGACCGCACCAAGGCGCCGTTCCAGCAGGTGCTCAAGGACGGCGGCGTCGACGATCGCCAAGATCGACCACGTCGTGCTCGTCGGCGGCTCCACCCGGATGCCCGCCGTCACCGAGGTCGTCAAGGAGCTGCTCGGCGGCAAGGAGCCCAACAAGGGCGTCAACCCCGACGAGGTCGTCGCCGTCGGCGCCGCGCTCCAGGCCGGTGTCCTCAAGGGCGAGGTCAAGGACGTGCTGCTCCTCGACGTCACCCCGCTGTCGCCTCGGCATCGAGACCAAGGGCGGCGTGATGACCACGCTGATCGAGCGCAACACCACGATCCCGACCAAGCGCTCGGAGATCTTCACCACCGCCGACGACAACCAGCCGTCGGTCGAGATCAAGGTCGCCCAGGGCGAGCGCCAGATGTGGGCGCAGAACCAGCCGCTCGGCAACTTCGAGCTCACCGGCCTGCCGCCGGCGCCGCGCGGCGTCCCGAAGATCGAGGTCACCTTCGACATCGACGCCAACGGCATCGTGCACGTCTCCGCCAAGGACCAGGCGTCCGGCCGCGAGCAGTCGATGACGATCTCCGGCGGCTCGGCGCTGTCGAAGGACGAGATCGACCGGATGGTCAAGGAGGCCGAGCAGTACGCCGAGGAGGACGCCAAGCGTCGCGAGGCGGTCGAGACCCGCAACCAGGCCGACCAGCTCGTCTACACGACCGAGAAGTTCCTCGCCGACAACGGCGACAAGATCCCCGACGACGTCAAGACCGAGGTCCAGGCCGACGTCGACGCGCTCAAGGCGATCGCTCGAGAACGCCGAGGCCGACCGCCGAGGAGCTCCAGGCCGGCCGTCACCAAGCTCGGCGAGTCCAGCCAGAAGATGGGTGCGGCGATGTACGCCGCCGCCGAGGCCGACCAGGCCGCCGCGGGTGGCTCCACCGGCGCGACCGGTGAGGCCGACGACGACGTCGTCGACGCCGAGATCGTCGACGAGCCGGCCGGCGACGCCGGGCGAGGGCGACGACAAGTGACCGGCCAGCCTCGCGACAGCCACGAGCTCGACGAGGCGACCGCTGCGGAGGTGGGCTCGTTCGGCGACGCTGCCGGGGAGTCCACCGACGCGACGGAGGTCGAGGCCGGGCTGGGCAGCGACCCCGACGGCGCCGGCGAGCACCGGTTCGGCCGGCTCCGACGAGGGCGTCGAGGACGACCTCGGCGGAGGACCTGACCCTGGCGCAGACCGACGCCCGTCGTGCCCAGCGCGACGTTGCCGAGCGGACCGCCGACCTGCAGCGGCTCCAGGCGGAGTTCCTCAACTACAAGCGGCGCGTCGAGCGCGACCGCGAGCTGATCCGCGAGAACGCGACGTACGCCGTGCTCGCGCCGATCATCGAGGTCCTCGACACCATCGACCGGGCCCGCGAGCACGGTCAGCTCGAGGGCGGCTTCGCAGGCGGTCGCCGAGCAGCTGGAGCGGGTCGTGGCCGGCCTGGGGCTGACCAAGTTCGGCAGCCCGGCGACGCGTTCGACCCGACGCATCCACGAGGCCCTCTCCCACATCGGCGAGGACCCCGACGGTCGCAGGTGACCACCTGCAAGGTCGTCGCCAAGGCCGGCTACCGGATCGGCGACCGGGTGGTCCGGGCCGCGCAGGTGCTGGTCGTCGACCCGGCCAGCGGACCGACCGCACTGACCGACGTCGACCGACGAGCGAGGAGGGAGGTGCGCGCATGAGCAGCACTGACGGCTTCCGGGCCGACTGGGCGAACAAGGACTTCTACGCCGAGCTCGGCGTCGGCAAGGACGCCACGGCCGAGCGAGATCAAGAAGGCCTACCGCAAGCTCGCCCGCGCCAACCACCCCGACTCCAACCCCGGCGACGCCGCCAAGCACGAGAAGTTCAAGGCGGTCGCCGAGGCCTACGACGTCGTCGGCGACCGCCGAGAAGCGCGCCAAGTACGACGAGATGCGCTCGCTCTACGCCAGTGGGCGGCTTCCCCGGCGGCTTCGGTGGCGGTGGCGCGGGGCGGCGGCTTCGACGTCAACGACCTGCTCCGCGACCGCGCCGGCGGCGGGTGGCGGCTTCGGCGACATGTTCGGCGACCTCTTCGGCGGGGGCTCGCCCGTGGCGGCCGGGCGCAGGCGCGGCCGCAGCAAGGGCGCCGACGTCGAGACCTCGGCGACGATCAGCTTCACCGACGCCATCGACGGCGTCACCATCTCGCTGCGGCTGACCTCCGACTCGGCCTGCCCCGACTGCAAGGGCACCGGCGGCAAGCCCGGCACCAAGCCGCACGTCTGCCCCGAGTGCGAGGGCGCCGGCTTCGTGGTCGTCTCGGTCGGCGGCGCCTTCTCGATCAACGAGACCTGCCCGGCCTGCGGCGGCCGGCAGCTGGTCTACGACGAGGCGTGCCCGACCTGCCACGGCAGCGGCCGCGGCACGTCCGCCCGCACGATCCAGGCCCGCATCCCCGCCGGCGTCAAGGACGGCCAGAAGATCCGGCTGCGCGGCAAGGGCGGCGCCCGGCGAGAACGGCGGTCCCGCCGGGCGACCTCTTCGTCACCGTCAAGGTCACCCCGCACCGGCTCTTCGGCCGCAAGGGCGACAACCTCACCCTCGACGTGCCGGTCTCCTTCGACGAGGCCGCGCTCGGCGCCGAGATCAAGGTCCCGACGCTCGGCGGCGCGCCGGTCACGCTCAAGGTGCCGGCCGGCACCCCCAACGGCCGCACCTTCCGGGTGCGTGGCAAGGGCGCCCCGAAGCCCGACGGCACCCGCGGCGACCTGCTCGCCACCGTCGAGGTGCAGGTGCCGGCCGTGCTCGACGAGGCCGCGCGCGAGGCGGTCGAGGCCTACCGCGCCGCCACCGCCGGCAAGCCGCTGCGCAGCAAGCTGTTCGAGGACTCCTGATGGCGCGCGACCCCGGCCTCACGCCGCCCGGCCCCGACGCGGCGGTCTACGTCATCAGCGTCGCCGCGGAGCTGACCGGTCTGCACCCGCAGACGCTGCGCGCCTACGAGCGGATGGGGCTGATCACGCCCGGCCGCACCGGCGGTGGCGGTCGCCGCTACTCCCACCGCGACATCGAGCTGCTGCGCGAGATCGCCGAGCTCACCGTCGTCCGGCATCGGCATCGAGGGCGTCCGCCGGATCCTCGAGCTCGAGAACCAGGTCGCAGGCGCTGCGGCTGCGCAACGAGGAGCTCCGCGCCGAGCTCGAGGCGACCGGCGAGGCGCTGCGTCAGGCCCTGTCTCGGCGCCCCGTCGACAGGCCCGTCGACCGCCCCGCCGACCGGCTTCCCGTGCTGCGACAGCCGATGACCGGCCAGTCGATCGTGGTCTGGCGTCGCGGCCGCTCCTGAGTCGGCGGCTCCTTCGTCGGCCGCTCCTCCGTCGGCCGCCGCGAGCCACGGTGGCGCTTCAGCAGGGAGAAGCAACGGCCCCTACCGCCACGAGGCTCGCGCGGGCGCCCGGCGAGAGCCCGACCTCCAGGTCGAAGGAGTGTCCACGCAGGGCGATCAGCCACGCCTCCGGCTCGGCGTCGAAGCACAGCCGAGCGGTGGCGAGAAGCGTCGGCACGGTGAGCGCGTGCGAGCTGAACGGCACGTCGTACGCCGGCACCGGCCGGGTCACGGCGACGGTGTCGACGGCGGGATCCTTCGTCGCGTCGACGAAGAGCACGCGGGCGAACCGGCTCACCAGGTCGGCGTCCTCCAACACCGGCTGGTAGCCGCGATGCAGGGTCGCCTCGCCGCTACGGCCGCTCGCCTCCAGCCAGTCGACGAACGCCCAGCCCAGTCCGTCGTCCTGCCGGCCGACGTTGCCGATGCCGTAGACCAGGCAGTCGGTGCCGGTGAACGACCCCACCAGCGCGGCCACGGCGGGGTCGTGTGCCTCGCCCGCGCTCGGACCACGACGGCTGGGGCACACGACCCCACCGCCGCGGGGGGACCGGCCGCCCGGGGACGCCCCACCGTCGGTCCCGGAGACGGCGCTCATCCGCGCACCCGCTCGGCCACCAGAGCCCCGGCGGCGTCGTGGACCGACACCACCAGCGGCATCTGCCCGAGGGCGTGCGTCGCACAGGACAGGCAGGGGTCGTAGGCGCGGATGCCGACCTCGATCGCGTTCATCATGCCCTCGGTGATCTCCGCCCGGCCCGACAGCTCCTGCTCGGCGACCGCGCGCACCGTCCGGTTGAGGACCTCGTTGTTCTGCGTCGTCGCGACGATCAGGTTGGCGGCGTTGATCGCCCCGTCCTCGTCGGCCCGGTAGTGGTGGATCAGCGTTCCGCGCGGGGCCTCGACCACGCCGATGCCCTCGCCGGTCCAGGCGTCCCGGCCGGGGTCCACCACCAGGTCGGTCCCCTGCAGGTCGGGGTCGTGGAGCAGGTCGCGCACCACCTCGGCGGCGTGGAGCAGCTCGATCGCGCGCGCCCAGTTGCCGTGCAGGGTCCGGGCGTTGGCCATCCCGTCGCTGTAGGCGTGGAAGCGCTGCAGCTCGGCGTCCGCCAGCGACGTCGTGAGGTGCCGGGTCACGTTGAGCCGCGCGAGCGAGCCGACGCGCACCGAGCCCTCGTGGCGGCCGAGGGCCTTGAGGAAGGGGAACTTCAGATAGCTCCACTCCTCGACCGCCTCGGAGAAGTGGTCGAGATAGGCGTGGTCGTCGAACTCGGTGACCACCTCTCGCGTCGGGCCCACCACGCGCAGCCGGCCGTCGTAGTAGTCGACGTCGCCCGCCTCGTCGACCAGCCCCATGTTGAGCATCGGCACCGGCGCGAAGGCGTCGACCATCGCTCGGTGCCGCTCGTGGAAGTCGGCGAAGAGGCGCAGCCCGTCCTGGGCCTGGTCGAGGACGGCGTCCATCGACGGGAGGTCGTCCTCGCCCCGCAGGAAGCGGTCGCGCTCGGCGATCGTCAGGCCCTTCTGCACCCCGCCGGGGAGGGAGTTGATCCCGTGCATCCGCTTGCCGTAGAGCGTCTGAAGGATCTCCTGTCCCCACTTGCGCAGCAGCACGACCCGGGTGACCAGGGCTCGGTCGGCCTCGACCAGCCCGACGACGTTGCGCACCTCCGGGGGCGCGTCGACGCCGAACAGCATCTCCGGCGCCGACAGCAGGAAGAACGCAGCAGTGTGCGACTGCAGCATCTGGGCGTAGTGGCCGAGCCGCCGCACCTTCTCCGCGGTCGGCGTGATCGCTCCGCCGACGCCGACCATGTCGTCGAGCGCCTTGGCGCCCGCGAGGTGGTGGCTGACGAAGCAGATGCCGCAGATCCGCTGCAGCAGCACGGGCGCCTCCCAGTAGGGATGGCCCTGCACGAACCGCTCGTAGCCGCGGAACTCCACGACGTGCAGCTTCGCGTCGGCGACCCGGTGGTCCTCGTCGAGGGTGATCACGACCTTCCCGTGGCCCTCGATGCGGGTCACCGGGTCGATGACGATCCTGCGCGACATGAGTGCTCCCTCGCGGTCAGTCGTAGTGGGTGAGCGAGGTGGGCAGGTCGATCGGGCGGCCGTGGGCGACGGCGTCGAGGACCGCGAACACCGCGTCGTTGGACGGCGGGCAGCCGGGCAGGAAGTAGTCCATGGGGACGACCTCGTGGCAGGGGTGGACCCGGTCGGTCAGCACCGGGATCTCCGGGTGCAGCGGGATCGTCGGTCGGTCGCCGGGGACGGCGGTGGGGGAGTCGAGGTACGCCGTCGCGAGGCACTCGCCCAGCCCGACGCTGTTGCGCAGCGACGGGATGCCGCCCCAGTTGGCGCAGGCGCCCACCGACACCAGCACGTCGCAGTGCTCCCGGAAGTGGCGCAGCGTCTCGATGTTCTCCTCGTTGGCGACCCCCCCTTCGACCAGCCCCACGTCGCAGCGCCCGGTGATCCGCTTGACGTCGGTGAAGGAGGAGCGGGTGATCGTGACCAGGTCGAGCAGCGGCAGCAGCCGCTCGTCGAGGTCGAGGGTGGACAGGTTGCACCCCCAGCAGCCGCACAGCGAGATGGTGGCGACGGTCAGCTTTCCCCGGCGCGCCTCGACGGTGGCCTCGGAGACCGGGGTGCGCGGCAGCTCGTGGGACAGCTCGCGTCGGTCGTCGCTCATCGCCGCTCTCCTCGCAGCGCCCGCTCGCGCACGCTCGCCACGTCGAAGCGGCGCCCGCCGATCGGGTCGTCGTAGCCCACGCCCTTGCGCAGGATGGCTCCGACGGGGCAGAGGTCGACCGCGGCGCTCACCTGCTCGTCGCTCAGGTGCGCCGCGGTCGCATGGTCGAGCTCGACGCGGGTGTCCGGCCCACGCCCGCTCAGGGTGAACACCGGCCGGCCCTCGTCGTCGCGCACCAGGTCGACGCACCGCTGGCAGAGGATGCAACGGTCGCGCGCCAGCCAGATCCGGCTGTCCCCGGGGTCGGTCTCGCGCCGGGGGTAGCGGTAGGGGAACTCCGAGGCCAGCATGCCGGTCTCCGCGGCCACCGCCTGCAGGTCGCAGCGCCCGCTCTTCTCGCAGCTCGGGCAGACGTGGTTGCCCTCGGCGAAGAGCAGCCCGACGACCTGGCGGCGCATCGTCGTCAGGTCGTCGGCCGTTACCTCCACGACCGCGCCGTCGTGGACCTCGGCGCTGCACGCGGCCACCACGCGGCCGTCCAGCCGGGCCGCGCAGACCCGGCAGGTGCCGAGCGCCGGGTGGTCCTCGTGGAAGCAGAGGGTGGGGATGTAGGCCCCCGCCGCCGTGGCGGCGTCGGCCACCGTCGCTCCCTCCTCGACGGTGACGGGAACGCCGTCCACGGTCACGGTGATGCTCACGAGCCGCCTCCGTCCTCGCGGCCGACGGTCAGTCGCTCCGCGATCGGTCGGTACGCCGCCACGGCGGCGTGCTCGTCGAAGGAGGCGAGCAGCGCCGAGCCCTTGCCGGCGCCTCGCGCCGACGCCGCCAGCTCGGGGAAGTCGCTGAGGGTCGTGGTGAGCGGCCGCGAGGAGCTCACGCCCAGACCGCAGCGGCTGGTGCCCCGCAGCAGCGCTGCCCACGACTCGACGTGCGCGAGGTCCGTCGCGTCGGCCCGCCCCTCGCCGAGGCGGGTGGCGATGTCCAGCAGCGCCGGGTTGCCGGCCCGACAGGGCACGCAGATGCCGCACGACTCCTCGACGAAGAAGCGCAGGTGGTCCCGCGCCACGTCGAGCAGGTCACGAGTGGAGTCGAACACCGTGAACGCGCCGTTGCAGCCGAGGTCCTCATAGCTCAGCCGCCGGTGGCCGTTGCGCGCCACGGACACGCATCCGCCCGCCGGTCCGGAGACCTGGACGGCGTGCGCGTCGGGGGCGTCGATCATGGTCAGCACATCGTGCAGCGACGTGCCCCAGGCGACCTCGTGCACGCCGGGGAGCGCGCAGTCGCCGGCCACGCTGAGCAGCCGAGTGCCGGCGGAGTCCTCGGTGCCCATCCGGCTGAACCACTCCGGCCCCTCCTCGAGCACCCGGGCGACGGCGGCGAACGTCTCCACGTTGTCGACGATGGTCGGGTGGCCCTGGAAGCCCACCTGGGCCGGGAACGGCGGCTTCAGCCGCGGGGTGCCGCGGTGGCCCTCGCACGACTCCAGCAGCGCCGACTCCTCGCCGCACACGTAGGAGCCCGCGCCGAGCTGGATCCGGACATCGAAGTCGAAGCCGTCCCGTCCGCCGACGTCGCGGCCCAGCAGCCCCTGCTCACGCATCAGGTGCAGCTGGTGGGCGAGGTAGTGGCGGAGGTAGGCGTACTCCCCACGCAGGTAGAGGATGCCGTGCTGCGCGCCCACGGCGTGCGCCGCGAGCACCATCCCTGTGATCGCGAGCTCCGGCTGACGGGTGAGCAGCACCCGGTCCTTGAACGTGCCTGGCTCGCCCTCGTCGGCGTTGCACACGACGTAGCGGGTCTCGGCGGGCGCCGTTGCGCACAGCCGCCACTTGAGGCCGGTGTCGAAGCCGGCGCCGCCGCGGCCGCGCAGCCCGGAGAGGGACACCCGCTCGCGGAGCTTCTCGGGCGGGAGGCTCACCGCCTCACGGATCACCCCGGCCACGTCGCTGCGCGGGCGGAAGAAGACCGGGCCGTGGGTGCGCACGTTGGTCTCGACCAGGGCGTCGACGTACTCGCGGAGGTGGCTCGGCACGCCGTCGGGGTTCGCCACCTCCCGGGGCGATGCCCCGGCGCGGATCCGGCCGACGACGTCGGCGACGCGGTCAGGAGTGAGCCGGGCGAAGACGAGGTCGTCGACCAGCATCGCCGGCTCCTGGTCGGACAGCCCGATGCAGGGGGTTGAGAAGAGCCCGAAGGTCCCCGAGGGGTCGACCCCGCCGAGGGCGGCACCGGTCTCACGTTCGAGCGCGGCCAGCACGTCGTCGTAGCCGTGCATGCGGGCGAGGACGGTGTCGGCGAGGTAGAGCCGGTGGCGCCCGGCAGGCCGCTGATGGAAGAGGTGGTAGAACGACGCGGTCTGCCGGACGTCGCCGAGCGTGGTGCCGAGACCCTCCGCCAGCGCCATCAGCTCGGGCTCGGGGAGGTGGCCGTGGCGGCGCTGCAGCTCCCAGAGCATGTCGAGGAGTCGGCTCCGGTCGCGGCCGTGCACGGCCAGCAGCCGAGGCGCGATGAGGGTGGTCGAGTGGTGGTCCATGCCCACCTCCGGTCCAGGAGCAGCGAGGTGGCCCGCTACCCCTGACGCTACCGACGATCGGGGCCCGCGGCACCGTGGCCGCGGTCACCTCTGTGCCGCCTCGGGCGTGACCCGGCTCACCTGGCAGGGGTCGAGGCCCGGTTCGAGGGACGGGCCGGCCCGGCACGGTGCCGTGGGAGGTGCCGTGCCGGGCCGGTGGGCTGTCTCAGCTGGTGCGGGTCACCGGGCCGCGGCCCCGGCGCCGGGTGCCCGGGTCAGCTTCGGCCGCGCCGTGGTGCCGGTCGCGGGCGTGAGCGAGTCCACGTCGGTGAAGCTCAGGTGGAAGCCGTTGTAGTCCGTCCAGGACGAGGTGTCCCCACCGAAGCACTCCCAGGTCAGGTCGCCCGTGGTGGGGACGTCGATGATGGCTGCGCCGTTGAGCACCACGAACCCGCCGCTGCCGGCCTCGGTCCAGTGCTCCATGCGTCCTCCTCCGTGCGCGAGTCGGCACTCCACCCCCGTGGTCGTGGTGTGGTAGAGCCACGCGTCGACCGTCGCGAGGTAGGTGCCCGCCGGAACGGCCGGGATGGTGATGTCGATGGAGGACGCGCTGGCAACGTCGACGTCGGCGACGTACTCGATCGTCCTGACGCCCAGGTCGGACGCGTGCTTGCTGTCGACCATGTCGGCGTTGAGCTTGCCGACCCGGCCCTTGCTGTTGACCTTGATCGGCGCGCCCTTGCCGTTCTTCACGTTGAACTGCATGGCCGGGCCGGACGTGGTGCGGGTGAGCTTCGTGGCCTTGTTGGCCTTGTTGCTCTTGCCGAGAATCATCGACTTGCCGGTGGCGGCGAACGCGAGGTAGTCGACGCTGACGACAAGCATCAGCGCGATCACGGCGGCGGACACGACGGACTTCAGGGTGCGCATGCAGACTCCTTGGCTGGGCGTCGGATTGATGACAGCCAACCGCTGGCGCAGACCCCCCGAAACCCCCCGTAAGGGCCATGGTCAGCAAAGACCAGCGCCCGAGCCGGCGTCGGGACGCCACTGGTGGTGAGATCCGCGCCACACTCGAAGTTGAGTGGAACAGACTCAACTTTGGCGGTGTTGAATAGGCAGTGGGTCGGGTGGCCCACACGCTGGCACGTCCAGCGGGGGACGACGCAGGAGAGACGACGTTGAGCCAGTTCGGAGCCGAGAAGTTCACCACCCGCAGCCGCGAGGTGATCGAGGCCGCCCAGCTGTCCGCGACCACCGCGCGGCAACACCGCGACCGAGCCGATCCACCTGCTGGTCGCCCTGCTGCAGCAGGAGGACGGCACGGCGCGCACGCTGGTCGCCAAGGCCGGCGTCGACGCCGCTGCCCTCACTCGCCAGGCCGAAGGCGTCCGCGACGCGCTGCCGCGGGCCACCGGAGCGACCGTCCAGCAGCCGGGCGCCTCGGCAGCGCTGACCCGGGTGCTGGCCGCGGCGCTCGACCTGGCCGTCGTCGATGAAGGACGACTACGTCGCCACCGAGCACCTGCTGATCGCCATCGCCACCGTCGAGTCGTCGGCGCAGCAGCTGCTGCTCGACGCCGGGTCTGACCGCCGACGGGCTGCGCGAGGGCCTCACCGCGGTCCGCGGCAACCGCCGCGTCACCAGCCCGGAGGCGGAGTCGACGTACGAGGCGCTGGAGAAGTACTCCGTCGACCTCACCGCAGTCGGCCGAGGAGGGCCGGCTCGACCCGGTCATCGGCCGCGACGCCGAGATCCGCCGCGTGGTCCAGGTGCTGTCGCGGCGCACCAAGAACAACCCGGTGCTGATCGGCGAGCCCGGCGTCGGCAAGACCGCCGTCGTCGAGGGGCTCGCCCAGCGGGTGGTCGCCGGCGACGTGCCCGACTCCCTCAAGGGTCGCCGGGTGCTCTCGCTCGACCTGGCCGCGATGGTCGCCGGGGCGAAGTACCGCGGCGAGTTCGAGGAGCGGCTCAAGGCCGTCCTCGAGGAGATCAAGGACGCCGGCGGCCAGGTCATCACCTTCATCGACGAGCTGCACACGGTCGTCGGTGCGGGCGCCGGCGGCGACTCCGCGATGGACGCCGGCAACATGCTCAAGCCGATGCTGGCGCGCGGCGAGCTGCACATGATCGGCGCGACCACCCTCGACGAGTACCGCGAGCGGATCGAGAAGGACCCGGCGCTGGAGCGCCGCTTCCAGCAGGTCTTCGTCGGTGAGCCCACCGTCGAGGACACCATCCAGATCCTGCGCGGCATCCAGGAGAAGTACGAGGCCCACCACGGCGTGCGGATCACCGACGCCGCGCTGGTCGCGGCCGCGACCCTGTCCGACCGCTACATCACCGGCCGTCAGCTGCCCGACAAGGCGATCGACCTGATCGACGAGGCCGCCTCGCGGCTGCGGATGGAGATCGAGTCGTCGCCGGAGGAGATCGACCAGCTGCGCCGCCGGTCGACCGGCTCAAGATGGAGGAGTTCGCGCTCGAGAAGGAGACCGACGCCGGCGTCGGTCGAGCGGCTCGAGAAGCTCCGCGCCGACCTCGCCGACCGGGAGGAGGAGCTGCGCGGGCTCGAGCAGCGGTGGGAGCAGGAGAAGGCCACGCTGGAGGGCGAGGGCGAGCTGCGGCGCGCGCTCGACCAGCTCCGCGTCGAGGCCGAGCGCCTCGAGCGCGAGGGCGACCTCGAGGCCGCCAGCAAGATCCTCTACGGCTCGATCCCCGAGCTGGAGAAGAAGATCGAGGCGGCCGAGGCCGCCGAGCGCGCCGACACCGAGCCGCTGGTCGGCGAGGAGGTCGGGGCCGAGCAGATCGCCGAGGTCGTCGAGGCCTGGACCGGCATCCCCACCGGCCGGCTGCTCGAGGGCGAGACCGCCAAGCTGCTGCAGATGGAGGACGTCATCGGCGAGCGGCTGATCGGTCAGCGGGCGGCGGTCAACGCCGTCAGCGACGCCGTACGCCGCTCGCGGGCCGGCATCTCCGACCCGCACCGGCCGACCGGCTCGTTCCTGTTCCTCGGGCCCACCGGCACCGGCAAGACCGAGCTGGCCAAGGCGCTGGCCGACTTCCTGTTCGACGACGAGCGCGCGATCGTCCGCATCGACATGAGCGAGTACTCCGAGAAGCACTCCGTGGCCCGGCTGGTCGGCGCCCCTCCCGGCTACGTCGGCTACGACGAGGGCGGCCAGCTGACCGAGGCGGTCCGCCGCCGGCCCTACTCCGTGGTGCTGCTCGACGAGGTCGAGAAGGCCCACCCCGAGGTCTTCGACATCCTGCTCCAGGTGCTCGACGACGGCCGGCTCACCGACGGGCAGGGCCGCACGGTCGACTTCCGCAACACCCTGCTGATCCTGACCAGCAACCTCGGCTCGACGTTCCTCGTCGACCCGACGCTCGACGCCGACGCCAAGCAGGAGTCGGTCATGGGGGTGGTGCGGCAGGCGTTCAAGCCGGAGTTCCTCAACCGGCTCGACGAGGTCGTCATGTTCGACGCGCTCACCAAGGACGAGCTGGCGCACATCGTCGACCTGCAGCTCGCGCTGCTCGAGCAGCGGCTCGCCGTCCGTCGGATCACGCATCGAGGTGTCGGCGGAGGCCCGCCGCTGGCTGGCCGAGCACCGGCTACGACCCGGCGTACGGCGCCCGCCCGCTGCGGCGGCTGATCCAGACCGCGATCGGCGACCCGCTGGCGAAGATGCTGATCGGCGGCGAGGTGACCGACGGCGGCACGGTCGCCGTCGACGTGCGCGAGGGTGGGCTGACCCTGACCCCGCGGGCCTGACTCGTCCGGCTCAGCCCTTGGTGGAGCCCAGCGTCAGTCCGGAGACGAACTGCTTCTGCAGCGCGAAGAACACCACCAGCACCGGCAGCGCCACCAGCACGGACCCGGCAGCGACCAGGTTGGTGTCGGTGAAGAACTGGCCGCGCAGGTTGTTGAGCGCCGCTGGTGATCGGCAGCTTGTCGAAGTCGGAGATCAGCACGGTCGCCCAGAAGAACTCGTTGTAGATCCAGGTGACCTGCGAGGGTGGCGAGCGCCGCGAGCGCCGGCCGCACCAGCGGCATCGTCAGCTGCCAGTACTGCCGCCACACGCTGGCCCCGTCGAGCTCGGCGGACTCGTAGATCTCGTGCGGGATCGTCTTCATGTAGTTGCTGAGGACGAACGTGCAGAAGCCCAGCTGGAAGGCGGTGTTGACCAGGATCAGACGCCCAGAAGCTGTTGAGCATCAGGCCCGAGTCGCTCATGAACATCGGCAGCGGGATCTCCCGGAACATCCGGAAGACCGGGATCAGCAGCGCCTGCGGCGGCAGCAGGTTGGCGGCCAGGAAGAAGCCGAGCAGCGCGAGGTTGAAGCGGAAGCTGAAGCGCGCCAGCACGAAGGCCACCATCGAGGCGAGCAACAGGGTGAGGATCACCGCGGGCACGGTGATGAGAGCGAGTTGAGGAAGTACTGCCCGAAGCTGCCGCGCTCCCAGGCCTCGCTGTAGTTGTCGATCGTCCAGCCGCCGAAGGAGAGGTAGCCGTTGCGCTGGGTGTAGGCGTAGTCGCGGAAGCGAGTTGACGACCGCCCAGATCAGCGGGAAGAGCCAGACCAGCGACAGCACCAGCATGATCACGGTCGCGACGCGTGCCGCGGGGCCTGCCCAGCACGCCTCCGGACAGCTGCGGCGGGGCGACCGTGCGGGCGTCGTCGACGGCGGTGCGGCAGACGCGGTCGGGACGTCGGCGCTCATCAGCGCTCCTCCTTGAACACGATGCGGAGATAGATCGTGATGAAGACCGAGGAGATCACCATCATGATCACGGCGAGCGCCGAGCCGAACCCGTAGCGGGTGGCCTCGCCGATGACGTTCTGGCTGACCAGCGCGGCGATCAGCTCCAGGCCGTTGCGGCCCTTGTTGATCACCCAGACGAGGTCGAAGGCCCGCAGCGACTCGATGACCACGATCACCAGCACGATCAGGTTGATCGGCCGCATCACCGGGAAGACCACCTGGAAGAAGGTCTTCAACTCGTTGGCGCCGTCGACCGCCGCCGCCTCGCGCAGCGACGCGTCCACGCTCTTCAGCCCGGCCAGGTAGAGGAGCATGACGTAGCCGGTGTGCCGCCAGGCCGTGGCGACCAGCACCGCCCAGAGGTTGACGTCCGGGTCGCCGTACCAGTCGACCTCGGTGCCGAAGACGTCGTTGATGAGGCCCTGGTCGCGGGAGTAGAAGAGCTGCCAGATGAAGCCGATCAGCGCCAGCGACAGCACCACGGGCAGGTAGAACGACGTCTGGTAGAAGCGGCTGCCCCGCATCTCGCGGTCGAGCACCACGGCCAGGAGGATGCCCGAGCGTCGTCGGGCAGCACGAACAGGAAGACCAGCCAGATCAGGTTGTGCTGCACCGCCGGCCAGAACGGCGGGTAGATCGTGGCGATGTCGTGGTAGTTCTCGAAGCCGACCCACTCGATGTCGCTGGTGCTGCCGATGCCGTTCCACTTGCCGAACGACAGCGCGACCGACGCCAGCGCCGGCAGCCACACCAGCCAGAGGACGAGGACGAACGGCACCGCCACCATCGCGAAGACGACCAGGCGGTCCCCCGCCGCCCTTCCGCCGTGCTCGGGAAGGGGGAGCGGCCGCGGCCGCCTCCGACGTGCTCGGATCGGTCTGCGTGCTTGCCATCGGCCGCTACCCCTCGGTCGCCGGTTAGAAGATGGACTGCTTCTGCTCCTCGATGCTCTCGAGGATGCTGTCGATGTCGTCGGGCTTCTTCAGGAAGTCCTGGATCGACGGGATCATCACGGTGGAGGCGAAGTCTGGAGTCGGTGTCGCGGTCGAGGAACTGGGCGATGTTCTCCGCGGCGCCCACGACCTCGGCCGACTTCTTCTGCAGGTCGGTGTAGCTGTCGGTGCTCGCCCCCGAGTTCGCGGCGATGAACGGCACGTCGGCGTTGGCGTTGGCGGCGTCGGCGGCCTCGGCCGTGCCGAGCCACTTCAGCATCTCCTTGCCGGCGTCCTGGTTCTGGCCGCCGGCGGCCAGGCAGAAGCCGTCGATCGGCGCGTCCAGTGCGTCGGCGCCGATCGACGCGTCGAGCTCGGGGAACGTGAAGAAGTCCAGGTCGTCGACCACGTCGGGGATGGCGTCGGCGACGAACGTGCCGAGGAGGTACATGCCCGCGTCGCCGTTGGCCAGCGAGGTGGCGGCCTCCTGCCAGGTGCGACCCAGCGGGTCCGCCTGGTGGTAGGGAAGCAGGTCCTTCCAGGTCGAGAAGACGTTCTTGACCTCGGCGCTGTCCCACGCCTCGTCGCCGGCCATCAGGCTCATGTGGTAGTCGTAGCCGTTGATCCGCATGTTGAGGATGTCGAACGTGCCCATGGCGGGCCAGCCGTCCTTGTCGCCGAACGCGAACGGGGTGATGCCCTTGCCCTGCATGTCGTCCATCAGGGCGATGAAGTCGTCGTACGACTCCGGGGCGGTCCAGCCGTTCTTGTCGAAGACCGACTTCCGGTAGAACACCGCCCAGGGGTAGTAGTCCTTGGGCACGAAGTACTGCTTGCCGTCAGCCGCGGTCGACGCGGTCTTGAAGGCGTCGCTCAGGCCGTCGATGGGCCAGACGTCGCTGATGTCGGTGATCAGGCCGTTCTCCGCCAGCTGGTTCATCCGGAAGCCGGCGAACCAGGTGAACACGTCGTCCGGTGCACCCTGCAGGTAGGTGTTGATGTTCTCCTGGAACGTGTTGTGGTCGACCGCGTTGAGGGCCACGGTGACCCCGGTCTCGGCCTGGTAGGCGTCGGCCATCCCCTTGAGCCGGTCGTACGCCGCTCCGGAGCCGGCCGCCTCGTTGATCCCGAACTTGACGGTGCCGCCACCGCCACCGTCGGAGCCGCCGCCTCCCGAGCCGCCGTCGTCACCGCAGGCGGCCAGCAAGGAGCCGCTGCCGAGGATCGCGCCGCCGAGCGCGGCGTTGCGGAGGAAGCTCCGTCGCGTGGCCGCCATGGTGGCCTGCGCGGACGGGGGGACGACGAGCGGGTTCGCCGGCGACGGGCGACGGTTCATGGGGGACCTCCGGGTCAACAGATTCAAACAGAACATGGTCAGTCTTGAGCGCGCCCCTGCCCTTGTCAAGGGTCGGCCCAGGTGATATCAAACTGAAACGAACATGTTGATGCAGGTTCCTCCCGACAATCCTGTTCGATTCTGATCGATCAACCACCTGCGAGGAGACGCCGTGCCGGTTCCCCTGCCCGCGCTGGCCTACGGCGGCGACTACAACCCCGAGCAGTGGCCGCGGGAGGTGTGGGACGAGGACGTCCGGCTGATGCGCGAGGCCGGCGTCGACCTGGTCACCGTCGGGGTCTTCTCGTGGGCCTGGCTGGAGCCCCGCCCGGAGGAGTGGGACTTCGGGTGGCTCGACGAGGTGCTCGACGTGCTCCACGCCGGCGGCATCCGGGTCGACCTGGCCACCGCCACCGCCTCCCCGCCGCCGTGGCTCACTCGGAGGCATCCGGAGATGCTGCCGGTCACCGCCGACGGCACCACGCTGTGGCCGGGCGGCCGGCAGTCCTACTGCCCGAGCTCGCCGGTCTTCGCCGAGCACTCGCTGCGGCTGACCCGCGCGATGGCCGAACGCTACGGCGACCACCCCGCGCTGGCCCTGTGGCACGTCAGCAACGAGCTGGGCTGCCACAACGCGCTGTGCTACTGCGACGTCAGCGCCGAGGCGTTCCGTCGCTGGCTGGCCGACCGCTACGGAGACGTCGGCCGGCTCAACGACGCCTGGGGCACCGCCTTCTGGTCGCAGCGCTACGCCGACTTCGACGAGGTGCTGCCGCCGCGGGTGGCGCCCAACTTCCCCAACCCCACCCAGCAGCTGGACTTCCACCGCTTCAGCTCCGACCAGCTGCTGGCCAACTTCGTCGCCGAGCGCGACCTCCTGCACGAGCTCTCGCCCGGGGTGCCGGTGACGACGAACCTGATGGTCATGGACCACACCCGCGACATGGACTACCTCGGCTGGGGCGACGAGCTCGACGTGGTCTCCAACGACCACTACCTGCTGGCGCACGACCCGGAGGCGCACCGGGAGGCGGCGTTCTCCGGCGACCTGGTGCGCGGGGTCGCCGAGAACCGTCCGTGGCTGCTGATGGAGCACTCCACGAGTGCCGTCAACTGGCAGCCGCGCAACGTCGCCAAGCGGCCCGGGGAGCTGATGCGCGCGAGCATGCAGCACGTCGCGCGCGGCGCCGACGGGATCCTGTTCTTCCAGTGGCGCGCCTCGCGCGCCGGGGCCGAGAAGTTCCATGCCGGGCTGGTGCCGCACGCCGGCACCGACACCCGGCTCTGGCGCGAGGTCGTCGGCCTCGGGCAGGCGTTGAAGCAGATCCAGGAGGTGGCCGGAAGCACCGCCGCCAACGAGGTCGCGTTGCTCGTCGACTGGAACGCCCGCTGGGCCTGCGAGCTCGACTCCCACCCGAGCGTCGACGTCCGATACCTCGACCGCCCTCGGGCGATCCACTCCGCGCTGACCGACCGAGGCGTCGGGGTCGACGTGGTGCACCCGGGCGCCGACCTGTCGGCGTACCGGCTGGTCGTGGTGCCCACGCTCTACCTCGTCACCGACGAGCACGCCGCGGCCGTGGCGACGGCCGCCGAGCGGGGCGCGACGGTCGTGGTGACCTACTTCAGCGGGATCGTCGACGAGCACGACCACATCCGGCTCGGCGGCTACCCCGGCGCCTTCCGCGACCTGCTCGGCGTGCGCACCGAGGAGTTCCTGCCCCTGCGGGAGCACGAGCAGGTGGCGCTCGGCGACGGGACGACGGCCGATGTCTGGACCGAGGACCTGCGGCTGGAGGGCGCCGTGGCCGTGACGACGTACGTCGACGGACCGGCCGCCGGCAAGCCCGCGGTGACGCGGCGCGACGTCGGGGGCGGCGCGGCGTGGTACGTCGCCACCCGGACGTCGCCGGAGGGCACCCGGGCGCTGGTCGACCGGTGGCTCGCCGAGGCCGGCGTACAGCGGGTGGCGGACACCGCGCCCGGGGTGGAGGTGGTCCGCCGCCGCGCGGACGACGGGCGCAGCTGGGCCTTCGTCATCAACCACACCGAGGTCGACCAGGTCGTCGGCGTGGCCGGCACCGACCTGCTCGGCCACGCCGTGGCGGGGCCCCGGGGGTTCGAGGTCCCCGCGGGCGCCGTCGCCGTCGTGAGGGAGGACTGATGCTCGCCGCCCAGCGTCGTTCGCACATCCTCGCCGAGCTCGAACGCGACGGGATCGTCCGGGTGAGCGAGCTGGTGAGCCTGCTCGGCGTCTCGGACATGACCGTGCGGCGCGACCTCACCGCCCTGGAGCACCAGGGCATCGTCGAGAAGGTGCACGGCGGCGCGATGCTGCGTGCGGAGCCGGCGACCTCCGAGCCCGGGTTCGAGGCCAAGTCCGCGCGGCGGCTCAGCGAGAAGGAGGCGATCGCGGCACGCGCGGCCGACCTGGTCGCCCCGGGCTCGGCCATCGCGATCTCCGCCGGCACCACGACCCACCATTTCGCGCGGCACCTGGTCGACATCCCCGGGCTCACGGTGGTGACCAACTCGGTGTGGGTCGCCGACGTCCTCCACCGCTCCGCCAGCGACTCGGTGTCGGTGCTGCTCACCGGGGGGCTGCGCACGCCCTCAGACGCGCTGGTCGGGCCGCTCGCGATCGCCGCGCTGCGGTCGCTGCACCTCGACGCGGCGTTCCTGGGTGTGCACGGGATGGACGGCCAGGCGGGGTTCAGCACGCCCAACCTCCTGGAGGCCGAGACCAACCGCGCGATGATCCGCAGCGCCCGCCGGCTGGTGGTGCTCTCCGACTCCACCAAGTGGGGGATCGTCGGCCTCTCGTCGATGGCCGAGCTCAGGGAGGCCGCGGTGGTCGTCACCGACACCGGGCTCGCGCCACAGGCCCGGCAGACGCTCGGCGACGCCGTGGGCGAGCTGGTGCTGGTGCAGCCCTGACGAGCGTGGGAACCTCCGGCGCGGTGTGGTCGGGCATGATTCGATGGACGACATGAGCACGCCCGAGGGAGACCGCAACACGCGGCCGCGCCAGGTCACCACGGCCGCGTGGCTGATCATGGGCGGGTCGCTGCTGCTGGTGCTCGCGGCGTTCCAGACCGTCTCGGGCCTGCACACCCTGGAGACGCGCGAGACCATCGAGCGGGTGCTCGCCGAGCAGCCGCTGGCCGGCACCGGGCTCGACCTGGAGTCGGTGCGCTCCGTGCTGCACGTCGCCGCCCTGGTGCTCGGCGGCTGTGCCACCGCCGCCGCGATCCTGGGCTACCAGGTGCTGCGCCGCGACCGGACTGCCCGGATCGCGCTGTCGGTGCTCGCCCTCCCGCTGGTGGTGGCCGGCATGGTGAGCGACCCGTTCATCGCCCCCATGGTCGGCGCCGCCATCGCCATGCTGTGGATCCAGCCGGCCCGGGAGTGGTTCGCGCGGCGGGGTGAGGGTGGTGGAGGTGGTGGAGGTTCATCAGGGTAGGCAGGCGAGTTGTCGCCTACCCAGGTGAGCTCACCCGGTGAAGCGATGGTTGGCCTGCCTACCCTGATGAACCACCAGCCCCCCTACGCCCGCAGGTCGGCGTCACGGAGCCGGCGTACGCCGTCGGCGATGACCGCCTCCTCCTTGCAGAACGCCCAGCGCACCAGGTGCCGGCCCTCGTCCTGGTCGTCGTAGAACGCCTGCGCCGGGATCGCGACCACCCCGGCGCGCTCGGGGAGCGCCAGGCAGAAGGCGCGCCCGTCGGGCCAGCCCAGGTGGCTGATGTCGGTCAGCGTGAAGTACGTGCCTTCGCTGCGCCGGGCGGGGAGGCCGGCCGCGTCGAGCCCCTCGAGCAGCAGGTCGCGATGCCGCTCGAGACCGGTGGCCAGCGACGCCGGGCCAGTCGGGCTCGTGGTCGAGCGCATGAGCCACCGCGGGCTGGAGCGGCCCACCGGAGGTGAAGCTCATCCACTGCTTGGCGTCGAGGACGCCGCCGACCAGGTCGGCGGGCCCGGTGGCCCAGCCGACCTTCCAGCCGGTCATGGAGTAGGACTTGCCCACGCTCGAGAGGGTCAGCGTGCGGTCGAACATCCCTGGCAGGGTCGCCATCGGCGCATGGGCCCGGCCGTCGAAGGTGAGGTGCTCGTAGACCTCGTCGGTGATCACCGTCAGGTCGTGCTCGACCGCGACCCGGGCCAGCCCGGCCAGCTCCTCATCGGTGAGCACGGTGCCCGTCGGGTTGTGCGGGCTGTTGACGAGCAGGAAACGGGTGCGTGGCGTCAGCGCGGCCCGCACGTCGGCGAGGTCGAGCCGGTAGTCGGGAGCGCGCAGGGTGACCGGCCGGCGTACGGCGCCCACCATCTGCAGCATCGCGACGTAGGAGTCGTAGTACGGCTCCAGCACCACCACCTCGTCGCCCGGGTCGACCAGGCCGAGGACCGCCGCCGCGATCGCCTCCGTGCAGCCGGTGGTCACCACGACCTGCGTGTCCGGGTCGAGGTCGAGGCCGTAGTGCCGCCGCTGGTGCCGCGCGATCGCCTCCCGGAGCGGCGGGATGCCGATCCCGGGCGGCGTACTGGTTGGCACCTCGCTGCAGCGCGTCGACCGCGGCGGCGACCATCGACGCCGGGCCGTCGCGGTCGGGGAAGCCCTGGCCGAGGTTGATCGCGCCGGTCCGCACCGCGAGTGCGGACATCTCGGAGAAGATCGTGGGTGGGATGCCGCGGAGTCGCTCGGCCCTGGGTCGCTCGGCTGGCATGCGGCCCACCGTAACGGGAGGAAGCATCGTCGTGCCCACACAGCAGGAGCAGGCGGCGCCCGAGTCGTCGGAGTCGCCGCAGGAGGCGCAGGCGCCTCGGCGCACGCCCTGGCAGCGGGTCTCCGTGGCGGTCGGGCTCGTGCTCGTCGTGGGCGGCCTCGGGCTGCTCGGCTGGGTCGGCTGGCAGATGTACGGCACCAACTGGGTGTCCGAGCGCAAGCAGGCCGAGGCTGTCGACCAGCTCACGGTGGCCTGGGAGGAGGGCCAGATGCTGACCCGTGTCGACGGGGGCACGGCCACGGCGATCGTGCGGATCCCACGCTTCGGCGACGACTACCGGATCCCGCTGCTGGATGGCACCGACGACGAGGCGCTCGCCTCCGGCTTCGGTCAGTACGCCGACTCCGCGGCGCCCGGCGCGCGGGGCAACTTCTCCCTCGCCGGCCACCGGGTGACCCACGGGGAGCCCCTCCGCCAGATGCCCGAGCTGCAGCCGGGCGACGAGGTGGTCGTCGAGACCGCCGAGGCGACGTACACCTACGTCCTCGACACCGGCGGCGACGACCTCGAGGTGCCGTTCACCGACGTCTGGGTGCTGGAGCCGCGCCCGGTCAACCCGTCCGGCGGCGTCGAACCGCCCACGGGCGTCGGCCGCCGGTTGCTCACGCTGACCACCTGTTCGGAGCTGTTCCACACCGACGGCCGGCTGGTCGCCTTCGGCCACCTGGTCGACACCGCTCCCCGCGACTGACCGCGACATGCGGGTGGTGGTGCCCCGACATGCGGGTGGTGGCGCCCGGAGATGCGGGTCGTGGCGGCGCGGATAGGGTGCGGCGCATGACCGACGCCGCCCTCGCCCGCGACATCGACGCCACCTGCCGCCTGATCGGCGAGTTCACGCTCCGCTCGGGCCAGCGGCGACGGAGTACTTCGACAAGTACCTCTTCGAGGCCGAGCCCGCGCTGCTGGCCCGCGTCGTGGACGCAGATGCTCGACCTGGTGCCTCGCGACACCGAGCTGCTCGGTGGCCTCGAGCTCGGCGGCGTCCCGATCGCCACGATGGTGTCGGCGCCGCACCGGCCTCCCGGCACTGTTCGTGCGCAAGCAGGCCAAGGACTACGGCACCTGCAAGCTCGCCGAGGGCCGTGACGTCGCCGGCCGCCGGGTCACGCTCGTCGAGGACGTGATCACCACCGGCGGCGCCGTCCGCGACGCCACCCGCGCGCTGCGTGAGGCGGGGGCCACCGTCGAGGTCGTGGTCTGCGCGATCGACCGTTCCCCGGAGGGGGAGAACCCGCTGGCCGACGTCGGCCTCGAGGTCCGGCCGGTGCTCACCAAGCGCCAGCTCGACGCCGCGCGCGGCTGACCGTCGTACGCCGGCCGAGTCCCGCCGAGCGCCGGCTCAGGCCTCGGCGACCGCCTTGCGCCGGTGTCGCCACCACTCGAACACCAGTGGCAGCAACGAGAACGCGACGATGAGGATGGCGATGGCGTCGATGTTGTCGCGAAGGAGCGCGATGTTTCCGAGGAAGTAGCCCAGCAGCGTGATCGAGAGGACCCAGAGCACGGCGCCGACGAAGCTCCAGAAGAAGAACCTGCGTCGCGCCGCATCTGCGTCACGCCGGCGACGACGGTGACGTAGGTCCGCACGAACGGCACGAACCGCCCGAGCACCAGTGCCTTGCTCGCCGTGCCGGTCGAAGAACTCGTCGGTCTTGTCGAACTACTTCTGCTTGACGATCCGACCGTCGCGTTCGTAGCAGCGGCGGCCCGATCAGCCGGCCGATCTCGTAGCCCGACGACGTTGCCGAGGAAGGCAGCGACGAGCAGCCCCACGAGCGCGACGCCCAGCTCCACGAAGGTGCTGCCGGGGAGCAGGTCGAGCTGGCCGGCGGCGATGAAGAGGCCGAGCGCGAAGAGCAGGGTGTCGCCGGGCAGGAACGGGAAGAACAGACCGCACTCGACGAAGACGATCACCAGGCTGATCCAGAAGAGCTCGGCGCCGAACCGCTGCAGCAGCCACTCGGGGTCCATCCAGCTGATGCCGAACAGCAGCGGCGAGAGGGCCGTGTCGAGGGTCACGGTCGGCAGGGAAGTCACGGCGATCACCCTAACCGGGGGACCTAAGAGTTCCCCTACTCTTCCTCCATGGTCGACCCCGCAGGCACCGGTGAGGACGACGAGCGGGCGCCGTACGACCCGATGCCGCACGGGCCGCCCGAGGTCGGGCGTCGGGCCGTGGGCGGGGCGAGTGGCCGACGGGGCGAGCAGTACGACGCCGAGCTGCTCGCCCGAGGGCGACCGCCGCAACGTCGTCGACCGCTACCGCTACTGGACGATGGAGGCGATCGTCGCCGACCTCGACACCCGCCGGCACGACTTCCACGTCGCGATCGAGAACTGGCAGCACGACTTCAACATCGGCACGATCGTCCGCACCGCCAACGCGTTCCTCGCCGCCGAGGTGCACATCGTCGGCAACCGTCGGTGGAACCGGCGCGGCGCGATGGTCACCGACCGCTACCAGCACGTGCGCCACCACGAGACGCGTCGCCGACCTCGCGGCGTACCTCCGCGAGCGGCCCGACGGACCGGTGCGCCTGCTCGGCATCGACAACCTGCCCGGGCTCGATGCACCTCGAGACGACGACGCTGCCGCGCCGGGTCTGCTTCCTCTTCGGCCAGGAGGGGCCGGGGCTCTCGGACGCGGCGCGCGCGGTGTGCGACGGCGACCTTCTCGATCGCGCAGTTCGGCTCGACCCGCTCGATCAACGCCTCGGCCGCCGCCGCGATCGCGATGCACGCCTGGATCCGGGAGTACGCCGACCTCGGCGACGAGTCCGCCTGGCGGGGCTGAGGGCCCGGCGGCCCGGCGGCGACGGGGCCGTGGGCCGGCCTCGACGAGGTATCCGCCAGGGCAGGGCATGGTGACGCGGCTGTTGTCCATGGATGCTGTCCACGGGTTGTCACCTGATCGGGCCGGCCACCTCCCGTGGGACTAGGGTGGAAATCGAGCCGGTCGGAGATCCCGGATGGCCGGCACCCATCGTCTGAGGAGCTGCACGGAAATGCCCATCGCCACCCCCGAGGTCTACGCCGAGATGCTCGACACCGCGAAGGCGAGCGCGCTTCGCCTTCCCGGCCATCAACGTGTCGTCCTCGCAGACGCTCAACGCCGCCCTGCAGGGCTTCGCCGAGGCCGGCTCCGACGGCATCATCCAGGTCTCCACCGGCGGTGCCGAGTACTTCTCCGGCCCGACGCGTCAAGGACATGGTCACCGGCTCGGTCGCGTTCGCCGCGTTCGCCGCCGAGGTCGCCAAGAACTACCCCGTCAACGTCGCGCTGCACACCGACCACTGCCCGAAGGACAAGCTCGACGGCTTCGTCCGGCCGCTGCTCGACATCTCCGCCGAGCGGGTGGCGCGCGGCGAGGCGCCGCTCTTCCAGTCGCACATGTGGGACGGCTCGGCCGTGCCGCTCGACGAGAACCTCGAGATCGCCGAGGAGCTGCTCGCCAAGGCTGCGGCGGCGCAACATCATCCTCGAGATCGAGATCGGCGTCGTCGGCGGCGAGGAGGACGGCGTCGCCGACGAGATCAACGAGCAAGCTCTACACGACCCCCGAGGACGCGCTCGCCACCGTCGAGGCGCTCGGCCTCGGCGAGAACGGCCGCTACATGACCGCGCTGACCTTCGGCAACGTGCACGGCGTCTACAAGCCGGGCAACGTCAAGCTGCGCCCCGAGATCCTCAAGGACGCCCAGGAGGCGGTCGCGGCGAAGCTCGGCCTGGACGCCGGCGCCAAGCCGTTCGACCTCGTCTTCCACGGCGGCTCCGGCTCGCTGCCCGAGGAGATCGCCGACGGCCGTCGACTACGGCGTCGATCAAGATGAACGTCGACACCGACACCCAGTACGCCTTCACCCGCCCGGTCGCCGACCACATGTTCACGCAACTACGACGGCGTGCTCAAGGTCGACGGCGAGGTCGGCAACAAGAAGATCTACGACCCGCGCGCCTGGGGCAAGGCCGCCGAGGCCGGCATGGCCGCCCGCGTCGTCGAGGCCTGCGAGAACCTCCGCTCCACGGGTCACACGCTCGGCGCCTGACGCCGTACCGCCGCTCCCCGGAACCCGCCCCGGGGTTGCGCCGGTGTTCCCATCTGGTGCGCCGTTGCGGTGGGTTCGTGCGTGGTCGAGCGTGCACTAACCAGCCATAACGGCGCGGCTGATGGGCCGAGGCTGATCCCGCTCTCGCCCGGGGACAACGTTGTCCACAGGGCTGCGCCACGGCGCTGGCCCGGCGACTCGCGCCGGGCAGTCTGGAGCGATGGATCGCAACGAGCTCAGGCCGCGGCTGGCGGGCACGGCCGAGCGGCAGTGGGGGCTGTTCACGCGACAGCAGGCGCTGACTGCCGGCTACTCCGAAGATGAAATCCGCGCACGACTCGGCGGCCGAACACCCGGGTGGCGTGCCGTACGTCGCGGCGTTTACGTCACGGCCGCCAGGGTCGAGAACGCCTCCGAGCACGCATGGCTGTGGTGGCGCGACGTGGCCGCTCACCTGGCCATGAACCACACCCACGCGCTCAGCCACGACTCGGCGGCTCGAGGACTGGGGGTGCCGCTGCTCGACCCGCGCACCCGGCTCAGCCACGTGACCCGAGCAGGGGTCGGGGGCTCTCGCACACAGCACGGCGTGAAGCACCATCTCGGGCGTGAGCTGCCCGCCCGCGTGATCCTGGTCGAGGGCCTGCCGCTGACGGGGCGCGCCCGGACGGCGCTCGACCTGGCGCGTGAGCACGGCTTCTCCGCCGGGGTCGTGGCGATGGATCACGTGCTGCGAGGCGGGACGACGCTGCGGGAGTTCGAGCTCGAGCTGGCGCGGATGACGAGCTGGCCCTACGTCAAGACCAGCCGCGCCGCGTTGGCGTTCGCCGACCCCGGCGCGGAGTCGGTGGGGGAGTCGCTCACGCGTGTCCTCCTGGCGGAGTTGGGATGGGAGGAGGTCGAGACGCAGTTCCCCGTGCCGGTCGCGGGCGGGGTTCGTTGGTGCGACGTCCGCGTGGGGCGCCACCTGGTGGAGTTCGATGGGGCCGTGAAGTATCGCGGCGTCGATGACGGCGGCTTCGCGGTCGGTGACCCGGGCGAGGTTGCGTTCCGTGACCGGCAACGCGACACCGACATCGGCCAGCTGGGTCTGGGCATCTCTCACCTCACTTGGCGAGACCTCTTCTCCGGGCGGGCTCGCGCCAAGGCCCGGCTGAAGCGCGAGGAGGCGCTTACCCGCGAGCGCTACGGCACCCGACTCCCCGAGGAGCTCCGCCGGTTCTCCCGCGACCACCGCCGGCCTCGCGCTGCCTGACCGCACGCGGCCCGACCCATCCCACCGAGGTTGCGGTTCTTCCCATCTCCCGCGCCGTTGTGGTGGGTTTGCGCATCGTCGAGGGCGCACTAACCAGCAACACCGGCGCACTAGATGGGATCACCCCGCAACCCCCCGGGTCAGTCGAGCAGGGCGTCGTACGCCGTGGGGCTGGAGTCGCGCAGGAAGCCCGCGCACCGCTCCCACTCGTCGGTCTCACCGATGGCACGAGCCGACAGGGCGAGCAGCCCCAGGCAGTGGAGGAAGCCGCGGTTCGGCTCGTGCTCCCACGGGACCGGCCCGTGGCCCTTCCACCCGTTGCGGCGCAGCAGGTCGAGCGAGCGGTGGTAGCCCACACGCGCATAGGCGTAGACCGTCACGTCGTCGGCGCCGCCCTGCCGGGCCGCCTCGGCCAGCCCGGCCCAGGCGGCCGGCGACGCGGGATGCCGGCGGACGACGGCCGCGGGCGCCTCCCCGGCGGTGAGCTCGGCCGCCGCGGGATCCTCGGGCAGCAGGGTAGGCGGGGGACCGGCCATCAGGTCGACGTGCTCCATGGGCGCCAGCCTGCCAGGCCGGGCCCGAGGCGAGGGTGGCAGGGCCGACCAGCGGCCGGTCGTCGCAGCGGTCGCTGCCGCGGCCTCTTCACCGGTGGCGTCAGCCGGCGGTGAGCAGCGAGCGGACCTTCGCACCGCCCAGGGCGACGATCAGCGTGGGCAGCCGCGGGCCGCTGTCGGCGCCGACGAGCAGCTGGTAGAGCAGCCGGAAGAAGTCCTTCTGGTCGGCCTTCACCTCGTCGGTCGGGTCGTCGGAGATGTCCATCCCGAGCGCCACCTTCGGCACGCCGTAGACCAGCGCCGTCACGTGGTCGAGATCGAGATCGTCGGCCTCGCCGAGCCGCTCGAGCAGGATCCCCAACCAGCCCGCTTCCGACTCGCCCAGCCGGCCGAGCCGCTCGAGGTCGGGCTCGGAGCGCACCAGCGTGCGGTCCTCCGGGGGCACGAACTCCTCGATCCAGCCCATCGCCTTGGTCAGCCGCGGCTCCAGCTGCGCCACCGAGTCGTGGGGGTGGCCGACGTCGGAGACGATCCTGCTGATCTGCTCGGCCGACCCGGCGGTGACGTCGGCGACCGAGGACAGCACCCGGAACGGTACGACGACCTCCGGGGTCGGCAGCCGGCCGGCGGTCGAGGTGGCCGAGGCCCGCTCGAAGGCGAGCACATGCGCGTCGCGCCGCGACGGGTCGGCGGCCTTGCGACCGAGCGCGTCCCACTCGTCGTAGAGCCGGATGATCTCGGGCCCGAAGTCGATGTCGAACGCCTGCCGCGGCTGCCTGCGGACGTAGAGCCACCGCAGGATCGGCGCCTCCAGCACCCGGAGCGCGTCGGCCGCCGTCGGCACCCCGCCCTTCGACGACGACATCTTCGTCATCCCCGCGAAGCCCACGAAGGAGTAGCCGAAGTACGACGGCCGCGGCCAGCCCCAGAACCGCTCGACCAGCTCGTGGCCGACGGTGAAGGACGAGCCGGGAGAGGAGTGGTCGGCGCCGGCGGGCTCGAAGTCGACCTTCTCGTAGGCCCACCGCATCGGCCAGTCGACCTTCCACACCAGCTTGCCCTCGTCCTGTGTGGCCAGGGTGGTGACGTAGGAGTCGCCGCACTCGCAGGTGTAGGACAGGTCGGTGGTGTCGTCGTCGTAGGCCGTCACCGTGACGGTGTCGCGCCCGCACCCCCGGCAGTAGGGCTTGAACGGGAAGCGCTCCAGGTCGCCCGATCCCGAGGCCTCGTCGTCGAGTGCCACCGAGTCCTCGAGGGCGGCGGCCTCCTGGGCGTTCTCGGTCTCGGGCCGCTTGGTGCGGTAGCGGCCGAGCACCTCGTCGATCTCGTGCCGCCGCCTGACCACGCCGAGGACCTGCTCGCGGTAGGCGCCCGCGGTGTACATCTCGGTCTGGCTGACCTCGTGCATCTGGCAGCCCATCTCCGCGAGCGCGTCGCGCAGCGGCTGCTTGAAGTGCTCCGCCCAGGACGCGTGGCACTCCCAGGGGTCGGGCACGGCGGAGAGCGGTCGCCCGATGTGGTCGTTCCACGACGCGTCGACGCCGAAGGGCACCTTGCGGAACCGGTCGTAGTCGTCCCACGAGTGCAGGTGGCGGACGGCCACTCCGCGCCGGCGTACCTCCTCGACGACGAAGTGCACGGTGAGGAACTCGCGCAAGTTGCCCAGGTGGATCGGCCCCGAGGGGCTGATGCCGGAGGCGCAGGTGACGAGGTTGCCCTCCCCGGCGTGCCGGATGGCGTCGTCGGCGGCGCGCGTCACCCAGTCGGTGGGCTCGCCCTGCTGCCCGCGCCCGCCTCGTGCCATGGTCGTGCCGCTCCCGCCGCTCGGCGGCGCCCTCCGGCGCCTGCAGCCGCCCACGCTAACAACGTCGCACCCCCGGCCGCCGCCCTGGTCGTCCCCGGTGGACGCACGCGGCCTCAGGCCGGCAGCAGCACGGTGTACGCCGCCGGCTCGACGTGCCAGGTCCGGTGCCGGTCGGGACCGTCGATCTCCCCGTCGGCGGAGCACCAGAACTCCTCGCCGGACACCGAGACCTGCTTGGCGCGCAGGTAGGTCACGTCGGCGTGGTCGGGATGTGTGCCGCGCGCCAGCCGAGCGGCGTAGCCGATCCGCTTCAGGGCACCCGCGGCTCGCACGATCATCACGTCGAGCCGGCCGTCGTCGGTATCGGCCTCCGGGGTCAGCAGCGCCCCGCCGCCGACCGAGGTGCCGTTGCCGACCGCCACCATCAGCACGGGTCGGTCGAGGTCGTTGACCACCTCGCCGTCGATCTCGACGCGCAGCCGCAGCGTCGGCGGTCGGACCGCCGTCTGGAGGGCGCCGATCGGGTAGCCCAGCTTGCCCAGGTTGAGGCCTCCGACGCCGATCGAGCCGAGCCGGTGCTTCCAGCCGATGGCCTGCCGGGAGGCCTCGGCGCCGGCGCCGACGTGGACGCTGTTGACGACGACCCCGCCGAGCTCGTCGACCACGAGATCGATCCGGGTCGGCTCTCCCGTGGCCACCGCGAGCGCCGCCTCCTCGATGTCGAGCGGGATGCCCAGTGCCGCGGGCGAAGTCGTTGCCGGTGCCCAGCGGCAGCAGCCCGAGGGTCGTGCGGTCGAGGTCGTTGCGTCGGTGCAGTGCCGCGACGACGGCGTGCAGCGCCGTCGCCGCCGGCCACCACGATGCGCCGCGAGCCGGCCCGATGCAGCACGCTGTCGAGCTCGCCGGGGTTGCCGGTCGACGCCAGCTCGACCGACCCGTGCTCGCGCAGGACGGCGAGTGCCGCGTTCGAGTGCCTCCTCGTCCGCCGTCCCGGCGCCGGTGTTGGTGATGACGAGGAGCGGGTCCACTCCCTGGACCCTAGCGAAGGCCCCCAGGGGCTGGTACGCCCTTTTGGTAACGTGCGTCCGCCGACGAGGAGGGGGGCTGCGATGCCCGCGATCGTGATCCTCGGCGCCCAGTGGGGCGACGAGGGCAAGGGCAAGGCGACCGACCTGCTCGCGACGACCGAGACCATCGACTACGTCGTCCGCACCTCCGGCGGTCACAACGCCGGCCACACGATCGTCATCGACGGCGAGAAGTTCGCGACCCACCTGCTGCCCAGCGGCATCCTCACCCCGGGCTGCACCTCGGTGATCGGCAACGGCGTCGTCGTCTCGGTCCCTCAGCTGTTCCGCGAGCTCGACGGGCTGCGCGAGCGCCGCCCGGAGCTGGCGCCGAGCTGGTGGTCTCCGCGAACGCCCACGTGATCGCTCCCTACCACCCGACGATCGACAAGGTCACCGAGCGCTTCCTGGGCAAGAACAAGATCGGCACCACCGGCCGCGGCATCGGGCCGACGTACGCCGACAAGGTCAACCGGCTCGGCTCCGCGTGGCCGACCTGTTCGACGAGAAGATCCTGCGCCGAGAAGGTCGAGGCGTCGCTGGAGGTCAAGAACCAGCTGCTCGCCAAGGTCTACAACCGCCGCGCGATCGAGATCGACGCCGTCGTCGAGGAGCTGCTGGAGTACGTCGACCGGCTGCGCCCCCTGGTCGCCGACACCTCGCTGCTGCTCAACCGTGCGCTCGACCGCGGGCGAGACCGTGCTGTTCGAGGGCGCCCAGGCGACGATGCTCGACGTCGACCACGGCACGTATCCGTTCGTCACCTCCTCCAACGCCGATCGCGGGCGGCGTCTGCACCGGCGCCGGCATCGGGCCGACCCGGATCGACCGGGTGATCGGCGTGATCAAGGCCTACACCACCCGCGTCGGCTCCGGCCCGTTCCCGACCGAGCTGTTCGACGCCGACGGCGAGAAGCTCTGGAAGGTCGGCGGCGAGGTCGGCGTCTCGACCGGACGCGACCGCCGCTGTGGCTGGTACGACGCCGTGATCGCGCGCTACGCCTCCCGCGTCAACGGGCTCACCGACCTCTTCCTCACCAAGCTCGACGTGCTGTCGTCGTGGGACAAGGTGCCGGTCTGCGTGGCCTACGAGATCGACGGCGTCCGCCACGACGAGATGCCGATGACGCAGACCGAGTTCCACCACGCGAAGCCGATCTACGAGCTGCTCGACGGCTGGTGGGAGGACATCTCCGGATGCCGCTCGTTCGACGACCTGCCGGTCAACGCCCAGCGCTACGTACAGGCGCTCGAGGAGATGTCCGGCGCCCGGATCTGGGGCGTCGGCGTCGGTCCCGGTCGCGAGCAGACGCTGGTCGTCCACGACTGAGCCCCCGCGCCCCGACCGCGGCCCCGCCCCATGGGCGCGGAGGTGGGCAGCGGGCGGCCGCCGGCGCCACGCCGCTAGGCTCTCGCCCCGTGAGAACCCTGGTGATCGGCACGGGTGGTCGGGAGCATGCGCTGGCGTGGGCGCTGGCCCGCGACCCCCACGTCACCGAGGTGCACGCGGCGCCGGGCAACCCCGGCATCGCCGAGGTCGCCACGCTGCACGAGGTGGACCCGATGGACGCGGAGGCGGTCGCCGCGCTCGCGCAGCGGCTCGACGTCGACCTGGTCGTGGTCGGTCCAGAGGCGCCGCTGGTCGCCGGCGTCGCCGACGGCGTGCGGGCACGTGACATCGCGTGCTTCGGGCCGAGCACCGAGGCCGCGCAGCTGGAGGGCTCGAAGGCCTTCGCCAAGGACGTGATGGAGGCGGCCGGCGTCCCGACGGCCGCGGCCCGGGTGTGCACGACCCCCGAGGACGCGGCGGCCGCGCTCGACGCCTTCGGGGCGCCGTACGTCGTCAAGGACGACGGCCTGGCCGCAGGCAAGGGCGTGGTCGTGACCGACGACCGCGACGTCGCGTTGGCCCACGCGGCCACGTGCGAGCGGGTGGTCGTCGAGGAGTTCCTCGACGGGCCGGAGGTGTCCCTGTTCGCCATCACCGACGGGCGCACCGTCTATCCCCTCCAGCCGGCTCAGGACTTCAAGCGCATCTTCGACGGCGACCTCGGCCCCAACACGGGCGGCATGGGCGCCTACACCCCCCTCCCGTGGACGCCGGCCGACCTGGTCGACGAGGTGACCCGCACCGTGCTCCAGCCCACCGTCGACGAGATGGCGCGCCGCGGCACACCGTTCCGGGGACTGCTCTACGCCGGCCTGGCGCTCACCTCCCGCGGCGTCCGCGTCATCGAGTTCAACGCCCGCTTCGGCGACCCCGAGACCCAGGCGCTGATGGCGCTGCTCGAGTCGCCGCTCTCCGACCTGCTGTACGCCGCCGCGAGGGGCACGCTCGCCGACGTGCCGCCGCCGCGGTTCCGCGAGGGGGCCGCGGTCGCCGTCGTGATGGCCAGCGGGGGCTACCCCCAGTCGAGCTCCAGCGGAGACCCGATCAAGGGAGCGGAGACGCTCGACCGCGAGCCCGACGTCCACGTCTTCCACGCGGGCACGGCCCAGCGTCCCGACGGTCAGCTGGTGACGGCGGGCGGGCGGGTGCTGTCCGTCGTCGCCGTGGGGGCCGACGTCGCCGACGCCCGGGCCAAGGCCTACGAGGGCGTCCACTCGATCACCTTCGGCGGCGCCCAGTCCCGCACCGACATCGCGCTGCGCGCCGCCCGAGGGGACGACTAGGCGGGGAGTCGCTCGGCCCGCCGCCAGTCGCGCACGGCCAGCACCAGCGCGGCCAGCACCAGCACCGCCGCCGTCACGAGGGTGACCCGCAGCGCCTGCTGCGCGGACCAGCCCTGGCCGAGCCCGACGCGGTAGACGCCCATCAGCAGCGCAGCGCCCAACGCCGATCCGATGCGCTGTCCGGTCTGCAACGCGCCGCCCGCGGCGCCGCCCATCCGCGGAGGCACGTCCTGCAGGGTGAGCGTGAAGTTGGGGGAGATCACCCCACCGCCGCCCAGGCCGGCGACGAGGAGCGTCGGCACCAGCAGCCACAGCGGCCCGCTCCCGTCGGGGGCGACCACGATCACGCCTGCGAGCCCGACCAGCATGATCACCAGCGAGATCAGGGTGATCCGCCGCCCGATCACCGACACCAGCCGCCCGGCGATCGGCGAGGCGATCGCCGAGCCCGCTGCGAACGGCGTCACCAGCAGCCCCGTCTCCAGCGCCGACAGCGCCAGCTGCTCCTGGAGGAAGACCGACAGCACGAGGAAGACCCCGGTGAAGCCGGTGAAGTAGATGGTCCCGACCGCGAGCCCGTTGGCGTAGCCCGGGGTGCGGCGCAGGAGCCGGATGTCGAGCAGCGGCGCCCCGTGCCGGCGGACGATGCGGCGCTCCCACCACACGAACGCCCAGGCGAGAGGCGGCGCCAGCGCCACCAGGGACAGCACCCAGAAGGACTCGCCGATCACGCCGACCAGCGGGTAGAGAACGGCCAGCACCACCAGGCCCAGGAGGGCGGCGCCCACCAGGTCCAGTCCCCGGTCCTCGGCGTCACCCTCGGGGCGGCCCGGCACCATGCGGGCGATCAGCACCAGCGCGACCAACCCGATCGGCACGTTGACCAGGAAGATGTAGCGCCAGCCGTGGTCCACGCCGAACGCCGCGATGATCAGCCCGCCGACGATCGGGCCGATCGCCGACGACACCGACACGGTGAACCCGAAGGCGCCGAACGCGCGGCCGCGCTCGGCGCCGGTGAACAGCTGCTGGATGAGCCCGGAGTTCTGCGGGGTGAGCAGGCCCGCGCTCAGCCCCTGGACCAGTCGGGCGGCTACCGCGACCCAGGCCACCGGTGCGAGCCCGACGGCGGCCGAGGAGAGGATGAAGCCGGTCAGCCCGAGGAGCATCAGCCGCCGCCGCCCGTAGGCGTCGCCGAGCCGGCCACCGGTGACCAGGGTGAGCCCGAAGGCCAGGGCGTAGCCCGACACGATCCACTGCACGGTCGCGGCGGAGGTGTCGAGGCCCTGCTGGATCGAGGGGAGCGCGACGTTGACGATGGTGACGTCGAGCAGAGACATGAACCCGACGACGAGGGTGACGCCCAGGATGCGCCACCGGCGCGGGTCGGGCTGGCTCACCCGCCGAACCTATCGGCCGGACCCGAGGTCAGACGTGGACCAGCACCTCGCCGAGGGGCTTGCGGGTCAGGCTGGGCACGGTGGCGTCCTGGGCGGGGTAGCCCACCGGGATCACCACGAAGGGGCGCTCGTGGGCCGGCCGACCGAGGATCGGCCCGAGGAACCGCATCGGGCTGGGGGTGTGGGTGAGCGTGGCCAGGCCCGCGCGGTGCAGCGCCACCAGCAGGAAGCCGACGGCGATGCCGACGGACTCCTTGACGTAGTACGGCTTGGGGCTGTCCGGGCCCTGGTGCACCTCGAAGACCACGATCAGGCCGGGCGCCTCGGTCAGGAACGGCTTGTGCCAGTCGGTGCCCAGCGGCGCCAAGGCGTCGAGCCACTCCTCGGAGGCCCGGCGGTCGTAGAACTCGCGCTCCTCGGCTTCGGCCGCCTCGCGCAGCTCGCGTCGCCGTTCGGGGTCCTCGACGACGACGAACCGCCACGGCTGCACGTGCGCCCCGCTCGGGGCGCTCGCCGCTGCCCGGACCGCCCACTCCAGGACACCCGCAGGGATCGGGGTGGCGGCGAACTCGCGGATCGTCCGGCGGCGCGCCAGGTCGTGCGCCAGCTCCTGCACGCGCGGAAGCGCCTGGTCGGCGGGGACGTCGTACGTCGGGGCGGGCAGGCGGTCGACAGGTGCGGGCATGGTGACGAGGATAGGAACCGATGAGTGCGAGCGAGCTGGCCGTCGAGGTGGTCGTCACCGGGGTGGTCCAGGGCGTCGCGTTCCGATGGCACGCCCAGGCCGAGGCGCTACGGCTCGGGCTGCGTGGCTGGGTGCGCAACGAGGTCGACGGGTCGGTGCATGCCTACGCCGTCGGCGAGGACGTCGCGGTCAGCGACTTCGTGGCCTGGTGCCACCACGGGCCGCGATCGGCGGTCGTCCGCGAGGTGCGGGTGAGCCGGGTGCCCCGACAGCCGGCGCGCGGGTTCGAGATCACCGCGTGAGGCCCCGGCGCCCGGATCATCGCGGGTGCGCCGACTCCCAGATCTGCAGGTAGCGCTCCAGCGCCTCCCCCGGGCCGCTGGGGTCTCCCGGGTCGCTCAGGAGGGCCCGCTGGCGTCGCACCAGGTCGGTGGGGGAGGACGACTGCTCCGCCAGGGAGCCCAGCAGGGCCCGCTGGTCGGCCTCCCTCCGCTGGACGACGGCCGCGACCAGGCCCTCCCGCGAGCCGAAGTGGTAGATCAGCATCCGGTGGCTGGACCCGACGGCCGCCGCGCCGACGATCAGCCCCGCCACCATGTCCTCGGTCGAGCGGCTCGACCCCGGGCCTCCACGCCGGCTTCAAACGGGTGCTCGAGTCTGCCGACGCGCCGGCCGGCTGAGCGCGGCGCCCGGAGTTCGACCCTGGCCCCCTACGATCGAGGGGTGACCGTCCCCCACGTGCTGGCCACGCGGTACGCCGGCGCCCGACCTCGTCGAGATCTGGTCGCCCGAGCACAAGATCGTGCTCGAGCGCCGGCTCTGGATCGCGGTGCTCAGGGCGCAGCGCGACCTCGGGGTCGACGTCCCCGACGGGGTCGTCGAGGCCTACGAGCAGGTCGTCGACAAGGTCGACCTGGCCTCGATCGCGGCCCGTGAGCGGGTCACCCGCCACGACGTGAAGGCGCGGATCGAGGAGTTCTGCGCGCTCGCCGGCCACGAGCACATCCACAAGGGGATGACCTCCCGCGACCTGACCGAGAACGTCGAGCAGCTCCAGGTACGCCAGTCGCTGGCGCTGCTGCGCGACCGGGCGGTCGCGGCGCTGGCCCGGCTGGGCCGCCTCGCCGCGGAGCACGAGCTGACCGTGATGGCCGGGCGCTCCCACAACGTGGCGGCGCAGGCGACCACCCTCGGCAAGCGGTTCGCCACGGTCGCCGACGAGCTGCTGGTCGGCGGTGCAGCGGGTCGAGGAGCTGCTCGCCCGCTACCCGCTGCGCGGCATCAAGGGCCCGATGGGCACCAGCTCAGGACATGCTCGACCTGCTCGACGGCGACGCCGCCGAGCTCGACGAGCTCGAGGCCAGCGGGTCGCCGCGCACCTCGGGCTTCGACCACGTCGCTGACCAGCGTCGGCCAGGTCTACCCGCGCTGCCTCGACTTCGACGTGGTCTCGGCCCTCGTCCAGCTGGTCGCGGCGCCGTCCAACCTGGCCACCACCATCCGGCTGATGGCCGGCCACGAGCTGGTCACCGAGGGCTTCCAGGAGGGCCAGGTCGGCTCCTCGGCGATGCCGCACAAGATGAACACCCGCTCCTGCGAGCGGGTCAACGGCCTCGCCGTGGTCCTGCGCGGCTACCTCTCCATGGTCGCGCGAGCTGGCCGGTGACCAGTGGAACGAGGGCGACGTCTCCTGCTCCGTCGTACGCCGGGTGGCGCTGCCCGACGCGTTCTTCGCCGCCGACGGGCTGTTCCAGACCTTCCTCACGGTGCTCGACGAGTTCGGCGCCTTCCCGGCGGTGATCCAGCGCGAGCTCGACCGCTACCTGCCCTTCCTGGCCACCACCAAGGTGCTGATGGCGGCGGTCCGCAGCCGGCGTCGGCCGCGAGGCTCGCCCACGAGGCGATCAAGGAGGCGGCCGTCGGCGCTGCGCTCGACCTGCGGGCCGGGCAGGCCGAGAACGACGTCTTCGAGCGGCTCGCGGCCGATCCGCGGCTGGGCCTGACCCGCGAGCAGATCGACGCGCTGGTCGCCGAGCCGATCGCCTTCACCGGCGCGGCGGTCGCACAGACCGAGCAGGTGTGCAGGAGGATCGGTGACGTGACCGGGCGTCACCCCGACGCCGCGTCGTACTCTCCGGGGAGCATCCTGTGACCGACGAGCAGCACACCGACCCGCCGGACGAGGCCGCGGAGCCGCCCGCAGAGACTGCGGCCGAGGAGCCCGCCGTCGAGGCGGCCCCCGCCGAAGAGCCCGCCGTGGAGGAGAACGAGAAGACCTCCGAGCGCGCCCCGCGCGGGCCGGGTGACACCGCCGAGCGGCAGCCGCTGGCCGCCCCGCCGCCGGCCTACGTCAAGCTCCACCTGCAGGGCAACGTGCTGCTGTCGATGATCACGCCGAAGGTGCAGATCGACGGCCACCCCGCCCCGGCGAAGTACGGCGAGAACCTCTTCCCGGTCGCGCCCGGCGCCCACGTGGTGTCGGCCCACGCGCAGTGGATGTGGCAGTACGGCAAGGCCGAAGAGCAGGTCTCCCTGGCGCCGGGCGAGACCGCCGAGATCTACTACGCCACGCCCGTCCTGACCTTCCTCCCGGGCGCGATGGGGCCGACGAAGCAGCGGCACCCCGGCATGATGGTGCTGCTGCTGCTGTGCGGGGTCGCCATCGCGTTCGTCGTGGCGCTGCTGATCTTCGCCCTCGGCACCTGAGGGAGAGCCCCGACGGGCTCAGACCAACGCCCACCCGTCGTGGTTGGCCAGCCGGCTGGCGACGTACCTCAGGTCCTCTCGCCACACGTCCTCCGGAGGTGGCGGGAGCATCTCGTTCCACTCGACGGCCAGGGAGCCGCGGATCAGCGGCAGCCTCGCCGGGCGCGCGATGAACCACACATGCAGGTGCTCCGACCCGTCGCCCCAGCGGCAGACGTGAACCCGGCCGATGTCCGGCATTCGCTCCATGATGCGGCACAGCCATGTCGACAGACGGCCGTACTCGGCGGCCAGCTCGTCGTTCATGTCGGCGAAGTCGAGGTGCTCCTTGGCCATCAGATAGACCATCAGCGGCATCCCGCCCGGTCGCGGCGGGTGGGTCAGCTTCCAGCGGTCGTTCTCCCAGATCCGGATCGCCTCGCCGTCGCCGGCGCACTGGAAGCAGTCGACGCCGCCCGCGCCGTGGCGCGGCTCCTCGTCGGCCGGTGGCGGCACCACCTTCGGCACCATCTCGCCGTCGACGACCTCCCAGGGGAAGATGTCCCAGTTCTGGACCGGTGGCATCGGCAGACGGCCGTCGTCACCGACAGCCGCGGTCACGCGGGCGTAGATCTCCTCGGCGGGCTCGGGCATGCCCTCAGCCTAGGCTGGTCGGGTGCGGATCGACTTCCAGGGCTCCCCGGCGCCGACGCTCGGCGTCGAATGGGAGTTCGGTCTGGTCGACCGCACCAGCCGCGACCTGGTCAACGCGGCCGGCGACCTGATCGACGCAGCAGGCGAGCGGCTGCCCGACCCGACGCGGCTGCACGACGAGCTGCTGCGCAACACCGTCGAGCTGGTGACGGGCGTGTGCGACTCGGTCGGTGACGCGATGGCGGACCTGTGCCGGCTGCTGGACGTCGTCCTGCCGGCCGCCGACCGGCTCGGGGTCGACCTGTTCGGCGCCGGCGCCCATCCCTTCGCGACCTGGGACGCCCAGCAGCTGACCGAGGGGCATCGCTACGAGGAGCTGATCAACCGGACCCAGTGGTGGGGACGGCAGATGCTGATCTGGGGCGTGCACGTGCACGTCGGATTGCCCGCTCGGGAGCGGGTGCTGCCGGTGCTGTCGTCGCTGCTCACCTGGTTCCCCCACCTGCAAGCGCTGTCGGCATCCTCGCCGATCTGGGCGGGCACCGACACCGGCTACGCCTCCAACCGCGCGCTGCTGTTCCAGCAGCTGCCGACTGCCGGCCTGCCGTTCCAGTTCGCCGACTGGGCGGAGTTCGAGTCCTTCGCCGAGGACCAGCTGGTGACCGGGGTGATCGAGGACCTCTCGGAGATCCGCTGGGACGTGCGACCCGCGCCGCGCCTCGGCACCCTCGAGAACCGGGTGTGCGACGGGGTGAGCAACCTCGCCGAGCTCGCCTCGCTGGTCGCGCTGATGCACTGCCTGGTCGTCGACCTCGACACCCGGGCCGCCGCGGGCGAGCAGCTGCCCACGCTCCCGCCGTGGCACGTGCAGGAGAACAAGTGGCGCGCGGCCCGCTACGGCCTCGATGCCATCGTGGTCCTCGACGCCGACAACACCGAGCGGCTGGTCACCGACGACCTGGCCGACCTGCTGGTGCGGCTGGAGCCGACCGCCGCCCGCCTCGGGTGTACGACGGAGCTCGCCGACGTCGCCGACATCGTCGCTCGCGGGGCGTCGTACCAACGGCAGCGGAGGGTGGCCGACCAGACCGACGGCGACCTGGTGGCCGTCGTCGACTCCGTCGTCCGCGAGCTGATGGGTTGAGCCACCACCCGCGGGGCGCATGGGGGGCGAGCGCGGGGTCTGCCCGTCGGACCGGGCCGGTGCGGTCACCGGCCCGGCGATAGGGTCACCGCATGCCGGACGTCACGCTCCCCCCGGCCCCGGCGCTGCCGGGCACCACGCACCTCCACTCGGGCAAGGTGCGCGACCTCTACCGTCTCGACGCGGGTGAGCACGCCGGCCGGCTGCTGATGGTCGCGAGCGACCGGATCTCGGCCTTCGACTTCGTGCTCGACACCCCGATCCCCGACAAGGGCGAGATCCTGACCCGGATGTCGCTGTGGTGGTTCGACCGGCTGGCCGACCTGGTGCCCCACCACGTGGTGTCGACCGAGGTGCCCGAGGAGGTCCGGGGGCGGGCGGTGGTGTGCCGGTCGCTCGACATGTTCCCCGTCGAGTGCGTGGCCCGCGGCTACCTCACCGGGTCGGGCCTGCTCGACTACGGTGCCACCGGCGAGGTCTGCGGCATCGCGCTACCCGACGGGCTCGACGACGGCTCCCGGCTGCCGGAGCCGATCTTCACTCCGGCCACCAAGGCGGCGCTGGGCGACCACGACGAGAACGTCTCCTACGACGCGGTCGTCGCGACCGTCGGCGCCGACGACGCGGCGGCGCTGCGCGACCTGACGCTCGCGGTCTACGGCCGGGCCGAGGCGGTCGCCCGTGACCGCGGGATCATCCTCGCCGACACCAAGCTCGAATTCGGTCGTGACAGCTCCGACCCGCGACGATCGTGCTCGCGGACGAGGTGCTCACCCCCGACTCCTCACGGTTCTGGCCGGCCGACCGGTGGCGGCCGGGCCGCCCGCAGGCGTCGTTCGACAAGCAGTTCGTGCGCGACTGGCTGCTCTCGAACGCCTCCGGGTGGGACCGGTCCTCCGGCGACGCGCCCCCGCCGCTGCCCGACGACGTGGTCGCGCAGACCCGGGCGAGGTACGTCGAGGCCTACGAGCGCCTGACCGGCGAGATCTGGTAGCCGCCATGTCCTCGGGTCCCGCCGGCCGTGCCCACAACCTCGTGTTCCGGATGCATCATCCGGTGGCCCGCGTCTTCGACTACCTCGCTGACCCGCGCCGTCGGCCCGAGTGGCAGTCCAGCCTGCGCCGCGTGGAGATGCTGACGGCGCAGACCGCCGGCGTCGGCACGCGCTGGCGCGACGTGACCTGGGCCGGCGTCCGCCCCGAGCTGCGCGTCGTCACCCACGAGCCGCAGCAGGCGTGGGCCGAGGAGGGCACCTGGGGCGGGCTGCGCGCATTCCTGCTGATCATCTTCGTCGAGCAGGGCGGCGAGACCGACCTGGAGATGTCGGTGCGGCTGCGCGGCTCGGGCCTGTGGCGGATCCCGGCCGCCGGCGCCGGGCTGCTCACGCCCGCGGCGCTGCGCAGCGACCTGGCCCGGGCCGACCGGATCCTGGGTCGGCAATGACCCGATCGGACCCTGTCGAGGCCCGGGCTCCCGTGTTGGACTGACGTCCTCAGGAGGTGCTGTCATGTCCCGACGTCTCGTTCTGCTGATCGCGCTGCTGCTCGGCGCGGCCCTGGTGTCCGGCGGATGTGGCGCCGACGAGATCGCCGACCAAGCAACGGGGAAGACCGTCGAGAACCAGCTCGAGGACGCCACCGGCGACGACGTCGACATCGACATCGACGACGAGAAGGTCAAGGTCGAGACCTCCGACGGCACGTTCGAGGCCGGCACCGGAGACCTCCCCGACGGCTATCCGGCCGACAAGGTCCCCGTGGTCGGCGGCACGGTCCTGTTCGCCGTCTCCGACGGCGACGGCGGGTTCAGCGTCGCGGTGCAGTACGACGGCTCGGCCGACGACGCCTATGCCGAGGCCGAGCAGGCGCTGACCGGCGCCGGCCTGTCGGCGAGCGAGGTGATCGACACGCTGGAGGGCAGCAACAGCGGCGCGTTCGAGGGCAACGGCTACGACGTGCTGGTCTCGGTCATCGACTCCGCCGGCGAGCCCGCCGTCAACTACGTCGTCACCGCCCAGCGCTGACGGCTTCGCCCTCTCGGTCTGCCGGAGCCCCCGAAACGCCCTCCCTGGCGCCGCGACCACCGTCGTCCTAGGGTCGGCAGCATGTACAACCTGTCGATCCTGCTCGAGGACTCCGCCCGCAAGTACCCCACCCGCGACGCCCTGGTGCTGGGCGACCTGCGGCTCACCTACGCGCAGGTCGACGGTGCGGCCAACCAGGTGGCCAACTACCTGGTCTCGCACGGGATCGAGCCGGGCGACAAGGTGGCGCTCACCTGCCCCAACCTGCCCTACTTCCCGATCGTCTACTACGGCATCCTCAAGGCCGGTGCGGTCGTGGTGCCGCTCAACGTGCTGCTCAAGGGGCGCGAGATCGCCTACCACCTCGACGACTCCGACGCGAAGGCCTACTTCTGCTTCCAGGGCACCCCGGAGCTGCCGATGGGCGAGGAGGGCAACGCCGGCTTCGAGGCCGCCGAGGGCTGCGAGCACTTCGTCTTCATCACCGCCGACCCCGCCGGCGGACTCGCCGTATCGACGGCACGGAGACGCTCGGCGTCGCCACCGGTCAGCAGCCGCCGACGTTCGAGACCGTGCTCCGGCCGGAGACCGACACCGCGGTGATCCTCTACACCAGCGGGACCACCGGACAGCCCAAGGGCGCCGAGCTCTCGCACAGCAACCTGATGCTCAACGCGCTGACCTGCAACCGGCTCTTCGACGCGCAGCCGGCCACCGACGTCCACCTGCTCACGTTGCCGCTCTTCCACTCCTTCGGCTCGACGGTGCAGATGAACGCCGGGTTCGCGATGGCGTCCACGCTCGTGCTGCTGCCGCGCTTCGACGCGCAGGCCGCGGTCGACGCTCATGGAGCAGGAGGACGTCACCTTCTTCGCCGGCGTGCCGACGATGTAGTGGGGGCTGCTCGGCGCGCTCGAGGGCGCCGACGTCGACGAAGATCGCGGGCGAACATGCGGGTGGCCGTCTCGGGTGGCGCCAGCCTGCCGGTCGAGATCATCAAGGAGGTTCAGGCGCCGTCTCGGCGTGCACGATCCTCGAGGGCTACGGCCTGTCGGAGACCTCGCCGGTGGCGACCTTCTCCGACCCCGACCGCGAGCCCCGGCCCGGCTCGATCGGGATCCCGATCTGGGGCGTCGAGTGAAGCTGATCGACCCCGACTGGAACACCATCGAGGGCGACGACGAGATCGGCGAGATCGCGATCCGCGGCCACAACATCATGAAGGGCTACCTACAACCGGCCCGAGGCCACCGCCGAGGTGATGCGCGACGGCTGGTTCCGCTCCGGCGACCTGGCCAGACGCGACGAGGACGGCTTCTACTACATCGTCGACCGGTCCAAGGACATGATCATCCGCGGCGGCTTCAACGTCTATCCGCGCGAGATCGAGGAGGTCCTGATCACGCCACCCCGACGTCTCGCTCGCTGCCGTGATCGGCGTACCCCACGAGAGCCACGGCGAGGAGATCAAGGCGTTCGTCATCCGCAACGAGGGCGCCACGATCACCGAGGACGAGCTGGTCGCGTGGGGCAAGGAGCAGATGGCGGCCTACAAGTACCCCCGCATGGTCGAGTTCGTCGACGCGCTGCCGATGACGGCCACCGGCAAGATCCTCAAGCGCGAGCTGGTGTAGCAGCCCGCTCCCGGGTCACGCGAACGGGTTGGGCAGCGCGCCCGGAAGGCCGGCGAGCAGCTCGCGGGCGCGGGCGGCGTGCCGGTGCTCGACGAGCACCTCGTACCTCGTGGCAACGACGGTGCTGACCGAGGAGAAGTCGCGCTGGCCGCGGGTGGCGGCGAAGCCGGCGATGGCCCAGATCACGCCGAACGCGCCGCCGAACGCCGAGGTCGCGACGATGGTCGCGAACGAGGAGCCGTCGGTGCTGAACAGCGACAGCACCAGGCCGACGAACAGACCCAGCCAGAGCCCGGAGACCAGGCCGCCGACGGCGACCTTGCCATAGCTGAGCCGGCCGGTGATCCGCTCCAGCTGCCGGAGGTCGGTGCCGACGATCAGGCAGTTCTCGACAGGGAACTCCTGGTCGGAGAGGAAGTCGACGGTCCGCTGTGCCTCGTCGTAGCTGTCGTAGACCGCCAGCGACTGCGGGAACTCCAGCTGCAGCGGGCGACGCGGTCCGCCACCGGGGACCATGTTCGGGTTGGCCATGCCTCAACCCTAGACTGCGGTGCATGGCCCGATTCGTCGTCGACGTCATGCCCAAGCCCGAGATCCTCGACCCGCAGGGCAAGGCCGTGCTCGGCGCGCTGCCCCGGCTCGGCTTCGAGGGCGTCACCGACGTCCGGCAGGGCAAGCGGTTCGAGCTCGAGGTCGACGGCGAGCCGCCGACGACCTGCTCGCGCAGGTGCGCAAGATGGCCGAGACCCTGCTCTCCAACCCGGTCATCGAGGACTTCGAGGTGCACGTCGAGGAGCACACCGTGGCCGAGATCGCGCAGGAGGAGGGCCGGTGAAGGTCGGCGTCGTCACCTTCCCCGGATCGCTCGACGACGTCGACGCCGCGCCGGGCCGTGGCCGTCGGCGGCCACGAGGCGGTCGCGCTCTGGCACGGCGACGCACGACCTACGCGGGGTCGACGCGGTCGTGCTGCCCGGCGGGTTCTCCTACGGCGACTACCTGCGCTGCGGCGCCATCTCGCGCTTCGCGCCCGGTGATGGACCGAGGTCGTCGAGGCCGCCGGCCGGGGAATGCCGGTGCTCGGCATCTGCAACGGCTTCCAGATCCTCTGCGAGTCCCACCTGCTGCCGGGGGCGCTGATCCGCAACGACCACCGCACGTTCGTCTGTCGCGACCAGCGACTGCGGATCGACAACAACCGCACGGCCTGGACGTCGGCCTACGCCGAGGGCGCGGAGATCATCGATCGTCGCTCAAGAACGGCGAGGGCGGCTTCGTCGCCGACGACCGCCACGCTCGACCGGCTCGAGGGCGAGGGCCGGGTCGTCGCCCGCTACCTCGAGGTGCAACCCCAACGGCTCGCTGCGCGACATCGCCGGCATCACCAACGAGCGCGGCAACGTCGTCGGCCTGATGCCGCACCCCGAGCACGCCGTCGAGGACGCTCGTCGGGCCGGGCACCGACGGGCTCGGCTTCTTCACCAGCCTCGCGGAGCAGGCCTTCGCCTGACTGCCGCGGTGCTGAGACCCGGCCGCGCCGTCGGGAGCTCAGCGCTTGCCGGCCTGCAGCGCCTTCCACTGGGCGGCCGTGACGACGCCGGAGACCTTGAAGCCGGCCTTGCGCTGCCAGGTGCGGGTGGCGGCGTCGGTCTTGGAGTTGAAGACGCCGCGCACGTTGAGCCGGGAGTAGCCCGATGCGTTGAGGGCGCGCTGCAGCCGGCGCACGGCGGCGCCGGCGGAGCCGAACTTCACCAGTCGGCGGGAGCCGGCCGCCACCAGCGACATCCAGTTGCGCCGCGACCAGTTGTCCTTCACCAGCATGCCGCGGTCGCGCTGCCAGGCGCGGACGGCGTCGAGCAGCGCACCGTCGTACACGCCGTCGATCTTGCCGGTGTAGGCGCCCTTCTCGGTGAGCAGGCACTGGAGGGCCTTGACCTTGGGCGCGGCGGCGTCGCCCACCCTGAGCGGCTCGTAGATCCAGTAGTTGACGGGGGTCCCCTTGCAGTGGGTCTCGGGGGCGGCGGTGGAGCCGGCGCCGAGGTCGAGCCAGTTGCGGTCGATGTTGATGGTGACGCCGCCCCAGGTCTCGTCGTGGCCGTCCTCGGTACTGCTTCATCCGGTTGCCGGGCAGCCAGCCGTCGTCGCGGATGTAGGACGTGGTGATGTTGGCCTTGCCGTCCCAGCGGGCGATCCAGATCCGGTCCGGCAGGTTGAACTTCCCGGGCCGGTTGACGCGGGCGTCGTCGAGCATCTTGATGCCCGACCCGGCGCTGGAGTAGAAGCCGGGGACGTAGTCGTGCTTGCGGAGCTGGAAGACCCAGGCGCTGAGTGAAGGCCAGTGCGGACTCGCGACAGCGGGTGTTGGAGAGGTCGAAGCCCTCGAGGTCGTACCACAGCGTGCTGCCGCGGCGCGATGCCGAGCGCGGCGGCGTCGGCAGCGGTCTTGTCGGCCTCGGCCCAGCCCTCTTGCGGGCCTGGTAGTAGTTGCCGTTCTTGCCGGGCTTGGGGTTGATCGTCGGGTCGTCGTGGTAGCGCGGGAACCGCGGCTGGCACGAGGCCTGCGGGCCGAGAGCGATCGGCAGCAGCCGCCACCCCTTCGTCAGCTGGGTGGCGATCCAGGTCCGGGTGAGGTTGGGCTGGCTGCGGCACGCCCGGGAGTTGCCGGAGATGTAGATGCCCGCCGCCCAGAACGGGGAGCTGGCCCGCCACACGTCCATCGCTGCGTTGGGTCGGCGCCAGGCACTGGTCGAAGCCGTAGCCGGTGAAGTTGCCCGGTGTCGTCCGGTTGGCCGCCTGGGCCGGGGCGGGGGCGGCGAGGACGCCGGCAGCGAGGCCCGCTGCCAGAGCCCCGGTCAGGGAGAGGCGCAGCGCGCGGCGCAGGGACGGAAGAGGCAGGCGGATCATCGATGCTCCAAGCGGCACGGTCGGGGGAAGGTCGATCGGCACGGGAAGGCTCCACGATAACCCCAAGCGTCACTTCTGTCACAGTTCCGGGCGGGTTGGCGCCTCCGAGGAGCCTTGCGCACCCGAAAGCTGCCCAAAGGGTGCGAAACGCTCCTCGGAGGAGCAGGCGGCTGGCTATCCACAGCTCGACAAACATCCGGGTTCGAAGCGGCGCGCGCCGGGCATCCTCCCGCCATGAACGACAGCTGGCAGCCTCGTGTGCCGTTCCCGGCGGGCCCCGTCCGCCCGACGGCGCCCCATGCCCCCGGAGGGGAGGGTCCGACGCGCGGCCAGGCGAGGGGCGCGTCGTGGCGGCGTACCAGTCGAGGTCTCTACGTGCCATCAGCCGCCGGGCTCTCCCCTGAGCAGAGGATCGTCGAGGTCTCGGCCGGCCTTCCGTCGGACGCGATGCTCACCGGCTGGGCCTCGCTGCGAATCCACGGGGGTGGCTTCTTCGACGGTCGGGACACCTGGCGCAAGCCCATGCCGGTTCCGGTCCTGGCCCGCGCGGACCAGCGGCTCCGGTCGGACGCCCAGCGACGGATCGTCCGCGACCGGCTGCTCCCGATCCCCGTGAGGGTGGCCGGAATGACGTGCGCTCCGCCCGAGCGCGCGGTCATCGACGCCATGAGACTGGCCGATGACGGACGCGATGCGGTCGTCGTCCTGGACATGGCGTTGGCCGCCGGCCTGGTCACGATCCCCGACGTGCAACGTGCCTGGTCGCAGCAGATCCGTCGGGTCGGCGCCGCGCTGGTCCGCTTCGGCCTCGCGCACGGGCACCCCGAGAGCCGCTCACCCGCGGAGTCCCGGCTGCGGCTGATCTGGACGCTGGACGCGCGACTGCCAACGCCACTGGTCAACCGCGAGGTGCGGATGCCGGACGGTCGGCCGATCGGCGTCCCGGACCTGCTCGACCCCGGGTCGGGGCTGGTCGCCGAGTACGACGGTGCCCTGCATCGTGACCGGGACCGTCATTGCAGGGACAACCTGCGGCGGGAGCGCTTCTTGGAGGCCGGGCTGGAGCCGGTCACCGTGGTGGCCGGCGAGCCGCTCTTGGAGGTCGTCCGGCGCCTGCGTGCGGCCCACCGTCGCGCGGCGGCTCGCCCTTCTGCCGCGCGCCGGTGGATGTACGCCTCCGAGGAGCGCTCCGCACCCCGTACGGCGTGAGGGGGTGCCGAACGCTCCTCGGAGGGGCCAACACCACCAGCCGGGCCGTCCACCCGCAGCCCGGCGGGCGAGGGCGACCCGACCCGCCGGTAGATTGACTCCGTGGCCGAGACCCCCGCCGACCAGTTGGCCGACCAGCCCGCCGACCAGCCCGCCGACCAGCCCGACGTCGCGGCGCCGAGAGCGGAGCCGAGAGCGGAGCCGGACGTCCAGGCGACGGCCGAGCGGCCGGCTGTGCCGGACGTGCCGCCGCCGGCCTCGGCGGCGCCCGCCGCCGCGACGAGCCCCGGGCCGCCTGCCGGCCAGGCCGGCCCCGAGCCCTCCGCCGATGCAGGGGTCGCCGCGCCCTCCCCGCCCACCGCGCCCGCCGCCTCTCCGCGCGGCCTCGACACCGTCGCCGTGGCGCAGACCGACGCCGACCGCGAGCAGCCGTGGGCCGACCTCGGCCTCAAGGCCGACGAGTACGCCCGGATCCGCGAGATCCTCGGCCGCCGGCCGACCAGCTCGCGAGCTGGCGATGTACTCCGTGATGTGGAGCGAGCACTGCTCCTACAAGTCGTCCAAGGTGCACCTCAAGCAGTTCGGCGAGATCCCGCAGGAGACCCCGGTCGGCAAGATGCTGGCCGGCATCGGCGAGAACGCCGGCGTCATCGACATCGGCCAGGGCTACGCCGTCACCTTCAAGGTCGAGAGCCACAACCACCCGTCGTACGTCGAGCCCTACCAGGGCGCCGCCACCGGCGTCGGCGGCATCGTCCGCGACATCCTCGCGATGGGCGCCCGCCCGGTCGCGGTGATGGACCCGCTGCGCTTCGGCCCGCTCGACGCCGCCGACACCCACCGCGTGCTGCCGGGGATCGTGGCCGGCGTCGGCGGCTACGGCAACTGCCTCGGCCTGCCCAACATCGGCGGCGAGGCGGTCTTCGACGCGACCTACCTCGGCAACCCGCTGGTCAACGCGCTCTGCGTCGGCGTGCTGCGGCACGAGGACCTCCACCTCGCCAAGGCGTCGGGCGCCGGCAACAAGGTGATCCTCTACGGCGCCCGCACCGGCGGCGACGGCATCGGCGGCGTCTCGCGTCCTGGCGAGCGAGACCTTCGACGACGGCGGGCCGGCCAAGCGGCCCAGCGTCCAGGTCGGCGACCCGTTCATGGAGAAGCTGCTCATCGAGTGCACCCTCGAGCTCTTCGCCGCCGGCGTGGTCGCCGGCATCCAGGACCTCGGCGGCGCCGGCCTCTCCTGCGCGACCTCCGAGCTCGCGTGCGCCGGCGACGGCGGCATGCACGTCGAGCTCGACCGGGTGCCGCTGCGCGACTCCACGCTCGCGCCGGAGGAGATCCTGATGAGCGAGTCGCAGGAGCGGATGATGGCGGTCGTCGAGCCCGACGACGTCGAGGCGTTCCTGGCGATCTGCGAGAAGTGGGACGTCGAGGCGGTCGTGCGTCGGCGAGGTCACCGACACCGGCCGGCTCGCAGATCGACTGGCACGGCGAGCGCGTCGTCGACGTGCCCCCGCGATCGGTGGCGCACGACGGGCCGACGTACCACCGCCCCTTCGCCCGCCCCGACTGGCAGGACGCGCTCCAGGCCGACGCCGCCGAGGCGCTGCCCCGGCCGCAGGGCGGCGACGAGCTGCGCGAGACCGTGCTGCGGCTCGTCGCGTCGCCCAACCTGTGCGACAAGTCGTGGATCACCGACCAGTACGACCGCTACGTCCGCGGCAACACCGTGCTCGCGCAGCCCGGCGACGCGGGCATGGTGCGCGTCGACGACGAGACCAACCTCGGCGTCGCCGTCTCGACCGACTGCAACGGCCGCTTCGCCAAGCTCGACCCGTACGCCGGCGCGCAGCTCGCGCTGGCCGAGTCCTACCGCAACGTCGCGACCGGCGGCGCGACGCCCGCTGGCGATCTCCGACTGCCTCAACTTCGGCTCGCCGGAGGACCCCGACGTGATGTGGCAGTTCGCCGAGGCCTGCCGCGGCCTGAAGGACGGCTGCCTCGCAGCTCGGCATCCCGGTCACCGGCGGCAACGTCAGCCTCTACAACCAGACCGGCGAGACCGCGATCCTGCCGACCCCGGTGGTCGCGGTGCTCGGCGTCATCGACGACGTCACCCGCCGCACGCCGACCGGGTTCGGCGCGGCGCGGCGAGCGTGGTCTTCCTGCTCGGCGAGACCCGCGAGGAGCTCTCCGGCTCGGAGTGGGCGCACGTCGTCCACGGCCACCTCGGCGGCCTGCCGCCGCCGGTCGACCTGCTGGCCGAGAAGGCGCCTCGGGCTGCTGCTCGCCGACGCCGGCCGCTCGGGGATCGTCACCTCGCGCCCACGACCTCTCCGACGGCGGGCTCGCCCAGGCGCTGGTCGAGTCGTGCCTGCGGCACGGCGTCGGCGTCACGGTCTCCGTCGGCGACGACGCCTTCGTCGCGCTCTTCAGCGAGTCGACGGCGCGAGCCCTGGTCACGGTCCCGCCGCCGAGCGCCAGTCGTTCGTCGCGATGGCGGAGGCGCTCGGGGTGCCGGTCAGCGAGCTCGGCCGCACCGGCGGCGACCGGCTGGTCGTCGACGGGCCAGCTCGAGATCGGCCTCGACGAGCTGCGCGACGCCTGGACGGGCACCCTGCCGGCGGCGCTGGGCTGACGGGCGCCGCGCCGGTCACGCCGCCAGCGCCACCTCGGGCTGCTCCGCCCAGTCGCGCGGCCGCGGGACGGACCGGATCGATCGGCTGAGGGTCACGATCAGCGCCAGCCCGAGCGTGGCCGCGGCCAGCGTGGCGATCGCCACCGAGCCGCCCCACCGCTCGAGCAGGAAGCCGCCCAGCAGCGGCGCCAGCGACATCACCGACATCGCGACGAACGTCGACGCCGCGGAGACGCGGCCCTGCAGCTCGGCGGGGGTCACCGCCATCCGGTAGGCGCCGATGCCCGCGTTGCCCGCGGGGTTGAGCAGCATCAGCGCGAACAGGCACGACCCGACCGCGACCGGCCCTCCCCACCAGATCAGCGGCAGCACCGGCACCGCCTGCGCCCAGGCGATCAGCACGGTGAGGCGACCAGTGGCCAGCCGGTCGATGAGGTACGGCGCCACGGCGGCGCCCGCGAGACCGCCCAGGGCGGCGCCGGCCTCGGCCAGCCCGATCTCGGCCGGGTGATGGCCGGCCTCGATCATCCGCAGCAGCGCGGCGAAGAACAGCGCGTTGACGACCAGGTTGGCCAGGGCGGCCCAGGTCAGCAGCACCCGGAAGAACGGCCGGGCCACGACGAAGCGGATCCCCTCCGCGAGGTCGGCACGCATCGAGCGTCGGCCCTCGCGGGGCATCGGGGCCAGGCTGGTGCGGATCCGCGACAGCGTCAGGCAGGAGATCGCGTAGCTCGCCGCGTCGACGGCGAACGGCAGCCACCGGGTGACGGCGTACAGCAGCCCCCCGAGCGGCGCGCCGACCAACCCCGCGACGTGCTCGCGCGCCTGGTTCTGCGCCAGGGCCGCCGGCAGGTCGTCGGTGGGGACGACGGTGCGGATCGCCGAGGTCTGCGCGGGCCCGAAGATGCCGGCACCCACGCCGGTGAGGAGCGCGACCGCGACCAGGTGGGGGACGGTCAGGCCGCCGAAGACCCCCGCCACGACCAGGGAGAGGTAGAGCAGTGCCCCGCCGCCGCTGACCAGCGTCATCAGTCGGCGGCGGTCGACCCGGTCGACTGCCACGCCGGCGGGAAGCAGGGCCACGGACATGCCGGCGAGGTGGGCGGCCTCCGCCAGCGCGGCGACCATCGCGGAGCCGGAGAGGGCGTAGCCGACGAGAGGGAAGGTGAACAGCGACATCCGGCTGCCGAGCGTGGAGACGGTCTCACCGACCCAGAGGATCGTGAAGTCGCGGTTGTGGGCGAGGGAGCGATATCCGGACATATGCGCAACATATAGTGCGCAAGTATCATTGCGCAAGAAGTATTGCGAAACTGGTAGGATGGGACTCATGACCAGCGAGGAGCGCGCGCCCGCCCCGGCCGACCCGCGCGTGCTGCGTGCCATCGCCCATCCGGTGCGCAACCGGATCCTGGGGGAGCTCGAGGCCGTCGGACCGCTCCGGGCGGCCGACATCGCGCGCAGCGTGGGGCTGCCGGCCAACCAGGCGAGCTTCCACCTGCGCCAGCTGGCGAAGTACGGCCTGGTGGAGGCGGCGCCCGAGCTGGCCCGCGACCGCCGCGACCGGGTGTGGCGGCTGGTCGGCGACGAGCTGGTCTTCAACATCGCCGAGATCGAGCAGGCTCCGGGAGGCCGGGCGGCGGCTCAGGTCTGGCGCCGCCAGGCGGCGGCGGCCGCTCACGAGGTGGTCGAGCGGGCCTACGGCGGAGCGCTCGACGACACCCGCCGTGGGAGCGTGCTCGAGGCGTCGGTGCGGCTCACCCCCGACGAGGTCGCGGCATTCACCCGCGATCTCAATGCCCTGGTCGCCCGCTGGAACGACCGCGGCCGGGAGCGCGGCGACGGGGCCGGGACCTACCAGCTCATGAGCATCCTGCACCGCTACCCGGAGGCCGGCGCCGACCAGGACGCGTGACCCTCCCCGTCGGAGAGGATGGCGAGGTGACCGACCCGCTCGAGACGATCCGCTACGGCCACGACCCGTCCCAGTATGCCCAGCTCACCCTGCCTGCCGGCCGCCCGCACGGGCTGGTGGTGGTGGTCCACGGCGGCTTCTGGAAGGCGGCGTACGGCGCGGAGCTGGGGCGGCCGCTCGCGGCGCGGTTGGCCGCCCTCGGGTGGGCGGCGTGGAACGTGGAGTACCGGAGGGTCGGCCTCGGGGGCGGCTTCCCGACGACCTTCGACGACGTGCACGCGGCGCTGGAGGCGTCGGCGGCGCACGTCCCCGACCCACGCCGGGTGGTCGCCCTCGGCCACTCCGCCGGGGGGCACCTGGCCGCCTGGGCGGCCGCGCGCGGACGCTTCGAGCGCTGGCAGCCTGCCTCCGTGGGCGTGACCCACGTGGTCTCGCTGGCCGGCGTGGTCGACCTGACGTCGGCCGCGGAGCAGGGCCTGGGCAGCGGGGCGGTCGCGGCGCTGATGGGGGCCGGCCCCGACGCGACGACGTACGACCAGGCCGACCCGCGCCGCCAGCTCCCCCTCGACGTGCCGGTCTGGTGCGTCCACGCCCCCGACGACGACACGGTGCCGTTCGCCCAGTCGGCGGAGTACGTCGCCGCCGCCCGGGCCGCCGGTGCCGAGGCGACGCTGGTCGAGGTCGCCGGAGGGCACTTCGGCATGATCGACGTCGGGTCGCCCGCGTGGGCGCGGATCGAGGAGACCCTCGCCGGTCTGGCCGCGTAGGCTCGCCGCCGTGCCCGCCAAGCTCGTGCCCGCCGACCCCGCCGCCGTGGCGGCCGCGCTCGACCGGGAGGAGCGCAGCCGCGACGACGAGCGGCTGCTGACGAAGCACTTCCTGGCCCTGCTGGCGCGGCGCGCGCCGGGGCGCTCGGTCGAGGTGCGAGTGCCGCCGTACGCCGCCGCTCAGGTGGTCCCGGGGGTCCGGCACACCCGTGGTACGCCGCCGGCGGTGGTCGAGCTCGACGCCGCCACCTGGATCGCGCTGGCGACCGGGGCGACCACCTGGCAGGCCGCCGAGGAGGCGGGCCGGGTGGCCGCCAGCGGCGAGCGGGCCGACCTGTCGGCGTACCTGCCGCTGACCTGAGGCACTGGTCTGCACCAGTCGCGACCGGAGCCCCGGTTCGTCGGACAGGCGACGCGCCCCGCGGCAAGCATGGAGGCATGAAGCTGCGAGCCCTCCCTGCCGTCGTGGCGCTGAGCTGCGCCCTCGCCGTGGGGCCCGCGGCGTTCGCGAAGACCATCGACGGGGGCTCCGACAACGACACGCTGACCGGCACCCGCAAGGCGGACACCATCCGCGGCAAGGGCGGCGGCGACAAGATCTACGGCAAGGCCGGGAACGACCGGCTGGTGGGCGGCTCGGGCAACGACACCCTCTGGGGTGGTCGCGGCAGCGATCTCATCATCCCGGGCAAGGGACTGGACTCCGTGGACGCCGGCCCCGGCAACGACGTGATCAAGCTGGTCAGAGACGGGATCCAGGACCTGGTGCAGTGCCGCAGTGGCAGGGACACCGTCTACGTCAAGGGCCGCGACCCGGGCGACGTGTTCATCGGCTGCGAGAAGATCGTCTACCAGTAGGACCGGATCGTCGGTGGGTCCGGGCGTGGCTCAGCCCGCGCAGATCTGCGCGAACGCGCCCAGCAGCCGGTCGAGGTCCTCCTCGGTCGCCACCAGCGGCGGGGCGAGCCGGACGGTCTGGCCGTGCGCCTCCTTGGCCAGGATGCCGTGGTCGAGCAGCTGCTCGCACACGTGCCGACCCGTGGTGAGGCCGGGGGAGATGTCGACGCCGGCCCACAGCCCGCGCACCCGCACCTCGTCGATGCCCTGGCCGACCAGCGCGCCCAGCCCGTCGGCGAGGTAGCTGCCCAGGGTCTCCGCCCGCTTCTGGAACTCGCCTTCGGCCAGCATGGCGACGACCTCGCTCCCGATCGCGGCAGCGAGCGGGTTGCCGCCGAACGTCGAACCGTGCGTGCCGGGCGTGATCACCGACAGCACGTCGCCGTCCGCGGCGATCGCCGAGACGGGGTAGAGCCCGCCGCCCAGGGCCTTGCCCAGCACGTAGATGTCGGGGACGACGTCCTCGTGGTCGCAGGCGAACGTGCGACCGGTGCGGGCCAGGCCGGACTGGATCTCGTCGGCGACCATCAGCACCTCGGTGCGGTTGCACAGAGCCCGCACCTGCTGCAGGTAGCCCTCCGGCGGGATCACCACGCCGCCCTCGCCCTGGATCGGCTCGAGGAGCACCGCCACGGTGGTGTCGTCGATCGCCGCCTCCAGCGCCTCGACGTCGCCGTAGGGCACCAGCCGGAAGCCGGGGGTGTACGGCGCGTAGCCGGTCGTGGCCACGGTGTCGGTCGAGAAGCTCACGATCGTGGTGGTGCGGCCGTGGAAGTTGCCCTCCATCGCCACGATGGTGGCCTGGTTCTCCGGGACGCCCTTGACGAGGTAGCCCCACTTGCGGCTCACCTTGATCGCGGTCTCGACGGCCTCCGCGCCGGTGTTCATCGGCAGGATCATCTCCTTGCCGGTGAGCTCGGCGAGGTCGCGCGAGAACGGCCCGAGCTGGTCGTTGTAGAACGCCCGGCTGGTGAGCGTCAGCCGGTCGAGCTGCTCGTGGGCGCGGGCCAGCAGCCGCGGGTGCCCGTGGCCGAAGTTGAGCGCGGAGTAGCCCGCCAGGCAGTCGAGGTAGCGGCGGCCCTCCACGTCGGTGACCCAGGCGCCCTCACCGTGCGACAGCACCACCCGGAGCGGGTGGTAGTTGTGCGCCGCGAAGTCCTCGGTGAGCTCGATGTGAGTGCGCGTCTCGCCGTCGGTGAAGCTGTCGAGCTGCGTCTCGACGTGGGTCTCGTGAGCCATGACGCGATGGTCTCACCTGGGCGGCCGGTTGGTCCAATTATTGTCCGACAATCTGGCGGTTCTTCTCATCCGGGCCTGGTGAGGCGTCCCTCCGAGGAGCGTTCCGCACCCGGTCAGCCTCGATCGGGTGCGGAACGCTCCTCGGAGGAGCGACCACGCCGGCCCGCCGCCACCCCGGCCGCGAGCCTCACTAGGGTGACCGGCATGACCGACCTGCGTGCCCGCCTGGCCGACGTACTCCCCGGCGCCCGAGGAGACCTCGAGGACCTCGTGCGGATCGAGTCGGTGAGCGCAGACCCGGAGCGTGCGGGGGAGGTGCAGCGCAGCGCTGAGGCGGTGCGCGACCTCTTCGCGGCCGAGGGCTTCGACGTCGAGATCCTGTCCGTCGACGGCGGCGCGCCCGCGGTCGTGGGCCACCGTGCCGGCCCGGCGGGGGCGCCGACGGTGCTGCTCTACGCCCACCACGACGTGCAGCCCGAGGGCGACCACGCCGCCTGGGACTCCCCGCCCTTCGAGCCCACCGAGCGCGGCGACCGGCTCTATGCTCGCGGTGCCGCCGACGACAAGGCCGGCATCGCCACCCACCTTGCTGCGCTGCGGATGCTCGGCGACGAGCTGCCGGTGAGCGTGACGATCTTCATCGAGGGCGAGGAGGAGGTCGGCTCGGAGAGCCTGCCCGCCTTCCTGAGGGCCCACCACGAGCGGCTCGCTGCCGACGTGATCGTGATCGCCGACTCGGGCAACTGGGACATCGGGGTCCCGGCGCTCACCACGTCGCTGAGGGGGCTGGTGCGCATGGATGTCGAGGTCCGCACGCTCACCCACGCGGTGCACTCCGGCATGTGGGGCGGGCTGGTCCCCGACGCCCTGATCACGCTGTCCCGGCTGATCGCCACGCTGCACGACGACGCCGGCAACGTGGCGGTCGCCGGGCTGGTCGGCGCACCCGCGGCCGACGTGGACTACCCCGAGGAGCGGCTGCTCGCCGAGAGCGGGATCGCCCCGGGTGTCAGGTGGATCGGCGAGGGGAGTGCCGTCGAGCGGCTGTGGACCAAGCCTGCGCTGTCGATCACCGGCATCGACGCCCCGAAGGTCGACGGCGCCTCCAACACGCTGGTGCCGGCGGCGCGCGCCAGGATCTCGATGCGCGTCGCGCCGGGCGACACGTGCGCCAACGCGGTGGCGCGGCTGCGCGAGCACCTCGAGGCACACGTGCCCTGGGGGGCAGAGCTCTCGGTCACCGTGGTCGACACCGGCGAGCCGACGGCGATCGACGCGACCGGGCCGGCGTACGACGTGGCGCGCGCGGCGTTCACCGAGGCATGGGACGGTGTGGCACCGGTCGACATGGGCGTGGGCGGCTCGATCCCGTTCATCGCGGAGTTCCTGGAGGCCTATCCCCGGGCGTCGGTGCTGGTCACCGGGGTCGAGGATCCCGACACCCGTGCCCACGGCGCCAACGAGGGGCTTCACCTCGCCGAGTGGGAGCGGGTCGTCCTCGCCGAGGCACTGCTGCTGCAGGGCATGGCGCGCTAGGAGGCACCCCCACCGACCGGATGCCGGGCAGCTGTGGACGATCCGGCGACGAGTCGGCAGCGGTGGGTACGGTCGGGGCCATGCAGGTGGGTCCCAGGCAGCCGGTCAGCGACCTCACCGACCAGCAGCTCGTCGGGCTCAGCGACCGACGCTCCTTCGAGCGGGGAGTGGACTACTACCACCGCAACCGCGTCCTCACCTTCGACGACCACCGGACGGCGGTGACCGGCAGGGTCCTCGGCAGCGGCCACATCTACACCACCTCGGTCGCGGTCGCCGCCGACGGTCAGGTCCGCGACGACTGCACCTGCCCGCTCGGCGGAGGCTGCAAACACGTGGTCGCCCTCGTGCTGATGGCGCGCCACCAGCGGTCGCCGGCCATGCACACGGCGACCTCGGTGTCAGCGTCGGTCGCCTCCGCTGGATGGGAGCGTCTGCTCGACGACGCCCTGCCCGCGGCCCTCCCCGGCCGCCGACGCGGGATGGCGCTGGTGGTGCAGCTCAGCCGGTCGCGCTACCAGGGGCCCGCCTCCGTCACCCTGCAACCGCTGGCCGAGGGCGCCAAGGGCGGCTGGGTCAAGACCGGCGTCGGCTGGTCCGACCTCCGCTACGTCCCGTCGTTCTCGCAGGCGCTCGACACCCGGCAGCTGGAGGCGGTCCGCGCGATCGGCCGGGCCGGACAGGGCAGCGGCCACCACTACTACCGCGCCGCACAGCTCGTCACGGTCGGCGACCTCGGTCCCCCCTGGTTGGACCTCCTCCGGGCGGCGGAGCAGGCAGGCGTGCAGCTGCTCGACGCCCAGCGCAACGGGCGACCGGTCCGGCTCCACGACGAGTCGGGGCGAGTGAGGGGATCCGTGACCCCACCCGACGGCGGCGCCTTCGGCACCCTCGCCGTGGCTCTGGAACGCCCCGACCTGCCGGGCGCCAGCTGGCACGATCTGGCCGACGACGGCCACGAGACCGTGGGCTGGGTCGCCGAGACGCCCGAGGGGCTGGTCCTGGTGCGTGCCGAGCGACCGCTCGACCTGCCGCGCCGCAGGCTGCTGGGGCTGGGTGTCGTCCAGATCCCGGCCGACGACTGGCCGCGGTTCGCGATGACCCGACTGCCCACCGTGCGCCGCCTCGTGCCGCTCGACGGCGACGACGACCTGGCCCTTCAGCCGCCTCGGCTCGCCCTCACCGTCACGCATCATCCGCGCCATCGCAGCGACGTCCAGCTCGGCTTCGCCTACTCCTACGCCGGTGGCGAGCCCGTCCTCGTTCCCGTCCGCCACGGGCCCGAGGCGATGCGCGACCCCGATGCCGAGGAGGCGCTCGTGGCGCGGCTGACGCCGCGACTCGGCCTTCCCGCGCTGTGGCAGCGGCCGGGCGAGCTGGCGGCGTCCGCCAGCTTCGTCGGCCTCGGTGTCGCGGAGCTGGTGCGCGTCATCGGTGACGTGGCCCACGACCCCGACGTGCTGGTGCTGGTGAGCGGCGAGGCTGCGGCGTACGCCGAGCTGACCGACGCGCCGGCGATCACGGTCTCGACCCGCGGCGACGGCGACACCGACTGGTTCGACCTCGACGTGAGCGTCTCGGTGGCCGGGGAGAGCGTGCCGCTGCCCGACCTGATCGCCGCCCTGGCGGTCGGCGAGTCGCGGCTCATGCTCGAGAGCGGCAACTGGATCGATCTCGACCGCCCCGAGTTCGTGCAGCTGGCGTCCGCCCTGGCGGAGGCCCGCATGCTGCAGGACAAGCCCGGCGACCCGCTGCGCCTCACCCCGCTGCACGCCGGGCTCTGGGAGCAGCTGGTAGCCCTCGGGGTCGTCGGCGAGCAGAGTGCCGAGTGGCAGTCGCGGGTCGGCGCGCTGACCGACGTGTCGGTGCGCGAGTCGATCGAGCCGCCGGCCGGCCTCGACGCGACCCTGCGCGACTACCAGATCGACGGCTTCCGCTGGCTCTCGACGCTCTGGGACGCCGGCCTCGGCGGGGTGCTGGCCGACGACATGGGCCTGGGCAAGACCCTGCAGGTGCTGGCGGTCGTTCAGCGGGCCAAGGAGGTCGGCGGCCTGGTCGACCCGGTCCTGATCGTGTGCCCCACGACGGTCATCGGCACCTGGCTCCACGAGGCTGAGCGGTTCAGCCCGGGTCTGGAGGTGCGGGCGCTGGAGGCCACCCGGCGCAAGGCCGGCACGTCACTCGGCGACGCGATCGCCGGAGCCGACGTCGTCGTGACCTCGTTCGCGCTGCTGCGCCTCGACGACGAGGAGTTCCGGTCCCGGGAGTGGAGCGCGCTGATCCTCGACGAGGCGCAGTTCGTGAAGAACCACCGCAGCAAGGTCTATGCCGCCGCGCGTCGGGTCCCGGCTCAGCGCACCTTCGCCCTGACCGGCACCCCGTTGGAGAACTCGCTGATGGACCTCTGGTCCCTGCTCTCGCTCGCGGCGCCGGGTCTCTATCCACGGCCCGACCGGTTCAAGGAGCACTACGCCGTCCCGATCGAGCGGCTCGGCGCCGTCGAGGAGCTCGCTGCCCTCCGACAGCGGATCCGGCCGCTGATGATGCGGCGCACCAAGGAGGCGGTGGCGACCGAGCTGCCGCCCAAGCAGGAGACCTTGCTCCACGTGCCGTTGGCCTCGAAGCATCGTGCGATCTACGACCGTCACCTGCAACGGGAGCGACAGCGGATCCTCGGGCTGATCGACGACGTCGACGGCAACCGCATCGCCATCCTCCGCGCGCTCACCGTGCTGCGACAGATGAGCCTCGACCCGGCGCTCGTCGACGACGACTACGCCGGCGCGGCGACCGCCGCCAAGATCGAGGTGCTGGTCGAGCAGCTCACCGAGCTCGCAGCGGAGGGCCACCGGGCGCTGGTGTTCAGCCAGTTCACGGGCTTCCTGCGACTCGTCCGGGAGCGGCTCGACGCCGAGGGGATCACCTACTGCTACCTCGACGGGCGCACCCGCCGGAGGGACGAGGTCGTGCGCTCCTTCCGCGGGGGCGACCAGGTCGCGTTCCTGATCAGCCTCAAGGCGGGCGGCTTCGGGCTCACGCTCACCGAGGCTGACTACGTCTACGTGCTCGATCCGTGGTGGAACCCCGCCACGGAGCTGCAGGCAGTCGACCGCACCCACCGGATCGGCCAGGACAAGCCGGTCAACGTCTACCGGCTGGTGTCCACCGACACCATCGAGGAGAAGGTCGTCGCCCTCCAGCAGCGCAAGCGCGACCTGTTCAGCCGCGTCGTCGAGGACGACTCCGCCTTCGGCGGCGCACTGACCGCCGACGACTTCCGGGCGCTTCTCGAGCCCTGACGCGAGGTCGGCGCCTCGAGCTGTGGTTCACCGCGCTCACCTGACCCGGCGCGGTCTGCCCGTGGGGCAGGCGAGTGGACGATCACGGCCAGGCAGGTTGCGGCCACCGCGACAGCATTGCCCGCTGGCGGTCGAAGGATCAGGGTCGCTGTCAGCAGAAGCAATCGGTCCCTGAGCCGCACACGAGGAGGCTCGCCGATCAGGCGGCAACCTCTGGCGAGGCGGGTGGTCGGAGCCCCAAGCCGAGCTGAGCCCCGGCTCGGATCCGGCGCTCGGCCCTGGAGCGGCCTCATGGGCCTTCGCCACACCCCTAGGAGGTCTTGTCATGCCCACCATCCGCACGATCAAGAGGTTGATGTTCCTCACCGCCACGGCCCTGGTCGGGGCGCTCGGCATCACGTCGCCGGCATCGGCCGCGACGGGGAACGGCGTGTGTGAGAGCGGGGAGATCTGCCTCTACTACAGCCCCAACCGCACCGGCTCCCTCATCGATCTGTCCTACTCGTCGCGGGCGAGCCACGACGGCCTGGTCTTCAAGAGCGCGGGCAGCGGGCAGGGCCAGAGCGTTCGCAACAACGCGGCGTCCGTGTGGAACCGCAGCTCGGGGCAGGTCACCGTCTTCTACAACGTCAACTGGGGCGGGATCCTCCAGCGGATCGCCTCGGGCGCCGCCGTCAACCTCACCGACCCGGGGCTGCGCAACAACAACGCCAGCCACACGATCGGTGACTCATCGATCCGCTTCCCGCTGGCAACCACGAAGTCCGTGATCACCGGGAGCTCGCCCCGCTGGTGCTACACGTCCAACTCCAACTGCCACCACGACTACAACGCCGCCGACATCTTCGCTCCGACGAACACCTCGGTGGTGTCCCCGGTGAACGGGACCGTCGTCAACGTCCAACCCGACACGGCGAACACCAGCAACATCGGTGCGCGAGTCCAGATCAGGGACTCCTACGGACGGCTGTGGTACATGGCCCACATGAAGTCGGGCAGCCTCCTGGTCTCGCTCAACAGCTACGTCACCAAGGGTCGGCAGATCGGAGTAGTGGGCTACAGCTCGGACGCCGCTGGCACCGATCCGCACCTGCACATCGACATGCTCGTGGGCTACTCCTCCCGTCCGTCCTGCTCGGGAGCCACGTGCACCTCCTATCCCTTCGTCAACAACCAGCCGCTCCTCCGCGAGGCATACAACCTGCTCCCCTGAGGGGTCCCCGGCGGTGCGCCCGATCCGATGTCGGGCGCACCGCTCGCTCCACCGGCTGACCCCGTAGACTCCCCCACGTGTGCGGCGTATTCGGCGTCTGGGCGCCCGGTGAGGACGTCGCGAAGCTGACCTATTTCGGGCTCTACGCCCTGCAGCACCGCGGCCAGGAGTCGGCGGGCATCGCGGTCAGCAACGGTCGACAGATCCTGGTCTACAAGGACATGGGCCTGGTGTCCCAGGTGTTCGACGAGTCGACCCTGGAGTCGCTGAAGGGGCATGTGGCGATCGGCCACAGCCGCTACTCCACCACGGGCGCCTCGACCTGGCACAACGCCCAGCCGACGTTCCATCCGACCGCCGAGGGGTCGATCGCGCTCGCCCACAACGGCAACCTGATCAACACCGGCGACCTCGCGCAGATGGTCGAGGACCTCGGCGGCACCGAGGGCGAGCTCGAGCTGCACGTCAAGCTCCCCAGCGTGTCCACCAACGACACCTCGGTCGTGACCTCGCTGCTCGCCCACCACGGCGGGCAGACGGTGGAGGACCGGGCCGTCGACCTGCTGCCGCGCGTGCACGGCGCCTACTCCTTCGTGTTCATGGACGAGGACACCCTCTATGCCGCCCGCGACCCGCAGGGGATCCGCCCGCTGGTGCTGGGTCGCCTGGAGCGGGGGTGGGTCGTGGCGAGCGAGAACGCCGCGCTCGCCACGATCGGCGCCAGCGTCGTCCGTGAGATCGAGCCCGGCGAGCTGATCGTCATCAACGAGGACGGGCTCCGGTCCCGCCTCTTCGCGCCGCCGGTGCCGAAGAGCTGCGTGTTCGAGTACGTCTACCTCGCCCGGCCGGACGCCACCGTGGGTGGCCGCAACGTGCACGAGGCTCGGGTCGAGATGGGCCGGCGGCTCGCGCGGGAGTTCCCCGTGGACGCCGACCTGGTGATGCCGGTGCCCGAGTCGGGCACTCCGGCCGCCACCGGCTACGCCGAGGAGTCGGGCATCCCCTTCGGCCAGGGCTTCGTCAAGAACTCCTACGTCGGCCGCACGTTCATCCAGCCCAGCCAGACGCTGCGCCAGCTCGGCATCCGCCTCAAGCTCAACGCGCTGGAGCACATGATCCGCGGCCGCCGGATCGTCGTCGTCGACGACTCGATCGTGCGCGGCAACACCCAGCGCGCGCAGGTCCGCATGCTCCGCGAGGCCGGCGCCACCGAGGTGCACGTGCGGATCTCCTCACCCCCGGTGAAGTGGCCCTGCTTCTACGGCATCGACTTCGCCACCCGTGCCGAGCTGATCGCCAACGGCCTCGACATCGAGGAGATCCGGTCCAGCATCGGCGCCGACTCTCTCGGCTACATCTCCCTGGAGGGGATGATCGAGTCCACCGGCCAGCCGCCGCCCAGCCTGTGCGCCGCCTGCTTCACCGGGGAGTACCCGATCCCGCTGCCCGACGAGTCCCAGCTCGGCAAGCACCTTCTCGAGACCTCGTTGCGCACCGAGACGCTGCCGGTCTTCAACAACCCCTGACCCCGCCCCGCCCGAGGAGCCCCGTGAGCGACCGCCCCGACCTGTCCGTCTACGCCCAGGCGGGCGTCTCGATCGAGGCCGGCGACAAGGCTGTCGAGCTGATGAAAGGGTGGGTCGAGAAGGCTCGGCGGCCGGAGGTGATCGGTGGCATCGGCGGCTTCGCCGGGCTCTTCGACGCCAGCGCGCTCAAGGATTACGACCGACCGCTGCTCGCCACCTCCGCCGACGGCGTCGGCACCAAGGTCGCGATCGCGCAGGCGCTCGACAAGCACGACACGATCGGCTTCGACCTGGTCGGGATGCTCGTCGACGACCTGGTCGTCTGCGGCGCCGAGCCGCTGTTCCTCACCGACTACATCGCGACCGGTCGCGTCGTCCCCGAGCGGATCGCCGCGATCGTCAAAGGCATCGCCGAGGCCTGCGTCGAGGCCGGCTGCGCGCTGCTCGGCGGTGAGACCGCGGAGCACCCCGGCCTCCTCGACCCCGACGAGTACGACGTCGCCGGCGCCACCACCGGCGTGGTCGAGGCCGACGCCCTGCTCGGGCCGGGCCGGGTCCGACCTGGCGACGTGGTGCTCGCCATGGAGTCCAGTGGGCTGCACTCCAACGGCTACTCCCTGGTGCGTCACGTGCTCCTGACGGGCGCGGGCTGGAGCCTGGACCGGCACGTCGACGAGCTGGGCCGCACCCTCGGAGAGGAGCTGCTGGAGCCGACCCGCATCTACGCCAAGGCCTGCCTCGCTCTGACCGGAGCCGCACAGGTGCACGCCATGTCGCACATCACCGGCGGCGGCCTCGCGGCCAACCTCGAGCGGGTGATGCCGATGGAGCTCACCGCGACCATCGACCGCGCGAGCTGGACGCCGGCGCCGGTGTTCGACCTGGTGCGGCGGGTCGGCGACGTGCCGCAGCCCGACCTGGAGCAGACCCTCAACCTCGGCGTCGGCATGGTCGCGTTGCTGCCGGCCGATGCCGTCGACGCGGCGGTGGCCGAGCTGGCCGCGGCCGGCGTCCGGTCCTGGGCCGCCGGCGAGGTGGTCGCCGCGACCGACCCGGCGTGGGGCGGCCGGGTGCACCTCACGGGTCGGCACAGCGGCTGGTGAGGCCCGCGGACACCGCGACTCGTCGGTGCGCATTTCCGAGCCGCCGATGTCTCCGAATTCGCCCGCCGGTGTGCAGGAACACCCACTGAGCGGGTAGCGTTGCCTCCACGAGAAAACCGATCATCAGACCGGGGCCAGGCACCTGAGCCCCGGCCAAGTGCGAGGGGGTCGACCCTATGGGGCGCGGCCGGGCGAAGGCGAAGCAGACGAAGGTCGCACGCGACCTGAAGTACCGCACCCACGAGACGGACTTCGGGGCGCTGGCACGCGAGCTGCACGGCGACACCGACGACGTCGAGGAGACCGACGAGGACTCCGGAGACGAGTGGTCGGACTACGCCGACCCCCCACGCGACTGACCCGAGCGTCCTCACCGGACGTCGGGCGTCTCCCGACCGCGCGGCCTCGCCGACGTGGTCGGTTGTCATGTCGCCAGTGGTCCAGCCCACCCGCGCGTTGTGGAGAGGCGCTGGATTCCTTCGGTAAAACCCGTCAGAGTTTCCACCCTCGGATGTGGGTGACCGGTGGAGACGCCGGCGGGGTTGCGCAGGCCTCCTGCAGACGGGCTCGGGACGTCCTCGGGTCCGGTGCGGTATATGGGGGCCGCACCGGGGGCCTGTTCTTCGGTGCGACCCCAGGTCCGCCGCCCTCCGTCTGCTCGACGGGCCCGCTCAGCGCAGCGCGGCGAGGTAGCGCCCGGCCCTGCGCACGTCGTTCATCCGGCTCTCCCAGGTGACCCCGACCCCGGTCAGGGCGGCGCCCGCCACGGCGATCACCAGCCATGGCGGTAGATCGGCGGCGTAGGGCCCGAGCTCGCGGAGCACGAGGACCGCTCCGGCGACCGCGCCGACGGCCAGGGGGGCCGTCCAGCGCAGGCGGGCGCCGGCCAGCACCAGCGCCAGGCAGGCAACGCCCAGCACCAGCGCGCGGAGCGACTCGGGCTCGTCCATCGCCCAGAGCAGGCTGGGGACGGTGGCCAGGGTCAGGCCCGGCCCGAGCGCTCGCAGGGTGCTCGCCTCGGGGTGGTGGCGCAGGTGGTGCAGGCCGAGCCCGACCAGCACCACGGCGGAGGGCAGCGTGTAGGCCTCGGGTGCCGTCACCTCGAGGTCATAGAGGCGGACCCAGGTCGCCATCGCGAGCAGCAGCCCGCCAGGCGCCGCGAGCTCGCGGCGGTGCGGATGGGCCAACGAGGAGGCCGTGACCAGCGCGCCCGCAACGGTCAGGTCCAATGCGAGCACCACGAGCCCGCGCGACTCGGAGTGCCCGAAGGCCGTCCCGACGGAGGCGGCCGAGACCACCAGCCCCGCGAACGCTGCGGGCACCTCGACCGCCGGCCGCGGCACCCACAGGGCGAGCAACCCGACGACCAGCAGCGCCGGCGTCGCGCGCCAGGCCTCGTCGAGGCCGGCCAGCTCGCCGACCGTCCAGACCAGGCCGCCGGCGAGCAGCGGCACCGAGCCGAGCCCGGCGACCCGGGTCTCCTCCCGGCTGCCCTCCAGGGCCGCGGCGCCGCCCGCCACGAGGAGAGCGAGCAGGCTCACCAGCGTGAGCACCACGCTCGGCAGCGACACCACCAGCGCGGCGAGCAACGAGCCGGCGGCGAGGAGCTGCCCGGCGGCGCCGACGCCGCCGCGCTGGCGGAGGTACGCCGCTTCCAGGCCGGCACCGACGACGAGCAGGGCCGACACGACCAACGCCAGCGGGACGGCGTACGCCGCCATCGTGAGGACCGCGGAGAGCGCGAGGGGGGTGGCCGCGAGGAGGGCGAGCCGCCAGCCGGCGTAGCGCACCGCCTCGACGACGTGCACCCGCAGCTGGGCAAAGGCAGCGACGGCGACGACGACGATGAGGACGGTCAGCGGGAGCAGCAGCGGGTGCGCCGGCAGCGAGTCGTCCTGAGTCAGTCGCACCGCGGCGGGGCGGGACCAGGCCGGCCCCGCGGACGCCAGCGCCTCCAGGAGGTTCGCCGTGAGCTCGACGGCCACGACCGCCGGGACCGCCAGGGCGGCCAGCATCGGGAGCAGGGCCGCGGGGCGCCACGGGAGCGGGAGCAGGAAGGCGGCGGCAGCGAGGCCGGCGCCGACGGCCAGGGTCGCCAGGGCGGCCTGCGTCGCGGAGTTGTCGAGAACCGGCGCCACGACCGCGAGCGCCACCATCCCTGTTGCCACCCCAGCGCCGAGGGCTGCGGCCGGCTGGCGGGTCCGGACCATGGATGCCGCGCCGCCGAGGAGAGCCGCGGCGGCCAGCATCGGCCACGGGTGGGCGCCGGCCCAGAGATCGCCGGCGTCGGGGTGCTCGGCGAGCCGCGCGACCCCGGCGAGGGTCAGCCCGGCCCACCAGATCGCCGCGACCGGGGCCAGCAGCCAGGCGAGCACCCCCAGCCTCATGGCTGCGGCGAGAGCGGCCAGGCCTGCGAGCACGGCGGTGGCGAGCAGCAGCACCAGGCTGTCGTGACTCGTCAGGTCCAGCGCCCCGGCGGGGGCGACGGCCGCGCCGAGCGCGCCGACGATCTGGGGGGCGACGAGCGGGCGAGCGTCGCGGGTGGCCGCCGTGGCCGCCATGCCACCGCCGGTGAGCACAGCCCCGATCAGCAGCACCAGGCCGCCGTCGCTGACGCCGACCCAGCCGGCGTCCGCCGCCCCGACGAGGTCGAGGGTCAGCAGGCCGGCGGTGACGACGCTGAGCGCCTCGGCGGCCATCCGGAGCCCCCGCCGCCACAGCCAGGCCGTCAGCAGCCCGGCCGTCGCGGTGAAGCCGACCAGCACCGCGGTGCGGCCGCCGACGCCCAGGATCTCCCAGGCCACGGCCAGGAACGTCACCGCCGCCACCAGCAGGCAGAGCGCGCCGAGGGTCAGCAGGATCTGCGGGACGGAGGCGCCGCTCAGGCCGCGTCTCGCAGGCAGCCCCGGGCCGGCCGCCGCGGGGAACCCCTGCGGGAGCCCGGTCGAAAGCTCGGGCGGGCGCCCCGACGAAACAGCGGCCGAGGCAGTGGCCGGCTCACGGACGGCGGCGCCGACGGCGGCGCCGACGGCGGACGGCACCGGCATGGCGCGCAGCTGGGCGAGCAGCCGGTCGGCCTCCTGGAACGTCGCGAACAGCGCGGCGGCCGCCGGCCCCTGGAGCGGGAGCCCGCAGTCAGGGCACCGGGTCGGGCCGTCGGGGAGTGGGCTGCCGCAGTCGGGGCAGTGGCGCGCGTCGGCGTAGGTCCTCATGGGGACAGTCTTTCGCCGTGCAGCCCCTTTCGTCGGCTTCCACGCTGCTCAACCGTCCTGAGTACGCCGGCTCATCTTCCGGCCGGTGGGCCCGGCCACCGACGGTCGGCTTGCCATCTGCGACGCGTCGCGCCGAAACCAGCGACGCGTCGCGTCGAAACCAGCGACGCGTCAGCGAGAGGTTCGCGACTCCTGGGTGACGTGCTCGAGGTAGCGCCGGAGCATCGACTGGGCCTCCGCGACGGTGTCGGGGTCCCCGGCCGGGTCCAGCCGGAACGCGAGATGGAGCAGCGCGTCGGCCGCCTGGACGGCCACCCGGCAGCCGGTGAGCAGGGCCGGGGTCCGGTCGACCGACTCCTCGGTGGCGATGAGCTCGGCGAGCATGGCGGCGAGCACCTCGACGTCCTCGTCGTCTCGGCGCTGCTCCTCGGCAGACAGGGCGCGGGCCACCCAGATCGCCACGTACGCCGGGCCGGCCCGTAGCCGGGCGCACTGTCGCGCGAAGAGCTCCTCGACCAGCTCCGGCCAGGGTCGGGTGCCGCGCAAGGGCTGCATGTCCTCCAGGAGGCGGCGCTGGCCGAGGCCGTGCTGGGCCACCAGATGGTCGAGCACGGCGTCGCGGTCGGCGAAGAACTGGTAGACCGAGCCCACGGGCACGCCCGCCTCGGTCGCCAGCCGCCGCATCGTCAGCGCCCCGGGGCCGTCGCGCACCACGAGTCGCTCGGCCGCCGCCACGATGCCGGCCACCCGAGCGCGGCTGCGGGCCTGCACGGGCTCGCGGCGCAGCCCCGAGGTGGTCTCGGCCGTGGTGGTCACGGCACGACTGGACCACAGGCACGCCTTGCGGGCAAGCCCGAACGTGAACGATATTCATCTTATGGACTACCCGTACGCCGACCGGTTCCCCGTCCATCGCACGCTGCCGGAGTCCGGCCGTCCCCGCGCCGAGGTCCTCGCCGAGCTCGCGGCCATGGCGCGCGAGGAGGACGCCTCCTGGGAGACCGGCCGGATCTCCGGGACGATGTACTGCGGCGACCACGACCACTACGCCTTCCTCGCCGAGGCGTTCGCCGGCTTCGCCCACGTCAACGCGCTTCAGCGCGACCTGTGCCCGTCGGCGACGAAGTTCGAGGGCGAGATCATCGCGATGGTGCTCGACCTGATGCACGCCGAGGCCGTGGAGGACGGGGAGCCGGCCGGGCTGGTCACCAGCGGTGGCACCGGCAGCATCCTGCACGCGCTGCTGGCCTACCGCGACCACGCCCGGGCCACCCGCGGTGTCGCCGCCCCCAACCTGGTCAAGCCCGAGACCGCCCACCCGGCCTTCGACAAGGCCTGCCACCTCTTCGGCATCGAGTGCCGGACCGTGCCGGTCGACCCCGTGACCACCACCGTGCGCGCGGCGGACATGGGGGCGGCCGTCGACGACCAGACCATCGCGATCGTGGGGTCGGCGGGCAACTACCCCTACGGCACGATCGACCCGATCGCCGAGCTGGGGACGCTCGCGCTCGAGCGGGGCGTGGGGCTCCACGTCGACGCCTGCCTGGGCGGCTTCATCCTGCCCTTCGGCGAGGAGCTCGGGTACGACGTGCCGCCGTTCGACTTCCGGGTGCCGGGCGTCACCACGATCTCGGCCGACACCCACAAGTACGGCTATGCCTTCAAAGGCACCTCCGCGCTGGTCTTCCGCGACAAGGCGCTGCGCAACGCGCAGTACTTCCACGTCACGGGCTGGTCGGGTGGGAAGTACATGTCGCCGGGGATGGACGGCTCGCGCTCCGGAGGGCTGCTGGCGGCCACCTGGGCGTCGATGGTGCACCTCGGTCGCGCCGGCTATCGCGCGTACGCCGCCGACATCTTCGCGACGGCGGCGGCGATGCAGGAGGCCGTTCGGTCGCATCCCGAGCTGCGCGTGATGGGCACGGCGACCTTCTGCTTCTCCTTCACCTCCGACGCGTTCGACATCTACCACGTCGCGGACTTCATGCGGCCACGCGGCTGGCGGTTCAACGGCCAGCAGTACCCCAACGCCATCCACATGGCCGTGACCCGGCCCCAGACGCAGCCCGGCGTCCCCGAGGCCTTCGCCGCCGACCTCGCCGAGGCCGTGGCCTATGCCCGGGCGCGTGCCGCCGAGGGAGCCGAGGCCGAGCTCAGGTGCGATCTACGGTGGGGTCGCGGGCGGGCTGACGTCGGAGGTCGAGGATGTCATCGTGATGTTCATGGACGCGATGCTCGACGCGCAGCAGGGTGTGCCGCCGTCGGCGGACCGGGTGGGACGGGGATGAGCCGCACCGGCCGCGACCGCTGGTGCTCGCGGTCGACCTGGGCAGCGGCGGGCCCAAGGTCGGCTACGTCACGCTGACCGGGGAGCCGGTCTGGTGGTGGTACGAGCGCGGCGACGCGGTGGGCGGCGCCGAGACCCAGGACGCCGAGGAGTGGTGGCGCACCATCGTCGACGCCGCCCGCCGCGGGATCGCCGACGGCCACGTCGTGGGTGCCGACGTCGTCGGGGTCGCCGTCACCGGGCAGTGGGCGTCCACGGTGCCGGTGGACGCGAGTGGTCGGCCGGTGGCCGAGTGCCTGATGTGGAGCGACACCCGCGGCGCGGCGCACTCGCGGGAACGGTTCGCCGGCCCGGTGGCCGGCTACGCCCCACGTGTGCTCGGCACCTGGTTGCGCCGCTCCGGCGGGGTTCCCAACCCCGGCGGCGCCGACCCGGTGGCCCACCTGCTGCACCTGCAGCACGACCGCCCCGAGGTGCTGGAGCGGACCCGCTGGTGCCTGGAGCCCGTCGACTTCCTCACCATGCGCTTCACCGGCCGCGCGTCGGCCACGGCGATGTCGATGACCGCCGCGTGGCTCACCGACAACCGCGACCTCGCGACGCTGGCCTACGACCCGGTGCTGCTCCGGCTCGCGGGCGTGGACCCCACGGTGCTGCCGCCGCTGGTGCCAGGCGGGTCCGTCGTCGGCACGGTGCTGCCCGAGGTGGCCGACGAGATCGGGCTCTCGGCGACGGCCCAGGTCGTCACCGGCGCCCCGGACCTGCACAACGCGCTCGTCGCCTCCGGCTGCCTCGACCTCCATCGACCGCACCTCTCCCTCGGCACCTCAGCCTGGATCAGCTGCCCGGTCCCGGCCAAGAAGACCGATGTGGTGCGCCAGCTGGCCGCGGTGCCCGGCATCGGCGACGGCCACTACGTGCTGGCGGACAACCAGGACAACGCAGGCAGGTGCCTGGAGTGGTTCCGCGAGACGTTCGCGCCCGAGGTCTCCTACGACGACCTGGCCGCCCTCGCGGCAGCGGTGCCGGCGGGGGCCCACGGGGTGTTCTTCACGCCGTGGCTTTCGGGGGAGCGGAGCCCGGTGGATGCCCGGTGGGCGCGCGCCGGCTTCCACAACCTGTCGCTGGCCGCCGGCCGCGCGACGATGACCCGGGCGGTGCTCGAGGGGGTGGCACTCAACCTGCGCTGGCTGCTGGAGGCGGCCGAGCGCTTCACCGGGCGGCGGCTCGACCCGATCAGGCTGGTCGGGGGCGGCGCCACCCTCGACCTCTGGTGCCAGATCCTGGCCGACGTGCTCGACCGGACGCTGGAGCGCGTCGAGCAGCCGTGGATGGCCGGCCTGCGCGGGGGCGGGCTGACCGTCGGGCTGGCGCTCGGCGAGGTCGCCCGGGAGGAGGTCCACGGGCTGGTCCCCGTCGAGCGCGTGTTCTCGCCGGACCCGGCCCACCGGTCGACGTACGACCAGATGTTCGCGGAGTTCACGATGCTCTTCCGCAGCCAGCGGAGCTTCTTCCGGCGACGCAACGGATGACGGGTCGGTGACAGCTGTCTGACCGCCGCCCTGGAGCGACGTGGGGTGACCTACCCTGGAACCTCGCACTCGAGCACCGAGACGGAGGGGGCGGGTCGTGAGCGACAGCCGGGCGACCGGAGCGCTGCTCTGGCTGCGCGCCGCGCTCCTCGGCGCCATCGCCCTGCTGACCGGCGTGGTCTCTCACGCCGGCGCCGACGGGCTGCTGCCCTCGGCTGGTGCTCTGGTGACGCTGGGCGCCCTCTCGACCGCCGTGGCCGCGCGGGTGCTGCGCCGACGCGTCTCCTGGCTCGGCCTGCTGCTGCTCGCGGTGTCGGGCCAGACTCTCATCCACCTGGCGCTCAGCCTCCTCGCGGGCCACCGTGGTGACCCGCTGGCCGCGCCGGCGCGGGCGCTCCCGGGTGGCGCGGGCTGGGAGAGCGCTCTGATGGGCGGCTACGCCGACGCATCGGCCGCTCCGGCGCTCGGCGGGACGACGCACCTGGTCGAGCACCTCATCGACGTGGGGCCGGCGATGGTCGCCGCCCACCTCCTCGGCGCGGCCGCCCTGGCCGGCTGGCTGGCGGTGGGCGAGGCGGCCCTGTGGTCGCTGCTGCTGCTCCTCGGCGCCGAGGTCGGTGCCCTCCTCCGTTGGTGGACGACGCCCGTCGTCTCGCTCGCGCCCCTCCCGGCGCGCGTCGACCTCCCCCTGGCCGCGCCGCGGCACTGGGCCCTCACCCGCGGCAGCGTCTGGCGCCGCGGCCCTCCGCTCGCCGTCTGCTGAACACCGCCGCGCCCCGACCTGGGAGCGCGGCCGGCGTCCGCGTCCCCGCCGGCGCCCGTCACCGGACTTCGAGGAGAGAAGATGAGATACCACCCTGCCCGGCTGCTGCTGGGTCTGATGCTTGCGCTGGCGGCCGGCCTGACGGCCTGCGGCAGCGAGACCGCCGGTGAGGCCGGCAGCGACGGCGACCCGATCGTCGTCAGCGATGCGTGGGTCCGCGCGACCACGGGCACCGACGACCCGGCGATGTCGGCGGCCTTCATGGTCATCGAGAACACCACGGACGCGGACGTGCAGCTGGTCGGTGCGACTTCGCCGGTGACCGAGATGGTGCAGATCCACGAGATGGTGGACGGCGACGACGGCCACATGGTGATGCAGGAGGCCGCCGAGGGCGTCACGGTGCGCGCCGGCAAGCAGCAGATGCTCGCGCCCGGCGGCTACCACGTGATGCTGATGGGCCTGACCGCCGAGCTCGCCGCGGGTGACGAGGTCGAGCTGACGCTGGAGTTCTCCGACGGCACCACGATGGACCTCACCGCTCCGGTGAAGGAGTTCACCGAGGAGGAGGACGACTACCACACGCACAGTGACGACGCCGAGGGCGAGATGAGCGACATGCCCTCCGACATGGAGTCCGACATGGACATGGACGGCTGAGCGACCCGGCCATGACCACGGCCCGCCACCTGCGAGGTGGCGGGCCGTGGTGCTCGGTGGCCAGGGGCGGGGTCGAACCGCCGACCTTCCGATTTTCAGTCGGACGCTCGTACCAACTGAGCTACCTGGCCGTCGCCGGGGCGAGCCCGGCGCGGACACGATACCCGAGGGGCCGCACGGCCCTGCAAATCGGCATCGGCCCCACGGGAGGACCGCCCGAGCCGCTCCGGTTGGGTCGCCCCCGGCGCGGCGTCCTATGCTGGTGCGGCCGTGCCGCCGGCGTACGTCGGCCGCGGCAGGCCCCCATCGTCTAGCGGCCTAGGACCCCGCCCTTTCACGGCGGTAGCACGGGTTCGAATCCCGTTGGGGGTGCGGCGTGGAGGGCTGCCCGTGGCCGCTGCGGTCTGGAGAGCACGGGCCCCCGCGGGCCGGCTCTTGACCGACGGCGCCACCATGGAGGCATGGACATCCTCCGCCTGCTGCTCAACGTGATCTGGCTCGTCTTCGGCGGGCTGTGGCTCGCTCTTGGCTATGTGCTGGCGGGGCTGATCTGCTTCGTGCTGATCATCACCATCCCGTGGGGCGTCGCGTCGTTCCGGATCGCTGGCTTCGTGCTGTGGCCGTTCGGGCGGACCGTGGTCAGCAAGCCGACGGCCGGCGCGGGGTCTCTCATCGGCAACATCATCTGGATCATCGTCGCCGGCATCTGGCTGGTGATCGCCCACCTCGCGACGGCGATCGCTCAGGCGGTGACGATCATCGGCATCCCGCTGGCGATCGCCAACCTGAAGGTCATCCCGATCACGCTGGCGCCGCTGGGCAAGGAGATCGTGCCCAGTGACCAGCCCTTCGTGACGGCGTACGGCGCCTATGAGCGATGACCCGGCCGCCCCGATTTCTCGATTGTGAGCGGTCCGGCAGCATGGGATAGAGTGCCGCTGCCTCGTTGATGAGGTCGCATGGCCCCGTAGCGCAGTTGGTTAGCGCGCCGCCCTGTCACGGCGGAGGCCGCGGGTTCGAGTCCCGTCGGGGTCGCCAGCACGCCCGTCCGAGATCCTCGGGCGGGCGTGGGTCTTCTCCGTCGCAGCCCCGCCGGGCGCGGCGGAGCCCTCCCCGAGCCATCGGCGGCCTGCCCGGGCATAGGCTCGACGGCGTGCCGATCGACGTGGATCCCGACGCCTTCGAGGCGCTGGTCGACCGCGCCCTCGACGGAATCCCCGACGAGATCGCGCGCCTGGTGCACAACGTGGTGGTCCTGGTCGAGGACGACGCCCCGGCCGAGGATCCCGACCTCCTGGGGCTCTACGACGGCGTGGCGCTCACCGAGCGTGAGGGGTGGCTGGGGCGGCCAGCTGCCCGACCGGATCCTGATCTTCCGCGAGCCGCTGCTCGACTACTGCGACACCGTCGAGCAGCTGGAGCACGAGGTGCGGATCACCGTCGTCCACGAGGTCGCCCACCACTTCGGCATCGACGACGAGCGGCTGCACGAGCTGGGCTACGGCTGATCCCGGCATCGGCATCGGCATCGGCATCGGCACCCGCACCGCGCCGGCGCAGGGAGCGGGTCAGCTGCCCAGAGCGAAGCCGACCGCACATCCGGCCAGCGAGAGCGCGATGGTCACGACGGCGTAGACGCCGCCCGCGGATCCAGCCCTGCTCGTGCGTCTGCACCGCGAAGGCGGAGTACGTCGTGAGAGCCGCCGCAGAAGCCGATGCCGAGCAGCGCCAGGGCGTCCCCGCCGATGCGCCATCCGACGAACAGGCCGAGCAGCGTCGACCCGGCGACGTTGACGAGCAGTGTGCCGACCGCGAACCGGTGATCGTCGAGCAGGTGTCCGACGGCGAAGCGCACCGGGGCACCGACCGCGGCACCGAGGGCCACCAGCAGCGCCGTCACTCGTTGCCGTCCTCGTCCTCGAACTCCACCTGCGCCGCTCTGGTCGACCAGTGCTGGGCGAGCTGGACGGCGACCAGACAGGCAGCGAGCGTGCCGAGGAGGTAGAGGGCGGCCAGCCGCGTCTCGCCGTCGGCCAGCAGCGCGCGTCCCTGCTCGGAGTAGGCCGACAGCGTGGTGAAGCCGCCGAGCAGGCCGGGCCCGAGGCCGACGGCCAGCGTGGGGCGGCGGCGCACGGCGGTCAGCGCGGGCAGCGAGGCGAGCAGCAACGACCCGACGACGTTGATCGCGAACGTGGTCCAGGGGAAGCCGGTGCCGTCGGGCACCAGCTCGGACAGCGCCCATCGGGCGAGCGCCCCCGCTGCGCCACCGACCGCCACTGCGGCCAGCAGCGGCGCGGACGCCGGCGCCGGGTCACGAGATGATCTTGGCGGTCGATCCTCGGAGGTGGGTGCCGGGACCAGCGACGGGCCGGCCCAGGGGGTCGGCGCCTCGCCCCGGGCCTGTCGGACGAACTCGCTGAGGAACCAGCGCTGGAACTCGGCCTGCTCCGGGGTGCGCGCCAGCGAAAGCAGCCGCTGCGCGCGGCAGAACTCGTCGGCCAGGTCGAGCAGCGTCGATGAATCTGCTCGAACGTCGCCGCGCCGGTCGGATCGAGCCGGATGTCGAGGTCGACGGTGGTGCGATCTTCGGCCACGGCAGCTGGCGACCTGGTGGCGTCACGGCCGGGGGATAGGCATGGTCGAAGGCGGCGAAGACGTCGGTGAGGTCTTGGCCAACGGGTACTCGTTCTCGTGGGCGAGGGAGAGCAGGCGCACCTCGCGGCGCAGCTCGCTGGTAGTGACGCTGCGACGTCAGGAGCGGCGCGAGCGGCACGCCGTGGATGCCGACCTGCGCCACGTGCTCGGCGTCGGCGTCGGCGCCTGCCAGGAGGTCGGCGAGGTCGAACACGGCCCCCTCGGGACCGGCGTCCTGGCGAGGGCTCGGTGGTCGGCTCGAACCACACGACCTTGCCGTCGGGCTCGATCGCTGCGCCCCAGGCGCTCGAGCACTGCGCGACGATCTGCAGCCCGCGGCCGAAGGTGAGCAGCAGGTCGTCGTCGTCGACCCCGGCGGCCAGCACGGTCGTGGGCGGCTCGGGGGAGCCGTCGGCGACCTCGACCCGGGGGTGCTCACGGGTGCCGCGGACGCGGACGTGGATCGGGGCGCCGGCGTGCAGCAGCGCGTTGGTGACCAGCTCGGAGACGCCCAGCTCGGCGCACTCGACGAGGTCCTGCCGCCCGAGGTCCTCGCACACGGTCGTCACCCACCGGCGTGCGTCCTGCACGGAGCGCGGCGCGCGGGTCGGGGCCGAGCGTGAGCTGTTCAGCGGCACGGCTGAGCGGCCATGGTGGTCCTCGAGGTCCAGTGGGGCTCGTGAGGGTCCTACCCCTGTCCGACGTCGGCCAAACACCGACCGGTGGCGGAACTTCGTGTCGGCGATTTGACGCCCGATCCCGGGGCTGCACGGGACGGACTGGTGCCATGACGGCACGTGGAGAGCACCCACGACCGAGGCAGCCGACCAGCGCAGGCACCGCGTGGTCGTGATCGGCTCCGGCTTCGGTGGCCTCTTCGGCACCAAGGCGCTGCGCCGACGCCGACGTCGACGTCACGATGATCGCCAAGACGACCCACCACCTCTTCCAGCCGCTGCTCTACCAGGTCGCGACCGGCATCCTCTCCAGGGCGAGATCGCCCCGCCCACCCGCGAGATCCTCAGCCGGCCAGGACAACGCGCAGGTGCTGCTCGGCGAGGTCACCGACATCGACCTCGAGGCGCGCACGGTCACCTCGCAGGTGCTCGGCCGCGACACCGTGACGCCGTACGACTCCCTGATCGTCGCGGCCGGCGCCAGCCAGTCCTACTTCGGCAACGACCACTTCGCCGAGTTCGCGCCCGGCATGAAGAGCATCGACGACGCCCTCGAGCTGCGCGGCCGGATCTTCGGCGCCTTCGAGATGGCCGAGCTCGGTGCCAGCCGCGGCGACGACGTCGACCACCTGCTGACCTTCGTGGTCGTCGGCGCCGGCCCGACCGGTGTCGAGATGGCCGGCCAGATCGCCGAGCTCGCCCACCGCACGCTCGAGCGCGACTTCCGCGCCATCAACACCCGGCAGGCGCGGGTCATCCTGGTCGACGCGCGCCGCAGGTGCTGCCGCCGTTCGGCGCGCAAGCTCGGCGCCAAGGCCAAGACGCGAGCTGGAGAAGCTCGGCGTCGAGGTGCATGCTCGGCGCGATGGTCACCGACGTCGACGAGCGCGGCCTCGAGTGAAGTTCAAGGACGGCCGCGTCGAGCGGATCGACACCGTCACCAAGATCTGGGCCGCCGGCGTCCAGGCCAACCCGCTCGGCCAGACGCTCGCCGAGCAGACCGGCGCCGCCCTCGACCGCGCCGGCCGGATCGCGGTCAACCCCGACCTCACCCTGCCCGGGCACCCCGAGGTCTTCGTCGTCGGCGACATGATCGCCCTCGACAACCTGCCCGGGCGTCGCCCAGGTCGCCATCCAGGGCGCCAAGTACGCCGCCAAGGAGATCGACCACCGGCTCGAGGGCAAGGCGCCGCAGCCGCCGTTCCAGCTACTTCGACAAGGGCTCGATGGCGATCATCAGCCGCTTCCGCGCGGTCGCCATGGTCGGCAAGCTTCCGGCTCACCGGCGTCGTCGCCTGGCTGATGTGGCTGGCCGTCCACCTCGTCTACATCACCGGCTTCAAGAACCGGGTCACCGCGCTGCTGCACTGGGCGATCTCGTTCCTCGGCCGCGGCCGCTCCGAGCGGACCACCACCGAGCAGCAGATCTTCGCCCGCGCCGCGCTGGCCCGGCTCGAGCGCGGTGCCGCCGACCTGGTCTCCGCGCCGGGGGCCTACGACGCCGCCGCGCTTGATCGAGGAACCCGTCGCGCCGAGCTCGAGGCGCCCGCGCTCGAGGAGGCGCGGCTCACCGACGCCGGCGAGCGCGGCGTCCACCGCGAGTAGGGCTGGGGCCTCAGACCTGGCTGGGTGCGGTGATCATCGCCGCCATCAGGAAGACCGTGAGTGCGGCGAGTGAGGCGGTCGGGCGCAGAGCCCACTCGTCGCCGCGGTAGAGGAAGTAGCCCATCGTGCCTGCGCCGGCGAGCGCGGTGAGCATGATCGCGGTCAACACCTGTCGGATCCGGCTCAGGATGGTGTTGTTGCGCTGCTTGCGGGCGCGCTCGAGCGCCACGTCGCTGGCCGCCGGCTGGGGCTTCTGGGCCCGGGCCTTGCGGCGGAGGCGACGCCGCTTCTGCTCGACCGGGGCTGGCTCAGGCTCCGGATCCGGCTCGACCATCTGCTCCTGCTCCTGCTCCCGCTCGTGCTCGGGGGTCACCTGCTCGTAGAGCGAGGCGTAGGGGTTCTCGGGCTCGGGCTCGGGCATCTCCGGCAGCTGGAAGGTATGGCCGGCGGCCCGCGCCGCGGCGACCGGGTCCTCGATGGTGGGGAGCTGGAAGCGGTGGGACGTGGGGGTCTCCGCGGGCACCGACGCGGCCGCCTCCGGCGCCTGGGCCTCGGAGGCCACCGCCTCCGGAGCCGGGACGGGTGCGGCCGGGTGCACGGCGACGGGCTCAGCCACGGGCTCGGCCACCGGGGGGGCGGCAGGCTCGGCCACCGGTGGGGCGGCAGGCTCGGCCACCGGTGGGGCGACGGCCTGCGCGAGCGGCTGGTTGGGTGACTCGAGGCCCGACGGCTGCAGGGCCGCGGGCTGGTCGACCGTGGGGTACGCCGGCGGCGGGGTGGGCAGCGCCTCGACGGGCGTGGCCGGCTCCACCGGCGTCTCCGGGGTCCAGTCGGTGGGTACCGCCGCGCGGCGCTTGCCGGCCGACGGAGCGGGCGTCTCGACGACGGGCTCGGCGCGCAGCAGCGGCTCGGAATCGGTGGGCACGGCGGCGCGGCGCTTGCCGGCCGACGGCGCCGGGCCGGGCTCCGGCTCGACGACCGGGGTGTCGATGACCGGGGTGTCGATGACCGGGGTGTCGACGACCGGGGTCTCGACGACCGTGGCCGAGGCGGTCGGCTCCGGGTAGACGTAGACGGTCGGAGCAGGAGTGGTCTCCGGCGGGTGCTCCGGGGCGACGGACGGCGCGGGCTCGGGCTGGCGGAAGGCCGCCGGCTCCGGGGTGGCTTCCGGGAAGGCCTCGGACGTGGCTGTGGGGGTGGGAGCCGGGGTGGGCTCCGCGATGGGCCTCGGGGCTGCCTCCGCGGCGGCGTACGGAGCAGGCTCGGGCGCCACGGAGAGGTGGCCCGGCTCGGCGTCCTGCTCGGCGCGCGCAGCGGCCTCGAGCAGGCGGCGGGCCGCCTCCCGGCTCGCCTTCGTGTCGGAGATGACGATCTCGTCCGGGGCAGCCCCCGACTCCGGAGCAGGGGGTGGCTGGTCCCGGTTGGACATCCAGCGGTCGAACAGATCGAACGCAGAGTTCGGCTGCTCGCCCGTCGGTTGGCTGCTCATGGTCTAGACGCTAGGTGAGCGCTCGCCGTTCCCGCAGGAGTTTCGTAGAACTCACGGGTACGGTGTGACGCCGCGGGCCGCGCCGACTGGTCTAGAGCGCCCGCGGACGCCCCTCGGCGGGCGCCGCGGTGTCGGGATATCCTGACCCCGGCGCTCGGGAACTCCGCGTCGGCCGTCGCCGGGCCGGCGCTTCGATGGGGGACCTCGTTCGCATGCGCCGACACCTCGCCGCCCCCGCCCTCGCGCTGGTCGTCGGCCTCGGGCTCCTGCTGCCGGCCGCGCCGGGGCAGGCGGCACTCACGACGGCATACCAGTCGGCGGTGCACGGCGTACGTCGGCGGGGACTTCCTCGCCGTCGCGGGCTCCGACCGCCCCCACCTCGCGGCCCTCGACGCCGCCGGTGTGCCGCTGCCCGGCTTCGCGCCGGCCGTGAACGGCCGGGTCTGGGACCTCGTCCTCGACGGCTCGGGGCTGCTGGTCGCGGGGCAGTTCACCCGCGTCGACGACAGCTACCGGCCCGGGGTGTCCCGCCTGCTGACCGCCGACGGGTCACTGGTCGCCGGCTTCGACGCACACGTGACGGGCGGCAAGGTCCAGGCGCTCGCCAAGCAGGGCACGGTCCTCTACCTGGGCGGCACGTTCACCGCCGTGGGCGGCCAGCCGAGGCCCTTCGTGGGAGCTGTCGCCGCCGCCGACGGCGCGGTCACTGGCTGGTCGCCCGCGGCGGTCTGCGCCAACTGCCGGGTTCGCGATCTCGACGTCACCTACCACGGCGTCGTCGTCGCCGCGGTCGGCGGGGAGCCTGGCGGCTGGGCCACCGCGTGGGATGCCGACACCGCCCAGCGGTCCTGGCTCAAGCATGCCGACGGCGAGGTGCAGGCCGTGACCGTCGACGGCACGACCGCGTTCTTCGGCGGCCACTTCGGCGTGCGCTTCGGGGGCCTGTCGCGCTCCCAGCTGGCGGCCGTCGACGTGTCGACCGGGGTGATGGAGTCGTTCAAGGTCGCGACGGACGGTGACGCGCTGCCGGGCGTCTGGGCGCTCGACGCGCAGGCCGACGCGCTCCGGGTCGGCGGCGGGACCGCCCTGGCCCACCTGCCCTACCGGCGCTACCTCGTCTTCACCGACCCGGCCGTGATCGCTCCGCCGACGCACGTGACCGTCAAGCTCCGGCTGAACGGATGCGGCTCCTGCAAGGTGCGCCTCGTGCAGAAGGTCAGCGGCAACCCGCTCTGGAAGACGGGCTGGAAGCGCGCCTCGAGGGGCCGGGTCTCCGTCAGGGTCGGCCGCGCCCGCACCCGGGGGATGACGGTGCAGGTGCGGGCTCCCTGGGAGGGCGCCACCAAGGCGACGACCGAGGTCGTCGTCGGTTACGCCGGCAAGGGCACCGGCTCGGTCATCTCGGCGACCACCGCGGCCAAGCGCAAGAAGGGCTCGTCCTGCTTCGCCGGCACGGCCCGGGCCCGGGTGAGCTGGACCGTGGGTGTGCGCAAGCTGACCGTCGCGGGCAAGCGCAGCAGGACTGCGGGCTCTCGCGCCTGGATCACACGCACGCGCGAGGACTTCGCGCCGGTGCGGCCCACCTCGCGCGGACGCCTCAGCACGACGTCGTACACCCGCTGCGGCTGAGCCTGGGCGCATCCGGTTCGGTCGATCCGTCGCCGGGATGACGCAGGGCGGCCATCCCCGCCGCGCCCGACGAACGGCGCCTCCCCTATCTTGGGGCCATGCTCCTGATCGGCATCATCCTCTTCGGCATGGTCATCGGCGCCGGCGCGCAGTTCCTGCTCGGCGGCTCCACGCGCTCGATCGACTGGCCGATGGCGTTCGGCTCCGGGCTCGCCGGCTCGTTCGTCGGCGGCCTGCTGGTCAGCCTGCTCGCCGGGGACGGGCTCGCGTTCCGGCCGAGCGGCATCATCGGGTCACTGGTCGGCGCCCTCCTGGTGACCGCCGTGTGGCAGTGGTGGCGTCGCCGCTCCACCGCCGGCTGACCCGGATCGGGTCGGTGCTGGCACCTCCGGCCGAGCAGCCTCTCGCGACTGGGTGGCGCGCGTGACGAAGACGCAGAGGTAGCCTGCTGCGGCAGGCGCTCCGACGCTGGTGGGCCCCGTGGGACTCGAACCCACAACCAACGGATTAAAAGTCCGTAGCTCTGCCCATTGAGCTAGAGGCCCTGTCGCGACGGTACGCCCGGACGGGATCGCGCCGCCGAGGGCTCAGTATGGCGGTGCCGACGGCCCGGCGCGAACGCCCGGTGACCACATCGCGAACAACCCCAGGGGTGGGTTGGCGTCAGTCCGGTTGTTGGTAGTCTCGTCGTCAGCAGCAGGTGCAAGTTCCAGCAGGTGTGACGCCCGCGGAGTTTGTGATCCAACGGCGTTTCTTCTTGCGACGGGACGACCACTCACGCAAGTCGGAGCGACGTGTCACCGCATCTGGTGCGGGCCGTCGAGGTGGCGGCTCTCGCCCCGAAAAAGGAGTAACGAGCACGATGGCTCAGGGCACCGTGAAGTGGTTCAACGCCGAGAAGGGTTTCGGCTTCATCGCGCAGGAGGACGGCGGCGACGACGTCTTCGTGCACTACTCGGCGATCCAGAGTCCAGGGCTACAAGTCCCTGGACGAGAACCAGAAGGTCGAGTTCGACGTCACCCAGGGCCCGAAGGGTCCCCAGGCGGAGAACGTCCGACCACTGTGAGGACACCGGTCCTGGCTGGCGGTGACCGCCCTGTCACGACCTCGCGCGGAGCCCTACCACAACGGTGGGGCTCCGTTGCCCTCTGTGGGAGGTGTTGCGGGAGTGACGCCTGAAATGACCCAGTCGGGCCAGGCCGACTAGTCCAGAGATGCCCCGAGTGGACCAGTTGGTTCCGAGGCTGTTTGATACATAATGGAGTCCATGGGGGGCGCTGCTGGAGGAGGGGTGTCCAGAGATGACCGACGAGGAGGTGGATGACTTGTACGACCAGTTCGACATCACGCTGGAAGACAGTGACCTCCTGGGAGAGGTGGAGCTCACCACCAACCTCATCATCGCGGCCACCGAGTCCGACGAGCGGCTCTCGCTCGAGGAGATCGACCGCATCCTGGGCGTCGTCCCGCACCCGCGCCGCGGCGACTGACGTCTGTCCCGACCACGGTTTCCCGCACGGATACGCTGGGTGCCATGGCTGAAGAGAGCACCTGGACCGTCACCGGCATGACCTGCGGTCACTGCGTCGCGTCGGTCACCGAGGAGATCTCCGAGATCCCCGGCGTCGAGTCCGTCGACGTCGTCCTCGACTCCGGCGCCGTGACCGTGACCAGCGCCACCCCGCTGCAGCGCGCCGAGGTGGACGAGGCCGTCACGGGGGCGGGTTACACACTGGTATGACCGGGGTCGAGCGAGCGCTGTACTTCCTCGCCGCCCTGCTGGCGGCCTTCGTGGTCGCCTTCCTGATCGGGCGCGCCGTCGGACCCCTCGGTGAGCCGGGCCCGGCCCCCGATCGGCACGGCCACCAGGGAGCCACCGGGATCGAGGTGGTGAGATGAGCGAGATCGAGCTCGACATCACCGGCATGACCTGCGCGTCCTGCGCCCACCGCATCGAGCGCAAGCTCAACAGGCTCGACGGCGTCGTCGCCTCGGTCAACTACGCCACCGAGAAGGCCGCCGTGACCTTCCCCGCCGGGATCTCCGCCGGCGACCTCCTCACCACCGTCGAGCAGGCCGGCTACGCCGCTACCGTGCGGCCCGAGCATCCCGACGACGCCGCCCAGGGCGCCGCCGACCGTGAGCTGACCTCCCTGCGGCTGCGACTGGTGGTGGCGGCGGTTCTCACCGTCCCCGTCATCTCGGTCGCGATGGTGCCGGCCTGGCAGTTCACCGGGTGGCAGTGGACCTCGCTGCTGCTCGCCACCCCGGTCGTCCTCTGGGCCGCCTGGCCGTTCCACCGCGCCGCCTGGACCAACCTCCGCCACGCTGCCACCACCATGGACACGCTCGTCTCCATGGGGGTGAGTGCTGCCTACCTCTGGTCGGTGACGGCGCTCACGGTGGGCACCGCCGGCGAGCTCGGCATGGTCCATCCGTTCGAGCTGACCGTCCAGCGCAGCGACGGCCTCGGCAACGTCTACTTCGAGGCGGCGACCGGCGTCACGACGTTCCTGCTCGCCGGGCGCTACTTCGAGAAGCGCTCGAAGCGCCGGGCCGGCGCCGCGCTGCGTGCGCTGCTCGAGATGGGCGCCAAGCAGGTCTCGGTGCTCCGCGAGGGCGTCGAGGTCTCCGTGCCCGCCGAGACGCTGAGCGTCGGCGACCGCTTCGTCGTGCGCCCGGGTGAGAAGGTCGCCACCGACGGGGTCGTGGAGAGCGGCACCTCCGCCGTCGACGCATCCATGCTGACCGGTGAGCCGGTCCCCGTGGAGGTGGGCCCGGACGACCCGGTGACGGGCGCCACGGTCAACGCCGGTGGGCGGCTGGTCGTCCGGGCCACGCGGGTCGGGGCCGACACCCAGCTGGCGCAGATGGCGCGGCTGGTGGAGGAGGCCCAGCAGGGCAAGGCCGAGGTACAACGGCTGGCCGACCGGGTGTCCGGTGTCTTCGTGCCGCTGGTGATCGGGCTCGCCGCAGCCACGCTCGGCTTCTGGCTCGGCGCTGGCGCCGGGGCCACGATGGCGTTCTCCGCCGCCGTGGCGGTGCTCATCGTGGCCTGCCCCTGCGCTCTCGGGCTGGCCACGCCCACGGCCCTGATGGTCGGCACCGGCCGCGGCGCCCAGCTCGGCATCCTGATCCGCGGACCCGAGGTGCTGGAGTCCACCCGTCGGGTCGACACGGTGGTGCTCGACAAGACCGGCACCGTCACGACCGGCCGGATGGCCCTGGTCGACGTCGTGGCCGCCGACGGTGAGACCGCGGCCGACGTACGCCGGCTGGCCGCGGCGCTGGAGTCGGCCTCCGAGCACCCCATCGCCCGCGCCGTCGCGGCGGGCGGCGAGGGCGAGCTCCCCGAGGTCGAGGGCTTCGCCAACGTCGAGGGTCTGGGGGTGCAGGGGGTCGTCGAGGGACATGCGGTCGTGGTCGGCCGGCCCCGGCTGCTGGCGGAGTGGTCGCAGCACCTTCCCGTCGGCCTCCAGCGGGCCGCCGAGCAGGCGGAGGCTGCCGGTCGCACCGCCGTCGCCGTCGGCTGGGACGGTCAGGCACGTGGGCTGCTCGTCGTCGCCGACACCGTCAAGGACTCCTCCGCCGAGGCCGTACGCCGGCTCCGCGGCCTGGGCCTCGACCCGGTGCTGCTCACCGGCGACAACGAGCGCGCCGCCCGCGCGGTGGCGGCCGAGGTCGGCATCGACCGGGTGGTGGCCGACGTGCTCCCCGCCGACAAGGTCGACGTGGTCAAGCGCCTGCAGGAGCAGGGGAGGGTCGTCGCCATGGTGGGCGACGGCGTCAACGACGCGGCGGCGCTCGCCCAGGCCGACCTGGGTCTGGCGCTCGGCACCGGCACCGACGTCGCGATCCAGGCCAGCGACCTCACTCTCGTGCGCGGCGACCTGCGCGTCGCCGCCGACGCGGTGCGGCTGTCGCGGCGTACCCTCCGGACCATCCAGGGCAACCTCTTCTGGGCGTTCGCCTACAACGTGGCGGCACTCCCGCTCGCGGCGTCCGGTCTCCTCAACCCGATGATCGCAGGGGCGGCGATGGCCTTCTCCAGCGTGTTCGTGGTCTCCAACAGCCTGCGCCTGCGCCGCTTCCACTGACCGCGGCCAGGGCCGTGTCGCCAGCCGGACAGCCGCCTGCCCACCGCGGCTGCCGGATGCAAGACTGCAGCCATGCCGCAGCGACCCGACGTGCAGGCCGCTGGCGCCGTGGTGACCCGCAAGGGCGGCGAGGTGCTGCTGGTGCACCGGCCGCGCTACGACGACTGGTCCTTCCCCAAGGGCAAGCTCAACCGCGGCGAGCACGTCGCGGTCGCGGCGGTCCGCGAGGTGGGCGAGGAGACCGGCCTGCGCATCCGGCTCGGCCCGCGGCTGCCCACGCAGCGCTACCCGGTCGGGCGCACCCGCAGCAAGGTGGTGCACTACTGGATCGGCCGGGTCGTCGGTGACGACGACGTCAGCGGCTATCTCGTCAACAGCGAGATCGACGACGTCCGCTGGGTATCGCGCAACGAAGGCACGCGCGCTGCTGACCTACGACTTCGACCGGGAGACCCTCGCCCACGACGCGGAGCTGCCTCGCAACACCCGGCGCCCTGGTCGTGCTGCGGCACACCAAGGCACGCGCTCGGAAGTCGTGGAGGCAGGACGACCGGCTGCGGCCGCTCCTGGCCCTCGGCCGACGGCAGGCGCAGCGGCTGGTGCCCCTGCTCGTGGCCTACGACGTCAGCCTGCTGGCCAGCTCCAGCTCCACCCGCTGCGTGCAGACCGTGGCGCCGTACGCCGAGCGCAGCGGCTGGCCGGTGGCGACGTACGACGGCCTCAGCGAGGAGGACGCCACGGCCGCGTCGGTGTGGGAGGTCGTCGACGACCTGATGCACCACCGTGAGTGCGCCGTGCTGTGCACCCACCGGCCGGTGCTGCCCACGGTCTACGACTCGCTCGGGCTCGGCGAGAAGGGCATCGAGGACCCCAAGCTGGAGCCCGGCCGGATGCTCGTCGTCCACCACCGTCGCGGTGCCGTCGTGGCGGTCGAGGTGCACTGACCGGTCGCGCTCACGCGCGCCGCCGCGGCTTTCTGTGTCCGCTGTTCACCCTCCGTTCACCAACGGGCGCCGAACCGGACACCTGGTCCTTCTACGTTCAACCGTCAGCACAATGACGACGATCAGGAGAATAGAAGTGAAGAGCACTTCCATCCGCCGGGCCCTGGTGCCCGGCTCGCCGCCGCGGCCCTCGTCCTGACGGGCTGTGGAGCGGGCAACGAGGGCGGCAGCGGCACCGACGGCGGGTCCGGCGACAGCACGCTCTCCGGCACGCTCGCCGGCGGCGGCGTCGTCCGCGCAGGAGGCCGCGCAGGGGGCCTGGATCGCCGGCTTCCAGACGGCCAACCCCGACGTCACCGTCACCTACGACCCGATCGGCTCCGGCGGCGGCCGCGAGAGCTTCATCTCGGGCGCCTTCCCGTTCGCCGGCAGCGACGCCTACCTCACCGACGACGAGGGCGAGCTGACCGCCGCGAAGGACCGCTGCGGCGCCGACGCCATCGAGGTCCCCAACTACATCAGCCCGATCGCCGTCGTCTACAACATCGACGGCGTCGACGACCTGCAGCTGTCCCCGGCCACGTTGGCGGGGATCTTCGCGGGCACGATCACAGGCCTGGGACGACGCCGCGATCGCCGAGGACAACCCCGGCGCCGACGCTGCCGAGCGCCCCCATCAACGCCGTGCACCGCTCCGACGAGTCGGGCACGACCGAGAACTTCACCGACTACCTCGACGCTGTCGCCGCGGACGTCTGGGACGCCGGCGCGATCGAGCTGTGGCCGAACGAGTACGGCGGTGAGGGCGCCAAGGGCACCTCCGGCGTGGTCTCCGCCGTGAGCAACGGCAAGAACTCCATCGGCTACGCCGACGCCAGCCAGGCCGGCGACCTCGGCATCGCGCTGATCGGCGTGGGCGACGAGTTCGTCGGCCCCAGCCCCGAGGCCGCCGGCAAGATCCTCGAGGTCTCGCCGCAGGTCGAGGGCCGCGCCGACGTCGACATCGTCTTCGAGCTCGACCACACGACGCAGGAGGCGGGCACCTACCCGATCGTGCTGACGTCCTACCTCATCGCCTGCCAGTCCTACGACGACCAGGCGACCGCCGACCTGGTCAAGGCCTACCTGGCCTACGTCGTCAGTGACGAGGGTCAGGCCCAGGCCGCCGCCGAGGCCGGCTCGGCCCCGCTCCCGGACTCGCTCCAGGAGCGCGCCTCGAGATCATCGGAGCGATCTCGGCCGGCTGACCATCACGACACTGCCAGGACCCGCGGGTCGGAGCTCGGCCCCGGGTCCGTGACATGGGAGGTCCACGATGACCACGACGCTGGCCGAGCAGCGTCGCTGGCCGAGCGACGCGACGCGGGCACGTCGCGGAGACAGGGTCGTTCGCGGGGCTGTCCACCGGCGCCGGCCTGGTGATCCTGGTGGCGCTCGCCGGCGTCGCCCTCTTCCTCGTGCAGCGAGGGCTGGCCCGCCCTCACGGCCACCGGCGACCAGGCCTACGGCAAGGACAACATCGTTCTGTTCGTCTGGCCGCTGCTGTTCGGCACCCTGCTGGCAGCCGTGCTGTCGATCGCTGATCGCCGCGCCGCTGGCGATCGGGGTCGCGCTGGTCATCTCCCACTACGCGCCCCGCCGGCTCGCCAAGACGCTCGGCTACCTCGATCGACCTGCTGGCGGCGGTGCCCAGCGTCGTCTACGGCCTGTGGGGCATCGGCTTCCTGCGCGCCACGCGCTGCCGATCTACCGCTGGCTCGACGACAACCTGGGGTTCGTCCCGTTCTTCGCCGGGCCCGCCACGACCGGCCGCACCATCCTCACCGCGTCGGTCGTGCTGGCGATCATGGTGCTGCCGATCATCACCGCGATCTGCCGCGAGGTCTTCGTGCAGACCCCGACCACTCACCAGGAGGCGGCGCTCGCGCTCGGGCGCGACGCGCTGGGAGATGATCCGGATGGCGGTCTTCCCCTACGCCCGCTCCGGCATCGTCTCGGCGATCATGCTCGGCCTCGGCCGCGCGCTCGGCGAGACGATGGCCGTCGCGATGGTGCTGTCGGCCACCGGCGTCGTCACCTTCAACCTGATCTCCAGCGCAGAACCCCTCCACGATCGCGGCCAACATCGCGCTGAACTTCGGCAACGCGTCCGGCGCCAAGATCAACGTGCTGATCTTCAGCGGCCTGGTGCTGTTCGTGGTCACCTTCGCCGTCAACTTCCTGGGCCGGTGGGTCGCCGCCCGCGGACAGGCGAAGGGGTGACTCGATGAGCACCGACACCCAGACGACGCGCCCGCTTCGACCGGGCCTCGATCCCGCTCACCTCCCCGCAGCTGCCCGCGGCGGCACCGTGCGCTGGCCGGCCGTCATCGGCTTCGGCCTGGCCACGCTCGGCGCCATCCTGACCGGCTGGGGCGTGGTCGGCCCGTGCTGATCGTGGGCTGGCTGATCGTCCTGCTCATCCTGCCGACGTGGTCCTGGCGCCGTCGAGGGTCGCCGCAAGGCCGTCGACCGGCTGGTCACCTTGTCGCTGTGGACCGCCTTCGTGCTCGCGCTGGCTCCCGCTCGTCGAGCCTGCTCTGGAAGGTCGTCTCCCAGGGCGTCGGCGTGCTGTCCGTCGAGTTCTTCACCTACTCGATGCGCAACGTCCTCGGCGAGGGCGGCGGCATCTACCACGCCATCATCGGCACCGCTGATCGTCACGGCTCTGCGCGACGATCATCTCGGTGCCCGATCGGGGTGCTGGCCGCGATCTACCTCGTCGAGTACGGCGAGGGCAGCCGGCTGGCCAAGGTGATCACGTTCCTCGTCGACGTGATGACCGGCATCCCCTCGATCGTCGCCGGCCTGTTCGCCTACGCGCTGTTCGTGCTGATCTTCGGACCCGGCGTGCGGATGGGCTTCGGCGGCTCGGTCGCCCTCTCGGTGCTGATGATCCCGATCGTGGTGCGCGCCGACCGAGGAGATGCTCAAGCTGGTGCCCGACGAGCTGCGCGAGGCGTCGTACGCCCTCGGGGTGCCGAAGTGGCGCACCATCGTCAAGGTCGTGCTGCCGACGGCGCTCGCCGGCATCGTCACCGGCGTCATGCTCGCGATCGCCCGCGTCACCGGCGAGACCGCGCCGCTGCTGATCATCGCCGGCGCGACCGACCTCGCATGAACTGCAACCCCTTCGACGGACGGATGGCGACGCTGCCGGTGTTCATCTACTCCTCGATCAGCGAGCCAGGGCACGCTACCGCCGAGGCGCAGACCGCCCGGGCCTGGGGCGCTGCCCTGGTGCTGATCCTCATCGTCATGATGCCTGAACCTGCTGGCGCGGTTCATCGGCACGTAGCTTCGCCCCCAAGACCGGTCGCTGACCCGGCAGCCAGAAGGAACCACACCATGGCCAAGAGCATCGACGTCTCCGACCTCAACATCTACTACGGCGACTTCCTGGCCGTGCAGGGCGTCACCATGACCGATCGAGGCGCGGTCGGTGACCGCGTTCATCGGGCCGTCCGGCTGCGGCAAGTCGACCTTCCTGCGGTCGCTGAACCGGATGCACGAGGTGATCCCGGGCGCGCGCGTCGAGGGCAAGGTCGTCGTCGACGGGCAGTCGCTCTACGACGCCGGCGTCGACCCGGTCGCCGTACGCCGCCAGATCGGCATGGTCTTCCAGCGGCCCAACCCGTTCCCGACGATGTCGATCTACGAGAACGTCCTCGCCGGCAACAAGCTCAACGCCAAGAGGATGAAGAAGGCCGAGGCCGACGCGATCGTCGAGCAGTCGCTGAAGGGCGCCAACCTCTGGAACGAGGTCAAGGACCGGCTCGACAAGCCCGGCATGGGCCTCTCCGGTGGTCAGCAGCAGCGTCTGTGCATCGCCCGCGCGATCGCCGTCGAGCCGCAGGTGCTGCTGATGGACGAGCCGTGCTCGGCGCTCGACCCGATCTCGACCTCGGCGATCGAGGACCTCATCCACGAGCTCAAGGACGACTACACGATCGTCATCGTCACCCACAACATGCAGCAGGCGGCCCGGGTCTCCGACGAGACGGCGTTCTTCAACCTCAAGGCCACCGGCGAGCCCGGCCACCTGGTCGAGTTCAACGCCACCAAGCAAGATCTTCACCAACCCCGACGAGGAGGCGACCGAGGCCTACATCTCCGGCCGCTTCGGCTGAGGAACGGCCGCTCGGTCGCGCGACCGGCTCACCCGAGGGCGAGGTGCAGCACGGCGTACGACGCGGCGGCGGCCCCCGCGGCCATCGGGAAGGTCAGCACCCACGCGACCAGGATGGAGCGGGCCACGCCCCAGCGCACGGCGGAGAGCCGCTTCGTGGCCCCCACCCCCATCACCGCGGAGGTGATGGTGTGCGTGGTCGAGATCGGGGCCTCGAAGACGTAGGCCGTGGTGTAGAGGACGCCTGCGGCCACCGACTCGGCGGCGAACCCGCGGGCGGGGTCGAGGTGGATGATCCGGCGACCGAGCGTGCGCATGATCCGCCAGCCACCGGACAGGGTGCCCAGGGAGATCGCCGTCGCAGCGGCGACGACCACCCAGACCGGGAGGGGGTCGTCGCTGCTGACGTAGTCGCCGGTGAGCAGAGCCAGGAAGATGACGCCCATCGTCTTCTGGGCATCCTGGAGGCCGTGGCCGAGCGCCATGGCCGCGGCGGAGACCGTCTGCGCCATCCGGAAGCCCCGGTGCGCCTTCGAGGGGTGTGCCCGGCGGAAGAGCCAGAGGATGGCCACCATCACCGCGAACGCCAGCCCGAACGCCGACCAGAGGCGACAGCAGCATCGGGATGAGCACCTTGTCGATGACCGTCGACCAGTTGACGCGGGCGCCGGCCGCGAGCGCGGCACCGGCGAGGCCCCCGATCAGCGCGTGAGACGACGAGGAGGGCAGCCCGAACCGCCAGGTGACGAGGTTCCACACGATGGCGCCCACCAGGCCCGCCATCACCACGATGAGCCCGGCGCTTCCGGAGGGCGGGGTGATGGTCTCGCTGACGGTCTTGGCGACCTTCTGGCCGAGGAAGCCGCCGACGAAGTTCATCACCGCTGCCATGGCCAAGGCGACCCTCGGGGTCAGCGCCCGGGTCGAGATCGACGTGGCGATGGCGTTCGCTGCATCGTGGAACCCGTTGGTGTAGTCGAAGGCCAGGGCCACGACGACCACCGCGACGATGATCGCGAGCTCCATCGGCTCAGGACTCCTTGACCGCGATCTGCTCCACGGTGTTGGCGACGAGCTCGAAGGCGTCGATCGCCCGCTCGAGGCACTCCACGACGTCCTTCACCTTGAGCACCTGCAGCGCCTTGTAGCCGCCCCCGAACAGCTCGGCGATGATGCGGCGGTAGGACCGGTCACCGGCGCGCTCGAGCCGGTTGATCTCCGAGATGTAGTCGCCGAGCGTCTGCGGGCTGCGCAGCCGCGGCATCGCCTCCGCAGTCAGCTCCGCACAGATCTGGAGCACCTGGGCCTGCTCGCTCACCTCGGACGGCATCGCCTGGACGTCGTAGAGCAGCAGCATGTCGACCGCCTCGTCGAGCAGGTCCATCACGTCGTCCAGCTGCGTGGCCAGGGTGTGGATGTCCTCGCGGTCGAACGGCGTCACGAAGGTGCTGTTGACCCGATGGACGATGGTCCGGACCGTGTCGTCGGCGGCGTGCTCGGCCGCACGCATCCGCTCGGCGACCTCCTCGCGGTCGCTGGTGGCGTCGAACATCTCCGCCAGCAGCCCCGCGCCGACGATGAGGTGCTGCGCCGACTCCGTGAAGAGGTCGTAGAAGGCACCGTCCACGGGGCGGAAGCGGATCACGGAGGCACTCCTGAGCGAGCGGTCGAACGAACCGAGGACATGCTAGGGCTTCGGGGGGAGCACGCCGCAACCGCGTGCCACCGGCGAGCGGTCCGGCGGTCCAGCAGAGCGTCGCTTTCATGAGAGAGTTCTCATGCACGTCTCACCTTCCTGCCAGCCGCGGCGCCGACGATCGGCGGAAGGCGAGGCCCCGGGAGGAGGCGAGGCACACGTGGCAGCGAACGCGGCCCCGCCCCTCGACGCCACGCGGGAGGGGCGGCGAACCCGCTCGGTCTCCGTGCGGGTGCGGATCACCGCCGCGCTGGCCGTGCTCGCCGCCGTCGGGCTGACGACGGCAGGAGCCGTGGTCTACGTGCTGGAGTCCGCTCGACTGCAGCGCGACGTGACGCGCGAGGTCGAGCGTGAGCAGCAGGAGTTCATCGCCCTGCTGGAGGCTGGCGATCCCGCCACCAGCGAGCCGTTCGCGGACGTCGGCGCGCTCCTGCAGACGTTCTTGGCGTTCCAGGGGTCGCGCGACCACGAGATGCTGGTGGCCTACCAGGCCGGCCGCCCGCTGGAGCGGTCACCCAGCTCCCGCGGTGCAGCGCCGTTGCGCGACCCGACGATCGTCGCCGCGCTGACCCGGCTCTCCCGTGCGGGAGGCACGGAGAGGCTCGCGACCGAGTCGCTCGGCGAGGTGTGGGTGAGCGCGCTGCCCGTCAGCATCTCGGGTGCCGAGGACCAAGGAGCCCTGGTCGTGCTCAGCTTCCTCGACGACGAGTACGCCGACCTCAACAGCACCATGCGCACCTATGCCGCGGTCAGCGCGGTGACCCTGCTGCTCATCACCGTGCTGGCGGCCTGGCAGTCCGGGCGCCTGCTGGCCCCCCTCCGAGTGCTCAAGTCGACGACCGAGGACATCACCGCCTCCGACCTGTCACGTCGCCTCCCGGTGTCGGGCAGCGACGACCTCACGGCGCTCACCGAGACCGTCAACGGGATGCTCGACCGACTGGAGACGAGCTTCGCGGAACAACAACGCTTCCTCGACGACGCCGGACACGAGCTGCGAACGCCGCTCACCATCCTCGCCGGCCATCTGGAGCTGCTGGACACCGGTGACCCGAACGAGGTGGCCCGGACCCGCGCCCTGTTGGCCGAGGAGGTCGCCCGGATGTCGCGGCTGGTGGACGACCTGATCACCTTGGCCAAGTCCCGTCGACCGGACTTCGTCCGAATCGAGACGGTGGACGTCGACGTGCTCACCGAGAGCGTCCTGGCCAAGGCCCGCGGGCTCGGCCAACGCAGCTGGCGGCTGGACGCCGTCGGCACAGCCCACGCCGACCTGGACCCCCAGCGAGTGACCCAAGCCCTGCTTCAGCTCGCCGAGAACGCCGTGAAGCACACCGACCCCGGGGCGGTCATCGCCCTCGGCAGCGCCGAGGACGGGGACGGCGTGAAGCTCTGGGTGCGAGACGAGGGGGACGGCGTCCCCGAGGAGCGACGAGCGCTCATCTTCGAACGGTTCGGACGGGGGCCGACCCGGCCGGGAGACGACGGCTTCGGGCTGGGACTCTCCCTGGTCGCCGCGATCGCCGAGGCGCACGGCGGGACGGTCCGGGTCACCTCGGGCCGGCCACGTGGTGCGGTGTTCACCCTGCACCTGCCCAGGCACCGTCAGCGAGGAGCGCACTCATGGCTCGCATTCTGATCGTCGAGGACGAGGAGCGGATCGCCTCCTTCGTGGCCAAGGGCCTCAGGGCCGAGGGCCACCAACCGGTCGTCGTCGGTGACGGCGAGGCCGCTCTGGACCGGGCCCTGCGGGGAGAGGTCGACCTGATGGTGCTCGACATCGGACTGCCGGGGATCGACGGCTTCACGGTGCTCGACCAGCTGCGCGCGCAGGGCAGTCGCATCCCGGTGATCGTGCTCACCGCCCGTGATTCCGTGAGCGACACCGTCACCGCGCTCGAGGGGGGCGCCGACGACTACATGCCCAAGCCGTTCCGCTTCGCCGAGCTCGCAGCCCGGGTCCGGGTCCGGTTGCGCGCCGCCGATGTCGCTGACGACCAGCCCCTGACACTGGGCGCGGGGCGGGTCCGGCTCGATGTGCGCACCCGCACCGCCGCGGTGGACGGTCGCGCCGTCGAGCTCTCGGCCCGCGAGTTCACCCTGGCCGAGGTGTTCCTCACCCACCCCGGCCAGGTGCTCTCGCGTGAACAGCTGCTGGACCGGGTGTGGGGCTACGACTTCGACCCGAGCAGCAACGTGGTGGACGTCTACGTCAGCTACCTGCGCCGCAAGTTCGGGTCCCAGACGATCACCACGGTGCGGGGGATGGGCTACCGGTTCAACCCCTGACCTTGGTGATCAGCCGGGCGGGGGGCTGCCGCTCCAGCACCGGCTGCAGGGCCTCGACCACCTCCTGCGGGGTCGGCCGGTCCCCCGGGTCCTGCGCGAGCGAGCCCATGATCACCTCGACCACCTCCGCCGGCGCCTGCGGCGACAGGGAGTGGGGAGGCAGCCTCAGCTGGGGGTAGGCAGCAGGGTCCCCCGTCCGTCGGGTGTCATCGGAATCGGTGTCCTCGAGGTCGAACGGGCGGAAGCCTGCCACCGCCTCGAAGAGCGTGGCGCCCAGCCCCCACACGTCGCTGGCGACGCCGGCCCCGCCGCGGCCGCGTGGATCGGCCTGTTCGGGGCTGAGGTACGCGTCGGTGCCGATGACGGTCGTGAGGCTCGCTGCCTCCTCGGTGGTGCGGGCCACCGAGAGGTCGATGAGCCGGGCGGGAGACCCCATGATCACGTTGCTTGGCTTGATGTCGAGGTGCACCAGATCGAGGTGGCGGAAGTAGTGCAGGGCCGCGGCGATGTCGATCGCGAGCGGGAGGTACTGCTGCTCCTGCAAGGGGCCGAAGCGGCGGATCAGGCTCGAGAGACGGGGTCCCTCGATGTGCTCGAGAACGACCAAGGGCCTGTGGCCGTCGGGCTCCCCTCGGAGCCCGCGCACCACGACAGGATGATTGGCCCGGCCGAGCAGGGCGATCTCTCGGCGCAGCCCGCGAAGGCTGGAGGAGTCGTCGACCTGGCTCGGCCGGACCACCTTGGCCACGACGATGGAGTAGGTCACCTCGTCGAAGGCGAGGTAGGCCTCGTAGGTGGAGCCCCCACCGAGCAGCCGGAGAGCGGTCAGCTCCGCGCTGATCGGCGCGCCCTCGGGGAAGGCCCAGCTGTCTCGGTGGGTGCTCATGGCGTTCGTGGCCTCAGGTATCGCGTTGTCGGGCAGCGTCATCCGCGCGCGCGGGTGTCGTTGCGGGTCTTGTCGTTGGTGCTGTTCTTGGACCAGTCGCGGGTCCGGTCGCCACCGTCCATGGTCCAGTCGCGGGTCAGGTCCCCCCGGCTTCGGTCACGGTCGCGGCTGACCGCGGTGTGCCGGCTGTTGGTCGTGTCGCGGGAGGCCTTGCTCCGGGTCGCCTTGCTGCGGGTGGCCTTGCTGCGGGTGGCCTTGCTGACACCGCTCCGGTCGTTGGTGTCGTCGTCGTCCCGGTCGGCGACCAGCACCAGGTCGGGAGTGTCCTCGTTGCGCTTGACGGCCGGGTCGGCGTCTGCCGAGGCAATCGAGGACGGCGTTCCGACCAGCGCGAGGGCGACGAGACCGGCGACGGCGGTGCTGGCGGTGCGGACGGCGTTCATGGTGGTTCCTTTCGTGTGGTGTTCCCTCTGGTGAGAACAACAGTGACGAAAGGCCGTGAAGCAGCCATGAGCCTGGGATGAGAGCTCTCTCATGCCTGCGCAGGACTCCGCACGTGGCGGCTGAGACGGAGTCGCTCGCTCGGCGGTGCCGTGCCCGGGTGACGGTCAGCCGCGGCGGGCGCGCTGGCGCTCGATCAGCGCCTCCTGCAGGTGGCGCGTGCCCCGGGTGCGAAACCAGCGCCCGTCTGTCGCGAGCTCCCAGGCGCTGGTCTCCTCGTCGAAGGCCAGGTGGAGCAGGTCTCCGGCCTCGGCCACCTCGTCCTCGCCGGGAAGCCGAACCAGCACCTCGACGCGGCGGTCGAGGTTGCGGTGCATCATGTCGGCCGAGCCGATCCAAGCCTGCGGGCGGCCACCGTTCTCGAAGAAGAAGATCCGGCTGTGCTCGAGGAAGCGGCCGAGCACCGACCGCACCCGGATCGTCTCCGACAGCCCCGGAACGCCCGGGCGGAGCGCGCAGATGCCGCGGATCAGCAGCTCGACCGGCACCCCCGCCTGGGAGGCGAGGTACAGCGCGTCGATGATCGCCTCGTCGACGATGGAGTTGGCCTTGATCCGGATCCGGGCCGGCAGGCCGTCGCGGTGGTGGGCGATCTCGGAGTCGATCTGGTCGAGCAGGCCCGACCGCACCGAGTCCGGCGCGACGAGCAGGTGGTCGTACTCCGCGTTGCGGGAGAAGCCGCTGAGGTTGTTGAACAGGTCGGCGACGTCGTCGCCGATCGAGGGGTCGCAGGTGAGCAGGCCGAGGTCCTCGTAGAGCCGGGCGGTCTTGGGGTTGTAGTTGCCGGTGCCGACGTGGGTGTAGCGCCGGATCCCGTCAGGCTCGTCGCGGACCACCATGGCGAGCTTGCAGTGGGTCTTGAGGCCGACCAGGCCGTAGACGACGTGGCAGCCCGCCTGCTCGAGCTTGCGCGCCCAGCGGATGTTGGCCTCCTCGTCGAAGCGCGCCTTGATCTCGACGATGACCAGCACCTGCTTGCCGGCCTCGGCGGCGTCGATGAGCGCGTCGATGATCGGGCTGTCGCCGGAGGTGCGGTAGAGCGTCTGCTTGATCGCCAGCACGTGCGGGTCGGCGGCCGCCTGCTCGAGGAAGCGCTGCACCGACGTGGCGAACGAGTCGTAGGGGTGGTGCAGCAGCACGTCGTGCCGGCGGACCGAGTCGAAGACGTCGACCGGCGAGGCCGACTCGATCTCGGCCAGCGCTCGGGTGGGTCGTGGGCACGAACGCGGGGTACTTCAGGTCGTCGCGGGCGAGGTCGGCGATGACGTGCAGCCCGGTGAGGTCGAGCGGGCCGGGCAGCCGGAAGACCTCCGCGTCGGTGATCGCCGAGCTCGGAGACCAGCAGGTCGAGAACCCTGGCGTCGATGGACTCCTCGACCTCGAGGCGCACCGGCGGCCCGAAGCGGCGGCGGAGCAGCTCCTTCTCGAGCGCCTTGAGGAGGTTCTCCGCGTCGTCCTCCTCGACCTCGAGGTCCTCGTTGCGGGTGACCCGGAACGTGTGGCGCCTGCAGCACCTCCATGCCCGGGAACAGGCTGCTTGAGGTGGGCCGCCGATGACGTCCTCGAGCGGCACGAAGCGCTGGTTGCCGACCCCCACGAAGCGGTCGAAGATCGGCGGCACCTTGACCCGGGCGAAGTGCTCGGTGCCGGCGTTCGGGTTGCGGACGAGCACGGCGAGGTTGAGCGAGAGCCCGGAGATGTAGGGGAACGGGTGGGCCGGGTCGACGGCCAGCGGTGTGAGCACCGGGAAGACCCGGTCGCGGAAGAGCCGCTTGCAGTACTTCTGCTCGTCGCGGTCGAGCTCGTCCCAGCGGACCAGCTCGATGCCTTCCTGGGACAGCGCGGGCACCAGGCTCTCGCCGAAGGCGCGCGCGTGGCGGTCCATCAGCTCGTGGGTGCGGGTCCAGATCGCTCGAGTGACCTCGCGGGGCATCAGGCCCGACGCCGCCCGCACGGCGACGCCGGCGGCGATGCGGCGCTTGAGGCCGGCCACCCGGACCATGAAGAACTCGTCGAGGTTGCTGGCGAAGATCGCCAGGAAGCGGGCCCGCTCCAGCAGCGGCAGGCTCTCGTCCTCCGCCAGCTCGAGCACCCGCTGGTTGAACCGCAGCCACGACAGCTCGCGGTCGATGAAGCGGTCGGAGAACTTCTCCACGGCCGCCCTGGCCTCTTCCGACGGCTCGTAGGGCGGCGGCACGTGGAAGGTGTCCGAGGGGTGCGCGAACGGGTCGCGCGGCTCTGGGCCCTCGTCCATCGCCGTGGTCACGTGGGAGGGAAGCAGGCCTTCGGTGGTCACGTGCTCAGTGTGTCAGGTGCCAGGGGTCGGCGGGCCGTCGTACCCCCGTGGACGACGGCCCGCCGACCGGCTCTATTCGGCGCGGATCTGGTCGGCGGTCAGCCTGGTGTTTCCGGCGATCACGGTGAGGGCGGCCACCAGCGCCGAGATCAGGAGCGCCGAGACGGCCAGGGTGAGGGTGGCGGGCAGCACGCGCCCCGCGGCCAGCGTGGAGCTGCTGTCGAGGCGGAGGAACGTCATGCCGGCGAAGTAGCCCGCCCCGATCGCGAGCATGGTCCCGCTGATGCAGGGGGCAGCGGCTTCGAGCCACTGCGCCCGCCGGAGCACTCCGGGCGGGGTGCCGAGAACCTGGAGCGATGCCAGCTCCCGTCGACGGCTGAGCGCCCGATCGATCGCGGCGATCCCGAAGGTGAACAGCCCGAGGCAGAGGACCAGCGTGGCCAGTGCATAGACGATCGCGCGCAGCCCGCCGACGAAGTCGTAGTCCGCGAAGCCGTAGTCGGACTGCACCTGGACGCCGGCGGCCGAGAGGTCGTCCACCAAGGTCCGACCGGGATCGGCGATGACCGTGACCCCGCGCTGCGTGCTCTCGAGCAGCGGGCTCAGGCCCGGCGTCGTGGGAGGCAGCAACAGACCGGAGGACACCGGGCCGAGGTCGACCCAACGGTCCCCGGTCGAGTCGGGCACCGAGGCGACCCGCGACCCCGGCGAGAGGGTGAGCGTGGGGCCGCGTCCCTTGCCGGGCCCGTCGACGCTGATGGGAGCCAGGGTGATGCGTGCCGGGACCGCGTCCTCGAACGGGTGAAGCCACAGGGGCTCGCCGTCGACGCAGCCCGAGACCTGCGGCGCGAGGCTCCTCAGATCGGCACAGGTGCCGATCATGACCTCCCAGCCGTTGCCTCGGCCGGGCCGGTAGCGCTTGCCCGGCTGGCCGGCCAGCCACGGCGTGCTGACCACGTCGCGCACCCCCGGCACCGACAAGGCCAGGCTCCTCTGCTCGGCCATGGCCGAGGGATCGGCGTACACACCCGCCCACTGCTGCTGGCGCAGCTGCTGCTCCGCCTGGAGGTACTGCGGCGTGCTCTCGAAGGCCACCACCACGGCGCGGGCGCCGACCACCAGGAACAGGCCCATCATCAGTGCGGCGATCACCCGGGTGACACCGGCGGGCTGGGCCTGGAGGCGTCGGGCGGCGATCATCGTGGTCGGCCGGCGGGCCAGCCGGAGCATGAGGTCGGCCAGGAGCCGGACGAAGACCGGGACGACGAGCAGCAGCCCCACCCCGATCAGTCCGACGCCGGCGAACAGCACGGCGACCTCGGTCGAGCTCAGCTGGAAGTCGTCGTTGGCACCCCAGGAGCGGATCGACAAGGCGATGCCGGCCAGCAGCGGCAGCACCCGCCACCAGGACGGCCGTCGAGCGTCGGCGCGGCGTGCCCGCTCGAGCGCTCGCCGGGCGTCCAGTCGCTGGGGGAGGCCGGCGATGACCGTGACCGCCAGCGGCACGGCCAGGACGGCCAGCAGGTACGTCGTCGCGGTCGGCTGCAGCTCGGCCAACCGCCAGCGCAGGCCGCCGAGCGTGAACGACCCCGGAAGCCCTTGAACCAGCCAGAACGCCAGGGTGCCGACGAGCGATCCCGCCAGTGCCGCGACCCCCGACTCGACGGTGCCGACGACCCGGGTCTGGGTGGCGGTGAGCCCCAGCAGGCGCAGGTTGCCGAGCCGCCGGTCGCGCAGCGAGGCCGACAGTCGACCGACGGTGCCCGCCAGGGCGAGCACGGGGAGCGCGACCCCGCCCACGACGGCCGCCCGGAAGCGGAAGAGCTCGGGCGACGCGCCGAACCACTGGCTGAGCTGAGGCGCGGCCACCATGCCCAGGGTGACCAGCAGCGCGACGGTCCCGAGCGCCGCTGCCATCGCCACCAGCGCGGAGCGGCCGCGCTGGCCCGGCGTACCCGCGGCCAGCCGCAGGCCCAGCCGAACGGGCGCGATCACAGCGCGGCCGCCAGATCGCGCACGCGCCCGTCGCGCATGGTGACCAGTTCGTCGAGGTGGGCGGCCACCAGGTTGTCGTGCGTGACCACGAGGAGTCCCGCACCGGCCCGGCTGCAGAGGGCGAGCATCGCGTCGAGCACCTGCTCGGCGGTGGCGGTGTCGAGGGAGCCGGTCGGCTCGTCGGCCAGCACGAACCGCGGCTCGTGCACGAGCGCCCGAGCGACTGCGGCCCGCTGTGCCTGCCCTCCGGAGACGGTGCCGGCGCGGCGTCCAGCGACCTCGGAGAGACCCATCTCGGCGAGGAGGTCGCCGGCCCGGTCGCGGGCCTGTGCGCGGCGTTGTCCCAACAGCTGGAGGGGCAGCATGACGTTCTCGATCAGGGTCAGCTCGGGCACCAGGTCGCCGAACTGGAAGACCACACCCATCTCGGCGAGGCGGGTGCGGCTGCGCTCGGCGTCGCGGCGGGCGCTGAACGGTGCCCCGTCGAGGAGCACCTCGCCGGTGTCGGGTCGCAGCACACCGGCCAGGCAGTGCAGCAGGCTGGACTTGCCGCAGCCGGACGGACCCATGAGCGCAATCGACCGGCCCTGCCCGAGGGTGAAGCTGACGTCGACCAGCGCCTGCGTGGCGCCGTAGGTCAGGCTGACCGTGTCGGCATGGAGCGCGTCGCTGGTGGGTTCAGGCATCTGGGGTCTCCTTGAAGAGGGCGGTGCGGAGCTGGTCGAGTCGGTGGCCGGACTGCTCGATCCAGTGGAGGTCGGCGTCGAGGTGGGCCAGCTCGTAGGTCACGGTGAGCAGGTCGGCGCCACTGGCCACGCGCCGCCGTTGCTGGAGCTCGCGCATGCGGGTCAGGTGGGCCTCGCGCTGAGCGTCGAGCACGTCGGCCGCCGAACGCCCCGAGAGCAGGGCGACCGTGACGCGCACGCAGAGGTTGCTGGTGGCGAAGTCGTCGGGATCGTCGGGCGAGTGCACCCAGGTGTCCACGGCGGTCACTCCTTCGGGGGTGATCTGGTAGCGGCGACGGTCCGGTCCGTCGCCGGCCTCGACCGCGATCTCCTCTGCGAGCCCGTCGCGCTCGAGCCGGGCGAGCGTGGCGTAGACCTGGCCGAAGGCAAGCGGGCGGCGCTGGGCGAACCAGACGTCGTACTTGTGTTTGAGGGTGTAGCCGTGGGTGGGCTCGGGCTCGAGGAGGGCGAGGAGCGTGGTCGCGGTGGACATGGGGCGACTATACATCGAGTGTATACGCGAAGGGAATAGAGGGCGCGGCGTCGGTGGGTCGGACCCTGGGGACAGCCTCAGCCGGCGAGGAAGGCAGACAGCCCGTCGAGGAGCCGGTCGACGTCGTCGTCGCTGGTGTACGCCGCCAGCCCGGCGCGCAGGCCACCGGTGTCGCCGAGGCCGAGCCGTCGGGCCGGCTCGTAGGCGTAGAACGTGCCGGAGGGGGCGAGGACGTCGCGGGAGGCGAGCAGCTCGGCGGCCTCCTGGGTGCTGCGGCCGGGCATCGTGAGGAACGTCGTCGGCGTGCGCCGCGCGGCCACGGAGTGGAGGCTGACGGCGTCACCGAGGGAGGCGAGCCCGTCGGCCAGGCGGCTGCCGAGCTCCTCCTCGCGCCTGTGGATCGCGGCGTATGACGACCGGAGCCGCTCGCGGCGCGTCGAGGCGCTGCCCGGGGCGATGCCGGCCAGGAACTCCACCGCCGCGGTGGCGCCGGCCATCAGCTCGTAGGGCAGCGTGCCCAGCTCGAACCGCTCGGGGACGGCGTCGGTCGAGGGCAGCAGCTTGTCGGGATGCAGCGTCTCGAGCATCGCGGGGTCGGCGGCGAGGACGCCGCAGTGCGGGCCGAAGAGCTTGTAGGGCGAGCAGACCAGCAGGTCGGCGCCCAGGGTGTCGAGGTCGATCAGCTGGTGCGCGGCCAGGTGGACCGCGTCGACGAAGAGCAGCGCGTCTGCGGCGTGCGCGGCGCCGGCGATGGCGGGCAGGTCCGGTCGCGTGCCGAGCAGGTTGGAGGCGCCGGTGACCGCCACCAGGCGGGTGCGCTCGGTGACCGCCTCCGCGAGGCCGGCGGGGTCGAGGTCGGCCGTGGCGGGGTCGAGGTCGACCCAGCGCACCGTGGCTCCTGCGGCGGCGGCCGCCTGCACCCAGGGGCGCACGTTGGCGTCGTGGTCGAGGCGGGTCACCACGACCTCGTCGCCGGGAGACCACTGCTTCGCCAGCGCGCGGGAGAAGTCGTAGACCAGCTGGGTGGCGCTGCGGCCGAGCACGACGCCGTCCGGCGCCGCCCCCAGCAGGTCGGCGTACGCCTGCCGGAAGGCGGCGACGGTGTCGTCGGCGTTGCGCTCGGAGGCGACCAGCCGTCCGCGGTTGGACAGCGGGCCGGCGAGGGTGCCGGCGACCGCGTCGGCCACCACCTGCGGGGTCTGGGTGCCGCCGGGACCGTCGAAGTGGGCGATGCCGGAGTCCAGCGAGGGGAACAGGGTCCGCAGCGCGGCGACGTCGTAGGCCATGCGGGCCAGCCTCTCAGGTGCGGCGGGCGTACATCACGTGGGTGTCGGAGGGCGCGTGGTCGAAGCCGAGACGCTCGTAGACGGCGCGGGCCGGCAGGTTGTCGGACTCGACGTAGAGCACGATCTCCTCCGCCCCCCGCTCGTCGAGGTGGTGCAACCCGGCCAGGGTCAGCGCCCGCCCGAGGCCGCGTCCCTGCGCCTGCGGCGCGATCGCGACGACGTAGACCTCCCCGTGGGCCGGCCCGGCGGTCTCCGCGTGCTGCTTGGTCCAGTGGAAGCCCAGGAGGTCACCGCCCTCGTCCACGGCCAACAGCAGCCCCGCGGGGTCGAACCACGGCTCGGACATGCGGGCGGCCAGGTCGGCGGCATCCAGGCGGCCCTGCTCGGGGTGGTCGGCGAACGCCGCCGCGTTGACCGCCAGCAGGGCGTCCGCGTCGTCGGGGCGGTAGCCGCGGATGGCGATGCCGTCGGGCGGCGTGTGCTCCGGCAGCGGCACGGTCGAGGGTCGGCGCATCACCCACAGCTCCCGGACGCGCGCGAAGCCGAGCCGAGCCGCGACGGCCGCCGCGCCGGGGTGGTCGCCGTGGGACCAGGCCGTGGTCACGCGCCCGAGCTGTACGGCGGCCTCGGCCAGGCTGCCGCCGAGGCCGCGGCGGCGCGCCTCGGGGGCCACGGCGAGGTCGAGGGTGGTGTCGCGGGCCAGCGCGAAGGCGCGGTCCCCGGCGACCCAGAGCCGAGTGTCGGCGTCCAGCGCGTGGTGTTTGAGGCGCAGCTCGGCGGCTTCGTCGAGAGGGTCGGGCTCACCGGCCTCGCGGAGGGCGGCGCGGACCGTCGCGACGAGCGGCGCGCCCTGGTCGGCGTAGGCCTCGGGCGGGAGCTCGCGGACCTCGGTCGCGCTCAGGCGTCCAGCTCCTGGCTCTCGGGTGCACCGCCGCGCACGCGGTCGGCGCTCGAGACGAAGCGGTAGCCGACGTTGCGGACCGTGCCGATCAGCGTCTCGTGCTCCGGACCGAGCTTGGCGCGCAGCCGCCGGACGTGGACGTCGACGGTGCGGGTGCCGCCGAAGTAGTCGTAGCCCCACACCTCCGAGAGCAGCTGCTGCCGGCTGAACACCCGCCCGGGGTGCTGGGCGAGGTACTTCAGCAGCTCGAACTCCTTGAAGGTGAGGTCGAGCACCCGCGCGCCGACCTTGGCGGTGTAGGTCGCGTCGTCGACGCTGACCTCGCCGCTGCGGATCACGTGAGCCTCGGGGTCGTCGTCACGCGAGCGCGTCGAGCCGCCCGATCGCCAGTCGGAGGCGGGCCTCCAGCTCGGCCGGGCCGCAGGTCGTGCAGGACCACGTCGTCCATGCCCCAGTCGGGGCGACGACGGCGAGCCCGCCCTCGGTGACGATCAGGAGGACCGGCCGATCGCTGCCGGTGGTGCGGATCAGCCGGCAGAGGTCACGCGCGTGGGCGAGCTCCTGGCGCCCGTCGACGAGCACCGCGTCGGCGTCGGGAGCGTCGAGCAGCGCGCTGCCCTCGGCGGGCAGGATCTTCACCGCGTGCGGCAGCAGCGCCAGGGCAGGCAGCACCTCCGCACGCGGCTGGAGCGCGCTCGTGAGCAGCAGCAGGGCGCTGATCACACACCTCCGGTCGGGCGGCCATGGTGCTTGCAGGGATAGGGCAGGATATCCCGACATGGAGCATGCCCCCTCCGCGACGCCCGGAGCCGAGACCGCGGCGTCGGTCACGGTCCGCTACTGGGCGTCCGCGCGGGCCGCCGCCGGCGTCGACAGCGAGGTCGTGGAGGTGCCCGGAGGGCTGTCGCTGGCCGCGCTGGTCAACGCCCTGGTGGAGCGGCATCCGGGTTCCAGGCTGGCGGCGGTGCTGGGCGTCTGCTCGGTGCTGGTCGGCGACCGGCCCGCCGGCTCCGGGGACCGCGCCGAGGTGTGGGTCGCGCCCGGTGACCACGTGGAGTTCCTCCCGCCCTTCGCCGGCGGCTGACCTCTCCCCGCGACATGCCGGCGCACCTGGTCCCGCGACATGCGGCGTGTGGTTGCCCGAGAGGCCGGGAATGGCCGACCGCGGCTACCGGTTGAACCAGCCATGACCGCCGGACAGTGGGTGCTGCTCACCAGCGTGGCCCTCGCGCTGCTGCTCGGCGGCTACCGCGCCTGGACCGACGGCCGCTTCCGGGGGACTCATCGCGTGCGCGGCGCCGAGGCGGTGCAGCCCGGCGGGGTCGCGACCGAGGCTTCGAACGACGGGGACGACCCTTGGCGGCTGCGGTCGAGGGGCCACGAGCTGGGGGAGCTCGCCACCCTGCTGCAGTTCTCCTCCGCCTTCTGCGCACCCTGCCGTGCCACCCGGCGCACCCTTGCGGAGGTCGCGGCCCTGGTGCCGGGGGTGGCCCACCTGGAGATCGACGCGGAGCACCACCTCGACCTGGTCCGCGAGGTAGGGGTGCTCCGTACGCCGACCACGGTGGTGCTGGACTCCCGCGGTCGTGAGGTGACCCGGGCAGCAGGGGCGCCGCGCCGGGACCAGGTGCTGGCCGCGCTGGGGGAGCTCGTCTGATGTCCGAGATATGGACGCATGTCTCATTATCCGGAATTCCGGCTCCAGGGGCGTCCCGACGACCTACGGTTGCCGTCATGTCCTCGACCATGCTGACCCGCCGCCGCGCAGTGGACCACTGCCGCGTGCGTTCGTCGCTGTGTCGAATGTCCTGACCGGACGTCACCCGCGCCGCTGACCCACGGGGTCGCAACCTCCGCGCGCGCCCTGACGTCCGTGGTGCCTCTCGACCGCCCCCAGGACCTCAGGAGCTCACTCATGCAGCAGACAGATCGACCCGCGCGGCCAGCGCTTCGCCGCGGCCCTCACCGCCCTCGTGCTCGCGCTGGTGCTGGCGCTGGCTCCCAGCCCCCTGGCCGTCGCGCTGCTCGCGGCGCAGACGGCGCTGTTCGCCGTCGGCGCCGGGCTGGGGGTGACCCAGACGCCGCACGCCTGGCTCTTCCGCTCGTTCGTCCGGCCGCGGCTGGCCCCGCCGACCGAGTGGGAGGACGCCGCGCCCGCCGCGGTTCGCGCAGGCCGTCGGGCTGGCCTTCGCCGCCGTCGGCCTGGTCGGGCTTCCTCGCCGGCGCGCCGACGGTCGGCCTGGTCGCCATCGGTCTCGCGCTCGTCGCGGCGCTGCTCAACGCGGTCTTCGGGCTCTGCCTGGGCTGCGAGCTCTACCTGCCGGCCGCCGCGTGGCCACCCGCTTCGGGGCCGCTCCCGAGGCCTCGCCGACCACGCGCTGAGGCGTCGCAGATGTCGCGCTGAGGCGTCGCAGTTCGCGTCCCGAGGCGTCGTCGATGCAAGACCACTCACTGCACCACCCTTTCCCTCTCATCAACCCTTCCCAAGGAGAACCGCCATGAGCCGCGAGACCGCTCTCGTCACCGCCGAGTGGGTCGAGGAGCACCTCGACGACCCGACCATCGTCCTCGTCGAGGTCGACGAGGACACCACCGCCTACGACAAGGGCCACATCCGGGCGCCATCAAGCTCGACTGGACCACCGACCTCCAGGACCAGGTCCGCCGCGACTTCGTCAACAAGGACCGCAGTTCGAGGCGCTGCTCTCCGAGCGCGGCGTCGGCAACGACGACACCGTCGTGCTCTACGGCGGCAACAACAACTGGTTCGCCGCCTACGCCTACTGGTACTTCAAGCTCTACGGCCACGCAGGACGTCAAGCTGCTCGACGGCGGCCGCAAGAAGTGGGAGCTCGACACCCGCGAGCTGACCGACGAGCTGCCCCAGCGCGCCGCGACGTCGTACACCGCCCAGGAGCAGGACCTCGTCGATCCGCGCCTTCCGCGACGAGGTCGTCGCCGCCATCGGCGCCCAGAACCTCGTCGACGTCCGCAGCCCCGACGAGTACGCCGGCCGGCTGCTCGCCCCGGCCCACCTGCCGCAGGAGCAGGCGCAGCGCGCCGGCCACATCCCGACCGCGCTCAACGTGCCGTGGAGCAAGGCGGCCAACGACGACGGCACCTTCAGCTCCGACGACGAGCTGCGGGCGCTCTACGCCGAGGCCGGCGTCGACTGGACCAAGGACACCATCGCCTACTGCCGCATCGGCGAGCGCTCGTCGCACACCTGGTTCGTGCTCCAGCGAGCTGCTCGGCCAGGAGAACGTCAAGAACTACGACGGCTCCTGGACCGAGTACGGCTCGCTGGTCGGCGTCCCGGTCGCCCTCGGCGACGAGCCGGGCGAGGCGTGAGCGCCGCGACCCGGGCGGGCGCGGGCACCCTGATCCAGGGCTGCGGCGCGCCCGACGGCGGCCTGTCGCTGGACGGCGTCAACGTCGAGAAGGAGGCCGTCATCCAGGGCCAGGTGCTCCGCGGCGACGCGCCCGTCGACGGCGCCTACGTGCGCCTGCTCGACCGCACCGGCGAGTTCACCGCCGAGGTCCGCACCTCGCCGACCGGGCACTTCCGGTTCTTCGCCGGCGACGGCGAGTGGACGCTGCGCACGCTCTCGGCCGGCGCGGCGCCGGTCGACACGCAGGTCGAGGCGGCCACCGGGTCGGTCGTCGAGGTCGTCGTCACGGTCTGACGACGTGGGGGAGCCGGCGCGGGTCGCCTGCCGGGGCGTCGTACGGCGTCTCCGGCAGCGCGCCGACCTGCAGCCGGCACCAGGGGCTGACCTGGAACGAGCCCTCGAGCACGGCCGAGCGGACCTCCGCCCAGGGCACCCACCGGTGGGCGACCACCTCCGCGGGGTCGGGGCGGACCTCGGCGGAGGTGGTGGCCACGAACACCGGGCACAGCTCGTGCTCCGTGGTGCCGTCGGGCATCTGCGCCCGGTAGCGGAACTCCGGCAGCACCAGCGTCACGGTGTCCAGGCGCAGACCCAGCTCCTCCCCGGTCCGCCGGCGTACCGCCTCGTCGATCGGCTCTCCCGGCGCCGGGTGTCCGCAGCACGAGTTGGTCCACACGCCGGGCCAGGTGCGCTTGTGCCATGCCCGCTGGGTGAGCAGCAGTCGCCGGTCGGCATCGAAGACGTAGCACGAGAAGGCCAGGTGGAGCGGAGTGTCGGGGCCGTGGACGACCGCCTTGTCCGCGACCCCGATGCCGTGACCCGCGTCGTCGACGAGCACCACCTGCTCCGGGGCGGTCATGCGTCCGCCGGCATCGCGAGCTGGTTGACCGCGGCGTCGAACACCCACGGCAGCGACGCGGCCGCCGGCACCAGCCGACGCCGAGCCCAGTCGGGGCGCGATGCCGTGAGGAGCGCGTGGGTGAGCAGGTCGTGGCGCCAGGTGAGGCGCCGCCATGTGCGTTCGTAGGATCCGGGTTCTCCCGCCGAGACCGCCGCCACCGCAGCCCGTGCCTGGGCGAGGCCACCGGCGATGCCCTCGCCGGTCAGCGCGTCGACGTAGCCGGCCGCGTCGCCCACCAGCAGCACCCGGCCGGCCACCCGGCGGAGGGACCGCTGCCGCAGCGGGCCGGCCCCGCGGGTCGGCTGCAGCGGCCGGCCGGCCAGGTGCCGCGCCAGCGACGGCAGGCGCGCCAGGTGCTCGGTCAGAGAGCCACGGCGGCTGCTCAGCACGGCGACGCCGACCAGGTCGTCGGCGACCGGCGTGACGTAGGCCTCGGCGGTGGGCGACCAGTGCACCTCGACGCAGCCGGTCCACGGGGCCATGGCGACGTGGGTGCGCAGCCCGAACCGTCGCCGGGACCGCACCGGGGCGTCGAGGCCGAGCAGCCGGCGCACGGGGGAGTGCAGGCCGTCGGCCGCGAGCAGGTAGCGCGCCGGCTCGCCGTCGACGACCACTCGGTCGTCGTGCTGAGTGACGGTGCGGACCGGCCGCGCCACCACGCGCACTCCCGCCCGCTCGACCGCCTGGCCCAGCGCCGCGTGCAGCGTGGTACGCCGCACCCCGCGGCCGGGCCCGGCGCGGAACCGCGCCTCCGCGACCCGCGCGCCGTCGGTGTAGCGGATGCCCTCCAGGGGGTGGCCCGGCGGGTCGATGCCGAGCTCCGCGAGCAGCGTCAGCGCTCCCGGCATCAGCCCCTCGCCGCAGGCCTTGTCGACGACGCCGGCGCGCGGCTCCCGGACGACGACGTCGAGACCGGCGCCTGCGGCATAGAGCGCCGCGGCCAGTCCCACCGGTCCGCCGCCGGCGACCACCAGATCTCGCATCAGGCGGCCACCGGGAGCGTGCGCAGCGCCTGCTCCTCCACGCGGATCCGCACCCTGAGCAGCGCCGCGTTGAGCACGGTGAAGACGACGGCCGTGATCCAGGCCGCGTGCACCAGGGGGAGGGCGACTCCTTCGACGACGACGGCGACGTAGTTGGGGTGGCGCAGGAAGCGGTAGGGGCCACCGGTCACCGGGGGCAGCCCGGGGACGACGATGACCCGGGTGTTCCAGCGCCGTCCGAGGGTGGCGATGCACCACCAGCGCAGCGCCTGCGAGGCCACGACGAGCGCCAGCATCGACCAGGCCAGCGCGGCCGACACCTCGGGACGGCGTACCCAGGCCTCGACGAGCATGCCCGCCAGCAGCCCGGTGTGCAGCACGACCATCGCCGGGAAGTGTCCCTGGCCGGTCTCACGTCCACCCCGGGCCAGCGACCAGGCCGCGTTGCGCCGCGAGACCACCAGCTCCGCGAGCCGCTCGACGCCGACCAGCGCCACCACCGCGGTGAAGACCGCCAGGGAGGTCACGCCGCCGCCTCGAGCAGCACCAGCTCCAGGCAGAACCCCGGGCCCATGGCCATCAGGACGCCCTTCGAGCCCGGCGCCGGAGGTCGCTCGCGCAGGGTGTCCTCGAAGATGTGGAGCACCGAGGCCGAGGAGAGGTTGCCGATGCGGGCCAGCGAGTCCCACGTCAGCTGCAGGGCGTGCCGCGGCACCTCCAGCGCCTGCTCCATCGCCTCGATCACCTTAGGGCCGCCGGGATGGCAGACCCACCAGCCGATGTCGGCGCGGGTCAGCCCGTGGTCGCCGAGGAAGCCGTCGACGTCGGCGCGCAGGTGTCGGCCGACGAGGACGGGCACCTCGGCGTCCAGGACGATCCGGAGCCCCGTGCTGGTGACGTCCCACCCCATCGTGCGCTCGGAGTCGGGATAGAGCCGGCTGCGCGTGGCCAGCACGCGCGGACCCGCCCCCTGGACGGGCTCGGCCCGCGCCACCACCGCGGCCGCGCCGTCGGCGAAGAGGCCGCTGGCCACCAGGTTGGGCACGGACACGTCGTCGCGCTGCAGGGTCAGCGAGCACAGCTCGACGGCGACGAGCACCGCGACCTCGCCGGGATGACCGACCAGATAGTCGCCCAGGCGCGCCACCCCGGCGGCACCGGCGACGCAGCCGAGACCGACGATCGGGATCCGCTTGACGTCCGGCCGCAGGCCGATCCGGGCCGCGATCCGCGCGTCGAGCGAGGGTACGGCGAGGCCGGTCACCGTCGTGGAGACGATGAGGTCGACGTCGGCGGGCGTCAGCCCCGCGGCGTCCAGGGCGGACAGCAGCGCCTGGGAGCCCAGGTCGACCGCCTCGTCGATGAAGCGGTCGTTGGCGTCGCCGAAGTCGCGCAGGTCGGCGTACTTGTCGAGCGGGAGCACCAGGTGGCGTTGCTCGACCCCGGCATGGGCGTGGAAGCGCCGGAGCAGCAGCTCGTCGACCCGCTCGCTCGCGATGACGCCGGTGAAGGCGTCGGTGATCTCCCGCTGGGGGTACTGGAACTCGGGGACGACGCCCCGGACGGACAGGATCTCCATGGCTTCATCTCCGAGGGTGGTGGGTGAGTCCGGCGGCGAGCCGGAGGGCCAGTCGGGGGGTGATGCGGCCGTCGCCCAGACCCAGCTCGACCAGGGCGTCGAACGCCCGGGGGTCGCGACCGGCGGCGTGGATGCCGGCGTCGATGACGCGGGGTGAGGAGCTCAGGCGGGCGGCGGCCCAGGTGTGCCGCAGGTGGGCGCGCAGCAGCCGCCGGGCCGCCCGGTCGTAGCGAGGCCCGGCGGACGCGGGCCGGCCCGCCGCGAGTGCGGTGGCGGCCGCCCGACCCGCCGCGACGCCGGTGGCGACGGCGTAGAAGATCCCCTCGCCGGTCATCGGGTTGACCAGCTGGGCCGCGTCGCCGACGAGCAGCACCCGCGCGTGCGACGCCTCCAGCGACCAGCCCGACAGCGGGAGGTGGTGCGCCTTCCAGTCGGTGCCGTCCGCGCTGCTGCCGGGGATCAGCCGCTCGAGCTCCTCGAGCATCAGCGCGCGGGTGGGGTGGTCGTCGCGGTCGGGGGCAGAACTCGCCGTAGCCGACGTTGGAGAGGCCGTCGCCACGGTCGAACGCCCAGGCGTACGACGGATGGCGCCGGTTGCCGTAGACGATCGACTGGACCCCGCGCCGCGAGGGCGGGGTGGGGGCGTAGCCACGGAGCGCCAGCGCGCGCCGACCGGCGGCCCGGCTGTGCACCGCGGCTCGGACCAGTGACGAGGCGCCGTCGGCACCGACGACCACGCGGGCGGCGACGTCGTCGACGGTGACGGCGTCGCCGCCGACCTGCACCGAGCGCACGCGGTGGCGCTGCAGCACCGCTCCGGCGGCGATGGCGTGCGAGACCAGTCGCGCGTCGAACACGGCCCGGGGGATCACCCAGACCGGACGCCGGAGCCTGCCCTCGACCCCGTGTCGCTCGTGCCGCAGCTCGAGACGGGTCAGCGGCGTCCAACCCGCCGTGGCGTCGGCGGCGCCGACCGTGGCGAGGACGTCGACCACGTGCGGGGCGATGCCGTCGCCGCAGGCCTTGTCGCGAGGGAAGTCGTCGCGGTCGAGCAGCAGCACCCGCAGGGACGGGTCGACGGCGAGCGCGCCGAGTGCCGTCGCGGCGCCCGCGGGGCCGGCACCGACGACGACGAGGTCCCACCGTGGCGAGGTCACAGGACCACCGCCAGCAGCACGACGTCGACCAGCGCGATGCCCAGCGCCGCCTGGAAGGGCCGGCGGCCTCGGCCCAGCAGCGCCACGGTCGCCAGCAGCGCGACCAGGGCCACAGCCACGACGCTGGGGACTCCGACCGGGAGCGCGGCGACCAGCAGGCCGGTGGCCAGCCCGAAGAGCAGCACGCCCACGACGACCAGGCTCCGTGCTCCCCACCGGTCGGCCAGTCGGTGCGGCAGGCCCACGACGCCGGTCGCGCGGTCGTCGTCGAGGTCGGGGAGCACGTTGACGAGATGGGCGCCCACCCCGAGCAGCCCGCCGACCACGGGCAACCACCACGCCACGTGGGGCGAGGGCAGCGCTAGCGACGGCACCGTCGCCAGCGCCCCGAACCCCACGGCGTAGGGCAGCCACGACCAGACGGTGGCCTTCAGCCGCAGGTTGTAGGCCCAGCCGGCGACCACCATGGCGAGCTGGGCGCCGCCGGCTCGCCAGCCGAGCAGGGCCGACAGGACGACGGTGGCCACGACGGCCAGGCGGCACGCGACCCGGACGACGTCAGCGGAAAGGCCTCCGGTGGCGAGCGGCTTGTCGCTGCGCCCGATCACGCGGTCGCGGTCGAGGTCGACCAGGTCGTTGCTCCACCCGATGCTCAGCTGTCCGGTGAGGACCGCGGCCACCACGAGCGCGGCGCGGTCGGGAGACAGGCCGACGGCGTGTGCCAGCACCCCGGTCATCGCGGTCACGCCGAGCGCCGGCCCGGGATGCGCCGCCCGGAGGAGCGCCAGCGCCCGGTGGGAGGCGGACAGGGGGCGGTCGTCGAGGAGCATGCGTCGCCCTCCTCCCTCGATCAGCCCGACGGCCCTGCCGACTGAGGGCCCTGGTCAGTATTGCCCACGCGTGGATGCGGGCTCGGCCTGCTGAAGGGGGCTGGACGCCGCCCGCGACGCCTGGATCGACGGTCTGCGACGCGTCGGCGCGACATCTGCGACGCGTCGCCGCGAAACCCGCGACGCGTCAGCGTTCGAGGAGCATGGTGACCGGACCGTCGTTGACGCTGGACACGGCCATGTCGGCCCCGAAGACCCCGCGGGCGACGGTGGCGCCCATGCCCTGGAGGGCGTCGCAGAACGCCTCGTAGACGGGCTCCGACACCTCCGCCGGCGCGGCCGCCTGCCAGGTGGGGCGGCGGCCCTTGCGCGCGTCGCCGTACAGCGTGAACTGGCTGACCACCAGGATCGGTGCCCCGACGTCCGAGGCGGACCTCTCCTCGCGCAGGATGCGCAGGTCCCAGATCTTGCGCGCCATCCAGGCGGTCTCGTCGGGGCCGTCGGCGTGGGTGACGCCGAGATAGACCAGCAGCCCTGGTCCGGCGACCTCGCCGACAACCTTCCCGTCAACGACCACGGAGGCCTCAAGAACTCGCTGCACGACGGCCTTCATCGCAAGATCATCCTGTCTGGGGTTCGACGGCGATGGCGGCAGCATGCCACGATGAGGCCATGCCCGCCGCGCAGCCCGCCCCCGTGGACCTCCCCGCCGACCGCCTGCTGATCACCGTCGCCCCGACCGGTGCCGAGACGGCCAAGGCCGACTGCCCGCAGCTGCCGACCACACCGGAGGAGATCGCGGCGACCGCCGTGGCCTGTGAGGCCGCCGGCGCGGCGATGATCCACCTGCACGTCCGCGACCACGACCACCGGCCGACGCTCGACCTGGCGCTCCTTCGCGAGTGGGTGGCCGCCGTCCGCGAGTCCACCGACCTCGTCGTCCAGCTGTCCACCGGTGGCTCGGTGCACGACCCGCTCGACGCGCGGCTGACGGTGCTCGACGCTGAGCCCGACTCCTGCTCGCTGACGATGGGCACGACCAACTTCGGCGACGACGTCTTCCTCAACCCGTGGCCGTTCGTCACCGAGCTCTACCAGCTGAGCCAGGAGCGCCAGGTCGTGCCGGAGTTCGAGCTGTTCGACCTCGGCCAGGTGCATGCGATGCGGCGGCTGCTCGACCGGTTCGGACTTCCCTACGGCGGCCGGGTCCACGCCGACCTGGTGATGGGCGTGCCCGGCGGCATGGACGGCACCGCCGACGCGCTCGTCGCCGCCGTCGCCGCCCTCCCGGCCGCGACGACGAGCTGGTCGGCGACCGGCATCGGCCGGTCCACGCTGGCCGTCGCGCTCGCCTCCCTCTCGAAGGGCGGCCACCTGCGGGTCGGCATGGAGGACGTGCTCACGATCGCCAAGGGGGTGCCCGTCGAGAGCAACCGGCAGCTGGTCGAGCGGGTCGTCGCGCTGGGCCGGATCGCCCAGCGCACCCCGATGTCCCCGGCCGAGGCCCGCGTCTTCCTCGGCATCCGAGCCGCCTGAGCGTCGTACGCCGACCGCGCGACCCAGCGGCGAGCCGGTGGACTGATCGGTCGCCGCTCCCGCATGCTCGGTCCATGACGAGCCGGCCCGACGTCCTTCGCGCACCCAGCTGGGCCGGTGTGCTCGAGGCGGCCGAGGCCGTCGCGGCCGTCCTTCCGCCGACTCCCGCCTGGAGCTATCCGCTGCTGGACGACGTGGCCGGCTGCACCGTCGTGCTCAAGCACGAGAACGTCCAGCCCACCGGGGCCTTCAAGGCGCGCGGAGGCATCGCACTGGCGGCCGCCCTCGACCCCAGCACGCCCGGACTCGTCACCGCCTCGACCGGCAACCACGCCCAGTCGATCGCCTTGTGTGCGCGGCGTCGCTCGCTGCCCGCGATCGTGGTGATGCCGGTGAGCGCGCCGGGGAACAAGATCGACGCCACCCGCGCACTGGGCGCCGAGGTCGTCCTGCACGGGCCGACGATGACGGAGGCAGTCGCCCACGCGCGGGAGCTGGCCGACCTCCGCGGCTGGCGGTACGTCGACCCTGCCGACCTCGCGATCGTGCACGGGCACGCCACGCTCACCCTGGAGCTGCTGCGACTCCACCCCGACCTCGAGGAGATCTACGTGCCTGTCGGCAGCGGCACCAGCGCCGCCGGAGCCTGCATCGTGCGCGACGAGCTGGCACCCTCCTGCCGGGTGATCGCCGTGCAGTCGGCGCAGGCGCCGGCGGCCTACGAGTCCTGGCGCACCCAGGCGCCGGCCACCGCGCCGTGCGCGACGCGGTCCAGCGGACTGGCCACCGCTGCGTCGTTCGAGCTGCCTCAGCGGGTCCTGCGCGAGCGGCTCGACGACTTCCTGCTCGTCGACGACGACGCGATCGACGAGGCGCGGGTCCTGCTGGCCACGCACGCCCACACGCTGTCCGAGGGTGCCGGCGCGGCCGCGCTGGCGGGCCTGCTGGCGTCGCCGCGCAGACCGAGGCTCTGTGCGGTCGTGGTCAGCGGCGGCAACGCGGACCCGCGCGAGCTGGCCGATCTCGCGAGGGCGGCAGACCAGCGCGGTGGTCAGTAGACAAGCGCCTGCACGCCCTCGGTGAGCACCTCCTCGGTGAACGTCGCGGCCCCGGCGACGCGCACCCCGGGCAGCACGGCGTGGGCGCCGATCGACCGGCGCTCCGCGCACTGCGAGCACACCGTCACCTGCCCGCCGGCGAGGACGGCGTCGCGCAGCTCGGCCAACGGCGTGGCGCCGGCGAGCTTGAAGGCCTCCGCCTTGCCGGGCAAGGCGAACCACGCGGCCTCTCCAGTCAGCCAGAGGCTCACCTCGGCCCCCGCCGTCACGGCCATGGTCGCGACCATGAACCCCTGGTTGCAGCGCTCGGCGTCGTCCGAGCCGCAGGTCACCTTCACGACGAGGGAGCGGGTCATGCGCCCAATGTACGGCCACCGCGCCGCGCCGCAGCCCGCCTAGACTTCCCCCATGCCATTCGAGATCCCCGACAACATCCATCCGAACTGCGCCCGGCTGGCCTGGCTGCTCGGCACCTGGGCCGGCAACGGACACGGGGAGTACCCGACGATCGAGCCCTTCCAGTTCGGCCAGGAGCTGATCTTCCAGCAGGACGGCCGCCCGTTCATCCACTACTTCAGCCGCGCCTGGATCATCGACGAGGAGGGCGAGGTGGTGCGCCAGGCGGCGCAGGAGACCGGCTTCCTGCGGCCTCAGGAGGACGGCACGCTGGAGGTCGTGATGACCCACAACCTCGGCTTCGTCGAGATCTGGCACGGCGAGCTGCATCCGGACCAGCCGCGCTTCGAGATCGCCACCGACGCCGTCGCGCGCACCGCCACGGCCAAGGAGTACGTCGGCGGCAAGCGGCTCTACGGCTACGTCGAGGGCGACCTGCTCTACGCCTTCGACATGGCGGCGATGGGCCAGCCGCTGCAGCCGCACACCCACGCCCAGCTGAAGCGGCAGGGCTGAGGCTCGCGATGTCGGACCTGGCCGACCGGTTGCGCGAGCGGGGACTGCGGCGCACGCCTCAGCGTGAGCTGATCCTGGCCGCCGTCGACCGGCTCGGGCACGCGACCCCCGACGAGGTGCTCGCCGAGGTCCGCACCCACGCCGAGGCGATCAACATCTCGACCGTCTACCGCACCCTCGAGATGCTCGAGGAGCTCGGTCTGGTGAGGCACGCGCACCTCAGCGACCGGGCGCCGACCTACCACTCGGTCGTCGAGCACGAGCACTTCCACCTGGTCTGCCGGAATTGCCACCGCGTCGTCTCTGTTGACCCTGACGTGATCAGCGACCTGCTGGCGCGGCTGCGCGACGAGCACGGCTTCGACGTCGACGTGGGTCACCTGACGATGTTCGGGCAGTGCACCGACTGTCCGCCCGAGCCGCCGACCGACGACGAGGAGGAGCGCGTGACTCGCAGCCCACTGCTGGACCTGCCCGGAGCCGTGGAGGCCGACGGCGTCGACGCCGGCGTGGCCGCCCACTACGGCTCGTTCCACCACGAGCAGCGGACGCTGGAGGCCGGTCGAGGGCTTCGTCGACCTCTCCCACCGCGACGTGTCGTGCGCGTCGCCGGTCCCGACCGGCTGGCGCTGGCTCCACTCGCTGACCACGCAGGCGCTTCGAGGGGCTGGCGCCGGGTGTGTGGACACAGGCCCTGGTGCTCAGCCCGCAGGGTCACGTCGAGCACGCCTTCACCGGAGTCGACGACGGCGAGTCCTTCCTTGCGCACACCGAGCCCGGCGCAGGCGCGGCGCTGGTGGCCTTCCTCGACTCGGATGCGATTCATGATGCGCGTCGAGGTCACCGCTGGTCGACGACATCGTCGGTCGTGGCGCTCCCGCGATGCGGGTCGTTACGAGCTGGGTGCCGCGCGACCGAGCTGCCGGCGTACGCCGAGGCGCACGGCCCCGCGGCCGGCCTCTGGGCCTTCGAGGCGCTGCGGATCGCCCGCGGCGAGCCGCGCCTCGGGCTCGACACCGACCACCGCACGATCCCCAACGAGGTCGGCTGGATCGGGTCGGCCGTCCACCTCGACAAGGGCTGCTACCGCGGTCAGGAGACGGTGGCCCGGGTGCACACCCTCGGCCGGCCGCCGCGCCGGCTCACGCTGCTGCACCTCGACGGCACCGAGAACGCCTGCCCGCGCACGGGTCCGAGGTGCTGGCCGACGGCAAGGCGGTCGGGTTCGTCGGATCCTCGGCGCGCGCCACCACGAGCTCGGCCCGATCGCGCTCGCGCTGGTCAAGCGCAACATCGCCCGTCGACGCCCCGCTCGCCGTCGACGGGATCGCCGCCGCCCAGGAGGTCGTCGTCGACCCCGAGGTCGGCCTGCATGTGCGCGCCTCGCTGCGCTGACCGAGTCACCTCATCGGTCCGCGTGGTGGCGCTCTGCCGAGGCGCAGCTCCCAGAACGCCCTGAAAGCGATCCGCGACCGGGCTGTTCCCCTGGGCTGCATGTCTGCTCCGAAGATCAGCGCGGGCCCACCATGCTTGTGGACGCCGAGACCCTCGGCGGCACGACGCACTGCTTCTGCCGCCTCAGCGGCGAATCCCTGGCGACGCAGCTCCGGGCGCACGTGCCAGCCCGCCTCTACCAGCCACTCGCCCTGGACCTCCTGCACGGTCAGACCGCAGTCGCCGACGAACTCACCGGCAGGGGTCTCGATCACCCAGAGCCCGAAGCCGTGGCGGGCGTAGTTCTCCCGGTTCCACGCGGTCCATCCCTCAGGGCCTCGCGCACCGCCGATGTTCAGGGTGGCTATGTGGGGCAGGTCCGCCTCGACCATCTCGCGGAAGCGGAGCCGAGCGGTAGGGGCCGGCAGAACCGAGAGATCCTAGCGCGCCATCGACTCGCCCTGGCCCGCCGATCAGCTCCACAGGCCGATCGCTGTTCGGCGCGACGACCGGCGCAGCGAAGGCCCGTCGGCATCCGGGTCAGTACGTCGCACCTGGCACGACGTACTGACCCGTATCGATTGACCCTGGCCGGGCGCGCGCCCGCTGAGCGAACAACGCGGGCACGGCAACCCAGGGTGCCGGGAGTCGTCACCGCGCCTGCGGCCCCATCCCGGCAAGCCTCGTCCGGGTGACCGTCCCGGTGAGGGGGCCTCGTGCGGAGCGCCGGCGGTCTCGTCCGCGCCCCGCGACGTCAGGAGCCGGAGTTGATCATCCCGGCGCCGACGGTGACGCCGGTGGCCTCGTCGATCAGGATGAACGACCCGGTGGTGCGGTTCTTGGAGTAGGGGTCGCACGAGCAGCGGCACCGTGGTGCGCAGCTGGACGCGGCCGATCTCGTTGAGGCCGAGCTCCTTGGTGTCCTGGTCGCGGTGCAGCGTGTTGACGTCGAGGCGGTACTGGATGTCCTTGACCAGCGCCCGGCCCGATGCGGGTGGTGTGCTTGATCGCCAGCTTCTGGCGCGGACGCAGCGGCTCGTTGGTCATCCAGCAGATCATCGCGTCGATGTCCTGGCTGGGCTTGCGGCGCGTTGTTGACGCGGGCGATCATGTCGCCGCGCGAGACGTCGACGTCGTCGCTCGAGCCGCACCGTCACCGACATCGGCGGGAACGCCTCGTCGATCTCGCTGGTCGAAGAGGTCGATCGCCTGCGATCGTCGAGGTCATGCCCGACGGGCAGCACGACGACCTCGTCGCCGCGGCTTGAGCACGCCGCCGGCGACCTGGCCGGCGTACCCGCGGTAGTCGTGGTACTCGTCGGACTTGGGCCGCACGACGTACTGCACCGGGAAGCGGACGTCGACCAGGTCGCGGTCGGAGGCGACGTGGACGTGCTCGAGGTGGTGCATCAGCGTGGGGCCGTGGTACCACGGCATGTTCTCGCTGCGGGTCACGACGTTGTCGCCCTTGAGCGCCGAGATCGGGATGACCTCGAGGTCGGGGATGTTGAGCTTGGTCGCGAACTGCGGTGAACTCGTTGTGGATCTTCTCGTAGATCTCCTCGGACGTAGTCGACGAGGTCCATCTTGTTGACGGCCAGCACGAGGTGCGGCACCCGCAGCAGCGAGAGGATGACCGCGTGCCGGCGGGACTGCTCGGTGAGGCCCTGGCGGGCGTCGACGAGCACCAGGCCGAGGTCGGCGGTCGAGGCGCCGGTGACCATGTTGCGGGTGTACTGGATGTGGCCCGGGGTGTCGGCGATGATGAACTTGCGGCTGGGCGTCGCGAAGTAGCGGTAGGCCACGTCGATGGTGATGCCCTGCTCGCGCTCGGAGCGCAGACCGTCGGTCAGCAGCGCCAGGTCGGTGTAGTCGTAGCCCTTGGACTGGCTGGTGGCCTCGACCGCCTCGAGCTGGTCCTCGAAGATCGACTTGGAGTCGAGCAGCAGGCGGCCGATGAGGGTCGACTTGCCGTCGTCGACGGAGCCGGCGGTGGCGAAGCGGAGCAGGTCCATGGGCGCCCTTCCGGCGTGGTCCTCGGCGATGGGCGAGATCTCGGGCGCATCAGAAGTAGCCTTCCTTCTTCCGGTCCTCCATGGCGGCCTCGGAGAACCGGTCGTCGCCACGGGTGGCGCCGCGCTCGGTGACCCGGGCGATCGCGATCTCGTCGATGATCTTGTCGATGGTGTCGGCCTCGGACTCGACGCAGCCGGTGAGCGTCAGGTCGCCGACGGTGCGGAACCGGACGGTGCGCTCCTCGACGGTCTCGCCGGCGCGCAGCGGGTTGAACTCGCTCTCGCGAGAGCAGCATCCCGTCGCGCTCGAAGACCCGGCGCTGGTGGGAGAAGTAGATCGTCGGGATCTCGATCTCCTCGCGGCCGATGTAGTGCCAGATGTCGAGCTCGGTCCAGTTGGACAGCGGGAAGATCCGCATGTGCTCGCCCTCGTGGAGGCGGCCGTTGTAGAGGCTCCACAGCTCGGGGCGCTGCATCTTGGGGTCCCACTGGCCGAACTCGTCGCGGTGGGAGTAGACGCGCTCCTTGGCGCGGGCCTTCTCCTCGTCGCGGCGCCCGCCACCGAAGGCGGCGGTGAAGCCGTTCTCCTCGATGCGCGTTGAGCAGGGTGCCGATCTGGAGCCGGTTGCGGCTGGTCTTGCCGTCGTCGACGACGATGCCGTCCGCGATCGCCTCCTCGACGCTGGCGACGATCAGGCGGACGCCGAGCCGGTTGACCCAGGAGTCGCGGCAGGCGCAGGACCTCGGGGAAGTCGTAGCCGGTGTCGACCTGGAGCACCGGGAACGGGATCTTGGCCGGGTAGAAGGCCTTCTCCGCCAGGCGGAGCATGACGATGGAGTCCTTGCCGCCCGAGAACATCAGGACCGGCTTCTCGAACTCGGCCGCGACCTCGCGGAAGATGTGGATCGACTCGGCCTCCAGCTGGTCGAGCTGGCTCAGCTGGTAGTCGGCGTGGGTGGGTGGTGCGCTCATGCGGATTGTCAGGCCTCTCGTCGCGACAGCGCTGCTCATGCTAGCCGCGCGAGCACCCCTGGCCAGAATCCTGCCCGCGGCGAGGCCCGTCACCTCGGGCTACTGCTCGGTAGGTCGTCGCCTATGCTGGGCGCCGCGTGGGGCCGAAGCGGGCCTCGAGGAAAGAGATGGAACAAGTCGTGACCTCTGGCGACACCGACAGCCACCGGTACGCCGTCGTGGTGGCCGGCGGCTCCGGCACCCGCCTGTGGCCGGTCAGCCGGCAGTCGCTGCCCAAGCAGATGCAGGCGCTGATGTCGGAGAAGAGCCTGATCGCCGAGACCGTCGACCGGCTGGAGGGCGTGATCCCGGCCGAGCGCATCTTCGTCTCCACCACCGCCAACTATCTCGAGCCCATCCGCTCGCTGCTGCCGGTGATCCCGCGGGAGAACTACATCGTCGAGCCGGAGAGCCGCGGCCCCACCGTGGCGTTCGCGCTGCTCGCCAGTCACCTGGCCGCGCGCGACCCCGAGGCGGTCGTCTTCAGCCTGGCGTCGGACCACGCGATCACCGAGGTCGACAAGTTCCGCGAGTCGGTGCGGGCGTCCCTGCAGTTCGTCGAGGGCAACCCTGGCCAGATCGTGGTCGTCGGCATCACCCCGACCCGTGCCGACACCGGGCTGGGCTACATCAGGGTGCGGGAGGAGATCCAGCACGCGCCGACCGTCTACCGCGCCGGCAAGTACGTCGAGAAGCCGTCGCTCGAGGTGGCGCAGGACTACGTCCAGTCCGGCCAGTCGTTCTGGAACGCGGCCTACTACTGCTTCCGGGCCGAGACACTGCTGGCGGCGTACGCCGATGCCAACCCGTTGCTGGTCGAGCGCACGGCCGAGTTCATCAAGACCGGCGACCTGGAGACCTACCGGCAGATCCCGGCGGAGTTTCACGAGATCGACATCATCGACAGTGCGAAGTACCCCATCGCCGTGGTGCCGGGTGACTTCCGCTGGAGCGACATCGGCAACTGGTCGTCGCTCCACCGGGTGCTCGCCGAGGTGGCCGGCTCCGACGTGGTCACCAGCGGGGACAACCAGTACGTCGACGTCGAGAGTCACAACGTGTTCGTGCGCAGCTCCGACGGCCGGGAGATCGTGGTCATGGGGATGCGCGACGTCGGCATCATCTGCACCGACGACGCCGTCGTCGTGCTCGGCCTCAAGGAGCTGGAGCAGTCGCCCGAGGGGAGCATGAAGGTGCTGCTGGAGCGGCTGCGCGAGAGCGGCAAGGACGACCTGCTGTGAGCGACGCGTCGCCGGCCGCCCCGACGGCGGCCCCCGAGGGCTGGGCGACCGGAGTGCTCGACTCCCTCGCCGGCCACGACGGCCGCCTGGTCCACGTGATCCTCATCGCGACCAAGCCCGACATCATCAAGCAGGCGCCGCTGCACCCCGAGCTGGTCGGTCGCGGCGAGCTGGTCGTGGTCTGTCACACCGGCCAGCACTACGACGAGAACTACAGCGGCGGCATGCTCGAGGAGTTCGGCCTGCCGGTCGACGTCCACCTCGGCATCGACGGCACGCTGTCGGGCAAGGTCGCCCAGATGGTCGACCGCTTCGGGCGGGTCATCGAGACGCTGCGCGGGCTGGGGCTGACCCCGCTGCCCTACATCCACGGCGACACCCTCACCTCGATGGCGATCGGGGTGGCGTCCTACCTCAACGCGGTCGCCTGCGTGCACGTCGAGGCCGGCATCCGCACCATCACGCCGCGCGCCGCGCTGCTCCGGCAGTGGCTGGCCGACTTCCGCGACGGCGCGTTCGACTGGGACTCGTACGCCGCCGCGCAGCGCGACCCGGCGTCGTACGACCGTGGCAGCCGCGAGCCCTTCCCCGAGCAGTTCAACACCCGCGTCTCCGATGCCGGCTCGGGCTACCACGCCGCCCCGGTCGAGCTCGACCGCGACTTCCTGCTCGACGAGGGCTTCCCGCCCGACACCATCGAGGTCACCGGCAACACCGTCGCCGACGCCACCCGGGCCGCCGACGCCGATGCCGAGGCGGTCACGATCTTCGACACCTACCCACAGCTGCGCGGCGGGGGCTTCGTCCGGGTCTGCATCCACCGCCGTGAGAACACCGAGGACGAGGCCCGCTTCCGGGTGCTGTTCGACGCCGTCGAGCGGCTGGTCCGAGGGGGACGGTCGGTGCTGTTCATCCGGCTGTTCGGCACCGACGCCGCCCTCGACCGATTCGGGTTGACCGAGCGGCTCGCCACGTTGCAGGCAGAGTTCCCGCAGACGTTCATCTCCTCCCCGGTGTGGAAGAACTACCGCGACGTCGTTGCGGCGATGCGCGAGTGCGCCGTGGTGGCCACCGACTCCGGGTCGATGCAGGAGGAGATGAACATCCTCGGCATCCCGTGCGTGACGCTCCGCTTCGGCACCGATCGCGGCGAGACGCTGCTGGCCGGCGGCAACGTGCTCGCCCCGCCGGTCGACGCGGGCTTCGTCGCGCACGTCATCGAGCAGGCGATCGCGCACCCCGAGCTGGGGCAGGTCACGCCGCTCTACGGTGAGAACGTCTCACGGCGCATCGTCGACGGCGTGCTCGCCCGCGCCGTGCCCGGTGCCGGGCTGTTCCGGGCCGAGGAGGCCCGGCTGGGTCTGGGTCTTGGCCTGGGCTGACCTCGCCGGCTTGGGCTGCGTCGCCGGTGGGCTCGCGTCATACGAAGCGGGCGCTGGGGTGACCGGGGTGTATGACGTCCCGCGCGGCTGTGCGTCGCCGGTGGGCTCGCGTCATACGGAGCGAGCGCTGGGGCGACCAGAGCGTATGACGCCCCGCGCCGCCCCGCGTCGCCGCACCCTCAGCGAGACCCGTCGACCCGCTTCATCCCGACGATCCCGGGGCGCAACGTCGGGTCCTCCAGCTGGGCGACGGTGGGCGTGCCGAACATCGGCAGCCCGTGGATCCGCCGCAGGAAGCCCCAGACCACCGGCACCAGCACCAGCATCGCGATGCCGACGCCGGCGATGAGCATGGGGTAGGTCTCGTCCTCGCCCGCACCGAGCGGCGCCCAGCCGGACTTGTCGAGCAGCGCGACGCCGCTCATGGTCAGCACGACGACGATGCCGCGGCGGATGAACGACTGCGGCACGCGCGGGGCGATCCGACTCCCGAGCATGGTGCCGGGCACCGAGCCGATCACGCAGGGGGATCAGCACGCCCCAGTCGAGGCCGTGCAGGGCGATGTTGGAGATCGCGGCGGCCAGCACCAGCGGGACCGCCTGCACGAGGTCGGTGCCGACCAGCCGCACCGCCGACAGTCCGGGGTAGAGCATCAGCAGCGCGATCATGATCACCGAGCCGGAGCCGACGCTGGTGATGCCGACGAGCAGGCCGCCGAGCGCGCCGACGAGCAGTGTGGGGACCGGCCGGATCGCCGGGTCGTCGGAGCCGAGCGTGCCCGCCGAGGCCGACGCGGCGCGGAGGTTGAGGTAGAGGCGCAGGGCGTACGTCGCCGCGGCGAACAGCAGCGCGAAGCCGATGGCAATCGTGAGCACGTGGTTGAGCTGACTCGGGCGGCGGCCACCCAGGCGACCAGGTGTGGCCCGAGCAGGGCCATCGGGATCGAGCCGATCATCAGCCACTTGGCCAGCGTGCAGGTTGGGCGAGCCCTCGCGGTTGTGGACGATCGCCCCGCCGGTCTTGTAGACGGCGGCCGCGGTGAGGTCGGCCGTGACGACGGTCGCCGCCTCGCCGACGCCGAGGAAGATCAGTGCCGGGGTCATCAGGGCGCCGCCGCCCATGCCGGTCAGGCCGACGACGATGCCGACGACGAAGCCGGCGGCGAGGATCGAGAAGAACGTGGTGCTGAGGTCGGGCATGTGGATCCGTTCGGTGGGCGGTGACCGACCAATAATCGACTAACTCACGCGACTTTGTCGATTCCGGCGGTCGGCCGGCGCGTCACGCAAGCTCGAGGTAGCCCGCCTCTCGCAGCCCGGTGAGCACGTCGTCGAGGGCGTCGTCGATGGTGCGGCCGGTGGTGTCGACGCGCACGGCGGCGTCGTCGGGCTCCTCGTAGGGCGAGGAGATGCCGGTGAACTCGGGGATCTCGCCGCGCCGCGCCTTGGCGTAGAGACCCTTGCGGTCGCGGCGCTCGCACTCCTCCAGCGGGGTGGCGACGTGGACCAGGAAGAACGCGCCACCCGCGTCCTCGACCATCTCCCGCACCTGCTCGCGGGTCTCGTCGAACGGCGCGATCGGGCTGCACACCGCGACGCCGCCGTGCCGGGAGATCTCGGCGGCGACCCAGCCGATGCGGCGGATGTTGGTCTCGCGGTCCGCCTTGGAGAAGGTCAGGCCGGCCGACAGGTGCCGGCGTACGACGTCGCCGTCGAGGCTGGTGACCGTGCGACCGCCCTGCTCGAGCAGCCGGTCCATGAGCGCCCGCGCCAGCGTCGACTTGCCGCTGCCGGACAGGCCGGTGAAGAACAGCACGAGGCCCTGCTCGTCGGCCCGCGGCCGGTCCGCCGTCGACGATCGCCGGCCGACCGGCCCGGGCGAGCGTCGCCGCCCTCGGCCAGCGCCCGCGACCGGGTCGCCGTCGGCGTAGTTCGCCACCACCTGCACGCCGAGGTGCGTGGTCGAGGTCGGCGTCGCCGTGGGACGGCGAGGGGTACGGCGACGACGGCGGCGTCGTCGAGCAGCGCCGGCGGCCGCGAGCGTGGCGCGGACCAGGCCGACGGGCGAGAGCGCGGGGGTGCCGGTGCCGACCAGGGCCAGCAGGACGACCGGCCCGGCCTCGCCGCAGCCGCTCGACCTGGAGGTCCGGTGAGCGGCGTCGGCGACCGGCACGACAGGTGCGCGCCGGCGTACTGCTCGCGCGCCTGCGCGGGCGTGAGGTAGAGCCGGCGGAAGGGGCCGTACTGCGCGTGGGTCAGCGGCCGCACCCGGCCGTCGAGGTCGACCACGCGGCGAGCGGCAGGCCCTCGGGGTCGACCAGCTCGACCTCGCCCGAGCCGTGCGCGGCGTCGACCACCTCGGCGGGCAGGTCGAGCGTGACCGGGCTGCCCGGCTCGTTGAAGCCGGCGAGCGGGGCAGGCGCCGGTGGCGAGCAGCTCGAGGTCGTCGAGCTCGCGGCGGGGTCGGGCAGTACTGCGGGGTGGGTGTCGACACGGGGCACATCCTGCCACCGGGGCCGCGCGGACCCGGCAGTAGTCGTGCGCGCGTGCACTCCGCGTCCGAGCCCCAGCCGTCGTCGCCGAGATCGTCCGCTCCGGATTCGTCGAGGGGCACCACTACGGCTCGGTCGTGGCGCTGGCCGCCGACGGGTCGGTCGGCTGGTCGGTCGGCGACGTCGCCGGCCGGTGCTGCCGCGCTCGTGCAACAAGCCGCTCCAGGCGCTCGGCGATGGTCCGCGAGCTCGGGCTCGACCTCCCGCCCGAGCTGCTCGCGCTGGCCTGCGCCTCCCACTCGGGTGAGCCGTTCCACGTCGACGGGCGTACGCCGGATCCTGGCGTCCGCCGGGCTCGACGAGTCGCGCGCTGCAGACCCCGCCGGACTACCCGCTCGACGACGACGACGCGCGAGGCCGTCCTGCGCGCGGGCGGGCGAGCGGTCGCCGCTGCTGATGAACTGCTCGGGCAAGCACGCCGCGATGCTGGCGACCTGCGTCGCTGCAACGGCTGGGACACTCGACGACCTACCGCGAGCCCGAGCACCCGCTGCAGCTGGCGATCGGCGCGTCACTTCGCCGGAGCTGACCGGCGAGCCGTCGCCAGGTCGCGGTCGACGGCTGCGGCGCCCCGCTGCTGTCCGCACGCTCGCTGACCGGGCTGGCGCGGGCGTTCCGGCTGCTGGCGCGGGTGAGCGGGCCTCGGGCGGCCCCGACCGACGCCGCACGGGTCGCCGACGCGATCCGCGAGCACCCGGCGTACGTCTCCGGCACCAGGCGCGACGAGCTGCGGCTGCTGCGACGGCGATCCCCGGCGCTGATCGGCAAGGCCGGCGCCGAGTCCTGCTACGTCGTCGGCGCTGCCGGACGGGCGGGGCTGGGCGCTCAAGATCGACGACGGCGGCGCCCGGGCCCGGCCGGTGGTGATGGCCGCGGCGCTGCTGGGCGACGGAGTGGGCGGGGAGCCCGGTGTCGACCGGGCCGCCCTCGAGGCGCTGGCTCGGGTCGAGCTCGCCGGTGGGGGGCTGCCGGTGGGCGAGATGCGCGCCGTGCTGCCTGCCAGCTAGCCACGGAAAGGACGCGCCGGCAGGCGCTCCTATCAATGCTGGAAGGGATTCCCGGTTGGTCGTGTGAGTCACCTCACCACCTCGAAACTTGATTTGCTTGCTCTAGCTAGCAACTATGGAGGCATGGCCAGGACGAAGGTGGGGCAGCGAGTCGAGAACCTCGGCGACTACCTCAAGGAGCAGCGCCTCGGCGCCCAGCTCTCGCTGCGCCAGCTCGCCGACCAGGCGGGCGTGTCCAACCCCTACCTGAGCCAGATCGAGCGCGGTCTGCGCAAGCCCTCCGCCGAGGTGCTCCAGCAGATCGCCAAGGCGCTGCGGATCTCCGCCGAGCAGCTCTACGTCCGGGCCGGGATCGTCGGTCCCGACGACGGACCGCGGCTCGGTCGAGCTCGCGATCCTCGCGGACCCGGGTCTCACCGAGCGCCAGAAGCAGTCGCTGCTCGACGTCTACGCCTCGTTCCTGGCGATGAACGCCAGCGAGGAGTCGTCGGCCGACCCGGCCGCGACCGAGCCGGCCGAGAGTGACTGAGCCGAACCACCTGAGCACGACCAACCCCAGACCACGGGGCGCGACCTTCGAGGCGCGGCCTCGGGACCCGAGAAAGAAGGAGCACCACCATGCCTCAGAGCACCCTCCCGACCAACGTCCAGGAGACGTTGACCAAGCAGTTCTACGCCGGGGTCGGCGTCACCGACCTCGCCGTCGAGGCCGTCCGCGACTACGTCGCCGACATGCAGAAGCGCGTCGCCGAGGTCCAGGACTCCCTGGCCAAGTCGTTCGCCGACTTCGAGCCCGAGGAGGCCCGCAAGCAGGCCGCCGGTGTCGTCAACGCCCGCTTCGAGGCGCTGAGCAAGGACGCCAAGGCGCGCCGTACCGTCGTCGAGTCCCGCATCGCGGAGCTCCAGAAGGACGCCGTCGAGCTACCCGCCCGCGTGCAGGCGCTGGTGACCGAGCTGGTCAACGACAACGTCGAGACTGCCGGTGACGCGTACGGCGACCTGGTCGTGCGCGGCGAGAAGCTCGTGGCGCGGATCCGTCGCCAGCAGGCGACCAAGGACGCCGTGGCCGAGGCCAAGGTGACCGTGGCGAAGGCCAAGACCACCAGGACCCAGGCCGAGAAGGCCGCCAAGGGCGCGGCCACGTCCGCCAGGTCCTCGGCGAAGTCGACCGCCACGACCGCGAAGAAGAAGGCCGCCCCGGCCCGCAGCAGCGCCAAGGCGACCGCGACCGCGGCCAGGAAGACGGCGGCCAGCGCCGCCAAGGCCGTCGCCGACGCCGCCGAGAAGGTCGGCGACTGACCCTTCCGTCACCGCCTCCGCGCACTGACACCTATCGCGACCCCCGGGCCCCGGCTCGGGGGTCGCGGCCAATTCGGGAACGTTTGCTGCGTTTGACACGCCTGGATCGGCGTGTCGGCGTGCCGAATGCAGCAAACGATCGCGGCGACGACGGTCAGCCGAGCGCGGCCAGGTCGGCGTCGACCATCCGATGCACCAGCTCGGCGAAGCCGACGCTGGGCGTCCAGCCGAGCCGGTCGCGGGCGCGCGACGCGTCGCCGCACCAGTCGATCGGGTCGACAGGTCGCACCAGCCCGGGGTCGACGGCGACGAGGCGCTCCCAGTCGGTGACCCCGGCGCCGCCGAACGCCGCGGCGACGAAGTCGCGCACGGAGTGCGAGCGCCCCGGTCGCGACGACGTAGTCGCACGCCTCCTCGGCGCGCGCCGCGCGCACCATCGCGTCGACGTAGTCGGGCGCCCAGCCCCAGTCGCGGCGGGCGTCGAGGTTGCCCAGCACCAGCCGGTCGGCCGTCCCGCGCGCGATCGCGGCGACCGTCGAGGTGATCTTGCGGGTCACGAACGCGTCGGGCGGCGCGGCGACTCGTGGTTGTAGAGGATCAGCGCTGGCGTGCAGCCCGTCGGCGCGGAGACGCCCGCGGCCAGGTGGGCGTAGCGCCTTCGCGGCGCCGTACGGGTTGCACGGGGCGGAGCGGCGTGGCCTCGTCCTGCGGGCTCCGGTCGGGCTCGCCCGAAGATCTCCGCGCTCGAGGCCTGGACGAACCGCGGCTCTCCGGGCAGGTCCGCCACCGCCGTCAGCAGCGCCACCGCGGCCGTCGCGTTGACCGCCCAGCTGAGCTCGGGCTCCTCCCACGAGCGGGCCACCGAGCTCTGTCCGGCGAGGTTGTAGACCTCGTCGGGGCTCAGGTCGGCACCAGCGCGGAGCACCGCGGCGTGATCGGTGAGGTCGCCGGCGTGGAGAGCCACGTCGGGCGGCAGGGCGACGGCACCGGCTCCGCCGGGTGGGTGCAGGCGCGTGCACCTCGACGCCGTCGGCGACCAGTCGCTCGGCGAGGTAGCTGCCGTCCTGGCCGCCGACGCCGGTGACCAGCACCCGCTCGGCCGCCACCCCGAGGCGGCACCGGCTGCGGCCGAGGCTGGGTCACCAGCCCGCCTTCAGCGCCGCGATGTCGGCGTCGACCATCATCGCGACCAGCTCGGCGAAGCCGACCCGCGGCTTCCAGCCGAGCACCTCGCGGGCCTTGCTCGCGTCACCGATCAGCAGGTCGACCTCGGCCGGCCGCATGAAGCGCGGGTCCTGCGCGCACGTACGGCTCCCAGTCGTCGATCCCGACGTGGGCGAACGCGACGGTCGACGAAGTCGCGGATCGAGTGGGTCTCGCCCGGTGGCGATGACGTAGTCGTCGGCCTCGTCCTGCTGGAGCATCAGCCACATCGCCTCGACGTAGTCGCCGGCGAAGCCCCAGTCGCGCTGGGCGTCGAGGTTGCCGAGCACCAGCTCGTCCTGCAGGCCGAGGTGGATCGCGGGCGACGGCCTGGCTGATCTTGCGGGTCACGAACTCCGGCCCGCGGCGCGGCGACTCGTGGTTGAACAGGATCCCCGAGGAGGCGTGCATGCCGTAGGACTCGCGGTAGTTGATCGTCATGTAGTGGCCGAAGACCTTGCGCACGCCGTACGGCGAGCGCGGCCACAGCAGCGTCCGCTCGTGCTGCGGCGACCTCCTGCACCTTGCCGAACATCTCCGAGCTCGACGCCTGGTAGAAGCGCACCCGCCGGGCGTCGCCGCCGCAGTGCAGCCGGACCGCCTCGAGCATCGTTCAGCACGCCCTTGCGCGGTGACGTCGGTGGTGAGCGGCGGCGTTCTCCCAGGAGTAGGCGACGAACGAGACCGCGCCGAGGTTGTAGACCTCGTCGGGCTCGCGATGTCGCGCAGCGCGCGCATCAGGCTGCGACAGGTCGGTCAGGTCGCCGTTGTGGAGGCGGACGTCGGGAGCAGGCGTCTCGACGAGGTCGCGCTTGGGGTTGTTCTGACCGCGGATCAGCCCGTGGACGTCGTAGCCCTTCTCGAGCAGCAGCTCGGCGAGGTAGAGCCCGTCCTGGCCGGTGATCCCGGTGATGAGTGCGGTCGGCATGGCGAGAGCGGCGCCCGTCAGGCGGTGGGGTAGGAGTCGCCGACGCGCTGCCGCGCCGCCCACGCCGAGGAGACCATGTCGCGCAGGTCGTGGCGCATCGCCCAGTCGAGGTCGCGGGCGGCCAGCTCGCCCGTGGCGACGATGCGGGCCGGGTCACCGGGACGCCGCGGACCCACCTCGGGCTCGAAGTCGATGCCGGTCACCTCGCGGATGGCGTCCATGATCTCCTTGTTGGACGACCCCTCGCCGCTGCCGAGGTTGTAGACCGGCTCGATGGGCTCGCCGCGCAGCATCCGCTCGGCCGCCGCGACGTGCGAGCGGGCCAGGTCGGAGACGTGGACGTAGTCGCGGATGCAGGTGCCGTCGGGGGTGGGGTAGTCGTCCCCGAAGATCCGGGGCGTCCCACCGCGGTAGAGCGTGTCGAGGACGATCGGGAAGAGGTTGTGCGGGCTGGCGTCGTAGATGTCGTCGTAGCCGCTGCCGACCACGTTGAAGTAGCGCAGCGAGGTGTGGGTGAGGCCGTGGGCCTTCGCGACGTCGCGAAGCAGCCACTCGCCGATCAGCTTGCTCTCGCCGTACGGCGACTCCGGCCGGGTCGGCGTCTCCTCGGTGACCACGTCGGTGTCGGGGGTGCCGAACGTGGCGGCGCTGGAGGAGAAGACGATCTTGTCGACGCCGGTGTTGAGCATCGCCCGGAGCAGCACGACGGTGCCGGTGACGTTCTGGTCGTAGGTGTGCAGCGGCCGGGTCACCGAGACGCCGGCGTACTTGAAGCCCGCGACGTGGATGACGCCCACGACGTCGTGCGCGCGGAGCGTCTCCTCGACGGCCAGCGCGTCGAGCAGCGTCGCACGCACCAGCGGCACGTCGTCGGAGACGAACCCGGAGAAGCCGCTGGACAGGTCGTCCAGGACCACGGCGCTCATGCCCGCCTCGCGCAGGCTGCGGACCACGTGGGCCCCGATGTAGCCCGCTCCGCCCGTCACCAACCAGGTCATCCGTGTGCTCCTTCTGGGTTCGAGAACACCTCACGGTACGGGATGCGGGACCGCTAGGCTCGGCCAGGTGCGTCTGCCCCGTCTCGGTCTCGCGATGACCACGGCCGCCCTGGTGGTGGCCGCGTTGCAGAGCCTGCCGGCCCAGGCGCACGCACCCACGGCGACGACGCTCGAGGCCGGGTCGGTGAGCACGCTGACGCCGGCCGCGCCGGCGCTCACGGCCTCGCTCCCGCTGGCGGGCAAGTACGTCGTCATCGACGCCGGCCATCAGCTCGGCAACCACCACTTCCCGAAGAAGACGAGCGCTCTCGTGCCGGCCGGAGGCTTCGAGAAGGCCTGCAACACCACCGGCACGGCGACGAACGGCGGCTTCCCGGAGGCGACGTTCAACTTCCGGGTGGCGGTGCTGGTGAAGCGCAGGCTGGAGCGCGCCGGAGCCGAGGTGCGGATGACGCGCACCGCCAACAGCCAGCAGCGGTGGGGGCCCTGCGTGGACCGGCGCGGTCGCGCCGGCAACCGGCGCCCGGCTGACCTGAAGGTCTCGATCCATGCCGATGGCGCGTACGGCGCCGGGCCGGGCTTCCACGTGATCGCGCCGACCGACCGGAAGAAGTGGACCCACGACATCTTCCGTCCGTCGCGTCGTCTGGCGAAGACGGTCCGCTCGGCGTTCGTGGTGGCGGGCCTGCCGAAGGCCGGCTACACCGCCGGTGGCGACGGGCTGGACTTCCGCGGCGACCTCGCGACGCTCAACCTCTCCGACGTCCCCGCTGTCGTGGTCGAGTGCGGCAACATGCGCAGTGCCAAGGACGCGCGCCGGATGACGTCCCGAACGGGCCGGGTGCGCTACGCCGAGGCCCTGGCCGCGGCGGTCAAGGACTATCTCGGCTGAGGCTCGCCGGTCAGAGGCGCTGCATCGCGGTGAGCGCGGCTCGCACCGCCGGCACCTCGTGGGTGCGGAACATGCCGGTGCCTGCCAGCCGGGCGAGGACGGCGAAGAACGGCTCGGCGCTGCGGTACTCCTCCTGGAACAGGTCGAAGGCGTGCGGCAGAGCGTGGCAGACCGGAAGTCCTAGCGCGCGCAGCTCGAAGGTCCGCAGCAGCACGCGGGTCTGGTAGTCGATCCGGGTCTCGGGATCGGTGAGGTTGCCGTAGTAGAGGCCTAGCCCGGGGTCGATGACGAGATGGCGCACACCGGCCGCGCGGGCCGTGGCGACGCGCGCCGCGAAGTGGGTGAGGTAGTCGGGCACCGGGTCGTCGGCGCGCGGCACGTCGGCCGCGTCTCGCGCGTGGTCGCCGGCGATCCAGCAGAGCACCAGCGTGGCGTCGTGGTCCGCCGCGCAGGCGAACATGTCGGTGTCTGCGGAGCGCCCGGTGTAGTTGAGGACCCGCGCTCCGGCTTCGAGGCAGGCGCGGGCCAGCTCGGCGTCGTAGGTCTCGGCCGAGACGACGACGCCGTCGGCCGCGAGCTGCTTGACGACCGGCACCATCAGCTCGGCCTGCTGCTCGGCGTCGACGCGGGCGGCCGACCCGTTGGTGGACTCCGCGCCGAGGTCGACCAGGTCGGCACCCTGGGCGACGAGCAACCGACCGCGGCGTACGGCGGACTCGGTGGAAGTGGCGACGCTGTCGCGGTACGTCGAGTCGCGCGACAGGTTGATGGTGCCCATCACGACCGGGTGGGCGTCGGAGTCGAGCTCGCCGTCACCGAGCCGGATCGGGGCGACGGGGGCCGCGAGCACGTCGCGGTGGCCCTCGGCGAGCGCGAGCAGCCGTGGCAGCGAGATCATGCGGGGAGCCTACTGAGGGGCTCCTACCGGTTGCGGTGGTAGCGCGCGAACAGGAACGACTCGTGCTCCAACAGCTGCACCAGGTCGAAGCCGCGCGGATCCTCGGCGGGGTCGGAGGCCGGGACCATCGCGGGCTGGAGCGGGGCGACGGTGAGGCAGACCTCGTCGACCACGTCGTCCGCGGCGAAGCCGGCCAGCAGCCCCGGCCCGCCCTCGCACACGATGCGGAGCAGCCCGCGGTCGTGCAGGGCCTCCAGCAGCGCGCTGGCGGTGACGCGCTCCTCGTCGAGCTGTAGCACCGCAGCGTGCGGCGCCGCGCGCTCCAGCCCCGCCTTGGTCGCCGATCCGCCGGTGGCGACGATCGGGGTGATCGTCGACTCGGTGAAGACCTCCTCGTCCCAGGGCAGGTCGAGGCTGCCGCTGACGATGACGAGCACGGGGGCGTCGGCCTGGCCGGCCCGCCGGCGCTCCTCGAGGGCGTCGTCGCGGGCCTTCATCGGGCCGTAGCGCTCGATGCGCAGCGTCTCCGCCCCGACCACGACGGCGTCGGCCCGCCGGCGTACCTCCCCGAGGACCTCGCGGTCCAGCGGTGAGGACACCGACCCGCTCTTGCCATCGGGTCCCGCGACCCCGCCGTCGAGTGTGCGGAGCATGGTGACCCGCGTCCACGGGCCCTCGTCGGGCCAGTCGTAGGCGCCGTCGGGAAGCGCGGCCCCCTGCGGTGCGCGGGTGTCGGGCAGGCCGAGGAGGATGCGCATGGCGGCGAGCGTAGCCGCCTACAGGGAGTCGTCGAGCAGCTCCTGCAGCTCCGCGAAGTGCCGCTCGGTCGCCGCCTCGTCGAAGACCGCGGTGTCGGCCATGGTGTAGCCGTGGCGCGCGCCGGCGTACACCTCGTTGACCGCGTCGAGCCCGGCTGTGTCCAGCGCGTCGTGCAGGCGCGCGACCGCGGCGGCGTCCATCGATCGGTCGTGGTCGGCGTGGCCGAAGACGAACCGCGCCTGAGCGTGCCGAAGGCCCAGGTGCGGGCTGTCGGGTGCGTCGGTGGCCAGGCCGCCGCCGTGGAAGCCCGCGCAGGCCGCCACCACGTCGGGGTGGGCGCAGGCGGCGCGGACGGCCAGCCGGGCGCCCATGCAGTAGCCCACGACGCCGACCGGCGCGGTCACGTCGGGCCGATCGGTGAGGGCGTCGAGGTACGCCGCGATGTCGGGCAGCGCCTGCTCCGGCGTGAGGCGTTGGGTGCGTGGCATCGCCGCGGCGAAGAACGCCGCGCGCTTCTCGTCGGTGTCGAGCTGGCCGTCGGGAGAGGTCTCGGCGGTGGTGCCCTCGCGGTAGAACACGTTCGGCGCCAGCACGACGTACCCCCACGAGGCGATCCGGTCGGCCATGTCGTGGATCCGGGGCCGCAGCCCGATCGCGTCCATGAGGACCAGGACACCAGGGTGGGTTCCGCCGTCGCCCGGGGTGGCCAGCCAGGCCTCGGCCGTGCCGTCGGGCGTCTCGATGTCGACCCGCATGCGGCCAGGGTAGTCGTGGGTGTTGTTGGGGAGGTCGCGTAGCGGCCGCCTCGACACCAGCCGGCGTTGCGGCATGCGGCGGTCGGTGGTTGCGGTCGTTGGCAGTGATGGGCGAGTGGATGGTGCCCGGATCGGCCTGCTGGCGGCTGCCGGACCTGCTGGGGCGAGGCCGCGTTGGTTGAGGCCGTTGGGCAGCGGTCGCCTCGAAGCCAGCCCGCCGAGGTGGTCCAGAAGACTGTCCGAAACTTTCTTCTGAAACTGTCTCACGCTTCGGGACTAGAGGGCTCTGATCAGGGCTAAATGTCGGTGGGCCCTGCTTGAGTGGACCCATGAGTTCAGCAGCCGACCACCCGCGGAGGTCCCGGTTCCGGGGTCTCCCGATCAGGTGTTGGCTGCGGCCCGGGCGGCGTCGATCGCGGAGCAGGCTGCGGCGGCGGTGGCGAAGCTGGTCGCGGCGGTGGAGTGGGCGGCGTTGCATGAGCCGACCGGCACCGGCGATGCGCGCCTATTGGTGGGAGGCGGGGCACATGGTTCCGCTGGCCGGGGAGGGTGCCCCGGAGATCGGGGAGTACGCGATCGCGGAGTTCGCGACCGCGCTCGGGGTGCTCGACGCAGTCGGGGCGTCGGTTGATCGGGCACGGGCTGGAGATCGCCTGGCGGCTGCCGGAGCTGTGGAAGGCGGCTGCAGGCGGGTCGGGTGCCGGCCTGGCGCGCGGTCCGGGTGGCCGAGGCGACGATGACGCTGAGCCAGGCGGCGGCGGGGTTCGTGGACCGTCAGGTCGCCGCGGTCGCGGGGCGGGTGTCGCTGACCCAGCTGGACCACCTGGTCCTCGAAGCCAAGATCCGGGTCGAGGGCATGGAGCGGGAGGACCCGGAGAACCCGTCCCCCGAGGTCCCGGACTCCCGGCACGTGAGCGGTGCACACCGAGCAGGTGTCGTTCACCGGCACCGTCGACGTGACCGGCGAGCTCGACCTGGCCGATGCCCTGCATCTGGACCAGGCACTGGCGGCCGGTGCGGAGCAGCTGAAGCTCGCCGGGTCGGCGGAGTCGTTGGACGCCCGCCGGGCGACCGCGCTGGGGGAGATGTCACGGCACCAGTTGGCCCTCTCCTTCGACCAGGAACCGATGGTGGAGGGCGGGGCACGGTCGCCCGCGGCGGCCGGTGACGCTGTTCGTGCACGTCTCCGAGGACGCCCTGACCGGTACCAACCCGGTGGGCCGGTGTGAGAACACCCGCACCCCCATCAGCAGCGAGACCATCCGGGCCTGGTGCGGCCACCCCGACGCGGTGGTCACCGTCAAGCCGATCCTGGATCTGGCCGACCACGTCCGGGTGGAGCAGTACGAGCTCCCGGACCGGTTGAAGGAGCTGATCGACCAGCGCGACGGCCACTGCGTGTTCCCGTGGTGCACCAAACCGGCCCGGGGTTGCGACCACGACCACGCGGTCCCCTACGACGCGTCCGACCCGGCCCGCGGCCCGACCTGTTCGTGCAACGTGGCGCCGTTGTGTCGGGGCCATCATCGGTTGAAGACCCACACCCCGTGGCGCTACCAGATCATCGAGCCGGGGGTCTACGCCTGGACCACCCCGCACGGCTACCGCCTGGTCGTGGACCACACCGGCACCCGCGACCTCACCCCGCCCCACGCGCCGACCACCGCCGGCTGCATCACCCCGGTCGACCCACCCGACCAGTAGCCACCGAGCCCCACACCCCGCCGAACACTCGGACCCGGCGGGACTTCGGGCATGTCTCAGGGCTGATGGAGGGTTTCGCGCTCATCGCCGATGAGCGCGCGGCGGTCAGACCGTGATGCGGCCCGTCATCCAGCCCTCCAGACAGGCCATCGCCGACGGCGCGACCCAACGTCGGCTGTCAGTCTCGTGGTCCCAGACGAAGACCTCGGAGTTGCCGCTGAGACTCAGGGCGACTCCCCGGCGGCGAGCGCGTCGGCCCGCACAGCAGGCCCGAACGTCGCCCGACCCCATCCCGCGATCTGCTCGATCAACACGCCGGCCATCTTGCCTGACAAGCGCACCCTGGCTCCCGAGCGCCTCCACGCGAGTCAGCGCGATCTCCCGGCGCCGGCGGACGCCTCAGCGGCGGTCGAGCCGCTGAGCAAGGGCGGTCTCGAAGGCCGCGACGGACCCACCCAGCGTGTCCAGCTCGTCGCCGGTGAAGAGCACCCGGAGGCCCGCATCGTCCTCGACCAGCACCACGGGCGCGCCGGCCGTGCGGACGGCGTCCACCAGCTCGGCACTCAGCTCGTTGAGGTGCAGCAGCTCGAACGAGACGCCGAGCCGGGCGACCATCGCGTCCCAGGCCGGCCTGCGGCGGACGGCTGAATGGGTGATGTCGCACAGAGCGCAGTGGCGGGTGCCGCGCAGCTTGCCCCAGACGTACGCCGCCTCGCCGAGCAGGCCGCCGTCGGCGTCGTAGACGCCGATCAGTCGCGGTGTCGCCATGCTGGCAGCCTAGGTGGCCGCTGGTGACGGGCGTACGCTCGCGACATGAGCGACGACTTCCTCGGCGACCTCCACGACGCGATGCCCGACCGGCCCGACGACCACGCGCAGGCCGCGCTGGCCGAGGCTTCCGGGTGGGTCGGCACCCACGGTGTCGAGGCGGTGGGGCTGGGCGAGAGCCAGGACGGTGAGCAGCAGGTCGTCGTCTACACCAGCGGCTCTGCCGACGACCTGCCCGAGACGGTCGGCGGGCTGCCGATCCGGGTGGAGCGGACCGGGCCGGTGCAGGCGCTTGACGACCCGGACGTGCCTGACACCGAGCCGCAGGCCTGAGCGGCCTCCGGCTCGGTGCCCCACTGACGGTGCTCAGCAGCGCCGGTCAGCGTCGGCTCACGGCCAGACGCGCACCTGCAGGGCCAGCTGCACCGCCGCGATCGGGTTGAGGATCGTGGCGACCGCCGAGCCCGCGAAGAGCAGGCCGACAGGGCGGTTCTGCCAGTCCAGCACCAACGAGCCGCTGTCGCCACCGGCGGACATGTCGCTGGTGATGATCTGGTTGCAGAACTTCGCCACCCCGGCGGCGCCGTAGCCGACGTTGACGGTCGCGTTGACCGCCGTGACCCGGCCGGTGGTGAAGTGGGTCGTCCGGCCGGTCTTCTTCACCAGCTGGCCGACGGCGGCGCCGGTGGCGGCCGTCGTCGGGTACCCGTTCCAGTAGATGTCGCGGTCGATGGTGTCGAACGGCACCTCGGCGATCGCGGCGTCGACGTAGTTGCAGGAGCCGTCGAACTTGATCGGCACGAAGCGCGCGAGCCGTCCGATGGCGTCGGCCGGACCACCGCCGTCGAACGGGCCGGGCTGGTAGATCGGGTCGCCGATCGCCGCCGCGTTGCTGTTGGCCAGCACGTGGTTGTTGCTCAGGATGTAGTAGCGGGTGGGCTTGCCCGGGAGCGGGGCCAGGTCGTAGCACCCGGCTCCGATGGTGCCCGCCGTGATCTTGAAGTGACCGACGCTGTAGCCCGGCCGCACGGGGCGGACGCGCTTGGCGAGCTTCTGGGCGTCGAGCTGCTGCAGCTCCTGCGACAGCTCCACCGGCTCGTCGACCGCGGCGCCGCCGCCGGCCATCAGGTGACCGACCTCGAGTACGTCGGTCGGGGTGCTCTCGACGGTCTTCGAGATCTTGTCGCGCGAGTCGATCATCCCCTCGGGAAGCTTCTCGCTGACGAGCACCATGACGCTGGGCTTGCCGGTGTCCTCGCCGTTGCTGATCTTGTGGCCGATGCCGACGCCGACGACGTTGGCGCGGTCCAAGAACCGATCCTCGGCCGCCTCGCGGGCACCGGTCAGGTCGGCGAGGTCGCTCGGCAGTGCGAACGCCTCGGCCTCGAAGAGATCGTGGTCCTGCATGGTTGTTCCCCCTTGCCCTCCGATCCCGGCCCGGGCGTCTCCCGGGCGACGCGACACCGGGGGTCGAGAGAGAGGAGGGGCCCACCCCGGCGGGTGATACGTGGCTAGAGTCCCGGCATGAACGCCCCTGCCGCGTCACTGGCCGACTTCCGCCGCGAGCCGCTGCTGTTCGGCCCGTCCCCGGTCCACCCGCTGCCGCGGCTGTCGGAGGCGCTGGGCGGCCAGGTCGAGATCTGGGCCAAGCGCGAGGACTGCAACTCCGGGATCGCCTACGGCGGCAACAAGGTGCGCAAGCTGGAGTACCTCGCCGCCGAGGCGATCGACACCGGCTGCGACACGCTCGTCTCCATCGGCGGCATCCAGTCCAACCACACCCGCCAGGTCACCGGCGTGGCTGCCCACCTCGGTCTGAAGGCCGTCACCGTGCAGGAGGGCTGGGTCGACTACAGCGACGTGGTCTACGACAAGGTCGGCAACATCCAGCTCACCCGGATCCTGGGCGGCGACATCCGGATCGACCCGGCGGGCTTCGACATCGGGATGCGCGACTCCTGGAAGCGCGCCATCGACTCCGTGATCGAGGCGGGCGGCAAGCCCTACCCGATCCCGGCCGGGGCCTCCGACCACCCGCTGGGCGGGATGGGGTTCGCCCACTGGGCCGTCGAGGTGGAGGCGCAGGAGGCCGAGCTCGACACGTTCTTCGACCATGTCGTGGTGTGCACGGTGACCGGTTCGACGCACGCCGGCATGGTCGCCGGGTTCGCGCTCTCGGACCGGCCCGGACGCCGGGTCCTCGGCATCGACGCCTCAGGCACGCTCGACCGGACCCGCGATCAGGTCACTCGGATCGCCTCGGCGACTGCGGAGAGGATCGGGCTCGGCCGCCCGCTCCGCGACGACGAGCTGACCCTGGTCGACGGCTATGTCGGGCCGGCGTACGGCCTGCCCGACCGGGCCACCGTCGATGCGATCCACCTCGCGGCGCGCACCGAGGGCATGCTCACCGACCCGGTCTACGAGGGCAAGTCGATGGCCGGTCTGATCGGCATGGTCCGCTCCGGCGAGATCCCTGCCGGCTCGCGCGTGCTCTACGCCCACCTCGGCGGGCAGCCGGCACTCTCGGCGTACGCCGGCTACCCGGGCCTCGGCGCGCCACAGCGCGAGCTCTCCCACTGAGGCGCCGGCGCTGAGGCCTAGGGTGACCGCGTGAGCGAGCCCCCGCCGACCCCGGAGGAGTCCGCCGCCCGCGTGCACGACCGGCTGGCGGCGGCCGAGCAGGCCGTCGTCGAGCATGCGCGGCTGACCCAGCGGCGCGTTCGGCTGCGGGCCCTGGTGGAGGACGGCGAGCGGGAGGTCGCCAGCAAACGGCGGGTGCTTCGCGTGCAGACGGGTGAGCTCCAAGTGCTCGAGGGGCTCAGCCCGACCCGCATCTGGCACGCGCTCCGCGGTACTCGCGCCTCCGAGCTGGAGCGGGAGCGCGCCGAGCAACAGGCCCGGGAGTACGACGTGGCGGCGGCGGAGGCTCGTCTGGCGGCCGTCCGCGGCGAGCTGGCCGAGGTGGAGCGGGCGCGGAGTGATCTGGGTGACGTGCGGCAGCGGCGGGCGCTGGCGCTGGGGGCCAAGGAGGCGTGGATCGTGGCGACGGGAGCCGGACCGGTTGCGGAGCTCGCCGAGGTGGCGGACGCACTGGGCGCCGCGCGTGCCGCAGCGACAGAGGTTCGCGAGGCGCTGGTGGCCGCCGACCACGCACTGGCGGCGCTGTCCGGCGCTCAGTCGTCCCTCGGCTCGGCGGGCTCGTGGTCGACGTACGACACCTTCTTCGGCGGCGGGCTGCTCACCGACATGGTGAAGTACGACCGCGTCGACGCCGCCGAGCGGCAGATGCGCTCCGCCGACGAGGCGCTGCGGCGGCTGTCCCGCGAGCTCGCCGATGTCGGGCTGGCCGGTGTCGGCGGCGTCGAGGTCACCGAGATGACCCGGCTGTTCGACGTGTGGTTCGACAACATCTTCAGCGACTGGTCGGTGCGCAACCGGATCTCGGAGGCGGGGGACCGGATCTCCCGCGCCCAGGGGCCGGTGGTCCAGGTGCGACGCGTGCTCGTCGCGCGCGCCACCGAGCTCGACACCGAGATCGGCCGGCTGGAGGGACGCCGCCATGCGCTGCTCGCGCAGCCAGGCCCGACCGGTCCGGGGTGACCCGCCGCCCGTCGACGGCGGGGGAGCACTAGCCTCGGGAGAGGCCCGGCATCGGGCGGTGAAGGAGGATCGATGGACAAGGTCGTCGAGTCGGCCGCCGAGGCGGTCGCCGACATCCCGACGGGGTCGACGCTGGCGGTCGGTGGCTTCGGGCTGTGCGGGATCCCGTCGGTCCTGATCCAGGCGCTGCTCGACGCCGGCGTCACCGACCTGGAGGTGGTGTCGAACAACTGCGGTGTCGACGACTGGGGCCTGGGGCGTGCTGCTCGTCGACAAGCGGATCCGCCGGATGGTCTCGTCGTACGTCGGGGAGAACAAGGAGTTCGCCCGGCAGTACCTCTCCGGCGAGCTCGAGGTCGAGCTGACCCCGCAGGGCACCCTCGCCGAGCGGCTGCGCGCCGGCGGCTCCGGCATCCCGGCGTTCTACACCGCGACCGGGGTCGGCACGCAGGTCGCCGAGGGCGGGCTGCCCTGGCGGTACGACGACCGACGGCAACGTCGTCGTCGCCTCGCCGGCCAAGGAGGCGCGCGACCTTCGAGACCGCCGACGGGCCGAAGGAGTTCGTCCTCGAGCAGGCGATCGTCGCCGACTTCGGGCTGGTCCGCGCCTGGAAGCGGCGACCGGCACGGCAACCTCGTCTTCCGCGAGTCCGCGCCGCAACTTCAACCCGCTGGCCGCGATGGCCGGCCGGGTCACCATCGCCGAGGTCGAGGAGCTGGTCGAGCCCGGTGAGCTCGACCCGGACGACGTCCACACTCCGGGCGTCTACGTGCAGCGGGTGGTGCGCGCTGACGCCCGAGCAGGCCGCCGACAAGCGGATCGAGAAGCGCACGCGTGCGGCCTCGAGAGGAGGTGCCTGAGATGGCGCTGGACCCGTGAGCAGATGGCGGCGCGGGCCGCCAGCGAGCTGGCCGACGGCTCCTACGTCAACCTCGGCATCGGGCTGCCGACGCTGGTGCCCAACTACGTCGCCGACGACGTCGAGCTCGTGCTGCAGTCGGAGAACGGCATCCTCGGCGTCGGGGCCTACCCGATCGAGGGCGAGGAGGACCCGGACCTGATCAACGCCGGCAAGGAGACGGTCACGCTGCGCCGCGGGGCGTCGTTCTTCGACTCCGCGACGTCGTTCGGGATGATCCGCGGCGGCAAGATCGACGCCGCGATCCTCGGCGCGATGCAGGTCTCCGCCGCGCGGCGACATCGCCAACTGGATGATCCCCGGCAAGATGGTCAAGGGCATGGGCGGCGCGATGGACCTGGTCCACGGCGCCAAGCGGGTGATCGTGCTGATGGAGCACGTCGCCAAGGACGGCTCGCTACAAGATCGTCGACGAGTGCTCGCTGCCGCTACACCGGCCGCGGCGTCGTCCAGCGGATCATCACCGACCTCGCGGTCATCGACGTCGACGCCCGACGGGCTGGTGCTGCGCGAGCTGGCTCCCGACGTCACCGAGGACGAGGTGCGGGAGAAGACCGAGCCGCCGCTCCGCTGAACCTGGGCCTCAGGCCGGCGCGTCCGTGGCACGCGCGCGCAGAGCGGCGCGGGCGCGGGCAAGCCGCGGTCGGCTGAGCAGGTAGACGATGAGGGTGAGGCTGGCCAGGGCGGCGATCCGGTTCGGGTCGATCGCCGGCTGCCACCGGACATCGCCGTCCTTGATCACGTAGGCGCCGGCCGGTCGGCCGCCCAGGCCGAATCCACCGCCCTCGCCCTCTTGGCCCTGACCGTCGACGCCGGATCCGCCGCCCCCGCCGCCGGCGACCACCGCGGCTGGGATGACGGTGAGGCCTTCGGCCTCGTAGGGCTCGCCGAAGACGCGCGTGACCGTGACCGTGTCCTTGGCTGATCTCAACATCTCGTCGATCTTCATGGAAGTCCCCTCTCGCGGGAGTCGTCACTTCCACCAAACCACGCCGTCCGAGTCGCCTGAAGGGGCGCGGACGAGCTTTCCTGTCGCCTCGCTCACAGGGCTGGCGGAGGGGTGTGTTCGCGACCTCACAGGCCGCCTGTGCCGCTCGCCACGGCCTGGGTCCGGCGACCGTCCTAGCCTCGAAAAGGAGTGGCTGGACGGGAGTGCGGGCATGACAATCCATCTCAATCAGCGGTCGGGGACCGGGTCGGAGCAGTCGCGGCAGGAGGCCCCGACCCGTCGTGGGGGCGCGTTCGAGCGCCTCGTACGCCGGCTCTGGGCACACCGAGCGACGGCCTGGGCGGCGGCCCTGGCGGTGGCCGCGTGCTACGCCGTGCTGGCGGGGGTGTGGACGCCACGGGGACCGCTGTCGAACCTCGAGGGGCTGGCGGCGATGGCTCTGGGAGCCATGGTCGGTCTGGCGGCCGGACTGGTGACGCGGTCACGCTGGGCGATGCTCGCGGCCCCGGTCACTTTCGTCGCGGTGTTCGAGCTCGTGCGCGCAGGCGTGACCGGGCCGACCGTGGACGGCATTCACCTGGGCAGCATGTACGGCGCCCTGGCGTTCGCGTCCGGCAGGGGTGTGCATGGTCTGTTGGCGCTGCTGCCGATGATCCTGGGCGGTGCCATGGGTGCGGGGCTCGCCCGCCGATGGCTGCCCGGGCGCGGCCGGGCTGCTGGCTGGGTCGGTCGACTCGGGCTCTGGACCCGGCGCGGTGTCGTGGTCGCGATCGGGCTGGTGCTGGTGCTCCTGGCTGCGCTCGTCGCGCGCCCGGCGAGCACCGACGAGATCGTCGACGCGAGTGGCCGCCCGATCGAGGGCAGTGTCGCGGAGCTGACTCGGCTCCAGGTGGGCGGGCATGACCAGGCCCTGATGATCCGCGGGCGCAGTGTCGAGAACCCGGTGCTGCTCTTCCTGGCGGGTGGACCGGGCGGCAGCGAGCTGGGCGCGATGCGGCGGCACAGCCAGGCCCTCGAGGACGACTTCGTGGTCGTCACCTGGGACCAGCGGGGCACCGGCAAGTCCTATCCGGAGCTCGACCCGGTGTCGACGCTCAGCGTCGACCAGGCCGTGGACGACACGCTGACGGTGACCAACTACCTGCGGGAGAGGTTCGGCCAGGACCGGGTCTACCTCGCCGGGCAGTCCTGGGGGTCGTTGCTGGGCGTGCTTGCCGTGCAGCGTGAGCCGGAGCAGTTCGCCGCCTTCATCGGCGTCGGGCAGATGGTCAGCCCGCTGGCCACCGACCGGGTCTTCTACGACGACACGTTGGCCTGGGCGCGCGACTCCGGCAATACCGGTCTGGTGGAGCAGCTGACCCGGAGCGGGCCCCCGCCGTACACCCGGATGCTCGACTACGAGCCGGCACTGTCGTTCGAGCAGGAGGTCTACCCCTACGACCACGAAGGGAACTCCGAGGGCTCGGGTCAGATGAGCGAGAACCTCGTCGTCGAGGAGTACACCCTGCTCGAGCAGGTCCACCTCCTCGGCGGCTTCATGGACACGTTCGCTGTTCTCTACCCGCAGCTCCAGGACGTCGACTTCCGCACCCAGGCGACGAGCCTCGACGTCCCGGTCTATCTCGCCCTGGGCCGCTACGAAGCCCCCGGTCGGGCTCGGATCGCCCGAGAGTGGTTCGGCCTGCTCCAAGCCCCTCGCAAGCGACTGGTCGTCTTCGACACCTCCGGACACCGTCCGCTGTGGGAGCAGCCGGCCCAGTTCCACGACCTGATGACCCAGACCGTCCTGCCCGAGACTGCTGACCGTCGGCCGTCGTCATGAACGCGGTGAGCCGCAGCCGTTGGTGGCGAGCCGCGGCCGCCTTCGCGATCTCGATCGCCGTTGCCGCAACCGGTTCCGCTTGGTCGGCAGCCGCCCTCGGTTCGACACCGGACGGCTCGGCGGCCGAGGTGGCCGAACAGGTCCTCGAGCAGCAGCTCGACGCTGCGGGGATCTCCGGTGGGGCGGTCGCGCTGGTCTCCGAGGGACGGGTCGACGCCCGTGGTGTCGGCGACGTCGACGGCGACCGTCTGGCGACGGCGGAGACGCCGTTCGTGATCGGCTCGGCCACCAAGTCCCTCACGGCACTGGCCGTGATGCAGCTGGTCGACTCCGGTGAGGTGGACCTGGACGCACCTGTCCGCGACTACGTGCCCGAGCTCGAGCTCGGCCGCGGTCGGCCCGCGGACGAGATCACCGTGCGTGAGGTCCTCCAGCAGACCAGCGGCCTCGACGACCTCGCCGGCGGTCCGTTGCTGGCCTCTGCCGCCGACGGCTCCCCGCTGGACGCAGTGGCCGAGCTCAAGGACACCGAGCTCGGCTCCGCCCCCGGGGAGACCTGGCGCTACGCGAACATCAACTACGTGCTGGCCGGACTCGTCGTCGAGCGTGCCTCGGGCGAGAGGTACGCCGACTACGTGCAGCACGAGATCTTCGATCCACTCGGCATGGACCACAGCTCCGCCACGAGCCGGCCCGTCTCCGGCGATGTCGTGGCCGACGGTCACCGGTTCTGGTTCGGCGTCCCGGTCGCCACGAAGCCGACCCGCCGCAGTGCCACGCTGGCCGCCGGCTACGTCATCTCCACGGCCGAGGACCTGGGGCGCTACCTGTCGCTCTACCTGGCCGATGGCGTCGGCCCCGACGGCACTCGTGTCGTCTCGGGCGCGGGCCTCGAGGTCCTGCTTGGCGCGGGACCCGCGGCTCAGTTGGGGCCGTGGGCGGAGGGACAGGACTCCCGCTATGCGATGGGCTGGTTCGTGGGCGGGCCCTGGGGTGACGACGCCATCTTCCATCCCGGCAACACCCCCGACTCCACCACCATGCTCGCGCTGTTCCCCGAGCGGGGCATGGCCGTGGCCGTCCTGGTCAACGCCGGCAACGAGCTGCCGGTGCCCGGCAACCCCTTCATCGCCGACCGGATCTCCCGCAACATGGTGCATGCCGCTCTCGGCCAGCCGGTGGCGGACCTGCCGTCGATGTGGCGCTTCTACGCCGCCTTCGACCTGATCTCGCTGCTCTTGATTGGCGCCGCCGCGTGGGGGCTCCTGCCGGGCTGCGCGGACCTTCGCTGCTCCCACGGGGTCGCGGCATCCCGGGCTCGGCTGGGCCGGGGTGGCGGCCAGGGCTCTGGGTGCCGGCCTGCTCGTCGTCTTCCCGCTGCTCAGCTACGGCTGGAGCGGCCTGTGGACCTGGTCCCCCGACCTCGCGGTGGTCATCGGCGCCGTGGCTCTGCTGCTGGCCGCCGCAGCCGCCCTGCGAGCGGCCCGACTGCTGCGGCGCGGGCCCGACACCCGACCAGACACCTTCACCGAAGGGAGCCTCCACCATGTATCCGCTTGAGATCGAACACGTCACCAAACGCTACGGCCACGAGGTGGTCGTCGACGACCTCACCTTCACGGTCGCCCCGGGACGGGTCACCGGCTTCCTGGGCCCCAACGGTGCGGGGAAGTCGACCACGATGAAGATCCTGCTTGATCTTGCCTCCGCCGACCGAGGTCAGGCCCGGATCGCGGGAACTCGGTACCGCGAGCTCGAGGATCCGGCCCGCACCGTGGGAGTGGTGCTCGAGCCGAACGCCTTCCATCCCGGACGCAGCGGACGCAACCACCTCCGGATCCTTGCCGATGGCGCCGGTATCCCTTCGGCGCGCGTCGACGCGATGCTCGAGGCCGTGGACCTGGGCCGCGCGGCCGACCGCCGCGTGGGCGCCTACTCCCTCGGCATGCGGCAGCGACTCGGCATCGCCGCCGCGCTGCTGGGTGACCCACCCGTCCTGGTGCTCGACGAGCCCGGCAACGGGCTCGACCCGCAGGGCATCCGCTGGCTTCGCGATCTGCTGCGGGATCGTGCCGCGGCGGGCGCCACGGTCTTCGTGTCCAGCCACCTGCTCGCCGAGGTCGAGCACCTGGCCGACGAGGTCGTGGTTCTGAGCCATGGCCGACTGGTCACCACCGGCGCGTTGGCCACGCTGCAGCAACGGGGCACGTCGGTGCGCACCCCGGAAGCCGAGCGACTCACCCAGCTGCTCACCTCGGCCGGCGCCACCGTCCACGCCGGCAGCGAGGGCGACCTCGTCGTCCGAGGGCTACCCATCGCGCGAGATCGGCGACCGCGCGTGCGCCGCCGGCATCGCGCTGCACGGGCTGGTCGCAGAGGCCGGCTCGCTGGAGGAGCTCTTCCTCGACTGGACGAACAGCAGCGACAACCCCGTCAACGGCACGGAAGCCGCCGTCGCCGAGACCGAGAGGCAGGAGGCACTGCGATGACCTGGCGACGCCTCGTCCGAGCAGAGACTCGCAAGCTCACCACCACCAAGATGCCCTGGGGGTTCATCGCGGTCCTGGTCGTCATCGCGGGCTTGGACGCGGCCGTCGTCGCGTTCGGCACCGACATGGACGGCAGCAAGGCCTTCATCGCCACCGCGGCCGACCAGCAGTCCCTGATGGCATTCGCCTTCAACGCCATGCTGGGCACCGCCCTCTTCGGAGCGATCGCGACGGCGCGGGAGTACGGACACAACACCGTCGTGCCGACGTACCTGACGTGTCCTCGGCGCCCGCGGGCCGTGGCCGCCCAGCTGTCCGCCGTGCTCCTCGGCGGCGCGGCGCTGGCGCTGGTCGGTCAGGCGCTGATCATCGCGGCAGTCGCTCTCGCGCTACCGAGCACGGAGTACGGCTTCCTGGTGTCGGCAACTGGTGTCACCCGGCTGCTTGCTGCCTCCACTCTCGCCGGAGCCATCGGTGCCGTCCTCGGCGCCGGTCTCGGCGCGGTGATCCGCAACCTCGGCGGCGCGGTGGCCTCGGCCATCCTCGTGCTGTTCGTGCTGCCACCGCTCGCTGTCCAGCTGGTCAACGACGCCGCTTCCTGGATCCCGCCGGCGCTCTTCGCCGTGATCTCCGGGGTCAGCTCCGAGGTCAGCCTGGGGGCCGCCTTGGCGGCAGTCGTGGCGTGGGCGCTCATCCCGGCTGCCGCCGGGCTGATGACCGTCCAGCGACGCGACGTGGTGTAGCCGACCGATCCGGCCGACCCGGGGACGCTCGCGCCGGTCAGAGAACGATCCCGGCGCCGGCTCTGGCTTGGTCCCGTCCCAGCCGTCGCGCCACTCCCAGCGCCCAGACCCCGCTGGCGAGGAACCAGACCGGCACCCCGAGCACCAGGGAGGCGAGGCCGAGCAGCCACGCTGCGTCGGTGACCTCGCCGACCAGGAGGCTGACGGCCGTGCCGAGCGGGTAGACGAGCGAGACCACGCCGAGGAGGCAGAGCGGGCGAGGCAGCGCGGCCGAGCGCCAGGCGACGGCGCACCCCGTCACGACCCACAGCGCCGCGAGCAGCACGCCCGACAACAGTCCCCCCTGGGTGCCCGCCATCTGCACCACGAGATAGGCCGCCTCCCCCCAGGCCTGGTCGTAGCCACGGATGTGGTCGATCGGTCCCGGGCTGGAGATCCGCAAGGCTCCGGCGAACGCCCACAGACCGCCGGCCACCGACCCGATCGCGACCAGGAACGGCGTGCGCCACGGCACGGCCGTCGCGGCGCGGATCAGCCCGATCGCCGCCAGCACCAGGCACCAGCCCGAGAGCGCATAGGCCGTGCCGTGCTCCTGGAGGTAGACAAGGCTCTGCGCGGCGTTGTCACCGTCGGTGCCCTCCGGGCGGGTCGCCGCTTCCAGGACGAACGCGAGCGGGACGAAGACCCCCACGGACACCAGCCCGAGTCCGGCGAGGAGATGACCACGCACAGCGGCACAGTACTCCCGGCTTGTCCTCGTGGGGAGACTCGAAGCGTGTCCGAGCCACCCGCGGAGGTCCTCGAGGCGGCGCCGCCCCGCCGCTGGCCACCGCGACGCGTGGCGTGGGTCGCCGTGGTGGCTCTCGGCCTCGGCGGCACGGCGTACGCCCTGGACCACCGGGTGCGAGCTGACGAGGAGCGCGCGCTGACCGCCTGCGGCGAGCGGGCAGCCGCGGCCGTCGAGACTGCCTACGCGCCGATCCGGGAGCGCTGGGGACGAGCGCTGCCGGCCCTCGACGGCGGGGCCTCGCTGATGGTCCGGTTCAGCCTCTACGGCCAGGTGAGGGAGGCGGCGGCGGGAGCGTCCGAGCTCCTCGACGGCGCCCGCCGTGAGTGCGCGGGCGTGGAGATTCTCGCGTGGCACCGGGCGCAGGAGAAGCGCCGCGCCGGCTGTGTCCGGCTGCTCGGCGACCACGAGGAGTTCCTCGCGCGGGTGGAGCGGAGCGGCGTCGCGGTCAACAGTGCATGGCCGGAGCCGCTGACGGGGTGCTGATCGGCCGTCGCTGCTACCCGCGCCGAGCGCGGGCGGCGATCTTGGCGCGCTCGTTCTGGTCGAGGATGACCTTGCGGATGCGCACGGACTCGGGGGTGACCTCGACGCACTCGTCCTCGCGGCAGAACTCCAGGCACTGCTCGAGCGACAGCTTGCGCGGCGGGATCAGCTTCTCGAAGTTGTCGGACGGTGGACGGACCGGATGTTGGTCTGCTGCTTCTCCTTGGTGATGTTGACGTCCATGTCGTCGGCGCGGGAGTTCTCGCCGACGATCATGCCCTCGTAGACCTCGGTGGTCGGCTCGACGAACATCGACGCCGCGCTCCTGCAGGTTCGTCATGGCGTACGCCGTCGCGGCGCCGGTGCGGTCGGCGACCAGCGAGCCGTTGGTGCGGGAGCGGATCTCGCCGGCCCACGGCTCGTAGCCCTCGAAGACGTGGTGGGCGATGCCGGTGCCGCGGGTGTCGGTGAGGAACTCGGTGCGGAAGCCGATCAGGCCGCGCGACGGGCACGAGGAACTCCATCCGGACCCAGCCGGTGCCGTGGTTGGTCATCTGCTCCATGCGGCCCTTGCGGGCGGCGAGCAGCTCGGTGATCGTGCCGAGGTACTCCTCGGGGGCGTCGATGGTCAGGCGCTCGATCGGCTCGTGCACCTTGCCGTCGACCTCGCGTGGTGACGACCTGCGGCTTGCCGACGGTGAGCTCGAAGCCCTCGCGGCGCATCTGCTCGACGAGGATGGCCAGCGCCAGCTCGCCGCGGCCCTGCACCTCCCAGGCGTCGGGGCGCTCGGTCGGGCAGGACGCGCAGCGACACGTTGCCGACGAGCTCGCGGTCGAGGCGGTCCTTGACCAGGCGGGCGGTGACCTTGCGCGCCCTTGACCCGGCCGACCAGCGGCGAGGTGTTGGTGCCGATCGTCATCGAGATCGCCGGCTCGTCGACGGTGATCAGCGGCAGCGCGACCGGGTTGTCGGGGTCGGCGAGGGTCTCGCCGATGGTGATGTCGGGGATGCCGGCGACGGCGACGATGTCGCCGGGGCCGGCGCTCTCGCCGGGCACGCGCTCGAGGGCCTCGGTCATCGAGCAGCTCGGTGATCTTGCACGTTCTTGACGCGAGCCGTCGCGCTGCAGCCAGGCGACGTTCTGGCCCTTCTTCAGGGTGCCCTCGATGGACGCGCAGCAGCGCGAGCCGGCCGAGGAACGGCGAGGCGTCGAGGTTGGTGACGTGCGCCTGCAGCGGCGCGCCCTCGTCGTACGTCGGCGCGGGGATGGTCTCGAGGATCGTCTGGAACAGCGGCTCGAGGTCGGCGGCGTCGGGCAGCGCGCCGTTGTCGGGCGTCGTCCAGCGACGCGCGGCCCGCCTTGGCCGAGGCGTAGACGACCGGGAAGTCGAGCGCGTCCTGGCTGTGGCTGCTCGTCGAGCAGGTCCAGGAAGAGCTCGTAGGTCTCGTCGACGACCTCGGCGATGCGCGCGTCGGGGCGGTCGATCTTGTTGACGACCAGGATCACCGGCATGTCGGCGTTGAGCGCCTTGCGCAGCACGAAGCGGGTCTGCGGCAGCGGGCCCTCGGAGGCGTCGACCAGCAGCACGATGCCGTCGACCATCGACAGGCCGCGCTCGACCTCGCCACCGAAGTCGGCGTGGCCGGGGGTGTCGATGATGTTGATCGTCACCGGACCGCCCGCGAGCGCCTGCGCGGCCGGACCGGCGTAGTGAGACGGCGGTGTTCTTGGCGAGGATCGTGATGCCCTTCTCGCGCTCCAGGTCGCCGGAGTCCATGACGCGCTCGTCGACGCTGCTCGGCCTGGTGCGCCGTGAAGGCGCCGGCCTGGCGGAGCATCGCGTCGACGAGCGTGGTCTTGCCGTGGTCGACGTGCGCGACGATCGCGACGTTGCGCAGGTCGGTGCGGGTGGTGGGCATGCGGATCCTTGCTGGTGGGCCGTGCGCGGGGCGTACGACGGAGGGGCGGGGCGCCACGGGGATCGCTCCGCGCCGCGGCAGCGCTGAGTCTATCGGCGTGGGAGCGCCATCCGAATTCGCGGACGCCTCGAGGCAACCTCGCGCCAACGGGTGGCGTGTCATCCAGCATGGACATCACCGATCACGTCGCCCGCCTGGCGGCCGACGACACGCACACCACCAGGGCCCGCACGCCTGCGCTGTTCGCCCTCGCTCTCGCCGCTGCGGCGGCGCTGTCCGGCTGCTCGGCGTCCTCGACGCAGGCCGGCGTCACCCCGACCGGATCGAGTGCGCCAGCGGCCGCGTCGGTGGCCGCCTCGGGGACGCCGGCGGCGTCCTCACAGCAGCCCGCGCCGCGACGACGGGTCGTCGACCGGATGCAGGTCGACCTGGACGCCGACGGACTGGTCGACACGGTCCTGCTCCGGTCCGACCGGTCCGGAGCCGGTGGCCCCGGCCGCGTCGTGGTCAGGTTCGGCAGCGGGCAGCGGCTGAGCGCGCGCGTGGACACCGGCCCCAACCCCGGGTTCGCCGGGTTCGCCGGCACCTACGGCGACAGCGACGTGGAGACGGTCGTGGTCTCGTCGGGGGCCGGCGACTCCGCCACCTGGCAGCTGGTCGGCGTGGTCGACGGCGGGCTGTCCCGGATCGAGACCCGCGACGAGTCCGGTCGTCCGGCCACGCTGACGGCGACGGCGGAGACTCGGGGCTGGAACACCATGCTCGACGGCGGCTCCTTCGTCGACTACCGGTTCCGAGGCAAGCTGCCCACGGGGGACATCGCGCCCATCGACGTCCGCCGGTGGGTGATGGAGGGCACCGCCCTGGTGCGGCAGCGCGTCGTTCACGCCGCGTGCTGGATCCGCGACGATGATGGCGTCGTGATCGCCTACGAGCCCTGCGTCTGACCGCACATCCTCACCACCACTCGGAGGGAGGCTTCGGCGTCATGTTCGTCATGGAGCCCGGCGGCGCGGTCGTCGACACCGACCCGCTGGTCGAGTTCGAGGCTTACGTGCGGGCCAGCCAGCGCAAGCACAAGCGGCTCGCGTTCCTGCTGACCAGCGACCTGACCGCGGCCGAGGACCTGCTCCAGGCGGCGTACGCCAAGCTCTACCCGAGGTGGGACAAGGTCAGCCGGTACGACGCCCCCGACGCCTACCTCCGCAAGGTGATGGTGTCGCTGCGCACCTCCTGGTGGCGTCGGCACCGCAACCGGGAGTGGGCGGTGGACGAGGTCCCCGAGCTCGGCGGGGTGGCCGACCACGGCGACGGGGTCGTGGAGAGCCAGGCGCTGCTGCTGGCGCTGCGCGCGCTGCCCGAACGGCAGCGCGCCGCCGTCGTCCTGCGGCACTGGTGTGACCTGTCGGAGGCCGAGACCGCCTCGATCATGGGCTGTTCTCTCGGGACGGTGAAGAGCAACACGAGCAAAGGCCTGGCCCATCTGCGCACCGCGCTCGGGCCGCCCGAAGGGGAGGCGTCATGAACGCCGCAGAACGTGACCCGGTCGTCGACGGGCTGGACCGGCTCGCCGGCCTCGCCGACGATGACCTGGTCGGCAACCGGATGCCCGACATCCGCCGGCGGGTCCGGGTCGCCCGGCAGCGCCGGATGGCGACGGTCGGCGTGGCCGCCGTCGCGACGCTGGCGGTCGGCGCCGGTGTCTGGAAGGTGTTGCCCAGTGGCGACGAGAAGCCGCAGCCGGCACCGATGCCACCACCCGGCATCGAGCAGACCATCTACCCGCACGCGACCTCAGTCGCGGACGGTGTGCTCGACATCGGCTTCACCATCGCAGGCAGGTCCTCGGCCTACACCGACGCGGCAGGGAGCCCGGTCCCGGCAGCTCCCTCGGCGATCCGGCTCAGCGTGGACGGCGCGGAGGTACCTGGGATGCCCGCACCGAAGGATCTCTCGTGTGAGCCTGGCGGGGAGGTGTCGGAGTACGGCGAGATGCTCCCTGGCGAACCTGTCGGGTGGGTCTTCGCGGTTCCGGTGGAGGGGGTCGGCGAGCACCGCGTGGAGGTGCGGGCGTCGTACTGTGCCGACGGCGAGCTGCTGGAGTCGGTGGCCACGGTGCTGGCCACGACTGAGAGCTCGACCGACGTCGCCGGAGAGACCCGGGCGGACCTCGACGGCGATGGAGACGACGAGACGATCCAGCTGCTGGTGCCGGCGGACGGCGGGGACAGCCAGAAGCTGCGCGTCACCCGAGCCGACGGCCTGGCCCAGAACGAGGAACTGCCCAACACCATGACGCGGACCCTCGAGGCCCCAGCGGACTTCAACGGCGACGGGCGGCCGGAGATCGTGGTGGCCGGTGGCGGGGGTGAGTACGCCGAGTACGCCGTGTTCCACCTGACCGAGACCGGCTCGCTGGTGTCGGTGGTGCAGGTCGTCGACAGCCGGGGCAAGCAGGTCACGCTGTCCTCGGGCAGCCTCGAGGGCCAGCCGCTCGACGAGGCCTGGCAGCTGGTCTACCAACCCGGTCGGTTCCTGTCGTGGCGGGCTCGGGAGCCGTTCCCGACCCGCCCCGCCACCGTGGACGTCCGGCTGTGGAACGTCGGCCCCTCCGTCTTCATGTTCGAGGAGAAGAAGCTGCGCACCGGCTGCTGGAACGCCGACCTCTCCCTCACCCTCGGCCCCTGCTGAGCCCGGCCGACACCTGTCTCCGCACATCGGGGAGCCACAAGGCCGCACGTCGGCCAGCCATGGGGAGCATGTCGTGGGACGGACGAACGGTGACGACGGGCGTCTCATCCCTCGGCGCACGACGCTCTCCCGTCGGGTGATACAGGATGATTTTAACGATCCAATTCTCGGAGAGGAGATCCGATGATCAAGCAGCAGAGCAAGCCCGGAAGCGCCGAGGTGACCTTCGTCCTGCCTGAGACCGAGCCCCCGGGCAAGGTCTCGGTGGTGGGCGACTTCAACGACTGGACGCCCGGCGTCCACACGCTGGCGCGTCGCAGCAACGGCACGCGGAGCGTGAAGGTCGCGCTGCCCTCGGGTGGGGCCTACCGCTTCCGCTATCTCGCCGAGGGAGGCGAGTGGTTCGACGACCCGCAGGTCCAGCACCGCGACTGGCAGGACGGGCTCGTCCTCACCTGAGGCCGGCTCGGACGTCAGGACCGCCGGTCATGGGCGGGGACGGGCGCGGCGCCGCATGGGGTGTCGCCGCGCCCGTTCCGGCCCGGCTCCGCCGACGCCGCCGTGCCGGGAGCATGCCGCACACCGTGCAGGACCATCTGAAGTCGATCCTCGACAAGACCGGCGCCCGCACGCGTCGCGAGCTGCTTGCCCGCGCGCTCGGCACGTGAGAAAGGCGTAGGCGGAGCGGTGCCTTGGCCGCCTAGCCTGTCGGGATGAACGCGGGAGACGCCGACTGGGTGGCCGCCGTCCGGGTCGCGTGCGAGCCGGTGCTCGAGGCGGCCGATGTCGGCTTCGCGCTCAACGAGAGCGCGTCAACAGATGGGCGCGCCCTGCTCTGGGAGGCGGACCCGCGGCTGTTCGGCGAGCGATTCCCAGCGGCCGGCCTGCTGGAGTCCTACGGCGAGACGTCGTACGACGCGCTCCACTGCGTCGACTGGTGGGTCTACCTGGACCAGCCGGGCACGGCGCGGCTGGCGCTGGAGGGGGCGGATCCGGAGGACGTGACGGTGCCCCTCACCGGCGACGTCGTCGCGGACGGGGCCCGGATCGCCGCGGCGTTCGGCGACGCCCTCACCGGAGGCGACTGATGCGCCCGCTGCCCGCCGTCCACCCCGGTGACCGGGTGGCGGTGCTGTCGCCGTCGTGGCCGGCGCCGGCGTACTTCCCCGACGTCCACGAGCGGGCGCTGACCCGGATCCGCGACGAGCTCGGGCTGGTGCCGGTGGAGTACGCCACCACCCGACGCGAGGCCACGCCGGAGGAGCGTGCGGCCGACCTGCACCGCGCCTTCGCCGACCCCGCGATCCGGGCGGTGTTCGCGACGATCGGCGGCGACGACCAGATCACTGTGCTGCGACACCTCGACCCCGGGGTGATGACCGCCGACCCCAAGCCGTTCTTCGGCTACAGCGACAACACCAACCTGTTGGCCTGGCTGGCGTTCCACGGCCTCGAGGGGGTGCACGGCGGCTCCACCCAGGTCCACCTCGGGCCCGGGCCGGAGGTCGACGCCGAGCACCTGCGGTCGCTGCGCGCGGCGCTGGCCGGCGGTGACGTGGAGCTTCGGCCCGTCGCCGGCACCTGGGACGACGGCGTGCCCTGGGACAGCCCCGAGGTGTTCACCGCCCGGCCGGACGCCGAGCCGGCCGAGCCGTGGCGATGGGTCGGACCGGAGCGGGTCGTCACCGGCCGGACCTGGGGCGGCAACATCGAGATCCTCCAGTGGACGCTGGCGGTCTCGCGGTTCGTCCGCCCGGCCGAGGAGTACGCCGGCCGCGTGCTGCTGCTCGAGCCCAGCGAGGAGCGCCCCTCCGCCGAGGAGGTGTTCCGGATGGTGCGCAACCTGGGGGAGCGGGGCATCCTCGAGGCCTGCCCGGCGCTGCTCTGGGCCCGCCCCCACGTCGGGGGACGCGCCGGCCGCCCGTCGGCGGAGGAGGCCGCCCGGATCCGGGCCGAGCAGCGCGAGTCGGTGCTGCGTGCCGTGACGGCCTACCACCCCGCGATGGTGGTCGTCCTCGACGTGGACTTCGGGCACACCTGTCCCCAGTGGCTGCTGCCCTACGGCGGCCGGGTCACCGTCGACGCCGTCGAGCAGCGCGTGGTCGCCCACTTCGACCGGGTGTGAGGGCATGGTGAGCGTCCCCGCTCGGTGGTAGACCAGCAGCATGACTCTCGGAGACCCCCACGCCGCGCGCTGCACGTTCGTCCCGCCCTACCTCCTCCAACAGATCGCGGCCGCTTCCGGGGTCGCCGACGCCCCGAGCGCCGCGGTCGAGGCGGCCCGGGAGTCGCTCCCCGTCGACCTGCGGTTCCGCGGCGAGCGCGCCGCGGCGGCCACTCGGGACGGGCCCCACCCGCAGGCGACCGGGGGCGGCTGGACGGTCTACACCGCCCGCAACGGCACCTCCCTCCCGGGCTCCCGCGTGCGCGGCGAGGGCGAGCCGGCCAGCGGCGACCCGGCCGTCGACGAGGCCGCCGTGGGCGGCGCCGGGGCGCTCGCTCTCTTCGCCGAGGTCTACGGCCGCGACTCCTTCGACGACGCCGGCGCCGAGGTCGTGATGACGGTCCACTACGGCCGCAACTACGTCAACGCGTTCTGGAACGGCGCGCAGCTGGTGTTCGGTGACGGTGACGGGCGGATCTTCGACCGGTTCACCAAGCCGGTCGACGTGCTCGGCCACGAGCTCGCCCACGCCGTCACCGAGCACACCGCCGGGCTGGTCTACCGCAACCAGCCGGGCGCCCTCAACGAGTCGATGTCCGACGTCTTCGCCAGCTGTGCCAAGCAGCGGATGCTCGGCCAGGACGTCGACCAGGCCGACTGGCTGATCGGCGCCGAGCTGTTCCTGCCCGGCGTCGACGCCCGCGCGCTGCGCGACATGGCGGCCCCGGGCACGGCGTACGACGACCCGGTGCTGGGCCGGGATCCCCAGGTCGGGCACATGGACGACTACCTCGACACCACCGACGACAACGGCGGGGTCCACCTCAACTCCGGCATTCCCAACCGCGCCTTCCATCTCGCGGCCACGGCCATCGGTGGGCGGTCGTGGGAGGGTGCCGGCGCGATCTGGTACGCCGCCCTGACCGGCCCGGACGTCGGCCCGACCACCGACTTCGCGGGCTTCGCCGCGGCGACGGTGGCCACAGCCGGCGAGCACGCCGAGGTCGTGGCCGCCGCCTGGCAGGCGGTCGGTCTCGGCGGCGCTGCCGAGGCGCCTCCGGCCGTGCCGCCACCGTCTGAGCAGGTCGAGGTGCGGCGCTCCGGGGGCTTCGTCGGCCGCACCGTCTCGGGCTGCGTCGACCTCACCGCGGCCGGCGCGCGGGCCGAGCGGGTGCGCGAGCTGGTCGACCGGGTCGACGTGGCCACCGCGCGGGGTGGGCTGCCGCACCCCGACATGTTCACCTACACGTTCTGCCTGCCGGGCGGCCCCGAGGTGCAGGTGCCCGAGCAGGAGCTCAGCGACGACCTCCGCGAGCTGGCCGCCCTGGTGCTGGAGGCCGACGAGCCGGGCCCGCCGGCCTGAGCCGCGATGCCGGTCAGGTCAGGCGAGAGCGCGGTCGAGAGCCGCCTCTACGTGCAGCGTGGTGCAGGGGAAGACAGGGAGCTCTATGTCGGCCTGCCCGATCAGCAGCTCGATCTCGGTGCAGCCCAGGAGGAGCCCCTTGGCGCCGCGGTCCCAGAGCTCCTCCGAGAGCCCGACCACGCGCCGCCGGGTGTCGTCCTCGACCCGGCCGTGGACGAGCTCGTCGTAGATCGCGCTGTTGACCCAGTCGTGCTCCTCGGTGGGCGGCACGATCGTCTCGAGACCATGGCGGGCCAGCCGGTCGACGAAGAACGGGTCCGACATCGCGACCGTGGTGCCGATCAGGCCGACCTTGGTGACGCCCTGGGACATGCACGCCTCGGCCACCACGTCCCCGAGGTGCAGCAGCGGGATCGAGACGGCGTCCTGCACCTGGTCGGCGACCTTGTGGAAGGTCGTCGTACACAGCAAGAGGAAGTCGGCTCCGGCCCGCTCGACCCCGCGGCCGGCCTCGGCCAGGAGCTCGCCGACCTGGTCCCACCGCTGGTCGTCCTCGAGGTGGGTGAGCTCGGCGAAGTCGACCGTCGACAGCACCAGCTTGGGCGACGACAGGCCGCCCAGCCGCTGCTGCACGCCCAGGTTGAGGTCGCGGTAGTAGACCGCGCTGCTCTCCCAGCTCATCCCGCCCACGAGTCCGATGGTCTGCACGGGGGCAGTCTGGCAGACTCGGCGACGGCCCCCCATCGGCCGGGCCGTTCGTCGGACACGTCAGGACCACGATGATCTCTCGTACGCCCGCCTGCCTGTCCGGCATCCTCGGCGGCGCGTGCTGGGTGGCTCGCTACGTGCTCGACCACTACGACGTCGTCGCCGCCGACGGCCAGGTCGGTACGGCGCTGCGCTGGGCCGGGCTCACCTGGCTGGTGCTGGCGCTCTTCGCGGCGGGCGTCGGGCTGACCGCTCGGTCGATGCTGGCGCTGCGGCTGGTCGTCGGGGTCTGCGTCGTGCTGCTGGCGGCCACGGCTCTGTCGTTGCTCTACCCCGTCACCGGACGGCTGCTGGGCGACGCGATCTTCGGGGGCGCGACGCTGCTGGTCTCGCTGATGGTCTGGTGGCGCGGCCGAGGACTCGGCGAGCCCCGCCACCACGGCGCCCACGCAGCACATGGCTGACCGGCGGGCGGTCACCTCCCCGGGGAATGACCGCGTCGAGACGGCGGTTGTCAGCAACGAGGCGACCCGAGGTGAGGAGTGATGGCGTGAGCTCTGCGCTGCATCGCATCGCGATGGTCAGCATGCACACCTCGCCGCTGGACCAGCCCGGCACGGGCGACGCCGGCGGCATGAACGTCTACGTCATCGAGCTCGCCCGGCGGTTGGCTGCCCGCGGCGTCGAGGTCGACGTCTTCACGCGGGCGACGTCCTCCGCACTGCCGCCGGTGGTCGAGGCCGCGCCGGGGGTGCTGGTCAAGCACGTGGTGGCCGGCCCGTTCGAGGGCCTGCCCAAGGGCGAGCTCCCCGGTCAGATGTGCATCTTCGCCCGCGAGGTGCTGCGCGCCGAGGCCGGGCAGCCGCAGGGGCACTACGACGCGGTGCACTCCCACTACTGGCTCTCCGGCCAGGTCGGCGCGCTGGCCCGTGACCGCTGGGGCGTGCCGCTGGTCCACTCGATGCACACCATGGCCAAGGTCAAGAACGCCTTCCTCGCCGAGGGCGACACCCCCGACCCGGTGATCCGCGAGATCGGCGAGGAGCAGGTGGTGGCCGCCGCCGACATGCTGATCGCCAACACCGACCTGGAGGCCAAGCAGCTGATCGAGCTGTACGACGCCCCGGCCGGCCGCGTGGAGGTGGTGCATCCCGGCGTCGACCTCGGCGTGTTCTCTCCCGTCGCCCCCGAGCTCGCGCGGGCCGCGCTCCGGCTGCCGATGGACGCACAGGTGCTGCTCTTCGCCGGCCGGATCCAGCCCCTGAAGGCGCCCGACGTGCTGCTGCGAGCGGCGGCCGTGATGCTGCGGCGGGATCCCTCGCTGCGGGAGCGGCTGGTCGTCGCCGTCGTGGGCGGGCCCTCGGGCACCGGCCTGGAGCATCCCGAGTCGCTGGCCCAGCTGGCCGGCGAGCTGGGACTCGACGACGTGGTGCGCTTCGTGCCGCCGGTGGCGCAGGACGACCTGGTGCGATGGTATTCCGCGGCCGACGTGGTCGCCGTACCGTCCTACAACGAGTCGTTCGGCCTGGTCGCCGTCGAGGCCCAGGCGGCCGGCACGCCGGTGGTCGCCGCGGCCGTGGGCGGCCTCGCCACCGCCGTCCGCGACGGGGTGAGCGGTCTACTCGTCGACGGCCACGATGCAGAGGAGTGGGCCGACGCGCTGCAGCGGGTGCTGCGCGAGCCCGGTCTCGCCGACCGCTGGGCGCGCGGAGCGCTGGAGCAGGCGGCGCTGTTCTCGTGGGAGCGCACCGCCGACGAGACGCTCGTGGTCTACGAGCAGGCGCGCGAGCTGATGGCCGCGGAGCCGGTGTGACCGACCCGGGGCGGACCCGGCGGCGGTCGCGGCGGGGACCGTCCGCCGCTTCCTCGCCGCTCAGGAGCTGGACTACGAGGAGCCTCGGGAGGGCGTCTTCTTCTTCGGCCTGCCCGGCACCACCAAGCTCTCGACGCCGGTGCGGCTGGAGGTCGGCGGCCACCACCTGGCCGCCCAGGCGTTCGTCTGCCGCAACCCCGACGAGGGACACGAGCGGGTCTACCGCTGGCTGCTCGAGCGCAACCTGCGCGCCTACGGCACGGCGTACGCCGTCGACCGGCTCGGCGACATCTACCTCGCCGGCCGGCTCCCGCTGGCCGTCGTGACCGACGACGAGCTCGACCGCCTGCTGGGGGCGCTGCTGGCCAATGCCGACGACTCGTTCAACACCCTGCTCGAGCTCGGCTTCGAGTCCTCGATCCGGGCCGAGTGGCGGTGGCGTCGCGAGCGCGGCGAGTCCACCGCCAACCTCGAGGCGTTCCGGGGCTGGCTGGAGGCGGACGGGCGGGACTAGCCGGCGCGCGGGATGCGCAGGGTGAACGTCGCTCCGCCGCCCGGCGTGGGCTCGAGGCCGACAGACCCGCCGTGGTCCCGAGCCACCTGATGGGTGATCGCCAACCCGAGCCCCGCACCGCTGGCGCCATGCCGGACACGCGACGGGTCGGTCCGGTAGAACGGCAGGAAGATCTGCTGCGCCTCGGCCTCGTCGATCCCGGGCCCGTGGTCGATCACGCAGACCTCGACGAAGGAGCCGGGGCCGGCCACGCAGAGGCCGACCGGGGTCTGGCGCTCGGTGTGCGTGCAGGCGTTCGCGCCGAGATTGAGGACGGCCTGGTGGAGGCCGGCCGGGTCTCCGTCCACCCGAGCATCGATCCCCTCGGCCACCTCGAGGGTGAGCGCCCGGTCTGGGAACGCTGCGCGGAGGTCGTCGTACACCTCTCGCGCCACCTCGACCAGGTCGACGTCCCGGACGACCGGTGGCCGGGTCCGGTCACCGCGCGCCAGCCGCAGCATCGAGTCGACCAGGCTGTGGAGACGCTTGCTCTCACTCCCGACGCGAGCCATGGCCCGGTCCAGAGCGGCGGGCTCGGTCAGCATCCCCTGGGCATAGAGGTCGCTGTAGCCATGCAGCGCGGTGAGTGGCGTTCGGATCTCGTGGGACACGTCGGCCAGGAGCCGTCGCATGTCGTCGCGTGCCTGGGTCGCCGCTCGTTCCGAGCTCTCGCGGTCGGCGAGGGCCTCGCGCAGACGCGCGACCATGCGCTGCAGGTCGCGCGACAGGTCCGCGACCTCGCGGGACCCGCGGGCGTGCTCCAGGCTGGTGTCGAGGTCGCCGTCCGCGATCCGGTCCGCCGCGGCGGCGATCGCGGTGAGAGGGCGGACCAGCCGCCCGGCCAGCCACCACGCCGTCGCGGACGCGAGGACGGTGATGACCACCCCGCCGAGCACGAGGTTCCGTCGCAGCGTTTCGGTGGCCGACTGAAGGCCGCTCAAGGGGAGCGCGGTCACCCGGACCCGGCCGTTCGGCAGCGGCGACACCAGGAGGCGATGTCCGTCCGCGTCGGTGAAGGTGCGGTCGCGGGTCGACCCCAGCAGTGCGAGCGTGTCGGGATCGAAGACGCTTGGCGTGCCGGTCGCGCCCGCGACGGTCCCGTCGGTCGTCAGGACGAGATGGACGGGGGCGCCCTCTGCCACGGCCTGGGCGGTGCCGCCTGTGGGAGGGCCGGGCCCCTCCCGCGGGTTGTCCTCCGATCCGCCGATGCCGACGCGTTCCGCGCGAACCAGCTCCTGGTCGATCTCCTCCAGCCGGGTGCCGCGCTCGCTGTGGTCGATGAAGAACGCGAACGCCAGGAAGCCGCCCGCGATGGTGGACAGCAGCGGCAACAGGATCAACCAGCGCAGCGACAGCCGTGTCATCGCGGCTCCTCGCGCAGCACGTAGCCCAGCCCGCGTCGGGTGTGGATCAGGCGCGGATGCCCCTCGTCGAGCTTGCGTCGCAGGTAGCCGACGTACAGCTCGACCATGTTCTCGGAGCCGTCGTGGTCGGGGCCCCAGACGTTGGAGAGGATCTGCGACTTCGAGACCACGATGCCCCGGTTGGCCATCAGGTACGCGAGCAGCCTGTGCTCGGTCGCGGACAGGTCGACGAGGACGCCCGCCCGACGGACCTCGAGCGCCTCCGGGTTGAGCGTGAGAGACCCGACCCGGATCAGCCCGCCGGTCGCGGCGCCGCCGGTGCGGCGCAGGATCGCTGCGACGCGCATCACCAGCTCGTCGACACTGAAAGGCTTGGTGAGGTAGTCGTCGCCTCCGGTGGCGAACCCGCGGATCCGATGCTCGGGCTCGTCGCGGGCGGTCAGGAAGAGGACCGGGACGTCCATCCCCGCCTCACGCAGCCTCCGGCACAGCTCGAACCCGTCGAAGCCGGGGAGCATGACGTCCAGGACCAGGAGGTCGACAGCCCCCTCGAGAGCGAGCTCGAGTCCCGCGGGCCCCTCCGCCGCTTGCTTGACCGAATGACCCTGGAAGCGCAGCGCCGTGGCCACCACGTCGCTGATCGAGGGATCGTCCTCGACGACGAGGATGCGGCGCGGCGCCGCCGGGGTCGGAGCGAGAGGCATGGACCGCCATTCAAGGTCGGGTAACTGTGGTGAACCTGTGAGCGACCCCACAGGGGCACCACAGGAGTGACCTTCAGGCTTTGATCATGCCTCACGCACTCCGCCCTGACGTCCCCCAGTCCCGGTCGCCGCGGCGCACCCGCTGGCTGCTCCTGGCGCTGCCCGCCGCCCTCGTGCTCACGTCCTGCGGTGGCACAGACACAGAAGACGCCGACTCCTCGTCCGCCTCGTCGTCGACATCGAGTTCGTCGGCGACCTCCTCGTCCGCCGTCGACACCAGCCTGTTCCTCGATGGCGCCCTGGCCGAGGAGCCCACGATCGAGGACTGCACGCTGAGCGGCGGCGCGGAGACGACGTGCTACCGGATCACGGTGTCCGGCTACCCGGTCGACCACGAGACGGGACCGTTCTGCCCCGAGACGATCACGGACGGCGCCGACAAGGGCGGCATCTGGATCGACGGCGAGAACCTCTACGACATCGACGGGCAGTTCATCGAGGACCTGGCCGAGACCTACGACGACGAGAACTGGCAGATGTACGACGAGGACGGCAACGTCCTGGTCACGGAGACCAAGGAGGAGTTCGAGGCGGCCGCGAGGCCCGACGTCGACCCCGACCTCGAGAATCACTGCGTCGAGGGCAGCCTCGAGTGGCTCGAGAACGGCGAGCCCATCGAGTCCACGGTGCTGATCCCCACCGAGCCGGTCGCCGCCGACGCGGCCAGTGAGCCCCAGGGCAACAACGGGGTCACCCTCGACGGTGTCATCATCGCCGCGTCCGCGCCGGTCGACGCGATCCTCAGCGCCTACACCATCGCTGCCTTCGACGACTGCGGCGGCCACTACAACCCGTTCGAGGGCTACCACATGCACGGGGCGGTCGGCTGCTCGGAGGTGGGCGAGGCGTCGGAGGGGGACACCCCGATGTTCGGCTACGCGATGGACGGCTACGCGGTGCACTCGCCGTTCGAGGAGGGCGAGGAGGCCGAGGACCTGGACGAGTGCAACGGCCACACGACCGACGCCGACGGCTACCACTACCACGCCAACCCGGCCGCCCAGAACCAGGTCGTCGCCTGCCTGGTCGGCCAGACGTCCGAGGACGGTGAAGCCGCCGACGGTGCCGGTCCGCCCGACGGTGCCGGTCCGCCCGACGGTGCCGGTCCGCCCGAGGACGGCGAGTGACGCGCCACCTGCTCGCCCTGGCGCTGGCGGTCACGCTGACTGCCACCGCATGCGGGTCGAGCGAGACCTCCCAGGCCTCCTCGTCCCCGGGCACGGTGGGCGCGACCGCCGACCAGGGCTCGGCAGACCCGTCGGCGCTGTTCGACGACGGTGCCCTGACCTCAGCGCCGCAGACGGTGGACTGCACCCTGGAGAACGGCAACGAGTCCACCTGCTACCAGCTCGAGGTCTCCAGTCTGTCCTCGACGGTCGACACCGAGGGCCCCTACTGCCCCGCGACCACCAGCGACGTCGGTGGCATCTGGGTCTGGGACGGCGACGACCCCGGCCTCTACGCCCTCGACGAGGAGTTCTGGGACATGATGCGGGCCCAGGGCTACGACTTCGTCGACGCCGACGGGTCGGTCACCATCACCGACCCGGCGCAGGGGCCGGCGTCGTCGTCGACCACGGCCAACTCCTGCCTCGAGGCAACCCCCGACGGCTCCTTCCACCTGCGGGTGCTGATCCCGAAGAGCCCGGAGCGGCTCGAGACGCCCACCGACCTGTCCACGATCTCTCAAGTAGGCCTGGCGCTCGACGGTGTCACGATCTTCGGCGACGCCCCCTCCGTGGCCGACCGGGGAGGGCTCCCCGCGCTCGACGCCTGCGGAGGGCACGTCGACCCGTCCGGCTACTACCACTGGCACTTCGGGGCCGAGTCGATCCAGACCAACCTCGACGAGGCCGGTGCCGAGGTGTCCTGCTCCGTCGAGCAGGACGCCGAAGCACTCGTCGGCTTCGCCTACGACGGCTACGCCATCTTCGGACCGGAGGAGGATCGCGCCCTCCCCACCGACCTCGACGAGTGCTCCGGGCACACCTCCGAGACCGCGGACCTCGGCTCCGTCTACCACTACCACCTCACCTACGACTCCCCGAACCTGCCGACCTGCCGGGTGGGAGCCACCGCGGTCGACGCTCTGAGCAGCCCCGACAACAGCGCCGCGGCCCTCCCGAACGGCGAGGCTGCCGGTGGCGGACCGGGCGGCCAGCCTCCCGGCGGCCCGTCACCGGACGAGCAGGAGTGAGCATGTCTCGCACGGTCGCTCGGCGGTTCGCCGTGGTGCTGCTGACCACCCTGTCCGCCGGGGGGCTGGTCGTGGGCGGAGGGCCCGCATCCGCCCACGACGGATCCAGCGACGCCGTCGAGCTCTCGGTGACCGAACGACGGGTCCTCGCCGCGGCTCCGGTCGCTTTCGACGAGCTCGGCTACCGCGACACCTCCGGTGACGGTCTCCTCGACGCGGCGGAGATGGACGCCCAGGAGGCGTCGGTGGCGCCGGGGCTCGTGGCTGCCGTTCGCGACCACGTGCGGGTCACGATCGACGGTCAGGAGGTCGACATCATCGGCGCCGGGCCCGCCCCGGCCGTGGCCCAGCACACCGCGTCGGAGTACGTCCAGGTGCTCCTCGCCACCGGACCCCACGACGGTCAGGTCTCCGAGATCGGCCTGGCCTGGTCGTTCACCTCGCCGAGCGACCAGGTCCTGCTGTCGGGAGCCGATGGGGCGGTCGCCACCCGTCTGGGGGAGGCCGGCACCGCCGCGATCTCCCTTGGCCTGGCCTCGACGGTCGGGTCGTTCCTGGTCACCGGCGTCGACCACGTGCGGTCCGGCCTCGACCACCTGCTCTTCCTCGTCGTGCTGACCTTCGCCGTCATCGGCGCCACGGTGTCGCGCGCCACGACCTGGCGGGTGGTGAAGCTCGTCACGGCGTTCACCCTCGGCCACGCGACGAGTCTGTGCCTGGCCTACTTCGACGTCGTGTCCGTCCCCGCCGCCCTGGTGGAGCCGGCGATCTCGCTGTCCATCGTGGCCGCCGCCGTGCTCGCGGTCCGCCGGAGGGGAGACGCCATCCGGCCCTGGATCGCGACGCTCGTCGGTGTGGTGCACGGGCTCGGCTTCGCCTCCAGCCTGGGCGACCTCGGCCTGGGGACCGACCACCAGGTGCTGGCCCTCGCCGCGTTCAACCTCGGCATCGACGTCGCCCAGACCGTGGTGGTGTTGCTGGTGACCCTGGCGATCTGGCTCTCCACCAGACTTCTGCCCGAGCGCCACCGGTGGATCCGTCTGGCCGTGTGCGGCGGCGCCGGACTGGTCGGGCTCGGCTGGGCCGCATCGCTGGTCACCGCCTGAGTGCGGGAGCGACGGCCAGCAGCAGGGCCATCCCCTCGCCGTCTCGCCGTCTCGTCGTCGTAGCGCGGCTCAGCGAGCGAGCAGCACGGCGCCGAGCGCGAGCAGCCCCGGCAGCGCCTGGACGAGCAGGATGGTGCGGCTCACGGTCATCGCGCCGAAGACGCCGGCCACCAGGACGCACAGCAGGAAGAACACCGTCGTGGCGGTGTCGTCGCGGACCAGGCCCCAGACGAGCCCGGCGGCGAGGAAGCCGTTGTAGAGCCCCTGGTTGGCCGCGAGCGCCTTGGTCTGCTCGGCGAACTCGCGGTCGAGGCCGAAGGCCTGCCGGCCGGCGGGCTTGGTCCACAGCACCATCTCGAGCGCCAGGAACCCGACGTGCAGCAGCGCCACCAGCGCCACCAGCAGCTGTGCGAGGACGGTCATCGGCGTTGTCCCTTCGGCCGGTGGCGGGCGATGGCCACGCCCACCAGGGCCAGGATGCCGCCGACGTAGGCCAGGGGCGGCGGCGCCTCGCCGAGGAACACCAGCCCCATCACGATGGTGAGCGGGGGGACGAGGTACGTCGAGACGCCGAGCTGCCCGGCGCCCATGTGGCGCAGCGCGAAGGCGTAGGTGGTGAACGCGATCGCCGTCGGGAACACGCCGAGGTAGACCACCCACCAGATCGACGAAACGGGCGCCGCGCGCACATCGTCGACCAGGTCGCCCAGGAACGGCAGGCAGACGACCGCGCCGACGGTGCAGGCCAGCCAAGTGACCTGCAGGGCGGGCACCCGGCCGACGACCGGCTTCTGGGCCACCAGGCCGATGGAGTAGACCAGGGCCGACAGCAGGCACAGCGCGACCCCGACCACGTCGTGCTCGCCGCTGCGGCGGCTGCCGAGCGCGATGATCGCGACGCCGACGAACGCCAGCACCAGCCCGACCCCGAGGAGCGCGGTGAACCGCTCGCCGAGGAACGCCGCGGCGAGCAGCGCGATCAGCAGCGGGGAGACCTGGATCAGCATCACGGCGGTGCCGGCGTCGACCCGCTGCTCGCCCGCGTTGAGCGCGACGTTGTAGATGCCGAACCACAGCACGCCGACGGCGACCACCGCCAGCCAGTCGCGGCCACTCATCCGTGTGCGGTGCCGGGTGAGCGCGACCGCACCCAGCGCGAGCGACCCGACGACCAGCCGTCCCAAGGACAGCGAGCCGGCCGAGAAGTCGTCCCTGAGGTAGCGGATCGCGACGAAGGCCGAGGCCCACAGGATCAGCGTGACGCCCACCGCCGCGAGGGGCAGCCACGAGGGCGTGGTGTCGCCGGCAGCCGCCGGGGTGGCCGGTGACGTGCCGGCGGTCGCCGGCTCGCGGGGGTTGGTCACCGCACGAACCTACGGCACGGCACCGACCCCGGTCGCGCGGGTTTCGGACACCGCGTCACCCACCACGATTGGGCAAGAACGACAGCCCACAGGCCCGGAATCCCGTTGTTTGGACCCAAACAACGGAATCGTCCCCTCAGGCGTCCAGCTTGTAGCCCAGCCCGCGCACGGTGACGAGGATGCTGCGGCGTCGGCGGGGTCCGGCTCGAGCTTGGCGCGCAGCCGCTTCACGTGGACGTCGAGGGTCTTGGTGTCGCCGACGTAGTCGGAGCCCCAGACCCGGTCGATCAGCTGCCCGCGGGTGAGCACCCGGCCGGGGTTGCGCAGGAACATCTCGAGCAGCTCGAACTCCTTGAGCGGCAGCCGCTGCTCGCCGCCGTCGACGGTGACGACGTGCCGCTCGACGTCCATCCGGACCGGGCCGGCCTCGAGCGCGTCGGGCAGCAGGTCGGGCTCGCCGCCGCGGCGCAGCACGGCGCGGATCCGGGCGACCAGCTCGCGCGGGGAGTAGGGCTTGGTGACGTAGTCGTCGGCGCCGAGCTCGAGCCCGACGACCTTGTCGACCTCGTCGTCCTTGGCGCTCACCATGATCACCGGCACGTGCGAGACGGCGCGGATCTGGCGGCACACCTCGGTGCCGGGCAGGCCGGGCAGCATCAGGTCGAGCAGCACGATGTCGGCGCCGTTGCGGTCGAACTCCGCCAGCGCCGTCGGGGCCGGTCGGCGGCGATCGCGACCTCGTAGCCCTCCTTGCGCAGCAGGTAGGCGAGCGCGTCGCTGTAGCTCTCCTCGTCCTCGACGACGAGTACGCGGGTCACCGGTCGTGCCTCCTGGCGTCGTCCGGCTGCCGGGCGGCGGTCGCGCGGGAAGCGTCAGGGTGAACGTCGAGCCCTGGCCCTCGACGGACCAGACGCTGACGTCGCCGCCGTGGGTGGCGGCGACGTGCTTGACGATCGACAGGCCCGAGGCCGGTGCCGCCGGTGGAGCGGTGCCGGGCCGGGTCGACGCGGTAGAACCGCTCGAAGATCCGGTCGAGCTCGCCGGCGGGGATGCCGATGCCCTGGTCGATCACGCGAGATCTCGACGGCCTCGGGCACCGCCTTGGCGGTCACCACGACCGAGGTGCCCTCCGGCGGAGTAGGCGACGGCGTTGGCGACCAGGTTGCTGACCGCGGCGCCGACCTGCTCGCGGTTGCCGAGACACGTCAGGCCGGCCTCGCCGGTCACGATCGAGCGAGATCTGCCGTGGCCGCGGCGTCGATGGCGCTGGTGTCGACGGCCTGGTCGATGACCTTGTCGACCGAGATCACGACGGGCGACTGCCAGCGGGTCGTCGCCCTGGAGCCGGGAGAGCTCGATGATCTGCTGCACCAGCCGGGTGAGCCGCTCGCTCTCGGTCAGCATCCGGCCGGCGAACCGGCTCGACCGCCTCGGGGTCGTCGGCGGCGTCGCTGAACCGCCTCGGCGAGCAGCCGGATCGCGCCGACGGGCGTCTTCAGCTCGTGGCTGACGTTGGCGACGAAGTCGCGGCGCACCGCCTCGACCCGGCGCTCGCGGGTGCGGTCCTCGACCAGCGCGAGCACCAGGCGCGAGCCCAGCGGCGCGACCCGGGCGGTGACGTGGCGCGGAGAGCCGCCGGGCGAGGCGAGCACCAGCTCGGTCTCGCGGATCTCGCCGTCGCGGCGTACCTCGGCGACCAGCGCGGCGAGCTCCGGCTGCGACGAGCTCCCGTCCGCGGACCAGCCCGAGGGCGTACGCCGGCGCCGAGGCCTTGAGCACGACGTCGTCGGTCGTCGACGACGACCGCGCTGCTGCGCAGGACGGAGAGGACGCTGGCGACGCCGGCCGGGACGGCGGGCTCGCTCGGCCGGAGCGGCCGGCGCGCAGCTGGCGGTCGCTGACGTGCCACGCGAGCACGGCGCCGCCGGCGACGACGGCACCGATGAGCGCGGCCAGCAGCGGCCTGGGTCGTCGGATCCACGTCGTCGATCGTACGCAGCGGACGTCGCTGAGCCCGGCCTCCGCGACGCACTGGGTGCCGAGTGTTCATGCCCCGTTCACCGGTCGCGCGCCGGCTGGTTCACCTGGGCTGCCTAGGCTGTGCGGCATGCGTGAGGCGTTCCACGAACAGCTCGACGGCATCTTCGCCGACCTGGCCGGCGATCTGCCGTGCAGGTCGAGAACGCCGTCCGCTACGCCACCGAGGCGCTGCTCGACGGCGACGCGGCCATCGGCCGAGCAGGTGATCAGCGCCGACAGCCAGATCGACGTGGCCCGCGGAGCGGGTCGAGGACGCCGCCTTCACGCTGCTGTCGCTGCAGCAGCCGGTCGCCGGCGACCTGCGCACGGTCGTCGCGGCGCTGCGGATGGTCAGCGAGCTCGAGCGGATGGGCGACCTCTCGGTCCACGTCGCCAAGATCGCCCGGCTGCGGGTGCCCGACGTGGCCGTGCCCGAGCGAGCTGCGCCCGACCATGAGCGGATGGCCGAGGTCGCCGAGGACATGGTCGGCGCGGTCGCCGCAGATCATCGCCGACCGCGACGTCGAGGCGCGCCATCGAGCTCGGCGACGACGACGAGGAGATGGACCAGCTGCGCCGCACAGACCTTCACCGAGCTGCTCTCCGCCGACTGGACCCACGGCGTCGAGGCCGCCGTCGACATCGCCCTGCTCGGCCGCTACTACGAGCGGATCGCCGACCACGCCGTCTCGGTCGCCAACCGGGTGGTCTTCGTCGTCACCGGCGAGCCAGCCCGACGACGCTGACGCCGTCGACGTCGGCGGCGTGCTCAGCGGCCCTGGTTGGCCACGGCTGCGGCCGCGGCGGCGGCCGCCTCGGGGTCGAGGTACTCGCCGCCGGGGACGGTCGGCTGCAGGTCGTCGTCGAGCTCGTAGACCAGCGGCATGCCGGTGGGGATGTTGAGGCCGGCGATGTCCTCGTCGCTGATCCCGTCGAGGTGCTTGACGAGCGCGCGCAGGCTGTTGCCGTGGGCGGCGACCAGCACGGTCTTGCCGGCGCGCAGGTCGGGCACGATCTCGGACTCCCAGTAGGGCAGCATCCGGGCGATGACGTCCTTGAGGCACTCGGTGCGCGGCAGCTCGTCGCCGAGGTCGGCGTAGCGCGGGTCGCCGGCCTGGGAGAACTCGTCGTCGTCGTCGAGCGGCGGCGGCGGGACGTCGAAGGAGCGGCGCCAGAGCATGAACTGCTCCTCGCCGTACTCCTCGAGCGTCTGCTTCTTGTCCTTGCCCTGCAGCGCGCCGTAGTGGCGCTCGTTGAGCCGCCAGGAGCGCCGCACCGGGATCCAGTGCCGGTCGGCGGCGTCGAGCGCCAGGCTGGCGGTGGTGATCGCCCGGCGCTGCAGCGAGGTGTGCACGACGTCGGGCAGCACGCCGGCGCTCGCGCAGCAGCTCGCCGCCGCGCACGGCCTCGCGCGCGGCCCTTCTCGGTGAGGGCGACGTCGACCCAGCCGGTGAAGAGGTTCTTGGCGTTCCACTCGCTCTCGCCGTGGCGGAGCAGGACCAGCGTGTAGGTCATCGCGTCCTCCGATAGGGGTACGTCGTCATGGCTGCGCGCGGGTCAGGACGCGCCGGTGGTGTCGAGACCCTGGAACTCGTTGGCGAACTCCTCGTCGTCGGGCACCACGGGCACCTTCAGGTCGACGATCTCGCCGTTCCCGAGCGTGACCTGCATGGCGAGGAAGTCGCCCGCGGAGAAGTCGCCGGAGACCGGGATCCCCGCGCTGCCCTCGGCGGCGAGGTTGTCGAGCCCGCGTGCGGGCACGGTGATGGGCGCGAAGTCGCCGACCGTCAGATCCTCGCCCCCCGGCGCGGCGCCGAGCCCGGTGACCTGGGCCTCCTCGGCGGCGTCGTTGTTGACGAACGTCGCGATGAAGGTGCCCGACCCCGGCTGGGCGGACACGACGACAGCGCCGAGCACGTCGACCTCGGCGTCCCGGGCGTTGGAGCCGGCGGCCGGTGTGTACTCGCGGTTGGTGGCGGCGTTGCGCCCGTCGATGCCGCAGGAGGCCGTGACCGGGACCGCGAGCAGGAGCGTGCCTGCCAGCATCGCGCTCGAGCGTCGCACCTGCATGTCGTCCTCACCTTCGCTCCGGGTGGCCGCTGACCGGCCGCCGACCCTGGTCCGCGTGTGCCTCCCGGCACCACGAACGCCGCCCTCGCAGACGTGCGTGCCTAGCCTAGCGGCCGACTCGGGCCGGCGCGCCCGCGGCCCGAGCGGTGAGGCACCTGCACAAGACGTCGGCGCTGTCAAGCCCCGATATGCCCTCTGACCTGCACAAACGCCGCCCGGGCCAGGCAGGCGCCGTGTTAGACTGGTCACCAGGAAGGGGTACTTGACATATGACATTTCACCGTCGGCGAAACGGTTGTTTACCCGAATCACGGCGCTGCCGTCATCGAAGACATCGAGATGCGGAAGATCAAGGGGGAGGACCGCCAGTACCTCGTCCTCCGGATCGTCGCTCAGCAGGACCTGGTCGTGCGCGTCCCCGCGTGCAACCTCGACCTGGTCGGTGTTCGTGACGTGGTCGACAAGGAGGGCCTCGACCGCGTGTTCGACGTGCTCCGTGCCGCGCACGTGGAGGAGCCGACCAACTGGTCGCGCCGCTACAAGGCGAACCTCGAGAAGCTGCACAGCGGCGACGTGATGAAGGTGTCCGAGGTCGTCCGCGACCTGTGGCGCCGCGAGCGTGACCGCGGCCTGTCCGCGGGCGAGAAGCGGATGCTGGCCAAGGCTCGGCAGATCCTGGTCTCCGAGCTCGCGCTCGCCGAGCACACCAACGAGGACAAGGCCGAGGCGATCCTCGACGAGGTGCTCGCCTCCTGAGCGATCCGTTCGCCGAAGCCCCCGGGGAGTCTCCGGGGGCTTCGGCGTTTCCCGGCGAGGTGGGGCGCCATCTGGTCGGGAGCGGCGAGCCCTGGCCGCCGCCCGGTGAGGTCGTCCTGGTCCTCAGGGTCGGCGACGAGGACCCCGACGCCGCCCAGCTGGCCGGACGGGGCGTCGACCAGGTGCTGGTCGCGATGTCGCCGGTCACCGACACGGTGAAGGTGGTGAGCCGCGGACTGGTGGACGGCACCTACGACCGTGAGCTTCTGTGGCAGCTCGGGACACCGGTGCTGCTCCCACGGTCGGTGGCGCAATCCCTCCCCGCTCCGACGGAGGACCGTTGGTGCTCCTGGCTCGAGGCGGTCGCCCGATCCGGAGACGTCATCGGTCGGCCGCAGACGGCGGAGCGGGCAGATCCCCCGGGAAGGTGATCTTGCGGTTGTCCTCGTCGCCGGGCACGGCAGCGATCTCCAGCTGGTCGGCGTACCGCTCGAGGCACGCGGAGGTGTCGGTGCCGACGAAGGCATCTCGCTCCGCGGCGGCGTACGCCGCCAGCAGCGGGGACGCGCGAAACGCCTGCGGGGTCTGGACCCCGACGAGGCGCCCGGGGAGCTCGGCTCCGTCCTTCGCCACCACGCAGTCGAGGTCGATGACGGGGATCGCCCCTCCGGTCGTCCGGGCAGCATCGATCACCGAGGCGAACAGCCCCACGTCTGCCCACGGACGGGCTGCGTCGTGGATGGCCACGATCTCGATGTCATCGCGGGCGATGTCCCCCGCCAGCGCGCTCAGCGCCCGCCACTCCGAAGCGTGCCTGGTGTCGCCACCGAGGACGAGGCCGACCCGTGCGTCCTCGATCGCGGCGTCGGCGAGCGCGCCGCGCACGGCGGCGTCCTCCCCGTCACGGACGACGACCACGACCCGACGCACTCCTGGCGTTGCCAGCGCCGTGCGCACGGACCTGGCGACGGCGGCGACGCCGTCGACCGGGAGCAGCACCTTGTTGACTGCGGCTCCGACCCGGGTGCCCGAGCCGGCCGCGAGGATCACGACGGCGGTGTGCTGCATGGTGTTCGGGCCGCCTCAGTCCCGCGTCACGTGGTCCGGGCGCAGGATGCGGAACCTGTCACCGGGTGCGAGCAGCGGCAAGGCTCCGATCCGGACGCACACGTCGCCCGGCAGCGACGGCTCACGACGTCCGTCGGCCTTGAGATCGAGGTGTCCGAGGTTCAGCAGGTTGTCGCGCACCACCGACCCGACCGCGAGAACCTCGAGCTCGGCATGCGGCCCCAGGGCGAGCAGGTCGCCCGGACGGGGGCCGTCCTCGGCCGTGGACGCTTCATGCAGCACCGAGATCTCGTGGAGCTCCACCGGCGACCGAGCGCCGAAGAAGACCAGCACGCCCTCGGTGAGCAGGTCCTCGACGAGCGCGCCGACACCGGTCACGGTCGACTCGTAGACCGGGAGGGCGTCATGAGCGTGGGTCACGCCCGGGCCACGTTGGCGACGCCGACGCCGGACACGAAGAGCTCCTCCGTCAGGTGGCTGCTCAGCGGTCCGCTGGGGCTGGTGGCGTGGATGTCCACGGTCGGCACCTTCTTCATCGGGTAGACCCCCGCTCGCGCGGTGCCGCCGCAGTCGATCACGGCGACCGCGAGCCGTTCGACGGGGGCGGGTTGGGCGAAGCCGTCGATCACCTCGCCACCCGACAGGTCCGCGATCCGCTGGGCCACGGGATGCACGCCGCCGCCGGTGATCGAGGCGATGAGAGGTCGCTCGTCGTCGGGCGTGATGGTCAGTGGACCGCCCCAGCCTCCGGCACCTCTGGTGACGACCACGGACGTGTACTCCCGCATGCGGCGACTCCCTCCCGTCCAGCGAATGACCGGGCACCGTGGGGCCAGGGTTGGCGACCGGCGTGCCCACGGCCAGTGAACATGCCCCAGGCGTCGGTCCGCAACGACCGTCGGGGCCGGCGCCCCCATCCGCCACATGCCCGCGGCGGCGGTGCGAGATGCGCGTTGCGGGCTCAGACGCGGCTGACCAGCGCGGTCGCGATGGCGGCGACGCCGTCGCCGCGACCGGTGAGGCCCAGCCCGTCGGTGGTGGTGGCCGACACCGAGACCGGCGCGCCGGCGGCGGCCGACAGCGCGGCCTCCGCCTCGGCCCGGCGGGGGGCCAGCCTGGGCGCGTTGCCGATCACCTGCACGGCGACGTTGCCGATCGCGAACCCTGCGGCCCGGACCCGACGGCAGGTCTCGGCCAGCAGGCTGGCGCCGGAGGCGCCGGCCCATCCGGGGTCGGCGGTGCCGAAGGTCGAGCCCAGGTCACCCAGTCCGGCCGCGGACAGCAGCGCGTCGCACGCGGCGTGGGCGGCGACGTCGCCGTCGGAGTGGCCGGCGAGGCCGCGCGGCTCGTCGGGCCAGGAGAGGCCGGCCAGCCACAGGGGTACGCCGTCGGCCAGGGCGTGCACGTCGGTGCCGACGCCGACCCGGGCCGTAAGGGCTTCGTCATTCACAGTCTGATCATGCCCGAGAGACAATCGGGGGGTGACTGGCACACGCGTCCCGTGGCTGCTGGCCGGCCTGGTGGCCGGCCTGGCCGGGCTTGCCACGAGCGCCGCCGTCGCAGCCGTCCTCTCGATCCGGGAGAGCCCGGTGATCGCGGTCGCTGAGCTGGTCATCAGGAACACGCCGGGGGCGGTTGCCGAGCAGGCGATCCAGACGCTGCAGTTCTACGACAAGCCGTTCCTGGTCGGGTCGATCCTGCTCCTGCTGCTGGGCGGCTTCGCGCTGGCGGGCTACGTCGGCCGGTTGAAGATGTGGTTCGCAACGCTGGTCTTCACGCTGCTGGCCGCGGTGGGGGCGGTGGCCGTGCTGACCAGCGAGGGAGCCACGCCGACGCGGCTGCTGCCGGTGCTGGTGGGCTATCTGACCTGGCAGCTGGTCTTCGCCTGGCTGGCCGGCGCGCTGACCGCCTCGCCTCTGTCGAACCGCGGTGACGAGGCCGGCACCGACCGTCGGACCTTCCTGCGGCGGCTGGCGACGGTCGGCGCGGGCACGGTGGTGGCGGTGGTCGCCGGCCGTTGGCTCGGCCGCAACCGCGAGCGGGTCGAGGCCGCGCGTGACCTGCTGCGCCTGGACGGCGTCACGATGCCCCAGGTGCCTCGCGGCGCCACCGTCGAGGTGAGTGGCGTCGCTCCCTGGCAGACGGACAACGCCGACTTCTACATCATCCACACCGTGATCTCACCGCCGGCCGTCGATCCCGCCACCTGGCAGCTGCGCATCCACGGCATGGTCGACCGTGAGGTGGTGGTCACCTACCAGGACCTGCTCGACCGGCAGCTGACGGAGGCCTGGATCACGCTCAACTGCGTCTCCAACCCGGTCGGCGGGACGCTCATCGGCAATGCCTGGTGGAGCGGGGTGCGGGTGGCCGACCTCCTCGCGGAGGCCGGCGTACGCCCGGGGGCGGATGCGGTCCTGCAGACCTCGCAGGACGGCTGGAACTGCGGCACCCCGCTGGGGGTGATGACCGACGACCGAGAGGCGATGCTGGCGGTGGCGATGAACGGTCAGCCGCTGCCGATCGAGCACGGCTTCCCGGTGCGGACCATCGTGCCGGGGCTCTACGGCTACGTCTCCGCCTGCAAGTGGGTGGTCGACTGGGAGGTCACGCGGTTCGCCGACGTCACGGCGTACTGGACCGAGCGGGGATGGTCGGAGCGCGGTCCGGTCAAGCTGGCGTCGCGGATCGACGTCCCTGCCTCCGGAGACCGCGTGCCCGCCGGCACGCTCCGGGTCGCCGGCGCCGCGTGGGCGCAGCACATCGGCATCCGGGCCGTGGAGGTGCAGCTCGACGGCGGCGGCTGGCGGCCGGCGGTGCTCGCGTCGACGCCCAGCGACGACACCTGGGTGCAGTGGGCGGTCACGCTGGCGGTGACGCCCGGGCCCCACCAGCTGAAGGTGCGTGCCACCGACAAGGGCGGCGTGGTGCAGACCGGCGTCCGCGTCGACGCGGTGCCCGACGGAGCCACCGGCTGGCACGGCATCGACTTCGTCGCCGAGTCCTGACGCGACGCACCCGGCCCCTAGACTCGGGCCTTGTGACGCTCAGGCTCTATGACACCGCGACCCGCGAGGTCCGCGACTTCGTCCCCCTCGAGGAGGGGAAGGCCGGCATCTACGTCTGCGGCCTGACCGTGCAGTCCGAGCCGCACGTCGGCCACGTGCGCTCGGCGGTCAACTTCGACGTGCTGCGGCGCTGGCTGACCGCGACGGGCTACGACGTCACGTTCATCCGCAACGTCACCGACATCGACGACAAGATCCTGGTCAAGTCGGCCGAGCAGGGCCGCCCCTGGTTCAACCTCGCCTACGACATGCACCGCGAGCTCGACCAGGCGCTGGCGTCGATCAACGTGCTGCCGCCGACCTACGAGCCGGCGGCCACCGGTCACATCCCCGAGATGCTCGAGCTGATCGGCGAGCTGATCGGCGCGCGGCCACGCCTACGCCGCCGAGGACGGATCGGGCGACGTCTACTTCGACGTGCGCTCGTGGCCGGCGTACGGCGAGCTGACCCGGCAGGGCATCGACGACATGGAGCCGGCCGAGGACGCCGACCCGCGCGGGCAAGCGCGACCCGCGCGACTTCGCCCTGTGGAAGGGCTGGAAGAAGGAGTCCGAGCCGGAGACCGCGTCGTGGCCCTCGCCCGTGGGGCCGGGGCGGCCGGGCTGGCACATCGAGTGCTCGGCGATGGCCGGCAAGTACCTCGGCCCGGCCTTCGACATCCACGGCGGCGGCGTCGACCTGCGCTTCCCGCACCACGAGAACGAGCAGGCGCAGTCGCGCGCCGCCGGGCGCCCCTTCGCGTCGTACTGGCTGCACAACGCGTGGATCACCACCGCCGGCGAGAAGATGAGCAAGTCGCTCGGCAACTCGCTGCTCGTCCCCTCGGTGCTCGAGCGGGTGCGCGGCATCGAGCTGCGCTTCTACATCGTGGCCGCGCACTACCGCTCGCACGTCGAGTTCTCCTTCGAGGCGCTCGACGAGGCCGCGGTCGGATTCCGGCGGATCGAGGGGTTCCTGGAGCGGGTGCCGGCGCGTCGGTGACGTCGCGCTGCCCGCGGCGTTCGCCGCGGCGATGGACGACGACCTGGGCACGCCCGCGGCGGTCGCCGTCGTCTACGACAGCGTCCGCGAGGGCAACCGGCTCGCGGCCGAGGGGGCGACCGAGGCGGCCGGGCGCCACGCCGCCGCGGTGCGCGCGATGCTCGACGTGCTCGGCCTCGACCCCGCCGACCCCGCCTGGGGGTCGTCGGGCGGTGGCGACGCGCTCGCGGGCGTCGTCGACGCGCTGGTGGCCGGGCTGCTCGAGGAGCGGGCCGCGGCGCGCGCGGCCAAGGACTTCGCCGCGGCCGACGCGATCCGCGACCGGATCGAGGCGGCCGGCATCGAGATCGAGGACACCCCGAGCGGACCGAAGTGGTCCGTGGCAGGTGCGTCCTGATGGCCGGCAACTCGCAGCGCAAGGGCGCGATCCGGAAGACCGGCAAAGGCAACCCGACCGCCGGCTCGGGCGGCCGGGTCCGGCGCGGGCTCGAGGGCAAGGGGCCGACGCCGAAGGCGAAGGACCGGCCCTACCACAAGGCCTCACAAGGCCAAGACCCGCTCCGAGCGCGACGCGGCCAAGCGTCCGCAGCGGCGGGGCCCGAAGACGTCCGACGCCGAGTGGATCGCCGGGCGCAACTCGCGTCGTCGAGGCGCTGCGCGAGGGCGTGCCGGTCACGGCGATCTACGTCGCCGAGGGCGCCGAGCGCGACGGCCGGCTGCGCGAGGTCTTCAAGCTCGTCGCCGAGCGGGGCTGTCGCTGCTCGAGGTGCCGCGCGACGAGCTCGACCGGATGACGGGCGGTGCCGTCCACCAGGGCCTCGCGGCCCGGCTGCCGGCGTACGAGTACGCCCACCCCGACGACCTGCTCGACGCGCGCCGCCGAGGCCGGCGAGCCGCCGCTGATCGTGGCGCTCGACTCGGTCACCGACCCGCGCAACCTCGGCGCGGTCGTCCGCTCGGCGGCGGGCTTCGGCGCGCACGGCGTGGTGATCCCCGAGCGGCGAGCCGCCGGCATGACCGCCTCGGCGTGGAAGACCTGCGCCGGCGCGGCCGCGCGGATGCCCGTCGCCCAGACGGTCAACCTGGTCCGACAGCTCAAGGCCTACCAGGACGTCGGGTGCATGGTCGTCGGCCTGGCCGCCGACGGCGACGTCTCGCTGCCGGACTTCGAGCTCGCCGACGGGCCGCTGGTGGTGGTCGTCGGCTCCGAGGGCGACGGCCTCTCCCGTCTCGTCGCCGAGACCTGCGACCAGCTGGTGTCGATCCCGATGGTCGACGTCGCTGGAGTCCCTCAACGCCGGTGTCGCCGCCGGCATCGCGTTGTACGCCGTCGCGAGGGCGCGCACCTGAGGGCGACATGCGGGTTGTGGCTGCCCGAGAGGTGACGTGTGGCGCCGCCACAGGCGGGTGGTGGCTGCCCGAGGCGTGGGGTGTGGGGCGGGCCGGAGGTCGCTGAGGTGGCGTCAGCCCGCCAGCCGTGAGTAGACCCGCCGCCTCGACGAGCTCCGGTCCTCGATGGCGCGGCGGAGTCTGCCCAGCACACCCTCCAGGCGACCGGCCGCAAGCTCGGTCCTGGTCAGCACGATGACCAGCCACCCGTCGTCACGCAGCGCCTGACGTCGCGCCGCATCCCGCGCCCGTTGCTCGGGCGAGGAGTGGAAGGCGTGGCCGTCGTACTCGATGGCGATCCGGAGCCGCGGGTAGGCGAGATCGAGCCGGACCGCGCCCCACCCGGGAACGTCGAGCCGCAGCTGCAGCGTCGGCGGCGGGAGGCCCGCGTCGTGGACGGCCAAGCGGACCCATGACTCGGCGGGTGACTCCGCCAAGGGCGAGGCCAGCGGTGCCAGCTCCCGCAGCTGGATGCATCCGCGTCGCCCCTTGAAACGGGGCAGCGCCACGGCGAGCTGCTCGTGGGTCAGGTCATGACATCGCATGAAGCCGTCGAGCGCGGCCAAGGCGGCCCACCGGCCCCGCAGCCGGGCGCAGTCGCATGCCGTGCGCAGCGGCGTGGTGAGCCGGACGTCACCGGCCTCCATCACCTCGTCGTCGAGCAGCTCGCGCCGCCCGCCGAGAAGCCCTGCGCGCCGGCTGGGTTCGTGGTTCGCCGAGACGATCTCGAGCGGAGGTGGGGGATCGAGCCAGCCCGCCGGCCAGCAGTCGACCCCATGGAGCCAAGCCGCGGTTCTGTCGACGACGACGCAGTGCCTCGGGATCACCAGCGACGCAGCGGACACCCTCAGGTCGACGGTGTCGGCGAGCGAGGCCGGCGCGTAGACGCCGCGCATCAGCCGGCGCATCTCGCCGTTCGCGACCAAGGCCCGCAGTCGTGCGCGCGTCACTCCGAGGTCCGCAGCCTCGGCACTGGTGAAGGGGTGCTCGGGGAGTCTCATCCCCCGATCGTGGAGTGGCGACGACGTCTGGCAGCCGGCGTCGGTGCCTCCTGTGGACGACTGCGTACGCCGCGGGGCTGTGGACGGTTTCTGGCCCCGTGCCGAAGGCGCTCGCCACGAGGCACCAGTTCGCGCCGCCAGCACGCGCATGTCGCGCCGCCACCACACGCATGTCGCGCTTCGACGGGATGGTATGCAAGGAAGATGCCGCTGCGAAGGCCCACACGCGGGCAGATGGTTCACGCCCTGGTGCTGGCGTGCGTCTGGCTGGTCGTGACGGCCGCGGCCTCGGTGGCGATCTTCCTCGGCTCCAGCCGGACGGTGGTCGTCGCGAGCCACGAGACGACGGTGCGGCCCACTCTGACCGGGCAGATCGAGCTGCACACCGGCCCGCTGCTGCCCGACCTGCGGCTGCCGTCGGGCTCCGGACTGGGTGCCGACCTCACCTTGGGCAAGACGCAGTCACGGACCCTCGACGAGCTGGTCCGGCGCTACGCCTTCATCGCCACCCAGCCCGACGGTCAGTTGGCCCGGGTGCGGGCCGCGGGCGTCGACATGGCCGTGGACGCCATCCTCCTCGGCGCCCTCGTCGGTGCCGCTCCGGTGGCGGTGTGGCTGCTGTTCGGCGCGGCCCGCCGGCGTGAGGTCCTCAACGCCGTGCGCCGGCCGGTGGGCCTGGTCGGTGTGGCCGCGTTGGTCGTGGCGATCGTGGTCGGCACCGTCCCGTGGCTCACCTCGCGAGGGGCGGGCCAGCCCGACCGGGAGTGGACGGGCCTGCAGGACTACGTCGGCGAAGGCATCGACCTTCCCGCGGAGCTGTCGAGCGTCGAGGTCCGCACCGACCTCACCAGCGACGGGTCGCAGCGGCTGCTGGCCAGCGCGATCTCGACGTACCGCTCCAGCAAGTCCTGGTACGCCGCTGCGGAGGCCGCCGCGGCTGAGCTGGAGCTGCGCACGCCCGACCCCGACGAGACCGTGGCGATCCTGGTCTCCGACCGCCACGACAACATCGGGATGGACCCGGTCGCGCGGGCGATCGGCGACGCCGCGGGGGCCACGTGGGTCTTCGACGCCGGCGACGACACGTCGGCGGGCGAGTCGTGGGAGGCCTTCAGCCTCGACTCCCTGGACTCCGCCTTCGACGGCTACGACAAGGTGGCCGTCACCGGCAACCACGATCACGGCAGCTTCGTCGGCGATCACCTCGGTGACCTCGGGTGGGCACGCCCGGCGGCCTCCACCGTCGACGGCCCGGGGGGCTCGGTGGTCTGGGGCATCGACGACCCCCGTTCGAGCGGTTTGGGCAACTGGCGTGACGAGCCGGGGCTCTCCTTCGCCGACACGGTCACGCTGGTCGCCGATGAGGTGTGCGCGCAGGAGCAGCGGGTCAACACCGTGCTCGTGCACGACGCGGCGCTCGGCAGCGAGGCCCTGCGGCGCGGCTGCGCCGACCTCGTCATCGGCGGCCACCTGCACGTCCAGGTCGGGCCGACCAACGAGATCGGCGACAACGGGCTCGACGGCTGGCGCTACACGACCGGCACGACCGGCGGCGCGGCGTACGCCCTGGCCGTCGGCAGCAAGCTGCGCCGCCAGGCCCAGGTCTCGTTGATCACCTACCGCGAAGGTCGCCCGGTCGGGATCCAGGCGGTGGTGCTGCGCACGGACGGCAGGTTCCAGGTGCGTGACTACGTCCCGCTGACGTACGCCCAGCCGCCGGCCGACTCGGAGGCCGACCAGCCGGCCCCCGACGGGCCGGCCTCCGACGGGCCGGCCTCGGGCGACGCGGCCCGGCCGACGCCCTCGACGGCGCCTTCGCCCATCTCCCCGTCCACCCCGCGGCCCTAGGATCGAACGGTGCCCACGACCGTAGAACGGCTGCTCCCGACCGAGGAGGCCGGGGCTCTCCTCGAGCTGACCCGCGAGATCGCCGCCAAGGAGCTCGAGCCGCACGTCCACGATGCGGAGGAGGCCGGCGAGTTCCCTGCCGACGTCTACCGCGTGCTGGGCCGGTCCGGGCTGCTGTCCCTGCCCTACGCGGAGGAGCACGGCGGCGGCGCCCAGCCCTACGAGGTCTACCTCCAGGTCCTCGAGGAGATCGTCCGCCGCCTGGCCCAGCGTCGGGGTCGGCGTCTCGGTGCACGCCCTCACCGCGTCGGTGGTCGCTGCCCACGGGTCGGCGCGACCAGCAGCGACGCCTGGCTGCCCGGGATGCTCTGCGGCGACTGGCTCGGCGCCTACTGCCTGTCCGAGCCGCACGCCGGCTCCGACGTCGAGCGCGATGCCGCACGCGCGCGGTCCGCGACGGCGACGACTACGTCGTCACCGGCGCCAAGGCCGTGGATCAGCAACGGCGGCGTCGCCGACTTCTACAGGTGTTCGCCCGCACCTCCGACGACGCAGGCGCTGGGTCTGTCCTCGCTTCCTCGTGCCGGCCGACACCGACGGGCTGACGTTCGGCCCGCCCGAGCGGAAGATGGGCCTGCACTGCGACGTCGACCACGCACGGTGCTCTTCGACGGACGTCCGGATCCCGGTCGACCGGCGCCTCGGCGAGGAGGGCGACGGGCTGCGGATCGCGCTCGGCGCGCTCGACTCCGGTCGGCTCGGCATCGCCGCGGTCGCCACCGGCCTCGCGCAGGGCGCGCTCGACGCACGCGGTCTCCTACGCCCGCGAGCGCGAGCCGTTCGGCCGGCCGATCATCGACCTCCAGGGGCTGCAGTTCCTGCTCGCCGACATGGAGGCCGTCGACGTCGAGCGCGCCCGGGCGACGTACCTCCACGCCGCACGGCTCAAGGACGCCGGCCGTGCCGTTCGCCCGGCAGGCCAGCATCGCCAAGCTGGTCGCCACCGACGCCGCGATGAAGGTCACCACCGACGCCGTGCAGGTGCTCGGCGGCTACGGCTACACCCGCGACTTCCCCGTCGAGCGGCTACATGCGCGAGGCCAAGGTGATGCAGATCTTCGAGGGCACCAACCAGATCCAGCGGATGGTGATCGCGCGCGACCTGTTGCGCTGATGCGCCGCCGCCGGGCGGTACGCCGACCGCGCCGGCATCTCCACTACGCGCATGTCGGGCCGCCACAACGCGCATGTCGCGGTCAGTCGGCCGCGATCGCCTCCTCCGGCTTCGCGGTCAGCACCTGGGCGATGTAGTCGCGGGCGGTGTCGAAGAGGTCGACCTCCTGGCCGGCCTGCTCGGAGAGGTACCACCGGTGCACGAGGATCTCGTGGAAGATCTCCGCCGGCTCGAGCTTGCCGCGCAGCGTCGGCGCGGGATCATCGCGATCACCGGCTCGTAGATCTCGGTCAGCCACCGGTGCGGCGACCAGGGCGCGGTCCTCGCGGCCGAGGTCGTGGGTGGCGGTGAAGGCCGCGATGTCGTTGAGCAGCCGGCGGGCCTGGTTGTCCTCGACCGTCATGCCGGTGAGGCGCTGGAGCTCGCGCTGTGGTGGCCGAGCTCGACGACCTTGGGGCTGGATCCGGACCGGTCGCCGTCGAAGTCGGTGACGATGTCGAGCTCGTCGACGTCGAAGCCGAGGTCGTTGAGCCGCTCGATCCGCTCGCTCGATCCGCCACATCTCGTCGGCGGAGAACTCCTCCTCGGCGGTGAGCTCCGACCACAGCGCGTCGTAGCGCTCGCGCAGCATCTCGACGATCTCGTGGGCCTCGACCTCGGCATCGACCTCGCTCGTCGGGGCCTGGAGGTCGAGCAGCTCGGCGAAGATGTTCTCGGTGCCGACGGTGAGGTCGTAGCTCGCGCATCCGGCGGACAGGCGCGGGCTGCAGCTCGCCGGTCTCGGCGTCGACGAGGTAGGCCGCGAACCCGCCCGCGTCGCGCCGGAACAGCACGTTGGACAGCGACACGTCGCCCCAGTAGAAGTCGGCGAGGTGCAGCCGCACCAGCAGCACCACCATCGCGTCGACCAGCGACGGGAGGTGCTCGGCGGCACAGCCGTGGGTGAACAGGCTGCGGTAGGGCAGCGAGAACCGCAGGTGCTCGGGTGACCAGGGCGCTGGCAGCGGCTCGCCGGTCGGCGTCCAGACGCCCGGTGACCACGGCCTGCGGCACCACGGCGGGCAGCCCGATCCGCTGCAGGTCGCGCAGCAGGCGGTACTCGCGGAAGGCGATCTCCTCCTGCGTCTCCTTGACGGCGTAGACCTGGTCGCGCAGCCGCACGATCCGCACCGATGTGCCGCGACAGGCCGCGCGGCAGCGGCACGACGTACTCGCTCGCCCCACTCCTCCAGCGGCGTCGACCACGGCAGGGTGATGATCGCCGGGTCGGGCCGGCTCGCCACGATGCGTAGCGCCACGGGGGAAGCCTAGGGGGCGGTGAGGCGGCCGGGGAGGCGCGCGGCCAGCCGGCGGGCGAGCTGCCGGCCCGGCAGGTCCTCCAACAGCACCGGCTCTCCCTCGGGGCCGGTGAGCGGGAGGCACCAGTTGGGGTACTCGCGGTGCGTGCCGGGCTGGTTCTGGGTGCGCCGGTCGCCGACCAGGTCGGGCACGGCCACGCCGAGCAGCACGGACGGAGCCCGGGTGAGCAGCGCGTGCAGCGCCTCCACCGTCTGCTCGTCGGTGGCCTCCCCGTCGCCCGGGCCGGGCAGCAGCCCTCGCTCGCGAGCCATCGCGATGAAGGCCTCCTGCTCCTGCTCGGCGAACGCGAGCTCCTCCTCGACGGACCGGGTGAGCAGCCCGAGCCGCTCGCGCAGCCGGACATGCTCCATCGCGAGGTAGCCGGCCGTGGGCGGCAGGTCGTGGGTGGTGACCGAGGCCAGGCACAGCTCGCGGTAGGTCTCGGGCGGCTTGGGTGCGCCGTCCTCCCATTCGAACCAGAGGATGGAGGTGCCGAGCACCCCGCGCTCGCGGAGATAGTCGCGGACGAACGGCTCCACGACGCCGAGGTCCTCGCCGACCACGAACGCCCCCGCGCGGTGCGCCTCCAACAGCAGGATCGAGACCATCGCCTCGTGGTCGTAGCGCAGGTAGGCGCCCTCGCTCGGCGGGTTGCCGGCCGGGATGCACCACAGCCGGAACAGTCCCATGACGTGGTCGATCCGCAGCCCGCCGGCGTGTCGGAAGGCGGTGCGCAGCATGTCGCGGTACGGCGTGTAGCCGAGCGCCGCGAGCCGGTCGGGCCGCCACGGCGGCTGCGACCAGTCCTGGCCGCGCTGGTTGAACGCGTCGGGTGGGGCGCCGACGGTCACACCGGTGGCGAGAGCGTCGCCGAGCGTCCACACCTCGGCACCCGTCGGGTGCACCCCGACGGCCAGGTCGGTGACCAGGCCGAGGGACATGCCGGCGGTCCTCGCCGCCGCCTGGGCGGCCCCGAGCTGCTCGTCGGCGACCCACTGCAGCCAGGCGAAGAAGTCGACCCGGTCGCCGAGGTCCTCGGCCAGCTCCGCGACGGCGGGGGAGTGCGGGTCGCGGGCCCAGGCCGGCCAGGGCGCCCCCGGCCCGTCGGTCTCGGTGAACAGCTCGGCGATCGCGCACCACACGGCGAACTGCTGCAACGGCTCGCCCTGCTCGGCGAGGAACGCGTCGAGCGACTGCTGCCGGGCCGCGCCGCGCGGGGCGGTGAAGACCAGCTCGAGCGCGTCGAGCTTGGCCCGCCAGGCGACGTCGCGGTCGATCAGGCCGTCGTCGGCGATCTCGCGGGCGGTGGCCGCCAGCCGTTCGAGGATCACCTGGGGCGTGGTCGCCAGGCCCTTGGCCTCGGCGATCTCCTCGACGCGGACGTAGAGCGGGTTGAGGAAGCGTCGAGAGGTGGGGAGGTACGGCGAGGGCTCCAGCGGCGGCACCGGCTCCCCCGCGTGCAGCGGGTTGACCAGCACGAACGTCGCGCCGAGGGAGGCCCCCCACTCGGCGAGGGTCGCCAGGTCGGCGAAGTCGCCGACGCCCCAGGAGCTCCGGGACCGGGCGGCGTACAGCTGGGCGGTGAGGCCCCACTGCTGGTGGTCGAGGGCGGGGGGCAGGTCGAGCCGGGCGGGCGCCACGACCAGCAACGCGTCGGCCTCGGTGTCGGCGCTGAGGGCGTGGACCCGGTGGTAGCCCAGCGGCAGATCGGGCGGCAGCTCGAAGCGCGCCTCGCCGACGAGCCGTCCGTCGATCTCTCGAGGCGCGACGTTGTGCTCGGCCTGGGGAGCGTCGACGACGGGGCCTGCCTCGGTGCGGACCTCGACCCGCAGCGCCGTCCCGTGGGGGACGTGGGCGAGCACGGAGCCGGCGGTGCCCTGGCTCATCACGACCACCGGGGGCAGCGGCTCACGCCAGGGGCGTTCGTCGATCTCCCGCAGCGCCGCGTCGACGGTCTCGTCGCTGCCGGCGTCGACGCCGAAGGCGCCGAGCACGGCGGTCACGGTCGCGACGGAGACCGTGGTGTGCTGCCCCTGCCAGTCCCAGTACTCCGTGCCGACGCCGTAGTGCCGGGCCAGCTCGAGGAGGGCGGGCCAGGAGCTGACGTCGTCCGCGGCGAGGTGGTCCATGCGGGCCAGTCTCTCGTGCGACGCGCGGGAGAGCACGCCCGGGCCTTCTCGGGAAGCCCGGCCCGGGCGTGCAGGGGGAGGGAGTGACGGCACGCTGTCAGCAGGACACCGCCACCTCGACCGAGCTGCAGGTGTCGTTGCCCGCACCGCCGTTGCCGCGGTCGAAGCCGGTGCCACCACCGAGCGCGTCGACGCCGCCGTTGCCCCAGAGGCGGTCGCGCCCGGAGCCGCCGCTGAGCCGGTCGTCGCCCGGGCCGCCGCGGATGCGGTCACGCCCGGCGTCGCCGCGGGCCTTGTCGGCACCGGCGCCGGTGTCGATGTCGTCGGCGCCCGAGCCGCCCTCCACCTTGTCGTCGCCGTCACCACCGCGGATCTTGTCGGCGCAGGCTCCGCCGCGCACCTTGTCGTCGCCGCCGCCTCCGAAGATCACGTCGGATCCGCCGCCGCCGATGAGGGTGTCGTCGCCTCCCCGGCCGCGGATGATGTCGGCCCCTGGCCCTCCGACGAGGACGTCGGGACCGGGTCCGCCGACGAGGACGACGCCGGGCGCGTCGCAGCCGGACGGGTCCGCCGCCTCGGCGGTCGTGAAGGCTGCCGGGATGAGAAACCCGGCTCCCACCAGGGAAGCCAGGGCAATGGGGATCTTCATGAGAGTCCTCCTTGATCGGGCCGACCCCTGTGGCCGGCCGAGGACCCACCAGACCGCGCGCACCTCAGCGTGGCGTCAGAACGAGGTCTGCGCGGCTACCATGGTCGCCGCCCGTGCGGCCCGCGCCGCGGCGTGGCACGCCGCGTTAGCTCAGTGGTAGAGCACCCGCCTTGTAAGCGGACGGTCGTCAGTTCAATCCTGACACGCGGCTCGGAGCCGGGCGGTCCGCGCAGGCGGCTCAGCCGGGGGTGCCGGCCGTGTCGCTCTCGGTGTTCGCCTCGACCGGGGTCTCCCGCAGCAGCGCGTCCTGGTAGGCGTAGACCAGCGCGATGGCGAACCACGGTGCGATGAGTGCGGCGACGACCCCTGGGATCGCGTTGACCAGCACGAAGGGCACCTGGAAGAGGGCGAGCATCAGGACGCCGACGAAGCCGCCGGAGGTCGAGCCGATCAGCGCCCCGAACGCCACCAGGGCTGCGGTCTTGGCCTTCTGGGTGCGGACCAGGTGGGTGCTGCGACGCAACGCCCCGGCGCCGGACCGCCTCTCGAACACCACGATGGGCACGATCAGGGCGGTCGCGACGACCAGCACGAGCGTCAGCGGCGCCAGCACCAAGGTCAGGGCCATGATCAGCCCGAGGGCCGCCACCAGGCCGGCGGTCAGGAGCACGACGTGGTAGTGCCGGGCTGCCTCGCGGAACGCCGAGCGCACCGTGACGTGCCGGGCCGCGGCACGATCGACCATGGTCTGCGCGCACGCGGTGGCGCTGAGCAGGGCGACCGCGCCCTGGAGCAGTGGCCCCACGGTCCCGAGGACGGTCGACCAGCCTGTGGTGGGCGGTGGGGTCGTGCTCGTCAGATCGCTGCCGCTGAGTCCATGCTGCAGGAGGGCCAGGCCCAGCGCCACGCTCGCGCCCAGCGTGCCGATCCCGACGTAGAGCAGGAGCCGGGAGCGGTAGGCCTCCCAGGCGTCGGAGAGGATCTGCCCGAACGTCCGGAGCCCATCGAGGGGGAAGGGTCGGGTCGAGCCCCAGGCCGTGCGGCGCACCAGCCAGAGGATCAGCCCGAGGACCAGGACGAGGCCCACGAGGACGGGCAACGGGTTGTCGGTGAACAGCAGGAAGACCATCGAGCCCTGCTCCACGACCGAGCAGAACACGTCGGTGGTCTTGACGCCGTAGACGTCGCCGCCGGGGACCTGATAGCTGGTCTCGTTGCGCCGCTCGGTCGCGGTGAAGGGCTCGGTCCAGCTCTCCTTCGCGGTCGGCCCCTCCGGGCCGCTGTAGAACGCTTGCGAGAACTGCTCTCCCCACTGACCCTGGTAGGCGGTCCACGGGAGCTGGCGGGCGGCCTCGGCAGGATCGCTGGGGATGGTCAGCACGACGGGCAGCTCGCCCGGAGCGGCGTCGAGGGTCGAGTCGCAGCCCAGGCCCTGGCTGGTGGAACGCAGCAGGAAGAGCCCCGTGTCGTAGTGGTTGGCGTGCGAGCCTGCCGAGGCGAAGACCTCGGGGTGGGTGCCATCGCTCAGGGCGAGCTTGGGGTCGCCCCAGATCGCCTGCTCGCCCGCCTCGTGCTGGCTGTAGAGCACGGTGACGGGTGCGGTGGTGAGCGCCTCGGCTGCTGAGTCGACGTCGAACTCGAGCTGGATCGTCTCCCAGTCGCTCTCGTGCTTGTTGTTGAAGTCGTTGAACGGGTAGTACATCCAGTACTGGAGCGCGAGCCGCCCGGGGACGGCCTCCTCCGTTGCGACGTGGGCGTAGACCGTGGTGGGGGTGCCGCCCCAGATCCGGTTGAACCACTCCTCGTAGTCGCAGCCGGGGCGCAGCGGGTTGCCCGGGAAGTCCATCGAGTATCCGTAGAGCGGAGCAGAGAGGTCCTTCTCGCTCGGCCCGACGGCCACCAGGTTGTCGACCGCCCAGGGGCCTCGCAGGGCCACCTCCGGGTTGCTGAAGAGCGGGTCGACCGAGACGGGGCGGTAGGGCTCGCCGGGACCGCAGTCGACCTCTTGTGGCACCAGTCGGACCAGGGGGGCGTACTTCTCGGCGAGCGCCTGCTCGTCGTCGGTGTCGGCGCCCGCTGCGGTCGGCGTGAGGACCACGCCGGCCAGCGCGGCGAGGGCGGTGACGGCGGCCACCCCCGCCCTCGTCAGGCGGTGCCTGCCGCTCATCGCAGCCTCCGCGGCTCGAACTCGCCGCCGGCGCGGGCGATGGCGTCCTGGGCGGCGACCAGGCGGAGCTCGCGCTCGCCGGACTGTCGAGGGTGGCGCTGGAGGACGGCGTACACCGACGACATGGTGCGGGCCAGCGCGTCGGCCGGCGGAGCCGGTCTCGTGCAGGTGGGCGGTGAAGAGCGCCGCGGTGAGGTCGCCGGAGCCGTTGGCCTTCATCGGCAGCAGCGGGCGTCTGGACGAGCCAGGCGCCGTCGTCGGTGACGGCCAGCATCTCGATCGTGTCGTCGGGCGCGTCGGGCCGCTCGACGCGAGGTGACCAGCACCGTGCGCGGTCCCAGCGCCCGGACGCGCGTCGGCGGCGTCGAGCACGTCGTCGAGCGTCGTGCGAGCGTCGGTGTCGGTGAGGAAGCCGAGCTCGAACTGGTTGGGCGTCAGCGACGTCGGCCGCCGGGATCACCTGCTCGCGGATCACTCGGCGGGATCGCGGGGTCGACGAAGCAGCCCGACGGTGGCGTTGCCCATCACCGGGTCGCAGGTGTACGTCGCCTGCCGGGTTGGCCGCCTTGACCCGGGCGACGGCGTCGAGCGATCGACCTCGGCGATCGCCGGGCTGCCCTGGTAGCCCGAGAGCACGGCGTCGCAGGTCGTCGAGCGACGCCGCGGTCCTCGATGCCGGTGATCACCGCCGCGCACGTCGTCGGGCGGCGATCAGCGGTCCGCGCCAGGCGCCGTACCCGGTGTGGTTGGAGAAGTTCACCGTCAGCACCGGCCACACCTCGTGGCCGAGCCGCTGGAGCGGGAAGACGGCGGCGGAGTTGCCGACGTGGCCGTAGGCGACGTGGGACTGGATCGACAGGACGCGCACGGGCCCATCCTGGCAGGACCGGGCCGAGCGGGCTCAGGCGACCTGCAGCGACCGCTTGGACAGCCCCATCCAGAAGCCGTCGATGACCTGGAGGCCGGGCTCGTCGGGGTCGGTGGCGGCGCCGAGGGTGACGAACAGCGGCGTGTAGTGCTCGACGGTCGGGTGGGCGTAGGGCATGCCCGGGCGCCTTGGTGCGGTAGTCGGCCAGCGTGTCGACGTCGCCGCGGGCCAGCGCCTCGCCGGCCCAGGCGTCGAAGTCGGCCGACCAGCCCGGCGCGGCGGCGTCGATGCGCAACTCGGTGAGGAACGGCAGCCCGTGGGTGAGGAAGCCGGAGCCGATGATCAGCACGCCCTCGTCGCGCAGCGGGCGCAGCCGCTCGCCGAGCGCCAGCAGCCGCGCCGGGTCGTGGGTCGGCAGCGACATCTGCAGCACCGGGATGTCGGCGTCGGGGTACATGATCTTCAGCGGCACCCAGGCGCCGTGGTCGAGGCCGCGGCGTGGCGTGCTGGTGGACCGGCTCGGTGTCGGGCATCATCGCCGCGACCCGCTGCGCGAGCGCGGTGGCGTCGGGGGTCTCGTAGGTCATCTGGTAGTACTTCGGCGCGAAGCCGCCGAAGTCGTAGACCAGCGGCGCGCCGCTCGCGCTGACAGGCTGACCGGCGCGGACTCCCAGTGGGCGCTGACGATCAGGATCGCCGTCGGGCGCGGCAGGTCCGCGGCCCACGCGGCGAGCTGGCCCGACCAGATCGGGTCGTCGAGCAGCGGCGGCGCGCCGTGGCCGATGTAGAGCGCCGGCATCCGGGTCAGTCCACAAGTCGTTCACTGTACTCCACGATAGTTCACGTCGATTCCAACTCGGCTGTACTTCGCGTCGCAGCCGGCAGCGACCAGTCCACGGCGTGCGCCGCCCTGGTCGCCGAGCAGCGCGTTGACCCGGCGAAGGGCCGCGAGCCGAAGAAGCCGCGCGAGGCCGACAGCGGCGACGGGTGCGCCGACTCGACCCACGGGACCGGCGCCGAGCATCGGCTTCAGCGACTGGGCGTCGCGGCCCCAGAGGATCGCGGCGCAGCGGGCCGCCGCGGCCGGCCAGCGCGGCGATCGCGCACTCGGTGACCTCCTCCCAGCCCCTGCCGCGGTGCGACGCGGAGCTCGCCGGGCCGCACGGTGAGCACCCGGTTGAGCAGCATCACGCCCCGGTCGGCCCACGCGGTCAGGTCGCCGTGCTGCGGCGGCTGCGACGCCGAGGTCGTCGCGCAGCTCGGCGTAGATGTTGCGCAGCGCTCGGCGGCAGCGGCCGGACGTCGCGCGTCGACGGCGAAGCTCAGCCCGATCGGGTGGCCGGGCGTCGGGTAGGGGTCCTGGCCGACGACCAGCACGCGGACGTCGGCCAGCGGGCGCTGGAACGCCCGCAGGATGTGGTCGCCGGCCGGCAGGTAGCCGCCGCCCGGCGGCCAGCTCCTCGCGCAGGAAGCGGCCCATCGCGGCGATCCGGTCGTCGACCGGCGCCAGCGCCTCGGCCCAGTCGGGCGCGACCAGGCCCTTCTCGACCAGGCCGGCGAGCGCGCTCACGTCAGTCGCGCACCGGGCGCGACAGCCGGTCCAGGAAGGCCACGAGCAGCGCCTCGCGCATCGCGGGCGAGGCCGACGTCGAGCATGGCGTTGACCTCGGCCATCCGCTCCGGCAGCGCCAGGCCGCCCGTCGCCGTCGCGCCGACCAGCCCGGAGGCCGCGAGCAGCCCGTCGAAGTCCGTCGTCGGTGAGCGTGGCCGGGTCGAGCGCCTCGATGAACGCCACGACGCCCGGCGTCGACGGCCACCGGGCCGGCGGCGACGCGCCGCCGCGACGGCCTCGCGCGAGCGCGGCCAGCGAACTCCTCGACGTGCGCCAGGGTGGCGGCGCTGCACCGAGAGGTGGATGGTTGGCCGGCGGCCGGCGTACGACAGCTGCGGCTGGACGTACCACCCGCGCGTCGCCATCTCGTCGCACATCGTGAACGGGTCGCAGGTGTCGTCGGTCGCCAGCGGTGACCAGCGTCGAGTCGGGGGCGACCAGGAGCCGCAGCGCCGCGGTCGCGGCCGACGCCGGCGACGATCGCGTCGACCGCCTCGAACGCCTGCCGGCGAGGTCGAGGTAGCCGTCGTCGCCGAGCGACTGCACCACGGCCCAGGCGCCGGCCAGCGGCCCGCCGGACTTCGTCGACTGCATCGTCGAGTTGAGCATCGTGTAGCCCGGCCAGTCGGCGGAGGCGAAGAACTGCGGCCGGCGCAGCTCGGCGTGCGGTGCAGCAGCAGCGAGGTGCCCTTGGGGGCGTAGGCGTACTTGTGGGTGTCGACGGAGATCGAGGTGACGCCGTCGACCGCGAAGGTCCACGGCGGCACCGTCGCGCCCCAGCCGGGCGGCGTACGGCAGCACCCAGCCGCCGATGCAGGCGTCGACGTGGCAGCGGACGCCCGCGCGCGGCGGCGGCGGCGGCGATCTCGGTGACCGGGTCGACCACGCCGTGGGCGTACGACGGCGCGCGAGGCCACCACCAGCACGGTGTCGTCGTCGATCGCCGCGGCCATCGCGGCCGGCGTCGGCGCGGAAGTCGGGGCCGACCGGCACCAGCGACAGCTCGACGCCGAAGTAGTGCGCGGCCTTGTGGAACGCCGCGTGCGCGGTCGTCGGGCAGCACCATCGTGGGGTCGCGTCGACGTCGGGGCGGCGTCGCGGGCGCCCTGCACGGCGAGCAGGCACGACTCGGTGCCGCCGGAGGTGACCGTGCCGACCGCCGTGGCCGGGCGCGTCGAGCAGGTCGCAGGCGAAGCCGACCAGCTCGTTCTCCATCGTGAGCAGGCGACGGGAACGCCGTCGGGTCGAGGCCGTTGGAGCCGGCGTACGCCGCGACGGCCTCGCGCGCCGATCGCGGTCGACGCTCGGGCAGCCCGGAGTCGTAGACGTAGGCGAGGGTGCGGCCGCCGTGCACCGGCAGGTCGGCCGCGCGGATCCTGCAGCCGGCGCGGACGTCGGTCAGGGGCCACCTGCCAGGCTCGCAGCGTGTCGCCGTGCGTGCCTCGGCGAGCCGTCGACGGTGTCGGCGTCGAGGGAGTAGCGGCGCAGCCACCACAGGCTGACCAGGATCAGCAGCGCCGGCAGCAGCGAGAAGCCGAGCATGATGGCGGTCAGCGCCGAGTCGGGCTGGGCGACGTCGCCGGTGGTGGACGACCGGTAGCCGCCAGACGCGAGCACCACGGCGACAGACGCCGGGCCCGAGGGCGAGGCCGAGCGTCTCGCCGGCCGTCCAGACGCCGGTGTAGACGCCGGCCCGGTTCGAGCCGGTGCGCCGTGCGTCGACCGCGGCCGCGTCGGGCAGCATCGCCATCGGGAAGACCTGGCAGCCCGGCGTAGCCGACGCCGACCAGGGCGGTGGCGGCGAAGACCACCGCCGGCGGGGCGACGCGTGCGGTCGTGAGCAGCGAGCGCCGCCCGCGGCGAAGCACCAGCGAGGCCAGCGACGTAGCCGCGCTTCTTGCCGATCCGGTCGCCGACCGCGGCCCACAGCGGGGTCAGCAGCAGCGCCGGCCCGACGAAGCAGACGAAGAGGATCGTGGCTGCGCCCGGTGTCGCCGAGCACCTCGCCGGGCGAGGTAGTCGACGCCGGCGAGCATGCAGCCGGTGGCGAGCGCCTGGAGGACGAACGTCGTCAGCAGCGCCGGAAGTCGCGGGCGCGGTCGCGACGATGCGCAGCTGGTCGCGCAGGCTGCCGGGGCCCGGCGTCGACGGCGCCGATGGGCGCCGCGGCGCGTGCCGCGGTAGGCGCTCACGACGCCGACCAGGATCAGCACGGCCATCACCACGCCCATCACCCGGTAGCCGTCGCGGCCGCCGACGGCGTCGCGGATCAGCGGGGCGCTGGCGCCGGCGAGCATGATCGTGAACGCGAGGATCGCGACCCGCCAGGTCATCAGCCGGGTGCGCTCGTCGTACGACGCGGTGATCTCGGCCGGCATCGCGACGTACGGCACCTGGAAGAACGCGTACGCCGTCGCCGCGGCCAGGAAGAACACCAGCACCCACGCCGCCTCGAGTCACTCGGCGACCCAGTGTCGGGGCCGGCGAAGATCAGCGCGAACGCGACCGCGAGCGCCGATGCCGGCCCGCAGCAGCCACGGCCGGCGCGGGCCGCGCGGGTCGACGGTGCGGTCGCTGATCCGGCCGGCGATCGGGTTGAGGACCACGTCCCAGGCCTTGGGCAGGAACACGATCACGCCGGCCGCACAGCGCGGCGATCCCGAGGCTGTCGGTCAGGTAGGGCAGCAGCATCAGCCCCGGCACCGTGCCGAACGCCCCGGTCGCGACCGACCCCGAGCCGTAGCCGATCCGGACGCCGCCGCGGCAGCGGCCCGTTCCCATGCATGGCCGCAGGCTACCGACGAGATGCCGGCCGTGGCGGCGCGAGATGCGCGTGGTGGTCGTTCGAGAGGCGGGTGGTGGTCGCAGCCGTCAGCCGGAGAGCGCGCGCGACGACCCGGAGCCGTAGCGCCGTCGAGGGTTGGCCCCGATCGTGGGGGCCGTCGTGGCGGGCTTCTTGGTCGCAGACCTCGTGGCCGCGACCTTGGAGGTGGCGGGCGTCGCCTTCGCGGCCGGCTTCTTGGCCGCCGCCGTCTTCCTCGCAGCGCTGGTCGGGGCCGCCTTCTTGGCGGCCGCCTTCGTGGTGCCGCCTTCTTGGGGGCAGCCTTCCTGGTAGCAGCCTTCCTCGCCGCCGGCCTCGTGGCCCCGGGCTTCGTCGGTGCCGGCTTCCGCGCCGACTTCTTCGCCGCGGGCTTCGCGGCGGCCCTCCTGGCGGGCCTGGCAGGCGGCGCGGCCGGCGTAGCGGCGCCGACCACTCCCGCACCCACTCGTCGAGCACCGCCAGGTGCCGGTGCCGCGCGCGCGCGGCCGGTCAGCATGCCGAGGTGGCCGCCCGGCACGATCTCGAAGCGCACCTCCCGCGAGCCGGTCAGCAGCGGCAGGACCGCCCGCACCGACGGCACCGGGGCGATCCCGTCGGTCGCGCCGGCGAAGACCAGCACCGGAGCGGCCAGGTTCGCCAGGTCGATGGTGCGCTCGCCCAGCCGGAAGGCCCCGCCGGCGAGGGCGTTGCCCTTGACGAACCGGTGGTAGAGCTGCCCGAAGGTCCGGCCGGGGTAGGCGATCATGTTGGCCGTGAAGCGGTCGACCGCCTCGAGCTGGGCGAGGTAGTCGGCGTCGTCGAGGTGGGTGGCGATGGCGATCGGCTTGGTCACCATCTTCTGGACCGAGGCGAGGTTGAAGGCCCAGCCCACCAGCGGCTTGGGCGCGCCGCCGAGCAGGCGGTAGGCCGCGGGTGATGGCGCCGCGGCCGTCGGTCAGGTTGAGCAGCGGGCGCAGCGGCGCGACCAGCGGCACCTGCGTGACGTCGAACGGGCGCTCCCAGTGACGGTCACCGAGGCGATCGGCAGGTCGGGCCGGTCGGCGGCGGTGAGCAGCGCGAAGATCCCGCCCAGGCTACCAGCCGACCACGTGCACCGGGCGCCCGCCGGCGTGCTCGGACACCTCCTGGATCGCGGTCGGCACGACCTCGTCGACCCAGTGCTCCATGCCGAGGTTGCGGTCCCGGAACGACACCTCGCCGTACTCCACGAGGTAGGTCGGACGGCCGCCGCGCACGAGGTGCTCGACCAGGGAGCAGCCGCGGCGCAGGTCGAAGCAGATCGCCGGCGCGGCCAGCGGGCGTCACCAGCAGGACCGGGTCGCCGTCGGGGACGGCGCCAGGCGTGGGGCGGTAGTGGTAGACCTCGCGCGAGGGCCCTCGTCGATCAGGGTGCGCGGCATCGGCCGCAGGTCGGCCAGCCCGCCGTACAGCAGCCGTGTGAGCGACGTTGCTGGCGGCCGCGACGACCTGATCGGGCTTGGGGATCAGGTCCATGTCGCGAAATCTAGCGGCCGGGTCAGAACCGCGCCGGGGGGCGCAGGCTCGGATCGTGCGCGCCGTCGTAGAGCAGCTCGTCGAGGAAGGTGTCCGCCCAGCGCTTGACGTCGTTCTCCATCACCTGCCGGCGCATCGCGCGCATCCGGCGGTGCTGCTCCTTGTCGCTCGGCGGCGGCCGCCGCGAGGAGGGTCGTCCTTCATCCCGTTGATGTCGTAGGGGTTGACCAGCCAGGCCTGCCGCAGCTCGTCGGCCGCGCCGGCGAACTCCGAGAGCACCAGGGCGCCGTCGTCGTCGAAGCCGGCAGGCGACGTACTCCTTGGCGACGAGGTTCATCCCGTCGCGGAACGGCGTCACGACCATGACGTCGGCGGCGCGGTAGAGCGCGGCCATCTCCTCGCGGGGGTAGGACGAGTGCAGGTAGGAGATCGCGGGGCGGCCGATCCGGCCGTGGTCGCCGTTGATCCGGCCGACGAGTCGGTCGATCTCGTCGCGCAGGATGGCGGTACTGCTCGACGCGCTCGCGCGACGGCGTCGCGACCTGGACGAAGACGGCGTCCTCGACGTCGAGGTGGCCGTCGCGCAGCAGCTCGCCGAAGGCGCGCAGCCGGGCGTAGATGCCCTTGGTGTAGTCGAGCCGGTCGACGCCGAGGAAGACCGTCGCGGGGTCGCCGAGCTGCTGCGCGGATCTCGCGCGGCGCGCTGCCTCGACCGCTGCTCGGACCGGGCGAGCTCCTCGAAGCCGCGCGGCGTCGATCGAGATCGGGAACGCCGCCGCCCGCACCGTGCGGCCGTCGGGCAGGTAGACGCTGTCGCGGTGGGTCTTGTGGCCGACCCGCTGGCGCACCAGGCGGACGAAGTTGGCGGCGCCGCCGCCGAGCTGGAAGCCGATCAGGTCGGCCCCGAGCAGTCCCTCGAGGATCTGGCGGCGCCACGGCAGCTGCGGGAAGAGCTCGGCCGGCGGGAACGGGATGTGCAGGTAGAAGCCGATCCGCAGGTCGGGTCGCAGCTCGCGCAGCATCTGCGGCACCAGCTGCAGCTGGTAGTCCTGCACCCAGACCGTCGGCGTCCTCGGCGGCGACCTCGGCGGCACGCCGGCGAAGCGCTGGTTGACCGTGACGTAGGCGTCCCACCACTCCCGGTGGAACTCCGGCTTGGCGACGACGTCGTGGTAGAGCGGCCAGAGCGTGCCGTTGGAGAAGCCCTCGTAGAACTCCTCGACCTCCTCGGCCGCTCAGCGAGACCGGGACCAGCGAGCAGGCCGTCCTCGACGAACGGCTCGGGACGCGATCTCGTCGGTGCCGCCGGGCCAGCCGATCCAGGCGCCGTCGTTGGCGCGCATCACCGGCTCGAGGGCCGTGACCAGGCCGCCGGGCGAGCGTCGCCAGCCGATCGAGCCGTCGGGCTCGACCACGCGGTCGACGGGCAGCCGGTTGGCGACGATGACGAGGTCGGCGGTGCTGGGCACGGTCACGGGATCACCCTACGGGTGGGGTCGGACGAGCCGGGGGCGAGGCGACGCGCCGGGAGCGAACGGCCGAGCGAATGACACGACTGTGTTCGTCGCCTACAGTGGGGGACGACGTACCCGACCATCGCACGACGGGGAGCCAGCCACATGGACGCCGCGAACGCCCTCACCGGCCCAGCCGTTGACCTGCCGAGCCTGAGCGACCGCGACCGCGAGATCCTCGAGTTCGAGCGTCAGTGGTGGAAGTACGCCGGCGCCAAGGAGACCGCCGTCCGCGAGAAGTTCGACATGTCGCTCGACCCGCTACTACCAGGTGCTCAACGCCCTGATCGACCGTCCCGAGGCGCTCGAGGCCGACCCGCTGCTGGTGCGCCGGCTGCGTCGGCTGCGCGCCACCCGCCAGCGCCAGCGCTCCGCGCGCCGGCTCGGCTTCGAGATCTGAGGTCGCGGTGCCGCACCGGGGGCGCGGCCTCGCGACGGTGTTCCCGTCGCCCGTCGTCATCCTGAGCGTCATCGCGGTGGCGATGGCGGCGATCGCCTTCGTGGCCACCCGTGGTCAGGGGCCCGCCGAGCGTGAGGTGGCGCTCCCGGCCAGCTCGTCGCCGTCGGTGTCGGTGTCGCCGACCATGAAGCCCGACCCGAAGAAGCAGAAGCCTCCGGTCGACCGCGGCGCGGTCCTGGTCGAGGTCTACAACAACTCCGGTGAGCAGGGGCTGGCGGGCACCGTGGCCGACCGTGCGGCCGGGATCGGCTGGCAGGTGGTCGGCTCCGACAACTGGTACGGCACCATCCCGGCCTCCACCGTCTACCACCCCGCGCGACTGCGTGCCCAGGCCCGCCAACTCGCGCTCGACCTCGGCATCAGGCGGGTGCTGCCGCTCGTGGAGCCGATGCGCGGCGACCGGCTGACGGTGATCCTCACCGGCCCCCTGGGCTAGGCCCGAGCGGAGCGGACTCTCCCCGCTCGCGGACGTCGGCGGTCAGTCGGCGCAGGAAGGCGAGCACGCCGTCGGGCCCGGAGACCACCTCGTCGGCGCGGTCGCGCAGCGCGCTCTCCTCGTCGGAGGCCGAGCAGACGAGGTACGTCGCCAGGCCCTGCCCGCCGAGCTCGCGCACCGCGGCGAAGGCCTCGAGGTCGCCCAGGTCGTCGCCCGCGAACAGGAAGCCGCGCGCGTCCACCTCCTCGGCGAGCCGGTGGACCGCGGTCCCCTTGTCGACCCCGGGAGCCCGCACCTCGACCACGTTGCGCCCCGGCTCGACGACCAGCTCGTGGGCCTCGGCCGCGCGGCGTACCGGCTCGACCAGGCGCGCCTGCGCCGCAGCGGCGTCGGGAAGACGGCGGGTGTGGATCGCCACCCCGAGCCCCTTCTCCTCCACATGCGCCTCGGTCGCGTCGGCCTCGCGCAGCAGCCGCGGCAGCTCGCGGAGGAACGTCGAGAGGCCGTGTGGCGGTCGCGGCGTGATCACCCGGCGCTGGGACGACGTCCACCGCTCGTGGCCGTACTGCCCGAGCACGTAGAGCTCGCGGCCGTGCCCGCCGATCGCGTCGCCGACCTCGTCGAGGCCGCCGAGGGCCAGGGCCTGACGGGCGGGGCGCCCGGTGATGATCGCCACGGCGCGCACCACCTCGGCCAGCTCGACCAGCACGTCGGGGGCGTCGGGGTGGATGTGGGCGAGCTCGGGGTCCTCCACGATCGGCGACAGGGTGCCGTCCATGTCGAGGCCGATCACGGCCCGGTCGGCGACCGCCACCAGGGCGTCGTACGCCGCCCGCACGCGGGCCGCGGTGGTCTGGCCGGGACTGCTGCTGACGGAGGCGTCCACGCCGTCTATCCCACCACGTCGCGAACGCGGCGCTCGACCCGGGAAGCCTGTCCGGATGCTGGATGGTCAATTCGCATACTGAGACACGGGCGCCCTAGGCTGAGCGCAGCTCATCACGAGGGACTGAGGGAACGGCCCGACGAAGTCCCGGCAACCGCCACGAGCCTCCCGCCCGGACCACCGGGCGGACGTGGAGACGGTGCCAAATCCGTCCCGCGGCGACCGTCGCCGCGGGAGAGATGAGGAGGAGGTCTCCATGAGCGCATCCCTGGACGAGCGTGTCTGTTCCAAGGGTCTCGAGTCGCCCACCGGCGTCCCCGGCCCCGCCACCCCCGCTTCGGGCGCGCTCCGCGAGGGCGCGTTCGGCAACGCCATCGGCCTGTCCTGCCGCGAGTGCGGTCACCTGCAGGAGCTCGGCCCGCTCTACGCCTGTCCGGAGTGCTTCGGCCCGCTCGAGGTGGCCTACGAGTTCCCGGCGGTCACCCGCGAGCAGATCGAGGCCGGACCGCCGAACATCTGGCGCTACAAGGCGCTGCTGCCGGTGCCGGCCGACATCGAGCGAGAGCCCCAACACGGAGCCCGGCTTCACCCGGCTGCTGCGCGCCGACAACCTCGGTCGCGAGCTCGGGCTGTCCCGGCTCTGGGTGAAGGACGACTCGACCAACCCGACCAACTCCTTCAAGGACCGGGTCGTCGCGTGCGCGCTCACCGCGGCCCGCGAGCTCGGCGCGAAGATGTTCGCCTGCCCCTCGACCGGCAACCTCGCCAACGCCGTCGCCGCCGCCGGTGCCCGGGCCGGCATCAAGACCGTCGTCTTCATCCCCAGCGACCTCGAGCACCCCAAGCAGGTCAACTCCGCGGTCTACACCGAGCAGCTGGTCGCCGTGAACGGCACCTACGACGACGTCAACCGGCTCGCCTCGGAGATCGCCGGCGAGGAGGAGGGCTGGGCGTTCGTCAACGTCAACGTCCGGCCCTTCTACGCCGAGGGCTCCAAGACGCTGGGCTACGAGATCGCCGAGCAGCTCGGCTGGCGGCTGCCCGACCAGGTCGTCATCCCGGTCGCGTCGGGCTCGCCAGCTGACCAAGGTCGACAAGGCCTTCCAGGAGCTGATCGCGCTCGGGCTGGTCGAGGAGAAGCCCTACCAGATCTACGGCGCCCAGGCGACCGGCTGCTGTCCCGTCTCGGTCGCCTACAAGGACGGCCAGGACACGTCCGGCCGGTCAAGCCCGACACCATCGCCAAGTGCCTGGCGATCGGCAACCCCGCCGACGGCATCTACGTGCTCGACATCTGCCGCCGCACCGGCGGCGCCGTCGAGGACATCACCGACGACGAGGTGCGCGAGGGCATCGTGCTGCTGGCCCGCACCGAGGGCATCTTCACCGAGACCGCCGGCGGCACCACCGTCGGCGTGCTGAAGAAGCTGGTCGAGACCGGCCAGCTCGACACCGAGCTCGAGACGGTCGTCATCAACACCGGCATGGGCCTGAAGACGCTCGACGCGGTCTCCGACCGGGTCGGCCCGGCCGCCACCATCGACCCGTCGTACGCCGCCTTCGTCGCGACCGGCATCGCCTGAGAGGCTGGCGACCATGAGCGTCAGCGTCCGGATCCCGACCATCCTGCGCACCTACACCGGCGGCGAGTCCGAGGTCACCGCCGACGGCGCGACGCTGGCCGAGGTGCTCGACGACCTCGACGCTCGCTATCCCGGCATCAAGGCGCGGATCGTCGACGAGTCCGGCGCGCTGCGTCGCTTCGTCAACGTGTACGTCGGCAACGACGACGTCCGCTTCCTCGACGACCTGGCCACGGCGACTCCCGACGGCACGCAGATCTCGGTGATCCCGGCGGTCGCCGGCGGCTGACCCGGGCCCGTCCGTCAGCCCGGGCGGCCGAGGTCAACGCTCCTCGACCGCGATCAGCGCGGCGTGGCCCCGCCCGTCGATGCGGACCCGGGCCACCGCCCTGCCCGAGCTCACCAGCTCGTCGAAGGCCGCGGCCTGGTCCTGGGGCAGGAAGTAGCTCTCGATCCCGCAGCTGGTGCGCCACAGGTGGCTGTCGCAGGCGACGTAGGGCCCCTCGGCGGGACGGACGGTGACGACCTCCTCGGCCGCCCACACGCCGTCGCGCTCGCGGAGCACGAGGTAGACCGTGCCGGCGTCGGTCTCGAGCTCGTCGCCCTCGGGGCTGTTGAGCGACAGGGCGGGATAGGTCAGGTCGACGTAGGCGCCGCGGAACGGGTCGATCGGGTCGTAGGGCTGCACCCGGAACAGGTACTCCTCGCCGGTCGTCCGTGCCGACAGCTGCGGTGCGACACCGAGCGCCACGAGCCCGAGCTGCGCGACCAGCAGGGCGGCGACCTTGACCCAGCGGTTGGTCACGGTGGTCATGACGGGTCTCCTTCCGTGCGGGTCCGCGCCGGTCGGTCCTCGGCCAGCTCTTGGGCCAGCTCCCGGGCCAGTCGCCGCCGGGCCCGGTCGAAGAGGTAGCCGGTCGCCAGGAACACCAGCCCGAGCGTGACGAACAGCCAGGCGCCCGGCAGGATCGCGGCGAAGACCGCAAAGCTCTGGAAGGTCGTGAAGACCACGAGGGCGGCGGTGGCCAGCGCGGTCAGCCGCCACGAGTCGCGAAGCACACCGAGCACCGCGACGCCGGCGGCAGCGGCGACGTACACCCCGATCGCGACGGCGGCGTGCGCCCAGTCGGCGAGGTCGAGGTCGGTGACATCGGAGCCGGTGTCCCAGGCGACGAGCAGCCACGCCACCAGCGCCATGCCGACCGCTCCGAGGGCCTCCATGCGGCGCCAGCCCGGGGCGCCGGCCGCGGCAGCGGCGGCGAGGACGCCGGCGACGACGCTGAGGACCACGAGCACGGGCGACCAGTGGAAGTCGTCGAGGGTCACCATCGGGATCGCGGCGACGAAGAGCGCGGCGAGCGCGAGACCGGTGCCGAGCTCGCGCCACGGCACGGCGAACGTCGGGCGCCACCGGTCGTGGAGCGAGCCGAGCGAGACCGCCGCCACCGCGGCCACGGCCAGCGCGAGCACCACGGCGAAGACGCTCGGCTCGTCCCACAGCACCTGCCAGACCAGCCAGACGGGGCTCGCGGCCAGGCCCACGACCAGCGGCCCGTGTGCGTCGACGAGATAGGCGTACAGCAGCGCGCCGAGCGCCCAGAGGCCGACGAGCGCAGGCTCGTACGCCGGCACCTGGAGGCTCTGGGCGGCCTGGAAGATCACCGCGCCGAAGGCGAGTGCGGCCAGGATCCGGACCGCCCCGACCACCGGCGACGGGATGCCGCCGGCGTGCTCTCGGCGAGCGGCGAGAGCCTCGGCGCCCACCGTGATCGCCACCCACAAGGCCGCGACGGCGCCGAAGCGGGTCAACGGGGGGAGCCGGTCCAGGTTGGCGGCCACCAGCCAGATGAGCCCGATGCCGACGAACGCGGCCCCGAGGGTGAGCACCAGGGCTGCCAGGCTGAACCTGCGGGAGGCGTGGTAGCGGTCGAGGATCTGGTGGGCCTGCCCTTCCGACACCAGGCCCTCGCGCTGCCAGCCGGCCACCTCGCCCATGAGCCACTCGAGGCTGCGGGGAGTGATCGGGACCCGGCCGGTGGTTCCCGGCGGCGGAGGGGACGCCGGCGCGGACGTCAAGGAGGTCGTCATGCCTCCATCGTGGTCCGCGCGCCCGGTTCGCACATGCGCACGGACACTCAACCGAGGCGTGAGCTGGGAGACGCGGGCCGCGAGGGAGGGTCAGTCGCCGAGGGCGGTGCGCCGCTCACGGAGGTGCGTGGCCTCGGCCTCGTTGTCGCAGCGCCGCAGCGCGTCGTCGTACGCCGCGCGGGCCTCATCGGAGCGACCCACCCGAGCGAGCAGCTCGGCGCGGGTCGCCGGCAGCCGGTGGCCGGGCAGCTCCAGGTCCGCGAGCAGGGCCAGCCCGGCGAGGGCGCCGTCGGCCTCCGCGACCGCGACGGCCCGGTTGAGCCGCACCACGGGGGAGCCGGTGAGCTGCTCGAGCTCCGCGTAGCGGTCGGCGATCCTGGTCCAGGCCGTCAGCTCCGGCGTCGGGGCGATGGCGTGCTCGGCGGCGATCAGCGCTTGCAGGAGGTACGGCGTCGCAGGGGCCGTCGTCATCGGCCGGAGCAGCGCGAGCGCCTCGTCGATCTCGTCGGAACGCCATCGGGTGCGGTCCTGGTCGGGGAGCAGCACCAGCCTTCCCGACTCGACCCGCGCGTCGCGGCGCGCGTGCTGGAGGAGCATCAGAGCGAGCAGCGCGTCGAGGGCGGGCCGCCCCGGGAGCAGCTCGCGGACGACGCGTACGAGCCGGATCGCCTCCCCGGCGAGGTCGGCGCGCAGCACGTCGGGCCCGGTCGCGGGGGCATAGCCGGCCGTGAACGCGAGGTAGGCGACGTCGGCGACCACGCCGACCCGCTGCTCGAGGTCGGGGCCGGTGGGGAGCTCGAACCGGGCCCCCCCGAGCCGCTTGCGCGCGCGGGTCAGCCGGGCCGCCATCGTCGGGGTGCCCACCAGGAACAGTCGGGCGATGTCGGCGGTGGGCACACCCAGCACCAGCCGCAGGGTCAGCGCCGCGGCGGCCTCCGGAGCCAGCGAGGGGTGGGCGCAGAGCAGCACGAGGCGGAGGCGTTCGTCGGGAAGGCCGCCGTCGGCGGCGGTGGGGCGGGCCGGGTCGGCCATGACGTGGTGCACCTCCTCCTGCAGCCGGGTCTCGACGGCGAGCTCGGGCAGCCGGCGTACGGCGACGGCCTCGCGGCGGAGCCGGTCCACGGCGCGCCTCCGGGCGGCGGTGAGCAGCCAGGCGGGCGGGTTGACGGGCACCCCGTCGCGCGGCCAGGTGCGGGCCGCCGCCTCGACGGCGTCGGCGAGGGCGTCCTCGGCGAGGTCCAGACGGCGGAACTGGGCGACGAGCAGGGCAAGCAACCGGCCCCACTCGTCGCGGAGCGCGCGCTCGAGGGCCTGGCCGGCGCTCAGGCCTGGCCCACCGAGTGGTCGACGCAGGCGCGCACCTCGAGGGCGCCCGTCGCGCCGGCCAGGAAGCCGACGCACTCGAGCAGGTCGTCGAGGTCGTCGGTCCGGACGGTGTAGAAGCCCGCGAGCTGCTCGGTGGTCTCTGCGTAGGGGCCGTCGGTGACGACGGTCCTCTCGCCGTCGAGGCGCACCTGGCGGGCGGTGGACGAGGCGGTGAGCTCCTGGCCGCCGGTCATCGTGTGGCCACGCTCGGCGAGCATGGCCGCGAAGGCGTTGTGACGCTCGTACATCGACCGCCGGTCCGCCTCGCTGGCGTTCGCCCACGCGGTCTCGTCGCCGGGGATGAGGACGGCGTACTCGGTCATGGTTCCTCCTTGGCTCGGGATCGAGTCTGTCACCCCCGATGACGCACGAGGAACGCCCGAATCGACACGGTGCCCGCGGGACCGACCGACGTTTGCACTCTCACCGGGCGAGTGCTAAACATGGCATTGGCACTCTCGCCATGAGAGTGACAACACCACGGACCGGCGAGCTGAGGTCCCAGGCGCCGGCGGGAAGGGTCCGCCGGGTCAGCGGGGGCCGTCCGTCGCGGGCAGCAGACCGGGCCGTTCACACACTTGTCGAAGCGAAGGATCGCGCACAACATGCCGAAGCTGATTGCTTTCAACGAGGAGGCCCGGCGCGGCCTGGAGCGTGGCATGAACACGCTCGCGGACGCCGTCAAGGTCACGCTCGGGCCCAAGGGCCGCAACGTCGTGCTGGAGAAGAAGTGGGGTGCCCCCACGATCACCAACGACGGAGTCTCGATCGCGAAGGAGATCGAGCTGGAGGACCCCTACGAGAAGATCGGCGCCGAGCTGGTCAAGGAGGTCGCCAAGAAGACCGACGACGTCGCGGGTGACGGCACCACCACCGCCACGGTGCTCGCCCAGGCGATGGTCCGTGAGGGCCTGCGCAACGTCGCCGCCGGCGCCAACCCGATGGGTCTCAAGCGGGGCATCGAGAAGGCCGTCGACGCCGTCTCCGAGCAGCTGCTGGGGATGGCCAAGGACGTCGAGACGAAGGAGCAGATCGCGTCCACCGCGTCGATCTCCGCCGCCGACGAGACCGTCGGCGAGATCATCGCCGAGGCGATGGACAAGGTCGGCAAGGAAGGCGTCATCACCGTCGAGGAGTCCAACACCTTCGGGCTCGACCTCGAGCTGACCGAGGGCATGCGGTTCGACAAGGGCTACATCTCGGCCTACTTCGTCACCGACCCCGAGCGGATGGAGACGGTCCTGGAGGACCCCTACATCCTGATCGCCAACCAGAAGGTCAGCTCCGTCAAGGACCTGCTGCCGCTGCTGGAGAAGGTCATGCAGTCGGGCAAGCCGCTGCTGGTGCTGTCCGAGGACGTCGACGGCGAGGCGCTGTCGACCCTGGTCGTCAACAAGATCCGCGGCACCTTCAAGTCCGTCGCCGTCAAGGCACCCGGCTTCGGCGACCGCCGCAAGGCCATGCTGCAGGACATCGCGATCCTGACCGGCGGCCAGGTCATCTCCGAGGAGGTCGGCCTCAAGCTCGAGTCGACCGGCATCGAGATGCTCGGCCAGGCCCGCAAGGTCGTGATCACCAAGGACGAGACCACGATCGTGGAGGGCGCCGGCGACGGCGACCAGATCGCCGGCCGGGTCAACCAGATCCGCGCGGAGATCGAGAAGTCCGACTCCGACTACGACCGCGAGAAGCTGCAGGAGCGGCTCGCCAAGCTGGCCGGCGGCGTGGCCGTCATCAAGGTCGGCGCGGCCACCGAGGTCGAGCTCAAGGAGCGCAAGCACCGCATCGAGGACGCCGTCCGCAACGCGAAGGCCGCGGTCGAGGAGGGCATCGTCGCCGGCGGTGGCGTGGCGCTGATCCAGGCCGCCGACGCCGCGTTCGAGAAGCTCGAGCTCGTCGGTGACGAGGCCGTCGGCGCGTCGATCGTCCGCAAGGCGACCGAGGCCCCGCTGAAGCAGATCGCGGTCAACGCCGGCCTGGAGGGTGGCGTCATCGTGGAGAAGGTGCGTGGCCTCGAGACCGGGCACGGCCTCGACGCGGCCACCGGCGACTACGTCGACATGATCGCCGAGGGCATCATCGACCCCGCCAAGGTGACCCGCTCGGCGCTGCAGAACGCCGCGTCGATCGCCGCGCTGTTCCTCACCACCGAGGCCGTGGTGGCCGACAAGCCGGAGAAGGCTCCGGCCATGCCCGGCGGTGACGGCGGCATGGGAGGCATGGACTTCTGAGCCACGCCACCTGAGCGCACCGACAGGGCCCCGCTACGGCGGGGCCCTGTTGCGTCTTGTGGGCCGTCGCGGTGACCGTCACACTCCGCAGGTGACGACTCCTTCCGCGCAGCCGCCCCTGGCCGCGCTCTTCGACTCCCTCGCCGACAGCTACGACCAGACCGGCGTCCCCTTCTTCGAGCCCGTGGCTCGACGGCTCGTCGAGCTGGCGGAGCCCCGGCCCGGCGAGCGGGCGCTCGACATCGGCTGCGGTCGGGGCGCGGCCACGCTGCCGCTGGCGGCCGCCGTCGGCGCCTCCGGCCGAGTCCTCGCGGTCGACATCTCGCCCGCGATGGTGGCGGCCACCGCCGCGGCGCTGGCCGACGCGGACCTGTCTCACGCGATCGCCTCGGTCGGCGATGCCGGCAGGCTCGAGACCGAGGGGGACTTCGACCTGGCGGTGTCGTCGCTCGTGCTCTTCTTCCTCCCGGATCCCGGCACCGTGCTGCAGGGATGGCTCGCAGCGCTGCGTCCGGGTGGCCGACTGGCGCTGTCGACGTTCGGGCCGCTCGACGAGGCCTCCCGATCGCTGGACGCGCTGTTCGACCCGTGGTTGCCGCCGGGCCTGCTCGATGCCCGCACCTCCGGCGCGCGGGGCCCGTTCGCCAGCGACGACGGCATGCTCGCGCTGATGGGCGACGCCGGCGCGGTCGACCTCGACAACCACCTCGAGCCGTTCCAGGTGCGCTTCGCCGACGTCGACGCCTGGCGCCGCTTCTCGATGTCGACCGGCCAGCGCGCGATGTGGGCACACGTGCCGGAGCAGGAGGTCCCCGAGCTGCTGTCCGCAGCGTCGAGGCTGCTGGCGTCGGCCGACCGGGGATCCGGCCCCACGCTGACCTGGCACCTGCGGTTCACCACGGGGCGTCGCCCGGCATAGCGGACGTCGCCGGTGCCCGGCGGGTTACGGTGGGGTCGCGATGAGCCAGCACGACGACGAGCGCGCCGAGGTGGCCGCGCGCTTCGAGCTGCTGGCCCGAGAGCTGCTCGAGCCGCTGCGGCGCTATCTCGGCCGGCGTACCGACGCCGAGACCGCCGAGGACGTGCTCGCCGAGACGATGCTGGTCTGCTGGCGGCGGCTGGCCGACGTACCGGTCGGCGAGGGCGCGCTGCCGTGGGCGTACGCCGTGGCGCGCCGTTGCCTCGCCAACGCCGAGCGCAGCGCACGGCGGCAGCGCCGGGTCGCGGGCAAGGTGGCCACCCTGGACCCCCCGCGCGAGACGACCCGGACCGACGACGGCGACGCCGAGCTGTCCGCCGCGCTCGGGCGGCTGCGCGACGCGGACGCCGAGCTGCTCCGCCTCTGGGCGTGGGAGCAGCTCACGCCCGCCGAGATCGCGCAGGTGCTCGACGTGACCCCCAACGCCGTGAGCGTCCGGCTGCACCGGGCGAAGGCGGCGCTGCGCGAGGAGCTCGCCTCCGAGGGGGACGAGTCCGGAAAGGATCCGGCCGATGCCGGACATGAACCAGCAGAAGGGAGGCAGTGATGGCCGACGACACGAAGCTGCCGAAGCAGGCGGACCAGGACGACGACCTGCTCGCCCGGATGCGCGCCGCCGACCCTGCTGCCGACCTCCCACCCGCTGCGCCCGAGAGCGTCAGCCGTCTGCTGGAGGACGTCATGAAGCACCCCGTCGATCACGTCTCGTCTCCCGACCCGGCCGCGGCCGCCTCGTCCGGCGCGGCGTCGACAACCGGCCCGGCGGCGGCCGGGAGCCCGAACAGCGCACCGGCCGGCCCGGCCCCGTCCCGGTGGTCGCGCGCGCTGCCGTGGGTCGCGGGTGCCGCCGCGGCCGCGATGGTGGCCATCGCCGGGTTCTCGCTGATGGCGCAGCGGGTCGAGCCCCCGGCTCAGCAGCCCACCGTCGCCGCGCCCGGGCCGACCACCACCACGGTCACCGCGCCCGCCGCCGCGCCCGGCCGATGCGTCCCGCCGAGCCCCGAGGTGCTCGCCGGAGCCGAGCTCGCCGTGGACGCGACGGTCACCGAGGTCGCGGGCGACCAGGTGACGCTGACGGTCAACCAGTGGTTCGCCGGCACACCCACCGACGAGCTGGTCGTGGCGGCGGTGCCCGCCTCGTTGCAGGACCTGATCGGGGCCCCCGACCTGCAGCAGGGCCAGCGCTACCTGCTCGCCGCCAACGCCGGGCAGCTGGTGGTGTGCGGCTTCAGCGGGCCGTTCGACAGCGAGCGGTCGACGCTCTACACAGCGGCCTTCGGAGGCTGACCCGGCTCGATGACAGCGTCCACCTCCGCGGCCGGGTCGGCCATCGGCATCCTGCTGGCGGCGGGTGAGGGGCGACGGATGGGCCGTCCGAAGGCGCTCCTGCGCGACGCCGACGGCACCTCCTGGCTGCTGCGGTCGTGCGCGGCGCTCGACGACGGCGGCTGCGACCAGGTCGTGGTCGTGCTGGGCGCCGGGTCGGCGGAGGCCCGCGAGCTCCTGGCCGACGTCCCCGTCGACGTCATCGTCGCGCCCGACTGGAGCCGGGGGATGTCGGCGTCGCTGAGGGCCGGGCTGGGGTTCCTGGTCGAGGGCGACGTGGCGCTGCTGCATCTCGTCGACCTGCCCGACGTCGGGCCGGAGGTGGTGGCGCGGGTGCTCGACTCCGGGCGCGCGGCGGCGGGCGGCGACCCGCGCGACGCACTGGCCCGGGCGGCGTACGCCGGGGTGCCGGGGCACCCGGTGCTCCTCGGGCGACGCCACTGGCCCGGCGCGCTGCGGTCGGCCGCCGGGGACGAGGGGGCGCGAGGCTATCTGGCGGAGCATCCACCGCTGCTGGTGGAGTGCGGCGACCTGGCCTCCGGCGCCGATGTCGACCGTCGTTCCGCAGGGTCGGCTGAACCAGGCTGAGCGGGGCCCAACCATCGGGCAACCAGGGCGTCGTACCCTGACCGCATGTCGGTCGACGTGAGCCCGAGCGCGCCCGAGGGCGGGGCAGCGACGCTGCCCGGCACGCCTGCGGAGGTCGCCGATCTGCTGGGCTCCACGGGCTACCTCGCCGACACCGCGCTGTCGACGATCACCTTTCTCGGGCTGGCGATGCAGCGACCGCTCCTGCTCGAGGGTGAGCCCGGCACCGGCAAGACCTCGCTCGCGGAGGCGCTGGCCGCCTCGCTGGGGTGCTCGCTGATCCGGCTGCAGTGCTACGAGGGGATCGACGCGACGCAGGCGCTCTACGACTGGGACTTCCCGCGCCAGATCCTGCACCTGCGGACGCTGGAGGCGCTGGGCCGGACCGGCGCCGGCGCCGGCGACATCGAGGAGACCGAGAAGAGCCTGTACGACGAGCGGTTCCTGCTCGCGCGGCCGGTGCTGCGGGCGCTGCGCGAGGCTCCGGCGGTGCTGCTGATCGACGAGGTCGACCGCGCCGACGACGAGTTCGAGGCGTTCCTCCTGGAGGTGCTGTCGACCTACCAGGTGACGATCCCCGAGCTCGGCACCGTCGTCGCGGCTCGACCACCCGTGGTGGTGCTGACCTCCAACCGCACCCGTGAGCTCCACGACGCGCTGAAGCGGCGCTGCCTCTACCACTGGATCGACCACCCCGGGCTCGAGCGCGAGGTGGCGATCGTGCGGTCGCGCGAGCCGTCGGTGTCGGAGACGCTGGCCCGGCAGGTGGTCGAGGTGACCCAGCGGCTGCGCGCCCGCGACGACCTGCTCAAGCCGCCGGGGGTGGCCGAGACGCTCGACTGGGTGCGCGCCCTGCAGCGCCTCGGCGCCACCGAGCTCGACCTCGACACCGCCGCTGCCACGCTCGGCGCCGTGGTGAAGTACCGCGAGGACACCGACCGGATCAAGCACGCCCTCGACCGCCTGCTGGCGGTCTGAGGTCTCCTCGAAGGTCGACGAGTGGGCGGAAGCGACGTGTCCGGGGCCGGAGAACCTGCTGTTTGGATCCAAACAGCAGACATCCACGCCCCCGACGAGATCCTCCTCGGCTTCGCGCGCGCCCTCCGGGCGGCCGGCGCGTCGGTGACGCTGGACCGGTCGCGGGCCTGGCTGGAGGCGGCGGCGCTGGTGGACGTGGGGGACCGGCAGGCGACCTACTGGGCCGGCCGGGCGACCCTGTGCTCCTGCCCCGACGACCTCGACCGCTACGACCGGGTCTTCGAGGCGTGGTTCCTCTCCCGGGAGGGGTTGCCCCGGCAGCAACCGCGCACCCGGCAGACCGAGCTGGTCAGCGCACCGCTCGCCGACAACGAGCAGGAGCCCGGCGCGGGCGAGGGCGAGGAGGACGTCGTGCAGGCGCTCGCGTCGGCCACGGAGGTGTTGCGGCATCGCGACATCGCGGAGCTCAGCGGGGCGCAGAAGGCCATTCTGGCGGCGATGTTCAGCGCGCTGAGGCCGGTGTCGCCGCGGCGTCGCGCGCGTCGCCGTACGGCCTTCCGACGGGGTGATGTCGACGCCGGCCGCACCCTCCGGCAGACGCTGCGCCGGATGGGCGAGCCGGCCGACATCGCGTGGCGTCGCCGCCGCACCCGTCCGCGTCGGGTCGTGATGCTGGTCGACGTGTCCGGCTCCATGAGCAAGTACGCCGACGCCTTGCTGCGGCTGGCCCACCGCTATGTCGTCACCGGCGACCGGGGTGCGGTCGAGGTCTTCACCACCGGGACCCGGCTCACCCGGGTCACCCGGGCGCTGACCCACCGCGACCCCGAACGGGCGCTGGTCGCCGCGGGCCACGCCGTGCCCGACTGGGCGGGCGGCACCCGCCTGGGCGAGAACCTCAGGGCCTTCAACGACCGCTGGGGTCGCCGCGGAATGGCGCGCGGGGCCGTCGTCGTGGTGTTCAGCGACGGGTGGGAGCGCGGCGACCCCGCGCTGCTGGCCGAGCAGATGGCGCGCCTGCACCGGATGGCGCACCGCGTCATCTGGGTCAACCCGCACCGCGGCAAGGCCGGCTACCAACCGGTGCAGTCCGGGGTGCTGGCGGCGCTGCCACACGTCGACGACTTCGTCGCCGGGCACTCCCTGGCGACCTTCCACGAGCTGACCGAGGTGATCTCCCGTGCGTGACGTGCTGCCCGAGCTGATGGACTGGTGGCGGGCCGGCGAGACCGTCGGCGTGGGCACCGTGGTGGCCACCTTCCAGAGCGCTCCGCGCCCCGCCGGGGCCTCCATGCTGGTCGGTCCCGACGGCGAAGCGGTCGGATCGGTCTCCGGCGGCTGCGTCGAGGGGGCGGTCTACGAGCTGGGCCAGGAGGTGGTCGAGTCCGGCACCCCCGTCCTGGAGCGGTACGGCGTCTCCGACGACGACGCCTTCGCGGTCGGGCTCACCTGCGGGGGGATCCTCGACGTCTACGTCGAGAAGGTCGACCAGGAGTCCTTCCCCGAGCTGGGCGAGATCGCCGACGACGTCGACGCGGGCCGACCGGTCGCGCTGGCGATCGTCATCGCCCACCCCGACCGGGCCTGGGTGGGCCGCCGCCTTGTCGTCCACCCCGAGGCGGAGGTCCGCGGCACCCTCGGGAGCGACCGCGCCGACCAGGCGGTCCGCGACGACGCCCTCGGGCTGCTCTCCCTCGGGCACCACGCGACCCTCACCTACGGCCCGGACGGCGAGCGGCGCGGCGAGGGCATGCAGGTCTTCGTGTGGGCGTTCGCCCCCAAGCCCCGGATGCTGGTCTTCGGCGCGATCGACTTCGCCGCGGCAGTGGCCCGGGTCGGCTCGTTCCTGGGCTACCACGTCACCGTCTGCGACGCCCGACCGGTGTTCGCCACGAACAGTCGCTTCCCGGACGCCGACGACGTGGTCGTCGCCTGGCCGCACCGCTACCTCACCCAGGAGGTCGAGGCCGGCCGGATCGACGCGCGCACCGTCCTCTGCGTGCTCACCCACGACCCGAAGTTCGACGTGCCGGTCCTGCAGGTGGCGCTACGCCTCCCCGAGGTCGCCTACGTCGGCGCGATGGGCTCGCGGCGCACGCACGACGACCGGCTGGCCCGGCTTCGCGAGGCGGGCATGACCGAGGAGGAGATCGGACGGCTGTCCTCGCCGATCGGGCTGGACCTGGGCGCCCGCACCCCTGAAGAGACCGCGGTCTCGATCGCCGCCGAGATCATCGGAAAGCGATGGGGTGGCAGCGGCCGTGCCCTCGCGACCACCGACGGCCGCATCCACCACGACGTCCGCCGCTGACGTATCGGCCGTCAGGTCCTGACCCCTCGTGGTCGTTGGCGACCCGCGCTACCGTGACCTCCGTCACCACACTGCTCGTCCGCACCCGGGAGCACGATTGACCGCCAGCCGCCACCAGCTGCAGGAGCGCCGCCTCGCGGCGGTCCAGGCATGGTCGTGCTTCGTGGAGCACGGCGACGCCGCCGCCGGGCTGGTCCGCCCGGAGATCCTGCGCTCCTGGGCGGTCTCCTCGGCGGCGATCACTCCCGACGTCACCGAGGCGCCGCTCGCCGACGAGGCCGACACCGCGGCCTTCTGGCGCGAGTCCCCGCTTCAAGTGGCCGTGGCGCGGGTCGAGGCCGAGCTGCGGCGTACCGCCGAGGACGGCGACCTGGTGCTCGCCGTCACCGACGAGCAGACCCGCATCCTGTGGACCTACGGCGGCCGGGTGATGCGCCGCAAGGCCGAGACCGTGAACTTCGTGCCCGGAGGCCGTTGGGACGAGGCCTCGGTCGGCACCAACGCGTTGGCGATCGCCTCCCGCGAGGGCAGGCCGTCGATGGTGTTCAGTGCCGAGCACTACGCCCCGATCGTGCACAACTGGGTGTGTTGGGCCGCGCCCGTCTGCGATCCCGCCACCGGCGCCCAGCTCGGCGTGGTCGACCTCTCGACCACCTGGGACCGCACACACCCGATCGGGCTGGCGACGGCCCGCGTGCTCGCCCGGCTCATCGAGACCGCGATGCCGGCGACCAGCGCCTTCGCCGCAGGCGAGGATGACGACGCTGCCCACCCCGGCCTGGTGCTGACGCTCCTCGGCAACGCCGAGGCACGGCTCGACGGCCGACGACTGCTGCTCAACCGGCGGCAGACCGAGATCCTGGCGCTGCTGTCGCTGCATCCCGAGGGGCTCGGGCTCGAGCAGCTGCACGCGCTGGTCTACGGCGACCAGTCGGTCACGCTGTCCACGCTCAAGGCCGAGGTGTCCCACCTCCGCTCCGCGCTCGGCGGGCAGCTGGCCTCACGCCCCTACCGCCTCACCCTGCCGGTGGTCACCGATGTCGACGCCGTGCTGGGCCTGCTCAAGCAGGGACGGGTGGCGGCCGCCGTGGCGGCGTACGGCGGCGACCTGCTGCCCGGCACCAACTCCCCGGCCCTCGCGGAGTTCGCCGAGTACGTCGCCGTGGCCGTCCGCGAGGCGCTGCTCGCCGATCCCGATCCGACGGCCGTGCTGCGCTACACCGAGCTGGCGCCGTACGACACCGAGGTCGTCGAGGTCTGCCTCGACCGGCTGGCCCGCCCCACCGGCGGTGCCGCGCACCCCGCCGCCCCGCTCCTCAAGGGCAAGCTCGCCGCCGCCCAGCGCTGACCCGCCGCCGCTTCGCGCCGTGTGGTGGCGCCACGAGCGCCGTTTCGTGGCGCCCGGAGTGCCGTCTCGCGCCACCACGGCCGGCATGTCGCGGTCCAACCGTCCGCCAACCTTGCCGGTCTAGCGTCCGAGTGAGACTCACGTCACAGTCGTGCGCGCGCACTCGGGAGGCGGCCAGGACGACGGCGGGAGGCGTCAGGGGCCACTGCTTGTCAGAGAGGACAGGGGAGCGAAGAGCATGACCAAGATCGAACTCACCGTCGACGGGGCCAAGGTCTCCGACGACGTCGAACCGCGGATGCTGCTGGTGCAGTACCTCCGCGAGAAGCTCGGCAAGACCGGCACCGTCATCGGCTGCGACACCAGCAACTGCGGCGCGTGCACGGTCCACCTCGACGGCAGCAGCGTGAAGTCCTGCAACGTGCTCGCGGTCCAGGCCGACGGCGCACGAGGTGACCACCATCGAGGGCCTCGCCGAGGACGGCGAGCTGCACCCGGTGCAGGAGGCCTTCCGCGAGTGCCACGGCCTCCAGTGCGGCTTCTGCACGCCGGGCATGATCATGCAGGCCGTCGACCTGCTCAACGAGAACCCGGACCCGACCGAGGCAGGAGATCCGCGAGGGCCTCGAGGGCAACCTCTGCCGCTGCACCGGCTACCACAACATCGTCAAGGCGGTGCCGCCACGCCGCGGGCGGTGCCCGGAGAGTGACACCGTGACCGCCACCCAGGACGCCCCGGCCGTCGAGATCGGCCAGCGACCGGCGCCGCAAGGAGGACCAGCGGCTGATCACCGGCCGCACCCGCTGGACCGACAACATCGACGCTGCCCGGGATGCTGCACCTCGCCATGGTGCGCAGCCCGTTCGCGCACGCGACGATCACCTCGCATCGACACCGCGGCGGCCGAAGGCGTCGACCAACGTCGTCGCGGTGCTCACCGGCGCCGACTTCGGCGAGGAGCATGGGCGTGCTGCATCAACGCCTGGCCGATCACCCCCGACCAGGTGACGCCCGGCCACCCGCCGATGCCCGTCGACCGGGTCGCCTTCGCCGGCGAGATCGTCGCCGTCGTCGTGGCCCGCTCCGCGGCCGAGGCGCGCGACGCCGCCGAGCTCGTCGACGTCGACTACGACGAGCTGCCGGCCGCCCTCGACCTCAAGGAGGCCGCCGAGGACAAGGTCCTCGCCCACCCCGACCTCGGCACCAACAAGTCGGCCCTGTGGGTCTTCGACTCCGGCCGAGGCCGGCACCGGCGGCGACGTCGAGGAGGCGATCGCCAAGGCCCGCGACGGACGGCATCGTGATCGAGCGCGAGTACCGCCAGCAGCGGCTGATCCCGGCCTTCATGGAGCCGCGCTCGCGTGGTCGTCGACCCGACCGGCGAGCAGCTCACGATGTGGTCGGCGACCCAGATCCCGCACATCCTGCGGTTCGCTGCTGGCCGCGACCACCGGGCGTCCCCGAGTCCAAGATCCGGGTGATCGCCCCCGACGTCGGCGGCGGCTTCGGCGGCAAGCTGCAGATCACGCCGGAGGAGTGGATCACCTGGGCGGTCGGCCGGCGGCTCGGCAAGCCGGTGAAGTACACCGAGACCCGCTCGGAGTCGCTGATGTCGCGGCCACCACGGCCGCGACCAGTGGCAGAAGCTCACCCTGTCGGCCGACGAAGGACGGCACCGTCACCGGCCTCAAGGTCGAGCTGCTCGCCGACCTCGGCGCCTACGTCGCCCTCGTCGGCGGCGGCGTGCCGGTGCTCGGCGCGTTCATGTTCAACGCGATCTACAAGTTCCCGGCCTACCACTTCAGCTGCCAGACGGTCCTCACCAACAAGACCTGGACCGACGCCTACCGCGGCGCCGGCCGGCCGGAGGCGACGTACGCCATCGAGCGGCTGATGGACGAGCTCGCCGTCGAGGTCGGGGTCGACCCGCTGGAGATCCGGGAGAAGAACTGGATCAAGCACGAGGAGTTCCCGTTCACCACGGTGGCCGGGCTCGACTACGACTCCGGCAACTACGAGGCCGCCACCGCGAGGGCCAAGGAGCTGTTCGGCTACGACGAGCTGCGCGCCGAGCAGAAGCGAGCGCCGCGACGCGCGGCGACACGGTCCAGCTCGGGCATCGGCGTCTCGACCTTCACCGAGATGTGCGGCCTGGCGCCCTAGCCGGGTGCTCGGCGCGCTCGACTACGGCGCCGGCGGCTGGGAGCACGCGAGCGTGCGGATGCTGCCACCGGCAAGGTCGAGGTCGTCACCGGCGCCAGCGCCCACGGCCAGGGCCACGAGACGGCGTTCAGCCAGATCGTCGCCGACCGGCTCGGCGTCGCCGTTCGAGGACGTCGAGGTGCTGCACGGCGACACCCAGATCGCCCACAAGGGCCTGGACACCTACGGGTCGCGCTCGCTGGTCGTCGGCGGCGAGGCGCTGGTCCGGGCGGCCGACAAGGTGATCGAGAAGGCCAGGCCGATCGCGGCCCACCTGCTCGAGGCCTCGCGTCGACGACCTCGAGTTCGCCGGCGGCCGGTTCACCGTCAAGGGCACCGACCAGGGCATGGCGATCGGCGAGATCGCGCTCGGCGACGTTCGCCGCGCACAACCTGCCCGGACGGGCGTGGAGCCGAGCTCGACGCCGACGCGACGTTCGACCCGGTCAACTTCTACTATCCCGCACGGCACCCACCTGTGCGCGATGGAGGTCGACACCGAGACCGGCGCGGTGACGATGCGCAAGTACGTCTGCGTCGACGACATCGGCAACATCATCAACCCGCTGATCGTCGAGGGCCAGGTGCACGGCGGCCTGGTGCAGGGCATCGCGCAGGCGCTGTGGGAGGAGGCGGTCTACGACGACGTCCGGCACGCTGGTGTCCGGGTCGTTCGTCGACTACCTGCTGCCGACGGCGGCCGACACGATCTCGCTTCGAGGTCGACCACACCGACCACGCCGTCGACGACCAACACGCTCGGCACCAAGGGCGTCGGCGAGGCCGGCACCATCGCCTCGACGCCGGCGGTGGTCAACGCGGTCGTCGACGCGGTCCGCCACCTCGGGCGTCAACGACATCCAGATGCCGTGCACGCCCGAGCGGGTGTGGAAGGCGATCAACGACGCCGAGCGGCGGCGGCGACGCCCCGACACCGAGCAGGCGGCGATGCCGCACTTCGACCAGACCAGCGACGACGGAGGAGCGCCAGTGATCCCCGCCACGTTCGACTACGTCGCCCCGACCTCGGTCGAGGACGCGCTCGCCGCGCTCGCCGAGCACGGTGACGACGCCAAGATCATCGCCGGCGGGCAGAGCCTGCTGCCGGTGCTCCGGATGCGGCTCAACGCGCCCGAGATGGTCATCGACCTCGGCCGGATCGACTCCCTGCGCGGCGTCCGCGACGACGGCGACGCGATCGTCATCGGCGCGATGACCACGCACCACGAGGTCCGCGACAGCGACCCGCTGGTCCGCGAGCACGCGCTGCTGCTCGTCCAAGGCGGTCGGCGACCGTGGCCGACCCGCAGATCCGGCACCGCGGCACCTTCGGCGGCGCGCTCGCGCACGCCGACCCGGCGGGCGACCTCGGGGCCCCGGCGCTGGCGCTCGGCGCGGAGTTCGTGATCGCCGGCTCCGGTGGCACCCGCACGGTGCGCGGCCGACGACTTCTTCGTCGACCTCTTCGAGACCGCGGTCGGCGAGGACGAGATCCTCACCGAGATCCGGATCCCGAAGCACACCGGCTGGGGCGCCCACTACGAGAAGTTCGTGCGCGTCGCCCACCAGTGGCCGATCGTCGCGGTCGCCGCGACGGTCGCGGGTCGAGGGCGGCACCATCGCCGAGGCGCGGATCGGGCTGACCAACATGGGCTCCACCCCGCTGCGGGCGCCGCGGCGTCGAGGAGGCGCTGGCGCGGGCAGCCGGCGACCGAGGACGGCGTCGGCGGCCGCGGCCGCGCGCGCCGCCGAGGGCACCAACCCGCCCTCGGACCTCAACGGTGACGCCGACTACCGCCGGCACCTGGCGACGGTCCTCACCCGGCGGGCCGTGCTCGCGGCGGCGGGAGCCTGACCGCATGGAGCTGACCCACCGCTTCACCGTCCCCGCCTCGGTCGAGGAGACCTGGGCCCACTTCAACGACATCGCCTCGGTGGCGGAGTGCTTCCCGGGCGCCCAGGTCACCTCGGCCGAGGGCGACAGCTTCCGGGGCATCGGTCAAGGTCAAGCTCGGGCCGATCGCCCTGCGTCTACACCGGCTCCGGCACGTTCGTGGAGAAGGACGAGGCGGCGCACCGCTTCGTGGTCGACGCCAAGGGCAAGGACAAGCGCGGCAACGGCACCGCGGGCGCCATGGTGACCGCTCACCATGGAGCCGCAGCGGGTCGGCCACCGACGTCGAGGTCGTCACCGACCTGGCGGTCACCGGCAAGCCCGCCCAGTTCGGCCGCGGCGTGATGCAGGACGTCTCCGACAAGCTGCTCGGGCAGTTCGTGGCCTGTCTGGAGCACCGTCTCGCCCTCGACGAGGGTGGGACGGCGGCTCCGGCGGAGGCGGCTGAAGCGGCCCCCGCCGCTGCCCAGCCGGCCCCTGCGGAGCCGGTCGCTGTGGAGCCCGCGGCGCCCGCCCCTGCGCCGGACGCCCCCGCAGCGCCGACCCCACCGGCCGCGCCCCCGCAGGACGACGCGATCGACCTGGGCTCGACCGTGCTGCCGGTGCTGGTGAAGACCTACTGGAGGCCGGTCGCGGGTGCCGCGGTCGCGCTGGTCGTCGTCTGGTGGCTGATCCGGCGGCTCACCTGAGCCCCCTCGCCTGAGCGGTCGGCCACCGCCTTGACCGCTCAGGCGATGGGGCCGGAGGATCGAGGCCCCTGCCCCGAAAGGAGACCGATGACCTCCGTCCAGGACCCCGCCGGCCGCACGTCGCTCGGGCTGCCCAGCGACTTCTGGCTGGGCGCCGCCACGGCGGCGTACCAGATCGAGGGGGCGGCCACCGAGGACGGCCGGGGCGTCTCCATCTGGGACACCTTCAGCCACACCCCGGGTGCCGTCCTGGGCGGCGACACCGGCGACGTCGCCTGCGACCACTACCACCGGATGCCGCAGGACGTCGGGCTGATGAGCGAGCTCGGCCTCGACGTCTACCGCTTCTCCGTCGCCTGGCCGCGGGTGCAGCCCACCGGCTCCGGTGCCGTCGAGCGGCGGGGCTTGGACTTCTACTCGCGGCTGGTCGACGAGCTGCTCGACGCCGGCATCACCCCGTGGCTCACCCTCTACCACTGGGACCTGCCTCAGCCCCTCGAGGACGCCGGCGGATGGCCCGAGCGCGACACGGCGCTGCGCTTCGCCGACTACGCGCGCGTGGTCCACGACGCGCTCGGCGACCGAGTGCGCTACTGGACCACGCACAACGAGCCGTGGGTCTCGGCGTTCCTCGGCTACGCCAGCGGGGACCATGCGCCGGGCCGTCGCGACTCCGCCGCCTCGCTGCGCGCCGTCCGCCACCTGCTCCTCGGCCACGGGCTGGCCACGCGGGCGCTGCGCGACGCGGGAGCCGAGTCGCTCGGCATCACCGTCAACCTCTACGCCGTGAGCCCGGCCAGCGACGCGCCCGCCGACCAGGACGCCGCCCGTCGCATGGACGGCATGTCCAACCGGATCTTCCTGGAGCCCCTGCTGCTCGGCCGGTGGCCGGAGGACGTGCTCGCCGACCTCGACGCGGTCGGTATCGGCGACGACCTGCGCGGCCCGACCCCCGACGAGGATCTCGCGCTCGCCTCGACCCCGCTCGACGCGCTCGGCATCAACTACTACTCGCGGCACACGGTGGCCGCCGGCGGCGAGCCCGGCGGCCAGCCCGCCTACCCGGGCAGCACCGATGTGCGCTTCGTCAACCCCGGCTACCCGGTCACCGACATGGACTGGCCGGTCGACGCGACCGGTCTGTCGGAGGTGCTGGAGTCGGTTCACGCGATGGCGCCCTCGCTGCCGCTCTACGTCACCGAGAACGGCGCCGCCTACGCCGACGACGTGGTGGCCGACGGCCGGGTGCTCGACGACGACCGGACGGCGTACCTCGAGGCGCACCTGCGCGCCTGCGCCGCCTCGATCGGGCGCGGGGTGCCGCTGCGCGGCTACTTCGCCTGGTCGCTGATGGACAACTTCGAGTGGGCCTTCGGCTACGCCAAGCGGTTCGGGCTGGTGCACGTCGACTACGACACGCTGGTGCGCACGCCCAAGCGGTCGGCGGAGTGGTATGCCGCGCTGACGCAGCGGCAGTAGAGTCCCCCGCATGCTGGGGTGGGCGGTGCGTCTTGTCGCGCTCGTGCTGCTCGCCATCGGCGTGCTCGTGCGGATCGCGCCGCCTCCGGAGCGGGCGCCGTCGCCGACCGCCGAAGAGACCACCATCAGCGACTACCGCGCCGACTTCACCCTCGACCGCGAAGGCAACCTCACCGTCGTTGAGCGGCTGTCGGTGGAGTTCCCGTTCGGGGGCAAGCACGGCATCTTCCGCTTCTTCGACACCCGCGACGACAACGACCTGCACGCGCGACGGGTGCCGGAGGACGTCACGGTCACCCGCGACGGGTCGCTGGAGCCCATGGAGCTCTCGACAGAGAAGAGCGGCCGCTACGTGGTGGCCAAGATCGGCTCGGCCGACGCGACCCTGCTGCCCGGGACCCACGTCTACGAGCTGCGCTACCGGATCGACGGCGTGCTGCTGCCGGGGCCCACCGACGACACCAGCACCTTCACCTGGAACCTGATCCCCGGCGGCTGGCAGCAGGCGATCACGTCCGCGCGGCTGACGGTGAGCCTGCCCGCCGCCGCGGGCGACGTGCGGTGTGCCGTCGGCTGGGGCGCGACCGACGGGTGTACGCCGCGCGGCGAGGGCACCCGGACGCTGGTCGTCCGCGCCGGTCCGCTGCTGCCGCGGACGCCCCTCACCATCACGGCCGACCTGCCGATCCGCACGCCACCGGCCGGCCACACGCTGCCCTGGACCCAGCGGCTGGACCCGGTGCTCGGCCGGTCGCTGCCGCTGGCCGCGCTGGTGCTGTTGGCCGCGCTGGCGGCGGCGGTGGCCGGCTTCGTGCTGAGCCTGCGGACGCGCGAGCCGAAGCCGCCGTTCCCCCTGCAGTACGCCCCGCCCGACAGGATCGGCCCGGCGCAGGGCGTCTACGTCCTGACCGAGCGGACCGGGAACCGCTCGTTCGTGGCGTCGCTGCTGCAGGCCGCCGAGCACGGCGCGGTGTCGCTGGAGCGCAGCGGCAAGAGCTGGACGATCGCCGACTCCCGGGGCAGCGACGGGTGGACGGGCCTCGACCAGGTCACGATGAGCGTGGCCGGGCTGATCCCCGGGCCGGGAGCCGCGTTCACCGCGGGCCGCAAGGACGTCACGGCGGGCAAGGCGCTTCAGAAGCAGCTGGAGAAGCTGACCGCCGCCACGAAGAGCTGGGGGACCCGGCAGGGGCTGGTGGTCCCCAGCGGCCCGGGAGCCGTCGGCGGGCTGCTGGTGATCGGAGCGGCCGTGCTGGCCGCCGTCCTGTGCATCGGCGACCCGCTCTCGATGACGGCGACGGCGCTGGTGCCGGGTCTGTTCGCGATCGGGGCGGCCGAGCTCGTGCTGCCCGGTGCCGGCACGGTCCGCACCCGGGCCGGGCGCGACCTGTGGTCGCGGCTCGGCGGCTTCCGGCGAGTGCTCTCGACCCCGTCGAGCATCGAGCGCTTCGGGTTCTCCGGCCGCGAGGAGCTCTACACGTCCTACCTCCCCTGGGCGGTGGCCTTCGACTGCGCCGACGAGTGGGCCGACGAAGTTCCGCCTCGAGACCGGCAGCGAGCCGCCGGCGCCGGCGTATCTCGGGGGGTACGCCGGCGACTGGGGCGGCGGCGTCGACTCGATGGTCGGCGACTTCTCCTCGACGCTGAGCTCGGCCATCTCGTCCTACGAAGCGAGTCAGTCGTCCTCCTCCGGCGGGGGTGGCGGCTTCTCCGGCGGCGGCGGGGGCGGCGGCGGAGGCGGCGGCTCGTGGTGAGCCTGCTCGCGGTTCCGGCGCCGGCCGGGCACGATGACGTTCACCGGGACCGCCCGGTGCCAGAAAGGGAGACCTCATGCTGATCGCACTGGGCGTGGTGGGCGCGCTCGTCCTCGGGCTGATCGCCTTCGCCATCACCGGCTTCAACAAGCTGCGGACCGCCGACATCGCCGCACAGGAGGCGCTCGGCGGCATCGACGTGCAGCTCACCCGGCGCGCGGACCTCATCCCCAACCTGGTGGAGACCGTCAAGGGCTACGCCTCCCACGAGAAGGAGGTCTTCGAGGCGGTCACCGCCGCGCGCGCCGGCCTCCAGCACGCCGCCGCCTCGGGCGACGTCGCCGAGAAGGCGGCCGCGGACGCGGCGATGCAGCAGGCACTGGTGCGGGTCAACGCCGTCGCCGAGGCCTACCCCGACCTGAAGGCCAGCGCGAACTTCCAGGACCTCCAGCAGCAGCTGGCCGACACCGAGAACCAGCTGTCCTTCGCCCGGCAGTACTACAACGACGCCGTGGCCACCCTCAACAAGCTGGTGCAGACGATCCCGTGGATGTTCTTCTCCGCCATGGCCGGGGTGAGCGCCCGGAAGTTCTACGACGCCCCCTCCGGGCACGAGGAGGCTCCCCGGGTGCAGTTCTAGAAGACGTGTCTCGGCCGGAACTGCACCGACATCCGCGGGCCGGCGTGGGCGACCTTCGGAACGGCGTGGTCCCAGGTGCGCTGGCACGACCCGCCCATCACCAGCAGGTCGCCGTGCCCCAGGGTGAAGCTGCGCGCCCGGCCGCCGTCGCGAGGACGAAGCGCCAGGCGGCGAGGATCGCCCAGCGACACGATCGCCACCAAGGTGTCCTCCGATCGCCCGCGTCCGAAGCGGTCGCCGTGCCACGCCACCGAGTCACGGCCGTCGCGGTAGTAGCAGCACCCGGCCGTCACGAAGCCCTCGCCGAGCTCGGGTCGGTAGTGGGCCGACAACGTCTCGCGGGCGGCGTCCAGGGTGGGATGGGGGAGCGCCGCACCTTCGGCGTAGGTCGCCACCAGACGGGGCACGTCGACCACCCGGTCGTACATCGGCCGCCGCTCGGCCCGCCACGCGACCTGGTCGAGCATCGTCGCGAACACGTCGTCGGCATCCAGCACGAAGCCCGGGCGGAGGTCGACCCAGGCGCCGTGGCTGAGCGGGAACCGCTCGAGTGACCCGGCCAGCGGTGCCAAGGGACCGGCGGTGATGTCGCCATCGACAAGCGTCGCCTGGAAGTCCATGCCGCCACTGTAGCCCAGGATCGAACGGATGTTCGATCACTCCCCAGGCCCATCGATAGGGCAGGAACGACAGGTGCGAGGCGACGAACCCTGCTGTTTGGATCCAAACAGCAGGATTCCGATGAGGCGACCCCGGCGTCTCCCAGGGTCATCCCAGGGTCACCCCGGGGTGGCGGTCCGGGGAACCCGGTGGCACAGCGTGGGGGGACTTGCCAGAGTAGTGCCATGACGCACGCCGCCGACGCCGGAAACCCCTCGCCCCCGACCACCCCGACCGCCGGGCCCGCCGCCCACCGCGACACCTCGGGCCCGCCGGTCACCCCGGCTGCGCGGGTGGCCGGGCTGACCAAGACCTACGGCACCGGCGACGCCCGGTGGTGCGCGCTCGACGACGTCACCCTCGACCTGTACGCCGGGGAGTTCACCGCCGTCATGGGGCCCGAGCGGGTCGGGCAAGTCGACGCTGATGCACTGCTGCGCGGCGCTCGACCGGGCCGACTCGGGGCGAGGTGTTCATCGGCGAGCAGGACCTGACCCGGCTCAAGGACAAGGACCTGACCCAGCTGCGCCGCGACCAGATCGGCTTCGTCTTCCAGGCCTTCAACCTGGTGCCGACCCTGACCGCGGAGGAGAACATCACGCTGCCGCTCGCCCATCGCGGGCCGCAAGCCCGACCAGCAGTGGTACGACATGGTCATCGCGACGGTCGCGCTCGGCGACCGGCTCCACCACAAGCCCAACGAGCTCTCCGGCGGCCAGCAGCAGCGGGTCGCGGTCGCCCGCGCGCTGGTCAGCCGGCCGCGGATCGTCTTCGCCGACGAGCCCACCGGCAACCTCGACTCGCACTCCGGCGCCGAGGTGCTGCGAGCTGCTGCGCCGCAGCGTCGACGACCACGGGCAGACGGTCGTGATGGTCACCCACGACCCCGTCGCGGCGGCCTACACCGACCGGGTGGTCTTCCTCGCCGACGGCCGTGTCGTCGACGAGCTGCGCCGCCCGACCCGCGAGTCGGTCCTCGACGTGATGACGCGGATGACCGCCCCGGTGGCGGTGAACGACTGATGCTCAGGGTCGCGCTCAAGAGCCTGCTCGACCGCAAGCTCCGGCTGCTGCTGAGCACCTTCGCGATCGTGCTCGGGGTCGGCTTCGTCGCCGGCTCGCTGGTCTTCACCGACATGCTGCAGTCGCGGCTTCACACGATCTTCGCCGCGCGGTCGGCGACGTCATCGTGCGCGACGAGGCGGGCGTCGGCGAGTTCGGCGCAGCCGACCGACAAGACCGTCCCGGCCTCGCTCATCGGCGAGCTGCGAGGGTCTCCCGGGCGTGGCCCGGGTCGACGGCAACGTCACGCAACCAGGCATCTTCGTGATCGGTGAGGACGGCAAGGCGGTCGGTGGTCAGGGCGCCCCCGGGCTCGGCCTCAACTGGAACGACGCCCCCGGCCAGGGCGGTCTCCCCGTCGTCACCCTGGTCGACGGCCGCGGTCCCGAGCGCGAGGGCGAGGTCGTGCTCGACACCCTCACCGCCGACCGCGCCGGCTACGACGTCGGCGACGAGGTCCCGATGGTCACCTCCTCGAGCACCGGCGACCTGATCGAGGCCACCCTGGTCGGCACGTTCGAGTTCGCCGACGGCGGCTCGCTCGCGGGAGCCTCGCTGACCGCCTTCGACACCACCACTGCGCAGAAGCTCTTCCTGGGTGGCCGCGACGAGTTCAACGACCTCTGGGTCACCGCCGAGGAGGGCGTCGGCCAGGACGAGCTGCGCGACACCGTGGCGGCGGCGCTGCCGGCCGACGCGATCGCGATCACCGGCGAGCAGGAGGCCGCCGACGACGCCGAGGGACTCGGGCAGGCCCTGACGTTCATCCGCACGTTCCTGCTGGTCTTCGCGGCCATCTCGCTGTTCGTGGGCGCCTTCCTCATCGTCAACACCTTCTCCATCCTGGTGGCGCAGCGCAGCCGCGAGCTGGCGCTGCTACGCGCCCTGGGCGCCTCCACGCAGACAGGTGTTCGCCTCCGTCGTGGCGGAGGCGGTCGTGCTCGGCCTGGTCGGATCGACCCTCGGTCTCGGCTTCGGGCTGGTGCTGGCCAAGGCGCTGCAGTGCGCTGTTCTCGATCGTCGGTCTCGACCTGGCCGGCCAGGCCCTGGTGGTCACCCCGGTGACCGTGCTGGCGTCCTACGTCATCGGCGTGCTCGTCACGGTCCTCGCGGCGGCGATCCCCGCCTGGCGCACCCGACGGATCTCCCCGGTGCAGGCGCTCGGCGACACGGTCGCGATGCCCGAGTCGTCGATGCTGCGCCGCTTCATCGGGGGCATGGTGCTGCTCGTCGGCGGTGTCGCGTTGATGGCCCTGGGGCTCCTCGGCGACGTGCCGCGCGCGGGCTGGATCACGCTGGCCGGCGCCGTCGCGGTGCTGCTCGGCGCGTCGATCGCCTCGCCGGTGCTCGGCCGGCCGCTGCTGGACGGCGTACGCCGGTCGTTCACCGTGCTGTTCGGCACCGTCGGGCGGCTGGCCGGCGAGAACACCCGCCGCAACCCCCGGCGCACCACCTCGACCGCCTCGGCGCTGATGATCGGGCTCGCCCTGGCCGGTGCCGTGGCGATCCTCGCCAACTCCGGCAAGGCCACCACCGCGGTGGTGATCGAGGACTCCTTCGCGGGCGACTTCGTGATCGGCAACGTCAGCAACCAACCGTTCTCCTCCGCCGTGGCCGACCGCGTCGCCGAGGTCGACGGGGTGACCCAGGTGATGCGGCAGCGCTACGGCGTCGGATCCCTCGACGGCGACTTCGGGCTCTTGGGCGGGATCGACCCGGACGGGCTCGGCTCGGTCGTCAAGGTCGACCTGATCGAGGGAGACCTCGCCGACCTCGCCGACGGGAGCGTGGTCATCGACTCCTCCTTCGCCGACAGCCGCGACCTCCACCCGGGCGACCAGGTCACCTACACCTTCGCGCAGGGCGAGGTGTCCTTCGACGTCGCCGCAATCATCGAGCCGGCGCCGTTGCTGGTCCTGCCCGCGACGACGATCGCGACCCTGGCCGACGCCGGCTTCCCCCAGGAGGACGCCACCGTCTTCGTCGCCGGCCCCACCGCCGACATCGACACGCTCGAGCAGGCGGTGGGGGGCAACCCGCTGCTCACGGTCAACGATCGCGCCGGGCTCGTCCAGCAGCAGAACGACCAGGCCAACCAGGGGCTGCTGATGATCTACGGCCTGCTCGCGCTGGCCCTGATCATCGCCGTGCTCGGCATCGTCAACACCCTCGCCCTGTCCATCATCGAGCGCACCCGAGAGATCGGCCTGCTGCGCGCGATCGGGATGAGCCCGCCCGCAGCTGCGGAGACTGGTCACGCTCGAGTCGGTGGCCATGTCGCTCCTGGGCACCGTGATGGGCCTCGTGCTCGGCCTCTTCTTCGGCCTCGCGGTGTGGAAGGCGTTCGAGGAGGACGGGCTGACCGAGCTGGCCATCCCCGTCGTGCAGCTGGGGCTGTTCGCCGTCGCCGCGGTGGTCGTCGGCGTGCTCGCGGCCGTCTTCCCGGCTCGCCGGGCCGGGAAGCTCGACGTCCTGCAGGCCATCGCCACGGAGTGAGCCTGGTCACCGGCTGCTGGGGCTCCCTCCGGGGCCGCCGGGAAAAGGTAAAGGGTTCTCGCATTCCGCGTACACGGACCCCCGCTCACGCCTACAGTCTCGGCCGTGGACGATGTGCTGACTTCGCGAGGACGCGAGCTCAAGCATGTCCAGGTGCGCGAGTACGTCCGCTCCCTGGTCGAAGGGCTCCAGCCCGGTGACCCGGCCCCCTCAGAGCGGGAGCTGGTGCACCAGGTTCGGCGTGGCCCGGATGACGGTGCGGCAAGCGATGGACGCCCTGGTCGGCGAGGGCCTGCTGGAGCGGATGCCCGGCAAGGGCACCTTCGTCGCGCGCCCGCGCCGCCGTGCCGACCGTCCCCTGAGCTACTCCGAGGAGATGCTGCGCCGCGGCCTATCAGCCGGAGTCACAGACGCTGCTGTCCCGCCTCGAGCAGGCCGGTCCCGGCGTCGCTCGTGCGCTCGGCATCACCGAGGGTGACGCCGTGCTCCACTGGCGCCGCCTGCGACGCGCCGACGGCGCCCCGATGTGTCTCGAGGACGCCTACCTCAACGAGGTGCTGCTGCCGGGCTTCCTCGCAGAAGCAGCATGCCCACCAGCCTGTACGACGCGCTCGGCCGCGCGGGCTGCGGCCCACCTGGGCGGAGGACTCGGTCAACGCCGACGTCGCCGCCGAGGCCGAGGCCGGGCTGCTCGAGATCGAGGTCGGCGACCCCGTGCTGCGGGTGGCCCGCCGGTCGTTGTGCGGCGACGTCGCGGTCGAGGTCTCCCGCACGGTCTACCGCGCCGACCGCTACACGATGTGGGTCCAGGTCGGCTGCGACGCCTGACCGGCGTGCGCCGACCAGGCAGCGACGGCCACCACCCGCGCGCGGTCGGTCATCCGAGCGCGCCGAGCGGGCACACCTCGTGCGCCGGCCTCCTCGCAGACCCACACCGGGTCGGGGCCCGCCGAGGTCCGGCTCGATCGCCAGCGTGTGCACCGGCGCCGCTGCCGGGCAGCGGCGGCACTCCGGCCACCGGCGCCCGACGTCCGAACAGGGCGTCCTGGACGTCCTGGGCGACCAGGCCGGCGACGTAGGGCAGTCCGTCGGGCCACTGCTCGACCCACCAGCGCCGCTGCGACATCGCCTCCTCCAGCGCCGACACCGTCATCACGTCCTCCAGCCCCCGCGACCGGAGGTCGGCCAGGATGGCGGCGCGGGCGGTGTGCAGCACGGCTTCGTCCATGAGCCCATTCTGCGTCGCGGGTCGCGAGCACCGAGACGGGTAGAGGCCCGGGGGCACCACTAGGGTGCTGCCCATGAGCCGGGCCCTGCTGGAGGTCGCCGTCACCTCCGACCGCGACGTCGCCGGCGCGGTCGAGGGCGGCGCGGACCGGCTGTTCCTCTCGGTGCCGCAGCCGGGAGAGCCGGTGGGCACCTCGCCCGACCTCGCGGCCGCGTCGCCGGTGCTGCGTGAGAGCCCGGTGCCGGTGCGGGTGCTGCTGCGGCTGGGTGACACCTACACGACGACGGGCGGCGAGTTCGCCCGCCTGGTCGGCCTCGCGGAGGAGTACCTCACGCTCGGAGCCGAAGGGGTCTGCTTCGGCTTCCTCGACGCCGACCTCGAGGTCGACGCGGAGACCTGCCGCGCCCTGGCCGGCGCGCTGCCCAGCGTGCCGTGGACCTTCAGCCGCGCCGTCGACGCCACTCTGGACGCCCGCCGGTCCTGGCGCCGCCTGGTCGACCTGCCCGGCCTCAGCGCGGTCAGCTCGGGCGGCTCGCCCCGCGGGCTCGCCCAGGGGTACGACGACCTGCTGGCGCTGGCCGAGGGTAGCCCCTCCATCGCCTCCCTGCTGATGCCCAGCGGCGGGCTGGTCGCCGAGCAGGTGCCGTGGCTCGTGGGCGCCGGGGTCCGCCAGCTCCAGGTCGACGAGCAGGCGCGGCCCGGCGGCTCGGCGAAGGCCTACGTCGACGCAGCGCTGGTGCGCTCCTGGCGGACGCTCCTCGACAGCGCGGTCGACCGGGCCGCCGGCCGGGCCGGCGGATGATCCTGATCGACCCGCCGCAGGTCGCCGGCTACGGCAGGCTCTGGTCGCACCTGGCCAGCGACACGTCGTACGACGAGCTGCACGCCTTCGCCCGAGCCGTGGGCATCCCCGCACGCGGCTTCGACCGTGACCACTACGACGTCCCCGCCGACCACTATGAGCGCGTGGTCGACGCCGGAGCGACGCCGATCAGCTCCCGCGACCTGGTCCGCCGGCTGCACGCCGCCGGGTTGCGCCGCCGCAAGAGCGACGCGCTGCGGCCCCGGCGCCCCGGCCGGAGCCTGGTGCTGCCGCGCCCGCTCCGCCCCGGCGACCGGATCGCGGTCGTGGCCCCGGCGGGACCGGCCGACCCCGACCGGCTGACCGCCGGGATCGCGGTCCTGCAGGGCTGGGGGCTGACCGTCGACCCGGTGCCCGGGATGCCGGCCGCGGGCCAGCAGTGGTTGGCCGGCTCCGACGAGGGGCGAGCCGCCGGCCTGACCCGGGCCTGGGGGGACGGCGAGGTGCGGGCGGTCTTCGCGACCCGAGGCGGCTTCGGCTCGCAGCGGCTGCTCGACCTGCTCGACTGGCCCACGCTGGCGCAGGCCGGCCCCGCCTGGCTGGTGGGCTACTCCGACGTCACCGCGCTGCACCAGGCGTTCGCGGCCAGGCTCGGCGTCGCCACCGTGCACGGCCCCGGCGTGGCGACGCTGCCCCTGGTCTCCGGGGCCGCTCGCGAGAGCCTGCGGACGCTGCTCTTCGACAGCCGGGTGGACGCGCTCGCCGGCGCGTCGCTGGTGCCCGGGGAGGCCTCCGGTCCGCTCGTCGGCGGCAACCTGGCCGTGCTGGCCGCCTCCGCCGGCACTCCCGGGGTGCATCCGGCGCGCGACTCCGTGGCTCTGCTCGAGGACGTCAACGAGGCGCCCTACCGGCTCGACCGCCTGCTCACCCAGCTGCTCCGCAGCGGCTGGCTGGACGGCGTCCGCGGGGTCGCCCTGGGGCGGTTCACGGACTGCGGCGATCCGACCCAGGTGCGGGACCTGCTACGAGAGCGACTCACGCCGCTGGGGGTCCCGGTGGTCGCCGACCTGCCGGTCGGGCACGACGAAGCCACCCGCAGCCTGGTCCTCGGCCGGCGGGCGGTGCTCGACGGCCGGTCTGGACGGCTGACCCAGGATCTGGCCGTTTCCCCTGCGGGCTGACCCCGGGTCCTGCCACCATCGAGAACCGATCGGTCGTCGAGACCCGTTTGTGACCTTTCCGTGATCTTCGCTATGGTCGCCCCGCCCTATCACTTGCCGAGGAGGCACCCCGGTGGCAGCAACCCCCCTTCGAGCCAAGGACCGGCTCTTCGTCAACCGGTTCAGCTTCGGCCACACCACCCAGCTCGCGAACCAGGTCCGTCGCGCCGGCGGCGGACGCGCGTGGTTCGAGAAGCAGCTGAAGCCCAACTCCTTCAGCGACAAAGGCGGCAACAAGGTCAAGGGCTGGTATCCCGACCTGTGGTACACCCCGAGCAAGCTCTACCAGCGTCACGAGGACGACATCAAGCCCTCCTGGGAGCTGATGCCCGACCTCGCCCGCTGGACGATGATGCGGCGCGTCTACTCCTCCCGCCAGCTGCACGAGGTGATGGTCGACTTCTGGTCCAACCTGCTGCACGTGCCGCTCGGTGACGACTACGCCTGGGTCGGCCGGGTCGACTACGACAAGCTGATCCGCAAGCACGCCCTCGGCCGGTTCGACGACATGCTCGCCAAGGCGATCGTGCACCCGGCGATGGGACTGTCGCTCGACAACGCCTTCTCCACCAAGGACGCCCCCAACGAGAACCTGGGGCGGGAGCTGCTCGAGCTGCACACGGTCGGCGTCGAGGGCGGCTACTCCGAGCGCGACGTGAAGATGTCCAGCCGGATGCTGACCGGCTACCGCGTCGACATGTGGCCGACGTACAAGAAGTACTACGAGGCCGACGACCACTGGACGGGCACCATCAAGGTGCTGGGCTTCAAGTCCAGCAACCGCAACCCCGACGGGCGCAAGGCGACCGAGAAGTACCTCCGCTACCTCGCGCGCCACCCGAAGACCGCCAAGCGGATCGCGCGCCGGCTGTGTGTGAAGTTCGTGCGCGACGATCCCTCGGCGGCGTTGGTCAAGCACGTGGCGGCCGCCTGGACCCGCAGCGGCACCGACATCAAGTCCACGCTGCGGGCGATGGTGAGCCACCCGGAGTTCCTGGGCTCGGCCAACCAGAAGGTGCGCTCGCCGCTGGAGGAGACCATGGCCACGCTCCGGGCACTGAAGATCAAGCCCGGCCGGCCGGTGGACAGCAGCTCCTTCGCCACCGCGCTCTACTGGACCGTCAACGGGCAGGGGATGACCCCCTACGGCTGGCCCGCCCCCAACGGCTTCCCCGAGGCCAACGCCGCCTGGTCCAGCCCCGGACGCGCCCTCGACAGCCTCCACGTGCAGCTCTCGCTGGGCGCCGGCTGGTGGCCGCGTGACGAGTCGAAGCGGCCGCGGCACACCGCCTGGACCGGCCCGCTGCCGGCTCGCTTCGGCTCGGTGATCAACCACATGAGCATCAAGGTGCTGGGTGACCCCGCGACGCCGCGGATGAAGGACGGCATCGCGCTGCGCACCGGCATCTCACTGTCGACCAAGGTCGACGCCGACGACCTCCACGAGAGCAGGGTCGAGCAGATCCTGATCGCCCTGCTCGGCTCGCCGGCCCACCTGACCCGCTGAGGACTGCACAGATGACCGAGACCACCACCCCGACCGCGACCGCCACCGGGCGCTGCGGCTGCCCCGACTTCTCGATGAGCCGTCGCCGGCTTCTCGCCGGCGTCGCTGCCGGCACCGGCACGCTCGCCGCCGGCACCCTGTTCGGCGACGCCTTCCGGCAGGTGTCGTACGCCGCCGTCCCCGACGGCAACGTCGTCGTCGTGCTGTCGATGCGTGGCGGCTCCGACGGCCTGTCCATCGTGGTGCCCAAGCCCGACCATGCCTTCCTCACCCAGAAGCGACCCGACCTGGTGGTGCCGCTGGACCGCCTGGTCGGCGGCAACGGCAGCTGGGGCCTGCATCCCGCCCTCGCTCCGCTGGTCCCGATGTGGAACGCCGGCAGCTTCGGCGCCGTGCACGGCATCGGGCTGCCGCAACCCAACCGCAGCCACTTCGAGGCCATGGAGCTGGTCGAGGAGGCCAATCCCGGGTCCAACGCGCGGGTCGGCTGGATCAACCGGATGACCGGTCTCGACAGCGCCGCGCTGCCCGAGGAGCAGATCCAGCTCGGCAGCAGCATGCTCCCCACCGCCCTGGCGGGGCCGGCCGCGGCCCTGGGCGCTCGCACCGTCGACGACTTCCAGCTGCCGACCATCGGCACCTGGCTGGAGTCGAAGTCGCAGGTCACCAAGTCGCAGAAGAAGATCTGGGGCGGCAAGGGCACGCCGATGAACCGCGGCTTCCAGACCGCGCTGGCGTCGGTCAACCGGCTGGCCCCGGCCGTCGATCTGGCCAACAACGACGCGGCCTACCCAGACGGGCCGTTGAAGAGCGTGCTGTCCAACACCGCCCGGCTGATCAAGGCCAAGGTCGGCGCCACGATGGTCTCCATCGACTACGGCGACTGGGACATGCACACCGGGCTCGGCGCCGCCCAGCCCGGCAGCTGGATGCACGACCACCTCGACCACTTCGCCAAGGCCGTGAAGGCGTTCTTCGACGACCTGGGTGCCGATGCCAACCGGGTGACTGTGGTGACGATCAGCGAGTTCGGCCGCCGGGTCGCCCAGAACGGCTCGGGGTCCGCGGCCGGCGTCGACCACGGCTACGGCAACGCGATGCTGCTGCTCGGTGCCGGAGTCAACGGCGGCGACGTGCGCGGCGGGCCATGGGCCCCGCTCTCCGACTCCTCGCTCAACCAGGGCGACGTGCCGCTCGTCAACGACTACCGACACGTCCTGTGGGAGGTCATCAAGACCCGCGAGGCGCTCTCGGAGTCCCAGCGCACCAAGGTCTTCCCCGGCCTCACGCAGAAGGCCGTCGGGGCGATGGCCTGACCCTCTGCGTCAGGTCGTCCGGGCTCGGGTCAGCCGGGTGAGCTCGGCGGTGACGTTGGCCCGGGCGGCCGGCTCCCAGTGCCGGCGTGCGTACGCCGTGTGGAACAGCGTCGGCTTGGCCAGCAGCGACCGCAGGATCTCCGCCCGGCCCGCGGCGAACGCGTCGTCGGGGGCGTGGGCATACTCCCGGCGCACGCCGCAGGCATAGTCGGCGTAGCGGTCCGGGTCGCTGGCCAGGATCGCCAGGTCGGCGTCGGTCAGCGCCTCGCCGGCGACGTCGCCGGGGGCGGGCCGGTGGTTCTCGGTGAGCCGGACCAGCCGGGCCGTCTCGACCACCACGTCGCCGGGCACCAGGCCGGGAAGCGCCTGTTCGGCCCACCGCGCGGAGCGCTCCTCGGCGTCGGGCCCGCCGTCGTAGACCGCGTCGTGGAGCCACGCCGCGAGCAGCACCGGCGCCTCCGGGAACCCCGTGCCGGCGGAGCTGAGCTCGTCGAGCCGATCGAGCACCTCGCTGAGGTGGCGCTGGTCGTGGTAGCCGCGGTCGGGTGACCCCCAGGCCGCGAGCAGCGCGTCGCGGAGGGCGTCGCCGGCCTCGGACCGGGCCAGCGGCCAGCGGGCGGCCAGGGCGGTCATGGTGTCCATTCAACCGCGGGTTGCGAATTTCGCCGTTTTGGCCCGGGATCGCGTGTGGGTCTTTACTTTGTCCGCATGACCTTCCCCTGGCGTCATGCCCTGTTGACCACCCTGCTCGGCGGGGCCCTCCTCTCCGGTGTCGCGCTCGCGACGCCGACCGCGCCTCGCGGTGTGCCCGAGACGGTGACCGCGACCCCGCGGCTCGCCGCCGGCGGCTACACCTGCACGGGCTACTGCAAGAAGCCGACCAACGCCGCGAAGGTGTTCCGCTGGGGCTCGCCGAAGTGGGGCGACGAGTTCGAGGTCGCGAAGCTCAACCGCAAGAAGTGGAAGTCCGACCGCCCGAAGCGGATCATCAGCAAGGGCGGGATGCTGACGATCAAGGCGGGCGGATCGATGCAGAAGATCACCACCTGGGGCAACCAGTCCGCGCGCTACGGCCGCTGGGAGGCGCGGGTGCGGGTCCACGAGCGTCCCGGCGCCACCGGCAAGCACTACGCCGCCACCTGGATGCTCACCCCGACCGGGCACGACCGCTGCCGGGCCAGCGAGGTGACCATGGCGACGTACAGCGTCGGCGACGACCGGGTCCGCGGCTGGGTGCGCACCCCGGCCGACAACGAGTTCCGGTTCGGGCGCTCCACGAACCTCAGCAACCTCGCCTGGCACACCTACGCCATCGAGATCACCCCGAAGCGGATCTCGTGGTTCAGCGACACCAAGGTGCTGCGCACCGAGAAGCGCACCGACGCGCTCTCCGGCGTCCGGCTGCGCCCGCAGTTCCTGCTCACCGGTGTGCCCGGCAGCCAGATGCGTGAGACCTGGCTGCAGATGGACTGGGTGCGCCACTACTCGCTGAAGCGCAAGAACACGAAGTCGACGCGCGCCTCGCGGATGAACTCGACGACGTACGCCGACGGCTGCTGAGCGCCGGCCGGCCATTTTCCCGGTTTCGCCACGGCACGCCCGGCGGTGCCTCTAGCCTGCCGGGGTGACCAGCCCCCGCCGTCGCCCTCTGCTGCCGAGCCTGCTCGGTGGCGTCCTCCTGACCGGCGCCGCACTCGCGGCGGCCGGTGTGTCGACCCCGACGGCGCCGGTGGTCGACGCCGAGGTGCGTCCGGCCTTCGCCGACACCTGCATCGGCTACTGCAAGCACCCCACGAACGCCGCCAAGGTGTTCAAGTGGGGGCTCGAGACCTGGCGCGACGAGTTCGAGGTCGACCCGTTCGGCACGCGTTGGCAGTCGGACAAGCCGACGCAGATCGGCCAGCAGAACGGCATGCTCACCATCAAGGCGTTCGCCGACACCGGGTCGATCGCCGTGTGGCCGGACGACCAGGCGGCGAAGTACGGTCGCTGGGAGGCGCGGGTCCGCGCGGTGGAGAAGAAGACCGACGGGCAGCCCTACCGCTTCACCTGGCAGCTGGTGCCGACCGGCGGCGACCGCTGCGGCGGCAGCCAGGTGACGCTGGCGACCTACGTGCCGGGCGATGCCCGGGCTCGCGGCCACGTCCGCACCCTCGACGACCACGAGTTCCGGTTCTCCCGCAAGCGGGATCTGCGGTCGCGCGCCTGGCACACCTACGCCGTGGAGATCACTCCCGACCACATCTCATGGTTCGTGGACACCAAGGTGATGCGCACCGAGCGGCGTACCGAGGCGTTGGCGGGGGTGAAGTACCGCCCGCAGTTCGCCATCGCCGGCGACTCGGCCGCGCACATGAACGAGTCGTGGATGCAGATGGACTGGGTGCGCTACTACTCGTTGAAGCGTCCCAACGCGAAGTCGATCGACGCCAAGCAGATGTGGCAGCGCACCTACGACGGAGCCTGCTGACCCTCCGCGACATGCGCCTCGTGGTCCCGCCACATGTGCCTCGTGGTCCCGCGACATGTGCCTCGTGGTCGCGCCACATGCGCCTCGTGGTCGGGCGACATCCAGGTGAAGGGTGGTCTCAGGACTCCCGGACGCCGGTGACCTGCTCGAGGTCGCGGGTCCGCCGCTGCCCTGGGGTGAGCGCCCAGCGGACGGCGACCGTGGAGAGCCGGCCGGCCGGCGGACCCAGCCGGGGCCGGTGCCGCAGGGCCAGCTCGTCGCGGGCCCAGGGTGGCAGCAGGTCGATGGCGGCCAGCCACACCGCGGCGTACGCCGGCCGGCCGGCCAGCGGAAGCGGGGCGTCGTGGCGCAGGTGCCGCACGGCCTCGTGGGCCTCGGGGATCGCGTGCAGCTCGGGGCGGAACTCCTCCAGGTCGGCGCGCAGCTCGGCCTCGGTCTGCGGCGGGTCGACGACGCCGAGCCGAGCCGCGACGAGCCCGGCCTCGGCGACGTAGCGGTCCCGACCGGCGGCGTCGAGCGGCCGAAGACCGTAGACCTGGTGCGCGAGCAGGAAGCTGTCGATCTCGGCGACGTGCACCCAGCGCAGGAGGTGGGGGTCGTCGGCGGTGTACGGCGTCCCGTCGGCGAGGGTGCCGGTGACCCGTCGGTGCACGGCGCGGACGACGTCGACCGCGCGCTCGGCATGCTCGACCGGACCGAAGGTCGTGGTCGCCAGGAACGTGCTGGTGCGGGCCAGACGACCCCACAGGTCTCCCTGGTAGCCGGAGTGCTCGGCGACGGCGGTCATCGCGGCCGGGTGCAGCGTCTGAAGCAGCACCGCGCGCAGACCGCCGACGAACATCGAGGCGTCGCCGTGGACGCGGGCGATCGCGCTGTCCTCGGTGAACCAGCGGGGCCCGGGCGTGCCGTGGATGCGAGCTCGCTCCGCCTCGCCCTCGGGACCGGCCACGAGCCGGAAGACCGCGTCGCCGACGCGGTCGCGCAGGGCGGGGGGAGTCACGTGGTCGAGACTAGGGGGGCGGTCAAACCGCTCCGCCGTTGACGTCTCCGGTGGCCAGCACCGCCGTCTCGTGCAGGTGGAGCAGCCCTTGCTCGTCGGTGAGCGGCTGAGCCTCGTCGAGGAAGGCATCGGTGAGGGCCGCCCGGACCGGAGGCGCCTGGTCGAGATAGACCCGCCCACGGACCCCGATCCCTGCCTCGGTGCCCCGCCACAACTCGGCCGGTGACACCGACCAGGTCCAGGCGACCTCGCGACTGTCGACGTCGCAGAGGCCGGCCTGCTCGACGATCTCCCCGAGACCGTCGACCGATCGCGGGAAGTCGCGGTCGGCGGGCAGCCGCTCGGCGGCCGGGATCGCGACGCCGACCCGGGCGAACGCCGCGGCCAGCAGGTCGCTGCTCATCCGGCCGCCGGCCGGCCAGATGGTTGCCACGACGCGGCGTCGGGCCACCCGCGCCAGCTCGCGCATGCCGGCGCGCGGGTCGTCGGGATGGTTGACGACGAAGCTGGCCACCGCGAGGTCGACGCTCCCGTCTCCGACGGCCAGCCGGGGCAGGCCGGTGCGGAGCACAGTCAGCCCCAGCCGCGCGGTGTGGGCCGCCATCTGCGGGTCGGGATCGGTGGCGACGACCCGCGCCCCGACCCCGCGCATGGCCAGCCCGGTCGCGCCCGTGCCGCACCCCACGTCGAGGGCGAGCTCGCCGGCGACCACCTGGGCGGCGTCGACCAGGGACGGCAACGCCCCGGCGCACAGCTGCGCGAACGTGGCGGCGTACTCCTCGGCTGTGCCGGCCCAGCGCTCCGGTGCGGTCATGGACGTGTGCTCTCGTCGGCCATCCGACGACGTCAGGCGAGCAGCTCGTCGGCGTCGATGATGCGTGTAGGCGTAGCCCTGCTCGGCGAGGAAGCGCTGGCGGTGCTGCGGCGAACTCCGCGTCGACGGTGTCGCGGGCGACGACGGCGTAGAAGCGCGCGGTCCGGCCGTCGGCCTTGGGGCGCAGCAGCCGGCCGAGCCGCTGGGCCTCCTCCTGGCGCGAGCCGAAGGAGCCGGAGACCTGGATCGCGACGGCGGCCTCGGGCAGGTCGATGGAGAAGTTCGCGACCTTGCGACACCACCAGCAGCGCGATCTCGCCGGCGCGGAACGCCTCGAAGAGCCGCTGCCGCTCCTTGACGGTCGTCTCGCCCTTGATGACCGGGGCGTCGAGGTCGGCGCCGAGCTCGTCGAGCTGGTCGAGGTACTGGCCGATGACCAGCGTCGGCTCGCCGCGGTGCCGCGCGACGAGCGCCTCGGCCACCGTGGTCTTGGCGGGCGTGCAGGCGGCCAGCCGGTAGCGCTCCTCCGGCTCGGCCGTCGCGTAGGCGATCCGCTCGCCCTCGGCGAGGGTGACCCGCACCTCGACGCAGTCGGCGGGCGCGATCCAGCCCTGCGCCTCGATGTCCTTCCACGGGGCGTCGTAGCGCTTCGGCCCGATCAGCGAGAAGACGTCGCCCTCGCGGCCGTCCTCGCGGACCAGCGTCGCGGTCAGCCCGAGCCGGCGCCGGGCCTGCAGGTCGGCGGTCATCCGGAAGATCGGCGCGGGCAGCAGGTGGACCTCGTCGTAGATGATCAGGCCCCAGTCGCGGGCGTCGAGCAGCTCGAGGTGGGCGTAGACGCCCTTCCGGCGCGTGGTCATCACCTGGTAGGTCGCGATGGTGACCGGGCGGATCTCCTTGACCGGCGCCGGAGTACTCGCCGATCTCGTCCTCGGTCAGCGACGGTGCGCGCGCAGCAGCTCGTCCTTCCACTGCCGGGCGGAGACGGTGTTGGTCACCAGGATCAGCGTCGTGGCCTGGGCCGTCGCCATCGCGGCGGCGCCGACGATCGTCTTGCCCGCGCCGCAGGGCAGCACGACGACGCCGGAGCCGCCGTGCCAGAACGACTCGGCGGCCTCCCGCTGGTAGTCGCGCAGCGCCCAGCCGTCCTCGGCGCAGCGCGATCGGGTGCGCCTCGCCGTCGACGTAGCCGGCGAGGTCCTCGGCCGGCCAGCCGAGCTTGAGCAGCACCTGCTTGAGGTGGCCGCGCTCGCGAGGGGTGCACGACGACCGTGTCGTCGTCGATCCGCTCGCCGAGCATGCCGGCGATCTTCTTGGCGCGCAGCACCTCCTCGAGCACGGCGCGGTCGGTGCGTGACCAGGACCAGGCCGTGCGCCGGGTGCTTCTCCAGCCGCAGCCGGCCGTAGCGGGCCATCGTCTCGGCGACGTCGACCAGCAGGGCGTGCGGCACGGCGTAGCGGCTGTAGCGTCAGCAGCGCGTCGACGACCTGCTCGGCGTCGTGGCCGGCGGCGCGGGCGTTCCACAGGCCGAGCGGGGTCAGCCGGTAGGTGTGGACGTGCTCCGGGGCGCGCTCGAGCTCGGCGAACGGCGCGATCGCCTTGCGGCAGTCCTGCGCGCTGCGGGTGGTCGACCTCCAGCAGCAGGGTCTTGTCGCTCTGCACGATCAGGGGGCCGTTGGTCACCCGGTGAGTCTACGGAGGTGCCCCGACGGTCGCGGCGCCGCTCAGCCGGCCTGGACGGCCCGGACGCCGGTGATCCGGTGCACGGCGTAGACCCGCTCGTCGTCGGTGCGGTGGTCGAAGGCGCGGAGCTGCCCGCCCTCGACGGCCACCGGGTCGATGACCCGCTCGACGGTGCCGCCGGCGTTGTCGACGTAGCCGATCCAGACGGTACGCCGCGCCTGTGCGGCCTCGCGCAGCAGCGCGAGCACCTCGGCGGGGGAGGAGGCGGGCGCCCGCGAGGGCCGCGCCGCGGCGGCCTTGTCGCCCGCCCGGATCGCGGTGACGACCGCGGTGCGGTGTGCGGTGACCTTGGCGGCCGACAGCCCGGCCGGGCGGGTCCGCGGCACCCTGGCGCGCTGGCGGTCGGGGCGAGCGATGTGGACCGAGCCGTCGGCCGCCTCGACCACCGGCGCGGCGCCCAGCGCGCGCAACCGGGGCAGCAGCAGGTCGACCGGCAGCGTCGAGATCAGCACGGTCGGCGCCAGGCGGCGTAGCTCGAGGGCGCCGGCCTTGGGATGGAGCAGGAGCTCGCTCAGCGCGGTCTCGTCGTCGGAACGCAGGAACGCCTCCACCGCGCCCACCCGCAACGTCCCGAATCTGCGGGCCACGTCGTCGACGAGGTAGGTCAGCGGCTGCGGCACGGGAGTCCGCGACACCGACCCGATGAACTCGTGCACCTCCGCGGAGGTCCAGCCGAGGTCGAGTGCGCGCCGGACGGAGTCGTCGGTGAAGCGATAGACGGTGGCCCCGCCGCGCGAGTCGACGTCGGCGACCGCGTGCAGCCGGGCCGCCAGCGACGACTCCAGCGGCCCGGGCGCCACCGCGGTCAGGTCGGCCTGGAGCAGCACGTGGTCGACCGGCTCGGGCAGCAGCGGAGCCAGCTCGGCGGCGGCGTCGACGCCGGCCAAGAGCGCCCGTGCGTACGCCGGCACGCCGCCGAGGCCGATCACCCCGAGCATCGCCGACTCATCGAGCGACCAGGCCACCAGCTGGGCCCGCGAAGCCGGCCGGCGTGGGCGCAGCCAGGCCAGCCGGTCGACCACCGACGGCACGCCGGTGCCGGCGGCCAGCACCTCTCCCTCGGGCAGCTCGGCCAACACCTCCAGCGCCATCCGGCGGGTCTCCGCGGCGTAGATCGACGACAGCTCGGGGGCGAGCGCGTTCAGGCCCTTGCCCGAGCGGCGGTCCTTGCTGCCGACCAGCGCCGGCAGCCGCGTCGTGTCGAGCCAGGCCGTCGCGAGCGCCACCCATCGCTGCGCGAACTGCTGCCCCGCCCAGCTGTCGTAGGCGTCGGTCGGGAGCCAGGCCAGGTCGCCGTCGAGGTCGGAGCCGGTGGCGAGCAGCCCGGCGGCCGCCGCCACCTCCACCAGGAGACCGGCCCCGCGCTCGTCCACGTGCAGGAGCCCGGCGGCCGCCTTGAGGTCACGGACCGCGAGGCCGCCGCTGCGCAACGCCGCAGGCGGCGCCGTCGACCAGTGGTCGAGCAGCAGCTCGGTGCGGCGTACCGCCTCGAACGCCGCGCCCGCCGCGGCCCGCTCGACCATCGAGGCCTCGCGTGGTGACGTGGCCAGCCCCGGCACGCAGTCGACCGGCTCGGGTGTGGTCGTGCCGCCGCGCAGCGCCAGCGAGACCTCGCCCGGGACCACGACGACCCCACCCGGCTTGGCGACCACCAGGCGGCGGGCGAGGAGCTCCTCGACCGGGGAGGTCGCCTCCTCCGGCGCGACCGGGGTGCGGGCGGCGGAGGTGCCCTCACCCCCGGCCCGGTCGAGGTGGCCGAGCAGCGCGAGGGCGTCGTCGGACGTCGCGGCGAGCCGCGCGGCGACGGCGTCGGCGTCGGCGTCGGCCGAGCGGGGCCGCAGCCGCCCGATCGCGCCGGTGCCGATGAGACCGTCGGCCACGCCGGTCAGCGCGCGGAGTCCCTGGGGCGACGCCCAGGCCAGGGCCAGTCCGGTGAGCCGCTCGACGGCAGCCTGCACGCCCGCTGGGTCGGCGTGGACCACGCCTTCCAGCTCGCCCGGCGAGCAAGGGCCGACGACCACCAGCGCCTCGAGCACGGCGAGCTCCAGCCGGTCGAGTCCGTCCATCGCGCGCAGCAGCGAGGAGCGGACGGCGGCCCGAGAGGCCAGCTGCGCGGAGTCCTGCGGGGTCGGGGAGGCCAGGTCCGGGCGCTCGCGGAGCAGGGCGGCCACCTGCTCGTCGGACCAGCGGCGCAGCTGGTCCGCGAGCGTCCTCGGCGCGGTGGGTGCGGCCATCCCTCCCACGCTACCCAGGTCGCGGGCTTCCGCCCTCGGCATCTCCCGGCGACCCGGGTCTCTGGCCGCGGCGAGCCGCTTGCCCCCGACGCCACCTGGGCCTCAGGGTGGACCCACCCGGCCGCACCCGGCCGCACCCGGCCGGTCCCGGACGGGGCCCGAGCGAAGGAGGAGGATGAGCCATCCCGAGGTGCGATACGGCGCCGCCTCCGACGTCGGGCAGGTCCGCACCGTCAACGAGGACTCCTTCCTGGCCGCGCCGCCCGTCTTCGTCGTAGCCGACGGGATGGGCGGGCACTCCGGCGGCGACGTGGCCAGCCGGCTGGCCGTCGAGGAGTTCGCCCGCCTGGCCGGGACGGCGTACACCCCCGACGCGGCGCGCTCCGCCGTCTACGACGCCCTGGTCGTGGCGCAGCAACGCATCAACGACGTCGCCGACGAGCACCGGCGGTCGGGGCCTCCTCCTGGTTCGCCGGTACGACGGCCGTGGCCGCCGTGCTGGTCGACCACGAGGGCGCGCCCGGGTGGCTGGTCGCCAACCTCGGTGACTCCCGCGCCTACCGCGTCGTCGACGGCTCCCTCCATCAGGTCAGCGTCGACCACTCGGTGGTTCAGGAGCTCGTCGACGCCGGCGCCATCACCGTGGCGGAGATGGCCACCCACCCCGAGCGTCACGTCGTCACCCGGGCGCTCGGCGGGCCCGATGCCGCCGAGCCCGACTTCTTCCTGCTGGACCGGTGCGACCGGCTGCTGCTCTGCACCGACGGCGTCACCGGAATGCTCGACGCCGAGCAGATCGCCGCCGTGCTCGGGCTGGAGCAGGAGCCTCAGCATGCCGCCGCACGCCTCGTGGCGGACGCCGTCGCGGCCGGAGGTCTCGACAACGCCACCGCGGTCGTCGTCGATGTGGTGGGATGGGGGCCAGCCGCTGCCGGTGCCCCGCCGCAGTCGGCCGGTCTCGAGGACAAGCTGGGTGCTCTGCCGGACGCTCAGCCGTGAAAGGTGACACCCCATGACGAACGTTGACCGGCGCAGGTCCTACCGCCCCGGCGGCTGGTTCGGCATCTTCGGCGCCAACGCGTCGGTGCTGCTGCCCCCGTCGGAGAAGCACCGGGTCACTGCCCTCTGGGAGCTCGTCGACGAGGGCGCAGGCTTCGACGAGGTGCTCGACGGCCTGCTCGCCACCGGCCTCCGCGAGCTCCCTGGCTTCGTGCTGGTGAGCGAGGCGGCGGGGATGACCAAGGTCGTGCTCCGGGGTGCCGCGGTGGCGGCGTTCGTGGTCGACGGCGACATGGTCGAGCTCGCGGGCTCCACCGACACGACCTGGGTCGAGCGCTCGCTGGTCGGCGTGAGCCAGATGTTCGTGCAGGTCGAGGCCACCGACGAGGACGAGGGTGAGGACCTGCTCATCGAGAACGGTCTGGTGCGGCTGGGCCGGGTCGACCAACCGCCGTTCCGGCTCGAGGAGCCCGCCGACGCGGCGGTCGGGGCGGAGGCCGTCGACGAGGTCGCTCCCGACGATGCCGCTCCCGACGAGGCCGCTCCGGACCAGGCCGCTCCGGAGGCTGCGGGCGAGGTCACCGGCGAGGGATCCGACCGCGACGCCGACCCGCTCGGGCTGGGCGTGGCCGCCCTGGCGACGGGCGTGGGCGCCGGCTTCGCCGGGGGCCGGCTGAGGGGAGAGGACGACGCCGCCGCGGGCGAGCGCGACGCCCGGCCGGAGGCCGCCGAGGAGGCGACTGAGACGGAGGCCGCCGAGGAGGCGACTGAGACGGAGACCGCCGAGGAGGCGACTGAGACGGAGACCGCCGAGGAGGCGACTGAGACGGAGGCCGTCGAGGAGGCGACTGAGACGGAGGCCGCCGAGGAGGCGACTGAGCCGGAGGCCGCCCAGTCAGGCGACAGCGAGCCCGCGCACGATCACCACGGGCACGATCACGACGGGCACGATCACGACGGGCACGATCACGACGGGCACGATCACGACGGGCACGATCACGACGGGGCCGCAGAGGAGAGCGCGGCCGGCGACGAGGAGTCGCCCGAGCCCATCGAGGAGCCCTCCGCCGAAGAGCCCTCTGCCGAAGAGCCGCCGGCCGCAGAGCCGTCCGACGAGGAGCACCCCCGCGAGGAGACCCCAGCCGACCTGCGGACCGACGAGGCGTCGGCCGAGGATGCGGCGGACGAGTCGACGGACGAGCCAGCCCAGTCGACGGACGAGCCAGCCGAGCCGGCAGAAGAGCCGGCCGAGGAGCCGGCCGTCGAGACGGTCTCGTGGGCCTCGCCCCCCGAGCCGGCGGGTGAGGAGCCGGAGAGCGACGAACCGGCTCCGTCCCCCTGGGGCAGGCCGGAGCCCGCGGAGGTGGCGGCGGAGGCACCTCCGGCGGACAGCCTCGACGACACCGTCGTCGACGTGCCGGCCGTCGCCGACGAGGCATCCGCCGACGAGCCCTCGGCGCCAGCGGCGGAGGAGGGGCTCGGCGAGGCCGCGGAGGAGGGCGCAGGGTCGCCCTGGCAGCCGGCGGCGAGCAACTTCGGCGCCGCGGCGCCGTCGTACCCTTCCGCCTCTCCACTCGACGACCCCCTCACCGGGCCGCTCGCCGAGGCCGGTCCCGCGACCGACGACCACGACGGGCTGACCCGCGGCGGCTGGGAGGCCGACCCATCCGCGCCGGCCGCAGCCTCCACCGCCGGTGAGGCGGCGTCCGAGCCGGCGTCCGAGTCGGCGTCCGAGTCGGCGTCCGACTCGGCTTCCGAGCCGGGGTCGGCGGTGGCCCGCCTGCTGTTCTCGAGTGGTGACCAGGTCGACGTCGACCGACCCGTGCTCGTGGGCCGGGCGCCCGAGGTCCGCCGGTTCGGCGCCCACGACCAGCCTCGGTTGGTGCCCGTGCCCAGCCCGCACCAGGAGATCTCCGCGACCCATCTCGAGGTGCGACCGGGCGTCGGCGCCGACCACGGCTCGGCCGTGGTGACCGACCTCGGCTCCACCAACGGCACCGTCCTGGTGCAGCCGGGGCTGCCGCCGGAAGACCTCCAGCCGGGCATCGCCGCCCAGCTCGTCCCCGGCGCCATCATCGACCTGGGGGACGGCGTGACCATCCAGGTCGCTGGAGTCTGAGGAGCCTCCGACCGACGGTGGACGCACGGGGTGGGCAGTCGCTGCCGGTGGCCGACCTGGACCGCCGCTTCTACGCGCAGGTCCTCGACCAGCTGCTCGGCGCCTTGGCCATCGGGGTGGGGATCGCGCTGGCCTCCCTCCTCGACGGCTGGCCGACCCGGTTGGCCGTGGTCGTGCTCGTGGTGGCGGCCGTGCTGACGGCGTACGCCGTCGCGCTGGGCACCACCGGCCGCACCCCCGGCAAGGCGGCGCTCGGCCTGCGCGTCCTCGACGAGCACGACGCCCTGCCGATCGGAGTGGGCAACGCCCTGCTCCGCAGTGCCGTGGTGGCGCTGGCCGGCCTGCCGACGTTCGGCTTCGGGCTGGCGACGCTGGCGATGACCGCCGTGGCCGACCCCGGTCGGCGGCGTCGGGGATGGCACGACCGCCTCGTGGGCTCGGCGGTGTACGACGTCCGGCCCCCGCAGGCGTCCCCGGCGGATCCAGCGGCCGACCGGCCGCGGGCGATGGTCAACCTGACCGCGGCACGGCTCCTCCCCGGGGCCGAGACGCAGACCTCCGCGAGCCGGCCGGCGCAGCCGATCGTGCCCGACCGCACGGCCCTGCGGTCGTCCCGTCCGCCGGCGCGGTGGCGGCTGACGCTCGACACCGGCGAGTCGGTCGTCGTCGAGGGGCTGGCTCTCCTCGGCCGGGCTCCGGCGCCGCGCTCCGGCGAGGAGGTGCGGCACCTGCTGCCGCTGACCTCCCGCGACATGAGCATCTCCAAGACCCACGCGGCTCTCGACGTGGTTGACGGTGTCCTGGTGGTCACCGACCGTGGGTCCACCAACGGGTCGGTGCTCCTCCGGCAGGGGGTCTCCCGAGACCTCGTCGACGGGCGGCCGACCACCCTCCTCGAAGGCGACCGGGTGCGGCTCGGCGACCGGGAGCTGACCGTCTCGCGCGAGGTGTGAGGTGGCCTGGCGGCCACGCTCAATCCCCGCGGCCCCCGCTAGGCGTTCCGCAGAGAAGAACGCACCAGGGAGGGGTCCGGGGGGCGTCCTAGCCTGAGGCTCACCCCGTGAGCGACGTGCCGCCGCTCCCACCGACGCTCAGGAGACACCCGTGACGGCCTGGACCGAAGATGCTGTCGCGACCGAGCTGCTCGCCTGCGAGGCCGACCGACGCGACCGGGTCAAGTTCACCGACGAGTGGTCCGAGCTCGACCTCGACACCGGCTACCGCATCCAGGACGAGACCCTGCGCCGCCGTCTGGCCCGCGGCGAGGCGGTGACCGGCGTCAAGCTGGGCCTGACCAGCAAGGCCAAGCAGGAGCGGATGGGTGTCGACACGCCACTGGTCGCCTGGCTGACCGACGCGATGGTGCTGCAGCCCGGCGATCCGGTGCCGCAGCAGGCGCTGATCCACCCGCGGGTCGAGCCCGAGATCGTGTTCGTGATGGGCAAGCGGCTCGATGGCCCCGGTGTGACGGCCGAGCAGGCGTTGGCGGCCGTCGCCACCGTGTCCGCAGGCGCCGAGGTGATCGACAGCCGCTACCGTGACTTCAGGTTCGCCGCCGGTGACGTCGTGGCCGACAACGCCTCGTCCGGCGCCTACGTCGTCTCGCCCGACGGCATCGCCCCGAGCGAGGTCGACCTGGTCGCCGAGGCGGTGCGGGTCGAGGTCGACGGCGAGCTGGTCCACGACGGCACCGGCGCCGACGTGCTCGGGCCACCCTGCGGAGGCGCTGGCCCTGGCCGTCAACGAGCTGTCCCGGCGCGGGCACGCGATCGAGGCGGGCTGGACGTGCTGACCGGCGGCATCACCGACGCGGTCTTCGCCACGCCGGGCTCGACCGTGGTCTGCCGCTTCTCGACCCTCGGCGACGTCGCCCTCTCGTGTGGGGAGGCGCCTGAGGTGCCCCTCGTCGAGATCACCCTGGTCGAGGGGCGCTCCCCGGAGCAGCTGCGCGGCCTGATGGCCGCGGTCACCCAAGCGGTGCACGAGAGCGTCGGGGCGCCGGTCGCGAGCATCCGCGTGGTGCTCCGTGAGGTGCCCACGACCCACTGGGCCGCCGGCGACGTGACCATCGCCGAGCGGGAGGCGCATTCCGCGGACAGGAGACCCGTCATGAGCGTCGTACCCTGACCGAGCGGCCGTTCTTCGGCCACGTCATCGGCGGCAAGGAGGTCGAGTCCGCCGACGGGCAGCGCGCTTCGACGCGTCAACCCGTGGACCCGGGAGCCGTGGGCCGACGTGGCGCTCGGCGCGGGCGGCCGACGCCGAGGCTCGCCGTGACCGCGGCTCGCGCTGGCGTTCGACGAGGGCCCCTGGCCTCGGATGGGGTACGCCGAGCGGCAGAGGCTGCTGCACCGTTTCGCCGACCTGATCGAGGCGCACGCGCGACGAGCTCGGCGACGGCCGACACCCGCGACATGGGCAAGCCGATCGCCCAGGTGCCGCCACGACGTCGCGCGCACGGCGCTGGAACTTCCGGTTCTTCGCCGACCATGCGGTGATGGCGATGGCCGAGACGCTGCCGATGGACTCCGGTCACCACGCCTACACCCGCTACGAGCCCGCCGGCGTCGTGGTGGCGATCGCGCCGTGGAACTTCCCGATGATGCTGGAGTCGTGGAAGGTCGCACCCGCGCTCGCGTGGGGCAACACCGTGGTGCTCAAGCCGGCCGAGGACACCCCGGCCTCGGCGACGATCATGGCGCGCCTCGCGCTGGAGGCGGGCATTCCCGAGGGCGTCTTCAACGTCGTCCACGGCTACGGCCCGGACTCGGTCGGCGAGGCGCTCACCCGCGACGCCCGAGTCGATCGGATCACCTTCACCGGCGAGTCGCGCACCGGCTCGATCATCAGCCGGGCCGCCGCCGAGAACCTCGTCCCCGTCTCGCTCGAGATGGGCGGCAAGAACTCCAACCTGGTCTTCGCCGACGCCGACCTCGACAACGCCGTCGTCGTGGTCGATCCAGTCCATCTTCCGCAACGCGGGCCAGATCTGCCTGTCCGGCAGTCGCGTGCTCGTCGCAGCGGCCGGTCTACGACGAGTTCCTCGCCCGCTTCGTCGCCGCGGCCGAGACGATGCGCTTCGGCGATCCGCTCGACCCCGAGACGGAGCTCGGGCCGCTGGCCAGCCAGGAGCACTACGAGAAGGTCAGGGGCTACGTCGACACCGCCGAGGAGGTCGGTGGCCGGATGCTCACCGGCGGTCTCGGCGACGGCTGGTCGATCAAGCCGACCGTCCTCGTCGACATGCCGGCCGACAGCCCCCACCTCTGCGAGGAGATCTTCGGCCCGGTGGCCATCGTCGAGCCGTTCGACACCGAGGACGAGGCGGTCGGCGCTGGCCAACGACACGCCGTACGGCCTCGACGCGCAGCTGTTCACCGAGGATCTGCACCGGGCGCACCGGGTGTCCGCGCGGCTGCGGGTCGGCACGGTCTGGGTCAACTGCTTCTTCATCCGCGACCTGCGGGCGCCCTTCGGTGGCGTCGGGCACTCCGGGTGTCGGCCGCGAGGGCGGCACCTTCAGCCGCGAGTTCTTCACCGAGCCCAAGGCGGTCGTGATGCAGATCGACGCCGCTCCCGCCGACCGACAGGGCTGATCCATGGGGGAGCACGTCGTCGCCCACCCCTCGCTCACCCTGGCGGGTGCCCGGGTCGCGCTCGACGCCGCGCTCGCCCGCGCCGGCCAGCTCGGGATCGCGGTCAACGTGTCGGTGTGCGACGCGGCCGGCCACGAGATCGCCTTCGCCCGGATGGACGGCGCCGCGCTGCTCTCGGCCGACATCGCCCGCGACAAGGCCTACACCGTGGCGGCGTTCCTCGGGATCCCCACCGACCGGTGGTTCTCGATGATCGAGGCCGAGCCCGCCCTGCGGGAGGGCATCGTCCACCGCGACCGTCTGGTGATCTTCGGCGGAGGAGTGCCGGTGGTCGTCGACGGCGTCACCGTCGGTGCGGTCGGCGCTTCCGGAGGCACCGCGGAGCAGGACCAGGAGGTCGCCACCGCCGGCGCCGGGGCCCTGGGTTGACCGCGGCTGCTGGGTTGCGGGGGTTGGGGTCATCCGTTGCGCGCGCTGGGGCGACCGCGTCGCCCGACGTCCGGGTCAACGGCCTCAAGGTCCTACTTCCACCAGTAGGTGCGGCGGGCGACCTGCAGGGCGCTGACGTAGCCGTCGCGCTCGTAGTCCTCGCTGGGCACCCGCCACGGCACTGCCAGCGCCCCGCGGGCGTCGGCGACGGAGGCGTAGCCCCGGGACTCTCCCCAGGCTTCGAGGTCCTCCAGCAGGGTGCGAGCGTGGTCGCGACCGTGCCGGAGGAACACCGAGGCGCACTGCACGACATCGGCACCGGCCAGCAGGTAGGCCGCGATGTCGTCGGCCGTCTCGACGCCGCCGGTGCCGGCCAGCGAGCACTCGACCTGCTCGCGCAGCACGGCGATCCAGGTCTGCGGCAGCCGGGCGTCGCTCGGCGTCGACAGGTCGATCACCGGCTGCACGGTCTCCGCAGCCACGTCGATGCGCGGCTGCAGGAAGCGGTTGAACAGCACCAGCCCGTCGGCGCCCTTCTCGACCAGCCGCATGGCCAGGTCGTTGAGGGAGGAGAAGTACGGCGGCAGCTTGACCGCCACGGGCACCGAGACGACCTCGCGGACCGCCGTGAGCAGCTCGAGCACGGCGTCCTCGACGGCCTCTCCGTGACCCCGGAACTGGCCTGGGACGACGTAGAAGTTGAGCTCCACCGCGGCCGCGCCCGCGTCCTCGGCCTGCCGGGCGAAGCGGGTCCACTCGCCGCTGCCGGTGCCGTTGAGGCTGGCGATCACGGGCACGTCCACGGAGCCGACCGACTTCTCGACCAGCTCCAGGTAGCGCGCCGGTGCACCGGGACCGGCCGGGTTGGTGAACCAGTGGTCGCGCTCGAAGTCGGGGTCGAGCTCACGGCGCACCTGCTCCTCGAAGAGCGAGTGCAGCACCACCGCCGAGACGCCGGCGTCGACCAGGGTGACGACACCGCCCGGGGTCTGCTGAAGGGGGGACGGCGCGGCGACCAGCGGGTTGCGCAGCGGCAGCCCGAGGTAGGTCGTGGAGAGGTCCAACGGGGGTACCTCCTTCTCGCAGTTGTTGCCACGCTAGTGCCGCCGGCGGGTCGACGGCACCCGCGGACGGGTGACCGGTTCGTCACACCGTCAGCTGTCGTGGAGCACCCGGCGGACCTCGTCGTAGACCTCCCGGCGGGCAGCGACCACGAGGCCCCGGCCGATGTCCGCGGGTCGTAGGGCTCCCCGTCGAGGGTGCCGACGAAGCCACCCGCCTCGGTCAGCAGCAGCGACCCGGGCGCGTGGTCCCACGGGTGCGAGCGGGCGTAGAGCACGAAGTCGGCGTAGCCCCGCACCAGCTGCGGGTAGTCGACGCCGCAGCAGATCCAGGTCAGCTCGAGCGGCCGCAGCCCGGGCAGCTCGCGCCCGAGCCAGGCCCGCCGCGACGTCACCCCGCGCCATTCCCGTGGCACCGGGGAGGGGGCCGGGCGGTAGATCTGCATCTGGTCGCGATAGGCGCCCCGCCCGCGCTCGGCGACGTAGGCCGTGAGGTGCTGAGGCTGCCAGATCCAGCTGCGCTCGACCACCCCGTCGAGCAGCTCGGCCACCATCACCGCATGGTCGGGGCTGCCGTGCACGAAGTTCTTGGTGCCGTCGACCGGGTCGACCGTGAAGGCGTGTGTCGCTGTGGCGAACCGTGCGCGCAGCGTCGGGTCGGCGCTGGCGGCCTCCTCGCCGAGCACGACGGCGTCGGGGTAGGCGGACAGCAGTGCGTCGGTGATCCGCTCCTCGGCCTCGTGGTCGGCGACGGTCACCAGGTCGCCGGGGTTCTTCTCCTGGACCTGGCCGGACCCGAGGGACTTGAAGCGGGGGGTGATGACCTCGGCGGCGACGTCCTGCATCAGGCGCAGCACCTCGGCGGTCTCCACGGGGCCAACCTACCGCTGCTGGCGGCGCAGGAGCCGGCCGAGGAGGGCGAGGCCGGCCACCAGGACGAGCCCGACGACGACGATGCCGGCCCCCACCGGCGTGCTCCTCCCGGCCGCGGCCGTCGCCTGGTCGGCCGCGGAGCTGGCCCCGTCGAGGTCGCCCTCGGCGAGCAGCCGGGCCGCCTCGGCCGCCTTGCCGTCGAGACTCAGCACCCGCGCGCCCAGCGCCGCCAGCGGGTCGCGCGAGGCTGCGGCCGCCTCGTCGGCCGCGCCGACCGAGTCGACCGCGGCTGCCGCCCGGGGCAGGGTGTCGGCCAGCTGGTCGTAGGCCGCGGTGCCCTCGGCGTCCTGGTAGAGCGCGACCACCTCCTCGGGCACCTCCATGTCGTGGCGCTCGGCGGCCTCCTGGACCTCCACCGCGGCCGCGCCGAGGTCGGCGACCTGTCCGAGGACCTCCTGCGCCGCGTCGAACTCCCAGTCGGTCATCGCCACACGCAGCCCGAGCGGCGGCACGAACGCGCCATCGGCCCGGTCGACGTCCTGGTAGTCCGCGAGGGCGCGGCGGCGGTCCGGGAGCTGCCGGCGCTCGTCGGGCGTCAGCACCCATCTCGTGTACGTCCGCGGTGCACGGTCGTGGTGGCCGACGATCTGGACCAGGTCGAGGAAGCGTTGCCACCCGGTGCGGCCCGCCGTCAGTCGCGGCTCGCCGGACACGGCGTACGCGCTCTCACCGGCGACAGCGGCGGCGAGGACCGCGCTCCGGGTGTCGTCGTCCAGGCCGTCCAGCAGCGTCTTCACCACGAGGTACGACGCGGGGTAGCCGTAGCCGTCGGACGGCTGGGCGCGTCCGCCCGCGTCGGCGTCCCACGAGTTGAGCGGGACGGCCCGTCTGCCCTTCGCCGACACCGGCTTCGGCCGGTCCGGCTCGTCCCCCAGCGCCCTGACCGCCCGGGCGGCGAGATGCTGCGCGATCCCCTCGTAGAGCCACCGCTCCCGGAAGGAGCTCGGCGAGGCCCAGGCATGCAGGAGCTCGTGGAAGAGCAGCTCCTGGTCGAGCTCCTCGCCGATGACGATCTCGTCCTCCCGGCTGTCGAACCAGCCGTCGTAGCCGCGGACGTTGACCGAGCGGTCCTCGCGGACGGTCGTCAGTCCGCCGGGCCACGGAGTGCCCACGAGCTCCTCGAGCACCGGCACCCCCTTGGCCATCCGCGAGGTGACGAACCGGAGCCACCTCCTGTCGTCCCGGTAGGCGACCACCTCCACGTCCTGGCCGCCGACCCCCACCTTCTTTGTCCTCGCGATGTCGAGGTCACGGGCCGAGACGACGGCCCAGAACCCGGAGCTCTCGGCGTTCGTCGTCGCGGTGTAGCTGGTGGTCCTGCTGCCCTCGTCGGCGGTGAACGCCTCGGTCGTCGCGTCGAAGCTCATCGACGCCGGCAGCACCACCTCGACGGTGTTCTGGCCGGGGTCGCCGGGGCCGTAGACCGCGAACGTCGCGTAGCCGGGCCCGACCCGCGTCTGATTCCTCGAGCGCGGCTTCTCGCCCTCGAGGACGAAGGTCACCGTGACGGTGCGGCGCTGCCCGTAGAGCAGGTTCGAGGGGAAGCGGACCGTCGCGAGCGCGGTGCTCGGGTCCTGGGTGGGCTCCCGGGTGACCGACAGCGGCGCCCCGTCGGACACGGCGGTCAGCTCCGCCGCCTCGGCGGGCACGGGGATCGTGAGGGCTGGCAGGTAGAAGTACTGCACGGAGCTGCCTCTCCGGACGCTCGGCCGCTCGTTGCGCACGGTGACCGTCATCGTGGCTCGCACCACCTCCTGCTTGGCCCGGAGCACGTAGCTGCTGGTGGAGTCCACGTCGATCCCACCCTCGGCGTGGGCGACCGGTGCGGCCAGCACCACCACGGTCAGGGCGAGGGCGACGGCACGCCGGGCGCGGACGGCGTACGTCCCGCGATGGCGCGGCCCGGTGGACGTCGCCGAGCGGCTCACGTGCATGGCTTTCCCCCCGTTCCTTCGCCCGGCCCTGTGCCCGGCCTGTGCCCGGCCCGCGGGACGGTGCCTGGCAGCGGCAGGGTGCCATTCTGCGTGCTGCGCCCCTCGTCGCAAGCACAACCCCCTGGCTCCGGGATGGCCGGGACCTGGTGGAGCGTCCGCGTGAGGGCCGGTGCCGAGGAGGCGGGCGACGTACGCTCGGCTGCGTGACCACGCCCGCAGCGCCCCTGGTCGTCGGCTTCGACCTCGACATGACGCTCATCGACACGGTGCCCGGGTTCGTCGCGGCGCTGGGGGCCCTGGGCGCCGAGCTCGGCGTCGACTTCCCGGCGGCCGACCTGACCACCCGGCTCGGGCCGCCGCTCGACCACCTGCTGGCCGACCACCTCGAGCCCGCGGACGTGGCGCCGGCGGGTGACCGCTTCCGTGAGCTCTATCCCGACCACGCCGTCCACCCGGTGCCGCTGCTGCCCGGGGCGCGCGACGCGATCGACGCCGTCCGTCGCCACGGTGGCCGGGTGGTCGTGGTGACCGGCAAGTTCCCGCGCAACGCCCAGCTCCACCTCGACCACCTCGGCCTCGACGTCGACCACCTGGAGGGGTGGGTGTGGGGCGTCGGCAAGGCCGACGTGCTGCGCCGCGAGGGCGCTCGGATGTACGTCGGCGACCACGTCCACGACGTCGAGGGGGCGCTCGCGGCCGGCATCCTCAGCGTCTCGGTGCTCACCGGGGGGTGCACCCGCGAGGAGCTGGTCGCCGCCGGCACCCACGTCGTGCTCGACGACCTGGCGGCGTTCCCGGGCTGGCTCGACGGCTACGTCGCCACCGAGTCGTCCGGGGCGGCTTCCGGGGAATGAGCTGGCAGCCGCTCGGGGTTGGTCCCTAGGCTTGAGCTGCACCGGCGTACGCCGGGCGCACCGTGATCGAGACAGCAAGGATGGTCCAGCCGTGCCCAGTGGCAAGGTGAAGTGGTTCGACGCCGAGAAGGGCTTCGGGTTCCTCTCCCAGGAGAGCGGACCCGACGTCTACGTGCACGCCGACGCGCTTCCCGACGGGATGACCACCCTCAAGGCCGGGCACCCGCGTCGAGTTCGGCATCGCCCAGGGCCGGCGCGGCGACCAGGCGCTGTCAGGTGCGGGTCCTCGACGCGCCGGCCTCGGTGCAGCGCAACCGTGCCAGCGCCCGCCGCAAGAAGCCCGAGGAGATGGTCCCCATCGTCGAGGACCTGATCCGGCTGCTCGACGGCGTCGGCGAGACCTACCGCCACGGTCGCCACCCCGAGGCCAAGACGGCGCGGCCCACCGCGAAGCTGCTGCGCGCGCTCGCCGACGAGCTCGAGCTCTGAGGGCTGCTAGATGTCCGACGCCGGCCGGTGACCGGGCCGGGTGGCCAGCACGAACACCAACCAGGCACTGAGCGCTCCGCGGCGACGCCCAGGCCCAGCTGGGGGATCGAGCGGCATCGCGATGCCGACGAAGCCGCCGATCACCCAGGCCAGCTGCAGCGTGGTGTCGGAGCGGGCGAAGCGCGCTGGTCGCACCCGCTCGGGCACGTCGCGCTGGATCGTGGAGTCGAGCGACAGCTTCGCCAGCGACTGGGCGAGGCCGGCCGTCAGCCCGAGCAGCACCGCCGTGACGACGCCGTAGAGCAGGGCCGCGAGGGTGGACATCACCGCGCCGGCGAGCAGCGCCAGCACGACGGTGAGCCGTGGTTGACCCGTTTGAGCATCGAGGCCATGGCGATGCCGAGGGTGTTGCCGATCCCGGCCGCGCCGATCACCAGGGCGAGCAGCACCTCCGGTCGCCAGTCGCCGATCGGCTTCTCGCGCAGCAGGAACGCCATGAACATCGTCAGGAAGCCCGACAGCAAGCGAGGGCCGCGGTTGGCGCGCAGGGCGAACGCGACGGATCCCGGGATCCTGATCCGCAGCCGCCCGCTGCGCGAGCTGCCGCTGTCGCCGGTGAGCATCATCGTTCCCTCGCCGTGGCTGGAGTCGACCCGGGAGGGCAGCAGGATCGCCAGCACGGTGGCGATCGCGAAGAGCACGAAGGCGTAGCGCAGCGACCACTCCGGGCCCACCAGGCTGGCGAGCGCCGGCGATCGGGGCCGACACTGCCGCACCGACCACCCCGGCGAGCGGCACCCGCCCGTTGGCCTTGACCAGCGTGAGGTCGCGCGGCAGCAGACGGGGTACGGCGGCCGCGCGGGTGACGCCGTACGCCTTGGACGCGACGAGCGTCCCGAGCGCCGCGGGGAACATCCAGCGTGACTCGGTGGCGACCGACGTCGCCAGGCTCCAGGCGAGGAACGCCCGCAGCGCCATCGTCGCGCCGATCGCCCAGCGACGGCCGTGGCTGAAGCGGTCGAGGAACGGCCCGATCAGCGGCGCGACGATCGCGAACGGCAGCATCGTCAGCCCGAGGAAGAGCGCCACCTGGCCGCGCGCCTCGCCGGTCGGCACCTGGAAGAACAGCGTGCCGGCGAGCGAGATCGCCACCGCCGCGTCGCCGGCGGTGTTGAAGGCGTGCATCTCGATCAGCCGCGACAGACCCGAGTCGCCGGCGCCCTCGGCGTTGGCCGCTCGCCGCGCCTGACGGTAGGTGTAGCTGCTGAACCGCCCCGTGGCGCGCACCATCCCGCCGACGCCGCGGGCGGTGGCGCGGGCACTTGCGCCGAGGGCGGTGGTGGTCTGGCTGCGGCCCGACTCCGTGCGGCCGGGGCCCACGTGGATGTCGCCGCCGTCTCCGCCGTGGCCACCGTCGCCTCCGTGCGCGGACCCGCCCTCGGCGGCGCCCTCGGCGGCGCCCTCCGGGCGGCCTGAGCGGGACGAGGTCATGCCTCCCATCCTGCCCCGGTGCGGGCTCGGTCTGACATGCGCCGGGCCGATGCGCCATCATGGCCTGCGTGCCTGCCACCCTGACCGCCAAGCTCGACGCCGTCGCAGCGGCCGCTGCCGACGAGGCGCGCGCCGCGCTGCTCACCGAGGTCGCGCCCGCCGACGTCGGGGGATCACCTCGGCGCGCGGGCGGAGGGCGAGCGCGTGGTCACCCACCTGTTCGCGTGCGAGCGCCCCGGCTACCGCGGCTGGCGCTGGTCGGTGACCGTCGCGCGCGCGAGCCGGGCCAAGCACGTCACCGTCGACGAGATCGTGCTGATCCCCGGCGACGAGGCGATCGTGGCCCCCGCCTGGGTGCCCTACAAGGAGCGGGTCCAGCCCGGCGACCTCTCGCCGGGCGACCTGCTGCCGGTCGAGGACGACGACCCGCGTCTCGTGCCGACGTACTCCTTCGGTGACGACCCGCTCGACCGCCGACGACCGGGCGCAGGTCCAGGACGGTGGCCGCGGACCTCGGTCCTGGGGCGGGTGCGCACCCTGTCGGTCGAGGGCCGCGACCAGGCCGCCGAGCGCTGGTACGACGGCGACGGCGGGCCCGGCGCGCCGCTGGCGCAGGTCGGCGCCCCAGCAGTGCACCACCTGCGGCTTCCTGGTCCGGCTCGCCGGCCCGCTGTCGGAGATGTTCGGCGTGTGCGCCAACGGCAACGCCAACGACGACGGCCAGGTCGTGTCGTTCGACCACGGCTGCGGGGCGCACTCCGAGGTGCGCGCTCGCCAAGCGAGCAGCGCCCACCGCCGATGCCCGAGCACGTCTTCGACACCGTCGACGACCTCGAGCGGTTCTGAGCGCTGCCCGTCGCGGCCGAGGCGGGACGGGTGCCCGCCCGGCCGGGCTCGGCCTGCTCAGGCTCGGCGCCGGCCGCCGGGCCTCGGTCGCGGGCCGCGGGCACGCTGCTGCGACGGCGCCGGGTGTACTCCAGCCGAAGAGCCCCAGGCCGAGCCCGGCCAGGCAGGTCCAGAGCCACCAGCCGCGGCCGGAGTCCTGCAGCTGGCCGTAGAACGGCAGCAGGCCGAGGAAGCCGACCACCCACAGGGCGCAGCCGACCGCGACGGTGCGCACGCCGTCGACGTCGAGCGGCTCGACGTCGGCCACGATGTAGGTGCGCTTGCCGATCTCGTGCTGCGTCGGCTGCTCGTCGCGCGGGTCCACGGGTTCAACGTACGACACCGGTGTCCGCGGCGAGAACCCGTGGTGCCGCAGGCCGCTCGGCTCTGCGAGACTGCGCGCCGTGAGCAACCAGAAGCGGCCTCGGCGTCAGCGCAGGGTCCAGGGGGTCAGCGGCAGCCCGCTCGCCACTGAGGCCGGTCCCCGGGGCCGCGGCCTCGACGGCTTCTTCAAGATCACCGAGCGCGGCTCGACCGTCGAGCGGGAGATCCGCGGCGGCGTCGTCACCTTCTTCACGATGGCCTACATCGTCGTGCTCAACCCGCTCATCCTCGGCTTCGTCCAGGACGGCGACGGGCAGTTCCTCGGTGGCGGTGACGCGCCCAACCTCCCGGCGATCGCCGCCGGCACGGCGCTCGTCGCCGGCGTGCATGACGATCCTGATGGGCGTCGTCGCCAACTACCCGCTGGCGCTGGCCACCGGCCTCGGGCTCAACGCGTTCGTGGCGTTCGCGATCGCCACCCAGATGACCTGGGCCGACGCGATGGGCCTGGTCGTCCTCGAGGGCCTGATCATCCTGGTGCTGGTGCTGACCGGCTTCCGGAAGGCCGTCTTCCACGCCGTGCCGGCGCAGCTCAAGATCGCGATCTCGGTCGGCATCGGCCTCTTCATCGCGCTGATCGGCTTCGTCGACGCCGGCTTCGTGCGCCGTCAGCCCGACGCGGCCAACACCACCGTGCCGGTGCAGCTCGGCATCGGCGGCGAGCTTCAGGGCTGGCCGGTCCTGGTCTTCGCCGTCGGGCTGGTGCTCGTGATCGCGCTGTGGGTGCGCCGCGTCCGCGGGCGCGATCCTCGATCTCCATCGTCGTCACCACGGTGCTCGCGATCATCGTCGAGGCGATGGCCTCGGTCGGGCCGATGCTCGGCGACGACGGCGTCTTCAACCCGAAGGGCTGGGGCCTCACCGTGCCCGCGTGGCCGGACAGCATCGTCGACATGCCCGACTTCGGCACGCTCGGCGAGTTCAGCCTGTTCGGCGCTTCTCGGCGAGGCGTCGGCGTCGTCGGCCGCGCTGCTGCTCGTCTTCACCCTGCTGCTCGCCGACTTCTTCGACACGATGGGCACGATGACCGCGATCGGCGCCGAGGCCGGCCTGCTCGACGAGGAGGGCACCCCGCCGAACACCCAGCGGATCCTGGTCGTCGACTCGATCGCGGCGGCCGCCGGTGGCGCCGCCGGCGTCTCGTCCAACACGTCCTACATCGAGTCCGCCTCCGGCGTCGGCGAGGGCGCCCGCACCGGTCTGGCGTCGGTGGTGACCGGGCTGCTGTTCCTGCTGACGATCTTCTTCGCCCCGCTCGTGGCGATCATCCCGTGCGAGGCCGCCGTCCCGGCGCTGGTGCTGGTCGGCTTCCTGATGATGCAGCAGGTCAAGGGCATCGACTGGGACGACGTCGAGATCGCGATCCCGGCGTTCCTGACGATCGTGCTGATGCCGTTCACCTACTCGATCACGGTCGGCATCGGCGCCGGCTTCCTGGCCTACGTGCTCATCAAGGTCGTCCGCGGCAAGGCCTCGCAGATCCACCCGCTGATGTGGATCGTCGCCGCCCTCTTCGTCGTCTACTTCGCGATCAACCCGATCACCGGCTGGCTCGCCTGACCCGACGCGTCGCGGGTTTCGCGCCGACGCGTCGCGGTTCGCGCCGAGCGTCGCAGATTTCGCGCCGACGCGTCGTTGGTTTTTCGGGTCGCCATCTACGACGTCTCGCCGCGACAATCGCGACGTCTCGCCCCGACAATCGCGACGTCCCGCGGGAATAGTTAGCATAGGTAATGAGTTATGCTCGACATCATGTCGACTGTCGAGACCGTGGCCCGCACCGATGCCGGACTGGCCTCCGAGCTCCGGCTCTCCGTGATGCGCCTGCGCCGCCGGCTGGCGGTGGAGCGCCACCCCGACAACCAGCTGAGCCTCAGCCAGATGACCGTGCTCGGCACGCTCCATCGTCACGGGGAGATGACCGTCGGCGACCTCGCGGCGCACGAGCGGGTGCAGCCGCCGTCGATGACCCGCACCGTGGACTGCCTGGAGACGGACGGCTACGTACGCCGGCGAGCCAGCGAGTCCGACGGGCGCCAGGTGCGTGGTCTCCCTGACCGAGGCCGGCCGCGACACCCTCCTGGCCGACCGCGGCGTCGCGACGCGTGGCTGGCCCAGCGGCTGACCGACCTCGACCCCCGAGGAGCGGGCCGTGCTCCGCGCGGCCGCGCCGCTGCTCGACCGCCTTGCCTCGCTCGACTGACCGCCCCCGACTGACCGACATCCGACCCCCGATCCGCGCACCACCCGACCGCACCCCCGAGCAAGGACTTCGTGAGCCCCACCTTCCGTTCGCTGTCCAACCCGAACTACCGCCGCTACGCCGCCGGCGGCGTCGTCTCGAACACCGGCACCTGGATGCAGCGCGTCGCCCAGGACTGGCTGGTCCTCCAGCTGACCGCCAACTCCGGCACCGCCATCGGCATCACCACCGGCCTGCAGTTCCTGCCGTTCCTGCTGTTCGCGCCGTTCGCCGGCCTGGTCGCCGACCGGATGTCCAAGCGTCGCCTGCTGCAGCTGACCAACATCGGCATGGCTCTGCCCGCCGCGGTGCTCGGGCTGCTCACCGTCACCGGCACGGTCCAGATCTGGCACGTCTACGTGCTGGCCTTCGTGCTCGGCACCGCCGCGGCCTTCGACGCGCCGGCCCGTCAGTCGTTCGTGTCCGAGATCGTCGAACCCGACGACCTCACCAACGCCGTCGGCCTCAACTCCGCCTCGCTTCAACGCGGCCCGGATCGTCGGCCCCGCGCTCGCCGGCCTGCTGATCGCGGCGTTCGGCGGGGGTGCCGTCGGCACCGGATGGGTGATCCTGCTCAACGCCGTGTCGTACGCCGCACCGGTCGCCGCGCTGCGCGGGATGGACCCCAGCCGCCTCGACAGCCCGGCGCCGTCCCCGCGCATGCCGGGGGCCATCCGCGAGGGCGTCGCCTACGTCCGCAGGCGCCCCGACCTGTTGCTGATCCTCGGCATCGTCGGCTTCACCGGCACGTTCGGGCTGAACTTCCAGATGACGTCCGCGCTGATGGCGACCGAGGTGTTCGAGCAAGCGGCCCGACGGAGTACGGCCTGCTCGGCACGTTCATGGCAGTCGGCTCCCTCGCCGGAGCGCTGGTCGCGGCTCGCCGGGAGCGGGTGCGCCACCGGCTGGTGGTCGGCGCCGCCCTCGCCTTCGGCGCGATCGAGGTGGTCGCCGGGCTGGCCCCGTCGTACGTCGTCTTCGCCGCGATCGCCCCGCTGCTCGGCCTGACCGCGCTGACGATGATCACCAGCGCCAACGCCTTCATGCAGCTGCACACCGAGCCGGGGATGCGCGGCCGGGTGATGGCGCTCTACATGATGATCTTCATGGGGGGCACGCCGATCGGGTCGCCGGTGATCGGCTGGGTCGGGGAGACCTTCGGTGCCCGGTGGACGCTGATCGGCGGCGGCTCGCTCACGATGCTGGGTGTGGCGGCGTCGGCTGCTCTCTATCTGGCCCACCAGCGGGACCCTCGTCGCGTTTTGACCCCCGCGTAGGCCGGGGAGTAGCCTCGACCATTGTGTCTGGCACGTCCAGGCCGTTGCGCGTGCCCACGTGCGGGATTCCCGGGCCCCGGGCCCACCCGACGCAGGTTTCGCATGGTCACGGCACAGATCCACCGCATCACCCCCGAGCCCGGCACCGCGCCGGGCCGAGAGAGACGACAGAGAGGGAACCACCCGGTGCCCACCATCCAGCAGCTGGTCCGCAAGGGCCGCCAGGACAAGGTGTCGAAGAACAAGACGCCTGCCCTGAAGGGTTCGCCCCAGCGACGCGGCGTCTGCACCCGCGTCTACACCACGACTCCCAAGAAGCCGAACTCCGCCCTGCGCAAGGTCGCCCGCGTGCGTCTGTCCAGCGGCGTCGAGGTCACGGCCTACATCCCCGGCGTGGGCCACAACCTGCAGGAGCACTCGATCGTGCTCGTGCGTGGCGGCCGGGTGAAGGACCTTCCCGGGGTCCGCTACAAGATCATCCGCGGCACCCTGGACACCCAGGGTGTGAAGAGCCGCAAGCAGGCCCGCAGCCGCTACGGCGCGAAGAAGGAGAAGGGCTGATGCCGCGCAAGGGACCCGCCCCCAAGCGTCCGCTCGATGTCGACCCGGTCTACGGCTCGCAGGTCGTCACCCAGCTGGTGAGCAAGGTGCTGCGCGACGGCAAGAAGCAGGTCGCCCAGCGCATCGTCTACACCGCGCTCGAGGGGTGCCGCGAGAAGACCGGCACCGATCCGGTGGTGACGCTCAAGCGTGCGCTCGACAACGTCAAGCCCGCCATCGAGGTCAAGTCCCGCCGCGTCGGCGGTGCGACCTATCAGGTGCCCATCGAGGTCAAGCCCAACCGCAGCACCACGCTGGCGCTGCGCTGGCTGGTCGGCTACTCCCGTGACCGTCGTGAGAAGACGATGTCCGAGCGTCTGATGAACGAGATCCTCGATGCCTCCAACGGCCTCGGTGCCGCGGTGAAGAAGCGCGAGGACACCCACAAGATGGCCGAGTCCAACAAGGCCTTCGCCCACTACCGCTGGTGAGCCTCCCCGTTGCGGGGGCCACCGGCCCCCGTGACGGCTCTCGCCCCGCGGGCAGACTCTCGACCAAAGGAACTGTGACTTTCAGTGGCCGTTGACATCACCACGGACCTCACCAAGGTCCGCAACATCGGCATCATGGCGCACATCGACGCCGGCAAGACCACCACCACCGAGCGCATCCTCTTCTACACCGGCATCACCTACAAGATCGGTGAGGTCCACGAGGGCGCGGCCACCATGGACTGGATGGAGCAGGAGCAGGAGCGCGGCATCACCATCACGTCGGCCGCGACGACCTGCTGGTGGAAGCAGCACCAGATCAACATCATCGACACCCCGGGCCACGTCGACTTCACCGCCGAGGTGGAGCGCTCGCTGCGCGTCCTCGACGGTGCGGTCGCCGTCTTCGACGGGGTGGCCGGCGTGGAGCCGCAGACGATGACGGTCTGGCGCCAGGCCAACAAGTACTCCGTGCCCCGGATGTGCTTCGTCAACAAGCTCGACCGCACCGGCGCCGACTTCTTCCGCTGCGTCGACATGATGGTCGAGCGCCTCAACTCCACCCCGCTGGTGCTGCAGCTCCCGATCGGGGCCGAGGCCGACTTCCTCGGCGTCGTCGACCTGGTGGGCATGCGTGCGCTGACCTGGCGTGGCGAGACCAAGATGGGCGACGACTACGAGATCGAGGAGATCCCGGAGTCGATGCAGGCCCAGGCCGCCGACTATCGCGAGAAGCTGCTCGAGACGCTGGCCGAGGCCGACGACGCCATCATGGAGAAGTACCTCGAGGGCGAGGACATCTCCGTCGAGGAGCTCCAGGCCGGCATCCGTCGCGCCACCTTGGCCGACCTCGTCAACCCGGTGCTGTGCGGCACCGCGTTCAAGAACAAGGGCGTGCAGCCGCTGCTCGACGCCGTGGTGAGGTTCCTGCCGAGCCCGCTCGACATCGACGCCATCGTCGGCCACCAGGTCAACGACGAGGAGGCGAAGGTCGAGCGCAAGCCGTCCGACGACCAGCCGTTCTCCGGCCTGGCCTACAAGATCGCCTCGGACCCGCACCTCGGCAAGCTGATCTACGTCCGGGTCTACTCCGGCAAGCTCGAGGCGGGCTCGACGGTCCTCAACTCCGTCACCGGCCGCAAGGAGCGGATCGGCAAGGTCTACCAGATGCACGCCAACAAGCGTGAGGAGATCGCCTCGGTCGGCGCCGGCCAGATCGTGGCCGTCATGGGTCTGAAGGAGACCAAGACCGGTCACACGCTGTGCGACCTGCAGAGCCCCGTGGTGCTGGAGTCGATGAGCTTCCCGGCGCCCGTGATCGAGGTGGCCATCGAGCCCAAGACCAAGAGCGACCAGGAGAAGCTCAGCACCGCGATCCAGCGGCTCTCCGACGAGGACCCGACCTTCACGGTCAAGTCCGACGAGGAGACCGGCCAGACGATCATCGCCGGCATGGGCGAGCTCCACCTGGAGATCCTCGTCGACCGGATGAAGCGCGAGTTCCGCGTCGAGGCGACCGTCGGCAAGCCGCAGGTGGCCTACCGCGAGACCGTCCGCCGGGAGGTGGCCAGCCACAGCTACACCCACAAGAAGCAGACGGGTGGCTCGGGCCAGTTCGCCAAGGTCGTCATCACGATCGGCCCCAACATCGACCCGGAGACCGGCACGGGTGGCGGCTACGAGTTCGTCAACAACGTGACCGGCGGCCGGGTGCCGCGGGAGTACATCCCGTCGGTCGACCAGGGTGCCCAGGACGCCATGGAGTTCGGCGTGCTCGCCGGCTACCCCATGGTCGACGTCAAGCTCACCCTCGAGGACGGCGCCTACCACGACGTCGACTCCTCCGAGCTCGCCTTCAAGATCGCGGGATCCGCCGCGTTCAAGGAGGCGGCGCGGATGGCCAAGCCCGTGCTGCTGGAGCCGATGTTCGCCGTCGAGGTGATCACGCCGGAGCCGTTCCTCGGCACCGTCATCGGCGACATCAACAGCCGCCGCGGTCAGATCCAGGCACAGGAGGAGCGTCACGGTGACATGGTCATCAATGCGCTGGTGCCGCTGTCAGAGATGTTCGGGTACGTTGGCGACCTGAGGTCCAAGACCTCCGGTCAGGCGTCGTACTCGATGGAGTTCGACTCGTACGCCGAGGTTCCGCAGAGCATCGCCGACGAGATCATCAAGAAGGTCCGCGGCGAGTGATCGCCACGGGCCCTCGGCCCAGCAACACCCATCACACGAGTCAGATCAGCACACAACCAGGAGGAGCCCCCAGTGGCTAAGGCGAAGTTCGAGCGGACCAAGCCGCACGTCAACATCGGCACGATCGGTCACATCGACCACGGCAAGACGACGCTGACCGCAGCGATCACGAAGGTGCTGCACGAGAAGTACCCGGACCTGAACCCGTTCACGCCGTTCGACGAGATCGACAAGGCTCCCGAGGAGCGGCAGCGCGGCATCACGATCTCGATCGCTCACGTCGAGTACCAGACCGAGGCGCGCCACTACGCGCACGTCGACTGCCCCGGTCACGCCGACTACATCAAGAACATGATCACCGGCGCGGCCCAGATGGACGGTGCGATCCTCGTGGTCGCCGCCACCGACGGTCCGATGCCGCAGACCAAGGAGCACGTGCTGCTGGCCCGTCAGGTCGGCGTTCCTTCGCTGGTCGTGGCGCTCAACAAGTGCGACATGGTCGACGACGAGGAGCTCATCGAGCTCGTCGAGATGGAGGTGCGCGAGCTCCTCTCCGAGTACGAGTTCCCGGGCGACGACATCCCCGTGGTGCGCGTGGCGGCCTTCCCGGCCCTCAACGGCGACGCCAAGTGGGGCGAGTCGGTGGCCGAGCTGATGCAGGCGGTCGACGACTACATCCCGACCCCCGTGCGTGAGACCGACAAGCCGTTCCTGATGCCCGTGGAGGACGTCTTCACGATCACCGGCCGTGGCACGGTGATCACGGGCCGCATCGAGCGTGGTGTGGTCAAGGTCGGCGAGGAGGTCGAGATCGTCGGCATCCGCGAGACCTCGCAGAAGTCGACCGTCACCGGTGTCGAGATGTTCCGCAAGCTGCTCGACGAGGGCCAGGCCGGCGAGAACGTCGGCCTGCTGCTGCGCGGCACCAAGCGCGAGGACGTCGAGCGCGGCATGGTCGTCATCAAGCCGGGCACGACGACCCCGCACACCAACTTCGAGGCGTCGGTCTACATCCTCTCGAAGGAGGAGGGCGGCCGTCACACGCCGTTCTTCAACAACTACCGTCCGCAGTTCTACTTCCGGACCACGGACGTGACCGGTGTCGTCACCCTGCCCGAGGGCACCGAGATGGTCATGCCCGGTGACAACACCGAGATGGCCGTCGAGCTGATCCAGCCCATCGCCATGGACGAGGGGCTGCGCTTCGCGATCCGCGAGGGTGGCCGCACCGTCGGAGCCGGCCGGGTCACGAAGATCACGAAGTAGCCACAACCTGAGACACCACCTCGGCCCCGGACCCCGGTCCGGGGCCGAGGTGCGTTCCTGTCCTATGGTTGGCCCATGAGCTACAGCGCGCCTCCGCCGCCGTCGTACCAGCCCGCGCCCAACCACCCGCAGGCGATGACGGTGCTGATCATCGGCATCCTGGGGCTGGTGCTGTGCCAGATCCTCGGCCCGTTCGCCTGGACGATGGGCAACCGGGTGGTGGCCGAGATCGACGCCTCGGGAGGGGCGTACGCCGGCCGCGACCAGGCCAACATCGGCCGCATCCTCGGGATCGTTGCCACCGCCCTGCTGGCGCTGAGCATCCTGGTCATCATCTTCGCGTTCGTCGTCTTCGGCCTGGCGGCCACCACCAGCGTGAGCGGCTGAGGGACCCCGCTGACGCCCCGACCGGCCCGGCCGCACCATCGCCTCACCGACGACGGGCGTCCGGTTCGCGAGGTGGTGAGCTACGCCCGCCGGGGCAGCCGGTTCAGCCCCCGGCAGGCCGCGGCCTGGGAGGCGCACCACGCCGACTGGGTTGTCCCCGACGAGGCGGTCGAGGAGCCGGGCTTCATGTGGGAGGCCTGGTTCGGCCGGCCGGCGCCCCTGGTGGTCGAGATCGGGTCCGGGGTCGGCGAGGCGACCGCCGCGCTGGCGTCCGTGCGGCCCGACGCGAACGTGCTGGCCTTCGAGGTGTGGCGGCCCGGCGTGGCCTCGACCCTGGAGCGGCTGGCCGACGCCGGCGTGACCAACGTGCGGCTCTGCTCGGTCGATGCCGTCTGGTGCCTGGAGAACCTCCTCGACGAAGGGTCGCTCCACGAGCTGTGGACCTTCTTCCCCGACCCGTGGCACAAGAAGCGGCACCACAAGCGGCGGCTGGTCTCGGAGCGGTTCGTCGCCGTGGCGGCCGACCGGCTCGCCCCGGGCGCCTGGTGGCGGCTGGCCACCGACTGGGCCGACTACGCCGAGCAGATGCGGCAGCTGCTCGACGCGGAGCCGCGGCTGCGGGGCGGGCCGGTGCCGCGTTGGGCGGAGCGTCCCGTCACCAGGTTCGAGCGGAAGGGGCTCGCCGCCGGACGCGCGATCGTCGACCTGGCCTATCAGCGGCTCGACGCGGCCGGCTGACCGCGAGCGGGCTAGAGCGGCAGCCCCAGCGCGAGACCGGCGGACTCCAGGCGACCCTCGACCCGGGAGCGCTCGGCGTCCAGCTCGTCCCCGGGCACGAGCACGCCGAGCAGGTGATCGATGCCCAGGGCGGCGCACGCCTCCGCGAGCACGTCGTCGTAGGCCCGGCGGTGGGCTTCGTACTTCGCGAACGACTGACCTCGCGGGCAGGTGCGGTACCACGCACTGAGCCGTCGGGCGTCGGCCGCGATCTGTTCCAAGGGCCGGCCGTGCACGAGCCGGTGCCGCTCGGCCAGGTGGACCCAGGCTCGAGCCAACAGCCCGGCTGTGCGTCGCCACGGTAGGAACGGGGCGAGGAGCCAGGCACCCGCGAGGAGCAGCCCGCTCATCGCCTCACGGTAGACCGCGACTCGCGGGCACGGCAAGGGCTCAGCGGTGCAGCAGCGCCGCCACGGCGTCGTCGAACACGGAGGTGTGCAGGTCGACGTCGACCTCGGTGTGGTGGGGGGAGAACAGCGCCATGTTGTGGAACGGCGTCAGCAGAATGCCGCGGTTGAGGGCCCACAGGTGCATGAACGAGTCCAGGTCCTCGTCGACCGCGGCGGCCGCGTCGGCACCGTTGCGAGGAGGCGGGCAGAACCAGTACTCGGCGCGGCAGCCCAGCCGCTGCACGTGCCAGGGGAGCCCGTGCCGCTCGATGACCTCGGCCACGCCGTCGGCGAACCGCTCGGCCAGCGGCATGGCCACCGCGAAGTGCTCCTCGCGCAGGCTGGTGGACAGCGTCGCCCGCACCGCGGCCAGGGTCAGCGCGTTGCCGGTGAGGGTGCCACCCACACCCGCCACGTCGATCTCGGTGCCGTACATCTCCACGTCGAGCGCCTCGGCGACCTCCGCGCTCGCGCCGTACGCCGCCGCGGGCACGCCGCCGCCGATGGGCTTGCCGACCACCACGAAGTCGGGCTCCAGCCGCCAGGCGGCGGTGCAGCCACCGGGACCGGCGCAGAGCGTGTGGGTCTCGTCGATGACCCACAGGACTCCGTGCCGGCGGGTGATCTCGCGGACCCCTTCGAGGTAGCCCGGCTCGGGCAGCACGATGCCGATGTTGGTCAGCGCCGGCTCCATCAGCAGCGCCGCCACGTCGCCCGCCTCGAGCCGGCGGTCCAGTGCCTCGAGGTCGTTGAAGGGCACCACCGCCGTGGTGACAGCGACATCCACCGGCGGCCCCATCGCGCCCGGCCGCGAGACGACGCCGTCGTCGCCGAGGACGGCGAGCGTCTCGTCGACGGTGCCGTGATAGCACCAGTCCATCACCGCGACCCGCGGTCGGCCGGTGAGGTGGCGCGCGAAGCGCAGCACGAAGCGGTTGGCGTCGGTGGCCGTCATCGCCATCTGCCATCGGGGCAGCCCGAACCGTCGGGCGAGCTCCTCGCCGACCCAGGCGGCGTCCGGCGAGGGCAGCATCGTGGTGATCCCGGTGCGCGCCCGGGTGGCGACGGCGTCGGCCACCGCCGGCAGCGCGTGACCGGTCATCGCGCCGGTGTCGCCCAGGCACAGGTCGACGTACTCGCGGCCGTCGACGTCGGTGAACCGCGCCCCCGAGGCGGTCTCGAAGAACACGGGGAAGGCCCCCGGCCACCGCGTCATCCAGGGCATCGGCACCCCGCCGAGCAGGCTGCGCCGCGCCTCGGCGGAGAGCTCCGCCGAACGGGGGTGGGTATCGGCGAAGCGCTGCTCCTCGTCGGCCCGGAGCCGGGCCAGTCGCTCACGGTCGATCATGGCAGCAACCTAGTGCCTGAGCCACGGATTCGACAGGCTCCGGGGAGTTGGGCGACGGGATCCGTGGATCGAACGCCGGGCCGGTCAGCGGCGGGTGGCCAGCCGGTGCCGCAGCGCGGCCTCGCGGCCCAGCCGCCGGGCGTCGCGCTCGCGACGGGCGCCGACGACGGCGGCCAGGAACGCGTCGGGCGGCGTGCCGGGCGGCGGGGGCGGGGCGACGTAGCGACGCACCTGCTCGGCGAGCGCACCGGCCTGCCGCCAGCGGGCCTCAGGGTCGACGGCGTGCGCCCGTGCCAGGAACTGCCGGACGGCCAGCGCGAGCCCGGTCGGCAGCCTGGCGATGTCGGCGGTGGCAGCCCACCCCTGGAGGGGGAAGGGCACCATGACGGGGGGAGCGAGCTGCAGCGCGACGCGGTCGCGCACGACGTAGGTGCCGGCGGCGAAGTCGCCCAGGCGCTTGCCGCGGGTGTTGAGCATCGAGGAGAGCAGCGCGACCGAGCCGCTCAGGCCGTAGATCTCGACGACGCCGAGCAGCGCCCGCACGAAGGAGTGCTGGAAGGTGATCGGTCCTCCGTCGTCGCGCACCGTGCGCAGCCCCATCGCCATCTTGCCCAGCGAGCGGCCGCGGGTGAGCGTCTCCATGGTCGTGGGAAAGCCGATCAGCACCGCCACCAGGCTGCCGATCAGGCCGATCCGCAGCACCGCCGCGTCGATGGGCAGCGTGATGCTGAGCGCCACCCACATCGCCAGCAGCAGCAGGATCACCGTGATCACGACGTCGATCAGCGCCGACACGATCCGGTGGCCGAAGCTCGCCGCGGGCAGGTCGAGGGCGACGGCCTCGCCGGTCACGAGGTCGTCGTCGGTGAGCGAGGCGTAGCCGGTCAGCCCGTGCTGGGCGCCCGCCGGCCCCGAAACGCTGGCAGCCATCGCCGGCCAGCATAGGCTTCTCTCCGTGGATCTGGACGCGTATGTGCAGGCGCACCTGCCCGAGTGGCGGCGCCTCGAGGAGCTGACCGCGCGCGGCTCCCTCACGGGTCCGGAGGCCGACGAGCTCGTCGACCGCTACCAGGCGGTCGCCACCCAGCTCTCGGTGGTGCGCGCGCAGGCGCCCGACGGTGCGGTCATCGCCTATCTGTCCGCCCTGCTGGCGAGGGCCCGCAACCGCGCGGTCGGCACTCGCACCACCGCGTGGTCGGAGGTACGCCGCTTCCTGGTCGCCCGGTTCCCGGCGGCGCTCTACCGGCTCCGCTGGTGGTGGCTGGGCACGCTGGCGGCCAACGTCGTCGTGACGGCGGTCCTCATCGTCTGGCTGCTGCAGCACCCGGCCGTCGAGCAGTCGCTGCTGACGCCCGAGCAGGTCGACCAGCTGGTCAACGAGGACGTCGAGGGCTACTACAGCGAGTTCGCCGCCTCGCACTTCGCGTTGTCGGTGTGGGTCAACAACGCCTGGGTCGCGGCCCTGTGCCTCGCGCTCGGGGTGCTCGGGCTGCCGGTCGTCTACGTGCTCTTCCAGAACATCCTCAACCTCGCGATCATCGGCTCGATCATGACCCGGCACGGCCACGGCGGGCACTTCTGGGGGCTGATCCTGCCCCACGGCCTGCTCGAGCTGACCGCCGTGTTCGTCGCCGCCGGGGTCGGGCTCCGGCTCTTCTGGTCGTGGGTCGCGCCTGGCGACCAGCCGCGGGTCAGGGCCATCGCACGCGAGGGGCGAACCGCCGGCACGGTGGCGCTCGGGCTCGTGCTCGTGCTCTTCGTGAGCGGGATCATCGAGGGGTTCGTCACTCCGTCACCGCTGCCCACCTGGGCGCGGGTCGGCATCGGCATCGTGGCCGAGGCGGCCTTCCTCGCCTACGTGTTCGTCCTCGGCCGGTCCGCAGCCCACCGCGGGGAGACCGGCGACCTCGACGCCTCGCTGCTGGAGGACCGGGTCGCCACCGCCGGCTGAGTGGAGGCCACGCCGCCCCAGTGGCTACAGCCGGCCCGCCGCTTTCAGGGCGAGGTAGTGGTCGGCGAGCGCCGGCGGCAGCTGCTCGGCGTCGGCATCGATGACGGACACTCCCAGTGCCGCGAGCAGGTCGACGGTGTGCCGTCGCCGGGCGAGGCCGCGCTCGGCGGCCGCGGCGGCGTAGACGTCGGTGACGCTCTCGCGGGCGTCGGCCAGAGCCGCCAGCGCGGGGTCGCGGACCGAGGCGAGGACCACCTGGTGGTGCCGGGTGAGCGCGGGCAGCACAGGGAGCAGGCTCTCCTCGATCGCCGCGGGCTCCAGCGGGGTGAGCAGCACCAGCAGCGCGCGCTGCCGGCCGAGCCCCGACACCGCGCCGGCGAGCCCGCTCCAGTCGGCCTCGGCGATCACCGGCTCCAGATCGGCCATCACGTCCTGGAGACGGGCGGCGATGTCGCGGGCTCCCGCCGACCGCAGCCGGGACCGCACCGTGCGGTCTCCCGCGAGGAAGTCCACCCGGTCTCCGGCGCGCGCCGCGAGGGCGGCCAGCAGCAGGGCCGCGTCCATGGCCGAGTCCAGCCGCGGGACGTCGGCCACCCGGCCCGCCGAGACGCGAGAGGTGTCGAGCAGCAGCACCACTCGCCGGTCCCGCTCGGGCTGCCAGGTGCGCACCACCACCGACCGGCTGCGCGCCGAGGCTCGCCAGTCGATCGACCGGACGTCGTCGCCGCGGACGTACTCGCGGAGCGAGTCGAACTCGGTTCCCTGGCCGCGCACCCGGACGGCCGCGCGACCGTCGAGCTCGCGCAGCCGAGCCAGTCGCGACGGAAGGTGCTTGCGGGACTCGAACGCCGGCAGCGCCCGCACCCGTCCCGGCAGGTCCAGCGTCGTCTGACGGGCGGCCAGGCCGAGAGGTCCGCGGCAGCGGAGGGTGACCCCCGCCGCCCGCAGGTCGCCGCGGCGTCGCGGGAGCAGCGGCGTCGACACGACCGCGCGGTCGCCGGGGCTCAGCCGCAGCCGGTGGCGGTTGTCCGACGCACCGGCGGTCGGCTGCCAGGCGTCGCGCAGCAGCGCGACGACGCGGCGCCGGCCGGTGTTCTCCACCAGCAGGTCGCTGCGCGAGGGGTCTCCCAGCCGGACCTTGGCCGGCGGCCGCCTGGTCAGTGCCAGCGTGGCGGGCCGCGGGGCGAGCGCCAGGTCGAGGAGCACCAGCAGGGTGACGACCAGCAGCCACATCCACACCGTGCCGAGACTCGGCCGGAGCACGACCGGCACCAGCCCGAGCAGGAGCAGCAGCGGGACCCGACCGGTGATCGCCATCAGCGCCGTCCTCCAGGTCGGGGCTCGGTCGTCGTCGCGGGGCTCATCGCGGCACCGGCACCGCCGCCAGCGCGGAGGACAGCACCTGACCCACCTCGACGCCCTCCAGCTCCGCCTCCGGGCGCAGCCCGAGCCGGTGGGCCAGAGTCGCCTGGGCCAGCGCCTTCACGTCGTCGGGCGTCACGAAGTCGCGCCCGACCAGCCAGGCCCAGGCCTGGCTCGCCCGCAGCAGCGCGGTCGCCCCGCGGGGGCTGACCCCGAGGCTCAGCGACGGCGACTCCCGGGTGGCCCGTGCCAGGTCGACGACGTACGCCGTCACCTCGGGCGACACCTGGACCGCCCGCGCGGCGGCCTGGCCGGCGGCGATGTCGGCCGGCCCGGCGACCGCCTGAACGCCTGCCGCCGCGACGTCGCGAGGGTCGAAGCCGGCGGCGTGCCGGCGCAGGATCTCCATCTCCTGGTCGCGCGGTGGGACCGGCAGCGTCAGCTTGAGCAGGAACCGGTCGAGCTGCGCCTCAGGGAGGGGGTAGGTGCCTTCGTACTCGACCGGGTTCTGGGTGGCCGCGACCAGGAAGGGGCGCGGCAGGTCGCGGGTCACCCCGTCGACCGAGACCCGGCCCTCCTCCATCGCCTCCAGCAGCGCCGACTGGGTCTTGGGCGGGGTGCGGTTGACCTCGTCGGCCAGCAGCAGGTTGGTGAACAGCGGTCCCTCACGGAAGGACAGCTCGCCGCGGTGGGAGTCGATCACCATCGACCCGGTGATGTCGCCGGGCATCAGGTCGGGGGTGAACTGCACGCGGGTCGACTCCACCGACAGCGAGGCCGCCAGGGTGCGCACCAGCAGGGTCTTGGCCACACCGGGCACGCCCTCCAGCAGCACGTGGCCGGAGCAGAGCAGGGCGACAAGCAGCCCGGAGACCGCCGCGTCCTGGCCGACCACCACCTTGGCCACCTCGCCGCGGACCGCGGCCAGCCGCTCCCGGGCCGGGTCTGCCGAGGGGCCGGCGGGAGGCGGCGGGTCGGGAGGAGGGGGAGGAGCTGGGGTGGGGGTGGGGTCGCTCATGGGCGGCGTACCTCTCTCTCGAGCGCGGTGAGCCGGGTGGCCAGCTCGACCAGGTCGCGGTCGGTCGTGGGGGGAGGGGAGCTGGGGGAGAGCAGGGCGTCGAGCTCGGGCAGCGGGCGGCCGACCCGGGCGGCCAGCGCCCGGGTCAGGGTGGCGGAGTCGGAGCCACCGGGAAGGGCGAGCTGCTGGGCGAGACGGCTGCGGCTGGCCTCGCGCAGCACGGCCGCGGCGTGCGGCCGGTCGCGGCTCTTGCGGTAGAGCCGACCGTGGCTCTGCGTGGACTCGATCGCGGACACCGTCACCGGCAGCGGCTCGGAGACCAGCGGGCCCAGACGACGCCCGCGCCAGAGCATCGTGCCCACGACGACGAGGCCGAGCAGCCACAGCCCCGGCTCGACCCAGTCGGGCACCAGCTCGCCGACGCCCAGCGCGTCGCCGGCGGCCACGTCGGCGGGGTCCGGGACGTACCAGACCAGCCGGTCCTGCCCGCCCAGCAGGCGCAGGGCGACGGCCGCGTTGTCGCCGTCCGTGATGGTCGCGTTGCTCAGGGTCGCCGACGCGCCGAGCAGGGTCAGGCGACGCCCGGGCCGCGCCAGCAGGAAGCCGCCGTCGCCCGGGAAGCACCCCTGGGGGGAGGGGTACGCCGTCCCCTGGAGGCCGTCGATGCGAAGGCCGGCGAACAGCGGGTCGTCGCACGTGGCGGGAAGGCCGTCGCCGACATAGCTCGGCGTGCCCTCCTCGACGCCCAGCGCCCGGGCGACCGCCGGCCCGGGCTCGGCGACCACCAGGCTCCCGGGCAGGCTGCGCTCGCGCAGCCGCCCGGCGAGGCTGCCCCCGAGCTGCCTGCTCGAGGTGACCAGCACGGTGGTGCCGGCGTCGATCGGCTGCGCGTCGAACGCGGCGGCCGAGCGAACCACGACCACGTCCACGCCCTGCTGCTCGAGCACCCGGCGCAGCGCCTGAGCGCCGGCTCGATCCGGGTTGTCGGGGTCGAGCGGGGCGCTGGTCACCGCGCGGCCGCCGAGCAACGCGAACGCCGCCACGCTCGCGAGGACCACGAGCGAGATCAGCAGCGGGGTCCGGTAGCGACGGACGGTCTCGGTGGCGGTGGTCATCGGGCGGTCACCAGGCTCTCGCCGAGGGCGAGCACGCCGGCCGCCTGGTCCCGCCCGGCCCGCCGGTCGCCGTACCGCACGAGGTCGAAGAGCAGCGCCGCGCGCTCGACGTCGGCACGACGGTCGGGGAACGCCGACTCCAGGGCGAGGGCGACCTCGTGGGCCGTGGCCGCGGGGAGATCGTCGAGCCGCCCTCGCTCCACCTGGCCGGCGGTCAGGGCCCGGAAGCCGTCGACGACGGCGTCGTCGTAGCGCTCCTCGTCGAACGCCTGCCGAGCCCGGCGCCGCAGCTCGGCGGCGCCGACCGTGGGGTCGTCGAGCACCGGGCGCGCGGCGCGGGCCGCACGACGGTTGGTGCGGGCCTGGCCGAGCAGGAGGACCAACGCCAGGGCCAGCAGCGCGAAGACCAGCAGCGAGAGCAGCGTCACCAGCGGGCCGATCGAGGCCGCGCCCTCGACCGCGCGGCCGAGGGTCTCCTGGATCCAGGCCCAGGCCCGCTCCAGGATGCCCTCGCGTTGATAGTCCGGGTCGAGCAGCTCGCGTCGCAGCCAGCCGCGCGCCTCGTCGGGAGACGGCGTCAGGGGTGGGTCCGCGAGCTGCAGGGTCACCGAGACAGGACCCCTGCCTGGGCGAGCAGCTCCATGTCGTAGGCCTCCTTGCGGATGCGCTGGTCGACGTACTGCAGGCAGGTCACCGCGGCACTGAACGGCGCGGTGAACGCCGAGGCCAGCACCGACGCCAGCGCCTGGGCGGCCACCGAGATCAGCACCGCCGTCTGCGGGTCGGGGACGGCCGCCGCGGCGACGCCGCCGACCAGGCCGAGCGGGAGGCTGAGCGCGTTGCTGGCGACGCCGGTCACGAGGATCGTCAGCAGCGCGATGCCGAACGTCCGCCAGAACTGCCGGCGGGTCAGCGACCACGCGCGGCCGATGGCGCCGAAGACGCCGACGTCCTCGAGCATCAACGGCGGCACGGCGAGATAGCTGACGCGGATCCAGACGAACACCCAGAGCGGGACGAACAGGAGCAGCAGCCCGAAGAAGAGCCCGAGGATGGTGCCGACGTCGCCGCCGTTGAACACCGGGATCATGACGAGCAGGGCGTAGGCGCCGAAGAGCACGAGCCACATCAGGCCCAGCGTCAGCGACAGCCCGACCAGCCGCCAGCGGCGGCCGTGCGTGCCGGCCCAGGCCTCGCCGAGGGACATCCGGCGGCCGACCGCGGCGGCCGCGGTGACCCGGGTGACCATGCCCGTGACGAAGATCAGCCCGAACGCCGAGAGCAGCGAGCCGGTGAGCAGCAGCACCGCCGGGGTCGCGGCGGCGACGACATCGGTGCTGGACGTGAGGCCGTCGGGGTCGGCGGCGCCGATCGCCGCCGGGTCGAGCAGCGTCACGTCCGTGAGCAGCGCCAGCGCCGCGGTGGCCAGCACCGGCAGCAGCATGCTGAACGCGGCGACCAGCACCGCCGACCCCACGGTGGCCGACGGGTTGACCCGGATGATCTTGAACGCCGCGCCGTAGATGTCGCCGAGGGTGAGCGGCCGCAGCGGTACGGCACCCGGCTTGTGGGCGGCGCCCCACCCGGGCGGCGGGCCCGGCGAGTGGCCCCATCCGGGGCCGGGCCGCATCCCGGGGGGCGGCATCCCAGGAGGTGGCGCCGACCAGCCGGGAGGAGGGGGAGGTGGGGACTGCGGCGGTTGCCACCCGGGCGGCGGCGGGGACCCGGGGGACGCGGCGTACTGGTCCTCGGTCCCCGACATCCCTGTTCCCCCTGACCCTCTCTCGTCGACCGCTCGACGACTCGTCGGGAGTGCTCCCACGGACCGTCCCGTCCGTCCTGACGGGTCATCTTGTCAGGTCGGCCCCTCGGATTTTGCGCAACTGCCGTTCTCTGCCAAGATAGTCAGGTTGCTCCGGCGGGTTGCCGGGGTGCGCTTCACGTTGACTACTGAATCGTGTCTCCCTCCGGGTGCTGCCCGGCTGAGTGGATTCGGTGGTGGCGTGTGGCCGCACCGCACCTGGAGACCCGATCACCCCGACGGCCCGTCGGGTGCCACCCATAGCGACAGGCGATTCCCCGCGCTGGTTCGTGGTGCGTCGAAAATGACGCGACACGCCCGACCGCGGGGGTCGGCAGGGAGCGGGTGGCGGAGCGGGCGGGAGGTCCTCACCCGGGGACCCTCGAGACAGCAGAGCACGCGGTGTCCCTCCGGGGGCACGACCGAACGGACGAGAGAGACAGATGGCGGGACAGAAGATCCGCATCAGGCTCAAGGCCTATGACCACGAGGTGATCGACACCTCGGCGCGCAAGATCGTGGACACCGTCACCCGCACGGGTGCCAAGGTCGCCGGCCCGGTGCCGCTGCCGACCGAGAAGAACGTCTACTGCGTCATCCGCTCGCCGCACAAGTACAAGGACTCCCGCGAGCACTTCGAGATGCGCACGCACAAGCGTCTCATCGACATCATCGACCCCACGCCGAAGACCGTCGACTCGCTGATGCGACTCGACCTGCCTGCCGGCGTCGACATCGAGATCAAGCTCTGAGGCAGACATGACCAGGGAACGCAACGTGAAGGGACTGCTGGGCACCAAGCTCGGCATGACCCAGCTGTGGGACGAGCACAACCGCGTCGTCCCCGTGACCGTGATCGCGGCCGGCACCAACGTGGTGACGCAGGTCCGCCACCCCGAGACCGACGGCTACGACGCCATTCAGGTCGGCTACGGCGAGATCGAGGCCCGCAAGGTCAACAGGCCGACGACCGGCCACTACGCCAAGGCCGGCGTGACGCCGCGCCGCCACCTCGTCGAGATCCGCACCGCCGATGCGGCGACCTACATCGTGGGCCAGGAGCTCTCCCCGGAGATCTTCGGTGCCGGCGAGGAGATCGACGTCACCGGCACCAGCAAGGGCAAGGGCTTCGCCGGCACGATGAAGCGTCACGGCTTCTCCGGCGTCGGCGCCTCCCACGGTGCCCACCGCAACCACCGCAAGCCTGGCTCCATCGGCGCCTGCGCCACCCCCGGCCGTGTCTTCAAGGGCACCCGGATGGCCGGCCGGATGGGCAACGACACCGTGACCGTGCAGAACCTCGTCGTCCACGCCGTGGACGCCGACAAGGGCCTGATCCTGGTCAAGGGCGCGATCCCTGGCCCCCAGGGTGGCCTCGTGGTGCTGCGCTCGGCCGCCAAGAGGTCTGGGGAGGACCAGTGAGCAGCAACATCCTCAAGGTCGACCTGCCGGCCGACATCTTCGACGTCGCGGTCAACGTCCCCCTGATCCACCAGGTGGTCGTGGCCCAGCAGGCCGCCGCCCGTCAGGGCAGCCACGCGACCAAGACCCGCGGCGTGGTCCGCGGCGGTGGCCGCAAGCCCTACAAGCAGAAGGGCACCGGCCGAGCCCGTCAGGGCTCGATCCGCGCGCCGCAGTTCGCCGGCGGCGGCGTGGTCCACGGCCCGCAGCCGCGCAGCTACGACCAGCGCACGCCCAAGAAGATGAAGGTCGCCGCGCTCCGTGGCGCGCTCTCCGATCGGGCCCGGCACGGCCGGGTGCACGTCGTGGAGTCGCTCGTCTCCGGCGAGAAGCCGTCCACCAGGTCCGCGCTCGCCGCGCTGTCCGGCGTCGCCGACCGGGCCCGATTCCTCGTGGTGCTCGAGCGCACCGACGCGATGACGTGGCTCTCGCTGCGCAACGCGGCCGAGGTCCACATCGTCGCCGTCGACCAGCTCAACACCTACGACGTGCTGGCCAGCGAGGACGTGGTCTTCACCAAGGGCGCCTACGACGCGTTCGTCGGCTCCGTGGCTCGCGGCAAGTCGGCGCCCGCCCAGGAGGCCGCTGCGCCGGTGGCGTTCGCCGACGTGGCCGCGGTGGCCGACGAGACCGCCGCCGAGGCCCCCGACGAGGCGCCGGCGCTGCCGGTGGGCGCCAAGGCTCCGCTCAAGAGCGGCAAGGCCCCCAAGGGCTACGACATCAAGGGCAACGCCGACTCGGGCCTCTACCACGAGCCCGGCGGTCGCTGGTACGACTCCACCGAGGCCGAGTTCTGGTTCAAGTCCGCCGAGAGCGCCGAGGCCGCGGGCTTCAAGCGGGCCGGCGGCGGCTCGGCGGCGAAGCACGAGGAGGCTGACAAGTGAGCACCTTGCACAAGGACCCCCGCGACATCCTGATCGCGCCGGTGGTGTCGGAGAAGAGCTACGGCCTTCTCGACGCCAACAAGTACACCTTCCTGGTGCGCCCCGACGCCAACAAGACCGAGATCAAGATCGCGGTCGAGAGCGTGTTCAACGTCAAGGTCACCTCGGTCAACACGCTGAACCGGCCGGGCAAGACGCGCCGCACCCGCAACGGGCTCGGCAAGCGCAAGGACACCAAGCGCGCCATCGTCAGCCTCGCCGAGGGCCACCGCATCGACATCTTCGGGGGCCCGGTCTCCTGACCGGATCCGGAGAGAGGACGAGACAACCATGGCAATCCGCAAGTACAAGCCGACCACCCCGGGCCGTCGCGGCTCGTCGGTCGCCGACTTCGTCGAGGTCACCCGCACCACGCCGGAGAAGTCGCTGACCCGCCCGTTGCCCAAGAAGGGCGGCCGCAACAACCAGGGCCGGATCACCACCCGGCACCAGGGCGGCGGCCACAAGCGCGCCTACCGCGTCATCGACTTCCGTCGCTACGACAAGGACGGGGTCCCTGCCAAGGTCGCGCACATCGAGTACGACCCCAACCGCACGGCTCGGATCGCGCTGCTGCACTACGCCGACGGCGAGAAGCGCTACATCATCGCGCCGAAGGACCTGACCCAGGGCACCGCGATCGAGTCCGGCCCCCACGCCGACATCAAGCCCGGCAACAACCTCCCGCTGCGCAACATCCCCGTGGGCACCACGGTGCACTGCGTGGAGCTGCGTCCGGGCGGTGGTGCCAAGATCGCCCGCTCCGCCGGCAACAGTGCCCAGCTGGTCGCCAAGGAGGGCTCCCGCGCCACGCTGCGGATGCCGTCGGGCGAGATGCGCTTCGTCGACGTCCGCTGCCGGGCCTCGGTGGGCGAGGTCGGCAACGCCGAGCAGTCCAACATCAACTGGGGCAAGGCCGGCCGGATGCGCTGGAAGGGCAAGCGCCCGACCGTCCGCGGTGTCGTCATGAACCCCGTCGACCACCCGCACGGTGGTGGCGAGGGCAAGACCTCGGGTGGTCGCCACCCGGTGTCCCCGTGGGGCAAGCCGGAGGGCCGGACGCGCAAGCGCAAGGCCTCCGACGCCCAGATCATCCGCCGCCGCAAGACCGGCAAGAAGCGCTGAGGACAAGGGAAGAGCTGACATGCCTCGCAGCCTGAAGAAGGGCCCGTTCGTCGACGACCACCTGATCAAGAAGGTGGACGCCGAGAACGACAAGGGTTCGCACAACGTCATCAAGACCTGGTCGCGGCGCTCGATGATCGTGCCGGCCATGATCGGTCACACGATCGCCGTGCACGACGGCCGCAAGCACGTCCCGGTGTTCGTGACCGACTCCATGGTCGGTCACAAGCTCGGGGAGTTCGCGCCGACCCGCACCTACCGCGGGCACGTGAAGGACGACCGGAAGGGCCGCCGCCGCTGACGCGGGGCGGGCCTGAAGCCACAGGAACTGGAGAGAACGAGCAATGAGCGTTACCGAGCGCCGGCGCACCAGCGCCCGCCGCGAGTCGCTGCTCGGCGACCAGCCGGGAGCCTTCGCGAGCGCACGCTTCGTGCGGATCACGCCGATGAAGGCCCGCCGGGTCGTCGACCTGGTGCGCGGCATGCCGGTGGACGACGCGCTGTCGCTGCTGGCCTTCGCGCCGCAGGCGGCCGCCGAGACCGTCTACAAGGTGCTGGAGAGCGCCGTCGCCAACGCCGAGGGGACCGAGGACCTCGACCGCAACGACCTGGTCGTCTCGGTCGCGATGGTCGACGAGGGCCCGACGATGAAGCGCTGGCGGCCGCGGGCCCAGGGCCGCGCCACCCGCATCAACAAGCGCACCAGCCACATCACCCTCGTCGTCCAGCCGGCCGACGTGGTGGCGGCGCAGCGCGACTCCGGCAAGAACCAGAAGAAGGGACGGGACGCCTGATGGGCCAGAAGATCAACCCGAACGGCTTCCGCCTGGGCATCTCCACCGACCACAAGAGCCGGTGGTACGCCGACAAGCTCTACAAGAGCTACGTCGGTGAGGACGTCGCCATCCGCAAGCTCCTGAGCAAGGGGATGGAGCGCGCCGGCATCGCCAAGGTCGAGATCGAGCGGACCCGCGACCGGGTGCGGGTGGACATCCACACCGCCCGGCCGGGCATCGTCATCGGCCGTCGCGGCGCCGAGGCCGACCGGATGCGCGGCGAGCTCGAGAAGCTCACCGGCAAGCAGGTCCAGCTCAACATCCTCGAGGTCAAGAACCCCGAGATCGACGCCCAGCTGGTCGCCCAGGGCGTGGCCGAGCAGCTGTCCGGCCGCGTGCAGTTCCGTCGCGCGATGCGCAAGGCGATGCAGTCCTCGATGCGCTCGGGTGCCAAGGGCATCCGGATCCAGTGCTCCGGGCGCCTCAACGGCGCCGAGATGTCCCGCACGGAGTTCTACCGCGAGGGTCGGGTGCCGCTGCACACGCTGCGCGCCGACATCGACTACGGCTTCTACGAGGCCCGCACGACCTTCGGCCGGATCGGCGTGAAGGTCTGGATCTACAAGGGCGAGGTCGCCGGCACCCGCGCCGAGCGCCAGGCGCAGGCCGCGGCCCGCGCCGGCGCGCCGGGTCGCGGCGGCCGTTCCGGCCGCGGCGGCGACCGGCCGAGCCGTGGCTCGCGCGGTCCCCGCCAGGAGACCAGCGACGCCCCGGCCGAGACCCCGGCCGCCGACGCTGCCGCCGCGGCGCCCGCCGAGGCTCCGGCCGCGACCGGACAGGAGGGCTGAGCGTCATGTTGATGCCGCGACGCGTCAAGCACCGCAAGCAGCACCACCCCAAGCGCACGGGCGCCGCCAAGGGCGGCACGAGGCTCGCCTTCGGCGACTTCGGCATCCAGGCCGTGGAGCGGCCTACGTCACCAACCGGCAGATCGAGTCCGCTCGTATCGCCATGACCCGTCACATCAAGCGTGGCGGCAAGGTGTGGATCAACATCTACCCCGACCGCCCGCTGACCAAGAAGCCCGCCGAGACCCGCATGGGTTCCGGCAAGGGCTCGCCCGAGTGGTGGATCGCCAACGTCAAGCCCGGCCGCGTCATGTTCGAGCTGTCCGGCGTGACCGAGGACGTCGCCCGCGAGGCGATGCGCCGCGCGATGCACAAGCTCCCCATGAAGTGCCGGTTCGTCTCCCGTGAGGCAGGTGAGTTCTGATGGCAGGCACGTTGGGTGCCCACGAGCTCGACGAGCTCAACAGCGTCGACCTGGAGGCCCGCCTCCGCGAGGCCAAGGAAGAGCTGTTCAACCTGCGCTTCCAGGCGGCCACCGGCCAGCTGGAGAGCCACGGTCGGCTGCGCACCGTCAAGAAGGACATCGCCCGGATCTACACCGTGGTGCGCGAGCGCGAGCTCGGCATCCGCGTGGCGCCGGGTGCCGATGAGGAAGGCGCTGACGCATGAGCGAGCAGCACGAGACCACCCAGCGGAACGCCCGGAAGATTCGAGAGGGTGTCGTGGTCAGCGACAAGATGGACAAGACCGTCGTCGTGTCCGTCGAGGACCGCGTCAAGCACGCGCTCTACGGCAAGGTCATGCGGCGCACGTCCAAGCTCAAGGCGCACGACGAGGAGAACGACGCCGACGTCGGCGACCGCGTCCTGATCATGGAGACCCGGCCGCTGTCCGCCACCAAGCGGTGGCGCGTGGTCGAGATCCTCGAGAGGGCCAAGTAACCGCCGAACCGTCGAGCGAAGCGAGCTTGGTTCGGCGGAACGACAGACAGCCCCGGCGCAGCCGGGACGACCAGAGAGGTTCCCCCAGGCTTCGGAGAGCCGAAGAACCAGGGCGACAAGGAGAGACTGATGATTCAGCAGGAGTCGCGGCTGAAGGTCGCCGACAACACCGGTGCCAAGGAGATCCTGTGCATCCGTGTTCTCGGCGGCTCCGGCCGTCGCTACGCCGGCATCGGCGACATCATCGTCGCCACCGTCAAGGACGCCATCCCCGGTGGCAACGTCAAGAAGGGCGACGTCGTCAAGGCCGTCATCGTGCGCACCGCCAAGGAGCGTCGCCGTCCGGACGGCTCCTACATCCGCTTCGACGAGAACGCCGCGGTGATCCTCAAGAGCGACGGCGAGCCGCGCGGCACGCGCATCTTCGGCCCGGTCGGCCGCGAGCTGCGCGAGAAGAAGTTCATGAAGATCATCTCGCTCGCACCGGAGGTGCTCTGAGCATGGCCAAGGGCATGAAGATCAAGAAGGGCGACACCGTCAAGGTGATCGCCGGCAAGGACAAGGGCGCCGAGGGCAAGGTCATCCAGGTGCTCCGCGAGGAGCAGCGGGTGATCGTCGAGGGCGTCAACCGCATCAAGCGGCACACCAAGGTGATCGACCAGGGCGGTCGCGCCGGCAACACCGGCGGCATCATCACCACCGAGGCCCCGATCCACGTCTCCAACGTGATGCTGGTCGAGGGCAAGGGCGTGACCCGCGTCGGCTTCCGTCGCGACGAGGTGCTCAAGAAGCGCCCCGACGGCTCGCAGTACGCCGGGTTCCGCAGCGTTCGCGTGTCGCGGAAGACCGGGAAGGACATCTGAGATGAGCGAGACCGCTACCGAGACCCGGCCGACGCCGCGCCTCAAGACGCGCTACCGCGAGGAGATCGCGCCGGCGCTGCGCGAGGAGTTCGGCATCGGCAACGTCATGCAGGTCCCCGGCCTGGTCAAGATCGTCGTCAACATGGGTGTCGGCGAGGCCGCTCGCGACTCCAAGCTGATCGAGGGCGCCGTCCGCGACCTCACCGCGATCACCGGCCAGAAGCCGCGGTCACCAAGGCCCGCAAGTCCATCGCGCAGTTCAAGCTGCGCGAGGGCATGCCGATCGGTGCGCACGTCACGCTGCGCGGCGACCGGATGTGGGAGTTCCTCGACCGGCTGCTGTCGCTCGCGCTGCCCCGCATCCGTGACTTCCGCGGCCTGTCGCCCAAGGCAGTTCGACGGCAACGGCAACTACACCTTCGGTCTCACCGAGCAGGTGATGTTCCACGAGATCGACCAGGACCGGATCGACCGCGTGCGCGGCATGGACATCACCGTCGTCACCACGGCCACCGACGACGACGAGGGTCGCGCGCTGCTCAAGCAGCTCGGCTTCCCGTTCAAGGAGAACTGACATGGCGAAGACTGCTCTGAAGGTCAAGGCCGCTCGCAAGCCGAAGTTCGCGGTGCGCGGCTACACCCGCTGCCAGCGCTGCGGCCGCCCGAAGGCGGTCTACCGCAAGTTCGGCCTGTGCCGGATCTGCCTGCGGGAGATGGCGCACCGCGGCGAGCTGCCCGGCGTCACCAAGTCCTGCTGGTGACACACGGGGCTCCGCCCCGTGCACCCCCGACCCTGGAACGCGCGACACCACACCGAACCGCTGAAGGTCCGCCGACCGGACGAGCCGCCGGAAACCGCAGCAGAAAGAGATGCACACCAACCATGACGATGACCGACCCGATCGCAGACATGCTGACGCGTCTGCGCAACGCCAACCCGGCGTACCACGACTCCGTGTCGATGCCGTACAGCAAGCTCAAGGCGGGCGTCGCCGAGATCCTCAAGCAGGAGGGCTACATCGCCTCCTTCGACGTGGCGGACAACGCCGCTGCCGACGGCTCCGGCCGTCGGCAAGACGCTGACCATCACCCTCAAGTACGGCCGCAACCGCGAGCGTTCGATCGCCGGCGTGCGCCGCATCAGCAAGCCCGGCCTGCGGGTCTACGCCAAGTCCACCGACCTCCCCAAGGTGCTCGGTGGCCTCGGCGTCGCGATCATCTCGACGAGCCAGGGTCTGCTGACCGACCGTCAGGCCAACAAGAAGGGCGTGGGCGGGGAAGTCCTCGCCTACGTCTGGTGACCGAGAGACTGCGAAGGAGAGAACAAGCATGTCACGCATTGGCAGGCTTCCCATCGCGGTCCCCGTCGGGCGTCGACGTCGCCATCGACGGAGCACGCCGTGACGGTCAAGGGCCCCAAGGGCACCCTGAGCCACACCGTCGCCGCGCCGATCACCGTCGAGAAGGGTGACGACGGCGCGCTCGAGGTCACGCGTCCCGACGACGAGCGCGAGCCGCTCGCTGCACGGCCTGACCCGCACCCTCATCAACAACATGGTCATCGGTGTCACCGAGGGCTACGAGAAGAAGCTCGAGATCGTCGGCGTCGGTTACCGCGTGCTGTCCAAGGGCCCGACCCAGCTCGAGTTCCCGCTCGGCTACTCCCACCCGATCACGTTCGACGCACCCGACGGCATCACCTTCGCGGTCGAGAGCCCGACCAAGCTCGGCGTGTCAGGGCATCGACAAGCAGCTGGTCGGCGAGGTCGCCGCCAACATCCGCAAGCTGCGCAAGCCCGAGCCCTACAAGGGCAAGGGCGTGCGCTACGCCGGCGAGCACATCCGCCGCAAGGTCGGAAAGGCTGGTAAGTAACCATGGCTGTCGTCGCTCAAGCACCGCAAGCACACCGCCGGTCGGGTGCAGTCGCGGCTGCGCCGTCAGCTCCGTGGCCGCAAGAAGGTCGCCGGCACGCCGGAGCGTCCGCGCCTGGTCGTCACCCGCTCGGCCCGGCACATCTTCGTGCAGGTCGTCGACGACATCGTCGGCCAGACGCTGGCGTCCGCCTCCACCATGGAGGCCGACGTGCGCGGCGTCGACGGCGACAAGACCGCCAAGGCCAAGCAAGGTCGGCGAGCTCGTCGCCGAGCGCGCCAAGGCGGCCGGCGTCGAGGCCGTCGTCTTCGACCGCGGCGGCAACAAGTACCACGGTCGCGTCGCGGCCCTCGCCGACGGCGCCCGCGAGGGCGGGCTGGCCTTCTGATCCACGGGCACCCACCGTGGACCCCGGGTCAAAGACGAAAGAAGAGGAAGACTCATGAGCGGAGCCCAGCGCGGACAGCGCGCGGGTGGCGAGCGTGCCGACCGTCGCGGTCGCGACGACCGTCGCGGCCAGGCCGAGAAGAGCGCCTACATCGAGCGCGTCGTCGCCATCAACCGTGTCGCCAAGGTCGTCAAGGGTGGTCGTCGCTTCAGCTTCACCGCCCTCGTCGTCGTCGGTGACGGCGACGGCATGGTCGGCGTCGGCTACGGCAAGGCCAAGGAGGTGCCCGCGGCGATCGCCAAGGGTGTCGAGGAGGCCAAGAAGAACTTCTTCCGCGTCCCCCGCATCCAGGGCACCATCCCGCACCCCGTCCAGGGTGAGAAGGCGGCCGGCGTCGTCCTGCTGCGTCCCGCCGCCCCCGGTACCGGTGTCATCGCCGGTGGCCCGGTGCGCGCCGTGCTCGAGTGCGCCGGCATCCACGACGTGCTGAGCAAGTCGCTCGGCTCGTCCAACCCGATCAACATCGTGCACGCGACCGTCGAGGCGCTGCGGATGCTCGAGGAGCCGGAGGCCGTCGCCGCCCGTCGTGGCCTGCCCGTCGAGGACGTCGCCCCGGCTGCGCTGCTGCAGGGCGCAGGCCGCGGAGAGGCCGCCGCGGTCGCGGCGGCGGCCACGGAGGTGCGTCCTGATGGCGCAGCTCAAGGTCCCGCAGAAGAAGTCGATCGATCGGCTGCAAGGCGAACCAGCGCGACACGCTGCGCTCGCTCGGTCTCAAGCGGATCGGCGACGTCGTCGTCAAGGAGGACCGCCCGGAGATCCGCGGCATGGTCAAGACCGTCCGTCACCTGGTGACGGTCGAGGAGGTCGACTGACATGACGCTCAAGCTGCATCACCTGCGTCCGGCTCCCGGCGCCAAGACCGCCAAGACCCGTGTGGGTCGCGGTGAGGGCTCCAAGGGCAAGACCGCCGGTCGCGGCACCAAGGGCACCAAGGCCCGCTACCAGGTCCCGGCCGCCTTCGAGGGTGGCCAGATGCCGCTCCACATGCGGCTGCCGAAGCTGCAGGGCTTCAAGAACCCCTTCCAGGTCGAGTTCCAGGTCGTCAACCTCGACCGCCTCGGCGAGCTGTTCCCCGACGGTGGCGACGTCACCGTCGAGCGACCTCGTCGGCCAAGGGCGCGGTCCGCAAGGGCCAGCCCGTCAAGGTGCTCGGCCAGGGCGACATCTCGGTCGCCGTCCAGGTCAGCGTCGACGCGTTCTCCGGCGTCGGCCAAGGAGAAGATCGAGGCCGCGGGCGGCACCGTCGACCGTCCGTCTGAGAGCGGCCAGGTCGCGAGTCACCGATGAGCCAGCGCTGTCGGGGGCCGCGCCGGGCCTCGCCGCTCCCGACGAGGAGCGTCGGGCCGCGCCTGTTAGGCTTCCCGGCGTTCCCGCCGCTGCCCGGACCGGCCCTGGGACGGGTCGGCACCGGTGCCGCCGCAGGCCTCGGCCGCGAGCAAGCGCCACGAAAGAGGATGTCGTGCTCGGCGCGTTCGCCAACGCTTTCCGGACGCCGGACCTGCGACGCAAGATGCTGTTCGTGCTGGTGATCATCGCGATCTTCCGGCTCGGCTCGCAGGTCCCGACCCCGGGCGTCAACGTCGCGCAACGTCCAGTCCTGCCTCGACCGGCGTCGAGCGACGACGGCCTCTACAGCCTGATCAACCTGTTCTCCGGTGGCGCGCTGCTCCAGCTGACGATCTTCGCGCTCGGCATCATGCCGTACATCACCGCGAGCATCATCCTGCAGCTGCTGCGTCGTGGTGATCCCGCGCCTCGAGGCCCTCAAGAAGGAGGGCCAGGCCGGCCAGACCAAGATCACCCAGTACACCCGCTACCTCACCCTCGGCCTCGCGGTCCTGCAGGCGACCGGCATCGTGGCGCTGGCGCGCACCGGGCAGCCTGCTCCAGGGCTGCGACCTCGACCTGCTGCTACGACAACGGCACCGCGACGTTCCTCGTGCATGGTCGTCACGATGACCGCCGGCACCGCGCGTCATCATGTGGCTCGGCGAGCTCATCACCGAGCGCGGCGTCGGCAACGGCATGTCGCTCCTGATCTTCACCCAGGTCGTCGCCGACCTTCCCGGCCTCGCTGTGGGCGGTCCAGCAGCGCCAAGGGCTGGTGGCGTCTTCGGCATCGTGCTGGTCGATCGGCCTGGTCGATCGTCGCCGCCGTCATCTTCGTCGAGCAGGCGCAGCGCCGCATCCCGGTGCAGTACGCCCAGCGGATGGTCGGGCCGCAAGATGTTCGGCGGCACCTCGACGTACATCCCGCTCAAGGTCAACCTGGCCGGCGTCATCCCGGTCATCTTCGCCTCGTCGCTGCTGTACCTGCCGGCGCTGGTCGGCGCAGTTCAACCAGAACAGCGACTCCGGCCTGGGCTGGCCTGGGTCAACGACTACCTCGTCGAGCGGCGACCACCCGCTCTACATGGCTCACGTACTTCGCTGCTGATCATCTTCTTCACCTACTTCTACGTCTCGATCACCTTCAACCCGGACGAGGTCGCCGACAACATGAAGAAGTACGGCGGCTTCATCCCCGGGATCCGGGCGGGCAAGCCGACCGAGGAGTACCTCGACTACGTCCTGTCCCGCATCACGCTGCCCGGGTGCGCTCTACCTCGGCCTCATCGCGCTGATCCCGCTCGATCGCCTTCGCCGCTGATCGACGCCAACCAGAACTTCCCGTTCGGTGGCACGTCGCATCCTGATCATGGTCGGCGTCGGGCTCGACACGGTGAAGCAGATCGAGAGCCAGCTCCAGCAGCGCAACTACGAAGGGTTCCTCCGGTAGATGCGACTCATCATCATGGGCCCGCCCGGGGCCGGCAAGGGCACCCAGGCCAGGCTCGATCGCCGAGCACTTCGGCGATCCCGGCGATCTCGACCGGCGACATCTTCCGCGCCAACGTCGCCGCAGGGCACCGACGCTCGGGCGTCGAGGCCAAGCGCTACATGGACGCCGGCGAGTACGTCCCCGACGAGGTCACCAACGCGATGGTCCGCGACCGGATCGACGAGCCCGACGCCGACGCCGGGCTTCCTGCTCGACGGCTACCCGCGCACCGCTCGCCCAGGTCGAGGAGCTCGACGGCATGATCGCCGACACCGGCCACCGCGCTCGACGCCGTCGTCGTGCTGACCGTCGACCAGGAGGAGCTCGTCGCAGCGGCTGCTGCAGCGGGCCGAGACCGAGGGCCGCGCCGACGACACCGAGGACGTCATCCGGCGCCGCCAGGAGGTCTACGCCGACGCAGACCGCGCCGCTGATCGAGGTCTACCGCGAGCGCGGCCTGCTGGTCGAGGTCGACGGCATGGGCGAGGTCGACGAGGTCACCGAGCGCATCTTCGCGGCGCTCGACGTCGTGCCCGAGAGCTGACCGGCGGCACCGATGGGTCTGCGCGACCGCGGGATCGAGATCAAGACGCCCGAGCAGATCGACGCTGATGCGTCGCGCCGGGCTGGTCGTCGGGCGAGACCCTCGAGCTGCTGCGCGACGCGGTCGCGCCCGGGCGTCACGCACCGGCGAGCTCGACGCGCTCGCCGAGGACGACATCCGCGTCCGCGGCGGCGACCCCGTCCTTCCTGGGCTACCACGGCTTCCCCGGCCTCGATCTGCGCCTCGGTCAACGACGAGGTCGTGCACGGCATCCCCGGCGACCGGGTGCTGGCCGAGGGCGACGTGGTCTCCATCGACTGCGGCGCGATCGTCGACGGCTGGCACGGCGACGCGGCGATCACCGTCGCCGGTCGGCGAGGTGCGCCGACGAGCGTGACGCGAGCTGATGCGGGTCACCGAGGACGTCGCTGTGGCGCGGCATCGCGGCGGCGCGGCTCGGCGGCCGGGTCACCGACATCTCCCACGCGGTCGAGACGCACGTCCGCGTCGCCAGGGCGGCTACGGCATCCTCGAGGACTACACCGGCCACGGCATCGGCACCGCGATGCACCAGCCGCCCGACGTGCCCAACTACGGCCGCCCCGGCCGCGGGCCCAAGCTGGTGCCCGGGCTCGCGCTGGCCGTCGAGCCGATGGTCACCCTCGGCACCCACGAGACCGACCTCGCTCGAGGACGACTGGACCGTGGTCACCGTCGACGGCGCTGGGCGGCGCACTTCGAGCACACCTTCACCGCTCACCCCCGACGGGCGCCTGGGTGCTGACCGCCCTCGACGGCGGCGCAGTGCGGCTCGGCCTGGCCGCGTCTCGGCGCGTCCCGTTCGGCGTGGGCGCAGGAGGGAGTTTCCCGATGCATCGTCACACGAGCCGCACCGGGCTCGTGGGTCGCGTGACGGCGGAAGAGACCTCCGGCGTCACGCGCTCGCGGACCGTCGCTCCTCGTCGACGTCGCTGGCGTCCCATCGGGTCCGGTCGCCGCCGCACGACGCCGACGCGACCCGCGAGTGTCGTGCGCGAGCACCGGTCGCGTTCTACCTCTCGCTGCGCCGTCGCTGTTCGGCATCGGCGTCTGGACGTCGTCAGCGGACCACGCTACGCGCGGGGAGTTCTTCGCCGGCTGGCTGACGGAGTACTCCCTCTCGATCGACAACCTGTTCATCTTCATCATCATCATGAGCAAGTTCGCGGTGCCGCGCGAGCTACCAGCAGACGCGCTGCTCGATCGGCATCGTCCTGGCGCTGGTCTTCCGCGGCGATCTTCATCGCCGTCGGTGCGGCGGCGATCAACCAGTTCAGCTGGGTCTTCTACCTGTTCGGGCTGTTCCTGGTCTGCACGGCGATCACGCTGGCCCGCGAGGGCGCGAGACGAGGACGCAGCAGTACGACGAGACCGCGGCTGGTCCGCTTCGTCCGCCGGCACTTCCGCGTCAGCGAGGAGTGGCACGGCACCAGGCTGTTCGAGCGCGTGAGCGGCAAGCGGGTGATGACGCCGATGTTCCTCGTGATCCTCGCGCTCGGCATGACCGACCTGCTCTTCGCGCTCGACTCGATCCCGGCGATCTACGGCCTCACCCGGAGCCCTACCTGGTCTTCACCGCCAACGTCTTCGCCCTGATGGGGCTGCGCCAGCTCTACTTCCTCATCGGCGGGCTGCTCGCAGCGCCTGGTCTACCTCGTCCTACGGGCTCTCGTTCCTGCTCGTTCTTCATCGGCGTGAAGCTGATCCTGCACGCGCTGCACGAGAACGAGCTGCCGTTCATCAACGGTGGCGAGCACGTCGGCTGGGCCCCCGAGATCCCGATCTGGGTCTCGCTGGTGACGATCGTCGCCACGTTGGCGGTGACCGCGGCGGCGAGCCTGGTGCACGACCGCCGGGTGCGGCAGCGCCAGGTCCTCTGAGGGCCTGGATCGTGGGTCCAGGCCGAGTCGAGCTCCCTCCGCCGACGGTCAGTCCACGCACCGGTCGAACCACGCCGACTGCGAGCCGTCGCGGATCAGCCGCACCTGCACGCACACCCGGCCCCTGCTTCGCAGCGACACCGACTCCTCCTCGGTGCGCTCGCCCTCGCCGGTGTCGGTGCGCCGCCACTGCCAGGTGTCGCCCGGCTGGCCGCCGTCGCTGGCGGCCCAGGAGATCAGCACGGCGCCGCCGTCGCGCGACCCGCGAAGCACGGGCTCGGCGACCAGGCCGGGATCGATGCTCGCCGGTGTGCTCGGTGGGCGGGACGACGCGGGGTCGACCCCCGGCGTCTCGCCGGCGTCGCCACGGCCCAGGCTGAACATCAGCACGCCGCCGGCGACCGCCAGCACGACCGTCCCGACCACGGCCCACACCGTCGCCGAGACCCGGGGGTCGGGCGTCTCCGCGGCTGGCCCCTCGGCGGTGGAGCCGGCGGTGCGGGGGGCCGAGCCGGACACGATGGTCGGCGGCTTGAGACGGGTGGCGTCGTGGTCGGAGTCGAGGTGGAAGTCGCGCACGGGCGTGCCGGGCAGATCGGCCTCGACCGCGATCGCCGTACGCGGGAAGCCGGCGGTCGCCTCGATCCGCTGCAGGCTCCGCGCCAGCTCGAGCGAGGACTGCGGCCGGTGCGAGGGGTCCTTGGCCAGGCACTGCTGGAGCAGCCGGTCGAGCGCCGGGCGGTGCGTCGGGGCGGCGCGTCGCCGGCGGGTCGGTGTGCAGGATCCGGGCGCTCAGGGCCCGCGTCGAGTTGTCGCCACCGGGGATAGAGAACGGCGACCGGCCGACCAGCAGGTGCCAGATGGTCGCTCCCAGTGAGTAGACGTCGGAGGCGACCGACCCGTTGGAGGTGCCGTCGAGCATCTCGGGGGGCGACCAGGGGTAGGAGATCCGGACGTCGGTGTCGCCCTCGACCTCGTGGACGCCCCCGGCGATGCCGAAGTCGGTGAGCGCCGGCTCGGAGTAGCTGGTGACCAGCACGTTGCTGGGCTTGATGTCGCGGTGCAGGATGCCGGAGCGGTGCGCCGTCTCGATGGCGCTGGCCAGCTTGATGCCGTGCTGATCGCCTCGGCCACCGGCATCGGGTTGGCGCGCACCCGCACCCCGAGGTCGGGCGGCGGGCAGAAGCGCATCACGAGGTAGGGGCGCCCCTCCTCGGTCACCCCGGCCGTCATCACGGTCACGATGTAGGGGTGGTCCGCGAGACGCGCCATGGCGTTGGCCTCGCTGGTGAACTTCGCCTTCTCCCGCGCGTTCAGGGGTACGTCGGGGCGCACGACCTTGATCGCGACGCGCTGCTTGGGCCACTCCTGCTCGTAGAGGAAGACGTCGGCGAAGCCGCCGCTGCCCAGGTGCTCGATGTAGTGGTACCCCGGGATCCGGGGAGCGGTCACGGGGAGACCTCGTAGGTGATCTCGTAGGTGTCGGCGAGGTCGAGGGCGTGCCCGGGCTCGAGAACGTAGCGCTCGTGGGCGCGGATCCGCTGGGGCAGCCGGCCGGGGATGCGCAGCGTCGTGCCGCCCCGCGAGCCGAGGTCGCGTGCCAGCACCAGCCAGCCGTCGAGCTCGATCTGCAGGTGCATCCGGGAGACGTAGGCGGAGTCCTGCGGCAGGTGCACCAGGTGCGGCCAGTCGCTGCTGCCCGGCACCGGTGTGGGCTTGCGCCCGAACACCACGCCGCGGTCGAGGGGCACCAGCTCGCCGCTGGGCAGCCGCAGACCGCCCAGGTTCGGCCGCGGGATGCTGCGCGGCTCCTGCTGCTCCACCGTGGCGTGGCAGACCCGGCAGGTCGGCGTGTAGGCGGGGGTGACGTGTCCGTGCGGGCACTGCACGGCGAGCACCGTCTCCTGGCTCGACTGGCGCAGGTGCTCGCTCAGGTCGGAGGTGGTCACCGGCTCGGCGGTGTCGTCGGCGACCTGCGGGCCGCCCAGCACGTCGGAGACGCGGCGCGGGACGGTGATCTCCACCTCGTCGTCACGCGCATCGGCCGGGCGGAACATCGGCCGCGTGGGTGGGGGGCTCGAGGTGCTGCTCTCGAGGATGTCGGCGGGGATCCCGTCGATCAGCGCCCCGCCGTCGCCGAAGGAGGAGACGCGGACGTCGACGGTCGCGGCCGGGACCACCCCGGCGAGCAGAGGCAGCGACTTGCCCTCGCCGGCGAGGCCCACGCTCAGCCGCTGCCCGGACGCGTCGGCGTCGACCCGCCCGTTGCCCCAGGAGAGCGCCGGCGCGGAGTCGTCGAGGTCGACCAGCACGAGTGACACCTCGTGCAGCGGGTAGGCCACCTCCAGAGAGGCGACCAGCCGGTCGCGGACCGACCCGGAGGCTCCGAGCAGGTCCCACCACTCCTCCACCCGGTCCGGCGGTGGGTCGTCGTCGAGGAGCAGCCAGCGGCGGCTCCGGGTGAGCAGCAGGCCCGTCCCAGCAACGTAGCTGGTGTCCACGAACACTTCCTCTCGACTGGCTTCCCGGCGCCGTCCGGAGGCCCCACACCGGTCCAGACCACCGACGACGGCTCCCATTGTTCACCGACCGGGCGGCCTACGTCATGATTTGCTCAACTTGTTCCTGGGCTCCGTGCTCTTTACCCTCGCACGGGAGGTCCTGGGTGACTACAGGGAGCAGATGACGGGTCGCGGCAGAGCGTGGCGCCGACGTGCCGTCGGCGTGATCGCCAACCTCACCCTGCTGGCGACTGCCAGCGGGGCGGTTGTCTACGCCGTCCAGGCGCGAGGCTACGACTCCCACCGTGCCGAGCTCAACGACGGCGGCATCTGGGTCACCAACTCCAGCAGCGGCTACTACGGCCGGATCAACAAGCCCATCGGCCAGCAGGACGCCGCCACCTTCGCCACCCTCGGCGACGAGCTCGACCTGGTTCAGGAGGAGGCCGTCGTCGTCGGGGTCGAGGGCACCGGACGGCGGCTCCGTCCGCTCGACCCCTCGACGGCCAGCGCCGCCGAGGAGGCCGGGGCGCCGCTGCCGCGCTACGCCTCCGTGCAGCTGGCGGGTGGGTCGCTGGCGGTCCTCGACGCCGGCACGGGCGCCGTGCGTGCCCAGCGTGTCGACCCGCAGCTGGCCGCCCCCCAGCTCGATCGTGTCGGCACCGACGCCAGCCCGCTGGCAACGGTGCAGACGCCCGCCTCGCTCGCCGTCACGCAGTCCGGCACGGTGCTGGTGGCCGGTGCTGACGACACGCTGACCCGTCTGGCCCCGGCCGGCGACGGCTTCGCGGCGGCCACCCAGACCGAGCTCGACGAGCCGGTCGGCGACGCGCTGTCGCTGACCGCGGTCGGGGAGGTGCCCGTCGTGCTCGACGGTGACACCGGCACGCTGGTGGCCCAGGGCCGGATGCGCGCCGTGCTGGGCGACGGGGCGGTGCTGCAGACGCCTGGGCCGGATGCCGACGCCGTGCTCGTCGCGACGCCGTCGGCGCTGGTCTCGGTCGACCTCGCCACCGGCGGCCTGACGACCGTCTACTCCGGCGCCAGTGGCCGGCCCACCCGGCCGGTGCGCCTCGGCGCCTGTGTCTACGGCGCCTGGTCCGGCGGACGGGGCATCGTCGCCACGCAGTGCGGCACCGACCCGGTGCGGGCGGCCTTCCTCCAGGGGGAGGCCAACGACCTGGTCTTCCGCGTCAACCGGGGCCAGATCGTGCTCAACGACCGGTTCTCCGGCCGGGTCTGGAACATCGACAGCGACCAGCCCCGCACGCTCGACGACTGGCCGGCGTTCAACCAGAAGGACAACGACGACAGCGACGACAAGGACACCGAGAAGAGCAGCGACGGCGACCGCCGGCCGCCCAAGGCCGAGCCCGACACCTTCGGCGCCCGCGCCGGCCGCACCACCACGCTCTATCCCCTCGACAACGACTCGGCCCCGGTGGGCCGGGTGCTGGCGATCCGGTCGGTGGAGCCGATCAGCCGCAACGGCGCCAAGCTGACCATCGGTCCCGACGGCCAGACCGTCCAGCTCAAGCTCCCACCCGGCACCACCACCCCCACCAGCTTCGAGTACTTCATCGACGACGGCCGTGAGGTGTCCGCCCACGCCCGGGTGACCGTCTCCACCCGCCGCGACGGTGTCAACCGGCCGCCCGCGCTCCGCGACGGCTACCGGCCGAAGCCCTGGTCGGTCCCCGCGGGAGGATCGCTGGAGCTGCCGGTCCTGCCCGAGTGGCGCGACGCCAGCGACGGCGACGCGCTGTCGCTGGCCTCCGCCACGATCACCGGAGAGGCGGCCGGAGCACAAGCGCGCGCGACCGCGACCGGCCGGCTCCGCTTCGCCGCGCCCCCGAAGCCCGGCAAGGTCACCGTGCGCTACGCCGTCGGCGACGGCCGCTCCGAGCCGGTGCCGACCGACCTCACCTTCGTCGTGCAGGACCCCGATCGCGACCAGGCGGTCGCGGCCGTGGCCGAGCCCGACATCACCTCCGTCGAGGCCGGCCGGTGGGTGACGCTGCGCCCCCTCGCCAACGACGTGCCGGGCTCGGACCCGCTCGACCCCCGCGCCCAGCTCCGGCTCGCCGGCAAGGTCGCCGGGGCCGGCGGCGCTCAGGTCCGCACCGACCTCAGCAACGGCACGGTCTCGTTCCGCGCCACCGCGCCCAAGACCTACACCCTCGACTACGACGTCGCCTATGGCACCGCGCCGCTGGCGCACGGCAAGATCCGGGTCGACGTCCGACCGCGCGAGCGCCGCCGGCCGGTGGCGATGCCCGACTCGCTCACCCTCTACGGCACGGCACCCGGGGTCGCCGACGTCCTCGCCAACGACCACGATCCGGCCGGGGGCCTGCTCGTGGTGCAGCGTGCCTGGGCCCTGCACGACGAGCTGGTCGACGTCGCGATCATCGACGGCCGCTGGGTGCGGGTGAGCGCCCGGCAGGGCCAGCTGCGCGGCCCGCAGATCGTGCGCTACGCCGTCAGCAACGGCGGCGCCCCGGTCGTCGGCGAGGTCACCGTCACCCAGCGTCCCGCGCCCGAGGACAACGCCCCGGTGACCTCCGACGACGAGGTCACGGTGCGCGCCGGCGCCAGTGTCACGGTGCCTGTGCTGGACAACGACTACAGCCCCTCCGGCGACGCGCTCACGCTGGTCGCCGACGTGGTCGGGGAGAAGGCCGGCCAGCTGGCGGTCGTCGGCGCCGACGGCAGCACCCGGATGACCGGCACCGCCGCCGTCGCCGGCCGCCTGGTCCGCTACGTCGCTCCCGCCAAGCTCACCGAGCCGACGACCTTCGACCTCACCTACGTCGCCGCCAACACCGCAGGAGACTCCAGCCCCGGTCAGGTCAAGATCTCGGTCGTCCCGGCCTCGGCCGAGAACAACCCGCCGGAGCCCCCCGTGCTGGAGGCACGCACGGTCGCCGGCGGCACGGTGGTCGTCAAGCTTCCCGGCTCCGGCATCGACCCCGACGGCGACCCCGTCAGCCTCCTGGGGCTCGGCTCGGCACCGCAGCTGGGGCGAGTGACCAAGCTGGGGGCCAACACCATCGAGTACCAAGCCTTCCCCGACGTCTTCGGCACCGACGAGTTCGACTACACCCTCACCGACGACGGCGGGCTCGAGGCCTCCGGCACCGTGCGGGTGGCGGTGGCGCCGGCCGGGCCGCCGCAGCCGCCCCTGGCCGTGCCCGACACGATCACCGTCGAGCCGGGTCGGGTCGCGACGGTCACGCCGACCGCCAACGACTTCATCGCGCCTGGCGACAGCCCGACGCTGGAGCTGGTCGACCCGCCGGAGGGCGTGCGCCTCGAGTCGCCGACCGGCCCGGTCACGATGGAGGCCCCTGCCGACGCCGACGGTCGCACCCTCGAGGTCGTCTACCGCCTATCCAACGGGCTGGCGACGTCGCAGTCGACCGTCACGCTGCGCACCACCACGCCCTACAACAACCCGCCGGTGGTCTTCGACGCCTACGGCGCCAGCAACGACTCACGCGCCCTCAAGGTCGACGTGCTGAAGTCGGCGTACGACCCCGACGGCCCGTCGAACGCACTGCGGGTGACCGACGTCTACGCCCCGCCGGGCGTCTCGGCGACGGTCAACGGGGGCAAGATCAGCCTGTCCCGCGGCGACCTGCCGCTGGTGGTGCCGTTCCGGGTCGTCGACGCTGACGGTGGAGCGGCGGTGGCGCAGCTCTACGTCCCGCCGCGCAGCGGCAACCTGCCGTTCGTCAAGGCCAACGGGCTGATCAAGCTGGCGCCAGGAGGGTCGATGCGGGTGCGGCTCGGCGACTACGTCGAGAGCCCCTCCGGGCTGCCGCTGCGCCTCGCGGCCGGCACAGCGGTCACCGGCGCTCCGCGCGGCGGCGTCAACGCGGTCGCCGTCAGCGGCTCGACCATCGACGTGAGCGCGGGGAAGACCTATCGGGGGCCGGGCGCGGTGTCGTTCGAGGTCATCGCCGGCACCGACCAGAACGACCCCGATGCTCCTCGCGCCTGGCTGAGCATCCCGGTGCAGGTCGGGCAGAACAAGCCGATCCTGACCTGCCCGACCGACGTCATCGAGGTGCCCCAGGGCAGTGAGGTCTCGCTCGACATCGCCACCCTGTGCAATGTCTGGACGCCCGACCCCGACGACCTCGGCGACCTCGACTACACCTCGCGCTGGCGCAAGGCGACCGACGGCCTCGACATCGTCGACCCCACAGCGATGCCGGTGGTGCTGCAGGCGGCTGGCAGCGTGCGCGACGGCACCGAGGCGGTCCTGCAGGTGCAGGCGGGCAGCAGCGACCCCGGCGAGCTGCGGGTCCGGGTCGTCAAGGCGCCGGCGCCGGTGCTCGCGCCGATCCTGATCACCGACCTGCGGGCCGGCGAGTCGCGCACCGTCGATCTCGGGGCATACCTCAGCTCGAGCCTGCCCCGCCCGGTGCCGACCGTGGTCCGGGTGACCGAGCTGGCCGGTGGCGACGTGACCGTGCGCCCGGCGGGCGGCTCGTCGGTGCGCATCGCGGCGGGCAGCAAGGCCTCCGGCGAGGCGCGCTTCCGGGTCGTGATGAGCGACGTGACGACCGACGACACCGACCGTCAGGCCGGCAACGTGCTCAGCTTGGAGATGCTGGGCGTGCCCGACACCCCGAAGGCCCCGGTGCCCGGGCTCAGCTCGCTGTCCCAGTCGGTCCGGTTGTCCTGGCAGGCGCCGGCGGCCAACGGCGCCCCCATCGACCTCTACGAGCTGCGGGCCAGCAACGGCGCCACGACCTCGTGCCCGTCCACGACCTGCGACATGACGGGGCTGACCAACGGTGCGAGCTACACCTTCACGGTGCGCGCGCGCAACGCGATCGGCTGGTCCGACTGGAGCCCCGCGTCGCGGTCCGCGCAGCCCGACGAGAAGCCCGGCCCGGTGACCAACGTCCGGCAGAGCAAGACCGGCAGCCACGTGCTGACGCTGAGCTGGAACCCGCCGACGAAGAGGACCTCCAAGGTCGACCTCTACCTCGTCACCTGGCAGGGACGTCGAATGACCACGACGAACACCTCGGTGGTGGCCAACGGCCTCACCAACGGCAAGGACTACGTCTTCACGATCCGGGCCCACAACGCGCAGGGCTGGGGGCCCCCCGTCGAGGGCGGACCGTTCCACTCCGAGGGCCCGATCGGCAAGCCGAAGAACCTCACGATCAGCGAGCAGCCCTCGTCGGGGTCGACCACGACGCTCTCGTTGTCGTGGGACACCGTGCCCGCCAACGGCGGGGCCGCGGTGACCTACATCGTGCTGCGCAACGGCCTCCCGGTCGCCGCCTGCACCCGGATCTCGGCGACCCAGTGCGTGATCCCCAACGTCCGCTACGACGGCAGCCGCTACGACTTCCAGGTGCAACCGGTCAGCGGCGAGGACGGGATCGGGCCGGTGAGCTCCACGGTGACGTGGGTCGCGGTGGCCAAGCCGATGGACTGGGGTGCCTGGTCGCTGCAGCCCACCGGCAAGGACAACGAGGCGCAGGCGTCGTTCACGGTGCCCAACTCCCGCGGCCGCGACTCGATCGTGCAGATCCTGGTCGACGGCAAGGCCGGCGAAGGCTTCGCCACGACCGGGGCGACGACCCGGAAGTTCTCGGTGCCGAGCAACAACCGGTCGTTCGACGTCGCGCTGCGGGTCTGCAACGAGAAGGGCGAGTGCACCTCCTCGGGCACCCAGTCGGTCCGCACCTACGGCCCGCTGGCACGGGCCGGGATCTCGATCAACCGGACCGGGAGCGGCCGAGAGGTCGGCTGGTCGATCACCGTGGCCCCCAACGGCGCGCCGGTGCGGGTCGACGTCAGCTTCTCCGGGACCGGCCGGCCCTCGCAGCAGTTCAACCTGGGGCCCGACGAGTCCGACCGGACCATCCCCCAGCTCGACGTGGGCTACTCGACGACCGAGACCATCACGGTCGTGGTGAGCGACCCGCCGCGCGGCCGCGGCCCGGTGCAGGAGCAGGCGTCGGCCACCACCCCCGACCCGCCGGCGCCCGTGGTCGAGGTCGACCGCTACGTCAAGTGCAACGACGACCCGGCCAGCGGCCGGGACCCCTGTCACCCGCCCGGCGACGGCGGCGCGGACTGCACCGGCGCCTCCTGCGGCCTCATCGCGATCCGGGTGAGCAACTTCTTCACCCCGGTCACCTGCACGGTCAACCGGCAGGGCTTCGGCCCGACCGGCTGGGGGCCCTGGAGCGGACAGACCTGGGAGCAGACGGCCCTCTACTTCGGCCGGGCCGGCACTGACATCACGGTGTCGTGCCGCAACGCCGACGACTCGGTGCGAAAGAGCGTGGACTACACCTGGCCGTCGTAGCCTGGTGCCACCCGTGACGAAAGTGACCCGATGACCATCTCCCTCGAACAGGCCGACTGGTTCCAGAAGACCTTCGACCAGCTGACCGACAACATGGAGAAGGCCGTGCTCGGCAAGCGCCACGTCGTACGGCTGGCCCTGACCTGCCTGCTCTCCGAGGGCCACCTCCTGCTCGAGGACTTCCCCGGCACCGGCAAGACGATGCTGGCCCGGGCCCTGGCCAACACCGTCCAGGGCAGTCACGCCCGGATCCAGTTCACCCCCGACCTGCTGCCCTCCGACGTCACCGGCGTCACGGTCTACGACCAGCACAAGGGCACCTTCGAGTTCCACCCCGGCCCGATCTTCCACACCATCGTGCTCGCCGACGAGATCAACCGCGCCTCGCCGAAGACCCAGTCGGCGCTGCTCGAGGTGATGGAGGAGGGGCGGGTCACCGTCGACGGCGTCGCCGCACCCGGTCGGCCGCCCGTTCATGGTGATCGCCACCCAGAACCCGATCGAGCAGGCCGGCACCTACCGGCTGCCCGAGGCCCAGCTCGACCGCTTCCTGATGAAGACCTCGCTCGGCTACCCCGACCGGGCGGCCACCGTCGAGCTGCTCGACAACGCGGCAAGGTGCGCGACCGCGCCGCCCTGGTCACGCCGGTGATCACCGCCGAGACGATCGCCCAGATGAGCGGCCTCGCCGACGACGTCTACGTCGACCCGGCCGTCATCGGCTACGTCGCCGAGCTCGCCGAGGAGTCGCGGCGGCAGCCGCACGTCAAGCTCGGCCTCTCGCCGCGCGGCTGCCTGGCGTTCGTCCGCGTCGCCAAGACCTGGGCCGCCGCCGACGGCCGCGACCACGTGGTGCCCGACGACATCAAGGACGCTCGCCGAGCCGGTGCTCGCGCCACCGGCTGCTGCTCGACGCCGAGGCGCAGTTCAGCGGCGTCGACCGTCGAGACCGTGATCGTCGCGCGGCTGCTCGACTCCGTGGCGCCGCCGACCGACCGGGTGGCCTGAGGTCGCGATGCGCCGCACGCTGTGGCGCCGGCTGAGGTCCGGCGTACGCATGGTCACGGCCGTTGGGCTGGACCCTCGCTCGCGCTCGGCGTGGCGCGGCCTGGTCGGCGCCGGGCTGCACGGGCTGGCGCGAGCTGGCCGTGCTGGCGGCCGCCTGCCTGGTGCTGCTCGCCCTCGCCCTGCCGTTCCTGCTCGGCCGCACCCGGGTCGCGTGTCGACCTGCGGCTGCGAGCCGCTAGCGGGTGATCGCGGGGGAGTCCGTCGCCGGCGGCGTCCGGGTCACCAACATCGCGGCCGGCCGGCTGCTGCCGACCACGCTCGAGCTGCCGGTCGGCACCGCCGTCCATCGCTACGGCATCCGCTCGCTGGCGCCCGGACGCCTCGCACGAGGAGTCGTTCACGATCCGCACCGAGCGGCGCGGCGTCATCCCGGTCGGGCCGGCGATGACCCGCCGCGGCGACCCGCTCGGCATCTTCTCGCGCGACGTGGCGTGGACCGACGGTCCGCGAGGTGCTGGTCCGCCCGCCGCTGCTGCCGATGGAGCTCGCTGGGCGCCGGCCTGCTGCGCGACCTCGAGGGCGTGCTCGACCGACGCGGTGTCCCAGAGCGACCTGGCCTTCCACGCGCTGCGCGAGTACGTCCCCGGCGACGACCTGCGCCACGTCCACTGGCGCTCCTCGGCCAAGGTGATGGGCTCGGCCGGCGAGACCGAGCTGCTCGTCCGCCAGTACCTCGACACCCGCCGCAGCCACGCCACGATCGTGGTCGACGACGACCCGATGGCCTGGGCCGACCCCGACGACTTCGAGACCGCGATGTCGGTGGCGGCCTCGCTCGCCGTGCGCGCGATCCTCGACGACTTCGAGATCTCGTTCATGTGCGGCGATCAGGCGGCCACGGGCAACGACGGCCACCTCGCCCTCGACGCCGTCTGCCGGGCCGACTTCGGCCGCGCCGGCCTGGTCGACCTCGGCGCGCCGGGCACAGGCCGTCGCCGCCGACACCAGCCTGCTCTTCCTGGTCACCGGTGCCCTGGCCGCCTTCGACCGGCATCGCGCGAGCCGCGGCGGCGTTCGCGCCGGAGGTCCGCCGGATCGCGCTGATCGTGGACACCGCGGCGCCGAGCCGAGTCACCGAGACCGACGGGATGCCGGTCCTGCACCTGTCGCGCAAGGCCGACCTCGCCTGCCCTGCTGCGGTGGAGCGTGAGATGAGCGACCGCACCAGTCCTCAGCGCGCCCGAGCGCCTCGGCCGACCACCAGTCGCTGGTCGACGCGGGCTTCGTGCTCGCGCTCGGCACCGCAGCCCTCGCCGGGCTCGCGCCGACCTACACCGGCTGGGGGTTCCTGGTCGTCGGCGTCGTGGGGCTCGTGCTGGGCGCCGGGGCGGCCTGGCTGGCGCGGCGGCAGGGCTGGCCGCTGGTCGCGCCGGTGCTGCTGGCGGCCGGGCTGTTCTATCCTGCTGGGCGGCGCGCTGACGCCTGCGCTCCGACGGCGCTCGGTGCTGCCGGGCCCGCGACGCTGGGGAGCCCTGACCGACCAGGCGCTGTTCGGCTGGAAGGACCTGCTCACCACGCTGCCGCCGGTCGACGGCGACGGCCCGCTGCTGGTGCTGCCGTGGCTGCTCGGACTGCTCGCCGGCGTGCTCGGCGGCTGATGCTCGCGCGGCGTCGGGGCCGGCGCCGGCCTGGCTGCGCACGCCGCGCTGCCGTCCTGGCTGCCCGCGGTCGCCCTGCTGGCGCTGGTGATCCTGCTCGGCGTCCGCACCGCCCGCAGTCGCTGCTGGTCCAGGGCGCGTCTTCGCCGCCGTCGCGCTCGGCTGGCTGGCGGTGCGCGACGTCGCAGCGGCCGGCGCCGTCCAGGGTGGCACGCCGGCCGGGGCTCGCGGCTGCTCGTCGGCGCCGCGCTGATCGGCCTGGCTGCCGCTGGTGGCGCTGCCGCTGGCGACCGCCGCCTCGCTCGGCGACGACGACGAGCGGCTGGTGCTGCGCGACCACGTCGAGCCGCCCTTCGACATCGGCCAGCTACCCCTCGCCGCTGGCGTCGTTCCGCCGCTACGTCGACCTGAAGGGCAGCAGCCAGACCCGGAGCAACCTCTACGACAAGGACGCTGTTCACCATCGAGGGCGTCGCCGCCGGCACCCGGGTGCGGTTCGCGACGCTGGACCGCTACGACGGCGTGGTCTGGGGCGCGTCCAACAACGCGCTCCCCGGCGTCGTCGACGACTCCTACCAGCGGGTCTCGTCGACCATCGACAACCCGGTCGAGGGCGACCGGGTCGAGCGTGACCGTGACGCTCGACGAGGGCTACGACGGGGTCTGGCTGCCCGGTCGTGGGCGCCCTGCAGTCGTGCGCTTCGACCGACGGGCGACCCGCGGCCAAGGCCGAGATCTTCCGCTACAACCTGGCGACCTCGACGGCTGTGGTCCCGAGCGGCGTCCGGCCGGGCGACCGCTACACCTTCACGCGGTCGATCCCCGACGACACGCTGACCCCGCAGACGCTGGCGGCGAGCCGGGTCGGGCCGGCCTACGACGGCGCGGCGTTCCTCGACACCCAGGCCCGCGAAGTGGACCGAGGGCGGCGGACACGACCCGATGGACCGCGTCTTCGCCGCTGGCCGAGCACCTCCGGGACGAGGGGAAGTACTCCGACGGCGTCGGTCGCAGGCGGAGAGCATCTACGTCGCCGGGCCACACCGTCGGGCGGCTGCTCCGACGGGTTCGTCAACGCCCGCAGATCATGGCCGGCAACGACGAGCAGTACGCCGCCACGATGGCGCTGCTCGCCAACGAGATCGGGGTCCCCGCGCGGGTCGTGATGGGGGCTGTCGTGCCCGAGGGCGGGCGTGGTCACGCGGCAGCGACGTGTCCGCGTGGGTCGAGATCCGCGCCGCCGACGGGTCGTGGCGGACGCTGCCGACCGAGGCGTTCATGGGTCGACGAGCGCCGCCGGCCAAGCTGCCGCCGGAGTCCGACACGCAACCGCACCGGCGCCAACGTGCCACCCGCCGCCCCGATCCCGCCGCCGTCGGCGATCCGGGGAGCAGACCGACGCCGACCTGCGGGCGCGCAACGGCCAGCGACAGCCGCCGACGGCCGACGCGGCCCGACCCGGGGCTGCCCGCGTGGCTGGTGTGGACGTGCGTGCCTACGTCGGGGTCCCGCTCGCTGCTGATCGGCTCGCTGCTCGGAGCATCGTGCTGGCTCAAGGCCTGGCGGCGCTCGCCGCCGGCGTAGCGCCGGCACCGCCTCGGCCCGCGTTCGTCGGCGCCTGGCGCGAGCTCGTCGACCACGCCCGCGACCTGGGGCAGGTGGTGCCGGTCGCGGCGTCGCTGACCCGGCGGGAGCAGTCCTCGGCCGTCGACTCCCCGGCAGGCGGTGGCACTGGCCCGCCGCGCCGACAGCTCACGTCTTCGGGCCGACCGTGCCGCAGCCCGACGAGGCGCGCGCGACCTACTGGGGGTCGGTCGACGACGAGCGCCGGGCGATGTCGGCCGCGGTGGGCCGGTGGCGGCGGTGGCGGGCCGCGGTCAGCCTGGCGTCGTTCCGCGGCGGGGACTCGAGCGTCTCCTGACGCCGCCCGGAGGCGGCGCGGAGCGCCGGCCCGATTAGGGATTTCTCGTCCGCCGCCGACTAAACTGGCGTGTCGGCCCAACGTGGGTTGCGTTTCGTGGTGCCTCGCGGCTGCCCGGATCACCTCGTGCCCGTCCCGTCAGGGGAGGGTTCGTCGTGTGCGCGGGATGAGGACCATGGACCGCCTGCACGAGGTCCACCGGTCCCGGCTTGCCCGGGCCGGAGGTTCCCGGGCCGGACGGTAGACAAGCCAGCACAACAGATTGTGGAGGACATGCCGAAGAAAGAAGGCGTGATCGAGATCGAGGGCACCGTCGTCGAGGCCCTTCCCAACGCCATGTTCCGGGTCGAGCTGAGCAACGGGCACAAGGTGCTCGCCCACATCAGCGGCAAGATGCGTCAGCACTACATCCGGATCCTCCCCGAGGACCGCGTGGTGGTGGAGCTCTCGCCGTACGACCTCACCCGGGGTCGGATCGTCTACCGCTACAAGTAACCAGCCAGCCGAGCACGCAAGAGAAGGGCCGTCGACGTGAAGGTCAACCCGAGCGTCAAGCCGATCTGTGACAAGTGCAAGGTGATCCGTCGCCACGGCCGCGTCATGGTGATCTGCGAGAACCCGCGTCACAAGCAGCGCCAGGGCTGAGCGGGGCGAGGCCAGATCCGACGAAGTCGGAGATGACCGAAGCCCTGCGTGTGAGAGCTCGCGCCAGCGAGGTCGCACGTGGTCTGAACCGCAGCCGACAACTGAACACCCCATACGTGATCGCTAGGCCGGGACATCCCGGTCGAACCACCTCCGGAGCGGACGGCCGGAGCCCACCCGAGGCGGGATGGGACGCGACACGACCAGACACCACTGCGAACACCGAAAAGGAAACGCCACATGGCACGCCTCGTTGGTGTCGACCTCCCGCGCGACAAGCGCATCGAGATCGCACTCACCTACATCTACGGCATCGGCCGTACCCGCGCCCAGCAGCTCCTCGCCGCCACCGGGGTCAGACCCGAACCTCGCGTCCACCAGCTGGGTGACGAGGAGCTGGTCAAGCTCCGCGACGAGATCGAAGCCAACTTCAAGATCGAGGGTGACCTCCGTCGTGAGGTCCAGGCCGACATCCGTCGCAAGATCGAGATCGGCAGCTACCAGGGTCGCCGCCACCGTCAGGGCCTCCCGGTCCGCGGTCAGCGCACCAAGACCAACGCGCGCACCCGCAAGGGTCCCAAGCGCACCGTCGCCGGCAAGAAGAAGGCCAAGTAGCCCGATCTCCGATCGGGGTGAACCCGAGCCCCACCGATCGGAACAGACCAAGCCCTCGTGCAGCGATCTGGCACAGACCAGATACGACCGAAACCAAAGGAGTCTACTGAATGCCTCCCAAGAGCCGTCGCCACCGGCGCCAAGAAGGTGCGCCGCAAGGAGAAGAAGAACGTCGCCCAGGGCGAAGCCCACATCAAGAGCACGTTCAACAACACCATCGTCACGATCACCGACCCGACCGGTGCGGTGATCTCGTGGGCCTCTGCCGGCACCGTCGGCTTCAAGGGCTCGCGCAAGTCCACCCCGTTCGCCGCGCAGATGGCCGCCGAGGCCGCCGGCCGTCGGGCGATGGAGCACGGCATGAAGAAGATCGACGTCTTCGTCAAGGGTCCGGGCTCGGGCCGCGAGACGGCGATCCGCTCCCTGGGTGCGATCGGCCTCGAGGTCGGCACCATCCAGGACGTCACGCCCACGCCCCACAACGGATGCCGGCCTCCCAAGCGCCGCCGCGTCTGACCCCGAGACTGAGAAAGAGAGACTGACATGGCCCGCTACACCGGCCCCATGACCAAGAAGTCGCGCCGTCTCGGTGTCGACCTCGTCGGCGGCGACGCGGCGTACGAGCGTCGTCCCTACCCGCCCGGCCAGCACGGCCGCGGTCGCATCAAGGAGAGCGAGTACCTCCTCCAGCTGCGCGAGAAGCAGAAGGCTCGCTACACCTACGGCGTGCTCGAGAAGCAGTTCCACCGCTACTACAACGAGGCGTCGCCGTCGCCAGGGCAAGACCGGTGACAACCTGCTGCAGCTGCTCGAGTGCCGCCTCGACAACGTGGTCTACCGCGCCGGCTTCGCCCGCACCCGTCGCCACGCCCGCCAGCTGGTCGACCACGGTCACTTCCTGGTCAACGGCAAGAAGGTCGACATCCCGTCGTTCCAGGTCACCGCAGCACGACATCATCGACGTGCGCGAGAAGTCGCTGGAGATGACGCCGTTCATCGTGGCTCGCGAGACCCACGGCGAGCGCGTCGTCCCCGCCTGGCTCGAGGTGCTCCCCTCGCGGATGCGGGTCCTGGTCCACCAGGTCCCGATCCGGGCGCAGATCGACATCCCGGTCCAGGAGCAGCTCATCGTCGAGTACTACTCCAAGAAGTAACGCACGGGGGGCTTCGCCCGTGTCCGCCACACCCGCTGGGGCTCGGCCCCGGATCGGTCGGGCAACTCAACAGAATTCCCGCCGCGCAGTTCGGGTCCGTCAAATGGTGGGTGGCCCGGAAAGGAAGAAATCAGTGCTTATCGCTCAGCGCCCGACCCTGTCGGAAGAGTCCGTCGACGAGTTCCGCTCGCGGTTCGTCATCGAGCCGCTCGAGCCCGGCTTCGGCTACACGCTCGGCAACTCGCTGCGTCGTACCCTCCTCAGCTCGATCCCGGGTGCCTCGGTCACCAGCATCAAGATCGACAACGTGCTCCACGAGTTCTCGACCATCGAGGGTGTCAAGGAGGACGTGACCGAGATCATCCTCAACCTCAAGGGCCTGGTCGTCTCCTCCGAGCACGACGAGCCCGTCGACCATGTACCTGCGCAAGTCCGGTGCCGGTGACGTCACCGCCGCCGACATCGCGCCGCCCGCCGGTGTCGAGGTGCACAACCCCGACCTCAAGATCGCCACGCTGTCCGACAAGGGCAAGCTGGAGATGGAGCTCGTCGTCGAGCGTGGCCGTGGCTACGTCTCCGCGGTCCAGAACAAGGGCGCCGACAACGAGATCGGCCGGATGCCGGTCGACTCGATCTACAGCCCGGTCCTGAAGGTGACCTACAAGGTCGAGGCCACCCGTGTCGAGCAGCGCACCGACTTCGACAAGCTGGTCATCGACGTCGAGACCAAGCCGTCGATCCGTCCGCGCGACGCGATCGCCTCGGCCGGCAAGACGCTGGTCGAGCTGTTCGGCCTGGCCCGTGAGCTCAACGTCGAGGCCGAGGGCATCGACATCGGCCCGTCGCCGGTCGACGAGCAGCTGGCCGCCGACCTGGCCCTGCCGGTCGAGGACCTGCAGCTGACCGTCGCGGTCCTACAACTGCCTCAAGCGCGAGGGCATCCACACCGTGGGTGAGCTCATCTCGCGCTCGGAGCAGGACCTGCTCGACATCCGCAACTTCGGTGCGAAGTCCATCGACGAGGTCAAGGCCAAGCTCGTCGAGATGGGCCTCTCGCTCAAGGACAGCGCGCCCGGGCTTCGACCCGCACGCCGCCCTCGCCGCCTACGGCGACGACGACGACGACGCGTTCGTCGAGGACGAGCAGTACTAACCGCACGGGGGGCTTCGCCCCCCGTGTACCCCCCGACCCCCGCACGGGGGGCTTCGCCCCCTGTGTACCCGGCGGGGGTTGCGGACCGCAGTCCCACCGGCCCAGACAGTGGAGATCTACCCGAGTACCTGACACGGCTCGAGAGAAACGAGAGAAGCGCATGCCCACCCCCAAGAAGGGTCCCCGCCTCGGCGGCAGCCCGGCCCACCAGCGCCTGATGCTGCGCAACCTGGCGACGGCGCTGTTCGAGCACGGCTCGATCACCACCACCGAGACCCGGGCGCGGATGCTGCGCCCGCTACGCCGAGAAGCTGATCACCAAGGCCAAGAAGGGCGACCTGCACAACCGTCGCCAGATCGAGGCCGTGCTCTACACCAAGGACCTCGGCGTGCCGCGCCGCGACAAGACCGTCGTCCACCGGCTCTTCACCGAGATCGCCGCAGACGTTCGCCGAGCGGCCGGGTGGCTACACCCGGATCACCAAGATCGGCCCCCGCAAGGGCGACAACGCCCCGATGGCGGTCATCGAGCTGGTGACCGAGGCCTACGCCCCGAAGCCCTCCCGGGCGAAGAAGAAGGCGCCGGCCGAGAAGCCCGCGCCCGCCCCGGTCGAGGAGCCGGTCGAGGAGGTCCCCGTGGAGGAGGCTCCCGTGGAGGAGGCTCCCGTGGAGGAGGCTCCCGTGGAGGAGGCTCCCGAGGCGGAGGCCGCCGCGGAGTCCACCGACGACGGGTCCAAGGACGCCTGACCCGGCTCGACGAGTGCCCGACGGCCCCGCCCCGACCCCGGTCGGCGCGGGGCCGTCGCTCGTCTCCCTCAGGCTCGAGGGGTGTGGCCCGGTCGAGGAACGGGGCTTGCATGCGCCAGACTTCCCCCATGCAGCCTGTGGCACTGGTGGTGGGGGAGGCCCTCGTCGACGTCGTCCACCGCAGCGACGGGAGCGTGACCGAGTTCCCCGGCGGCAGCGCGGCCAACGCCGCGGTGGCCCTGAGCCGGCTCGGCCGTCAGGTGTGGCTCCACACCTGCTTCGTTGCCGGCGACCACTACGGGCAGCTGCTGAGTCGCCACCTGGAGGCCGCCGACGTCAGCCTGGCCAGTGACCCGGCGTCCATCGACCACTCGTCCTCCGCGGTGGCGACGATCGGGCCCGACGGCAGCGCGTCGTACGTCTTCGACATCAGCTGGCGCCTCAACGAGCTGGCCCTGCCCGCCGGGGTCGAGCCCGTGCTGCTGCACACGAGCTCGCTGGCCGCGGTGGTCTCGCCGGGGGCGGAGGAGGTGCTGGCGACGGTCGTCGCCCAGCGGCCGCGGGCGCTGATCAGCTATGACGTCAACGCCCGGCCGGCCGTCACCGGCACCGGTGCCGACGTGGTGGCCAAGGTGGAGCGGCTGGCCGCGCAGACCGACCTGTTGAAGGCCTCCGACGAGGACCTCGAGGCGCTCTATCCCGACCACTCCGTGGCCGACGCGGCTCGTGCCCTGCTGGCGCTCGGACCGGGGGTGGTCATCGTGACCCGCGGCGGCGACGGGGCCGACTGGTTCACCCGCAGCGAGGAGGGCACCGTGCCAGCGGTCGCGGTGTCGGTGGCCGACACGATCGGTGCCGGCGACACCTTCGGCGCCGCCCTGCTCGACGCGCTCTGGGAGCGCGGGCTGGCCGGTGCCGAGCACCGAGGGCTGCTCGGGTCCCTGCCCGGGGAGGTCTGGCGCGATCTCGTCGGGTACGCCGTCCGCGCGGCCGCGGTGACCGTGTCGCGCCCCGGCGCCGACCCGCCGCACCGCGCCGAGCTGGCCTGACGAGAACGTCGCCGCCCCGGCTGGCAGGATGGGCGGGTGCGGATCCGGATCGACCTGGCCTATGACGGTGCCGGGTTCCACGGGTGGGCCTCCCAACCGGCGCTGCGCACCGTCCAGGGCGAGCTGGAGGCGGCGCTCGCCACCGTGCTGCGGCTCCCCGACGCGCCGGTCACGTGTGCGGGGCGCACCGACACCGGCGTGCACGCGCGGGGGCAGGTGTGTCACCTCGACGTGCCCGAGGAGGCCCTCGCCGCGGCGGCCGGGCGCTCGGAGCTGACCCCGCCCGCGTCACTGGCGCGGAGGCTCAATGGGGTGCTGCCCGACGACGTGCGCGTCTCCCGGGTGGTCGAGGCCGAGGAGGGCTTCGACGCCCGCTTCTCGGCGGTCTGGCGGCGCTACGCCTACCGGGTCGCCGACCACGAGGGGGCCGACCCGCTGACCCGGGGCCACGTGCTGGCCTGGCGACGCCCGCTCGACCTGGCGGCGATGAACCGCGCCGCCGCCGCGCTGCACGGGGAGCACGACTTCGCGGCCTTCTGCAAGCGGCGGGAGGGAGCCACCACCGTGCGCACGCTGCTCGACGTGGGCTGGCAGCGCGACGCCCGCGGGGTGGCCGCGGCCACCGTGCGGGCCGACGCGTTCTGCCACCACATGGTGCGCTCGCTGGTGGGCTGCCTGCTCACCGTCGGTGAGGGCCGCCGCCCCGAGGCCTGGCCCGGCGAGGTGCTGCGCGCCGGGGTCCGCGACCCCGCGGTCACGGTGGTGCCGGCGCACGGGCTGGTGCTGGAGGAGGTCGGCTACCCCGCCCCCGACGAGCTGGCCGCCCAGGCGGCCGCGGCCCGCCGGGTGCGGACCCTGGAGCAGGCGTGACCGGCGACCACTACTTCTCGGCCGACCCCAGGACCTCCTTCGAGCGGTCCCGGGTCCGCTGCCTCGTGTGGGGCCGCGAGCTGGAGCTCGACAGCGGCTCCGGCGTGTTCTCTCACGGCCGCCTCGACCCCGGCACGACGGTGCTGTTCCGCGAGACCGAGCCGCCGGCCGCCGGGCGGATCCTCGACCTCGGCTGCGGCTGGGGGGTGATCGGCCTGGCGCTCGCTGTGGCGCTGCCGGACGCCGTCGTCACCGGTGTGGACGTCAACGAGCGCGCACTGCTGCTCGCCCGCGAGAACGCCGTTCGCCTGGGCGTGGCCGAACGCTATCGGGCGCTGCTGCCACACCAGGTCGACGCTGACGAGGTGTACGACGAGATCTGGTCGAACCCGCCGATCCGGATCGGCAAGCAGGCGCTGCACTCGCTGCTGCTGTCCTGGCTGCCGCGGCTCGCCCCCGGCGGCCGTGCGGTGCTGGTCGTGGGCAAGAACCTCGGGGCCGACTCGCTCCAGCGCTGGCTGGGGGAGCAGGGTTGGCCGACGCGGCGGCTCGCCTCGGCCAAGGGGTTCCGGGTGCTGGAGAGCCGCCGGGCCGGTGACCCCGGGGCGTGACCTCAGGCCGGACTGAGCCGCAGCACCGGGATGTGGCGGCCGACCGCGTCGGTGCGCGCGCGGTAGTCGGCGTACCCGCGATAGACGCTCTCGGCGAGCCCGAAGAGCCGCTCGTAGTCGTCGGCGTCGCTCACCTCGACCGCGGTGAACGCCAGGTCGTTGAGGCGGCAGCCCGGGTGCGCCACCAGGTTGTGGTACCACGCCGGATGCCGGTCGCGGCCGAAGCTGGAGGCGACCACGATGACGTCGTCGCCGTCGTGGAAGTAGAGCACCGGCACCTCCCGCGGCTGCCCCGACCGCGCGCCGGTCGTCGTCAGGGTGGCGGTCGGCAGGTGGCCCACCAGACGCAGCCGGCCGCCGGTGGCACGCAGCAGGGCCGCGTCGAACGGGGAGGCCACGTGGATGCCGTACCAGCGACCGAGCGACGTCCTCGCCAGCCGCTCCCACTGCCGCTGGGCACCGCTCTTGCGGGAGAGAGGGTCCACCCGGCGCAGCTCCACGCCGTCGAGCGTAACCGGCAGGATGGGGGGATGACGTACGAAGCGGCGCCTGAGCGCTATGACGCGATGGACTACCGGTTCACGGGCCGCAGCGGGCTGCAGCTCCCCGCGCTCTCGCTCGGCCTGTGGCAGAACTTCGGCACCGACCGGCCCGAGGAGACCCAGCGGGCGATCCTGCGGCGGGCCTTCGACCGGGGCGTGACGCACTTCGACCTGGCCAACAACTACGGCCCGCCCTACGGCCGGGCGGAGGAGAACTTCGGCCGCTACCTCGCGCGACGACTTCGCGCCGTACCGCGACGAGCTGGTCATCTCCACCAAGGCCGGCTACGACATGTGGCCGGGCCCCTACGGCCAGGGCGGCGGCTCGCGGAAGTACGTCCTGGCCTCGCTCGACCAGTCGCTGCGCCGGCTGGGCCTCGACTACGTCGACATCTTCTACAGCCACCGCTTCGACCCCGACGACGCCGCTCGAGGAGACGATGGGGGCGCTCGACCACGCGGTGCGCTCCGGCCGGGCGCTGTACGCCGGCATCTCGTCGTACTCCCCGCAGCGGACCCGCGAGGCGGCCACGATCGCCCGCGACCTGGGCACGCCGCTGCTGATCCACCAGCCGTCCTACTCCATGCTCAACCGCTGGATCGAGGACGGCCTGCTCGACGAGCTCGAGACCGCAGGGCATGGGCTGCATCGTCTTCACCGCGCTCGCCCAGGGGCTGCTCACCGACCGCTACCTCGACGGGCATCCCCGCCGACTCGCGGGCGGCCCGCGAGGGCTCCTCGGTCACCGGCATCGACGACGACGTCCTGGCGCGGGTACGCCGGCTGCAACGAGATCGCCGCCGCCCGCGGCCAGAAGCTCGCCCAGCTCGCCCTGCAGTGGGCGCTGCGCGACCCTCGCGTGACCTCGGCGGTGATCGGCGCCTCGTCGGTGCGAGCAGCTCGACACCAACCTCGACGCGCTCGAGCTTCCCGCCGCTCACCGACGACGAGCTCGCACGTGATCGACCGGGACGCCGTCGAGTCCGGCGTCAACCTCTGGGCGACGTCGGCCGAGGTGGTCTACGACCAGCCGGACCACTGACCGGCTGGTCGGTCGCCACCACCCGGAGGGCCATCAGCGGGCAGGCGCGCACCGCGTGGTCGGCGTACTCGCGGAGGGCCGGCGGCAGCTCCGGGTCGCGGTCGCCGGTGCGGGAGACCGGGAAGCCCCAGTCGTCGACCGCGAGGAGCTCGGGCAGCAGCTCTGCGCACGAGCCGTGGCCGTCGCAGCGGGTCCAGTCGACGTGGAGGCGGCTCATCGCGGCCCTCCGGTCAGCTCGGTGGGGCACCAGCCGGAGAGGTGGGCCGCTACGTGGGCGTCGAAGACCCGCATCGTGGACGCGACCAGCCGGGCGGTGCCGTCGGGGTGGGCGCAGGCGCCGCGACCCACCACCAGCCCGCGCAGCCGCTCGATCTCCGCCGGAAGCCGCGGGTCGCGCGAGCCGTGCGCCAGCCGCTGGAGGGAGTCGGCGATGCGCGGGAGCCCGTTGATGCAGGGGCCGCACTGGGCCGCCGACTCGCCTGCGAGGTACGACGTCATGTCGGCCGCCGCGCGGAGCGGGCAGGCGTCGCCGGCCAGCACGTGCACGATGCCCGCTCCGACCGAGGCGCCGTAGGGGGCCAGGTCGGCCCGGGTGAGCCGCACGTGGACGTCGGTCGCCGGCACCCAGGCGCCGTGGTAGCCGCCGACCAGCACCGCCTGCACTCCCGGGTGGGGGCCGGCCGGGTCGATCAGGTCGGCGACGGTGGTCCCGCGGGCGACCTCCACGACGCCTTCGTGGTCCACGGCGCCCGTGACGGTGACCAACGACGTGCCGGGGTCGTCGGGGAGCCCGACCGCGCGAAACCACCCCGCCCCGAAGCGGGCGGCCAGCGCGAGGTGGGCGAGCGTCTCGACGTTGGAGACCAGGGTCGGCCGGCCGTCGAGGCCTCGGGTGGTGACCCGGGTCAGCGGGTCGCGCGGGACGGGGGCCCTGCCTTCCAGCTGGTTGAGCAGCGCCGTCTCCTGCCCGGCCACGAAGCCGCCGGTCAGGTGGCGGACCTCGATGTCGCGTCGTCGGGCCGCGGTCTGCGCCGGCCGGGGGTCGATCTCGGGCCCGACGGCGAGGACCGTCCGACGCGCGCCGAGGGCGCGGGAGACCAGCTCCAGACCGTCGAGGACCAGGCCGGGGGACTGCCTGAGCAGGAGGGCATCCTTGTGGCTGAGCGGCTCGCCCTCCATGCCGTTGCCGACGACGACCGGCGCGCGGCCGGCCTCGGCGAGGGAGCGGAGCTTGATGGCAGCGGGGAAGCCGGCTCCCCCGCGGCCGGTCAGCCCGGTCTCCTCGGCCAGGCGCAGCAGCTCCGGCAGGGACAGGTCGGGGAGCGGGCCGAACGGCCCTGGCGCCAGCAGCCGCTGGGCGGTGAGCGGCGGGTCGAGGACGGTCATCCGAGCCTCCCCGCCGTCGACCGGCCGGCCCTGGTCCGGGGAGCGCGCCGCCAGCCGCGGCCGGCGTACGACGGCGTGAGTCGCCACACCACCGCCGCCGCCACCGCCGCCACCGACACCACAGCGATGCCGATCATCCACGGCGACGAGGCGTCGGTGCCGTTGCCGAGGGCGTGCAGCAGGGCCATCGGCCAGAGGAGGTACGTCGCCCAGTGGACCGTCTTGAAGACCCGCGGGCCGACCCGGTGACGCAGCAGGCTCACCGCCGTGACGACGACCAGCACGTCGACGGCCAGGGTGCCGAGGCCGAGCCAGACCGGCTGGTAGCTGCCGAGGAAGGGGATCAGGGCGTCAACCAGCTGAAGTTGGGCGTAGGGGTCGAAGAAGAGGCTCACCACGTGGACGATCACCAGGGCGGTGCCGGTGAGCGCGGTGCTGCGATGCAGGTCGGCGGCACCGAAGCGGCCGAGGCCGGGCAGCGGCCGGCCCGACCGGGCGACGATGCCGAGGACCAGAGAGATCGTGAACATCACCAGGGCGACGACGCCGGTCCCGCGGCCGAGCGCCCAGAGTGCCTCGTTCATGCCGCGACCTCCTGGGGCCACCCGGCGAGCAGCCGCACCCGGCGGTCGTGACCGACCAGTCGGGCGGGGAGGCCCTGGGCGGCGAGCCACGCAGCGCCCTCGGGGCCCTTGGCGAGGGTGGCGGTGGCGACGGCGTTGGCCTCGACGCAGGTGGACCCGACCACGCTCACGGTGCGCCACGGCGTGCGGGACGGCCGTGAGGTGGCGGGGTCCACTACATGATGGGCTGTCTGCCCGCCCCGACGCCAGGTCCGGCGCACGGTGCTGGAGGTCGCCAGCGCCGTCCCCGGGTCGAGGGCGACCTGGGCAGCGGGGTCGTCGTCGCTGTCCTGGACGAGGATCTCCCACGACACGTCCGGCGCCGGGCCCGCGGTCGCGAGATCGCCGCCGAGGCTGACCAGCACGCCGGTGCCGAGACGCTCGTGGACGGCGGCGGCGCAGCGGTCTGCTGCCACGGCCTTGGCGGTTGCGCCGAGGTCGAGCTCGGCGCCCAGAGGGAGGGTGAGCCGCTCGCCGTCGAAGGCGAGGCTGCGCCAGCCCGGGGTGCGCCGCACCCGGGCCACCGGGCGGTCACCGGTCAGGTCCAGCAGGGTGAGGTCACGGTCGTAGCCCAGGTCGCTGAGTGTGCCGCCGACCGTCGGGTCGACGGCGCCTCCGGTCCGTCGCGCGGCGGCGATCGCCTCGGAGACCAGGTCGGCGAGCAGGGGGGACAGCGCGGTCGGGTGCCCGGGCCGCAGCCGGCGTACCTCGGAGTCGGGGCGGAACCGGCTGGCCGCCAGCTCGACATCGGCCAGGATCGACTGGACCGTCTCGAGGGCGGCGGGCAACGTCTCCGGTCGGGTGACGACCAGTCGGGCGCTGGTCGACCAGAGCTCCCAGTCGGCGCTCGCCCAGGCGGTGCAGGCATCGGCGGACACGGTCACGACCCCTGGCTCGTGGCCTGGCTGCTGTCGGCGGTGCCGGCCGAGATGCCGGTGCTCTGGCTGGAGGACCGGCTCGTGGAGCTGCTGGACGACTCGTTCGCCGCGGCGCTCGTGTCGGAGCCCGGCCAGGCCAGGAAGACGGTGGCGCCGGCGGAGGTCGCCAGCGCGCCGGCGACGATCGCGCCGGTGACCGCCTTGGTACGCCGACGCTGGGTGCGGCGGCGCTGGACGGCCTGGGCGGGGGGCTGGGGTGCCGGGAGGGGCTTCATCGGATGCCTGCTTTCTGGGTGGCGTGGCACCACGCTCCGCCCGCGTCCTGTGTGCAGCCTGTGAGCGCGCGGGGGTCGCGCTGTCGGTTCGCTGAGGGATCGCTGAGACCTGCGCCAGGGCGCTGCGCCGGCGAGGCCGCCCTCCCAGCAACCACTCGGGCAGGCAAAGCGATCGGTCAACGGCACCAGCGCCGGGGCGGCTGCCGTCTGAGGCTCCGTTGCCTGTCCGAGCGGTTGCTTGTGGACGAGCTCTCTCGTGAGCATCGCCTCGCGGCGACGATGGTCGCGTGGAGGCAGTCGCGGCGCTGGTGCGCCTGGGTGGCGTCGCCACCGCGGGTGAGGTGGTCGCGCTCAGCTCGCGGCAGCGGGTGCGTTCCGCGATCGGCCGGGGCGACATCGTCCGCTTGCATCGCGGACGCCTGGCCCTCCCCGGCTCGGCAACCGCGACCGTGGACGCAGCAGCCGTCAGCGGCGTGGTCTCCCACCTGAGTGCGGCGCTGTCGTGGGGCTGGAAGGTGAAGTGGGTGCCCGAGCAGGTCTGGGTGACGGTCCCGCGCCAGCGGCATCCCCGCGGCTTCCGCGACGGCCGCGCCCTGCTCGCCTACGCCGACCTGGCGCCCGACGAGGTGGTCGATGGCGTGACCGCACCGCTGCGCACGGTGCTCGACTGCGCGAGGCGGCTGCCGCCGAGTGGCACGCCACGCCACCCACCTGGCGGCCAACCCGTTCGAGTCGGTGCTGCGAGCGATCACGCTGGAGTTCCCCACCCTGATCGTCGAGCCGCAGAGGGCGGTCCCGCCCGACCCGGTGTGGCACGTATCACCCCGACCTCGTCGACCGCCGGCGCAGGCTGGCCATCGAGGCGGACTCGTGGGAGTTCCACACCGGCAAGGACGCCCACGCCCGCGACTGCGTGCGCTACACCGAGCTCACGGTGGCCGGCTGGCGGGTGCTGCGCTTCACCTGGGAGCAGGTGATGAACCACCGGGAGTACGTCCGCGAGGTCCTCGCGGCTCTGACCGCCGCCGAGGTGGCCGCCTAAACGGGATGCGGCGACCGGCCGGCGTACCGGAGAATGACGTCCCGTGGGTCACGTGGACGTCGCCGGTGTGCGCTTCGAGCTGCCCGACGGGCGGGTGCTGCTCGACGACGTGTCGCTTCGGGTCGGCGAGGGAGCCAAGGTCGCGCTGGTCGGTGCCAACGGCGCCGGCAAGACGACGCTGCTGCGGATCGTCACCGGCGACCTCGTCCCGCACGCGGGCGCGGTCACCCGGTCCGGCGGCCTCGGCGTGATGCGCCAGTTCGTGGGGCACGGGGTGGTGGCCGGCAGCGACGACCCGACGGTCGCCGACCTGCTGCTGTCCGTCGCCCCGGCACGGGTCCGGCAGGCTCACGCCGAGGTCGACGCCTGCGAGCTGGCGCTGATGGAGATCGACGACGAGGCGACCCAGATGCGCTACGCCTCCGCCCTGGCGGAGTACGCCGACGCCGGCGGCTACGACCTCGAGGTGACCTGGGACGTGTGCACCACCGCGGCGATGGGTGTGCCCTTCGACCGCGCCAGGTACCGCAGCCTCCGCACCCTCTCCGGCGGCGAGCAGAAGCGGCTGGTGCTGGAGTACCTGCTGCGCGGCCCCGACGAGGTGCTGCTGCTCGACGAGCCCGACAACTACCTCGACGTGCCGGGCAAGATCTGGCTCGAGGAGCGGATCCGCGAGTCCGACAAGACGATCCTGTTCATCTGCCACGACCGTGAGCTGCTGGCCAACACCGCGACCCGCATCGTCACCGTCGAGCTGGGCAGCGCGGGCAACCGGGTGTGGACGCACCCGGGCGGCTTCGCGTCGTACCACGAGGCGCGGCGCGACCGCTTCGCCCGCTTCGAGGAGCTGCGCCGGCGCTGGGACGAGGAGCACGCGAAGATCAAGGCCCTCGTGCTGATGTACAAGAAGAAGGCCGCCTACAACGACGGCATGGCCAGCCGCTACCAGGCGGCGCAGACCCGGCTGCGCAAGTTCGAGGAGGCCGGACCGCCGACCGAGCAGCCCCGCGAGCAGCAGGTGACGATGCGGCTCAAGGGCGGTCGCACCGGCAAGCGCGCCGTGGTCTGCGAGCGCCTGGAGCTGACCGGGCTGATGAAGGCCGTTCGACCTCGAGGTCTGGTACGGCGAGCGGGTCGCCGTGCTCGGCTCCAACGGCTCGGGCAAGTCGCACTTCCTGCGGCTGCTGGCCGCCGGCGGCTCCGACCCCGACGTCGAGCACCAGCCCGTCGGCGAGGTCCCGATCGCGCCGGTCGCCCACACCGGCCGCGCCCGGCTCGGTGCTCGCGTGCGGCCCGGCTGGTTCGTGCAGACCCACGAGCACCCCGAGCTGGTCGGCCGCACGCTGCTGGAGATCCTGCACCGCGGCGACCACCACCGCGACGGCATGGGCCGCGAGCAGGCCAGCCGGGTGCTCGACCGCTACGAGCTGGCGGCGCCGCCGAGCAGCGCTTCGAGTCGCTGTCGGGTGGCCAGCAGGCGCGCTTCCAGATCCTGCTGCTCGAGCTCTCGGGGGCGACCCTGCTGCTGCTCGACGAGCCCACCGACAACCTCGACGTCGAGTCGGCCGAGGCGCTCGAGGACGGGCTGGAGGCCTTCGAGGGCACCGTGCTCGCGGTCACCCACGACCGGTGGTTCGCCCGCGGCTTCGACCGGTTCCTGGTGTTCGGCGCCGACGGCGAGGTCTACGAGTCCGACGGTCCGGTGTGGGACGAGGGGCGGGTGCAGCGGGTCCGCTGAGCCGACGGGCGGCGCTGGGGCACGGCGCCGGCGTACGGCGTCGTGGTCGCCGGCCGGGGGCAGCAGGCACCGAGCCACCCCCGACCGGACGTCTGGGCCCGGCGGCCGTCGTCAGGACGTCGTGGCGTCCGACTCGAGCGTGACCGTGGCGGTCTGGGACTGGCCGTCGCGCGACCACGTGACGTCGACCTTGTCGCCAGGCCGGTAGGACCGGATGGTCGCGACCAGGGAGTCGGGGCTCGGTGATCAGGGTGTCGTCGACCCTGGTGATCACGTCGCCGGTCTGCGATGCCGGCCTCCTCGGCCGGTGGAGCCGGGGTGACCTGGCTGGACCGGGCTCCGTCGACGACGGTCGCTGTTGCTGCGCCGACAGTGGGCCTACGCCGATGCCGAGCCGGGCGTGGGTCGGGGTCTCGCCGTTGATCATCTGGTCGACGATCGGCATCACCTCGTCGATCGGGATCGCGAAGCCGAGACCGATCGAGCCGGACTCGGCGCCGACGGCCCGCGCTGGACGCCGTGCGGATCGAGGAGTTGATGCCGACGACGCTGCCGGTCATGTCGACCAGCGGCGCCGCCGCTGTTGCCGGGGTTGATCGCCGCGTCGGTCTGGATGGCGGGGTACGTCGTGCGAGTTGCCCTGGCCGTCGGAGCCGACGTTGACCGGGCGGTTGAGCGCGCTGACGATGCCGCTGGTGACGGTGGACGTCGAGGCCGAACGGCGAGCCGATCGCGACGACGCCCTCGCCGACGTCGAGGTTGGCGGACTTGCCGATGGTCGCCGGGGTCAGGCCGGAGACGTCCTCGGCCTGGATGACCGCGGTGTCGGTGAGCGGGTCGGTGCCGAGCGACGCTCGGCGTCGGCGTAGGTGCCGTCGTCGAAGCCGACCCGGTCATGCGTGCCGCCGTCGCCGGCGATCGTCCACGACGTGGTTGTTGGTGAGGATCTGCGCCGTCGGCTGCTGAGGATGATGCCGGAGCCGGAGCCGGCGCCCTGCTGGCCGGTGACGTCGATCTTGACGACCGACGGCAGCACCGTGCCGCCGCCACCTGCTCGACCGACCCCTGCGCCGGAGCGGTGTCGCCCTGGTCGATGACGGGGGTGGTGGTGCGGGCTGTGGACGTGGACGGGGAGGGGTTCTCCTGGGTCGCGTCCCACAGCGCCGCGCCAGCCACCCCGGCGCCGCCGCCGACCAGCAGGGAGGCCGCCACCACCGTGGCGGCGAAGGCCCCGCGCCGTGGCCGCTCCGTGCGCGAAGCCACCGGGCCGGCGTCTGCCGGCGGGGGACCGTAGCCGCCGGGACCCGGCGGAGGCAGAGGTGTCGTCGGCTCGGGAGAGTCGGCGGGGTCGTCGGTCGTCGTGGCCCAGGCGGCGGTGTCGTCGCGTGCCCAGGGGGCGGGGTCCTCGGACCGGGAGGGATCGGGGGTGCCTGGCTGTTGCTCCATGGCTCTGAGCCTGTCGGGCTTCGCTGTGAGGTTTCTGAGACGGGGCTGGGGGCCTCACAAGAACTCGGCGTTCGGCCCCGGTCAGAGCTTGCGCACCGGGTCACCGGGCCGGACGGTCCCGGCCCGCACCACGCGGGCGTTGAAGCCACGCAGGCGCAGCTGCTTGCCCTCCTCGGAGTTGACGAACGCGACCGCGTCGTCGCCGAACCGAGCGGTGAACTTCGCGCAGCCGTTGTGAGGCTTCTTGGTCACTTCGATGACCGCCCCGTCGTCGTCGGGGTCGCCGATCGCGAGCCGGGCGCCGGTGGGCAGGTTGGCGTGCGAGAGGTCCAGGTCGACGTAGAGCTGATCGCCGGCCAGCGCCTGCTCCTCGGGGGAGTCGGCGAGCAGGGCGACCATCCGGGCGCTCATCACGTTGAGCTGGGCTTCCAGATGGCGTCCTTCCGCGATCGCGTGGGAGGTGGCCCGCAAGAGCCAGTTGTCGCCCACCAGACCGTCCTCGGGGTCGAGTCGGGCCTCGCCCAGGATCTCTCGGGCGCCGACGTCCGGACGGCGGACGACGAGGGCGAGCGTGCCCTCGACGGTCGGTGCGGCCCTCAGCTCGTCGAGGGCTGCGGACAGCTCGGTCGCGGTGGCGGTCATGGGTCAAGTGTGGCAGTCCGCGCGAGCCGGGGTCACCCCGTTTGCGACGCCTCGGTGGCCCGTCTGCGACGCCTCGCGTCAGGTGAGGAGGGTGTCGCCCAGCCAGCCGCCCTCGGTGAAGCCGGGGAGGACGGCGAACTCCGCGCTGCCGATCGCGGTGGTCCACTCGTTGAGGGCGTCGCCCTGGTCGAGCCGACGCTGGATCGGCACGAACTGCGCGCCCAGGTCGGCCTGGAAGGAGCAGAACACCAGGCCGGCGTCGCGCTCGCCCGTCGAGGAGTCGTAGGACGTGTAGTTGAGGCCACGCCGCAGGATCCGGGCCCCGCCGTTCTGGTCCGGGTGGGACAGGCGGACGTGGGAGTCGGCGGCGATCACCGGCCGGCCGTCCACCGCGGCGGCGAAGTCGGGGTCGTCGCGTTCGGCGGTGCCGGTGAGGGGTGCGCCGACGTCGAGGTCGCGGCCGACCGAGGCCTCTTGCTCGGCGCGGGTGAGGGTGTCCCACTCGTCGAGGTTCATCGAGATCCGGCGCACCACCAGCGTCGTGCCTCCGGCGAACCAGTCGGGCGTCTTGGTCCACACGGTGGAGTCGAACAGCGGGTCGTCGGGGAGCAGGTTGCCGGTGCCGTCGACCTGCCCGAAGAGGTTGCGGCCGGTGGTCGGGGCATGCTCGGCGTCCACCCCGCGCCACGAGCCGTCCTGCTCCCAGCGGAGCGTGGCGAACGGCTCGGCGTCGAGGAGCAGCCGCCGCAGCGCGTGGGTCACGGTGGTGTCGTCGGCCGCGCCGACCAGCAGCATCAGGTCGCCGCCCGACCAGCGCCTCTCGAGCCGGTCGTGGTGGAAGGCCGGCACCTCCACCAGGGCGGCCGGCCGCGCGTCGGCAAGCCCCACCCGGTCGAAGAGCCCGTATCCCCAGCCCACGGTGACGGTCAGGTCGACGTTGCCCTGGGCCAGGTCGCGCGCGGTGTCGGCGGGAGCGGGGCGTCCGAGGGCGGCCGCGGCGATGCTGCCGCTCCACAGTCGCATCAGCCGACCCAGGGCATCGGCGTCCACCTCGTCGCGCAGGTCCAGCGCCACCACCCGGTTGGCGCGCGGGGTCGCGGCCGTGACGCCCGGCTGGTGCGTGCCGTAGGGGCTGATCGTGCCGGGCACGGTCGGCTGCGGGTCGGCGCCGGCGGACTCCTCGAGCTGCGTCGCCGTCAGCGCCCCGGCGGCCAGGCCGAGGCCTCCCGCGCCGGCGTACCCCAGCAGGCCGCGGCGCGTGGTCCGGGGCTGGTCGGGCATGGGATCTCCTGGCTGGCAGTCGATTCCTACGGTACGTCGTAGCAGCCGGCCCCGTGCCGAGGCCCCTCGGACACCCCGAGCTGCCCTGCCCCGCGCAGGGTCGGGCTCAGGCCCAGCGCTCGGAGGCGGGGGCGAAGTCGAGCCGCCGGTCGCCGGTGTAGATCTGCTTGGGCCGGGCGATCTTCTGCTCCTTGTCCTGGACCAGCTCGAGCCACTGGGCCAGCCAGCCCGGCGTGCGGCCGATCGCGAACAGCACGGTGAACATCTCCGGCGGGAACTGGAAGGCCTCGTAGATCAGGCCGGAGTAGAAGTCGACGTTGGGGTAGAGCTTGCGCTTGACGAAGTACTCGTCCTCGAGCGCGATCTTCTCCAGCTCCTGGGCGATCTCGAGCAGCGGGTTGACCCCGGTGACCTCGAAGACGTCGTCGCAGGCCTTCTTGATGATCGTGGCGCGCGGGTCGTAGTTCTTGTAGACCCGGTGGCCGAAGCCCATCAGCCGCTCGTTGCCGTTCTTCACGCCCTCGATGAAGGCGGGGATGTTCTCCTTGCGAGCCGATCCGGCGCAGCATCCGCAGCACGGCCTCGTTGGCGCCGCCGTGCAGCGGGCCGTAGAGGGCGCCGACGCCGGCCGCGACGGCCGAGTACGGGTCGACCTGCGAGGAGCCGACCGAGCGGACCGCGTTGGTCGAGCAGTTCTGCTCGTGGTCGGCGTGCAGGATGAACAGCACGTCGAGGGCCTTGACCAGCCGCTCGTCGGCCTCGAACTTCTGCTCGCTCATCTTGAACAGCATCGAGAGGAAGTTGGCGGTGTAGCCGAGGTCGTTGTCGGGGTAGACGTACGGCTTGCCCTGCGCGTGGCGGAACGCCCAGGCGCCCAGGGTCGGCATCTTCGCGATCATCCGGACGATCTGCATGTGCCGGTTGTCGCGCGTCGCTGATGTTGCGGGCGTCGGGGTAGAACGTCGACAGCGCGCCGACCGAGGCCATCAGCATGCCCATCGGGTGCGCGTCGTAGCGGAAGCCCTGCATGAAGCTCTTGACGTTCTCGTGCACGAACGTGTGGTAGGTGATCTCGTGCACCCAGGCGTCGTACTGCTCCTTGGTGGGCAGCGTGCCGTGGATGAGCAGGTAGGCGACCTCGAGGAAGTTGGACTTCTCCGCCAGCTGCTCGATCGGGTAGCCGCGGTACTCCAGGATCCCCTTGCTCGCCGTCGATGTAGGTGACGGCGCGAGCGACAGGAGGCGGTGTTGACGAAGCCGGGGTCGTAGACCGCGAGCCCGGGCTCGTCGTCGCTCGGTGCGTGATCTGCCCCGAGGTCGGCGGCCTTGATGGTGCCGTCGGTGATCGGGACGTCGTACTCCTGGCCGGTGCGGTTGTCGCGGACGGTCAGAGAGGAGGTGCCGGCAGCCGGTACGTCGGTCACGTCGGCTCCTTCATGAGTCGAGGTCATCGATCCCTAACCTAGACCTGGCCCCGGAGGGGTGCGAACCCGGGACTCGGCAGGCGGACGTCCCCGTGCGACGAGCGGCGGTGCCGTTTTGACCCTCCGGGCGAGCCGCCGGTAGTCTGAGCGGTCGCGACTCCTGCCGCGTCCGGCGCCTCCTGGTGAGCGTGCGGTGCAGACCCGGACTGAAGAGCAAGCCGGGCAGTGTTCGTCAGAGGTCGCGGCACCATCACCCGGTCGGTGCAACCGTCCGGCCGGGCCCGACGAACGAAGTGAGGCTCCTCCGTGCGCACGTACAGCCCCAAGCCCGGCGACATCAGCGTGAGTGGCACGTCATCGACGCCACCGACGTCGTCCTCGGCCGCCTCGCCGTCCAGACCGCCAACCTGCTCCGCGGCAAGCACAAGCCGATCTTCGCCCCGCACATGCGACACCGGTGACTTCGTCATCATCGTCAACGCCGAGAAGGTCGCCCTGTCCGGCGACAAGAAGACCACCAAGATGGCCTACCGCCACTCCGGCTACCCGGGTGGTCTCTCCGCCACGCCCTATCGGCGAGCTGCTCGAGAAGGACGCCCGCAAGGCCATCGAGAAGGCCGTCTGGGGCATGCTCCCCAAGAACAAGCTCGGCCGTCAGATGCTCAAGAAGCTCAAGGTCTACGCCGGCCCCGACCACCCGCACGCGGCCCAGCAGGCCACCCCGTTCGAGATCACCCAGATCTCCCAGTAAGCGACGACGACCAGATGACCGAGATGAGCAACGACATGAACGCACGCCGAGGTCGAGGAGACCTTCGAGGCCGACGAGGAGGGCGTCGCCTACACCTCCGAGAGCGCCCCGTCCGCGGACAGCCCCGGCCGCCCGGCCACCATCGCCCCCGCGCGCGGCCACCGGCCGTCGCAAGGAGGCCGTCGCCCGCGTCCGCATCGTCCCGGGCACCGGCGCAGTGGACGGTCAACGGTCGCACGCTCGACTCCTACTTCCCCAACAAGCTGCACCAGCAGGTCGTCAACGAGCCGTTCGCGGCGCTCGCAGCTCGAGGGTCGCTTCGACGTCATCGCCCGCATCCACGGTGGCGGCATCACCGGTCAGGCCGGCGCGCTGCGCCTCGGCGTGGCCCGCTGCGCTCAACGAGATCGACGTCGAGGCCAACCGCCCGACGCTCAAGAAGGCCGGGCTGCTCACCCGTGACGCCCGCGTCGATCGAGCGCAAGAAGGCCGGTCTCAAGAAGGCCCGCAAGGCGCCGCAGTTCAGCAAGCGCTGATCGTCGCCGACCGCGAGTCAGTGCATGGCGCGACTCTTCGGCACGGACGGGGTCCGGGGCCTGGCCAACGGTCATCTCACCGCTGAGCTGGCCCTGGACCTCTCCGTCGCCGCCGCCCACGTCCTGGCCGACCGCGGCGAGTTCGCGGGCCACCGGCCGCTCGCCGTGGTCGGCCGCGACACCCGCATCTCCGGGCAGTTCCTCGAGGCCGCGGTCGTCGCCGGGCTCGCGTCGGCGGGCGTCGACGTGCTGCTGCTCGGGGTGCTGCCGACCCCGGCGTCGCCTACCTGACCGACGCGCTCGGCGCCGACCTCGGCGTGATGCTGTCGGCCTCGCACAACCCGATGCCCGACAACGGCATCAAGTTCCTCGCCCGCGGCGGCCACAAGCTCGACGACGCGGTCGAGATCGCGATCGAGCGGCGGATGCGGCGAGGAGTGGGAGCGGCCGACCGGTGGCGACGTCGGCCGCGTCGAGCGCCTACGACGACCGCGGTCGAGGAGTACGTCGCCCACCTGGTGCGCACCATCGACGCACCCGCTCGCCGGGCTCAAGGTCGTCGCTCGACTGCGCCGAGGGTGCGGCGTACGACGGCCGGTCCCCGCGCCCTCGCGCGACGCCGGCGCCGACGGTCATCGCCATCCACGCCGACCCCGACGGCCTCAACATCAACGACGGCTGCGGCTCGACCCACCTGGAGTCGCTGCAGGCCGCGGTGCTCGAGCACGGCGCCGACGTCGGCTTCGCCCTCGACGGCGACGCCGACCGCTGCCTGGCGGTCGACCACGAGGGCAACGTCGTCGACGGCGACCAGATCCTGGCGATCCTCGCGCTGTCGCATGCGCGAGCAGGGCCGCCTCGCCAAGGACACCGTCGTCGCCACGGTGATGAGCAACCTCGGCTTCGTGCAGGCGATGCGCGCAGCACGGCGTCGGCGTACGCCAGACCAAGGTCGGCGACCGCTACGTGCTCGAGGCGATGAAGGTCTCCGGCTACTCCCTCGGCGGCGAGCAGTCGGGCCACGTCATCATGAGCGACCACGCCACCACCGGCGACGGCATCCTCACCGCCCTCCACGTGCTGGAGCGGATGGCCACCACCGGCCAGTCGCTGGCAGACGCTCGCCTCGGTGATGACCCGGCTCCCGCAGGTGCTGGTCAACGTCGCCGGCGTCGACAAGTCCCGCGCCGACGAGGACGCCGTGCTCGCCGCCGCCGTGGCCGAGGAGGAGGCCGCGCTCGGCGACCGGGGCCGGATCCTGCTGCGTCCCTCGGGCACCGAGCCGCTGGTGCGGGTGATGGTCGAGGCCCCCACCGACGACGAGGCGCGCGGCGTGGCCGAACGGCTGGCCGAGGTCGTCCGGGCGCAGCTGGCGCTCTGACTCCTCAGCAGCGTGCCAGGACCTTGCCCAGCGGGGGAGGGACCCGGCTCAGGTCGAGGGCCTCGACGAACAGTGCGGCGTAGCGCGCCTTCCGGCCCGACCGTGAGCAGAGGAACCGTCTGACGAGCGCGAGCCGCGACCAGTCGCGCTGGGCCGGCATCTGCGCCAGCAGGTGCAGCGAGCGGGTCTCACCGGCGGCCGCGATGACGGCCTCGACGCGGTCCAGCCCGAGCGCCCGGATCAGCTCGTCCTCGAGGTCGGCCTCACAGCGGAAGAAGCCGGCCTCCTCGAGGTCGCTGGTGTCGTCGACCTGGACCCCGGCGGCCGCCAGACCCCGACGGAGGTGGAGCTCCTCCGGGGCGTCGTACAGGCCGGTCAGCCGGGCGCCCCTGCCGAGCGGGCCGTGGCGGGTGGCGAGGGCCCGGATGTTGGTGATGCCGCCGAGCGGCACGATCTCGACCCCCTCGGCGGCGAGGTCGCGACCGAGCCGGCCGGCGAGCTTCTCCAGCGCCACTCGGTCGCTCTCGCCCTCCACGAGGACGACGCTGCTGGTCCGGGCCATGGCACCATTGCGCCGCACGCCGACGCCGTGGGGCAAGCGGGCCGCTCCGGTGAGGCGCATCCGCCGAGATCCGGTCCCGGACATGCCGCAGCCCCCGCCGGTCCGTGGGTGCGGCGGGGTGTGGGGCGGGGTGGCTACTGGTTGGGTGGGTCGACCGGCGGGTCGACGGGTCGGGGGCAGCCGGCGGTGGTCGGCGCGTCGGGCGGGGTGAGGTCGCGGGTGCCGGTGTGGTCGACGACCAGGCGGTAGCCGTGCGGGGTGGTCCAGGCGTAGACCCCCGGCTCGATGATCTGGTAGCGCCACGGGGTGTGGGTCTTCAACCGATGATGGCCCCGACACAACGGCGCCATGTTGCACGAACACGTCGGGCCCCGGGCCGGGTCGGAGTCGTCGTAGGGGACCGCGTGGTCGTGGTCGCAACCCCGCGCCGGCATCGTGCAGTAGGGGAACACGCAGTGCCCGTCGCGCTGGTCGATCAGCTCCTTCAACCGGTCCGGGAGCTCGTACTGGTCCACCCGCTGATGCCCAGTCAGGTCGAGGATCGGCTTCACGGTCACCACCGCGTCGGGATGGCCACACCACGCCCGGATCGTCTCGCTGCTGAGGGGGGTGCCGGTGTTCTCACACCGGCCCACCGGGTTCGCACCCGTCAGGGCGTCCTCGGAGACGTGCACGAACAGCGTCACCGGCCGCCGCGGGCGACGTGCCCCGCTCTGTGCGACTGGCTCCTGGTCGAAGGAGAGGGCCAACTGGTGGCGTGACATCTCCCCCAGCGCGGTCGCGCGGCGGGCGTCCAACGACTCCGCCGAGCCGGCGAGCCTCAGCTGCTCCGCACCGGCCGCCAGTGCCTGGTCCAGCTGCAGGGCATCGGCCAGGTCGAGCTCGCCGGTCACTTCGACGGTGCCGGTGAACGACACCTGCTCGGTGTGCACCGCCACGTGCCGGGTGTCCGGGACCTCCGGGAAGGGGTTCTCCGGGTCCTCCCGCTCCACCCCCTCGACCCTGATCTTGGCTTCGAGGACCAGGTGGTCCAGCTGCGTCAGCGACACCCGCCCGGCGACGGCGGCGACCTGACGGTCCACGAACCCCGCCGCCTCCTGCGACAACGCCATCGTCGCCTCGGCCACCCGGGTCGCGCGCCAGGCCGGCACCCGACCCGCCTGCAACGCCTTCCACAGCTGCGGCAGCCGATAGGCGATCTCGAGGCCGTGCCCGATCAACCGACGACCCGACTGCGTCGAGACCCCGAGCGCGGTCGCGAACTCCGCGATCGCATACTCCCCGATCTCCGGGGCGCCCGCACCCGCCAGCGGAACCATGTGCCCCGCCTCCCACCAATAGGCGGCATCGCCGGTGCCGGTCGGCTCATGCAACGCCGCCCACTCCACCGCAGCGACCAGCTTCGCCACCCCGGCAGCCTGCTCCGCGATCGACGCCGCGCGGGCCGCAGCCAACACCTGATCCGGAGACCCCGGGACCGGGACCTCCGCGCGGTGGGCTGCTGAACTCATGGGTCTACTCAAGCAGGGCCCACCGACAGTCTGGCCTGGTCAGGGACGACGGATCCCGCATCGTGAGACACTTTCCAAAGAAAGTTTCGGACGGCTTCTCCGACCACCTTGGTGGGCTGGCTTCGAGGCGACCGCTGCCCAGCAGCCTCGACCAACGGGGTCCAGCCACAGCAGACCCGGCAGCCGCCGGCCGACCGCCAGCCGACCGCCACCGGGCAGCGGCCGGTCGCCCTCGCTGCCAACCACGGCGACCACAGCCCGCCGTATGCCGCCAGCGCGGCTGGTGCCGAGACGGCCACTGCGCGATCTCCTCCACCAGCGGGGCCGTGAGCTCCTCACCCAGCGCTCCACGTAGAGTCACCCGGTGGCCACACCACGGCCACGACCAGCCATGGGGGAGGACCACCGATGCCGCGACGCACCACCGCTCGTCTGGCCGCGCTCGCCGCGGTCGCCGCGGTGAGCCTGCCGACGGTGGCCCACGCGGAGCCGGCGCCGGGAGCGGACGGGGCGGGGGACCCCTACTTCCCGGGCTACGGCAACGGCGGCTACGACGTGTCCCGCTACCTCGTCCGTGTCGACTACCGGGTGGCGACGCAGAAGCTCAAGGGCGACACGACGGTCAAGGCGACGGCCACGCAGGACCTGTCGAGCTTCAACCTCGACCTGGAGCTGGCGGCCGGCAGGGTCAGCGTCGACGGCGTGACCGCGACGTTCACCCAGGCCGGCCGAGAGCTGGTCGTCACACCCGCCTCAACGATCGCCGACGGCAGCCCCTTCGTCGTTCGGGTGCGGTACGCCGGCAAGCCGGCGCAGGCGCCCAGCAGCAGCCGGCTGGGCGGCTGGTTCCTCACCAGCGACGGCGCGATCGCGGCGGGCGAGCCGGAGGTCGCGTCGGTCTGGTTCCCGTCCAACGACCACCCCAGCGACAAGGCGACGTTCGACCTCTACGTCACCACCAAGAGCACTAAGAAGGTCATCAGCAACGGCGAGCTCCGCGGCGTCCTGAAGCTGGGCGCCAAGAAGCGGTGGCACTGGAAGAGCCCCGAGCCGATGACGACCTACCTCGCCACCGTGGTGATCGGCGACTACCAGATCTCCCGCGGCCGCACGAAGAAGGGCGTGCCCTGGCTCAACGCGGTCACCAACAGGATGTCGAAGGGCCAGCGCCAGGCCGCGGTGCTCAGCCTGAAGAAGACCCCCGCGATCGTCGACTTCTTCTCGCGCAAGTTCGGGCCCTACCCGTTCTCGACCACCGGCGGCATCATCGGCAACGCGTCGTTCCCGTTCGCCCTGGAGAACCAGACCCGCCCGATCTACTCCAAGGTCTTCTTCGGGTCCGGAGCGTCCGGGGTCAACACCGAGGTCGTCGCGCACGAGCTGGCCCACATGTGGTGGGGAGACTCCGTCAGCATCGCCCAGTGGCGCGACATCTGGCTCAACGAGGGCTTCGCCACCTGGTCGAGCTGGCTGTGGGCGCAGCGCCGGAAGGGCGTGACGCTCAACGGGATCTTCGGGAGCTACTACGCCTACTACCGCGGCGACAGCGCCTTCTGGCGGCTCAGCATCGCCGACCCCGGCCCGGCCTCGGTGTTCGACTGGGCGGTCTACGACCGGGGCGCGATGGCGATGCAGGCCCTGCGCAACAAGGTCGGCGCCGCGACGCACGACAAGATCCTCCGCACCTGGGCGCGCAAGCACCGCCACGGCAACGCCAGCCTGGCGCAGTTCGAGGCGCTCGCCCAACGCAAGACGAGCAAGCCACTCACCGTCTTCTTCGACGAGTGGCTGCACCAGACGGACCGGCCCCTGCCCAGCAAGGCGCTCGGCTTCCCCGGCTCGATGCTCGGCCGGGCCGCACCGGCGAGGCCGCTGCCCGACGGGCTGGCTGAGCGGCTGCGGGACGCCCGCCCGCAGGGCTGACGCCGGCAGGGTCAGAGCTTGCGCAGCCGGACGTAGCGCACCGAGTGGTCGGTGTCCTTGCGCAGCACGAGGTGTGGCGCGGGACCGGGTCGGGGCGATGTTCTGAGCCAGGTTGGGCCCGTTGATGCGCGTCCCAGATCCGGCCGGCCTCGTCGATCGCCTCGTCCTCGGTGAGCGAGGCGTACTTGCGCGAAGTAGGACGCCGGGTTCGCGGAACGCCGTCTCGCGCAGCCGCAGGAACCGCTCGACGTACCAGCGGCGGATGTCCGGCGTGCGCGGCGTCGACGTAGACGGAGAAGTCGAAGAAGTCGCTCACCGCGAGGCCGCTGCGGCCGTCGGTCGCGCACGCGGGCGGGCTGCAGCACGTTGAGGCCCTCGACGATGACGATGTCGGGCCGCTGGATGACGACCTGGTCGTCGGGCACGACGTCGTAGACCAGGTGGGAGTAGATCGGCGCCTCGACCTCGTCGCGGCCGGACTTGATGTCGACGACGAAGCGCAGCAGCGCCGCGCCGGTCGTAGGACTCCGGGAAGCCCTTGCGGTGCAGGATCCCGCGCCGCTCCAGCTCGGCGTTGGGGAGCAGGAAGCCGTCGGTGGTGACCAGCGCGACGTTCGGGTGCTCGGGCCAGTGGGCGAGCATCTGCTGCAGCACGCGCGCCGTCGTCGACTTGCCGACCGCCACCGACCCGGCGAGCCCGATCACGAACGGCGTGCGCGGCGGGTGCGGCCGGTGCAGGAACGCCTCCTGCTCGCGGTGCAGCCGGCCGGCCGACTCGACGTAGAGGCTCAGCAGCCGCGACAGCGGCAGGTAGACCTGCTCGACCTCGTCGAGGTCGAGCGGCGTCGCCGAGGCCGCGCAGCGCGGGTGATCTCCTCGGGCGCTGAGCGGGCTCGCCGTTGGCCTGGCGAGCGCCGCCCAGGCGGCCCGGTCGAGCTCGACGTACGGCGACGGCTCGCGGCCGGTTGTCCGCGCGCCGGGCCTGCCATGCGGAGCATTGTTGCAGGGGTGGCCGGTGACGCCGGGCAGTGGCCCGGGCAGCGGCTCGGTGGCGACTAGACTCGCGGCCATGTGCGGAATCGTCGGGTACGTCGGCGCTCAGCAGGCCCAGGGCGTGGTCATCGAGGGCCTGCGGCGGCTGGAGTACCGCGGCTACGACTCGGCGGGGATCGCCCTGGTCGCACGACGAGCGAGCTGGTCTCCGACAAGCGGGCCGGCAAGCTGGCCAACCTCGAGAAGGCGCTCGGCGAGCATCCGCTGCCGCCGTCGACCACCGGCATCGGGCACACCCGGTGGGCCACCCACGGCGCGCCGACCGACGGCAACGCGCACCCGCACCTCGGTCGGCGACGGCCGGGTCGCGCTGATCCACAACGGCATCATCGAGAACTTCGCCGAGCTGCGCGCCGAGCTCGAGGCCGCCGGTCACGAGATGCGCTCCGAGACCGACACCGAGGTCGCCGCCCACCTGCTCGAGCTCGCAGGTCGAGGCGCGGCGCCGACCTGACCGCGGCGATGCAGCGGGTCTGCCGCCTGCTCAGGGCGCCTTCACGCTGGTCGCCGTCGACGCCGCACGAGCCCGACCGGGTGGTCGCCGCGCGCCGCAACTCGCCCGCTCGTGGTCGGCCTCGGCGAGGGCGAGAACTTCCTCGGCTCCGACGTCGCGGCGTTCATCGAGCACACCCGCGAGGCGCTGGAGCTCGGCCAGGACCAGGTCGTCACCATCACCCGCGACGGCGTCGCGGTCACCGACTTCGACGGCGACGCCCGCCGAGGGCAGCCGCTACCACGTCGACTGGGACCTCTCGGCCGCCGAGAAGGACGGCTTCGACTGGTTCATGCGCAAGGAGATCTTCGAGCAGCCGCACGCCGTCGCCGACACGCTGCTCGGTCGCCGCGACGCCGACGGCCAGCTCCAGCTCGACGAGATGCGGATGTCGGACGACGAGCTGCGCGACGATCGACAAGATCATCATCATCGCGCTGCGGCACGGCGTTCTACGCCGGCCTGGTCGCGAAGTACGCCATCGAGCACTGGACGCCGGATCCCGGTCGAGGTCGAGCTGGCCCACGAGTTCCGCTACCGCGACCCGATCCTGACCCGCACCACCCTGGTCGTCGCGATCAGCCAGTCCGGCGAGACCGCCGACACCCTGCATGGCGATCCGGCACGCCCGCGAGCAGCGCTCGAAGGTGCTGGCGATCTGCAACACCAACGGCTCGACCATCCCGCGCGAGTCCGACGCGGTGATCTACACCCACGCCGGCCCCGAGATCGGGGTCGCCTCGACCAAGGGCTTCCTCACCCAGCTGATCGCCTGCTACCTGCTCGGCGCTCTACCTCGCCCAGGTCAGCGGGGCAGCACGCTACGGCGACGAGATCGCCGAGGTCATCGACCGAGCTCGAGGCGATGCCGGCGCACGATCGCAGACGCGTGCTCGACGGGGCCGAGGAGATCTACGCCCTGGCGCCGACCGCATGCGCGACACCCGCTCGGTGCTGTTCCTCGGCCGGCACGCGGGCTACCCGGTGGCGCTCGAGGGCGCGCTCAAGCTCAAGGAGCTCGCCTACATCCACGCCGAGGGCTTCGCCGCCGGCGAGCTCAAGCACGGCCCGATCGCGCTGATCGAGGAGGGCCTGCCGGTCTTCGTGCGTCGTGCCGCCGCGCGGGGCGCGACCAGCTGCACGACAAGATGGTCAGCGAGCATCCAGGAGATCCGCGCCCGCGGCGCCCGCACGATCGTGCCTCGCCGAGGAGGGCGACGACGCCGTCGCGCCGTACGCCGACGAGATGATCCGGCTGCCCCGTGTGCCGGCGCTGCTCCAGCCGCTGCTGGCCGTCGTCCCGCTGCAGCTCTTCGCCTGCGAGCTGGCGACGCGGCTGGGCCACGACGTCGACCAGCCGCGCAACCTCGCCAAGTCCGTCACGGTCGAGTAGCAGGCGAGCGGATGGCCATCGTCGGCGTCGGCATCGACGTCGTCGACATCGAGCCGCTTCGCGGAGTCGCTCGAGCGCACCCCGGGGCTGCGCGAGCGGCTCTTCACCGCCGGCCGAGGCGGCCGCGCCGATCGCCTCGCTGGCCGCGCGGTTCGCCGCCAAGGAGGCGCTGGCCAAGGCGCTCGGCGCCCCGGCGGGCTGGCCTGGCACGACGCCGAGATCGTGTCGGAGGACTCCGGGCGACCGCGCTTCGAGATGCCGCGGCACCGTCGCCGCGCGGGCCGACGCGCTGGGAGCGGCGCAGGTCCACGTCTCGCTCTCCCACGACGCCGGCATCGCCTCCGCCGTCGTGGTCCTGGAGGGCTGAGCCCGGCTGCCGGCCGGGGAACTGCGGGCGTAGGGTCGCGGCATGCGCAGGCCCACACGGTCGAGCAGGTCCGGACCGCCGAGGCGGCCCTGATGGCGGAGCTGCCCGACGGCGCGCTGATGGCGCAGGCGGCCGCCGGGCTCGCCGCGTCGGTCGCCGACCTGCTCGGGTCGGCGTACGGCCGCCGGGTGCTGCTGCTCGTCGGTGCCGGCGACAACGGCGGCGACGCGCTGTATGCCGGCGCCCTGCTGCGCACGGCGCGGGTGCGCGGTCGAGGCGGTGCTGCTGGCTCCCGACCAGGCGCACGCGGACGGCCTGGCGGCGCTGCGCGGCGCCGGTGGCCGAGTCGGTCGACGCGTGGCCGACCGCGAGCCCGTCCCGACCTCGTGGTCGACGGCATCGTCGGGATCGGCGGCCACGGGCGGGCTGCGGCCCGACGCCGCGGCCGCGCTGGCCGCGCTTCGAGGGCGTCCCCGTGGTCGCGGTCGACGTGCCGAGCGGCGTCGACGTCGACACCGGGGAGCTCGACGGGCCCGCACGTGGTGGCGGACGTGACCGTCACCTTCGGCACCCACAAGGTCGCCCACCTGGTCGACCCGGCGGCGCGTGCCTGCGGCGCGGTCGCACCTGGTCGACCTCGGGCTCGACCCTGCCGTCGGCGGCGGTCGAGGCGCTCCAGGCCGACGACGTCGCGGCGCTGCTGCCGCGCCCGGCGCCGGCCGCGCACAAGTACTCCCGCGGTGTGGTCGGGCGTGCGCGCCGGGTCGCGCAGTACCCCGGCGCCGCGCTGCTGGCGGTGGCGGGCGCGAGCTGCGGTCTCGTCGGCATGGTGCGCTACGTCGGCCGGGCCGTCGCCGACGACGTACGCGCGCGCGCATCCGGAGGTCGTCGGCGCCGGGCCGGGTGCAGGCGTGGGTCGTCGGGTCCGGCGGAGGCGACGACGCGGCGACGGCGTTGCAGCGAGTGCCTGGCCGACGGCGTGCCCGTGGTCGTGGACGCCGACGCGCTGGCGGCACGTGCCGGCCGAGCTCGAGTCGCCCGTGGTCCTGACCCCCCACGCCGGCGAGCTGGCCGCGGATGCTCGGACGTCGACCGCGACGGGGTCGAGGCGGCGCCGCTGCGGCACGCTCGCGACGCGGCCTGGCGCTTCGACAGCGTGGTGCTGCTCAAGGGGCGGCGCACGCTGGTCGCCGAGCCCGTCGGGGCGGGTCCGCGCCAACGCGACCGGCGTGCCCTGGCTGGCCACCGCCGGCGCCGGCGACGTGCTCGCCGGGCTCGTCGGGGCGCTGCTCGCCGCCGGGCTCGCGGCCGTTCGACGCGGCGTCCGTCGGAGCCTGGCTGCACGGCGCGGCGGCGCACCTCGCGGGCGGCGGGCGGCCCGCTGGTGGCGGGCGACGTCGCGCGCCGCTCTGCCGGTCGTGATCGGCGACCTGCTCGGCTGACCCGACGGGCGTGATGGGAGAATCGACCCATGGAACCCGTGCGGTCACGGCCGCCGAGATCGTGGTCGACCTCGCCGCGATCCGCCACAACGTGCGGCTGCTCCGTGAGCTGGTCGCCGGCCCGCGGCAGCTGATGACCGTCGTCAAGGCCGACGGCTACGGCCACGGCATGGTCGAGCCCGCGGGCGCGCGGCCCGGCGAGGCGGGCGCCGACTGGCTCGGCGTCGCCACCATCGACGAGGCGCTCGCGCTGCGCGCGGCCGGTGACACCGGTCCGCGTCCTCTGCTGGCTCGACCGTGCCGGCGGCGAGCGACTTCGCCGCCGCGCTCGCCGCCGACGTCGACGTCACGGCCTACTCCGTCGCGCGAGCTCGACGAGATCGAGCGGCCGCCGCAGCGCGCGGGCGTCCCGGCACGCGTGCAGCTCAAGGTCGACACCGGCCTCTCGCGCGGCGGGGCGCCGCGCGCGACGACTGGCCGGACGCTCGTCGCAGGCGGCCCGCGGCGGGCCAGGACGCCGGCCGGCTGGCGGGTCACCGGCGTCTGGTCGCACCTCGCCTGCGCGACGAGCCCGACCACCCCGCCAACGACGCGCAGGAGGCAGCGCCTTCCGCGAGGCGCTCGACGAGGCGCGAGCGGCCGGGCTCGGCCCGAGGTGCGCCACCTGGCCAACTCGGCGGGCGCGATCCTGCGGCCCGCGGCCCGGCTTCGACCTGGTCGCGCGTCGGCTGGCGACGTACGGCCTCGACCCGGCGCCCGGCGCACACCCCTGACCTCGGGCTGCGTGCCGGCGATGACCGTGCGCGCGCCGCTGGTGATGGCGAAGCCGGTCGCGCGCCGGCGACGGGGTCTCCTACGGCCACACCTGGGTCGCCGACACGGACACCACCGTCGGCCTGGTGCCGGTCGGCTACGGCGACGGGGTGCCGCGGCATGCCAGCAACCGTCGCCGAGGTGTGGGTCGCCGGACGGCGTCGCCCGATCCGCGGCCGGGTCTGCATGGACCAGTTCGTCGTCGACCTCCAGGGCGACCTCCCCGAGCCGGGGAGCCGAGGTCGTGCTGTTCGGTCCCGGCGACGCGCGGCGAGCCCACCGCGCAGGACTGGGCGGAGGCATGCGGCACCATCAGCTACGAGATCGTGACGCAGGATCGGTGGCCGGCTGGCGCCGTCGACACGTCGGCGAGGAGGACTGAGTGGGCGTCGCGGGCAAGGTGCTGGGTGTCGCACCTGCGGGGCCGCCGCCGGAGCCGCCGGCGTCGCCGTCGCCGGCGGGGCCGTCGGCGTCGGCCGGCAGCATCGGCGGATCGGCTGGCCCGCGACGTCGACGACAGTGTCCGCCTTCGGCTCGCTGCACTCCGAGCCGATCACGGTCGTCGCGGACGACGGCGTGCCACTGCACGTCGAGATCGACGAGCCGGTGCGACCCGGCTGTGACGGGTCGTCGTGCCAAGGCCGACCCTCACCGTGACGGTGGTGTTCGTGCCACGGCTACGCGCTCAACCTCGACTGCTGGCACTTCCAGCGAGCCGCCTACCGCGGGCTGGTGCCGCACGGTCTTCTACGACCAGCGCTCGCACGGCCGCTCCGGCCGCTCGCCGAGCGAGGACGCCACCATCGACCAGCTCGGCCGCGACCTCAAGCGGGTGCTCGACGACCTCACCCCGACGACCCGGTGGTGCTGGTCGGCCACTCGATGGGCGGGATGACGATCATCGCGCTCGCCGAGCAGCACCCCGAGCTGTTCGGCGACCAAGGTCGTCGGCGTCGCGCTGATCTCCACGACGGCTGGTGGCCTGGACCCGGGCCGGATCCTGTTCCCGATGCTGCCGGCCGGCTTCGGCAGCGGCCTCGTCACCGCGCGTCGTGGGCGCGCTGTCGCGTGGCCACAGGGTCGTCGACGCGCTCCGCAACCGCGGCCACGACCTCGCGCTGACGTCACCGACGCCTACGCCTTCGGGCCGAGGTGCCCGGCGAGCTAGTCGAGTTCGTCTACGACATGCTCAACCAGACGCCGTTCGACGTGGTCGCCGACTTCTACCCCGGCTTTCGCCGACCTCGACGTTCGAGTCGGCGTGCGCGGTGATCGCCCAGGTGCCGACCGCGATCATCTGCGGCACCGACGACAAGATCACCGCCGATCGGGCACAGCCGCAAGCTGCACGCCCGGATCCACGGCTCCGACCTGCTGGAGTGCGACGGCGCCGGCCACATGGTGCTCCTGGAGCGGCCCGATGAGGTCAACGCGGAGCTCGACCAGCTGGTCGCCACCGCGGGCGACGCGGCGGCGGCCGGATGACCCGGCGGTGCGGCGCGTCGGCCCAGAGGCCGCCGCGGAGGTGCTGGCGGTGGTCGCGGAGGCGTTCGGGTCCCGCCCGGCGCTCGACCCGCCCGCCGACGCCCTGGAGGAGACCGAGGCCACGATCGCGGCGGCGCTGAAGGCCGGCGGCGGGCTGCTGGCGGCCGTCGACGGCATGCCCGCGGGGGCGCGTCCTGCTGGACCCGCGGGACGACGTGACCTATCTCCGCCGATTCGGGGTGGTGCCCTGGGCGCGCCGGGCACGGGGTCGCGCGGTCCCTGGTCGTCGCGGCGCTCGACGAGGTCGACGACCGACGAGGTGGCGGTGCTCGCCCGTGAGGAGCTGCCCACCACGGTCGGCTTCTGGGAGCGACCGGGGCTTCGCGGAGGTCGCCCGGGACACGCCGTACGTCGAGCTGCGCCGGCGCCTGGTCATCCGCACCACGGCCGCCGACGGCGACGGCGATGCGCACGGTGGGCACCGGACTGGCCGGCGCAGCTGCGCGGGGCGACCTGGTGGTGCTGATCGGTGGGCTGGGAGCCGGCAAGACCACGCTGCACCCAGGGGATCGGCGACGGGCTGCGGCGTGCGCGGCGATGTCACCTCGCCGACGTTCGTGATCGCGCGGGTGCACCCCTCGCTGGGCGCGGGCCCGTCCTTGGTGCACGTCGACGCCTACCGGCTCGGCGGCCTCGCCGAGCTCGACGACCTCGACCTCGACGCCTCGCTCGACGACGCCGTGACCGTCGTCGAGTGGGGCGCCGGGCTGGCCGAGGCCTTGTCCGACTCCTGGCTCGAGGTGCGGATCGACCGGGCCGAGGGCGACGACGTCACGGACCCCGAGGACGACCCGGTCGAGATGGTCGACCCGCGGCGCGTCGCCGTGCGGGGCTACGGGCCGCGCTGGGTGGGCTGAGGAGACCACCTGTCTCATCGCCAGGCGGGGTGCCCTCACCGGTGGGCCCGCCGGTGAGGGCCCTGCGGGTCGCCGAACTCCTCGCCCGCGCGTTGACCAGCGCCGCTGCCGGTGAGGGTTCCTGCAACGGCGTACAGGCGCAGCGCTGATGGCAGCGCCAACGATGGCCGGTTGCCACGACTGCGGTGGTGCGTGCGCCCCGATGTCTCGCGGTTCCTGACCGAGGGGTGAAGCGCGTGGACACTGACCGTACCCGACGGTGACGCCGGCGCACTGGGCCACGCCGGGCCCCGCCGGGTGGGACCCAGTCAGCTGAGTTCGGCGATCAGCTCCGCCTTGGTCATCGCGTTGCGGCCGGTGACGTCGCGAGAGCGTGCGAGCACCAGCAGCTCCTGACGGGTCTTCGACGCCAGATCGCCCGATGGCGTACTTGCCGACGCTGCGGTCGGGGGAGACGTCGAGGGCGTGGCGGATGATTTCGCCGTGGTGGCCGACTTCGAAGTCGACTTCTTGGTCGTCTTTCGTGTCGTGGCAGGGGCCTGCTTTGCCGCCGAGGTGCTGGAAGGCGACTTCCGGGACGGCGTCGGGGCCGGCTTGGCCTTCGTCGCGGCCTTGGAGGTCGACTTGCGAGCCGGTGACGTCTTGGTTTGCTTCGCGGCTGTGTTCGACTTCTCAGCAGCGTCTCCGGGCGGGAGTACGTCGTGGGCAATCTTGCCCGGCATCTCCGCGACCTGCTGCGCCTTCCTTGCCATCCGCTTGGCGGCCTTCTGCATCTGCTTCGCCGCAGACTCCGCGACCGCGACCGATTCTTCGAGCCGACCCTCGAGCTTCTTGATTCGCTTGTCCACCTTGGCGGCCTTGGCCTTGACGACGGACTTCAGTTTCTTGGACGACTTCTCCTTCGCGACGGGCTTCGACTTCCCGCTCGACTTCGCCTTTGCCTTGGCCATGGTCCCTCCCTGGGATCGTGAGTGAGCCCTAGCATGCCCGTTCACCGGTGATCCACGTAGTGGCCGACTTGATTCCCCGCACCGCCCGCGACGACCCACCCCTGAACTTCCCCTTCGTCGCCCAAGGATCCGCAGGTTTCGCCACCTCGCATCGCAGCTGTGGTTGCGGAGCGTGACCGGTACGGGATCGGCTTGTGGGTCGGGCGCTACAGATCTAGGAGCAGGGCGATCGTTTCGCGGACTTCCCCGAGCACGACCGGGCCCACGTTGCCAGTGCACTCCTGCACGCGCGTCGTGGCGACAGAGCGCAGGTGCTGGCACTGTGCGGACGAGGATGCTGCGAGACGGTTTTCCTCGTCCGGGTGGATGATGACTTCGGTGGCACTCTGGCGAATCGTTCGAGTGAGTGGCACGACTTGAACGACGTTCGGTTTCCCACTGAGAACCCGCCCCGCTGTGACGACGATGGCCGGCCGACGGAGTCCGGCCTCGTTCCCGACTGGCATTCCGAGATCGAGCTCGACGACGTCACCCGGCTTCAGCATCCAGCCAAGCCGTCTCTTCGTCGTTGAGATCCGCCGCGAGGTCGCGGGCCATGGCATCTTGACGAAGCGCCCGGATCGCCCTGCTCACGGTCTCATCGATCGTCTCGTGGCGTTCGGCCGCCAATTGAGTCACTCGGGTGTGGGTGTCCCTGCTAATGCGAATCGTCGTCGTCTCGGCCATGTGCCCAGCCTACCTCTTGTAGACAGATTCATCTACAGCCGCATCCAGTGTGCGCGTCCCGCGCCGCGATCCTCCACCGAGTCAGACGTTGCAGGAGGAGGCACGCGAATTCGCCGTCCGCCGTAGACGGCCACGTCCCTCGGGGTCAGCCTGCCGGGCAGGCGATCAACTCTGAGAACGAGGCTTGGGCGGGTTTGCCGCGAGACCGCGGTCGAGCCACAGGCGGAGGGCGCGTTCATCACCCAGGGCGTCGTCGCCGACGTTGACCCAGGAGTCCGAGACAGCGCCGCGCATGGTCATCGGCCCGACGTGATCGAGCTCGACCAGCTCGGGAAACGCATCCTGCCCAACCTTGACCAGCAGTCCCTGGCCACTCACGCAACAAGCCATCCGGCCCTCAACCATGAAGGCCAGGCCGCCGAACATCTTCTTCTCCGCCTCGACCTGGCCGCTGAGTTGGTCGCGGACCCGCCCTGCCAGGCGCTCGTCGTATGCCATGCACACATTCTGAAGGCTTTCGCCGACACCTCGACAGACGGGGCCAAGGCACAGCGTTCGCACGAGGACCGAGTCCCGCGGATCGGGGGACACGCGTCCCGACGCCACGAGCCCCTCCGACACCTCTCGCCGATGCCGGGGTGGGATCGAGAACTGAGTCGTGCGGCCAGACGGGAGATCGGCACCTTCCCACGGCTTCCCGAGGACCGATCGCTGTTTCGGCGCGACGGCAGGCGCAGCGAAGGCCCGTCGGGATACGGGTCAGTACGACGCGCCCGGCACGACGTACTGACCCGTATCGATTGACCCTGGCCGGGCGCGCGCCCGCTGAGCGAACCTCCACCGGCGCGCGTTCGCCCCCAAGGGTCGACGGCGAGAGTGCTCGCCGTCCCGCAGGCGATCCCGCACTGGTCACGCTTGACGATCCCTCGCGGAACGCCCGGCGGCAGGGTGTCCAGCGTCTCCCGAACGTGTGTCGACAGAGCGGCAGCATGCGACAGGCCTTTGCTCAGCGCTCCTGGTCCGCCGACAAGTCGCGCCGACTCCACTTCCCGCGACAGAACTGCGTGGACCATAGGTCGTCGGCTCTCCGGCTCAGACCAGGGCAAGGGTCGTGATCTTCATTGTCGCGACGACGGCCAGCAGCAGGACGGTCGACGGTGGGCTGATCTGCCACATCGCACTGTGGTCGCCGGCGGGGCGTCGAGCGCGTGCCGTGCCGACCAGATCCAGCCCGAAGTAGGCCAGGGCGAGCCCGGCTGTGGTCCAGGCCCACACCGTGGCCGCCCCGGCGCCGCCCGCCCAGATCAGCGCCGCGATGGCCAGCGCCGCGACGCAGGCTTCCAGGATGAGACCGGCGGCGACGAAGACCCACGCGGCCCACGGCTCCGTGCGATGTCGGCGGAAGACCCGGACGTAGTCGGGATCGTCGGGGCCGAGCCATCGATCGCCGTCCCGGAGTGCGACGTGCGACGGGTTGCCGAGCACGATCCGGATCCGCGAGGACGGAACGCCGAACGCTCGGCCAGCGAGCAGGTGGCCCGACTCGTGCACCAGGACGCTGAGCCACCCGAACCCGAGCACAGCCAGCCCCACCAGCACGTACGCCATGCCGACCCCTTCCAACGTCCGGACGCCAACGACGATACGAGCAAGCCCCCTCACCCCACCCGCGGCGACGCGCCCAGGAACTGGCCGTCACCGAAACACGATCCCTCTGTGGCACGCTCCGATGCCGATCCCCGGTGGGACACGGTCGCGGGCACCGCCGGATCGCGCGAACACGGTCGGGCGTGGTTCGGCTCGCGGCACGGACCATGCGCCGTTCGGAGGGACGTCCATGTCCTCGGCCCGAGGGTCAGTGGCCCGGGAGGATCTGGCAGTGAGTTCTCCCGACCGGGCTTGCCGGCTGCCTCGACCGATCGCCAGCCGTCCTGTCCACCAGTCCGTTGTCGGCCAGAGGCGGAGCCAGACCCCAGGTGTAGCGTCGAACCGTGCCCCGACCGAGGACTCGGAAAGATCTGCTCGCCGCCGCGACGAAGGAGTTCACGCGGCTCGAAGCGATGCTGGACGGCCTCGACCCCGCACTGGCCGATGACGTGGCGTGGCAGGCGCCGATCGAGGACCGCTCCCGCAATCCACGCGACGTCGTGACCCATGTCCACGCCTGGCACCTGATGGTCGCGGGGTGGTGCCGCGAAGGTGATCGCGGTGGGTTTCCGCAGGTTCCGGGAGGCGGGCATACCTGGCGCGAGATCCCCGTGATCAACGACGAGATCTGGGAGCGCTTTCGCGAGACGGCGTACGGTGACGCGCGCGAACTCCTTCGCACCAGCCACCAGGACGTAGTTGCGCTGATCGAGGCTCACTCCGATGAGCAGCTCTTCGCCAAGGGCGTCTACGCGTGGACGCGCACCTCCACTCTGGGCTCGTACTTCGTCTCCTGTACTTCCAGCCACTACGTGTGGGCACGCAAGACTCTGCGATCCATCCTCGCGTCTGTGTGAGGCCAGTGACCAACCTCGCCGCGCTGCTCGCAGCCCAACGCCGAGACGGCTCGTGGGGGCGCTCCGAACACGCTGCCGCTCGCATCGTGCCGACGATCTTCGCGGCGCGCTCGCTGCAAGAGAGCGACGCAACCAGCGGCGAGGCCAACCTGGAGAACACGCTGACCTTTCTTGCCGACGTCGCCGTCGTCGACGGCGGCGGCTCAGTCAATGGCACCCGCGACTCGGTGCTCTCGTGCTACACCGGGATGCTCGCTCTCCTCTTGCTGCGGTGCGACCGACCCGACCAAGCACGACCCCTCGTGGAGTGGATTCTGCGCTACCAGCCCGTCGCCTTCGGTGATCGCACCTATCACCGCCCGGCGGCGGAGTGGGGTGCGTACCTTCGCCATCGCTATGGCGGATGCATGGCCACGACCACATGCCTGCTCGGGCTCGTTCCGACGATCACCGCGCTGGTGACCGCGAGACGAACGGGTCTGCTAAGTCAGGCCGCGCCCCAAGAGGCCGCCTTCCGGGAGCTGCTCATCGAGCGCCGGCTGATGTTCGGCCGAGGCGGGGAGATCATCCCGCTGGCAGGCCGTACCAAACGCGACCCGCACGGCACGAGATGGCTCGCACCGGCATTCCCCCTCGACTACGTCGTCGATCTGATCGAACTCGTCTCCGTGGCACGCGCCGTGGGCGTGCCTTGGGAGGCGATGAGCGAGGCGAGCGAGCTGGTCCGCGGCTGGCAGTTGCCCGGTGGCGGCTGGCCGATGCTGGGCAAGCGTCGCATCGAGCATGCGTATCGCCCCGAGCCTGTGGCCCGAGGTCGCCACAGCGACACGATCACGCGTCGCGCGGAGGCGCTGCTCCTGCCTCCGCAGGCCTGACCCGACAGTTCGCGGCAAGCGAAGCCCAGCGGTGCCCCACGCCATTCGAACGCCGCGAGCAGCTCCGAGCCGCGGAGCGCGGGGCGGCGGCGTTCGCCGCGCACCAGCTCATCGTCGGCGCACTCGTCGACAACCCCCAGCTCGGCATCCTGGTCTCGCGCGACCTCGCGCGGTTCCGGGACCGTGATGTTGGGCGGTCAAGCCGAGCGGCAGCCCGTCTCAAACACATGGGCGAATGCGGGCCTGGTGTAGGCGAGCCCCGGTTGCTGGCGTGCAGGGCTTCTCGAGTGGTCTCGGTGTCTCGCTTTGGGACCAGGTACGTGTTGAGGTCCTCGCGCCGCACCGTGTACTTGCCGTCGCGAGACGGGATCGCGGCGACGAGCCGGTAGCGACGGTCGAGGCTGGCCATGGCGGTGTCCACGTGACAGGGGTTGACCAACAACAGCCCGCCGGGGCGCAGGTGGCGGCTGCAGTGCTCGGAGACGAACCCGGCGTAGAGCGAGATCAGTGGGTCGTCGTGCTGCTCGGGCAGGGTGAGCCCGGGGGTGTAGTGAGCTGGAGGAAGTTCCAATCGGCGGGTTCGCCGTCGTCGCGGTGGCCGGCGTTGAGCTCATCGACGCCGGCGGTGTCGGCGAAGAGCTGTGCCGCGCGGCGGTCGACGTCGAGGTAGGTGACCGTTTCGAGGACGAAGGACGGCGTGATGTCGACGTAGCCCCCGGGGTAGAGGGCGGTGGAGATGTCGAAGGCGTCGGCGCCGGCAGTGAACAAGCGGTGGCGGTCGCCGGGGTGCTGGTTGAAGCTGTCCCAGAGCCGGCGGGTTGGGGCCTTCATGCCGGCTTGGTCGCGGTGATGACCGTGGCTGGGATGCCGGCGAGGGCGCGGTACACCGACGTGGCGTCGGTGAGGCCGGCCCCGGTGAAGAGCTGCAGGAGCGCATCGATATCGATGGCGTGCGGTCCGTGGCGCCCCGGGTCGGCGGCCTGCGTGAAGGGGTGGTCAGGGTGATTCAGGTCCTCTTCCACCAGCACGACGCGGCCGCCCGGCCGGACCGCGACCACGGGTGCCGAGCCGCGTTGTCAACCCGCGGAGGTACGGCGCCGGCAGATCCTCAACGCCGCTGCCGCACTGGCAGTCCGCGAGGGACTCGAGGGCACCTCGATCGCCCAGGTCGCCGCCGAGGCCGGTGTCGCCAAGGGCGCGATCTATCTGCACTTCGCCTCTCGTAGCCGGCTGATCGCCGGGCTGCAGGCACGGGTGTGGGCTGAGATGATGGAGCAGCCCCGAGCCGCAGCGGCGGACGAGGCGGTGCCGTGGGCCGAGCGACTCGACGCGGTCGTCGCCCACTGGATCCGATTCGAGCTGGAGAACCAGTCGCTGTACCACGCGGTCTTCCACACGGTCTCGACCGAGAGCGATGAACCCCTCGAGGAAGCACGCGAGGTGCTCACCGGCCTGCTGGCCGGGGGCACCGCAGCGGGAGAGTTCAATCTGGACAGCCTGGACGTCGCGACCGTCGTCGAGTTCCTGCTCCACGCCTACGTGGGGCCTTGCTTCCACGCCGAACCGAACCACAACCACGTCGTCGCCGATGTGCAGCGCCTCTTCCGTCGCGCGGTCGGCGCCCGGGACGGCACGAAGACGACGAGCAGGACCTTTCCCAACTCCCGGACCAGCACCAGACGGGGGCGTCTTTCGGCGCCTCACGCCGTGATGCCGTCGCGGCCGAACTCACCACCTTCACCGGACGGCGATGGTCACGCGGAGCGCGCTGTAGCCGGATCGAGTTGCCGAACGTGCTGCGTGGATGGCGGTGTTTGCGATCGCCAGTCGGACTGGGTCGTCCGCACGATGCCATCGAAAGCCACGCGATGCATGGCGCCGAAGATTCGACTGTGCGCAGTATCGCTGCCGATGTGCAGGGTCAGTGTCGCCACTCGTCGGCGTGGGTGCGGGCGAACTCGTCGAAGGAGATGGGGTCGCGGCCGGTGACCTGGTGGACGTCGTCGGTGAGTCCGGCGGCCTTGCCCAGGCGGGCGGCGGTGTAGATGGCGGTGGTGACAGCGACCATGCCCCAGGGAAGGCGGAGGGTACGACGGGCGTGGAGTGCGTAGCGAAGGGCGCCGGGGTGGTCGTAGTCGATCGGACGTCCGAGGGTGTTGCTGAGGATCCGTGCGATCTCCCCGTAGCTCAGTGCGGCGGGCCCGGTGGGTGTCCAGGAGCGGTGATGATGTCGGTCAGGAGCCAGGAGCGCGGCTGCGGCCACCGCGCCGACGTCGGCGGCGTCGACGAAGGCCGTCGCTCCGTGACCGGCCGGGACCAGGATCTCGTCTCGGTCGCGGATGTCGCTCAGGTGCGTGGTGGTGAGGTTCTGCATGAAGAACGAGGCGCGTACGAACGTCCAGCTGAGTTCGGAGTCCCGGAGCCATGTCTCGATCGCGGCGTGGGGGACGAACCGGTTGCTCTCGGCGCCCTGGAGTGACAAGAAGACGATCTGTCGGACTCCGGCGGCCTTGGCTGCCTCCAGCGAGGGCAGCATCTGGGTCCGGGGTCGCCCGAGATGCGGCGGGCGCAGCAGGAACATCTGCTCGACGCCAGCGTAGGCGTCTGCCCAGGTGGCGGGGTCGGTGAAGTCCAACACCACCGGGCGGATGCCACGCTGCTGGAGCCGAGCGGCATCACCCATGCGCTGCAGTCCTTGGCCGGAGCCGGCGGCCGCGCGGACCGGAACTCCGGCTGCGACCAGGGCGTCGACGACGTGAGCGCCGACGTTCCCGGTAGCGCCGGTGACGAGGACCGGACTGATGCTCATGCATGTACGATACATGCATGAGTCAGGGTAGAGAGTCGTTGCGGCGACTCGACGCTGCCCTGCTCGACCTTCGCCGGTTCGCCCAGGCGCCTCGCGACACGGGCGGCCGTACGGCGCGAGGCGACCAGGACGAGCCGGTGCAGATCTCCACCGTGCTCGTGGTCGATGCGGTGGCGAGACGTGACGGCGTGGGGGAGTCCAGCATCGCCGATGTAGCCCAAGGGCTGGACGTGGCGCACTCGACCGCCAGCCGCCTCGTGGCGCGCGCGGAGACCGCTGGCATGCTGCACCGCAGGCGATCCACCGCCGACCCACGACGAACCGTCCTCTCGCTCACCGCCGACGGGTGGAGCCTGCAGCGCGAGGCGGTCGCCTTCCGCACCGCACGCCTGGAGTCCCTGCTGGTGGACTGGTCTGCCGTCGACGTCACCACCTTCACCCGGCTGCTGGAGCGTTTCGCCCGCAGCGCGCACCCACTCACCAAGGAGAGACCGTGAAGATCGCCGTCATCGGAGCCACCGGCCGCACCGGCCGACCCCTGGCCGAAGAGCTCCTACGACGCGGACACACCCTCACCGTGCTGGTCCGGGACCCCGACAAGCTCGGGCCCCTGGCCGAGCGGGTGGAGGTCGTCACCGGTGACAGCAGGAACCGCTCAGACCTGGACCGGCTCGTCACCGGCGCCCAGGCCGTCGTCTCGGCGCTGGGTCCCACCGCGAAGGAGTCCTCCCTGCACGCCCACACCGCCACCGCCCTGGTCGAGGCCATGCACGCCGCTGGGGTCACCCGCCTCGTCGGCGTCAGCGGGGCCGGGATCGACGTCCCCGGAGACCAGAAGTCCCGCTCCGCCAAGATCATCTCCAAAGCGATCCAGACCCTCGGCGGCAAGGTCGTGGCCGACAAGCCGGCCGAGTACGCGGTCTTCGCCGCCAGCGACCTGGTCTGGACCCTGGTCCGCCCGCCCCGGCTCATCGACGGGCAGGCCACCGGGCGCGTCGAACACCACGCCCACCGATCGACGAGATCGACCAAGATCACCCGAGCCGACCTGGCGCACATCCTCGCCGACGTCGTCGAGCAAGACCTCTACCCGCGCCAAGCGCCCTTCGTCGCCACGGCGCCCTGACCAGCGAGGGACCGGCCCCGACCGGTACACACTCGCCGCGCCAGGCAACTGGGCGCTGCTCGCAGGCCGAGCGCCAACTGGGGTCTGGCGAGCGATCTCCCGGTCAGATCCCCCCACGCTGACCGCGGAAACTCCCCACGTGGGTCTGACGAAGGGTGGGTCTGTCAGATCAACGGTGTAGCTGGTTCCTGGCCCGACACGCCGAGCGGTTGCTTGGCAGGAGAGCCCGCAAGCCGATCGGTGACGGGCACGCGGCGCGTGCCGGTCACCGATCCCACCCGGTCACGCTCCGCGTCCGATCGCATGGGGGGAATGCCAGGGGCCCTCCTGATGGACCGCCGCCGTCCCTGCGTCGAGACTGGGCCCTATGCGGGGAACCGGCATCGCGATCGCCCTTCGGGTCGGCTCGAGCAGCAGGACCGCGGCCCTGCTGGCGGTCGTCGGGTTCATCCTGCACCTCAGTTCCGAACGCACCTACTGGAACTACTCACCAGCCTGGTTCGGCTCGCGCATCCAGGAGACGGTCATCCTCTCGGCGTTCTACGCCTTTGCGGCCGGACTCGCGGTGTGGGCGCTGGCCCGGATCCCCTACCGGGGGTGGCACCAAGTGGTGCTGGCGGGCGCCGTGTTCGCCTGGACCGTCGAAGGGGTGGTGGTCCAGGTCCTCCACGAAGCGGGCCCAGTAGACCTGGTCTACCCGGCCATGTTCGCTGGTTGGCATGGACTGTTGTCATTCGGGGGCTTCCTCGTCCTGGTGCGTAGGCTGCTGGTCGAGCGTCGCCCGGTTGCCCTGGCTGCATGGTCGGCCGGCTACGGCGTCGTGGCGGGGCTGTGGGCGACCACATCGTGGCTGCCCGACTCCGACCCGACGAGCGACCTCGGCGAGGACGCGATCACCGGGATCGCCACGCCAGAGGACTACGCCCTCATGATGCTGCTGGTGGTGACGTCGCTGGCCCTCGCCCATCTCCTGCTGGATCGGATCTGGAGCGCCGCGTGGAGGCCGAGCCGACTCTTCGGCTGGGTGGTCATCTCTGCCACGGCTGCCGTGGCCGCCCTCGGCTTCGCCACGGTCCCCTACGGCCCGATCCGGTACGCCGCACTGGTCGCGGTGCCGCTCCTCGCCCTGCATGCCTCGGGACCGCGATCCGACCACCCCACGCTGTTCGCGGCACTCGGAGGGTCGATCCGAGCCCAGCACCTGGTTGCCCTCGCCCCGGCGGCGGCAGCGGCTGCTGTGGTCTACGCCCTTGCCTGGGGGGCCGGTCTCGATCGGGCCGCGCTCGAAGCGATGAGGGACCTGCAGGTGCTCGCGCAGGTCTTCGTCGGCGGCGGCGTCCTCCTGTGGGCCCTGGCCCGCGCCGCGACCCTCTCACGGGCGGCCCGTCAGCGGTCCCTCCCGACCCGGTCAGCGACGGAGTCGCGGCGAGGTCTTCCCAACGAGTCTGCTGGACACGTTGCGCCGTGAGAGGTGCCAGCGAACCGCATCGGGAGGTGGCCGCCGGCTACTCCGGCTCGTGCCGGACGTCGAGAATGGCAGCGCCCCCGTCGTGGAGGCGCCGCAGCGGGCCGGCGAGGCGGGGCTGCAGGACGCAGTCAGCCGCCCGGGGCCACATGACCCCGGAGGCACAGCCCGAAAGCGACGAGACCCCGCCACAGGGTGCTAGGCGAGCGGACGTGGTGAAGGGATGCGTCGAAGGCCAGGCCGAGCAAGGCACCGCGTTGTGCGGTGAGGTCTTGTTGGTCGGTGGAGCATCGGGCGGACGGCAGATCGGTGCCGAACCCTCTCGGGGTCTTCGCGACCTTCGACGGACTACCACGCGGAGTGCTTGTCGGCCTGCACTCTGCCCGCCGATGCGACTACCGAGTGATCTACGGCGTCGGCGAGAACCCCCGCACGGTAGAGATCGTGCACACCGACCGACGCAGCGACATCTACAGACGGTGAAGGTCCCGTCCGCCGTCCCGCGCCGCGATCCTCCACCGAGTCAGACGTTGCAGGAGGAGGCACGCGAATTCGCCGTCCGCCGTCGACGGCCACACATCCCTCGGGGTCAGCCTGCCGGGCAGGCGATCAACTCTGGGAACGAGGCTTGGGCGGGTTCGCCGCGAGACCGCGGTCGAGCCACAGGCGGAGGGCGCGCTCATCACCCAGGGCGTCGTCGCCGACGTTGACCCAGGAGTCCGAGACAGCGCCGCGCATGGTCATCGGCCCGACGTGATCGAGCTCGACCAGCTCGGTTAACGCATCCTGCCCAACCTTGACCAGCAGGCCCTGGCCACTCACGCAACAAGCCATCCGGCCCTCAACCATGAAGGCCAGGCCGCCGAACATCTTCTTCTCCGCCTCGACCTGGCCGCTGAGTTGGTCGCGGACCCGCCCTGCCAGGCGCTCGTCGTATGCCATGCACGCATTCTGAAGGCTTTCGCCGACACGTCGACAGACGGGGCCAAGGCACAGCGTTCGCACGAGGACCGAGTCCCGCGGATCGGAGGACACGCATCCCGACGCCACGAGCCCCTCCGACACCTCTCGCCGATACCGGGGTGGGATCGAGAACTGAGTCGTGCGGCCAGACGGGAGATCGGCACCTTCCCACGGCTTCCCGAGGACCGATCGCTGTTTCGGCGCGACGGCAGGCGCAGCGAAGGCCCGTCGGGATACGGGTCAGTACGACGCGCCTGGCACGACGTACTGACCCGTATCGATTGACCCTGGCCGGGCGCGCGCCCCGGACGACGTAGGCTTCGTCCTTTGGCGGCTGGTTCGCTAGTGCTGCCGGGTGGTCAGCGCGATGCGCTCGCCGTCGGGAAGCCGGCCCGGTTCGATCAGCGCGACCCAGGCGCCGCGGGCGAGGACCTGCTCGACGAGCTCGTCCACGACGTCGTCGATGACATCGGGGTGTTCGACGTCGTCGGCGGCCTCCAGGGTGTCGCCATCGGGCGATATCCGGGCGGGATAGAAGAAGTCGACGTCGACGGCGAGCATCTCGGGGCGTTCCCAACGCGCAGCGAGCCAGACCGTATCCAGACCGAGCACCGCGCGGTCCTGGCCGCGCCGCTGCTCGAGCAGTGCCAGTGCCTCGTCCTGGCGTGAGGCGAGGTAGTTCTCCAGGTGGGGAGCGACGAGGTCGGCGATCGTCGGCAGCGGAGTCCTGATGTGGTTGCCGACGACCCTGCCGGCCAGACGGCCCAGGTTGAGAGAGGTCTGGCAGAACTGGCTCAGGGTGGGTTCGGCGCCCATCACCACGACCGGGGCTGGACGCAGCCGCAGGTAGGCACCCAGTGCCTGGTCGACCCGCCGCAGAAAGGGCGCGCGCTGGTTCTCTTTGCGGTCGTCGTCCCCAGAGGTCGTCATCGGGAACTTCGAGGTCTCGGCTGGCCGCAGCATACCGAGGTGCCCCTCGAACAGACGCGCCTCGCGAGCGGACAGGCTCACCACCACGTGACGCGGGGTGCGGTGCAGCGCGCGGACCAGGTCACGGGTCGCGAAGGTCGGATCCACCACCGCACGCTCGCTGACCTCCACTGGGAGGACGAGGAGCTGGGCGTGGTGCTCGTTGACGTAGAGCGCCAAACCCTTCTCCAGCTGAACGTCGGCTGCCCGGTCGATCAGGACGTCGAGCTCGAGGAGCACGCGCTCGGTGCTGAACGACCGCTTCGACTCGGAGGCCTCCTCAGAGGTCAGCCGCTGCGCGACCGAGTCACGCAGGGCACTGAGTCGGGAGCGCTGGGCGGCGTCGAGGCCACCGGGAGTGGTGGGCATCAACAGCGACACGCTGGGGTAGCTGGTCATCGCTTGCAGCATGATCACCGTGCTGGCGCTCACGCGATGGTCGGGGGCGGACTTTCTGGTCATCATGACTCCGTTTCCTGCCGGCCGGGGCCGGCGCTGGTGGTTGAGGTCGGCGGGGTTCAGGGCGTCAACGAGCCGGTGCGCGAGCGTCGCCAGATCGATGTCGTGGCTGCCACCTCCTCCTCCGTGGCCATGCGGAACGGCGGGTTGTCCGGCGCCGAGATCGCTCGGCGCTCTTGTCCGCGGGTGGCGAGCAGGCTCGCGATCACCGAGACGCCGAGGATGGTGGTGACCACGGCGAGGGAGATGGGGGTGGGGATGTAGAACACGTCGATCTTGAGCAGCATCTTGATCCCGACCCAGATCAGCACCAGCGCCAGACCCAGCTTGAGGTAGACGAAACGGTGGATCAGGTCAGCGAGCAGGAAGTACATGGCCCGCAGTCCCAGGATCGCGAAGGCGTTGGCCGTGAACACCAAGAACACCTCATCGGTGACCGCGAAGATCGCAGGGATCGAGTCCACGGCGAAGACGATGTCGGTGACCTCGACCAGCACCAACACCGCCAAGAGGGGGGTCGCGACGATGACCCCGTTCTTGCGGATCAGGAAGCGCTGGCCGTGGTAGGCGTCGGTCATCGGCACCCACCGGCGGAACATCCGCAGCGCGCGGGACTGCTCGGGATCGAGGTGCTCGTTGCGTTGGCTGATCATCTTCCAAGCCGTGTAGAGCAGGAACGCAGCGAACAGGTACAACACCCACCCGAAGCTGGCGATCAGGACCGACCCGGCTGCGATGAACGCCCCGCGGAAGAACAGCGCACCGAGCACTCCGAGGAACAACACCCGGTGCTGAAACTCCCGGGGCACGGCGAAGTAGCTGAAGATGATGGCCCACACGAAGACGTTGTCGACGGCCAGTGACTTCTCGATCAGATAGCCGGCGTAGTACTGCTGAGCGAACTCCGCGCCGGACTGCCACCAGATCAGGGCGCCAAAGGCGACCCCGCACAGCACCCAGAACGCCGACCACGACGCGGCTTCCCGCACGCCGATCACCTGGGCGTGCCGGTGCGCCACGAGGTCGATCACCAGCATGACCACCACGGCACCGATGACCGCGAACCACGCCCACAGGGGAACGTCCACAATCCCTCCAGTCCATCGACTGGAGGTCTCGTCGGCCCGGCGCAGGGCCCTGGAGACCGGGCGTCGGACACCGACGCCGTAGTGACGATCACCAGCGGGGACTACTCCCCTCCGCGCCAAAGTAAACCAGACTGGTAGACATTGCGCAAGGGGCCCGGTCTTCAGGCAACCCTGGTCGGCAACAACAGCGGTGGCGCGATCTGCCAGTTCGTCATCGACACGGATGCACCCCGGGTCGGTCGATTGGTGTGACGGCGTATCTCGATGACGCGGGGGTACGCCGGGATGGATGTCTCCCGCTTCGCTCGCGCCGTCCGGCCGGCCGATCTCGCGGCCGTGGGGACCCGCCTGTCCCAGTTCAGCCGACCGGTGAAGCTCTGTTGGGCGCCAGAGGATCGGTTCTTCCGGATCTCGCTCGCGCGTCGGCTCGCCTCGGCGTTCCCGAACGCCACCCTGGCGGAGATCCCTGGTGCGAGAACGTTCCTGCCACTGGACCAGCCGGGTCAGCTGGCAGTTGAGATCGCCGACTTCGCTGGGGGCTGACCCGGAGCCTCGCCGATTGCCCGATGGTTCCGCGTGACCATCGTCGCGCGAGACGCGCTCCAGTCAGGTTCGTCGCGCGGAGCGACCTGGTGCGGTCCGTGACTGGAGTACGGAAGCACGGGTAGAATCATCATTCAATGCTGCTCGACGTGCATGGAGGCTACAGTGAGAACGACCCTGGCCCTGGACGACGATCTCGTCAAGGAAGCACAGAGGCTGACCGGGACCACCGAGAAGACGGCACTTGTGCGTCAGGCTCTGCGGGCATTGATCGAGCGCGAGAGCGCAAAGCGGCTCGCGCAACTGGCAGGAAGTGAGCCCGACGCGAAGCCGGTCCCGCGGCGGCAGTCGATGCCTGCGTGATCCTCGTCGACACGTCGATCTGGATCGACCATCTCCGCAAGGGTGACCTCAAGCTAGTAGGGCTCCTCCAAGACGGCCAGGTGCTGGCGCACCCCTGGGTGACCGGGGAGCTCGCGCTCGGCCACCTCTCGCGACGCAGCGAGATCCTTGGTCTACTCCACAACCTCCCGCAGGCAACCGACGCAACCGACGTCGAGGTGCTGACTCTGATCGAGAACCAGCAGCTATTCGGCCTTGGCATCGGGTACGTCGACGCGCACCTACTGGCTGCAACACTGCTGACACCCGGTGCGCGCCTATGGACGCGAGACAAGCGACTCGCGACGATCGCTGTTCGACACGGACTAGCCAGCGATCACGAACGGGGCCACTGAGAGCAACACCGCATCGTCATGATTGCCGGCGCCCCTGCGTCGGCCCCCAGTGAGAACCAGTGAGGTTTGCGCGCTTGTAGTGCTGTACGTCGTGCTCTCAGGCTGCTCCGCACAGGACCGATGGTCCCCACGGGCGCCGGCGCGGCTACCCTCTGATCCGTGCTGCTGGCCTTCGACACCGCGACCCCGCAGGTGACCGTGGCCGTCGCGGACGGTGCGACCGTGCTGGCAGAGCACCGCTCGGAGCAGACCATGCGGCACGGCGAACAGCTGGCGCCGCTGGTCGAGCTCACGCTCGCGGACGCCGGGGTCGAGCGCTCGGCGCTGACCGGGGTCGCTGTCGGCGTCGGGCCCGGGCCGTTCACTGGGCTGCGAGTCGGCCTGGTGACTGCGCGGACGCTCGGTCACGTGCTCGACATCCCCGTCCATGGGGTCTGCACGCTCGACGTGCTGGCCGCCGAGGCCGTCGCGACCGGCACGGTCGACGGCGGATTCACGGTCGCGACCGACGCGCGTCGCAAGGAGGTCTACGTCGCGACGTACGACGGCTCCGGGCGGCGGCTCGAGGGGCCCGACGTGGCGCGGCCGGCCGACGTCGCCACCGACGCGCCGGTGGTCGGGCCGGGTGCCGAGCTCTACCCGCAGGCGTTCCCCGACGGGCGGCCGCCGCTGCTCCCGAGCGCGGGCTGGCTGGCCCGGGTGGTGGCCGCGACGCTCGCCGAGAGCGGCCGGACGCTACCGCCCGAGCCGCTCTATCTCCGCCGGCCCGACGCGGCCGAGCCGCACCGGCCCAAGCCCGTCTCGTGATCCGGCTGGCGACGCTCGAGGACCTGCCCGCCGTCCGGGCGCTCGAGGAGGAGCTGTTCGGCGCCGATGCGTGGAGCGGGGAGCAGCTGCTCGCCGAGATGACCGGTGCCGGTCGCTGCGTCCAGGTCAACGACGACGAGGGCCTGACCGGCCATGTCGTGACCGCGGTGGTCGCCGACACCGCCGACCTGCTGCGGATCGGGGTGCGCCCGGACCGCCAGCGCGCGGGTGGGGCGACCGCGCTGCTGGCCGCCGCGATGCGGGAGGCGAGCCGGGCCGGCGCCACGCGGATGCTGCTGGAGGTCGCCGCGGACAACGAGGCGGCGCTCGCGCTCTACCGCGCCGCCGGGTTCGCCGACATCGACCGGCGGCCGCGCTACTACCGCTCCGGGGCCGACGCGCTGGTGCTGGCGCTGGACCTCTGAGCCACCAGCACCGACGTCCTCTCCTCCGGGTCGCCATCGGTCGCGACGCTGTACCCTCGCTCGGCCAGCGCCGTGGCGGCCGCCTCGACCTGCCCGTCGGCGACCTCGAGGAGGAGCGCGCCCTCCGGGGCCAGCCACGCCACCGCCTGGTCGGCCAGCCGGTTGAGCACGGCGAGTCCGTCGACCCCGCCGTCGTGGGCCAGCGCCGGCTCGTGGGCGCGGGTGTCGCGCGGCATCAGCGGCAGCTCGGCGGTGGGCACGTGCGGCACGTTGGCGACCATCACGTCGACCCGGCCGAGCAGGTCGGTCGGGAGCGCCTCGCAGAGGTCGCCGGCGACCACCTGGAAGCCGTACGCCGCGCCGTTGGCCGCCGCGCAGGAGACGGCGGCCGGGTCGAGGTCGGAGGCCACCAGGCGGGCCCTCGGCAGCGCCGAGGCGAGGGCCGCCGCCAGGGCGCCCGACCCACAGCAGACGTCGGCGACCACGGGGCGGTCGTGTCGTCGCGCCCGGCGCACGGCCACCCGGGCCAGCAGCTCGCTGCGCGGTCGGGGGAGGAACACCCCGGGTGCCACGGTCACACGGACGCCGCCGAAGTCGGCGTACCCGAGGAGGACCTCGAGCGGCACCCCCCGGCCACGCTGCGCCACCAGGGCGGCCAGCGCTGAGGGGGACCGAGTCCGCTCCCAGAGCAGGGCAGCCTCCGCCTCCGACGCCACACAGCCGACGGCGGCCAGGGCAGCAGCCAGCCCGGCGGGGGAGTCGAGCGGGTCGGCCACGCCGCCCAGTCTGCCCTCCAGTCTGCCCTCCACCTTGCCGCGCGGACGCTGACGTACCTGGCACCATGGCCCGCGTGGACGACGGCCCCCTGGTCCTCGGCATCGAGACCTCCTGCGACGAGACCGGCGTCGGCATCGTGCGCGGGCACACGCTGCTCGCCGACGCCGTCGCCAGCAGCGTCGACGAGCACGCCCGCTTCGGCGGCGTGGTGCCCGAGGTCGCCAGCCGGGCCCACCTCGAGGCGATGGTGCCCGACCATCGAGCGGGCCTGCCGAGACCGCCGGCGATCGCGGCTCGCGCGACGTCGACGCGGTCGCCGTGACCAGCGGGCCCGGGCCTGGCCGGCGCGCTGCTGGTCGGGGTCGCCGCCGCCAAGGCGCTGGCGCTCGGGCTCGGCAAGCCGATCTACGGCGTCAACCACCTGGCCGCCCACGTCGCCGTCGACCAGCTCGAGCACGGCCCGCTGCCCGAGCCGTGCCTGGCGCTGCTGGTCTCGGGCGGCCACTCGAGCCTGCTCCGGGTCGAGGACGTCACCGTCGGCGTCGAGCCGCTGGGAGCGACCATCGACGACGCCGCCGGCGAGGCCTTCGACAAGGTGGCCCGGCTGCTCGGGCTGCCGTTCCCCGGCGGCCCGCACATCGACCGGGCGGCGCGCGAGCGGCGACGCGTGCGTACGTCGACTTCCCGCGCGGGCTGACCTCGCGCGCGCGACCTGGAGCGGCACCGCTTCGACTTCTCGTTCTCCGGGCTCAAGACCGCGGTCGCGCGCTGGGTCGAGGCCCGCGAGCGGGCCGGCGAGCCGGTGCCCGTCGCCGACGTCGCGGCGTCGTTCCAGGAGGCGGTCTGCGACGTGCTGACCCGCAAGGCGCTCGACGCCGCGCGCGAGCCGAGGGCATCGAGGACATCCTCATCGGTGGCGGCGTGGCCGCCAACTGCCGGCTGCGGGCGATGGCCGAGGAGCGCGCCGCCGGCCCGGGCATCCGGGTGCGCGTCCCGCGCCCGGGCCTGTGCACCGACAACGGCGCGATGGTCGCCGCCCTCGGCTCCGAGCTGGTCGCGCGCGGCCGTACGCCGTCGGCGCTCGACCTCCCGGCCGACTCCTCGCAGCCGATGACCACCGTCGTGGCGTGAGGCTCAGCCCCCCATCAGCGTCAGCGTGCTGAGGGTCGGGTCGTCGACCGTCTGCCGGACCCCGGTCAGCTCCATGCTGCCGTCGAGGCCGAAGCGGGCGATGGCCACGTCGCGGCCCTGGGTGAGCACCTGGAGCACGTGCGTCTCGTCCTCCCACACCGGGTCGCCCAGCGCCATGGCGCCCTCGGGCGTGGTGCGCCGCCAGGTCACCAGCGGCTCGCCGGTCTCCGCGTCCAGGATCACCAGCTCGCTGGCGCCGAGCCCTTCGGCGAACTGGCTGACCACCCACCGGCCGTCAGGGGAGAACCCCGCCTGCGAGTCGGCGGACCAGTCCGGCTCGGCCCCGCCCCCGGTCCAGCAATTTCCTCGGCGTGTCCAGGCGCCGCGGCGGCCAACCTGTTGCCAACGGAGGGCCCCGCTTGCGAGTCTTCGCATCAGCCCGCCGCGACGGGCGCCCCGGAGCCCACGACGTGGCGCCACCGACACCACCGACCAGGAGAGTGCCGATGCAGCAGGTCAAGGCCGTCGTCGCGCGCAGCAAGGGCGCAGCCGGTCACCCTCGAGACGATCAACGTGCCCGACCCCGGCCCGGGCGAGGCGGTGGTGCAGGTCCAGGCCTGCGGCGTCTGCCACACCGACCTGCACTACCGCGAGGGCGGCATCAACGACGACTTCCCGTTCCTGCTCGGCCACGAGGCCGCCGGCGTCGTCGAGGCGGTCGGCGAGGACGTCACCGAGCGTCGCGCCGGGCGACTTCGTGATCCTCAACTGGCGCGCGGTCTGCGGCGACTGCCGGGCCTGCAAGCGCGGCGAGCCGTGGTACTGCTTCGCCACCCACAACGCGACCCAGAAGATGACGCTCGAGGACGGCACCGAGCTCTCGCCGGCGCTGGGCATCGGCGCCTTCGCCGAGAAGACCCTGGTCGCCGCCGGGCAGTGCACCAAGGTCGACCCGTCGGCCCGCGCCGGCGGCCGTCGGCCTGCTCGGCTGCGGCGTGATGGCCGGCCTCGGCGCCGCGATCAACACCGGCAACGTCGGCCGCGGCAAGTCGGTCGCGGTGATCGGCTGCGGCGGCGTCGGCGATCGGCCGCGATCGCCGGGTCGGCGCTGGCCGGCGCGAGCCGGATCATCGCCGTCGACATCGACGACCGGAAGCTCGAGTGGGCCAAGCGGCATGGGCGCCACGCACACGGTCAACAGCAAGGAGGCCGACCCGGTCGAGGCGATCCAGGGACTCACCGACGGGCAACGGCGCCGACGTGGTGATCGACGCGGTCGGCCGCCCGGAGACCTGGAAGCAGGCGCTTCTACGCCCGCGACCTGGCCGGCACCGTCGTCCTGGTCGGCGTGCCGACCCCGGACATGAAGATCCCCGACCTCCCGCTGATCGACGTCTTCGGCCGCGGCGGCTCGCTCAAGTCCAGCTGGTACGGCGACTGCCTGCCCGTCGCGCGACTTCCCGATGCTGGTCGACCTCTACCAGCAGGGCCGGCTCGACCTCGACGCCTTCGTCTCCGAGGAGATCGGGCTCGGCGACGTCGAGGCGGCGTTCGAGAAGATGCACCACGGCGACGTGCTGCGCTCGGTGGTGATCCTGTGACCGACGCGGCTGCCTGCCCGCCCGGCCGGATCGACCACGCCGTCACCTCGGGCACCTTCAGCCTCGACGGCGAGACCTTCGACGTCGACAACAACGTCTGGGTGGTCGGCGACGACGACGAGTGCGTGGTCATCGACGCCCCGCACGACGTCGACGACGATCCTCGCCGTCGTCGGCGGCCGCACGGTGAAGGCGATCGTGTGCACCCACGCGCACGACGACCACGTGCGGGTCGCGCCGGCGCTGCGCGAGGCGACCGGCGCGCCGATCCTGCTGCACCCCGACGACCAGCCGCTGTGGGAGCTCACCCACCCCGACGACGCTGTGGGACGTCGACCTCGCCGACGGCCAGACGCATCGAGGTGGGCGGCACCGACGCTCGAGGTGCTGCACACGCCGGGCCACGCGCCGGGGGCGGTCTGCCTCTACGCCGCCGACCTCGGCTGCGTGTTCACCGGCGACACCCTCTTCCAGGGCGGCCCCGGCGCGACCGGTCGGTCGTTCAGCGACCGGCCGACCTGATCGAGGAGTCGATCCGCGCGCGGCTGCTCGCGCTGCCCGACGAGACCGTCGTGCACACCGGGCACGGCGACGACACGACGATCGGCGCCGAGAAGGCCCTCCTCGGCGGCTGACCGTCGAGGTCGGCGGGTCTGGGGTCAGCGGGTCTGCAGGATGAACGGCGACTCGAAGGAGTCGCCCGCGGCCGGCGCCACGGCGTACTCCATGGAGCCGTCGAGCCCGATCCGCACGACCGCCCACTGCCGGTCCTGGAAGGTGCGCACCAGGACGTGCTGGTCGTCCTCCCAGACCTGGTCGAAGTACGTCGCAGAGTCCTCGTCGCCGGTCCACGACTGCACGGCGCTGCCGTCGACCATCGAGAGCAGGTCGAGGGCGTTCGGCCCGAAGCCGTCGAGGTAGGCGGGCAGCCCGACCAGGTGCGCCCCGTCAGGAGAGAGCGCGTCGAGCGTGTTGTCACAGGTCTTCCAGAGCGTCCTGCTCCAGCCCCGCAGCATCCTGCTGCAGCTGCCCGGCTCGCTCTCGTCGACCGACACCATCGCGCCCAGCAGGTCGCCCTGGGACGTGGTGGCCGCGATCATCCGCGGCAGCGAGTCGACGATGCCGTGCGACGTGGTCAGCCACACCTTGCCGCCGCTGTTGACGACGACCGTGCACCCGTCGTCGGTGGACCGGCCCTGCTGGCAGTCGTCGCCGGTGACACCGACGGTGCGGAACGAGCCCCGCCCCCGCGCCACCCGAGGCATCGTGAGGACCTCGTCGGTCTCGGCGTGCGCTGTGCGCACGGTGCCGTCGGGCGCGGTCCAGGCCACGACGTTGCCGCCCGGCGAGACCGCCAGGCCGCCCTCCGCGGGGTAGGACTTGCCGTGGCTGCCGTCGGCGGCGAGCAGGAAGACCGCCTCGTCACCCTTGTCGGGGTCGACCATGTCGACCACCCAGCCGTCGCCCAGGGGGGCGAACTCCGCCAGGCCGAGGGCCGGCAGCGGGGTGGTGCTGCCGTCGACCCCGTGGATCGTCCCGCCGCGCGGCTGTCCCTTTACGTAGGTCAGGATGGCGTGCGCCAGCGCGGGCGCGTCGCCCTGGTCGAGGTCGCTCACGTCGAGCACGCCGCGGTCGGGGCTGGTGGGCGTCGGGGTGGCGGTGGCGGTGGGCGTGCCGGTCCCGCTGGTGGTCGCGTCGCTCGGTGCCGCGGTCGGGTCCTGGGACCCGCAGGCGGCGAGGGTCGAGGCGAGGCAGAGCGCGGCGGCGGCCAGCCATAGCCGGTGTCCGACGCGGGTGGTCGCGATGGTCATGGTTGTTCCCCCGTCGTGGTGTGTTCCTGCCCGTGAGACGTCGCCCGCGCTCGGGAGGTTGCTTGTGCATCGTCGCGGGTCAGAACCGCTTCACCAGCAGCGCCGCGCCGTGGCCGCCGATCCGGGTCAGCACCAGCGTCGCCTCGTCCTCTCCGGCGAGGTGCAGCCGCTTGCGCAGCGCCGCGGGGTCGATGTCGACGCCGCGCTTCTTGATGGTGAGCGTGCCGATGCCGCGCTGCTTGAGAGCCGCCCGGAGCTGCTTCTCGCGGTAGGGCAGCGTGCTCGACGACCCGGTAGCCGCGGGCGAAGGGCGTGCGGAAGGAGGCGTCGGAGGTGACGTAGGCGATGTGCTCGTCGACGCAACCCGCCGTCGACGCCCGCGGCGACGGCCGTCACCAGCCCGGCGCGGATCACGGCGCCGTCCGGCTCGTAGAGGTATCCGCCCAGGTCGCGGACCGGACGCTCGCGGCCGTCGTACGGGTCGTCCTCGTCGGTGAGGGTGGCCAGACCGGTGTGGCCGAGCACGGTGGCGCGACGCCGCGTCGTCGTGAGGTACGGCGACCACAGCACGGCCTCCTTGACCTCGCCGAGCTCGCTGACCCACTCCGCCTCGACGCCGTCGGGGATCAGGTCGTGCGGGATGCCCGGGGCCGCCTTGACCACCGCCCGGCCGTGGAGCAGCTGCTCGACCCAGGACCACGGCGGCGACCAGTCGGCGGCGTCGAAGCTGCGCCCGCGGCCGGTGCGCCGGGCCGGGTCGGCGAAGGCCACGCCGAAGCCGCTGACGTCGACGGTCGTCGCCTCGGCCACGGCGACCGCGCCCGGAAGCCCGAGGGCTGCGAGGTTGGCCTCGGCGATCGCGGCGCGCACCGGGTCGAGCTCGACCCCGGCCGCGGTGAGTCCGGCCCGCGCGAAGGCCATCAGGTCGGCGCCGATCCCGCACCCGAGGTCGATGACGGAGCCGGGCTCGGCGGCGGCCACCCGGGCCGCACGGTGGTCGGCGACCCGGCGCCGGGTGGCCTGCTCCAGAGCGTCGGGGGTGAAGTACAGCCGCAGCGCCTCGTCGCCGAACTTCGGCACTGCCTTGACCCGCAGCTCCACCTGGGTCAGCGCGGCGGCCGACCGGTCCGGGTCGGGGTCGGCCTTCCGGACCTGCGCCGCCGCGCGCACCGGGTCGCCGTCCGCGTCGGCGTACGCCTGGGCTGCGGTGAGCAGCAGCTGCTGGCCGTCGGGGGTCAGCAGCCACCGGAAGGTCGCGAGGTCCACCCGTGCATCCTTGCGCACCGACGGTGTGCGGCCGCGCGGGCGCCGGGCAGGATGGGGGGATGACCCACACGCTGGTGCTGGTGCGGCACGCCAAGTCCGACTGGTCCGGCGCCCACCCCGATCACGAGCGGCCGGTGGGCTCCCGGGGTCGTCGGCAGGCGCCGGAGTCGGGGCGATGGCTGGCGGCGGAGCTGCCCGACATCGACCTGGCGGTGGTCTCGCCCGCGCAGCGGGCGCGCACCACCTGGGAGCTGGTGTCCGCCGAGCTGCCCACACCGCCGCCGATGCGGGTGGAGGAGGACGCCTACTCGTTCGGCGCCAGCCCGTTGCTGCGCGTCGTACGCCGGCTGCCCGGGGACGTCGCGACCGCCGCGCTCGTCGGCCACAACCCGGCCCTGGAGGAGCTGGTCGAGGAGCTGACGGGGGAGTGGGCCGCCATGCCCACCTCGGCCCTCGCCGTCATCGCCCTCCCCGGGCCCTGGGTCGACGCCGGCGACGGCACCGCCCGCCTCCTCGCCTCCGGCCGCCCACCCGCCGCCCTGGGCGGATAGTGCGGCGGCAGCTGTGGATCAGTGCTTGGTACGCCACCGGCATCGTGCGAGAGTCGGGACATGACCTCTCTCGGGGGATCTCGAATCAGCTGGTTGGCGGCCTTCTCGGTGGCAGTGTCCGCGGTCTCGCTCGTGCCACAGCTGAGTCACGCGGGTGCCGCAGCGAGCTGCGTCGATGGGGGGTGATGAGCGGCAGGGTCGCGGAGCCCGGAGTCGAAGCAGGGGCACGGGTCAGGCTGTACACCGACGCCGTCGACTCGGCTGCTCGCAAGGGCGGCGTGGTGGTGCCGTCCCTGCTGGGCGAAGGCGAGACAGACGCAGCAGGTTGCTTCACCGTCGCTCCGGCCGACGCGGCGACCTGGATCCAGCACGCCGATGTGTCCGGCACGTTGGTCGTGCGGGTGGTGGTGTCGGCTCCCGACAGGTTGCTGACCACCACTCGGCCCGTGGCACTGGCCCCGAGTGGTACGGCTTTGAGCGTGCGGGAGTCCTCCTCAAGCCGCGCGCCACTGCTGGCCACGCGCAAGGCGGTGACCGGCAGGGCACCGGTCGTCGGCTCGTTGCGGGTCGACTTCGATCCTGCCGCGAACGGGCGTGAGGCCGCAGCGTCGATCGCAGGCGGTTCATCCGCCCAGCTCGAACGCCAGGACTATGCCAGCGTTCCCACGACCGCCGTCCCAGCCCCATGCGCTGGCGGCTATCGGTGGAAGCTCCGCAAGCGCTGGGGCGACGGATCAGCTCGAGTTCTACGGCATCAGCCATCGACTCTGTGTCCCGGCGCAAGAACCGACCGGAGCCCTCGGCTGGGACGTGTTCGTCAACCGGGGGCCGGGTGACGTGCGGGTGGACCGAGTGATCTGGGAGGACACTTCCGGTCTCGAGATCCTCGCGGTGCGGGCCGACCAGCGTCGGCCGGGCGACCTGGCGTTCTCGTTCGGGATGGCCTTGGGCGGGCCGGCGCAGTGGACCGGGCCGAACGGCGTCGGCCCGCGCACCGGTCTTTGGCAGCAGCGGGTGTGGCGGCGGGCGGTGCCCGCGGAGGGGGCGACCATCCCGGTCACCGAGAAAGGGCAGAAGAACTGGACCACGTTCGTCATCCGCTATCGCGGCACCCGCGGCCAGGCCGGCCCCCTGCGGGTCGAGTACACCGACGCCGAAGGGAACGCCGGTGTCGCGACCTCCGACGTGCGCCTCACGGTGCGTCGGACGTGCTAGGCGACCACCCGTCTGGCACTCACTGGGGGTGAGTGCTAACGTCTGACTTGGCACTCTCGCCATGAGGGTGCCAGCGCTTGCGAGTCGGTGCGACCCCCGCGACGGCGTACCTCCCCGCAAGCCCAGACGTTGCACCAACCACGGCGCCGGGCGTCCCGCCCGGCGCGCCAAGCCAGCACAGACACCTAGTGGAAAGTGGAGGTCGATCACTCGTGTCGGTCAACATCAAGCCGCTCGAGGACCGCATCGTCGTCAAGCCGCTCGACGCCGAGCAGACCACGGCCTCCGGCCTGGTCATCCCGGACACCGCCAAGGAGAAGCCCCAGGAGGGCGAGGTCCTGGCGGTCGGTCCCGGTCGCATCGACGACAACGGCAACCGCGTCCCGCTCGACGTCGCCGTCGGCGACAAGGTCATCTACAGCAAGTACGGCGGCACCGAGGTCAAGTACGCCGGCGAGGAGTACCTCATCCTCTCCGCCCGCGACGTCCTCGCCGTCGTCGGTTCCTGACCGCACCTGAGCCGGACCATCTGACGGGTCGTGTGCCCGACGGCCGTCGCTCCGGCGGTCGACCTCCGGCACACGACTCGATCCACTGCAAGGAGCAGAGAGTACATGCCCAAGATCCTGGAGTTCGACGAGAACGCCCGCCGCGTCGCTCGAGCGCGGCGTCGACGCGCTCGCCAACACCGTCAAGGTGACGCTCGGCCCCAAGGGCCGCTACGTCGTCCTCGACAAGAAGTGGGGCGCCCCCACCATCACCAACGACGGCGTGACCGTCGCCCGTGAGATCGAGCTCGACGACCCGTTCGAGAACCTCGGCGCCCAGCTCGACCAAGGAGGTCGCCACCAAGACCAACGACGTCGCCGGTGACGGCACCACCACCGCCACCGTGCTGGCCCAGGCGATGGTCCACGAGGGCCTGCGCGCCGTCGCCGCCGGCGCCAACCCGATGGGCCTCAAGCGCGGCATGGACGCCGCGGCCGAGGCCGTCGGCGACGCGCTGCGCGAGGCGGCCCGCGAGGTCGAGACGCGCGAGGACATGGCGTCGGTCGCCACGATCTCCAGCCGCGACAGCGTGATCGGCGACCTGCTCGCCGAGGCCTTCGACAAGGTCGGCAAGGACGGCGTGATCACCGTCGAGGAGTCCAACACCATGGGCACCGAGCTCGAGTTCACCGAGGGCATGCAGTTCGACAAGGGCTACATCTCGGCCGTACTTCGTCACCGACCCGGAGCGCATGGAGGCCGTCCTCGACGACCCCTACATCCTGCTCCACCAGGGCAAGATCTCCTCGATCGCCGACCTGCTCCCGCTGCTGGAGAAGGTCATCGGCGCCGGCAAGCCGCTGTTCATCCTCGCCGAGGACGTCGACGGCGAGGCGCTGTCGACCCTGGTCGTCAACAAGATCCGCGGCACGTTCAACGCCGTCGCGGTCAAGGCCCCGGCCTTCGGTGACCGCCGCAAGGCGATGATGCAGGACATCGCGACCCTCACCGGTGGCCAGGTCGTCGCCCCCGAGGTCGGCCTCAAGCTCGACCAGGTCGGCCTCGAGGTGCTCGGCACGGCCCGTCGCGTCGTGGTCACCAAGGACGACACCACGATCGTCGACGGTGGCGGCGAGCAGCGCCGAGGTCGAGGGCCGGGTCAACCAGATCAAGGCCGAGATCGAGAACACCGACTCCGACTGGGACCGCGAGAAGCTCCAGGAGCGCCTCGCCAAGCTCGCCGGCGGCGTCTGCGTGATCAAGGTCGGCGCCGCCACCGAGGTGGAGCTCAAGGAGAAGAAGCACCGCATCGAGGACGCCGTCTCCGCGACCCGCGCCGCGATCGAGGAGGGCATCGTCGCCGGCGGTGGCTCCGCGCTCATCCACGCGGTCGTCGGTGCTCGACGACGACCTCGGCCTCACCGGCGACGAGGCGGCCGGCGTGCGCGATCGTGCGCAAGGCCGCCGACGAGCCGCTGCGCTGGATCGCCGAGAACGGCGGCGTCAACGGCTACGTCGTCGTCGCCAAGGTCCGCGAGGCTCGGCGTCGGGCAACGGCTACAACGCCGCCACCGACGAGTACGGCGACCTGGTCGCCCAGGGCGTCCTCGACCCGGTCAAGGTCACCCGCTCCGCGCTGGTCAACGCGGCCTCGATCGCGGGCATGCTGCTCACGACCGAGACGCTGGTCGTCGAGAAGCCCGAGGAGGAGGACGAGGCCGACGCCGCCGGCCACGGCCACGGCCACGGTCACGGCCACTGACGCCGAGGCGTCGCAGACGGCGCACTGACGCGTCGTTCTTGCACATCGAGACCGCCGCCGCCGCTCCGGGGCGGCGGCGGTCTCCGTGTCGTCAGGCCCGGGCGCCGGGAGTTAGCCCTGCCGAAACACAGCCGACCACGACCGGAAACCGTCACGGCGGATCCTGGGTCCGTCCAGCCCGACCACGAGAGGGGGCCGCCCATGCTCTGGCGCGTCCGCACCACCATGCCCGACCGTCCCGGCTCGCTGGCCCGGCTGGCCGAGCAGTGTGGCCGCGCCGACGTCAACATCCTCGGACTGCAGATCTTCCCCGGCGTGGAGGCGGTCACCGACGAGCTCGTGCTCGCGCACGCCGCCAGCGACTGGCGGGCAGGCAGGAGATCGAGCGGCTCGTGCGAGCGGGCCGGGTGGCGGCCGGGTCGGCTGCGACCGTCTGCTCGGAGGCCGCCCTGGTCGACCAGCCGACCCGCTACGTCCAGGCCGCGCGGACGATCCTGGCCCAGCCGGCGTCGTTCCCCGAGGTGCGTGGCGACCCTGTTCGACGCCGAGGCCGACCCGGGCGCCGGGCGCCGCTGGCCCGACCCAGGACGTGATGGAGATGACGGTCGGCGACGTGCAGGTGCAGGTGCGCCGCCACGCGCCGTTCACCGCCGACCGAGCACGCGCGCGGGGCGGCGATGGCCGATCTGGTCACCGACGTGCTCGCGCGGTGCCCGCCGTCGAGCAGCCGATGCCGTCGGCGGCGCGGCGAGTCGGGCAGCGCCGCGACACCGACGTACGTCGTCGGTGACGGCGTCGTCTCGGCCGCGGTCGACGGGCACGACCGTGGGCATCGCGCCGAGATCCGGCCGGAGGCCGGCGAGGAGCGGGCGTTCGCGAGCTGGTCGCTGCGAGGTCGACCCCGCCTGGCAGCGGCGCGGCATCGGCACCCGGCTGCTGGTGGAGGCGGCCCGGCTGGCGGCGCTGGACGGCGCCGTCGGAGGTCGTGCTGAACACCCGCGCCGACAACCAGGCCGTCCTGCCGCTGGTGCTGGCCGCCGGGCTGCGGGGCCGGATCCGGATGTCTGCCGAGCGGCTCACGGTGCGCGCCCCGGTGCGCGACTTCGCCGGCGCCCGCTGAGGCTGCGGCCCCGGGCCCCGCCGGTAGGATCCGTGCATGAGTGACTGCGGCGAGAGCCAGCAGTGGAGCTGCCCGAGAAGTTCGCTGCCCTCGGGCCTCACCTACGACGACGTCCTGCTGCTGCCGGGCGACACCGACCTCGCGCCCGACCGACATCGACACCACGACGCGGCTGACCCGCGAGATCTCGCTGCGAGGTGCCGCTGGTCAGCGCCGCGATGGACACCGTCACCGAGTCGCGGATGGCGATCGCGATGGCCCGCCAGGGCGGCCTCGGCGTGCTGCACCGCAACCTGTCGATCGAGGACCAGGCCTACCAGGTCGACCTGGTCAAGCGCACCCAGACCGGCATCATCTCCAACCCGGTCACGATCGGCCCCGACGCGACGCTGGAGGAGCTCGACCAGCTCTGCGGCGAGTACCGCGTCTCCGGCCTGCCCGTCGTCGACGCCGACAACCGGCTGCTCGGCATCATCACCAACCGCGACCTGCGCTTCACCCCGGTCGCGGAGTGGGCGACCACCAAGGTCGACGAGGTGATGACGCCGATGCCGCTGATCACCGGCGCCGGTCGGGCATCTCCCGCGAGGACGCCACCGCGCTGCTGCGCGCAGCACAAGCGCGAGCGGCTGCCCGCTCGTCGACGACGACGGCCGGCTCGGCGGGCTGATCACGGTCAAGGACTTCGTCAAGTGCGAGCAGTTCCCGCACGCGTCCAACGACGGCGACGGCCGGCTGCATGGTCGGCGCGGCGATCGGCTACTTCGGCGACGCCTGGGAGCGGGCGACCACGCTGATCGAGGCCGGCGTCGACGTGCTCGTCGCCGACACCGCCCACGGCCACGTCCGGCTGCTGCTCGACATGGTGCGCCGGCTCAAGACCGACCCGGCGACCCGGCACGTGCAGGTCATCGGCGGCAACGTCGCCACCCGCGACGGGCGCGCAGGCGTTCGTCGACGCCGGCGCCGACGCCGTCAAGGTCGGCGTCGGGCCGGGCTCGATCTGCACCACGCGCGTCGTCACCGGCGTCGGCGTCCCCCAGGTCACCGCGGTCTACGAGGCCTCGCTGGCCGCGCAGGCCGGCCGGCGTGCCCCGTGATCGCCGACGGCGGCCTGAAGTACTCCGGCGACATCGCCAAGGCGCTCGTCGCCGGCGCCGACACGGTGATGGTCGGCTCGCTGCTCGCCGGCTGCGAGGAGTCGCCCGGGCGAGCTGGTCTTCGTCAACGGCAAGCAGTTCAAGTCCTACCGCGGCATGGGCTCGCTCGGCGCGATGTCGAGCCGCGGCAAGAAGTCCTACTCCAAGGACCGCTACTTCCAGGCCGAGGTCACCAGCGACGACAAGATCGTCCCCGAGGGCATCGAGGGCCAGGTCGCCTACCGCGGCCCGCTGGCCGCGGTCGCCCACCAGCTCGTCGGCGGGCTCAACCAGTCGATGTTCTACGTCGGCGCGCGCACCATCCCCGAGCTGCAGGACAAGGGCCGGTTCGTCCGGATCACCTCGGCCTCGCTCAAGGAGAGCCACCCGCACGACGTGCAGATGACCGTCGAGGCGCCCAACTACACCGGGCGCTGACCGTCAGGCGGCGACGGAGGCCCCACGGCCAGGTGCGGCCAGCCAGGCCGTGAACGTCGGTCTCGTGAGCAGGAAGGCCAGCCAAGCCCACGCCAGGGCAGCCGGCAGGACCAGCGCGGCGAGGTCGGACGACGACGGGGCGGCGCCGAGGCAGACCAGTGGGGCGAGCGCGGTCAGCAGCAGCAGTCGCCGCCGGGTCATCCGTGCCGACAGCAGCCCAGCGCCGGCCCAGATCAGGGCCGTGGCCAGGCCGAGTCCGATCCACAGGGGGGTCGTCGTTCCTGGGTCGCGCGAGCCGCAGCAGGAGGAGATCCAGCTGGCCACCAGGCCGGCCGCCGCCGCCAGCACCCCCACCAGGACGAGGCCGGCCGAGACGACGAGGACGGGCAGTGGTCGACGGCTCATCCCTCCAGGGTCGCCGACGTGGGGCGGGTTGTCCTCGAGTTGGGGACAAGCGGGTCGGTACGGCGTACCCAGCACGTCGTCCTGACCCGAATCCGACCGGAGGGACGCCCGTCAGGTCCGCAGCAGGTCCAGCAGCGCCCGGGCGTAGGCCGACTCGGGGTCGACGTCGACGTGGCGGCGGGCGCCGTGCACCGTGGTCGTCGTGACGGCGTAGCCGGGCGGGTGGCCGGGCAGTCGCTCGAGCCCGACGAACGCCTCGCCGAGCGCAGCGCGCAGCTGGTCCTCGCGCGGCAGCCACAGCGCCTCGCCGGACTCCAGGCTGTCCAGCGCCCACTCCGTGGTGCCGTTGAACGCCAGCAGCTCGCCCCCGCTCGGCGGCTCGAAGCGCTCGATCACCATGTCGCTGACGACGAAGACCTGGTCGTCGAGGTCGCGGTCGGGGATCACGAAGCCGTCCCCCTTGGTGGGCGTCCAGGCCAGGCCAGCCTCGCGCAGGGAGTGGGCGAGGTCGAGGGAGATCATGGGCTCCAGTCTGCCGGGTGACCGGGCGGGCCCTTCCGGCAGCGCGGTGGCTCGATAGCCTTCCCCCGTGACCGACATCGAGATCGGCCGGGCCAAGCGCGCCCGCCGGGCCTACTCCTTCGACGACATCGCGATCGTGCCCTGCCGGCGCACCCGCGACCCCGAGGAGGTCAGCGTCGCCTGGCAGATCGACGCCTACCGGTTCGACCTGCCCGTCCTGGCGGCGCCGATGGACTCGGTGATGTCGCCGGCGACCGCGATCGCGCTTCGGCCAGCTAGGGTGGCCTCGGGCGTGCTCAACCTCGAGGGCCTCTGGACGCGCTACGACGACCCGAGCCGCTGCTCGAGGAGATCGCCGGCCTCGAGGGCATCGACGGCGACCGCGCGGATGCAGGAGATCTACAGCCGAGCCGATCAAGCCCGAGCTGATCACCGAGCGGCTGCGCCGAGATGCGCGAGGCCGGCGTCACCGTGGCCGGCTCGCTGTCGCCCGCAGCGCACCAAGGAGTTCGCCAAGACCGTCGTCGACGCCGGCGTCGACATGTTCGTCATCCGCGGCACCACGGTCTCGGCCGAGCACGTGTCGCAGCCAGTCCGAGCCGCTCAACCTCAAGGAGTTCATCTACGAGCTCGACGTGCCCGGTGATCGTCGGCGGCTGCGCCACCTACCAGGCGGCGCTGCACCTGATGCGCACCGGCGCGGCCGGCGTCCTCGTCGGCTTCGGCGGCGGCGCCGCCCACACCACGCGCACCGTGCTCGGCATCGCCGTCCCGATGGCCTCGGCGGTCGCCGACGTGGCCGCGGCCCGCCGCGACTACCTCGACGAGTCCGGCGGCCGCTACGTCCACGTCATCGCCGACGGCTCGATCGGCAGCTCCGGCGACATCGCCAAGGCGATCGCCTGCGGCGCCGACGCCGTGATGGTCGGCTCGCCGTTCGCCCGCGCCACCGACGCGCCCGGCCGCGGCTTCCACTGGGGCGGCGAGGCGCACCACCGCGACCTGCCGCGCGGCGAGCGGGTCGCCGTTCGAGCCGGTCGGCACGCTGGAGGAGATCCTGTTCGGGCCCTCCCGGGTCGCCGACGGCACCATGAACCTCATCGGCGCGCTCCGCCGCGCGATGGCGACGACCGGCTACACCGACGCTCAAGGAGTTCCAGCGGATCGAGGTCGTGGTCGAGTAGGCGCCATGTCCCGTCACTCGTCCGGTGTGTCCCGCGCGGCGCTGGGCACCGCCGCGCTGTCGTGTTGCTCTCAACGGCTCATCGGGCAGGCGCCGCGAGGCCGCGGACCCAGTCCAACAGGAGCGAGACCGTGTCGGGCATGAACGCTGACGGCTCCCGCTCCGCCCACGCGACCAGCTCGCCCGGGGGCACCCAGTCTCCCCAGGCGACCTCCTCCGGCTGCCAGGTCACCGGCCCGTCCCAGAGCGCGGTGTAGCAGAACGCGTGGTACGACGTCCGGTCGTCGCTGTAGTCGCCCTCACCAAGCGGCTCCAGGGACACCCCGCTGATCCCGAGCTCCTCCGCGAGCTCGCGTCGGGCAGCGGCGTACGCCTCCTCGCCGGCGGCGATGACGCCCCCCGCGGCGAAGTCGTGCCGGCCGGGATAGACGTCCTTGATCTCGGTGCGGCGGTGCACGTAGACCCGACCCAGCGGGTCGCGGACCACCACGGCGGTCGCCGCGTGGCGGAGGTTCTCCGTGCGCATCCGCGACCGCGGCGCCGCGCCGACCGGACGCCCCGCGTCGTCGTACAGCGCCACCAGCTCTTCCACGGACCCATCATGGCTGCTCGGGCCGCCGCCCCGGCGCTCGCGGCGTTGGGCACAATGGCGGCATGACGCAGAGCAGCGCCCTGAGCGCGACCGCCCGCACCGACGCGCTCGACGCTCTCGGGGCGACCGGGCAACCCGGGGCGAGCTCGACGTCCTGGTCGTCGGTGGCGGCATCGTCGGGGTCGGTGTCGCGCTCGACGCCGTCACCCGCGGCCTGTCGACGGCGTTGGTCGAGCAGCGCGACCTCGCGTCGCGGCACGTCGTCGCGCAGCTCCAAGCTGGTCCACGGCGGCCTGCGCTACCTCGAGATGTTCGACTTCGGGCTGGTCCGCGAGGCGCTGGAGGAGCGCGGCCTGCTGCTGACCCGGCTCGCGCCCGCACCTGGTGCGGCCGGTGCCGTTCCTCTACCCGCTGCAGCACGCGCTGGGAGCGCCCCTACGTCGGCGCCGGGCTCGCGCTCTACGACGGCATGGCCATGGCCGGCAAGTACGACATGGGCGTGCCCAAGCACCGCACCTCTTCCGCAAGCAGGTCGCCCGGATCGCGCCGGACCTCAAGACCGACGACGCTGCGTCGGGGCGATCCGCTACTACGACTGCCAGGTCGACGACGCCCGGCTGGTGATGACGATCGCCCGCACCGCCGCAGTCCCACGGCGCCCACGTCGCCACCCGCACCAAGGTGACCGGCTTCCTCCGCGAGGGCGAGCGGGTGGTCGGCGTCCGCGCCCGCGACCTGGAGAGCGACACGCGACCTCGAGGTCCGGGCCCGGGTCGTCGTCAACGCGGCCGGGGTGTGGACCGACGAGATCCAGGAGCTGGTCGGCGGCCGCGGCTCGCTCAACGTCGCAGGCCGTCCAAGGGCATCCACCTGGTCGTGCCGCGCGACCGGATCCGGTCCGAGGCCGGCTTCATCACCAAGACCGAGAAGTCGGTGCTGTTCGTCATCCCGTGGGGCCGGCACTGGATCATCGGCACCACCGACACCGCCTGGGACCTCGACAAGGCGCACCCCGCGGCGAGCAAGGCCGACATCGACTACCTGCTCGACCACGTCAACACGATCCTCAAGCGACCCGCTCGACCACGACGACGTCGAGGGCGTGTACGCCGGCCTGCGGCCGCTGCTGACGGGCGAGGCCGAGCCGACGTCGAAGATCTCCCGCGAGCACACCGTCGTCACCCCGGTCCCCGGCCTGGTGATGATCGCCGGCGGCAAGCTCACGACGTACCGCGTGATGGCGAAGGACGCCGTCGACGCCGGCGTGCCCACCGCTGCGCCACCTGACCGCCACCACGACGCGCGACTCGCATCACCGACCGGGTGCCGCTGGTGGGCGCCGCAGGGCTTCGAGACGCGCACCAACCAGCGCGTCATGCTGCTCGCGCGAGCGTCGGGCTCGCACGTCGGCGTGATCGACCACCTGCTGGGCCGCTTCGGCGGCCTGGTCGACGAGGTGCTCGACGCTGATCGCGCGAGCGGCCCGAGCTCGGCCGACCCGCTGCGCGGGCGCCGAGGACTACCTCGCGCGCCGAGATCGTCTACGCCGTCACCCACGAGGGCGCGCGCCACCTCGACGACGTGCTGGCCCGTCGCACCCGGATCTCGATCGAGACCTTCGACCGCGGCGTCGCCGCGGCCCGCCCGGCCGCCGAGCTGATGGCCGGCCGCGCTCGGCTGGGACGACGCGCGCATCGACGAGGAGGTCGACCACTACCTGCGCCGGGTCGAGGCCGAGCGGCAGAGCCAGCTGAAGCTGACCGACCAGGAGGCCGACGAGGCGCGGGTCTACGCCCCCGAGATCGTCGACACCGTCTAGCAGGGCGCCGGAGGTTACCGAGGGGTAGCCTGCCCTCCGGGGCTGGCCTAGGCTCGCCCCATGACCTCGCACCACCCAGTGGACCCAGGGGCCGACCCCGCTGTCGGCCCGCGCGACCCCGAGCACGACCCGACCGCGTCCTACGCCCTCGACCGGTCTACGTCGCGGCCCTCACCGGCCGGGTCGTGGCCACCTCCGGCGAGACCGTCGAGGTGCGCTCGCCGCTCAACGACGCAGCCGCTGGCGCACATCCCGCAGTCGACCGCCGACGACGTCGCGAGGCGCTTCGCGCGGGCCCGCCGGGCGCAGGCGCGCCTGGGCCGCAGACCGACCTCGACGACCGCGGCCGGCGGTGCTGCTGCGCCTGCACGACCTCGTGCTCGACCGCCAGGACGAGATCCTCGACCTGATCGTCTGGGAGTCCGGCAAGGCCCGCAAGCACGCCTTCGACGAGCCGCTGCACGTCGCGCTGACCGCCCGCTACTACGCCCGCACCGCGCGCCGCGCACCTCGACCACCGACGCGCCGTGCCGGCGTGGTCCCGGTGCTCACCCGGGTCGAGGTCAACCGCGTGCCCAAGGGCGTCGTCGGCATCATCTCGCCGTGGAACTACCCCTTCACCCTGGCGCTCTGCGACGGCCTCCCGGCGCTGCTCGCCGGCAACGCCGTCGTCGCCAAGCCCGACGCCCAGACGATGCTGTCCGCGCTGCTCGGCGCCCAGCTGCTCGAGGAGGCCGGCTTCCCGACGGACCTCTGGCAGGTCGTCGCCGGCCCCGGCGCCGAGATCGGCGCCGCGATCGATCGCGGCGCGCCGACTACGTCTGCTTCACCGGCTCGACCGCGACCGGCACGCGATCGTCGCCCAGGCCTGCGCCGAGCGGCTGATCGGCTGCTCGCTCGAGCTCGGCGGCAAGAACCCGATCCTCGTGCTGCGCGACGCCGACCTCGAGAGGGCCGCCGAGGGCGCCGTCCGCGCCTGCTTCTCCAACGCCGGCCAGCTCTGCGTCTCGATCGAGCGGATGTTCGTCGCCGACCAGGTCTACGACCGGTTCGTGGAGCGGTTCGTCGCGCGCACCGAGGCGATGACGCTGGGCGCCACGCTCGACTGGGGCGTCGACATGGGCTCGCTGATCTCGCAGGCCCAGCTCGACACGGTGCAGCGCGCACGTCGAGGACGCCGTCGCCAAGGGCGCCCGCGTGCTCACCGGCGGCAGGGCACCGGCCCGACCTCGGCCCGTACTTCTTCGAGCCGACGATCCTCGAGGGCGTCACGCCCGACATGGCCTGCTTCGGCGAGAGACCTTCGGCCCGGTCGTCTCGCTCTACCGCTTCCACGACGAGGCCGAGGCGGTCGCGCGCGCCAACGACGGCGAGTACGGCCTCAACGCCTCGATCTACAGCCAGGACGGCGCCCGCGGCCCGCGCGCATCGCCGCGCCGCATCAAGTGCGGCACGGTCAACATCAACGAGGCCTTCGGCGCGACCTTCGGCAGCTCGACGCCCCGATGGGCGGCATGCGCGAGTCCGGGCTCGGCCGCCGCCAGGGCGCGGAGGGCATCCTCCGCTACACCGAGGCGCAGTCGGTCGCGACGCAGCGGCTGGTGCCGCTTCGCGCCGATGCTCGGCATGTCCGACGAGACCTACGCCAAGGTGATGACCGCCAACCTGCGGCTGATGAAGAAGCTGGGCCGCGCGTGACCGGCGACCATGACCGACTACGACGTCCTGGTCGTCGGCTCCGGCTTCGGCGGCTCGGTCACCGCGCTGCGGCTGACCGAGAAGGGCTACCGGGTCGGCGTGCTCGAGGCCGGCGCCCGGTTCGCCGACGACGACTTCCCGGCCACGTCGTTCGACACCAAGACGTTCCTCTTCCGGCCCGAGGTCGGGCTGCTACGGCATCCAGCGGATCGACGCGCTCCGCGACTGCCTGATCCTCGTCCGGCGCCGGGGTCGGCGGCGGCTCGCTGGTCTACGCCAACACGCTCTACGAGCCGCTGCGCGCCGTTCTACGACGACCCGCAGTGGGCGCGACATCACCGACTGGCGGGCCGAGCTGGCGCCGTACTACGACCAGGCCAAGCGGATGCTCGGCGTCGTCGACAACCCGCGTGCGCACGCCCGTCCGACGAGGTGATGGAGCAGGTCGCCGACGAGATGGGCGTCGGCGACACCTTCCACCCGACGCCGGTCGGCGTCTTCTTCGGCGGCCCGGGCGCAGCCGCGGGCGAGCCGGTCGCCGACCCGTTCTTCGGCGGCGCCGGCCCGGACCGCAACCACCTGCATCGACTGCGGCGAGTGCATGACCGGGCTGCCGGCACAACGCCAAGAACACCCTGGTCAAGAACTACCTCCACCTCGCCGAGCAGACCGGCGCGACGGTGCTGCCGCTGACCACGGTCACCCGGGTGACGCCCCGCGCCGGCGGCGGGTACGACGTCCACGTCCGGCTACGACCAAGGCCAAGCGTCGACGGCGCTCGCGGCCGCGGTGCTGCACCGCCGACCAGGTCGTCGTTCGCCGCCGTCGGCGCTCGGCACCCAGCGGCTGCTGCACCGGATGAAGGACGAGGGCCACCTGCCGCGGCTCTCCGACCGGCTCGGCGACCTGACGCGCACCAACTCCGAGTCGATCCTCGGCGCGATCGCGCCCGACGACGCGACGTCGACTACAGCCGAGGGCGTCGCGATCACCTCGTCGTTCCACCCCGACGAGCACACCCACATCGAGCCGGTGCGCTACGGCAAGGGCAGCAACGCTGATGGCGCTGCTGCAGACGGTGCTCACCGACGGCGACGGCGCCGGGCCGCGCTGGCGCGACCTGGCTGCGCGAGATGTGGCGCGCAGCGGCGCGACCTCGCGCGACCTCTACGACCTGAAGCACTGGTCGGAGCGCACCGTCATCGCGCTGGTCATGCAGAGCCTCGACAACTCGATCACGACCTACACCAAGCGGTCCCGCGTCACCGGCCGGCGCGTGCTCACCTCGCAGGCAGGGCCACGGCGAGCCCAACCCGACCTGGATCCCGGTCGGCCAACGAGGCCGTGCGGCCGGATGGCGCGAGATCATGGGCGGCTGCGCCGGGCGGCACCGATCGGCGAGCCGTTCGACATGCCGCTGACCGCGCACTTCATCGGCGGCTGCGCGATCGGCGACTCGCCCGACGACCGGCGTGGTCGACCCCTACCAGCGGGTCTACGGCCACCCCGGCCTGCACGTCGTCGACGGCTCGGCGGTCTCCGCCAACCTCGGCGTCAACCCGTCGCTGACGATCACCGCCCAGGCCGAGCGGGCGATGGCGTTCTGGCCCAACAAGGGCGAGGCCGACCCGCGGCCCGCGACCTGGGCGCGGCGTACGTGCCGGTCGACCCGGTGGCGCCCGCACGCACCCGGTCGTGCCCGGACGACGCCCCGGGCGCGCTGCGGCTGCCGATCGTCGAGGTGTCAGCTGACCGGACGCGGTCGAGGCCGTCATACGGCGGGCCGTGAAGGCCGCGGCTCCCGTGACGCGGCGTCGTTGACCCTCGTTGAGCCAGCGGACCCGGCAGACATGCTCCCTCCCACGCGCCGGGACCCAGTGTCCAGGCGCTGCTCCGCAGTCGCCGGGACGGTCCAGGGCCCGGCCACCCTCCCTCCCCGGCCGGGCCCTGGCGATGGGTCAGGCCCGCATCGGCGCCGGCGAGACGATAGGCTCGCGCGCGTGACGCAGCCGCGGAGCACGACCTGGTCCTGGTCGTCGACTTCGGAGCGCAGTACGCCCAGCTGATCGCCCGGCGCGTGCGCGAGGCGCGGGTCTACTCCGAGATCGTGCCGCACACGATGCCGGTCGCCGAGATGCTCGGCGCGCGAGCCCGAAGGCGATCATCCTCTCCGGCGGCCCGTCGTCGGTCTACGCCGACGGGCGCGCCCGGGCATCGACCCGGCGCTCTTCGACGGCCGGCGTCCCGGTCTTCGGCATGTGCTACGGCTTCCAGGTGATGGCCCGGGCCTCGGCGGCGAGGTCGCCCAGACCGGCGCGCGCGAGTACGGCCGCACGCCGGTCACGCGTCGCCGAGCCGCGGCACCCTGCTCGCCGACATCCCCGCCGAGCACACGGTCTGGATGTCCCACGGCGACTCGGTCGCCGCGGCGCCCGACGGGCTTCACGTGCTCGCCTCGACCGACGGCACCCCGGTCGCGGCGTTCGAGGACGTCGACGCGCGGCCTGGCCGGCGTGCAGTGGCACCCCGAGGTGCTGCACACCGAGCACGGCCAGCAGGTGCTCGAGCACTTCCTGCACGACATCGCCGGCTGCCGCCGACCTGGACGATGGTCAACATCGTCGAGGAGCAGGTCGAGCGGATCCGCGACGCAGATCGGCGAGCGGGCCGGGCGATCTGCGGCCTGTCCGGCGGCGTCGACTCCGCGGTCGCCGCGGCGCTCGTGCAGCGCGCGATCGGCGACCGGCTCACCTGCGTCTTCGTCGACCACGGCCTGCTGCGCAAGGGCGAGGCCGAGCAGGTCGAGCGCGACTTCGTCGCCGCGACCGGCGTCGAGCTGCACGTCGTCGACGCCGCAGAAGCAGTTCCTCGACGCGCTCGCCGGGGTCACCGACCCGGAGGAGAAGCGCAAGATCATCGGCCGCGAGTTCATCCGGGTCTTCGAGGCCGCCGAGGCCGAGGTGCTCGGCCGAGGCCGGCGAGCGACGGCGAGCACGGTCGGCTTCCTCGTGCAGGGCACGCTCTACCCCGACGTCGTCGAGTCCGGCGGCGGCGCCGGCACCGCCAACATCAAGTCCCACCACAACGTCGGCGGGCTGCCCGACGACCTCGAGTTCGAGCTGGTCGAGCCGCTGCGCACGCTCTTCAAGGACGAGGTCCGCGCTGGTCGGCGAGCAGCTCGGCCTGCCCGCCGAGATCGTCTGGCGCCAGCCGTTCCCCGGGCCCGGGCCTCGGCATCCGGATCATCGGCGAGGTCACCCGCGAGCGGCTCGACATCCTGCGCGAGGCCGACGCGATCGCCCGCGAGGAGCTGACCCGCGCCGGCCTCGACCGCGACATCTGGCAGATGCCCGGTCGTGCTGCTCGCCGACGTCCGCTCGGTCGGCGTCCAGGGCGACGGCCGCACCTACGGCCACCCGGTCGTGCTGCGCCCGGTCACCTCCGAGGACGCGATGACCGCCGACTGGGCGCGCCTGCCCTACGACGTGCTGGAGCGGATCTCGACCCGCATCACCAACGAGGTGCGCGAGGTCAACCGGGTCACCGCTCGACGTCACGTCGAAGCCGCCGGGCACCATCGAGTGGGAGTGACGCGGCGATGAGCAGCCCCGGCTCCCCCCCGCCGTTCGACGTCGACGACCCGGCCGGCATCGACGACCTGCTCAGCCAGGAGGAGAAGGACGTCCGCGCCTCGGTGCGTCAGCTGGTCGAGCAGGTGGCCGAGCCCTACGTCGCCGACTGGTTCGAGAACGGCCGGATCGACGACCCCCGCGGGCTGGTCAAGGCGTTCGGCGAGATGGGGCTGCTCGGCATGCACCTCGAGGGCTACGGCTGCGCGGGCATGTCGGCGGTCGACTACGGGCTGGCCTGCCTGGAGCTGGAGGCCGGCGACTCGGGCATCCGCTCGCATGGTCTCGGTGCAGGGGTCGCTGGCGATGTACGCGATCTGGCGGTTCGGCAGCGAGGAGCAGAAGCAGGAGTGGCTGCCCCGGATGGCGGCCGGCGAGGCGATCGGCTGCTTCGGGCTGACCGAGCCCGACCACGGCTCCGACCCGGCGGGCATGCGCACCCGCGCGCGCGCGCGACGGCGCCGACTGGGTGCTCGACGGCCGCAAGATGTGGATCACCAACGGCTCGATCGCCGACGTCGCCGTCGTGTGGGCCCGGCGGACGACCCCGACGACGGCATCCGCGGCTTCGTCGTCCCGACCGACACCGCCGGGTTCTCCGCCCCCGAGATCAAGCACAAGATGTCGCTGCGCGCCTCGGTCACCAGCGAGCTGGTGCTGGACGACGTCCGGCTGCCCGGCCGACGCGCTGCTGCCCGAGGTCCGCGGGCTCAAGGGCCCGCTGTCGTGCCTCAACGAGGCGCGCTACGGCATCGTCTGGGGCGCGCTGGGCGCGGCGCGCGTCGTCGCTGCGAGGCGGCGCTGGCGTACGCCGGACAGCGCGAGCAGTTCGGCAAGCCGATCGCGGCCTTCCAGCTCACCCAGGCCAAGCTCGCCGACATGACGCTCGAGCTGGTCAAGGGCCAGCTGCTGGCGCTGCACCTCGGGCGGCGCAAGGACGCGGGCACGCCTGCGTCCCGAGCAGGTCAGCCTCGGCAAGCTCAACAACGTCCGCGAGGCGCTCGAGATCTGCCGCGACCGCCCGCACCATCCTGGGCGCCAACGGCATCTCGCTGGAGTACCCCGTCATCCGGCACGCCAACAACCTCGAGTCGGTGCTCACCTACGAGGGCACCGTCGAGATGCACACCCTGGTGCTCGGCCAGGCGCTCACCGGCCACGCCGCCTTCCGCTGACCAGCGCTACCGAGGGCGTCACCTAGGGTTGGCGGCATGCGCCGGCTGCTCGTGTCACTCGTGCTCGCGGCCGTCCCCCTGAGCGGCCTCGCTGCTTGCTCGGCGCCGCCGGACCCGACGCTGATCGCGTTCCTGATGGGCAGCAGCAGCGCCCCCCGATGGACCACCGCCGACGAGCCGGCGTTCCGCGACCGGGTCGACCTGACCTGCCCCGACTGCGAGTACGTCACCCGCAACGCGGCCGGCGACCCGGAGAGGCAGCAGCGACAGCTCGACGAGGTGCTCGACCAGGGCGCCGACGTCATCGTCCTGAACGCCGTCACCGCCGAGCTGGGCGAGCAGCTGGTGGTGCGCGCCGGCGACGTGCCGGTCGTCGCCTACGACCGCTTCGTCGCGGGCGCCGACTACTACGTGTCCTTCAACGCCTCCGTGACCGGCACCCTCGCCGCGCGCGCCGTGGTACGCCGGGTGGGCAAGGGCGCCTCGGTGCTGCTTCTCAACGGCGCCCAGACCGATGCCAACGGCGTGGCCATGAAGACCGCCGTCCACGAGGTCTTCGACGATGCCGGGGTCAGGATCGTCGCGGAGAAGGACCCGGTGACCTGGTCCGCCGACGAGGCACAGGCGTGGGTCGAGGCCCAGCTCCGGCGCCACCCGCCGCGGACGCTCGACGCGATCGTGGTCGCCAACGACACCCAGGCGACCGGCGTGGCGCAGGTGCTCACCGAGGCCGGGCTGCCGGTCGCCGACTGGCCGGTGATCACCGGCCAGGACGCCAACCTCGACGCTCTCCGACGGCTGGTCACGGGCCGTCAGACGCTCACCATCTACAAGTCGTTCCCGCAGGAGGCCGAGCAGGCCGCCGACATCGCCGTCACCCTGGTCACCGGCGGTGAGCCGACCGACACCACGCCGGTCGAGGGCGTGCCCGCCTACATCTTCCGTCCCCAGGTCGTCACCCTCGACAACCTCGCCGACACCGTGATCCGCGACGGCGTCGTCGACCCCGAGGAGCTCTGCGCCGGACCCGTGCTCCGGCGGTGCGAGCAGATCGGCCTGCGGTGAGCGGACCCAGAGACGTCACCGAGGGTACGCCGGCGGCAGCGGCTCGCCTCGTGCGGCGAGCACGGCGCGCAGCCGGTCGGGGAAGTTGGTGATCAGCCCGTCGACGCCGAGCCCGACCAGCGCCTCCATGGTCGCGGGGTCGTCGACGGTGTAGGGCACCACCCTCAGCCCCGCAGCGTGGGCGGAGCCCACCAGCGCGGCCGTCGTGAACGGACGGTACGCCGGGTCGGTCACCCCCGAGGCGAAGGGGTAGCCGTGGGAGGGCGAGATCGCGTCGAAGCCCTCGGCGGCCACGGCGGCAGCCAGGTCGGGGAAGTCGTCGATGTGCGGGCCGCCCAGCCAGGGCGAGGGGTCCGGCTTGCCGGCGCCGAGGTACATCGGCGCGGCCAGCGCCGTCAGCCGCAGCGCCGGCTCGGCCGCGCGCACCAGCCGCAGGCACGTCCAGTCGAAGGCCTGCACCGACACCCGGTCGACCAGCCCGGCTCGCCGGACGTGGTCGACGACCACCTCCGCGAACCGCTCGCGCGGCGCGCTCTCGTGCGGCGCGAGCGCGTCGAACTTGGTCTCGATGTTGAAGCGCACGCCGGCGCCCCGGTCGGCGACCAGCGCGAACACCTCGTCGAGCGTCGGGATCCTGGCCCCCGGCACGCGCGGCCTCCCGGCGAACGCCGGGAGCACGTGCGAGCCGGCGTCGAGCGTCTCCAGCTGGGCCAGGCTGAGGTCGGTCACCAGGCCGCCGACGTAGGGGAAGAAGGGGTCGGGCTCGGCGGCCGGCCGGGTGTCGGCGTACTTCTCCGGCCCGAGCCGCCGGTCGTGCACCACCACGGGGACGCCGTCCAGGCTGACGTGCACGTCGAGCTCGAGCGTGCTCACCCCCAGCGCCAGCGCGCCCGCGAACGCCTCCAGGGTGTTCTCCGGCCACAGCCCGGCCCCACCGCGGTGCGCCTGCAGGTCGAAGGTGGGCAGCCGGTGCGCGCCCGGCGCCGTCACAGCCCCAGGGAGCGGCCGATGATCTCCTTCTGGATCTCGGTGGTGCCGCCGTAGATCGTCTGCACCCGGGAGTCGAGGTAGGCCCGCGCGATGGGGTACTCCGTCATGTAGCCGTAGCCGCCGTGCAGCTGCAGGCCCCGGTCGACGAGCTTCACCTGGAGCTCGGTGGTCCACCACTTGGCCATCGACGCGGTCGGCCGCGTCGAGCTCGCCGCGCACGTGCTTGGCCAGGCAGTCGTCGACGAAAACCCGGGCGATCCGGGCCTCGGTCGCCATCTCGGCGAGCAGGAACCGGTTGTGCTGGAAGCGGCCGATCGGCCGGCCGAAGGCCTGCCGCTCGCGGGCGTAGGACAGCGACTCGTCGAGCACCCACTCGCACGCCGACGGCGGCCGAGACGGCCATCGAGAGCCGCTCCTGCGACAGGTTCGTCATCAGCTGGGCGAAGCCGGTGCCCTCCTGGCCGAGCAGGTTGTCCTTCGGCACCCGCACGTCGGTGAACGACAGCTCGGCGGTGTCCTGGGCGTGCTGGCCGATCTTGTCGAGGTTGCGGCCCCGCTCGAAGCCCTCCATGCCGCGCTCCACGACCAGCAGGGAGATGCCGGCGTGCCCCGCGTCGGGGTCGGTGCGCGCCACGACGACGACCAGGTCGGCGAGGATGCCGTTGGAGATGAAGGTCTTCTGGCCGTTGAGGACGTAGTGGTCGCCCGGGTCGACCGCCGTGGTCCGGATGCCCTGCAGGTCGGAGCCGGCGCCGGGCTCGGTCATCGCGATCGCCGCGATCAGCTCGCCGGAGCACAGCCCGGGAAACCACCGCTGCGCCTGCTCGTCGCTGGCGCTCTGCAGGAAGTAGGGGGCGATCATGTCGTTGAACAGAGGGAACGCACAGCCGTGGATCCCGCGCGGCACCATCTCCTCGGCGATCACCGCGTGGAAGCGGAAGTCGTCGACCCCACCGCCGCCGAGGCGCTCCGGCAGCTGGAGACCGAGCAGCCCCTGGGCGCCGGCCTTGACCCAGACCTCGCGGTCGACGACACCGGCCTTCTCCCAGCGGTCGTGGTGCGGCACCACCTCGCGGTCGAGGAAGGAGCCGACGGTGGCGCGGAAGGACTCGTGCTCGGGCTCGAACACCGAACGGGGCGGACGGGGGGCGGCGGTCACGACACCATCTCCTTCACCTGGGCGACGAGGGCGGCGGGGTCCTCCCCGACCGGGCTGACCGACAGGTGCGTGACGCCGGCCTCGCGGAAGGCGGCCACCCGCTCGGCGACGTACGCCGCCGGGCCGACCAGGTTGGCGGCCTCCAGCCAGTCGGCGGGCACCGCGGCGGCCGCGTCGCGGTGCTTGCCGTCGAGGTAGAGGTCCTGGATCTCCTGGGCCTCGCGCTCGTAGCCGAACGCCCGTGCGACGTCGTGGTAGAAGTTCTTGCCCCGAGCGCCCATCCCGCCGACGTAGAGCGCGAAGAGCGGCCGGACCAGGTCGAGGAGCTCCTTGGTCTCGGGGCCCTCTCCGATCGCCAGCATGCCGCCCGCGCTGACCTGCAGCGGCCCCAGGTCGGGCAACCGCCTGGCCCGGCCGGCCGCGAGCGCGTCGCCCCACACCTGCGGCGCGCGCTCGGGGTGGAACAGGTGCGGCATCCAGCCGTCGGCGATCTCGGCGGTCTGCTCGACGCTCCTGGGCGTGAGGGCGGCGATGAAGACCGGGACGCGGTCGCGCTCGGGGCGGGTGAGGATCTTCAGCGGCTTGCCGAGCCCGGTCGCGGCGCCGTGCTCCCGCGTGAGCGGCAGGCGGTAGAGGCCGTCGCTGGTGAGCGTCTCGCGGCGCAAGCCGCGGCGCACCAGGTCGACGATCTCCCGGGTGCGGGCCAGTGGCTTGTCGTAGGGCACGCCGTGGAAGCCCTCGATCACCTGCGGTCCGGAGGCGCCCAGGCCGAGGATCGCTCGGCCGCCCGAGACGTTGTCGAGCCCGGCGACGGTCTGCAGGAGGGCGGCCGGGGTGCGGGAGTAGATGTTGAGGATGCCCGAGCCGATCTCGAGCCGCTCGGTCTTCGCCGCGAGGTAGCCCATCAGCGTCGGCCCGTCGAAGCCGTAGGCCTCCGCCACCCACACGCCGTCCAGGCCGGCCTGCTCCAGGGCGGACACCTGGTCGGCGGCCTCGCGCGGGTTGCCGGCGTACATCAGCGGGTGGAACAGCTTCACGGCGGCGACGCTAGCACCGGGCCCACCTGGGTCAGGGTCAGCCGGGCTCGGGCACCGAGCCGAAGCTGCGGGAGCAGGAGGCGCCCTCGCAGTCGCGCAGTGCCTCCGTCCGCCGGCGCATCTCCTCCAGCACCGCGCGATAGCGCGGGTCGCCGGCGACGTTGGTGATCTCGTCGGGGTCGCGGACCCGGTCGTAGAGCTGCTCGAAGCCGTCGGTGACGTAGCGGCCGTAGGTGTAGCGGTCGGTGCGGGCGCCCCGGATCCGCCAGCTCTCGTACGCCGGCCGCGACATGCCGGTCTGGACGAGCTGGGTGTCGCGCCACGTCATCGGCTCACCGCGCAGCAGCCGGGCGAAGGACACGCCGTCGACCAGGCGCTCCGGCGCCGCCTCGGCCAGCTCGCTGATCGTCGGGGCCAGGTCGACCAGCGCCACCGGCATCCGCGACTCCGCGCCGTCGGTGGCGGTAGGGATGCGCACCTGGAAGGGGATCGCCATCGATTCCTGGAAGATGTAGTTCTTGTGCGACAGCCGGTGCTCGCCGAGCAGGTAGCCGTTGTCGGAGACGAAGAAGATGTAGGTGTTGTCGAGCTCGCCGAGCTCGTCGAGCTGGTCGACCAGCCTCTGGACGTTCTGGTCGGCGGCCTGCAACGACTCGATGCGGGAGACGAACCGGTTCTGCATCTCCTGCGCCGACACCTTCGGGCCGCGCGCCCCACGGGGCTGGTCGGAGACGTCGTCCTCGTTGAACGACTCCTTGTCGAGCGCCGGAAGCCGGGCGTCGCCCAGCGTGCCGCGGAAGCGTGGCGCCGCGACGGCGTACTCCTCTTCGCCGCTGCGCTTCTTGGCGCGGTGGGGGGCGTAGTTGGAGATCCATGCGAAGAACGGCCGGTCGCGGTCGAAGCCGTCGATGTAGGACCGGACGTAGTCGTGGGAGATGTCGTCGACGTAGCCGCGTCGGACGACCGGGTCGCCGTCGTTGTAGAACCGCGTCGTCATGAAGTCGGTGCCGCCGATGTAGGGGTTCCAGTGGTCCCAGCCCTCGGGGGCGGTGTACTTCTCGTTGTAGCCGTTCATGTACTTGCCGGCCATGCCGGTCTGGTAGCCGGCGTCGTGCAGCCAGCGGCCGATGGTGTTGTCGCGGTCGATCAGCGCGTGGTAGCCCCCGTTGGGGCCGGTGTTGTGGTGGACGCCGTTGTTCTGGCCGTACTGGCCGGTGACCATCTCGGCCCGCGCGGGGCAGCACAGCGAGTGGGGCGAGAGGCCGTCGCTGAAGTCGATGCCGTGGTCGCCGATGAGCCGCTGGGTGATCGGCATCCACTGCATGTCGTAGGTCGTCTGGTCGTCGGTGCTGATCAGGATGATGTTGGGCCGCTCGTCGGGGAGCTCCTCGCGGGCCTGGGTCCGGGTCTGGGGCGCCGCCAGCGCCATCAGGCACGCCGCGGCGAGCAGCCCGGCGCCCGTGCGGGCGAGCGTCCCCAGACGCATGCGAGACTCCCGTGGTGGATCGAGGGCGGACAGCAGAAGCGGCCTCGGGCGGTCGTCGTTGGCCGCCGGGCCGGAGCCCACACGATAGCCGACGGCTGCTCGATCCTCCGCTTTCGGGACCATCTCCCGCGGCCGCCACAGCGGCCGGGGAGGCCGCAGCCGGGTCGTCCGATGACGGCACCGACTCCTACAGTGGCTGACGTGGAGGAGCGCAGCGCCGAGCTGGTGGCGCGGATCCGGGACGCGGTCATCGGCGACGACCAGGTGATGGACGGGCCCTACGGCCCGCGCCGGGTGACCTACGCCGACTACACCGCCTCCGGCCGGGCGCTGGGCTTCATCGAGGACTTCATCCGCGACGAGGTGCTGCCCCGCTACGCCAACACCCACACCGAGGCCAGCGGCACCGGCCTGCAGACCACGCGGCTGCGCGAGGACGCGCGGCGGATCATCCGCGACGGCGTCGGGGGCGACGACGACACCGTCGTGATCTTCTGCGGCTCGGGCAGCACCGCCGCCATCGACAAGCTGGTCGGCATCCTCGGGCTGCGGATCCCCGTCGGCCTCGACGACCGCTACGACCTGACGGCCGCGATCCCGGCCGACCGAGCGGCCGGTCGTCTTCATCGGGCCCGTTCGAGCACCACTCCAACGAGCTGCCGTGGCGCGAGTCGATCGCCGACGTCGTCACGATCCCCGAGGACGCCGACGGCCACATCGACCAGGCGGCGCTGCGCGCCGAGCTGGAGCGGCACGCCGACCGGCCGCTGCATGATCGGCTCGTTCTCGGCGGCGTCGCAACGTCACCGGCATCGTCTCCGACACCGACGGCATCGCCGCGCTGCTGCACGAGCACGGCGCCCTCTCGCTTCTGGGACTTCGCCGCCGCGGCGCCGTACGTCGACATCGAGATGAGCCGCCGCTGGGCAGCCGGCGACGGCACGCAAGGACGCGATCTTCCTCTCGCCGCACAAGTTCATCGGCGGCCCCGGCACCCCCGGCGTGCTGGTCGGTGCGGCGCGAGCTGCTGACCAACCGGGTGCCGGTCGTCGCCGGCGGCGGGCACGGTCGCCTACGTCAACCCCGACCGAGCACCGCTACCTCGACGACCCGGCGCACCGCGAGGAGGGCGGCACGCCGGCCATCGTCGAGTCGATCCGCGCCGGGCTGGTCTTCCAGCTCAAGGAGGCGGTCGGCGTGGAGACGATCCAGGCCCGCGAGGAGGACATGCTGCGGCGGGCGCGTCGCCGCGTGGGCCGAGGAGCCGTCCATCCAGGTCCTCGGCAACCTCGAGGCCCGACCGGCTCTCGATCGTCTCGTTCGTCGTGCGCGGCCCCACGGGGCGGCTACCTGCACCACAACTTCGTCGTCGCCCTGCTCAACGACCTGTTCGGCATCCAGACCCGCGGCGGCTGCTCGTGCGCCGGGCCCTACGGCCACCGGCTGCTCGGCATCGACCTCGAGCGCTCCCACGAGTTCGAGCGCGAGATCGCCGGCGGCTGCGAGGGCATCAAGCCCGGCTGGGTGCGGGTCAACTTCAACTACTTCGTCGACGAGGAGGTCTTCGCCTACCTCGTGGAGGCGGTGCGGCTGGTCGCCCGCGACGGCTGGCGACTGCTCGGCGACTACCGCTTCGACCCCTCCACCGGCCTCTGGCACCACCGCGGCGGCACCGTCGAGCCGCCGCTGCGGCTCGCCGACGTGACGTACGACGGCGAAGGCGCGATGAGCTACCCCCACCACGGCACCACCGCCCCGGTGGCCGCGCTGGCGGGCTATCTCGACCTGGGCCGGCAGATCCTCACCGCCGCCACACCCCCCGACCTCGCCGCGGCCCACGTCTCCGACGACTTCGACCAGCTGTTGTGGTTCGAGCTGCCGCGGGAGTCCTACGCCCCCTGACCGCGGCATGCGCGTGGTGGTCGCGCGACATGCCGGTCGTGGCGAACCGACATGTCGGTCGTGGTCGTCAGCGGCCCAGGCCTTCGACCACCTCGGCGCCGGGGAGCCGGGTCAGCGCCGAGCCGGGCAGCAGCAGCTTGGAGCGGCGTACGCCGGAGCCGATCACCGCGACCGGCACGTCGTGCAGCCGCGCGTCCACCAGCACGCGCCAACCGGCGGGAAGCCCGATCGGGGTGATGCCGCCGTGCTCCATCCCCGAGTCCTCCACCGCCCGCTCCATCGGGAGGAACGACGCCTTGCGCACGTCGAGCAGCTTGCGGACCGTGGTGTTGACGTCGGCCCGGGTGTCGGCGGCCACGACACAGGCGGCCACCCGCTCCTCGCCGTCGCGCCGACCCATCACCACGACACAGTTGGCGCTCGCCTCCAGCGGCAGGTCGGCCGCCTCGCAGAGCGCCGCCGTGTCGGCCAGGTCGGGGTCGATCTCGGCCACGCCGACCTCGGTGGCACCCGGCCAGACGGTCAGCGCCGCCACGACGGGCGGAGCCAGCAGATCGGTGCGGTCCAGCGCCGGCTCGGTCACCAGCGATCCCAGGGAGAGGGTCATGGGCCCATCGTGCCGCGTGGCGCGCTGCGCACGTGAGTCCGGGCACAGGCGAGGGGCCGCGACCCCCCGATCGCGGCCCCTCCTCGGATGGGTCCTCACTCCTCGGGGACCAGCACCCACATCACGACGTAGGCGACGACCAGGGACCCGAGGCCGAAGATCGCGCCGAGCACGGTCAGCACCCGCACCAGGGTGACGTCGACACCGAGGTAGGCGGCGACGCCGGAGCACACGCCGGCGACCATCTTGTCGTCGGACCGACGCACCAGGCGCTTGCCCGCCGGGCGCTGGGTCGGGGGGTTCTGGTCGGGCGGGGTGGGGTTCTCGCCGGGCTGCGTCATCGCTCCTCCTCAGGATCGCGGGCCAGGGGGTCTGCCGGGCCGTCTTCTGCTGCGGGGCCGGTGGCCGGCTCGTCGACGGCGTACGCCGACGCGTCGGGATGGTACGCCGGCGCGGAGTAGCCGACCGACGTCTCGGAGCGGGTCCGGCGGCGACCGGAGAAGACCGCCGCGAGGAGCCCGGCCGCGCCGGCGAACACCCACGGCAGCGGCAGCAGCCAACGGATGTCGTTGGTGGCCACCCAGTCGCTCTGGACCGCAGCCCAGATGGCGACCAGGCCGAGGAAGGCCAGGCCCATCACCAGGTGGCCGACATGGGCCGGGTGGAAGCCGCGCTCGCGGCCGTGGTCGTCGAGGCTGGCGTCGGTGCTCATCGGGTCTCCTCCGCGGGGATCGGGGTGGTCGGGTCGACGCGGACGACGACCTCGCCGAAGCCGACCTGCACGTCGAGGTTGACGGTGGCGACCTCGTCGGCGACGTCGCGCCGGGTGGTGAAGTCGATGCCCAGCCCGTCGCGGGAGGTGTCGAAGACCCTCGCGCTGCCGGCGCCGATGCTCGTGGTGGTCACCACGTCGAGACCCTGGGGCACGATGACCTCGACCCGGCCCGCCCCCTGCTCCAGGGTGATCGTCCGGCCGTCCAGCTCCCTCAGGTCGCGCACGTCGCTGAAGTCGTAGATCAGCTCGCCGGCAGCCTGCGAGTAGGTGCCGGAGACCTCGCCGGCGACGGTCGGGCGCACCAGGGTCTGGTCGGTCTCGATCCGCTCGCCGATCGTGGTGCCGGCCAGCACGGTCGCCGAGACCAGGCCGAGGAGGATGATGCCTCCGGCCCGGCCGTAGAACGCGCCGACCAGCAGCATCACCGCGGCGATCGACGTCGCGAGCGCGGGGTACGCCGACGCCGGGATGTCGGACCCGGCCACGTCGACCATGCCCAGGACGCCCACGCCGAGGGCCATCAGCGCCAGCGTGAACCACACCAGCAGCGGTCCGCGGCGTCGCGGGTCGCGGGTCGGCGGGGGCGGCGGCTGCGGGTTCCAGCCGGTGCCGCTCGGCGGTGACGGCGGCGGGGGCGGCAGCACGGCCGTCCCGGTCGCTGCCTGGACACCCGCGGGTGCGTCGGTGGTGGGAGTGGTGGTCATCGGAGCTCCAGAGAAGGTCGGGCCGGCGTACGCCGGAGGGGGTGGGGCGGCCGCGGGGGAGCCGGGCGGCGGGGTCGGGTAGCCGGGCGGGTGCCCTGAAGGCCGGCGCTCGCGTGAGGACGCGACCAGCAGCACGACCAGCGCCACCACGGCCAGCGGCCAGGAGATCCAGCGGGCGTCGGACCAGGTGCCGAGCAGGGCCAGCGAGGCGAGCACCCCCACGCCGACCAGGGCGATGCCGCGGCTGCGGTCGTCGAGCTTGATCACGGCCGACTCCGCGCCGTCCTCCGGCAGCAGCAGCCACAGGGCGCCGTACAGCAGCACCCCGGAGCCGCCGAACAGCGCCAGCACCACGAAGGCCACCCGCACGATCACGGGATCCACGTCGAAGTGCCGGGCCAGGCCGCCGGCCACACCGCCGATCCAGCGGTCGCCGAGCACGGTCCGGCGCAGCCGGGTGACGTCGCCCATCTGCTGCGTGGTGACCCGCGGGCCGCGTCCGAGGTCGCCGCCGGTGGGCGGGTCGTCGGGACCGGCGTCGGTGCCGGGGGTGGGAGGCTCGGGAGGTGTGGTGGTCATGCCTCCACTCTGCTCCCCGGGAGCGGCTCGGACCATCGGGGACCACCCTGGTTCGCACCCGGTGACCCCGACGCCTCCTCAGGGTCGGGTCGGGGTGACGCCTCATGGTCGGAGGGTCCCCGCTGTGTGACGATGAGGAGGAGATGACCACGACCATGCCCTCGCAGGTGCCGCCGCAGGCGCCCGCGCCGCGGGAGTTCCGGCGCGCCTACCGCGACAGCCAGCGGCTGGTGGTCGGCGGGGTCGCCTCCGGGCTGGCGCGTCACCTGGGGCTTCCGGTGCTGTGGGTGCGGGCCGGCTTCGTCGTCGCGACGGTGCTCGGCGGCCTGGGCATCGCGTTCTACGCCGGCCTGTGGATGGTGCTGCCGAGCGACGCGGCGTTCCACGAGGACGCCCCCGGGCTGGAGAGCGCCAGCCGCACCGGCAAGCGCCCCGGCCGGGTGCGCCGGATCACCGACGTGGGGCCGTCGGTCGCGCTGGGGGCGCTCGGCGTCGGCCTGCTCTTCCTCGTGGAGGCGGTGCTGGGCACCGGCGCCGTCTTCTGGCCGATGGTGCTCGGCCTGGTCGGCATCGCGCTCCTGTGGCGGCAGGCCGACGAGGTGCAGCGCGAGCGGTGGCTCGACACGGGCGGCCGGATCGACCCGGTCCGGGCGGTGTTCGGCAGCGGCGGGTGGGCGGCGTACGCGCGGGTGGCCGCGGGGATCGGGCTGGTGCTGGTGGCGGTCGTGATCTTCTCGCTGCACGCCGGTGACCTCGGGGTCGCCCGCGACATCACGGTCGCGGCGCTGCTGGGCATCGTCGGGCTGGCGATCGTCGTCGGGCCGTGGGTCTTCCGGCTCGCCGCCGACCTGACCGCGGAGCGGGCGGAGCGGGTCCGGTCGCAGGAGCGGGCCGACGTCGCCGCCCACCTCCACGACTCCGTGCTGCAGACGCTGGCCCTGATCCAGAAGAACGCCGCCGACGGGCCGACGGTGGCCCGCCTGGCCCGCGCCCAGGAGCGCGACCTGCGGTCGTGGCTCTACTCCGGCGAGTCCATCGACGAGCGCAGCCTCGCCTCGGCGCTGCGCGGCGTGGGCGCCGAGGTCGAGGACGCCCACGGCGTCACCGTCGACGTCGTCACCGTCGGCGACTGCCCGATGAGCGAGGCGGTGCGGCCTCTCGTCAACGCCACCCGCGAGGCGGTCACCAACGCGGCCAAGCACGCCGGCACCGGGCGGGTCGACGTCTACGCCGAGGTGATCGGCTCGTCGCTCGAGGTCTTCGTGCGCGACCGCGGCGCAGGGTTCGACCCCGACCACATCCCCGACGACCGGCTCGGCGTCCGGCACAGCATCGTCGACCGGATGGAGCGCCACGGCGGCACGGCCCGCCTCCGCTCCGCTCCCGGCGAGGGCACCGAGGTCCGGCTCGGGCTGGAGCTCGACCAGGCCGGAGCGGCCGACGTACCCCGGGACGGGAAGCAGCCAGAAGGGAAGCAGCCATGAGCGAGCAGAGCCGTGTCCGCGTGGTCATCGTCGACGACCACGCGATGTTCCGGCGCGGGGTGCGCGCCGAGCTGGGCGACGCCGTCGACGTGGTCGCCGAGGCCGGCGACGTCGACGAGGCGGTCGCGGCCATCGCTGCCGGACACCCCGACGTCGTGCTGCTCGACGTCCACCTGCCCGGCGGGGGAGGCGTGGAGGTGATGCGCCGGGCGCCGTCGCCCGAGGCCCGCTACCTCGCGCTCTCGGTCAGCGACGCCGCCGAGGACGTCATCGGCACCATCCGCGGCGGTGCCCGCGGCTACGTCACCAAGACCATCACCGGGCCCGAGCTGGTCGCCGCGATCCGCCGGGTCGCCGACGGCGACGCGGTGTTCTCCCCGCGGCTGGCCGGCTTCGTGCTCGACGCGTTCGCCGGCTCGATCGAGGTGTCGGCGGTCGACGAGGACCTCGACCGGCTCACCGAGCGCGAGCGCGAGGTGATGCGGCTGATCGCCCGCGGCTACGCCTACAAGGAGGTGGCCAAGGAGCTGTTCATCTCGATCAAGACCGTCGAGACCCACATGTCGTCGGTGCTCCGCAAGCTGCAGCTCTCCTCGCGGCACGAGCTGACCCGGTGGGCGTCGGACCGGCGCCTGCTCTGACCTGCGGGCGCGCCCCACCTCCCGCCCCCCGGCACGCCGCCGCGGGGCCGCGTCGCCCGCCGGGCTAGCCTGACCGCCATGGAGCTTCTCGAGCACGTGCTGGTCTTCCTCCACTTCGTCGGCTGGGCGGCGCTGCTCGGCGGCATGGTCGTGCAGATGCGCGAGCCGACGAAGTCGGTCAACGCCGCGATGCGCGACGGGATCGGGCTGGCCTTCCTGGCCGGGCTGTTCGTGGTCGGTGTGCTCGAGGGGGGCGACGAGGTGGTCAACCACGCCAAGGTCGCGGTGAAGTTCGGGGTCGGCCTGGTCGTGCTCGTCCTGGTGATGGCCAACATGCGCAAGGAGCGGATCCCCGACGGGCTCTTCTGGGGGCTGCTGGCGCTCACCCTCGGCAACATGGCGGTCGCCGTCTTCTGGACCGGCTCCTGACCCCACCGGCCGCCCCGCCTGAGCCGGCCCACGCCTCACCCACCCACGGAGTACGACGCCGCCTCGCGTCGTCCGGCCATGTCGTCGCGCCCCCGTAGGCTGGCTCCGACATGAGCGACGCCTTTCCGATCCCCGGCCTGGTCGTCGACGACCCCACCCGGGCCCCCACCGGCCCGAGCGCCGACGAGCTGCTCGAGGGGCTCAACGAGCCGCAGCGGGCGGCCGTCGTGCACGCCGGCGCGCCGCTGCTCGTGGTGGCCGGCGCCGGCTCCGGCAAGACCCGGGTGCTGACCCGGCGGATCGCCTGGCTGATCGCCGAGCGCAAGGCCCACCCCGGCTCGATCCTGGCCATCACCTTCACCAACAAGGCCGCCGCCGAGATGAAGGAGCGGGTCGAGGCGCTGGTCGGCCGCCGGGCCCGGATCATGTGGGTCTCGACGTTCCACTCCGCCTGCGTGCGCATCCTGCGCAAGGAGATCGACAAGCTCGGGCTGCAAGTCCAGCTTCTCGATCTACGACGCCGCCGACTCGAAGCGGCTGATGACGCTCGTGCTGCGCGACCTCGACCTCGACCCGAGGCGCTACCAGCCGGCCGCCGTGCTCCACTGGGTCTCCGACCAGAAGAACGAGCTGCGCGACCACGAGGACGCCGCCAAGGACGCCCGCAACCAGTTCGAGGAGACCTGCGCCGCGGCCTACACCCTCTACCAGCGCCGGCTGCGCGAGGCCAACGCACTCGACTTCGACGACCTGATCATGACCACGGTCCACCTGCTTCCAGCGTCTTCCCCGAGGTCCGCGAGACCTACCGGCGCCGGTTCCGGCACGTGCTCGTCGACGAGTACCAGGACACCAACCACGCGCAGTACGCCCTGATCCACCAGCTCTGCGCCGACTCCTTCGAGGAGACGCTGCTCGACACCTCCGGCCCGGCGGCAGAGGAGCCCGCCGACCGGATCGAGCCGAGCGAGCTGATGGTGGTCGGTGACGCCGACCAGTCGATCTACGCCTTCCGCGGCGCCAACATCCGCAACATCCTCGACTTCGAGCAGGACTTCCCCGACGCCACCTCGATCCTGCTGGAGCAGAACTACCGCTCCACCCAGACCATCCTCAACGCCGCCAACGCCGTCATCGAGCGCAACACCGGCCGCAAGCCCAAGCGGCTCTGGTCCGACGCCGGCGACGGCGAGCCGATCGTCGGCTACGTCGCCGACGACGAGCACGACGAGGCGCGGTTCGTCGCCGAGGAGATCGACCGGCTCACCGACGCCGCCGCGACGAACGGCCGCCGACGTCGCCGTGTTCTACCGCACCAACGCGCAGTCCCGGGTCTTCGAGGAGGTGTTCATCCGGGTCGGGCTGCCCTACAAGGTCGTCGGCGGGGTGCGCTTCTACGAGCGCCGCGAGGTGCGCGACGTGCTGGCCTACCTGCGGATGCTGGTCAACCCCGACGACGAGATCTCGCTGCGCCGCATCCTCAACACCCCAAGGCGCGGCATCGGCGACCGCGCCGAGGCCTGCGTCGCGGCGCTGCGCCGACCGCGAGCGGCTGACCTTCTGGGAGGCGCTGCGCCGAGCCGAGGAGGCTCCCGGCCTGGCCACCCGCTCGCTGCGCGCGATCACCTGGCCTTCGTGGCGATGGTCGAGGAGCTCGCAGTCGATGGTCGCGGCCGACGAGCGCCCCGACGTGATCGTGGAGACCGTGCTCGAGCGCTCCGGCTACCTCGCCGAGCTCGAGGCCTCCGACGACCCGCAGGACGCGACCCGGGTCGAGAACCTCGCCGAGCTCGTCGCCGTCGCCCGCGAGTTCTCCGACGACCCGGTGGCCGGTCCGTCCGCCGATCCCGCAGACGTCGACGCCGGCCTGGTCGCGCCCGGCCTCGGCGACTTCCTGGAGCGGGTGGCGCTCGTCGCCGACACCGACCAGATCCCCGATGCGCCCGACGACGACGACACCGGCGTGGTCACGCTGATGACGCTGCACACGGCCAAGGGCCTGGAGTTCCCGGTCGTGTTCCTCACCGGGCTCGAGGACGGCGTCTTCCCGCACTCGCGCTCGCTGGGCGACCAGCCCGAGCTGGAGGAGGAGCGCCGCCTCGCCTACGTCGGCGTGACCCGCGCCCGGCAGCGGCTCTACGTCTCCCGGGCGCTGGTGCGCTCGGCGTGGGGAGCGCCGCTGCACAACCCGGCCTCCCGGTTCCTCGACGAGCTGCCGGTCGACCTGGTCGACTGGCGCCGCGACGGAGTCCGCGCAGACCCGGTGGAGCCGTCCCGACCTCGCCTCGGGGTCTCGGGCCGCCACCGGCCTGGGGGCGCCCACCGCCGCGGGGCGCCGCAACTTCTCCTCCGCCGCGGTGCGGCTCGACGCGCAGCCAAGGCCAAGGCGAGCCGTGAGATCCCGTCGCTGGAGCCCGGCGACCGGGTGCTGCACCGTCGATCGGGATGGGCACGGTCGTCACGCTCGAGGGGGGCGGCGACAAGACGGTCGCCTCGATCGACTTCGGCTCCGAGGGCGTCCGGCGGCTGCTGCTGCGCTACGCGCCGGTCGAGAAGCTCTGATCCTCGAGCCAGGGCGTCAGAGCGTGATGCCGTGCGCCTGGAAGGCGGCGTAGGGGTCGACCGGGTCGCCGGCGCCGGGACGCACCTCGAGGTGCAGGTGCGGGCCGGTCGAGTTGCCCGTCGAGCCGACGTAGCCGATGACCTCACCGGGCGACACCGTCTCGCCGACGGACACGGCGTACGACGTCTGGTGGCAGTACCACAGCTCGGTGCCGTCCTCGAGCGTGACGACGGTCTTGTTGCCGTAGGAGCCGTCGTAGCCGACCTCGGTGACGACCCCACGGGCGGCGCTCAGGATCGGCGTGCCGGAGGGGGCGGAGAGGTCGAGGCCGGTGTGCACCGACGACCACAGGTAGCTCGTCTGGCCGAATCCGGCCGACTGGCGGTAGCTCGTCAGCGGAGCCACCCACAGGTTGGCCTCGATCTGGGCCGACTGCTTCTCGGCGGCCTGGCCGAGCGCGGCGAGGGCCTGGTTGCGGGCCTTGGCGGCGTCCTCGGCCTTCTCGACCAGCTTGGTGTCGGTGCCCTCGGCGGTGGCCGCACGTGACCCGTCGCGGCTGACGACCGTGGTGCGGCCGTCGACCAGGTTGGCGTCGGCGGCCTTGCTGGTGCCGGCCAGGGCGCCGGGGCCGCTCAGCGACGACGAGGCGGCCGTGGCCACCACGGTGTCGACGCCGGGCTGGTGCCCGGTCGACACGACGGCGCCGCCCACCGAGGCCGCCAGCACGGCGACGCCGGCCAGGACCGGGGCCGAGGGCAGCAGCGGGAAGAGCGACCCGCGCGACCCCGCGTGCGACGCGGCGCGACGTTTGCCGGGCGTCGTGGTGGGTACGACGGCAGGGGAGCGGCCCGGAGCAGGGGTCGGGGAGCCCGAGGACCGGCGGCGCGCGGCGCCGCGGTCAGCACGATGGCTACCCATAGATGTTGTTCCTTGCTCGGGGGGACGGGACAACGACCCCAGACTGTAACGGAAAGGTCACGACACCCGAAACTCGGCGTCCCGTCCAGTGTGCAAAACCGCTGCGCCTCGCGCTGGCGAATGGCAGAATCGCTGGATTTCGGCGCTGCCGCCCCGCTTGAGCAGCGTGTCCGACGGGCCGGGGGGTGTTCTGCCTCACAAACGGTCGTCATGTGCGGTGAGCGGTCGGCCCCGGCATGGTCGAGCCGGTGCCGTCGCGGCTAGGGTGCCGGAAGATGCACCGGCGGCCGGACCGCCCCGGGGTCGGCGACCGCTCGATCCCGGCTACTGTCAGCCGGCCGGACCCGACCTTCCGCCCCCGACCCGAGGACGTGGCCCGTGGATCTGATGGAGTACCAGGCGAAGGAGCTCTTCGCGAAGCATGGTGTGCCGGTGACGGTCGGCACCGTCATCACCGACCCGGGCGCGGCCGCGGCGGCGGCCGAGGCCGAGGGCGCAGCGAGTGGCGGCCGGTGGTCGTCAAGGCCCAGGTCAAGACCGGTGGTCGCGGCAAGGCCGGCGGCGTCAAGCTGGCCCAGGACGCCCAGGACGCGGTCGAGAAGGCTGGCGAGATCCTCGGCATGGACATCAAGGGCCACACCGTGCACCGCGTGCTGGTCGCGCCGGCGGCCGAGATCGCGGAGGAGTACTACTTCTCCTTCCTGCTCGACCGGGCCAACCGTGACTACCTCTGCATCGCCTCGACCGAGGGCGGCGTGGAGATCGAGGAGACGGCGGTGGAGAACCCCGACGCGGTCGCCAAGGTCTCGATCGACCCGCTGGTCGGCGTCGACGACGCCAAGGCCGACGAGATCGTCGCGGCCACCGGGTTCCCGGCCGAGGTGGCCGAGCAGGCCAAGCAGGTCATCCAGCAGCTGTGGGACGTCTTCGTCGAAGGAGGACGCCACCCTGGTCGAGGTCAACCCGCTCGTGCGGCTGGGCGACGGATCGCTCGAGGCGCTCGACGGCAAGGTCTCGCTCGACGAGAACGCCGACTTCCGTCACGCGGACCACGCTGGGTTCGAGCATCCGCGACGAGGCGGACCCGCTCGAGGCGAGGCCAAGGAGAAGGACCTCAACTACGTCAAGCTCGACGGCGCGGTCGGCATCATCGGCAACGGCGCCGGCCTGGTCATGTCCACCCTCGACGTCGTCGCCTACGCCGGCGAGAAGCACGGCGGCGTCAAGCCGGCCAACTTCCTCGACATCGGTGGTGGCGCCAGCGCCGAGGTGATGGCCGACGGGCTCGACATCATCCTCGGCGACCCGCAGGTCAAGGCGGTGTTCGTCAACGTCTTCGGCGGCATCACCGCCTGCGACGCGGTCGCCAACGGCATCGTCGGACGCGCTGGAGATCCTCGGCGACGAGGCCGACAAGCCGCTCGTCGTCCGCCTCGACGGCAACAACGTCGAGGAGGGTCGCCGGATCCTCGCCGAGGCGGCCCACCCGCTGGTGACCCTCGTCGACACCATGGACGGCGCGGCCGACAAGGCCGCCGAGCTGGCCCGCGCCGGCGCCTGAGCCGGACGACCAGACGCACAGAGACGAGAGAGACAACAGACATGGCGATCTTCCTGACCGAGAACACCAAGGTCATCGTCCAGGGCATGACCGGCTCGGAGGGCATGAAGCACACCACCCGGATGCTCGCCTCCGGCACGACCATCGTCGGCGGCGTCAACCCGCGCAAGGCGGGGGAGACCGTCGCCATCGACGGCAACGACCTGCCGGTGTTCGGCACCGTCGCCGAGGCGATCGCCGCAGACCGGCGCCGACGTGTCGGTCGTCTTCGTGCCGCCGGCCTTCACCAAGGCGGCGGTCGTCGAGGCCATCGACGCCGGCATGCCGCTGGTCGTGGTCATCACCGAGGGCGTGCCGGTGCACGACACCGCCGAGTTCTGGGCGTACGCCCAGGCGAAGGGCGCGCGGATCATCGGCCCGAACTGCCCCGGCCTGATCAGCCCCGGCCAGTCGAACGCCGGCATCATCCCGGCCACCATCGCGGGCACCGGCCCGATCGGCCTGGTGTCGAAGTCCGGCACGCTGACCTACCAGATGATGTACGAGCTGCGGACTTCGGCTTCTCGACCGCGATCGGCATCGGCGGCGACCCGATCATCGGCACCACCCACATCGACTGCCTCGAGGCGTTCGAGAAGGACCCCGACACCGAGGCGATCGTGATGATCGGCGAGATCGGCGGCGACGCCGAGGAGCGCGCGGCGGCCTACATCAAGGACCACGTGACCAAGCCGGTCGTCGGCTACGTCGCGGGCTTCACCGCCCCCGAGGGCAAGACCATGGGCCACGCCGGCGCCATCGTCTCCGGCTCGTCGGGCACCGCCCAGGCCAAGAAGGAGGCCCTCGAGGCCGTCGGCGTCAAGGTCGGCAAGACGCCGTCGGAGACCGCGCAGCTGATGCGTGACGTGATCGGCTCGCTCTAACAGGCGCGCGCGCAGCGGTCGCTGACCTGAGCCCGGAGCGTGGCTCCGGGCTCAGTCGCTGCCGGACTCGTCGTCGGACTTCTTGGAGCTCTTCGGCTTCGGCAGGTCGGCCAGCCGCTGCTGGGCGCGCTCGACGAGGGCCAGGAAGTCGCCGCCGGACATCCGCACGCCCTGGGTGGGGGTGAAGCCGACCTGCGCCACGGCGGCGCCGGCACGCACCACGCCCATCTGGTAGGTCACCGTGCGCTGGTCGGACACCTCGACGGTGACCGTCCACACCGCCAGGTCACCGGTGCGGGAGCTGCGGTCGGAGACCTTGGTCACCTGGGTGCCGAGGTTGCGGTCCTCGCAGGTCGACATCCGCTTGCGGACCGCGTCGACGAAGGCGGCGCCGCGTCGCGGCGAGACCGAGCCGACGGTCTCGGTGAGCCCGAAGGTGTCGGGCAGCCTCTCCTGGGGGAACAGGAAGGTGCGGGTCCAGGCACTCCTCACCGGCTGGCGGTTGAAGTCGGTCAGGTCGCACTGCGTGGCGGCGGTGTTGACCAGCGCCTTCTGGGGGTCGGTGCCCACCCAGGCGCTGTCGACGCCGGTGACCGGCGGCAGGTCGACGCCGCTGAGCATGCCTGGCACCAGCCCGACAGGGTACGGCGGCCGCACCCGCAGTCGCGGTGGGCCGGCGCAGCTGTCCGTGCCGGGTGAGCCGCACAGGTCGTTGACCGCCGCAGCCAGCAACGACGCGCGGGTCCGGAGAGCGCCGGGTGACAGCCGCCCGTCGCCCGGGCCGGAGCTCATCGTCGTGGTGGTGACCTGGCCGGTGCGAGCCACGCCGACCACCATCGTCGACCGCGGCCGGGCCCAGCTGCGCAGGACGACCAGGGCGGCCTGGTCGCCGACGCCCTCGACCTGGCGAGTCTGGAGAAGCTGGACCCGGTCGGCGCCGCAGCCGGCGTACCACGCCAGGCTGGTCTCGAAGGTCCGCTTGGCGGCAGGGGCGCTGCGGGAGAGCTCGGTGAGCTGGTAGGCCGCCCAGTCGGTGCGCTTGCGGCGTTCGGGGGCGAAGGTGCGGACCATCGCGCCGGTGGCCTTGGGGTCGGCGAAGCGCGCCTGCTGGCACGGCAGCACCAGACCGTCGCCGTGGAGGTTCTTCGACGTGCCGGTGACGCGCCACCCCTGGTCGGGGGAGAGCCGGCTCAGCTGGGAGGAGGCGAGCAGGCCGTCGGGGTCGAGCTCGGGCGGAGGGGGTGGGGGCTCGCTGACCTGGACCGGGGCCGGCACCAGCGCCTCCCGCTCGTGGGCCAGCGTCGGGCGGGCGTGGCCGCCGTATCCCACGGCGGCGCCGCTGCCGATGACCAACGCGACCACCGCCGCCACCCCGGCGACGGTGTAGCCGCGCCTCCGGGTCGCGCCCTGGCGCCGGATGATGGTGACCCGCGGCCACACGACGTCGCCGAGACGCTTCCGGAGGACGTCGAGATGCAGGCGCACCAGGCCCGGCGCGACGTCGCGGTGGAGCGTGAACGCCGTGGTGGCGGCCTGCAGCTCGCGCTCGGCCGCCTCGCGGGTCAGCCCCACCTCCCGGGCCAGGTCCTCCATCGAGCTCCGGGTCAGCGTCGACAGCAGGAGCACCCGCCGCTGGACGAAGGTCAGCTTGGCCAGAGCGTCGAGGGTGGCCGAGATCTCCGGGTCCTCGCTGCGATCGCGGTGGAAGACCCGCGCGTTGGCACGCCGGTGGGCATGTGCCCACGCCACGGGGCGGACCCACCGCTCGGGGTCGCCGGTCCGGACGACCTTGCGCCACTGGTGCCACGCGGCGACGAAGCCGTCCTTCACCGCGGCCTGCGAGGCCGGGAGGTCGCCGGTCAGTGCGTAGCACTGGTGGAGCAGCCTCTCACGCGCGTCGGCGTAGAGGTCGTCGAAGTCAGCGGTGTCCACCATGGCCCATCCACGGTACGCGAGCGACGTAGGGCGCGCACATCGGTCCGGAGGTTCGCCGTGGCGTTCCTCGCCCCTCGGCGTGGGACCGCGGGCGAGCGGCCGGGGGCGGCGATGATGGGCGGGTCATGACCTCGCTGCTGCCGTCCACCGATGCCCGGACCGAAGATGCCCGGACCGCTCACGGCCAGAGCGTCGGGCTCCGCCACCGGCGGCCGCTGTGGCTGGTGGCCCCGCTGGCCGGCGTGGTGGCCGCGCTGGCGACCCTGCTCCTGCTGGTCACCGTCGCCCTGGCCGGGTGGTACCTCGCCGACGGCGGCGGCCACGGCGCCCCGCGCGACGCGCTGCGGGTGGGTGCGCTGGCGTGGCTGGCCGCGCACGGCAGCGGGGTCCAGGTGCAGGGGGTGACGGTCTCCGTGCTGCCGTTGGGGCTGACGCTGCTGTCCGCCTGGGCCGTCTGGCGGGTCGGGCACCGGCTCGGCGACGCCGTCTCGGGGCACGGCCCCGACGCCGACCGGATCGCCGACGGCGAGCGTGACTGGACCGTGCCCGGAGCGACTCTGCTCTTCGCGGTCGGGTACGCCGTCGGCGCGGCGCTGTTGGCCACCGCCGGCGACGCCGCCACCGCGCCCAGCGACGGCCGGGCGGTGGCCGGGGCGCTCCTGCTGGCGGTCCTCGTCGGCGGACCGGCTGTCGCGACCGGCTCCGGCCGGCTGCCGGTCTGGGTCGCGACCCTGCCCGGTTCGGTGCCGGCAGCCGCCGCCGCGGCGATGGCCGTGCTGCGGTGGTTCCTCGGGACGGCGCTGGCGGTGCTGCTGGTCGCTCTGGCCCTCGACTGGCCGGCCGCCGCCAACGTGACGTCCCAGCTCCAGACCTCGCCGTCGGGGACCCTCTCGATGGCCGTGGCCTCGCTGGTGCTCCTCCCCAACGCCGTCGCCTTCGCCGGGTCCTACCTGCTCGGCGCGGGCTTCACCGTCGGCGCCGGCACTCTCGTCACGCCGACCGCTGTCGTCCTGGGGCCGCTCCCGCTCTTCCCGCTGCTGGCGGCGCTGCCCGACGAGGGCACCCCGGCCGCCTGGACGGCGTACCTCCTCGGGGTGCCGCCGGTCGTGGCCGCCCTCGCCGTGATGAGGGCCCAGCGGCGGCACCCGACGCTCCGCTGGGACCAGGGAGCGCTGCGCGGGTGCGTCGGCGGGGTCGTGGCGGCGCTGGGGGTCGCACTGCTGGCGCGGCTCGCCGGGGGCGCCGCCGGGCCCGGGCGGCTGCAGGACGTGGCGCCGTTCGCCTTCCCCACGCTGGTCTACGCGGTCGCCGCGTTCGGGATCGGCGGCCTGGTCGGTGGCCTGCTGGCCACCGCCTGGCAACGTCGGCGCGGACGCCTGTCCACGGCCGACTGACCCGGTCGGGGGCGAGGCCGGCCCTCGCTACACTGCGGCGCGTGCTCCCCGCGACCGGCTCCGGCCCCACCCGCCTCGTCGTCCTCGTGTCCGGCTCCGGCACCAACCTGCAGGCGCTGCTCGACGCCTGCGGCGACCCGGCGTACGGCGCCCAGGTGGTCGCCGTCGGCGCCGACCGCGACGGCATCGAGGGACTGGCCCGCGCCGAGCGGGCTCGCGATCCCGACCTTCGTGCGACAGGTGTCCTCGACTTCGAGACCCGCGAGGGCTGGGACCGGGCGGTGCGCGACCTCGTGATGCGGTTCGACCCGGACCTGGTGGTGCTCGCGGGCTTCATGAAGCTGGTCGGCGAGGACTTCCTGGCCGAGTTCGCGGCCCGGGTGGTCAACACCCACCCCGCGCTGCTGCCCGTCGTTCCCCGGCATGCACGGCGCGGCGACGCGCTCGCCTACGGCGTCAAGGTCACCGGCGCGACCCTGTTCCTCGTCGACGCCGGCGTCGACACCGGGCCGATCGTCGCCCAGGCCGCCGTGCCGGTCGAGCCGACGACGACACGGTGGAGTCGCTGCACGAGCGGATCAAGGTCGCCGAGCGCGCGATGCTCGTCGACGCCGTGGGGCGGATGGCCCGTGAGGGCTTCACCGTCGAGGACAGGAAGGTGAGGTTCGGTCGATGAACGACGCCGTGGGGCGGATCCCGATCAGGCGGGCCCTGGTCTCCGTCTACGACAAGTCCGGGCTCGAGGACCTCGTCCGCGGGCTGCACGAGGCCGGCGTCGCGCTGGTCTCGACCGGCGGCTCGGCCGCCCTCATCGACGGCGCTCGGCGTGCCGGTCACCAAGGTCGAGGACCTCACCGGCTTCCCCGAGTGCCTCGACGGCCGGGTCAAGACGCTGCACCCGCGGGTGCACGCCGGGCATCCTCGCCGACCGCGCGGCTCGAGACCCACGTCGCCGCAGCTCGCCGAGCTCGGCATCGAGCCGTTCGACCTGGTCGTCGTCAACCTCTACCCGTTCGCCGCAGACCGTCGCCTCGGGCGCCGAGCCCCGACGAGTGCGTCGAGCAGATCGACATCGGCGGTCCGTCGATGGTGCGCGCGGCGGCCAAGAACCACCCGTCGCGTCGCGATCGTGACCTCGCCCGACGCGCTACGCCGACGTGCTCGCCGCGGTCGGCGCCGGCGGCTTCACCCTCGCCGAGCGGCAGGCGCTGGCCGCCGAGGCCTTCGTGCACACCGCGACGTACGACGTCGCACGTGGCGTCGTGGATGGGCAACGTGCTGACCGACACCTCCGACGGGCACCGGCTTCCCGGCCTGGGTCGGCGCGACGTGGGAGCAAGGCGGCGGTGCTGCGCTACGGCGAGAACCCGCACCAGCCCGCCGCGCTCTACGCCGACGGCTTCGCGCCGTCGCCGGGGCTGGCGCAGGCCGAGCAGCTGCACGGCAAGGAGATGTCCTACAACAACTACGTCGACGCCGACGCGGCCCGCCGGGCGGCGTACGACTTCGCCGAGCCGGCCGTCGCGATCATCAAGCACGCCAACCCGTGCGGCATCGCGGTCGGCGCCGACGTCGCCGAGGCCCACCGCAAGGCGCACGCCTGCGACCCGGTCTCCGCGTTCGGCGGCGTGATCGCCACCAACGTGCCGGTCTCGGTGGAGATGGCCGAGCAGGTCGCCGAGGTCTTCACCGAGGTCATCGTCGCGCCCGGCTTCGACGACGGCGCGGTCGAGATCCTCGCGGCGAAGAAGAACATCCGGCTCCTGGAGTGCGCGCCGACTGCGTGCGCGGCGGCGCCGAGATCCGGCCGATCTCCGGCGGGCTGCTGCTGCAGGAGCGCGACGCGCGTCGCACGCCGAGGGCGACGACCCGGCCGACCTGGACGCTCGCCGACCGGCGAGGCCGCCGTCCGAGGCGACGCTCGCCGACCTCGCCTTCGCCTGGCGGGCCTGCCGCGTCGGTGAAGTCCAACGCGATCCTGCTCGCCGCAGGACGGCGCCTCGGTCGGCGTCGGCATGGGCCAGGTCAACCGGGTCGACTCCTGCCGGCTCGCGGTCGAGCGCGCGGGGGAGCGGGCCGCCGGGTCGGTCGCCGCCTCCGACGCGTTCTTCCCGTTCGCCGACGGGCTGCAGATCCTCATCGACGCCGGCGTCCGCGCGATCGTGCAGCCCGGCGGCTCGGTGCGCGACGAGGAGGTCGTCGCGGCGGCCCAGGCGGCCGGGCGTGACGATGTACTTCACCGGCACCCGGCACTTCTTCCACTGAGCGGGCCTCCGGGTGGCGGCCCCGGGTGGCGGCCGGGGACGTCATACGGAGCGTGCGTGGGGGCGACCGGGGCGTATGACGCAAGCGGGCGGCCCCGGGGCGGATGACGCAGACCGGGCGACCGGGGACTGCCGCGGCTCTCTAGGATGCGTGTGTGACTGCACAGAGACTGGACGGCACGGCGACCGCGGCGGCGATCAAGGCCGAGCTGACGGTCCGGGTGGCGGCGCTGCGCGAGCGTGGCGTCACCCCGGGGCTCGGCACGGTGCTGGTCGGTGACGACCCCGGCTCGCAGTGGTACGTCGACGGCAAGCACAAGGACTGCGCCGAGGTCGGCATCGAGTCGATCCGCGTCGACCTGCCCGAGACGGCCACCCAGGCCGAGATCGAGGAGGCCGTCGACCGGCCTCAACGCCGACCCCGCCTGCACCGGCTACATCGTGCAGCTGCCGCTCCCGCGGGGTCGCGACGAGTACGCGCTGCTGGCGCCTGATCGACCCGGCCAAGGACGTCGACGGCCTGCACCCACCAACCTCGGCTGGCTGGTGCTCGGCGAGCCCGGCTCCGCTGCCGTGCACCCCGGTCGGCATCGTCGAGCTGCTGCGTCGCCACGACGTGCCGATCGCCGGCGCCGAGGTCGTCGTCGTCGGTCGCGGACTCACCGTCGGGCCGCCCGCTCGGGCTGCTGCTGACCCGGCGCTCCGAGAACGCCACGGTCACGCTGTGCCACACCGGCACCGTCGACCTGGCCGCCCACGTCCGTCAGGCCGACATCGTGGTGGCCGCCGCCGGCGTCCCCGGCATCATCACCGGCGACATGGTCAAGCCCGGCGCCGCCGTGCTCGACGTCGGGGTCTCCCGGGTCGACGGCAAGATCGCCGGCGACGTGGCCGAGGACGTCTGGGACGTGGCGGCCTGGGTGTCGCCCAACCCCGGTGGCGTCGGCCCGATGACCCGGGCGATGCTGCTGGCCAACATCGTCGCCATCGCCGAGCAGTCGGTCGACGCCGGGTCCCTCTCGTCGTGACGGTCCCCGACGGCCAGCCCGGTCACGCCGGCGACCTGCCCGAGCCCGACGACGTCCCACCGGTCTCCGCGGAGCGGCTGGTCGGGGGCCACGACGGCCACCCGGGGGAGCCGGAGCCGCGGCGCTACCCCTCCACGATCGGCGGGGTGGTCTACCTGCTGGTGCTGGTGCTGGCAGTGGTCGGCATCGGCCTCGTCGCCAGCGGGTCCTGGCGGGGCGGCGTGCGGATGCTGGCCGCCGCGCTGTTCGCCGCCGCTGCCGCCCGGGCGGTGCTCCGCGCCGACGACGCGGGCATGCTCGCCGTGCGGCACCGCCTGGTCGACCTGGCGCTGCTCGTGGTCTCGGTGCCGCCCTGCTGGTCCTGGCGTCGTCGATCCCGAACCAGCCCGGCTGAGGGAGACCCCTCAGATCAGACCCCTCAGATCAGACCCCTCAGATCAGACCGAGGGCGGTGACCGCGTCGCGCTCGTCGGCCAGCTCGCTGGTGGTCTTGTCGATCCGCTCGCGCGAGAAGTCGTTGATCTCGAGACCCTGGACGATCTCCCAGTCGCCACCGCGTGGTGACCACGGGGAACGACGAGATCAGGCCCTCGGGCACGCCGTAGGAGCCGTCGGAGACGACCGCCATCGACACCCAGTCATCCTCGGGGCTGCCCCGCAGCCAGTCGCGGGCGGCGTCGATGGTGGCCGACGCGGCCGAGGCGGCCGAGGACGAGCCGCGGGCGTCGATGATCGCGGCGCCGCGCTTGGCGACGGTCGGGATGAACGTCGTTCTCGATCCAGGCCTGGTCGTCGACGACCTCGGCGGCGTTGCGGCCGCCGACCTCGGCGTGGAAGACGTCGGGGTACTGCGTCGCGGAGTGGTTGCCCCAGATCGTCATCTTCGTGATGTCGGTGACCGGGGCGCCGGTCTTGGCGGCGAGCTGGGAGATCGCCCGGTTGTGGTCGAGCCGGGTCAGCGCCGAGAACCGCTCGCGCGGGATGTCGGGTGCGTTGGTCATCGCGATCAGCGCGTTGGTGTTGGCCGGGTTGCCGGTGACGCCGATCCGCACGTCGTCGGCGGCGACCTCGTTGAGCGCCTTGCCCTGGGCGGTGAAGATCGCGCCGTTGGCCTCCAGCAGGTCGCTGCGCTCCATGCCCGGGCCGCGGGGGCGCGCGCCGACCAGCAGGGCGAGGTTGACGCCGTCGAAGATCGTGGTCGGGTCGGCACCGATCTCGACGCCGGCCAGGGTCGGGAACGCGCAGTCGTCGAGCTCCATGACGACGCCCTCGAGCGCCTTGAGCGCCGGCTCGATCTCGAGCAGCCGCAGCTCGATCGGGCGGTCGGGGCCGAGCAGCGCGCCGCTGGCGAGGCGGAACAGCAGGCTGTAGCCGATCTGGCCGGCGGCGCCGGTGACGGCGACCTTGACGGGGCTGGTGCTCACGACAGAACTCCTCGGGTGCGCAGGGGGCTACGGCCCGACGCTAGCAGCGGCGGCGCGCGCGTCGGACGGCAGGTGAGCGGTCTCACTCGGCCCCTCGGGCATGCTGGGCGGCATGCTGCGCACCGGCGTACGCCGCCTCGTCGGCGCCCTGCTCGCGAGCGGGGCGCTCCTGCTCACCTCCGCGTGCGGCGGCGCCCCGGGGACCATCGGGCCGTCCGGCGTCGACGAGCTGACGATCCCCACGCCGGACCCGGACCCGGCCGACTTCGTGGCCGGGGTCGACAACCCCTGGTTCCCGCTCCCCACGGGCGGACGGTGGACCTACGCCGTGCGTGAGGAGGCCGGCAACCCCGTCGTCGAGGTGGCCAACCGGGTCACCGGCGCGGGGCCTGACATAGCGGGGGTGCCGACCACCGAGCTGCTCGAGGTCAGCCGCGACGAAGCCGGGCGGGAGGTCGCGCGCAGCCGGTCGTGGTACGCCCAGGACCGGGCCGGCAACGTGTGGGTCTTCGGCCGTGAGGCGGAGCGCTCGTCGCAGCCGGTCGCCTCCACCAGCTGGCGTGCGGGGGAGGGCGGCGCCGAGGCCGGGCTCGCGATGCCGGCCTCGCCCCGGGTGGGCGACGGCTTCTGGGTGGAGCGGGTGCCCGCGGGGGCGCAGCTGCGGGCCAGGGTCGAGGCGGTCGACGCGACGCTGGCCGCCGCGGGGGAGTCGTGGAGCAACGTCGTGGTGCTGACGTTCAGCGTCGGAGCGACGGACGGCGCGATGTCCTATGCCCCCGGGGTGGGTCTGGTGTCGCTGGAGGCCGGCCTCGGCGGCATGACGCTGCAGGACGCCACCGGCTTCCCCGGTCAGTAGGAGCCGGAGGGGTGGAGGCACTCCCCGGCAGGACACCAGAAGGCTCCCCACACACCTGGACAGGACCGCCAGGGAGGAGCAATGTGCTGGCATGCGACGTCTCGGAACCTTCGCCCTGTCCACCGTGCTGATCGCCAGCCCTCTCCTGGTCGGCGCAACGTATGCCCCGAGCACGGCCATGGCGGTCCCCGGCTACCAGGGAGCACGCGGCCACGACGACGGCGGACGGCTCACGTGGAGCGAGACCGTCGTCGACGCCGACCAGAGCTTCCGCGGCCTCGACGCGGTCGACCGGCGAACAGCCTGGGTGACCGGCGGCAGCGCGAGCGAGGGGGCGCCCGGCAGGGTGTTCCGCACCACCGACGGCGGCCGCACCTGGTCGGACGTGAGCCCCCCTGACACGGAGGGCCTGCTGTTTCGTGACGTCGAGGCGCGCAGCGCCAAGCGGGCCGTGATCCTTGCCATCGGGCAGGGTGAGGCATCGCGGATCTACCGCACCACCGACGGTGGCAGCACCTGGGACACGGCCTTCGTCAACGACGACCCGGCGGCGTTCTACGACTGCATGGCGTTCTACGCCGGCGGCCGGCGCGGGCTGGTGATGGGCGACCCGGTCGACGGGAAGCCCCAGATCCTCACCACCCGCGACCATGGCCGCTCGTGGAGCCTGATTCCCGACGACGGCATGCCGGAGGCGCCGACGGAGTACGGCTTCGCCGCCAGCGGCGACTGCCTGGTCACGGCCGGCCGAACGGCGTACTTCGGCACCGGGGGCGGAGCCTCACGGGTGTTCAGCTCCCGCGACTACGGCCGTACCTGGACTGCCACCGACTCCACCATCCCGGCGGGCGAGGCAGCCGGCGTCTTCGCCCTGGCCTTTCGCGGGCCCGGGCAGGGCATCGCCGTCGGCGGTGACTTCGCGGATCCAACCGACGGCGTGGATGCCGTCGCCACCACCCGCCGTGGCACCACCTGGCGCAACGCAGGCGATCTGTCACATCTGGCCGAGGACGTCGCCTACCTGCCGTCTCGCGGACACGGGCACGGGAACCGGCACGGGCAGGGGACCGCCGTGATCGTCACCGGCGAGTCCGGTGACGTGATGGGCACCAGCCTCAGCCTCGACGGCGGCCGAAGGTGGATCCGGGTCAGCGATGTCGGCTGGCACGCCCTCGACTGCACCCGCGACGGCTCCTGCTGGGCTGCCGGAGGCAGCGGCCGCGTGGCACGCCTCTCTCACTGATCCACCACGTGCGTACGACGCACCTGCTGCTTCGTACACACCAGTAGGCCGCGCGCCGGCCGGGCGGCCCACAGGTGGTGCCGCGAGAGTCAGCCGGCGTCGTTCGGGCGGATCTGGGTGCGCTCGTCGTCGTCCTCGCCGTCCTCGCCGGTGTCGCCGGTGTCGCCGGTGTCGCCGTGCTGGTCCAGGCTGCCCAGGTCCCCGAGGGCGCTGAGGTCGTCGAGGTCCGGCAGCCTGCCCCACTCACGGGACAGCTGCTGCGACCAGTAGGGCTCGTTGGGTGAGGGCGGGAAGCCGGCCTCACCGGGAGCCGGCTCTCGGGCCGCAGGGGACACGTCGCCGATCGCGCCGGCGGGGGGCCGCCACGGCGGTGTGTCGTCGACGCTGGCCAACTGGCCCCATTCGCGGGGCGGACCGGGGTCCGGCCAGCTCTGCGGCCACTCGGGCGGCGCGGCCGCTGCGGCGCTGGCGGCCGACCCCGGGGTCGCGGACCGGCCGGCGTCGTCCGGCGCCTCCGGCACCGGCCGGCGTACGCCGGCACCGGGGGCCAGCAGCACGGATAGAGCACGCCGGCGATCAGGCCGCCGAGCAGCGGTGCGAGGACGAACAGCCAGAGCTGGGCGATCGCGTCGGTGCCGGCGAAGACGCCGGCGCCGATCGAGCGGGCCGGGTTGACCGAGGTGCCGGTGGCCGCGATCGAGACGAAGTGGATCACGGCCAGCGTGAGGCCGATCGCCAGCGGGGCGAGGGCGGGGTGCCTCGTTGCGCTCGTCGGTGACCGCCAGGATCACCGTGACGAAGCAGCGCCGTCATCACCAGCTCGAGCAGCAGCGCCGCCCACCAGGCGTAGCCGCCGGCCGACTCGTCGCCGAAGGAGTTCTGGCCGATGTTGCCCTCGGAGCCGAACGCCGGCGAAGCCCTGCAGCAGCACCGAAGAGCGCAGCCCGCCGGCCAGGCCGCCGAGGAGCTGCGCGGCCACGTAGAGCGCCGACCTGGCGCCAGGAGAGCCGGCCGCCGAGCGCGGCGCCGACCGAGACGGCCGGGTTGAAGTGACCGCCGGAGACGCGGCCGACGGCGTAGACCATCACCATCACGGCGAGGCCGAAGGTCAGCGCCGTGGCCACGATGTCGCCGCCGCCGTCATCACGGCGGCGCCGACAGCCGAAGAAGCACCAGGACGAAGGTGCCGAGCGCCTCGGCGACCAGCCGCGGCAGCGGATGACGTGGACTCGGACATCGGGCGGTCTCCTTCCGGTGGCGCTGGTCGGTCGCGGGCAGGGCGCCAGCACTCTAACCCGGCGAGCGACCCCGTGCGCGGCCGGGTGCGGTCGAAGCCGACCCCCGTCAGGTATGCTTGACGTCAAGGAGCCCCCGTTAGCGTCCCAGGCGTGACGAACGCATCGGGAGCCCACAGATCATCTACACCCACACCGACGAGGCGCCGCTGCTGGCGACGTACTCCTTCCTGCCGATCGTCGCAGGCGTACGCCGCCCAGGCCGGCGTCGACGTCGAGACCCGCGACATCTCGCTGGCCGGCCGCATCCTCGCCCAGTTCCCCGACCGGCTGACCGACGAGCAGCGCGTCGACGACGCGCTCGCCGAGCTCGGCGAGCTGGCCACGACGCCCGAGGCCAACATCATCAAGCTGCCCAACATCTCCGCCTCGATCCCGCAGCTCAAGGCGGCGATCGCCGAGCTGCAGGCAGCAGGGCTACGACCTGCCCGACTACCCCGAGAACCCGCAGACCGACGAGGAGAAGGACGTCCGCGCCCGCTACGACAAGGTCAAGGGCTCCGCGGTCAACCCGGTGCTGCGCGAGGGCAACTCCGACCGCCGCGCGCCCGCGTCGGTCAAGAACTACGCGCAAGACCCACCCGCACTCGATGGGCGCCTGGTCGCACGCGACTCCAAGACCAACGTCGCGACGATGGGCCAGGACGACTTCCGCTCCAACGAGAAGTCGGTCGTGCTCGACGCCGACGACACCCTCGCGCATCGAGCACGTCGCCGCCGACGGCACCGTGACCGTGCTCAAGGAGCGGTGCCGGTGCTCGCCGGCGAGGTCGTCGACGGCACCTTCATGAGCGTCGCCGCGCTGCGACGCGTTCCTCGCCGAGCAGATCGCCCGGGCCAAGGCCGACGGCGTGCTGTTCTCGGTCCACCTCAAGGCCACGATGATGAAGGTCTCCGACCCGATCATCTTCGGCCACGTCGTGCAGGCGTTCTTCCCCGACGCTCTTCGACGCAGTACGGCGACGCAGCTGGCCGCCGCGGGCCTCTCGCCCAACGACGGCCTCGGCGCGCTGCTCGCCGCGGCTCGACGTCGCTGCCCGAGGGCGACGCGATCAAGGCCGCCGTCGACGCCGGCCTCGCCGACGGCCCGGCGCTCGCGATGGTCGACTCCGACAAGGGCATCACCAACCTGCACGTGCCGTCCGACGTCATCGTCGACGCCTCGATGCCGGCGATGATCCGCACCTCGGGCCACATGTGGGGCCCCGACGGCGAGGAGGCCGACACCCTCGCGGTGATCCCGGACTCGTCCTACGCCGGCGTCTACCAGGCCGTCGATCGACGACTGCCGCGCCCACGGCGCCTTCGACCCGGCCACGATGGGCTCGGTGCCCAACGTCGGGCCTGATGGCCCAGGCGGCCGAGGAGTACGGCTCCCACGACAAGACCTTCGAGATCCCCGCCGCCGGCACGGTGCGCGTGGTCGTCAACGCGGCCGGCGACGTCGCTGATCGAGCACGCCGGTCGAGCCCGGGCGACATCTGGCGCGCCTGCCAGACCAAGGACGCCCCGATCCGCGACTGGGTCAAGCTCGCCGTCACCCGCGCCCGCGCCACCGGCTCGCCGGCCGTCTTCTGGCTCGACGAGACCCGCGCCCACGACGCCAACCTGATCGCCAAGGTCGACGAGTACCTGCCCGAGCACGACACCGACGGGCTCGACCATCGAGATCATGGCGCCGGCCGACGCGACGACGTACTCCCTGGAGCGGATCCGCCGGGGCGAGGACACCATCTCGGTGACCGGCAACGTGCTGCGCGACTACAACACCGACCTGTTCCCGATCCTCGAGCTCGGCACCTCGGCCAAGATGCTCTCGATCGTGCCGCTGATGAACGGCGGCGGCCTGTTCGAGACCGGCGCCGGCGGCTCGGCGCCCAAGCACGTGCAGCAGCTCGTCAAGGAGAACTACCTGCGCTGGGACAGCCTGGGCGAGTTCTTCGCGCTGGCCGCGTCGCTTCGAGCACCTCGCCGGCGTACGACGACAACGCGCGGCGCCCAGGTGCTCGCCGACACCCTCGACCGGGCGACCGGCACCTTCCTCGACGAGAACAAGTCGCCGGCCCGCAAGCTCGGCAGCATCGACAACCGCGGCTCGCACTTCTACCTGGCGCTCTACTGGGCCCAGGAGCTGGCCGCGCAGACCGACGACGCCGACCTGGCGGCGGCCTTCGCCGCCGCTGGCCGACGACGCTGCGCGAGCAACGAGGAGACGATCGTCGACGAGCTGATCGCCGTGCAGGGCTCGCCGGCCGACATCGGCGGCTACTACCGCCCCGACGCGCGAGAAGGCCGCGGCCGTGATGCGCCCGTCGGCGACCTCAACGAGGCGCTCGCGACGCCGACCGCGTCCGGCAGGCCTCAGTGGAATACCCCCGGGGTCACGCCTGCATGCTGCCATGACGACTGCCCGACTGCCGCCTCGTCCGACCCGACGCCGCGGTGACCGCAGCACTTCGGGCTCGCCGTGCTCGCGCTGGCCATGGGTGGCTTCGCGATCGGCACGACCGAGTTCGTCACGATGGGTCTGCTGCCGCAGATCGCCGGCGGGTCGAGCGTCTCGATCCCGCACGGCCGGGCACGTGATCTCGGCGTACGCCCTCGGGGTGGTCGTCGGCGCGCCGTGCTCGCGTTCTTCGGCGCCCGCCTGCCGCGGCGCGGCGCTGCTGGTCGGCCTGATGGCCGGCGTACGCGCGTCTTCAACGCTGCTCAGCGCGCTGGCCGTCACGCTACGGCTGCTGATGGTCGCCGCGCTTCCTCGACGGGCTGCCGCACGGTGCCTACTTCGGCGTCGCCTCGCTGGTCGCCGCCGAGCCTGGCCGCCCCCGAGCACGCAAGGGCCGCGCCGTGGCGTCGGTGATGCTCGGGCTCTCCGTCGCCAACGTGGTCGGCGTGCCGGCCGCCACCTGGCTCGGCCAGCACCTCGGCTGGCGCTCGGCCTTCTGTGGCGGCCGCCGCTCTCGCGCTGCTGACCGTCGCGCTGGTCGCTGGCCTTCGTGCCCGTCGATGCCCGGGCGACCCGGCGGCGACCGGCCGCCGGGAGATGCGGCTCTTCCGCGCGGCCAGGTCTGGCTGACGCTGCTCGCCGGCGCGGTCGGCTTCGGCGGCATGTTCGCGGTCTACTCCTACATCGCGCCCGACCGTCACCGAGGTCGGCGGGCTGTCCGAGCCGGCGGTGCCGGTCTTCCTGCTGGCGTTCGGGCTCGGCATGGTCGGCCGGCACCTGGCTGGCCGGGCGAGCTCGCCGACTGGTCGGTGCTTCCGCATCGCTGATCGGCGCCGGCGGTCGGCATGGCCGTCGTGCTGCTGCTCTTCGCGGCGCTGGCGCCGTACGGCTGGTGGCTGCTGCCGGTCGTCTTCCTGGTGACCGACGCTCGGCTCGGTGCTGGTGGTCAACCTCCAGCTGCGGCTGATGGACGGTCGCCGGCGACGCCCAGACCCTGGGCGCGGCGATGAACCACGCCTCGCTCAACATCGCCAACGCGCTCGGCGCCTGGCTGGGCGGCCTGGTGCTCGCCGCCGGCTACGGCTACCGTGCGCCGGCGCTCGTCGGGGCGCTCCTCTCGCTCGGAGGCCTCGGCGTCCTGGCCGTCTCCGGCCGGCTGGACCGCCGGGGGCCGGGTGCGCGGACCGGCTCCGCGCGGTGACAGAATGCCGCCCATGCCCACGCCACCTCCGACGTGTCGACGCTGCCCGGGAGCACGCCCGAGACCCAGGTCCGCCGTGGCTCAGGCGGCCACCGGGGCGGCGCGTCCGCGGGTGCTCTCCGGCATCCAGCCGACCGCCGACTCCTTCCACTTCGGCAACTACCTCGGCGCGCTGCGGCAGTGGGTGGACCTGCAGGAGGACTACGAGCCGTTCTTCTTCATCGCCGACCTGCACGCGATCACCGTCGAGCAGGACCCGAGGTGCTGCGCGAGCGCACCCTGCGCGCCGCCGCCCAGCTGCTCGCGGTGGGCATCGACCCGGCGCGCTCGGCGATCTTCGTGCAGAGCCAGGTGCCGGCGCACGCCCAGCTCGGCTGGGTGCTGCAGTGCCTCACCGGCTTCGGCGAGGCCCGCCGGATGACCCAGTTCAAGGACAAGTCCGCCAAGGGCGGCGAGGGCGCGGCCAGCGTCGGCCTGTTCACCTACCCGATCCTCCAGGCGGCCGACATCCTGCTCTACCGGCCCGCACTACGTGCCCGGTCGGCGAGGACCAGCGCCAGCACCTCGAGCTCACCCGCGACCTGGCCCAGCGCTTCAACCACCGCTTCAAGAAGACCTTCCGGCTGCCCGAGCCCTACATCCTCAAGGCGACCGCCAAGATCACCGACCTGCAGGAGCCCGACGGCCAAGATGTCGAAGTCGGCGTCGTCGCCCGGCGGCATCATCGAGATGCTCGACGACCCCAAGGTCAGCGCGAAGAAGATCCGCTCCGCGGTCACCGACTCCGACACCGAGATCCGCTTCGACCCCGAGACCAAGCCGGGCGTGTCGCAACCTGCTCACGATCTACTCCGCGCTGTCCGGGCGCAGCGTGCGCCGAGCTCGAGGCGGCGTACGCCGGCCAGGGCTACGGCGACCTGAAGAAGGACCTCGCCGACGTGGTCGTGGAGTTCGTGACGCCGTTCCGCGACCGCACCCTGGAGCTGCTGGACGACCGCGCCGAGCTGGCGCGCGTGCTCGCCGACGGCGCCGAGCGGGCCGGGAGCCGTGGCCGAGGCGACGCTGCGCGACGTCTACGACCGCGTCGGCTTCGCGTCGCGGGTCGCGCCCTGACCACCGGCTAGGGTCGAGACGTGCCGACGATCGGTGTTGCCGTCGCGATCCCGGAGCCCTGGGCCCGCGAGCTCCAGGACTACCGCATCGTCCATCGGCGACATGACCGCGACGCAGATCCCCACGCACATCACCCTGATCCCGCCCGTCGAGGTCGGCGTCGAGGACCTCGACACGGTCGAGGACCACCTCGCGCGACGCGGCCGCCGCCGTGGCGCCGTTCGAGGTGCACCTGCGCGGCACCGGCACCTTCCGGCCGGTCTCGCCGGTCGTCTTCGTCACCCTCGCCGAGGGCATCTCCGCGTGCGAGCAGCTCGCCGACGCGGTGCGGCAGGGGCCGCTGGCAGTCGAGCTCGCAGTTCCCCTACCACCCGCACGTCACGATCGCCCACCACCTCGCCGACGAGCGCGCTCGACCGCGCGTTCGACGAGCTGGCCGGCTTCGAGTGCCGCTTCGAGGTCGACGGCCTTCCATCTCTACGTCCACGACGCGGACGAGGGCTGGCGGCCCACTCGCGAGTTCCGGCTGGCGGGGGAGTCCTGATGGCGGAGCAGCCCTCGCTCGGGGCGCGGCTGAAGGCGCTGGCGGCCACCGCGCGCGAGCGGATCCCCGGCCTCGACCACGGGATCCGGATGCAGCAGCGGATCACCGCCGTCAACGGGTCGGTCGCAGGCCGGCGGGGTGACCTACTTCGGCTTCCTGTCCTTCTTCCCGATCCTGGCGCTCGCCTTCTTCGGGGTCGGCTACGTCGCGCGGGTGTGGCCGGAGGCGCAGGACAACCTCGAGACCATCCTCAGCGAAGCGCTGCCGGGCCTGATCGGCTCGGGCAGCAACCAGATCTCCCTGCAGACGATCCAGGACAACGCGACGACCGTCGGGCTGATCGGTCTGGCCGGTGTGACGTACGCCGGCCTGGGCTGGCTGTCCGCTCTGCGCACCGCACTGATGTCGGTCTTCGACAAGCCGCAGGAGGCCCGGCCCAACTTCGTGCTCGGCAAGGCTCGCGACCTGATGACACTGGTGGTGCTCGGGCTGGCGCTGCTGGTGAGCGTGTCCCTGTCCGGCCTGGTCGCCGGCTTCTCCGAGGACCTGCTGCGCTGGCTGCACTGGCCGGGGAGCTCCTCCCGGGTGCTGACCCTGGTCAGCGTGCTGCTCGGCGTCGCGGTGTCGACCGGGGTCTTCCTGGCGCTGTTCTGGCTGCTGGCCCGCCCGCGGCTGCCGATCAGCTCCCTCGCCCGCGGCGCGCTGCTCGCCGCCGTCGGGTTCGAGGCGCTGAAGTGGGCGTCGACGTACCTCCTCCAGCTGACCCGCAACCAGGAGGCCTTCCAGGCCTTCGGCATCGCGCTGATCCTGCTGGTGTGGATCAACTACTTCTCGCGGATCGTGCTCTACGGCGCCGCCTGGGCGGCCACGGCGGACCCCGCGGTGGAGGCCGACGGCCCCGCGCGGGAGAGCGCCGACTCACGGGAGCTGCGCGAGCGGGTGGAGCGCTCGCGCCGGGAGCCGGTGCCGGTGGGCGCGGGCGCCGCGGCCCCTAGCGACGAGGCCACCGTCGCGGACGCCCGCGGTGGGCGCGCGAAGGCCTTCCTCGGCGGTGCCGGCCTCGGCGCGGTCGCCGCTCTCCTGGCACACCGCCGCCTCCGCGACCGCTGACCCAGCGAGGCCCTCACGTGGTCGCGGCGGTGGTCCGCAGCAGCTTCTCGTGGTGTTCATGGGCCGCCAGCAGCGTGTGGAGCATCCGGGTGAGGGCCATCGCCTCGCACGCCCCGGTGGTGGAGGCGAGCTCGTAGACCGCGGCCGTCATGGTGCGGATCTCGGCGCGCATCGCCTCGGCCAGGAGCCGTCCCTCGGAGCAGCGCTGCGCCTGGAGAAGCCAGCGATCGTCGCCTTCCAGGTGTGGCAGGAGCTCGGGTGCGGCAGAACTCCACCAGGGCATCGCGAGTGTCGAGGAACCCCTCGGGTTGCTCGCGGCCCTCCCACATGCGCTGCCCCGTTCGCATCAGGCCGAATCGGAGATCGTCGTGGTCGAGGTGCTGGAGGTCGATCGCGCAGGCCCTGCGCCAACCTATGCAATTAGTGCCCAATCGAGCAAAGTTGCTCATTGGGCAACTATGTGGCATCCTGTCCGCATGTGACTGAGGTGGGCCTGCGTGAGGCCAAGCGACGTGCCACTGCTCGTGCCTTGGCGCAGGCCGCCTTCGATCTCGCCCGTCGAGCGTGGTGTCGACGGCTTCACCATCGACGACGTGGCGGCGCGGGCCGGGTACTCGCGGCGGACCTTCGCCAACCACTACACGGGCAAGGAGGAGGCCATCGTCGCGGTCGCCAGCGAGCGGGTTCGCCGGGCACTCGACACGGTTCCCGAGGAGGACCTGCCCATGGTCGACTGGCTGCAGGCCGTCGCCCGGCAGCAGCTGAGCGGCGGTCTGCTGCTGGTGCTCCGTGACCTGCGCGTCCTCGCGGAGCGTCACCCGTCGCTACGGCCCCATCTGCTCGAGGTTCAGCGGTGCATCCGCGAGACCGCGCGCGACGCTGTCCTGGCCCGTGTCGACGGCCCGGGGAGCCGGATCTACGCCCACCTCCTCGTCGGTGCCACCTACGGCGCCCTGACCTGCGTGCTCGACGGACACGTCCCGGTCCGGCTCCCGGACGCGCCGGCGCAGATCTCCCGCCCCCGGCAGCGACATCGACGACACCGGTGATGAAGACCGGGGCGAGATGACCCTCGACGACTTCGTCGACCTCACCTTCACCCATCTCCGCGAAGGCTTCTGACACACCACCACTGCCCATCCACCCTCCAGCCACACGACGAGTCCCTCGATCGTCGTGGTGCCCCGTCGACCCCGACAGAGGCTCAGTCCTGATGTCCACCTTCCTGCACCGGCTCGGGGCCCTCGCCTACCGTCGGCCCTGGGCCTTCGTCCTCGCCTGGCTCGTCGTCCTCGGCAGCGTCCTCGGCCTCGCCGTCACCAGTGGCGGCCACATTTCCTCGAGCATGACCATCGACGGAACCCCGAGCCAGCGGGTCCTGGACCAGCTGCGCGAGGACCTCCCGGCCGCCAGCGGCGGCCAGGGCACGCTCGTGTTCACCGTCCCCGGTGGGGAGTCCCTCGACACCGGTCAGCGAGCGAGGGCCATCGCCGATGCCGCCACCCAGATCGCCTCGCTGCCCGAGGTCGTGGACCGGACCTCGTTCGCCGACGGTGCAGCGGGCACCGGCGACTCGGCGCCCCGCTCCCGACCGCTCCTGGTCGACAGCTCACCCGTCCCGGGGGTCCTCATCTCCGCTGACGGCAGCGTCGCGATGCTCCAGATGCAGTTCACCACCCAGGTCGACTCCCTGCCCGACGGGACGACCGAGGAGGTCGTCGACCTGGCCGAGACCACGGTCGCCGACGCCGGGGTGACGGTGCTGCCCAGCGACTCCCTCGACGCGATGCACCCGCCGATCGGCGGCCACGAGGCGATCGGACTCGTCATCGCCCTGCTCGTGCTGTTCATCACCCTCGGCTCGCTGTGGGCCGCCGGCCTGCCCATCCTCACCGCCCTGACCGGTGTCGGAATCGGCGTCGGCGGCGCCTTCGCCCTCTCCACGTCGATCACGTTGACGACCGCGACCCCTGCCCTGGCGCTGATGATCGGCCTCGCGGTGGGGATCGACTACGCGCTGTTCATCCTCCATCGGCAGCGGCGCCTGATCCTCACCGAAGGACTCCCCGCCGGTGAGGCCACGGCGCGCGCCGTCGCCACGGCAGGCAGCGCCGTGGCCTTCGCCGGGTCGACCGTCGTGATCGCCCTGGTCGGCATGACCGTCATCGGGATCGGGTTCCTCACCACGATGGCACTGGTAGCGGCCAGCACCGTGGCCCTGGCGGTGCTCATCGCCCTCACCCTTCTCCCGGCGTTGCTCGGGATCCTCGGAGAGAAGATCTGCTCGCCCAAGGCACGCGCGAGGGCGCGGACCGCGACCCGCCCGAACCGGCAGCCCCTCACGAACCGGTGGGTCGAGCTCCTCGTCGCACGCCCATGGTTCGCCGTCGCCGGTGTGGTCGTCGTCCTGGGGGTGGCCGCCATCCCCGCCCAGGGCATGGACCTCGGTATGCCCACCGGGGGGACCGCCCCCCACGAGAGCACCTCGCGGCAGAGCTACGACGCGATCACCCGGGGCTTCGGCGAGGGCTACAACGCCCCACTTCTCGTCGTCGCCCAACCTGAGGAGGGCGGCGCCCTCGACCGGGCCGCTCTCGGCGAGATCGCCGCCGGTCTGAACGGCACCGACGGCGTCGCCTCGGCGACCCTGATGGGCGCCGACCCCGACCACACCCTGGCCATGTTCACCGTCATCCCGGCACAGGGCCCCGACGACGACAGCACGGCCACCCTGGTCGAGACCCTGCGCGACCCTGCGACCCCGCTCGCAGCCCAGACCCAGAGCACGTTCGGGGTGACCGGACTGACCGCGGTCAACATCGACATCACCGACCGCCTCGGCGCTGCGCTGCCGGAGTACCTCACGATCATCGTCGGCCTGTCCCTGCTCCTGCTCCTGCTCGTCTTCCGCTCCGTGGTCATCCCGATCAAGGCCACGGCCGGCTTCCTGCTCAGCATCGTGGCGACCTTCGGTGTGACGACCGCCGTGTTCCAGTGGGGCTGGTTCATCGGACTGGTCGGACTGGACACCGGCGGGCCGCTGCTCAGCTTCCTGCCGATCATGGTGACGGGCATCCTCTACGGCCTCGCCATGGACTACCAGGTCTTCCTCGTCAGCTCCATGCGGGAGGCCCACGCGCAGGGCCTGCGTCCACGACGCGCCATCGTGCAGGGCTTCGAGCACGCCAGCCACGTCGTCGTCGCCGCCGCGATCATCATGGTCTCGGTGTTCGCCAGCTTCGTGTTCAGCGACGACGCGACCATCAAGCAGTTCGGCTTCGCGCTCGCGGTCGGGGTGCTCATCGACGCGTTCCTCGTCCGGATGACCCTGGTCCCCGCGGTGATGAGCCTGCTCGGACGGCACGCGTGGTGGCTGCCGCGCTGGCTCGACCGGTTCCTGCCCACGATCGACCTCGACGGCGAGGCGCACGGTGCGACAACCACCGCCGCGCCGGGCGGCCAGACCGGGGTCAGTGACCGTGGCGCAACGACGACCGCAGGTCCTTGTTGAGCTGGGAGATCACGTCGAGCGGGATCTCCTTGGGGCAGGCGGCGGTGCACTCGCCGATGTTGGTGCAGCCGCCGAAGCCCTCGTGGTCGTGCTGGCCGACCATGTTGACGACCCGGCTGTCGCGCTCGGGCTGGCCCTGCGGCAGCTCGCCGAGGTGGGTGATCTTGGCGCCGATGAAGAGCGACGCCGAGCCGTTGGGGCAGGCCGCGACGCAGGCGCCGCAGCCGATGCAGGTGGCGACGTCGAAGGCGCGGTCGGCGTCGTCCTTCGGCACCGGCGTGGCGTGCGCGTCGGGGGCGGCGCCGGTGTTGACCGAGATGTAGCCGCCGGCCTGGATGATCCGGTCGAAGGCGCCGCGGTCGACGACAGAGGTCCTTGAGCACCGGGAAGGCGTCGGCGCGCCACGGCTCGATGGTGATCGTCTCGCCGTCGGTGAACGAGCGCATGTGCAGCTGGCAGGTCGTGGTGACCTCGGGGCCGTGGGCGTCGCCGTTGATCATCAGCCCGCACATGCCGCAGATGCCCTCGCGGCAGTCGGAGTCGAAGGCGATCGGCTCCTCGCCCTTGGCGTTGAGCTGCTCGTTGAGCACGTCGAGCATCTCGAGGAACGACATGTCCGGGGAGACGTCGTCGACCTGGTAGGTGTGCATCGCCCCCGGGCTGTCGGCGTCGGCCTGGCGCCAGATCTTGAGGGTGAGGTTCTCACTTGTAGCTCCGCTGCTTCATCTCGATGGCTGTGTAGATCGAGGTCTTCCTTGTGCAGGACCGGCGCGCTCGCCCTCGCCGGCCCACTCCCAGGCGGCGACGTAGGCGTACTGGTCGTCGTGGCGCAGCGCCTCGCCGTCCTCGGTCTGCGACTCGGCGCGGAAGTGGCCGCCGCACGACTCGCGCCGGTTGAGGGCGTCGATGCACATCAGCTCGCCGAGCTCGAAGAAGTCGGCCACCCGGCCGGCCTTCTCCAGCGACTGGTTGAGGCTCTCGGCGGTGCCGAGCACCTTGCACGTTGCGCCAGAAGTCCTCGCGCAGCGTGCGGATCAGGTCGATCGCCTTGCGCAGGCCCTCCTCGGTGCGCTCCATGCCGCAGTACTCCCACATGATGTTGCCGAGCTCGCGGTGGTAGGAGTCGACGCTGCGGGTGCCGTTGATCGTCGAGGAAGTGGTCGATGCGGTCCTTGACCGACTCGCGGGCCTCGACGACCGCCGGGTGGTCCTCGGCGACCTCGTCGAACGGGCCGTCGGCGAGGTAGTCGCGGATGGTGTTGGGCAGCACGAAGTAGCCGTCGGCCAGGCCCTGCATCAGCGCGGAGGCGCCGAGCCGGTTGGCGCCGTGGTCGGAGAAGTTGGCCTCGCCGGTCACGAACAGGCCCGGGATCGTCGACTGCAGGTCGTAGTCGACCCACAGGCCGCCCATGACGTAGTGCACCGCCGGGTAGATCCGCATCGGCACCGCGTAGGGGTTCTCGCCGGTGATCCGGGCGTACATGTCGAAGAGGTTGCCGTACTTCTCCTCGATGCCGTCGCGGCCGAGCCGCTCGATCGCGTCGGCGAAGTCGAGGTAGACCCCGCGGCGTACGCCGTCGACCTCGGGGCCGACGCCGCGGCCCTCGTCGCACATGTTCTTGGCCGGCGCGCGAGGCGATGTCGCGGGGGACCAGGTTGCCGAAGGACGGGTAGATCCGCTCCAGGTAGTAGTCGCGGTCCTCCTCGGGGATGTCGCGCGGGTCCTTCGTCGCAGTCGGCCGGTTCTTCGGCACCCAGATCCGGCCGTCGTTGCGCAGCGACTCCGACATCAGCGTCAGCTTGGACTGGTGCTCGCCGGAGACCGGGATGCAGGTCGGGTGGATCTGCGTGTAGCAGGGGTTGGCCATGTAGGCGCCCTTGCGGTGCGCACGCCAGGTGGCGGTGACGTTGCAGCCCATCGCGTTGGTGGAGAGGAAGAAGACGTTGCCGTAGCCGCCGGTGGCGAGCACGACGACGTCGGCGAAGTGGGTCTCGATCTCGCCGGTGACCAGGTCGCGGACGATGATGCCGCGGGCCCGGCCGTCGACCACGATCAGCTCGAGCATCTCGTGGCGGGTGTAGCGTCTTCACGGTGCCGGCGGCGACCTGCCGCTCCAGCGCCTGGTAGGCGCCGATCAGCAGCTGCTGGCCGGTCTGGCCGCGGGCGTAGAACGTGCGCGAGACCTGGACGCCGCCGAAGGAGCGGTTGTCGAGCAGGCCGCCGTACTCGCGGGCGAACGGGACGCCCTGCGCGACGCACTGGTCGATGATGTTCGCGCTGACCTCGGCCAGGCGGTAGACGTTGGACTCGCGCGAGCGGTAGTCGCCGCCCTTGACGGTGTCGTAGAAGAGCCGGTAGACCGAGTCGCCGTCGCTCCTTGTAGTTCTTGGCGGCGTTGATGCCGCCCTGGGCGGCGATCGAGTGGGCCCGGCGCGGGGAGTCCTGGTAGCAGAAGGACTTCACGTTGTAGCCGGCCTCGCCGAGCGTGGCGGCGGCCGAGGCGCCGGCCAGGCCGGTGCCGACGATGATCACCGACGAGCTTGCGGCGGTTGGCCGGGTTGACGAGCCGGGCCTCGAACTTGCGGGTGTTCCAGCGCTCGTCGATCGGGCCGCCGGGCGCCTTGGTGTCGGCGATCGGCTCGCCGGGCGTGTAGTAGCCGGCGGCGTCGTCGGAGTCTCGTCCGGCTGCCGCGACGTGCGACGGCTCGTGCACGCGTGGTGGTGTCGGGCATGTCGGTCATGAGAGGGATCCCTCACTTCGTGATGACGCCGGCGAGGACGACGATCGGGGACCAGGGAGAAGCCGACCGGTGACGACCAGGGCGATCGATGAAGCCGAGCGGCCTTGGCGTTGCGACCGGGCCCGGGCGGTGTTGGTCCAGCCGAGGGTCTGCGCCGCGCTCCAGATGCCGTGGTGCAGGTGCGGCCCCGAGCGTCGACCATCGCGACCAGGTAGATCAGCGTCAGCCACCAGGTGCTCGAAGCGTGTCGACCAGCAGGTTGTAGGGGTCGTTGGTCGGCCCGCCGGCCACGTTGACCTTGCCGATCGGTGAAGTTCAGCAGGTGCCAGATGATGAACAGCAGCAGCGTGACCCCGCCCCAGCGCATCATCAGGCTGGCGTAGGTCGCGCCGCGTGTGCTTCTTCACGACGTACTTCGTCGTGCGGGCGCGGCCCGCGCGGCGCCACAGCGCCAGCGCCGCAGGAGACGTGGACGACGAGCGCCGCGATGAGCACGACGCGGATGATCCAGAGTGCGCCCGTCGTGCGGGAGCATCGGCTCCCCGAGCGTGCGCAGGTGCTCGGCGTACTCGTTGAAGGCGTCGTGGCCGGCGAAGGCCTTGAGGTTGCCGTACATGTGCAGCAGCACGAAGCCGACGAAGATGAGGCCGCTGACGGCCATCGCGATCTTCAGGGCGATCGTGGTGCGCGATGCGCGCGCGCCCTTGACCAGCGCCGGCTGGTTGCTCGGATGCGTGGTGGGCGTTGACACAAGCCGCAGGCTAGCGCGTCTGTGGGTCGGCGTTCGAGCGACGGGCCGCGTGAGATATCGCATGTGACCGACCGGCAACCCTCCGACCGCGGCGGACGACACGCCGCCCCCTGCGTCGGCGCGCCCCTCTTCACAACCGCGCCGCGGCGGGCAAGACTCGGGGCCACCGCGACCGGAGGACCGCCCGACGACGGGTCGCGCAGGAGGTTAGTGGTGGCGTCAGGAGTGACCGGACCGACGCGAGCCAGCATCGCCGACAAGACGCTGCGCACCGACCGCTGGTGGCTGGAGCCGCTGATCACGTTCGTGGTGTTCAGCGGCTTCGTCGTCTACGCGACCTATCGCGCGTTCCTGGGGCGCGACTACTTCGTCGAGCCCTACCTGTCGCCGTTCTACTCGCCCGTGCCTCAGCGCCGACTGCGTCGACGGGCGGCGTCCGACTTCGGTCAGCCCTTCGAGTGGTGGCCGCTCTCGCCGGCGCTGATCATCCTGATCTTCCCGCTGGGCTTCCGGATGACCTGCTACTACTACCGCAAGGCCTACTACCGCGCGTTCTGGCTGTCCCCGCCGGCGTGCGCCGTCGCCGAGCCGCACGCGGCGTACTCCGGCGAGACCCGGCTCCCGCTGATCCTGCAGAACGTCCACCGCTACTTCTGGTACGCCGCGGTGGTGGTCGCCGCCTGTCCTCACCTTCGACGTCGATCCTGGCCTTCGGTCCGATGCGAGGGACGAGGAGCCGCGGCATCCACATGGGGCTGGGCACGCTGCTGATGCTCGTCAACGTCGTCCTCATCTGGCTCTACACGCTGTCGTGCCACTCGTGCCGGCACATCGTCGGCGGCCGGCTGCGCCACTTCTCCAAGCACCCGGTCCGCTACCAGCTCTGGACCTGGGTGTCGCGGCTCAACGCCCGCCACAGCACGCTGGGCGTGGTACTCCCTGTTCTCCGTCGCGATCGTCGACTTCTACATCTACCTGCTGGCCACCGGCACGCATCAACGACCTGAGGTTCTTCTGATGAGCCCGTGGTCCTTCGACGAGCGAGGCGTCCCGATGAGCGAGGCACGACCGGTCGCCACCCGATGACCGGCAACGGATGACTCCGAGCGACGTCCGAGGGTCGCGGCATGGAGCGGCACCGCTACGACGTCGTCGTGATCGGCGCCGGCGGCGCCGGCCTGCGCGCCGCCATCGCGGCCCACGACGCGGGCGCCCGCACCGCCATCGTCTGCAAGTCGCTGCTCGGCAAGGCGCACACCGTGATGGCCGAGGGCGGCATCGCCGCCGCGATGGGCAACCGCTGGCCGGAGGACAACTGGGAGGTGCACTTCCGCGACACCATGCGTGGCGGCAAGATGCTCAACAACTGGCGGATGGCCCAGCTGCACGCCCAGGAGGCGCCCGAGCGGGTGCTGGAGCTCGAGGACTGGGGCGCGCTCTTCGACCGCACCGAGGACGGGCTGATCTCGCAGCGCGACTTCGGCGGCCACAAGTACGCCCGGCTCGCCCACGTCGGCGACCGCACCGGCCTGGAGATGATCCGCACGCTCCAGCAGCGGGCGGTGGCGCTGGGCATCGACGTCTTCATGGAGTGCACGGTCACCGACCTGCTCAAGGACGCCGGACCGACGGGCGAGGCCGGGTCGCCGGTGCCTTCGGCTACTGGCGCGAGACCGGCCGCTTCGTCGTCTTCGAGGCGCCGAGCGTCATCCTCGCCACCGGCGGCATCGGCAAGTCCTTCAAGGTCACCTCGAACTCCTGGGAGTACACCGGCGACGGCCACGCCCTGGCGCTGCGGGCCGGGCGCCGCGCTGATCAACATGGAGTTCGTGCAGTTCCACCCGACCGGCATGGTCTGGCCGCCGTCGGTGAAGGGCCTGCTCGTCACCGAGTCGGTGCGCGGCGACGGCGGCATCCTGCAAGAACTCCGAGGGCAAGCGCTTCATGTTCGACTACATCCCGGAGTTCTTCAAGGCCGAGACCGCCGACACGGTCGAGGAGGCCGACCGCTGGTACGACGACAAGAAGAACAACCGCCGGCCGCCCGAGCTGCTGCCGCGCGACGAGGTCGCGCGGGCGATCAACTCCGAGATCAAGGCCGGCCGCGGCATCACCGCACGGCGGCATCTACCTCGACATCGCCTCGCGGCGCTACGCCGGAGTTCATCCGCAAGCGGCTGCCGTCGATGTACCACCAGTTCAAGGAGCTGGCCGACGTCGACATCACCGCGGAGCCGATGGAGATCGGCCCGACCTGCCACTACGTCATGGGCGGCGTCGAGGTCGACGCCGACACCGAGGAGACGCGCGGTCACCGGGCCTCTACGCCGTCGGCGAGTGCTCCGGCGGCATGCACGGCTCCAACCGGCTCGGCGGCAACTCGCTGTCGGACCTGCTGGTCTTCGGCGAGCGGGCCGGCGAGGCGCGGCGGCGTACGCCGACGGCGCTGGGCGAGGCCCGGCCGGCCGTCGACGAGGCGGCACGTGAGCGCGGCGCGAGGCCGAGCGCGCTGCGCGCCCTTCGAGCGAGGAGGGCGGCGAGAACCCCTACACGATCCAGCACGACCTCCAGCAGTCGATGAACGACCTGGTCGGCATCATCCGCACCGGGACCGAGCTCGAGGAGGCGCTGCAGCCGAGATCGAGGCGTTCAAGGAGCGCGCGCAGCACGATGGTCGTCGAGGGGCACCGGCAGTACAACCCCGGCTGGCACCTCGCCCTCGACCTGCGCAACATGCTGCTGGTCGTCGCGAGTGCATCGCCAAGGCGGCGCTGGCCCGCGCAGGAGTCGCGCGGCGGCCACACCCGCGACGACTTCCCGGCCACCGAACGCGGAGTGGGGCACCAAGAACCTCGTGCTGCGCCTCGACGCCGCCGGCACCGGCGTCGACCTGTCACGAGCAAGCCGCTGCCCGTGATGCCGGACGAGCTGAAGACGTTCTTCGAGACCACGTGAGGGGACGGACATGGGCTACGACCTGACGATGCGGGTCTGGCGCGGCGACACAGGACGGCGGCGACCTCGAGCGACTACACCGTCGAGGTCGACGAGGGCGAGGTCGTCCTCGACGCCATCCACCGCGCTGCAGGCGACCCAGGCCGGCGACCTGGCCGTCCGCTGGAACTGCAAGGCCGGCAAGTGCGGCTCCTGCTGCGCCGAGATCAACGGCCGGCCGCGGCTGCATGTGCATGACCCGGCTGTCGGACTTCGACCCGGGCGAGACGATCACGGTGACCCCGATGCGGACCTTCCCGGTGATCCGCGACCTGGTCACCGACGTGTCCTTCAACTACGAGAAGGCCAGCAGCTGCCGTCGTTCGCGCCGCCGCCGCGCGACGCCGACGGCAAGCGCCGGATGGTGCAGGTCGACGTCGAGCGCGGCCAGGAGTTCCGCAAGTGCATCGAGTGCTTCCTGTGCCAGAACACCTGCCACGTGGTGCGCGACCACGAGGAGAACAAGCCCGACTTCGCCGGGCCGCGGTTCTTCCTGCGCTACGCCGAGCTCGACATGCACCCGCTCGACACCCACGACCGGCGCGAGCTCGCGCAGGGCGCCGCGGGCCTCGGGATGTGCAACATCACCAAGTGCTGCACCGAGGTCTGCCCCGAGGACATCAAGATCACCGACAACGCGATCATCCCGATGAAGGAGCGCGTCGTCGACAGGAAGTACGACCCGCTGGTGTGGCTCGGCAACAAGATCGGGCTGCGCAACAAGGACGACGACGGCCGGACGCCCGTGTGATGGTGCGGGCGTTCGCACACCCGGCCCGCCCACTATTGTGCGAGTCATGGACACCGCTGCTGACGGTTCGCTCGCGCTCACCTCGGAGGCCGACCGGTTCGACCGTGCCGCTTGGGAGGCCGCGGCGGCGGCGATGCTCCGCAAGACCCGGCGGCTCGGGCCCGACGACCCCGACAGCGCCGTCTGGGGGAAGCTGACCCGTCACACGCCCGACGGAGTGGCCGTCCCGCCGATCGGGGCGCCCGACGACCTCGAGGCGATGGCGACGCGTGGCCGACCGACCCGGCAGGGCCCGTGGGACATCCGGGTGGCGAGCCGGGCCGCGGACTCCGGGCAGGTGCTCGACGAGCTCGACCACGGCGCCACCTCGGTCTGGCTGCGGCTGGACGGGCGCGTGACCCCGGACGCGCTGGCGGCGCGGCTCGACGGGGTGCGCGTCGACCTGGCGCCCGTCGTGGTGGACGCGCCCGACGACCCGGTCGGGGCCGCGCGGTCGCTGGCGGCGTGGCTGGAGACGACCGGGGTCACCCCGGCCCCGGGCACGTCCGCGGGCGCGGACCCGCTGGGTGCCGCGGCGCGGGCCGGCACCGCGCTCGGCGACGTCCACGCCGCGGTCGCCGACGTCGCCGCGGTCGCCGCCCCGGCGGGGATCGGGGCGCTGGTGGTCGACGGCACCGCGGTCCACGACCGCGGCGCCTCCGACGCCCAGGAGCTCGGCTGGTCGCTGGCCGCCGGGCGCGGCTACCTCCGCGCGCTGGACCGACGCCGGCGTCGGCGTCGACGAGGCGGCGGGGCTGGTCGAGTTCCGCTACGCCGCGACCGACGAGCAGTTCGCCGACGATCGCCAAGCTGCGCGCCGCGCGGCGCTGCTGGGCGCGGCGTGCTGGAGCTGTCGCGGGTGTCCGGCGCGGCGCGCAGCGGCAGCACGCCGTGACCAGCCGGCCGATGATGAGCCGCGTACGACCCCTAGGTCAACATGCTCCGCACCACCGTCGCGGCCTTCGCGGCCGGCGTCGGCGGAGCGGACGCGGTGACGGTGCTGCCCTTCGACAGCCCGCTCGGGCGGCCCGACGCCGTTCGGCCGCCGGATCGCGCGCAACACCTCCTCGCTGCTGATCGACGAGTCGCACGTCGCGCGCGGTCGCCGACCCCGCCGGCGGCGCCTACGCCGTCGAGAAGCTCACCGACGACCTGGCCGCGGCGGCCTGGGCACGAGCTGCGGCCGGATCGAGGCGGCGGTGGCGTCGCGTCGGCCTGGGCCGACGGGTCGCTGCGGTCGCGGATCGACGAGGTCGTCGCCCGCGCGCGACCGCGAGGTCGCCGACCCGGAAGCGCCCGCTGACCGGGGTCACCGAGTTCCCGAACCTCGACGAGGCGCTGCCCGAGCGGCCGCGGGTCGCCGCGATCGCGCGTGCGGCGCTACGGCGCGGCCTTCGAGGCGCTGCGCGACGAGCCTGCCGGCACGCCCGGTCTTCCTGGCCACGATGGGCTCGGTCGCCGCGCACACCGCCGCGGGCGACCTTCGCCACCAACCTGCTCGCCGCCGGCGGCGTCGCCGTCGAGGTCGCCGGGCGCGACCGGCGGGGGCCGACGACGTGCTCGCGGCGTACGCCGGCCAGCCGGTCGTCTGCCTGGCCGGCACCGACGCGGCCTACGCCGAGTGGGGGCGCCGACCTGGTCGCCGCGCTGCGGGACGCCGGCGCCGCACGGGTGGTGCTCGCCGGCAGGCCTGGGGAGGCGAGCGTCCCACCCGACCTGGTCGACGACTCCTGCGCGATCGGCGTGGACGCCGTGGCCTTCCTGACCCGCACCCGAGAGGCCCTGGAGGTGGCCCGATGAGCATCCCCGAGAGCTTCGCCGACCTGCCCCTGGTCGGAGGTTCGGCCGAGGAGGCCGCCGCCGACGAGTCGGCCCCGGTCGACGGCACCCCCTGGCACAGCCCGGAGGGCATCGACATCCTGCCGGTCTACGGCCCCGAGCACCTCGACGGGCCTCGACGCGCTCGACACCTGGCCGGGCCTGAGCCCGTTCCTGCGCGGGCCCTACCCGACGATGTACACGACCCAGCCCTGGACGATCCGGCAGTACGCCGGCTTCTCGACCGCCGAGGAGTCCAACGCGTTCTACCGGCGCAACCTCGCGGCCGGCCAGAAGGGCCTGCAGCGTCGCCTTCGACCTGGCGACCCACCGCGGCTACGACTCCGACCACCCGCGGGTGCGCGGCGACGTCGGCATGGCCGGCGTGGCGATCGACTCGATCTACGACACGCGCACGCTCTTCGACGGGCATCCCGCTCGACCAGATGTCGGTGTCGATGACGATGAACGGCGCCGTGCTGCCGGTGCTGGCGCTCTACATCGTGGCGGCCGAGGAGCAGGGCGTGAAGCCGGAGCAGCTCGCCGGGACCATCCAGAACGACATCCTCAAGGAGTTCATGGTCCGCAACACCTACATCTACCCGCCGGCGCCGAGCATGCGGATCATCTCCGACATCTTCGCCTACACCGCCGCGAAGATGCCGCGCTTCAACTCGATCTCGATCTCCGGCTACCACATCCAGGAGGCCGGGGCGACGGCCGACCTCGAGCTCGCCTACACGCTGGCCGACGGGGTCGAGTACATCCGCGCGGGCCTCGGACGCCGGCCTCGACGATCGACGCAGTTCGCGCCGCGGCTGCAGCTTCTTCTGGGCGATCGGCATGAACTTCTTCATGGAGGTCGCCAAGATGCGCGCGGCCCGGGCGCTGTGGGCGCGGCTGGTGCGCGAGTTCGACCCGCAGAACCCCAAGTCGCTCTCGCTGCGCACCCACAGCCAGACCTCGCGGCTGGTCGCTGACCGCGCAGGACGTCTTCAACAACGTCGGCCGCACCTGCATCGAGGCGATGGCCGCCACCCAGGGCCACACCCAGTCGCTGCACACCAACGCCCTCGACGAGGCGATCGCGCTGCCGACCGACTTCTCGGCCCGCATCGCCCGCAACACCCAGCTGCTGCTGCAGCAGGAGAGCGGCACCACCGACACCATCGACCCGTGGGCCGGCTCCTACTACGTCGAGCGGCTCACCCACGACCTCGCCGAGCGGGCCTGGGCGCACATCCAGGAGGCCGAGCGACGCCGGCGGCATGGCCGCGGCCATCGAGCAGGGCATCCCCAAGATGCGCATCGAGGAGGCGGCCGCCCGCACCCAGGCGCGGATCGACTCCGGGCACGCAGACGGTGATCGGCGTCAACACCTACCGCGCTCGCCGGCGAGGACAAGCTCGACGTGCTCAAGGTCGACAACGACGACGTCTACCGCCAGCAGATCGCCAAGCTCGAGCGGCTGCGCGCCGAGCGCGACGACGACGACGTACGCCGAGCGCTCGAGGCGCTGACCGCGTCGGCCGAGCCGCGGGCCGGCCGGCGACGGCACCCTCGACGGCAACCTGCTCGCGCTGGCCGTCGACGCCGCCCGCGCCAAGGCCACGGTCGGCGAGATCTCCGACGCGCTGGAGAAGGTCTACGGGCGCCACCAGGCCGTGATCCGTACGATCAGCGGCGTGTACCGCGACGAGGCCGGAGCCGCGAGGGCGACGCGCCGTGCGCCGCAGGTGCTCGACGGCCACCGAGGAGTTCGAGGAGGAGGAGGGCCGCCGCCCGCGCATCCTGGTCGCCAAGATGGGCCAGGACGGCCACGACCGCGGCCAGAAGGTCATCGTCACCGCCTTCGCCGACCTCGGCTTCGACGTCGACGTCGGTCCGCTGTTCTCCACGCCCGAGGAGGTCGCCCAGCAGGCGGTCGACGCCGACGTGCACATCGTCGGCGTCTCCTCGCTGGCCGCCGGGCACCTGACCCTGCTGCCGGCGCTCAAGCAGGCGCTGGCCGACCAGGGCCGGCCCGACATCATGATCGTCATCGGCGGCGTGATCCCGCCCGACGACGTGGCGACGCTCCGGGAGATGGGCGCCGCCGCGGTGTTCCTGCCCGGCACCGTCATCGCCGAGTCCGCGCTCGACCTGCTGCGCGCGCGGCTGCGCGAGCCTGAGCGCGATGGCGCCCGACCTCGACGGCCGACGTCGACGACGCTCGTCGACGGGGCGTCCGCGGCGGGCGGCGCGGCCGTCGTCTCGCGGGCGATCACGCTGGTCGAGTCGACCCGCGCCGAGCACCGGGCCGGCCGCGCGCGAGCTGCTGCCGCCGGCTGCCGACGCCCGGCCGCCCGCGGCGGCGCGGGTCGGCATCTCCGGGCGTGCCCGGCGTCGGCAAGTCGACCTTCATCGAGGCGCTCGGCACCCGGCTGACCGCGGCCGGGCCACCGGGTCGGCGTGCTCGCGGTCGACCCGTCGTCGATCCGCACCGGCGGCTCGGTGCTCGGCGACAAGACCCGGATGGCGCCGGCTCGCCGTCGACCCGCACGCCTTCATCCGGCCCTCGCCCGACGGCCGGCACCCTCGGCGGCGTCGCCCGGGCCACCGCGCAGGCGATGCTGGTGCTCGAGGCGGCGGGCTACGACGTCGTGCTGGTCGAGACCGTCGGCGTCGGCCAGTCCGAGGTCACCGTGGCCGGCATGGTCGACACGTTCCTGCTTCCTCACCCTCGCCCGCACCGGCGACCAGCTGCAGGGCATCAAGAAGGGCATCCTCGAGATCGCCGACGTGATCGCGGTCAACAAGGCCGACGGCGACCGGGAGGCCGGAGGCGCGGGTCGCCGCGCGCGAGCTCGCCGGCGCGCTGCGGCTGGTGCGCGGGCGCACGCGGAGTGGGCGCCGCCGGTGCTCACCTGCTCGGCGCTCGACGGCGCCGGCGTCGACGACGTCTGGGAGCGGGTGCTGCGCGCACCGCGAGCACCTCGGCGCCGACGGGCTGGCGCGACAAGCGCGCCGACCAGCAGCTGGACTTCACCTGGGCGCTGGTCCGCGACGAGCTCGACCAGCGGCTGCGGCGTCTCGCCGGCGTGGCGGCGGTCCGCGACGACGTACGCGCGGCGGTGCTGGCCGGCGAGCTGCCGGCGCCCCGTGGCCGCCGACCGGATCCTCGCGGCCTACGACGCCGGCCGGCAAGCCCGCGGAGCCGACGGATCCTGAGACTCCCGTGTCGTGACCTCGCGGCTGAACTAGGGTCTGGCTGATGTCACCCCTCGCCGCCACCTCCGTCGCATCGCGATCGAGGAGGTCGTCGACAAGTACGCCGACGACCTGGTCGACGCTGCGTCGCGACCTGCACGCCCACCCCGAGCTGTCGCTGGGCCGAGCACCGCACCACCGACGCGGTCGTCGCCGCGCTCGGACGGCGAGGCCGGCTGGCGGGTCACCCGGCTCGAGGGCAGCGGCCTGGTCGCCGAGATCGGCACCGAGGGCGCCGGTGGTCGCGCTGCGCGCCGACCTCGACGCGCTGCCGGTGCCACGACCTGACCGGCGACCCGTGGGCGCAGCACCGTCCCCGGCGTCGCGCACGCCTGCGGCCACGACGTGCACACCGCCGCGCTGGTCGGCGCCGGCGCTCGCGCTCGGCCGAGGTCGCACGCCGCGCGGGCTGCTCCCGGCCGCGTGCCGGCTGCTGTTCCAGCCCGCCGAGGAGGTCATGCCCGGCGGGGCGCTGCAGCTGATCGCACGCCGGCGCGCTCGACGACGTCGGCGCGCGTCTTCGGCCTGCACTGCGACCCGAGCCTCGACGTCGGCACGGTCGGCCTGCGCGAGGGCCCGCTCACCGGCGCCGCCGACTCGCTCGACGTCCGCGCTCACCGGCAAGGGCGGCCACACCTCGCGCCCGCACCTGACCGAGGACCTCACCTTCGCGCTCGGCAAGGTGATCACCGAGCTGCCCGCCATCCTGTCGCCGCCGGCTCGACCCGCGGGCCGGTGTCAGCGTCGTGCTGGGGCATCGTCGCGCGCCGGCTCGGCGCCCAACGTGATCCCCGCACGGCGGCCGCGTCGCCGGCACCGTCCGGATGCTCGACGCCGTCGCCTGGGCCGACGCCGAGCAGCTGGTGCGCGAGCTGGTCGACCACGATCGTCGCGCCCTACGGCGTGCACCGCCGAGGTCGACTACCAGCGCGGCGTCCCGCCGGTGGTCAACGAGCACGTGCTCGACCGCGTCTGCTCGGCGCGCGCCGTCGAGCAGGTCGCTCGGCGCGCACGGCCACGTCGCGACCGCGCAGAGCCTCGGCGGCGAGGACTTCGGCTGGTACCTCGACCGGGTCCCCGGCGCGATGGCCCGGCTCGGCACCCGCACGCCCGGCGGGCCGACGTACGACCTCCACCAGGGCAACCTGCGCATCGACGAGAGCGCGATCGCGATCGGCGCCCGGGTGCTCGCCGACGCGGCCCTCGTCGGCCGCCTCGCGGGTCTGAGCGGCTACTGCGACTTGTAGGGGATGCCCGTCGGCGGCCGGCGGCCGGGACCGCCCGACCAGGCCGGCGACCGCGAAGATGGTGACGAGGTAGGGCAGCATCAGCATGAACTGGCTCGGCACCGGCGACCCGATGACCGACAGCACGCCCTGCAGGTTCGACGCGAAGCCGAACAGCAGCGCGGCGAGCGTGGCCCGGATCGGGTCCCACTTGCCGAAGATGACCGCCGCGAGCGCGATGAAGCCCGCGCCGCCGGTCATCTCGCGGTTGAAGCCGGCGACCGACACCAGGCTGAAGTAGGCGCCGCCCAGGCCGGCGATCGCGCCGGCCAGCAGGATCGGTGCGGTAGCGGGTGCGGTTGACCTTGATGCCGACCGTGTCGGCGGCCTTCGGGTGCTCGCCGACCGCGCGGACCCGCAGGCCCCAGCGGGTGCGGTAGAGCGCGAAGGCGACCAGCGGCGACGGCGATGTAGAGGAGGTAGACGAGCGGCGGTCTGCCGGAAGAAGATCGGGCCGATCAGCGGGATCTCGCCCAGCAGCGGGATCGGCATCGCGCTGGAACCGCGTCGGGGGAGTTGAGGGCGTCGGCGTTGGGGGTCAGCACCTGGCGGAACAGGAAGTTGGTCAGGCCGATCACCAGCACGTTGAGCACGACGCCGACGATGACCTGGTCGACGAAGTAGTTGATCGCGAACAGGCCGAGCACGCAGCGCGACCAGCATGCCGGCCACCATCGCGGCGACCAGGCCCGGCCCACGGCGATGCCGGTCGAGCGACGCGGCGACGCGCGGCCGCGAAGGCGCCGAACAGCAGCTGGCCCTCGATCGCGATGTTGACGACGCCGGCGCGCTCGCCGAGCACGCCGCCCAGGGCGCCGAAGACGAGCGGGACGGCGAGCGCGACCGCGCCGCCGAGCAGGCCGACCACGCGGATCCGGCCGCCGGCGGCGGCCCAGCTCAGGAAGCCGTCATCCAGAGCAGCGCGAAGACGACGACCAGCCACAGCGGCGGTCGCGCTGGCGGCCAGCAGCCGCCGGACGGACTCGCGCGGTGAGCAGCGCGCAGCACGACCAGCATCACCCAGGCCGTGGCGATCGACGGGCACGGTGATGTCGGGCAGCTGGAACGAAGTCGGTGTCGGTCGGCGAGCCGGAAGGTCGTGTCGCCCGGCGTGCGTCGGAGCGCAGCAGCGACGACGGCGAAGCCGACCGCCAGCACGCCGAAGATGATCGGCGGCTTCTTGCGCGGACGACCGATCGGCGACCAGCGTCGGTCTGGCGCCGGCTCGGCGGCCGCGGGTCGGCGGCGGGGGTGTCGGCCGTGGTGCTCACTTCGGCCTCCTTGGCGGGCAGCCGGAAGATCGCGCGCACCAGCGGCGGCGCGGCGAGGAACAGCACGATGAGCGACTGGACGACCAGCACCAGGTCGACCGGAGATGTTCTCGGAGGTCTGCATCGTGAAGCCACCGGCCTTGAAGCGCGCCGAACAGCAGCCCGGCGGCAGGATGCCCAGCGGCCGGGAGCGGCCGAGCAGCGCCACCGTGATGGCGTCGAAGCCGATGCCGGCGTCGAGGTCGGCGGTGACGCCGCTGGTGACGGTGCCGAGCACCTGGTTGACGCCCGCCAGACCGACCAGCGCGCCGGCGATGCAGCATCACGATGGTGTAGGTGCGCCCGACGTTGATGCCGGCGGCGCGGGCCGCGTGCGGGTTCTCGCCGACGGCGCGGATGCGGTAGCCGAGGGTGGAGCGGTTGAGCAGCCACCAGACCGACACGCGACCGCGAGCAGCGCGAGGATGAAGCCGAGGTGCAGGTTGAACGGTCGCCGAGCACCTTGGGCAGGATCGCCGACTCCTTCATCGGCGGCGACTTCGGGTTGGCCGAGCCGGGCGCCTGGAGCAGGAACTGCTCGCGAGAGGGCGTAGAAGCACGAGGTAGTAGGCGACGTAGTTGAGCATGATCGTCACGATCACCTCGTGCGCGCCGGTGCGGGCCTTGAGCAGGCCGCGATGCCGCCCCAGAGGGCGCCGGCGACCATGCCGGCGAGGATCGCCAGCGGCAGGTGGATCGACCAGCGGCAGGTCGAGCGCGAAGCCGACCCAGCCCGCGGCCGCGCCGGCGAGCAGCATCTGGCCGCGGCCACCGATGTTGAACAGCGCCGGCGCGGAACGCGAGCGCCGACGCCGAGGCCGGCCAGCGATCAGCGGGGCGGCGAACTTGAGGGTCTCGGTGAGCGGGCGGATCGCCGTCTGCGAAGCTCGGTCGACCCGGTTGTTGTAGACCGCGCCGCGGAACATCGCGGTGTAGGCGCCGGAGATGGCCTCCCAGATGGCGCCGGAAGAAGTCGCCGGGCGGGCGAAGATGTAGCTGGCCGCGTCGCGCACGCCGTCGTCGGTGGCGGCGATCATCACCGAGCCGACGAGGAAGGCGAGGAAGACCGCGAGCACGCCGGCCAGCGCGTCGCCGGAGACGATGCTCGCGCAGGCATCGTGCGAGCGCGCTCGGCTGCTCGCGGCCTCCTCCGCGGCGGCGACCGGCCGGGCTCGTCGGCCGGCTCCTGGTCGCGGTCATCGGTGTCGTTCACGCGACCACGTCCCTCCTCGGGCGTTCGCCGGTCATCATCAGGCCGAGCGTCTCGCGCGGGGTGTCGGCCGGGCACGATGCCGACGATGCTGGCCGCGGTAGAGCACCATGATCCGGTCGGCGAGCGCGACCACCTCGTCGAGCTCGGTGGAGACCACGCAGCACCGGGACGCCGCGCGTCGCGGGTCGCGACGATCTGCTTGTGGATGAACTCGATCGAGCCGACGTCGACGCCGCGGGTCGGCTGGGCGGCGACGAGCAGGCGCAGGTCGCGGCGACAGCTCGCGGGCGACGACGACCTTCTGCTGGTTGCCGCCCGACAGGTTGCCGGCCAGCGTGTCGATGTCGCGGCGCGCGGACGTCGTACTCCTCGAGCTTCTCCTCCGCGAACTCGCGCAGCGTCGCCGAGCTGCAGCGCCGCCGTGGCGTGACGAACGGCGGCTCGAAGCTGCGGTTGAGCATGAGGTTCTCGGCGATGGTGAAGCTCGGCGACCAGGCCGTCGACCTGGCGGTCCTCGGGGATGAAGCCGACGCCGGCGTCGAGGATCTTGCGCGTCGAGCGGCCGACCAGCTCGCTCGCCGTCGAGGGTGATCGAGCCCGTGACGTGGTCCTGGAGGCCGAGGAGCGCCTCGGTGAGCTCGGTCTGGCCGTTGCCCTGCACGCCGGCGACGGCGAGCACCTCGCCGGCCCGGATGGTGAAGCTGAGCGCCGTCGACGTGCGATGTGGCCGGTCGGGTCGATGACCCGCAGGTCCTTCACCACCAGCGCGTCGTCGCCGAGCGTCGGGCGCGTCCTTGTGCGACGGTCAGCTCGACCGGGCGGCCGACCATCATCGAGGCGAGCTCGGCGTTGCTGGCCGTGGGCTCGGCCTCGCCGACGACCTTGCCGAGCCGGATGACGGTGATCCGGTCGGCGACCTCGCGGACCTCGCGGAGCTTGTGGGTGATGAAGACGATGGCCTTGCCGGCCTCCTTGAGCTGGCGCATGATCTCCATCAGCTCGTCGGTCTCCTGCGGGGTGAGCACCGCGGTCGGCTCGTCGAACACGAGCAGCTCGGCGTCGCGGCGAGAGCGCCTTGATGATCTCGACCCGCTGCTGCACGCCGACCGGGAGGTCCTCGACGAGGGCGTCGGGGTTGACGTGGAAGCCGAAGCGCTCGGAGATCTCGCTGCACGCGGTCGCGGGCGGCGTCGAGGTCGAGCGTGCCGGCGAAGCCGGTCGGACTCGTTGCCGAGCATGACGTTCTCGGCGACGGTGAAGACGGGGATCAGCATGAAGTGCTGGTGGACCATGCCGATGCCGGCCGCCATGGCGTCGCCGGGCCCGGCGAAGTGCTGGACCTCGCCGTCGAGCTCGATCTCGCCCTCGTCGGCCTGGTAGAGGCCGTAGAGCACGTTCATCAGCGTCGACTTGCCGGCGCCGTTCTCGCCGAGCAGGCAGTGGATCTCGCCGGGCTCGACCGTGAGGGAGATCGCGGTCGTTGGCCACCAGGCTGCCGAAGCGCTTGGTGATGCCTCGCAGGACGAGTCTCATGGCATCGCATCCTAGGGGTCGACCGTGCGTCCGCGGGCGGAGCAACCGCCCGTCCGGGTCGCGCCGAGACAGCGGAGTCGGACGAGCAGACAGCGGGGAGGCCGACGTCCGTCGACCTCCCCTCCGGGTGTCAGCTGTGCGTGCCTGCCTGGATCAGCCGCAGGTAGGACTTGACCGTGATCGAGCCGTCGATGATGCCGGCCTTGACCGTCGTCGAGCTCGCCCGGCAGCTCGGGGTTGACCTTGGACTCGAAGTCGTGGAACGGCGCGATGCCGACTCCGTCGTTCTCGAGCGTGCCGACGTACGGCGCGAAGTCGAACTCGTCGTTGCCCGCGGCCATGATGGCCTCGTAGGTCGAGACCTTCATGCCCTTGAGGATCGAGGTCATGACGTAGGTCCTGGGTGGCCGGGTCGGTCTCGTAGAGGTCGGCGTCGACGCCGAGCATCGCGATGTCCTTGCCGGAGTCCTCGATCGCGGTGATCGCGCCCTGGTAGATCGGGCCACCGACCGGCAGGATCACGTCGACGTCCTGGTCGAGGATCTGCTGGGCGGTGTTGGTCGCCGCCTCGTTGGCCTCGAAGCCACCGGTGAAGGAGCCGTTCTTGCCGTCCCAGCCGACGACCTTGACGTCCTTGCCCTTCTCCTTGGTTGTAGTACTGCGACGCCCTGGCTTGAAGCCGTCCATGAAGATCGTCACGGTCGGGAAGGGCATGCCGCCGTAGGTGCCGACCTTGCCGGTCTTGCGTGTAGTCGGCAGCGGCGTAGCCGGCGAGGAACGCGGCCTGGGCGGTGTCGTAGAGCAGCGGCTTGATGTTCTCGACGTCGGCCTTGCCGTCGAAGGTCGCACCGTCGTCGCCGCCGTCGGCGGCGTCGTCGATGAGGACGTACTCGATGTCGGGGTTGGCGGCGGCGGACTCCTTGGTGGCCGCAGGCGAGCGCGAAGCCGACGGTCACGATGACGTCGCAGCCCTCGGCGACCAGGCTCTCCAGGTTGGGGGCGAAGTCGTTCTCGCTGTTGGACTCGACGGCCTTCAGCTCGACGCCGAGCTCGTCGGCGGCCTGCTTGAGCGCCCTCGAAGCCGAGCTGGTTGAACGACTTGTCGTCGAAGCCGCCCGCGTCGGAGACGATGCAGGGCAGGAAGTCGCTGACGGCCGGCGTGCTCGGTGCTGTCGCTCCGCTGGTGGTGTCTTCCTCGGGCGCGTCACCGCACGCGGCCAGGGTCGCGGCCGCCAGCAGCGACACGAGGCCGCTCGCGACGACCTTCCTCGACTTCTTCACAAATGCCTCCAAGTTCATGAACCCCGGGGTGGGGTCAGCGTTCCGGAGCATGATGCCTGCCCTCGAGGCCCCCGTCACCCGGATCGGACTACTGAAATGCGTTTGAGACATAAAACCGTCGGGAGCATCTTTCGGCGAGACCTGCCGAAGACCACTGCTTCGCCGTATGCGCCATAGTTGCGCCGTGGACCAGAGCGGAGTGGGACGAGCTCAAGGCAGCCGCCGTCGAGGTGATGGGGCGCGCCTACGCGCCGTACTCGCGACTTCCCGGTGGGCGCGGCGGCGCTCGTCGACGACGGCCGGGTCGTGGTCGGCTGCAACGTCGAGAACGCGGCGTACGGCGTCGTGCTGTGCGCCGAGTGCGGGGTGGTGTCGCAGCTGCACGCCACCGGCGGCGGCCGGCTGACCCACTTCGTGTGCGTCAACGGTGACGGCGAGGTGATCATGCCGTGCGGTCGCTGCCGCCAGCTGCTCTTCGAGCACGGTGGCCGCGACCTGCGAGCTCTGGACCGTCTCCGGGCATCGAGACCATGGCCGAGGTGCTGCCCGACGCGTTCGGGCCCGACGACCTGGCCCACGAGCGGCCGACCGCGCTGAATGCACCGAAGCGAACCGGCAGGGTGATGCCCAGCAGCACGACGCCGTCGAGGTGATCCTCGCCAAGCGCGACCGGCGCGAGCTCAGCGACAGCCAGATCGACTGGGTGATCGACGCCTACACCCGCGGCGAGGTCGCCGACGAGCAGATGTCGGCGCTGGCGATGGCGATCCTGCTCAACGGGATGAACCGCCGCGAGATCGCCCGCTGGACCGACGCGATGATCGCGCTCGGGCGAGCGGATGGACTTCTCCACGCTCTCGCCGCCCGACCGCCGACAAGCACTCCACCGGCGGTGTCGGCGACAAGATCACGCTGCCGCTGGCTCCGCTGGTCGCGGCCTGCGGCGTCGCCGTGCCCCAGCTGTCGGGCCGCGGGCTCGGCCACACCGGCGGCACGCTCGACAAGCTCGAGTCGATCCCCGGCTGGCGCGCCGCGCTGAGCAACGAGGAGATGTTCGCGCAGCTCGAGTACGTCGGCGCGGTGATCTGCGCGGCCGGCGACGGCCTGGCCCCGGCCGACAAGAAGCTCTACGCGCTGCGCGACGTCACCGGCACCGTCGAGGCGATCCCGCTGATCGCCTCGCTCGATCATGAGCAAGAAGATCGCCGAGGGCACCGGCGCGCTGGTGCTCGACGTCAAGGTCGGCACCGGCGCCTTCATGAAGGACGCTCGACCGGGCCCGCGAGCTCGCCGAGACGATGGTCGCGCTCGGCACCGACGCCGGCGTGCACACCGTCGCCCTGCTCACCGACATGTCCACCCCGCTCGGCCTCACCGCCGGCAACGCGATCGAGGTCGCCGAGTCGGTCGAGGTGCTCGCCGGCGGCGGCCCGGCCGACGTGGTCGAGCTGACCCTGGCCCTGGCCCGCGAGATGCTCGCCGGCGCCGGCCGCGAGCGACGTCGACCCGGCCGACAAGCTGGCCGACGGCTCCGCGATGGACGCCTGGAAGGCGATGATCCGCGCCCAGGGCGGCGACCCCGACGCCGCGCTGCCCGAGGCGCGGGAGTCGCACGTCGTGACCGCGCCCGTCGACCGGCGTGCTCACCCGGCTCGACGCGATGGCGGTCGGGCTGGCGGCCTGGCGGCTCGGTGCCGGCCGGGCCCGCAAGGAGGACCCGGTGCAGGCCGGCGCCGGCGTGGTCTGGCACGCGCGGCCGGGCGACGAGGTCACCGAGGGCGAGCCGCTGTTCACCCTGCTCACCGACGAGCCGGAGCGCTTCGAGCGGGCGCTGGCGTCGCTCGAGGGTGGCTACGACGTCGCGCCGGCGACCGGTCGGCGTACTCGCCGGCGCCGCTGGTGATCGACCGGATCGCCTGAGCGGGGCAGCCGGGCGCCGTTCAGCGCGAGCAGCAGGACGACGCGTCTCGGCGACGCAGGCGGGCTTGGGCTCGCCCTCGATCTCGATCGTCCAGCTCGAGGGTGAGCTGCTTGCCGGCCGGCAGGTCGGTGACGCTCGGCGACGCGCGCGTGGGCGCGGATCCGCCTGCCGACCTGGACCGGGGCGGGGAAGCGGACCTTGTTGACGCCGTAGTTGAGCTTGGCGCCGGGGGTGTCGAGGCTGAAGACCTGCGCGCCGAGCAGGGGCAGCAGCGACAGCGTGAGGTAGCCGTGGGCGATGGTGCCGCCGAACGGGCCCGGCGGCCGCGCGCTCGACGTCGACGTGGATCCACTGGTGGTCGCCGGTGGCGTCGGCGAACGGCGTCGACCCGGTCCTGGTCGATCGTCGAGCCAGTCGCTGGTGCCGAGCTCCTCGCCGGCGGCGGCGGCGACGCTCGTCGAGCGTGGTGAAGGTCGCGCATCGGGTCGCTCCTCGGTGGGCTGCGAGTGCGAGGATGGCGCCATGACCGACGTGCCGAACCTACCGCGCCCGAGCCCAGCCGCGACCAGGTGCGCCGCGCGCCCAAGGTGCTGCTGCACGACCACCTCGACGGCGGGCTGCGGCCGCAGACGATCGTCGAGCTGGCCGCCGAGATGCGGCCACGAGCTGCCCGCCGACCGACGCGGAGGCGCTGGGCCGCTGGTTCGCCGAGTCCGCCGACTCCGGGTCGCTGGTGCGCTACCTCGAGACCTTCGACCACACCGTCGCGGTGATGCAGACCGCGGCCGCGCCTGCACGCGGGTCGCCCGCGAGTGCGTCGAGGACCTGGCCGCGGACGGCGTGGTCTACGCCGAGATCCGCTACGCCCCCGAGCAGCACGTCGGCGGCGGGCTGACCCTCGACGAGGTCGTCGCCGCCGTGCAGGAGGGCTTCGACGAGGGCGAGGCCGGCGGCCGGCGGCCGGATCGTGGTGCGGCAGCTGCTCACCGCGATGCGGCACCAGGCGCGGTCGCGGGAGATCGCCGAGCTCGCCGTCGCCTGGCGCGACCGCGGCGTCGTCGGGCTTCGACATCGCCGGCGCCGAGGCGGGCTTCCCGCCCACCCGGCACCTCGACGCCTTCGAGTACCTCCAGCGCGAGAACGCCCACTTCACCATCCACGCCGGCGAGGCCTTCGGGCTGCCGTCGATCTGGGAGGCGATCCAGTGGTGCGGCGCCGACCGGCTCGGCCACGGCGTGCGCATCGTCGACGACATCACCGTCGACGACGACGGCGTCGGCCGACGCTCGGCCGGCTGGCGGCGTACGTCCGCGACAAGCGGATCCCGCTCGAGATGTGCCCGTCGCTCCAACGTGCAGACCGGCGCGGCCGACGTCGATCGCCGAGCACCCGATCGGGCTGCTCGACCGAGCTGCGCTTCCGGGTCACCGTCAACACCGACAACCGGCTGATGAGCGGCACCTCGATGACCGAGGAGATGTCGGCGCTGGTCGACGCCTTCGGCTACACGCTCGACGACCTGCGCTGGTTCACCATCAACGCGATGAAGTCGGCGTTCCTGCCCTTCGACGAGCGGCTCGCCATCATCGACGAGGTGGTCAAGCCCGGGTACGCCGCCCTGGGGGCCGGCTGAGGGCTCGCTGGTTGAGGAGGTCGCGCAGCGACCGTCTCGAAATCAGGCTCGCGGGCGGCGTGCGGCGCGCTGTCGTCGCCGTCATTGGCAGCGATGAGCCGGAGGTTGCCTGAGGGTGCTGTCTGCTGGCGGCTGTCGGGTCTGCTGCGGGGAGCGGCCATGCTGGTTGAGGAGGTCGCGCAGCGGGTCTCGAAACCAGTGTCCCGAGGGTGGTTGCGGCAGCTGTGGACAGCGGGTCGGATTCCGTGATGGAACCGTGATCTGGAGGGGTGTGGACAGGGCCTGTCTGAGCGGTCTCGATGTCGGTGGTCGCTGCTTGAGTAGGGGTATGAGTTCAGCAGCCGACCACCACCGTGAGGAGGTCCCGGTCCCGGGGTCTCCGGATGAGGTGTTGGCTGCGGCCCGGGCGGCGTCGATCGCGGAGCAGGCGGCTGGGGTGGCGAAGCTGGTCGCGGCGGTGGAGTGGGCGGCGTCTGCATGAGCCGACCGGCACCGGCGATGCCGCCTATTGGTGGGAGGCGGGGCACATGGTCCCGCTCGCCGGGGAGGGTGCTCCGGAGATCGGGGAGTACGCGATCGCGGAGTTCGCGACCGCGCTCGGGGTGACCACGGAGGCGGGGCGTCGGTTGATCGGGCACGGCCTCGAGATCGCCTATCGGCTGCCGGAGCTGTGGAACGCGGTGCAGGCGGGTCGGGTGCCGGCCTGGCGCGCGGTCCGGGTGGCCGAGGCGACGATGGCGTTGTCGCAGGCGGCGGCGGGGTTCGTGGACCGTCAGGTCGCCGCCGTCGCGGGGCGGGTGTCGCTGACCCAGCTGGACCACCTGGTCCTCGAAGCCCGGATCAGGGTGGAGGGGGTGGAGCGGGAGGACCCGGAGAACCCGTCCCCGGAGGTGCCCGACACCCGGCACGTGAGCGGTGCACACCGAGCAGGTGTCGTTCACCGGCACCGTCGCGCTGACCGGCGAGCTCGACCTGGCCGATGCCCTGCAGCTGGACCAGGCACTGGCGGCGGGTGCGGAGCAGCTGAAGCTCGCCGGGTCGGCGGAGTCGTTGGACGCCCGCCGGGCGACCGCGCTGGGGGAGATGTCACGTGACCCAGTTCGCGCTCTCCTTCGACCAGGAGACCGATGGGTCGGAGCCGCGACCGGGGCGGTCGCCCGCGGCGGCCGGTGACGCTGTTCGTGCACGTCTCCGAGGACGCCCTGACGGGTGCGAACCCGGTGGGTCGGTGTGAGAACACCCGCACCCCCATCAGCAGCGAGACCATCCGGGCCTGGTGCGGCCACCCCGACGCGGTGGTCACCGTCAAGCCGATCATCGATCTGGCCGACCACGTCCGGGTCGACCAGTACGAGCTCCCGGACCGGCTCCAGGAGCTGATCGACCAGCGCGACGGCCACTGCGTGTTCCCGTGGTGCACCAAACCGGCCCGGGGTTGCGACCACGACCACGCGGTCCCCTACGACGACTCCGACCCGGCCCGCGGCCCGACGTGTTCGTGCAACGTGGCGCCGTTGTGTCGCGGCCATCATCGGTTGAAGACCCACACCCCGTGGCGCTACCAGATCATCGAACCCGGGGTCTACGCCTGGACCACCCCGCACGGCTACCGCCTGGTCGTCGACCACACCGGCACCCGCGACCTCACCCCTCCCGACGCGGTGACCACCGCCGGCTGCCCCGACCCGTCGACCCGCCGGTCGACCCACCCGACCAGTAGCCACCCCGCCCCACACCCCGCCGCACCCACGGGCCGGCGGGGCCGCTGGCACGCCCGGACCCGATTCGAAGGGCGCCAGGCAGGCGCGATCTATGCGGTGCCGATACCGGACCCGAGACGGCATCAGCCGAGGAGCATGGCGCGGAAGACGCCGCCTGGGGTCACGGGGATGTCGTGTGACTAGGGGTGCTGCTCGAGCGAGGCAACGTGAGCCGAGGGACTCCCCGGCAGCACCACGAACCACGCGCGATTCCAGCGGCCGAAGGGCAGCGAGCCCTGCCGCAGCTGGTCAGCCGAGACCGTGACCACCCGGCCGGGGCCGGGGTCGTAGACCTCGAGCCCGCCGGCGTCGGTGGTGCCCAGGACGAGCACGACGTGGCGCGGCGACCACACGTTGCCGACGTACGCCGGCACCGGGAGCCCGCGGGCCAGCGCTGCGCGGATCTCGGTGACGGGCAGCCCGGTCAGCGCCAGCCGCGAGCGGTAGTGCACTCCGGCGACGGACAGCTGATGGGCGACCGCCCAGGGCGGAGTGCCGAGCTTGGGCGGCCAGGGCAGCTGGAGCCGACCGGCGATGTCGATCGGCCCGGTCACCCGTCGATGCATGTCGAGGGTCGCCGTGCGGAAGCGCTCGGCCACCGTGCTCGCGGCGCCGTGGCCGGCGACGGGTGCGGCACCAGCCAGCAGCGTCTGCGCGAACGCCTCGTCGCGGACCGCCTGGGCGACCACCAGCGACGCCGCCCCGCACGAGACGTTGTTGGGCTGCTGGAGCGCGTCCTCCAGCAGCCGGCCGGCCGACTCGCCCCCAAGCCTCATTTCGTCATCTCCTGCAATCGCCGAAAGGCCTCGTCCGACGACACTACGTCGCACCCCGCCCGTCTCGCTCGCTCCACCACGTCCCCCTGGTCGCGCATGAGGGCCAGCCCCCGGCGGACCAGCACCAGCGGCGGCTTGCGGCGCTCGCGCAGGTCGCGCGTGAGCCGCCGCCCGAAGGTGACGAGCGGCTGCTGCGTCACGCAGTACGCCGCCGCGAGCAGCTGCCGGCTCGCGACAGCGTCGGCCACGATCTCGTGCGCGAAGATGCCCTCGGCGACGAACAGCTCGCCGCCGCCGAGGTCGAGCACCTGAGTGCCGTGGCGCCCGTTGCGGGCGATCTCGTAGACCGGCACCTCGGCCCGGCCGCGGGCGCACAGCTCGTCCACCGCGGCCAGCGCGTGCGTCGGGCAGCCACGACGTCGGGGTGGTCCCAGTCGACCAGCCCGGCGTTGGCGCCCTCGGCGATGCAGCGGGCAGGACCGGGTCGTGAGCCGTCCGGTAGAAGTCGTCGAGGCGCAGCACCGGCAGCCCGAGCCGCTCGGCCAGGTGCGACTTGCCCGCCCCCGACGGGCCCGGCGAGGACGATCACACGGGCGGGCACACGGGCGGGCACCGGCACATTGTGCCCCATCGCGGCCTGCCGGCTGCCGGGCGGCGCGGACTCAGCAGCGAGGGCGCCGGGCTCAGATCCCCATCGGGTGCCAGACGGTCTTGGTCTCCAGGAACGCCGTCATCCGGCTCGAGGCCCGGGTCGGCGGTCCAGTCCGGCTCGGCGTCGGGCGCCCGGCGTACCCGCTTGAGGTTGTCGGCGGCCGCCGTCCTCGAGGTCGGTGGCCAGCTCGGGGTCGCCCGGCGACGCCGGTCAGGTCGATCGCGTTGACGTCCATGTGCGAGGCCAGCCACGGGCGCGATCTCGGCGCGCGCGCCGGTGAGGATGTTGACCACGCCGCCGGGCACGTCGGAGGTGGCGAGCACCTCGGCGAGGGTGACGGCCGGCAGCGGCCGCGTCGTGCGAGGTCGACGACCACGACCGTGTTGCCGGTGACGATCGCCGGGCGCGACGACGCTGACCAGGCCGAGCAGCGACGACTCCTGCGGGCGCGAGCACGGCGACGACGCCGGTCGGCTCGGGGGTGGAGAGGTTGAAGTACGGGCCGGCGACCGGGTTGGCGTTGCCGACCACCTGGGTGATCTTGTCGGCCCAGCCGGCGTACCAGACCAGCCGGTCGATCGGCCGCGTCGACGACGTCGCTCGGCCTTGGCCGCGGTGAGGCCCTCGGACTGCGCGGACCGCGTCGACGAACTGCGGCGCGGCGGTCCTCCAGCACCTCGGCGACGCGGTAGAGGACCTGGCCGCGGTTGTACGCCGTCGCGCCGGACCAGCCGCCGAACGCCTTGCGGGCGGCGACGACGGCGTCGCGGGCGTCCTTGCGGGAGGCCAGCGCGGCGTTGGCGAGGAAGCGTGCCCTTGGCTGTCGGTGACCTCGTAGGAGCGGCCCGACTCCGAGCGCGGGAACGCGCCGCCGATGTAGAGCTTGTAGGTCTTGCGGACGTCGATGCGGCGTCGTCAGCGTCGCGCTCCCTTCAGGTAGGCCGCCAGGCCGTGGCGGCCGCCCTCGCGGCCGTAGCCGGACTCCTTGTAGCCGCCGAACGGGCTGGTCGGGTCGAACTTGTTGAACGTGTTGGCCCAGACGACGCCGGCGCGCAGCTGGTCGGCCATCCACAGGATCCGGCGAGCCCTTCTCGGTCCAGACGCCGGCGGACAGGCCGTACGGCGTGTTGTTGGCCTTCTCGACCGCCTCGGCGGGCGTGCGGAAGGTCAGCACCGACAGCACCGGGCCGAAGATCTCCTCGCGGGCGATCCGGTGGGCCTGGGTGACGCCGGTGAAGATCGTCGGCGGGAACCAGAAGCCGGTCGTCGGGCAGGTCGCACGGCGGCCGACCAGCGCTCGGCGCCCTCGGCCTCGCCGACGTCGGACAGCTCGCGGATCCGGCTGCAGCTGCTCGCCGGAGTTGATCGCGCCGATGTCGGTGTTCTTGTCGAGCGGGTCGCCGACGCGCAGCGTCGACATCCGGCGCTTGAGCCGGTCGAGCACCTCGTCGGCGACGGTCTCCTGCACCAGCAGCCGCGAGCCGGCGCAGCAGACGTGGCCCTGGTTGAAGAAGATGCCGTTGACGATGCCCTCGACGGCCTGGTCGATCGGGGCGTCGTCGAAGACGATGTTGGCGGCCTTGCCGCCGAGCTCGAGGGTGACCTTCTTGTCGGTGCCGGCGACGGCGCTGGGCGATCGCCTTGCCGACGTCGGTCGAGCCGGTGAAGGCGACCTTGTCGACGTCGGGGTGCGACGACGAGCGCGCTGGCCGGTCGTCGCCGGCGCCGGTGACGATGTTGACGACGCCCGGCGGCAGGTCGGCCTGCTGGCAGATCTCGGCGAACAGCAGCGCGGTCAGCGGGGTGGTCTCGGCCGGCTTGAGCACGACGGTGTTGCCGCAGGCCAGCGCCGGGGCGATCTTCCACGCCAGCATCAGCAGCGGGAAGTTCCACGGGATGACCTGGCCGGCGACGCCGAGCGGCGCGGGTCGTGCCGAAGCCGGCGTACTCGAGCTTGTCGGCCCAGCCGGCGTAGTAGAAGAAGTGCGCGGCGGCGAGCGGGACGTCGACGTCGCGGCGACTCCTTGATCGGCTTGCCGTTGTCGAGCGACTCCAGCACGGCGAGCTCGCGGGCGCGCTCCTGGATGATCCGGGCGATGCGGAAGAGGTACTTGGCGCGCTCGGCGCCCGGCATCTGTCGACCAGACCCGGGTGTAGGCGCGGCGGGCGGCCGTGACGGCGGCGTCGACGTCGGCGTCGTCGGCCTCGGCGACCTCGGCGAGGACCTCCTCGGTGGCCGGGGTGATCGTCTTGAACGGCGTGCCGCGGCCGTCGACGAACTCGCCGTCGATGAACAGGCCGTAGGACGGCTTGAGGTCGACGATCGCGCGCGACTCGGGGGCCGGGGCGTACTCGAAGGCGGAGCTCGGTGGTCGATGCCATCGAGCCATCAGTCCAGCGTGACGTAGTCGGGGCCGGAGTAGTGGCCGGTGCGTCATCTTGGTGCGCTGCAGCAGCAGGTCGTTGAGCAGGCGTGGAGGCGCCGAAGCGGAACCAGTCGGGGTCGAGCCAGTCGGCGCCGACGATCTCGTTGACCATCACGAGGTACTTGATCGCGTCCTTGGTGGTGCGGATGCCGCCGGCCGGCTTCACGCCGACCATCTGGCCGGTCGGCTCGCGGAAGTCGCGGACCGCCTCGAGCATGACCAGGGTGACCGGCAGGGTCGCCGCCGGCTGGACCTTGCCGGTGGAGGTCTTGATGAAGTCGGCGCCGGCCAGCATCGCCAGCCAGCGAGGCGCGGCGGACGTTGTCGTAGGTCTGCAGCTCGCCGGTCTCGAAGATCACCTTGAGGTGGGCGTCGGTGCCGTCGGGCCGGGCGCAGGCCTCGCGGACCGCGACGATCTCGTCGAAGACCTGGCGGTAGCGGCCGGAGAGGAAGGCGCCGCGGTCGATGACCATGTCGATCTCGTCGGCGCCGGCCTCGACCGCGTCGCGGGTGTCGGCGAGCTTGATGTCGAGCGCGGCGCGGCCGCTGGGGAACGCGGTGGCGACGGCGGCGACGTTGACGCCGCTGGCGCCGAGGGTCTCCTTGGCGGTCGGCGACCATGTCGGGGTAGACGCAGACCGCGGCGACCGGCGGGCACGTCGGGTCGGCGGGGTCGGGGCGCATCGCCTTGGCGGCGAGCGCGCGCACCTTGCCGGGGGTGTCCTGGCCCTCGAGCGTGGTCAGGTCGACCATCCGGATCGCGAGGTCGAGGGCGCACGCCTTCGACGTCGGTCTTGATCGAGCGGGTGCCGAGGCCGGCGGCGCGGGCCTCGCGCGCCGACCTGGTCGACCCCGGGGAGGCCGTGCAGGAAGCGGCGCAGCGTGGCGTCGGACGTGGTGAGGTCGGCGAAGTCGGGCAGGCTCGCGCTGGGGGCGCCCGCAGCGGCGGTGGTGCTGGGCGTGGCTGTCACCCGACCCAGCATAGGGTTGGCCGACGAGGCGCGGGCAATCGATGGGAGGGCAGATGGTCGACCAGCCCGAGTGGTTCCAACCCACCAGTGGCCGTTTCGTCGGCACGACCGGCGTCGTCGTCGCCGTCGCCGTCCTCGTGCTGATCCTGGTCGACGCCCACGACGAGCACACGGTGAGCTACGCCGCCGGTGCCGCCCTGGCCGCTGTCGCCTGCTGGGCCCTGCTGCTGCGGCCCCGGGTAGGGCTGACCCAGGACACCCTCGTGGTCCGCCAGGTGCTGCGCACCGTCCATCTGCCGCTGGCGGCGATCGACAGGCTGGCGGTCAGCCAGGTGCTGGCCGTCTCGGCCGGGGGCCGGCGCTTCGTCTCGCCGGCGCTGGGCAAGCCGCTGCGCCGGGTGGTCCGCGAGGCGCGCCCCGGCGGGGCCCCCTCGCGCCACGACGATCTGCCGAGCGGTCGCTCGATGCCGTACGTCGACTTCGTCGAGGAGCGCATCCGGCAGCAGCGTGCCGAGTTGATCCGCGGTCGGCAGGCGGCCGCCGCGCGTGCGGGCGACGACCCCGCGGGCGGCGAGGCGACCCCCGGCGTCCGGGTGGAGCCGGCGTGGCTGGAGATCGGGGCGCTCGCCCTCGCTGCCGTGGTGCTGGTGGTGTCGCTGGTCGTGTGACCCGTCAGATCGCGAGCACCGTCCGCAGGTCGCCCGTGATCGCATCGAGCCGGCCGATCGCCGAGATCCGGGCGGCGTCGACGCCGTCGGGCCCGTCGTCGGCGGGCGACGACGACCTCGAGGTAGCACTTCAGCTTGGGCTCGGTGCCGCTCGGGCGCACCACGACCCGGGCGCCGTCGGCGAGCCGGTAGCGCAGCCCGTCGGTCGGCGGCAGGTCGGCCGAGCCCGCGCGCCAGGTCGTCGACGCCCTCGACGGCCAGGCCGCCGAGCGAGGCCGGCGGAGTCGCGCGCAGGCCGCTGCATGGCGGCGGCGATCAGCGCGAGGTCGCTGACCCGGACCGACAGCTGGTCGGTGGCGTGCAGCCCGTGCCGGCGCGCGAGGTCGTCGAGCAGGTCGACCAGCGTGCGCCCGTCGGCCTTGGCTGCGGGCGGCCAGCTCGCACAGCAGCAGCAGCGCGGAGACGCCGTCCTTGTCGCGGCACGTGCTCGGGGTCGCACGCAGTAGCCGAGCGCCTCCTCGTAGCCGAACGCGAGGCCCGTCGACCCGGCCGATCCACTTGAAGCCGGTGAGCGTCTCGGCGTACGGCTGGCCGGCGGCGGCGGCCATCTTGCCGAGCAGCGAGCGAGGACACGATCGAGTCGTCGCGTAGGTGCCCGCGTGACCGCCGCGCTCGAGCAGGTGGTGGGCGAGCAGCGCGCCGACCTCGTCGCCGCGCAGCATCCGCCAGCCGTGCGGCCCGGGGACGCGCGGCGGCGCACCGGTCGGCGTCCGGGTCGTTGGCGACCACGAGGTCGGCGCCGCCTGCGTCGGCGAGCGCCATCGCCAGGTCCATCGCGCCCGGCTCCTCGGGGTTGGGGAAGGCGACGGTCGGGAAGTCCGGGTCGGGCTCGCTCCTGCTGCCGGCACGACGTGACGGCGCGCGGAAGCCGGCGGTCTCGAGCACCTGCGAGCACCGACGTCGCCGCCGACCCCGTGCAGCGGGGTGTAGACGAGCTCGAGGTCGCGCGGGCCGTCGCTCGGCCAGCCCGGCCACGGTGTCGAGGTAGGGGTCGACGATCTCCTCGCCGAGCACCTGTGCCGGCGCCGCCGCGCGGGATGTCGGCGACCGCGCCGACCGCGGCGATCCGGGCGGCGATCTCGCGCGTCGGCCGGCGGCACGATCTGGCTGCCGTCGCCGAGGTAGACCTTGTAGCCGTTGTCCTGCGGCGGGTTGTGGCTCGCGGTCACCATGACGCCGGCGACGCAGCCGAGCTCGCGGATCGCGAACGCCAGCAGCGGGGTCGGCAGCGGGCGCGGCAGCAGCAGCGCCGTGAACCCGGCACCGGTCATCACCTCGGCGGTGTCGCGGGCGAAGACGTCGGAGTTGTGGCGGGCGTCGTAGCCGATCACGACGCGAGCTGCCCGCGGGGCGCGCCCTGGTCGCGGAGGTACGCCGCCAGCCCGGCCGCGGCGCGGAGCACGACGACGCGGTTCATCCGGTTCGGGCCCGGCCCCGAGCGCGCCGCGCAGGCCGGCGGTGCCGAACTCCAGGGTGCCGGCGAACCGGTCGGCCAGGTCGGCCGCGTCGCCGCCGCCGCTCGACCGCGGCGACCACGCGCCTCGAGCTCGGCCCGGGTCGCGGGGTCGGGGTCGTCGGCGGCCCAGGCGCGGGCGCGGTCGAGAAGATGCGAGACGTCCACGGTGGTCATGAGGGCACCGTAGCGTCCGTGCCGGCCTCGCCTGACAGCGCTGTCTCGGGGGTGGGCCGCCGACTGGCCTATGAGCCCGCTGGCGAGGTCGCCGCGCGGACTTGCAGCAGAAGGTCGTCGAGGCTCCTGCCCGTGCCTCCGATCACGACGGGGGTGCCGGCGTCACGGAGCGCATCAGCAGTCCGATGCGCGAGGTCCTCGACGTGGCTGTTGGTGATCGAGAGCACGCCCACCGACACTTGGTGAGCCATGGCGAAGTCGACCAGCTCCTCGGGCGGCATGTCGGCTCCCAGATGCTCGACGTGCCAGTTGTCCTCGCGCAGGGCCGCGGCTGCCATCGCGGTGGGGAGGGAATGCAGGTCGCCAGCGACCGCGGCGACCATGACCGTTCCGCGACGCCGCCCGCGCGGAGTGGGAGTCAGCTCCCCGAGGATGCGCTCCACGATCGCCGCCGCTCGATGCTCGACCCAGATCGAGATCTCGCCATCGTGCCAGGACTGCCCGATCCGGCGCAGGGGTGGGCTCAGGACCTCGGTGATGAGGTCCTTGGCGGGGGTTCCTTCGCGGATGAGGCGTCGAGCGATGTTGCGGGCCGCGCGATCGTCGCCTCCGCTGAGCGCCTCGTGCATGCGCTGAGACTGCCCCAAGAGGCGCCCGGGGCCGGGCTTCGTGATCGGAGTGGGGGCCGCGCGGCGCCTGGCGAAGGCGGCGAGGTCGTGGGGGGTGACGCGGTACTTCCCGTCGACCATGGTCGCGGGCAGGCGACCGCTCCGCACCCACCGATAGGCGGTCTGGTAGTGCACGCCGAGTTGCGCAGCAGCCTGACGAAGCTCGACTCCGGACGGTTTCGCCACCAGGCCATCCTAGTCCCTAGCCGATTTCAGGACTGAACCTCACTAATTAAGACTAAACAATGCTAATATCGTCGCGGGCCGGCAAGCGGTCCCACATCACGCTGAAGGAGCCACCGATGGACCTCACCCTCAGTCCGGGTCAGTACGACCTGGTCTACAACTCGTTCTCGTTCGTCATCGCGGCCATGGGTGCCTCGGTGCTGTTCTTCCTGCTCGTCCGAGGTGCGGTTGCGCCCCGCCACCGGATGGCCGTGACCCTGTCAACCGTCGTGGTGGGGATCGCGCTCTACCATTACGTCCGCATCTTCAACTCGTGGGTGGAAGCGTTCACCTATACGGGAGGCGTCTACGTGCAAGACGGGATCCCGTTCAACGAGGCCTATCGCTACGTCGACTGGCTGCTGACCGTCCCGCTGCTTCTCGCCGAGCTCGTGATCGTGCTCAAGCTCGACAAGGGCAAGACCCGCAGTCTGCTGATTCGCCTGACCGTCGCGGCGCTGGCGATGATCATCGCGGGGTACCCCGGCGAGCTGGCGGCCGCGGACAGCACGTCGAAGATCGTGTGGGGCGTCCTCGGCACGCTTCCCTTCCTCTACATCCTCTACGTCCTGTTCGTGGAGCTGGGCAGCTCGCTGGGACGTCAGGCCCCCGGAGTGATCCGCCTGCTCAGCGGTCTGCGCTGGATCCTGCTCGCGACGTGGACCGTCTACCCCATTGCCTACATCCTCCCGGCCGTGATCGACGACCCGGTCGTCGCAGAGCTGGCGCGTCAGGTGGGCTACTCGGCCGCCGACGTCCTTGCCAAGCCTCTCTTCGGGTTGCTCGTCCTCGCGATCGCGTTGGCGAAGTCGCGAGACGAGGGATACCTCGAAGGCGGCGCCACCTCGCTGTCGTCGTCCACGACCAGTGCTGCGGTGCCGGAGTCGGCGCGCCGCTGAGGCTACCGGTCACCCTTCCAGCGCCTCGGTCCCGGCGTCGCCGCAGCCGGGACCGAGGGTCCCCCCGCAATCGCGGCGCGGTGGTAGCGCTCGTCGGTGAGCGGCCCACCCACGTACGCCGACTCGGCGGTGTCGTGGGGCCCGGGCGCGACCTGGTCGGCGAACTCCTCGGCGTCGTCCTGCGGGTCGTAGCCCAGCCGCCGGCCCGGCTCGAGGTCCCACCAGGCGCGGGTGTTGGCGCGAGATGCCGTAGAGGACGGCGAAGCCGGGGGCGGGGGCGGTGAGGGCCGCGTCGACCATGCGGACGCCGTCGTCGGGGGAGAGCCAGGTGGACAGGTGGCGCACGGACTCGGGCTGCGGCGCCAGGAACGAGCCGATCCGGCAGGCGACGGCGTCGATGCCGTGCCGGTCGGCGAAGAGCCGCAGCAGGGCCTCGGCGGCGACCTTGGCGACGCCGTAGTACGTGTCGGGCCGGGGGAGCGTCGTCTCGTCGACCGGCTCGCCGTCGCGCGCGGCGTGCGGCCGACCGCGTGGTTGGAGGAGGCGTAGACGATCCGGCGGACGCCGTGCTCGACCATCGCGTCGAGCAGCGCGGCGGTGGTGACCACGTGCGAGACGCAGCGCGTCGGGCAGCGCCGACCTCGCCGGGGTTGCCGGCGAGGTGGACGACGGCGTCGAGCCGCTCGGCCGCGAAGACCGCCGCGACCGCGTCGGGGTCGGCGCAGTCGACGGCGTGCCAGGCGACCGTCGAAGCCCTCCGGCTCCGGCAGCAGGTCGAGGCCGACGACGTCGTGGCCGCGGTCGACGAGCCCGACCGTGACCGTCCGGCCGAGACTGCCGGCGGCGCCCGTGACCAGGACCCGCACGTCAGATCCTCGGGACGACCGGCCGAGCAGGTCGCCCATCCGGCGTGGCCGCGGCCTGCCGGCCTCGAGCACCTCCTCGTGGTTCGAGCGGCTCGCCGCTGATGCCGGCGGCCAGGTTGGTGACCAGGCTGATGCCGAGGACCTCCATGCCCGGCCTCGCGGGCCGCGATCGCCTCGAGCGTCGTGCTCATGCCGACCAGGTGGCCGCCGATGGACGCCGGACCATCCGGATCTCGGCGGGCGTCTCGTAGTGCGGGCCGGGGAACTGGACGTAGACGCCCTCGTCGAGGCTCGGGTCGACCTCGCGGCACAGCGCGCGCAGCCGCGGGCAGTAGAGGTCGGTGAGGTCGACGAAGTTGGCGCCCTCGATCGGGCGAGGTCGCCGGTGAGGTTGATGTGGTCGCTGATCAGCACCGGCGTGCCGGGCTGCCAGGTCTCCTTCAGCCCGCCGCAGCCGTTGGTGAGCACGATCGTGCGGCAGCCGGCCGCCGCCGCCGTACGGACGCCGTGCACGACGGCGGCGACGCCCTTGCCCTCGTAGAAGTGGGTGCGGGAGAGGAAGACCAGCAGGCTGCCGGTCGCCGGCGCGGATCGAGCGGATCTTGCCGGCGTGGCCCGCGACCGCCGGCGGCGGTGAAGCCGGGCAGGTCGGTGGTCGCGATCTCGGCGGTGGCCTCGCCGAGCGCGTCGACGGCCGGCAGCCAGCCGGAGCCCAGCACCAGCGCCACGTCGTGGCGCTCGACGCCGGTCAGCTCGCGCAGCCGCTCGGCGGCGGCGGCGGCGAGCTCGGTCGGGGAGGCTTCGCTCATGCCCGCGACTCTAGTGCGGTCGGCGTTGTCGGCGGCACCGGCCAGGATGGGCTCATGATCGACCACCTCGGCATCAACTGCACCGACCTGGAGCGCGCCGCCGCGTTCTACGACAAGGTCCTCGGGGTCCTGGGTCAGCACCGGCTCATGGACTTCGAGGTCGCGATCGGCTACGGCGCCGAGACCCCCGACTTCTGGATCTCGACGTTCGAGGGGATCGGGCCCAACCGCGAGGTGCACATCGCCTTCGCGGCGCCAGACGAGGCAACGGTGCGGGCGTTCCACGCCGCGGCCCTGGAGGCCGGCGCCGAGGCCCTGCACGAGCCGCGGCTGTGGCCGGAGTACCACCCCGGCTACTTCGGGGCGTTCGTCCGCGACCCTGACGGCAACAACGTCGAGGCGGTCTGTCACACCGTGGCCTAGGCGGCCACACTGGAGGGGTGGCGTCCGTCGAGCTCTGGTGGCTCCCGCTCGGAGCGGGCGGCCACAGCGTCCGGGTCAACGGGCTGGTCTTCGAGGCCGTGTCCGCGCGCGTGCAACGGCGGGCGCCCTGCGACCTCTTCCACGCCGGGCTGACGGTCGGCGTCGACGAGACGTCCTACGTCGTGGAGGTGGCCCCCGAGTGGTCGGGTCCTGCCGGTGACCGGGGTGTCGTGGGGGGTGGGCCGGTGGGACTGCGGTGCTTGGGTCGCTCCCGATGGTTCCGCTACGAGGTGCGCCGCTGGCGCGACGGGGCGATCCCCGACCTGGAGTACGCCGTGGCCAGCCCGGTCGTGCTGACCCGCGCGGGCGACGTGGCGGAGCGGGTGCTGGCCCAGGTGGCCCGGGTGCCGCTGCCCACCTGGGGCCGCGACGAGCTCGGGCTCGGCGAGATGTGGAACTCCAACTCGGTGGTCTCGTGGTCGCTGACGACCGCCGGGGTCGATCTAGGCTCGGTGTCGCCGCCTGCCCGTGGCCGCGCGCCCGGGTGGGACGCGGGGCGGCGGCTGGCGGAGCGCGGCTGAGGCCCTACAGCCCGATCGACCGACACGGCCGGCGGCGCAGGGCGGCGACGTAGTCGGCGGGGGCGTCGGCGGCCTCGGCGGCGTCGGCGAGCACGCCGAGGTACGACGCGGACGGGCAGGCCGCCCTCGTAGGCGTCGAGGACGTAGGTCCACACGACCAGCTCGCCGCGTCAGCGTCGCGACCCGCACCCTGGTCTTGCGGTAGAGCCCCGGTGTCGGCGGCCTCCCAGCCGTCGAGGATCGTCTCGTCCTCGGGCGTGACGTCGTAGACCGCGACGAAGACCTGCTCGAGCGGGTCCTCGACGATCGTCGACGAGGGCGCCGTCCCAGCCGTGCTCCTCGCCGCCGAAGGTCAGCCGCCAGCCCGGTGAGCCACCCGGTGGTCGTGCAGCGGGGAGTGCGGGCAGCGCTCGCTCATGCGCGCGGGATCGAGGTTGCGTCCCGTAGGCGGCGTACAGCGTCACGGAGTCAGGGTAGTCGAGCCAGCGCCCGAGCGGCGGCTCCGGCGCGCAGTCCCCTAGGCTGGGCCGGCGTGAGCCCACTTCGACGTCCTCGTCCTCGGTGCCGGCCCCGGTGGCTACGTCGCCGCGATCCGCGCCGCCCAGCTCGGCCAGACGCGTGGCGGTCGTGGAGGAGAAGTACTGGGGAGGTGTCTGCCTCAACGTCGGCTGCATCCCCTCGAAGGCGCTGCTCAAGAACGCCGAGCTCGCGCACATGCTCACCGCACGAGAAGGACAAGTTCGGCATCGAGGGCGACGCCACGATGGCGTTCGGCGCCGACCCACGCGCGCAGCCGCAAGGTGTCGCGACGGCATCGTCAAGGGCGTCCACTTCCTGATGAAGAAGAACAAGATCACCGAGATCGACGGCTGGGGCACCCTCACCGGCGCCGACCGCGGTCGACGGTGCGCGGCAAGGACGGCCAGGACACCGACCTACACCTTCGACAACCTGATCATCGCCACCGGCGCGACGGTCCGGCTGGTGCCGGGCGTCGAGCTCAGCGACAACGTCGTCACCTACGAGGAGCAGATCCTCGACGAGCAGCTCCCCGAGCTCGATCATCATCGGCGGCTCCGGCGCGATCGGCGTCGAGTTCGCCTACGTGATGAAGAACTTCGGCGTCGACGTGACGATCGTCGAGTTCCTCGACCGGATGGTCCCGACCGAGGACGCCGACGTCTCCAAGGAGCTCGCTCAAGCACTACAAGAAGCTCGGCGTGAAGGTGCTGACCTCGCACCGAGGTCGAAGGAGGTCGAGGACACCGGCTCCGGCGTGCGGGTCACCGTCGCGCCCGGCCGGCGGCGGCGACGAGCAGGTGCTCGAGGCCGACAAGATCCTCGCGGCGTTCGGCTTCGCGCCGCGGCGTCGACGGCTACGGCCTGGAGAACACCGGCGTCGAGCTCACCGAGCGCGGCGCGATCGAGATCGACGACCGCGGCCGCACCAACGTCGACGCACGTCTACGCCATCGGCGACGTGCACCGGCAAGATGATGCTCGCCCACGTCGCCGAGGCGATGGGCGTCGTGGCCGCCGAGACGATCGCCGGCGCCGAGACCATGGAGATCGACTTCGACATGATCCCGCGGGCGACCTACTGCCAGCCGCAGATCGCGCTCCTTCGGCTACTCCGAGGCGCAGGCCAAGGAGAAGGGCTACGACGTCAAGACGGCGACGTTCCCGTTCTCGCGCCAACGGCAAGGCCCAGGGCCTGGGCGAGCGCGGTCGGCTTCGTCAAGATCGTCGCCGACGCCGAGCACAACGAGATCCTCGGCGCCCACATGATCGGGCCCGACGTCACCGAGCTGCTGCCGGTGCTGACCCTGGCCCAGCAGTGGGACCTCACCGCCGACGAGGTGGCCCGCAACGTCTTCGCGCACCCGACGCTGTCCGAGGCGGTCAAGGAGGCCGTCCACGGCATCGCCGGCCACATGATCAACCTCTGAGGAGCGCGGGATGGACCGGGTCGTCATCGTCGGGGGCGGCCCCGGCGGCTACGAGGCCGCGCACGTGGCGGCCCAGCTCGGCGCCGAGGTCACCGTCGTCGACACCGACGGCGTCGGCGGCTCGGCGGTGCTCACCGACTGCGTGCCGAGCAAGACGCTGATCGCCACCGCCGAGCTGATGACCGACATGGCCGACGCCGCCGAGCTCGGGGTCGACTTCAGCGACCACCGAGGGCGACGCCGCGACCGCGATCTCGGTCGACCTGGCGCGGGTCAACGCCCGGGTCAAGCAGCTCGCGGCCGACCAGTCCGCCGACATCGCGGCGCCGCCTGGACCGCGACGGCGTACGCGTCGTCGCGCGGCCGCGGCCGGCTCGACGGGCCGCAGCGGGTCGTCGTCGACCTCGCCGACGGCGGCGAGGAGACGCCTCGAGGCCGACGCGATCCTGCTCGCCACCGGCGCCGCGCCGCGCACGCTGCCGACCGCCCAGCCCGACGGCGAGCGGATCCTGACCTGGGAGCAGGTCTACGACCTCACCGAGGTGCCGACGCACCTGATCGTCGTCGGCTCCGGTGTCACCGGCGCGGAGTTCGCCAGCGCCTACCTCGCGCTCGGCATCGACGGTCACCCTGGTCTCCTGCGCGACCGGGTGCTGCCCGGCGAGGACGCCGACGCCGCCGCAGGTGCTCGAGGACGTGCTCACCCGCCGCGGCATGAACGTGCTCGGCGCAGTCCCGGATGGAGTCGGTGACCCGCGACGGCGACACCGTGACCGTCACCCTCACCGACGGCCGCACGGTCGAGGGCTCGCACTGCATCCTGGCGCTCGGCTCGGTCCCCAACACCGCCGACCTCGGCCTCGAGGAGGCCGGGGTCGCGGTCGACGACGGCGGCTTCGTCAAGGTCGACCGGGTCTCGCGCACCTCGGCGCGCGGCGTCTACGCCGCCGGCGACTGCACCGGCGTGCTGCATGCTCGCCTCGGTCGCCGCCATGCAGGGCCGGATCGCGATGTGGCACTTCCTCGGCGACGCCGTGCACGCCGCTGGACCTCAAGAAGGTCTCCTCCAACGTCTTCACCGCCCCCGAGATCGCCACCGTCGGCTGGTCGCAGCAGGCCGTCGACGCCGGCGAGATCGCAGGCCGAGGTCGTGCATGCTGCCGCTGTCCGGCAACGCGCGCGCCAAGATGCAGGGCGTCCGCGACGGCTTCGTGAAGCTCTTCTGCCGCCCCGGCACCGGCATCGTCGTCGGCGGAGTCGTCGTCGGCGCCGCGCGCCTCGCGAGCTGATCCACCCGGTCTCGATCGCGGTCGCCGAGTCGCTGACCGCCGACCAGCTGGCGCAGGCGTTCACGGTCTACCCGTCGATGAGCGGCTCGGTCGCCGAGGCCGCCCGGCGGCTGCACCGGGTCTGAGCGTCACCGGCTCAGAAGCCGCCGAAGTCGCCCCCGAAGTCGCCCCCGAAGTCGCCGCCGCCGCCGAGGTCGCCCCCGACGTCGCCGCCGCTGTCGCCGGAGTCGAGCCCGTCGGCGAAGCCCGCGTCGTAGCCGCCCCCGCCGCCGGACATCAGCGACCCGAGCAGGATGCCGGCGAACAGCCCGTGGGCCGACCAGGCGCCGTAGTAGCCGCCGGCGTACGGCGCGTAGCCGGGCCCGCCGGCGTACCACGGCACCATCTCGTTGCCGCGGCGCACCTGGCGGGTGTCCGGCTCGGCGCCCTGGGCGAGCCGGTCGGCGTCGGCCAGGCACACCGGGATGTCGCGATCCGCGCCGCCCGCCGGCGCCCACGGCACCTCGGTCTGTGCGGGACCGTGGGTGGGGTTGAAGAAGCAGGGCGGGCGTCGCTGGGGGAGCGGCTCGCCCGCCACCCGGGCGCGCACGCACGCCAGCGCGTGGCGGCCGTCCTCGAGCGCCCTGGTCACCGGGGAGACGTCGTCGGGGCGGCGTACGTCGGCGAGCAGGGCCTTGGCGTGCTCGTAGGCGTCGAGTGCCCGCTGGTAGTCCTGGGTGCCGGCGGTGTCGAGCTCCGCGGTCAGCGAGTCGATGTGGAGCCCGGTGAGCTCCTCGCCGAACCGGGTGACGTCCTCGTCGGCCACGGCGGCGAGCCGACCCAGCTGCTCGGCCTGCTCGAGGCGCTGCTGCTCCGCGCGCTGGCGGCTGCGCTGCCAGAGCACGACGGCCACCAGGAGCACGAGGAGGAGCAGCACCCACTTCATGCCCTCGAGCCTAGCCAGCGGGCGGCTGCCCCAGCCGGCCACGAATGACATGGGGGTAGTTCCGTCGATCGGCTGCGGCCCTGTCCGGCGGCGTGGTGCGATCGGAGCTGCCCAGACGACTCCGACCGGAAGCCCCGCCATGTCCCGTCCCGACCTTCGCTCCTCGGCCACGCGACGGCGTACCAGCGCCTCGGTCGCCGGACTGGTGACCGGCCTGGCGGCCGGGCTGGTGCTGGTGCCCGCCGCACCGTCCGCGGCGGCGGACTCGTGGGGGGTGCCGCGATCGGCGACCGTGGTGATCAAGGGTCACGGCTACGGCCACGGCCACGGCATGTCGCAGTACGGCGCCGAGGGTGCCGCGCGCAAGGGACTGACCCACAAGCAGATCGCGGAGTTCTACTACCCCGGCACGAGCTGGGGGAGCGTCGGCGGCAGGGTCAGGGTGCTGGTCACCGCTGACACCACCGACGACCTGGTGGTGCGTGCCCGCAGCGGGCTCAAGGTCAAGGACCTCGATACCGGCCAGCAGGCGCGGCTGCCCGCCAACGGCGCGACCAGGTGGCGGCTCAAGGTGGGCACCGGGACCACCACCGTGGTGTCCTACCGCACGGACAAGTGGCGACGCTGGACGGTGCTGGCGGGCGACGCGGAGTTCTACGCCGCCGGTCGGCCGGTCACGCTGGCAGCTGCCGGGCGGGGCGACGAAGACCTACCGCGGCCGGCTGCGCTCGGCCTCGCCCGCCCGAGGGTCGGCGGCCCGCGACACGGTCAACGTGCTGACGCTGGAGAACTACCTGCGCGGCGTCGTGCCGCTGGAGATGCCGGCGCTGTGGTCCGTCGAGGCGGTGCGCGCGCAGGCGGTCGCGGCGCGCACCTACGCGGCGTACGAGCGGGCGCACCCGCGGGCCGAGCACTACCAGATCTGCGACACCACCTCCTGCCAGGTGTACGGCGGCGTCTCCGCCGAGCACCCTGCGTCCGACGACGCGATCGCCGCCACCGCGCGGGACGTGCTCGTCGACCGCGCCGGAGAGCCGGCGTTCACCCAGTTCTCGGCGAGCAGCGGCGGCTGGACCGCGGCCGGGTCGATGCCCTACCTCGGCGCGCAGCCGGACCCCTACGACGGCTGGTCGGGCAACCCCGTCCACGACTGGACCGTCAAGCTCTCCGACGCCGAGATCGAGCGGAAGCTGCCCGCGATCGGCAACCTGAAGAAGATCACCGTCACCCAGCGAGACGGCAACGGCGACTGGGGCGGCCGCGTCGTCTCGGTGACCTTCGTCGGCGGCAAGGGTCAGCGGACGCTCAGCGGGGACGCCGTCCGCTCGTTGTTCGGGCTGCGCTCCTCCTGGTTCACGTTCCGCATCCGGTAGCCGTCCGCCGACGCGTCGCCAATGTCGCGCTGAAGCGTCGCGGTTGTCGGGCTGACGCGTCGCGGATGTCGCGTTGACGCGTCGCACGTTCTCACTCTCGTCCTCGCCGCGGGAACCGCGACGTCTCGCCGCGGGAACCGCGACGTCTCGCCCCGACATCTGCGACGCCTCGCCGCGACATCTGCGACGTCTCGGTCAGGACAGGACGGCCACCAGGTCGCCACCCTCGACCGGCCGGGTGCCGGTGAAGGCGAGGCGGTCGACGGTGCCGGCACGGGGGGCGGTGATCGAGGCCTCCATCTTCATCGCCTCGATGGTGGCGACCGTCTCGCCGGCCTCGACCTGGTCGCCCTCCTCGACGGCCACGGTCACCGACGCCCTGCGAACGGCGCGCGCGACGTGGCCCGGGTCTGGCCGGGTCGGCCTTCTCGGCGGCGGCCACCTCGGACGGCGACGCTGCGGTCGCGCACCGCGACCGGCCGGAGCTGGCCGTTGATGGTGCACATCACGGTGCGGATGCCGCGCTCGTCGGGCTCGCTGATCGCCTCGCAGGCCGAGCAGGAGCGCTTGCCCTCGCTGCAAGCTCGACGCGCGTGCTCCTCGCCCTGGCGCAGGCCGTAGAGGTAGTCGACGGTCGGCAGCACCGACAGGTCGCCGTACTGCTCGCGGAGCGGCGGCGAACTCCTTGGTCGGGCCGGGGAAGAGCAGCTCGTTGAGCGTGCGTCGACGCCGCCGGGTCGGGTCCGGCCAGGCCGGCCTGCTCGCTCGGCGGTGAGCTCGGCGGCGGGCTGCTTCCAGGTGCGGCCCGGCGAGCGCCTTGGTGCGGAACGGCTCGGGCCAGCCGCCGGGCGGGTCGCCGAGCTCGCCGGTGAGGAAGCCGATCACCGAGTCGGGGATGTCGAACGCGGCCGGGGTCCTCGGCGAACTCCGCCGGGTCGGCGCCGACGCGCGACCAGGTGCGAGCGCCAGGTCGCCGACCACCTTGGACGACGGGGTGACCTTGACGACGTTGCCGAGGATGTCGTTGGCCGCGGCGTACATGTCCTCGATCTGCTCGAACTTCTCGCCGAGGCCGAGCGCGATCGCCTGCTGGCGCAGGTTGGAGAGCTGGCCGCCGGGGATCTCGTGGCGGTAGACCCGGCCGGTCGGCGCGGGCAGCCCCGACTCGAACGGCGCGTAGACCCGGCGCATCGCCTCCCAGTAGGGCTCCAGCGCGCAGACGGCCGCGAGGTCGAGCCCGGTCTCGCGGTCGGTGTGGTCGGTGGCCGACGACCAGCGCGGACAGCGCGCGGCTGGCGAGGTGGTGCCGGCCATCGAGGCGCGCGGCGGCGTCGACCGCGTCGACGCCCGGCGTCGATCGCCGCGAGCAGCGTGGCGAGCTGGCCGCCGGGGGTGTCGTGGGTGTGCAGGTGCACCGGCAGGTCGAAGCGCTCGCGCAGCGCGGTGACCAGGCGTGCGCGCGGCCGGCGCGCGCAGCAGCCCGGCCATGTCCTTGATCGCCAGACGTGGGCGCCGGCGTCGACGATCTGCTCGGCCAGGCGCAGGTAGTAGTCGAGCGTGTAGAGCTTCTCGGCGGGGTCGGAGAGGTCGCCGGTGTAGCAGAGCGCGACCTCGGCGACGGCGGTGCCGGTCGCGCGCACCGCGTCGATCGCCGGCCGCATCTGCTCGACGTCGTTGAGCGCGTCGAAGATCCGGAAGACGTCGATGCCGGTCGCCGCCGCCTCCTGCGACGAAGGCGTCGGTCACCTCCGTCGGGTACGGCGTGTAGCCGACCGTGTTGCGGCCGCGCAGCAGCATCTGCAGGCAGATGTTGGGCACCGCCTCGCGCAGCGCGGCCAGCCGCTCCCACGGGTCCTCGTGCAGGAAGCGCAGCGCGACGTCGTACGTCGCCCCGCCCCAGCACTCCAGCGACCAGCAGCTGCGGCGTGGTGCGGGCGACGTGGCCGGCGACCGGCGAGCAGGTCGCGGGTGCGGACCCGGGTCGCCAGCAGCGACTGGTGGGCGTCGCGGAAGGTCGTGTCGGTGACCGCGACCCGGTGCCTGCGCGCGCAGCGCGCGGGCGAACCCCTCCGGGCCGAGCTCGCAGCAGCAGCTGCCGGCGTGCCGTCGGGCGCCGGCCGTCGGCCAGGTCGACCGTCGGGCAGCTTGGTGCGCCGGCGTCGACGCTGACCGGGGCGGTGCCGTGCGGCTGGTTGACGGTGACGTCGGCGAGGTAGCTGAGCAGCCTGGTGCCGCGGTCGCGCGCGCGCCGCGCGCGTGCAGCAGCTGCGGGTGCGGTCGTCGATGAACGACGTGGTGACGCCGCCGGCGGCGAAGTCGGGGTCGTCGAGCACCGCCTGGAGGAACGGGATGTTGGTGGAGACGCCGCGGATCCGGAACTCGGCGAGCGCCCGCCGGGCCTCTGCGACGGCCGTCGTCGAAGGTGCGGCCGCGGCAGGTCAGCTTGGCCAGCATCGAGTCGAAGTGCGCGGCTGACCTCGGCGCCGGTGTACGTCGTGCCGCCGTCGAGACGGACGCCGGCGCCGCCGGGGGAGCGGTAGGTCGTGATCTTGCCGGTGTCGGGCCGGAAGCCGTTGGCCGGGTCCTCGGTGGTGATCCGGCACTGCAGCGCGGCGCCGCGGAGCGTGACGGCGTCCTGGCGACAGCCCGAGGTCGGCGAGCGTCTCGCCGGCGGCGATCCGCATCTGCGACTGCACCAGGTCGACGTCGGTGACCTCCTCGGTCACCGTGTGCTCGACCTGGATGCGCGGGTTCATCTCGATGAAGACGTAGCTGCCGCTGCGGGTCGAGCAGGAACTCGACGGTGCCGGCGTTGACGGTAGCCGATCTCGCGCGGCGAAGCGCACCGCGTCGGCGCACATCCGCGTCGCGGAGCTCGGGGTCGAGGTTGGGGGCCGGGGCGATCTCGATGACCTTCTGGTGGCGGCGCTGCACCGAGCAGTCGCGCTCGAAGAGGTGGATCACGTTGCCCGTCGCCGTCGGCGAGGATCTGCACCTCGATGTGGCGCGGGTCGACGACGGCCTGCTCGATGAAGACGGTCGGGTCGCCGAAGGCGCCCTCGGCCTCGCGCATGCACGTCTCGATCGGCCTCGCGCAGCTCGGCCCGGTCGTCGACGCGGCGCATGCCGCGCCCGCCGCCGCCGGCGACGGCCTTGACGAACAGCGGGAACGGCGATCGCCTCGGCGGCCGCGACCAGCGCGTCGACGTCGGTCGACGGCGTCGACGACTGCGCAGCGTCGGGACGCCGGCCGCCGTGGCCGCCGCGATCGCCCGCGCCTTGTTGCCGGTCAGCGTCAGCACCTCGGCGGTCGGGCCGACGAAGGTGATGCCGGCCGCGGCGCAGGCCTCGGCGAGAGCGGGGTTCTCCGACAGGAAGCCGTAGCCCGGGTAGACCGCGTCGGCGCCGGCACTGCACGCGCGACCGCGACGATCGCGTCGGGGTCGAGGTAGGCCCGCACCGGGTGGCCGCGCTCGCCGATCTCGTAGGCCTCGTCGGCCTTCAGCCGGTGCTCGGACCAGCGGTCCTCGTAGGGGAAGACCGCGACGGTCCGCGCGCCGAGCTCGTAGGCCGCCCGGAACGCCCGGACCGCGATCTCGCCGCGGTTGGCCACCAGCACCTTGGAGAACATGGGCCGAGGCTAGTCGGGGCCGCGCGTCGGCCGCGTCACGACGTTCCCTCTCTGAGATGGGCGGCGGGGCGGGCAGGTGCACCAGCTGCCTTTCGGCCCCAGAGTGGGCGTGGTGCGCTTCGGCTGGTGAGGTGCCCGCACAGGCGTCCTCTCCCCGCCAGCGCGCCCCTGCCACCGCGCTCGGCGCCCATCTCCTGCGTCGTTCTTGGGGGTTAGTGCCCGCTCGAGCGGGCACTAACCCCCCACAGCGCAGCAGGAGTTGGGCCACCGCCGTCCACCGGACACCTGCTGCCTTCCGCCGCGAGCGGACGTGCCGTCCGGGCGGCGTAGCGTTGTGATGTCCGGATGCCTTGCCGCGTCGGCGGCGAGTGGGGCTGGGCCGGCCTCGGCATCGCCGCGCGAGGTAGATCATGTCCAACTCGACCACGCTGTTGCCATTCCAGCCGTCGTCCATGACCTCCGCCCAACTAGCGGCGGTGTCCTTCCTGGCCCGCTACACCGGGCCCACCCACACCCTGTGCTCCACACAGCTTCGCCGCTGGTTCGGCTGGTGCGAGGCCAACGAACTGGACCCCCTGGACGGGATCCAGCGCGCCCACGTTGAGCTCTACATCCGCCAGCTGGGCGAGGCAGGTCTCATGGATTCCTCGGTGTCCACGATGATGCACGGCGTGCGCGGGTTCTTCCGGTTCGCCCACATCGACGGAATCATCCCCGCCGACCCCGCCGTGTACGCCCGGCTCCCCAAGATCCATCGCGACGAGTCCCGCACCCAAGGACTGGACCGGCTGGAACTCATCCGGTTCCTGCAGGTGGCTCAGGCGATCACCGTCCATCACGGCGCGTTGGCCTACCTGCTGGGGGTCAACGCCCTGCGAGCCTCGGAGGCCGCGGCGGTACGGATCGAGGACTACGCCGAAACCCTGCGCGGTCACCGTGTCCTACATCTGGTCGGCAAGGGCAACAAGCCCGCCACCATGCCGCTGACCGTCCCCGTGCTGCGCGTCCTGGAGGCCTGCCGCGGACAGCGCACCGAAGGGCCCCTGGTGCTGCGCCCGGTCTCGGGGAAATCGATCGACAGACGCGACGTCTACCGGATGGTCCAGCGCATCGCGAAGACTGCGCGGATTCCCCGCCACATCAGCCCCCACTCGCTGCGGCATGCCGCGATCACCAACGCTCTGGACGCAGGCGTACCCCTCCGGGACGCCCAGATCTTCGCCCGCCACGCCGACCCCCGCACCACCGAGCACTACGACCGAGCCCGGGGCAACCTCGACCGCCACGGCGTCCAGTTCCTCACCGCCTACGTCGCGGGCGTGTAGCCAGAGCGGCCGGCGTCGCACTCGCTCGCCACTGGGGTGCGTCATCTCCGCCCACGAAGACGCACGTGTCTGGGCATTCAGCCGCTTCGGCCGAGGTGGATAACGTCGATCCGGATAAGCCGATCGTTGATCTCATACAGAACGCGGTATCGGCCGACGCGCAGGCGGAGGAAGTTGGTGCTACCCCACGGTATCGCTGCTGGCGGGCGTGGGTTTGTGGCCAGGTTGTCCACGGTGTCGAAGACGGTTGCGAGCCCGGCCGGGTCGTCGGCCATGAATGCCTGGGCGGCAGCGAGAGCCTCGTCGGCCCAGGCGATCTCGTAGGTCAAGCGCTCGCGCTCCGAGGCGATGACGGTGGGAGTCCCAGGGCGGACCGGGCCTCGGCCTGAGAGACGTAGGTGACCTCACCCAGTTGCTGGCGCAATTGGTAGCGGGCCAGCGCCAGTTCGTCCTCGAGGTCCTCGAGGCGTCGCACTTGGTCTGTCAGGTAGGCGTGGATCGCCTCGCGAGCCACCTCCTGTTTGCTGCGGCCCTCGCTGCGCGCTCGCTCTGTCAACAACCGGTCATCTACTTCCGTCAACCGCAGTGTCATCGCCATGGCGTGCATGGTATCGCTAGATACCTTAAGCACGGCACGTGCCACACCCCGATGCCCGGGACCGACCCGCGTCCTTACGCTGCGTGTTGGTCACGGTGAGTGTGCGGTCGTGGCCGATTGGCGGACCTCAGGAGCTCGTCCGTCCCGGGACGCGAACCGGCGGTGCCCGATATGTACTGTTGAGCGCGCTTTGGTAGTGCCTGGCGGGTCCTTATCGAAAGACATCAGAGCGTGGGCGGCGTCTCGTGGTGAGACAATGATGCGATGGCTATCGCGGTTGGCACGGAGAGCGCCGACCGGGCGCTCGGGTCGCGTGTCGGTGCGGTGGTCGTGGCGTTGTGGTGGGCGGGGCCGTTCTTCGGGATCGTCGATCTGCTGGTAGGCATCATCCCGTCCAAGTTCCCGGACGAGTATGACTGGACCTCAACCTCGGTCACCTCGACGAGTTGGGGTTTGCTGTTCGCGGTGCTTGTTCCGGTGCCGCTGATCGCGTGGGCAGTCCGGCCGACTGGATGGGTGGGACCGCAGGTAGTCGCTGTCGCCGCGGCGGTGCTGGTGGCTGGCCTCGCGGCGGTAGCGGCAGGTCAGGTATTCGTGGCGTCCCTCGTGGCGGCGTCCGCGGCTTTTCCGCGGATGTGGCGTCCGAGGCCCGAGTGGTCCATCCGCCGGTTGGTTACGACCCCCGCGTTCTGGCCTGTTGACGCGCTCGTGGCACTCGCGTTCGGGGCCGCGCTGTTCCAGGCGTGGGACGCTCTCGACGCGGCGGGGAGCCGCGCTGCCGCCGACGACAGCAGCTGGGGGTTGATGCACCTACCCGTGCAGGCGGGGTTCGCGCTCGCGGTTGCGGTGGCGGCCGCGGTTGGCGTGTGGGCGCTGGGGAACCGGGTGGCAGGCTGGTGGTTCGCGATCGTGCCGCCGGCCTCCTCGGCCGTGTGGTTCGGCATTTTCTGCGCGAGGCACCCCGACCTGTTAGGCAGCGTTGGCACGACGGCAGGTTGGTACACGGCTGCGTGGGGCGTAGCGATCGCCGTAGCGGTGTGGGCCACCGGGTACTGGACAAAACCCTCTTAACACGCGCCTCCGGCGGCCACCCTCGCGAATCGGGTGGAGCTCCAATAGAAGCGCGCCCACTCATGAGCGGGCCGGGGCAGGAGTGACACCCCCAGGACGCTGCCCGCGAGTTCGGCCGCCACTCCGACAATGCTTGCCAGGGGCGGCGCCTCGATGGGCCTCGGGCTGACCGCTCTCGCAACGCGGACGCCGACGATCAGCAGTCGTGGCCTGGCTAAACTCCCGGCGCCGCGGGCTCCCCGGCCGCTCCGCCGGGAGTCAGCGGGCTTGTTGAGAGTCCTGGATACGAGTCCGGCCGAAAGAAGGCATCGTGGCGTGCTGGCACGACGTGCCCGGTCATCCGACCTCGCGCCAGGTGAGCATCAGGGCGACCAGCGAGAGCAAGATCGGTGCGACCAGCACCGGAAGGGTCCACGGCGCCTGTGCTCCCACAAGCAGCAAGACCACCGGAACGCTCCAGAGGCCGAGCCAGGCCCGGCGGCTGCCTTGATGCAGGCAGCCGGCCGCCGCGAAGACGAGGATGGCGAACCCGAGCTGCCAGATGCCCTGCATTCGGAAGTAGAACTTGATGTAGTCGACGGTCTCGAAGTCGTTCGTCAACCAACCCCAACCGCGCGTCGGGTCGGCTGGCTCGATGGCGGGAACGTAGAAGTAGTTGTAGCCCGCGAAGAAGAGGACTGCTACCGCAACGAGCCCAAAGATCGCCGCGCCGAGCCGAAGCCTGGGTGATTCGCGATCCGGCACATCACCAGTCTGACACGACCGGGCAGGCACCACCTGACCATGCGGGCACCTCCATTCCGGCGCGGCTCGCTTGCTCAATACGGGAGTCCTCGCGGCGAGCGACCCGCGTCTTAGCGCCGCCTGCCGGACATCATCCGGTGCCTCGGTGCCGCAGAAGAACCGATCGGTGGCAAGTCTCCTCGGCGGGCATCTGCGGTACGCGGCACACCCGCGAGCGGACTGAGCTCTGCCCGGAGCGACTACGGGCTCTCGACGGCCGAGATCCGGTACTTGGCAACCTCGGCACCCAGAATGTCGGGCGTCACCGAGCTGCTGCTGCTCCCCTCGCCGCCTGAAGTACGGAACGACATGAGGGCCTCGTCGCTGTCCCAGCGTTCGTAGATGTTGATGCGGTCCGGTGCTACTGGGTCGGCCGACTGGACGAAGTCCAAGCAGCCGGGCGCCTGGCGCGCTTGCTCTGCCACGCCCCCTACTGCCATCAGGTACTCGTCACGCTCAGCGGCGGCCACGCGCAGATGACCCGCGATGATGATCATCGAGCCAGACTAGCCATGACCGCGCAGCCTGCTGCCTTGAGTGGCCCCGTCGCCACTGTGGACCCAAGACACTCCAAGCACGTGCGGCATTCCGCCGCCAGACGCTCGCTTGGCATGCCGAGACCCATGGGCGTCCTTCCTCCCGGGTGTCGGGCCGTCAGCCGTGGAGCTCGCAGACCACCTGACCGTTGGTCACCGTCGCTCCGACGACTGCGGCGAGATCGGTGACGGTGCCGGCCTTGTGGGCCTTGAGTGGCTGCTCCATCTTCATCGCCTCGAGCACCACGATCACGTCGCCCTCGGCGACCACGTCGCCCTCGGCGACCGCCACCTTCACGATCGTGCCCTGCATCGGCGAGGTCACGGCGTCGCCGGAGGCTGCGGCAGCGGTCTTGCCGCCGGAACGACGGGCCGGCCTCTTCGGGCCCGCCGGTGCGGCGGCGCCACCCCCGAGTCCGCCCGGCAGCACCACCTCGAGGCGGCGGCCGCCGACCTCGACCACGACCCGCTGCCGCTCGCCCTCGTCGTCGGGCTCGCCGTGCGCCCCGGCGTACGGCGCGATCTGGTTGTCGAACTCGGTCTCGATCCACGGGGTGAAGATCCCGAACCGCTCGCCGTCACCGACGTACGCCGGGTCGCTGACCACCGCGCGGTGGAACGGGATCACCGTCGGCATCCCGTCGACCTCGAACTCCGCCAGCGCCCGACGGGAGCGCTCCAGCGCCTGGGTGCGGTCGCGCCCGGTGACGACCAGCTTGGCGATGAGGGAGTCGAAGGCGCCGGGGATCGTCTCGCCCGCCTCGTAGCCCCCGTCGACCCGGACGCCGGGCCCGCTCGGCGGAGCCCAGCGGGTGAGCGTGCCGGGCGCGGGCATGAAGTCGCGGCCGGCGTCCTCGGCGTTGATGCGGAACTCGATGGAGTGGCCCGAGACCGGCGGGTCGTCGTAGCCCAGCTCCTCGCCGGCGGCGATCCGGAACATCTCGCGCACCAGGTCGATGCCGGTGACCTCCTCCGAGACCGGGTGCTCCACCTGGAGACGGGTGTTGACCTCGAGGAAGGAGATGGTGCCGTCCTTGCCGACCAGGAACTCACACGTGCCGGCGCCGACGTAGCCCGCCTCGCGCAGGATCGCCTTGGACGCGGAGTAGAGCTGATCGACCTGCTCGTCGGAGAGGAACGGAGCGGGCGCCTCCTCGACGAGCTTCTGGTGGCGGCGCTGCAGCGAGCAGTCGCGCGTCGAGACCACGACCACGTTGCCGTGCTGGTCGGCCAGACACTGGGTCTCGACGTGTCGCGGCTGGTCGAGGTACTGCTCGACGAAGCACTCGCCGCGACCGAACGCGGTGACCGCCTCGCGGACCGCCGACTCGTAGAGCTCGGCGACCTCGTCGAGCCTGCGGGCGACCTTGAGGCCGCGACCACCGCCGCCGAAGGCCGCCTTGATCGCGATCGGCAGGCCGTGCGTCTCGGCGAACGCGAGCACCTCGTCGGCGCTCTCGACCGGGTCGGGGGTGCCGACCACCTGCGGGGCGCCGACCTTCTGCGCGATGTGCCGGGCCTGCACCTTGTCGCCGAGTTTCTCGATCGCGTCCGGCGGCGGGCCGATCCAGATCAGCCCGGCGTCGATCACCGCCTGGGCGAAGTCGGCGTTCTCGGCGAGGAAGCCGTAGCCGGGGTGCACGGAGTCGGCGCCGGAACGCTTCGCGACGTCGAGGATCTTGTCGATGTCGAGGTAGGTCTCGGCCGGGGTGGCGCCGCCCAGGGCGTAGGCCTCGTCGGCGATCCGCGCGAAGAGCGCGTCGCGGTCGGGGTCGGCGTAGACCGCCACGCTGCCGATGCCGGCGTCCTGGCACGCGCGGATCACCCGCACTGCGATCTCGCCGCGGTTGGCGATGAGGACCTTCTGCAGCCCCTGGCTCACGGGCACCCGACCTCCTGCTGGCTGGCGACACCTGACGGGGGTGCGCCGCGGCGCACCCGAGCCGCAGCGTATCGCCCGGTGCGACCCGCGCCACCGGCCGTGGGAGTCGACTCGATCACACGTCCGCCCGGCGCGACGAACGGTCGGCCGCGAGCGGTCGCCCGGTAGCGTCGCGACGTGACGCTGCTGGCTCCGGACTGCGCGCGGTGTGCCGCGCTGTGCTGCTCGCTGCCGTTCAGCCGCGGGCGGGAGTTCCCGGAGGACAAGCCCGACGACTCCCCGTGTCGCCATGTCACGCCGGACGATCGCTGCTCGATCCACGAGCGGCTCTGGGCGGAGGGATGGCTCGGCTGCGTGAGCTTCGACTGCTTCGGTGCCGGCCAGCACGTCGTGCAGCAGACGTACGCCGGTGCACGCGACGCCGACCCGGGCGAGCGGCGGGCGGTCTTCGCGGTCGTGCGTCAGCTCCACGAGATGCGGTTCCTCCTCGGCGACCCCGCGTGCGCGAGCTCCTCGGCGGACGCGGAGGCGGCCGCGCTGGCCGGGGAGCTGGCGGGTCTCGGGGAGGGGGCACCTCAGGCCCTGGCGGCGCTCGACGTGGACTCGTGGCGGGCACGGGCCGGAGCGATCTTCGCGCGGGTCGCCGCGGAGCTCGGCGGGCCGTCGTACCGCGGGGCGCTGCTGCTGGCCGCCGACCTCCGCGACCGCGACCTGCACCGCGCCGACCTGCTCGGGGCCGATCTCCGCGACGCCGACCTGCGGGGGAGCGACCTGTCCACCACGCTGTTCCTCACCCAGCCACAGGTCGCCGCCGCGCGCGGCGATGCGGCGACCCGGCTCCCGGACCGGCTGACGCGTCCGGTGCACTGGGCGGCGCAGGTTAACAATCGCTAACCACCTCGGCTAGCATGGCGACCATGAGCTGGGAGCTGTCGAAGGAGCACGAGGACTTCCGCCGCGTCGTGCGCGAGTTCGCCGAGGCCGAGATCGCGCCGCACGCCGCGAAGTGGGATCGCGACCACCACTTCCCGGTCGACGTGGTGCAGCAGATGGGCGAGCTGGGGCTGTTCGGCCTCACCGCCCCCGAGGAGTACGGCGGCGCGGGGCTGGAGGGCGACGACGGCGGCTTCACCTCGCTCTGCCTGGCCATCGAGGAGATCGGTCGCGTCGACCAGAGCATGGGCATCACCCTCGAGGCCGCGGTCGGGCTCGGCATCAACCCGATCCTCACCTTCGGCACCGACGAGCAGCGGCAGACGTGGCTGCCCGACCTGGTGGCGGGCCACGCGCTCGCGGGCTTCGGGCTCACCGAGGCCGGCGCCGGCTCCGACGCCGGCGCGACCCGCACCCGCGCCGACCTCGACGGGGCTTCGTGGGTCATCAACGGCGAGAAGCAGTTCATCACCAACTCCGGCTCGTCGATCACCAGCCTGGTCACGGTCACCGCGCGCACCGGCACGCGCTCCTCCGACGACGGCCGCGAGCGCCCGGAGATCTCCACGATCATCGTGCCGTCCGGCACGCCCGGGTTCGTCGCCGAGCCGGCGTACGACAAGCTCGGCTGGCACGCCTCCGACACCCACCCGCTCACCTTCGCCGACTGCCGGGTGCCCGAGGACAACCTGCTCGGTGAGCGCGGGCGCGGCTACGCGCAGTTCCTCGCCACCCTCGACGACGGGCGGGTGGCGATCGCAGCCCTCGCGGTCGGCTGCATCCAGGCGTGCCTCGACCTGAGCGTCGAGTACGCCGGCGAGCGGCAGACCTTCGGCGTGCCGATCGGCCGCAAGCAGGGGCTCGCCTTCCAGATCGCCGACCTCCAGGTGATGCTCGACGCGGCCCGGCTGCTGACCTACCGCGCCGCGGCGATGAAGGACGCCATGGCCGCCGGTCGCGGCCCGGGCCCGCAGCAGTTCAAGCAGGCGGCCGCGGTCGCCAAGCTCTACGCCACCGAGTCAGCGGTGACGGCCACCCGGATCGCCACCCAGGTCTTCGGTGGCTACGGCTTCATGGAGGAGTACCCCGTCGCGCGCTTCTACCGCGACGCCAAGGTGCTCGAGATCGGCGAGGGCACCTCGGAGGTGCAGCGGATGCTGATCGCCCGCGGACTCGGCCTCCCGGTCGAGTAGTCGCCGAGCGTGACGGCCGGCCGCACGACCCCCGGGCGCCGGGCGTCTAGGGTGCTCCCCATGGGGATGCGCTGGCAGCGGCTGGCGGCCGAGATCAGCAAGTTCCTGGCCGTCGGGGGAGTGGCGACGCTGGTGTCGCTGGTGCTGTTCAACCTCCTCGTCCACGGCTTCAGCACGGCCTACGAGCCGTTGATGGCCGGCCGGCCGATCTCGGCGTTCGTGGTCGCCAACCTGGTCGGGATGATGGTGAGCTATCGCGGCACCCGCTCCTGGGCGTTCAAGCACCGGGAGCCGGTGCACGCCGACGGCGGGCGGACAGCTTTCGTCGTGATCAACGTGGTGACGATGGGGATCCCGGTGGCCTGCCTGTGGTTCTCCCGCAACGTGCTCGGGCTCGACGACCCGTTCTCGGACAACCTCTCGGCCAACGTGGTCGGCCTAGGGCTCGGCACGGCGGCGCGCTTCTACCTCTACCGCACCTGGGTCTTCCGGCACCCGGAGCAGCCCGGTCTGCCGGCCACGCTGCTGGAGCGCACGGCTCACGCGTGGCCCGAGGACGAGCCGGCCGAGGACGAGCTGGCCGAGGACTGAGCCTCGCAGCGGGAGACCGGCCGGTCAGCCGGCGGGCTCGAGCTGGCCCTGGCGCTCCTGCATCGCCAGGCCGGCCTGGCGGGCGATGTCGACGAACTCGGCTGCGGCCGGCGACCTGCTGCGCTGCGCCCGCCAGGCCAGCCCGATCGTGCGCGGCGGGAGGTAGGGGTCCATGCGCTGCATGCGGACCGCTGGGTCGTCGGCGTCGACCGCGAGCGAGGGCATCAGCGCGTGGCCGACGCCGGCGCGCACCATCGCCTGGATGGCGCCGTTGTCGGTGCTGCGGAAGACCACGTTGAGGTCGCTGACCCCCGCCCGTCGCAGGTCCGCGTCGAGCTGGCGCTGGCAGGGGGTGTCGAACTCTCCGATCATGGTGAGCCCGGGCAGCTGGTCGAGCTGGACGGTGTCACCCTCGGCGATCTCGCCCGGCGGGCTGACCAGCACGAACGGGTCGTCGAAGAGCTCGAGGACCTCGAGGCCGTCGATGTCGTCGGTGACCACCACGAAAGAGAGGTCGAGCCGCCCGTCCTGGAGCTCGTCGACCAGCTCGTCGAGGTCGTCGGACTCCTTCAGCCGCAGGTCGATGCCGCTGTGCTGGGGCCGGAACCTGCTGACGATCTGCGGAAGCAGCTGCACCGACACGCTCTGGAAGGTGCCCACGGACAGGCTGCCGTGCTGACCGCGGGCGAACGCGCGCAGCTCGGCGTCGGCGGCGGCCACCTGCCCCAGGAGCGTGGCGGCGTGCCCGAGCACCAGCGTGCCGAGCGGGGTGAGCTCGACCGGCTTGGGCCCTCCGGGGCGGTCGAAGACGGGCCCGCCGAGCAGGCGCTCGAGCGAGGCGATCTGCTGGCTGACCGCGGACTGGGTGTAGCCGAGCGCTTGGGCGGCCCGGCCGAAGGAGCGCTCCCGCGCGACCTCCCGAAGAGCGACGAGCTGGCGGAAGTCGACGTCCTGAAGGCTGGCCATGTCCATCAGCATACCTGATAGATTTGAGAAAGTTCCATCGTTGGACGTGATCGACTTTGCTCTCTAGGCTGGGCTCACCAGCAAGACCAGAGGCTGCACGAAGCCCTGGTCGCCCAACACGAACGAGAGGGGGATCGCCATGAACGAGACCTTCCGGGAGCCCACCGTCGACGAGCTCGCGATGCAGATCGAGGAGAAGGGTCTGCCCACCGCGGTCGCCCCGCTCCGCGCCGACACCCGCACGCTCACCGCCCTGGCGGGCCGCGCCGACGCCGCGCTGCGATCGGCGCTGACCGACGTCGCGCTCAGCGACGCGATGTGGCTGCGGGCCTACGTCGCCGCGCGCACCGCCGCGCCGACCCGGCTGTCGGCCGCGGCCTGAGGTCCCTGGACCTCTGGTCCTGTCCCGCGGGGTCAGGGCCAGAGGTCGATCCATGCGTGGCCGAGCTCGGCCAGCAGGTCGCGCACCAGCGGGAGGCTGACGCCGACCACGTTGTGGTAGTCGCCCTCGATGCCGGTCACGAAGGCACCGCCGAGACCGTCGACGGTGAAGGCGCCGGCGACGACCAGCGGCTCGCCGGTCGCGACGTAGGCCTCGATCTCGGCGTCGGTCACCTCCGCGAAGTGCACGGTCGTCGACGCGGTCGCCGCCGCCACCCGCCCGGTCGCGACGTCGGTGAGGCAGTGGCCGGTGTGCAGCACGCCGGTGCGACCGCGCATCGCCTGCCAGCGGCGAACGGCGTCGTCGCGTCGGCGGGCTTGCCGTAGGCCCGACCGTCGAGCTCCAGCACCGAGTCGCAGCCGAGGACCAGGGCGGCCGCGGGGAGGTCGTCACGGGTCGACACCGCGGCGGCCTTCAGCTCCGCCAGCCGGAGGGCCAGCTCCGCCGGCGGCAGCCCGTCGAGCTGCGACTCGTCGACGCCCGAGACGATCACCACCGGCTCGACCCCGGCGCTGCGCAGCGTCGACAGCCGGGCCGGGGAGGCCGAGGCCAGCACCAGCGTGACGCGCGGCTCCGCGCCCCCGCTCGACGACCCGCTCACAGGCGACCCAGGGCGGCGCGCAGCGGGTCGAGACCGAGCGAGCCGAGGTCGAGGGCCGCGCGGTGGAAGGCCTTGAGGTCGAAGTCCGCACCCTGCCGGGCCTGCGCGTCGGCGCGGGCCTCGAGCCAGATCCGCTCGCCGACCTTGTACGACGGCGCCTGCCCCGGCCAGCCCGAGGTAGCGGTTGACCTCGAACACGATGAACGCGTCGTCCATCCGGCAGTGCTGTCGCATGAACTCCAGCCCGAGCGCCGGGGTCCAGCGCTCGCCGGGGTGGAAGCCGAACGGGTTGTCGCGGGGGATCTCCAGCTCCAGGTGCATGCCGATGTCGACGACCACGCGGGCGGCGCGGAAGCGTCTGGCCGTCGAGCATGCCGAGCCGGTCGGCAGGGTCGTCGAGGTAGCCGAGCTCGTCCATCAGCCGCTCGGCGTAGAGCGCCCAGCCCTCGCCGTGCCCGCTGCACCCAGCACAGCAGCCGCTGCCAGCGGTTGAGGCGTCTCGCTGCGGTAGGCCGTCTGGGCGACCTGGAGGTGATGGCCGGGCACGCCCTCGTGGTAGACGGTCGTGACCTCGCGCCAGGGCGAGAACGTGGTGATGCCGTCGGGCACCGACCACCACATCCGACCGGGTCGGCTGAAGTCCTCGGACGGCCCGGTGTAGTAGATGCCGCCGTCGTTGGTCGGTGCCAGGCAGCACTCGATCCGGCGGACCGGCTCGGGGATGTCGAAGTGCACGTCGGCCATCTCGGCGATGGTGCGGTCGGCCAGCTCCTGCATCCAGTCGCGGAACGCCTCCTTGCCCACGATGCGCCGCGACGGGTCGGCGTCGAGCGCGGCGACCGCCTCGTCCAGAGCCGTCGCCGCCGGCGCCCGGCACGATCCGGTCGGCGGTGGCGGTCATGTCGTCCTCGAGCCGCTTCAGCTCGTGCCAGCCCCAGGCGTAGGTCTCCGTCGAGGTCGACCTCGGCGCCGAGGAAGTAGCGCGAGGCCAGGGCGTAGTGCTCCGGCCCGACGGCCTCCTTCTCCGCGCCCGCGCGGCGCCAGCTCGTCGGTCAGGAAGCGGCCGAAGTCGGCGTACGCCGCGCGACGCGTCGGCCGCGTGCGCACGCAGCTGGGCGCCGAGCGTCTGCGGCACGTCGGCGTCGGCCACGAGGGCGGCGAACAGGTCGCCGCGCGTCGCCCTCCTGGCCGGTCCAGTTGCGGACCTGCCCGGCCACCTCGGTGTACTGCCGCGCGGCGGAGACCTGGCCCTTGCCGGCCTCGTCGAGCAGCGTGGTGCGGTAGCCCGCGAGTGCCTCCGGGATGCCGGCGAGCCGGGCGTCGATGTGGCTCCACGCCTCCTCGCCCTCGGTGGGCATCAGGTCGAAGGCCTCGCGCAGGTCGTGCAGGCCGCTGCTGATCACGCTGAAGTCGGACCGGGAGAAGCCGCGCCTCGGCGAGCTCCTGCTCGAGGCCGAGCCGCTCGAGGAACGCGTCCTGGGCGACCCGCTCCCGCTCGTCGGTCGGGGTGGCCGCTCGGGCGGCCGCGATCGCCGCCCGGGTCAGCGCCTCCCCGGCCTGCGAACCCGTCGGGGAGAGGTCGGGCAGCTCGTGGTCGTGGCCGGCGATGCCGGCGTACGTCGCCGCGATCGGGTCGAGGGCGGCCAGGTCCTCGACGTACTGGTCGCAGACCGCGTCGACGGGTCGGCGGGCGGGGGTGTCAGCGGTCACCCGACGACCCTAGGGCAGCCCGCTGGTCCGCCAGCCGTCGTGCCCCGGCGCCAGCGGTCGGCGCGTCAGCGGGCCGGGTGCGCCCAGCGGGAGCGTGGCTGGGGTGGGGCAGCCGTCGTGGGCTGCAGTGTCGCGAGTGCGACGACCGACGCGGCGATCTCCTGCGGAGACGGTGTTCTTCGACAGCACGGTCGAGCTGGAGGGTCGCCGAGGTGTCGCTGAGGCGCTCCTCCGCTTCGCTCGCCTCGCGCATCGACCGACGCCTCGGCTCCGCATCCCGCTGTTCGCGGGGACTTCGTCCCCACTCACAGCGGGATGTTCCCGTGCTTCTTGGCGGGCAGCGTCTCCCGCTTGGTGCGCAGCAGCCGCAGCGCCCGGATGACCTCGACGCGGGTCTCGTGCGGGCGGATCACCGCGTCGACGTAGCCGCGCTCGGCGGCGACGTAGGGGTTGGCGAGCGTCGTCTCGTACTCGTCGATCAGCTCGGCGCGCGCGGCGCCTCGGGGTCCTCGGCCGTCCGTCGAGCTCGTTGCGGTACAGGATGTTGACCGCGCCCTGGGCGCCCATCACCGCGATCTGGGCGGTCGGCCAGGCGAGGTTGATGTCGGCGCCGAGGTGCTTGGAGCCCATCACGTCGTAGGCGCCGCCGTAGGCCTTGCGGGTGATGACCGTGACCAGCGGGACGGTGGCCTCGGCGTAGGCGTAGATCAGCTTCGCGCCGCGGCGGATGATGCCGTTCCACTCCTGGTCGGTGCCGGGCAGGAAGCCGGGCACGTCGACGAAGGTCAGCACCGGGATGTTGAAGGCGTCGCAGAAGCGCACGAAGCGGGCGGCCTTCTCGGAGGCGTCGATGTCGAGGGTGCCGGCGAACTGCATCGGCTGGTTGGCGACGACGCCGACCGAGCGGCCCTCGACGCGGCCGAAGCCGACGATGATGTTGGGCGCGAACAGCGCCTGCACCTCGAGGAACTCCTCGTCGTCGAGCGACCGCGCTCGATCACCGTCGTGCATGTCGTAGGGCTGGTTGGGCGAGTCGGGGATGAGCGTGTCGAGCGCGCGGTCGAGGTCGGTGATCGTCGAGGTCGGCCGGCGTCGTCGTAGACCACGGGCGTCGTCGAGGTTGTTCTGCGGCAGGTAGGACAGCAGCGCCTTGACGTACTCGATCGCGTCGTCCTCGTCGGAGGCCATGTAGTGGGCGTTGCCGGACTTGGTGTTGTGGGTGCGCGCGCCGCCGAGCTCCTCCATCGTGACGTCCTCGCCGGTGACGGTCTTGATCACGTCGGGGCCGGTGATGAACATCGCCGAGGTCTGGTCGACCATGACCGTGAAGTCGGTGACGGCGGGGGAGTAGACGTGGCCGCCGGCGCAGTTGCCCATGATCAGCGAGATCTGCGGGATCACGCCGGAGGCGTGCACGTTGCGCCGGAAGATCTCGCCGTACAGGCCGAGCGAGACGACGCCCTCCTGGATCCGGGCGCCGGCACCCTCGTTGATGCCGATGATCGGGCAGCCGGTCTTGATGGCGAGGTCCATCACCTTGATGATCTTCTCGCCGTAGACCTCGCCGAGCGAGCCGCCGAAGACGGTGAAGTCCTGGGAGAACACGCAGACCTGGCGGCCGTCGATCGTGCCGTAGCCGGTGATCACGCCGTCGCCGTAGGGGCGGTTCTTCTCCAGGCCGAACGCCGTCGAGCGGTGCCGGGCCAGCTCGTCGAGCTCGACGAACGAGCCCTCGTCGAAGAGCATCTCGATCCGCTCGCGGGCGGTCTTGCGGCCCTTGGCGTGCTGCTTCTCGACGCGCCTTCGCCGAGCCGGCGTGCACCGCCTCGTCGAGGCGCCGCTCCAGGTCGGCGAGCTTGCCGGCGGTGGTGTGGCAGGTCCTGGGCGGGCGTCTCGTCGGGATGCCGGCTGTGCGGTCACGCGGTGGCCTCCTCGGGCTGGCCTGCTCGTCGGGCGTCGGTCAATCTAGTGCCCATGACCGATCATCCGGCAGCGCGCCCACCGCTCGACGCGACGAGGCTGCGGAACTGTCGACGAGCGTGCGGCGGCGACCCGAGTCGCCGCCGTTCCGCGTGGAGGTGGTGGAGGCGACCGGCGTCCACCAACGCCGACGTCGCCGAGCGCGCCGTCGCCGGTGAGCCGGAGGGGCTCGTCGTGGTCGCCGAGCACCAGACCGCCGGGCCGCGGCCGGCTGGACCGGAGCTGGGAGACGCCGGCCGCGGCCGCGCTGACCTTCTCGGTGCTGCTGCGCCCCGACGTGCGCCGTCCGACGCGTGGCCGTGGCTGCCGCTGCTGGCCGGGGTACGCCGTCGCCGCGGCGCTGCGGCGAGCCGGCGTCCCGACGCCGACCTGAAGTGGCCCAACGACGTGCTGGTCGGCGACCGCAAGGTCGCCGGGATCCTGGTCGAGCGGATCGAGACGCCGGCCGGCCCCGCGGCGGTGCGTCGGGCATCGGGCTCAACGTGTCGCCAGACCGCCGAGGAGCTGCCGGTCGCCGACGGCCACCTCGCTGGCGCTCGAGGGCGTCGACGTCGGACCGCACCGAGCTGCTGGGCCGGCTGCTGCACGGCCTCGCCCTGGAGTACGCCGGGTGGCTGGGCGGCGGCGGCGCGGCCGCGCTGCGCGGCGGCGTACGCCGACGCTGTGCCCGACCGTCGGGGCCAGCAGGTGCGGGTCGGCGCTGCCCGGGCGGCGGCGTCCTGGACGGGGCGAGGCGGACGGGCATCGACGCCGACGGCGGGCTGCTGGTCGTCGGACCGAGCGCCGGCGCGGTCACCGTGGCCGCCGGTGACGTGGTGCACGTCAGGCCCGCCGAAGGGTGACGAGGATCACCGCGCGTGGCCATCCCCGAAGCTCCTCAACGAGGGCGAGTCCGTCGTCGTCGACACCCGCACGCACGTCAAGGCGCTGCTCCTGCCGATGCTGAGCTGGTCTGCTGATCCTGGCCGCCGCGGCGTTCTCGGAGACGACGTTCGAGTCGGGCAGCGCCTCGACCGGGCTCTGGGTCGTGGTGGTGCTCCTGCTGGTCTGGTTCGTGCTGCGGCCCTTGCTGGAGTGGCTGACCGCGACCTACACGTTCACCAACCGGCGGCTGATCACCCGCACCGGCATCGTGGCCCGACGCGGCCACGACATCCCGCTCGACCGGATCAGCGACGTCGCCTACGAGATCGGCGCTGATCGACCGGATGCTCGGCTGCGGCACGCTCGTCATCAGCGACGCCAGCACCCACGGCCGGGTGCTCGCTGCACGACATCCCCCGGGTCGAGGACACCCAGCGACGGCTCAACGACCTGCTCCACGAGACGCACTCGGCGATGAAGGAGCCTGAGCAGCAGCTCGGCGCCCCCGAGCTGACTCGAGCACGCGATCCTCGGGGAGGTGCCCGCCCTCGACGCGCTCGAGGTGGCCGAGGAGGCCGGCGTCGACGTGGACCAGGCCCGACGGCTGTGGCGGGCCCTCGGCTTCCCCGAGTACGCCGGCGAGCGCGCCTTCACCGCCGCCGACGCGCAGGCTCTGCGCGACGGTGAGCGCCGTGGTCGACTCGGGAGCGCTCGACTTCGACACCGCCGTCAACCTGACCCGGGCCGTCGGTCAGACGATGGCCCGGCTCGCCGACTGGGAGGTCGCCGACGCTGGTGCAGCCGGATCGAGGAGATCGAGGCCGGCGACGACGCCACCGGGCAGCCGGGTCGCCACCGCGCTGCGCCTGGTCGACCAGGTGCAGCCGGCCGTTCGAGCGGCTGCTGGTCTACGCCTGGCGCCGCCACCTCGCGGCCGCGGCGTCCCGGGTCGAGGCGCTCGGCGCCGACGACGAGGACCTGCACACGATCGAGGTCACGGTCGGCTTCGCCGACATCGTGGCGTTCACCGCGCTGTCCAACGAGCTCGACGAGGACCGGATCGGCGACCTGGTCGAGATCTTCGAGACCCGCTGCGCCGACGTGGTCGCGCGCCCACCGCGGGCGGATCATCAAGAGCATCGGCGACTCGGTGCTCTTCGTGAACGACGACCCGGTGCGCGCGCTGGAGACCGCGGAGGGGATCATCGACGTGATCGGCCGCGACTCCCGGATGCCCGACGTCCGCGCTCGGACTGGCCAGCGGCTCGGTGGTGATGCGGATGGGCGACGTCTTCGGCCCGCCGGTCAACCTGGCCGCCCGGCTGACCGCGGTGGCCCGCCGCAACCGGGTCATCGTCGACCAGCGCCACCGCCGACCTGCTGCCGGACGACGAGTTCGAGACCCGGCGGCTGCCGGCCCGCCCGGTGCGCGGCTTCGGGCTGCGTCGAGCCGATCGCCGTACGCCGCGCACTGAGGCTGGAAGCCCCGCCGGGGCGGTCGGACCGCGCTAGACCGGTCTGGACGCACGGTCCATGAGGTCACAATTTCTAGCGTATTCGGGCGACCCCGTCGACCGCGCGCGCGTCCGCCTTACCTACGGTTCCGCACGTGCTGACAGTCCAGGATGTCCGGCTCGACCCGGCCGACGCGCCGGGTGTGGCGAGGCGATCGCGAGATCACGCTCTCCCGCAAGGAGTTCGACCTGGTGCACGCGCTGATGGCGCGAGCCGGGACAGGTCGTGCACCCGCGACGAGCTGATGCGCGACGTCTGGCACACGACCTTCTGGACCTCCTCGAAGACCATCGACGTGCACCTCGGCTGGGTCCGCCGCAAGCTCGGCGACGACCCCGCGCAGCCCGACGCTGATCACCACCGTCCGCGGCCAGGGGCTGCGCTTCGAGCGCGGAGGCCCCGAGGAGAGCAGCAACCACTCCGTGGCCTGACCCGTCGCCTCCAGGTGGGGCGGCTAGGCTCGCGCGTTGTGAGTGCCTCCGCCGACGCCCCGACGCTCGCCGTCATCGGCGGCGGCCAGCTGGCCCGGATGATGGCCGCAGCCCGCGATCGCGCTGGGGCTGCCGCTGCGGCTGCTCGCCGAGGCCGAGGGCGTCTCGGCCGCCCAGGTGATCCCCGACCACCTCGTCGGCGACTACCGCGACCTCGCCACGCTGCGCGCGGTCGCCGACGGCTGCGCGGTGGTCACCTTCGACCACGAGCACGTGCCGACCGAGCACCTGCACGCGCTGGAGGCCGACGGGGTCGCCGTGCGCCCCGGGCCGGAGGCGCTCGTGCACGCCCAGGACAAGGCCGTGATGCGGGCCCGGCTGGCCGAGCTCGGCGTGCCGTGCCCGCGGCAGCGCGGTCGTCGCCGTCGGCGGCGGAGGTGGCCGGCTTCGGGTTCCCGTGCGTCCTCAAGACGACGCGCGGCGGCTACGACGGCAAGGGCGTGTGGCTGGTCCGGTCGGTCGAGGAGTGCGCCGAGCCGCTCCGGCGTGGCTGCCGAGGCCGGCGTGCCGCCTGCTGGCCGAGGAGCTACGTCGACTTCCGCCGCGAGCTGTCCGCGCTGGTGGCGCGCGCGCCCAGCGGCCAGGCGGCGGCGTACCCGGTCGTCGCGTCGACCGCAGGTCGACGGCATCTGCCGCGAGGTCGTCGCCCCCGCGCCCGACCTCGACCCGGCCCTCGCCGCGGCGGCGCAGGAGATCGCGCTGCGGATCGCCGGCGAGCTCGACGTGACCGGCATCCTCGCGGTCGAGCTGTTCGAGACCGGCGACGGGCGGGTGCTGGTCAACGAGCTGGCGATGCGCCCGCACAACACCGGCCACTGGAGCCAGGACGGCGCGGTCACCTCCCAGTTCGAGAACCACCTGCGCGCCGTGCTGGACCTGCCGCTGGGCTCGCCGGCGCCGCGCGAGCCGTGGACCGTGATGGTCAACATCCTCGGCGGGCAGCACGACACCGGGCGGCTCTACGACGGCTACCCGCACGCGCTGGCCCGCGACCCGCGGCTGCGGGTGCACCTCTACGGCAAGGACGCTGCGGCCGGGCCGCAAGGTCGGCCACGTGAACGCCTACGGTGACGACCTCGACGACTGTCTGGAGCGCGCGCGGCACGCCGCCGCGTGGTTCGCCGGCGAGCTGGGAGACGAGCAGTGAGTGAGCAGTGGCGACCGCCCGGGTCGGCATCGTGATGGGGTCCGACTCCGACTGGCCGGTGATGCAGGCGGCCGCGGAGGCGCTGCGCGGAGTTCGACGTGGCCTTCGAGGCCGACGTCGTCTCGGCGCACCGGATGCCCGAGGAGATGCTCGCCTACGGCAGCGGACGCCGCCGGGCGCGGGCTGTCGGTGCATCATCGCCGGCGCCGGTGGAGCGGCCCACCTGCCGGGCATGCTCGCGGCGGTCACCCCGCTGCCGGTGATCGGTGTGCCGGTGCCGCTGAAGTACCTCGACGGCATGGACTCGCTGCTCTCGATCGTGCAGATGCCGGCCGGGGTCCCGGTCGCGACGGTCGCGATCGGCGGCGCCCGCAACGCCGGGCTGCTGGCGGTGCGGATCCTCGGCCGCCGCGGACGCCGGACTCCGGGCGCGGATGGTGGACTTCCAGGCCTCGCTGAAGGAGTCCGCGCAGGCCAAGGGCGACGTCGTACGCCGGGAGGCCGGCGGCGGCAAGGTCGGGTTCTGAGGAGTCGTCGATGACCGCTGGGTGGCTGCGCGACGCCGTCCTCTACGAGATCTACCCGCAGTCGTTCGCCGACAGCGACGGCGACGGGATCGGCGACCTGCGCGGGGTGATCGACCGGCTCGACCACATCGCCTCGCTCGGGGTCGACGCGATCTGGTTCAACCCGTGCTTCACCTCGCCGTTCGTCGACGCCGGCTACGACGTGTCGGACTACTTGACGATCGCGCCGCGCTACGGCACCAACGACGACCTGGTCGAGCTGGTGGAGAAGGCGGACGAGCGCGGGATCCGGGTGCTGCTCGACCTGGTCGTCGGCCACACCTCGATCGAGCATCCGTGGTTCCAGACCGAGCTCCACGCCTCGGGGCCCGGCCCGGAGGGCGACCGCTACATCTGGACCGAGGAGCTGCCCGAGCAGGGCTGGGCGGTCGACCTGCCGGGGACGCCGTCGTGGGTGCCGTCGCCCGGCCCCCGCCCGGGGTGGTATCTCCGCAACTTCTACGACGAGCAGCCGGCGCTCAACTTCGGCTGGCTGCACCCCGACCCGGCGCTGTCGTGGATGGACGCGATGGACGCGCCCGGGCCACGGCGCAACGTCGAGGCGCTCCGGGAGGTCCTCGACTTCTGGCTGTCGAAGGGCGTGGCGGGCTTCCGGGTCGACATGGCCTTCTCCCTCGTCAAGGACTTCGCCATCGACGACGGGCTGGCCGCGTCCACCGCGATCTGGCGCGAGCTGCGGGAGTGGCTCGACACGGCGCACCCGGACGCCGTGCTGCTGCCCGAGGGGACCGAGCCGCGCACCGACGAGCGGCTCGCCTTCGACGCCGACTTCGAGCTGGTGATCTGGGCGGCGCACGCCAGCCTCTTCGACAACGGCGGCGCCGGCACCCTGCCGTGGCAGGCGCCGGTCGAGCCGTTCTTCGACGCCGCCGGTCGGGGCAGTACGGCGGTCTTCCTCGAGGCCTGGGCGCGGGCGCGCGAGGACGACCCCGACCGTCTGGTGCTGCTCGCCACCGCCGACCACGACTTCTCCCGGCTGCGCTGCGGGACCCGGGGCCCGGAGCAGCTCGGGGCGGCGTTCACGTTCCTGTTCACCTTCGGCACCGTGCCCTGCCTCTACTACGGCGATGAGATCGGGATGCGCTACCTGCCCGGCATGCCCGACGTGGAGGGCGCGATCTGCAACCCGCTCTACAACCGCGCCGGCTGCCGGACCCCGATGCAGTGGGACTCCTCGCCCAACGCCGGCTTCTCCACCGCCGACCCGCCGGCGCTCTATCTGCCGGTCGACCCTGCCGCGGACCGGCCGACGGTCGCGGGGCAGGACGGCGTACCGGGCTCGACGCTGACCCTGGTGCGCGAGCTGCTGGCCCTGCGTCGTTCCACCCCTGTGTTGCAGGGCGGTGCGCCGACGCGGGTGGTCGCTGCCGGCTATCCCTTCGCCTGGGTGCGCGGCGACTCGCACCTGGTGGTCGTCAACCCGCGGCGTGAGCCAGCGTCCGTGTCGGTGCCCGAAGCGGCCGGTGCGGCTGTCGCGTGGGGGTCGGGGGTGTCGGTCCACGGCCAGGTGCTTGACGTCGAGGGCTTCGGGTACGCCGTCCTCGCGCTTGGCCCTGCTGGGTGAGGAGGGCCGCGCAGCGGCCGGCTCGTCGCCGGGCTCGCTCGCGGCTTCCGGCGGTCGGTGGTCGCTGTGGTTGGCAGCGATGAGCCGAAGGTCGCCTGGGGTTGCCGTTTGCTGGCGGCTGCCGGGTCTGCTGTGGCTGGACCCTGTTGGGTGAGGAGGTGGCGCGGCGGGCGAAGCCGTCCGAAACTTTCTTCTGAAACTGTCTCGCGATGTGGGACTAGACCGCTCTGATCAGGCTCGACTGTCGGTGCCGGGTGCTTGGCTGTTCGTATGAGTTCAGCAGCCCACCACCGTGAGGAAATCCCGGTCCCGGGGTCTCCGGATCAGGTGTTGGCTGCCGCCCGGGCGGCGTCGCGTGCGGAGCAGGCCGCGGCGGTGGCGAAGCTGACCGCGGCGGTCGAGTGGGCGGCGTCTGCATGAGCCGACCGGCACCGGCGATGCCGCGTATTGGTGGGAGGCCGGGCACATGGTCCCGCTGGCCGGGGAGGGTGCTCCGGAGATCGCGGAGTACGCGATCGCGGAGTTCGCGACCGCGCTCGGGGTCTCGACGCAGTCGGGGCGGCGGTTGATCGGGCACGGGCTGGAGATCGCCTGGCGGCTGCCCGGAGCTGTGGAAGGCGGTGCAGGCGGGTCGGGTGCCGGCCTGGCGGGCGACCCGGGTGGCCGAGGCGACGATGGCGTTGTCGCAGGCGGCGGCGGGGTTCGTGGACCGGCAGGTCGCCGCCGTCGCGGGGCGGGTGTCGCTGACCCAGCTGGAGCACCTGGTCCTCGAGGCCAGGATCAGGGTCGAGGGCCTGGAGCGGGAGGACCCGGAGAACCCGTCCCCGGAGGTGCCGGACTCCCGGCACGTGAGTGTGCACACCGAGCAGGTGTCGTTCACCGGCACCGTCGAGGTGACCGGCGAGCTCGACCTGGCCGATGCCCTGCACCTGGACCAGGCACTGGCGGCCGGTGCGGAGCAGCTGAAGCTCGCCGGGTCGGCGGAGTCGTTGGACGCCCGCCGGGCGACCGCGCTGGGGGAGATGTCACGGCACCAGTTGGCCCTCTCCTTCGACCAGGAACCGATGGTGGAGGGCGGGGCAGGTCGCCCGCGGCGGCCGGTGACGCTGTTCGTGCACGTCTCCGAGGACGCCCTGACCGGGACCAACCCGGTGGGTCGGTGTGAGAACACCCGCACCCCGATCAGCAGCGAGACGATCCGGGCGTGGTGTGGCCATCCCGACGCGGTGGTCACCGTCAAGCCGATCCTCGACCTGACCGGGCATCAGCGGGTCGACCAGTACGAGCTCCCGGACCGGTTGAAGGAGCTGATCGACCAGCGCGACGGCCACTGCGTGTTCCCGTGGTGCACCAAACCGGCCCGGGGTTGCGACCACGACCACGCGGTCCCCTACGACGACTCCGACCCGGCCCGCGGCCCGACCTGTTCGTGCAACGTGGCGCCGTTGTGTCGGGGCCATCATCGGTTGAAGACCCACACCCCGTGGCGCTACCAGATCATCGAACCGGGGGTCTACGCCTGGACCACCCCGCACGGCTACCGCCTGGTCGTCGACCACACCGGCACCCGCGACGACACCCCGCCCCACGCGGTGACCACCGCCGGCTGCCCCCGACCGGTCACCCCGGTCGACCCACCCGACCAGTAGCCACCACGCCCCACCGCACCCACAGACCGGCGGGCTATGGCTGACGTGTTGATCCGGGACGTGCCCGAGGCGGTGCTGGCGGATGTCGATACGCACGCCGCACGGCTGGAGGTCTCCCGGGTGGAGTACATCCGACGACGCCTGGCTGCCGATTCAGCCAGCTTGAGCTTGCCGGTCTCCGCGGATGACTTGCGGGCTTTCGCCGACCGGTTCGCTGACCTGGCAGACCCCGAGGTGATGGACCCGGCGTGGCAGTGACCGCGTGGCTGATCGACAGGTCGGCACTGGTACGCCTGGCCGGCTGTCCCGACGTCGAGGATTTCGCAGCCAGCATTCAACGTGGCCTCGCTCGCGTCACCAATGTCACCAGGCCGGCATCACCGCCCAACCCACCGAACGACTCGCCGCCCGCGGCGTCCTCGTGGCGGGGCCACCGCTCAGTCCCAGCCGCCCTTGCGCCGCAGCGCCTTGGTCTCCGCACGGTGCCGCTTGCCGGCGAGCCGCCGCTCGCGCGCGCCGCGAGAGGGACGGGTGGCGCGGCGAACGGGCGGGGGCGGGGCGAGCGCGGCGCGCAGCAGCTCAGCGAGCCGCTCGCGGGCGGCGACCCGGTTGCGGTGCTGCGAGCGGTGGTCGGAGGCGACCACGACGAGGCGCCCGTCGGTCAGCCGCGCGACCAGGCGGGTCAGGGCGCGTGCCCGCTGCGCCTCGGTGAGCGCCGGGGACGCGGCGACGTCGAGCTCCAGCTCGACACGGGAGTCGGTGGTGTTCACCGACTGGCCGCCCGGGCCCGACGAGCGCGAGAAGCGCTCGACCAGCTCGGCGGCCGGCACCACCAGCCCCCCGGGCAGGCCGGGCCCCGGCGGCACCCGCAGGTCGCGACCGGGGGCGCCTAGCGACACGAGGCGACCGCCTCCACGACGAAGTCGGCCGCCTCGGGGTGGTCGCGAAGCAGCCCGAAGGAGTGGTCGTCGGTGTCGATCTCGAGCAGGTGGTCGGTCCCCGAGGCCTCGACCACGGAGTCGGCGTACGACGCCACCGACGCGTTGCCGGTCTCGGTGACCACCCACACGCGCTTGGGCAGGTCGACCAGGCCGCTGCCGTCGACCGTGCCGTTGGCGTCGGAGCTGACGAGCACCGGCGACACCGACACCAGCACGCAGGTCCGCCGGTCGAGCTCCTCGAGCGCGGCGAACGTCACCGAGTTGCCCATCGACGACGCCATCAGCCCCACCTTGCGGACGCCCTGCGAGCGCAGCCGGTCGACGGCGGCCGCGATGTCGCCGGGCTCGGCGGTCAGGTCGCCGTCACCGGGGGAGGAGCCCCGGCCGCGGCGGTCGAACAGCAGCACGCGGGTGCCGGTGTCTTCAGCGATCCGGCCGGCGAGCGGCAGCCACTCGCAGATCGTCTGGCCGGCTCCCTGCCGCAGCACCAGCCCCCGCCTCCCCGCGGGGCCCACCGTCGCCGCGCCGAGCTGGAACCCGTCGTCGGCGTCCAGCACCAGCCGCTGGGCGCCGTCGGGCACCTCGTCACACTGCTCGTCGAGCGGGGTGTCGACGGCGTATGTCGGCCGTTCGTCGCGCACCAGGCCCCACGCCCACAGCCCGGCGACGACCAGCAGCAGCACGCACGCCACCAGCACGGCGTTGCCGAGCAGCCGCCGGCCGCTCACCGGCGCCGCGCCCACTCGATGGCCGGGCAGGTGTCCATCACCATCGGCACCCCGGCCGTCCAGGTGCGGGCGAAGGCGTCGGCGTCGACCACGCCCAGCTGGAACCACACGCCGCGAGCGCCGACGGCCACCGCCTGGTCGGCGAAGTCCCCGGCGAACTCCGAGCGCCGGAACACGTCGACCACGTCGACGGCGAACGGCACGTCGGCGAGCGTGGGATAGCCCTGCTCGCCCAGCACCGTGGGGGCCTCGGGGTGGATCGGCACGATGCGCTTGCCGCGGTCCTGCAGCAGCTCGGCGATGGTGTACGCCGTCCGCGACGGCTTGCCCGACAGGCCCACCACCGCCCAGGTGTCGCACTCGTCGAGCATCAGCGCGACCGCGTCGGGGTCGCGCCAGGACCGCGCGCTCGCGGGCTCCGACGTGCCCCCTGGTGTGACCATGTCCACGACTCTATCCGTGGTGAGCACTCGCTAACCCTTCCTACACTGGCCCAGTGACCGACGACCAGCCGATGTTCGCCCTGTCCGAGGAGCACCAGGCCATCCGCGAGGCCGTGCGCGCCGTCTGCGACGCCAAGGTCGCGCCGTACGCCGCCGCCGTCGACGAGGAGGCGCGCTACCCGCACGAGGCCGCCGAGGCGCTGCTGGCCAGCGACTTCCACGCCCCGCACGTGCCGGAGGAGTACGGCGGCGCCGGGCGCCGACGCGCTCGCCACCGTCCTCGTCATCGAGGAGGTCGCCCGCGCCTGCGTGTCGCTCCTCGCTGATCCCGGCGGTCAACAAGCTCGGCTCGCTGCCGGTGCATGATCGCCGGCTCCGAGGAGCTCAAGAAGCACTACCTCACCAAGCTCGCCGCCGGCGAGGGCGGCTTCTCCTACTGCCTGTCCGAGCCCGACGCCGGCTCCGACGCCGGCGGCGATGAAGACCCGCGCCGTGCGCGACGGCGACGACTGGGTGCTCGACGGCGTGAAGCGCTGGATCACCAACGCCGGCGTCTCCGAGTACTACACCGTCATGGCCGTCACCGACCCCGACGACGCGCACCCGCGGCATCTCCGCGTTCGTCGTCGAGAAGTCCGACGAGGGCGTCTCCTTCGGCGCCCCGGAGAAGAAGCTCGGCATCAAGGGCTCGCCCGACCCGCGAGGTCTACCTCGACAACGTCCGCATCCCCGCCGACCGGATGATCGGCGAGGAGGGCACCGGCTTCGAGACCGCGATGCAGACCCTCGACCACACCCGCGTCACCATCGCCGCCCAGGCGGTCGGCATCGCCCAGGGCGCGCTCGACTACGCGCTGGGCTACGCCAAGGAGCGCCAGCAGTTCGGCAAGCCGATCGCCGACTTCCAGGGCCTGCAGTTCATGCTCGCCGACATGGGCATGAAGGTCGAGGCGGCCCGCCAGCTGACCTACGCCGCCGCCGGCCGCTCCGAGCGCGGCGACGACGACCTGACCTTCTTCGGCGCCGCCGCCAAGTGCTTCGCCTCCGACGTCGCGATGGAGGTCACCACCGACGCCGTGCAGGTGCTCGGCGGCTACGGCTACACCCGCGACTACCCGGTCGAGCGGATGATGCGCGACGCGAAGATCACCCAGATCTACGAGGGCACCAACCAGGTGCAGCGGATCGTGATGGCGCGCCAGCTGCTCGCCGGCATCCAGTCCGAGCTGGGCTAGCCACCGGTGACGGGAGCGGCCGCGACCAGGAGCGCCGTCGTCCCCAGCACCAGCACCGCGGTCACGAGCTCGACGGCCAGCGCGACGGTGAGGGCGCGCACCGTGACCGTGGGAGCCGCCGGCGCGGGCGCCACGGAGCGGCGGAACGCCACGTCCAGGGCATAGCTGCGGGCGCTGCTGCCCACCACGACCATCACCACGACCAGCCCGATCTTGAACAGCAGCCACCCGGCGTACGCCGTGTCCCGGAGGGCGCCGGGACCGCCCGCGACGACCAGGGCGTGCACGGCGCCGCTGACGGCGAGCACTGCCAGGCAGGCGTAGGAGACCGGCAGGAAACGCAGCACCGGGTCGTCGAGCGCGTGGGCGTGGTCGCGGCGCAGCACCATCGCGAGCAACGCCGCGAACCCGCCGACCCAGGTCGCCATGGCGGTGAGGTGCAGGGTGAGCAGCAGCCAGGTCACGACGGAGCCGTGGCCCGACGTGGCCGCCGCCTGGGCGGCCGACTGCGCCGCGACGGCGGCGGACAGCCCGACCGCGAGTCCGCCGGCGACCGCCCGACTCCGGCCCGACTCAGGCTCGGCCCCCAGGTCGGCGGCGAAGCCGACCAGCAGCACCAGCAGAGCGAGCTCGAGCAGCACCGCCGCGCCCGCCTCCCGCGACAGCACCTCGGTCAGTGCGCGGTCGGCGTCTGCCCAGCGGAGCAGTGGTCCGGCCACCGCTGCGAACGCGCTGACGGCCGCGCCGAGCAGCAGCAGCAGACGCAGCCGTGGGTCGCGGGCCCCGGCGGGGTGGGTCGTGGCCCAGAAGGCCGGCAGCCCGGCGGCCAGCACCAGGCCTGCGGCGTGCAGTGGGGTCATCCGCTCACGGCTCCGGAAGGTCGACCTGGACCAGCACCAGCGCACTGCCCCCGGGCAGCGGTGCCCGCAGCCGGAAGCCGTCGTCGGCGGGCGTGCCGCAGGCGGCGGCGTTGCCGTCGAGCAGGGGACAGGTCAGGTTGAGCACCGCCGGGCCCGACGCCACCAGGGTGACCCGGCCCGCCGGCCCGGCCTGGGACAGCGGCCCGACTCCGACCAGGGCCCGGCCGGTGGTCGACGGCACGCTGCGCACCGTGGTGCCCTCCAGCAGATAGCGCACGGTGTAGGCCGTCGTGCCCGCCGGCAGGTAGACCTGGGTCGGGTCGTCGCCCACCTGCTGGGGCACCTCGGTCGGCCGGTCGCCGACGGAGAGCTGGACCGACGTCGCGACCGGGGTGAGGTCGGCGAAGTCGCCGCCTGCCCGCCCTACCCGCGGCGCCCGCAGACGGATCCGGTCGAGCGGGGCGCGCAGCCGCACCGTCTCGGCGACGTCGAGCGCGCCGCCGGGCGCCGGCGTCACCCGGAGCAGGATGCCGGCGCGGCTGACGCCCGGACCCGACGTGACTGGGCCGGTGTCCTCCGTCGAGGGGTCCCCCGGCTCGTCCGGGGCGGCCTGCTCGCCGTCCGGCGTAGCACCCACGGCGTCCCGCGCCCGAAGCTCGGCCGCCGAGTCCGCGCGCTGGTAGTAGCCGACGGCGGCACCCGCGAGCAGCAGCGCGAGAACCGCCGACACCGCGCGCACCGGCCCGCGCGCCCGCGTCGTCGCCACCTCGCCGGTCACCCGTCGCTTCCCTTCGTCGTCGTGCCTGATCTCGTCACGGTCTCGTCGTCAGGGAGGGCACACCCCGTGGTCCGGCCCGCACGAGCGCCGGGTGACCCCGCATCGATGATGACCTATAGTGCCCACACGGGCGATCCGCCACTCGCCCGACCGAGCGTACGACGCTCGCTCTCGGGGCCGACCGAGACATGGGGGAATCATGGGGATCGACGGCCGCGCCCACCGCAGGCTCGCCATCACGCTCGTCGTCGCAGCCGCGACGTCGCTGCTCGCCGTGCAGGGCGCGCCCGGCGCCGCCGGCGCCGAGCGCGGTGGCACGCTCTACCTCGTCCAGGGACTGCCCGACACCGTCGTCACGATGTCGATCGACGGCGACGAGGTGGCGAGCGGCGTGGAGGGAGCCTCGCTGGCCGGACCGTTCGAGGTGGCCGCCGGGGCGCACACGCTGGCGTTCACCAGCAACGGTGACGAGCTGCTCTCGCGAGGCCTGCGCGTGGGCGAGGGTGACAGCACCGACGTGGTGCTGCACCTCCCCGTCGACCCCGCGGGCGACCCGGTGGTGACGACGTTCGACAACACCTCCGAGCCGGTGCCCGCCGACAAGGCCGCGCTGGTGGTCACCCACACCGCGGCCGTGCCGCCGGCCGACATCCGGGTCGACGGGGAGGTGCTGTTCTCCAACGTCGCCAACGGCGAGTCGCTCAGCCTGGTGGTGCCGGCAGGCACCTACGCCGTCGACATCGTCCCGACCGGGCAGGACGACCCGGTGGTTCTCGGCCCGCTCGACCTGACCGTCACCGGAGGGTCGCTCAACCGCGTCTTCGCCGTCGGCGACCCGGAGAGCGACGACATGAGGGTCGTCGTTCAGGTGCTCGACCTGGCCGACGCCGGCTCCGCCCGGCCGTCGATGGTCGACACCGGAACGGGTGGGCAGGCGGTCGGCTACCGGCCGGAGCCGTCCGCACCGTGGTACGCCGGTCTGTGGCGCTGACTCGTCGCCACGGGGGTCCGCAGTTCCGCACGGTGGTGCTGGTCGGGCTGATCGCGACCGCCGGGCTCACCGGCTGCGGCTCGGCGGGAGTCCCCCCGCCCGCCGCCGAGCCCCCGGGAGGGACCGGCGCGTCGGCCACCGCCGTGCCGGCCCGGCCGGGGCGCACCGCCGCGAGCCAACCTGTGCGCTTCGTGCCCCGCGAGGTCCGGCTGGCCGACGGGGCCCGAGCCCCGGTTCGTCCCGCCGCCACCGTCGCCGGAGAGCTGCGAGTGCCCGAGGACGTCGCGGAGGTGGGGTGGTGGGACGGCAGCGCGCAGGCGGGCGACCCGTTCGGCCACACCGTGATCGCTGGTCATGTCGACTCCGCCACGCTGGGGCTCGGCTTCTTCGCGCGGCTGCTCGACCTCGGGAGGGGCGACCTGGTGCGGGTCTCGGGGGAGGGGCACCGGGCGACCTACCGCGTGGCCTCGGTCACCGCCGTCGACCAGGACGCCCTGGCGGTGAGCTCCGACGCCTTCAACCAGCGAGGACCGCACCGGCTGGTGCTGCTCACCTGCACGGGGACCTACGACCCGGCGCGGGGCGGCTACTCGGAGAACCTGGTGGTCACCGCGGTGCCCGTGGGGCCTCCTGACTAGTGGCGGGCGCCCGCGTCGCGGCAGACCGGCGTACGGCATGATCAAGCCATGGCTGTGAGCACGTCGGGGGTCATCGGGACGGCAGGACGCTATGACCTGCCCGCGTCGACGGGGCCCCGCGCAGCCGACCTGGTGCTCGCCGGCGAGCCGACGCCGCTGGCCGGAACGCTCCGCGTCTACACCTGCGGCATCACGCCCTACGACGTCACCCACGTCGGGCACGCCGCCACGTTCGTCTGGGCCGACGTGCTGGTCTCGGTGGCCCGCGCGCTGCACGTCACCACCGTGGCGAGCCGCAACGTCACCGACGTCGACGACGTGCTCACCCGGGCGGCCACCAGCCACCACCGCCACTACGACGAGCTCGCGGTGACCCAGGAGTTCATGTTCGACCGGGACATGAAGGCCCTCGGCGTGGCCCGCCCCGACGTGACCCCGCACGCCCGCGCCCACGTGAGCCAGGTGGTCCAGCTGATCGACGCGCTGCTCACGCTCGGCCGGGCCTACCAGGTCGGGGAGACCGTGTTCTTCCGGGCTCCCCACGAGCTCGACCGGGGCGGGCTGAGCGAGGAGGAGGCGCTGGCCGCGTTCGCGGAGTTCGGCGACCGTGCCGAGGACGGCCGCGAGTCGCCGTGGGACGTGCCGATGTGGAAGCCGTCGGGGGAGGACGACCCGGCCTGGCCGTCGCCCTGGGGCTGGGGCCGCCCTGCCTGGCACGTGGAGTGCGCGGCGATGGCGACCAGCGTCTTCGGCTCGTCGGTCGACGTGCTGGTCGGCGGCGCCGACCTGGTCTTCCCCCATCACGCCTATCAGGCCGCGATCACCGAGGCGGCCAGCGGCGTCGTGCCGTTCGCCCGCCGCCACCTGCACGTCGGCACCGTCGGCTTCGACGGCGCCAAGATGGCCAAGTCCACCGGCAACCTGGTGCTGGTCCGCGACGTGCTCACCGACGTCCCCGGCTCGGTGTTGCGCCTGCTGCTGGTGAACCGTCCGTGGGCCGAGGCCTGGACTTTCGACCCGGCCGCGCTCGAGCCCACCGGGGCGCTCCTCGAGCGGCTCCGCGAGGCCGCCCGCGGCAACGGCGGCGGTGACGGGGGCCGCGACGAGGTGCTCGCCGCGCTCGCGGCCGACCTCGACGTGCCGACCGCTCTGGGCGTGGCCCTCGACGCCGGGGGCTCCGCGGCCCGGCAGCTGCTCGACGTGCTGCGGCTGGGGCGCTAGCCGGACCTACTGGTCGGCCAGCCCGGACGGCGAGCAGAGGCCCTTGCCGATCCGGCCGGTCTGGTCCTTGATGATGCGCTGGAACATCTGCTGGGAGCGCTCGGGGTCCCACTCCACCGACAGGTCGGCGATCGGCACGCCGCAGGTGAGGCCGGAGTCGCCGGACACCCGGGTCATCGCCCAGGCGAAGCGGCCCAGCGCGATCGGGCCGGTGCCCTCGCTGACGCTCAGCGAGTCGGCGCCGGCGGAGTTCAGCCGGACAGTAGCGCACCGGGTTGAGCACCGACCACGGTGAGACCGCCTCCGAGCCGACGGCCGACACGACCTCGCGCTGGTGCTGGCGCCCGGTCGATGTCACCGACGGCTGGAGGTCGTGCCGCGACCGTGCGTAGCCCAGCGCGGTGACGCCGTCGGCCTCCTGGCAGCCCTTCTCGATGTCCAGGTTGGCCAGCGGGTCCTTCATCGGCCTCGGTCGGGCAGATCTCGACGCCACCGACGGCGTCGACGACGTTGACGAAGCCGCCGAAGCCGATCTCGACGTAGTGGTCGACCCGGATGCCGGTGCTCTGCTCGATCGTCTGCACCAGCAGCTCGGGACCGCCGAAGGCGTAGGCCGCGTTGATCTTGGTCGCGCCCCTGCCCCGGGACCTCGACCATGCGGTCGCGCGGGATCGACATCAGCAGGTTGGGGCCCGAGCCGATGTGCAGCACCATGATCGTGTCGGTGCGCTGACCCGTGGCGCCGCCGGTGCCGAGCTCCTGGCGCTCCGCCCCGGACAGGCCGGCGCGCGAGTCGCTGCCGACCAGGAGGTACGTCGTCCCGGGCTGCTCCGCGGGCCGGTCGCCGGCGGGAGCGGCGTCGACCTTGTCGATCTTGCTCCAGGCCCAGAGCGGCACCGCCACGAGGAAGGCCAGCCAGGCCACCAGCAGCGTGGTGAGGACCCAGCGTGCGCGGGAGCGGCGGGGCCTCGGCGGGCCTGCCGAGGGCCCGGGCGGGGGCGCCACCGGGGGAGGCGTCGGACGGGCCGTCTCGCCGGGGCACCGTGGGCATCCGACGGGTGGCGTCGGCGGGCGGCGGCTGCTGGGAGCCGTAGAGCCATTGGTACTCCGGCGTCCCCTCGGCGGGGGCGTCGCCCCTGCGGGGTCGCGGGCCGTCGGTCATGGCCACGACGGTAGCGGGTGCAACTCAGCGAAGCCGATTTCGCGAGCAGCGGGACGCGAGCGCGCCGCGGGGCTGGTGAGGTGGTTGCGGCGCGTCGTACCACGATGTGGCGGGTGTGACTGGTGATACTGACACTCACCGCCCCACTCCAGAGAGGCAACCATGCCGACCCGTCCTTCCCCCGGGTCGTCGGCCCACCGGGCCGCCGTACCTCACGCCGCCCCTGCCGCGGCCGGCGCGCGCGCGGCCCACGCCGAGCGCGCCGCCCGCGTCCGCTTCCGGCGGGCCGTCACGCTGATGCTGATGACGCTGGTCTGGCCGGGCTCCGCCCAGCTGGTGGCGGGCGACAAGCGGATCGGCGGATCGCGATGCGGACCTGGGTCGGGCTGCTCGGCGTCGGTGCCGTCGTCGGCTCGCTGCTGCTGTGGAACCGGGAGGCGCTGCTGTCGCTCGCGCTGCAGCCGACGCTGCTGCTCCTGCTGCGGATGCTGCTGATCGCCGGCGCGCTCGGCTGGGCCGCCCTGTTCGTCGACGCCTGGCGGATCGGCCAGCCACTAACCCTGCGCCAGAACCACCGTCTCGCCGTGGTCGGCCTCAACGGCGTCCTGTCGCTCACGGTGGCCGGCACGCTGCTCTTCGGCGCCCACCTGGTCGGCGTCCAGCGCGACTTCATCATCACCATGTTCGGCAACGGCACCGCGACCGGCGCGCACGAGGGCCGCTACAACGTGCTGCTGCTCGGCGGTGACTCCGGCGCCGGCCGCTGGGGGCTGCGCCCCGACTCGATGACGGTCGCCAGCATCGACGCCGCGACCGGCAGCACGGTGCTGATCGGCCTGCCGCGCAACATGTCGAGCTTCCCCTTCGCCGAGGGCTCGGTGCATGGACAAGCAGTTCCCGCGCGGCTTCTCCGGCGTGGGCTGCGAGCCCTACTGCTACCTCAACAGCGTCAGCACCTGGGCCGGCGACCACCCCGAGCTGTTCAAGAAGTCCAAGACCCCGGGCGTCGACGCCACGATCATGGCGATCGAGGGCATCACCGGGCTGGACGTCAACTACTGGGCGATGGTCAACCTCGAGGGCTTCAAGGACCTGGTCGACGCGGTCGGCGGCGTCAAGCTGCAGATCCGCGACCGGATCCCCGTGGGCGGCCTGGGCAGCGACGTGACCGGCTACATCGAGCCCGGCGTGCGGGTGCTCAACGGTCACGACACGCTGTGGTTCGCCCGTGCCCGCGAGGGGTCCGACGACTACTCGCGGATGGCCCGGCAGAAGTGCGTGATGAACGCGATGCTGCACCAGGTGAGCCCGCAGACCGCCGTCCGCAACTTCGAGCAGATCGCCAAGGCTAGCTCGGCGATGCTCTCGACCGACGTGCCGCGCTCGGAGCTCGATCGCTTCGTCCAGCTGGCACTCAAGGCGAAGAGCCAGAAGATCGCCACCGTGTCGCTGGTGCCGCCGCTGATCAACACCGGCGACCCCGACATCGAGGTCGTCCAGACGGCGATCCAGGACGTCATCGACCGCTCCGAGGGCGACGCCCCGGAGACGCCCAAGAAGGCGCGCAAGAAGGCCCGCTCCGGCCCGACCACCGGCGGCTCGCTGGGCTCGCTGCAGGAGGGGTACGCCGCCAACCAGTCCGACGACCTCGCCGCCTCCTGCTGACCCGCTCGCCCGTAGGGTGACGCTCGTGACCGACGCCGCCGCGAGCCCGCCCGCGCCCCGGATCGTCGCGGTCGTCGTCACCTTCAACCGGCTGCCGCTGGTGCGGCGGCTGCTCGAGCGGCTGGCGTCGGTCCCGCGGATCCACGAGGTGGTCGTCGTCGACAACGCCTCCACCGACGGCACCCGCGAGTGGCTGGCCGGGCTCGACCCGTTCGGCACGGTCGTACCCCTGCTGCTCGAGCACAACACCGGTGGCGCCGGCGGCTTCCGGTCCGGGGTCGACGCGGCGGTCGAGCGCGGGGCCGACCTGCTCTGGCTGATGGACGACGACGGGCTGCCCGACCGCGACTGCCTCGACCTGCTGCTCCAGCACGACGGCGAGCTGGACTTCTGGGGTCCCCTGGTGGTCGACGAGGACCGGCCCGACCGGCTGGTCTTCCCGATCCGGCTCCCCGGCCGCTCCACCGTCGTGCACCGGCTGTCCGACGTGCGCCGCGCCGCCCGCGACGGGCTGATCCGCGATGTCGTGATCCCCTTCAACGGCGTGCTGGTCACCCGTGAGCTGGTGGCCCGGATCGGGTCGGTGCGGGGCGACTTCTTCATCTGGGGCGACGACCACGAGTACCGCCTGCGTGCCGAGGAGGCCGGGGCCCGGGTCGCCACCGTCGTCGACGCCGTCGTCCGCCACCCGGCGGTGGGCGACCTCGGCACCCGGATGGCCTTCGGCCGGGCGACCTACAACCACAGCCCGAGCGACCTCAAGGCCTACTGCATGGCCCGCAACAACCTGGTCAACCTGCGTCGCTACCGCGGCAACGCGCACGCGGCCGCCTTCGTCGCCAAGACGGTGTGGTTCTACACCCTGACCCGCCCCGACCCGGAGCGGCTGCGGCTCAGCCTCCGCGCGATGCGCGACGGACTGCGCGGCGACTTCGCCGGGCACGAGAGGTTCCTGCCGTGAGCAGCCGCGAATCGGTCGCGGTCGTCGTCGTGACCTACAACCGCGCCGACCTGCTGCCGCGGATGCTCGACGGGCTGGCCGCCCAGACGCGCCCGCCGGACGCCGTCTTCGTCGTCGACAACGCCTCCGACGACCACACCCGCGAGGTCCTGCGGGCGCGCTCCGACCTGCCGCTCACGGTGACCCACAACGACGAGAACCTCGGTGGAGCCGGCGGCTTCCACCAGGGCGTGGAGCAGGCGTACGCCGCCGGCCACGACCGGATCTGGCTGATGGACGACGACGTCGTGCCGGCACCTCCCTGCCTCGAGGTGCTGATGAGCCACGACGAGTCCTGCCTGATGGCGGTCCGCGAGGACCGCCGCGGCACGCTCGTCGAGAAGGCTGCCGTGCACTTCGACCTGCGCCGCCCGCACGTGATCAGGCCCAAGCGAGCCTCGGTGGAGAGCGTCTACGCCGAGCGCGCGGCGATGCCCGAGCGGGTCGAGATCGAGAACGTCGCCTTCGAGGGGTTCATGGTGCACCGGCGGGTCATCGACGTGATCGGGCTGCCCGACCCGGCGTACTTCATCTTCTACGACGACGTCGACTTCGCCGTCCGCGCGCGGCAGGCGGGCTTCCGGATCTGGGCGATCCGCGACGCGGTGCTGGTGCGGCTGCTCGACTTCGACCAGCAGCACGCCCTGGACACCTGGAAGGGCTACTACATGTACCGCAACCTCTTCGTGGTGCACTTCCGGCACGGGGAGAACGCGCTGGTCCGCGCGAAGCCCTATGCGGTCGCCGTCGCCGTCGTGGCGCTGAGCCCGCTGCGCGGCGGCCGTGCCGAGGCGCGCAACGTGGTCCGTGCCATCCGAGACGCGCGCGGGATGCGTCGCGATGCGGGGCGCGCCCCGGGTCGCGGCTAGACTTGCCGCCGCTTCATCAACCACCAGGAGTCCCTTTCCCGTGAGCACGTCCGAGCTTCCCGATCTCGTCGTCGTCGGCTCCGGACTCTTCGGTCTGACCATCGCGGAGCGGTGCGCGAGCGACCTCGGACTCAAGGTCCTGGTCCTGGAGCGCCGCTCGCACCTCGGCGGCAACGCCTACAGCGAGGTCGACCCGGAGACCGGCATCGAGGTCCACGTCTACGGCGCCCACCTCTTCCACACCTCCAACGAGCGGGTGTGGGACTACGTCAACCGCTTCACGACCTTCACCGGCTACCAGCACCGCGTGTTCGCGAAGTACCAGGGGCAGGTCTACTCCTTCCCGATGAACCTCGGGCTGCTCAACCAGTTCTTCGGGCGCTCGTTCACCCCCGACGAGGCTCGCGCGCTGCATCGCGGAGCAGGCGAGCGAGATCGACACGGCCGAGTGCGGCCAACCTCGAGGAGAAGGCGATCTCGCTGATCGGGCGCCCGCTCTACGAGGCCTTCGTCAAGGGCTACACCGCCAAGCAGTGGCAGACCGACCCGACGGAGCTGTCGCCCGACATCATCACCCGGCTGCCGGTGCGCTACACCTTCGACAACCGCTACTTCAACGACACCTACGAGGGGCTCCCCACCGACGGCTACACGGCGTGGCTGACCCGGATGGCCGACCACCCCAACATCGAGGTGCGGCTCGACACCGACTTCTTCTACGTGGCCGACGACTATCGGGGCAAGGTCCCCATCGTCTACACCGGCCCGGTCGACGAGTACTTCGGCCACTGCGAGGGGCGGCTCTCCTGGCGCACCGTCGACCTCGAGCGCTCGAGTCGTGGAGACCGACGACTTCCAGGGCACCTCGGTGATGAACTACAACGACGACGACGTGCCCTTCACCCGCATCCACGAGTTCAAGCACTTCCACCCCGAGCGCACCTACCTTCCCGGCAAGACCGTGATCGTGCACGAGTACAGCCGCTTCGCCGAGGAGGGCGACGAGCCCTACTACCCGATCAACACCCCGGCCGACCGCGAGAAGCTGCTCACGCTACCGCGAGCTCGCGAAGGCCGAGCCGATGGTGCTCTTCGGCGGCCGGCTCGGCACCTACAAGTACCTCGACATGCACATGGCCATCGGCTCCGCGCTGTCGATGTACGACAACAAGCTGCGCCCGCACTTCGCCGACGGCGCGGACCTGACCAGCGGAGGAGTCGACGAATGACCACCCGGCTGCTGCAGCGGCAGATCTTCCCGCTCGACCGCGACCTCGACGTGCTGCCGCTCTACGTCGACCCCGAGGAGATCAACCTCGACGCCGACCGCTACACCATCGGCGGCAACCGCGGGGCCAAGGACCTCAACAACGCCGCCATCCGGCAGAAGACCTCGACGGGGGAGTCCATCCACCCCGACCAGATCGAGTCGCGCACGGCGATCCGGGTGCGGTCCGGCGACAAGCTGTCGTTCGGCACCTACTTCAACGCCTTCCCGGCCAGCTACTGGCGGCGCTGGACGATCGTCGACGAGGTCACCCTCACCGTCGAGGTGGAGGGCCGCGGCGCGACCGTCATGGTCTACAAGTCCATGGCGCGCGGACACGCCCAACGCGTCGAGGCCGCGACCACCGCCGACGAGGCGTCCGGCCGGTTCACCTTCGAGCTCTCGCTCAAGCCCTTCATCGACGGCGGGTGGTACTGGTACGACGTCGTGGCCGGTGACGAGGACGTCGTCGTGCGCTCGGCGGAGTGGACAGCGGACGTGCCCGAGGACCGCGCCGCGCACGGCACCGTCGACATCTGCATCACCACGATGAACCGCCCCGACTTCTGCGCCAAGCTGGTGGGTCAGCTCGCCGACGACCGAGGAGCTGCAGCCCTACCTCGACCAGGTGCTCGTCATGGAGCAGGGCACCCAGCTGATGCGCGACTCGGAGTTCTTCCCGGCGGCCGAGAAGGCGCTCGGCGCCCGGCTGCGGGTCATCGAGCAGGGCAACCTCGGCGGCTCGGGCGGCTACGCCCGCGGGCAGATGGAGTCGGTGCGCAAGGGCACCGCGACGTACGCCCTGATGATGGACGACGACGTCGTCTGCGAGCCCGAGGGCATCATCCGCGCGGTCACCTTCGGCGACCTCGCCCGCCGCCCGACGATCGTCGGCGGCCACATGTTCAGCCTGTACTCGCGGTCCCGGCTGCACAGCTTCGGCGAGATCGTCCAGCCGTGGCGGTTCTGGTGGATGACCCGGCTCGACGGCTACAGCGACTGGGACTTCGCCGCCCGCAACCTGCGCTCGGCGCGCTGGCTGCACAAGCGAGTCGACGTCGACTACAACGGCTGGTTCATGTGCCTGATCCCGCGGGCGGTGCTCGAGCAGATCGGGCTGTCGCTGCCGCTGTTCATCAAGTGGGACGACAGCGAGTTCGGGCTGCGCGCCAAGGCGGCCGGCTACCCGACGGTGTCGCTGCCCGGGCGCCGCGGTCTGGCACGTCCCGTGGACCGACAAGAACGACGGCGCTCGACTGGCAGGCCTACTTCCACCAGCGCAACCGGTTCGTCGCGGCGCTGCTGCACTCGCCGTACCCTCGCGGCGGCCGGATGGTGCGCGAGAGCCTTCAACCACCAGGTCAAGCACCTGGTCTCGATGCAGTACTCCACCGTCGAGATGCGGCACCAGGCGCTGGAGGACGTGCTCGCCGGTCCCGACGCGCTGCACGGGGAGCTGCCGACCAAGCTGGCCGAGGTGCGTGCCGCTGATGAGCGAGTTCAGCGACGTGCAGCTCAAGGCCGACCGGGACGTCGCTCCCGCCGGTGCGTCGCGAGAAGCCGCCCAAGAGGGGCAAGGACGACGTCGAGATCCCGGGCCGGCTCTCCCAGATGATCACCGCGGGCCTGGCGCCGCTGCGGCAGCTGCGCCCGGTGCGCGAGATGTCGCGGGAGTTCCCCGAGACCGAGCCTGACCGCGATGGACGCGAAGTGGTACCGCCTGGCCCGCTTCGACTCGGCGATCGTGTCGATGAACGACGGCACCGCCGCCGCGCTCTACCGCCGCGACCCCGACACGTTCCGCGACCTGATGCAGCCGCACCGTCGAGATCCACCAGCGGTTCCACCGCGAGTGGCCGCGGCTCGCGGAGGAGTACCGCACGGCGCTCGGCGACATCACCTCGCCCGAGGCGTGGGAGGAGACCTTCCGTCCGTGGACGGAGCAGAGGCGATGACTGAGTGCCGCCGGCGGCGCGTCGGTGGCGCGGGGCGCCCGAGACCGCGCCGCTCGTGGCCCCGTCGGCGACGACGGGGCTGCTTCGAGGTCTTCCGCCGTCGCTACCTGCTCAGGCTGCTGGTGCGGCGGGAGATCTCCGCGCGCTACCCGGGCTCGGTGCTGGGCGTGCTGTGGTCCTACATCCAGCCGGCGGTGAAGCTGGCGATGTACTACTTCCTGTTCCAGATCATGATCGGGCGCGGCGCCAACATCCCCGAACTTCGCCATCCACGTCTTCGCCGGGCTGGTGATCGTCCACTTCTTCACCGAGACCTTCCAGGCCGGCACCCGCTCGATCGTGCGCAACCGCGGCGTCGTCCAGAAGATGGCGATGCCACGAGAGATGTTCCCGGTGGCGTCGATGCTGGTGTCGGCCTACCACGTGTTCCCCGCCCTGCTGCTGCTGGTCACCTTCACCGCGTCGAAGGGGTGGCGCCCCGACTGGGCCGGCATGGGTGCGGCGCTGCTCGGGTTCTCGATCGTCATGGTGCTCGGCACGGCCCTGGCACTGCTGTTCAGCGTGGCCAACGTCTTCTTCCGCGACTTCAGCAACGTCGTCCAGACGCTCACCCAGTTCGTGACGTTCAGCGTGCCGATGATCTATCCCTACAGCCTCGTGACCGAGCGCTTCGGCGACCTGGCGCAGTACTACCTCTACAACCCGATGGCCGAGGCGGTGCTGCTGTTCCAGCGCGCGTTCTGGGTGGGCTCCGCGCCCGACCCGGCGGCGACGGCGGCGCAGCACCTGCCCGAGCACCTGTTCCGCGACGGCTTCTACCACCTCGGCGCCGCGCTGGTGGCGCTGGTGCTCGCCCAGCTGGTCTTCAGCCGGCTCGAGAACAAGATCCCGGAGCGGCTCTGAGATGGCCGAGTCGATCGTCGTGGACGACGTCACCAAGTCGTTCACCATCCGCTACCACCGCACGCTGAAGCAGATGTCGGTGGCGGCGCTGCGCCGTCAGGAGCTGAGCAACTCCTTCCACGCCTCGACGACGTCTCCTTCACCATCCAGCAGGGCGAGTCGGTCGGGCCTGATGGGGCTCAACGGGTCGGGCAAGTCGCACGCTGCTCAAGATCATCAACGGCGTCATGAGGCCCGACTCCGGCGACGTGCTCACCCGGGGCCGGATCGCCGGGCTGATCGCCACCGGCGCCGGCTTCCACCCGCAGCTGTCCGGGCGGGAGAACGTCTACCTCAACGCCGCCATCCTCGGGATGAGCGAGGCCGAGACCCGGCGCAAGTTCGACGACATCGTGGAGTTCGCCGAGCTCGGCAAGCACCTCGACGGCCAGGTCGGGCACTACAGCTCGGGGCAGTCGGCCCGGCTGGGCTTCTCGGTCGCCATCCACGTCGACTCCGACATCTTCCTGGCCGACGAGGTGCTCGCGGTGGGGGACCGGCCGTTCAAGCGCAAGTGCATGCAGCGGATGCAGGAGATCCGCGAGAGCGGCCGTACGCTCGTCTACGTCAGCCACGCCGCCGCGTCGGTGCGCAAGATGTGCGACCGGGTGATCGTGCTGGAGAACGGCCGCGTGGGCTTCGACGGAGCCGTCGACGAGGGCATCCGCTACGTGAAGTACGACGACGGCGACGACACCACCGACGACGAGCTCGGCGCCGACGTCTGACCAGGACCGGCAGCTCGCTGCGCCATGACCGGCATGTCGCGGAGAATGGACCGAGCCGTCGGCGTGTCGGCTGGAAATTACAGGTTTGTAGTTACTCAGTTTCGCTTGCAGACCCCTGTGACTGATGTGAAACTTGCAACTCCTGTGACGTCTTCCCCCGCACGGAGAGTTCTCGAATGCCCCCCGGTCAGGCCCGCTTTGTCACCGCCTGCCAGCAGCTGCTGGCGCTCGCCGTCGTCCTGGCAGTGCTCACGCCCGCCGCCAGCGTGATCAGCCTCGACGTGGTCGGGCACGACGGCCGGCCGGCCGGGACGACGCCCGAGGCCCGCCCCGGGACAGCACACGGCTCGGCTCTCGGCGACGGTCCCGACCGAGGTCGTCGACCCGGTGGTCCGCGAGGTGGCGCTCACCCCGCCGACGGGTGCCCGCGCGGCCGCCTCCGGCCTGCTGTCGCGGACGGCGCGGGCCGACGGGCGGGTCCGCCTGGTCGGCACCCCCGAGCAGGTGCACGGCTACGGCGCCGTCGGCGTCTCGTGGGCGGGCGACGCGCCCGACCCTGCCGACCTGGGCATCAGCGTCCGCACCCGCACCGACGAGAGCTGGTCGGGCTGGACCCAGCTGGACTACGACCCCGACCACGGGCCGGACCCGGACAGCGAGGAGGCTCGGCACGCCCGTCCGGGCACCGACCCGCTGCTGGTCGGCGAGGTGGACGACGTGCAGGTGCGCGTGGACGCCGCCGCCGGTGCCACCCCCGCCGACATGAGGCTGGCGGTCATCGACCCCGGCACCGCGACGGACAGCCGTCGCGAGGTCCCCGCCATCGACACCGCCGCGCTCGACGCGCCGTCCACGACGACGCCCGGGTCCCCGGAGGCGGCCGAGGAGCCCACGAAGACGACGGGCGACGGCGAGGACGAGGGGGCGGTCGCGCTGCAGGCCGCGGCGTACACGCCGAAGCCGAAGATCTTCTCCCGCGCCCAGTGGGGGGCCGAACGAGTCGATGCGGGAGAAGTCCGCGCTGCACTACTTCGAGGTGCACGCCGGGTTCGTCCACCACACCGTGAACGCCAACGGCTACACCCGCGCCCAGGTGCCGGCCATCCTGCGCGGCATCTACGCCTACCACACGCGCTCGCGGGGCTGGAGCGACATCGGCTACAACTTCCTGGTCGACCGGTTCGGCCGGATCTGGGAAGGACGCTACGGCGGCGTCGACCGGCCGGTCGTCGGCGCGCACACCCTCGGCTACAACGACTACGCGTTCGCGATGTCGGCGATCGGCAACTACGAGACCGCGCGGCCGAGCAACGCGGTGCTCCGCGCCTACGGGCGGCTGTTCGCCTGGAAGCTCAGCCTGCACGGCGTCGACGCCTCCTCGACCAGGCAGCAGGTCGGCCGGACCGTCTTCCGGGCCATCAACGGCCACCGCGACGCCGCCTCCACGGCGTGTCCCGGGCGCTACCTCTACGCCAAGCTGCCGACCATCCGCGGCTATGCCAAGGCCGCGCAGCAGAGCTGGTCGGGGCGCAACCGGGTGACGAACCTGGCCAAGTCGTCGTTCCCGGACATCGTGGTGCGCCGCGCCTCGGACCGGCGGGTCTTCGTGGTTCCGACGGGCGGGACGACCAAGTTCCGGTCGCCGGTCGCCATCAACGCACTGTCCGCTTCGCGGGTCGGCTTCACACCCACGAGCGTCGTGGCGTCGCGGGACCTCACCGGTGACGGCGTCGGCGACCTCGCGGTGCTCGACGGCACCGGCCGGCTCGCCGTGCTGCCGGGGGACCGCTCCGGGGCCTTCGGCGGCGCCGTACGCCGCAACCGGCTCTTCGGCGACCGCGACCTGGTCACGGCGCCCGGCGACCTCGACGGCGACGGGCACCACGACCTGGTCGCCCGCAACACCACCAACGGAGTGGCGAACCTCTACCGCGGCGACGGGCAGGGGCGCTTCACCCGCGTCGGGATCGGTGCCGACTGGAGCGGCTACAGCCTCCTGTCGGGCGCCGGCGACCTCGACGGCGACGGCCACGCCGACCTGGTGGCCAAGGGCGCCGGCGTGCTGTGGCTGCTGCCTGGCGACGGACGCGGCCGCTTCGGCACCGCCCGTGCCCTGCCCGGCGACCGGTCCAGGGTCAACACGCTGCTCGGCTTCGGCGACCTGACCCGCGACGGGCGGCCCGACCTGCTGGTCCGCGACTCGAGCAACGGCGCGGGCACCATCTTGCCCGGGCAGGCCGACGGGACCTACGGCAGGCCGGTCGGTGCCGTGACCCGGTTCAAGGGGGTGGCCGACCTGAGCGCCGCCGACCTGAGCGGCACCACCCAGATCGACGCCGTGGGTCGCAAGCAGGGCCGCTATGTGCTGATGAAGCACGCCGGCACCTTCGAGACCGCCGCGCCGATCGCCACCGGGATGCGGCTGGCGAAGGCCAACGCGCTGCTCAACGTGGGCGACTGGGACCGCGACGGGGTCGGCGACGTCGTGGTGCGCAACGGCGGCAACGGCAACCTCTACCTGCGGCGCGGCAAGGGCAACGGCCGGTTCGGCGGTTCCCAGCAGATCGGCACCGGCTTCGATCGGGTCAGGCTGCTCGCCGCCGTCGGCGACATGACCGGCGACGGCTACCCCGACCTGATGGGACAGCCTCGAGGCGGCGCGATGCGGATCTACCCCGGCGCCGGGCTGAACGGGCTGCGGGCGAGCTATGTCGCCTACCGCGGCATCAGCGCCGGCAAGCAGGTCGGCGTGGGCCGGTGGAACGGCGACGGCGCCCCCGACAGCATCCTGCGCAAGGGCCGCACACTGAGGCTCTACCCCGGCAACGGACCGGGAGGCCTGGTCAGCAAGGTGCGCACCTTCGGCCTCGACCTGTCGCCGTACAACTGGGTGCTCGGCGTCGGTGACGCCCAGCGCAACGGGCACGCCGACCTGCTGTTGCGCGAGAAGGCCAGCGGCAACCTCTACCTGCTGCCCGGCACCAGCAAGGGCTTCAGGTCGCGGATCTACCTCGGGTCCGGCTTCGGCGGCTACGACCTCGCCGGCTGACGGCTAGACCCAGCGGTCGGTCGCCCGCTCGCTCTGCGCCAGCTCGTCGAGGTCGGCCCCCGGGGTGGCCAGGACGAGCGAGCCGCCACGGGCGAACGGCTCGGCGAACCCACGCCAGCCGTGGGCCGCGGCGGGGTTGTGGGTCGTGAGCAGCCGGCCGCCGCCGTCGAGCAGCGTGCCGGCCGCGGCTTCTTGCCACAGCGTCGCCTGGTCGAGGCCCGGCAGGGCGAGGTCGTCGTCGGTCGGGGGGTCCCAGGGCACGAACGCGTCGGGCTGCGACCACACCTCCGCGCCGAGGTCGTGGACGCCGACGGGGACGCCTGCGGCGAAGCGCTGCCCGAGCGGGTCGAGTGCGGTGGCCAGCACGACCCGCTCGCTCGCGTGCGCCGCCCAGCTGGGCAGCGCGGCGGGCCCGCACGCCACGGCTTCGGCGTCGTCCTCCCAGGTCACCTGGAGCCCGGCTCGCCACGCGGCACCCAGCAGCACCGGGCCCAGCCAGTGGGTGGGCAGGTCGAGCCGCAGCCGGTCGCCGCGGTGGAGGTCGAGCTCGTCGACGAGCAGCGAGGCGGTCTTGGCGACCCAGTTGGCGAAGGTCGTCACCGACAGCTCCGTGCGCGCACCCGCGTCGTACGCCGTCACCAGGGGTCGCGACGGGGCGTCGCGCAGGTGGCGGTCGAGCAGCGTGCCGAAGGTGGTCACGCGGCGCTCACATCGCGTTCGGCTCGGGGGAGTCGAGGTAGGGGTACTTCTCCATGAAGTCCTTCAGCGCCGCGCCGCTGGGGGCCGAGCAGTACTGCCACACACCCTCCTGCTCGCCGGTGGCCTCCTGGCCCACGCCGCCGTTGGTCCAGTGGGTGAGCGCGATGTGCTGGCCGTCGGGGAACGGGTCGCCGTCCTCGGAGGTCCACGGAACCGCCTTGAACTTCAGCCGGAAGTTGTCGGTGCCGGCGTACTTGTCGGCGATCGCCTGGACGTCGGCCATCTGCGCGGCGTCGCCGGCGACCGTCTCGTCGTACCACATCAGGGTGTAGCCGTGCTCCAGGTTGTGCACCAGCTTGCCGAGCTCGGGACGGTCGGCGGCGGTGTAGAACTTGCGCTCCATCTCCTCCCAGTTGCCCCAGTGGGTGCCGAACGCGGGCGGGGCGTCGGGGAAGGTGAGCGGGGTGCCCTCGGGCACGTGGTCGTTGTTGCCCTCGGCCGGCTTGGAGGTGGTCTCGCCGCAGTCGGACGCCGGAGCGCCGATGTCCTCGACGCTCAGTGCGCGGAACTCGCGACTGTCCCACCACTGCTGCGAGACGTAGGGCACGGCGCTGCTGAACCACAGGGTGCTGCCGACCAGGGCCAGGGCCACCAGCGCCGACACCCCGACGATCAGATAGCTGCGGGCGCCAGAGCGGCTGGGGGCAGCCTGGGCCTGCTGCGCGCGGGCGCGCCGGTCGGCGCTGGACGACTTGGCCACGAGGGGTCGCTCCTCAGGGTCAGGACTGCAGAGGCGACCGCGGGGCGGTCGCCGGGGTTGCGGTGCAGTCTACGGACTCGTTGGTCGCAGCACGGACACTTCGGGGGAGCCGTCGGGCCCGCCCTCGACGGCCGGCGAGGTCGCGGTCCACCCGTGTGCGAAGGCCAGTGCAGCGACGACCGGCGGCGCTCCGCGCACCGTCAGCTCGGGCCGGGTCGGGTCGACGGCGTGGGGGCCGAGCACCTGGCGCAGCGCCTCCTCCAGCTCGTCGCGCTCCGCGCTCGAGCCGTATGCCGGCCGGTCACCGGCCGCCCCGACCAGGGCCCGCACCACCGCCTCCCGGGCCCCGAGACCGAACAGGTCGTCGGCCTCGGGGCGGACCAGCGCTGCCGCGCCGGGGCCGTCCTCGTGCGCCGGAAGGACGAGGTCTGCCCGGCCCCGCAGCACGGCGAACGGCCGGCCGCCGAGCTTGCCCTGCGCCAGCTCCGCGGCGCCGGCGATCTCGTCGGCCACGGCCGGCTCGGTGACCCGCAGCTCGTGGCCGCGGCCGTCGTGCTGCCCGACGAACGACTCCAGCACGCGCACCCCGGCCGCGCCGATGGCCAGGTCGGTCTGACCGGTGCGCCAGGCGCGTCCGGCGGTGTCGGTGACCACCACGCCGACGGTGGCGCCGGTCGTCGCGTGCAGCGCCTCGCGCAGCCGCCGCGCCGAGGCGTCGGGGTCTTGGGGCAGCGGGACGACGTGGCCCGCGGCGACGTGGGACTGGTCCACCCCGGCAGCGGCCAACGTCACCCCCAGCCGGGTGCGGGCGATCGTCAGCGACCCACGGCGGGCGACCACCCGGGCCGTCTCGGCGGCGATGACCTCGTCTCGGCTCCGGGTCGTGACGCGGCCCTCGGCCTTGGCGACCACCTTGCTGGTGATCACGACGATGTCGCCGTCGGCGAGGGCCACCAGCGACGTCAGCAGCGCCGCCAGGTCGGCACCGGCCTCGATCTCCGGTGCGCCGTCGGGGGCGATGAGGCGCAGCTCGCTCACGCCGACCGCCCCGCCTCGAGCTCCCGGGCGAGCGTCACCGCCTCGGCCGCCATCGCCGCCGTGGCTCGGTGGTCGGTCATCATCAGCGGCACCGCCCGGCAGCGCACGCCCTCCGTCTCGATGCCGGCGACGAGCGTGGCGTCGGCGTCGTCGACCAGCCAGCCGTCGAGCACGCCGCCGGCGGCCCGCGGGCCGTAGTGGCCGGCGACGCCGGCGGCGGAGACGGGAATGCCGAGCGCGGTGAGCAGCTGCTCGGCCATGCCGCGCACGTGACGGCCGGCGACGATGGGAGACAGGCCGACCACCGGTGCTGCCGTGGCAGCGACCGCCTCGCGGATGCCGGGCACGCCCAGGATGGTGCCGACCGACACGATCGGGTTGGACGGCGGCAGCAGCACAACGTCGGCCTCCGCGATGGCCTCGACGACGCCGGGCGCCGGTCGCGAGGCCTCCTGGCCGACGGCCAGCACCCCCTCGATCGGCACCGCCGCGCCGAGCCGCACCCAGTACTCCTGGAAGTGCACCACCCGCCGGCCGCTCGGGCTGTCGGCGTCGGTGATCGCGAGGTGGGTCTCGACCCGGTCGTCGCTCATCGGCAGCAGCCGGACCCCCGGCTGCCAGCGCCGGCACAGCGCCTCGGTGACCTGCGAGAGCGGATAGCCCGCGTCGAGCATCTCGGTGCGCACCAGGTGGGTGGCGAGGTCGCGGTCGCCCAGACCGAACCACGTCGGCTCGACGGCGTACGCCGTCAGCTCGTCGCGGACGCTCCAGGTCTCCTCGCGGCGGCCCCAGCCGCGCTCGACGTCGATGCCGTCGCCGAGGGTGTACATCACCGTGTCGAGGTCGGGGCAGACCTTGAGCCCATGGATCCACAGGTCGTCGGCGGTGTTGGCGATCACCGTGACCTCGGCGTCGGCAGCGACGCCGGGCAGCTGCCGGGCCCCGATGCCGTGGAGCAGACCCTGCACGAACCGTGCGCCGCCGACGCCGCCGCAGAGCACGGTGAGCGAGCGCCAGGGCGGGGGAGCAGCAGCCATGTGGGTAGCCTGCCGTACGCCGCCGGCGGGGCGCCCGACCGGGGCCGTCGGGGGCGCTCCGCTGCGTCCGAGTGCGAGCCGCCGGACTGGACCAGTCCACCGCTCTACCATTTCCGGGCTTGACTTTGGTGGTACGACAGGCTTGTAATTCCCCCAGTGTGTTTTCCGCGACTGGTCCAGTCTTCCCCGGGCCGAGCGTGGGGCAGGGCGGGTCACCCGCCGCCGCAGGGTCGAAAGGGCGAGAACCAGTGAGAGAGCTATTTCTGCTCGAGCCGGACGCCGAGGAGTTCGGTTGGCAGGAGCGCGCGCTCTGCGCGCAGACCGATCCGGAGGCGTTCTTCCCCGAGAAGGGCGGCTCGACGCGCGAGGCCAAGAAGGTCTGCCTGACCTGCGACGTCCGCGACGACTGCCTCGAGTACGCCCTGAAGAACGACGAGCGCTTCGGCATCTGGGGCGGGCTGTCCGAGCGCGAGCGCCGCAAGCTCAAGAAGCGCGCCGTCTGACCCCGCGGCAGCCCTCTGTAGGCTGCCCCGGTGACAGTCACGGCGCTCCTCGTCTGCCACGACGGCGCCCGCTGGCTCGCCACCGTTCTGGCCGGTCTGCAGGGGCAGACTCGGCCCGTCGACCGGATCGTCGCCGTCGACACCGGCTCCTCCGATGAGACCGTCTCGCTGCTGACCCGGGCGCTGCCCCGTGAGTGCGTTCTCTACGCCGACCCGGGCACGTCGTTCGGCGACGCGGTCGCAATGGCGGCGGAGGCCTCCGGCGACCACGAGTGGTTCTGGATCCTGCACGACGACGCCAACCCCGACCGCACCGCGCTGCAGCACCTGATGGCCGCCGCCGAGGCGCACGCGGGCGTCGACGTCCTCGGGCCCAAGCTGCGCGAGTGGCCGTCGCTGCGCCGCCTGCTCGAGGTCGGCGTCACGATCTCCGGCACCGGCCGCCGGGAGACCGGCCTCGAGCGCGGGGAGTACGACCAGGGCCAGCACGACGAGGTCCGCGAGGTGCTGGCGGTCAACACCGCGGGGATGCTGGTCCGCCGCGAGGTGCTCGAGCGGCTCGACGGGTTCGACCGCAACCTGCCGGTCTTCGGCAACGACGTCGACTTCGGGTGGCGCGCGACCGCCGCGGGCTACCGGACCCTGGTGGTGCCGCAGGCGGTCGTCTTCCACGCCGAGGCCGCGCACCGCGGCGTCCGGCGCACCGAGCTCACCGGCCGGCACACCCACTACCAGGAGCGGCGTGCCGCCCTCTACACGCTGCTCGCCAACGCCCGCGCGGTCGCGCTGCCGCTCCTGCTGGTCCGGTTGGCGGTGGGGTCGGCGCTGCGCGCCGTCGGCTACCTCCTGGTGCGCTCCGGTCGCGAGGCCGGCGACGAGCTCGCCGCGCTGGTCTCGTTGTACGCACGGCCGGGCGAGGTCTGGCGCGCGCGCCGGGCCCGCGCGGCGCTGGGCGAGGGCGACCGGTCCCGGGTGCGGGCGCTGCTGGCGCCGCCGTGGGTGCCCTACCGCCACGGCCTCGACTTCGTCAGCGACATCGCGGTCGCGACCACCCATCAGGCGCAGGACGTCGCCGAGCGGCGCCGGGCGTCGGCGCTGGCCGAGCAGGGCCTGCCCGCCCGCGCGCCCCGGACCGACGACGACGAGCTGATCGAGGACAGCGGCTGGGCCGTCCGCTTCCTGACCAACCCCCGCGCCGTCCTGCTGTCGGTCTTCGTGCTGGCCTCGCTGGCCGGTGCCCGGCCGGTGCTCGGTGCCGTTACCGGCGGCGCGCTCAGCCCGGCGCCGCAGCGGGTCGCCGACTGGTGGGGGCTCTACACCGAGCACTGGCACGCGCTCGGCAACGGCACCGATGTCCCGGCGCCGGCGTACCTCCCGGTGCTGGCGGGCCTCGGGACGCTCCTGGGCGGCAGCCCGAGCCTTGCGGTGACGCTGGTCCTCGGGCTCGCGGTGCCGCTCACGCTGTGGGGTGCCTGGCGCTTCCTGCGGGTCGTCGGCCGGTTGGTGCATCCCCGCGGCGTGTCTCGCTGGGTGCTGCTCGCCGGCGCCGCGACCTATGCCCTGGTGCCGGTGACCAGCGGCGCCTGGGGCGACGGCCGGCTCGGCACCGTGGTGACCGCCGTGCTGCTCCCGTGGCTGGCGCACGCCGCGCTCGGCTTCGCCGACCCCGAGCCCGATCGCCGCTGGCGAGCCGGCTGGCGGACCGGCCTCCTGCTGGCGGTGGCGACGGCGTTCACCCCCTCACTGTGGTGGCTCGGGGTGCTGCTCGGTGCCCTCGCCCTCCTGGCGGTCTGGCGGATCAGCCCCGGTGCTCTCGGCGACCGCTCCGTGGTGGGGCCGCCGCTGGCCGCCCTCGGCTCCGTGCCGGTGCTGCTCGCGCCCTGGGTGGTGCCGCTGCTGCTGCGCGGGCCGCGCGGCGGGCTGCTGCTGGAGACCGGCCGGCCGCCGTCGGCGACGCCTGCCCCGCTGGAGCTGCTGCTGGGTCGGGTCACCGACCTCGGGATCCCCGTCGCCTGGGGCGCGGCGCTGCTCGGCCTCGCGCTGCTCGCCCTGCTGCCGGCGGCGTCCCGGGTCGCGGCGCTCGCGTGCTGGCTGGTCGCGCTGCTCGCCGTCACCACGGCCGTCGTCGTCTCGCGAGTCCCGCTCGGCCTCGACGTCCCCGGTGCCTGGGCCGACATCGGCGTCTTCGCCGTCGTGCTCGCGGGGGCCTGGGTGTGCGCCGCCGTCGTCGGGCTGCCCGCGCTCGCGTCCCCGGGCCTGGGCGTGCCCGGCCGCGCCGTGGCCGCGGTCGTGGGCGCGGTGGCGGCTGCGCTGCCCGTCGCCGGCCTCGCCTGGTACGCGGTCGGGGGCCACGACGCCTACACCACGCGGCCCGACGACGGGATCCCCGCCTACATGGCACAGAGCTCGCTGCTGGGTCCCGCCCACGGCGTGCTGATCCTCGAGGGCAGCGTGGAGGACGGCCTGAGCTACACCCTGCGGCGCGGTGACGGCACCACCCTGGGTGAGGACGAGATCCTGGCCCTCACCCCCGAGGACCGGGGCTTCACCGACACCCTGCAGAGCCTGCTGGCCAGCCCCACGACCACGCTGACCAACCGGCTGAGCGAGCAGGGCGTCGAGTACGTCCTGCTGCGGCCGCCGGCCGACGGTCGCGTCGCGGCCAGCCTGGACGCCACTCCCGGCCTCACCCAGGCCAGCGCCGAGGACCGGTCGACCCGCGCCTGGCAGGTCGAGCGGACGCTCGACGACGCAGCCCTGCGAGGCCCAGGCTCCACGCTGCGCACCGTGCTGCTGTGGCTGCAGGGCGCGGCGGTCCTGGTGGCGCTGGTGCTGAGCGGCCCGACCCGGAGGGCGGCCCGATGAGCGGCACCACTCCCCCCGGCCGCCGGCGGACCGACCGGGCCCGCGGGCTCCACCCCCTGCTCGTGCTGGCGGTGCTGGTGCCGGCGCTGACCGCCGTGGTCGCCCTCGGCCTGCGGCAGCCCGAGGTCGTGGCGGAGCCCGGGGGCCCCGCCGACGCGCCGCTGACCCGGGCCGACCGGGGCTGCCCCCGCGCCCCGGCGCAGGGCCGGCTGCTCATCGCCAACGCGCGACCCGAGGCTGCCGGTGAGGTGGAGCTGCGCCGGCTCGACGACGAGGAGGTCGAGCCCGGCTCTCTCCCGCTCGCGGCCGGCGAGACGGCCACGGTGCGCGACGGCGAGGCGACGCTGGTGACCGGCCGCGACGCCCTGGCCCCCGGCCTGCTCGTCACCCGGCTGGCCAGCGGGCGGCTGGCCGGCGTGGTCTGCCCGGCGCCTTTGCCCGAGACCTGGTTCACCGGGCTCGGGGCACGCGCCGAGCACGCGTCCGTGCTCGAGCTGCAGAACCCCGACGTCGGTGCCGCGGTCGTCGATGTCTCCTTCCTCACCCGGCGGGGCCCGGCCGACGTGCCCGACCTGCTCGGGGTGCGGGTCCCGGGCCGGACGACGTACGTCGTGGACCTGGCGAAGCAGGTGCCCCGCCGGGGCGACGTGGGCGTCCACCTCTCCGTCACCCGCGGCCGGCTCTCGGCCACCGTGCGCGACCGGTTCACGCGGATCGGGTCGGGCTCCCGCAGCGTCGACTGGCTGGCGCCGCAGGCCGAGCCGACGGCCCAGGCGCTGCTGCTCGGGCTGCCCGGAGGTCGGGGTGCCCGCACCCTGACGCTGACCAACCCCGGCGAGGACCAGGCCCGGGTGTCCCTCAAGCTGGTCACCGAGGAGAGCAGCTTCGCCCCCGCCGACCTCAAGCAGGTGCAGGTCCGCCCCGGCTCGCTGGTCAACGTCACCCTCGACAAGATCCTGGCCCGCGAGGTCCGCAAGGGCACGGTGGGCGTGCAGGTGGAGGCCAGCCAGCCGGTGACCGCGACGCTCACCTCCCTGGTGCTGGGCGACCTCGCGGTGGCCCAGGACGCGCCGCCCACGAGCGGCAGTGCGTCGGTGCTGCTTCCGTCGGGTGACCGCACCGTGCTGCTGGCGGGCGCCACGACCACAGGGCTGGCGACGCTGACGTTCCGCGACGTGGACGGCGACGCGGTGGGGGAGGAGCAGGTAGAGGTCACCCCGGGGCGGGCGTTCGCGGTCGACGTGCCGCGGCGCGCCGTCGTCGCCACGCTGGCCGTCGCCCGGACCACCGTCTCGGCCGCCGTGCTCGTCGAGGGCAACGGCGCCGTCGTGCTGCCGTTCCTCTCCCCGGCCGAGGTGGGTCTGGTGCCGGCCGTCCGTCCCGCCGACCGCTGACGCTAGTCGGCCGCGTAGCGCGGGTGGACGTCCTCGGGAGGCATCCCCAGCAGCTCGGCAACCTGCTCCACCAGCACGGTGAGCACCAGAGCCTGCAGCTCCTGGTGGGTCTCGGCGCGGTGCTCGAGCGGACGCCGGAAGAGCACCACCCGGGTGGCGTCGGCGCCGCCGGCGCGCACCAGCGCCGACAGCGGCACGCTGGTGGGGGTCCAGTCGTCGGCCAGCGTCGGCACCTCCTCGACGGCGTACTCCACCAGGCCGAGCCGGTCGGCCCACCGCTGCTCGAGGTCCGTCACCGCGGCCAGCACCAGGTCGTCGAAGCGCTCGGCCGGTGTGGGCGTCTCGGGTGTGCCGGGACGACCGGGCAGCACGCCCGGACCGCGCATCCCCCGACCGCGGCGGTCGCGACGGCGAGGTCCCCGCCCCGAGGCCTGCCCCGACACCGGCTGCTCCACACCGCGAGCCTAGTCCGGACCGGCGCCGGCCCCCGGTACGGTCACCACGTGAGTCCCACCCGTCGCTGCTCGCGCACCGCCTGCGCCCGCCACGCGGTCGCGACCCTGACCTACGTCTACGCCGACCAGACGGCGGTGCTGGGACCCCTCGCGCTGCATGCCGAGCCGCACGCCTACGACCTGTGCGAGGCCCACAGCGAGCGGCTCTCCGCGCCGCGCGGCTGGGAGGTGATGCGGCTCGCCCCCGACCCCTCGCTGGCCGGCCCGAGCAGCGACGACCTGCTGGCGCTCGCCGATGCCGTGCGTGAGGCCGCCCGACCCGCCCCCGCTCCCGAGCCCGCGGTGCGTCCGGTGGAGGAGACCGGACGCGAGGTGGCGCGCCGGGGACACCTGCGAGTGCTGACCACGGACTGACCCCCGCTCTCCCGGCGACTAGGCTGCCGCCATGAACCTCGACCCGACGCTGCTCGAGATCATCGTGTGTCCCGACTGTCACGGGCCCTTGTCGCCGACGGACGACGAGCTGGTCTGCGGCGACTGCGGGTTGGCCTACCCGGTCCGCGACGACATCCCCGTGCTGCTGGTCGACGAGGCTCGGCGTCCGACCTGATGAGCTGGTTCGACGAGTCGCGCCTCGACGACGCCGCCGTCCTGGAGTCCGGCGACCCGGTGCTGCGCCGGATCGCCGAGTCCGGGGCGCGCGTGCGACGTGAGGCGACCGACGCGGAGGAGGCGATCCTCGAGGGAGTCTCGCGTGCCCTGGAGCAGGGACGTCCCCGCGCCGTGATCGCCGCCGGGCCCGACTCGCGGCTGCTGCGCGCCGTCCTCGAGCCGTGGTGCCCGGTGCCGTTCGTCGCCTGGCCCACCGCGGGTCTGCCGGGGTGGGCCGGGAGCATGGACCTGGTCGTGGTGCTCGCGCCGGCGGGAGCAGACATCGGTGCGGCGTCCGCGGCGGCCGAGGCCGTGCGACGCGGTTGCCAGGTGGTGGTCGCCTGCCCGCCGCGCTCGATGGTGGCCGAGCACGCCGAGGGCAAGTGGTCCACGGTGCTGCCGACGGCCACCGGCGACCAGCTCGCCACCGCCGTCGTGATGCTCGACTACCTCGACCGGGTCGGCCTGGGCCCGGACGCCGACGCCGAGAGCGTGGCCACCGCCCTCGACGAGGTGGCCGCCGCCTGCTCGCCCTACCGTGACCTGGCGGTCAACCCGGCCAAGATGCTGGCCATCGCGCTGGCCGACAGCAGCCCGGTGGTGTGGGGTGGGTCGGTGCTCGCCGCGCGGGCCGCCCGCCGGGTGGCGGAGTCGATCCGGCGCGCCAGCGGCCGGTCCGCGATCGCGGGCGACGCCGAGCACCTGCTGCCCGTGCTCGAGGCGGCCCGCCAACGCGACGTCTTCGACGACCCGTTCGCCGACGCCGCGCCCACGCCGCGGCCGCTGCTGCTCGTGCTCGACGACGGGGCGGAGGAGGCGGTGCTCCGCGAGCAACGGGGCCGGCTGCAGTCCGTAGCCGCCGAGCGTGGCATCCGGGTCGAGACGGTGACCACCGACGCGACGACCGAGGTGGCCCGCTACGCCTGGCTCGTGCTCACCGGCCTGTACGCCGCGGAGTACCTCCGGCTGGGCCTGGTCGACGGCGCTGCCGACGACGGGAGTGAAGGCCGATGAGCGCAGGGCTGTTCGGGCTGCTCGACGACATCGCCACGCTGGCGCGGTTGGCGGCGGCCTCGATCGACGACGTCGGCGCCGCCGCCGGCCGGGCGAGCGCGAAGGCCGCGGGCGTGGTCGTCGACGACACCGCGGTCACGCCGCAGTACGTCCACGGGGTCGCCGCCGAGCGCGAGCTGCCGATCGTCAAGAGGATCGCGCGCGGGTCGGTGCGCAACAAGCTGCTGTTCATCCTGCCGGCGGCGCTGCTGCTCAGCCAGTTCCTGCCCTGGCTGCTGACGCCGATCCTGATGCTCGGCGGCACCTACCTGTGCTTCGAGGGCGCCGAGAAGATCTGGGAGCGGCTGCGCGGCCATCACGCCGACGAGGGCCCCCTCGCGGTCGAGCGGGGACCCGAGGCCGAGCAGAAGATGATCAGCGGGGCGATCCGCACCGACCTCATCCTGTCGGCCGAGATCATGGTGATCGCCCTCAACGAGGTGGCCGACGAGCCGTTCGTGGCCCGAGCGGTGATCCTCGTCGTCGTGGCGCTGTTCATCACGGCACTCGTCTACGGCGTGGTCGCGCTCATCGTGAAGATGGACGACGTCGGGCTGCACCTGGCCGAGCGAGAGTCTCCGTTCGCCCAACGGGTCGGCGTGGCCTGGTCGAGGCGATGCCCCGGCTGCTCGCCACCATCTCGGTGGTCGGCGTGGCCGCGATGATCTGGGTCGGCGGCCACATCCTGCTCGTCGGGCTCGACGAGCTCGGCTGGCATGCGCCGTACGACCTCGTGCACCACCTCGAGGAGGCCGCCCATGACAGCGTGTCGGCCCTCGGCGGGGTGCTGGGCTGGCTGACCCAGCACCGCCGCCTCGGCCGTCTTCGGACTGCTGGTCGGTGCTGTCGTCGTCGCCGTGATGCACCTGCTGCCGGGACGCCGGCACGGCGCGGACCGCGAGCCCTCCGAGACGCACTGAGGCCCTCGCGAGGATTCTTTCTCGGACCGGCTCCCCGGCTAATCTGGCTCGCATGGACTTCAAGGTCGCCGACCTCAGCCTGGCCGACTTCGGTCGCACCGAGATCACCCTCGCCGAGCACGAGATGCCCGGCCTGATGGCGATGCGCGAGCGCTACGCCGACAGCCAAGCCGCTCGCCGGCGCCCGGATCGCCGGCTCGCTGCACATGACCATCCAGACCGCCGTGCTGATCGAGACGCTCGTCGCGCTCGGCGCCGAGGTGCGCTGGGCCTCCTGCAACATCTTCTCCACCCAGGACCACGCGGCCGCTGCGGTCGCGGTCGGGCCCGAGGGCACCCCCGAGGCGCCGGCCGGCGTGCCGGTCTTCGCCTGGAAGGGCGAGACGCTGGAGGAGTACTGGTGGTGCACCCAGCAGATCCTCACCTGGGGACCGGCGACGACGGCGCCGAGATCCGGCCCAACATGATCCTCGACGACGGCGGCGACGCGACGATGCTCGTGCACCTCGGTGTCGAGGCCGAGAAGTCCGGCGTCGCGCCCGACCCGGCCGGCGCCACCTCCGCCGAGCAGAGCATCGTCTTCTCGGTCGTCGCGCAGTCTCTCGCCGAGTCCGCCGACCGCTGGACCAAGGTCGCCAACGAGATCAAGGGCGTCACCGAGGAGACCACCACCGGCGTGCACCGTCTCTACGAGATGATGAGAGAAGGCACGCTGCTCTTCCCGGCCATCAACGTCAACGACTCGGTCACCAAGTCCAAGTTCGACAACAAGTACGGCTGCCGCCACTCGCTCATCGACGGCATCAACCGCGCCACCGACGTGCTGATCGGCGGCAAGGTCGCCGTCGTCTGCGGCTACGGCGACGTCGGCAAGGGCTGCGCCGAGTCGCTGCGCGGCCAGGGCGCCCGCGTGATCGTCACCGAGATCGACCCGATCTGCGCGCTGCAGGCCGCCATGGACGGCTACCAGGTCACCACGCTCGAGGACGATCCTCCCGAGCGCCGACATCGTCATCACCGCCACCGGCAACAACGACGTCGTCACCGTCGACCAGATGAGTCGGATGAAGCACCAGGCGATCGTCGGCAACATCGGCCACTTCGACAACGAGATCGACATGGCCGGGCTGGAGTCGTGGCCGGGCGTCGTCCGCAAGACGGTCAAGCCGCAGGTCGACGTGTGCACCTTCCCCGAGGGCAACGGCGTCATCGTGCTCTCCGAGGGTCGCCTGATGAACCTCGGCAACGCGACCGGCCACCCGTCGTTCGTGATGTCGAACTCCTTCACCAACCAGGTGCTGGCGCAGATCGAGCTGTTCACCAGGACCGAGGACTACCCGGTCGGCGTCTACGTGCTGCCCAAGCACCTCGACGAGGAGGTCGCGCGGCTGCACCTCGGTCGCTCGGCGTGAAGCTGACCGAGCTGACCGACGACCAGGCGTCCTACCTCGGCGTCCCCGTGGAGGGGCCCTACAAGTCCGAGCAGTACCGCTACTGAGCAGGGCAGCCACGTCGCCGACCCGGCGACTGGCACACTGGGGGCCATGACCGAGGGCTCCACGACGCCGTCCGCCGACCCCGCCTCGCGGGGCCGGGTCCTCGTCGTCGACGACGACGCCTCGCTCGCCGAGATGCTCGGCGATCGTGCTGCGTCAGGAGGGCTTCGACTCGCAGGTCTGCGCCCGCGGCGACGAGGCGCTGGCGGCGTTCCGCGACTACCGCCCCGACCTGGTGCTGCTCGACCTGATGCTGCCGGGCAAGGACGGCATCGACGTCTGCAAGGAGATCCGCGCCGAGTCCGGTGTGCCGATCGTGATGCTCACGGCCAAGGGCGACACCGTCGACGTGGTCGTCGGCCTCGAGTCGGGCGCCGACGACTACGTCGTCAAGCCGTTCAAGCCCAAGGAGCTGGTCGCCCGCGATCCGCGCCCGCGTGCGCCGGCTGCGCCGAGCACGGCGCCGACATGCTCAAGATCGGTGACCTGCCGATCGACGTCGCCGGCCACTCCGTGACCCGCGGCGGCGAGCCGATCAACCTCACGCCGCTGGAGTTCGACCTGCTGGTCTGCCTGGCCCGCAAGCCGTGGCAGGTCTTCACCCGCGAGGTGCTGCTCGAGCAGGTCTGGGGCTACCGCCACGCGGCCGACACCCGGCTGGTCAACGTGCACGTGCAGCGGCTCCGCTCCAAGGTCGAGCACGACCCCGAGAAGCCCGAGATCGTGGTGACCGTCCGGGGTGTCGGCTACAAGGCCGGCTCGGCGTAGGCCGATGGCCGGTCCGCTCCTGCCTCAGGCCGCGACGCCGATGGCTGACGTTCTGGCGTCGCTCCATCGCAGGCCCGCGTCGTGGCCAGCACCGTGATCCTGTCCGCCCTGGTGTCCACCGGGGTGGGCTGGGTCCTGCTGCAGCAGACCCGCGAAGGGCTGCTCGACCAGCGGGTCCGGGCAGTGGTCGCCGAGGCCAGCGCCGAGAGCGCGGCCGCGCGGACCCGTCTGCAGAGCGTTCCCGGCACCGACGTCGACGCCGCGAGCCAGCGACGCGAGCTGGTCGACCCGATCCTCGAGCGCGGCCGGGTGCGCGGCTTCGACATCGTGCTGGCCGCCCCCGGCGTCGGCGACGGCGCCGGCCTGCCGCTGCAGACCTACTCCACGCCCGGGCTCGACCTCGACGAGAGCCTGCCGGCCCCCCTGGTGCAGCACTTCGCGACCTCGGGGGCCACCGCGTGGACCTACACCACGATCAGCCGACGGGGGCAGCCCGAGGCCCCGGGCGTCATCGTCGGCTCGCGGGTCCGGCTGCCGGCCGACAGCGGGGGCTACACGCTCTACTACCTGTTCCCGCTGCAGGACGAGCAGGAGACCCTGGCGCTGGTGACGCGCGCGATGCTGACCGCCGGCCTGCTGCTGCTGGTGCTGGTGGCCGGCCTCACCTGGCTGGTGACCCGCCAGGTCGTGACCCCGATCCGGATGGCGCGCCGGGTCGCCGAGCGGCTGGCCGCAGGCCAGCTGCAGGAGCGGCTGAGGGTGCGCGGGGAGGACGACCTCGCCCGGCTGGCCACCTCGTTCAACCAGATGGCCGCCAACCTGCAGCGCCAGATCCGGCAGCTGGAGGAGCTGAGCCGGGTGCAGCGGCGGTTCGTCTCCGACGTGTCCCACGAGCTGCGCACCCCGCTGACGACGGTGCGGATGGCCAGCGACGTCCTGCACGACGCGCGTGACCGACTTCGACCCCGCCACGGCGCGAGCTGCCGAGCTGCTGCAGACCGAGCTCGACCGCTTCGAGCACGCTGCTCGCCGACCTGCTGGAGATCAGCCGCTTCGACGCGGGCGCCGCGGTCCTGGACACCGAGGACGTCAACCTCATCGACGTGGCACAGAGAATGGTCGCCTCGACTCGGATGCTGGCCGACCAGCGGGGGGTGCGGGTCGCTGGTCGAGGCGCCGCCCGAGCCGTGCCTCGCCGAGGCCGACGTACGCCGGGTCGAGCGGATCGTGCGCAACCTGGTCACCAACGCCATCGACCACGCGGAGTCCGCATGACGTGGTCGGTCCGGGTGGCCCACGACGACCTGGCCGCGGCGATCGCGGTGCGCGACCACGGTGTCGGGCTGTCGCCGGGGGAGTCCGCCATGGTCTTCAACCGGTTCTGGCGGGCCGACCCCGCCCGGGCCCGCACCAGCGGCGGCACCGGCCTGGGGCTCTCGATCGCGCTCGAGGACACCCATCTGCACGGCGGCTGGCTGCAGGCGTGGGGGTCGCCCTGGCGGGGGCTCGCAGTTCCGGCTGACCCTGCCGCGGTGGGTCGGCGACGAGCTGCGGCACAGCCCGCTCCCGCTGGTTCCGGAGGACGCGGAGGTGGCGGTGTGACGTCTCCCACCGCGTGGCTGCGGGCGCTGGCCGTCCTGCTCGTGGCTGCGGGCCTGGCCGGCTGCCTGTCGATGCCGAACGCCGGACCGGTGCGGGAGGTCGACGACGCGGGCGCCGAGGAGGCCGAGGCCCCCGCCGACATCGTGGTGCGACCGCCGCAGCCGGGGGAGAGCGCGCGAGACATCGTCGTCCACTTCCTCGACGCGATGGAGGCCTCGCCCCTGTCGACCACGGTGGCTCAGGAGTTCCTGTCCCAGGAGGCCTCCGCGGCCTGGGACCCGGCGCTCGCGACCATCGTCTACGGCACCCGGTCCGCTCCCCGCGGCAGCACCCTCAGCGTCACCATCGATCTCGACGAGGCCGGCCGGCTCGACGAGCGGGGCAGTTGGCTGGGCCCCCTGACCGCGCCCCAGAGCCAGCTCGACTTCCCGATGGTGCGCGAGGACGGCGAGTGGCGCATCGCGGAGGCACCCAACGCGCTGATCGTCCGCGACGCCTGGTTCGCGCAGCGGTTCAGCCAGTTCTCGGTCTACTTCTTCGACCCCGGCGGCGAGGTTCTCGTCCCTGAGCCGGTCTACCTGCCCAAGGGCGACCAGCTGGCGACGTACCTCGTGCGTGACCTCGTGGCCGGCCCGAGCGCCGACCTGGCCCGGGTCGAGCGGGGCTTCTTCCCGCCGGGGACGACGGTACGCCCGGTCACGGTCGGTGACCGCGGCCGGGCCGAGATCGCGCTGGAGGGAGACCCGGGGCAGCAGAACGCCCGGGACACCGAGCTGATGCTCGCCCAGCTCACCTGGACCCTGCGCCAGGTGCCCGGGATCTTCTCCCTGGCGGTGACCTTCAACGACGAGCCGCTGCGGTGGGAGGACGGCCCGGTCGACGTGGTGCCGATCGACCAGTGGCCGGAGTTCGACCCCACCGGCACCTCGGCGCCCAGCGTTCCGTTCGCCCTGCGCGACGGCCGCCTGGCTTCCGGCACGCCGGACGAGCTGCGGCAGGTGTCCGGGCCGTTCGGCCGGGAGGAGCAGGGGCTGCGCTCGGTCGCGGTCGACCCGCGCGGAGTTCGCGTGGCCGGCGTCGGCACGGGCGGTGACCGGGTGCTGGTGGGACCGCTCGAGGCTGAGGGGGCGGCGAGGGTCCGAGAGGTGGCCTCGGGGGCCAGCGACCTGCTGCCGCCGAGCTGGGATCTCGCCGGCCGACTGTGGCTGGTGGATCGACGGGCCAACGGCGCGGTGGTGTCGGTGTTGTCGAAGGGGCGACTGCGGTCGGTCGAGATCCCGGGCATCTCCGGCGGCCGGGTGCGGGCGTTCCAGGTGTCCCGCGACGGCACCCGGTTCGTGGCGGTGATGGTGGGCGAGACCCGCGACGACCTCAAGCAGAGCCGGATCCAGGCGGACGCGAGCGGGCCGCCCAGCGCGACGCCGGCACGCACGCTGCCGTTCGGCGACCAGCTGCCGACCCGGGTCCGTGACCTGTCGTGGAGCTCGCCGACCGCGTTGCTGGTGCTGGCTCCGATCGCCCCCGGCGTCCAGGAGGTGCGCGCGCTGCCGGTCGACGGCTCGCCCTCCAGCGGCCTGCCGGGCGGCAGCGTCGTGAGCGGAAACCAGCGCCGGCTGGCAGGCTCGCCGGTCGTGGGCGAACCGTGGTACGCCGTCTCGGTCCCCAGGCCCAGCGTCGTCGACTCCTCGGGGGTGGAGTACGTCGAATCCCTCAAGGGCGTCGACCTCTCCACGCTGACGTACGCCGGCTGAGGGCGGGCCGGAGGGCGTCCACAGGCGGTGCGGCGGCGGCAGCCGTCCCCCGCAGCGAGGATGCGGCCGTGCGGCGGCGGCGGCGCGGCTTGACTCGGCCGATGATCACGCTCGTCGACGCTGCGCGCGATCTGCTTCTCGGTGGCCGGTGCTGTGGATGCGAGCGGCCGGGGCGCGTGCTCTGCACCGAGTGCCGGGCATCGCTCCCGCGCGACCCGTGGCCCGCCTGGCCGCGGCCCACGCCCCCGGGGCTGGTGCCGCCGTGGGCCGTCGGCGACTACGCCGACACCTTGCAGGCGATGGTGCTCGGGCACAAGGAGCGCCGGCAGCTCGCGCTCGGAGGCGTCCTGGGCGAGCTGCTCGCCCTCGCCGTGGCGGCCGCGGTGCCGGTGGGCGAGCTGCTGCTGGTGCCGGCGCCGTCCCGGCCCGCGGCGGTCCGCGAGCGGGGCCATGACGCGACGGTGGCGCTGGTCGAGGCGGCCGCCCGGCAGCTGCGCCGCCACGGACGCGACGCCGCCACGGCCCGGCTCCTCGCGACTCGGTCCGGGGTGGTCGACCAGTCCGGTCTGGACGCCGGACAGCGGGCGGCCAACCTGCACCGCTCGCTGTGGGTGCCCCCCGAGCGCCTCGGTCGGGCGGCCCGGGCCGTCCGCCGGCGCAGGGGGGGTGCGGGGCTCCCACAGGTGGTCCTCTGCGACGACGTCCTCACCACGGGGGCCACCGCCCGCGAGGGCCAGCGCGCGCTGGAGGCGGTCGGTGTCCAGGTCGCCGCGGCCGCCGTCGTGGCCGCCACCCGGAGGCGTCGGCCGGGGTGACTGATCCCCCGGCCCATCCGGGGGGTTTCGCTTTCGCCGCGACCGTCCAGGGGTTAGCGTCGGAGTATGAGCGGGTCGGCGGTGCTGTCCCCGTTTCCGGCTGAGACACCAGGAGGTTCACATGGAGGTTGTGGTCAAGAGTCGGCACTGCGAGGTGTCGGACCGGTTCCGCAGTCATGTCGCCGAGAAGCTGTCCAGGCTGGAGAAGCACGACCACCACATCGTGCGCGTCGACGTCGAAGTGGAGCAGGAGCGCAACCCGCGGCAGCACGACCGTGCGGTGCGCGTCGAGCTGACCGCCGTGTCCCGCGGTCCGGTGATCCGCGCCGAGGCCGCGGCCCCCGACAAGATGGCCGCGCTCGACCTCGCGCTGGACAAGATGACCTCGCAGATGCGCCGCGCGGCCGACCGTCGGGTGCGCGAGCGCCAGCAGCGCGGTGTCCGTGGGCCAGGCGATGGCCACGATGCCCGACCTGCAGGAGCAGGCCGACGAGGGCGAGGTCGAGTTCGAGCGCAAGGTCGGTCCGATCACGGTGACCGGAGACGGCCCGCTGGTGGTGCGTGAGAAGACGCCACGCAGCGGTGCCGATGACCCTCGACCAGGCGCTCTACGAGATGGAGCTGGTCGGCCACGACTTCTACCTCTTCGTGGACAAGGAGTCCGAGCGGCCTTCGGTGGTCTACCGGCGCCACGGCTACGACTACGGCGTGATCTCGCTCGACCTCGAGGAGCGTTGACGGCCGCAGACGGCTCCGGGTCTGACATGATTCACCCGTGAGCCCAGCGACCAGAGACTCCGACAGCGGGCAGCCCGACCCGATCCGCGTGCTCGTCGTCGACGACCAGGAGCTGTTCCGCCGGGGCATCACGATGCTGCTGTCGGCCGAGGACGGCATCGAGGTGGTCGGCGAGGCCGGCGACGGTGTCGAAGGCACCCAGCTGGCGGTGAGCACGATGCCCGACGTGGTCCTGCTCGACGTCCGGATGCCCAAGCGCACCGGCATCGAGGCGTGCACGCAGATCAAGGAGGCTGTGCCGTCGGCCAAGATCATCATGCTGACCGTCTCCGACGAGGAGGCCGACCTCTACGAGGCGGTCAAGAGCGGCGCCGTCGGGCTACCTGCTCAAGGACTCCTCCATCGAGGAGGTCGCCCAGGCCGTGCGCGTGGTGGCCGACGGTCAGTCGCTGATCAGCCCGTCGATGGCGGTCAAGCTGATCGACGAGTTCAAGCAGATGACGCAAGCCCGACCGCGAGCACGTGCCGGGGCTGCGGCTGACCGACCGCGAGCTCGAGGTGCTGCGGCTGGTGGCCAAGGGCATGAACAACCGGGAGATCGCCAAGGTGCTCTTCATCTCCGAGAACACCGTCAAGAACCACGTGCGCAACATCCTCGAGAAGCTCCAGCTGCACTCGCGGATGGAGGCGGTCATGTACGCCGTCCGCGAGAAGCTGCTCGACATCCCCTGAGCCGATCCCGCCTCCGTGCCGGTCGAGCTGTCCCTGGCCCAGGCGCGGCGCGTCGCCCTCGCCGCCCAGGGGTTCACCGACCCTGCGCACGCCGCGCCGACGATGCGCACCCTGTCACGCACCGTCGCGCGCACCGGCGTGCTCCAGGTCGACTCCGTCAACGTGCTCCAGCGAGCGCACTACATGCCGCTCTACTCGCGGATGGGGTCCTACGACGTCGCGCTGCTGACCCGCGCCTCGGAGCGTCGCCCGCGCCGGCTGGTGGAGTACTGGGCCCACGTCCAGGCGCTGCATGCCGGTCGACCTGTGGCCGGTGATGCAGCACCGGATGGACCACTACCGCGCCCGCCGCGGCAAGTGGGGCTTCGTCTCCGAGGACGCCGAGCTGGAGCGCAACCTGGTCGCGGAGGTGCGCGAGGTGGGCGCCTCGACCGCTCGCGACCTCGACGACGGGCTGCCGCGCACCAAGGAGCACTGGGGCTGGAACTGGTCGGCGACCCGCCGGGTCCTCGACTTCCTCTACATGTCCGGGGAGCTCGCGGTCGCCGGGCGCAACGCGCAGTTCGAGATCCTCTACGACCTGCCCGAGCGGGTGCTTCCCGCCGGGGTGCTGGCGCTGCCGACGCCGTCGCCCGCGGAGGCCCACATCGAGCTGGTGCGGCGGGCGGCCCGTTCCCACGGGATCGGCACGGCTGCGCGACCTGGCCGACTACTACCGGATGTCGGTCGCCGACACGACGGCGGCCGCCGCGGGGCTGGTGGAGGCCGGCGAGCTGCTCCCGGTCCCGAGTGCGAGGGCTGGTCGCGGCCGGCGTACCTCTGCGCGGAGGCGGCGCGCCCCCGCCGGGTCCGGGCCCGCACGCTGCTCAGTCCGTTCGACCCGGTGGTCTGGGAGCGGGCACGCACCGAGGCGCTGTTCGACTTCTTCTATCGGATCGAGATCTACACGCCCGCGGAGAAGCGGGTGCACGGCTACTACGTGCTGCCGTTCCTGCTCGGCGAGTCCCTGGTCGCCCGGGTCGACCTCAAGGCGCGACCGGGCGGCGAGGGCGCTGCTCGTGCGCGGGGCGTACGCCGAGCCCTCGTGCGCCCGCCGACACCGCCGAGGAGCTTGCCGCCGAGCTGTGGCGGCTGGCCGGCTGGTTGGGGCTCAACGACGTCGTCGTGGAACCGCGCGGGGACCTCGCCGGGGCGTTGGGTGCCGCGATGCGATGACGGGGCGGATCACGGCCGGGTCTCGGCGGCGCACGTCATCCGGCGGACACCCGGGCGCGGAGGGCGGCGAGCGTGCGCTCGACGTCGGTCTCGGTGGTCGACCAGTTGCTCACCGAGATGCGCAGCACGGCCCGCCCATGCCAGACCGAACCGCTGGTCCACGAGGTGCCGTCGTCCAGCATCCGGCGAACGACGTCGCGAGTGCGGGCGTCGTCCCCGAAGGCGGCGCACACCTGGGTGAAGACCACGTCGTTGAGCACCTCGGCACCGTCGATGTCGGCGATGCCGTCGGCGAACAGCTGTGCATGGCCCGCCAGACGTTCGACGAGCTCGGCGACCCCGCTGCGGCCGAGTGACCGCAGCACCGCCCACACGGTGAAGGCGCGGGCGCGGCGAGACAGCTCGGGAACCTTCTCGAACGGGTCGCCCGCGACGTCGTGGATGAGGTAGTCACCGTGCATCGACATCGCCGCACGCAGCGCGCCCGGGTCGCGCACGATCGCCAGCCCGCAGTCGTACGGCACGTTGAGCGTCTTGTGGGCGTCGGTCGCCCAGGAGTCGGCGGCCTGATAGCCGTCCACGAGGTGGCGGTAGGCCGGAGAGGCGCCAGCGAAGAGCCCGAACGCGCCGTCGATGTGCACCCATGCGCCGTGCTCGTGTGCCGCCGCAATCGCCTCCTCGAACGGGTCGAAGGCCCCGGAGTGGATGTTGCCCGCTTGGAGGACCACCATCGCCGGCCGATCGTCGCCGCCGGCGAGCATCGTGCGGAGGGAGACCGGGTCGATCCGACCCTGGTGGTCGACCGGGACGAGCTCGGGCGCACCGAGGCCGAGGTAGCGCAGCACCAGGTCGACGGAGTCGTGACGCTCCGCACCGACCAGCACCCGAAGCCCCGGCGAGCCGACCAGACCGTTGACTCCGACGTCCCACCCGGACCGGGCGAGCACCGAGTCGCGGCCGGCCGCCAGGCAGGTGAAGTTGGCCATCGTCCCACCGGTCACGAAGCCGACGGCGCTGCCCGCGTGCAGGCCCAACAGGTCCAGCACCCACGCCTCGGCGACGTCATCGACCGCGGTCGCTGCCGGCGTGACCGTGCGCAGGCCGGCGTTCTGGTCCCACGCCGACGTCAACCAGTCCGCCGCCATCCCCGCAGGGTGCGTGCCCCCGATCACGAACCCGAAGAACCTACCCGAGGGCATCGCCGTCAGTCCCGGCTCCACCGCGTGGGCGAGCAGGTCGACGACCGCCGACGGATCGGTTGGACCGTCGGGAAGCTCGGCGCCCAGGGCCGCCACCACCTCAGCGACCGACGCAGCCGGAGGGACGGCACGGTCAGGCAGGCTGGACAGCCATGCCAAGGCGTGGTCGTGCGCGCGGGCGAGAGCCTCCGCGCCGTCAGGCGTGCGGCCCACCGCGTCACGCTCCCTTCAGGTCGAGTCCGGGAATGGCGCCAGACAAGCCCGTGAACCAGATCAGACTAGGGCGTCACGGTGCTGGTCGCACCGATGCTCGGTGCACCGCCCGGCTCCACCTCCGGGCGAGCCTGCCCGAGCATCGCAGCGGAGCGCCAGGACAGCCTGTCGAGCCTCGAGGAATCCCCAGGACCGCCAGCGGGTCTTGACCGGGACACTCGCGGCAGATATAATCGAACACATGTTCGATCCCCTCGCTTCGTCCGCCTCTCCCGTCGCCCGCAGTGGCGCGGAGGCCGCCGTCGGCGCGCCGGGCTTGCGGTCGTGGGCTGCGGGACTGGCTCGGATGGACGAGGCCGTCACGGACGCGGAGCGCATCGAGCAGCTGCGGGCGCTGGAGGAGCTGAAGTCGGCCGCGGCCGCGGCGCAGGCGCGTGTCACCGCGGCGTTCGTGGCCTCGCAGCGGCGCGAGCAGGAGCAGGCGGGCGGCCGCCAGCGTGAGGTCGGCAAGGGGATCGCCGCCCAGGTCGCGCTCGCCCGCCGGGAGTCGCCGCACCGCGGCACCACGCTGGTCGGGATCGCGACCGCGCTGGTCCACGAGATGCCCCACACACTGAGGGCGCTGTCCACCGGCGCCCTGTCCGAGCACCGCGCCCACCTCCTCGTCAAGGAGACCGCCTGCCTGAGCCGCGAGGACCGGGCCCGCGTCGACGCGGAGCTCTGCGCCGACACCCAGCGGGCCTCCACCCTGGGCAACCGGCGACTGGCGGCGGAGGCCGCGAAGGCGGCCTGCCGCCTCGACCCGCACGCGGTCGCCCAGCGCGCGGCGTACGCCGCCCGCGAGCGCGGCGTCTCGCTGCGCCCGGCCCCGGACACGATGGTGTGGCTCACCGCGCTGCTGCCGGTGGCCCAGGGGGTGGCCTGCTACGCCGCGCTCACCCGCGCCGCCGACAGCGCGCGGGCAACGGGCGACGAGCGCAACCGGGGACAGGTGATGGCCGACACGCTGGTCGAGCGGGTCACCGGCCAGGAGACCGCGTCCGCCGTCCCGGTGTCGATCAGCCTGGTGATGACCGACCGCACCCTGCTCGCCGGTGCCCGCGAGCCCGGCCACGTGACCGGCTACGGTCCGGTGCCCGCCCAGACCGCCCGCGACCTCGTGCTTGCCGCCGACCGGGCCTGGCTGCGACGCCTCTACACCAGCCCCACCAGCGGCCAGCTCGCTGCGGCCGACTCGACCTCCCGCTGCTTCCCGGCCGGCCTCGCCAGCCTGATCGCCACCCGCGACCAGACCTGCCGCACCCCGTGGTGCGACGCACCCATCCGACACACCGACCACATCCAGCCCGCCGCCAACGGCGGGCCTACCACCCTGGCCAACGGCCAAGGCCTGTGCGAGGCCTGCAACCACGCCAAACAAGCCGCCGGCTGGCGGACCCGGCTGGATCCCGACCTCAGCCGAGCAGGCCCGCACACCGTCATCGTGACCACCCCGACCGGCCACCGCTACACCAGCCACGCCCCCGCACCGCCGGGTCGATCCGACGACCCACAGCGCCGACCACGTCTCGATCTGGCCTTCGGCGGACCGCGGCTCGCGCACGCCGCCTGACGAACAACGCTGGCCAATGTCCCGGCCGTCACCTAGCGTGCGGTGCGTGAGACGCCCTCACGAGAACGTCGCCACCGTGCTGGTGCACCCCTGCGCGCTCACCGAGCTCGAGCTGGAGCTGATGTCGCTCGATCTGAGGGTCTGGCCGGTCCACAGCGCGCCGATCTGCGCCGACGGCCCGCGGGAGGCGTTCCAGATCCGCCGGCGGCTGGTGATGGCCGCGCAGGGTGTCTGGGATCTCGCGGAGCACTGGGTGCCCGTCTGGATCTCCTTCGGCGACAGCTGGCGACGCGGCGCCGAGCCGCTGCCCTGGCACGCTCATCGGACCCTGTGGGCCGCTCTCGACCGGCACGCCGACCACGTTCGCTTCCGTCGCCGCCTCGGCGGCGTGGCGCCGCTCCTGGCACCCGTCGAACAGGCAGGCGCCTCAGGCTGACCCGACCAGCGCTCAACGGGCGTAGAACAGCTCCGGGAACCACGACCGCGCCGAAGGAGTGAACAGCAGTACGACGACCAGTGCTGCGGGCACCGCGCCCATCAGGAGGGCCCAGGCCCCCACGACCACGCCCAACCCCAGCGCCAGCACCAGCGTGATCCACCCGGCCACGGTCACCGTCAGTGGGCGTCGCCCTCGCGCGGGGGCATCGCTCTCGACAGACACGGACTCAGGTGACACTTCCGCACGATCCCACAACCATCTCGTCGCCGCGGGCATCTCAGGGACGTGGGGGGAGCCGTGGGGGACTCGAGGACGGCGACCCGGCGGGACATCCAGGGCCTGAGGGCCGTGGCCGTCGGGCTCGTCGTCCTCGACCACGCCGGGGTGGCGCTGGTCGGTGGCGGGTTCATCGGGGTCGACGTCTTCTTCGTGGTGTCTGGCTTCCTGATCACCTCGCTGCTGCTCCGCGAGGCCGAGCGGACCGGCCGCATCGACGTCCCGGCGTTCTACGCGCGGCGCGCCCGGCGGATCCTGCCGGCAGCCACCGTCGTGCTGGTCGCCACGGTCGTGGCCGCCACGGTCCTGGTGCCGCTGACGCGGGCGCTGCGGGTGGCGGGCGACGCGGCGTGGTCGGCGGTCTTCCTGGGCAACGTTCACCTCGCCCGGCAGGGCAGCGACTACTTCTCGGCACACACCGCCCCCTCGCCGCTGCAGCACTTCTGGTCGCTGGGCGTCGAGGAGCAGTTCTACGTCGTCTGGCCGGTGCTCGTCGCGGGCGTGGTCGCCCTGGCGGCCGGGCGTCTGCGCCTACGCCGCGCCGGGCTGACGGCGGCGCTGCTGACGATCGGCGCGGCCTCCTTCGCCTGGTCGCTGCGCCTGCTCGACGACGTGCCCGCGACGGCGTACTTCTCAGCCCCGGCCCGAGCCTGGGAGCTGGCCGTCGGCGCGCTGCTGGCGGTGCTGGCCCACCGGGCGCCGCGCCTGCCTCACGCACTCCGCGCCACCCTGGCCGGGGCAGGCCTGACGGCGATCGGCGGGTCGGCGGTCCTCCTCGGCCCGGAGACCCCCTTCCCGGGATGGGCTGCGCTGCCGTCCGTGCTGGGCACCGCTGCCGTCCTCGCTGCCGGGGTCCCGGGCCCAGCCGGACCGGCCCGGCTGCTGACGACGCGCCCGATGGTTCGGCTCGGTGACCTGTCCTACTCGCTCTACCTCTGGCACTGGCCGGTGCTGCTTCTCGGCGCTCCACTTCTCGACCCGCCGCCGGCGCTGGCTGCAGCGCTGCTGGTCGCCGTGGCGACCCTCCTGGCCGTCCTCAGCCATCGCTTCGTGGAGGAGCCCTTCCGGAGCGGTCGCTGGTGGCGCCCGACCCGACGCTCGCTGGCGCTCTGGCCGGCGGCGCTGGCCGCCACGATGGCAGCGGTGGTCGGCGTCCACCTGCAGGTGGACCGCACCACCGACCGGCTTGCCGCGGCCGGGGCGGCGTTCGACCTCGCCTCCGTGCCGCCCGAGCTCCGCACCCCGCCCAACGGCCACCGCGTGCACGACCTGATCGCCGCGTCGCTGGACCGGGCCGCCGTCGGGGCACCGATCCCGTTCCCGGTCAGCAACGACCTGGCGGACCTCGACCGCGACCGGCCTGACTACGGCGCGCCCTGTGTGGCCGACGATCCCGAGGTCGGCCACGACCTCTGCCGGCTCGGCACGGTGGGCGCTCCGCGGCGCATCGTGGTGGTCGGCGACTCGCACGCCTACATGTGGGTGCCCGCGCTGGAGGTGCTGGGAGCACGCGACGGCGTCGAGGTGGTGCCGCTGGTGAAGTTCGGGTGCACGCCCTACGACCTGCGCATGCTCCTCGACCTCGACGGGCCGCCGTTCCCCGAGTGCGACCAGCAGCGCGCCTGGGTCCAGCAGCAGATCGGTGCGCTGGACCCCGACCTGGTGCTGGTCGCCTCGCGCGCCTACCCCTACCGGCTGCTCGGCGGCCGCCCCGACCGGGCCGCCTGGTCGGCCGCCGTCGCGGGCTTCGTGCGCAAGACGCAGGCGCTCGGACCGGAGGTGCGCGTGCTCGGCGACGTGTCGCTGCTGGCGGTCGACCCCGCCGCCTGCCTGCTCGGCGACGGCGCCACGATGGCCGACTGCACCCGCCCGGTGAACCGCCACGTCCGGTCGGTCAACCACGGGGTGCGGCACGGCGCCCGCTCCGCGGGGGCGAGGTACGTCGCCGTGAACCGGCTGGTCTGCGCCGCGGGCCGATGCCCGTTCGTCGTCGACCGGGTGGTGACCTACCACGACGGGCAGCACCTGAGCGCGACCTGGGTGCGGGCGGTCGCCGACGAGCTGGGCCGGATGCTCCGGCTCGACGACGTGCTCGACGACGCCGGCCCGGGTGTCGGTTGATTCCCCGCGCACTGGCCCGCGTGGGTAGCATGACGAAGGCGCCGCCTGCCGGCCGCGCTGCCCTGCCACGTCCCAGGAGTCACCGCCCGTGCCAGCCATTCTCGACAAGATCCTCCGCATCGGCGAAGGCAAGATCCTGCGCCAGCTCGAGGCGGTCGCCAAGGCCGTCAACGCGATCGAGGACGACTTCGTCGCCATGAGCGACGAGGAGCTGCAGTGCGATGACGGCTGAGTTCCGCGAGCGGCTCGACAACGGCGAGACGCTCGACGACCTGATGCCGGAGGCGTTCGCGACCGTCCGCGAGGCCGCCAAGCGGGTCATCGGGCAGCGCCACTTCGACGTCCAGCTGATGGGCGGCGCCGCGCTCCACCTCGGCAACATCGCCGAGATGAAGCACCGGTGAGGGCAAGACGCTGGTCGCCACCCTCCCGACGTACCTCAACGCGCTGTCCGGCCAGGGCGTCCACGTCGTCACCGTCAACGACTACCTCGCGAAGTACCACGCCGAGTGGATGGGCCGCATCTACCGCTTCCTCGGGCTGACCACCGGCGTCATCCTGCCCGGCGATGACGCCCGACGAGCGTCGCGAGGCCTACGACTGCGACATCACCTACGGCACCAACAACGAGTTCGGCTTCGACTACCTCCGCGACAACATGGCCAGCTCGATCGAGGAGTGCGTGCAGCGCGGCCACCACTTCGCCATCGTCGACGAGGTCGACTCGATCCTGATCGACGAGGCGCGGACGCCGCTGATCATCAGCGGCCCGACCCAGGACGAGGTGCGGTGGTACGCCGAGTTCGCCGACGATCGCCAAGACCCTGGTCAAGGACGCCGACTACGAGGTCGACGAGAAGAAGCGCACCATCTCGGTGCTCGAGCCGGGCATCACCAAGGTCGAGGACTACCTCGGCATCGACAACCTCTACGACTCGGTCAACACCCCGCTGATCTCCTTCCTCAACAACTCCATCAAGGCCAAGGAGCTGTTCCGCAACGACAAGGACTACGTCGTCATGGACGGCGAGGTGCTGATCGTCGACGAGCACACCGGCCGCATGCTGGCCGGCCGCCGCTACAACGACGGCCTGCACCAGGCGATCGAGGCCAAGGAGGGCGTGCAGGTCCGCGAGGAGAACCAGACCCTCGCCACCGATCACCCTGCAGAACTACTTCCGCCTCTACGACAAGCTCGCCGGCATGACCGGTACGGCGATGACCGAGGCCGCGGAGTTCGACAAGATCTACAAGCTCGGCGTCGTCCCGATCCCGACCAACAAGCCGATGCAGCGCATGGACCAGCCCGACCTCGTCTACCGCACCGAGGAGGCGAAGTACGACGCCGTCGTCGACGACATCGTCGAGCGGCACCGCAAGGGCCAGCCGGTCCTGGTCGGCACCGTGTCGGTCGAGAAGTCCGAGCACCTCTCCAGCCTGCTCACGCAAGCGCGGCGTCCCGCACGCGGTGCTCAACGCCAAGCAGCACGCCGACGAGGCGAAGATCGTCGCCCTGGCCGGTCACAAGGGTGCGGTCACCGTCGCCACCAACATGGCCGGTCGCGGCACCGACATCATGCTCGGCGGCACCGTCGAGTTCCTCGCCGACCAGGAGCTGCGCAAGCAGGGGCTCGACCCGTCGGAGACCCCGGAGGAGTACGAAGCGGCCTGGGCCGAGCACCGTCGAGCGCGATCAAGGAGCAGGTCGGCCGCCGAGCACGACGAGGTGCGCGAGGTCGGCGGCCTCTACGTCCTCGGCACCGAGCGCCACGAGTCGCGCCGCATCGACAACCAGCTGCGCGGTCGCTCCGGCCGTCAGGGCGACCCGGGCGAGTCCCGGTTCTACCTCTCGCTGCAGGACGACCTGATGCGGCTGTTCAAGTCCGACTGGGTCGACCGGGTGCTGACAGGTCCTCAAGGTCCCCGACGACGTGCCGATCGAGAACAAGCGGGTCACCAACGCGATCGCCAGCGCCCAGGGCCAGGTCGAGTCGCAGAACTTCGAGTCCCGCAAGAACGTCCTGAAGTACGACGACGTGATGAACCGTCAGCGCGAGGTGATCTACGCCGAGCGCCGCCGAGGTGCTGGAGGGCGAGGACCTGCAGGAGCAGGTCCGCACCTTCATCGACGACGTCATCGCGGGGCTACGTCACGGCCGCCACCGAGGACTTCGCCGAGGAGTGGGACCTCGAGGCCCTCTGGATGGCGCTCAAGCAGCTCTACCCGGTCTCCCTCGAGCACGAGCGGCTCGAGGAGGAGGCGGGCGGCCGCGAGGGCATCGACCGCGACGAGCTGGTCGAGCTGCTGCAGGCCGACGCGCAGGCGGCCTACGACCGGCGCGAGGAGGAGGTCGGCGACCGAGGTCATGCGCGAGCTCGAGCGCCGCGTCGTGCTCTCGGTGCTCGACCGCAAGTGGCGCGAGCACCTCTACGAGATGGACTACCTGCGCGAGGGCATCGGCCTGCGCGCCTACTGGCCAGCGCGACCCGCTCGTCGAGTACCAGCGCGAGGGCTTCGACATGTTCGCCGCGATGATGGACGGCATCAAGGAGGAGTCGGTCGGCTTCCTGTTCAACCTCGAGGTCCAGGTCGAGGAGGAGGAGCCGCCCGTCGCGATGGAGGACGCCGGCATGTTCGACGTGGTCGTCGGCGCCCGAGGCGATGGGTGCGGCGCGCGAGGCCGCCGAGGAGCCGCCGGCCGAGCACTCCCCGCTCATCAAGGCCAAGGGGCTGGAGGCGCCCAAGCAGCCGCAGAACCTGTCCTACTCCGCCCCGTCGGAGGACGGCGAGGTCGAGGTGACCGGCGGCACGGTCTCCAACGCCGACGACGAGTACGCCGACGTCGGCCGCAACGCAGCTCTGCCCGTGCGGCTCGGGCAAGAAGTACAAGCGGTGCCACGGCGCGCCGGGTGGCCCGACCGGGCTGACCACGCGGGTCAACGGCTGAGCAGTCTGGTCAGGCGAACTCCAGCGCCGTGCACATCCAGCGGCCGTCGACCAGCTCGAAGCGGGCGGCGATCGCCCGCGAGCGCTCGCCGTGGCGGACGTGGATGCTGACCTCGACCCGGGTGTCGGTGACGAAGCAGCTCCGCACGCCCTGCACCTGGGGCCGGACCACCTGACCGGTGCGGCCGCCGCCGGGCTGGTGGCCACCGGCCCGGGCGACCAGCACGGCGCGCCGGACCAGGTCGGTCGTGGACGGGCGGGGCGGTCCAGCGCACCAGCTGCCCGCCGGCCGGTCGCCGCCACGATCTCGACCACCGCCTGCGCGTAGCGGTGGGCCCACTGCTCGACCCGGCGGCGGTGGCCGGCCTCGATCGGCACGACGTCGCCGCCGGGGCGACCGGGACTGCGCCCGGGAGCCGGCGGCGGGTCGAAGCGCGGCGCCAGGTCGAGGGCGAGCGTGCCCTGCACGCTGGCGAGCGGCACCGCATCGGGGTGACGGAGCAGGCTGGTCATCGGGTCTCCTCTCGGGGGGACGGCAGCTCCAGTGAGGTGCCGGGGACGATCAGGTCGGGGTCGGGGCCGATCGCGGCCCGGTTGAGCCGGTAGATGCACTGCCAGCGGTCGGTGACGTCGGCCGGCGAGGCGTCGGGGGAGAGATCGCGGGCGGCGATCGCCCAGAGCGTGTCGCCGGGGACCACCACGTGCCGCCGGCCGGTCGTCGTCTCCGGCCTGGCCAGGACCGGTCGAGCGGCTGCCCCCTCGGCTCGATCGGGGTAGGGCAACCCGCGCACCACCGTCAACGAGGCGGTCGGCGCGTTCTCGCCGTCGAGCGCCGAGGCCGGCGTCGCGAGGCCGCCGGTGAGCGCGGCTCCGAGCGCGCCCAGCACGGCCCGGTGCACCCACCGGGGGCAGCCGCGCGGCCGGGCCCGACGCCCGTGGCCGACGGCCACCAGCGCGGCCGTCGCCGCCGCCCAGCACCACAGGGTGCAGCAGAGCAGCAGGACGGCCGCCAGCCCCCGCAGCAGCGCCACCAGGTCGAGGGCCGACGCAGGGTCGAGCGTGGTGGCGAGCAGGGTCAGCTCGGGGGCGAGCTGTGACGGCAGGGGAGCCAGCAGGCAGCCCACTGCCGCCCACAGGAGCCACCCCCGCCAGATCTGCATGGCCAAGTCCTTGCGTTTGCCTATGTTTGCATCTATTTAAGAACGCTCATGACCGTTCGTCAACGACCTCTCCACAGGAGCCGGGGCCGCCGTCTGGTGGCCTCCGGCGGGGTGGCAGGCTCCTGCCATGGCCTGGGACGACGAGCTGACCGCGCTCTTCGCCGACCTGGAGCGCCAGGCGGAGGCGCTCTACGGCGAGGAGCGCGCGGCCGAGCTCGCCGACCGCAGCCGGGCGGAGTACGCCTCGGTCACCCTGGCGAGCCGGCTGATGGCAACGCTGGAGCAGGAGGTCGCTCTCGACGTGGTCGGCGTCGGCGCGGTCACCGGCCGGCTCGAGCGGGTGGGAGAGGGCTGGTGCCTGGTCCGCTCGCTCGGGACCGACTGGATCGTCTTCGCCGAGGCCGTCGCCGCGGTCCGGGGCGCGTCGGAGCGCGCGGTGCCGGAGGCGGCCTGGTCGCCGCTGACCCGGCTGGGCGTCGGCTCCACGCTCCGCGGGCTCGCGGCCGCGGGGGCCCGCTGCGTCGTCCACCGCCGCGACGGTGCCCGACACGAGGGTGTGCTGGAGCGGGTCGGCGCCGACTTCGTCGAGGTGCGCCCCGAGGTCGGCCGGGTGCAGCTGATGTCCTTCGCCGCGGTGGCGGCCGTGGCCAGCCGGGACTGACCGGGTGGGGACGGGCTAGGTCGCGTCGACGTCGTACGGCGGCAGCTCCCCGGCCTTCAGCGGCCTCTCGCGCGGCCGGCTGGGCGAAGGCCCGTCCTCGTCCTCGTCCTCCATCGCCTCGAGCACGTGCTTGCGCACGATCTCGCGGGGGTCGAGGTCGCGCAGCTCGAGGTCGGCGTAGTCCGGGCCGAGCTCGTCGCGCAGCTCGTCGCGCGCGACGTTGGCGAGGTTGCGCAGCTGACGCAGCATCCGCCCCGCCTGCCGGGCCAGGTCGGGGATCTTCTCGGGGCCGACGACGAGCACGGCGACGAACGCGATGACCGCGAGCTCCGGCAGGCCGACCCCGAACATGGCGGGGAGTCTAGAGCTTGCTGGTCGGGGTCAGGCCGAGCTGGCGCCCGGCGAGGCCGCGCCCCTTCTCGGTCAGCGCCGACGCCACTCGAGTCAGCTCGACCGCGGCCGGTGCTGTGGGGTCGGACTCGACGATCGGCTTGCCGGCGTCACCGCCCTCGCGCAGCGAGGTGTCGAGCGGCACCTGGCCGAGCACGGCCACGTCGTAGCCGAAGCGCTCGGACAGGGTGGCCGCCACCCGGTCGCCGCCACCGGAGCCGAAGATCTCCAGGCGGTGCTCGGCACCGCAGTGGGGGCAGGGGAGGTAGCTCATGTTCTCCACGACACCGACCACCCGCTGGTGCATCATCGAGGCCATCGTGCCGGCCCGCTCGGCCACCTCGGCAGCGGCCTCCTGCGGAGTGGTCACCACGAGGACCTCGGCGTTGGGAAGGTGCTGACCGAGGGAGAGCGCGATGTCGCCGGTGCCGGGCGGCAGGTCGAGGAGCAGCACGTCGAGGTCGCCCCAGAAGACGTCGCTGAGCATCTGGACCAGCGCCCGGTCGAGCATCGGGCCGCGCCACGCGACGACCTGGTCGCGCCGCGGCTTGAGCATGCCGATGGAGATCACCGAGACGCCCGACGGCGTCGGCACCGGCATGATCATCTCCTCGACCTGGGTGGGCCGGGAGTCGGCGACGCCGAGCATGGCGGGCACCGAGTGGCCGTAGATGTCGGCGTCGACGACGCCGACCCGGCGCCCCTGGGCAGCCATCGCGAGAGCGAGGTTGACGGTGACCGAGGACTTGCCCACGCCCCCCTTGCCGGAAGCGACGGCGATCACCTGGGTCAGCGAGCCGGCCTGGGCGAAGGGGATCTCCTTGGCCGGCTGACCGCCGCGCAGCGTGGTCTGCAGCGCCGAGCGCTGCTCGTCGGTCATCACGCCCATGGTCACGGTCACGCCGGTGACGCCCTCGACCTTGCCGACCGCCGCGGTGACGTCACGCGTGATCGCGTCGCGCATCGGGCAGCCGGCCACGGTCAGCAGCACGTGGACGGCCACCGAGCCGGCGTCGGTCCGCTCGATCGCGTCGACCATGCCGAGCTCGGTGACAGGTCGCTTGATCTCGGGGTCGATGACGGTGGCCAGGGCCGCCCAGATCGCGGGATGGGCCTGCTCGAGGGAGGGGGTGCTCATGATGTCCAAGAGTACGGGTGCCCCTCAGGCCCGGTCGTTCGTGGGGGCGTCCGCGGGGTCGCCCCGGTCGGACCCCGCGAGGCGCTCCTCCAGCTCGCCGGCCAGCGACCGCAGCTCCGAGCGCAGGAAGTCGCGGGTCGCGACCTCACCGACCGCCATCCGCAGCGACGCCACCTCACGGGCGAGGTACTCCATGTCGGCGTGCGCACGGGCGTTGGCCTGCCGGTCCTGCTCGGCGACCACCTTGTCGCGGCTCTCCTGCCGGTTCTGCGCGAGCAGGATCAGCGGGGCGGCGTACGACGCCTGCAGCGAGAGCATCAGCGTCAGGAAGATGAAGGGAAAGGGGTCGAACGTCAGCTCCGCCGGCGCGACGACGTTCCACACGATCCAGACGCCCACGAACACCGTCATCCAGAACAGGAAGCGGGCGGTGCCCATGTAGCGGGCGAAGCCCTCGGCGAACACCCCGATGGTGTCGGCCTCCGGGTCGGGGCGGCGCAGGGCAAGCCGGCGCGTCTCGCGGGGGGTGTCGAGACGGCCGCGGCCGGTGCGGGGCTCGCTCATCGCAGGACGCCTCTCGCCGCGCCGCGGTGCTGGTCGGCGACGTCGGCGCGAGCCTGGTCGCGCCAGCCGTCGGGCAGCATGTGGTCGAGCAGGTCGTCGACGGTCACCACGCCGAGCAGCCGTCCCTGCTCGTCGACGACAGGAGCGGCGGTGAGGTTGTAGTAGGCGACGTGCGCCGCGACCTCGAGCAGGCTCGCCCCGGGGTGGATGTAGGTGGTCTCCTGGTCGAGCACGCGGGCGACCAGCTCGCTGGGGGGCTCCCGGAGCAGCCGCTGGATGTGGGCCAGGCCCAGCAGCTTGCCGGTGGGCGTCTCCAGCGGTGGCCGACAGACGTAGACCTGCGCCGCCAGCGAGGTGGGGAGCTCCTCGCGACGGACGTGGGCCAGTGCCTCGGCGATGGTGGCATCGGGCGGCAGGATCACCGGCTCGGGCGTCATCATGCCGCCGGCGGTCTCCTCGTCGTAGACCATGAGCCGCTTGACGTCCTCCGCCTCCTCCGGCTCCATCAGCTCCAACAGCCGGCTGGCCTGCTCGGGAGGGAGGTCGGCGATCAGGTCCGCGGCGTCGTCGGCCGACATCTCCTCGAGGATGTCGGCGGCCCGCTCAGGCGCCAGGTGGCTCAGGATCTCCACCTGGTCCTCGTCGGGCATCTCCTCGAGCACCTCGGCGAGGCGCTCGTCGCCGAGCTCCGCGACCACGGCGGTACGCCGGTCCGTCGGCAGGTCGTGCAGGGCGCTCGCGGCGTCGGCGGGACGCATCTCGTTGAGCGCCGCGATGAGCTGGGTGGCGCCCTGGCGCTCCTCCGGGCTGGCCAGTCCGACGACGGCGTTCCACTCCACCACGTGGGTCTGCCCCCGGCGGCGCAGCCCGCGCCCCGGCTCCTGCACCGCCAGCCGGCTGATCAGCCAGTCGCGGTTGCGGCCCTGTTCGAGGGCGACGTCGTAGATCGCGCCGCGGGTCGCGCTGTCGCGGATGACCACCTGGCGGTCGAGCATCTCGCCCATCACCAGCGTCTCGGTCGGCCGCTGCTCGAAGCGGCGCAGGTTGATCACCCCGGTGGTGTAGACCTGGCCGCTGTCGATGTTGGTCACCCGCGTCATCGGCACGAAGATGCGCCGCCGACCGAACACCTCGACCACCAGGCCCAGGGCCCGCGGCTGGTGTGCGTCGGAGCGCACGGTCACCACCACGTCGCGCACCTTCCCGACCTGCTCGCCGCGCGGGTCGAAGACCGGCAGCCCGACGAGCCGGGCGACGTAGACGCGGGTGGGGGTGGTGGTCACGGGGAGAACGCTACTGAGAAGGGGCGAAGACCGTGAAGGCGCGACCGGGGTCGAGCGTCCCTCCGGGCACCGGCGGCAGGCCGAGGGCCTTGGTCACGACCGCGGCCACGTGGGCGGTGCGGACCGGCTGTCGGCCGCCGTACCCCTTCCACTGCCCGGCGGGGTCCTTCAGCTGCGGGTTGAGGTCGTAGAGGTCGGCGCCCACCGCGACCCCGGGCCCCCAGGCGAGGAACGGCACCCGGATGTTGGGCAGCGCCTGGGTGTTCCTGCCGAGCGTCTTGGAGCCGCCGTGGTCGGAGGTCACGACGACGAGCGTCCGGTCGGCGAGCCTCGGGCGGCCCTCGATGCTGGCCAGCAGCTGCCCCAGCCGGGCGTCGGCCTGGGCCACCGCAGCGTCGTAGCCGGCGCTGGTGAAGCCCTCACGGACGCCGACCCGGTGGGTGGCCGACAGGTGCAGGAAGCTCAGCGTCGGCGGCTTCTTGCCGCCCAGGCGGTCGAGCAGGTCGGTCATCGCGCGTGCGTCGTTGCGGTCGCCGACGTAGTCGAGGATCTTGTCGCGGCCGTTGTCGACTCCGTAGGGGTCGCGGCCGCCGTGGTCGGCGTCCCAGCTGCGGTCGACCAGCCGGAGGTTGTCGCGGGTCACCAGGGCGGTCCGGTAGGCGTAGTTGCGCACCAGGTCGAAGACGCTGGAGACGTAGCGACCGGCGGCGGCGTGCACGGTGCGGTCCCAGGTGTCGTCCCAGTCGACGCCGTGGCCCGCCTTGGCAGGCGTGACCCGGCGACCGGTCAGCATCGCCGCGACGTTGGCATCGCGCGAGGTGCGTTCGGCGAGGGTGCGGGCGTTGAGGGTCGACGCGCCCTCGGCCATCAGCCGGTGCAGGGTCGGCGTGCCCTCGGCGCCCAGGCGTCGGACGCTGCCGACGGTGAGGCCCTCGATGTCGACGACGACCACCCGGTCGGCGTACGGCATCGTGCGGGGCGCGATCGAGGCCTCGCTGACCACCAGCGGGTGGTCGGTGGCCTTCTTGACGATCCAGTCGCTCCTGGCGACGTAGCTGCTCCACCGCACGTCGGAGGTGCCCAGGACCCAGTCGACGGGCTGCGGGCGGGCAGGCGGCCGGCAGACGCCCTCGTGCAGACCGCCGCTGGCCGAGTGCAGCTCGGAGCGCGGGGCGATGTAGCAGAAGTACCTCTCGCGCTCGTTCTTGTCGCCGGTCACGACGACCGGGACGGTCGGGTCGGCGGCCCGCAGGTCGGCGACCAGCTCGGCCTCGCGCCGGAAGCCCTCCTTGCGCCACTTCCAGGCGTTGCCGTGGGTGTTCGCCGGATTGTGGGTGTTGAAGAACCACGACCGCTGCCCGGTGACCTTGCTCTCGAGCAGCACGTAGGGCATCAGCAGCTCGGCGCCCTTGAAGTAGGGGATCCGGATGGTGCGCTTGTCGAGCAGCTTCCAGGTGTCGCGCCGCCAGATGATCGAGTTGTGCACGCTCGCGCGGCGGTTGATCGAGGTGCCCGGGAAGACGCGGAACTCCGAGCCGGCGATCTCGTCGAAGTAGTCGGCCTGCTTGGCCTGGAACTCCTGCAGGCCGACCACCGAGACACGCTCCTCGCGGATCGCGCGCACGGCCAGCCGCAGCCGCTTCTGGTAGCCGGCGAACTTCGGCCGGTCCCCGCCGGGGTCGGTGTGGCTGGCGCCGAGCACGTTGAAGGAGCCGACCCGGAACGACGGCTGGCTCGCGGCCGGCGTGATCGCGGGCGGCTGCGCGGCGGGTGCGTCGGAGTCGTCGGTGGCCTGGCCGAGCCAGGCGACTCCGGCGGCCACGACCGCGGCGGCGGCGACCAGGGCCACCGCCCGGCGGGCAGGCAGGCGGACGGCAGGCATGGAGTGACCCTCCTTGGGGGGAAGCAGCCGGGGGTGCGATGAACGTTGGGGGTGTCTTCGCCACCCTCACCCGGCCGTGGGGACCGTGTGCAGCGTACGCGAAAACTCGTGACTTGTGAGGCCCTTGTGACGATTGGGGCGGTGCGGGAGGCCGTCGGGAGCGCGCCGACGCTGGCCCCGGGCCCCGGCGCGGGGGAGCGCTAGCATGACCGTCGTCCAGCCCTCCGAACGACGGGAGCAGCTCCGGTGAGCACCTCCGCGCGCTCCCGCACGGTGCGCATCGGGCCCGACGGCCTGCACGCCCGGTCCCGCGAGGAGCTGGTGCTCGACGTGCTGTTCGACGGCCGGCGCATCTGGTCTCTGTGGCTGCACCGCGACGGGGAGGACGAGGGCGAGGGCCACGGCGGCGGCACCTTCGTGGCGTGGCCGAAGGGGATGAAGCGGTTCCTCGACGGCTCCGCAAGGGTCAGCGTGGTCGTGCACGAGAGCGGCGAGGTGCTCTACGACGAGGAGCACAGGTTCGGCGAGGGGGAGGGCCGGGTCGCGGTCGTCGACCGCGACGGCAACCCGCTGGCGACCGACAAGACCGGCCGCCTGGTCAAGACGTTCGAGAACCGCAGCGCCGCCCACGTCGCCCCGCTCCTCGACGCCGTCGAGGAGGTGCTCGACGCTCTCCGGCGGGCCGGGATCGACGCGTTCCTCGCCTACGGCACCCTGCTCGGCGCGGTCCGCGAGGGGCGGCTGATCGGGCACGACAGCGACGCCGACCTCGGCTACGTCAGCAGTCACACCGAGCCGGTCGACGTGATGCGTGAGTCGTTCCGGCTGCAGGCGCGGCTCTCGGAGATGGGCTACGTCACCCAGCGCTACTCCGGAGCCGCGTTCAAGGTCGTGGTGACGGAGGCCGACGGCTCCACACGCGGGCTCGACGTGTTCGGCGGGTTCCTGCGAGAAGGACACCTCCACCTCATGGGCGAGATCCGGGCGCCGTTCGAGCGCTCGTGGATCTTCCCGCTGGGCACCGCCACCCTCGAGGGTCGCGAGCTGCCCGTCCCGGCCGACCCCGACCGGCTGCTGGTCGCCACCTACGGCCCGTCGTGGCGCACCCCCGACCCTGCGTACAAGTTCGAGACGCCGGCCTCGACGTACCGCCGGCTCAACGGCTGGTTCCGCGGCATCCGGCCGCAGCGACCGCTCTGGGACGGCTACTACGCACGCGCCCCGGAGCCGGCCTCGTGGGAGCCGTCCGACCTCGCGCGGGCCGCCTTCGCGGCGCACGGCACCGACGTGACGTACGTCGACCTCGGCTGCGGCTACGGCGTCGACGCCGTGTGGCTCGCCTCGCAGGGAGCGACGGTCTGGGGTCTCGACCACGTGCCGAAGGCGTTCGCCGCCACGGAGGCGGCCCAGCCCGACGACGCCTCCGTCCGCTTCGGCGCGCTCAACCTGCACGAGCTGCGCTCGGTGCTGTCGACCGGCGCACTGCTCGCGCGCGAGCCCGGCCCCAAGGTGCTGCTCGGCCGTCATCTCGTGGACGCCGTGGACCGGCCGGGCCGGCGTCACCTCTACCGCCTGTGCGACATGCTGCTGCGCGACGGCGGCGAGGTGCGGCTGGAGTTCGTGTGCCGCCGGGGACGCGACCGGCTGGCCCGGCGGCTGCGGGTGAAGCCCCGCCAGCCCGACAAGCTCGCTGCCGAGCTGGCCGGTGCCGGCGCGACCGTGACGACCCGCGAGGTGCTGCTAGCCTCGACACCCGTTGGCGGGAAGGCCGTCGAGGTGCCCTCCCGGATCTGTCGGATGGTGGCGACGTGGCGGTGAAGGACTCGCTCCAGAAGAGCGCGCGGACGGTCGGCGAGAAGGTCGCCGCCACCACCGTGGTCGACCTGCGCCGCCGGGTGAAGCGGCTCGAGGACGAGGTGCAGGAGTGCCGCTCCCTCAACCTCCGGCTGGCGGAGCTGACCGACCTGGTCACCGAGCTGCTGCTCCCGGTCTCCCAGCGCGACGACGCGAAGGTGGCCGAGCTGCTCGAGCGGTACCAGAAGTCCCTCTGAGACCATGGCGCGCCGCGTCTTCTTCCACGTCGGTCTGCCCAAGACGGGCACGACCTACATCCAGTCGGTGCTGTGGGCCAACCGCCAGGCCCTCGCCGAGCAGGGCGTGCTCTACCCCGGAGGGCCGCGCGAGCACCTGTGGGCCTCCCTGTCGGTGCGGGAGCGGCCCGGGCTCGCGCAGCGCAACCCCGAGGCCGAGGGGGCGTGGACCCGGGTGGTCGAGCAGCTCGCCGACTGGGAGGGCGACGGGCTGGTCAGCCACGAGTTCTTCGGCAGCGCCAGCGCCGAGCAGGCGCAGCGGGCGCTGGCGGCGGTGGCACCCGCGGAGACGCACGTGGTGGTCACCGCGCGTGACCTGCTCACGGTGCTGAGCTCCTACTGGCAGGAGTACCTCAAGCACGGCTTCGAGGCAGCGCTCGACGAGTTCCCGACCAGTAGTGAGCCCGGCGACGAGTGGGGCTGGGAGGCGCTCGACCTGCCCGGCGTGCTGCGTCGCTGGGGCAGCACCCTGTCCCCCGAGCGGGTGCATGTGCTCGTGCTGCCCGAGCGCGACGCGCCCCGCGAGACGCTGGTGCTCCAGTTCGCCGAGCTGCTCGGCGCCGACGCGGCGGAGTTCTCGTTCGACCGGGCCAAGGAGAACACCTCGCTAGGGCTGGTGGAGGCCGAGCTGCTCCGCCGGGTGAGCCCCTACCTCAGCGGGTTCGGCAGTGCGCTGGACCGCGGCGTCTGGATCCGCGGCTACCTCGCCCACCGGATCCTGGTGCCCCGCTCGGACGAGCGCTTCCTGCCCTCCGACGCGCGGGTCGCCGAGCTGGCGGCACGCGCCGACGACGGGATCGCGGAGATCGAGCGGGCGGCGTACGACGTCGTCGGCGACCTCGAGCGGCTCCGGGTGAGCGCCGCCCCGGGCGCGCTGCGCCATCCGGACGACGTCAGCCCGGACGAGCTCTTCGACGCCTCGCTCGACACCATCGCGACGCTGATGCAGGAGATGCGCGTGATCCGCCGCAACAACAGCACGCTGAAGAAGTCGCTGGCCGAGGCGGAGCGGCGCCTAGAGGAGGCGACGGCGGCCGAGCCGGCGCCGTCGCGGCTGGCACGGGCTCTCGACCGGGTCCGCCCCGGCGGCGGCTCTGACCAGCCGAGCGGTCGTTAGGATGCCGCCCATGCCCCAGCCCCGGCTCTTCTTGCACATCGGTTTGCTGAAGACCGGCACGTCCTACCTCCAGACCGTGATGTGGCAGAACGTCGAGGAGCTCCACCGCCAGGGCCTCGAGATGGTGCCGGGGTCCAAGCGCGAGACGTTCCACCTGATGCTGCGGGCCCGTGACCGCTACAAGAGCGACGCCGACCCGCCGGAGGTGGCCACGGCGCTCGAGCGGCTGCCCGGGCAGATCGAGGCGGCGTCCGGCGACCGGGTGCTGATCACCGAGGAGTCTCTCGCTCCGGCGACTCCCGAGCAGATCGAGCGCCTGCTCGCGGCGTGCTCGGGTCGCGAGGTCCATCTCGTCGTCACCCTGCGCGACCTGGGACGGCAGATCCCTTCGGCGTGGCAGCAGACGCTGCAGGCCGGCATGTCCCTGACCTACCGCTCCTACCTCCGGCGGCTGCGCCGCACCGAGGGGGAGATCGCCAACCGCTACTGGTCGTCCAAGGACGTGGCCGCCATCCTCGACCGGTGGGTCCAGTACGTCCCGGCCGACCGCATCCACCTGGTGCTCGTCCCGCCGCCCGGCGCGCCGCACGAGGAGCTGCTCCACCGGTTCTGCCGGGTGATCGAGGTCGACCCGGAGCCGTTGGACCGCGAGGTGCAGCGCAGCAACGAGTCCGTGGGACGGGTCCAGGCGGAGGTGCTTCGCCGGGTCAACGCCGCTCTCGACCCCGACCTGCGGGCGCGCGAGCTCTACGGCGACATCGGCAAGCGCTACTTCGCGGTGCGCGTGCTCGGCAAGCAGAAGGGCGAGCGGATCCGCGTGCCGCGGGAGCTGGAGGAGTGGGCCAGGGAGGTCTCCCAGCGGTACGTCGACGCGATCCTCGCGGGGGGCTACCGGGTGGAGGGCGACCTCGACGACCTGATGCCCCGCGACGACGCCTTCACCGACGAGGGCAAGGTCAGCCACCAGCAGGTGGCCGAGTCCGCCGTGCTGGCGCTGGCCCGCATGCTGACCGACGACATGGAGCGACTGCGCGCCCGCCGGTCGCGGGCCAAAACCCGTCGCGGCTCGCCGACCGGGCTGTTGCGTCGAGCGTTCGGATCTACGCGCCGCCTTCGGTAGAGTGGGCGGCTGTATGTCGCGACCGACGATCCGGGGGGATTCCACCATGCTCCGCAAGACCCTGCTGAGCGGCGCCGTGGCGCTGACTCTCGCCATCGGTCTCGCACCGGCAGCACCCGTCCAGGCGATGCAGTCGACGGCCTCCGCGACCACGGCCGCCTCGGCGGTCTCGACCGCCGTCGCCACGGCGGCCGCGCCGGCCCCGGCAGCGAAGAAGAAGCGCTGGCGGCCCGCACCAGGGGCGGCCTTCAACAACCCGCTGGGCCGGCTCGGTGAGCGTGCCAAGCTGATGACGCGGATCGTCGCGGCGATCAACCACACCCGCAAGGGCGAATACATCCGGATTGCGGCCTACTCCTTCGACCGTCAGTCGGTCCTCGAGGCGCTGCTGAGGGCCCACCGCCGCGGCGTGCGCATCCAGATGCTGCTCAACGACAACTGGACCTCCAAGCAGACGCTGCGGCTGCAGCGGGTGCTCGGCAAGAAGGCCGGCCGCAAGAGCTTCGTGCGGATCTGCAAGGGCTCCTGCCGCGGCGGGCCGGGAAACCTGCACCTGAAGGTCTACTCCTTCAGCAAGACCGGGGCGGCCAACAACGTCGTCATGACCGGCTCGCACAACATGACCGACCGTGCGGTGCGGTTGCAGTGGAACGACCTCTACACCATCAACGGCAACCGGAAGATCTTCAACACCTTCAAGAAGGTCTTCAACCAGATGAAGTGGGACAAGCGGGTCTCCCCGCGCTGGGTCTACTTCAGCAGCGGCGACTTCGCGGGCCAGTACTACAAGACCCAGGCGGGCGCGACCAAGGCCGACGTCGTCGACGAGGCCGACATCACCGACGTCGCCGCGGCAAAGATCCCGGGCCCCGACAAGGACCCGGTCATGAAGCGGCTCAAGGAGATCCGCTGCAAGGCCCTGCCCGGCACCGGCAAGAAGGGCCGCACCGTGGTCCGGATCCTGATGTACGGCTGGAACCAGGAGCGCGGCAAGTGGCTCGCCGAGCAGGTCAGGGACCTCAAGCGGCGCAAGTGCAACATCGCGATCATCGGCAGCGCCATGGGCGGCGGCGTGCTGAAGATCCTCAAGCAGCGCAAGATCGCCGCGCGCAGCGCCGACTGGGACTACCCGCCGATCAACCCCAACGACCCCAAGGCCGTCCGCCGCGCCAACTTCTACTCACACCTGAAGATCCTGGCCGTCAACGGCAACATGGGCGGCAAGCGGGTCAAGAAGGTGTGGACCGGCTCGGAGAACTGGTCGGGCATCTCGTTCCTCAACGACGAGCTGATCCTCGAGATCGACCGCGCCCGCGTCTACCGCAAGTACGTCGGCCACTTCACCTTCATCTGGCGGCGGGCGACGCACAGCTTCGCGACCAAGCCGCTGAGGATGCCGTAGGGGTCAGGTCCGCCTTGTGCCGCGCCTGGGTGCCACCTGATGACACTCAGCCACGGCATTGACCCTAGGGCGCGGGCACTGGTGACCGGGGGTCGAGGATCTACCCCTGCGCCCAGGGAACGCAACGATTGGGCAGAGACTGCAGGAGAATCGGCTCGCAGCCTGAAGTTCGTGCCCAATGAATGGCTTGCTGGGGGCGCGCTTAGCGTTCAGTGGAGCGCCATGCTCGCACTGGTCGCGGCAGATCCGCATGGCCGCATGCGCACGCTATGCGGCAGATCCGCATGGCCGCATGCGCACGCTATGCGGCAGATCCGCATGGCCGCATGCGCACGCTATGCGGCAGATCCGCATGGCCGCATGCGCACGCTATGCGGCAGATCAGGTCGCTCTGCTGTGGTACGGGTTACGAGGCGGGAGAGCAAACGGACACATACGCGCTCGCCCAGACATCAGGCAAGAGCTCCTGCACGGTGATGTTGCCAACGACGTGTCCATCGGGCCTCACGGCAAAGAAGCGGACGGCGTTCGTAGCGCCCGGCAACTCGACTGTTGTTCCCTCGCTGAGTTCGACGTCGTCGAGCCGGCCAACGTAGGCAGGTGCGGTGACGGTGTCATTGGCCGCTTCCTCGGGCGAACTGGGCCAACCTGCCGCACGCGCTTCCTCGACGGAGTTCGGGGGGAGCACGTCCATGGTGCCCGAACTCATCTGATTGCAGTCGAGCTCGGCGTCGCCGTCCACTGCGCGGTCCGACTCGGCCGGTGCCGTGGCGGCAGGTTCGTCCGCGTTGACGTCCTCGGTCTCGGAACCGCAGCCGCCAAACACCGCACACAACACTGCCGCACCAAGAAGGCCCCGCGTAGACATGATTGCCTTCCGATCGCCGCTACCCAGTATGACAACGGCGCCGCGCATGGTTCCGTTGCGGCAGATCCGCATGGCCGCATGCGCACGCTATGCGGCAGACGCGCCATCGGCAGAGACGATGGGCATCGCTATGCTTCGTCCACCTGGTCGCACGATCTTCGTCGAGGCTCAAGGTCGACGGCGGAGCGTTCGTGCCTGACACGGATGGCCAGAAGCGGACCGTCTCCACGATCTGTCGGAGCAGCGCCAAGACGTCATCGTTCTGCCTGCGGGGAGACCCCAGGCCCGCCCCTTGAGCGTCCTGATGAAGAAGTCGTCAAGCCTTGCGCGCGCCTTCCCAAGGTCGACGGGCACGAGGTAGCCCTCCATTCGGCCCTGCAGACAGGCGGTCCCGCCGTACTGCTGCTGGTAGATAACCCTCGTCGGATGTCCGACGATGACGAACCCCGCGACCGGCGCCGACCCGTCGGGGTCAAGGAACACCACGCGCTGCTCAGGAGTCATGGCGTCATCCTAGTACAGGCGCCCCGATCTCGGCAGATCCGCGCTGGTTTCGAGTCGGTCGCTGCGCGACCCCCTCAACCAGCGGTCTCGGCAACAGCGCTAGCCGCCGGGAGGGCACCAGATGAACGCCTTGTCCTTCGGCGCGGGGATGCAGGCCTTGTTGTCGCCCAGCGGCGGCAGGGTGACGCCGGCGCGGATCATGTAGTGGTCGCTGATCCTCCGCGACACCGTCGACTCGTCGAGGGCGTAGTTGGAGAACTGCACCGAGGTGGTGCCGAGGATCCAGTCGACCGCGGTGCGTGAGGCATTGCGGCAGCTCGAGCCGCTGCGATAGGCGCCGTTGGCGCCGTGCAGCGGCGCGGCGGCACTGATCCGGCAGAAGAAGCTCTCGCGCTCGTTCATGTCTCCGGTGACGATCACGGGGTGGCCGCCGGCGACGAAGCTCCGCACCAGCGAGGCCTCGATGGCGGTGGCGGTGTTGCGTGCCCCCTGCGCGGCGCCGTACTTGTCGGCGGGGTTGTGGAAGTTGGCGAACCACACCTCGCGTCCGGTGCGGTTGTTGCGGAGCAGCACCTGCGGCATCGGCACCCGTCGGCGGAAGTAGGGGATCGGAGTGCTCTGGGCCCGCACCAGCGTCCAGTCGGCCGTGCGCCAGACGATGGAGTTCTGGACCGGCTGGTTGCCCAGCGACATCCCGGGGTAGACGCCGAACGAGCCGCCGGTCAGGGAGTTGAACATGGCGAGCTGGCTGGCCTGGAACTCCTGCAGCCCCGCGACGCTGACGTTGTGGTAGCGGAACAGCCCGACCGTCGTGCGCATGCGCGACGCCGCGCTGCCGAAGCCCCTGCGTCCGCCGGCGGTGTGGCTGGCGCCCAGCACGTTGAAGGAGGTGACGGTGAACTGCGTCGGGCTGGTCGAGCCGGCCGGCAGCCGGACGAACCCTTCCGGGATGACCGGCTTCTCCAGGAGCAGGACGGGCTTGACGATGCGGAACCGCTGGCCCGGCTTGCGGATCAGCGGGGCGGCGGGCGGCGCCACCACCGGCCCGGAGCCCTCCGCGGCCTGGCCGGCTGCCGGAACGCCGTCGGACTGGGTGGCGGACACCGGTGCTGCCGTGTCGGGACGGGCGGGGTCGGCGCCGGAGCTGACCGGCGTCAGCACGTTGCTGCCGTAGAGGCCGACGGTGATCAGCGCGGCCGGCACGGCCACCAGCAGGCCGGCGCGACGGGAGGCCCTGATCCGCTGCTTGCGTAGTCGGGGAGGCTCAGGCTGGCGGGATCCCGCGTGCGTGCCCATCCCCCTCCTTCGGTCGCCGAGCTGCGGGCCCGATCCTACCCGAGCGAGTCGGGCCTGGGGGCCACGACGAATTGGTCACACCTGGTCGCCCCGAGGCTCGACCGGTCGCCATACTGACGGCGACTCCGACGCCGCCCGAAAGGACCACCCATGGGTCGCCTGTGCCAGACCGACGGCCTCACCGAGGACCAGCGAGACATTCTCGAAGCCGTCCGCTCCTTCGTCGACAAGGAGATCCTGCCGGTCGCCACCGAGCTCGAGCACCGCGACGAGTACCCGACCGAGATCGTGGAGGGGCTCAAGGAGCTGGGGGTCTTCGGGCTGATGATCCCCGAGGAGTACGGCGGCCTCGGTGAGTCGCTGCTGACCTACGCCCTGGTCGTGGAGGAGATCGCTCGCGGATGGATGAGCGTGTCGGGCATCATCAACACCCACTTCATCGTCGCCTACATGCTGCAGCAGCACGGCACCGACGAGCAGAAGCAGCGCTACCTCCCGCGGATGGCCACCGGCGAGGTGCGCGGCGCGTTCTCGATGTCCGAGCCCGGGTGCGGCTCCGACGTCGCGGCGATCAAGACCAAGGCGACCCGCCGCGACGACGGCGGCTACACCATCACCGGCCAGAAGATGTGGCTCACCAACGGCGGCTCGGCCAACCTGGTCGCCGTGCTGGTCAAGACCGACGAGGGTGCCGACAGCGTCTACCGGAACATGACGACGTTCCTGGTCGACAAGGAGCCCGGCTTCGGCGAGACGGCGCCCGGGGTCACCATCCCGGGCAAGATCGAGAAGATGGGCTACAAGGGCGTCGACACCACCGAGATGATCTTCGAGGGTCACGTCATCGGTGCCGACCAGATCCTCGGTGGCGACCCCGGCCAGGGCTTCTACCAGATGATGGACGGAGTCGAGGTCGGCCGCGTCAACGTCGCAGCGCGCGGCTGCGGCGTCGCCAACCGGGCGTTCGAGCTCGGCGTCGAGTACGCCCAGCAGCGCGAGACCTTCGGCAAGAAGATCGCCGAGCACCAGGCGGTGCTGTTCCGGCTGGCCGAGATGGCCACCAAGATCGAGGCGGCGCACCAGATGATGGTCCGCGCCGCCCGCACCAAGGACTCCGGGGAGCGCAACGACCTCGAGGCCGGCATGGCGAAGTACCTCGCGTCGGAGTACTGCGCCCAGGTGGTCGAGGACTCCTTCCGGATCCACGGCGGCTACGGGTTCTCCAAGGAGTACGAGATCGAGCGGCTCTACCGCGAGGCGCCGATGCTGCTGATCGGGGAGGGCACGGCCGACATCCAGCGGATGATCATCGGGCGCCGCGTGCTCGAGGACTACCGGCTCAAGGGCTGAGGAGGGGGACGACGATGCAGTTCGGCCGCAGCTACGAGGAGTTCGAGGTCGGGGCGACGTACAAGCACTGGCCGGGCAAGACGGTCACCGAGTACGACGACCACCTGTTCTGCCTGCTCACCATGAACCACCACCCGCTGCACCTCGACGCCCACTACGCCGAGGAGACCACCCAGTTCGGCAAGAACGTCGTGGTCGGCAACTACGTCTACTCGCTGCTGCTCGGCATGTCGGTGCCGGACGTCTCCGGCAAGGCGATCGCCAACCTCGAGATCGAGTCGCTGCGCCACGTCGCGCCGACGTTCCACGGCGACACGCTCTACGGCGAGACCACCGTGCTCGACAAGTGGGAGTCGACGAGCAAGGACGACCGCGGCGTGGTGCACGTCGAGACCATCGGCTACAACCAGGACGGCAAGGTCGTGTGCATCTTCCGCCGCAAGGTGATGGTGCCGAAGCACAGCTACCTCGACGCCCGCGGCGGCGAGCAGCCCGGCCGCCCGGTCCCGCAGCCCGACAGGTTCTGGCCTGGCCCCCAGGCCTGACCGGGCGGGCTCACCGGGCGTACTCGAACGCCCCGATGTCGAGCCTGCCGGCCCTCGGCCGATGCACGTAGCGCCGAGGATGGCGGTACTCGTAGCGCGCGCTCCGGGTGCGCGGCACCCAGGCGCCGCGGTCGATGGCACCCGAGCGCCGGCGCAGGCGGTAGTCGTGCCTCGAGGGATCGCGGAAGCCGCGCGAGGTGCGGAGGTTGGCCCGCCGTTCCGCGCTGCCCGACAGCCAGGTGCCCTTCCCCACGAGCAGGTTGTTGCGCAGGTGGGCGCGGGTGGTGCCTCCGGCCAGGCTCAGCACGGTGCCGCTGGCCTGGGCGTTGACGAAGGTGTTGTTGACCACCCAGAGCCTGGTGGTCGGATTGCTCAGGCCCTCGGCGCCGTAGGACACCAGGGTCCGGTTCGGCGAGCGGGGCCCCTGCTCGACGAGGTTGCCGGTGATCTTGGCGTCGCCGCCGTTGGGCAGGTCGATGGAGTAGCTCGCCGTCGAGTCCAGGTCCATGATCCGGTTGGCGGTGATCGTGGTCTTCAGTGCCCGCGACTTGATCTCGTGGCCGCCGTCGGCGCCGGCGAAGACGCTCCCCTTGACGTAGAGGAGGCGGACCGCGCCGATGTAGAGGTTGTGGGTCTGACCGTCTCCGGCGCCGTTGTCGGCGAACCGCGACCGCCGGATCTCGATGTCGCTGGCCGCGTTGGCGCCGGCCAGGATGCCGTTCTCGTTGTCATGGAACGAGCAGCGCACCAGGGTCAGGCCGGCGCCCTCGGCCCGGATGCCGGCGCCGTTGCCATCGGGGACGACGGCGCCGCTGAACTCCACGCTCTGCACCCGGGTGCGGTCGCCGGCGATCACCCAGATCGCCTTGCCCTGGGCGTGGGCGCCGTTCGCCTCGAGGTGCGCCATGCCGCCGACCCCGACCAGGGTCAGATCGTCCTGGGTCCACGTTGCGGCATCGCCGGCGTAGGTGCCGGCATCGATCTCCACGGTGTCGCCGTCCTTCGCCACGGCCGCGGCGGCGCTGGGCGTCTCCAGGGTCCGGCCGGGACCGACGCGCAGCACCCGCGCCTGTGCGGGTGCCGCGACGAGGAGGGTGGCGGCGAGGGCGCCGGCGAGCGAGACCGCCGGCACCGTGGGCGAAGGCAGGACTCGGCGCATCGCGTCATCGTTGCAGACGGTCGGCCACGGATCGGGGAGTGTTCACGTCACCTGGTGGCTTCGGCTCTCCCCGATCCCGGCAGGTCGATCGCCGCGAAGTAGTCGCCCCATCGTTGATGAGGTCTCCCAGCGGCCGCCGCGAAGTCGCTCGGCTGGTCGTGGACGCCGAGGCGGATGCCTTCGTAGATCCCGGCGATCACCGAGCCGATGAACTCTCCCAGCGCCGCGATGCGGTCCTCGCGGTAGTCCTCCACCGTCATCGAGCGGTAGACCAGCTGGGTCTTGAACGCGTGGTTGAGGAGCTCGACCAGCCGCGCCTGCGTCAGGGGCTCGCCGTGGAGCTGGTACGTCCGACCGTGGTGAGCGGGCTCGGTCAGCAGGTGCGCGTAGGCCTCGGCCAGCTCCCGTCGGCTGGTGTAGCCGCACCTCGCGTCGGCGGCACAGTTCGCGACCTCGCCTGCCGCGACGTAGGCGTCGATGCTCTCGATGTCCGGCTCGATGTAGATGCCGTTGCGACCGATCACCCAGTCCAGCCCGCTGTCGCGCACGTCGGCCTCGGTCTGGCGATTGCTCTGCACGACCGGAGAGAACGCGGTGCCGCTCTCTGCTCCCTGAACACTGGTGTAGACGACCTTTCCCACCCCGGCCGCCCGGGCGGCGTCCAGGACGGAGCGGTGCTGGTGCACACGCTCCTCGGGTTGCTCGTTGCCCGACACCAACAGCAGCGTGGTCACCCCCTCCAGCGATGTCGCCAGCTGGTCGGCGTCGGCGTAGTCGCCCGGTCGGACGTCGATGTCGAGCCCCGCGGCACGGCCGGGGTTGCGCGCGAGCCCCACGACGGTCTCCGTGGGGGCCAGGTGTGCGAGCGATCGCACCACGGCGCGCCCGAGCTGACCGGAAACAGCGGTGACCGCGATCGTCATGGCTCCCAGTGTGGCCGATCTCGAGCGGCGTCGTGGCACCGGCGACCGATCCTGGGCGGGCGGGTGGGACACCCGGTGCTTGACGGGCGGGGCCCGGCCGGGGACGCTGACGCACGTGACCTCCGGTGACGAGGCCGGCCAACGGCTCCTCCCAGGCTGCCCGCGCTGCGCCGAGACGGTGTCACTGACCAGCGCGCAGGGCATCGTCGCCTGCCCGTTGCACGGGACGGTGCCGGCGCTGTGGCGCGCCGCCACCCCGTCGTACGACGGCTTCGGGGTGCACCTGCTGGCCGCGGAGGGCTTCCCGACGTATCTTCCCTGGCCGCTCGGCCCCGGCTGGAGGGTCAGCGACTTCGCCTACGTCGCAGGGGGGCCATTGGCTCGGGCGACGATGACCTGCTCGTCGGGCAGCAGCGACCTCGACGGCCCGGTCGACCTGGTGGTGGTGGCGGAGGAGCCGGCGACGGGGCTGGGAGCTCGGATCGCCGGGCTCGCCGACGACCTCGGCCACGACGTCGGCCGCGGGCCGGCCGCCGCGCACGTCCAGCTGGACGGGCACCCGGTGGCCCTGTGGCCGGTGTCCACGAGCAGCGCCGACGCCGACTTCGACCGGTCGGTCGTGGTGGGCGAGGCGCACGGACGCTGGCTGTGGCTGGTGCTGCGGCCGGCGTCGGCGATGCTGCTGCTCGGCGAGGACCGGCTGCTGCGCGATGTCTCGGGAGCCGGTCCGACCCTGCTCGAGCTCGATTTCGGAGGCCCGGCACCCCTCTGGTGACGGCCGCGGTGGCGGGCCGGACGCGCGAGCGTCGTCACACTCCCGCCGGCACTAGGCTGCGCTGGTGCTCAACACGGTGCTTCTGATCGAGACGTTCGTGACGCTGTTCGTGATCATGGACCCGGTCGGGACCGTCCCGATCTTCTTGTCGCTGACCTCCGGCCGCTCGCCCGCGACGGCGCGGCGTGCGGCTTGGCAGGCGGTCGCCGTGTCGTTCTTCGTGATCACCGTCTTCGCGTTCTTCGGCCAGCAGATCCTGTCCTACCTCGGGATCTCGCTGGCCGCCCTCCAGGGTGCGGGCGGGTTGCTCCTCCTGCTGGTCGCGCTGGAGCTGCTGACCGGCAACGAGCAGGAGCAGACAGCGGCCGCGGGGACCAACGTGGCCCTCGTGCCGCTCGGGACCCCGCTGCTGGCCGGGCCCGGCGCGATCGTCGCCACGATGCTCTTCTCGCGGGAGGTGGACGCGTGGCCGGACTTCGGGGCGGTGGCCCTGGGAGTCGTGCTGGTCCACCTCGCGCTGTGGCTGGCGATGCGCTTCTCTCTGCCGATCCTCCGGCTGCTGCGGGAGAGCGGCGTCCTGCTGGTGACCCGGATCGCCGGTCTCCTGCTGTCGGCCATCGCGGTTCAGCTGATCGCCGACGCCGTGCGCGCGTTCGTCGCCGGGGCCGGCTGATCAGGGCCCGGCGGCCCGGTCGAGCGCCCGCGCGGCCAGCTCGCTCAGCGCTGCGGGGAACACCGAGGCCGGCGGGGTGACCAGCCCGGCTCCGACCTGGCCCACGCCGGCCTTCTTGCCGGCCATGCCGGTGTTGATCTGGGGCAGGATGCCGGTGCGGCACACGGCGGTCACGTCGATCCCGGTGGCGGTGCCGCGGAAGTCCAGCACCGGGATCGGCCACCGCGGGTTCTCGCCCAGGGTGATCTCGCGCATCCGCCGGCTGGTGGCCAGCGCGTCGGGCACGCTGCCGCCCACGAAGCGCACGATCGCGGGCGCCGCGGCCATCGCGAACCCCCCGAGGCCCGCCGTCTCGGTGATGGCGGAGTCTCCGATGTCGGGGTTGGCGTCGTCGGGACCGAAGTCGCCGAGGTAGAGGCCGTCGGCCAGCTGGGCCGGGCCGGTGAACCACTGGTCGCCGGTGCCCGACACCTGGATCCCGAAGTCGGTGCCGTTGCGGGCCATGGCCACCAGCATCGTGCTCCCCGGGACGTCCCGGCCCGCATCGAGTGCCAGCTTGCAGGCGGGCATCGCCACGTTGAGGAAGAAGTGGTCGTTGCCGCCGGCGAAGGCGAGGACCTCGGCCACGTCGTCTGCGGGGAAGGAGGAGCGCACCAGCGTCGGACTCAGGTCGCGCAGGAGCATCAGGGTCCCGGCCCGGTTGCGGTTGTGGGCCTCGTCGCCCATCTGCAGCATCTGACCGAGGATCGCGGTCGCGTCGACCGGACCGGTCTCGGCCACGGCGGCCGCCAGCAGGGGGCCGAGCACGTCGCGCATCCACCGGAGCCGCTGGAGCACCTCGGGCGCGTAGGCGCCGTAGCGCAGGACCTTCCCGAGACCCTCGTTGAGCGAGCAGGACGTACGCCGCCCGGTCGCCGGGTCCTCGAGCACGAACATCCACATCGAGGGGGAGACGACGCCGGCCATCGGCCCCACGGCCCCGCGTTGGTGGCACGGCTCCAGAGACACCTCGGCGCCCGCCTCGAACAGCGCCGCCGCGTCCTCCGGGTCGTCGACCAGCCCCTCGAAGGCGGCCGCACCCAGCAGCGCGCCCCGCATCGGACCCGAGGCGCGCGCCCAGTCCAGCGGAGGGCCGGCGTGCAGGAACTCGCCTCGCTGCAGCCCGAGCACCTCGGAGGCCGGCGCGACCCCGACGAGCATCGCCTGCACGTCCAGCATCCGGCTCAGGGCCAGCGCGTTGGCCTCCGCCCGCAGCGGGTCGGCCGCGACCACCGCCAGGTCGCCGGCGGTGCCCTCCATGGGCGGGCGCCAGTCGACCCGCTCGACCGGGACGGCCTGCTCGGCCACCGCTGCAGCGAGCAGGTCGGCGCCCACCGAGACGACGGCGGTGGGGGGTCGGCTGGGCGCGCCGGGCGAGGTCATCGGAGGCCTCCGCTCGCGAGGGCGACCGCGCGTCGGGCGGCGGCGGCGTTGGACAGGTGGACCTCGGCGCCCGCGTCGGCCAGGGCCTCGGCCTGTTCGTTCAGTCCCTGGGGGTCGCCCCCGGTGCCGACGCAGGCGACGACGACCGGCAGTGGTCGCGCTGCGCGCGCCGCCCGGATCGCGGGGGCGAGGTCGGCTGCCGGGTCGGGCTGCGCCCCGTGGCCGAGCACCACGTCGAGCAGCACGACGGCCGTCTCCGGATCGGCCGCGACGCGGGCGAGGTGCTCCAGCCGCAGCGTCGGGTCGATCATCGGATGAGCCCGGCCCCGGGTGAGCGCGTCGTCGCCGAAGTCGATCATCAGGTGGCCGGGACCGAGCAGGCGCGCGTCGAGCGCGAGGTCGGGGGAGAGCGGGATGTTGCTGCGGATCGGACCGAGCGTCTCCGCAGCCACCAGCATCGCCTCGTCGCAGAGCGTGCCGCCGACGAACAGCCCGCGCAGCGCGCCCGCCCCGGCGGAGACGGCGGGCTCGCCCCACGTCGGCCACGAGGGCACCGCGACGCCGAGGTCTCCGAGCAGCGCCTCGACCTGGGCGGTCAGGTCGGGCCGGCCCGGACCGAGCAGGGCGAATCGCACCGGCGTGTCCAGCCCGGCGGCGTAATCCTCGACGGCCGCTGCCACCGTGGCGGCGGGTGGCTTGGAGACGACCAGGACGTGCTCCACGGCCGGGTCGGCGTCGAGGCGCGCCAGCGCCGTGGTGGTGGACACCCCGCCGACCTCCTCCGACAGGTCGCGGCCGCCGACGCCGAGCGCCGCCGAGACGCCCACGCCCGCCGCGTCCAGGAGCGCGAGCACCTGCTGGCACCCGGTCCCGGACGCGGCGACCAGGCCCACCGGCCCCGGACCCACGGCGTTGGCGAAGCCGAGCCCGACGCCGCCGACGACGGCGGTGCCGCAGTCGGGACCCATCACCAGCAGGCCGCGGGCGCGGGCGGCGTGCTTGAGGGCGATCTCCTGCTCCACGGGCACGTTGTCGCTGAACACCATCACGTCCGAGCCCGACTCCAGCGCATCGATCGCCTCCACCAGGGCATGCGCACCCGGCACCGACACGAGCACCAGGCCACCCCCCGACCGCCGCAGGGCGGAGGCCGTGGTGCGGGGCGGCTCGACGACCGCGTCACCGGGGGAGGTGCGGCCGACCGCCGCCAGCGCGGCCTCCACCGCGGCCAGCGCCGCCGGGAGCGCCTGCTCGTCCGCGACGCGGAGTGCGACCACCATGTCGTGGGGCGACGCGGCGGGCACGGTGAACCCCATGCCGTCGAGCACCTCGACGTTGAGGTCGGTGCCCATGGCGACCTGGGCCGCGTCGACCCCGGGCACCGCGGCGACGTCGTGGCTCACCTGAAGCAGCGCCACGCTGTCGGCGTAGGCCCCGGGGCGGAGCTCGACGTGCTCGTGCGTCATCGAGTGCCCCCTCCGACCGGCCGGGCCTCCAGCGCCAGATGGCTGCCCAGCAGGATCCCCGCCCCCGAGGTGTGTCCGACGGAGAGGAGGGCGTCGACGGCAGCCACGATCTCGCGGCCGGCTCGCAGCGCGAGCAGGAGGTCGCGGAGCTCGGGCAGGCAGTGACCTTCCGCGGCGTCGGCCAGCAGGGTGGCCGAGAGACGGGTGGTGCGACCTGGCTGGGCGGCGACGGCGCGCGCGACGGAGGCGAACTCGACGCCCGCGGCCCGAGACGTGACCAGCCAGCCGACCAGGACGTCGTCGCCGACCGGCGTGAGGCCGTCCCCGCGACCGAGCAGCAGGGCAACCGCCTCGGCGCGCCCGGCGCGGAGCACGGCCAGGGCGGCCTCCGGCAGCTGGCGTCGACAGGCCCGGAGGTCGGGCAGCGCGGCGGCGAGCAGGCTCGCTGCCCGTGGGGGGTCCGGGATGGCCGGAGCCCGGGTCGGCAGCTCCCGGTCGACGGTGACGAGCAGGTCCGCGACGCGCAGCACGCCGTCACCGACGACGGCCGAGGCGCCCGCCGAGACGGCGGGGAGTCGCGGCAGCGCGGTGCGGATGGCGGCGGACACCACGACGCCGTGCCGCGAGACCAGCCCGACGACGTGGTCGCCGGCCTCGACGTAGAGCGCGTGCTCGCCGGCGTGCACCACCGTGCCGGCGGTGGGCGCCGCCGCCAGTCGGCGACGGACCCTCGCCCCGGCGGCGCCGGGGACCCGGGTGGCCGACGGCGGGACCGCGCACCGCGCCGGGCGCGGAGCCGAGCGCGTGACGGTCATGGTCGGGGCGGCCATTCACCGGACGCTAACGGCCGGGGTATCGTGCGCCGAATGGCGAGCATTGCCAAGGGTGCCCACGATGCGGGGCAAGAGTTGATAGCCGGCTCGCCGGCGCCCGACCTCCGCTCCGTCGAGGCCCTGGCCGAGGAGCTGGCCCAGCAGGTGCTCGCCGGTGACGACCTGGCGGAGCTCGTCGACACGGTCGCCCGGGTGCTGGCGGTGGAGGTCGTGGTGACCACGACCGACGGGCGCGAGCGCGCCGCTCAGCTGAGCCTGCCCACCCGCGAGCGGCTGGGCGAGGAGGGGCTCGTCGACGACAGCGGGCGGGTCCGGGTGGAGTTCCTCCACGAGGACTCCGCCGCGGCGGGGCCGCCGCTGCCGGGGGCCTGGGTGCACCGCCGGCCGGTGGGCTCGCGGCACCAGCCGTTGGGGCACGTGGTCGCCGTGGCCCAGAGGAGGCTGACCGAGGCCGAGCTCAGCGCCCTGCGGCGTGCGGCCACGGCCGTCGCCCTGTCGATCACGCGCGACCAGGCGGTCTCGGCGGTGGAGAACAAGTACCGCGGCGACTTCCTGCGCGATGTCTTCCTCGGCCGTGCCGGCAGCCCCGAGTTCGTGCGCGAGCACGTGCTGGGCTTCGGGTGGCAGCTCACCGGGGCCGCGCTGGTGCTCGCGGCGCAGCTCGACCCTCCGCCGCCCCAGGAGGACCCCACGGGACTCGAGCAGCAGCGCCAGTGGCAGGAGCGCTTCGCCAACGGCTGGCGGCGGGTGGTCGAGACCGTCGACGCGGGCCTGCCGATCGCCGACTTCGGCTCCGAGGTGGTGGCGGTCCTTCCTGCGAACGACGACGCGGCTGCGCTCGTTCGCCGGATGGTGCACGCCGTGGCCGGTGACAAGGGCGGTGGGCGGCGGTCGTTCTCGGTGGGCGTCGGCCGGGCGGCAGCGGGTGTGACGGGGCTGCCGGAGAGCTACGCCCAGGCCCGGCGGGCGGTCGAGGTCGGACGGCGGCTGCGGGGACCGGGCACGACGACGTTCTTCGACGAGCTGGGCCTGCACCGGCTGATCGCCATGGTGCCCGACCTCGACGAGCTGCGAGCGTTCGCCCACGACGTCCTGGGCGACCTCGCGCAACCGACGGAGGAGGCGGCCAGCCTGCGGGAGACGCTGCAGGTCCTGCTCAACACCAACTTCAACGTCGCCGAGGCCGCGCGGACCCAGTTCTTCCACTACAACACCATGCGCTACCGCGTCGGCAAGCTGGAGCGACTGCTCGGACCTATCTGCTCCGACCCGAGCCTGCGGCTGGACGTGGCGGTGGCGCTCAAGGTGCTGGAGGTCGTGGCCCGCTGAGCCCTCGCCTCACTACGGTATGGCCACGGGGCCGGCACGAAGGAGGACTCAGCATGTCGATGTTCAAGTGGGAGGTCATAGACCCGGCGCCCGGGGAGTCCGTGGCACCGGACCAGCGACTCCCGTGGGGCAAGACGGTGGGCCTGGGCGCCCAGCACGTCGTGGCGATGTTCGGTGCCACCTTCGTGTTCCCGCTGGTGATGGGGCTCGATCCCAACCTGGCGATCATGTTCTCGGGTCTGTGCACGATCCTGTTCCTGCTCATCGTGCAGAACAAGGTCCCGAGCTACCTCGGGACCAGCGCATCGTTCGTGGCCAGCGTCGCGGCGATCCGCGCCCTCGACTCGGGCAACGACTCCTCCTACGTCACGGGAGCCATCCTCGTCGGAGGCCTCGCGCTGGCAGCGATCGGGCTGATCGTGCACGTCGCCGGCGCCGGCTTCATCCACCAGATCCTGCCGCCGGCCGTCACCGGCGCCGTCGTCATGCTGATCGGCTTCAACCTGGCGCCGGTGGTCGCGGGCATCTACTGGCCCCAGGACCAGTGGGTCGCGCTGCTCACCGCCACCTTCATGGTCTTCGCGGCGGTCGTCCTGCCCGGCTTCTGGTCGCGCATCGCGGTCTTCCTCGCGCTGATCTTCGGCTATCTGCTGTCGTTCGCGGCCGACGCCGTCCTCGGCCCGATCACCTCCGTCCTCCCGACCGGACCCGACGCCGTGGAGCACGACCGGGTCTCCTGGGCCAACGTGTCGGCAGCGGACTGGATCGGCTTCCCGAGCGGCGACCTCGCCGACGGCGTCTCCGTGGTCCACGGGCCGTCGTTCTCGCTGACGGCGATCCTGCTCGTGCTGCCGGGCGTGATCGCCCTCGTCGCGGAGAACACCGGCCACGTCAAGGCGGTGGCCGAGATGACCAAGACCGACCTCGACCCCTACATGGGACGGGCGATCGGCGCCGACGGCGTGGCCACCGCCTTCGCCAGCGCGTTCGGCGGCTCGCCGACCACGACGTACGCCGAGAACATCGGCGTCATGGGCGCCACCCGCGTCTACTCCACGGCCGCCTACTACGTCGCGGCGCTCGTGGCGATCCTGCTCGGTCTGTGCCCGAAGTTCGGGGCGATCGTCAACGCGACGCCGGGCGGCGTGCTGGGCGGGATCACCGTCGTGCTCTACGGCATGATCGGGCTGGTCGGCGCCAAGATCTGGGTCGAGAACCACGTGGACTTCGGAGACCCGGTCAACATGGTGGGGCTCGCCGCCGGCCTGATCGCCGGCATCGGCGGCGTCACGCTGACCTTCGGCGCCGACTTCGAGCTCGGCGGCATCGCCCTCGGCACCCTGCTGGTGATCATCTACTTCCACATGGTCAGCGGACGGCGGGGCCCGGGCACCGGACACGTCACCCAGGCACTTTCGCACGAGGAGTGATCGTGGGAGCCTGCGTCACGTGAAGCCGGCACCCTTCGACTACGTCCGGCCAGAGTCCCTGGAGGAGGCCCTCCGGGCCCTGGCCGGGCAACCGGACGCCAAGGTGCTCGCCGGGGGACAGAGCCTGGTTCCCCTGCTGTCCATGCGGCTGGCGGCGCCGTCGCTGGTGGTGGACCTCAACGGGCTGACCGGCCTCGACCACGTCCTGGCCGACGACGACGGGGTCCGTGTCGGGGCGCTGGCCCGGCACGCGCAGGTCCTGGCCCACGACGGCGTACGCCGGGTGCAGCCGCTGGTCACGATGGCCCTGGCCCAGGTCGCCCACGGCACCATCCGCAACCGGGGGACCACGGTCGGGTCGCTGGTGCACGCCGACGCCGCCGCCGAGATGCCGGTGGTGCTGCGCCTCCTCGACGGCTCGCTGGACGTGGTGGGTCCGGGGGGCCGGCGCACCATCGGCGCGGCCGATCTCTACCTCGGCCCGCTGGAGTCGAGCCTGGCCGGCGACGAGATCGCCGTGGAGGCGTTCTTCCCGGCGCTCGGTCCCCGCAGCGGGGTGGCGTTCGAGGAGATCGCGCGCCGCCACGGCGACTACGCCGTGGTCGGGGTGGCCGCGCTGGTGAGCCTCGCGGCCGGAGAAGGCGAGGCCGGCGACCGGATCGCAGCGGCTCGCGTCGGCTACCTCTCCGTCTGCGACATCCCGACGGTCGTGGACGTCACCGACGCTCTCAACGGATCGGTGACACCGGCCGCCCTCGCGGCGGCCGCCGAGACCGCGCTCACCCAGCTCGAGCCGGAGACCGATCTGCACGCCTCCGCGGCCTACCGCGCCCAGCTGGTGCGGGTGCTGACCACCCGGGTCCTCACGGCCGCTCACGGCGACGTACGCCACAGGATCGAGCCGGACGATGAGTGAGGCGACGTTCCCCGTGCGACTGCGGGTCAACGGCGTCGAGCGGGAGCTCGACGTGCCCGCTCGGCGGCTGCTGTCCGACGCGCTGCGCCACGACCTCGGGCTGACCGGCACCCACGTCGGGTGCGAGCACGGGGTGTGCGGCTCGTGCACCGTCCTGGTCGACGGCCGCCCGATGCGCAGCTGCCTGCTGCTGGCGGTCTCGGTGACCGGCAGCGAGGTGACCACCGTCGAGGGGCTGGCCCGGCCCGACGGCTCGCTCAGTCCGGTGCAGCGGGCCTTCGGTGAGTGCCACGGGCTGCAGTGCGGCTTCTGCACGCCCGGCTTCCTCACCACGATCACGGCCGGCCTCGCGGAGAACGCCGACCCGTCCCCCGAGGAGGCCCGCGAGATGATCGCCGGCAACCTCTGCCGGTGCACCGGCTACCAGAACATCCTCCGGTCGGTCCACCGGGCGGCCGAGCTCGCCGCCGAGGAGGTGACGCCATGACGACGCGGATGGTCGGCGCCCCGGTCCAGCGCGTGGAGGACGACCGCTTCGTCCGTGGCGAGGGGCGCTATGTCGACGACGTGGGCCGCGACGCCCTGCACGCGGCGGTGCTCCGCAGCCCGCACGCCCATGCGCGCGTCGTCTCGATCGACGTCGACGCGGTCCTCGACTGCGAAGGCGTCCACGCCGTCTGGACCTACGACGACCTCGAGGGCGCCATGGCCGAGCCGCTGCCGCTGCTCATCCCGCACCCCGCCCTGACCCAGGGGCGCACGCAGCACGCCCTGGCCAAGGACGAGGTCAACTACGTCGGCGAGGCGATCGCCTTCGTCGTGGCCGACGACCGCTACCTCGCCGAGGACGCCGTGGCCCGGATCGTGGTCGACTACGACTTCCTGCCGCCGGTCGTCGGCCTCGACGCGGCGCGCGCCGCCGAGCACCTGGTCCACGACGACGTGCCCGGCAACGTCGCGGCCCGGATGGAGCAGTCGCACGGCGACCCGGCCGCGGCCATCGCCGCGGCGCCGCACCGGCTGTCGCTCGACCTGGAGATCGAGCGCAGCGCGTCGACGCCGCTCGAGGGCCGGGGCGTGGTCGCGCGCTGGGAGCCCGACCAGGGCCGGTTGCAGGTCTGGTCGGCGACGCAGACGTCCACCGGCGTGCGCGCGGCCATCGCGGCCAGGCTCGGCCTGGACCTGCTGGCCGTCGACGTGATCGCCCCCGACATCGGCGGTGGCTTCGGGGTGAAGATCAACCATCCGTGGCCCGAGGAGCTGCTCGTCCCGCTGGCGGCCCGGCGACTCGGCCGGCCCGTCAAGTTCACCGAGGACCGCCGCGAGCACTTCATCTCCTCCGCGCACGAGCGGAGCCAGCGCCACCAGGTCGAGGTCGGGTTCGACGACGACGGCCGGGTCCTGGGGCTCGACGTGCGCTTCTGGCACGACAACGGCGCCTACACGCCGTACGGCCTGATCGTGCCGATCATCACCTCCACCCAGCTCCTCGGCCCCTACAAGCCGGGCGCCTACCGAGTGCGGTTCGACTCGCTCTACACCAACACCGTGATCGTCACGCCCTACCGCGGTGCCGGCCGCCCGCAGGGCTGCTTCGTCATGGAGCGGACCATGGACGCGATCGCCTCCCAGCTCGGGAAGGACCGCGCCGACGTGCGGTCGGCGAACTTCATCCAGCCCGACGAGTTCCCGTTCGACCATGGGCTGGTCTTCCAGGACGGGCGCGAGCTGGAGTACGACTCGGGCGACTACCCCGCGCTCGCTCGACAAGATCAAGGCGCTCGTGGGCTGGGACGACTTCGAGGCGTTCCGGGCCGAGATGGCGGCCCAGGGACGCCAGGTCGGGATCGGGCTGGCCTGCTACGTCGAGGGCACCGGTGTCGGCCCCTACGAGGGTGCGCACGTCCACGTGGAGACGACCGGGAAGGTCAAGGTGTCCACCGGGCTCACCACGCAGGGCCAAGGTCACCAGACCGCGTTCGCGCAGATCGTCGCCGACGAGCTCGGCGTTCCCTTCGAGGACGTGGAGGTCACCACCGGCGACACGCGCCGGATGCCCTACGCCGTCGGCACCTTCGCCTCGCGAGCCGCGGTGATGAGCGGGTCCGCCATCCTGCTGGCCGCCCGGCAGGCCAAGGACAAGGCGCTGCGCATCGCCGCCGACGCGCTCGAGGCGGCGGTGGAGGACCTCGAGATCGTCGGTGGCGTGGTGCGCGTCAAGGGCACGCCGGGCGCGGGGATGGACCTCGGGACCGTGGCCGTGCTGTCCAACCCGCTGCGCTACGCCTTCGACGAGGCCTCGAAGGCCGCCACCCAGTTCAGCGTCGGCGACCCCGGGAAGCCGCCGGTGGCCGAGGACGACGAGCCGGGTCTGGAGGGCCGGGACTTCTACAGCCCGCAGCGGTCGACGTTCGCCTCCGGCATGCACGCCGTCGTCGTCGAGACCGACCCCGACACCGCGGAGATCACGATCGTGAAGTACGCCGTCGTGCACGACTGCGGCCGGCTGATCAACCCGATGATCGTTGAGGGGCAGATCCACGGCGGCGTGGCTCAGGGGGTCGCGGGGGCGCTCTACGAGCGGATGGCCTACGACGACCACGGACAGCTGCTCAACGCGTCCTTCATGGACTTCCTGATGCCCTACGTCACCGAGGTCCCCACGTCGATCGACATCGACCATCAGGAGACGCTCTCGCCGCTGAACCCGCTGGGCATCAAGGGTGCCGGCGAGGCCGGGGTGATCCCCGGCTCGGCCGCGATCGCCGCCGCCGTCGAGGACGCGGAACGACAGGTCCGACCATGGATGGCGATCACCGCCATGCCGATCTCGCCGTCGCAGCTCTTCGAGCTCCGGTCGGCGGCAGGCCCGCAGGAGGAACGATGAGGTTCACCGGTCAGAACACGATTGCCGCGCCGGTCGAGCAGGTGTGGGACGCCCTGCTCGACCCCCGGGTGCTCGTTGCCACGATCCCGGGGTGCGAACAGCTCGAGGCGACGGGGGAGAACTCCTACGCCATGACCGTCACCGCCGGCGTCGCCGCGATCAAGGGCACCTACACCGGGTCGTGCACGCTGGCCGACCTGCAGCCCCACGACTCCCTCCACATGCGGCTCCAGGGCGCCGGGGCGCCCGGGACCGTCGACGCGACCGTGGCGGTGACCTTCGCCGGGCAGGGCAACGAGACGGTGCTGCGCTACGACGCCGACGCGGTCGTCGGCGGCATGGTCGGCGGCGTGGGACAGCGGATGCTGAGCAGCGTCTCGCGGCGGATGGCCGCGGAGTTCTTCGGCAATGTGGAGGGTGTGCTCGCCGGCGGCCTCCCGGTGCCGCCCGTCGCCGCTCCTGCGGCGCCGGGAGGCGAGGGCCCTGCCGTGTTCACCGCACCGCCCAGGCCCCCGGGGCCGGGTCTGCCGCTGGGCGATCGGTCCTTCGTGCTCGGGGTGGCCGTCGGTGGAGCTCTGGTGCTGGCCGGCGTGGTCGTGGGCGGCCTCCTGGGCCGCCGGCGGTGACCGACCTGTCGGTCGACGGCACCGCACGGGACCAGCTGGCCGCCCTGCGCGCGCGCCGGATCTCGGCGCGTGAGCTCCTCGAGCTGCACCTGGAGCGCATCGCCGAGCGCAACCCCCGGCTCACCGCGATCGTGTCGCTCGACGAGGAGCGGGCCCGCCACGCAGCCGCCGAGGCGGACGAGGCCACCGCCCGGGGAGAGGACGTCGGCGTCCTCCACGGCCTGCCGTTCGCCTTCAAGGACACCCACCGCGTGGCCGGCTGGCGGACGACGTTCGGCTCGACGATCTTCGCCGACCACGTGCCCGACCAGGACGAGCTGATCGTCGAGCGGGTCCGCCGGGCCGGCGTGGTGACCCTCGGCCGGACCAACGTGCCGGAGTTCGCGGCGGGGTCGCACACCTTCAACCGCGTCTTCGGCACCACGCTGAACCCGGTGGACCCGACCCGGACGGCCGGCGGCTCCAGCGGCGGCGCGGCCTGCGCCCTGGCGTCGGGCATGGTGCCGTTGGCGGAGGGCTCGGACATGGGTGGCTCGCTGCGCAACCCCGCGTCGTTCTGCGGGGTGGTGGGGCTGCGTCCCAGCCTCGGGCGGGTGCCGGAGTGGCCGCACCCCAACCAGTGGGAGACGACCTCGGTGGGTGGCCCGATGGCGCGCAACGTCGGTGACCTGGCGCTGCTGCTGTCGGTGCTGGCGGGCCCCGACCCGCGGGCGCCGCTCGCCCTCGGCGAGCCCGGGGACACCTTCGCCGCGCCGGCGCCCGCCACCCTGAACGGCCTGCGGGTGGCGCTCAGCGTCGACCTCGGCGGCGCCTTCGAGGTGGACGACGAGGTCGCCGCCGTGGTCGAGGAGGCCGGCCGGTCGCTGGCGGCGGCCGGTGCCCGGGTGGTGGCCGCGCATCCCGACCTGAGCGCCGCCGACGACACCTTCCGCACGCTGCGGGCGTGGCACTTCCAGGCGAGGTACGCCGCGTTGCTGGACGAGCACCCCGACGAGTTCAAGCCGTCACTGGCCGCCAACATCCGGGCCGGTGCGGCGCTCACCGGCGCCGACGTCGCCCGGGCCTACGAGCAGCGCACCTCCCTCGGGGAGACGATGCGGGTCTTCTTCCGCGACCACGACGCGCTGTTGATGCCGGTGTCGCAGGTGCCGCCGTTCCCCGCGGACCAGGAGTTCCCCGCCGCGATCAACGGCCGGCCGATGGAGACCTACCTCGACTGGATGCGGTCGGCGTACGTCGTCACGGTGACGGGCTGCCCGGCCATCTCCGTGCCCGCCGGCGCCACCCACGACGGGCTGCCGGTCGGCGTCCAGCTGGTGGCGCCGCACGGGGCCGACCTCCGCCTGCTGGAGGTCGCGCTCGCGTTCGAGGAGCGACAGGGCCGGTGACCGACTGCCTGCCCGGCAGGACTCCGGCAACATCTGCCGAGGGCCCGGGTCCTCCTCGGCAGGTTGTGCCGTCGTCGCGCCCAGCCGCACTCACTTGAATGTCACGCATGGGGCGGCGGATCAGGGTCGGCATCGACACCGGGGGCACGTTCACCGACGTGGTGGCCTTCGACGAGGGCTCCGGAGAGATGGTCACCACCAAGACGCCCAGCACGCCCGCGAACCCCGCGGACGGGTTCCTGGCCGGCCTCGAGAAGGTCCTCGACCTGGCCGATGCGGGCTACGACGACGTGGTCGCGGTGAGCCACGGCACGACCGTGGCGACCAACCAGCTGCTCGAGGGCAACGTCGCCCGGCTCGGCTTCGTCACCACCGCCGGCTACGAGGCCCTGCTGGAGATCGCCCGGCAGTCGGTGCCCGACGGCTACGGCAACTCCTACTTCTGGGTCAAGCCCGACCGCATCGTCCCGCGAGACCTCGTGCAGGGCGTGGGCGGCCGACTGGACGCGAGCGGTCAGGAGCTGCGCCCCTTCGACGAGCCGGGTGCCCGGCGAGCGGCCCGCTGGTTCGCCGAGCGCGGCATCGACACCCTCGGCGTGTGCTTCCTGCACGCCTACGCGAACCCGACGCACGAGGAGCGGATGAGGGAGATCCTGCTCGAGGAGCATCCGGACGCGGTGGTGTCGATCTCCAGCCAGGTCCTGCGGGAGTACCGCGAGTACGAACGCGCGATGACCACCCTGGTCGACGCCGCCGTCAAGCCCCGGCTGTCGAGCTACGTCACCAACATCAAGCAGCGGCTCGCGGAGCGGGCCGGCCGCCCCCTGCCGTTCTCCGTGATGAAGTCCAACGGCGGCGTGCTCTCCGCCGAGGAGGTGGTGCACCAGCCGATCACCACCGTGCTCTCCGGACCGGCGGCCGGCGCGCTGGGGGCGGCGCTGATCGCCCAGGCGGCCGGCTTCGACCGGGTGCTCACCTCCGACGGCGGCGGCACGTCGACCGACGTCTCGGTCGTCATCGACGGCGAACCGACCCTGACGACCGAGGGGAGCGTCGGCCGCTACCCCTCGAAGATCCCGATGATCGACGTCGTCACGGTGGGCGCCGGGGGCGGGTCGATCGCCTGGCTGTCGCCGGAGGGGACGCTCAAGGTCGGCCCTCGGTCGGCGGGCGCCGACCCGGGTCCCCTCTGCTACGGCCAGGGCGGCACCGAGGTCACCATCACCGACGCGCACCTGGTGCTCGGCCGGATCCCGCCCCACCTGCTGGGCGGCGAGATCCCACTCGACCGCGAGGCAGCCGCCGCCGGCGTCGCCGAGCTGGCCGGGCGGCTCGGTCTGGGCCTCGAGGAGTGCGCGGCCGGCGTCCTGGAGATCTCGGCCTGGAACCAGGCCAACGCGCTGCGCCAGGTGACGGTCAAGCGCGGGCTCGACGTCCGCGACTTCACCCTCACCACGTTCGGCGGCTCGGGCTCGCTGCTGCTGTGCCGGCTGATCGACGTCCTCGGCGTCCCGACGGTGCTGGTCCCGCCCAGCCCGGGCAACGTCTCGGCGTTCGGGCTGCTGACCGTCGATGTGAAGAACGACTACGTGCAGACCCACGTCGCGTTGCAGGAGCGGCTCGATCCCGCGGCGCTGCAGGCGGAGTACGACCGGCTGACGGCGCGCGCCGCGGCCGCGCTCGTCACGGAGGGCTTCGCCGGGTCCGACCACGTCTTCGCGCGGACCGCCGACGTGCGCTACTTCGGGCAGGCGTTCGAGGTGCGCGTGCCGGTGCCGGACGGCCCGGTGACGCGAGAGGCGGTCGCCGACGTGGCCGAGCGCTTCCATGCCGAGCACCGCGCGCTCTACGGCTACGACTTCGCCGAGGACCCCAGCCAGCAGGTCGAGGTGGTCAACCTCCGGGTCTCGGGGATCGGGCCGATCCGACGACCCGAGATCCCCAGGGTCGCCGCCGGTGCGGACCCGCCCCGGCCCTCGGGCCACCGCCCGGTCTGCTTCGACCCCGGCGACGGCTACGTCGACACGCCGGTCTTCTGGCGGCCGGACCTGGCTGCCGGTCACCTGCTCGAGGGGCCGGTCGTCGTCGAGGAGTTCGGGTCGACGGTGCCGGTCCACCCGGGCTTCACCGCCCGGGTCGACGACCACGCCAACATCGTCGTGACGAGGAGCCGCGGATGAGTGCCGACGTCCCCGTCGAGGCCGGCTCGCGCCGCGTCCCGACCGCCTTCCCGTTCGGCACGCTGACCCCGGACGCCGGTCGCAGCGCGGACCCGGTGCTGGTCGAGATCGTGCAAGGATCCCTCGCGGCGGTCGAGCGCGAGGTCGAGACGGCGATCGCGCGGACCAGCCGGTCGCCGATGATCCGCGACGCCCACGACTTCCGGGCCGGGATCCACGACCGCCTGCTGCGCAAGCTCACCGGACGCTCGTACTCCGCGCTCGTGCACCCGGTGGCCCGGGACTTCCCGATCGAGACGATGCGCGAGGGGGACGTCTTCTTCCACAACGACGTCTACCTGTCGGAGGGCGGCATCGGGCACCTCCCGGACCTGTGCGTCACCGTGCCCGTCTTCGCGGGCTCCGGGAGCGACCGCAGGGTCGTGGCGTTCGTCCAGGCCTTCGGCCACCACGACGACATCGGCGGCGCCGTGCCGGGGTCGATGCCCTCGCACGCCACCTCGGTGTTCGAGGAGGGCCTGATGGTGCCGCCGATCAAGCTGTGGGACGCCGGCGTGCCGGTGCGGTCGGCGCTGACGATCATGACCCGCAACTCGCGGATGCCCGAGTCGCTGTCCGCCGACCTCGACGCCGAGTGCTCCGCCTGCCTGATGGGCGCTCGCCGGCTCGGCGAGCTCGTCGACCGCTACGGCGTCGACACCGTCGAGGCGTGCTTCGACGCCGTGATCGACCGGTCCACCCAGACCTACCGTCGCGAGATCCTGGCGAAGATCCCGGTCGGCACCTGGGTGTGGGAGGACTACGCCGAGCACGACGGCGTCGACGAGCCGATGCTGCACACCCAGCGGATCACGCTGACCAGGACGCCCGCCGACGACCCCGACGGGGAGCGCCTGGTGCTGGACTTCGCGGGCACCGGCCCCCAGGCCAAGGGACCGATCAACCACTGCGGGGACTACTCGGACGGGGTCTTCCTCAAGAAGTGGCTGGCCCCGATCCTGCGCAACCTGGCCGACACCCCGGAGCGGATGGCCGAGCTCGACGTCAACGAGGGCGTGGTGCCGCTGCTCGAGCTGCGCTTCCCGCCTCCGGGGACCCTGCTCACCCCGGTCTTCCCGGCGCCGACGAACGCACGCACCTTCGTGATCCTGCGCCTGCTGGGCGTGCTCGCGGGCGTCCTCGCCAAGGCCGTCGACGGACGGATGCCGGCGGATCAGGAGACGATCCGCTACACCGGCGTCTACGGCCAGGACCTCGACGGACGTCCCTACCTGATGCGCGAGGTGCTCGGCGGTGGGTCCGGCGGGCGCTTCTACGCCGACGGCGAGGACACCATCCACGTGGTGCCCGACTCGCGGAACCTGCCGACGGAGTTCACCGAGTCCCGGTTCCCGTTCATCGTGGAGTCCCTCGGCCTCGCCCTCGACTCGGGCGGGGCAGGGAGGTTCCGGGGCGGACTCGGCTACGAGAAGCAGCTCCGGATGCTCGAGGACGCCCACTTCATGTCGATCGCCGACCGGTCCATCCTGGCCTGCTGGGGGGTGAACGGCGGCCGCGCCGGTCGTCCCTTCCAGGTCACCATCGATCCGGGTGGGCCGGGCGAGCGCGAGGTCGACGCGCTGGCCGACGACGAGCCGGTGCGCGCCGGTGAGGTGATCCGGATCCGGACCACCGGAGGCGGAGGCTGGGGCGACCCCCTCGAGCGGGATCCCGCGCTGGTGGTGCGCGACGTCCGGTGGCACAAGGTGTCCGCGGCCGCCGCGCTCGCCGACTACGGCGTGGTGCTCACCGGCTCCGTCGACGACGACAGCCTCGACCTCGACCAGACCGCGACGGCCCGCGAGCGGGCGTCGCGCCCACGACGGCAGGCGGCCTTCTTCGACCGCGGCCCGGGCTATGCCCGGCTGTCCGGGGGCGCGGCATCCGCCGCGGTGGACCACCTCTAGGGCACTAGGTTGGCGGACATGCGGATCCTGCTCGCGCTCGGAGGCAACGCGATGACGTCGCCCGACGGGCGCGCGCGCACGGAGGACCAGATCGCGGCAGCGCGGGTGGCCATGGAGTCGGTCGCCGAGCTGGTCGCGGCGGGAGACGAGGTCGTGCTCACCCACGGCAACGGGCCGCAGGTCGGCAACCTCCTGGTGAAGAACGAGCTCGCGGCCCACGTCGTGCCGCCGGTTCCGCTGGACTGGTGCGGTGCCCAGACCCAGGGGACGCTCGGCACGGTGCTGCTCAACGCCCTGGAGCGCTCGCTGGCGCGCCCGTGGACTGACCCGACCGACGGCGGCCCTCGTCACCCGGACCCTGGTCGACCGCGGTGACCCGGCGTTCTCCCGCCCCACCAAGCCGATCGGCCGCTACGTCTCGGCCGAGGAGGCGCGGCGGATGCTCGCCCACGGCGAGACGTGGGAGGACCGCGGCGAGCGTGGCTGGCGCCGCGTGGTCGCCTCGCCCGAGCCGCTGGAGGTCCTGGACGCGCCGGCCGTCGTCACCCTGGTCGACGCCGGCTTCGTGGTCGTCGCCAACGGCGGCGGGGGCATCCCCACCGTGCGCGACCCCGACGGCACCCTCGAGGGCGTCGAGGCGGTCATCGACAAGGACCTCGGCGCCGAGCTGCTGGCTCGGTCGGTCGGCGTCGACCTGCTCGTGATCGTCACCGACGTGCCCCACGCCGTGCTGGGCTTCGGGACCCCGGAGGCCGAGGACCTCGGCCGGGTCAGCGCCGCCGACATGCGTGAGCACGCCGCCGCCGGGCACTTCGCCGCCGGCTCGATGGCCCCGAAGGTCGAGGCGCTGTGCCGCTTCGTCGAGCGGTCTGGCCGCCCCGGCGTCATGACCGACCTCAACAGCATCGCCGCCGCCGTCTCCGGCAGCGCCGGCACGATCGTGACCCCGCACTGAAAGGAAGCCAACCATGCCCCCTCCGACGTCGACCCCGTCCGCCATCGAGGTCCGCAAGGTGCCGATCCACTCCGTGGCCGACGCCTCCGAGCTGGCCGCGCTGCTCGACGACGGGGTGATGGAGGCCGACCGGGTGATCGCCGTGATCGGCAAGACCGAGGGCAACGGCGGGGTCAACGACTACACCCGGATCATCGCCGACCGGGCCTTCCGCGAGGTCCTCGTCGAGAAGGGCGCGGCCCCCGAGCAGGTGCACGGAGGTCCCGATCGTCTGGTCGGGCGGCACCGACGGGGTGCTCAGCCCGCACGCGACGATCTTCGCCACCACCGACGTCGCCGAGGACGACCCGAGCCGGGCGGAGCCGCGGCTGACCGTGGGCTTCGCGATGAGCGAGCCGCTGCTGCCCGAGGACATCGGCCGCATCGCGATGATCACCAAGGTGGCCGACGCGGTGAAGGTCGCCATGGAGCGCGCCGGCATCACCGACCCGGCCGACGTGCACTACGTGCAGACCAAGACCCCGCTGCTGACCATCCACACCATCCGGGACGCCAAGAGCCGCGGGAAGACCGTGTGGACCGAGCACACCCACGAGTCGATGGACCTGTCCAACGGCACGCACGGCCCTCGGGATCGCCGTGGCCCTCGGCGAGATCGAGATGCCCTCCGACGCGGACGTCATGCACCGACCGCGATCGCTCTTCTCCGCGGTGGCGTCGTGCTCCTCCGGGGTCGAGCTGGACCAGGCCCAGGTGGTCGTGGTCGGCAACGCCACCGGCGTCGGCGGGCGCTACCGGATCGGCCACTCGGTGATGACGGACGCGCTCGACCAGGACGGCATCTGGGCGGCGATCCGGGACGCCGGGCTCGAGCTGCCCGACCGCCCGCACCACACCGATCTCGACGGCCGGCTGGTCAACGTCTTCCTCAAGTGCGAGGCGTCGCAGGACGGCCAGGTGCGCGGTCGGCGCAACGCCATGCTCGACGACTCCGACGTGCACTGGCACCGGCAGATCAAGGCGTGCGTCGGGGGCGTCACCGCGGCCGTCACCGGTGACCCGGCCGTGTTCGTCTCCGTGTCCGCCGCCCACCAGGGTCCCGACGGTGGCGGCCCGGTCGCGGCCATCGTCGACCTCGGCTGACTCCGGACGCCCTCAGCTCTCCGGGGGCTCGGCCAACCAGGCTCGCACCGAGTCGTTGTGCTGGCCGAGCGTCGGCGGTGCCCGGTGCCGCTCGCGCCCGCCGGCGTACGGATGGTCGTCGAAGCGCAGCGGTGGGCCGGGGAGCTGCAGCGGGCCGAGGGTGGCGTGGTCGACGTCGATCACGAGGCCTTGGGACAGCGTCTGCTCCCAGCCGTAGACGTCGTCGAGCGTGCGCACCTTGCCGGCGGGGACGCCGGCGGCGTCCAGTCGGGCCAAGGCCTCCTCGGCGGTGACCAGGGCCAGCCGCGACTCGATCAGCGCGATCAGGTCGTCGCGATGGGCCACCCGGTCGGCGTTGGTGGCGAGCCCCGCGGCGTCGGGATCGAGGTCGAGCTCGCGAGCGAACGCCTGCCAGAGCCGTTCGGACCCGCAGGCGACCTGCACGGGGGAGGTGGCGGTCGCGAACATGCCGTACGGCGCGATGGAGGGGTGGTGCCCGCCGGCCAGCCCCGGCACCTCGTCGGCCACCGTCCAAGCGGTGCCCTGGAACGCGTGCACGCCGACGACGCTCGCGAGCAGCGAGGTGCGCACCACCCGCCCCCGGCCGGTGCGCTCCCGCTCGTAGAGTGCCGCCAGCACGCCGGACGCGCCGTTCATGCCGGCCAGCAGGTCGGCGATGGGCACCCCGACCTTGGTCGGCTGGGTGATCCCGGTCAGCGACATCAGCCCGCCCTCGCCCTGGGCGATCTGGTCGTAACCCGACCTGGTCGCCTCCGGGCCGTCGTGGCCGAAGCCGGTGATCTGCAGGACCACCAGGCCCGGGTTGAGCTCGTGGAGCCGGTCGAGCGGGAAGCCGAGCCGGTCCAGCACCCCCACGCGGAAGTTCTCCATCAGCACGTCGGCCCGCTCCACCAGCCGGGCCAGCACCTCGGCGTCGTCGGGATCCTTGAGGTCGAGCGTGATCGACTCCTTGTTGCGGTTGGCGCTCAGGAAGTACGTCGACTCGCGGTCGCCCTCCGCGGGGTCCACGAACGGCGGTCCCCAGCCGCGGGTGTCGTCGCCGGCCGGGCTCTCCACCTTGATCACCCGCGCGCCGAGGTCGCCGAGCATCATCGCCGCCTGCGGCCCGGCGAGGGCGCGGGTCAGGTCGAGGACCAGGACGTCGGCGAGCGGAGCGGTCATGGCTGCGACCGATCAGCGGCGGCCGAGGCGCTGGAAGCGCTGCAGCACCCCGCGGGGCAGGGCGCGGCTGGCGCCGGCGATCGCCTTGTAGGACCCACCCGGCACCGACAGCACCCTGCCCCTGTCGAAGTCGGCCAGACCACGGGAGACGAGGAACTCCACGTCCAGCCACAGGAACTCCGGTGCGCTGGCCCGGGAGACGCCCATCCGCTCGTGGAACTCGGTGCGGGTGAAGCCGGGACACAGCGTCGTCACCGTCACGCCCTGGGGGCGGTACTCCTCGGCGGCCCACTCACCGAAGCTGTTGACCCACGCCTTCGCCGCGGAGTACGTGCCGCGGGGGAGGAACGCCGCCACGCTGGACACGTTGATCACGCCGCCGCTGCCGCGCCCGGCCATCGCGCCGAGGGCCGCGTGGGAGAGCCGCATCACGGCCGTGACCAGGACGTCGAGCATCGCCTGCTCGTCCTCCACGTCGTTGGCGAGGAACGGACGCTTCAAGCCGAAGCCGGCGTTGTTGACGAGCAGGTCGACGGGGCGGTCCGGGTCGGCCAGCCGGCGCTCGACCTCGGCCAGTCGCGCCCGGTCGGTCAGGTCGGCCACCAGGGTCTCCACCCCGACGCCGTACGCCGTCGTCAGCTCCTGCGCCACCTCGTCGAGCCGCCCGGCGTCGCGGGCCACCAGCACCAGGTCGTGACCTCGGTCCGCCAGCTGGCGGGCGAACTCGTGGCCGATCCCGGCGGTGCCACCAGTGACCAGGGCGACCCGGCGTCCGGGCCGGACGCGGGAGGGAACGGAGGAGGGGGAGGCGGCGTCCGACATGCCGTCCAGCAAAGCAGGTCGGAGTGCGTGGGGGCAGGGCGGGTCGGGCATGATGGTCTGCGATGACCCTCACCCTCGCGATCGCCAACCAGAAGGGCGGCGTGGCCAAGACGACCACGGTGGCCTCCCTCGGTGCAGCCCTCGTCGACCTGGGCCACCGGGTGCTGCTGGTCGACCTCGACCCGCAGGCCTGCCTGACCTTCTCCCTCGGGATCGACCCCGAGGATCTCGATCTCTCGCTGCACCACGTGCTCACCAAGGGACTGCCGCTGCGTGAGGTCGTCGTGGCGACCGACGACGGGGTCGACCTGGTGCCGGCCACCATCGAGCTCGCCCGGGCCGAGGCCGACCTGCTCACCCGCACCGGCCGCGAGCACGCGCTCTCCTCCGCGCTGGAGGACCTGGCGGCCGACGAGGGCGACGACTACGACTGGGTGCTGCTCGACTGCCCGCCGTCGCTGGGCATCCTGACCGTGGCCGCCCTGACCGCCTCGCAGGCGGTGCTGGTGCCCCTGCAGTGCGAGACGCTGTCGCACCGCGGGGTCGGCCAGCTGCTCGACACCGTGCACGACGTACGCCGGTTCACCAACCGCGGCCTCGAGGTATGGGGGGTGCTGCCCACGCTCTACGACGGCCGCACCAACCACGCCCGGCGGGTGCTGGCGACCATCTCCGAGACCTACGACCTCGAGGTGGTGGAGCCGCCCATCCCCAAGACCATCCGCTTCGCGGAGGCTCCCGCGGCCGGCCGCTCCATCCTGCGCACCAGCCGCAGCAGCAAGGGCGCCCGGGCCTACCGGGAGGTCGCCGAGGCGCTCGTCGCCCGGTCCCGCCGCGGGCGCCCCCAGCGCGGTTCGTCGAAGGGTCGGCGGTGAACGACGCTCGGCACCGGCGGGCGCCCGCACCGCGGATCTCGCGCGGCGTCTTCGCCGTCCTGGCGGCCGGGGTGACGACGGTGGCGGTGCTGGGTGGGCTCGGGGCGCTGCCGTCCTCGGCTCGCGGGCAGGCCCAGGGTGTGGGTGGGTCCACCGGCGCGCTGCAGCAGGTGGCCTACGACCAGGTGACGCCGGACGGTGCGCCTCCGGAGGGTCAGGCGGCTCCCGAGGAGGCCCTGCCTGACGAGACCGTGCCTGACGAGACCGTGCCCGACGAGACCGTGCCCGACGAGACCGTGCCCGACCAGACCCTGCCGACGAGACCCTGCCTGACGAGACCCTGCCGGCCGACTCCGGGCAGGGCCGTCGGGTGGTGTTCTCGGAGAGCCGGCAGCGGGTGTGGCTGGTCAGCGGACGTCAGAGCGTGAAGCGGACCTACCTGGTCTCGGGCAGCGTCTTCGACAACCTGGACCCGGGCAGCTACGAGGTCTACTCGCGCTCCGAGCGGGCCTGGGGCATCGACGACTCGGGCAGCATGAAGTGGTTCGTCCGGTTCGCGCGCGGGCAGCGGGCGGCCATCGGCTTCCACGACATCCCCCTCGTGGACGACCAGCGGGTGCAGACGGTCGGCCAGCTCGGCACGCCGCTGTCGCACGGCTGCATCCGCCAGCGGCCGGCGGACGCGCGGGCGCTGTGGCGGTTCGCCCCGCTGGGCACCACCGTCGTCGTGACCGCCTGAGCGGCCCGATCGAACCTCAGGCCGGCTCGGTGGAGGTGGTGGGAGCGCTCCCGCTGCCGGAGCCACCCGAGCGGCGGCGCCGCCGACGCCGGTTGCGCGACGGTCCGCTGTCGCCGTCGCCGTCGCCGATGGGCCGGCTGGAGCCACCGGACGTCGAGCCGCCCGGCTCGCCCGCACCGTCGCCCGCACCGTTGACGGCACCGTCGAGGGGGCGACCGCGCCGGGAGCGGGTGCGCTGACGGTTGCGATCGCGCGCCGGCCGCTCCCGCGGCTTGTCGTCGCGCGGTCCGTCGTCGCGGCGCTTCGGCTCGCGTGGTGCGGGGGGGACGAGCCGGCCCTTGGTGCCGGGGGCGATGGCCTGGTCGTGGAAGAGGTGCTCGGAGGTCGAGTAGGTCTCCTGGGGCTCGTCGAAGGGCAGCTCGAGCGCCTTGTTGATGACCTTCCAACGGGTCAGGTCGGCCCAGTCGACGAAGGTGACCGCGGTGCCCGTGGCGCCCGCGCGACCGGTGCGGCCGATCCGGTGCACGTAGGTCTTGTCGTCCTCGGGGCAGACGTAGTTGATGACGTGCGAGACGCCGGCGACGTCGATGCCGCGGGCGGCGACGTCGGTCGCGACCAGGACCTGGATCTTGTCCTCGCGGAACCTCGCGAGTGCCTTCTCCCGGGCCACCTGGGCCATGTCGCCGTGCAGGGGGGAGGCCTTGAACCCGCGCTCCGCCAGGTCGTCGGCGACCCGCTGCGCCTGGCGCTTGGTGCGGGTGAAGATGATCACCTTGGTCGCGTCGTCGGCCTGCAGGATCCGGGCGACGATCTCCGGCTTGTCGAGGTCGTGTGCCTGGTAGATGAACTGCGCGGTGGCCGGCACCATCTGGCTGTCCTCGCGGACTCGGCGCGGATGTTCATCGGGTGCCGCATGTGGGTGCGCGCCAGCGAGACGATCGCGCCGGGCATGGTCGCCGAGAACAGCATCGTCTGCCGGGTCTCGGGCGTCATGGAGAGCAGCCGCTCGACGTCGGGCAGGAAGCCCGAGGTCGAGCATCTCGTCGGCCTCGTCGAGCACCAGCGCGTGCACGTGGGAGAGGTCGAGCGCCCGGCGGTTGGCCAGGTCGATCAGCCGGCCGGGGGTGCCGACGACGATGTCGACGCCCGCTGCGAGGGCGTCGAGCTGGGGGTCGTAGGCGACCCCGCCGTAGACGGTGAGGACGCGCATGCCGCGGTCGGCGCCGGCCAGGGCGAGGTCGCCGGACGACCTGGAGCGCGAGCTCGCGGGTGGGGGCGACGATCAGGGCCTGCGGCTTGCCCTGCGGGAAGGTCGGCGTAGTCGCGGGTCGTGGGGGGCGACGCTGCGCTGCAGCACCGGGATGCCGAACGCCAGCGTCTTGCCGGTGCCGGTGCGGGCCTGGCCGATCAGGTCGGTGCCCAGCAGGGCGACCGAGAGGGTCATCTCCTGGATGGGGAACGGGGTGGTGATGCCGGCGCGCTCGAGCGCGTCGCAGATCTCGGGGAGAACCCCGAGCTCACGGAACGTAGTCATGGTCTTGTCGCTTTCGTCGTCGTGGAGTCGCCGTGCGGCGGACTCCTCGCGAGCGATCGACGCCTCACGAGAGACGGTTACCGCGTCCAGGGTCTGCCGCGCACATGCGGTGGCGAGCGGCTCAGCGACGCGACGACCTGCGGTGCGTGCGGTGGCTGCTCGCCGGTCCGCCGGCCGGGTGGACGGCGGACATCGGCCCCCATGGTATCGGTAGGGTGCGCCTGTGCCCGCATCGACGCCCCTGGAGAGCTCCGACGCCGCCCGGCCCGGGTCGCTGACCTCGGGGCCTCTCGCGGACCCGGCCTACCGCGCGGCCGTGGTCGACCTGCTCGGGGTGATCGCCTACGGCGAGCTGTCGGCGTTCGAGCGGCTCGCCGAGGACGCCACGCTGGCGCCGACGCTCGAGGACAAGGTGGCGATGGCCGCGATGGCGGCCGCGGAGTTCGGCCACGTCGCCGCGCTGCGCGAGCGGATCGACGGCGCTCGGCGCCGACCCGGTCACCGAGGCGATGGCGCCGTTCCAGCGGGCCGATCGACGACTTCCACGAGCACACCGCGCCGGCGGACTGGTTCGAGGGCCTGATCAAGGCCTACGTCGGCGACGGGCTCGCCGCCGACTTCTACCGCGAGATCGCCGCGCTACCTCGACGCCGAGACCCGCGAGCTCGATGCGTCGCGGCGATGCAGGACGTCGGCCACGCCGACTTCGTGGTCGACCGGGTGCGGTCCGCGATCGCGGCCGACCCCCGGCTCGGCGGCCGGCTCGCCCTGTGGGGCCGCCGGCTGATGGGCGAGGCGCTCACCCAGGCGCAGCGGGTCGCGGCCGAGCGCGACGCGCTCACCGCGCTGCTCGCCGGCGGGGTGGACCGGCCCGGCATGGACCTGGCGGCGATCGGGCGGATGTTCACCCGGCTGACCGAGCGGCACGCCGAGCGGATGGCCGAGCTCGGGCTGGACTCCTGAGCCGCGGGCCGATCGACGGGGCCGACCCACGGCGGCCGCCCACGGGGGCCGACCACGGCGCGAGCCCCCACGACCGTCCGGTCGCGGGGGCTCGTCGCGTGAGGTGTCGGTCAGGCCTTGCTGCGGCCGGTGACCGCGGCCGCGATCATCACGAAGACCGCGGCCAGCGCGATCGCCGCGAAGAACGCGATCCAGTCGAAGCCGCCGGTGCCGCCGAAGAGACCGTAGCCGATCAGGACGCCGCCGATGCCGCAGATGATCGTCAGCCACAGCGGGATGTTGTCGCGGTCCCCGGGAGCCACGAACTTGCCGAGCAGTCCGATGATGGTGCCGCCGATCAGTACGCCGATCCAGCCAAGCATGGTTACTCCTTGATCCCTCGCGGGTAGGTCCCCAACGTCGGGGATGTCGTCCACATCATGCCCCGAACGGGACCGGACCGGTGTCAACCGGGGTCGGGTGCCGCGTCGGCGCGTCGGGGTGGTACCCGTTCGCGGTGACGCGAAACCTCAGGACCGGAAGCCGACGTGGCCGGAGACGCCACCGCCGATCTCGACGTAGGCGAGCCGTTCGGCCGGGACGACGACGCGGCGGCCCTTGCCGTCGATGAGGGAGAGCACGCCGCCGGACGCGACGGCGTCGGCCACGGCCTTCTCGACCTTGTCCGCGCTGTCGTCGGTCTCCACGGTGAGCTCGCGGGGGGCGTGCTGCACGCCGATCTTGACCTCCATGCGCTCAGTGTCCCCCACCGGTCAATGCTCGTCGGTGAGGGGGTAGCCGCGGATGCCGCGCCAGGCCAGCCCGGCGACCAGCGCGACCGCGTCGTCGCGGGGCGATCTCGGACCGGCCTCGGCGAGCCAGAAGCGGGCGCTCGACCTGGGCCATTCCGACCAGCGACACGGCCAGCAGCCGGGACGCCTCGTCGGGCAGGCCGGTGTCGTCGTGGATGACGTGGGCGATCATCGTCGGCGCACTCGGTGGTCACCCGGTCGACGCTGGGCGCGGACGGCCGGCTCGTTGGTGAGGTCGGACTCGAAGACCAGCCGGAACGCGCCGCTCTCGCTGGCGACGTAGCTCGTAGAACGCGTCGATCGTCGCCGCCACCCGCTGCTTGTTGTCGTGGGTCGACGCGAGGGCCTCGCGACAGTTGTCGATGATCGTGTCGCACGAGGCGTCGAGCAGCGCGAGGTAGAGGTCGAGCTTGCCGGGGAAGTGCTGGTAGAGCACCGGCTTGGAGACCCCGGCCCGGTCGGCGATGTCGTCCATCGCGGCGGCGTGGTAGCCCTGCGCGACGAACACCTCGAGCGCGGAGTCGAGCAGCTGGGCGCGCCGCTCGCGGCGGGGCATCCGGCCGCCGCGCGGCCGGGACGTGTCGTCGGGCCGGGTCGCGGTCACGGTGGCGTTCTCCTGCAGGTCGTGGGCACGGTCGGTCGACCGGGCCGGGCGCACGCAGCCTACCGCCGAGTACGCCGCGGCCCGCGACACCGCTTCACCATGGACGTCCGGATCGCGGACGCCCTGTCCAGGGACAGAGACGGGCCGCGACGATGGGGAACATCGGTGGCGCTGGCGGCGTTCAGCCCAGCACGCCGCACCCCGACCTTGAGGAGCACGCCGTGACCTTTCCCCCGCTGGTGGAGCCGGCCGACGAGCTGACCATCGACGAGGTCCGCCGCTACAGCCGCCACCTGATCATCCCCGACGTCGGGCATGACCGGTCAGAAGCGGCTCAAGAACGCCAAGGTGCTGGTGATCGGCGCCGGCGGCCTGGGCAGCCCGGCGCTGCTCTACCTGGCCGCCGCCGGTGTCGGCACGCTCGGCATCGCCGAGTTCGACGAGGTCGACGAGTCCAACCTGCAGCGCCAGATCATCCACGGCCAGTCCGACATCGGGCGGCCCAAGGCGCGAGTCGGCGCGCGGAGTCGATCGCCGAGATCAACCCGCTACGTCGACGTGGTCGCTGCACAACGAGCGCCTCGACAACGACAACGTGCTGGAGATCTTCGAGGGCTACGACCTGATCGTCGACGGCACCGACAACTTCGCCACCCGCTACATGGTCAACGACGCGGCGTACTTCCTCGGCGATCCCCTACGTCTGGGGCTCGATCTACCGCTTCGACGGCCAGGCCTCGGTGTTCGCGCCGATCGCATGGCCGACGACGCGCCCGTGCTACCGCTGCCTCTACCCCGAGCCGCCGCCGCCGGGCATGGTGCCCGTCGCTGCGCCGAGGGCGGCGTGCTCGGCGTGCTGTGCGCGTCGCATCGGCTCGATCCAGGTCAACGAGGCGATCAAGCTGCTCACCGGCATCGGTGAGCCGCTGGTCGGCCAGCTGATGATCTACGACGCCCTCGAGATGGAGTACCGCAAGCTCAAGGTCCGCAAGGACCCGAACTGCGCGCTGTGCGGCGAGAACCCGACCGTCACCGGGCTGATCGACTACGAGGCCTTCTGCGGCGCGATCTCCGACGAGGCCGCCGACGCCGCGGCCGGCTCGACGATCTCGGTCGTCCAGCTCGAGCACATGCTCAAGGAGCGCGACGAGGGCGACGCGCGACTTCGTGCTCGTCGACGTGCGCGAGCCCAACGAGTACGAGATCAACCGGATCCCCGGCGCGGTGCTGATCCCCAAGGGCGACTTCCTCAACGGCAGCGCGCTCGAGCAGCTGCCGCAGCGACAAGCAGATCGTGCTGCACTGCAAGTCCGGCGTGCGCTCGGCCGAGGCGCTGGCCGATCGCTCAAGGGCGCCGGGCTACGCCGACGCCGTGCACGTCGGCGGCGGCGTGGTCGCCTGGGTCAACCAGATCGACCCCAGCCAGCCGGCGTACTGACCCTCCCCGGGGGGCGGCCTCAGAGGTCGATGACGACCTTGCCGACCGTGCCGGCCTCGACCGCCTCGTGGGCGGCCGCGGTCTCCACGAGCGGGAAGCGGTGCAGCGGCAGGCCGGCGTCCTCGCCCGCCCGCAGGGCGCCGTCGGCCAGTGCGTCGCCGATCGCCGCCACCGCGTCGTCGATCGCGGCGTCGGGAACGGTGTAGAGCAGCACGAACTGGTAGCGCGTGTTGGTGGCCATGTGCGCGCGCACCGGGATCGCCGCCGTCGCGGCGTCGTTGGCGTAGACCGCGACGGTGGCATGCGTGGCGACCACCGCCGCGTCCAGCTCGGCGTTGGCCGCGGGCGCGACCTCGACGACGAGGTCGACACCGTCGGGTGCGAGCTCGCGGATCCGGACGGCGGCGTCATCGGTGCGGTAGTCGACCACCTCGTGGGCGCCGGCCGCGCGGGCGAGCGCGGCCTTCTCCGGGCTGCTCACGGTGGAGAGGACCGTGGCCCCGGCCCACCGCGCCAGCTCGATCGCCGCGTGGCCGACGGCCCCGGCCCCGCCGGCGACGAGCACCGTGCGACCTGTGAGGGCACCGCGGGCGAGTCGCCGCGGGCCGTCCTCGGACACCGTGAGGCAGCGGTGGGCCGTGATCGCCGGGACTCCCAGGGCGGCGCCGACGTCGAGTCGGACGCCGTCGGGGAGCGGGCGCACCTGGCGCTGCGGCAGGGCGGCGTACTCGCGGGTGGTGCCGCCGGCCAGCCAGACCCAGACGCGCTGCCCCGGCACCAGCCCGGCGACGCCCCCGCCGACGGCGTCGACGATCCCGGCGCCGTCCTGGCCGGGGACCACCTCCGGCTGCGTCATCGGCGCAGTGAGGCCGGTGCGGACCTTCCAGTCCGTGGGGTTGACCCCGGCGACCTGCAGCCGCACCCGCACCTCGCCCGGGCCCGGCTCGGGGGTCTCCCGCTCGACGAGCTGCAGGACCTCCGGGCCCCCGGTCTCGGTGTAGACGACGGCGCGCATGACCCGAAACCTACTCCGGTGCTCATCCACAGGGGGAGGGGCTCCGCTGTGGACGGGAGCGGGCGTTCTGTGGAGGAGGGAGTGCCTTCTGTGGACGACACGCCGAGCGTGCGAAATAGTCCGAGGAAATGCCCCGAAACCCCTTGTGCGACTGGGTGTTCTCGACATAGAACTTTCCTCACGTCCTCCCTCCGGGGAGGGCGGGACGACTCGGAGACGAGGGTCCATTCCGCGGGGCAACTCGCGGCAGCGGCAGGGTGACGACGTCGCTGGGACCGGAGCGAAGGGTCGTTCGACCGGAGGCGTCACCACGATCCGGTCGCCCGGGCGGAGGTGCGCAAGCGCCGAAGCCCACGGTGGGGAACGGCTGGGGCTTGCCTCGGCCGGGACCTGCCACCCGAAGGGCCCTTGTGACTCATACTCACGAGGGCCCTTCACCTATTCTCCGTTCGCCGCCGCGCGCCGCCGCTGTCCATGCCGGTGGCACGCCGGCCCCGCCGGTCCGGTGCTGCGCCACAATGGCCCCATGCTCTACGGCGCTGCGAACGCGGTCATCCCGCCCCTGGTGAAGACCATCTGGCGACCCGACGTGCGCGGCCTCGACCGGGTCCCCGACATCGGGCCGGTGATCCTGGCCAGCAACCACCTCAGCTTCGCCGACAGCGTGGTGATCCCGGTCGTGGTGCCGCGCAAGGTGGTCTTCCTCGCCAAGGCCGACTACTTCACCGGCTCCGGCGTCCGTGGCGCGCTGTCCCGCGCCTGGTTCGGCGGGCTGGGCATGCTGCCGGTCGATCGTGACGACACCAAGGCGGCGATGGACAGCCTCGGCACCGCGCTGGAGGTGCTGGGCAGAGGAGAGGCGTTCGGGATCTACCCCGAGGGCACCCGCTCGCGCGACGGGCGGCTCTACCGCGGGCGCACCGGCGTCGCCCATCTCGCGCTGACCGCCGGCTGCCCGGTGGTGCCGGTCGGCCTGCGCGGCACGCAGCACCTCCAGCCGGTGGGCGCTCGGCTGCCCCGGCTGGCCAAGGTGACGATCTCCTTCGGCGAGCCGATCGACTTCCGGGGCCGGTTCGACGGAGCGGCCCCGGGCCGGGCCCGGCGTGAGGCCACCGACGAGATCATGGCTGCGATCGGGGAGCTCAGCGGGCAGGAGCCCGCCGGCGTCTACAACGACCGGCCGCCGGACCTCTGACCGTCCGTGGCGGCCAGCAGGGTCAGGGGAAGGTCACGCGCTGCCCGATGCCGCGCTGCTCGGCACGGGTGAGGAGCAGCTGGCCGAGCGCGACGTCGTCCATGGCGATGCCCATGTTGAGGAACATCCGGCGGCCCTCGCGGGGGACCTCGACGTGCCCGGCGACGACGCCGGCCAGCTCGGCCGCCGGGGGAGGCAATCCCTGGAAGTAGTGCCCGCGCGCGGCGACGGCGGCGTACTGGTCGTGGTCGTCGACGACGAACACCGCCGCGTCGGTGAACGCTGCCGCCGCCATCGCGTCGTCGTAGTCGACGGGCAGCAGCAGGGCGTTGTCGGCGGTGCCGGAGGCGTCGGTCTTGGGTTCCAGCGGCCGGGTGATGCAGGTGATCGCGACGTCGACGCCGTCGAGGGCCGCGTCGGGCACCTCGACGAACGTGGTGTGCCGGTCGCCGGCGATGGCGAACACCTGCTCGGCGTGCTCCCGCTTGTGGTCGTAGGCCAGCACCTCCTCCACCTCCGGATGCACCGCCAGCGTCACCTCCAGGTGTCGACGACCCTGGACGCCGCAGCCGACGATGCCGATCCGGCGCACCGGTCCGGGCACGTGTCGCATGGTCACCCCCGACACGCCCGGGGTGCGCATCTCGGTGACCCAGCCGCCGTCGATGAGCGCGAGGGGCCGGCCGGTGTCGGCGTCGTTCATCAGCAGCGAACCGAAGATGTAGGGGAGCCCGCGGGCGTGGTTGCGCTCGTGACCGGACACCCACTTGATGCCGAGCGCGTCGGAGCCGCCGAGGTAGGCGGGCATCGCGTTGACGAAGGCGTCCTCGCGCGGGACCACCTTGGGCTTGGGCGGGTTCTGCACCTGGCCTGCCGACTTCTGCCGGAAGGCGTCGTCGAGCACGTCGATGATCTCGTGCCAGGTCAGCTCGAGCCGCTCCAGGTCGGCGCGGTTGAGGACCAGCAGCTGTGCGGGAGTGGTCACTTGCTTCGCGCCTTCGCGCAGCCCTTCTTGACGACGTAGCCCTTGTTGGTCTGCATGGTGCGCAGTCCTGCTGCGTGCGCCGCTTCGACGGCGGAGAGCGTCTGCGCGTTGCGGCTGGCCACCTTGGTGCCCAGCCCGCGCAGGTCGGCGACCAGCTGGGTGTCGTAGCGGGTGGAGTCGAGCTGGATCAGCGTCGCCATCGCCGCCAGCGAGGCGGCGTCGACCGGGTCGCGCGACACGGTGCGGTGGAAGGTCTGGAGATCGGGGGCCTGGATCCGGAACGCCGTCTGGCCGCTGCCGCCGACGAAGACCCGGTCCTTCATGCGGGTCTTGCGGACGGCCCGCGCGACGTAGGCGAGGCCGGCGTTGTCCCAGGCCTCCTGGTGCTGGCGGTAGCGCTTGATCTCCAGGAGCAGCTTCGCCTCGGCCTTGCGGGCCACCCGGAGCGCCTTCCACAGCCCGACCACCCGGCCGCCGCGCTTGAGCGGGATCGCGGTGACCTCGGCGTAGGTGAGGTCCTCGGCGGCCCGGGTGTCGGCGCCACCGGTGATCCGCTTCAAGGTGTCGTCGTGGACCAGGACGACCTTGCCGTCCTTGGTCACCCGGAGATCGAGCTCGGCCCCCCAGCCCCACCGGGCCGAGGCCCTGATGCCCGCCGGCTGCTCCTCGTCGACGCCGCCGTAGTAGGCGCGATGGATGATCGCCCGGCAGCGCTCGGGGGCGGCGGCGGCGGGTTGCGCCGGGACGACCAGGGTCGGGACGACCAGCGCGGCCGCTGCCACGAGGGCGACGCGGGCGAGTGTTCGGCGCACGCCGACGGGTGCGCGGGCAGTGTGACTGGATGCTGTGGTCGACGATGACGTCATATCGCTCGGGATCGGCCCCGCGGGCCCCCATGCCCCCGTTCGGATTGGAGTTTCTGCATGCCGGCCCGAGGCACTGGCATCTCTGGGGCCCAGCATAGGCAGTGGCCCGGGAAACCCCACATCGACGGGGCCGCTCAGCCCTCCAGCCAGGCCCGTAGCGCGGCACCGTGCTGGTCGAGCAGCGGTGGTGGCAGGTGCGTGCCGCGGCCGCCGGAGTGGGACCGGTCGTCGAAGCGCAGCGCGGAGCCGGGCAGCGACAGGACGCCGTACGCCGGGTGGTCGACGTCGAGGAGCAGGCCCTGGCTCCGCGTCTGCTCCCAGGCGTAGACGTCCTCGATGCTGCGGACCCGCCCGACGGGGACCCCGGCCTCGTGCAGCAGCTCGCGCCACTCCTCGGCCGGGCGGGCGCCGAGTGCCTCCTCCACCGCGGTGACCAGCTCGGCGTGGTGGGCGACGCGCTGCTGGTTGGTGGCGAACCGCTCCTGCTCCGGGTCAAGGCCGAGCACGCCCGCGAACCGTCGCCACAGCCCCTCCGAGGCGACCGCGACCTGCAGCGGGCCGTCGGCGGCGGCGAACGGGCCGTAGGGCGCGATGGCGGAGTGGTGGGAGCCCGCCAGGCCGGGCACCTCGCCGCCGACGGTCCAGCGGGTTCCCTGGAAGGCGTGCACCCCCACGACGGAGGCGAGCAGCGAGGTGCGGACGACCCGCCCGCGGCCGGTGCGGTCCCGCTCGTGCAGGGCCGCCGCGACGCCGTAGGCGAGGTGCAGGCCGGCGAGCAGGTCGGCGATCGGCACGCCCACCTTGGTGGGCTGGTCGGTGCCGGTGACGCTCATCAGCCCGCCCTCGCCCTGCGCGATCTGGTCGTAGCCGCCGCGCTGCGCCTCGGGACCGTCGTGGCCGAACCCGGTGATCGACCCGACGACGAGACCCGGGTTGAGCTCGTGGAGCCGATCGACGCCGAGACCGAGGCGCTCCATCACGCCGGCGCGGAAGTTCTCCAGCAGCACGTCGGCCCGCACGACCAGCCGCTCCAGCAGGGTCCGGTCGTGGTCGTCCTTGAGGTCGAGGACGATCGACTCCTTGTTGCGGTTGGCAGACAGGAAGTACGTCGAGTCGCGAGGCCCCGCCTCGCCCGCCGGCGTCTCCGCCCAGGGCGGGCCCCAGGCGCGGGTGTCGTCGCCCGCCGCTGCCTCCACCTTGATGACCCGGGCGCCGAGATCGCCGAGCAGCATCGCGGCGTGCGGGCCGGCCAGCGCCCGGGTGAGGTCGACGACGAGCACGTCGCCGAGGGGACCCTCCGGAGCGGCTTCGGACTGCATGACCGCACGCTATCCGCTGGCTGTCAGCCCCGGATGGTTGGCTGTGCGCATGCGCCCGACGACCCGCGACGCGAGCCCGGCCGGGCCGGCCTACCACCTGGTGCGGCCGGCGCCGGCCGGGCCGCCGGTCGAGCTCGACGACGCACCAGCGGCGCGTCGTCGACCACCCCGGCGGCCCGCTGCTGGTGCTCGCCGGGCCGGGCACCGGCAAGACCACCACCCTGGTCGAGGCGATCGTCGACCGGATCGAGGACCGCGGCGCCGCATCCCGACGAGGTGCTGGCGCTGACCTTCTCGCGCAAGGCCGCCGAGCAGCTCCGCGACCGGGTCACCGCGCGCGTGGGCCGCACCACCGCCGCCGGCATCGGGCTCGACGTTCCACTCCTTCGCCTACGGCCTGATCCGCCGCTACGCCCCGGCCGAGCTCTACGTCGGCCCCGCTGCGGCTGCTGTCGGCGCCCGAGCAGGACGTCGTGCTCCGCGAGCTGCTCACCGACCACCCCGAGTCGGTGCGCTGGCCCGAGCGCTGCCGGCGCGCCGTCGGCACCCGCGGCTTCGCCCGCGAGGTGCACGCCGTGCTGGCGCGGGCGCGCGAGAAGGGCCTCGACGGCGAGGCGCTGCGCCGGCTGGGGCGCGAGCGAGGACGTGCCGGAGTTCGTGGCCGCCGGCGCTCTTCCTCGAGCAGTACCTCGACGATCCTCGACGACCGCAGCGCCGTCGACTACGCCGACCTGATCCGCGCGGGCCACGATCGAGGCCGACCGCGCACCGCGACGAGCTGCGCGCCGAGCTGCGCCACGTCTTCGTCGACGAGTACCAGGACACCGACCCCGGCCAGGTCGCGCTGCTGCGGGCGCTGGCCGGTGACGGTCGCGACCTGGTCGTCGTCGGCGACCCGCACCAGTCGATCTACGGCTTCCGCGGCGCCGAGGTGCGCGGCATCCTCGACTTCCCCGCGCAGTTCCCGCAGGCCGACGGCGCCCCGGCCGACGTGCGTCGCGCTCGGGACCACCCGCCGGTTCGGCCCCCGGCTGCTCGCCGCCGCCCAGCGGGTGGCCGGCCGGCTCGGCGCTGCCCGGCACCATCCCGCCGAGGTCGCCCGCGCGGCGTTCCTGGCGCCCCGGGCGCAGGCCGCCCGCGCGACGGCCGGGTCGGTCGTGCGCACCTTCGACACCGAGCGCGCCGAGGCCGAGCACCTCGCCGACCTGCTGCGCCGCGCCCACCTCGAGGACGGCGTCGCCTGGGCCGACATGGCGGTCCTGGTCCGGTCGGGGCGGCACATCGATCCCGCCGCTGCGCCGCGCGCTCGGGGCCGCCGGGGTGCCGGTCGAGGTGGCCAGCGACGAGCTGCCGCTGGTGCGCGACCCGGCGGCGCTGCCGCTGCATCGACGCGCTGCGAGTGGTGCTCAACCTCGACAACGACGACCCGGACCACGTCGACTACGTCGACGCCGGCGCGGGCGGAGGCGCTGCTCACCGGGCCGCTCGGCGGCCTCGACGCGGGCGACGTACGCCGGCTCGCGCGGCAGCTGCGGCACCGGGAGAAGGAGGCGGCCGCCGACGAGGGCCGCACCCCCGAGCGCTCGCGCGAGCTGGTGCGGCAGGTCGTGCTCGACCCGACGGCTCCTCGACGGGCTCGACCGGGCCCGAGGTCGCAGCGGGCCCGCGCCGTGGCCGAGCTGGTGGCGCGCACCCGCGCGCAGGCGCGGCACGGCGCCACCGCCGAGGAGCTGCTGTGGACCCTGTGGTCGGGCACCCCTGGCCGGCCCGGCTGCGTCGAGCGGTCGAGCTCGGGGGCGGCACCGCGCGCCGGGCGCACCGCGACCTCGACTCGGTCTGCGCGCTGTTCGACGCCGCCGCGCGGGCCGAGGAGACCAGCGCGACCACGTCGGCGTCCGGCGAGTTCCTGGCGACGCTGGTGGCCCAGCAGATCCCCGCCGACACCCTGGCCGAGCGCGGCGCCCGCGGCGTCGGCGGTGCGCCTGCTCACCGCCCACCGTGCCAAGGGGCTCGAGTGGCGGCTCGTCGTCGTCGCCCACGTCCAGCAGGACGGCTGGCCCGACCTGCGCCGCCGCGCGACGCTGCTCGGCGCCGACCGGATCGGCGCGCGACGGGCTGGTGCCGCCCGACGACCCCGCGGGAGCTGCTGGTGGAGGAGCGGCGGCTGTTCTACGTCGCCTGCACCCGCGCCCGCGAGCGCCTGGTCGTCACGGCGGTCGCCTCCCCCGAGGACGACGGCGAGCAGCCCTCGCGGTTCCTCGACGAGCTGGGCGTCGCCGTCGAGCACGTCCGGCGGCCGCCCGCCGCGCCCGCTGTCGCTCGCCGGGCTGGTCGCGAGCTGCGCCGGACGGTCGCCGACCCGGCCACCGAGCCGGCGCTGCGCGGGGCCGCCGCCCGCCGGCTGGCCCGGCTCGCGCGCGAGCACGTGGGCGAGCGGCCGGTCGCCCCGATGGCCGACCCGGCCACCTGGTGGGGCACCCGCGCGGCCACCCGCGCCGACCGAGCCGGTGCGCGACCCCGACGCAGCCGGTCCCGGTCTCGGCGAGCATGCTCGACGGCGCTCGCGACCTGTCCGACCCAGTGGTTCCTCGACGCGCGAGGCCGGCGGGGTGACCCGCGCCCACCAGTCGGCCAACCTCGGGGAGATCGTGCACGCCCTCGCGCAGCGCGTGGCGACCGGCGAGCTCCAGGTCACCGCCGACGAGGCCGGGGTCGAGGCGCTGATGGAGCACGTCGACGCGGTGTGGGACCGGCTCGAGTTCCGCACCCCGTGGGCCAGGGCCCGCGAGCACGAGCGGGTCGCGGGCCGCCCTCGGCCGGTTCCTGGCCTGGCACGCCGCCGACCCCCGCCCGGTGGTCGGCGACGGAGCAGGAGTTCCGCGCCGTGCGTCGACCTGCCGGACGGCGAGCAGGTCCGGCTCGCCGGCTACGCCGACCGGCTCGAGCTCGACGCCGACGGCCGGGTCGTGGTGGTCGACCTCAAGACCGGCCGCACCAAGCCCACCGACAAGTCGCTGGCGACCAACCTCCAGCTCGGGCTCTACCAGCTACGCCGTCGACCACGGTGCCGTCGACGAGGCCTGGCCGGCCCGAGGGCCGGTCCGCGCCGGCGGCGCCGAGCTGGTGCAGCTCGGGCTCACCGACGGCGGCCGGCCGCGACCGTGCAGGCCCAGGCCGCCCAGGCCGACGACGGACCCGAGCGGGCCGACCTGCGGCGCCGGCTGGCCCGCGCGGCGTCGCTGCTGCGCGCCGAGGCGCTTCCCGGCGGTCGCCGGCCAGCACTGCCGCGACTGCCCGTTCGAGCCGCTCTGCCCGGCCAAGAGCGCCGGGCACGGTGACGTCGATGAGCGGCACGCTCGGGCCCCGACGCCGGCTCGACGACGCCCGAGCGAGCTGCCGGCGGCTGATGGGAGTCGAGTGCGTCGCCCAGCGACCAGCAGTGGGCGGCGATCACGCGCGCCGCTGGAGCCGGCCGTCGTGATCGCCGGCGCCGGCTCGGGCAAGACCACGCTGATGGCCGCGCGGGTCGTCTACCTCGTCGCTGACCGGTCAGGTGCGGCCCGACGAGGTGCTCGGCCTGACCTTCACCACCAAGGCGGCCAGCGAGCTGCGCACCCGCGATCCGCGCCGCGCTGACCGCGGCCGGCGCTCCTCGACCGAGTCGATGCGTCGACGACGGCGAGGACGTCCTCGAGCCGACGGTGGCGACCTACCACGCCTACGCCGCCGCGCTGCTCACCGAGCACGGCCTGCGGATCGGCCACGAGCCCGACACCCGGGTGATCACCGACGCCGCCCGCTACCAGCTCGGCGCGCGCGTGGTCGACCGCTTCACGGGCCGGTGGCACCTGCTGACCGACCACCCCGCGACCGTCATCCAGAACCTCCTCGCCCTCGACGGCGCGATGAGCGAGCACCTCGTCGCCCCCGACGACGTGCGGCCGTTCGACGCCGAGGCCGCGCGCGCGGCTTCGAGCGGGCGCGTGGCCGAGGAGCGGCCGGCAAGGACCGCAAGACCTACCTCGAGGCCGATCGCGCAAGGCGATCAACGCGATCGACCGGCGCGGCGAGCTGCTCGGGCTGGTCGACGGCTACCGCCGGCTCAAGGCCGACCTCGGGCTGATGGACTTCTCCGACCAGATCGCGCTCGCCGCCCGGCTGGCCGCCGACGCAGCCCGACGTCGGGGCGGCCGAGCGGGAGCAGCTTCAAGGTCGTGCTGCTCGACGAGTACCAGGACACCTCGGTCGCCCAGGCCACGATGCTCGCCGGCCTCTTCTCCGGGCCCGACGCCGGCGACCGGGCCGCGGCCACGCCGGTGACCGCGGTGGGCGACCCCAACCAGGCGATCTACGGCTGGCGCGGCGCCTCGGTCTCCAACATCCTCGACTTCGCCGACACCTTCCCGGCCGTCGACGGCGAGGCCGTGCCGGCCTACCCGCTCACCGTCAACCGGCGCTCCGACCGCCGGATCCTCGAGGTCGCCAACCGGCTGGCCGCGCCGCTGCTACGCGGCCTACGGCGACAAGGTCGCCCGGCTCGAGCCGCAAGCCCGACGACGCCGCCGACGGCACGGTCGAGACCGCGCGTCCTCGAGACGCACCGCCGACGAGCTCGACTGGCTGGTCGACGCAGGTGCTGGCGGCGCACGACGGCCTGGCCGGCCGAGGGCTGGTCCGACGATCGGCGTGCTCACCCGCGACAACGCCCACGCGCGAGGAGGTCTTCGACGCGCTGACCGCGGCCGGCGATCCCGGTCGAGATCGTCGGGCTGTCCGGGCTGCTCCGGCTGCCCGAGGTCGCCGAGGTGGTCGCGACCCTGCACGCTGCTCCACGACGTCACCGCCAACGCCGTCGCTGCTGACCCTGCTCACCGGTCCGCGCTGGGCGATCGGTCCGCGCGACCTGCGCGCTGCTCGAGCCGGCGGGCCGCGCGAGCTCGCCGGGCGTGCAGGGCCGGGCGAGCGACCGGCGTCGCGTCGCCGACCAGCTCGCTCGCGATCGCCGACGGCATCGACCCGGCCGAGATCCCGTCGCTCGACGACGCGCTCGAGCGACCCCGGCGACCGGCGCCTACTCCGCCGAGGCGCGGGAGCGGTTCGCGCTGCTCGCCGCGCGAGCTGCGGATGCTGCGCGCGCCACGTCGGCGAGCCGCTGCTCGACATCGTCCGCCGCATCATCGACACCACCGGCATCGACGTCGAGCTGGCCTCGGCGCGTCAGCCCGGCCGCGGCGGCGCGGCGCGACAACCTCGACCTGTTCGTCAAGGCGGTCGCCGAGTTCCAGGCCGTCGACGGCGACGTCACGCTGCCGGCGCTGCTGGCCTACCTCACGGCCGAGGACGACCAGGGCAACGGCCTCGACGTCGCCACGCCGACCGAGGCCGACTCGGTCAAGCTGCTGACCGTCCACCGGGCCAAGGGCCTGGAGTGGGACGTCGGTCTTCCTGGTCGGCGTCTGCGAGACGCCGCTTCCCGACCAACCGGTCGCGCACGCTGTGGACCTCCTCGCCGGCGGTGCTGCCCGCGCCGCTGCGCGGCGACGCCGCGCGACCTGCCCGCAGCTCGCAGGGCCACGACAAGGCCGCGCTCGACGCCTACCGCGCCGACACCCGCGCCCACGACGCCGACCGAGGAGCTCCGGCTCGGCTACGTCGCCTTCACCCGGGCCGCCCACCGCCTCGCCGTGACGTCGTACTGTCTGGAGCCCGCGCGGACCACGCCGTTCGGGCCGTCGGCCTACCAGCGGCGTGGTCCGCGAGCTGCTCGAGGAGTGGGGCGAGCCGGTCGACCGCCTGGCTGCGACAAGCCGCGAGCGCGGCGCGCCGCAACCCCTACGCCGACGATGGACCCGTCGCGGCCGTGGCCCGCCGACGGGCCCGGGCGCGGAGGCGCGAGCGGCGGCTCGCCGCCGCCGCGCTGGTCCGCGGCCGCCGACCCGGACGGCCCCCGACGAGGGCCTCGACATGGTCGAGGCCGCGCAGGTCGCCGACTGGGACGACGACCTCGAGCGGCTGCTGGCCGAGGCCCGGCCGGAGCGGGCGAGCGACGATCGCGGTGCCGCTGCCGCGCGAGCCTGTCGGCGACCGCGCTGCTGCGGCTGCGCGACGACCCCGAGGCGCTTCGCCCGCGAGCTGGCCCGCCCGATGCCGCGGCCGCCGTCGCCGCGCGGCCCGCTTCGGCACCCGCTTCCACGCCTGGGTCGAGGCGCCGCTTCGGCCAGCAGCCGCTGCTCGACCCCGACGACCTGCCCGGGCCGCGCCGACGCCGGCATCGACGACGACGACGACCTCGACGAGCTGATCGCCGCCTTCGAGGCAGGGCCCGTTCGCCGACCGCGCGCCCGCACGCGGTCGAGGCGCCGTTCGCGCTCGTGCTCGGCGGCCAGGTGGTGCGCGGCCGGATCGACGCGGTCTACGCCGAGCCCGACGGCGGCGTTCCTGCGTCGTCGACTGGAAGACCAAGCCGGCCGAGACCGCCGACCCGCTCCAGCTCGCGCTCTACCGCGCTGGCCTGGGCCGAGCTCGCCGGCGTGCCCGCTCGAGCGGTGCGGGCCGGCTTCTACTACGTCGCGGCGCCGGCGAGCTGGTCGAGCCGCCGGACCTGCCCGGCCGGGCCGAGCTGGAGGCCTTGGTCGCCGGGTAGCCCGCCGCCTCAGTCGGTCCCGAGGGCGGCGCGCGAGCGCGATCTCGACCATCGCGCCGAAGGTCTGCTCGCGCTCCTGCGACGTGGTCTCCTCGCCGGTGACGATGTGGTCGGAGACCGTGCAGATCGCCAGCGCGCGGGCGGCCGTGCTTGCGCGGCGAGCGTGTAGAGCGCGCTGGCCTCCATCTCGACCGCCAGCACGCCGTACGTCGACCATCCGGCGCGACCAGCTCGGGCCGCGCGGCGTAGAACGAGTCGCTGGAGAAGATCAGCCCGACGTGCACGGCGTGATCGAGGCTCGCGCCCCTGCGCCGCGTCGTACGCCGCGCGCAGCAGGCCGAAGTCGGCGACCGGGGCGTAGTCGAGGCCCTCGAAGCGGATCCGGTTCATCGAGGAGTCGGTGCAGGCGCCGGAGGCGATGCACCATGTCGCGCACGCCGACCTTCTCGGTGAGCGCGCCGCAGGAGCCGACCCGGATGATCGACGGCGACGTCGTACTCGTGGAACAGCTCGTTGGCGTAGATCGCCAGCGACGGCTGGCCCATGCCCGAGCCCTGCACCGAGACCGGCTGGCCGTGCCAGGTGCCGGTGAAGCCGAGCATCCCGCGCACCTCGGTGTAGCAGCGGGCGTCGTCGAGGAAGGTCTCCGCGATCCACTTCGCCCGCAGCGGGTCGCCGGGCATCAGGACGGTGGGGGCGATGTCGCCGGGCTGGGCGCCGATGTGGGTGCTCATGGCCGACAGCCTAGGGACGGCGGCGGCTAGTCTGCGGCATCGTGACGTTCCCCGCACCTCGACCTCGCGGCCAACGCCCACGACCGGGCGGGTGTGCACCGCGTCGACGAGGCGTGGCTCGACGCCCGCTGGGCCGACCCGGACGACGCGGGTGCTCGTGGTCGCCGGCACCCGGCTGCGCGCCGGTCGACGGCGCGCTCGCCGTGGGTCGCGCCCGGCGAGGCGCCCGAGGGGCTGCGGGTGCTGCTGGGGGAGCGCGACGGGCCGCGCCTGGTTCGCGGTGCTCGTCGACCCGGCTCGCGCGCCGGGCGAGCGCGGCGACTGGGTGCGGCTGCGTGGCCGTGCTGCAGCAGCTCGCCGACGACCGCCGCCGGCGACGCGCCGCTGGTGTTCCACGCGATCGGGCTGGCGGAGTGGCACTACGCCACCCGCTTCTGCCCGCGCTGCGGCGGCCCGCTCGAGCCGCGGCCGCGGCGGCCACGAGCTGCGCTGCGCGGCGTGCGGCAAGCCGCAGTTCCCGCGCACCGACCCCGCCGTGATCATGGCTGGTCACCGACGGGCGAGCCCGGCTCGCACGACGAGCGCTGCCTGCTCGGCCGGCAGCCCGTCGTGGCCGGCCGGGCGCTTCTCGACGCTGGCCGGCTTCTGCGAGCCGGGGGAGACGCTGGAGGACGCCGTACGCCGCGAGGTGGCCGAGGAGATCGGCGTCGTCGTCGGCGAGGTCGACCTACTTCGGCAACCAGCCGTGGCCGTTGCCCGCCAGCCTGATGCTCGGCTTCACCGGTCGCGCCGCCTCGCAGCGACATCGCGGTCGACGGCGACGAGATCGAGGACGCCCGCTGGTTCACCCGCGCCGAGCTGGCCGCGGGCGCGAGGCCGGGGAGCTGGTGCTGCCCGGCGGCGTCTCGATCAGCCGGTCGCTGGTCGAGCACTGGTACGGCGGGGAGCTGCCCGGCACCTGGTGAGGCTGCCGCCCGCGACGCCTTCGGTCAGGAGGCGAGGCCGGCGAGCTTCTCCTTGACCTGCGATCAGCGACGGGTTGGTCTGCGCGGTGCCGTCGGAGAAGACCAGCGTCGGCACCGTCTGGTTGCCGTTGTTGACCTGCTCGACGAGGTGGGCGGCCTCGGGGTCCTGCTCGATGTCGACCATCGTCGAAGGCGATGCCCTCGCGGTCCAGCTGGCTCTTCAGCCGGTGGCAGTAGCCGCACCAGGGGGTGGTGTACATCGTGAACGGGGCACTCATCGGGGTCGCTTCCTGTCGGGGGCGGGGCTGGAGCTGTCGAGCCGCGGTGTCCACGCGGACGTCTAGGGTGGGCGGTCGTACGCCGGTCGGCGTACGCACCGCACGACCGAGTCCACCCCGGAGATTGTTCCCGATGCCCGCACCCGACGAGCTGCTCGACGCGCTCGACCCCGAGCAGCGGCAGGTCGCCGAGGCGCTGCGCGGGCCGGTCCGGGTGCTCGCCGGCGCCGGCACCGGCAAGACCCGGGCGATCACCCACCGGATCGCCTACGGCGTCGCGAGCGGCGTCTACGCCCCCACCGAGGTGCTGGCGGTGACCTTCACGACCCGCGCCGCCGGTGAGATGCGCGCGCGGCTGCGCGCGCTGGGCGCGGCCGGCGTGCAGGCCCGCACCTTCCACTCCGCGGCGCTGCGCCAGCTGCGCTACTTCTGGCCGCGCGCCCGGGGCACCGAGCTGCCCGAGCTCACCGAGTCCAAGCTCGGGCATGCTGGCCGCCGCGGCCGCCGGCAGCGGCTCCGCGCCGACCAGGCCCTGCTGCGCGACCTGGCGTCGGAGATCGAGTGGGCCAAGGTCAGCAACGTCGGACCCCGACGACTACGCGCGTGATCGCCGAGGCGCGCGGCCGGTCGGTCACCGGGCTCGACGCCGAGACGGTCGGCCGGCTGCTTCGCCGGCTACGAGGAGCGTCAAGCGCGACCAGGGCCGGATGGACATGGAGGACGTGCTGCTGCTGACCGCCGGCCTGCTCGCCGAGGACGAGCGGGTCGCCGCCCAGGTGCGCCGCCAGTACCAGCTGGTTCGTCGTCGACGAGTTCCAGGACGTCTCCCCGCTCCAGTCCGCGCTGCTCGACCTCTGGCTCGGCGGCCGCGACGAGCTCTGCGTCGTCGGCGACCCCGCCAGACCATCTACTCCTTCGCCGGCGCCAACGCGTCCTACCTCCCCGGCTTCGCCCGCAAGCACCCGGGCGCGGCCTGCGCTCGAGCTGGTCCGCAACTACCGCTCGACGCCGCAGGTGGTGAGCGCCGCCAACCGGCTGCTCGCCGGGTCCGCCAGCACCGGGGTCGAGCTGCGTGCCGAGCGCGGGGCCGGGCCCGAGGTCCGCTACAGCCCTCACCCCGACGAGGTCGCGGAGGCCGAGGCGGTGGCCGGCCGGATCGCCGCGCTCCGTGCCGACGGCACGCCGCTGTCGGAGATGGCCGTGCTGTTCCGGCATCAACGCGCAGTCCGAGTCGTTCGAGGAGGCGCTGGCGGCGCGGGGCATCCCCTACGTCGTCCGCGGCGCCGCGCGCTTCTTCGAGCGTCCCGAGGTGCGTCAGGCCGTGACCCTGCTGCGCGGCGCTGCCCGCGCCGGCGACCGGCACCGCCGAGCAGCCGGCGTCCGACGATGTCGCCGACCAGGCGCGGGGCGTGCTGTCGGGCATGGGCTGGACACCCGAGGCGCCCGGCGGGCGCGGTCAGGCCCGCGACCGCTGGGAGTCGCTGCAGGCGCTGGTCGACCTGGCCGACGAGTGGCGCGGGGAGGGGTCCGAGGCGGGGTTGGCCGGCTTCGTCGCCGACCTCGAGCGACGCGCGGGCGAGCAGCACGCCCCGGTCGCCGACGGCGTCACCCTGGCCACGCTGCACGCCGCCAAGGGCCTGGAGTGGGACGTCGTCTTCGTCTGCGGTCTGCAGGAGGGCACGCTGCCGATCATCTACGCCGACGGGCCCGAGGCGGTCGAGGAGGAGCGACGGCTGCTCTACGTCGGGATGACCCGGGCCCGCCGTGACCTGTCGCTGTCGTGGTCGCTGGCCCGCAACCCGGGCGGCCGGGCCTCGCGCAAGCCCTCCCGGTTCCTCGACGGCCTGCGCCCGGCGAGCACCGACCCGGAGCCGTCGGCGTCCCGCCGTGGCCGCGTCGCGCAGGGCGCGTGACCTGCCGGGAGTGCGGCAAGGCGCTGCTCACCGGCCCGGAGAAGAAGCGCGGCCGGTGCGCCGACTGCCCGGCGTCCTACGACGAGGCGCTGTTCGAGCGGCTGCGTGCCTGGCGGCTCGAGAGGGCCGGGGAGGAGCAGGTGCCGGCCTTCGTGGTGTTCACCGACGCCACCTTGCAGCTGATCGCCGAGCGGCGCCCGGCCAGCGAGGGCCAGCTGCTTGGCCATCAGCGGGCATCGGCCAGGCCAAGCTCGAACGCTACGGCGACGACGTGCTGGCGCTGCTCGCCGCTCGGACGAGGCCGAGATCATCGGATCAGAATACGTTTGCGGCGCACGCGCGGGGGAGAGTAACGTTCTCCGGCAAGCACAACGCACGCGCAGGGAGCCCGGCAAGCTCCGCGCTCGACTCACCGAAGGAGGTGGCCCGATGAGCACGAACACGACGTGGATGGCAAAGCCGTCCGTCACCCTGCCCACCGATGGCCGCGTCCTCGGCATGCCCGCGTGCGCCCAGGTGGACACCCGTGTGTCCACCACCATCCAGGGCGAGACGGCCGGCCACGCGTACGCCACGAGCCTCGACGGCATCGTCGCGCGCGCCAAGGACGCCTTCCCGGGGACCCTTGCCTGGAGACCACCGACCTGTTGACGACTCAACGCATCGGCAGCCTCCAGGCCGCGGAACCCACACCAGGGATCCGCGGCCTTCTGCATTTCGCAACAACGGGTTCGACCAACCACAACGCGATCAGGTCATGACAAGGAGGGGAATCGATGACCATCAGCGTTCTCGACCGCGTGGACGGAGCTGCCGAGCTGGACACTCTCAGCCTGGGCGACCTTCACGACGCCGCCGGCCGAGGGACCGAGGTCGAGGAGAGGGACTGCCGTGCCGGGTGAACGACCCGGAGCTGTGGTTCGCCGAGTCGCCCGCCGACGTCGAGCACGCCAAGGCCCTGTGCATCGACTGCCCCGTGCGGTCCCTGTGCCTCGACGGGGCGCTCGAGCGGCGTGAGCCGTGGGGCGTCTGGGGAGGCGAGCTCTTCCTGCAGGGCGTCGTGATCCCGCGCAAGCGGCCCCGTGGCCGTCCGCGCAAGGACGCGGCCGCCTGACCGGCAGCCCGACCACCATCACTTCCATGAACATCCATCAGAAGACGGAGCATCACCATGTACCAGCTCAACGCCGAGCTCGCTCGCGCCTACCAGGCGGAGCGTCTCAACAACGCCCGTGCCGCACGCCGCGGCAACCAGGCCCATCGGGCCCGCCGGCTCAGCCGCAAGGCCGAGAAGGCCCAGCGGCAGGCCAGCCTGGCCCTCGCCCGCGCCCTCTGAGGTGGCGGCGAGGGGCAGTGGCCTCACGACGACCGGACGCAGGAGCCGGGTACGACCGAGGTGGTCGTACCCGGCTCTTTCGTCGGTCGAGCACCTGTGGAGGACCGGTCGTCCCGGTCGCGACGACCTGCCAGGGTGCGGTCATGCACGACGTCGCTGCCGGCCCGCCGCCCCCGTCCGTGCGGCTGCGCCCCGGGGTTCCGGTGCTGCGCCGTGACGACGACCGCCTGCAGCTGGGCGTCGGGCCGGGCGCGCTGCTGGTCGCCGGCGGTCGGGAGGGTGCGGCGGTGCGCGCGCTCGCGGGCCGTCCGCTGCCGTCGGACGGCGAGAGTGCGATCCTCCTGGGTCGCCTGTGGGCGGCGGGCCTGCTGGTCGACGCCGCCGCCTGGGAGCGTGACCGTGCCGCCTGGCCGCGGCTCGCCGACACGGCCTACGCCCGCGAGCCGTGGAACGCCCACGAGCGGCTGAGCCGCCGGGCCGAGACCCGAGTGGCCCTCCACGCCCCGGCGCGCTGGGCCCCGGAGCTGCGGGGGCTGCTGGCCGATGCCGGGCTGCGTGAGGCGGGGGAGGCCGCCGCCGACGCGGCCCTGCTGGTCACGCGTGGCGAGCCCGACCGGAGGCGGCTGGACGCCCTGACCCATGGCGGCACCCCACACCTGCTGGTCCGCGTGCGCGCGGACCAGGTCGTGCTCGGGCCGTTCGTGGTGCCGGGACGCACCGCCTGCCTGCGCTGCGAGGACGCCCATCACACCGACCGCGACCCTCGGTGGCCGCTGTTGCTGGCGCAGCTGTCCGAGTCGGGGCCCCGGGACACCGAGGATCCCGAGCCCGTGCTGCTCACCTGGGCCGGGGCCTGGGCGGCCCGCGACCTGGCAACGCACGCCGAGGGCGGCCAACCGGCGACCTGGTCGGCCCGGGTCACCGTCGACGCCGACCTGACCCTGCGCCGCGACGGGCTGCTGCGGCACCCCCACTGCGGCTGCGCCTGGGGCGAGATGCTGGAGGAGGCTGGGCCGGCGGCGTAGGTTCGGCCCATGGCGACCTGCGACTTCTGTGGCCGGACGGCCGACGACGGCGCCGCCACGCTCACCTGGACCACCGCGGTCGAGAACGGCCGGCAGAAGACGTTCTGCGACCGGTGCTCGCGCGAGCACCTGCGGGCGATGGAGGGCAAGCTGGACTCGGAGCACTGGTAGGCCGTATCTCCGTCGGCGCTCGCGTCTCCTCTCACCATCTGCACACGACGCTGCCGAGACCGGGAGGAGGGGCCATGGACGCCACCAGCTGCCCCCAGTGCGGAGCGCTCGCCGAGGTGTTGTGGCGCGACGTCGCCGCGAGCACCGACGGCCCGGTCGAGCTCGCGAAGATCCAGTGCGTGGACCGGCACTGGTTCCTGCTGCCCGTCGCCTCGCTGCCCTCCGCCACGGGCGCCCTGGGACGACGCAACAGCGGCGCCGCCCGGTCGAGGACCGGAGCGACGCCGCTGTGACGTCTGTCGGAGGCGACTACGCCTTGCCGAGGATGCGGTTGAGGTTGGTGCCGCACACCGGGCAGACGGCCTTGGCCATCTTGGTGCCCTTGTCGTTGACGCGCACCTCGCCCTCGGCCTCCCGCTTCTCCTTGCACTTCACGCAGTAGAACTCGCCGCTCCAGGTCTCCGCCATGACGGCCTCCTTGCCTATTTCTGTTCGGTCGTCGCGACGGGGGGTCAGGGAAGCCCGTCGGTGCCCAGGGACGCCTGCCTGCGCAGGCTCCTCGAGCCGTCTCGACCCTACGTCACGCGGGCAACGAGGCGTGGGAGGCGCTCCGCCGCGACACGCCGGGGTCGTACGCACTCGCAACCTCGGCAGCGGGCGGCGTTCGAGGGCCGCTGAGGACGGTGGGCCGGGCAGGTGGGAGCGGGCAGCAGAAGAGGCCCCCGCCGCGCGGACGACGCTTGCCTTCCCCTTGCGAGTGTCATCCGGAGTGCGACCGGGGCCTCCTCTGCCGCAGACGCTAGGAGGCGCGGACCACCCGAGTCAACGTGGCCGGCGTGCCTCTGTGGACAGACTTGTGGAGGAGCCTGTGGAGAAGCGGGCCGGACCGGTGGAGAACGTCGGGAAAGCCTGTGGATGCACCTCGCGCCGGGATGCGGAAACGGTGCCTGACCAGCCACAATGGGTCTCCACCCGGTGTGGAGAGTAAAAACTTCGAGGAAGGGACCGGATGCCCACCAGCCAACCGCCGTACGACGGTGGGCCGATCGCCGCGCTGCGCCGGATCGCGTTCCTGCTCGAGCGGGCCCGGGAGGACACCTACAAGGTCAAGGCCTTCCGCGCGGCCGCCGCGACGATCCTCCCGCTGCCGCCCGACGAGGTGGCCGAGCGGGCCGCGGCGGGCACCCTCACCGAGCTGCCGGGCATCGGCGCCAGCACCGCGCAGGTGATCGCCGACGCCGCGGCCGGTCGTCTGCCGGCCCGGCTGGCCGAGCTCGAGGAGCGCCACGCCGGGCCGCTGGCCCCCGGCGGCCGCGAGCTGCGCGCCGCGGCTGCGCGGTGACCTGCACTCGCACTCCGACTGGTCCGACGGCGGCTCGCCGATCGAGGAGATGGCGATCACCGCGATGGAGCTCGGTCACGACTACCTCGTGCTGACCGACCACTCCCCCGGCTGAAGGTCGCCACGGCCTGTGCGCCGAGCGGCTCGCCCGCCAGCTCGAAGTGGTCGAGGCGGTCAACGACCACCTCGGCGGCAGCTTCACGCTGCTCAAGGGGATCGAGGTCGACATCCTCGACGACGGGCGCGCTCGACCAGACCGACGAGATGCTGGCGCGGCTCGACGTGCGCGTGGCGAGCGTCCACTCCAAGCTGGCCATGGAGTCGGCCGCGATGACCCGCCGGATGGTCGCCGCGGTCCGCAACCCGCTTCACCAACGTGCTCGGCCACTGCACCGGCCGGCTGGTGACCGGCAACCGCGGCACCCGACCCGGCAGCAGCTTCGACGCGAAGGCGGTCTTCGAGGCCTGCGCCGAGCACGACGTGGCGGTCGAGATCAACTCCCGTCCGGAGCGGCGTGACCCGCCGACCGCGCTGCTGGAGCTGGCGCGCGACCTCGGCTGCCTGTTCTCGATCGACTCCGACGCCCACGCGCCCGGCCAGCTCGACATGCTCGACTACGGCTGCGAGCGCGCCGAGGCGGCCGGCATCGACCCCGACCGGATCGTCAACACCTGGCCGCGGGAGCGGCTGCTGGCCTGGGCGGCGCCGGCCTGACCGCCGATGTCGGCGTGGCCGAGTAGGTTCGCTCCATGGCCAGTCCTGCGGCGTCCGACCGCCCCGAGATCGAGGTGCGTCGCTCGCGGCGGCGCCGGCGCACGGTCTCGGCCTACCGCGAGGGCGAGCGGATCGTGGTGCTGATCCCGGCCTCGCTGTCGCAAGGCCGAGGAGGCCGAGTGGGTCGACACCATGATCGCCCGCCTGGAGCGCTCCGAGCGACGCCGTCGGCCCACCGACGACGACCTGATGGCCCGGGCGGCGCGGCTGAGCGACGACTACCTCGGCGGCCTCGCCCGGCCGGCCTCGGTGCGCTGGGTCGACAACCAGCAGTCGCGCTGGGGGTCCTGCACGCCGAGCGACCGCACGATCCGGCTCTCGTCGCGGCTGCAGCCGCATGCCGGCGTGGGTGGTCGACTACGTGCTCGTCCACGAGCTGGCCCACCTGCTCGAGGCCCAGCCACAACGAGGCGTTCTGGGCCTGGGTGGACGCGCTACCCGCAGGCCGAGCGCGCCAAGGGCTACCTCGCTGGGCTACTCCGCGGCCGCCCACCTCGAGCCGCCGACGACCCCCGACGAGGGGTGACGCTCAGCGGACGACAAGTGCCGCGCGCGCCGCGGAGATCAGCCGGTGCATCTCGTCCTCGAGGTCGGGCAGCGCGTCGACCGGCCACCAGCGCACGTCGAGGGACTCCTCGCTGACGGTGTGCTCGGCCGTCCGGTGCCGCGGCCGCCGACGAACCGCACGTCGAGGTGGTGGACGTCGACCCCGGCGGCGCAGAACGGCACCGCGTGCTCGTCGAGGTGCACCGGCACCGGGTCGAGTCCGCAGCTCGGTGAGCCCGGACTCCTCGCGTGGCCTCCCGCAGCGCGGCGCCGGCCGAGGGTGGTGTCGTCGGGCTCGCAGTGCCCGCCGAAGGCGAACCAGCGGCGCGCCTTGCGGTGCAGGTTCAGCAGCACCGACCGGCCGTCGGCGGAGAGCACGACGCGTCCCGGCGGTGAGGTGGTCCGGCAGGCAGCCGCGTGTCCAGCCCGTCGGGGTGCGCCCGAGGTGCGCGACGAAGCGGTCGCGCAGCTCGGCCTGCGCGGCGCTCGGGCGGGCGCCACCCCGGCAGCACGGTGAGGGCGTCGGCGTGGAGGGGCGCTCACTCCTCGGAGGGCGCGTCGGAGGACCCGGCCCCGCCGTCGAGGCCGCCCTCGAGCAGGTCGCTGCAGCTCGGCGTCGAAGTCGTCGCGCCGACAGCTCGGTCGGGGGCGCTGGCGTCCTCGCGGAAGCCGAGCGGGTCGTCGAGGTCGGCGGCGGTCGGCAGCAGGTGCGGGGCTGCATCCAGACGCCGTCGCGGGCCTCGGTGCCCTGGCGGGTGCGCAGCGAGCCCCACAGGGTCGAGGCGTCGCGCAGCCGGCGCGGCCGCAGCTCCAGCCCGACGAGGGAGGCGAAGGTCTGCTCCGCCGGCCCGCCGGCGGCGCGGCGACGGCGTACGGCCTCCTGGCCAGCTTGGTCGCGGCGGGCATCCGCTCGGCGGTGGCCTGGCCGACGACCTCGTCGACCCAGCCCTCGACCAGGGCGAGCGTCGACCTCGAGGCGCTCGAGCGCGGCCTGCTGGGCCGGGGTGTGCTTCGGGCTCGAACAGACCGCCCTGCGCATGGCCTCCTGGATCGCCGCCGGGTTCGTCGGGTCGATGCCGCGCATCTGCTCCTCGATGCGCGGACGGTGTCGATCTCGATGCCGCGGCGTAGTCGGCCACGGCGCTGATCAGGTGGTCGCGCAGCCACGGCACGTGGGCGAAGAGCCGCTGGTGGGCCGCCTCGCGCAGCGCGAGGTAGAGCAGGACGTCGTCCTCGGTGACGTCGAGCCCCTCGGCGAACGCCGCGACGTTGGCCGGCACCAGCGCCGCCTTGCCGGCCGGGCCGAGCGGCAGCCCGATGTCGGAGGCGGTGAGCACCTCGCCGGCCAGCGCCGCCGAGGCCGCGCCGACCTGGGTGGCGACCATCGCGCCGGTGGCCTTGCCGAGCATGCCGAGCAGCGGGCCGGCCATCGGCGCGGGCCTCCTCGGGCAGCGCTGCGCCCATGGCGCCGATGAGCTGACGCGGCGACGGCTCGACGAGCACCTTCCACACGTCGGTGGTGTCCACGACCCACTCGGCGCGGCTCCAGGCCGCGGTCGTGCTGCACCCCGGAGCGGGAATCCGGTGGTCTCGTCGAGCCAGTGGTCGGCGAGCCGGCACGGCGTCGGCGACCGCGTCCTGCTGGCGCTGCGTCGGCGTCGGGTCGGGCTGGGCGGCGACGTGCTTGCGGGCCAGGTCGAGGGCGAAGTCCCAGTTGACCGGGCCCGTCGTGGGGCGACAGCGCCGCCATCAGCGACTGCATCTGGGAGAACAGCGTCGACTGAGGTCGGGCATCTCGCCGCCCGCGCCGAACCCGCCGGCCAGCCCGCCGGGCCCGAAGATCTGCTCGAACGGCGTGCCCTTGAAGGGGTTCTCGGCGGGCTCGCGGCCCTCGTCGGGGTCGTCGGAGCCGGGGCCGACTGCGTCGTTCATGCGCCTCCACGGTACTCGCGCGGTCGCCCGGTCGCGGACTCGCCTGCGCCGGCTGACGGGGCGCCGACGACCGGGCCTGAGCCCGCCGTGCGCCTCGTCGCCCTGCGCGAGGACGCCGCTCGACGTCGCCGAGGTCGTCGCCGCCCTCGACGACGACGTCAGCGGCGGGCTCACCCTGTTCGTCGGCCGGGTCCGCGACCACGACCACGGCAAGGGCGTGACCGGTCTCGACTACTCCGCCCACCCGACGGCGCTGGCCGGATGCGAGCAGGTGTGTGCCCAGGTGGCGCGGCGAGTACGACGTGCACGGCGTCGCCGCGGTCCACCGGGTCGGCACCCTGGGGATCGGCGACATCGCCGTCGTCGTCGCGACCACGGCCGCCCACCGCGGCGACGCCTTCGACGCCTCCCGGGCCCTGATCGACACCCTCAAGGCCGAGGTGCCGATCTGGAAGCACCAGCGCTTCGCCGACGGCTCCGACGAGTGGGTCGGCACGCCCTAGCGCGACATGCCGCTCGTGGTGCCCCGACATGCCGCTCGTGGTGCCCCGACATGCGGGTCGTGGTGCCCCGTGATGCGCGCGATGGATGGGCCGACACGGCGCGGCGGACCCGCGCACGGCGGCGCCGGCTGCCTAGTCTGTGCTCCGTGGAGATCCTGCTGTGGCTGGCGCCCGCCGTCGTCGTGACCGCGGTGGCCGCCGCGGTGGCGGCGTACGCCGGGCGCGACACGCGGCCGAGACGCCCCGACCGCGCAGGAGACCCTCGCCCGCATCGGCGCAGGCGCTCGACCGCGACCGTCCCGCGGCCCCGCCGCAGCCGCGATCGAGGAGCGCGCCCCGCCGCGCCTCCTAGTTGGAGCAGTGTGAGAGGCTGTGGCGCCATGAGTCAGCGCACTCTATGCCGCCGTCGCTGGCGGTGCGCGCTGCTTCGTGGCCCTGTGTGGTGGCGGCGTTCACGCTGCCGCTGCCCTACGTCACCTACTACCCCGGGTGTCACCGTCGACGTGCTCGGTGAGCAGCGACGGCAAGGAGATCATCCAGGTCACGGGCCACCGCACCTACCGCGACGACGGCGAGCTGCGGATGACCACGGTCTACGTCACCCAGCCCGGCGCGCGACGGTCAACCTGTTCGAGCTGTGCGAGGCTGGCTCAGCGACGAGAAGCGCGGTCTACCCCTACGACTCGGTCTACGCCCCCGACGAGACCGACGAGGACTCCAGCCGCGAGTCCGCGGTCGCAGATGGTCTCCTCCCAGGACGCCGCCGATCGCCGCCGCGCTGACCGAGCTCGGCTACGACACCTCGACCGGTCGTCGAGGTCCTCGACGTCAGCGTGGGCCTGCCGGCCGAGGGCAAGCTCGAGGTGCGCGACGTGCTCGTCGAGGTCGGCGGCACCGAGGTCGACCGAGCGCCGCAGGAGCGTCGTCGACGCCGTCGACGACGCGCCCGAGCCGGGCGAGCCGTCGGCGTTCGAGGTGCGTCCGCGACGGCAAGCGCACCGTCGTGTGAGGTCACCCCGCGAGAGGTCGACGGCGACCGCGGGTCGGCATCGTGCTCGGCCGCGGCTACGACTTCCCGTTCGACGTGAGCGTCGGCATCGACCCGACACATCGGCGGGCCGAGCGCCGGCCTGATGTTCTCCCTCGGCGATCTACGACACCCTCACGCCGGGCTCGCTGACCGACGGCGCGGACGATCGCCGGCACCGGCACCATCGACGCCGCCGGCAAGGTCGGCCCGATCGGCGGCATCCAGCAGAAGATCGTCGCCGCCCGCGACGCCGGCGCCGAGCTGTTCCTGGTGCCGGCCGGACAACTGCGACGAGGCGATCGGCGCGCCGAACGGCGACATGCGGCTGGTGCGGGCGCAGCACCATGCACGAGGCGCTCGAGCCGATCGAGGCCTGGGTCGCCGACCGGACGCCGCCCTGCCCGACCTGCGACGACGACGCCGCATGAGCGACCGGATGACCGACAGCGAGCTGACGCCCGAGACCGCCGCCGACCCGGCTCTGGCCGCCGCCGTCCTGGAGATCGAGACCCACGTCGCCGAGGCCGGCTGGGACCAGCCCGTCGCGGCTCTACGCGCTGGTCGACACCGCCGCGCTGGTCGCCCAGGAGCCGGCGCTCGCCGACGCGATGGGCCTCGACGGCCGCCCGGCGGCGGCTCGCTGACCCCGGTCGAGCAGGAGCGCTCGGCCCCGACCAGCCGCTCGAGGAGGCTGCTGCAGCGCGATCGTCTGGCCCGGCACGGTCGTGCGGGTGCGCCGCCGTCGTCGAGCGGCTGGTGCTGCCGCCGGGGGCCGACGCCGAGCTCCCCGACGACCGGCGGCAGCGGCGGCGTTCGCCCGCGAGCACCCGGACCGCCAGGAGGTCCGGATCGTCGCGGGCGCGACCCGCGGCGGGGCGACGTACTGTGCGTTGCGGCTGCGGGCCCACGACGACGACCAGTCCGTGGTCGGCCGGCTCCGACCTGGTGCCTGGTCTGCTGGAGCTGGTGGTCGACGACGCTGACCGAGGAAGCGGATGGAAGAGTTGTGAGCGAGCTGTTCGACGAGCCGGCCCCGGCGGCCGCGCCGCCGCGACGGCGCCTCGCGCCGGTCCCGCGCGCTGTCGTCACGGCGGTGATCCTGGTGGTCGGGTTCATCGCGCTCAGCACCTTCGCGTCCCTCTGGACCGAGCGGCTGTGGTTCGGCTCGGTCGGCTACGGCGAGGTCTTCAGCACCCTGCTCTGGACCCGGGTGCGGGCTGTTCCTGGTCTTCGGCGTGCTGATGGCCGCGTGCCGTCGGCGCTCAACATCGCCCTGGCCTACCGCTTCCGGCCGGTCTTCCGGCCGACCTCGCCGGAGCAGGTCGGCCTCGACCGCTACCGCGAGGCCGTCGTGCCCGATCCGCGCGCTGGCTGGTGGTCGGCGCTGCCGCTCGTCATCGGGCTCTTCGCCGGCACCTCGGCCGATCGGGGAGTGGCGCACCTATCTGCTGTGGCGCAACGGCGAAGCCGTTCGGCGCCAACGACCCCTACTTCAACCAGGACATCGGCTTCTACGTCTTCGACCTGCCGTGGCTGCACTACCTGGTCGACTTCGCTGATGGCCGTCGCCGTGGTCGTCGCTGCTGGTGGCCGCCGTCGTCCACTACCTCTTCGGCGGCATCCGGCTGCAGAGCCGCGCGCGACCGGCTCGTCCGGCGCGCGCAGGTGCAGCTCTCGGTGCTGCTCGGGCTGTTCGTGCTGGCCAAGGCGGTCGACTACTGGCTCGACCGCTTCGACCTGGTCAACCACGCCGGCGACCGCTGTCACCGGCATCAACTACACCGACGACAACGCGATGCTGCCGGCCAAGAACATCCTCACCTGGATCGCGGTCATCTGTGCGGTGCTCTTCTTCGTCAACGTCTGGCGGCGCACCTGGATGCTGCCCGTCGGTCGGCCTGGCGCTGCTCGTGCTCTCGGCGATCCTGCTCGGCCTGATCTGGCCGGGCATCGTCCAGCAGTTCCAGGTCAACCCGACGCGAGGCCGACAAGGAGGCGCCGTACATCGAGACGAACATCGACGCCACGCGGGCGGCGTACGACATCGACGACGTGGTGATCGAGGACTACGGCACCGGTGCGTCCGAGCCTGCCGCCGAGGCAGTTCGCGAAGGCGGCGATCGACAACCCCGGCATCCGGCTGGTCGACCCGCAAGCTGGTGCAGCCAGCTGTTCGAGCAGAAGCAGCAGGTGCGCGGCTACTACTCCGTCGCCGACGTGCTCGACGTCGACCGCTACGACATCCCCGACGGCTCGGGCGCGACGCCGAGCGCGACCTCGTGCTCGGCGTCCGCGAGCTCGACCAGGACGGCCTCGCCGGCGAGCAGCCAGAACTGGGCCAACCTGCACACCGTCTACACCCACGGCTACGGCCTGATCGCGGCCTACGGCAACCAGCGGCCGGCCGACAACAGGGAGCAGATCTCCGACACCGACAACGACGACCCGGCCTGGGCGGAGGACCAGCCTGCCGCCGACGCGGACAGCTGAGCGCGCTGTCCGAGGACGGCTACGAGGGGCGGATCTACTTCGGCGAGCAGAGCCCGGAGTACTCCGTCGTCGGCAAGGCCCCGAACGGCAACGACGTCGAGCTCGACCTGCCGGGCAACGGCGACTCCGACGCGCAGACCACCACGACGTACGACGGCACGGCCGGCGTCGACGATCGGCGGCATCGTCCACAAGCTGCTCTTCGCGCTGCGCTACGGCGACGCCAACCTGATCCTGTCGGGGCGCGTCCACGAGAACTCCAAGATCCTCTACGACCGCAGCCCGCGCGAGATGGTCGAGAAGGTCGCGCCGTGGCTGACCGTCGACGAGCGACCCGTTCCCGGCGGTCGTCGACGGCCGGATCGTCTGGATCCTCGACGGCTACACGACCACCGACCGCTACCCGCTGACGCCAGCGCGACGTCGTTCGAGGAGATGACCGACGACTCGCTGGCCCAGAACACCACGTTCCAGACGCTGCCGACCGACGAGATCAACTACATGCGCAACGCGGTCAAGGCGACCGTCGACGCCTACGACGGCACGGTCACGCTCTACGCCTGGGACGAGGAGGACCCGATCCTGCAGGCCTGGGCCGACGGCGTTCCCCGGCACCGTGCGGCCGAAGTCCGACATCCCGGAGGGCGTGCTCGAGCACCTGCGCTACCCCGAGGACCTGTTCAAGGTGCAGCGCTACCAGTTGGCGCGCTACCACGTCACCCGGGCCGACGAGTTCTACGAGCGCAACGACCAGTGGGACGTCCCGGTCGACCCCGACCAGAACACCTCGCTGCAGCCGCCGTACCGGCTGACCGTGGAGACGCCCAGCGGTGACAACATCCCGACGTTCTCGCTGACCTCGGTCTACGTGCCCTACAAGCGCCAGAACCTCGCGGCCTTCCTGTCGGTCGACGGCGACGCGGACCAGGAGGGCTACGGCACGCTGCGGGTGCTGCGGCTGCAGTCGTCGGACACCACCCCGGGTCCGAGCCAGGTGGCCAACAAGTTCCGCGCCGACGAGAAGATCCAGAACGTCCTGCTGCCCTTCACCCGCACCAACGCCAAGGCGCTCTACGGCAACCTGCTCACGCTGCCGGTCGGCGACGGGCTGCTCTACGTGCAGCCGCTCTACGTCCAGCAGGAGGCAGGTTCGGCGACCTATCCGGTGCTGCGGTTCGTCCTGGTCGCGCAGGGCGCACGCACCGGCATCGGCGCGACGCTGGAGGAGGCGGTCTACGACCTGCTCGGCATCACGCCCGAGGAGGACGGCGGCACGACCACGCCACCCGACACCGGCGGATCCGGCGGCGGCGGCGGCACGACCGAGCCTCCCACCGGCTCGCTGACCCAGCAGGTCCGCACGCTGCTCACCCAGGCCACCGCCGACTACCAGGCGGCCGACGTGGCGCTGAGGGACGGCGACCTCCAGGAGTACGCCGACCGCACGGCCGCCGCCGAGGCGAAGGTCGCGCAGGCGCTGGAGCTCCTCACCGGGCAGCAGGACCAGCAAGGGGAGCAGGGCTAGCGCGGCCGGCATACGGGTCGGTGAAGGCGGGTACCACCTCACGGAGACGCAACGACGTGAGGAGGACGCCATGCCCCAGCAGGCCTGGAGCAAGAAGCGCGAGCGGCAGTACGACCACATCAAGGATGGCCTGCTCGAGCAGGGCCGCTCCGAGGACGAGGCCGAGGAGATCGCCGCGCGCACCGTCAACAAGGAGCGCGCCCGCGCCGGCGAGTCCGAGCAGGCCTCGAAGACCTCCACCGACGACCTCTCCTCCGGTCGCCGCGGCGGCCTCCGCTCCCACCGCGGCCCCGGCGGCCGCACCAAGGACCAGCTCTACGAAGAGGCCAAGCGCAAGAACATCGAGGGCCGCTCGACGATGACCAAGGCTGAGCTCGAGAAGGCCGTCGGCCGCGGCTGAGCGTGGGTAGCCGCAGCGGGCGACCGATTTGGAGGGCCCTGGCGCCGTCCCGTAGGGTGGTGTTCACCGACGCGGGGTGGAGCAGTTCGGTAGCTCGCTGGGCTCATAACCCAGAGGTCGCAGGTTCAAATCCTGCCCCCGCTACAAAGTGAAACCGCAGGTCAGAGCCGGGTTCGTGGGTCACCACGGGCCCGGTTCCTGCGTTCCATGTCAGCAAGATGTCTGCTGACATTGCCTCCGGCTGGATGTTGGAGAGGTCGTCGGGCGAAGAACAGCGAAGTTGGGCGGATAGTGGCGGAAGGTCGATTGGAACGACCCCTCGGTCGTTGACCCAGAGGTCATAGGCCCTGGCGGAGGCGGTTGCGCCCGCCGACAAGGGCCGGGGGAGTGGGGGCCTGCGCGAGCCCGGGCGCGCCGTCTTCACGCACTCGGGTAAGGCAACCCCGGGCTTGAGACGTGCGTCCTAGTAGCCCACAAGGACGTACTGGCGGTCATGCGGGCAATCGGGGTCCCGGGCCCTCCTCACCCTCCATCTCTGCAAGGCGTGCCCTGATCGGCGACGGGGCGCTCCGCTGACACGGAGTCAGCGCGCCATGAGCGCGATCCGGTAGCGCAGCCGCAGGCGACTGGGTGGGTCCACGGTGGCAAGCCCTCCTGCCGGAGGCGTAGGCGGGTACTGTGGCACTTGAGTTTCGGCCCTGCGCGACGAGACCCGCAAAAGCCCGCCGCGCCGACCCCAGGGGCCGCGGTTCGTGGAAGGACCCAAGATGTCGGTGTGGTTCGACGGCTCTCAGCAGATCGGCTGCAGCATCCAGGAGGTCAAGCGTGCGCTGGATGACCCCGGAGACCTCATTGTCGGGGTCGTCGGCCACATGCCGGGGATGACCAGTGTCGAGGTGCTGGAGAAGTCAGCTGGTTCAGTCACTATCCGGACCAACGAAGGCACCATGACACGCACGGCCATCACCGTGGACCTTGACCACGACCCTGTCACCCTGGATGTGGACGAGGAGTACCAGGCTGGCACGTCAGTCACGACCACTGCGCACTTCCGCGATGAGTTCACCTCCACCGACAGCGGGGTTAGTCACCGCCTGGTGATCAGCGACCTCACCGCGTCCGGGGTGTTGGGGTTCTTCTACCGCCGGCTCGGCAGTGCCAAGATGGGCAGCGCCTTCCTCACCGCGTACGCGACCTACCTCCAAGACACCGAGAAGTAGCCGCCGCGCACCAGCCCGAGACGCGACGGGAGTCGTGGGCACCTAGAACCCACCAACGGGGCCCCGTCGCGGCTGGCATCACCGGTGCGCGGAAGCCGCACTCACCCGGCTTTCGTGGGCGGGCTTTCCGAGTTCGGCTCGCGCCGACGCCCGGGTGGCCCGGGTCAGGGTGAGTCAGCCACGACCGGGCCAGGCTGTCACTTCGCGCGTAGCGTGCGCACGGAGAATCTCGTGCTATCCCATCGCTGGCCCGAGATGGGCCGTGAGCGTTCCGCGGACCGCGGACCAAGTGACGTCGTCGGTGTCGCCTTTGCAGATCACCATGTAGGCCCCTTCGGGACGATCGCTGAGATTCAGGATCAGCATCGCCGGCCGCTCGACCCAGGAGGTGAGTGCCTCCCAGGGACGCTTCGTATTGAGACTTGGCGCGATGCACTCCACCCCGTCCTCCGCGAAACTGATCGACTGGGTCTCGGTCAGGAACGGGTTGGCCCGCACCACCCGACGCACTGAGAGCCTGGGCAGGAATGCCACGACCACCGCCGCGACCAAGAGAGAGGGCACCAGGGCCACCATGTAGCCGACCAACCCTCCGCGGAAGGCCGCCAGGGCGCCGAGGAGCACCACGACCAAGGTCCATGGGACCCAAGGGCGCTGCCAGATGGTGAGGGGAACCGATCGCTTCCGCGCCTTGGTGCCGGCAAGCAGGTCAGCGGTCCTCGCGGAGCTGTGGATCGTCACTGGTGGGTGCACAGCCCGAGGGTAGGTCTGCGGACCACTATGAGGAGGCGGTTTTGGAGTTCTCACCTCACGGTTCTGACGCTCACCGCGGCCACGTCACACCGCCGCGAAGGCGGCCATGTCCTATCGCCGCGTAGCGTGCGCCCGCGGCCGTGTCTATCCGCCGCGAACCGTCCCGGTCGACGAGTCAGTCGATGTCGTCGACCTTGGAGAAGCGTTGGAACGCGGCCTGCTTGCTGGTGCCCATGGCCGCGCCGACGATAGTCCAGGAGTCTCCGGCCGCTCGCGCAGCTGCGACCGCAGCTCGCAGTTCCTTGTCGGCGGCCTCGACGCCCTTCTTTGCCTCGATGATCCTGCGGAGGTGGCTGGCGTCACGCAGGGCGTCGGGCGCCACAGAGTCCAACCCGGTCTGGTCCTTGGTTTTGGTCGTCATGATCAATCACCGCCCTTCAGAGCGCGTCGTAGAACTTGGGTCGTAGTCGGTCCGCGTGGATGACCTGTGTCGGCCCGGATGCCGGCACAGCAACGAGTTCCAGCAGGTTGCCGGCTGGGTCAGGGGCCGATCACGAGCAACCTGTCCTCGCCGTCGTACTCGAACTCGGCGAGCTTGATCGCGTTCTCCCACGCGTGGAGGATTGCGGTGTCGCTGATCCCGTGCTTGCGGGCAGATACCGCGATCTCCACATCGTCAACCCTCCCTTGACGGAGACCTTTCGTCAAGGGAGGGTTGACGGAAGTGTCACCCGGCGGCTCAGCACCACAGCCAGAGCACGAGCGCCCAACACCGCTGCTGCCCACGACCTGCTTGCATACCGCCGCCTGTCGACCGCGCGGATCGCGCAGTGAGCGGACGGGCGCCGCGCGGCGCGGTCGGGCGAGTGACGCTCCGCCCGTTTCACGGGCGGCGTCGGCCCTTGGCTGGGTCAAGCGCTCGGGAGGCGAGGCTGTCACCCAAGGCTGCTGACCACGGGCTCAGGAGCGATCCGGCCACCTCACGTCCTGGACGACCTCGTTGTGCCGAAGGAACCACGGCTTGAACGGCGGGTCGAATCTGGCGAACCTCGGCTGGCCCATCGGACGCAGCCCCGCCCGGGCGATCTCGGCCTCGAGGACGGCGAGGTGGCGGCGGAAAGCGGACTCGGTCCATCGGCCCGAGAAACGCCGGGCCGCCGCCAGGCGCTCAGGCAGAGCCCGGACCCGCACCTGGGGGTTGGAGGGGACAGGCGCAGTCTCAGCCGTCAGCGTCGCGGGTAGCACGAAGGCAATGAGGTACTCGCCCTGGGCGGTCTCGGTCTGAGCCACCGGTGCAGTCATCGCCACCCGCTCGGACCTGGCAACCTGCTGGACGACGGGCGCGGTCATAGCCACGGAACGCGCTGACTCGTTCTGCCCGGAGATGTAGCCGAACAGGGCGCGGAACGCCCGGCTGCCCGCGCCTTCGAAGGACCCACGGACAGAGACCTCCGCGACGACGTGGGAAGGGTAACGCCGCAGTTCGAAGCCGGAGTACCGCTCGACAAGCTCGTACGGCTGTTGCTCGGTCACGTGTACGACACTACGCAAGCCCGGGCGGGCGGGTTCTCGCCCCCCGATACGCCGCACCACGAGCGGTAGAAGCCTACGGCCACTGCGCGGTAGTCACGTGGGACCGCGCTCAGCTGCACGGCTGGCTGAACCCGCGCGATCACGGTGCGCTCGGAGCCCCGGCAAGGTGTTCGGCGAGCTCCCAGAACCACTGGCCCTGGTCGGCGTCGCCTGCGTGCGGGCTCGAGTCGATCGGGTGCCTCTCTCCGAAGATCTTCCCTCCGACACCCTCGATCGAGGGGCCGGCACGAAAGCCCGGACAGACAGCGTTGACCCTGATCGACCGAGGGGGCCAGCCGGCGCTACCGGCGATCCTGTCGGATTGGGTCAAGTCCGTGAACGTGCGTCCTCAAGTAGCCGCGAATGGCGCGAGACGCCTCGAGTTTGTCGCTGTAGCGGGCTACTCACCGTCGGGGCCCAATCAGCCTTGGTCCTGCCGATCAGCGTGCGTGCCGGTGTGAGGCATCGTCAAGACCTGTGGACGGGCGGGGGTGCGACCTGCTGATCGCCTCCTGCGTCGTCGGGTCGTTCGACGAGGATGCCGTTCTTGAACGTCGCGCCGGCGCGGACCAGGGCGACGAGGTGGGGTGCGTTCACGGCCCGCCATCTGGCTTGTGCGGACTCGATGAGTTTTCAACGCCATCGCCACACCCGCTGCTCTGGAGCCGGGGCCCTGGGTGACCCGCTGTCGGAGCCGCACGGTGGTGAAGGTCGACTCGATCGGGTTGGTGGTGCGTAGGTGGATCCAGTGCTCGGCGGGGTAGTCGTAGAACGCCAGCAGCGTGTCGGTGTCCTCGACGATCTTGGCCACGGCCTTGGTGGGACTTCGCGCCGTAGCCGTCGGCAAACGCCTTGACGGCGGCGCGTGGCCTTGTCTCGGCGTTGTAGATCTCGGCCAGCGCGGCCTTCGCGCCCGGGTGCGCGGACTTCGGCAGCGCGGCAGGACGTTGCCCATGCTGTGCCACCAGCAGCGCTGCTCGCTGGTCTCGGGGAACACCTCCCGCAGCGCCTTCCAGAACCCCAGCGCCCCGTCACCGACAGCCAGGACCGGGGCCCGCATCCCACGCCGCTTGCAGTCGCGGAGCAGATCGGCCCACGACTCGCTGGATTCGCGGAACCCGTCGGCGAGCGCGACCAGCTCCTTGGTCCCGTCGGCGCCCCAGGAACTGGGTCAACGCCGGCACGAAGTCCCCGCTGGACATCCCCTGCAGGTACAGCAACGGCAACACCTCCGCATTTCGCCGACCGCGCCTCGGACGCGACCCTGCACGCGTGCCGAGGTAGCGAGCCGAGCCCAGGTTCCCGGACATCCCGGCATGGACGTGGTCGAGGACGATCGGCCGAATGTCTCGGGAAAGAACCTGCGGTTTCACCACATGTTTCCCAGGTGTTGCGGGCCGCAAGACATGAGCGAGTTCACGAGCCACAGGTCCTGATCACTCTCGACCCCCAGGCCACCACCTCTAGGCTCGACGCATGAGTCTCAGATCCGCCGTGGGTCAGTACGTCGTCGCCGCCATGGTCTTCCTCGCGCTCGACCTGGTGTGGCTGAGCTTCGTTGCGCAGGGCCTTTACGAGCACTTCCTCGGCGACCTGCTGGCCGACTCGCCCAACGCGGTGGCGGCCGTCGTCTTCTACGCGATCTTCGTGGCCGGGCTGGTGTACTTCGCTATCGCGCCCGCTGTGGACGAGCAGTCGGTGAGGGCGGCACTCGTCCGGGGCGCGGCCTTCGGCCTGGTCACGTACGCGACCTGGGACTTGACCAGCCTCGCGGTGATCGAGGGGTTCCCGGTCGGGATTGTGCCGATCGACATGGCCTGGGGCACCTTCCTGGCGGCGACGGTCAGCACAGCGACGTACCTGCTGTGGCCCCGCCTCAGTCGGCACTGGGATGCCATCCGAGGGCCAGGTCCGCGAGTTCCCCCAGGCTGACGTCGGCCTCGAGCTCATGACGGGAATGGGCCGACCTCACGACGCGGTAGCAGTGGCTCCGGCCCACCTTCTCGTTCTCGGCCGCCCCCTGGGTCGCCGCCACCAGCTCGCGCACGATCTGCTGCACCGCCCGATCGGTGAGCCCGACCGCCGCTGACCGCCGAGCTCCTCGACGAGGCCGCCCGAGCAGACGACGGTAGGGGGCTCGTGTGACATCGACTTCGACTCTGCCGATAACCGGGAGACATCTTCCAGTTATGCGTAGTAATGGTCCGGCGCTGATGCCGGTGTTCCGATCGCAGCATCAGGCGGAGCTGCTGATGTGGATGCTGCTGCACCCCGAGCAGGAGTACGGCGTGACCGAGATGGCCGCGCGCCTGGGTGTGCCCCTCTCGACGCTTCATCGGGAGGTGATCCGCCTCGACGAGGCAGGGCTGGTCGCCAGCCGCACCCAGGGTCGCAACCGGCTGATCCGAGCCAACGTGGACCACCCGGCAGCCAAGGCGCTGACCCAGCTCTTGGAGATCACGTTCGGTCCGCGGGTCGTCATCGCCGAGGAGCTCGCGATTCAGGGCGCCGAGCAGGTAGTCATCTTCGGTTCCTGGGCTGCCCGCTACGACGGCCAGACCGGTCCGTCGCCGAACGACATCGACGTCCTGGTCGTCGGTAAGGTCGACCGTGCCGATGTCTACGATGCGGCCGACCGGGCTAACGCCCGTCTCGGCATCGAGGTCAACCCCGTTGTCCGCACCGCGAAGCAGTGGGCCGATCCGGAGGATGCTCTCGTCGCTCAGATCAAGGAGTCCGCGCACGTCACGGTGCTCGACGCGCGTGAGCCGGTGGCCGACTGATGGCTCGCTAGAAGCGTGGCGAGTCCGAGGGTGACCACGGCCCGGTCAGCCGTGGAGAGCGATCCTGACTCCGCGTTCGTGCTGGCCTACGACGCCGCGCGTCAGGCGCTGACCGCATTGCTGGCACATCAAGGTCTCCGGCCGACGACGCCACGCGAGACCAGGCCAACGAGGCGATCGAGAACGCCGAGGCGATCGTCTCCGCCTGGCGACCGAGTACGACGAAGCCATCGAACTGCTCCGAGGGCGCGCCCTCATCGCCGCCGTTGCGGGGCCACTTGCCCTCGCGCGCCCGCACAGGGCCTGGGACGGTCAGGTGTCAGGTTGACCTGTCCGTGCAGCGGACCCATGTCATCGGGCCGCAGAGCCGACCAGGCTCTTCGCCAACGGGCTTGGAGCAGGCTCTGCGTTCTTGACTGTGCGCGCGTTGATTCGGGTCAGCGAGACCGATGCCGTGAACAGCGTGAAGTCCGGGCCGTTGGAGCTGCAGTACAAGGCGGGGTTCTCGGTGCCCTTGATCCGCACCATCTCAGCACCCGACATGGCGATGGGAATGCCGGTTCCGCCGTCGAGGAGGTTGCCGGAGTCGGCGACGTAGACGTTGGGGCTTTCACCGAGCGAGTTGAGGTCCAGGACGCCACAGATCATGCCGCTGACCGATTCCGGTGCGCTGTCGGGCGTAGCCAGGACCTTGAACGTCACCTGGTAGGCCCCCGGGGAAGCCTTGAGCGACCAGGCTCCGACGCCCGGGAGGACGTCGCCCATTTCGCCGACGCGGTACGAGACTGCTTTGGTGTCGAGCTGCCAGGCGTGCTGGCCGTCCAGCTTGTCCGCGTTCAGCCTGCGCACCTTGGCGTCGGAGCTGACCCGCAACGAGGGCTCCTTGTTGCCGCGGGTCTTGAGCGACAAGGCCGGCCCGGGGCCGCGCTTGATGAGCTCGGTCGTCCGGTGGCTGGCGTTCGTCCTGCCCAGGATGAGGCTGTCGCCGGTGGCGGCGTACGTCACGGCGTCGACTCCGCCTACGAGAACTACGGCCGCGGCCACTGCAGCCAGGGCACCCTTCCACGACACTGACATGGTGTTCCTCGATCCGAGAGAGTGGGAGCTGAACCGCGGCCAATCTACAGAAGGTCACCGCTGATGGTGGGACCTCCGAGCCGACGCGGGCTCCTCTTTCGCCACGGATCGAGTGTTGCCCCGCGACGGCCGCCCGGTCGAAGGACCGGGCGGCCGTCGCGGGGATCTCACGTCAGGCAGAGACCCTGGTCGTCATTGCTGCTGCGCACCGGATAGGTGGAGCTCACGACCACGTCCTCGTGCATCCAGAGTCGGACGACGTACCCACACGGCGGGGCGCCGGTGAAGTCGATCCGGAACGCCCGACCCGGCGGGGGTGCGGGCACCGTCGTCGACAGGGGCACACCGGAGACCGGGTCGACGGGCGTCACCGTCCAATCGTTCGACCCGAGCACCTGGATCGACCAGGAGCGGAAGTTCAGGTCGCTCGCGGTCAGCGTGCCTTCCACGGGCCCGGCCGGCATCTTGCAGGCGGCCGCGGTCTCGAGCTCCAGCGCGACGTGCTCGACGGTGTTGTCCATCTGCACCGTCGCCTGTGCCTCGGCGACCCAGGCTCCGCCCACCCAGAACTCCAGGTAGACCGTCCAGCGCTCGTCGCCTCCCGGCGCGAACCGGCCGAGCTCGCCGGCATCGAACTGGGCCGACCCGGGGTAGACCAGGGAGCCGTCCGCCCCCGGTGTGATCGGCACCAGGGAACCACCGGGAGTGACCCGGTGGAAGCCAGTGGTGAAGACCTGCTCGGAGCCCGAGGCTGAGACCGCGCGCAGCCGGTAGGTGCGACCCGCGAGGCTCGGGTCGAGCGGACCCTGAAGGTGGACCCACCCCGCGAAGGGCGCGCCCACGGCCACGGGCCTCGCCACATTGGCGATCACGACCGGCAAGGTCCCCGCGGACCCGATCCCGGTGAGGCCGGTGACCTGGCTGACGTTGTCAGAGGGAACGCCGCCCACCCGGGTGAACCGAGCCGTGCCGTCGTAGGGCACGCCCGGCGCGACCTGCACATGGCGGTCGATCCGGTTCCCCCAGTAGGGGACGGCGTCAGGATCGGTCGTCGAGGGCGGAGTCCCCCAGGACAGCACCGCTCGGACCCGGGACAGCCGGGCTTGGTCGCAGGGCCGTCGCAGAGCACCGAGGTCGACCGGTAGCACGGCGGCGTAGCAGAGCTCGTCGCGCGAGTCCTCGTAGTCGTGCACCGGGACCTCGACGGTGCCGAGGTACTGCGGCTTGCACTCGTCGTCCCAGTCGGCCCAGAACGCGACGTACTCTGTGCTGCCCTTCGTGCACGGACCACCGGAATAGCCGCTCTGCTGCTTGACCACGAAGCTGGCCACCAGCGCACTGGCCGTGTCGTCGAGACCGAGACACATCAGCTGCTCGTACGTGGTGTCGCCCTTGCCGTCGTCCAGCAGGTCGAGGATCGCGCTGAGGTCGATCTTCAGCCCGCTCAGCAGGTTCGCCGAGCCGAGGAAGGCCTCCGGCGTGGGTGCCGCCAGCACCTTCTGCTGGGCCAGGTGCGGCACCATGAACCGGTGCTCGGGAACGTCGGCCCGCCGAGAGAGCTCGGCAAGCTCCGGCAATGGCAGTGCGGCCGGCAGGTGGGCCTCGGGCCCGGTCGGTGCCGGGATCGCCTTGAGGTGCGGTGGCAGCTGCGCGATGACCTTGTCCAGGATGGAGGAGTCGACCAGGTCGCCGATGTCGGTGAACCAGAAGGTGCGCGGCCGGATCTGGACACGGCACTCCTTGACGTCACCCCACACCGGCAGCCAGTCGGCCGGCGAGGCCGGCGGCGGCGTGCTCGGCGGCTGGACCCCCCAGGACAGGATCGCCCGTACCTTGGGCAGCACCGGCGAGCCGCACCAGCGGCGCTTCGGCTGATGGTCCACCCCGACGACGTAGGACAGCGGGTGCCATCGCCTGCCCGCGCAGTCCGTGCCCGCCGGGATGTCATGGACGTTGACGACGGAGACGCCCGCGTCCTCCCAGCCGGCGCCGTAGTCCACCCAGAACCGGACGTACTCGAAGGACCCTGCGGAGCACAGCGGGCCGGAGTAGCCCGTGGGTCGGCGGATCTCGATGGTCGCCTCGAGCCGGTCCCGCTCGGGGCTGTAGGACACGCACGAGAGCGCCTCGTACGTCGTGTCCGCAGCAAGCTTCTCGACCGGCTCGTAGCCCACACCGGGCAGCGTGCCGAAGTAGTTGGGGTTGGTCCCGAGCAGCGCCAGCATCTTGGCCCGAGTCGGATGAACGTCGATCTCGGCAGGCGACTCACCCTCGGCCGCCGCCTTCTCTTGGTCGCTCATGGCGACACTCCTTTCCCGAGAACGCCGTGTCCTCATGCGAGAGAGGAGAGCCCGTCCGAAGTCGGAGATACGGCAGCAGTAGCGCAGGGCAGCCAGGGATAGACTCCGGCCCGCCCAACGAAAGGACCCCCTCGTGGACAGCACCTCCCTCGCCGCCCTGACCGACGACCTGCTCGGCCGAGCCCGGGAGGCCCACAGCGGACGTGCCGCGCACACGGTCCACGGTGGCGCCGGTCACCTGCTGCGGCAGACGGCCATCGCGCTCGTCGGCGGGCATGAGCTGTCCGAGCACAACAGCCCGGGAGAGGCGACCCTCCACGTGCTCCACGGTCGGGTGCGGCTCAGCAGCCCGTCGGGCTCGATCGACGCAGTTGCCGGCGACCTCGTCACCATCCCGCCCGAACGGCACGCGCTGGCGGCACTCGAGGATGCCGTGGTCCTGCTGACCGTGGTGGTCCGATGAGTGCCGGGTCGCCGTCGTCGATCAGCCGTCGGCCGGGGGCACGGCCAGCAGGCAGGAGCCCGGCTCCGCGAAGGGCTCGAGGACGGTCCCGGTCGGGTCCGCGCCGTGCTCCTCGAGGGCGCCACGCACGATCCCGAGGTGCACGCCGCACACCACGTCGCGGTGTCGGTGGGCAGCCTCCAGCAGGGGGCACCTGGTGAGCCGGACGCGGGCCGGCTGCTCGGGAGTGGTCTCGGGTGCGAATCCCAGGTCGTCGAGGAGCCGGAGCACCCGGTCGCGGGCGACGGGGGGCGAGACCGGCGCGGCGCCGCGGTCACGGGCGAGCTCCCTGCCCCACTCCTCCCCGGCCGCCGTGGCGACCCGACCGGGGTTCTCGCTGAGGCGAGCGATGGTGGCCGCCAGGGCGGCGGCCAACCCGGCGTACTCCGACCTGGTCGATTCCTCGTCGGTGAGCTCGTAGAGCCAGGCCGGCCGACCTCGACCCGACGGCTCCGCGCGGTAGCGCCGGACCAGGCCGCGGCTCACCAGCGCCGCGAGGTGCTCGCGCAGCGTGTTCTCGTGGAGCCCCGTGGCGGCGCCCAGACTGGCCAGGGTCAGCGGCTCCGGCTGCTCGCGGAGCCGCTCCACGAGGGCCGCCCGCGACGCCGACAAGGGTGGGGCGGCACGCGCGGTCCGGGGACCGAGCCGCCCCGCACCGCCACCCCGGATATTTTCCACGGAGAGAAGTATAGTAAATATGAGGAGCAGGCCGCCAACCGGGGGGCCGTGGCCGGAGGAGACACCATGAACGCCGTCGTCATCGCATCCGACGAGGCCGAGGCCCAGGCGGCCGAGGCGGTCGAGCAGCACCACGCGCAGCTCGCGGGCGCGCTCGCCCTGAAGGTGGAGGCAGTGGCCGCGGTCGCTCGCGCAGGCGGGTCGCTGGATCCCCATGCCCGTGCGGACCTGGTGGCCTGGTGCCGCGACGAGCTGGTCCCGCACGCGCTCGCCGAGGAGAGGACGCTGTACGCCGCGGCGGCGCAGCGCCCCGAGGCCCGCCTGCTCGTCGAGGCGATGCTCGCCGAGCACCGCGTGATCGTCGGGCTCGTCGAGGACCTCGAGCGGGCAGCGGATGCCGTCGGCGCCGCGGTGTCGGCCGGCGCCCTGCGGGCGGTCTTCGAGGTCCACCTCGCCAAGGAGAACGACCAGGTCCTGCCGTTGCTGGTCGGGGCTCCCGACGTGTCCGTGGCCGACCTGCTCGGTGGCATGCATGAGCTCCTGGGCGGCCACGCGGCCGAGGGCGACGTCTCGGCGGAGTCGGCAGGGACGGCCGACGAGGACGGCTGCGGCAGCCCCGGCCACCCCTGCGAGTGTGGTGAGGCCGACTCCCCGGCGGCCCCCGAGCTCGACGCCCGCTCCATCCCGCACGCGATCCGGCACGCGACCATCTTCGGAGCTCTCGACGGCGTCCGTCCGGGCAGTGGCCTGGTCGTGGTCGCCCCGCACGACCCGCAGCGGCTGCTGGCCCAGCTCGAGCGGCGCGCGCCCGGCGCCTTCACGTTCGAGTACCTCGAGCGCGGGCCCGACGCCTGGCGGCTCCTGATGGTGCGTGCGGAGCGCGTCCGCGCCGATGCCTGATCCGCGCGACACCGTCCTCCGGTGACGTCGCTGCGCCCTTGACAAACACCGAACACTGTTCGAAACTTCGAACCATGTTAGGAGATCCGGTTCAGGACGGCGCCTGGGAGCGTCGGAGGGTCGCTGTCCGTCGCGAGATCCTGGCTGCCGCCTGGGAGCTGAGCCGTGAGCACGGACTGTCCGCGCTCTCGCTCAGGGAGCTGGCCGCCAGGGTCGGGATGCGCGCACCGAGCCTGTACTCCTACTTCGCGTCGAAGGAGGCGATCTACGACGCGATGTTCGCGCAGGGACAGCGCGAGCTGCTCGAGACACTGAGCGCCGTCCCACGGTCGGGGACCGACCGCCGCGTCTTCCATCACGGGTCCCGCGCCTTCTTCGACTTCTGTACCGCGGATCCCACGCGCTACCAGCTGCTGTTCCAGCGCGTCGTGCCGGGCTTCGAGCCGACGGAGGAGTCCTACGCGCTGGCGGTCCAGGTGCTCGAGCTCCTGCACGGCCAGCTCCGGGCGGTGGGCGTCGACGACCCCCGGCTGGCCGACCTCTGGACCGCCATGATCACCGGCCTCACCGACCAGCAGATCTCCAACGACCCCGGCGGCGACCGCTGGAGCAGGCTCCTCGAGGAGCTCGTCGACCTCTTCTGCGACCACGCCGGCATTCCTCACCGACCCGATCCGACCCCAACCGACCCAGCGAAGCGACCCAGAGAACGGAGTGTGCAGTGAGGACGTCGACGCAACTCATCCCTCCCACCCAGCCGATGATCGGCCACCGCGAAGGCGCGGCACTGGCAGAGGAGGCCTACGACCGGTTCGCCGGCGTCGTGGAGTCGCTCCGGGACGATGACTGGGCGCGACCCACCGACTGCGCCCTGTGGACGGTGCGCGACATGGTCGGACACATGGTCGGCGCGATGAGATCGGCGGCGTCCGTGCGCGAGCTGCTGAGCCAGCAGCGGGAGATCAACTCGCGGGTGGCCGCCGGGGAGGGCAGCGAGACCGATGTCATGACGCAGGTCCAGATCGACCGCACGGCGAGCCTCGACACGAGAGCGCTCACTCGAGAGTGCCGCGCCCTCGTGGGCAGGGCCGCCGCGGGGCGCCGCCGTGTCCCCGCCCCGCTGCGCCGGCTGGTGCGCTTTCCGGTGACGGTGGCCGACGGCACCGAGACCTGGACCCTCGGCTACCTGGTCGACGTGATCCTCACCCGCGACGCCTGGATGCACCGGATCGACCTGAGCCGCGCCGTCGACAGGCACGTCGAGCTGACGCCCGACCACGACGGTCGCCTGGTCGCGGACGTCGTCGCGGAATGGGACCGCCGGCACGGGGCGCCGTACCGCCTGTCGCTGATCGGTCCCGCGGGAGGCACGTTCGCCTCCGGCTCGGCCGACGACGTCATCGAGATGGACGCGGTCGAGTTCTGCCGGGTGGTCTCCGGGCGCGAGAGCGGGTCGGGTCTGCTGGCCGTGCAGGTTCCGTTCTAGGGACTCGGAGCCGCGACCCGATCGCCGATCTCGGGCTAGACCGACGTCGATGAGAAGCGTCGTTCGAGCCACTCCTCATCAGCCTCGGCGGCGACGCCCCGAGCCCGCAGGAGAGCCACCGCGCGGAGGCCCCAGCCGGCGCGAGACAGCTCGGCCAGACGGCCCAGCTCCTCACCGAGGCTGGCCGCGCTCTCGGCGGCCAGCCGGTCCAGGTCCAGGGTGCAGAGGCGGTCGAAGTCGGCGTAGAGGGTGGTCACATGGTCGAACGGCTGCTGCAGGAACACCGGTCTGTCGAACTCCTCCTGCAGGTCATGGAGGACCCGCAGCACTCGCCGGGCCATGACCAGCTGGGCGCGGGCCGACTCGATCCGCTCGACCGGAGTGTGTGAGCGGGTCCGGTGGGTCAGCAGCGCCAGCGTGGTCCGCACGAGCAGGTCGAAGACGTCCTTGCGGTCCCGTGAGCGGTGTACGTCGAGCACCCCCAGGTCGGCGGCCCGGATGGTCTCGGTCTGGAGCTGCAGCTTCCCGTGGAGCCGTCGGTAGGTCAGCTCACCCACCTCGCCGTTGAAGTACATCTGCTTCAGGGCGGTCTCCTCGATGTGGATCGCGGTGAGCCGCAGGGCGCGCTCGAACAGCTCGAGTCCGTGCTGGGCGAGGAGGCGCTCGCGGTCCGCCGCCACGGAGGCGAACGCGTCGTCGAGCTCCGCCACCACGGTGCGGACCCGCTCGTCGCGGAGGACGGCCCGGGTCTCGGAGTCCTGGAAGCCCGCCCGCTCGGCCAGCAGGAAGTAGAGAGCCAGGTCGGACTGGCGAGCAAGGTCGACCGGTTCGGGCTGGTCGATCTCCAGCCGGCGCATCAGCGGCCCGATGAGCGGTGCCTTGAGGAAGAGGGTCACGAGGATGCACGAGATCGTCAGCGCCAGCAGGAAGTCCCGCGGAGACGACTCGAGCTGCCATCCGGGCACGGTGAGGCCCGGGGGGATCAGCGAGACGACGATGATGGCCAGCGCGCCCCGCAGGCTGCCCCATGACAGCAGGATCTGCCAGCTTCGGCTCACGCCGGCATCGATGCCGAGCCAGGTGACCGGGGTGGTGACGGCGAAGACCGACACGGCCCGCATCCCCGCCACCACGAGGACCGACATGATCATCACCAGCCACAGGTCGGCGAAGAGCACCTCGGTCGAGGCGAACAGCAGGCCGGCGAGCAGGAAGACCAACGAGTTCACGATGAACGCCAGGTGACTCACGGCCTTGTCGACGTAGGCGTCGGTCCGAGGCGTCAGCGAGTGGCGGGCGTAGTTGCCCAGGAACAGCGACGACATCGTGGTGGCGATGATCGAGGACACTCGAACGTCGACGCCGCCCACCGCCCAGCCCTGCTCGTTGACCAGCTCGCAGCTGATGAACACCAGGTGGGCGGAGATGATCAGCAGCGTCGCCGAGACGAACTCGTTCGAGCGGGTACGTCTCAGCGCCACCGCGAAGCCGCTGGCGGCCACCAGCCCGAAGAGCACGCCCGCCGAGACCATGACCAGGAAGGTCACCGTGCCGAGCGCCACGGTCGAGGCGCCGTGGAAGCCGCTGCCTACGACGCCGAGCACCACCAGGAACAGGGCGACGGCGGTGCCGTCGTTGAACAGGCTCTCGCCTTCGAAGATGACCGTCAGCCGTCGAGGCGCCCCGAAGTCCTTGAACAGCGCCAGCACGGCCACCGGGTCGGTGGCCGAGATGATCGCGCCGAAGAGCAGCAGGATCGAGAACGGCACGGGGGTGCCGACGGCCTGGAGCAGGAGGTACATCACCCCGGCCACGCCGAAGGCGGAGATCAGCAGCCCGACGACTGCGAGCAGCAGAATCGTCCAGGCGTGGTCCAGCATCGTGCGGATGCTCATGGAGTAGCCCGACTCGAAGATCAGCACCGGCAGGAAGATCAGGAACAACAGCTCGGGCGTGAGCTGGAGATCGTCGAGGAAGCCGAACACCCCCTCCAGCCCCGGCAGGCGCACGATGGGCACCAGCGCGACACCGACGGCGACGAGCAACACGGTGTAGGGGAGGTTGAAGCGGCGCGCCGCGTAGAACACCACCGCCGAGATGGCAAGGAGGCAGAACAGCGACAGGACCGAGGTGATGGTCAGCTCCATCTTCCGATCCTGTCAGCGCGACGAGTTCCGCGCGCTTGCTCGCCCCCACCCACCAGTCTGTGAGAAGTTCACGGACATGCAAGAGGTGCACATCGACCCGATGCCATTGGATCGGCTGGCCGGCTTCCTCGACGCCGACCGGGCCGCCCGGCTCGCGGCGTACGCCGAGCGCGCGCGGAGCCTGCTGTCGGAGCGCACGGTCTGGAACGTCAACGCCACCGCGACCGGTGGCGGGGTGGCCGAGATGCTCCAGGGCCTCCTCGCCTATGCGCGGGGAGCCCAGGTCGAGACGCGGTGGCTGGTGCTCGACGGCAACCCGGAGTTCTTCCACCTGACGAAGCGGATCCACAACCGCCTGCATGGCGCGGACGGCGACGGCGGGCCGCTCGGTGAGCGGGAGCGCCAGGTGTACGAGTCGGTCCTGGCCGACAACGTCTCCGCGCTGCGAGAGCAGCTCCGGCCGGGCGATCTGGTGCTGCTGCACGACCCGCAGACGGCGGGCATGGTCGACGGCCTTCGGGGGAGCGGGGCCCACATCATCTGGCGGTGTCACGTGGGGCTCGACACGCCGACCGAGGTCACCGACGGCGCGTGGGCGTTCCTGCGTCCCTACGTCGAGCAGGCGGACGCGGTGATCTTCTCCCGCATGGAGTACGTCCCCGACTGGGTGGACCGGGCCCGGGTCTGGCTGATCCCACCCTCCCTCGACCCGTTCAGCGCCAAGAACGTCGACCTGGCCCCCGCGGACCTCGAGGCGACCCTGCGGCAGGCCTCCCTGGTGGCCATCCCAGAGGACCACGGCAGCCTCGACTTCGTGCGGCGCGACGGGTCGCCCGGCCGGGTGCGCCGGCACTCCGGGCTGATCGCCGGCGGCCAGATCGTCCCCGCCGAGGCCCGGGTCGTCCTCCAGGTCAGCAGGTGGGATCGGCTCAAGGACATGGCGGGCGTGCTGACCGGGTTCGTCGACCACCTCGACGAGCTGGCCGACGACGTCCACCTGATGCTGGTGGGGCCGGACGTCTCCGGGGTCAGCGACGACCCGGAGGGGTCGGAGGTGCTCGAGGAGTGCCTGTCGATCTGGGGTGACCAACCCGCCGAGGCACGGCAGCGGATCCACCTGTGCAGCCTCCCCATGGACGACATCGACGAGAACGCCCGACTCGTCAACGCTCTGCAGCGCTACGCCTCCGTCGTGGTCCAGAAGAGCCTGGTCGAGGGGTTCGGCCTCACCGTGACCGAGCCGATGTGGAAGGCGCGCCCGGTGCTCGCGTCAAGGGTGGGCGGGATCCAGGACCAGATCGTCCACGGGGTCAGCGGCCTCCTCCTCGACGACCCGACCGATCTCGATGACTTCGCCGCCGAGCTGCAACGCCTGCTCGACGAACCCGGGGTCGCGGCCGCGATGGGCGAGGCCGCCCGCGAGAGGGTCCGCGACCAGTACCTCGGCGACCGACACCTGATCCAGTACATCGACCTCTTCCAGGCCCTGTCCGGCTGAGGCCTGCCGGTGCCGGATCAGCGCCGACGAGTTCGCGAGGCTCAAGGCGAAGGCGCTGAGCAGCTCGCACCGGAGCCTTCGGGGCGAACGTGTGGCCCCAGGAGGCCGGGGCAACGACCCATGCTTGCTGAGGCCAGGGACATGTCGTGGCCGGTTCGCTGATGCGGCGCACCTCCGTCGGCCGGAGTGGTCACCGCGGCCGGTCCTCGTCCGGGGAACCACGATCGTCGGGCGTTGAGCCGTCGTCGCGATGTTCTCGGATCCAGCCGAGCGCCTCGTCGCGCGCCAGCCGGACCGTCCTCCCCACCCACTCGGTTCCCAGATAGATGTTGCCCTCTCCGATCGCGGCCATCGCACCGGAGTCGGGCCGAAGCAGGCGCTGCGACGGCTCGGGCACGGATGAGCGGCCGATGATGGGTCAACTCCGGCGATGCGGGCATACGCCAGCGTGGAAGGGACAAGGACCGCCCGTGCGGTCGCACCCCGTCACGAGGTCCCTCGGCAACCACTGCCGCTGGTACTCCGAGAGCCAGCCGATGATCGGAACCCGACTGTCGCCTGCTGACATGAGCGCCCACGTAGCGACTGCACATCAGCTGGGGACGGCTCCGTCATCGAGTGGTCGACTGGGCTGGAGGCGTTTCGCTATGCTCGCCCCTCGCCCGAGCCACTTGAGGGAGACCGCATGCCGAACGGACAGCCGAACATCCTCGTCCTGTGGGGTGACGACATCGGCATCTCGAACCTGAGCTGCTACTCCGACGGGCTGATGGGCTACCGGACCCCCAACATCGACCGCATCGCGGACGAGGGTGCCCGGTTCACGGACTACTACGGGGAGCAGAGCTGCACTGCCGGCCGGGCCGCGTTCATCACCGGCCAGAACCCCTACCGGACCGGTCTGACCAAGGTCGGCCTCCCCGGGGCCGACCTGGGTCTGCGCGACGAGGATCCGACCATCGCCACCGCGCTGAAGGCGCAGGGATACACCACGGGGCAGTTCGGCAAGAACCACTTCGGCGACCGTGACGAGTTCCTCCCCACGAACCACGGCTTCGACGAGTTCTTCGGCAACCTCTACCACCTCAACGCCGAAGAGGAGCCCGAGCATGCCGACTATCCCCATCCGGCCGACTTTCCCGGTTTCCGTGATCGATTCGGTCCGCGGGGTGTCATCCACAGCTGGGCCGACGGCCGGATCGAGGACACCGGCCCGCTGACGAAGAAGCGCATGGAGACGATCGACGACGAGATCATCGAACCTGCCCAGCGGTTCATCCGTGACGCCGCCGAGAGCGAGACGCCGTTCTTCATGTGGTTCAACACCACCGGGATGCACTTCCGCACACACATCGCCGACGAGATCAGGGGGCAGGCCGGCCGCTGGCAGTCGCCCTACCACGACGGCATGGTGGAACACGACAAGCGGATCGGGCAGATGCTCGACCTCCTCGACGAGTTGGGCCTCGCGGAGGACACGATCGTCGTCTACAGCACGGATAACGGCGTGCACATGAACACGTGGCCGGACGCCGGCATGACACCGTTCCGGAACGAGAAGAACTCCAACTGGGAGGGTGCCTATCGGGTCCCTGCCATGGTGCGCTGGCCCGGCCAAGTCGAGCCCGGCATCGTGCTCAACGACATCGTCAGTCACGCCGACTGGTTCCCGACCTTCCTCGCCGCGGCCGGAGAAGCCACCATCGCTGACAAGCTCAAGGCCGGCCACGACCTGAACGGCACCTCCTACAAGGTCCATCTCGACGGCTACGACCAGCTGTCGTACCTCACGGGGGCGGCCGACACGAGCCCGCGTCAGTCCTTCTTCTATGTCTCCGACGACGGCGACCTGACCGCATTGCGCTTCGACAACTGGAAGTTCGTCTTCCTCGAGCAGCGAGCCGAGGGCACGCTGAGGGTCTGGGCCGAGCCCTTCACCGAGCTCCGCGTTCCGAAGATCTTCAACCTGCGAACCGATCCCTACGAGCGGGCCGACATCACCTCGAACACCTACTACGACTGGCTGATCGACCGGGCCTACCTGCTGGTCCCGGCGCAGGTGTTCGTGGCCCAGATGGCGGCCACGCTGGCCGAGTTCCCGCCGCGGCAGGAGTCGGCGAGCTTCACGGTCGGGAACATGCTGGAGAAGCTCAAGGCGGGCATCCCCAGTTCATGAACGATCGGCTTGCTGCACCCGCCCGCGCCGGGACAGCGGAGTCGCTCTGGGTTCCCGGCGGCGAGTTCCGCATGGGCTCCGACAACCACTATCCCGAGGAGTCCCCGGTGCACCGGGTCTCGGTCCAGGGTTTCTGGATCGCGACGACCACCGTCACCAACGGCCAGTACGCCGCGTTCGTCGAGGCGACCGGCTATCAGACAGTGGCGGAGCGACCCCTCGACCCGGCCGACTTCCCCGGTGCACCCCCCGAGAACCTCGCCCCCGGTTCCTTGGTCTTCACGATGACGCCCGGCCCGGTGGACCTTCGCCACCTGAGCCAGTGGTGGACGTGGACACCAGGTGCCTGTTGGCACCGGCCCGAGGGACCCGGAAGCTCCGTCAAAGCAAGGTTCGACCACCCGGTCGTCCACGTCGCCTTCGAGGACGCTGCGGCCTACGCTGCCTGGGCCGGCCGCGAGCTGCCGACCGAGGCCGAGTGGGAGTTCGCGGCCCGTGGCGGCCTCGATGGTCGGGAGTTCGTGTGGGGAGACCAGGCCGTGCCCGACGGTGCCTACCAGGCCAACTTCTGGCAGGGGGACTTCCCGTGGCGCAACTCCGTCGCCGACGGGTTCGCCGGTACGGCACCCGTCGGTTCCTTTCCCGCCAACGGGTTCGGCCTGTTCGACATGGCCGGCAACGTCTGGGAGTGGACCACCGACTGGTACTCCGACGGTCATCCGGTCGATGCCGAAACGCCCTGCTGCGTCCCGTCCGATCCACGGGGGCCGGCCATCGAGTCGAGCTACGATCCCGCACAGACTCAGTTCCGCATCCCCCGCAAGGTGATCAAGGGGGGGTCGTTCCTGTGCGCCGACAACTACTGCCTGCGCTACCGACCCGCGGCCAGACGGCCGCAGATGATCGACACCGGGATGAGCCATATCGGGTTCCGGACCATCCTCAGAGCAGGGCGATCCGATGAGGAGCGATGAGCTGCTGCCCTCGTGGCGTGACGGGCCCGCGCGCACGTCTGTGGTGGAGTTCCTCGCAACCGCCGACGAGATCCCACCCGAGGACCGCCTGGCGGTCTTCGACAACGACGGCACGCTGTGGTGCGAGAAGCCCCGTTACCCGCAGCTCGACTTCTTCATCCGGCAGCTACACCAGGCGGTGGTCGAGCGACCGCAGCTGCGCGACGTTCCGGAGTACGACGCACTACTGCGCGGCGACCTTGCTGCTGTCGCCGGGTTCGGGCTCGATCGCGTCGCGATAGCGCTCCTCGGCCTGTTCGAAGGCATCGAACCGGAGGTGTTCGAGGATCGGGTCCGCGGCTTCTTCGCCGAGGCTCGCCATCCGGTTCAGGGCCTGCACTACGACCACATGGTCTACCAGCCGATGCTCGAGCTGCTCGACGCGCTCGAGCAACGAGGATTCACCAACTGCGTCGTCAGCGGGGGTGGAACCGAGTTCGTGAGGGCGGTCAGCCGGCGCCTGTACGGCATCCCGCCCGAGCGCGTCGTGGGCACGCTGGTGACCTACGATTTCGATCGGCGCGGCGGTCGCCCCGTGCTCGTCCGGACCTCCAACGTCCAGGGTGCGGTCAACGAGGGGGCGGCCAAGATCTCGAACATCCAGGTCGCGCTCGGACGTCGCCCGGCTCTCGCCGCGGGCAACTCCCCCGGCGATGCCGAGATGCTCGAATACACCGGATCCGGCACCGGACCGCGACTGGCGCTCCTGGTGAACCATGACGACGAGCAGCGCGAGTACGCCTACGAGAGCGAGGCCGCGACGTTCGGCTCGGACGAGCCCGTCACCGACACGGCCGCTCGACTCGGCTGGGTGCAGGTCAGCATCCGCGACGACTGGGCCACCGTCTTCCCGCAGGCCTGACCGTGGCTCGCGCCCGGCCCGGCTCAGGCCATCGGCGGCGGCTGATCAGGCGCTGACGGTAGGCGCTTCTCTTCGTTCTCGATCAGGTCGAGACGGTGAGTGAGCCAGGTGATCAACGCGTTGAAGGCGATCCCGGCGACGCCATAGATGATCATCGCGAAGAGGACGGAGGTCTCGAAGATCGACGTGATCTCGCTGCCCGGCGTCGTCCCCAGGGATACCGGGGTGAAGATGCCACGGAACGGCTCCATGGTCCGATCGAGGCTGTGATAGATCCACTCGGCGAAACCCGACGACGGATTGGCACCGAATAGCAGGAGGAAGAACCCGAGGAACAAGATGACCTCGACAGCCAGAACGTAGAAGTAGACGAGATACCCCACCAACCGTGTCGCGAGCACCACGACCTTGCGGGTCGATCGCCAGTGGTTCGGGTCTGGAGCCGTGGTCTCGGTCATAGCCACTCTCTCGGTTGGATCCGGTGCCGTTCCTCCGACCCTATCGGTGCCCGACCAGGCCGGGCATGCTGTGGCCTCGGTTCACCGCGAAGACGGTCGACGCTCGCTTGGGACTCGAGCCGTCAGCCCTTCCCGGCCGCTACCAACCACCTGACGTAGCGCTCGGTGAGCGGCTTCGCCGTGGCGCCGTGAGCAAGCACGCTGAGCAGGACGGTGAGGCTGACGACCTGGACGATCGTGGGGGTGCCGGGCAGGTCTGCGGACGCGACGATGGTGAGCATGAACACGATCGAGGCGAGCCCACGAGGGCCGAACCATCCCGCGAATGCCACCGTGGGGAGCGGCGACCCACTACGAATGAGCGCGAGTGCCACGGGCACCATGCGGATCAGCGTCAGGCTGAGCACCGCGTAGAGAAGGGACGCAACGTCGACGTCCGTGACCGACTGCGGGACGACGACCGCGCCGAAGAGGAAGAAGGTCACCGCGGTGAGGACGTTTCCGACCTCATCCATCAGCAGAATCGTGTGAGGGGCTCGGCCGCGGTACAGCCGGCCGTAGACGAGGCCGGCGACGAACGCGGCAATGAAACCACTCCCGCCGAGTCCGACCGCGGCTGAGTAGGCGACCGCCACCGTGGCCAGCGGCACCACCTGGACCCAGCGCTCGTCCAGCCAGTGTCGCCCGCGCGACATTCTCGTGACCACTACTACGGACGTGGCAACCGCTGCCCCCACCGCGGCGGCGATGCCGAGCTCTTTCACCAGATTGACGAGGATCTCGCCGTCGAACTTCGGCGCTTCTGCCAGCTCAGCGCTGGCCACGGCCGCGAAGAGCAGAGGAACGCAGACGCCGTCGTTGAGACCGCTCTCCACACTCAGAGCCTGCCGAAGCCGCGACGGAAGTCGAGCATCGGACACCACGGCCTGGCCGAGCGCGGCATCGGTCGGGGCCAGGAGGACCGCGAGGACGATGAGCTCGAAGATCCCGATCTCGGGGAAGATCGGGATCGCGACGAGTGTGCCAAGCAGGATCGTCAGCGGAAGGCCGATGGCCAGCAGTCTGAGCGGGACGTCCGTCTCGTGCTGGAGGGCGCGGGTGTTCAATGCAGAGGCCTCGGAGAAGAGCACGAGTGCGAGAGTGACCTCGGCCAGAAGCCGGACATCCACCCCGCTGGCGGATGCCTCGACTACCCCGAGTCCGCTGCCACCGAGCAGCAACCCGGCGCCGACGAACACCATGGCCGCCGAGACGACGGTGCCGCGCAAGCGGCGCGACACCAACGCGAAGAGGATGCGGACGGTGCCGACCACCACGACGTCGGCTCCGAGCTTCTGGACAGTATGCCTGCCCGGGTGGCGGATGCTGTCCAGCGCGGCCAACTTGGCACATCGAGAGCTCGACCTGGCGCTCGGACCTCCTGCCATGGGCGGCGACATGTGACCCGCGAAGGGGTACCTTGCTGTTCGCTCACTCCGAGCATGTCAGCGACGCGGAGGGCTGAGGCGTGACTGAGTGAGAAGGGCGGCTCTGGCGACCGTGGTCATCGGGATCCTCGCGGTTCCGCTCGTAGACCGGCTTGGGGCGCATGGGGTGCCTCGGAGCGTCGGCGCCGCGCTGGTGCTCGTGGGCGTGATCGCGATAGCGCGACGAGTCCAAGACGATGGCGACAGCAGCGTGGTGGTTCCGGTCTCGGCGACCGACACCTGATCCAGTACATCGAGCTCTTCCATGCCCTGTCCGGCTGAGGCCTGCCGGTGCCGGCAGGGTGACCTTGGCCCCTGGACATGGGGGCGCCAGGCGTCGACGCTGGAGGGCATGGCGGCTGTCGTCGAGGTGGGTGGCCTGCGCAAGGCCTACGGCCCGACGGTGGCGGTCGCCGACGTCTCGTTCGAGGTCGAGTCCGGCGAGATCTTCGGTCTCCTCGGGCCCAACGGGTCGGGCAAGACCACGACCGTCGAGTGCCTCCAGGGCTTGCGACGAGCGGATGCCGGCAGGCTCCGGGTCTTCGGGCTCGACCCGGCCACGGACGCGATGGAGCTGCGCCGGCTGGTGGGCAGCCAGCTCCAGGACTCCGCGCTTCCGGATCGGCTGCGGGTGGGTGAGGCGCTCGAGCTGTTCGCGGCGATCAGCCCCGGTGGACCTCCGTGGCGGCGGCTCCTCGAGGAGTGGGGGCTTGCCGACCGTCGCCGTACGGCGTTCGGCAACCTCTCGGGGGGCCAGCGTCAGCGGCTCTTCGTAGCCCTTGCTCTGGTGTCCGACCCACGGCTCGTCGTGCTCGACGAGATGACCACCGGCCTGGACCCTGCGGCCCGACGAGTGGCGTGGGACCTGGTGTCGGCGGTCCGTGAGCGAGGCACCACCGTCGTCCTGGTCACGCACTTCATGGACGAGGCCCAGCGGCTGTGCGACCGCGTGGCCGTGTTGTCTCGTGGCGCCGTGCTGGCCATGGGGACACCGGCGGAGCTCATCGCGGCTCACCAGCCCGAGACGGTCGTCCGGTTCACCGCGCGCCGCGACGCGGACCTGTCCTTCCTGAACGGCGTGACCGGGGTCCGCGACATCGGACGCGCGGGCGGCGCCGAGGTGCTCGTGAGAGGCAGCGGCCCGCTGCTGGCCCGGGTCGCGCACGCGCTCGTGGAGCGAGGAATGGAGCCGGCGGACCTCGCCGCGCAGGTGCCGAGCCTGGAAGACGCCTACCTGTCGCTGACCGGCGAGCCCGATCCGGGTCGTGTCGCGTGAGGGCCCTGCGCGCGCTGACCTGGGTGGAGCTCAAGCTGTTCATCCGCGAGCCGCTCACGGTGGTGTTCGTCCTGGTGCTTCCGCTTGTCATGCTCTACGTCCTCAACGGCGTCTTCGGGAGCCAACCGGACCCGACGGTGTGGGAGGGGCTCTCGCCCATCGACTTCTACACCTCCGCCTACGTGTCGCTCGTCGCGGCCACCGCCGGCGTCCTGTCGCTCCCGGTGCATCTGGCCGGCTATCGGGAGCAGGGCGTCCTCCGTCGCTTCCGCGCCTCCGCGGTCAGACCTGCCGCGCTGGTCGGCGCGCACATGGCGGTGACCGTGGTGTTCGCGACCGCGGGCGCGGTGCTGCTCGCGATCATGTCCGTGGTCGCCTACGACGCGGCGCTGCCCGAGGACTGGGTCGGGGTGGTCGCGGCGTACCTCCTGACCGCCGTGTCCTTCGCCGGGCTCGGCGCCCTCCTCGGGTTCCTGCTCCCCACCGCGAGGGCCGCCCAAGGGCTCGGCGTGCTGCTGTTCTTCGTCTTCATGATGCTCGGCGGCGCCGGCCCGCCGAAGGAGGTCCTGCCCGCGACGCTGTCGCATGTCGCCGACGGCATCCCGGTCACCCACGCCGGGGAGCTGGTCCGCGGGCCGTGGGTGGGCGAGGGCTGGGACGGACGGGCGCTGCTGTTCATGCTGGCGATGCTCGCGGCCAGCCTGGGCCTCACGGCCTGGCGGCTGCGCAGGGAGGCTGACGGCTGAGAGCCCTCCAGGCTGCGGTGCGGGTCCTACCATGAGGGATGCCCGAGCTTGCCCCGGTCGCCGTGATCGCGGCGCTCGTCGTGGGCTACGGGCTGCTCTCTTCGCGCCTCTACTCCTGGTCGATCACCGGGCCGCTGGTCTTCGCCGTGGCCGGGCTCCTGCTCGGCCCGTCGGTGGCCGGGCTCGTCGCCGGCGACATCTCCACCGCGACCGTCGAGGTGCTGGCGGAGGCCACCCTGGTGATGGTGCTGTTCACCGACGCCACGCGCATCGACCTGCGGCGCCTGCTGGACCAGATCGCGCTTCCGCTGCGACTCCTGGTCGTCGGGCTCCCGCTGACCCTGCTCCTCGGCACGGCGGCGGCGGTCTGGCTCTTCCCCGACCTGCAGATCTGGGAGGCGGCGCTGCTCGCCGCGATCCTCACGCCCACCGACGCGGCGCTGGGTGCTGCGGTGGTGTCCGACGAGCGCGTCCCGGCGCGGGTGCGCCAGGCGCTCAATGTGGAGAGCGGCCTCAACGACGGGTTGATGGTTCCGGTGATCACGATGCTCGGCGCGCTGGCCGCGGCCGAGTTCGCCGGGCGCGGCCCCTCCTCGTGGGTGGGCCTGGTCGTGCAGCAGATCGGCGTGGGCGGGGTGGGTGGGGCCCTCGTCGGCGGCGTGGGCGCCTGGTTGCTGGTGCGCGCGGCCGCCCGCGGGTGGGTCCAGGGGGCCGCGCGCGAGCTCACGACGGTGGGGATCGGCGTGGCGGCGTACGCCGGGGTGGACGTCCTGGGCGGCAACGGGTTCGTCGCCGCGTTCGTCGCCGGCCTCGCGTTCGGGCACGTCGCACGCGACCACTGCGGCATGGTCGCGGACTTCGCCGAGGAGGAGGGCAACCTCCTGACCCTGCTCACCTTCCTCCTGTTCGGCGTGGTGCTGCTCGGCCCCGCGTTGACCGAGGTGACGCCGGCAGCCCTCGGCTACGCGGTGCTGAGCCTCACCGCGGTCCGCATGGTGCCGGTCGCCGTGAGCATGGTCGGGGTCGGGCTGCGGCTGCCGACGCTGGGCTATCTCGGCTGGTTCGGCCCCCGTGGGCTGGCCTCGATCCTGTTCATGATCGTGGTCGTCGAGGAGGCGGCAGACCTGGAGGGCACCAACCTGCTCACGGTCGCGAGCCTGACCGTGGCGGGCAGCGTGCTGCTGCACGGACTCACCGCGGTGCCGCTCGCCGGGCGGTACGCCGCGTGGTACCACCGGGTGGGTGGCACCCGGGCGATCCCCGAGTCGGAGACCGTCGACATGATGCGGGTCCGGACCGGCGGTCACCGCCACCGGCACGCCGGTGTATGATTCAAGCGTGGTTGCATCAAGAACGTTTGAAGTGACGTCGCCGGCGCAGGCCAAGGCGGCCGCTGCCAGGGTCGAGGAGTCGGTGTCCCTGCTGACCGCGGCGGCCGATCCGATCCGGTGGACCGTGTTGCAGCGCTTGGCCGCGGCACCCTCGTGCGTGTGCGACATCCAGCAGCACGTGCCGATCGCGGCCAACCTGCTGAGCTATCACCTCAAGGTCCTGCGTGAGGCCGGACTGGTCACCACGAGCCGACGCGGCCGATGGGTCGACTACGCCCTGGCCGGGGATGCCCTGGATCGGCTCCGGGGTGCGCTGCCGGGCGCGGACTGAGCGGGCCGGTCCGATGAGCATCGTCGAACGCCTGCCGGCCACCACGCGGGGCCGGAGCCTGGCGCTCGCGGGTGCGGCGGCGCTGTGGTTCTCGGCGTACTGGGTCAACGGCCGGGTGTGGTCCACGGTGTTCCATGACGTGCTCGGCATGGCGCCGGAGGACCGGTTGACCTCGTCTCTGCACTTCTTCTTCTACGACACGGTCAAGATCGGCCTGCTGTTGTCGGGGATCATCTTCGTGATCACCATCCTGCGCTCCTACCTGAGCATCGAGCGGACCCGCGCGCTGCTTGGCGGGCGCCGCGAGGGCGTCGGCAACGTGATGGCCGCCGGGCTCGGGGTGGCCACCCCGTTCTGCTCGTGCAGCGCCGTGCCGGCGTTCATCGGGTTCGTCGCGGCAGGAGTACCACTGGGCGTGACGCTCAGCTTCCTGATCGCCAGCCCCCTCGTCAACGAGATCGCCATCGGCCTGTTGCTGACCCTGTTCGGCGTGAAGATCACCCTGGCCTACGTCGGTGCCGGGCTCGCGATCGCGATCGCCGCGGGCTGGGTGCTCGGCCGGCTCAAGCTCGAACGCTACGTCGAGTCCTTCGTGTACGAGACCAAGCTCGGCGGACAGGTGATCGACTCCACCGCCGGGCTGACCTTCGCCCAGCGCGTGCAGATGGGCACCGAGGAGGTCGGCACCATCCTGCGCAAGATCTGGCCCTACCTGCTGGTCGGCATCGGGCTCGGCGCGGTGATCCACGGCTGGGCCCCGGAGGACCTCTTCACTCGGTACGCCGGCCCCGGCGACGCCTTCGGTGTGCTCATCGCCGTCGGCATCGGGATCCCGCTGTACTCCAACGCCGCCGGCATCCTGCCCCTGGTCGAGGCGTTGTACGCCAAGGGCCTGCCCATGGGCACCCTGCTCGCGTTCATGATGGCCGTCGTGGCCCTCTCGCTGCCCGAGATGATCCTGCTGCGCCGGATTCTCAAGCCACAGCTGCTCGTGATCTACGTCGCGGTGCTCGGCTCGTCGATCGTGGCCGTGGGCTACCTGTTCAACTACCTGCTCGCCTGACCCCACGAAAGGAACGCGGTCATGATCGTGAAGATCCTCGGCCCCGGCTGCACCAACTGCAAGAACCTCGAGCGCGCCACCAGGGAGGCCCTCGACCAGCTCGGCATCGACGCCACCGTGGAGAAGGTCGAGGACTACGCCGCGATCGTGGGCTACGGCATCATGTCCACCCCGGGCCTGGTCGTCGAGGACGAGGTCCTCGTGTCGGGCCGCGTCCCGAAGACCGCGGAGATCAAGCAGCTCCTGACCGCCGCGTCATCGTCATGACCACGGAGGGCGCCGAGGTCACCGCTGCGGACTCCGCTATCGCTATCGACACGGCGTGGGCGTCAGCGCCCACGGGGGCACCGGGCCCGGCAGACCCGACCAACCTGCGCAAGCTCGGCACTGTGGACAACACCCTCGCGTCGGTGTGCGACGTCGACGGCACCGTCGCCGGCGTACCGACAACGCCGAGTCACTAGCGCGCTCGCCCCGACTCAGGCTCCTGCGCACCGCGGACCTCGCTGGCCAGCGCGGATCCATGAGGGCGACGACCTCAGCCTGCGGACTGCTGCAGCCGCGCCGGGTCGAGCACGGTGATCCGTCCGCGGCCCAGGGTGACCAGCCCCCGGTCGGCGAGCTCGCCGAGCATCTTGGTCGTGGTCTCCCGCGAGGTGCCGGCCAGGGCAGCGAGCTGCTCGTGGGTGAGCCTGATCTGGACACCGCGCCCGAGGTGCCGGGCGTGCGAGGCCGCGGCGAGAGCGACCAGAGCCCCGGCGATGCGTTCGGGCGCGGACTTGAAGACGGCGTCGGTGAACCTCTGCTCGAGCTCGCCGATGCGCCGGCCGAGCGTCTCGGAGATGCGCGCCGAGATCCTGGGGTCGGAGAGCAGGAGACGGCGAACGTCGCTCTCGGTCATCACGCAGACGACGGCGTCGTCGAGGGCCTCGGCGAAGCTGTCGTGCATCCGCTGGCCGACGATGACCATCTCGCCGAAGATCGTGCCCGGCTCGATGATCGCCGTCGTCAGTGCCCGGCCGTCCGACGAGACCCGGAAGATCCTCACCCGTCCCTGCTTGAGGATGAAGAGCGCCGCCAAGGGCTGGTGGGGGGTGAAGATGAGCTCTCCGGCGGCGTAGGCCCGCATCGGGGCCGCCTTCGCCATGGCGTCCATCTCCGCGTCGTCGAGGTCGCAGAAGATGTCGACCTCGGCCATGCACCAGGGCGTGTCCGGGCCCGGTCGGGCGGCGCTCTCGATGTCCACGTCTTCCTCTCGTCGCCCCGGCGACCAGGGACGACCGCCTCCGGCGAGCTCGTCGGGGTCGGTGACGGTCAGGCAGCTGGGTGGTGCGGTTCCCATCGTCTCAGCCTTCTCGTGGAACGGGGATCGTCACTGTGACCACGGTCACTGAGCGGACGAGCGCCACGGCGCACGCTTCTCGCATGAGCATCCGGGAGCGTCGGCGCGCGAAGATCGGTCCGATCGTCGCGCTGGTCCTCGCGTTTGTGCTCGCGGCCTGCGGCCCGGGTGCGGATCGAGCGGAGCCCGACGCGCAGCCGTCGGAGGGCGCGCGCGAGGACGTGCCCTCGGCGCTCGACGACCCCGGTGACGCCGCCTTCCCGACACCGCTGATCGACCTCGAGCACCTGCTCTCCGGCGGGCCACCGCCGGACGGGATCCCACCGATCGACGAACCTCGGTTCCAGCCCGCTGCCGAGGTCGACTGGCTCGAGCCGACCGAGCCGGTGCTGTCGCTGACGGTCGGGAGCGAGACCCGGGCGTACCCGGTGCAGGTGATGACCTGGCACGAGATCGTCAACGACCTGGTCGGCGACACGCCCGTGGCGGTGACCTACTGCCCGCTGTGCAACTCCGGGGTCGCGTTCGAGCGCCGGGTCGACGGCCGCCTGCTGGACTTCGGGACCTCGGGCCTGCTGTACGCCGACAACCTGGTGATGTACGACCGGCAGACCGAGTCGCTGTGGCCGCAGCTCACCGGGCAGGCCTCCGTCGGCGTCCTCACCGGCACCCGGCTCGAGGCGATCCCGATGGGCGTCGTCGGCTGGCAGCAGTTCCGCGACGCCCACCCCGACGCGTCCGTGCTCACCACGGACACCGGCGCCAACCGCGACTACGGCCGCAACCCCTACGTGGGCTACGACCGGCCCGACGGCGACCTGCTGTTCGAGCTGCCGCCCGGCGCCGACGGCCGCCTCCCGGTCAAGGAGCGCGTGATCGGCATCCGTGTCGGCGACGATGCTCTGGCACTGTCACGCGACCGGGTCGCCGACGCGGGGCTCGTCGAGGTCAGCGTGGGCGGACGCGACCTGGTCGTGCTGCACACACCGGGACAGGCGTCGGCGCTGGACGGCCAGACCATCCCCGAGGGGAAGGAGATCGGCAGCGTCGGGGTCTTCCAGCCGATCGCCGACGGACGAGAGCTCACCCTCCAGCGGCGGGGAGGGTCGTTCGTCGACCGGGAGACCGGCTCGCGCTGGAACGTCCTGGGTGAGGCCGTCGCCGGTCGACTGCGCGGGGCCCGGCTGCCCGAGCAGCGACACCTCGACACCTTCTGGTTCGCCTGGGTCGCCTTCCAGCCCGACACCCGTCTCGACTAGCCCCGTCTCCTCCTGGCCAGGAGGACCGACGCCAGGACCAGGGCAGCGAGGAAGGCCACGAACCCGCCGGCCCCCGCCGCCTCGACGGCGTCGGCCAGTCGCCGCTGCACGGTGCCCGCCGCCTCGACGACGGGATCACGCCCGGCCCCGCCCGCCAGCACGCGGAGCTCCCAGAAGCCGTACCAGGCGACATACCCGCCGGCGAGGAGCAGCACGGCCCCGCCCAGCCGGGGGAGCACGCCTCCCACCGCCCGGACCCGGGCGATCGCGCCCCGGTGCGCCAGCGCGACGGCCACCGCGGCCGCCCCCACGACCAGGCCCATCCCCGTCGCGTACGCCGCGAAGAGCAGCACCCCCGTGCCCGCCGAGCCGGTCCGGAAGGAGGCGACGACGACCGCCAGGAACGGCGCGATCGTGCAGCCCAGCGACGCCACCGCGTAGCTGGCCCCGAAGGCGGCCATCGAGGGCCAGCTGGCGGTGACCGGGCGCGCGTTCCCGCGGCGACGGACCGGCCTGATCGAGGGGAGCCGGCGCCCGGCGAGCACCCAGGCACCGGCCGCGGCCAGCAGCAGTCCCAGGACCACCGTCACGCCGGGCAGGTAGTCCTGCACCGACGCGGCGACCGGCGCCACGGCCACTCCGAACACCAGGAAGACCGCCGAGAAGCCCAGGGTGAGGGCCACGGTCGCGCGAGCGGCCCGGGCCAGGGCGACGCGGCGTGGCGGCTCACCGCCGTCCAGCACGAACAGCGACAGGTACGCCGGCAGCAGGGCGAAGCCGCACGGGTTCACCGCTGCCAGCATGCCCGCGCCCAGCGCGAGCCCGACAGCTCCGACCTCCATCGGCTAGTCGGCCAGCTCGGCGACGAGCTCGTTGAGCTCGGCATCGTCCAGGTAGCCCTCGGACATGATCTCGCCATCGGCGGCGATCACCGTGTAGGTGCTCTGGGCGGAGACGCCGAAGTGCCTCCAGACGGCGCCGTCGGGGTCCACGAGGTGGGTCACGAAGGGGATCTGCCCGGCGACGTCGCGGATCGCGGCGTCGGAGTCGAGTCCGCCGACGCCGACGACCGAGACCTGACCCTGGTAGTCCTCGGCCAACCGCGACAGGTTCGGGCTCTGAGCGCGGCAGGTGGGGCACCACGGCGCCCACCACCACAGGACCGCCGGCTCGCCGGCGAGCTCCTCACCCTCGAACGTGTCACCGTCCAGGGTGGTGGCCGTGAAGTCGAGATCGGCGACCTTCCCGGTGCCGACCGCGCCGCCGTCGGCCGCGGTCTGCGAGGTGGACGTGGTCGTGCCGCAGGCGGTCAGGGACAGCACGGCCGCGAGGACGAACGCCGGGGTCCGGAGCATGACTCGATCGTCGCATCCGGCTGACACCGGGCTTCTGTGACCGCGATCACCGTGCTGGCAAGCTCGACGCGGTGGCCTCGACCTGGAGGCGCTGACCCGTCAGAGAGACGACCGTACGACGCCACCGCCCGGCGTCACCTCCGCCTCCCCCGAGATGGCCGCTCGCAGGCTGGGCGTCGCCTGGAGGGCGATGATGTCGGCCGGCATCTCGATCCCGGCATCGTCCAGGGCGCGCTTGACAGCGCGGATGGCCGCGTCGACGGCCAGGACCACGTCGTGCTGGTCCGGACCACACCAGAACCGGGCCTCGATGTCGACGGTGGATACGCCCAACTGGGAGACGACGGCTTCCGGCTCGGGCGTGTCCTCGACGCGGGGGACGTTCTCGGCGAGCGCGCTTTGGATGACCCGGCGCGCCTCGTTGGCGTCGTTCTCGTAGGCGATGCCGACCACGAAGCTCATCCGTCGGCTGGGGAAGTGGGTGTCCACCGTGATGACGGACTTGTAGACGTCGCGATTGGGGATCAGCACCAGCTGTCCGTCGAAGGTCTTCAGTCGTGTCTCACGGATCGTGATCGCGAGCACCGTTCCCGACACCTCACCCACGCTGATCTGGTCACCGGAGCGGAACGGTTGGCGCAGGATCAGCAGCAGACCGGACAACAGGTTCTCCAGGATGTCCCGGAAAGCGAAGCCGGCCGCGACCGAGAAGAAGCCGAGACCGGCAAGCATGTCCACCGGCTTGACCGACGGAAAGACCGCCACAATCGCCACGATCACGGACAACGAGAGAAGCGCCCATCCCGCGAGCTTGCTCATGACGGCAGCGAAGCTCGGCGTCCGGCGTCCGGTCAGGACGCGCCGTAGTGCCCAACGGAGGATGCGTGAGAGCAGGTAGCCGACCACGACGACGGCGACCGCGAAGGACACGCGGGGTAGGGCCCCGACCAAGACGTCGAGCAGGTCAGCAGCCTTGGATCCCATCTCCTCACCGTAGCCTCGGTGCAGACGGGGCGGTCAGCACAGCGGTTCGACGCCCCGGGAGCTCGACGCCTAGCTGGCTCGGTGGAGAGCCTTCACCTCGTCGCGTGCGGCGACCACGGCCGCGTGCTGGCGCGCAACGACCTCGCGGAAACCGTCGCTGAGGTCCTGCTTCAAGGCGCTTTCGTACTCCGACACGGCGTGGTCCTCGCCGGTAGCCGCGGCTCCGAGGACGGCGCCGGCGTCGTCGCCGGTCAGGGCGTCCTTCAGTGCGATCCAGCCCCGGTGCAGCGCGGCGGTCGCCGTGCCGCTCTCGTCGACGTCGTCGCCGTAGGCGTGACCGAGCTCCACGATTTCGCGGCGGAAGGTCGCGCGCTGTTCGGAGAGTCGCTTCAGGGTGTCGGCCCACTCGGAGCGGTCGCTGTCGCGAACCTTCTCCGCGGCGCTGGCGAAGCCCTTTTCACCATCGCGCAGGGTCTCGACCAGCTCTTTGGCGGCCTTCTCGTCGTCAGACATGCTCTCTCCTCGGCTCGTCGTGTAGATGTGAAGGCGTTACCCGACGCGACCGCGCCCAAACCTCCGGCGGGGGCTCGGTCGAGGGTGGCGGTCCGGGGGTGGCGTCTAGGCTCGGTCCGTCCACCCACCCCGCCTGCCCAGGACAAGGACCCCGGATGCCCGAGATCCCCGCCACGATGCGCCAGCTGCGCAGCCTGGCGACCCCGGAGGGACGCCTCGAGCTGTCCGTTGCGACGGTCGAGACCCCGCGCCCGCAGGGGCACCAGGTGCTGGTGCGGGTCGAGGCGGCACCGATCAACCCCTCCGACCTCGCGCTGCTGCTGGCGATGGCCGACGTGACCGAGGCGGTCCGAGACGCCGAGGCCGAGGTGCCGACGACCACGGCGCCGATCGCCGAGCCGGTGCTCCGTGCCCTGCACGCCCGGCTGGGCCGGTCGATGCCGGTCGGCAACGAGGGTGCCGGGGTCGTCGTGGCGGCGGGGGAGTCGCCCGACGCGCAGGCGCTGCTCGGGCGGACGGTCGGCTTCGCCGGAGGGGCGACGTACGGCGAGTACTGCCTCACCGTGCCTCAGGCGTGCCTGCCGCTGCCCGAGGGGGCGACGGCGGTCGAGGGTGCCTCCTCGTTCGTCAACCCGCTGACCGCGCTCGGCATGGTCGAGACGATGCGCCGCGAGGGGCACACCGCGCTGGTGCACACCGCGGCGGCCTCCAACCTCGGCCAGATGCTGAACCGGATCTGCCTGGCCGACGGCGTCCCCCTGGTCAACGTCGTACGCCGGCCGGAGCAGGCCGCGCTGCTGCGCGAGCAGGGCGCCGAGCACGTCTGCGACTCCAGCGAGTCGACCTTCGCCGCCGACCTCGTCGCCGCGATCAAGGCGACCGGCGCGACGCTCGCGTTCGACGCCGTCGGGGGAGGGCGGCTGGCCGGCGACCTGCTCAACGCCATGGAGGCGGCGATCGTGCCGCCCGACGCGGCCTACGACCGCTACGGCAGCACGGTGCACAAGCAGGTCTACGTCTACGGCGCCCTGGACCCGCGGCCGATCGAGCTGCGGCGTCGCTTCGGCTTCGCCTGGGGAGTGGGCGGCTGGCTGCTGACGCCGTTCCTGGCGCGCACGCCGGCCGACGACCTGGCCCGCCTCCGGCAGCGGGTCGCCGCCGAGCTCACGACCACGTTCGCGAGCCACTACACCGACGAGCTGTCGCTGGAGCAGGCGCTCGACCCGGCGGCGATGCGGCGCTACGCCCGGATGGGCACCGGCCAGAAGTTCCTGGTCCGCCCGCAGTCCTGACCGGTCAGCGGTCGGCGAGCCCCGTCACCAGCGCGTCGACGAGGAAGGCGAAGCTGCGGTCGACATCGCGGGGCAGGCCGAAGCCGCCGGCGGCCTCGAGACTGACGAAGCCGTGGATCGCCGACCGCAGCGCGCGGGCGGCGTCGATGGCGGCGTCGTCGTGGAGGTCGAACGCCGCGAGCACGGCCAGCACCACCGCGACGACCTCGTCGCTGGCCCCCCGGTCCTCCTCGTCGTCGGGGTCGGGCGCCCGCACCGTGGCGGCGTAGCGGCCGGGGTGCTCGACCACCCACGAGCGGTAGGCCGCCGCGAGCGCGCGCACCGCGTCGGGCCCGGAGCGGCCGACCGTCGCCCGGGCGAGCACGGTGCCGAGGTCGCGCTTGGCCGCGAGCGAGATGCCGCGCTGGAGGCCGGCGAGGGAGTCGATGTGCTTGTAGAGGGAGGGCTGCCGCACGCCCAGGCGGCCGGCGACCGCCGAGAGGGTGAGGGCGGACAGGCCCTCCCGGTCGGCCAGGTCGCCCGCTTCGCGGACGACCCGCTCGGGGGTGAGGCCGGCCCTAGGCATCGGCGCCCACCGCGCGGACGAAGCCGACGACGGCGGGCCCGACGAGGTCGGGGCGCTGCGCCTGGGGGTAGTGGCCGGCCTCGGGCACCATCAGGACCTCCGCGCCGACCTGCTCGGCGATCCAGCGCGCCTCGGCCGCCGGGTCGGGGAAGTCGGGGTCGAGCTCGCCCATCACCACCAGGGTCGGCGCCGTCACGTGGTCGAGACTGGCGGCGGCCGGCTGGTGCGAGAGCCGGGTCGTCCGGGAGAACGCCGCCGCGTAGCCGGGGCGGCGGAGCGAGGTGACCACGGTCGCCACGTGCTCGTCGAGGTCCTCGGGCGGCCGGCCGGCGTACAGCTTCGGGAGGTAGGCCCTCCAGGTGAGCGCCGCCCACGGCGCGGCGAGCGCGACCCGCAGCGCCAGCCGCTGCCACCGGCTGATCGCGCCGTCGCGCACGAACGGCCCGATCAGCACCAGCCCGGTCACCAGGGCGGGATGCGCGCCGGCCAGGCACACCGCGGCGCCGGCGCCCATCGAGTTGCCCACGACCACCGCGGGCCGGCCGAGCGACTCGAGCAGGGCGCGCAGGTCGTCGGCGGACTCCTCGTCGCCGTAGGAGTCGAAGGTGGTGTCGCTGTCGCCGTGGCCGCGCAGGTCGACCGCCACGACGGTGCAGCCGGCCGCGACGAGGACGGGGGAGAGGTGGCGGTACGTCGAGCGCAGGTCGCCCATGCCGGGCACCAGCAGGACGAGGGGGCCGGCGCCGCTCTCCGGAGCGGTGAGGTCGTAGGCGATCCGGCCCTGGGGCCGGGGGAGGTACTGGGTCGAGGTCATGAAAGTAGAGTACCTAGCCATCTGGCTATAGTCAATAGCCAACGGTCCGGACGGAGCTCACCCGCAGGAGTCGCACACCCCGGTGACCGGCAGCGCCATGAAGCAGGTCGGGCAGGTGGCCACCTCGGGAGGGGTGGGGCGCCGCGACGGCGCCGGGGGGATCCGGGGGGGACGGGTGGGCTTGGCTCGCGCGGCCGCCCGCGGCCGGCCGCTCGGCTGTCGGCGGGCGCTCGACGTGCCGCTGACGCTGCCTCCGTCGGCGGGCAGGCCGACGGCTCGGAAGTGGCGATAGCACCTGAGCCGCTCGCGAAGCGCGTGGTCGGCAGGGTCGGCAGGCGCGGGGCCGTGGGCGAGGGCCACCGCGGCGGCGTACCCCTCGGGTGTCCGGCCGTCGCCGTCGACGCACAGGGCGGGCAGCAGCGGCTCCTCGCGAACCGCGCAGGCGGACGCCACCCGGCCCAGGACGTCGCCCAGCCAGCCCGCGACCGGGTCGTCGCTGCGGATGCCGGTGCGGTACATCACCTGCATCGCCAGCTCCTCCTCACCGACGACGGCGCGGTAGCGCTGGGCGGCCTGCAGCAGCACGTCGTGGGCGGCCGTCGCCCAGGCGTCGTACGCCGTCTCCGCGCCGACGTCCGCGAGCTCGCGCCAGCTGCCGGTGACCGGTGACCCGAAGTCGCCGTAGACGTCGATGGAGGTGACGTGGAAGCCGAGGTCGGTCAGCAGCGTGGCCGCGCCGCCGATGCCGCCGCGGAACTCCTCGCCGGCCGCGGGGGTGCCCGTGGCGAAGCGGCGGGCGACGCCGAGGATCGCCTTGGAGTCGTAGGTGCGTCCGTCGTGCCACAGGACGTACTCGTGTGCCCGGCCGAAGCCGTAGCGGCCGCGGAACTCCTCACCGCCCAGCTTGTCGTACTCCTCGATCGCACTCATCACGTCGGCGGCTCCTACCGCGTCGAACAGGCCCATAGAGCCGACCTTAGCCCCCGCGAGGCCGGGCCCGGTCGGTCCCATCGGGCGGAGCGGATGCCGGACCCGGCAGAGGCATCTGGAAGAGTGGGTCGGGTCACTCACCGTGACATCCGTCCACGATTCCTCCGAGGAGACCGCGTGCAGGTCTGGCCCGGGCGCGCCGTACCCGCTCGGCGCCACCTTCGACGGCAGCGGCACCAACTTCGCGCTGTTCAGCGAGGTCGCCGAGCGGGTCGAGCTGTGCCTGTTCGACGACCGCAGACGCGGCGCGACGCTGGCGAGACCCGCATCGAGCTCACCGAGGTCGACGCCTACGTCTGGCACGGCTACCTGCCGCACGGTGCAGCCCGGCCAGCGCTACGGCTACCGCGTGCACGGTCCGTACGACCCCGCGCAAGGGCCTGCGCTGCAACCCCAACAAGCTGCTGCTCGACCCCTACGCCAAGGCGACCGGCGGCGACATCGACTGGGACCAGTCGCTGTTCGGCTACACCTTCGGCGACCCGGACTCCCGCAACGACGAGGACTCCGCGCGCGCACATGATGCTCGGCGTGGTGATCAACCCGTTCTTCGACTGGGAGGGCGACCGCCGCCTGCGACGTCCCCTACAACGAGACGGTCATCTACGAGGCGCACGTCAAGGGGCTCACCGCAGCTGCACCCCGACGTGCCCGAGGAGCTGCGCGGCACCTACGCCGGGCTCGCGCACCCGGCGGTCATCGAGCACCTGACCAAGCTCGGGCGTCACCGCGATCGAGCTGATGCCGGTGCACCAGTTCGTCCACGACAGCACGCTGCTCGAGAAGGGCCTGCGCAACTACTGGGGCTACAACACCATCGGCTTCTTCGCCCCGCACGCCGAGTACGCCGCCAGCCGCGCGAGCCACGGGCCAGCAGGTCCAGGAGTTCAAGGCGATGGTCAAGGCCCTGCACGCGGCCGGCATCGAGGTGATCCTCGACGTGGTCTACAACCACACCGCCGAGGGCAACCACCTCGGCCCGACGCTGAGCTTCAGGGGCATCGACAACGCGGCCTACTACCGCCTGGTCGAGGACGACCAGCAGCTACTACATGGACTACACCGGCACCGGCAACTCCCTCAACGTCCGCCACCCGCACTCGCTGCAGCTGATCATGGACTCGCTGCGCTACTGGGTCACCGAGATGCACGTCGACGGCTTCCGCTTCGACCTCGCCTCGACGCTGGCCCGCGAGTTCTACGACGTCGACCGGCTGGCGACGTTCTTCGAGCTCGTGCAGCAGGACCCGGTCGTCAGCCAGGTCAAGCTGATCGCCGAGCCGTGGGACGTCGGCCCCGGCGGCTACCAGGTCGGCAACTTCCCGCCGCAGTGGACCGAGTGGAACGGCAAGTACCGCGACACCGTGCGCGACTTCTGGCGCGGCGAGCCGTCGCTGGGCGAGTTCGCCTCGCCGGCTGGCCGGGTCGTCCGACCTCTACGAGCACTCCGGGCGCCGCCCGTTCGCGAGCATCAACTTCGTCACCGCCCACGACGGCTTCACGCTGCGCGACCTGGTGTCCTACAACGAGAAGCACAACGACGCCAACGGCGAGGACGGCAACGACGGCGAGAGCCACAACCGCTCGTGGAACCGCGGCGTCGAGGGGCCGACCGACGACCCGGAGATCCTCGAGCCGCCGGGCGCGCGCGCAGCGCAACTTCCTCGCCACGCTGCTGCTCAGCCAGGGCGTGCCGATGCTCGCTGCACGGCGACGAGCTCGGCCGCACCCAGCACGGCAACAACAACACCTACGCCCAGGACACCGAGATCAGCTGGGTGCACTGGGACGAGGCCGACCAGCCGCTGGTGCGAGTTCACCGCCGCGGTCGTCGCGGCTGCGCGCGAAGCACCCGACCTTCCGCCGCAAGCGCTTCTTCACCGGCAGCACGGTCCGCACCGAGGGCCGGAGGGCGAGCGGCTCAACGACATCGTCTGGCTGCACCCCGACGGCCGGCCGATGGAGGACGGCGACTGGGAGACCGGCGGCGCGCAGGCCATCGGGATGTACCTCAACGGCCACGGCATCGCCGGCACGCGACGCCCGCGGCGACGCGCATCGTCGACGACCACTTCCTGCTCTACTTCAACGCCGGCGGCGAGCCGGTCGAGGTCACGCCTGCCCGCCGGAGGAGTACGCCGCCGCGTGGGACGTCGTCGATCGACACCGCCGGCGAGCCGCGACCGACGGCGCACGCGCTCGAGGCCGGCACGACGCTCGACCGTGCACGGCCGCAGCGTGGTGGTGCTGCGCGAGCACGCGCGCCGACGCCCGAGCCCGACGCTCAGCGTCGCCGCCTCGCGTCGCCGCCGTCGCCAGGTCGACGCCGCAGGCCGACCGAGCCCGACACGGAGCCGACATCGAGGACGGCTGACCCGTGGCCGGCCTCGCGCGTCCCCCGCAGCACCTACCGGCTGCAGATCACCGAGGAGTTCGACCTGGTCGCGGCGGCGCGGGTGCTGCCCTACCTGCACGACCTCGGCGTCGACTGGGTCTACCTCTCGCCGATCCTGGCCGCGGAGGCCGGCAGCGAGCACGGCTACGACGTCGTCGACCACTCGCCGCGATCGACCCCGACCGCGGCGGCGGCGGCCGGGCTGGCCGCCGCTGTCGGCCGAGGCCCGGCGGCTCGGCATGGGCGTGCTGGTCGACATCGTGCCCAACCACGTCGGCGTCGCCACGCCGCGCGAGCAACGCGTGGTGGTGGGACGTGCTGCACCCACGGCCGCGGCCTCGCCGCTACGCCGGCGCCTTCGACATCGACTGGGCCGCCGGTGGCGGGCGGCTGCGGATCCCGGTCGCTGGCCGACGAGGACGCCGACGGCCCCGGCGGCAAGGTGCGGCATCTGCGGGTCGAGGCGGGTCAGCTGCGCTACCACGACCAGTCGCTTCCCGCTGGCGCCCGGCACCGCCGACGACGGGCGAGCCGGACGACGCCGACACCGTGCACGCCCGCCAGCACTACGAGCTGGTCGAGCTGGCGGCGTGGCCGACGACGGAGCTCAACTACCGCCGGTTCTTCGCCGTCAACACCCTCGCCGCGGTCCGCGTCGAGGACCCCGAGGTGTTCGCCGAGACCCACGCCGAGATCGGCGCGCTGGTTCGCCGAGGGCCTGGTCGACGGGCTGCGGGTCGACCACCCCGACGGGCTGCGCGACCCGGGCGGCTACCTCGACGACCTGGCCGCGCTCACCGGCGGCGCCTACGTCCTGGTCGAGAAGATCCTCGAGCCCGGCGAGCAGCTGCCGCCGGCGTGGGCGACCGCCGGCACCACCGGCTACGACGTCCTCGGGCTGCGTCGACCGGGTGCTCACCGACCCGGCGGGCGAGGCGCCGCTGACGGCCTCGACGACCGCGCTGCGCGGCGACCCGCCGTCGACTGGGCCGACCTGATCCACGACACCAAGCGCGACGTCGCCGACACGATCCTGCGGTCGGAGGTGCGGCGGATCGGGCGCGAGGTGCGGCGTGGTGGTCGCGCCGACGCGCCGACGGACACCGAGGACGCGCTCGCCGAGCTGCTCGCCTGCTTCCCCGTCTACCGCTCCTACCTGCCCGAGGGCGCGCGAGCACCTCGACGCAGGCGCTCGCCGCGGCCCGCGCGCCGCCGCCCCGACCTGGCCGCGACCCTCGACGTGCTCGCAGCCGGTGCTCGGCGACCCGTCCGGCCGACGCCGGCGCTGCGCTTCCAGCAGACCAGCGGGATGGTGATGGCCAAGGGCGTCGAGGACTGCGCGTTCTACCGCTGGTCGCCGGCTCACCTCGCTCAACGAGGTCGGCGGCGACCCGTCGGTGTTCGCCGTCGACGCCGACGACTTCCACGACGCGATGGCCGACGCGGCAGCGCGACTGGCCGGACGCGATGACCACGCTGCTCGACCCACGACACCAAGCGCGGCGAGGACGTCCGGGCCCGGATCGCCGTGCTGGCCGAGGTGCCCGAGCGTGTGGGCGGCAGACCCTCGACGCGCTGCTCGCGCTCGCGCCGGCTGCCCGATCCCGGGCCTTCGGCAACCTGCTGTGGCAGGCGATCGTCGGCGCCTGGCCGGCGACGACCGGCGCGACCTGCGCGAGCGGCTGCACGGCTACGCCGAGAAGGCGATGCGCGAGGCCGGCGACCGCACGACGCTGGACCGAGCCCGACGACGACTACGAGGCGGCCGTGCACGCCGCGGTCGACGCGGTCTTCGACGACGCCGACGTACGCCGGCGACCTGCTCGACGACGCTGCTCGACCACGTCGCCGACGCCGGCTGGGTCAACGCGCTCGCCGCCAAGCTGCTCGCGCTCACCGTGCCCGGGGTTCCCGACGTCTACCAGGGCAGCGAGCTGTGGGAGCAGAGCCTGGTCGACCCCGACAACCGGCGTCCGGTCGACTTCGACCAGCCGCGCACGCTGCTGCCGGCCTCGACGACGGCGCCGCCGCCCTGACCCGCGACTCGACGACCCCGGCGCGGCCAAGCTGCGCGTCACCCGCGCGGCGCTGCGGCTGCGGCGCGACCGGCCCGAGCTGTTCACGACGTACACGCCCGGTGCCGCGACCGGGCCGGCGGCCGACCACGTCGCTGGCCTTCGACCGCGGCGGCGCGGTCACCGTCGCGACCCGGCTGCCGGTCGGGCTGGCGGCGCGCGGCGGCTGGGGCGACACCGACGCTCGAGCTGCCCCGGCGGGACGTGGGTCGACGCTGCTGTCCGGCCGCGTCGTCGCGGGCGGCGCCGTCCGACCTGGGCGAGCTGCTCGCCGACCTGCCCGTCGCGCTGCTGGTGCGACCGGAGGCCGGCGAGCCGACGCTGCCCGGCGCGGCCGCTTCGACGTCTGGGCGCCGCGGCCGGAGCGGGTGTCGCTGCGCGCTCGGCGACCGCAGCGCGTCGCCGATGGCGCGCGGCGACGGCGACTGGTGGACGCCCGACCGAGCCGGTGCCCGACGCCGGCGCAGGAGTCGACTACGGCTACCTCCTCGACGACGACCCGACACCGCGACCCGACCCGCGCTCGCGGCGGCAGCCCGACGGCGTGCACGGGCTGTCGCGCACGTTCGACCCGACGGCGTACGCCTGGACCGACCACGGCTGGACCGGCCGGCAGCTGGCCGGCGCGGTCATCTACGAGCTGCACATCGGCACCTTCACGCCCGAGGGCACCCTCGACGCGGCGCATCGACCGGCTCGACCACCTGCGTCGACCTCGGCGTCGACCTCGTCGAGCTGATGCCGGTCAACGCCTTCAACGGCACGCACAACTGGGGCTACGACGGCGTGCTGCTGGTTCGCCGTGCACGAGGCGTACGGCGGCCCGGCGGCCTACCAGCGCTTCGTCGACGCCTGCCACGCGGCCGGGCTCGGCGTCATCCAGGACGTCGTCTACAACCACCTCGGCCCGTCGGGCAACTACCTGCCGCTGTTCGGCCCCTACCTCAAGGCCGGCGCGCAACACCTGGGGCGACCTGGTCAACCTCGACGGCGAGCGGCTCCGCCGAGGTGCGCCGCTACATCCTCGACAACGTGCGGATGTGGTTCGACGGACTTCCACGTCGACGGCGCTGCGGCTCGACGCCGTGCACGCGCTCGACGACACCTCGCGCGGTGCACCTGCTGGAGGAGATGGCCGATCGAGGCCGCGGCGCTGTCGGCCCACCTGCGGCCGGCCGCTGACGCTGATCGCCGAGTCCGACCTCAACGACCCCACGCCTGGTCACCCCGCGCGAGGCCGGCGGCTACGGCCTCGACGCCCAGTGGAGCGACGACTTCCACCACGCCGTGCACGTCGCGCTGACCGGCGAGACCGACGGCTACTACGCCGACTTCGAGCCGCTCGCGGCGCTGGCGAAGGTGCTGCGAGCGCGGCTTCTTCCACGACGGCACGCTCTCGTCGTTCCGCGGCCGCGACCACGGCGCGCCCGATCGACACCGACGCGGATGCCGGCCTGGCGGCTCGTGGTCTGCAGCCAGAACCACGACCAGGTCGGCAACCGCGCCCGCGGCGACCGGCTCACCGAGCACCTCGACGACGACCAGCTCGCCTGCGCGGCGCTGCTGACCCTGGCCGGCCGTTCACGCCGATGCTCTTCCTGGGCGAGGAGTGGGCGGCCTCGACGCCGTTCCAGTTCTTCACCTCCCACCCCGAGCCGGAGCTCGGGCAGGCCGACCGCCGAGGGCCGGATCGCGGAGTTCGAGCGGATGGGCTGGGACCCAGTCGCAGGTGCCCGACCCGCAGGACCCGGCCACCCGGGAGGCGGCCGTCCTCGACTGGACCGAGGCGGAGCAGGGCGACCACGCGGTCGTGCTCGACGCCTACCGCCGACTGGTGGCGCTGCGACGCGCCCACGCCGAGGTGACCGACCCCGACCTGCGCCGCGTCCGGTGTGTCGTCGACGAGGAGGCGCGCACGGTCCGGATGGACCGCGGCTCCCTGTCGGTGACGGTCAACCTCGGCGCGGACGAGGCGGCCGTCGACCTCGGGGCGCCTCCGGTCGAGGTGCTGTTCACGACGCCGACGCTGGCGCGGGTCGAGGACGCCCGCATCGTGCTGCCCCCGCACGCCGGTGCCGTCGTGCGGCGCTGACGTCGCATCAGCGGCCCGCTCACCGCACGCATGCGCGCCGGACCCTGCCTGGACGGCGATCTGGGGTATTGCCCCAGGCGTGATCCGTCGTAGACGTGGAGCTTGGCCGAGGGAGGTCTTGTCATGTCACCAGACCAGCGCCGATCCGGCCGCGCATCGTTCCGGTCGCTCCTCGCGGCTCCTGCCGGAGCTCGTTCTCCTCGACCGCGCCCGCCGACTCTTCTCCAGCGCCCAACGCCGGGCGCTGCGACTGCGTGACCGCACCTGCCGCGCCGGCTCCCCCACGGCGACGTGCGCTTCCATCGACGCACGTGAGGCCTAGCGGACCACGAACGACGTCGACCCCGCGCTCGTGTACTCGTCGGTCAGCAGGTAGTGCACGACGTAGCGCCCCGGGGGGAGTGGCCACGGGCGGCCCTGGTGCTCGCGACCGATCACCAGGGACCCGTCCGTGGTGGGCGGGAGCGCGCCGGCGTCGTGGCCGCCGGTGTAGGCCCACACCAGGTAGGAGTCCTTCTCCGGATCCGCGGCCGCCGCACGGTAGACGCCGATCCAGTCCCACCGGTTGGCGGGGCCATCGGTCCAGCTGACGGTGATGGGCTCACCCACGGCGTAGGTGCCGGCGTCGGTGACCAGGCTCACCGCTGCGTCCCGGGCTCGCGCGGCGACCTCGTTCCGGTCGACGAGGGATCCGTCCTGCGCCCTCAGCTCGACGGCGTAGGTGCCGGCCGTCAGCTCGTCGGTCGTCACGTCGAGGGTGCCGGCTCCGCCGGCGACGTCGTACGACGCCCGGTCGGGCCCGACGACGGAAACGCTGCCGCGGTCCTCGCCGTCGGGGAGCCGATAGGTCACGGTCAGCGGGTCGCCGACGGTGACCAGCCGAGCGGACAGCGCCACCATGGCCCGGATCGGCGCGGGTGTGACGGTCAGCTGTGACACGACCGCTCGGTGGTCTGAGGTCCAGCGCTGGTATGCGCGATCCACCCCCGCGCCACCCTTCTCACCCACCAGCTCGCTCGAGGAGACCTCGACCGGACCGCCGACATAGGCATAGTCGATCCGCCGGGGCGACCCCTGGCGGCCGCCGACGTCGCCCCAGGTGTTCCCGGGGTCGCTCATAGGGTCGGGGTGTGCCTCGCGGTAGGCATCGCGCAGGCCCGCGTCGAGGAGGGCCCGGCTGACCGGCCAGTCCACGGCACCGACACCGCCGTGCTGATCGGCGGTCGCCTCTGTCCAGTCCAGGTGCGAGGGCTGGTTGAGGTCGCCGGTGAACAGCACCGGCCACCCGTCGGCCAGCAGGGACCCGACCGACGGCAGGAGCTTGGCGATCGTGGCGGTCCGCACCTCGTCCTCCGTCGCCAGCACCTCGTCGACCGGAACGCCCTTGGCGAGCCGGTTCGGGCCGTCCTTCACGTAGTCGAGATGGGTGTTGATCATGGCCACCGCCTCGCCGGGGCGGACCTCGAGGTAGGAGTACAGCCCGTCCGCGCCCGACGGCTCGAGGATGGGGTACCTGGACAGGATCTGCAGGGCCTCGTTGTAGTAGGGGTAGCCGGTCGCGGCCGCGATCGCCGGGAGCCGGTCGTAGGACTCCAGGACGCCGACGACGTCGGCGTCGAGGTCGCCGATCACGGCATCGGTGGCCTTCGTCCCGCCGTACTCGACGTTGAAGACCAGCAGCGACAGCGACAGCGGGTCCGGGGTCGCGGTGCCGGAGGGGCGGGGGGTGTCCGGAGTCTCGCCGGGTCCCGAGCAGCCGACGAGGAGGGTGCCGGCGAGCACGAGCGCCGTCCCGATCCAGCGGGTGGCTGAGAGGCCCATGGGGGTCCCCGATCTGTGGCTGACTGAACGAGCAGTCAGGACACGACCATAGGAGCCCGGCGGCTCGCTGTCAGCCCCAGGCCGGCAGCCGGCTGGTCGACTGCGGCGTGCCCACGCCGAGGTGACCGACCCCGACCTGTGCCGCGTCCGGCGCGCGACTCCCCCGCACGCCGGTGCCGTCGTGTGGCGCTGACGTCGCATCACAGCTGCTGCTGGCTCGGGGCCGGGCTGGCAGAGGACCGCCGCCCGTCGCGACGTCCCCGTCGCGTGGCAGGCTGGGCGCCGTGGCGACGAAGGACCGACCCCTGGTGCCCGAGCAGTGGGTCGACCGGCTCGACGGCCTCTTGCGCGACCTCCCGCAGGTGGTCAGCGAGCCGGCGTGGGTCGGCACCCGGTGGCGGGTCCAGGGCGCCACGGTCGCCCACGTGTTCGGTGGCGAGGACCAGCAGTTCCGGATCACCTTCCGCGGCGAGCACGACGAGGTGATGGCCTTCCAGCACCTCGGGGCGCCGTACTTCAAGGCGGCGTGGGGCGCCAACGTCATCGGCATGCTGCTCGACGACGACACCGACTGGGGCGAGCTCGCCGAGCTGCTCACCGACTCCTATTGCCTCGTGGCACCCGAGCGGCTGGCCGCCGCCGTCGAGCGCCCCGCCTGACGCGACGCGTCGCGGATGTCGCGGTGAGGCGTCGCGGATGTCGCGGTGAGGCGTCGCGGATGTGAGTGACGGCGTAGTACACCACGCCTGGCGGCGTCCTGCCATGGCCCGCGGAGGGCTGGTGGCTCCGGGATCCCGGTGGCTAGCGTCGGCCCACCGGCGGCCCGCCGTTCGCCGTCGTGACTCGGGGGTAGGCATGACATCGACGTCGGGGCCCGGATGGTTCCGTGATCCGTGGCAGCCGGGGCAGCTGCGCTACTGGTCCGGAACAGCCTGGACGTCGCACACGGCACCGGTGGGCAGTCCGCCGCCCCAACGGACAGGCGCGCCTCGACGACGGCAGTGGTCCTGGTGGGCCTTCGCCGCCTTCGTCGTCGTCGTCACCCTGCTCGGAACCAACGCGCTGCGAGCGCCGTCGCCCGGCGACGAGTCCGCCTCGGAGGCGCCCGCCGCCGGGGCCCCGACGCCCTCGAGTCCCGGGCCCGACCCGGTGACGGTCGCCGGACGCTCGTTCGAGAAGCGGGTGGTGGTCCCCCGCCTGGAGAGCAGCCAGTTCCGGGTGGCGCGGTCGGTCATGAAGAGGCGAGGGATCGACCTGATCGTGGCGAAGCGACTCCCGTCGCCGCAGCCCACCGGCAGCATCCTGCGGCAGCGCACGCGGCCGGGCACGAAGGTGGCCCCCGGCTCCGCCGTCAAGGTCGTGGTAGCGGCACCGCTGCCGCGCGTCGTCGGCGTCGTCGGCCGGTCGGTGGAGTCCGCCACGGACAGGCTGCGCCGGGCAGGCTTCACCGTCGAGCGGAGGACCTCGACGGTGACCTCGGGGCGCAACGGAACGGTGCTGAGTCAGACCCCCGTCGCCGGTACGCCGGTGCGTCCGGGATCGGTCGTCACCCTCGTCGTGGCCAAGGTGGTCCCGACGCTGACCTCGTCGCCCGGCGCCGGATGCACGCCCGGCTACACCCCCTGCCTGACGCCGGCACCGGACTACGACTGCGCGGGAGGGTCCGGGAACGGTCCCGCGTACGTCTACGGCGTCGTGAAGGTGACCGGCTCCGACCCCTACGACCTCGATCGCGACGGGGACGGCTATGGGTGCGAGTAGGAGCAGGGCCGTTCTGTCGCGCGATGCGACGCGCCTCCCAACTTGGTTTATGCGAACACGCGCTTGAATAGTCAGCAGAGAAGCAGTATGCTGGCGCTAGCGCTGAAACGTCATGGGCCATCGCCGTGAGAACGAGTCACGGGGTGCGTATCCCCAGCGGGAGGCGCGAGTTGTGAGGGTTACGTGATAGTCCGCGGTGCGGGCCTCCCGGATCGACGACCAGCCGGTCAGGCGTGTCGTCGAGAGGAGGCCACCCGGTGTCACATCCGATTCTTCAGGCGGCTGCCGACATCGATGCGGTGTTGAAGCAGGTGGCGGATGTGAACCCGACGTTCATGTCAACCGATGAGAAGGCCGCCGGGTTGCGCGAGCTCTCGGCGGTGGAGGCGCGGGTGGCCGAGCTGCGGCTGCGGGTGTTGGCCGAGGCGGGCGATGTCGCGGAGCTGACGGCCGCGCATGACGTGGACGAGTGGGTGGCGGTCCAGACGCGGGGCCGGTTCGAGGAGGCGCGGGCCGACCTGGTGCTGGCGCGGGCGCTGGACCGGCGCTACGCCGTGGTGGCGGCAGGCTTGCGAGACGGCGCGGTCAACCTGGCGCAGGCGCGGGTGATCACGCGGGCGTTGGACGACCTGCCCCAGGAGGCCCCGGCTGACGTGGTCGCCCTGGCGGAGACAACGCTGGTGGGGCACGCGGCCTGGTTCGGGCCCCGGCAGCTGGCGCGGCTGGGTCGCCGGATCCTCGACGTGGTGGCCCCCGAGATCGCCGACGCCGCGGAGGCCCGCCGGCTGGCGGCGCTGGAGGCCGAGGCCCACCGCCGCACCCGCCTGTCCCTGCGCCGGGTCGGCGACGGCACCACCCGGCTGAGCGGGCTGCTGCCCGACGCGGCCGCGACCCGGCTGGCGACCTACCTCCAGGCGTTCACCAGCCCCCGCCAGCCCGGCCCCGCGGAGGCCGACCCGTCCGACGCCACCCTGGCCGCGGCACCCGGAGAAGCAGGGCTGGAACCGGTGGCGCGGCTGGCCTACCCCCGCAAGCTCGGGGAGGCGTTCTGCCAGCTCCTGGAGACCCTCGACCCCGCCCGGCTGCCGATCCACGGCGGCGACGCCACCACCGTGGTCGTCACCCTCTCCCTGGACGACCTCCGGGCCGAGCTCGCGGTCGCCGACCTCCTCACCGCAGGCCCGGTCCCCGGCCCCGACCATGTCGGTGACCAGATCACCGCCGACCAGGCCCGCCGGCTGGCCTGCACCGCCGCGATCATCCCCGCCGTCCTCGGCGGCGACTCCGAGATCCTCGACCTGGGCCGCGCCCGCCGGCTGCACACACCCGCCCAACGCCGCGCGATGCGGCTGCGTGACCGCACCTGCCGCGCCGAGGGCTGCGACATCCCCGCCGCCTGGTGCGAGGCCCACCACTGGCACCCCTGGTCGGCCGGCGGACCCACCAACCTCGACCACGGGCTCCTGCTCTGCTCCCACCACCACCACCGCGCCCACGACCCCGCCCACACCGCCGAACGCCTCCCGAACGGCGACGTCCGCTTCCACCGACGCACCTGAGGGCGTCCGTCGAAGGCGTCGGCTCAGCAGCGCGCCGCCAAGAGCTGGGCACGGGTCGGCACGAACGGCTCGGACCGGAGCCGCAGTCCGGCCTCGGCCGGAGTGCGGTTGCCCTTGCGGTGGTTGCAGCGCTGACACGCCGCCACGGTGTTGAGCCACGTCCAGGTGCCGCCGCGGCTGCGCGGCAGCACATGGTCGATCGTGGTGGCTCGCCCGGTGCAGTAGGCGCAGCGGTGCCGGTCGCGCAGCAGCACCCCGCGCCGGGAGTATGCCGCAGGGCGGTACATCCACGTCGCGGCGACGTAGCGCACCAACCGGATCACCCGCGGCCACGGGTGCGGGCCGATCATCTTCTCGGCGTGCGCCTCCTCGACGGTGGCCACCTCGCGGAACAGCATCCTCACGGCGTGCTGGAACGTCACCGTGCCCAGCGGCTCGTAGGAGGCGTTCAGCAGCGCGACGGCGGTCATGGCCGCTGACACCCCCTCTCCGGGTCGGCACGTGTCTGAGCCCATGGTGCCCTCGGGAGGCCGCGAGTTCCATCTCCAGCGCGTGCGGGGCGCTCGCGCCCGGCTGGCTATCGACCGGCGGGACGCTGGGCAGAGCTCCGGCGGGCGAGGGTCTGCCTGCCACGATGGGGCGTGGTCTCCCGCGCCCCCGCCCCGGCTCGACGGGACGGCCGCGCGTGGGCGTCGGGGCGCATCGTGGGCGTCGACCTCGCCCGCTGGTGGGCGCTGATGGGCATGGTCGCCACCCACACGCTGCATCCGCTGCGCGACGACGGCAGCGGCATCACCGTGGTGCAGGCCGTGGCCGGCGGCCGCGCCTCCGCGTTGTTCGCGGTGCTCGCGGGGGTGTCGATGGCGCTGCTCAGCGGAGGCCGAGAGCCGCTGACCGGCGCCGCGCGGCGGTCGGCGACGCGCGGGTTGGCGGTGCGGGCGGCCCTGATCGCGGCGTGGGGGCTGCTGCTCGGACAGCTGGGCACCTCGATCGCGGTCATCCTGACCTACTACGGCGTGCTGTTCCTGCTCGGTCTCCCGTTCCTCGGTCTGCGCACCCGCGCCCTGCTGTGGCTGGCCGGAGGCTGGGCCGTGCTCGCCCCGCTCGTGTCGTTCTGGCTGCGCCCGGACCTGCCCCCACGCCTGAACACCAGCCCGGTGCTCGAGGACCTGGAGCACCCCGTCCTGCTCGCGAGCCAGCTGCTGTTCACCGGCGTCTACCCCGCCTTCACCTGGCTGGCCTACCTCCTGCTCGGGCTCGCCGTCGGTCGCTCGGCCCTCGACCGTCGAGACACGGCGGTGCGGTTGCTCGGGTTCGGCGCCGCCGCCGCCGCTGCGTCGTACGCCGTAGCGCAGGTGCTGCTCGACCGGCCCGGTGTCCGCGAGGAGCTGGCCGAGACCCTGCCTCCGCTGATGAACCGGGGGGGCCTGGAGCGGACGCTGGAGTGGGGGATGCTGGGCGTCACCCCGACCGACAGCCCCTGGTGGCTGGCCGTCATGACGCCCCACTCGGGCACGCCGCTCGACCTGCTGCACACCGGGGGCTGCGCCGCCGCCGTGATCGGTGCCGCGCTGCTCGTCGCGCGGCTGGCGCCGCGGCTGCTCGCGGTCGGGTTCGGCGCGGGTGCCATGACGCTCACGCTCTACTCGCTGCACGTCGCTCTGCGCAGGCCGGGGTGGCTCGACGGACTCGACGCGACGACATTCTGGACGCACGTGCTGCTGCTGTCGGCGATCGGCGCGGCCTACCGCTGGGCGGATCGGCAGGGGCCACTCGAGCGGCTGGTCGCGGCCGCGGCACGAGTCGCGCGGGGTGCGCGCGACGGCGCGGAGCGCCGCCCTTGAGACGCAGCGCTACCCGCGGAACAGGTCGTCGGCGGCCTGGAACGAGGACGGGTCGAAGTCGACGTCCAGGTCGGCACCGAAGTCCTCCACCCCCGGGGTCGACACGTTGGCCACGGCGACGACTCCCACGGCCGGCGCGACGAGGGCGTAGACCTGGAGAGCGCGGTCGAGGCTGATCGGACCGAGGTCCCAGCCCAGCGTCTGCAACAGCGCCAGCACGGCGCCGGCCGCCGAGACCACCAGGTAGAGCGTCCGGCGAGCGTTGGCCGGCAGGCGCTGAAGCAGCTCGCTCAGGACGGAGACAGCGGACATGACGCTCACCTTTCGGGCAGACGGCGCAGCGCGTCGTCGAGACGAGCCATCGCGACCGTGAGATCGCGCCGGATCAGATCGACATCGGTGGCCTTGCGCGGGCGGTGCACCCGCAGCGAGGACAACGGGAGGTCGGGGTGCATGGCGTTGACATCCACGGGGCCGAAGCCGGGCACCTTGGTGATCGGCCCGACCTTGCCGTTCGAGTGCTGCCACACGGCTGCCCGCTTCCAGGGTGACGGGATCCGCGGCGGGCGCAGGTCGTCGCTGTAGCGGGCCACCCAGAGCAGGCAGCCGAACGCCTTGTCGAGGTCGAAGTGCGTGTAGATGATCGGGCTCCCCCTCAGCCCGCGTTCCTCGAGCCGTTGGCGCACGGTGGTCACCCACATGCCGACCCACTCCGTGAGCTTCTCGCGCGAGAGCACCTCGCTGGACTCGAGGTCCAGCATCGGCACCATGTCGCCCACCCGGATGTCGGCGTGCTTGAGGAAGTGCTTCGCCTCCGTGACCGCGTCGCCGCCGTCGGGTCGGGCGAAGTGGTAGGCCCCCACGGGCACTCCGGCTCGGCGCGCCTCGCGCACCCGCTTGCGGTAGGTCTGGTCGACCATCGACTCGCCCTCGGTCGTCTTGCAGTACCACCAGCGGAGCCCCGCGTGCTGGGCCAGGCGCAGGTCGATCTTGCCCGACTGGTAGTGGCTGGTGTCCACGCCGTCGAGGGTCCGTCGAGGCGGGTACGCCGGGCCGTCGAGGGCCGGTTCCTGGTCTGTGTCCTGGTGTCGGTCCCGGTCTTCGGCCTGGCGTGCGGCGACCGGAGCCTCGGGCTCGGGAGGCGTCTCGGGCCGCTGGTCCTTGGGTGGGTACTCGAACACCGGGATCGGATCCGGTCGCCACGTCCTGTCCGGCAGATGGCTCTTCAAGCCGTTCTTGTGGGCGCGGTAGTCGGCCACCTGGCTCGCGGCGACGGGCGCCAGCTTGCCGTGGTCGACCAGCACCGCGTGGATGTGCTCGCTCCACGGGCCCTCGGACGAGAGCCGGCGCCAGGCCGCGAAGCCGACGCGTCGCAGCGCGCGGAGCTTGCGCTCGTGGTCGAACGCACGGAGGTCGACCACGCCGCCCTGGTCGTGGGTCCCCGCGGAGGCGCCCACCGTCGTGTTGTAGGAGCCCTGCACGATCGTCAGCCGATAGCCGAGGATCCGCTCGGCGGCCTCCAGCGCGGCTCGGGTCTTCCAGTCGACCGTCTTGGCGCCGTCGACGCCGTACTTCGTCTTCTCGAACGGCGGCGGCCAGCGGCGCTGGGTGTGCGGCGTCGGGTCGGGGCGGTCGGGGCGGGGCGGCTTCTTCTTGTTCTTCTTCATCTTCTGCGTCTTCGTCGTCGAGCCACCACCTTGTCCCTGCGGCTGGTGCGTCGTCGTCACGACCGGGCCCGGTGTCGCCGCCGGGCTCCCGTTCGGCTGGAGCCGGACGACTGCGAGACGCGCCCCATGGTCGCTGTGTCTCCTGGGTGACTTGGAGTCTCGTCCCCCGAACAGCTCGCGAGACTCGATCGTCCAGCGCGACCGGCCCCCGTCGATGAACCAGAGCAGGTCGATGGAGGTCGGGTCGACGGCATACCGGACCTTGCGCCCGGCCACCTCGGTGCCGAGCGACGGATGGCGCTTGAGCTGGCGGTTGTAGTCGCCTCCGCCGAGCACCGGATGCCCTGACTCCACCAGCGAGTCGACGAAGGTGAGGTGCTTGGAGATCGCCTCGTGCCACTCGCGCACCCGCAGGGCGCGGTCCGCGCTCGGCGGATTGGAGAAGGCGCGGGCCACGAGATGAAGGTTCGTGACGTGGACCTCGCCCCCGTGCGAGTCGATGCCCAACCGCGTGTAGGTCGTGAACCGGCGCCCGTGGAGACCTGGCCGCGGCGGATGCAGCTGGGTGACCCGTCCCTCGAGACGCTGGAAGAGACCGCGGCGGTAGGCGATCGGCTCGGTGTTGTCCCTGCGGCCGTAGAAGACCTCCCAGTCGGACGCCGGGAAGGCCTCCTCGACCAGGCGCTGGTAGCGGTCGGCGATCTCCTGGAGGAGAACGATGTCGGCCGCGGCGGCGTTGCGGATCAGGTCCTCCCGCGCCTCGTCGAGCGTGATCGCGTGGGTCGGGAACGACTGCACGTTCGCGGTGAGGACTCGGAGCTCGACGGCTCCGTTCGTGCTGGTGGCCATGACTACCTCGCTCCACCCCGGCGGTCCGCGGTGGCGGGCACGGCGCCGGAGCGCTTGCCTAGAGGATGATCCTCGGTGGCCGACGAGGTCAATGGGGTTTGCGGCAGCCGGTGACGCGCGAGGGCCCCGGGCGGGTGCCCGGGGCCCTCGTGACGGTTGGTGACCGGCGACGCTCAGCGCACGTCGTACCGGTCGAGGTCCATGACCTTCGCCCAGGCGGCGACGAAGTCGCGCGCGAGCTTCTCACCGGCGTCGTCGCAGGCGTAGACCTCCGCGACCGCGCGCAGCTCGGAGTTGGAGCCGAACACCAGATCGTTGCGGGTGCCGGTCCAGCGCACCTCGCCGGACGCCCGGTCGCGTCCCTCGAAGGTCTCCTCCGACTCGTCGGTGGCCGACCAGGCGGTGCTCATGTCGAGCAGGTTGACGAAGAAGTCGTTGGTCAGCGCGCCGACCCGGTCGGTCAGGACACCGTGCGTGGAGCCGCCGTGGTTGGCGCCGAGCACCCGCAGCCCGCCGACCAGCGCGGTCATCTCCGGGGCCGTGAGCGTGAGCAGGTTCGCCCGGTCCAGCAGGAGGTACTCCGCCGGGAGCTGGTGGCCCTTCCCGAGGAAGTTGCGGAACCCGTCGGCGGTCGGCTCGAGCGGTTCGAACGAGTCGACATCGGTCCACTCCTGCGACGCGTCCGTCCGCCCTGGGGTGAAGGGCACGGCGACCTCGACGCCGCCGTCGCGGGCGGCCTTCTCGACCGCGGCGCAGCCGCCGAGCACGATCAGGTCGGCCAGCGACACCATCTTGCCCTCGCTCGCGGAGCCGTTGAAGGACTGCTGGATGCTCTCCAGCGTGCGCAGCACGCCGGCCAGCTGGTCGGGCTGGTTGACCTCCCAGCCGCTCTGCGGCTCCAGCCGGATGCGGGCGCCGTTGGCGCCGCCCCGCTTGTCGCTGCCGCGGAAGGTCGAGGCCGAGGCCCACGCGGTGGCCACCAGCTGGGAGACCGAGAGCCCGGAGTCCAGGATCTGCTGCTTGAGCGAGGCGATGTCGGCCTCGTCGACCAGCTCGTGGTCGACGGCGGGCACCGGGTCCTGCCAGATCAGCGTCTCCTGCGGCACCTCGGGGCCCAGGTAGCGCTGGATCGGGCCCATGTCGCGGTGGGTCAGCTTGAACCAGGCCCGCGCGAACGCGTCGGACAGCTCGTCGAAGCTCTCCATGAAGCGCCGCGAGATCGGCTCGTAGATCGGGTCCATCCGCATCGCCATGTCGGCCGTGGACATCATCGGCGCGTGCCGCTTGGCGGGGTCGGCGGCGTCGGGGACGGCGTCGGAGCCCGCGCCGTCCTTCGGCCGCCACTGCTGCGCTCCGGCCGGGCTCTGGTGGAGCTCCCACTCGAAGCCGAACAGCGTCTCGAAGTAGCTGTTGTCCCAGGTGATCGGGGTGGGCGTCCAGGCGCCCTCGAGGCCGCTCGAGATGGTGTCGGTGCTGTGGCCGCTGCCGTAGGAGCTGATCCAGCCCAGGCCCTGCTCGGCGAAGCCCGCACCCTCCGGCTCCGGGCCGACGTACTGCTCGGGGTCGGCCGCGCCGTGTGTCTTGCCGAAGGTATGCCCGCCCGCGGTGAGCGCGACGGTCTCCTCGTCGTTCATCGCCATCCGCCGGAACGTCTCGCGGATGTCGCGGCCCGAGGCCAACGGGTCGGGGTTGCCGTTGGGGCCCTCGGGGTTGACGTAGATGAGCCCCATCTGCACGGCGGCGAGCGGGTTCTCGAGGTCCCGGTCACCGGTGTAGCGCTCGTCGCCGAGCCAGGTGTCCTCCGAGCCCCAGTAGACGTCCTCGTCGGGCTCCCACACGTCGGCCCGGCCGCCGGCGAAGCCGAAGGTCTGCAGCCCCATCGACTCCAGGGCCACGTTGCCGGTGAGCACCAACAGGTCGGCCCACGAGATCTTGTTGCCGTACTTCTTCTTGATCGGCCACAGCAGGCGGCGCGCCTTGTCGAGGTTGACGTTGTCGGGCCAGCTGTTGAGCGGGGCGAACCGCTGCATGCCGGCGCCGGCCCCGCCGCGGCCGTCGTTGATCCGGTAGGTGCCGGCGCTGTGCCAGGCCATCCGGATGAAGAAGGGGCCGTAGTGGCCGTAGTCGGCGGGCCACCAGTCCTGGGAGTCGGTCATCAGCGCCGTGAGGTCGCGCTTGACCTCGGCCAGGTCGAGGGACCTGAACGCCTCGGCGTAGTCGAAGTCCTCTCCCATCGGGTTCGAGGCGGGGGCGTGCTTGCGCAGGATCGCGAGGTTGAGCTGGTCGGGCCACCACTCGCGGTTTCCGGAGCCGGAGGTGGGGTGGGGGATCCCGTGCATCACCGGGCAGCGGCCCTCCCGCGACTCGTCTTGGACGTCGCCGACAACGGCATCGTGCTCTTCGCCAGGCATGGTGTTCCTTTCGGGTGGGGCGGGGTGGATGGTCAGGTCGTGCAGCGGGAGCAGACGCCCCAGTAGACGACCTCGGCCTCGTCGATCGCGAAGCCTCGGTCGTCGGACGCGGTGAGACAGGGGGTGTCGCCGACGGCGCAGTCGACGTCGGCGATGGTGCCGCAGGAGCGGCACACGACGTGGTGGTGGTTGTCGCCGACCCGCACCTCGTAGCGGGCGACCGAGCCGGTGGGTTGGATCCGCCGGACGAGCCCGACGTCGGTGAGCACCCGCAGCACGTCGTAGACCGCCTGGTGGGAGACCGGGCCGAAGGAGTCGCGGACCGCGCCGATGATCGCGTCGGTGTCGGCATGCGGATGCTCGCCCAGCGCGGTCAGCACCGCGATGCGCGGGCGGGTGACCCGCAGGCCCGCTCCGCGCAGACGCTCGCCGGCGGCGAGGGCGAGGTCGGAGGACACGCGTACGACCCTGGCGTCTTTTCTGGAACAAGTCAAGAAAACGGGAGTCCTTGGTGGCATTGCCTACTGTCGCGGCATGGAGCCCGAGTCGGTCTGGGACTATCCGCGGCCACCGGCGCTGCGAGCGTCCCGGGAGCTGGTGGAGGTGCATCTCGGGGGCCAGGTGGTTGCGCGCACCGACCGCTCATGGCAGGTGCTCGAGACGAGCCACCCGCCGACGTACTACCTTCCGGCAACGAGCTTCGCCGCGGGCGTGCTGGTCCCCGTGGGCGGCACCACGTGGTGCGAGTGGAAGGGCGAGGCCTTCTACTTCGACCTGGTCGTGGGGGAGCGCCGGGGCGCCCGTGCGGCCTGGCACTACCCCGAGCCGGTGCCGGCGTACGCCGCGCTGCGAGACCACGTGGCCGTGACGCCGAGCCAGGTCGACGCCTGCTTCGTCGACGGTGAGCGGGTCCGCCCCCAGGAGGGCGGCTTCTACGGCGGCTGGATCACCTCCAAGGTCGTCGGCCCGTTCAAGGGAGCTCCCGGGACGCGCGGCTGGTGACGCCCCGGAACGACGGCCAGACTGGGTGCATGCAGCCCTCGGACCGCCCTGTCGTGGTCGTCTTCGACGTCAACGAGACCCTGTCCGACCTCGCGCCGATGCGCGACCGCTTCGCAGACATCGGGCTCGACCCGTTGCTGGTGCGGGCGTGGTTCGCCGGTGCCCTTCGCGACGGGATGGCGCTGGCTGCCCACGGTGACCGGGCGCCGTTCGCGGAGCTGGCGCGGGAGTCGCTGCGGGCGGTGCTGCTCGAGTCGGGGCGGCCGGTCGACGAGGAGGGGGTCGAGCACGTGATGGCCGGCTTCCTGGCGCTGCCGGTGCACCCCGACGTCGTCCCCGGGATGCGAGCCCTGCACGCGGCGGGCGTGCGGCTGGTCACCCTGAGCAACGGCGCGGTCGCGGTCGCCGAGCGGCTGCTCGAGGCGGCCGCTGTCGCCGACGTCGTCGAGCAGATGCTCTCGGTGGAGCAGGCGGGCTTCTTCAAGCCCGATCCGCGCGCCTACGCCTTCGCCGTGGAGTCGTGCGGGATCGATCCCGGCGACGCGATGCTCGTCGCCGTGCATCCGTGGGACACCGACGGAGCCCTGCGGGCGGGCCTCCAGGCGGCCTGGGTGAACCGCGGCGACGGCCACCACCCGGCGTGCTTCCGCGAGCCGACGCTCACCGTCGCGTCGCTGGTCGAGCTCGCCGACCGCCTGGTCTAGTCTCGCGAGCGACCACGCCGGACTTCCCGAGAGGAACCCTCATGCCCGACACCCCGCGCGTCGCGATCGTCACCGGAGCCGCCCGCGGCATCGGTGCCGCCACCGCTCTCCGCCTGGCAGAGGACGGGCACGCGGTCGGGGTGGTCGACCTCGACGCGCAGGCGTGCGCCGCGACCGTCGACGCGGTCACCGGCGGCGGGGGGCGGGCGCTCGCCGTGGCCGCCGATGTGAGCGACGAGGCCTCCGTCGAGGCCGCCGTGGCCGCCGTGGCCGCGGGGCTCGGGGCGCCGACGATCCTCGTCAACAACGCCGGGATCATCCGCGACAACCTGCTGTTCAAGATGCCCGTCTCCGACTGGGACGCCGTGCTGTCCGTCCACCTGCGCGGCGCCTTCCTGATGACCAGGGCCACCCAGCGGTTCATGACCGAGGCCGGCTTCGGGCGGATCGTCAACCTGTCCAGCACCTCGGCCCAGGGCAACCGGGGGCAGGTCAACTACTCCGCGGCGAAGGCGGGCCTCCAGGGCTTCACCAAGACGCTCGCCATCGAGCTGGGCCGCTTCGGGGTGACCGCCAACGCGGTCGCCCCCGGCTTCATCCAGACCGACATGACCGCGGCGACCGCAGAGCGGGTCGGCATGCCGTTCGAGGACTTCGTCAAGGCGGCCGCGGGCACCATCCCGGTCGCCCGCGTCGGCCAGCCCGACGACATCGCGCACACCATCTCCTTCCTGGTCAGCGAGGGCGCGGGCTTCGTGTCCGGCCAGGTGATCTACGTCGCCGGCGGCCCTCAGGACTGACGCGGCCGGCGCAGCACGGCCGGCAGGTACGCCGCCCCGGGGGCGCCCTCGCTCGAGGCGGCGATGTCGGCCGGGTTGGAGATCCCGCAGCGCTGGAGCGAGAGGCAGCCGCAGCCGATGCAGGAGTCGAGCCCGTCGCGAAGGCGTTGCAGGGCGGCGAGCTGCTCGTCGAGGCGGGCCCGCCAGTGCCGCGAGATCCGGGCCCAGTCGGCCTTGGTAGGCGTGCGTCCGGCAGGCAGCCGGCCGAGCTCGGTGCGGATCTCCTCCAGCGTCAGCCCGACGTTGCTCGCGGCCCGGATGAAGGCCAGCCGACGCAGCACGCCCCGCTCGTAGCACCGCCGGCCACCGGGGGACCGGCCGGCGGTGATCAGGCCCTGCGACTCGTAGTAGCGGAGCGCGGACGCGGCGAAGCCGCTTCGCTCGGCCACGTCTGAGATCGACAGCAGGTCGCGGGTGTTCACCTTCGTCTCCGTCCCGGGGCTTGAACTCAAGTTCACTTGAACTTTAATACTGGATGGCATGACAGACAACGGAACTACTCCCGTGGCTCTGGTGACCGGTGGTTCGTCCGGCCTCGGGCGCGAGTTGGTGCTCGGCCTGGCCGCGCGCGGCTGGACCGTGGTCACCGACGGACGCCGCGCCGACCGGCTCGCCGACCTGGTCGACCCCGGCATCGTCGCCGTGCCGGGCGACCTGACCGACACCCACCACCGCGTCATGCTGCGGCAGGAGGTCGAGCGGTGGGGCCGGCTCGACCTGCTCGTCCACAACGCCGGCACCCTCGGCCCGTCGCCACTGCCGCGTCTCGAGACGGTGACGGTCGACCAGCTGCAGCAGGTCTGGCGGCCCAACATCGGCGCGCCCCTGGTGCTCACGGGCGAGCTGCTCGACGTGCTGGTCGCGTCGGCGGGCGTCCTGCTGGCCGTGACCTCCGACGCCGCGGTCGAGCACTATCCCGGCTGGGGGCTCTACGGCGCCTCCAAGGCCGCACTGGAGCACGTCGTGCTCACCTACGCCGCGGAGAACCCCGGCCTCACGGCGTACGCCGTCGACCCGGGCGACCTGCGCACCGAGATGCACCAGGCCGCCTTCCCGGGGGAGGACATCAGCGACCGACCGCTGCCCGAGACGGTGGTCCCCCACCTGCTGGCGCTGGTCGAGCGACGACCGCCGTCGGGCCGCTACCGGGCCGCCGAGATCGCGGTCGACGACGGGCGCCCGATCGAGCCTGCCGGCACGCGATGAGCGTCCTGGAGGAGCGCCCGACCACCTCGTTCGCGGCCCCCGACGCGGTGGCCGACGCCCCACCCGAGCTCCGTGGCGTCCCGCGCGACCAGGTGCGGCTGCTCGTCGCCACGCCGGACGGGGTGTCCCACGACCGCTTCCCGGCACTGCGCGACCACCTGCGGCCGGGCGACCTGGTGGTGGTCAACGACTCGGCGACGGTGCCCCGGCAGCTCGACGCCGACCTGCGCGGGCGCGGACCGGTGGTCCTCCACCTGGCCACCCCGCTGGACGACGGCGACTGGGTGGTCGAGCTGCGCACTCCGCCCGACGCCGCGGACCCGGTGCTCGACGCGCGTTCCGGTGCCGAGGTGTGGGCAGGGCGGGTCCGGGTGACGCTGGTCGAGCCCTACCCGTGGCGCTCCTCGCCGACGGGGGAGGGGAACCGGCTGTGGCGGGCCGACGTGGCGGGGCCGCTGGACCGGGAGCTGGCCCGCTCCGGGCGGCCGATCGCCTACGGCTACCTGTCCGGCCGCTTCCCGTTGGCGGCGTACCGGACGGTCTTCGCCACCCGCCCGGGCAGTGCTGAGATGCCCTCGGCCGGGCGCCCCTTCACCCCCGAGCTGGTGACCCACCTCGTCTCGCGCGGGGTCGCGGTCGCCCCCGTCACGCTGCACACGGGTGTCTCGTCGCAGGAGGCGGGCGAGGGCCCGCAGCCGGAGCGGTACGCCGTCCCCGCCAGCACCGCTCGACTGGTCAACGCGGTGCGCGCCGGCGGTGGCCGGGTGGTGGCCGTGGGCACCACGGTCACCCGCGCTCTGGAGTCGGCCGTGGCCGGAAACGGCCGCGTGGTCGCGCGGGCCGGGTGGACCGACCGGGTCGTCACCCCCGCCGATCCGCCCAGGGTGGTGTCCGGCCTGGTGTCGGGATGGCACGACCCGGGCGCCTCCCACCTGCTGCTGGTCGAGGCGGTCGCCGGCCCGGCGCTGACGCAGGTGGCCTACGACGCGGCCGTGGCCGGCGACTACCTCTGGCACGAGTTCGGCGACAGCTCGCTGCTGCTGCCGGCGCGCTGAGCGCGGGCGCTGGGCGCCCGCCTCAGCCGGTCGCGGGCACCCGCACGTCCAGGCATCCCGGTTGCACGACCAGGCGCACCTCGGCGGCCTCGGCCAGCACGTCGCCGTCGACCTCGGTGAGCTGCGGGGGGTCGACGCGCAGCGTCAGGTCGCGAGCACGCAGGCGCTCCAGGCTCGGCCCGCCGTCCTCGCGTCCCGCCACCACGCGGGCGGCGACCCCCAGCCACTCCGAGATGCCGCTCGGGGTGAGCACCGCGAGGTCCAGGACGCCGTCGTCGATCTCCGCCTCCGGCAGCAGCACCATGCCGCCGGTCAGCTCGCCGCAGTTGCCGATGACGACCGTCCGGGCGGCCGCCGTCCGTGTCGTCTCGCCGTCGGCGGTCAGCTCCAGTGCGAACCCGTCGTCACGCAGGTGCTGCCCGCCGCTGGCGACGTACGCCGCCCAGCCGACCCTGTCCTTCATCCGCTCCGGGGCGTCGTCCATGAGCTGCGCGTCGAACCCGAGTCCGGCCATCACGGTGAAGCAGTGCACGTTGTCGGCCGGCTGCGACCGGCCGGGACCCCGCTGGTCCTCGGTGGGCCCGATGACCAGCCAACCGACGTCGACGGTGCGGCTGCGGCCGGTCAGCGCCACGCGGAACGCCTCGCCCAGGTCGTCCACGGGCGCGCCGACGTTGCGCGCCAGCAGGTTGCCGGTGCCGCCTGGCAGCAGGCCGAGCGGGACGTCGGTGTCGACCAGCTCCTGCGCCACCGCGCGCACGGTCCCGTCGCCACCGAGGGCGCACACGAGCCGAGCGCCGGCGTCGACCGCCGCGCGGGTCTGCCCGAAGCCAGGGTCGTGCTCGCTCGTCTCGACCAGCTCCGGGGTCTGTGCCCCGCAGTCGGCGGCGCAGGCGGCCAGGGTTTCCCTGACGGCGTCCAGGTCGTCGACCTTGGTCGGATTCACGACGACGACGGTGCGCATGGGGCCTCCCGGGCCACAGGGGTGAATGCTCGTCCAGGGGGTACCCCATCCCCATGGGCATGAACCCCGACGTCCGCGGCGCCGCGGACCGCGCCAACGACTCCGCCGTGGTGGAGTGGGGCGCTCGCGCCGGCTACGCCGCCAACGGACTCATCCATCTCGTCATCGCCTGGATCGCCGTGCAGGTCGCCTTCGGGAGCGGCGGCGGGAAGGAGGCCGACCAGTCGGGCGCGCTGGCCACGCTGGCGCAGCAGTCCTTCGGAGCGGTGCTGCTCTGGGTCGCCGTCGCGGCCTTCGCGCTGTTGGTGGTCTGGGAGATCACCGAGGCGTTCGTGCGCCACGAGACGGCCGACCGGGTCAAGGCCGTCGCCAAGGCCGGGGCGTACGCCGCGCTGGGCTGGACGGCTCTCACGTTCGCCCGAGGCGGCCACGCCAACTCCGACAAGTCCACCCGCGACGTCACCGCCACGCTGATGGACGCCCCCGGCGGTCAGCTGCTGGTCGGCGCCGTCGGCCTGGGCATCGTCGCGGTGGGGGGCTACCACGTCTACAAGGGCTGGAAGCGCACCTTCCTCGAGGACCTGCGCGAGCACCCCGGCCGCTTCGCGGAGGTCGCCGGCCGGGTCGGCTACATCGCGAAGGGGATCGCGCTCGGTGTGGTCGGCGTCCTCTTCCTGGTCGCCGCCGTCCAGCACAAGTCCGGCAAGGCCAGCGGCCTCGATGGAGCCCTGCGCACGCTGCGGGACGCGCCGATGGGCACCGCCCTGCTGGTCATCGTCGGGCTCGGCCTGGCTGCGTTCGGTGTCTACAGCGTCGCCCGGGCCCGCTACGCGCGCGTCTGAGGGGCGTCACGGCGGAGGTAGTTCCAGGCGAGCAGCGCGCAGACGACGCCGTTGGCGACCCCCGCCAGCAGGTCCGTGACGTGGTGCATCCCGCGGTAGAGCCGCCCGTAGAACACCAGCGCCGGCATCAGCGCACACAGGGCCACCAGCGACCATCGCAGAGCGGGGTTCCGCACCCGCAGCGACAGCAGCAGGAAGGAGACGTAGAGCGCGGTCGTGGCGCTCTCGTGGCCGCTCGGGAAGCTGGCGGTCGGCGGCGAGTCGTCGAGCTGGGGCACCGGCGGCCGGTCCCGCCCGACGACGGCCGCCGAGGTCACGAAGACGACCGACTGCAGCAGGATCGCGAGCAGCGGCACCACGGCCAGCCACCAGCGCCTCGTCGCCCACCAGATCCCGAGGGCAACGACGACGGCGACCCCGATGATCGTGGGCGTCGCCCCGATCAGCGAGAACCACTGCGAGACGGTGTTCCAGGTGCCGGTGCGGCCGGAGGCCAGAGACTCGTTCACCTGTTCCTCGGCCTTCGCCAGCGGCCGCAAGGGGCCGTCGACGAGCAGCCAGCCGACGGCCACGATGACCAGCCAGAGACCGGCAGCAGGCAGCGCCGCCCGCACCACGGCATCCCGTGTCGCGTCGCGCTTGCGGGGCCGGCTCAGGTCGGAGTCGTAGCGCGCGAGGAAGGCCATCTCAGCGCCCTGTCGGACGAGTCGCGTCGCTCGCGTCCTGGTCGAGGTCGGGGTCGGAGGGCGTCGAGCCGGCCGGGTCCTGGGGGCGCCACCCCCGGAAGCCGGCGTACGACGCGAGGACCAGGCCGCTGCCCAGCAGCACCCCGCCGATCACGTCGGTCGGGTAGTGCACGCCGAGGAAGACCCGGTCGAGGCAGGTGAGCGTCACCCACACGACGCCCAGCGCGATCGCGACCCGCCGGCCGGCGGTCGAGAGCAGCGGCCAGAGCAGGATCGCCAGCGTGGTGGCGATGATCGCGGCGTTGGTGGCGTGTCCGGACGGGAAGGAGTAGCCCCCCGACTGCGACACCGGATCGTCGATGACCGGACGGGCGCGCTGCACCAGTGACTTCAGCCCCAGGGCGAGCATCCAGCCAAGCATCATCGTGAGGAAGGCCCACCAGGCGCGTGTCGTGAGGCCACGGCGCAGCCAGACCCACAGGCACGTCGGCACTGCCACGGCGAGGTACGCCGCCAGCGGCTGGCTGATGGCCTGCCAGAACAGCAGCGCATCGAGGAAGGCGGGGTGGTCCCGGGTGACGTCGGTCGCGTCCACGATGCGCGCCTCGTCGAAGCGCACCAACGGGTCGAACTTCACTCGGATGAGGTAGGCGAGGGCGGTGATGACCACGCCCACCACCACGGCATACGCCGCCGCGGCGGTGAGGCGACGGAGCCGGGAGGGCTGGACAGCGGCCGGTGCCGGAGGCGAGGTCGGAGCCGGTTGCATGGTCAGGTTGTTCCCGTTCTCTCGCACGTCATGCCCGTGGCAGGATACGGCCGTGGCGGTCTCCGACTGGTTGCTCACAGCAGCCGAGCGAGGCAACCCGCACACCCGGATCGACGCACGCCATCGCGACGGCGAGGCGTGGAGCGCGGGCAACACGCTTCGCCCTCTGGTGCACGGGCGACCGTACTTCGCCGAGCTGCACGAGCGGATCTCGGAACTCGGCCCGGACGACCGGCTCTACTTCGCGGACTGGCGCGGCGACCCCGACCAACAGCTCACCGACGATCCCGGCTCGACGCTCACGGCCACCCTCACCGCCGCAGCACGTCGTGGCGTCGACGTGCGCGGGCTGCTGTGGCGCTCCCACTGGCACCGCCTCGGCTTCAGCAGCAGGGGGCACCGCTTCCTCGGCGAGGAGATCTGCGAGGCGGGCGGGGAGTGCCTCCGCGACATGCGCGTGCGCGTCCGTGGCTCCCATCACCAGAAGTTCGTCGTGCTGCGGCACACCGACGACCCGACGCGCGACGTCGCCTACGTCGGCGGGATCGACCTCTGCCACAGTCGCCGCGACGACGAGCGGCACCTCGGCGACGACCTGCAGCCGCTGTCGATGCCGCCGGCGTACGGACCGAGCCCGGCGTGGCACGACGTGCAGGTGGCGATCCAGGGCCCCGGGGTCCACGACGTGGAGACGACGTTCCGCGAGCGTTGGGAGGACAGCACGCCGCTCACGCTCAACCCCGGACGGCTGCTCTCCAGCCTGATGCAGACCGAGCGGCTGGACGCGAGCCCGCTCGGGGAGCAGTGGCCACCGCCGCCGCCGACCGGCGGTCACGACGTCGTCCAGGTCCTGCGCACCTTCCCCGAGATCCTGCCGAGAGGCTACGACTTCGCGCCCGCAGGAGAGCGGTCGGTGATGCTCGGCAACCTGAAGGCGATCACCCAGGCCGACCGGCTGGTCTACGTCGAGGACCAGTACCTCTGGTCGGCCGAGGTGGGCGAGCACTTCGGCTCCGCGCTGCGCGACAACCCCGAGCTCCGCGTCGTCGTGGTGCTGCCGCTGGTGCCCGACGAGGACGGTTCCGTGGCGGAGCCGCCGCAGCTCTACGGTCGCCGCCTCGCGATGGGCCCGATGCTGGCCGCGGGCGGCGACCGGGTGGCGGTGTTCGGGCTCACCAACGAGCAGGGGCTGCCGGTCTACGTGCACTCCAAGACCTGCGTGATCGACCATCGCTGGGCCAGCGTCGGGTCCGACAACCTCAACCGGCGGTCCTGGACCTGCGACAGCGAGATCGCCTGTGTGACGGTCGACGACCGCGGCGACCAGGACGGGCCGGCCCCCGAGGACGCCTTCCCGCGGGTCCTGCTGCGCACGCTCGTCGCCGAGCACCTCGGCTGCACTCCCGACGAGGTGCCCGAGGACCCGGTCGAGCTGTTCACGGCGATGGTCGACTGCGCCGACGCCCTCGACGAGTGGTACGCCGACGCCGAGGACCGCCGGCACGGTCTGCGTGGCCGGATCTCTGCTCCGGTCCGTCTCCCCGGGCGGTCTCGGGCCAGGGACCGTGCCGCCCGTCGAGCCGGACGCGCCGAACGCTCCGGCCGCCCGCCCGGCCGTCTTCGCAGGCTCGCCCCGCCCGAGCTCGGCGCGGTCACCGAGTGCTGGGCGGCGGCCGTCTACGACCGGCTCTTCGACCCGGACGCGTGGGGAGGCGGCTGAGCGACCCCCCGGAGGGGCCCGGAACCACCCCCAGGGGTGTGGTGCCCCGGGCGGGAGGTTGGGCGAGACTGTGCCCATGCCGACCACGGGTCTCCTCAGCGTGCGCGAGGCACGCGCGCGGCAGCCCATGGCTGCCCCCCGCTTCAACCTGGTCGCGGGGCTGGGAGCCACGACCCTGGCGGCCGGCCTGGTGCTGCTCGGACTGCTGGCGACCGAACTCCCGCCGCCGTCGTTCTCGAGCGTCTTCTTCTCCTGGGCGCCGACCGGAGCCGCGGTGGCGCTGCCGATCGTGGCCGCCCGTGCGCGGCGCGACCGGGATCCGATGCTGGGCTGGTTCGCCGCGGGACTGCTGGTCTGCTTGGTCGCGATGGTGCTGCAGGTGCTCTCGTTGCCGGCGGTCGACCCGTCGGGCGGCGCCTTCGAGACCGGCCCGCAGGGCAACGCCGCGCTCTATCTGCTCTTCCACCTGGCGCTCTACGCGGCCGCGGCTGCCGGGGCGCTGCGGGTGCCCACGGTGGTGGGCCGGGGCTTCGCCGCGGCCGGTGTGGGTCTCGCGTTCGCGTTCGCCGCCAACGTCGTGCCCCTGCCGGAGCTCCTGGTCCCGGTCACGCAGGACTACACCCCGCTGCTGGTCGGCACCGAGGTGGCGCTGGCGGTCGTCGGCCTCGGGGCGCTGGCGCTGTGGTCGCGGGCAGCAGGCACGGCGGCCCCGCCCATCCGAGCGTGGATCGGGCTGGCGCTGCTGCTCAGCGTCTTCGAGATCGCGCTCAACGCGGTGGCCGCCGAGCGCCACGACCCGATGTGGTGGTCGAGCCTGTCGCTGCGGCTGGCGACGTTCGGCCTGCTGGCCGTCGGCTGCCTCTGGACCGTGGTGCGCGACCTGAGCCGGGTGGAGCGCTACAGCGAGGTGGAGCTCGACCACCGCGACCGGGAGATCCAGGGCATGGTCGCCGTCACCGACCTGCTGCTGGCCAACGCCCAGCGGCTCGGGCAGTGCCGCGAGGCGGCCGAGGTCGCCTCCGCGGTCGAGGGGACGCTGCTGTCGCTCACCGGGGTCACCCAGGTGTCGGTCGCGACGGTCGAGGACGGCGCCGCGCGCCCGCTCGGGGATGCTGACGACGCCACCGCCTGGCTGCCCGTGCACGCGCGGGTCCTCGACGGTCCACGGGCCTGGTGGCTGGAGTCGGCCGAGGAGACCGCGGCGGCCGGACGGCCCGCGGTCGCGGCTCTGGTGGGGCTCCCGCTCGAGGTGTCCGGCGAGCTGGCGGGGTCGCTCCTCGTGGCCTCCGCGGCGCCCAGGGCCTGGGGTCCGGCCGACCGGGAGCTGCTGCTCGGCGTCGCCGACCAGGCCGGCCAGGCGCTGGTGCGCACCCAGCTGGCGCAGCGCGACCGCGACGCCGCGCTCACCCTGCAGGAGGCGTTGGCCCCCGAGGTGTCCGCCGGCCTCGGGGTCGACGTGGCCCTGCGCTACGTGCCCGCCACCACCGGCACCCGCGTCGGCGGTGACTGGGCCGACTGCTGGCGGGTGCCCGACGGCCGGATCGCACTGGTCGTCGGCGACGTGGTCGGGAAGGGACTCGGGGCCGCTGCGACGATGGGCCGGCTCCGGGCGTCACTGCGAGCGCTCGCGGCGGTCGAGGCCACCCCGTCGGTGGTCCTGAGCCGGTTGGACGAGCTGGAGTCCGCCGACGGCGTCGAGCTCGTCGCCACGGTGCTCTACGCACTGCTGGACCCCGCTTCGGGCCGACTGGAGGTCGCTTGTGCAGGACACCTGCCGTTGGTCGTGGCCGGCCCGGACGGCGTCCGCCTGGTCGAGGAGGGCGGGTCGCCCCCGATCGGGCTGGGAGCAGGTGCCGGCTCCGGCGTCAGTGCGTGGCTGCCGGCGGGCTCGACACTGGTCCTCTACACCGACGGGCTCGTCGAGCGGCGCGGCCGTCCGCTGGCCGAGGGCCTCGACCGGCTGCAGACGGTGCTGCGGGAGGACTACGCCGATGCGGGTGCGACCGCCGACGCGGTGATGCGGCTCGCCCACGAGCGCGCCGACGACGACATCGCCGTGCTCGTCCTGGCCGGTCAGCCCGACCCGGCCGCATCCGCGCCCGTGGCCGCCGACGCGACCACCTCGCACCAGACACACTTGCCGGAGTCGGTCGAGTAGTGACCCCACGTCGACGAGACCGCGCCGACGATCTCCAGCCCGCGTCCCGACGCGGCCGACGGGGACACCGAGAGCGCGCTCGGGAGGGCCGGCGAGGCGTCCTCGACCTCCAGCCGCAGCCCGCCCGCGACCGCCCAGAGCCGCAGCCGCAGCGGCGGAGTGCCGTGCTGCACGGCGTTCGACACCAGCTCGCTCGCTGCCAGCACGCAGGCGCGCAGCAGCGGCGCATCGAGGTCGAGCTCGGCGGCCGCTCGGTCCGTGAGGCTCCGCGCCTGGGCGATGCTGCCCGCCGCCCATGGCAGGCCGGTGGCCAGCATCGGCGGACCGGGAGCCGTCGGGGGGCGCCGCGGGGCCGTCATCTTCTCGCTCTCACTCAGCTCGTCCTCTTGCCCGAGCGGTGCCCACTCCGGCCGGGTCCAAACTCGGGCGGTCGGCGGATGCTGGCGTCGCCGGCGACCGCCCCTAGACTTCCTGCGGAGCACCCGTGACCGGGCCAGCCGGGGTCACGGCCCCCGGCGACAGGAACGGTGAGCAGATGACGGCGATCCCCGAGGGTGGCGGCACCCGCCTCGAGCTGCTGTCGTCCGGGCATGTCCTCGTCGAGCTGAGCGGAGAGATCGACCTGGCGGTCGTCCCCGACGTGGTCACCGAGTTCGAGTACGCCGTGGTCCAGCTGTCTGCGCACGTCGTGGTCGACCTCGACCGGGTCGAGTTCATCGACTCCAGCGGGTTGGGAGCCCTGGTGCGGGCCCGGCGCAAGGCGCAGGAGCACGGCGGCGACGTGGTCCTCGCGGGTGCCGGCGACCAGGTCCGCGAGGTGTTGGCGCTGACCAACCTCGGCGACCTGTTCACGGTCTACGGATCCGTGTCGGAGGCGGTCGCCGCGCTGCCGGCGCCGCCCGTCGCCGACCGCTGAGCCCGGTCCACCGCGCGGCAGGCCCGGCGACGCGCCGGATCCGGCACCGGGGTTGCATGGAGCCGAGGTGGTGTGAATACTGCCCCTAGAGTCCATCGTGGTCACACAGTCGGCTGCACACGGGCCCTCGTTCGAGGACGTGTCATGCCTTCACCTCTTGCTGTTGTCGACTCCGCCCCCGAGACCCGCTCCGAGGTCACCGCCAGCCTCTTCGCCCGGATCGCCGCGTCCACCGACGAGCTCGAGCGCCGGCGTCTCACCGACGAGGTCGTGCTCGCCAACCTCGGCGTCGCCGACGCCATCGCCCGCCGCTACCGCCGCCGCGGCACGCCCACCGACGACCTCGAGCAGGTCGCCCGGCTGGCGCTGGTGAAGGCGGCGCGCTCCTTCAGTCCCGACCGCGGCCACGACTTCCTGAGCTATGCGGTCCCGACCATCCGCGGTGAGGTCCGCCGCTGGTTCCGCGACCACGGCTGGATGGTCCGCCCGCCGCGCCGGGTCCAGGAGGCGCAGCTGCGGATGACGCCGTACGCCGCCGAGTTCGCCCTCGAGCACGGGCGCGACCCGCAGCCGGCCGACTACGTGCGCGACCTCGACCTCGACGAGGGCACCGTCATCGAGGCACTGGCGGTCAACGCGTGCTACACCCCCGACTCCCTCGACCGGCCGCTCGCCACCGAGGACGGCCCCCACGCGACGCTTGGCGACCGCCTCGTGGCCGCCGACGGCGAGTTCGAGGCCTGCGAGGCCCGGCACCTGCTGGAGCCCCTGCTGGCCCGGCTGGCGCCGCGCGACCGGCTGGTGCTGCGGCTCCGGTTCGCCGAGGGACTGACCCAGCGCGAGGTCGGGGAGCGGATCGGGGTGACCCAGATGCAGGTGTCGCGGATCATCGCCCGCGTGATGGGCCAGCTGCGCGACGCACTGGGCGTGTCGGCGGCCGCCTGAGGATCGTGCTTGAATCGCTCCCGACGACGCGGCGGGTTCTCCTGCCGGCGGTAGGTCGGCGAGGAGCGTGACGGGTGAAGGTCGGGGCGGAGCACTTCGCGGAGCTGGCGGTCGCGCTGCACGACGAGCAGACCGTCGAGGAGACGCTCGACGAGGTGCTCCGCTTCGCCCTCGACGGCGTCGGCTGCACCATGGCCGGCGTCGTCTTCGTCCACGGCCGCGGGCGCATCGAGACCGCCGCGGCCACCGAACCCGCTGTGCGCGATCTCGAGACGGTCCAGGTCGAGGCCGGCGCCGGCCCCGACCTCGAGGTGCTCGGCACCGACGACGCGCTCGTGGTCCACGACACCCGCGGCGACGAGCGGTGGCCGGCCTGGGCCCAGGTCGCCGACCGGCTGGGGGTCCGCAGCCTGCTGGCGGTCCGGCTGCACACCCGCGACACCACGGTCGGCACCCTCAACCTGTACGCCGGCCAGGCGGGCGCCTTCGACGAGGACGACGTCGCCGTCGCCCACATCTTCGCGCGGCACGCCGCCGTCGCGCTGGCCTCCGCGCGCAACCTGCACAACCTCTGGGAGGCCGTCGACGCCCGCAAGGCCGTCGGGCAGGCGCAGGGCATCCTGATGGAGCGCTACCGGCTGACTCCCGACCAGGCGATGGCCGTGCTGCTGCGCTACTCCCAGGACGGGAACCTCAAGCTGCGCGTGGTGGCCGAGCAGCTGATCGAGACCACCCAGCTGCCCGCCACCGGTCACGACGCGTCCTGACTCGGGGTCGCCCGCGCCACGGAGCGGGATGTTGACTCGCCGGTAGCCCGCAAACGTGCGAGCCTCGGGGGCACAGCCCCGACGGCCGGGGCGAGCCAGGAGGTCGGGTTGTTCCAGCGCATCGCGATCGTCAACCGCGGTGAGGCCGCGATGCGGCTGATCCACGCCGTCCGCGACCTCAACGCCGCCCGGCCCGGGTCGACGGCGGCGAGCCGCTGCGCACCATCGCGCTGCACACCGACGGGCGAGCGCGACGCGATGTTCGTGCGCGAGGCCGACGAGGCCTACGACCTCGGGCCCGCCGCGGACCGCCCCTACCTCGACCACGCCGTGCTCGAGCACGCGCTGCGTCGAGACCCGCGCGGACGCGGTCTGGGTGGGCTGGGGCTTCGTCGCGGAGGACCCGGCGTTCGCCGAGCTGTGCGACCGGATCGGGCGTGACGTTCATCGGGCCGAGCGCGGAGGCGATGCGCAAGCTCGGCGACAAGATCGGCTCCAAGCTGATCGCCGAGGAGGTCGGCGTACCCGTGGCGCCATGGAGCCGCGGCGGCGTCGACACCCTCGAGGAGGCGCTGGCGGCGGCCGAGCGGATCGGCTACCCGCTGATGCTCAAGGCGACCGCGGGCGGTGGCGGCCGCGGCATCCGCGATGGTGGCGTCGGCCGCCGAGCTCGAGGACGCCTACCAGCGCACCCGCGACGAGGCCGAGCGCGCCTTCGGCAGCGGCGTGGTCTTCCTCGAGCGGCTGGTCACCGGCGCCCGCCACGTCGAGGTCCAGGTGATCGCCGACGGCCAGGGCACCGCCTGGGCGATCGGCGTCCGCGACTGCTCGGTGCAGCGCCGCAACCAGAAGGTCATCGAGGAGTCGGCCTCGCCGCTGCTCGAGCCCGGCGCAGACCGACGAGCTCAAGGCGTCCGCCGAGCGGCTCGCGCTCGCGGTCGACTACGGCGGCGCCGGCACCGTCGAGTTCCTCTACCACCCCGGCGAGCGGACCTTCGCCTTCCTCGAGGTCAACACCCGGCTCCAGGTCGAGCACCCGATCACCGAGGTGACCACCGACATCGACCTGGTCAAGGCTGCAGATCCACGTGGCCGGCGGCGGTCGGCTCGACGGCGAGCGAGCCCGGTCGAGGTCGGGCCACGCGATCGAGGCCCGCCTCAACGCCGAGGACCCCGACCGCGACTTCGCGCCCGTCGCCGGGCCGGATCGCGCGGCTCGAGCTGCCCGCCGGGCCCGGCGTCCGGGTCGACACCGGCGTCGGCCGAGGGCGACTCGATCCCGGCCGACTTCGACTCGATGATCGCCAAGATCATCGCGCTACGGCCGCGACCCGCGACGAGGCGCTGGCCCGGCTGCGACGGGCCATGGCGCGAGACGACGGTGGTGATCGAGGGCGGCGCCACCAACAAGTCGCTTCATCCTCGACCTGCTCGCGCAGCCCGAGGTGCGTCGACGGCGGCGGCGACGGGTGGGCCGACACCGGCTGGATCGACCGGGTCCGCGCGCGAGGGCCGGCTGGTCGCGCAGCGAGCACTCCGGCGTCGGCCCTGGTCGCCGCCGGCGATCGAGGCCTACGAGGACGAGGAGCGCGTCGAGATCGCGCGACTCCTGGAGACGGCTCGCGGCGGCCGTCCGCAGGTGCAGCACCAGGTCGGCCAGGCCGTCGACCTCAAGCTGCGCGGCGCGACCTACGAGGTCACGGTGGTGCAGACCGGCCCGCAGCCGCTATCCGGGTGACCATCGCGGCCGGGGGCGACCAGCGCGCCGTCGACGCCGAGCTCGAACGGCTCGACGACTTCCACGCCCGCCTGGCCGTCGAGCGGCCGGACGCTTCCGGCTCGTCACCGCGACCCACGGGCCCGGTCCAGCTGGTCGAGGTCGACGGCGTCGCCCACCGGGTCACCCGCGACGAGGGCGGCGTGCTGCGCTCGCCCGCTCCCGCCCTGGTGGTCGCGACCCCGGTCGCGCGTCGGCGACGTGGTCGAGGCCGGCGCAGCCGGTGCTGGTGCTGGAGTCGATGAAGATGGAGACCGTGCTGCCGGCGCCGTTCGCCGCGCCGGGTCCAGGAGCTGCTGGTGATGACCGGCAGCCAGGTCGAGACCGGCGCGCCGCTGATCCGGCTGGAGCCCATCGGCGACGGCGACGAGGAGGCGGTCGCGTCGAGCGAGACGGGGCCGGACCTCGAGCTGCCCCGACGCCGCCGTCGTACGAGACGCCGCCGAGGACCGCGCCGAGCGGCTGCGGGCCGAGCTGTCGCGCGGTGCTGCTCGGGTTACGACGTCGACCCGCAGCGAGGCCGGCGCCCTCACCGACTACCTCGCCGCCCGCGAGACGCTGCGCGGCGGCGGGCGTCGACGTGGTCGCGGCCGAGCTCGCCGCTGCTCAGCCTCTTCGCCGACCTCGCCGAGCTGAGCCGCAACCGGCCGGCCGGCGAGGACGAGCACACCGAGCTGCGGGTGCACAGCTCGCGCGAGCACTTCCACACCTACCTGCAGAGCCTCGACGTCGACCGCGGCGGGCCTGCCCGACGCACTTCCGCGACCGGCTGGAGCGGGTGCTGGCGCCACTACGGCGTGCACCGACCTGGACCGCACCCCCGAGCTGGAGGAGGCGGTCTTCCGCATCTTCCTCGCCCAGCAGCGCTCCGCGGCCGACGTGCGGCTCGTCACCACGCTGCTCGCAGCAGCTGGATCGAGCGAGCCGCCGCCGGCCGACGAGCCGCGCCGCCGTGGCCCGCGAGGTGCTCGAGCGCCTGGTCCGGGCCACCCAGCTGCGCTTCCCGGTCGTCGGCGACCTGGCCCGCAGCGTGCGCTTCCGCTGGTTCGACCAGCCGCCGGTCGACGCCGAGCGCACCAGCGTGCTGGCCGGGGTGCGCGGCGAGGTCGCCGACCTGGCGGCTCGCCCCGACGCCGCCCGACCGGGCCGCCCGGATCGACGCGCTGGCCGCCATCCCCGAGCAGATCGTCCGCTTCCTCGCCGAGCGGCTCGCCGACGGCATCCCGGAGCGCGAGCCGCTGCTCGAGGTGCTGGTCCGGCGCCACTACCGCGAGTTCGACCTGCACGACCTGCGGTGCGTCCAGACGCGGCGGCCGCACGTTCGCCGTCGCCGACTACGCCCTCGACGGCCGGCCGACCCGGATCGTGTCCACGGTCGGCACGCTCGCCGAGCTGGGCGACACCGCCGGCGAGCTGGCCCGCGCCGTGGCCGCTCAGGTGGCCGAGCGCGCGGCCGACGACGAGGCGGTCGTCGACCTCTACCTCACCTGGGCCGACGGCCGGACGCCCCCGACGAGGCGTCGGCGCGGCTCGGCGCGCTGCTGGCGGCGACCTCCTGCGCTGGCCGCCGTACGCCGGGTGGCCGTGGCCGTCTGCGCCCGGAGCGACCGGCCGGTCAGCTACTACACGCTGCCGGTCGCGGACGACGACCGGACCGGCGCTGGCCGAGGACGTCCTGGTCCGCGGCGTGCACCCGATGGTCGGGCGCCGGCTCAACCTCTGGCGGCTGCGCGACTTCGACGTGACCCGGCTCGAGGCGCCCGAGGACGTGCTGCTCTATCGACTGCGTCGCCCGCGACAACCCGGCCGACCAGCGGCTGGTCGCGCTGGCGCAGGTGCGCCAGCTGGCCGTCGTGCGCGACGAGGACGGCGCGGGTGATCGGCCTGCCGCACGCCGAGCGGGCGGTCGAGAACTGCCTCGAGGCGATCCGGCGGGCGCGCACCGCGCGGCGGGCCGCCGGCGGCAAGCTTCGACATGAACCACGTCTGGGTGCACGTCTGGCCGGTGGTCGAGGCCGACCTCGAGCAGCTGACCGCCCTGCAGGGCAAGATCACCCCGCTCACCGAGGGCGCCGGGCATCGAGGAGGTGCGTCGCCCAGGGCCGGGTCGTCGGCCCCGACGGCACCGCCGACCCGATCGCCGTCCGCTTCCACGCCCGGCCGGGGGCCGGCGTCGCGGCCGACGATCGAGGCGCCGCCGACCGAGCCGCTCAAGCCGCTCGACGACTACGCCGGCAAGGTGCTGCGCGCCCGGCGCCGCGGCCTGGTCTACCCCTACGAGCTGCGCGAGCGTGCTGGCCGGGCCCGGCGGCGTCGCTCGTCGAGCACGACCTCGACGACACCGGCGCCCTGGTGCCGGTCGACCGCCACCCGGGCCTCAACAAGGCCGGCATCCTCGTCGCGGTGGTGACCACGCCGACCGACGCTGCACCCCGAGGGCATCACCCGGGTGCGTGCTGTGCGGCGACCCGACCAAGGCGCTCGGCGCGGTCGTCCGAGCCGGAGTGCCGCGGATCATCGCCGCGCTCGACCTGGCCGAGCGGATGCGGGTGCCGGTCGAGTGGTTCGCGCTCTCGCGCCGGCGCCCGGATCTCGATGGACTCCGGCACCGAGAACATGGACTGGGTCGCCGCCGCGCTGAAGCGGATCGTCGAGTTCACCCAGGCCGGCGGCGAGATCAACGTCGTCGTGGCCGGCATCAACGTCGGCGCCCAGCCCTACTGGAACGCCGAGGCCACGATGCTGATGCACACCAAGGGCATCCTGGTGATGACGCCCGACAGCGCGATGGTGCTCACCGGCAAGCAGTCGCTCGACTTCTCCGGCGGCGTCTCGGCCGAGGACAACTTCGGCATCGGCGGCTACGACCGGGTGATGGGCCCGAACGGACAGGCGCAGTACTGGGCGCCCGACCTGGCCGGCGCCTTCGACGTGCTGATGGCGCACTACGACGCACACCTACGTCGCGCCGGGCGAGCGGCGGCCGCGCCGGGCCGCCACCGACCGACCCGGCCGACCGCGACGTCACGCTCGTACCCGCACGCGTCCGCGGGCAGCGACTTCACCACGGTCGGCGAGATCTTCTCCGCGCAGACCAACCCGGACCGCAAGAAGGCCTTCGACATCCGCACGGTGATGCGCGCGGTCGCCGACCAGGACCACCCGACGCTCGAGCGCTGGGCGGGCATGGCCGACGCCGAGACCGCCGTCGTGCTGGACGCGCACCTCGGCGGGCACGCCGGTCTGCCTGCTCGGCATCGAGTCGCGGCCGGTGCCGCGGCGCGGCTTCCCGCCCACCGACGGCCCGGACACCTACACCGCCGGCACGCTGTTCCCGCAGTCGTCGAAGAAGACCGCCCGGGCGATCAACGCCGCGAGCGGCAACCGGCCGCTGGTGGTGCTGGCCAACCTGTCCGGCTTCGACGGCTCACCGGAGTCGATGCGCAACCTCCAGCTGGAGTACGGCGCCGAGATCGGCCGGGCCATCGTCAACTTCGACGGGCCGATCGTGTTCGTGCGTGATCTCGCGCTACCACGGCGGCGCGTTCGTGGTGTTCTCCAAGGCGCTCAACGCCGGCATGACCGTGCTCGCCGTCGAGGGGTCCTTCGCCTCGGTGATCGGCGGGGCCCCGGCCGCGGCCGTGGTGTTCGCGGGCGAGGTCGACAAGCGCACCGCCGGCGACCCGCGGGTCACCGGCGCTGGAGGCGCAGATCGCCGCGGCCACCGGCACCGAGCGGCTCGGTGCTCCAGGTCGAGCTGGCCGACCTGCGGGCCACGGTGCGCGCGGAGAAGATCAGCGAGGTCGCGCGCGAGTTCGACGGCGTCCACGACATCCACCGGGCGGTGGAGGTCGGCTCGGTCGACGAGGTGATCGCGGCGCGCGACCTGCGCCCCCAGATCATCGGGGTGCTGGAGCGAGAGCTGGCCTGACCTCGCCGGCGGGGGCGGGGGCGGGCGCCTGCTGGCGCTCGCTGGCGTAGTAGCGGAACAGCAGGTAGGCCGCGACCGCGCCCAGCAGGTGCCACACCGCGTGACCCTGGAGCAGCGACTGCGGGTCACACATCCCGGCGTTGGTCGCGATCCAGATGCCGAACGCGACCGCCATCGTGGCGCCGGCCGCGACGGCGTACCTCCCGTCGGCGACGACGCGGCCACCACGCACCATGCGCAGCTCGAGGCCGAGCGCGACGACGAGCAGCAGGCCGAAGGCGACGTTGCCCGGCACGTGCACCAGCGGCACGTCGACCGGGAGGGCGCCGACCAGCTCGCAGCCCAGGAGCAGCAGGCCGAAGAGCGCGCCGAACGTCGCCGCCCCCGCCCCGCGGTGCCGGGTGACGGCGTACGCCGCGGCGAAGCTCGCCACGAGGTACATGCTCAGCAGGTCGAGGTGCCCACCCCACGCCGACTGGGTGGCGTGCATGGCCGCGCTCGCCGGCCCGAGGAGCACGACCACGCAGGCGTAGGCCGAGACCAGGCCGGTGCCGCGAGCAGACCCCGACCCCGCGACTCCGGACGGCGCGCGTGCCAGGCGACCGCGAGGCCGGCGACGACGAAGCCGAGGTTCGACCAGGTGTTGGCCGGCTGCAGCACCCGCCCGGCGCGGGCGGCCTCGCAGAAGTTGCGCGCCGCGGCCGACGTCGGGGCCCAGCGCCCCGGTCGCGACCGCCCAGCCGAGCAGCCCGAGAGACAGCACCGCCGTCGCCCCGGCCGCGAGCAGCGGCCGGAACGACGGCGGTCGTGAGCTCATCGTGTCCGGTCTCACGAACCCGGGGCGAGCACCGTCCCGGTGTAGGCGAACGGCTTGTTCTCGTCCTTCGGCACGCCGTAGCAGGAGTACGTCGAGCCGGAGGTCCAGCACGAGAACCGGGTGGAGGCGTTGCCCAGCGTCAGCGTCACGCTGGCCGTGGTGGCGAAGTCGAAGCCGACCGTCGCCGCTGCCCTTGCCGGACTGTTGAGGCTGATCGGCCTTGCGGACGATGCTGCCGTCCTTCTTCTGCACCAGCAGGTAGGCCACCGGGGACTTCTTGCTGCTCGGTCCGTCGACGAGGACCTTGAGCCGGTAGCCGGAGCTGAGCGAGCTGTCGGTCGTGAAGCGGACGTGGCGGGAGGCCATGTGGCTGATGCCCACCGTGTTGCCGGCCGATGACGTGGAGCCCATCGGGTGGCTGTAGGTCATCGGGGCGCTGCCCGGCCAGGTCGACCCCTCGTCCCAGAACTTCGCGGGCAGGGTGAGTGCGCTGGAGTAGGCCGCGAACTGCTTCTTGAAGCCGCCCTTGTTCTTCAGCACCGTCTTCAGCGCCTGCGTGGAGTACTGGTCGGGCGCGCCCTTGTAGGTCGCCGCCTTCTTCCAGACGCTCTTGACCAGGCCGTTGCCCTTGCGCTGGGTGAGGTACTCCCAGAACGCCCAGTTGCCGTACTGGTTGCCGCCGCCGTTGACGAAGGTGTCGAGGGACTCGTGCGGCACGCCGAGCTGGCCGTACTGGAGGTACTGCCGGTTGTCGTTGATGCCGTCGGCGTAGCGCTCCTCGATCCAGGTGGCCGTCGACTCCATGAACCAGCGGTCCTCGGCGGCGTCGTAGGCGAACTGGACGGCGTGGAAGAACTCGTGGGCGGCGGTCACCTTCAGGCTGCTCTTCGCGGGCGTGCCGCCGAACTGCGCGGGGTCGAAGTCGTTGTCGAGCACGCAGTAGCCGGCGTAGGTGTACTTGTACTTCTTCTGCTCGGGGGCGCAGTAGCCGTAGAGGCCCTTGGAGCCGACGTCCTTGAGGTAGACGTCGAGCTTGCTGTTGCCGCCCTTGCTGCCGTCACCGAGGGGCTTCTTGTAGCCCATCCCGATGACCTCCTTCTTCCACACCTTGTTGAGCTGGGTGAGCGTCGTGCCGGCCCAGCCCGCCGGCGGCTTGTCGGGGTCGTTGCTGGACTCTTGGTGACCCAGTGCAGGCAGAGGTACTTCGAGCACTTCTTCGTCTTCTTCGCTCCAGGGGCATAGCCGTCGCCGAAGCGGTCGGCGGCGCCGTCGGTCGGCCGGGCCAGCAGGCGCCTCGGCACGCTCGCGGTCCAGACCGGTCAGCCGCGGCAGCGCCAGCCGCAGGTCGGTGAGGGCCAGGGTGGCGTCGGGGTCGGTCGCCGACGGCTTGCCGTCGAGCACCCGGGTCGCGACCTCGAGGGCGCGCTCGGCGGCCTGGTCGGGCAGCACGGGCAGGCTCGCACCGCCGCCGCCCGGGTCGGCCGCCGTGGGCAGGGCGGGCAGAGCGAGAGTGGCGGTGGCGACGGCCAGGACGGCTGCGGCCAGAGTGCGACGCATGAGCGGATCCCCCAGGGTGATCGATGCCGGTGATCGGGACGCGAGCGCGGCGCGCCCACATCGACCTGGCGGCGCCACGAGGCGACCGCCAGCCCGGCCCACAGTACGTGAACACCTGGCGCCCGCGCACGCCGACGGCGAAGTTTCGCCCCGCGGCTCGGTCCGGGCCGGGGTGGCAGCCCTCAGGCGATGCCGGAGATCTTCTCGATCAGAGCCGTGGTGGAGATGGCGGGCGTCCGCGGGAGGTAGACGACCTCGCAGACGTCGCCGATGTCGTCGAAGCGGCCCTTCCAGTCGTCGCCCATCACGAGCACGTCGGCGGCGTACTGCTGGATGTAGTCGCGCTTGAGCTCCAGGCTCTCCTCGACGAAGACCTCGTCGACCGGCTTGAGCGCGGCCACGATCGACAGCCGCTCGCCCTCGCTGAAGACCGGCTCGCGGCCCTTCTTGCGCAGGTTGAGGGCGTCGGCGGACACGCCGACCACGAGGCGGTCGCCGAGGGCGGCCGCGCGCTCGATCACCCGCAGGTGCCCGACGTGGAAGACGTCGAAGGTGCCGAAGGTGATCACCGTGCGCGACATGCCCGGCATTCTTCCATGAGCCGCGGCGGGCCCCGCGATCCTGCGGGCCGGGAGTGGTGGCCCGGCATGGGGCGGGGACGCCTAGGACAGAATCGGTCGCGATGAGCACCCCACTGACCCTGATCACGGCCGACCCGGAGGCCGACGAGCAGCGCCGCCGCGGGCTGCGCCGGATGCGCAGCGTCGCGGTCGCGCTGCTGCTCCTCGCGGCCGCGGTCTACGTCGCCACCCGCAGCCTCGACGGCTTCTGGGGCTTCGTCAACGCCGGCGCCGAGGCGTCCATGGTGGGGGCGATCGCCGACTGGTTCGCCGTCACGGCGCTCTTCAAGCACCCGCTGGGCCTGCCCATCCCGCACACGGCGCTGATCCCCAAGCGCAAGGACGAGCTCGGCCGCGGTCTCGAGGAGTTCGTCGGGGAGAACTTCCTCCAGGAGTCGATCGTCCGCGAGCGGGTGCTCGCCGCCGCCGTCACGCTGCGGATCGCCCGGTGGCTGGGGGAGGAGCAGCACCGGCGACGGGTCGTCGACGAGGTGGCCGAGGTGGCGGCGATCGGGCTGGCCAAGGTGACCGACGAGCCACGTCGAGGACCTCGTCAGCGAGGCGCTGGTGCCGCGGTTCCGGGAGGAGCCGATCGCCCCGCTGCTCGGCGGCCTGCTGGCCGAGACCGTGCGCGACGACCTGCACCACGGCCTGGTCGACCTCGCGCTCGACGAGCTGCACCGCTGGCTGGTGCACAACCCCGAGACGTTCACCGAGGTGCTGTCGGAGCGGGCGCCGTGGTGGGCGCCGGACGCGGCTCAACGACGCGGTCACCGGGCGGCTGCACACCGAGGCGCTGCGCTGGGTCGACGACATCCGGGCCGACCCGCGCCACCACGCTCGCGGCGCGCTGGACTCGATGCTCGCCCAGCTCGCCGAGGACCTGCTGCACGACGCCGACACCCAGGAGCGCGCCGAGCGGCTCAAGGAGCGGCTGCTCGACCATCCGGCGGTGCTGGACTCGGCGGTCTCGCTGTGGAACGCGCTGCGCCGCGCGCTGCTGGGCGTCGCTGCGTGACCCCGAGGGCGCCGTACGCCTGCGTCTGGAGCGCGAGCTGGGCGCGTTCGCGGCGCGGCTGGCCGAGGACGAGGAGCTGCGCGCCCGGCTCGACGGCGGCGGCCGACCTCGCCGTCTTCGCCGTCGAGAGGTACGGCGCCGAGCTCACCGCCGTCATCACCCACACCATCGAGCGCTGGGACGGCAAGGAGGCCGCGCGCCGGATCGAGCTGCACGTCGGCCGCGACCTGCAGTTCATCCGGATCAACGGCACCATCGTCGGCGGCCTGGTGGGCGTGCTGATCCACGCCGTCAGCGAGCTGCTGCCGTGACGTGGCGGGTGGCGCTGGAGCCGCGAGTGGGAGGATCGTCGGGTGAGCCAGGTGCGCGACGTCCCGATCCGTGACGACGTCGATCCGGCTGGGGCAGTTCCTGAAGCTGGCCGACCTCGTCGACAGCGGGGCCGACGCCAAGCCGCTGGTCGCAGTCGGGTCAGGTCAGCGTCAACGGCGAGGTCGAGACGCGGCGCGGGCGGCAGCTGGTGCGCGGCGACGTCGTGCGCGGTCGCCGGGGCGAGCGCGCCGCGGGTCAGCGGACCTCGAGCAGGTCGACCACGAAGATCAGCGTCTCGCCGGGCTTGATCACGCCGCCGGCGCCGCGGTCGCCGTACCCGAGGTGCGGCGGGATGACGAGCTGGCGGCGGCCGCCGACCTTCATGCCCTGCACGCCCTGGTCCCAGCCGGAGATGACCTGGCCGACGCCGAGCCGGAACTGCAGCGGCGTGCCGCGGTTGTAGGACGCGTCGAACTCCTCGCCCGAGGAGTGGGCCACGCCGACGTAGTGGACCGACACGGTCGAGCCGGCGGTCGCCTCGGCGCCGTCGCCCTCGACGCAGGTCGGTGACCACGAGGTCGGTCGGGCGGCTCGGGGTCGAAGAAGTCGATCTCGGGCTTCTCCACGGGTTCGCTCCTCCTGGTGGGCGCGTCAGGTCTGGTGGACGTAGCTGTCGAGCTGGTCGCGCTCGAACTCCAGCTCGGTCGATCCGGTTCTTGACCACGTCACCGATGCTGATGATGCCGGTCAGCCGGCCGTCGGCGACCACCGGGACGTGCCGGATCCGGCTGCTCGGTCATCAGCTCCATCAGGTCGTCGAGGCGTCGCTGCCGGCTCGCAGGTGTGCACGTCGGCGGTCATGATCGCGGCGACCGGGCCGTCGAGCGACGTCCTCGTCGGCGTGCAGGCGGCGGACGACGTCGCGCTCGCTGACGATGCCGTCGACGGCCGCGCCGTCGGCGCTGACGATCAGCGCGCCGACGTTGTGCTCGGCGAGCAGCGCGAGCAGCTCGCGCACGCGTCGCGTCCGGGCTGATGGTGACGACGTCCTGGCTGGGCTTGCCCTGGAGCACGTCGTGGATCCGCATCGGCGGCGCCTTTCGTCGGCATCCTGGGTCCACGCTAGCGCTCCGCTCGAGGTCCACCGTAGCCGCGCGCGGCGGTCGACCGGGACAGGGACCTGGTCCGGGCTGACCGGTCAGCGGTCGCTCAGTCCTCGGACCGGGCGGCGCCTGCCGGTGCGAGCGCAGGTCGCTGACCGAGCCGGGGCCGTGGCGGGCGGTCGTCGGGGTCGCGTCGTCGTCGTCCGGGAGCGAGCCGAGGAACGACAGCGCGGCGTCGTGCAGGTGGCCGTTGGAGGCCAGCGCGTTGCCGCCCCACGGGCCCGTCGGTGCCGTCGAGGGAGGTGAACCGCCCGCCGGCCTCGCGCACGATCACGTCGAGCGCGGCCATGTCGTAGACCGCCAGCTCGGGCTCGGCGGCGATGTCGACGGCGCCCTCGGCGAGCAGCATGTAGGACCAGAAGTCGCCGTACGCGCGGGTGCGCCAGCAGCGGCGGGACAGCGACAGGAAGTCGTCGAGCCGGCCGCGCTCGTCCCAGCCGCGAGAGCGAGGAGTAGGACAGCGAGGCGTCCTCGAGCCGGCGTACGTCGGAGACCTGGCAGCGGGTCGCCTTGAGCAGCGACCGGCCGGTCCAGGCGCCGTTGCCGCCCGACGGCCCACCAGCGACGCTGCAGCGCGGGCGCCGACACGACGCCGAGCGACGACCTCGTCGTCGACGGCGAGGGCGATCAGCGTGGCCCAGACCGGGCACGCCGCGGACGAAGTTCTTGGTGCCGTCGATCGGGTCGATGATCCAGCGGCGCTGGCTGTGGCCGCTGCGTGCCCTGCTCCTCGCCGATGACGGCGTCGCGCGAGCGCACCCGCGACAGGGTGCGGCGGATGCCCTCCTCGACGGCGTGGTCGGCGTCGGTGACCGGCGTCAGGTCGGGCTTGCTCATCACGTGCAGGTCGAGCGCCTTGAAGCGGCCCTCGGTGAGCGAGTCGGCGTCGTCGGCCAGCACGTGCGCCAGGCGCAGGTCGTCGGTGTAGTCGGCGGGCCGTCGCTCATGGGCCCAGGCTATTGCCCACGGCGCCCGTGGCGGCGGACCCGGTCGAACGAAGGTGCAGGGCGCCGCCGGTGGGGAGTGGCTACGGTCCTGTCATGGAGATCAACGGCGTCCCGCTGCACCCCTCGTCGTGCACGCGGCGGTCGTCCTCGCGCCGCTGGCCGCGCTCGCGGCGATCGGCGTACGCCGTCGTGCCCGCGGTGGCGCTGGCTGGCTGCGCTGGCCGCTGGTCGCTGCTCGCCGTCGTCGCGGTCGGCAGCGCCGTGGTGGCCGCGTCGGACCGGCGAGTCGCTGCTGGAGGCGCGGCGCGGGCTCGGCGGCGCTGCCGGCGGTGCAGGACCACCAGGACGCCGGTGAGCTGACTCGCAACGTGATGCTCGGGTTCGCGCGTCGCTGGCGCTGGTCGGCGCCTGGCGGCTCGCGCGGCCGTCCGCCGCTGGCACCCGAGCGGCGGGCCTCGCTCCGCGAGGCGTGCTCGGACGCGGTGCTCTCGGCGGTGCTCGTGCTCGCCTCGCTGGCGGTGCTGGTCACGGTCGTGCAGGCGCCGGCGACTCCGGCGCCCGGCCGTCTGGGGCTCCTGACCGGGCCGGCTCAGCTCGCGTGGTCCCGCGCGGCCAGCAGCCGGCGGAACGACTCGACCCGGTCCGGGTCGGCGTCGCCGCGCCGCGACCGCCTCGTCGAGCCCGCACTCGGGCTCGTCGGTGCCGTGGGTGCAGCCGCGCGGGCAGTCGCTCGGTCATGCTCGTCGAGGTCGGGGAACGCCTCGATCAGGTGCTCCGGCTCGACGTGGGCCAGCCCGAAGGAGCGGATGCCCGGGGTGTCGATGATCCAGCCGCCCGCCCGGGCAGCGCGAGCAGCACGCGCGCTGGTCGAGGTGTGCCGGCCGCGGCCGGTGACGGCGTTGACGATGCCCGACGTCGCGGTGGGCGTCGGGCACCAGCGCGTTGACCAGCGTGGACTTGCCGACGCCGCTGTGGCCGACCAGCACGCTGGTGCGTCCGGCCAGCCGCTCGCGCAGCGCGGCCGAGGTCGCCGCCGCGCTCGGGTGACGACCCACGGCACGCCGAGCGAGCGGTAGGTCGCCGAGCAGCGTCTCCGGGTCGGCGAGGTCGGCCTTGGTGAGGCACAGCAGCGGCGCCATCCCCGCGTCGTACGCCGCCACCAGGGCGCGGTCGATCAGCCGCGGTGCGGGCTCGGGGTCGGCGAGCGCCGTCACGACGACCAGCTGGTCGGCGTTGGCCACGATGACCCGCTCGACGGGGTCGTCGTCGTCGGCCGTGCGGCGCAGCACGGTCGTCCGCTCGGCGCACCTCGACGATCCGCGCCAGCGAGCCCGTCGTCGCCCGGAGACGTCGCCGACCACGCGGACCCGGTCGCCGACCACGACGCCCTTGCGGCCCAGCGGCCGCGACTTCATCGCCATCACCGCGGTGCCGTCGTCGAGCAGACAGGGTGAAGCGGCCGCGGTCGACGGTCACGACGCTCGCGTCGACGGCGTCGTCGTAGGTCGGCCGCTCCTTGGTGCGGGGGCGGGTGCGGCGTCGCGGGCGCTCGTAGTGCTCGTGGTCGTGCTCGGCGTAGCGCCCGGCTCGCCGGCCCACGCGGCCGACCGTCACGAGCCCGACCGCAGCACGTCGGTCCCAGAAGCCGGCGAAGTCGGGGAAGGTCTTGGCCGTCGTGCCGACGTCCTCGACCAGCGACGTCGTCGACGGCGGCGCCGAGGATGACGCCGGCGTGCGCCATCCGGTGGTCGGCGTAGGTGTGGAAGACGCCGCCGTGCAGCGTGGCGGGGCGCAGGTCGAGCCCGTCGTCGCGCTCGGTGACGTCGGCGCCGAGCCGGCCGAGCTCGGTGGCGAGGGCGGCCAGCCGGTCGGTCTCGTGGCCGCGGATGTGGGCGATGCCGCGCAGGTGGGACGGCGAGTCGGCCAGCGCGCAGAGGGCCGCGACGGCGGGCGTCAGCTCGCCGACGTCGTGCAGGTCGACGTCGACGCCCGTGCAGCGGCGCCGGTGCCGCGCACCTCGAGGCCGTCGGCGACGAAGCGCACCTCGCACCCCATCCGGGTGAGGATCTCGCGCAGCGCGTCGCCGGCCTGGGTGGTCGCGCGCGGCCAGTCGCGGACGATGACCGTGCCGCCGGTGACCGCGGCCAGCGCCAGGAACGGCGCCGCGTTGGACAGGTCCGGCTCGATGATGTGGTCGACGGCCGTGACCGGCCCGGGCGCGACCGCCCAGCGGTTGGCGTCGGCGTCGTCGACCTCGACGCCGTGCTCGCGCAGCATCGCCACGGTCATCTCGATGTGGGGGAGCGAGGGCACCGGCTTGCCGTCGTGCCGGACGTCGACGCCGTCGTCGTACCGCGCGCCGGCCAGCAGCAGCGCGGAGACGAACTGCGAGGACGCCGAGGCGTCGATCACCACGGTGCCGCCGCGGACCGACGCCGCGGCCGGCGACCGTGAACGGCAGCGCGCCGCGGCCGCCGTCGTCGATGGCCACGCCGAGGCTGCGCAGCGCGGCGAGCATCTCGCCGACCGGGCGCACCCGCATGTGCGGGTCGCCGTCGAAGGCGACGTCGGCGCGTGGACAGCGCCGGCGACCGGCGGCACGAACCGCATCACGGTGCCGGCCAGCCCGCAGTCGACGGTGGCGTCCCGGTCGAAGGCGCCGGGCGTGACGTCCAGTCGTCGCCGTCGGTGTCGACCTCGGCCCCGAGGGCCGTGAGCGCCGCGGCCATCAGCAGCGTGTCGCGCGAGCGCAGCGCCCGGCGTACGACGCTGGGGCCGTCGGCGAGCGCAGCGAGCACCAGCGCCCGGTTGGTCAGCGACTTGCTGCCGGGCAGGGTGACGACCACGTCGACCGGACCGTGGACGCGCGGCACCGGCCACGGGTCGGCCACCGGCGGCCCTGAGGGCGCCGGTGTGGGCAGCGCTGTCACCCGCGCAGCCTATCGAGCGCGCGTGGTGCCGGACCGGTCACCGGCGCAGCGTCATCCCGGAGCCGGAGGGGCGGGCGACGCCCGGACCGACCGCCTCGCGGGCGGGGAGCTCGACCGTGACCGTGTCGTTGGTGGTGTCGCCGTTCGGCGTGCCGGCTTCCGGAGTCACCGTGAACGTGATCGATGCGGACTCACCCCGCGGCGGCTCCGCGATCAGCTGCAGCGTGGTGCTCAGGTCGGTGCTCCCGTCGACACGGCACACGGCCCGCTGGTCGGAGAACCGGGTGCACAGTGGGCCCAGGTCGGTCGCGAACACGAGGTTGGTGACGTCGATCCGCAACGGCACCGAGTCACCGGGGTTGACGCCGGCGATGGTGACGCTGACGCGGTAGCGCCAGCGCCCTTGGGCCTCAGTGGTGGCGGTGACGGACACGTCCGTGCTGGCCGGAGGGTCGGTGGGTGAGGTGGAGTCGGTGGGTGAGGTGGAGTCGGTCGGCGAGGTGGAGTCGGTGGGTGACGTGGAGTCAGACGGCGACGTGGTGTCGGTGGGTGAGGTGTTGTCGGTCGGGGAGGTGGAGTCGGTGGGTGACGTGGAGTCAGACGGCGACGTGGTGTCGGTGGGTGAGGTGTTGTCGGTCGGCGACGTGGAGTCGGTGGGTGAGGTGTTGTCGGTGGGTGAGGTGTTGTCGGTCGGGGAGGTGGATTCCGTCGGTGACGTGGTGTCGGTCGGGGAGGTGGATTCCGTCGGTGACGAGGTGCCGGTCGGCGAGCCTGTGTCGGGCGGAGGGCTCGTGATTCCACCCGTGGGCCCGCCGCCGGTCGCCGGCTCGGTCGGCTGCGTGCTCGGCGGGGTGTCGGTCGGGGCTGCCGGTGGCGGCAGCAGGGCCGGGGGGGCCGTGCTGTCGGGGGCCGTGGTGGTGACCGCGTCCTCACCGTCGGTCTCCCGCGAACGGCTGCGCTCCGGCGTGTCGGGGTCGCGGGTCGCGTCACCGGCGGAGCTGGGGGCCACCACACCAGGGGCGGTGTCGGCCGAGCTGAGCGTGCTGTTGTCGTTGCCGTACATGGTGAGCATGGCGGTGCCGGCGATCACGGCGGTGACCGCGACCGCCGGCCACGGCGGTCGCCGGCGCGTTGGCCGAGGCGAAGTCGCGGGCACGGTCGACGAGCAGCAGCAGTCCGCCCTTGCTCACTGCTCCGCCGGCCGCGGCGAGGTACGCCGTCGCGGCACCGCCCAGCAGCAGCGGCGCGAGGATGCCGGCGAGGTTGGAGTTGACCTCGGTGAGCTCCAGATAGACCGCCATGCACTTGCGGCACTCGTCGAGGTGCTCCTCGACCTTCGTCGCGTCGCGGCGGCTGATGCCGTTGCGGACGTAGGCGCCCAGGTGCTGATGGGTCCACCGGCAGGTGTCGTCGTCCATCTCCTGCGCGTGCTGGTTCAGGAAGGCCTGACGCAGCCCCTCCCGGGCGCGGTAGGCGAGCGCCGAGACGGAGTTGGCCGACATGCCGAGCAGCGGCGCGATGTCGGCGGGCTTCTGGCCCTCGACCTCGAGGTGCCACAGCACCAGCTGCCAGCGCTCGGGCAAGGAGGCGAACGCCTTGGCCGCCGCCTCGCTCTCGAAGCCCTCGACCGCGGTGTCCTGGAAGGGTACGCCGGGGTCGAACGGCTCGAGGTCGTCGGTGGTGGTGAGCTTGGCGCCCGCCCGGATCTTGTCGACGTGCAGCCGCCGGACCGCCGTCAGCAGGTAGGCCCGGAACGCGATGTCGGGGCCGCCGCCCCGCTGAAGCACCCCGAGCACCTTGGCGAACGCGTCGGAGACCAGGTCGTCGGCGTCCGCCGCCGTCACCAGCTGACGCGCCAGCCGCCGAGCGGCATCCGCGTGCCGCGCGAAGAGCTCGCCGTACGCGTCGATGTCGCCCCCACGGACGGCCGAGATCAGCTCGGCGTCGCGCGGGGCCGTCTACGCGTGGAAGTGTCGAGCTCACCTGGTCACTATCGGTCGGGGAAGGAGGACGACGCCAGTCTATGCCGCGCGGGCGGACCGGTATGGACGTTTCAGGTCCGAAATGTACCGCCGAAACCGCGTCATGGGTCCCTTCGTCGTGCGTCTCACCACCACAAGGACGATCACCCGAGGGGGTACGACGTGGGCATCTTCGCGTTGCGTTCGCGCACCGCGCCCGCGACGGACCCGGGGCGGGCGCCACGATCTCCGAGCCGGTGCGGATGGGGTTGCCGCCGAGGTTCGAGGCCGTGGCAGAGATGCTCGCCTCGGGGTCCGACTCCACCTCGGAGGCCTGCGCCGTGGCCGGCGCCCAGCTGGCCAAGGACGGCGCCTCGCTCGACGAGACGCTCGCCGCGCTCCAGACGACCTACCAGACGATCCTCGGCACCGATCCGTCGTACGACGACGTGCGGTCGCTCGCCCGGGCCTGGAGCGACACGTCCTGGCCTACGTCCACCAGATGGCCTGCGACGACCCGATGACCGGGCTCGCCAGCCTCGCGCACGTCCGAAGCCGTCTCGCGGAGCTGTACCGGGGAGAGCTCCGAGGGTCGGGTCGGGTGCGTGACGCGTTCGCCCTGGTGGTGGCCGAGCTGCCGCCCGACGCTGCTTCGCCGCAGGCAGGGGCGTCTCGCGAGCAGCACCGGCAGGCGCTGCTGACACGCACCATGCGCCTCGGCGAGCTCGGTGACACCGCCCGCACGGTCTTCGCGGGCACCGAGACGATCGGAAGGCTCGGGCCGGACCGGGTCGTCGTCGTCGCGGCCCGCGACGATCGGCTCGGGCAGCGCGTGGCCCTGTTGCGCAAGATGTCGCGCACCGTCGACGCGTCGGGCGTGCGGGTGTGGATCGAGGGGCTGCCCGGCGACGACGGGGTCGCCGCGCTGCTGCTCGACGAGCTCGCCCGCTCCTGAGCTGGCTCGGGACGTCCCTGGTGCGGCCTAGGGTGGCCCGCATGTGCGGTCGCTACGCCTCCAGCCGACGTCCCGAGGACCTGGTCGAGGAGTTCGAGGTCGTCGAGAGTCGCGGGTCGCAGACGCCCCTCGAGCCCGACTACAACGTCGCGCCGACCAAGGAGGTCTACGCCGTGCGTCGAGCGCCCGCCGTCGCACGACCGCGCGCAGCCGGCCGCAGCGCCAGCTGCGGGTGCTCACCTGGGGCCTGGTGCCGTCGTGGGCGAAGGACCCCTCGATCGGCAACCGGATGATCAACGCCCGGATGGAGACGGTCGCCGAGAAGCCGGCCTACCGACGCGCCTTCGCGACGCGGCGCTGCCTGCTCCCGGCCGACGGCTACTTCGAGTGGTACCCCACCGTCCCAGCCGACCGCCAAGGGCAAGCCGCGCAAGCAGCCGTTCTTCATCCGGCCCCGAGGACCGCGGCGTGCTGGCGATGGCCGGCCTCTACGAGATCTGGCGCGACCCCGACGCGGGCCGACGACGACCCCGACCGGTTCCGCTGGACCTGCACGGTGCTCACCACCGAGGCCGAGGACGACCTCGGCCACATCCACGACCGGATGCCGCTGATGGTCGAGCCGGAGCGCTGGTCGGCCTGGCTCGACCCCACCGCGCGCGGCGACGCGCTGCGCGATCTCCTGGTCCCGGCCGCGCCCGGTGCCGCTCGAGGCCTACCCCGTCCCGACCCTGGTCAGCAACGTGCGCAACAACGGCCCGGAGCTGGTCGAGCCGCTGCCCCTCGACCACGTCCAGGCCTGAGGCCCGCCGAGGTGGCCGCCCGGCAGCGGGGCGGGCTGGCATGATGCGGGCGTGGCACTCGAGAGGATCATCAGCACTCCGCACGGCGACGGTCGGCTGGTCACCCAGCATGCGCGTCGCCCCGTCGCGACCCTGCTGCTCAGCCACGGCGCCGGCGGCGGCATCGACACCGCCGACCTGGAGGCGCTGGCGACGCACCTGCCGCGCAACGGCGTGTCCGTGGTCCGCTTCGAGCAGCCGTGGAGGGTCGCCGGGCGCAAGGTCGCGACCGCGCCGGCCACCCTCGACGACGGGCTCCGGGCCGCTGCCTCGGCGATGCGCGCGCGCACGCCGCTGGTCGTCGGCGGGCGCTCGGCCGGAGCGCGGTCGGCCGCCCGGACGGCGCGCGAGCTCGGGGCGAGCGGCTGCCTGTGCGCTGGCGTTCCCGCTCCACCCGCCCGGGCGGCCCGAGACGTCGCGGCTCGAGGAGCTGCTGGCTACCCGGGTGCCGACGCTGGTCGTCCAGGGCGAGCGCGACCCGATGGGCCGGCCCGAGGAGTTCCCGCGCCGGCGTCGAGATGACCGTCGATCCCGGGTGGCGACCACGCCCTGCGAGGTGCCCGCAGCGCGGCCAGCTCACGCAGGAGGAGGCGCTGGGCATCGTGGTGGAGTCGCACGCTGGAGTGGGTGGTCCGGGAGGTCGCGGGGAATCAGCGCCGCCGGTGAGGTGTTGTCAGTGGCGTGCTCGCCGTGCTGACCCCACCGACCGCCTCCGGTTCAGGCCGCTCCGCAGCCGCCCTCGGGCTAGGCTGGGCCGCGATGACTGACGCACCCCCGAGCGTGACGCCACGGACCAGACCCCACTCGACGAGGTGGTCGACCTCGAGACCGAGACCGACGAGGAGCGCGCGGCCCGCTTCGAGCGCGACGCGCTGCCCTTCCTCGACCAGCTCTACTCCGCCGCGATGCGGATGACCCGCAACCCGGCCGACGCCGAGGACCTGGTGCAGGAGACGTTCGCGAAGGCCTACGCGCTCGTTCCACCAGTTCAAGCCCGGCACCAACCTCAAGGCGTGGCTCTACCGCATCCTCACCAACACCTTCATCAACTCCTACCGCAAGAAGCAGCGCCAGCCGCAGCAGTCGCACCGGTCCGAGGACATCGAGGACTGGCAGCTCGCCCGGGCCGAGTCGCACACCTCCACGCGGCCTGAAGTCGGCCGAGATCGGAGGCGCTGGAGCACCTGCCCGACTCCGAGGTGAAGGACGCGCTGCAGCGGCTGCCGGAGGAGTTCCGGCTCGCGGTCTACCTCGCCGACGTCGAGGGCTTCCCCTACAAGGAGATCGCCGAGATCATGGGCACCCCGATCGGCACGGTGATGTCCCGGCTGCACCGCGGGCGACGCCAGCTGCGCGACATGCTGGCCGACTACGTCCGCGACCACGACCTGCTGCGCGTCGGGGGAGGGAGACTGATGGACCGCGACGACGTCCTGACTGCGCGACTACCTCGAGCAGATCGTCTACTTCCTCGACAACGAGCTCGACGAGGCCGACTCACCGCGGTGCGGCTCCACCTCGACGTCTGCGGCCCCTGCCTGGCGAAGTACGACCTGCAGCGCACCGTGAAGGCCCTGGTCGCCCGGTCGTGCTCCGAGTCCGCCCCCGACGAGCTGCGGGAGCGGGTGCTGTTGTCGATCCGGCAGGTGCAGGTACAGATCACCGAGGGTCCGCTCGACTGAGTCCGCCGCGACGTGTCGGTGGTGGTGCCCCGACATGCCGGTCGTGGTGGCGCGACTTGCGCCCCGAGGCGGCGCGAGACGCCGATGGTGGTTCCTCGCCGCGCGGGTGGTGCCGGAGCCGCGATTCGCGGCCGCCCCCGGCGTTTGGGAAGATGGTGGCGACTGCGGCCGCTGATCCGGCGGCACGCGACCACGACCAGGAGGATCCGATGGGCAAGACCGGACGCAAGCGCCGCGCGCGCAAGAAGAAGAGCGCCAACCACGGCAAGCGCCCCAACGCCTGACCGACCACACCACGACCCGGCAGCAGTCCGGTGGCCCGAGCCGCCGAGCATCCGCCGGGTCGTCTGAGTGATCGTCAGAGTCGTCCGAGGAAACGCTCGGTGTCGACGACGATCCGGGTCACCTCGCCGGAGGCGACGATCTTGCCCGGCGCGCCGTCGGGGCCGAGCTCCCGCGTCGCCACCGCGAACCGGTGCAGCCGCCCGTCCACGTGCGTCCGGGTCGCCGCTACCTCGAGCCGCGCGCCGACCGGGCTCGCGGCCAGGTGGTCCAGCGAGACGCGGGTGCCGACGCTGGTGGTGCCCTGGTCGAGCAGCGGGTCGATCGCCGCGCAGGTCGCCGCCTCGCACCAGGCGAGCAGCCGCGGCGTGCCGAGCACCTCGAGGCTGCCCGAGCCGATGGCGCGGGCAGTGTCGGCGGGGGTCACCTCGCGCTCGAGCCGCGCCTGAGCGGCGCCCTCCGGGTTGTCAGACACCGTACGTCGCCCGGGGGTAGGCGGCCGTGACGTCGGTCATCACGTTGAGCAGGTACGGCGTCCCGGCCGCGAACGCCCGGTCGAGAGCCGGCCCGATCTCCCGGGGGTCGGTGACGGTCTCCCCGGCCCCGCCCAAGGCGCGCACCACGCCGTCGTAGCTGGTCGGCGCCAGGTCGGCGACCACGTCGTAGCCGTAGATCATCTGCATCGGGCCCTTCTCGAGCGCCCACGCCGCGTTGTTGCCGACCACCATGACCACCGGCAGGCTGTGCCGCACCAGCGTGTCGACGTCCATCAGCGAGAACCCGGCCGCACCGTCGCCGAGCAGCAGCACCACCTGGGCCGACGGCCGCGCCAGGCGGGCGGCGATCGCGGCGCCGAGGCCGGCGCCCAGGCAGCCGTAGGGGCCGGGGTCCAGCCAGCCGCCCGGGCGGCGCGGCTCGACGAACTTGCCGGCGAAGGACACGAAGTCGCCGCCGTCGCCGATCACCACGGCGTCGTCGGCCAGGCGTGGGACCAGCTCGCCGTAGATCCGGGCCGGGTGGATCGGGTCGGCCTCGGCCCCGAGCAGCTCGGCGTCGCGGGCGGCGCCGGCCGCGACCGCGTCGCGCAGCCGGGTCGTCCAGGCCGACCAGTCGGGTCGCCGCACCACCTGGTCGAGCTCGTCGCCGAGGCTGCGGAACACCGTGCCGAGGTCACCGCTCGCCGAGGCCGCGAGGCCGGCGTGGCCGGCCACCTGGGCGGGGGAGTCGGCGATGTGCACGACCTGCGCCGCGATCGCGCCGTCCTTGCCGCCGAAGACGCCGTAGCCGAGCCGGAAGTCGAGCGGGGTGCCGACCACCACGACCAGGTCGGCGCCGTTGAGCGGCCGCGCCGCGCGCCTTGGTCACGAGCAGCGGGATGGCCGCCGGGGACGATGCCACGGCCCATGCCGTTGGTGAGCGTCGGCAGGCCGGCGCGCTCGACGAAGCGCCAGCGCGTCGTGCTCGGCACCGTCGGCCCACACGTCGGTGCCGAGGACCAGCACCGGCCGCTCGGCCCGCGAGAGCAGCTCGGCGATCTCGGCGACCGCCTCGGGGTCGGGGTCGGCGCCACGCGCGGCGCTCGGCGGTGGGCACGTCGGCCGGCGCGCTGGCGAAGAACTCGTCCATCGGCACGTCGACGAAGACCGGACCGCGGTGCGACGACCCGGCCAGCGTGAAGGCCTCGTCCATGCCTCGACGCCACGTCGGCGGCCGTGTGGAGGGTGCGGGCGGACTTGGCGACCGGCGCGACGATCGGCGGGTGGTCGAGCTCCTGCAGGCTGCCCGTGCCCCAGCGGTTGGCCGGCGCCCGGCCGCCGACGACCACCAGCGGGGACCCGGCGAAGCTGCGCCTGGGCGATCGCGCTGATGCCGTTGGTGACCCCGGGGCCGGCCGTCAGCACGGCGAGCCCCGGCACCCGGGTCAGCTTGCCGGTGGCCTCCGCGGCGAAGGCGGCCGTCTGCTCGTGGCGCACGTCGAGAAGGCGCATCGGCGGGTCGGCCTGGACCGCGCCGTCGTACATCGGGAAGACGTGGGCGCCCGACAGCGTGAACATGGTCTCGACGCCGTGGGCCTGCGCGACCCGGACGGCCAGAGACCCGGCGTGGGCGGCGCCCGGTGCGGCGCCCGCAGCGGGCTGGTCGGGGGAGTCGGCGACCTGGTCGGGCTGCGTCATGCCCGCATGTTACTCACGGGTCAGGTCGGGCTCCGGGGACAGGTAGTGCGGGTTGGTGCGGCGCAGCGTGTCGACCAGGGTGAGCAGCAGGTCCGCCCGGATGGTGGGTGGGCTCGGCGCGAGCTGCAGCTGCAGGTGCAGGGCGCGCAGGAAGGCCTCGGGGTTGTAGGTGTCGCGGTAGGGGTCGGCGTCGCGGGCGTGGGAGAGCCGCCCCGCGGCGGCGCCGATCCGGGCGACCCACGGCTCCATGGTCTCGCAGCGTCACCAGGTCGCGGCGCAGCACCCGCATCACCGCCTGCGCCATCCGGTCCGGCTCGCCGCTGGTCAGCAGTCCGGTCGCCGGGCAGCAGCAGCCGGTCGGCGACCACGTCGAGCAGCACCGTCAGCTCGGCCGCCCCGAAGTGCGGGGAGCGCGCGAAGGCGCCGAGGGCGTCGGCCCCGTGGGCCATCGAGTGCGCCCAGCCCGTGCCCGGGCACGTAGCCGCGCTGGTCGTGCTCGCGGAGCATCCACGTCGTGACGCGGTCGCCCCACTCGAAGACCTTCTGCGGCGGGAGGAGCCCGCGGGCGGTGTCGCGGTCGACGCACTCGGCCAGCACGAGCGCCGGAGAAGCTGCGCCGGAAGACGGTGTCGGTGTCGCGCTCGCCGAGCCCCACCGACAGGCCGGCTCGCCATGCCGTCGCCCAGGCCCGCGAGCAGGTCGTCGTAGACGCCGCGCTCGATCCAGGTGGCGAGCGTGGGGTACGCCGTGCCGTCGCGGTCGGCGGGATCGGGTGAACCGAGCAGGCCGGTCAGCTCGGCGGTGAGGTCGTCGAGGGGGCGGTCGGTGGGGACGGTCAGCCCGGCAGCCATGACCTGCTGCCAGTAGCCGGTCTCCATCCGACGCCTCCTCCTCGCCAGCCGCTCACCCGGCGCCTGAGCCGGGCAGCAGCCGGCGCCGGGGCCCACACTACGCTGCCGGTGTGCCCACGATGACGGAACTGGTGCGGGCCCACACCGACCTCGACGACGACGACGTCGCGTGGCTGCACCTGCTCGTGGCCGACTGGCAGATCATCGCCGACCTGTCCTTCGCCGACCTCGTGCTCTGGCTGCCCGACCGCGAGGGCAAGGGCTTCTGGGCGGGCGCGCCAGATGCGGCCGACGACCGGCCCGACGGCGTACGTCGACGACGTGGTCGGCACGTTCGTGCCCCAGCGGTCGCCGGCACCTGCTGGACGGGCGCTCGCCGAGGGGCGGCTGCTCCGTGAGGGCGACCCCGAGTGGCGCGACGACGTGCCGGTGCGGGTCGAGGCGATCCCGGTACGCCGCGGCGACCGGGTGATCGCGGTGATCGGCCGCAACACCAACCTGCTCGGCGTGCGGACCCCCAGCCGGCTGGAGCTGTCCTACCTGCAGACAGCGGCCGAGCTGACCCAGATGATCGCGGCCGGGCACTTCCCGATCCCGGGGCAGCGCAGCGACCACGCGGACTCCCCGCGCGTCGGCGACGGCTTCGTGCGCGTCGACGCGGCGGGGCGGGTGGTCTACGCGAGCCCCAACGCGCTCTCGGTCTATCGCCGGCTCGGCCACCGCGGTGACCTCGAGGGCACGGTGCTGGCCGACGCCACCCGCGACGCTGGTGCCGCCGCGCCGGCGTCCCGACGAGGAGACCCTGAGCGCGGTGCTGAGCGGCCGGGTGGCCCGCGACACCGAGATCGGCGGCGAGGGGACCGCCGCTGATCGTGCGGGCGATCCCGCTGCGCCCCGAGGGCGAGCACTCGGGCGCGCTGATCCTGGTCCGCGACGTCACCGACCTGCGGCGGCGCGACCGCGAGCTGGTCACCAAGGACGCCACGATCCGCGAGATCCACCACCGGGTGAAGAACAACCTGCAGACCGTCGCGGCGCTGCTCCGGCTCCAGGCCCGGCGGATCGACGAGCCGGCGGCCAAGGCCGCCCTCGAGGAGGCGGTGCGCCGGGTCGGCTCGATCGCGATCGTCCACGAGACGCTCAGCCAGACCGTCGAGGAGCACCGTGGACTTCGACGAGATCGCCGACCGGCTCTGCACGATGGTGACCGAGGTCAGCGCCGTCGGCGACGGGGTGCGGGTCCGCCGCAGCGGCTCGTTCGGAGAGGTCACCTCCGAGCAGGCGACCGCGCTCGCGATGGTGCTCACCGAGGTGCTCCAGAACGCCGTCGAGCACGGCTACCCGGAGGCGGGCGCCGAGGGCGAGATCCTGGTCGACGTACGCCGGTCGCTGGGCCGGCTGACCTGCACCGTCACCGACGACGGCGCCGGCGTCCCCGAGAGCTTCGACCTCGACACCTCGACCCATCTGGGCCTGTCGATCGTCCGGACGCTCGTGGAGTCCGAGCTCGGGGGACAGCTGGCCCTGGACCGGGCAGGGGCACGCGGCGGCACCCGGGTCCGGGTGGACGTGCCGGGCGAGTGACCCGCGTCAGCCGGGGCTCAGGCGTGGTGCGGACGCGGGACCGGGCGTTGCGCCGCTTGAGGGCGCGTCGCTCGTCCTCGCGACAGACCGCCCCACACCCCGTGGTCCTGGCCCGCCTCCAGCGCCCACGCGAGGCACTGCTCGCGCACCTCGCAGCGTCGGCACACCTGCTTGGCCTCCTCGATCTGGAGGATGGCCGGACCGGTGTTGCCGATCGGGAAGAACAGCTCCGGGTCCTCGTCGAGGCACGCGGAACGGCTGCGCCAATCCATGGGGGTGGCAGACCTCTCTCGTCGGTCGTGTGGTGAGACGGGCGATGCCCGTCGGGCAGGCTGGAGTGCGCGATCGTGAACTCCTTCACGAGCACCACGCACAGCGTGGCAACTCCTGGGCTCGCACACAACCCCTGCCGCGGGTTTGTTTGCTCACACAACTAGCCTGGGCGCGTGAAGATTCCCGGATCGGGGCTGCCCGTGCCGCTGCGGCTGGCCGCGGTCCTCGCAGCCGCCCAGGGGCTGGGGTTGGTCGGCTACGCCGTCCTGGAGCTGCTGGCCCTCACCGGCGGGCGAGTGACGATGGGACTGACGACGGCGGCCTTCTTCGCGGCGTACGGCGCGATGCTGCTCGTCGCGGCCCGGGCCGTGCTGGCCGGCCGGGCGTGGGGGCGCGGACCGGTGGTGCTTCGCGCAGCTGGTGTGGCTCGGCATCGCGTGGTCGTTCCGGGGCGGCGACACCACGTGGGTCGCGGCGACACTGGCGGTGATGGCGGTGGTGACGATCGCCGGACTGCTGCTCCCCGCGAGCATGGCCGCGCTGGAGGCCGAGGACCGCTAGCGGCTCTCGGCCTGGAAGGCGGTGCGCAGCTGGTCCAGCGACCGGGTCAGCAGCCGCGAGACGTGCATCTGCGAGATGCCGACCTCCGCGGCGATCTGCGTCTGCGTCATGTTGCGGAAGAACCGGAGCACCAGGATCTGCTGGCTCGCGGCTGTCGAGCTGGCCGAGCAGCGGCCGCACCGACTCCCGGAGCTCGACCTGGCCGAGGTTCGCGTCGTCGATCCCCAGCGCGTCGAGCATGGTCGTGGCAGTCCCGTCGTGGTCGGTGGCGTCCAGCGACACCGTCGCGTAGGCGTTGGCCGACTCCAGCCCCTCCATCACGTCGTCGACGGTGCAGCCGATGGCCGCCGCGAGCTCGCGCGGCGTGGGGGAGCGGCCCAGGTGCTGGGTCAGGTCGGCGGTGTGCGGTGGTGATCGCCATCCGGAGCTCCTGGAGCCGGCGCGGCACCCGGATCGCCCAGCCCTTGTCGCGGAAGTGGCGCTTGATCTCGCCGAGGATCGTCGGGGTGGCGTACGTCGTGAACTCGACGCCCCGCTCGATGGTCGAAGCGGTCGATCGCCTTGATCAGCCCGATCGTGCCGACCTGGATCAGGTCCTCGAACGGCTCCCCGCGGTTGCGGAAGCGGCGGGCGCAGTACTCCACCAGCGGCAGGTGGAGGTGGACCAGCCGCTCCCGGGCGTCGCTCGAGCCGGCTCGCAGCTCGCCGAACAGCTCGACGCTGCGCGCCCGGGTCTCCTCATGACCCCCCGGCTCCTCGAGCCGGTCGTCCCCCGAGTCGGCCTCCGTCATGCTTCGGGGGCCACCAGATCGGACTCCATGGTGAGGCTGACCGTGAACCGGTCGGGCGCCGCCTGCGCCTCGGCGTGGCTGGCGAGCGTGCTCAGCACCTGCCAGGCGAAGCTGTCGAAGTCGGGCTCCGGCGGGTGCGTCGGCAGTGACGCTGAGCGTCATGGTCAGCCGTCCGGGGCCGAGCAGGTAGGCGCAGACCAGGTCACCCCCGGGGCTGGCGCGCTCGAGCACGATGGCCCCGGCCTCACCGGCCGCCATCCGCAGGTCCTCGATGTCGTCGAGGGTGAAGTCGAGGCGGGCGGCCAGGCCCACCGTGGTGGTGCGCAGGACGGAGGCGTAGGCGCCGTCGGCCGGGAGCCGCAGCTCGACATCGGCACGGCGGTCGTCGCTGGTGACCATCTGACCTCTCGCTGAGCACTCGGTGGCGTCCCGGCGCGGGCCGGGCGGCGGTGGCCCGACCTACGGGCGCCCTCCCGCGGATCGTACCGAGAGGGCGCCCGGCGGGTCAGCGAGAGAGGCCTGGCTTCGTCAGGACTTCTTGGTCTCCCAGAAGATCTCCGCGATCTCGTCGATCTTGGCCAGCAGCTCGTCGGCCTTGCCGGCGTCCAGGCTGCCCTTGGTGCCGGCGGCGCCGGCGAGCTTCGTCGCCTCGTTGAACAGCGTGTGGAGCTGCGGGTGCGCCTCGAAGTGCGGGGGCTTGAAGTAGTCGGTCCAGAGGACCCAGAGGTGGTGCTTGACGAGCTCGGCCCGCTGCTCCTTGATGACCAGGGCCCGGGTGCGGAAGTCGGGGTCGTCGTTGTCGGCGACCTTGCCGATGATGGCCTTGACGCTCTCGGCCTCGATGCGGGCCTGTGCGGGGTCGTAGACACCGCAGGGCAGGTCGCAGTGGGCGGAGACCTCGATGATGGGGGCGAACAGTCGCACGAGCAGGAGTCCTCTCGGTCTGCGGTCGGGGGGCGGATGCCACTGCTGCGACACTACCCGGCGTGAGCCGAAGCATGCGCGGGGGCCGATCGGCGGTCCGACGCTCCTCCGACGGCCCCGGCGGGTGGCTGCCGTGGGGCCTCGCCCGGGTGCGCGGAGACTCGATGCGCCCGGCCCTGGCGGCCGGTGACCGGCTGCTGGTGCAGTACGCCGTCCGGCCGCGCTCGGGCGATGTCGTCGTGGCTCGCTTCGCCGACGGTGCCATCGTGGTCAAGCGGGCGGTCGAGCGACGGAGCACGCTCTCGGGGGACCCCGGCTGGTGGCTGCTCAGCGACGACCCCGAGGCGGGCGTGGACTCCCGCCACCGCGGCCCGGTGCGCGACTCCGACGTGGTAGCCGTGGGCCGGATGCGGCTGTGGCCGCGTCCCCGGTTGCTGCGTCGGCGATGACCGGCGCGGCCGCCGGCCGAGGTGTCCGGGACGCCGCCCGGAAGGTCCGCGGGGCGACCCCCGCCGCCGGTCGGCGCTGTGGAAGACTGGCGGGCCTGACCGGCGGGCCGGGACCGGCCCGCGGACCGGAAGGTTCGACTCACCTCTGATGACTGCCGACTCCACCGACCGCCCGCTCGGGCCGCGACCCGACCAGGCGCATCCGTTCGCCGGCGACCCCGTCTTCGACCTCCACCTCGGAGGCAAGCTCGAGACGGTCTCGACGGTGGCGCTGACCGGGCGCGACGACCTCTCCAAGGCCTACACCCCCGGCGTGGCGCGCGTGTGCGAGGCGATCGCCGAGGAGCCGGCGATGACCCGCCACTACACCTGGGTCCCCAACACCGTCGCCATCGTCACCGACGGCACCGCCGTGCTAGGGCTGGGCGACATCGGCCCGGCCGCCGCGATGCCGGTGATGGAGGGCAAGGCGGTGCTCTTCAAGCAGTTCGGTGGCGTCGACGCGGTGCCGATCTGCCTGGCGACCACCGACGTCGAGGAGATCATCGAGACCGTCGTCCGGCTCGCCCCGAGCTTCGGCGGGGTCAACCTCGAGGACATCTCCGCCCCGCGTTGCTTCGAGATCGAGGCCCGGCTCAAGGAGCGCCTCGACATCCCCGTCTTCCACGACGACCAGCACGGCACCGCCGTCGTGGCGCTGGCCGCGCTGCAGAACGCGCTGCGGCTCACCGGCCGCGACCCGGCGACGACGCGGGTGGTGATCCAGGGAGCCGGCGCAGCGGGCGTGGCCGTGGCCCGGATCCTCCTGGAGGCCGGCGTCACCGACCTGGCCGTCCTCGACCGGCAGGGCGTGCTGCACTCCAGCCGCAGCGACCTCACGCCCGTCAAGCGCTCGCTCGCGGAGGACACCGCCGACCGCCACGACCGCCGCGGTTCGCTGGCCGACGTGATGGCCGGCGCCGACGTCTATCTCGGCGTCTCGGGCGGCACGGTGCCCGAGGAGGTCGTGGCGTCGATGGCGCCCGAGGCGATCATCTTCGGGCTCGCCAACCCGCACCCCGAGGTGCACCCCGAGGTCGCCCACCGCTACGCCCGGGTGGTCGCGACCGGCCGGTCCGACTTCCCCAACCAGATCAACAACGTGCTGGCCTTCCCCGGCATCTTCCGCGGCGCCTTCGACGCCGGCGCCACCGCGATCACCGAGGGCATGAAGCTCGCCGCCGCCTCGGCGCTGGCCGAGCTGGTCGGCGACGACCTGGCTGAGGACCTGATCGTCCCCTCGCCGTTCGACCCTCGCGTCGGCCCGGCCGTGTGCGCCGCGGTCGCCGAGGCCGCCCGCCGCGACGGCGTCGCCACCCGCTGAGCCGGCCTCCTCTGTCGGCGCCCCGTGGCACGCTCGTCGCATGTCGCGTGACGAGGCTGAGGACGAGATGCCGGGTCGGATGGGCGGCACGCCCGAGCAGCCGGCGCGCTTCTTCGACACTCCCGAGGAGTTCGCCGCGTGGCTGGCGCTGCACCACGACACCGAGACCAGCCTGTGGATGGGCCTGAAGAGGAAACACGTCGCCGATCGTGGCCTGACGTGGGAGCAGGCGGTCCCCGAGGCGCTGTGCTGGGGGTGGATCGACTCCGTCGCCCAGCGCATCGACGGCGACACCAGGCGGCAGCGGTGGACCCCTCGCAAGAAGACCTCCCACTGGAGCCGGATCAACCTCGACCTCGTCGAGCAGCTGCGCGCCGAGGGGCGCATGCAGCCCAGCGGCCTGGCGATCTGGGAGCAGCGTCGTCGCGACGAGGCGCCCTACAGCCACGAGGGCCCGGAGGCCGGCCTCCCCGACCCCTACGCCGCCCGCCTGGCCGCCAGTCCCGCGGCCGCCGCGTTCTGGGAGGCATCGACGGCGACCTACCGCAAGGTCTGCACCGTCTGGGTGACCTCGGCCAAGCAGACGTCCACCCGCGACCGCCGGATGACCCAGCTGGTCGAGTGCTGCGCCGCCGGCGAGCTCGTGCCGAACCAGCGCTACGGCGAGGTGCCGAGGTGGGTGGAGCGGGCCGCGGCGGCCGCCGCGGCAGCGCGCTGACCGGTCGCGACGCGCACCGCCGACCCCGGCTCGCTAGCGTGGGGCCCATGTTCGCTGTGTACGCCGACTCGTTCTCGGCCGACGACCCGCTGTCCGGACTCGTGGTGGGCGAGCGCCCCGACCCCGACGTCCCCGACGGCTGGACCACGGTCACCGTCAAGGCCGTCTCGCTCAACCACCACGACCTCTGGTCGCTGCGCGGCGTGGGCCTGCGACAGGAGGCGCTGCCGATGATCCTCGGCTGCGACGCCGCCGGTCTCGACGAGGAGGGCAACGAGGTGCTGGTGCACGGGGTGGTGAGCTCCCCCGGGTGGAGTGGCGACGAGACGCTCGACCCGGGCCGCTCGCTGCTCTCCGAGCGCTACCAGGGCACGTTCGCCGAGAAGGTCGCGGTGCCGGCGGGCAACGTGGTCCCGAAGCCGGCGTCGCTGTCGTTCGAGGAGGCGGCGTGCCTGCCGACGGCCTGGCTCACGGCCTACCGCATGCTCTACGTCCAGGGCGACCTCAAGCCCGGCGAGACGGTGCTGGTCCAAGGCGCGGGCGGTGGGCTCGCGACCGCGCTGATCACGCTGGCGCGCGCGGGGGGCCTGCGTGTGCTGGTCACCTCCCGCGACGAGGACAAGCGCGCTCGCGCCCTCGCGATCGGCGCCCACGAGGCCTTCGAGTCCGGCGCCCGGCTGCCCGTGCGCGTCGACGCGGTGATGGAGAGCGTCGGCCGCGCGACGTGGTCGCACTCCGTGAGGAGCCTGCGGCCCGGCGGCCGGATCATCATCTCCGGCACCACCTCCGGGCCCGACGTCGACGACGCCGAGCTGACCCGGATCTTCTTCCTGCAGCTCGCCGTGATCGGCTCGACGATGGGGACCCGCGGCGAGCTGGCGCGGCTGGTGTCCTTCCTCGACGCGACCGGCACCAAGCCCCTCATCGATCGCACCCTGCCGATGGACCAGGCCCGCGACGGCTTCGCGGCGATGGCGGCCGGCGACCTGTTCGGCAAGGTCGTCTTCACCCGATGACCCGGCTCCACGTCGTCACGGGCGCGGGGTCGGGGATCGGCCGGGTCGTCGCCGACCGGCTGCGCGACCGCGGCGACCGGCTGGTCCTGCTGCTCCGCGACGAGGCGCGGATCGACGAGCTCCGGCCCTCCTTCCCCGACGCCCTGATGGTCGAGGCCGACCTCGCGCGACCGGAGTCGCTCGCCGACCTGGCGTGGGCCGTGCCCGAGCGGGTCGACTCGCTGGTGCACGTCGCCGGGCTCGTCGAGCTGGGCACGGTCGCCGAGCTGGACGCCGGCTCCTGGCGCCGTCAGCTCGACGTCAACCTGGTCTCGCCCGCCCTGGTCACCCGCGCGCTCCTGCCGGCGCTGCGCGCCGGCCGTGGGTCCGTGGTGCTGGTGAGCTCCACGGCGGCCTTGTCGCCGGGTCCCCACTGGTCGGCGTACGCCGCGTCGAAGGCCGGCCTCCGGGCGCTGGCCGACGCACTGCGCGCCGAGGAGCGCCCTCACGGCGTGCGGGTCAGCACGCTCTTCCCGGGCCGCACCGCCACGCCGATGCAGGAGCTGGTCCACGAGCAGGAGGGACGCGCCTACGACGAGGGGCGCTGGATCGCCCCCGGCAGCGTGGCCGACGCGATCCTGCAGATCCTCGACCTGCCCGAGGACTCCACCATCCCCGAGATGGTGCTCCGCCCCGGGCGGGGCTGACGCCCCCGCGGGGTCGTCTCGGAGCGTCAGTCCTCGGGGTCGTCCAGCCGCGCCAGCCACGTGGCGAAGCGCTCGACGGCCGTCTCGAACTCGGGGTGGACGTCGGTGAACTCCTGCAGCCGCTCGGCCACCCAGGCCAGGGTGACCTCCTCGTCGCCCCGGCGACGCTCGAGCTCCTCGATGCCGCGGTCGGTGAAGTACACGGTCTCAGCCCTGCGGGGGAGCGAACGCCTCGCCCAGCAGCGCCGCCTGCTCCTCGCTGTGGCGCTTGAGCGTGCCGACGGAGGGGGAGGCCGACGCCGGCCGGCTGACCCGCTGCACCTCGTGGCCGACGTACGGCCAGACGTTGAGCTGGTAGTGCGGCCACGGGCCCATGTTGGCCGGCTCGTCCTGCACCCAGCGGACCGCCTTGAGGTTCGGGAACCGCTCGATCTCGGCGGCGATCTCCTCGCGCGGGGTGCGGGTAGAGCTGCTCGACCCGCGCGACCGCCCACTTCTCGGGCTGCTCCTGCTTGGCGCGCTCGGCCAACAGGTCCCAGGTGATCCGGCCCGAGCACATCAGCAGCGTCTCGACGGCCTCGGGGTCCGCGTCGTCGTCGGCGATCAAGGGTCGGAACGACCCCTCGGTGAAGTCCGGCGGCTGCGACGCCGCGTCCTTGCGCTTGAGCATCGACTTGGGGGTGAACACGATCAGCGGCTTGTGCTCCTCGCCCAGCGAGTGGCGCCGCAGCAGGTGGAAGTACGACGCGGGCGTCGAGGGCTGCGCCACGACGAACGCGTCGTCCGCGCACATCGTCAGGAACCGCTCGATCCGGGCCGAGGAGTGGTCGGGGCCCTGCCCCTCGTAGCCGTGGGGGAGCAGCAGCACGACGCCGGACTGCTGGCGCCACTTGGTCTCGCTGGAGGTGATGAACTCGTCGATCACGGTCTGGGCGCCGTTGACGAAGTCGCCGAACTGCGCCTCCCACAGCACCAGCGCGTCGGGCCGCGCGACGGAGTAGCCGTACTCGAAGCCGAGGGCGGCGTACTCCGAGAGCAGCGAGTCGTAGACGAAGAACTTCGCCTGGTCCTCGGACAGGTTGGCCAGCGGGGTCCACTCGTCGGCGTTGGTCCGGTCGATGATCGTCGCGAAGCGCTGCACGAACGTGCCGCGGCGGGAGTCCTGGCCGGCCAGGCGGACCGGGCGGCCGCTCCATCAGCAGCGAGCCGAAGGCGAGGATCTCGCCGGTGCCCCAGTCGATCGGGCCGTCGGCGATCGCGGCGGCCCGGCGCTGCAGCTGCGGCATCACCTTCGGGTGCACCGTGAAGCCGTCGGGCGGGGTGACGTAGGCGTCGGCGATCCGCTTGAGCACCTCGCGGGTCACCGCGGTGCGGGCCTCGCCGGCCGGCTTGTCGGGGTAGTCGGGGACGGTCGTCCACTCCGACGGCTGCGAGTCTGGCCTCGCGCACCTCGGTGAAGACCCGCTCCAGCTGCTGCTGGTAGTCCTTGAGGACCTGCTCGGCCTCCTCGATCGTGATGTCGCCACGACCGATCAGCGACTCGGTGTAGAGCTTGCGCACCGAGCGCTTCTGCTCGATCAGGTCGTACATCAGCGGCTGGGTGTACGACGGGTCGTCGCCCTCGTTGTGGCCGCGCCGGCGGTAGCAGACCAGGTCGATGACGACGTCCTTGTTGAACGCCTGGCGGTACTCGAACGCCAGCCGGGCCACCCGGATGCAGGCCTCCGGGTCGTCGCCGTTGACGTGGAAGATCGGCGCCTGGACCATCCGCGCCACGTCGGTGCAGTAGAGCGAGGAGCGGGACGCGCCGGGCGAGGTGGTGAAGCCGACCTGGTTGTTGACGACCAGGTGGATGGTGCCGCCGGTGCGGTAGCCGCGCAGCTGCGAGAGGTTCAGCGTCTCGGCCACCACGCCCTGCCCGGCGAAGGCGGCGTCGCCGTGGATCAGCAGCGGCAGCACGGGGTACTCGGCGCCGCGGTCGAGCACGTCCTGCTTGGCGCGCGCGATGCCCTCGAGCACCGGGTCGACCGCCTCGAGGTGTGACGGGTTGGCCGCCACCGACACCTTGATCCGGGAGCCCGACGCCGGCGGTGAACTCGCCCTCGGCGCCGAGGTGGTACTTCACGTCGCCGGAGCCCTGCACCGTCCGCGGGTCGATGTTGCCCTCGAACTCGCGGAAGATCTGGGAGTACTTCTTGCCGACGATGTTGGCCAGCACGTTGAGCCGCCCGCGGTGCGCCATGCCGATGGTGACCTCGTCGAGCTCGGCCTCGGCCGCGGCCTCGCAGATCTCGTCGATCAGCGGGATGGTGGTCTCGCCACCCTCGAGGCGAGAACCGCTTCTGGCCGACGAACTTGGTCTGCAGGAACGTCTCGAAGGCCTCGGCCTGGTTGAGCTTGAGCAGGATCCGCAGCTGCTCCTCGCGCGGGGGCTTCTGGTGCGGCTGCTCGACGCGCTCCTGGATCCAGCGGCGCTGGTCGGGATCCATGATGTGCATGTACTCGATGCCGACGGTGCGGCAGTAGGAGTCGCGCAGGATGCCGAGGATGCTGCGCAGCTTCATGAATCGCCGCTCGCCGCCGAACTCGCCGGTCGCGAACTCGCGGTCGAGGTCCCACAGCGTCAGCCCGTGGGACTCCACCTCGAGGTCGGGGTGGCGAGCGCTGGCGGTACTCCAGCGGGTCGGTGTCGGCCATCATGTGGCCGCGCACCCGGTAGGCGTGGATCAGCTCGAGGATGCGCGCCTGCTTGCCGATCTCGTCGTCGTGCGAGGTCGGCGATGTCGTTGGACCAGCGGATCGGCTCGTAGGGGATCCGCAGCGAGCGGAAGATCTCGTCGTAGAAGCCCTCCTCGCCGAGCAGCAGCTGGTGCACCCGCCGCAGGAACTCGCCCGACTGCGCGCCCTGGATGACGCGGTGGTCGTAGGTCGACGTCAGCGTCATCACCTTGCTGATCGCGTTGCGGGTCGAGGCTGTCCTCCGAGGCGCCCTGCCACTCCGGCGGGTACTCCATGGCGCCGACGCCGATGATGGCGCCCTGGCCCCTCATCAGGCGCGGCACCGAGTGGTTGGTGCCGATGGTGCCGGGGTTGGTCAGCGAGATGGTGGTGCCCTGGAAGTCCTCGACGGTCAGCTTGCCGTCGCGGGCCTTGCGCACGAGCGTCCTCGTAGGCCGTCCAGAAGCCGGCGAAGTCCATCGCCTCCGCGGCCTTGATCGACGGCACCAGCAGCTGGCGGGTGCCGTCGGGCTTCGGCAGGTCGATGGCCAGGCCCAGGTTGATGTGGGCCGGCCGGATCAGGTTCGGCTTGCCGTCGACGACGTCGAAGCCGACGTTCATCTCCGGCATCGTGCGCAGCGCCTTGACCAGGGCGTAGCCGATGACGTGGGTGAAGGACACCTTGCCGCCGCGGGCGCGGGCGAGGTGGTTGTTGATGACGATCCGGTTGTCCCACAGCAGCTTGACCGGCACCGACCGGACCGACGTGGCCGTCGGCACCGACAGCGACGCATCCATGTTCTGGACGGTGCGGGCCGGAGCGCCGCGCAGGACGGTGAACGTCGGCTCGTCGCTCGCCGCTGCGGGCGCTGCCGGCTTGGGGTCCTTCGCGACGGGGGAGGAGGTGCCCCTGGCGGGCTCGGCTGCCGTCGCCGGCGGCCTCGGTCGCGCCGTGGCCCTGCTATTCGTCGCCGGGTTCTCGGGTGCGGCCTTCGGGGTGGGCTTCTCAGCGGGCTTCTCGGCGGGCTTCTCGGCGGGTTTGTTGGGCACAGGCTTCGTCTCGGCGGCGGCCGCGGCGGGCTCTGAGGAGGTGCCCTGACCGGTGCCGTTGGCGGCCTGACCGGGGGCGCCGTGGGAGCGGAACCACTCACCCCACACGGCCGGGACGCTGGACGGGTCGGCGGCGAAGCGGTCGTACATCTCCTCGACCAGCCACTCGTTGGCACCGAACTCGGTGGGAAGCTCGGCCGTGGGAGATTCGGGCTGCTCTGCTGACGGCACGACGTGCTTCGCCTCTTCCGATGTGGCGGGGACTAGATTCGGTGCTCAAGGCTAGTCGCACCGGGCGCCAAATGCAGGGGCCAGATCCTGTCAGCGGGCAAGGTGTAGCGAGCACCACACGAAACGGAGTACGACGCGATGACGACGAGCGTGCGCCACGGGCGCCTCGCCGGGCGTTGCCCGGGGCCGACGACGGCCCCCGTGGTGACCCTCGCTGTGGCTCTGTCCCTGGGCCTCGGCGCCTGCTCCAGCACTGACGATTCGGAGCCGTCGGGGCCCGCCGCCGCCAGCTCCGCGCCCGCCGCGCCGCCGCTGCCGACGACCGTCAAGGTCGGGGTCGTCACCGGCCGGGTCGGCCAGCAGGAACGCAAGCGCGCTGTGAGCAACGTCACCCGCGTCGTCGACGGCTGGCTCGATATGGCCTACGTCGGCGGCGACTACCCGCGCGAGAGCTTCACCGACGCGTTCCCTCGCTTCACCAGGGGGGCCGTCGACGAGGCGGGTCGCGACGTGATGCTGATGACCAACGCCGACCTCGGGCAGCGGATCGACGGCGTCGTCCCGAAGATCCGGCGACTGACCGTCGACCTGCTGGGGGTCCGCGGCGTCGCCCAGGCCGCGACAGCGAGGGTGCGTCTGGTGTTCGTCACCCGGGGCGGGGTGGAGCGTCGGGTGACGGTCGCCGGGCGGCTGCGACTGGTGCGCCAGAACCGCGTGTGGCGGGTGTTCGGCTACGACATCACCAAGGCCGACGTCCCCGCTGCCGGGAGCACGACGGAGGCGACCGGATGAGCGCCTTCCGACTCCGGCGCGGGCTGCGCCTGCTCTCGCTCACCATCGTGCTGGCCCTGCTCGCCGTGGCGCTTCCCGACAGCAGCCCGGCCCCGACCGAGGTGACTCTGGTGAAGGTGCGCGGGGCCTCCGGTGTCGACGTCAACCCCGACGTGGTCTGGATCCTGATGGTGGGCTCCGACGCCCGTCCCGGCGAGGACATGAACCGCACCCGCGGCGACGCGATCCAGCTGGTCGGCGTCGACACCCGCACCGGCGCCGCCGCCGCGATCGGCGTGCCCCGCGACTCGTGGGTCGACGTCCCGGGCTACGGCTCCCACCGGGTCAACGAGGGCCTCTACTACGGCGGGCCGGAGCTGATGGGACGGACCGTCGGCAACCTGGTCGGCATCCAGCCCGACTACGTCTTCGTCACCCGCTTCCCGTTCTTCGAGCAGCTGGTCGACGACATCGGCGGGATCACCGTCGACAACCCCTCCTCGTTCAGCGACAGCAACCTCAAGCCGGCCGGGTTCCCCGCCGGCAAGGTGCGCCTCAACGGCTACAACGCGATGGCGTACACGCGGATCCGCAAGACCCTGCCCGACGGCGACTTCGGGCGCTCGGCCCATCAGCAGCTCACCATGGTCGGGATCGCGCGGCAGATCAGCGCGAACGCCGACCGGCCGGGGTTCCTCGAGGCCGGCGCGATGTCGGTGCTGCGCCACGTGTCGACCGACGTCTCGCCGGGTGAGCTGTTCCGGCTCGCGGCCGCTGCCGCGGCGGTGAAGCCGGGCCGGATCACCCACTGCGTGGTGCAGGGCGGGATCGGCTCCGTGGGCGCCGCCAGCGTGGTCTTCCCCGACACCGGCATGGCCAGGCGGCTCGGCGACCGGGCGCGCGACGACGCCACGCTGGAGTCCTGCGACTAGGCCGGTCGGGACCGACTCGCCTCGGCCCCTGAAGCCACCTGGCTCGACGCGGTCGGGCCGGAGGTCAGCCGGAACCACGCCTGTGCCACGATGTGCGGAACACAGGACCAACACAGTGAGAGAGAGCAACGCATGAACGGCTTCTGGGAGTTCTTCTGGTTCACCTTCTCCTTGTTCCTGATGATCGCCTACCTGATGGTCCTCTTCAACGTGCTCGTTGACCTGTTCCGCGACAAGTCGGTCTCGGGTGGCATGAAGGCCGTCTGGGTGTTCTTCCTGATCTTCCTCCCGGCCCTGACCGCCTTGGTCTACCTCATCGTGCGCGGCAACGGCATGGCCGAGCGCTCGATGGCCCAGATGCAGCAGGCCAGGGCCGACACCGACGCCTACATCCGCGACGTCGCGGGCGCGTCGCCGACCGACCAGATCGCGCGGGCCCATGAGCTGCTGTCCTCCGGCGCGATCACGCAGGCTGAGTTCGACGCCCTGAAGGCCAAGGCGCTGGCCTGAGCGCCGGACCGATGGACGTGCGGCACGCTCCGAGCGACCTGCTCGACATCGGGTTCGCCGGCGAGCTGCTCTAGCACCTCTGGGCCCGACGAGCTGACCGCCGCGGTCCGCCACGAGGGTGGCGAGCTACTGGCCGCCCACCGGCAGCAACAGCGGGCCGCCCCGCAGGCGCCGCCGGAAGCCGCGCCGCCGCCAGCAGCGCCCCCTGCGGGGGCGGCACGGACATCGTGGCGACGCTGGAGCGGCGCTCGACCTGCACGCCTCCGGGGCGCTGACCGATGCGGAGCTCGCAGCCGCGAAGGCGGCCGCCCTCGGGTGACCCGGGGCCGGCGGGGGAAGGGCGCCTCCGGCAGGATTCGAACCTGCGGCACCTGGTACCGGAAACCAGTGCTCTATCCCCTGAGCTACGGAGGCGTGACCGCGCGGCGCGTCGGCGACTGCGCGGTGCGGGTTGACCATACCGCCGCCTCCGCCGATGCGTGAAACCGGTTCGGTGCCGGTGACGGGGCGCCGATAGGCTTGGCCGGTGACCCCCGAGCAGCTCTCCCATGCCATCACCGGCGTCCTGACGGCGCTGGTGGCCGAGGGTGCGGTCTCGCTCGACGAGGTCCCGTCGGCGGTGACGGTGGAGCGCCCGCGCAGCAGGGAGCACGGCGACTACGCCACCAACGTCGCGCTGCAGCTGGCGAAGCGGGCGGGCACCAGTCCCCGCGCGCTGGCCGAGCTGCTCGCCGACCGGCTCGCCGCCGACGCCGGCATCGAGGCCGTCGAGATCGCCGGGCCCGGCTTCCTCAACATCACCGTGGCCGCCGCGGCCCAGGGTCGGGTGGCAGCGGAGATCGTGGCGGCCGGGGCGGCCTACGGCCACACCGAGACGCTCGCCGGCCAGAGGATCAACGTGGAGTTCATCTCCGCCAACCCCACCGGGCCGCTCCACCTGGGGCACACCCGGTGGGCGGTCGTCGGCGACGCGATCGCGCGCGTGCTCGAGGCGGCCGGCGCCGAGGTCGCCAGGGAGTTCTACGTCAACGACCGCGGCAACCAGATGGACCTGTTCGGCGCCTCGATCGAGGCACGGGCGCTCGGGCAGCCGGTGCCCGACGACGGCTACCAGGGCGCCTACGTGCAGGACCTCGCCGACGCCATCGTGGCAGCCGACCCCGGCATCGTCTCGCTGGAGGGCGAGGCGCGGACCGTGGCCTTCCGCGAGGCGGGCTACGCCCTGCAGCTGAAGGAGCAGCAGGACCAGCTGGAGGCCTTCCACACCCGCTTCGACGTGTGGTTCTCCGAGCGGTCGCTGCACGAGAGCGACGACGTGGTCGCCGGCCTGGAGAAGCTGCGCGACCTGGGCCACCTCTACGACGCCGACGGTGCGCTGTGGATGCGCACCACCGACTTCGGCGACGACAAGGACCGGGTGCTGATCCGGTCCAACGGCGAGCTGACCTACTTCGCCAGCGACACGGCCTACTACGTCGACAAGCGGCAGCGCGGCTTCGACAAGCTGCTCTACCTGCTGGGGGCCGACCACCACGGCTACGTCGGTCGACTGCGTGCGATGGCGGCCTGCGCCGGGGACGACCCCGACCAGACGCTCGAGGTGCTGATCGGCCAGCTGGTCAAGATCATGCGCGGTGGAGCCGAGGTCAGGCTGTCCAAGCGCGCCGGCGACGATCATCACCCTGGACGAGCTCGTCGACGAGATCGGGGTCGACGCGCTGCGCTACTCCCTGGCCCGCTACCCCGCCGACTCCCCGCTCGCGCTCGACATCGACGAGATCACCCGCACCAGCAACGACAACCCGGTCTACTACGTGCAGTACGCCCACGCGCGGACCTGCCGGATGATGGCCAACGCCGCCGATCTGGGGATGGGCGTCGACATCGACTCCTTCGACCCCGCACTGCTGGCGCACGAGCGCGACGGCGAGCTGCTGCGGGCGCTCGCGGAGTTCCCGCGGGTGGTCGCCAGCGCGTCGGAGCTGCGCGAGCCGCACCGGGTCGCGCGCTACCTCGAGGACACCGCGTCGGTCTTCAACAAGTGGTACGACACCAAGGAGTGCCGGATGCTGCCGTCCGGCGACGAGCCGGTCCGTCCCGACAACCGGGCCCGGCTGGTGCTCGTCGCGGCCACCCGATGGGTGCTCGTCAACGGCCTCACCCTGCTCGGCGTGTCCGCGCCCGAGCGGATGTGACCCGGGTCGAGATGACCCGGGTGGAGACAACGGGGTAGGAGTGAGCTGAGCGATGCGTGCGCACGAGGCCGGGTGGGCCCATGCCGAGGGTGCCCTGAAGGGTCCGTCGTGGCTGCGGGAGCCGGTCGACCCCAACGTCCTGGCCCCGCACCTGTGGTCGTCGACGGCCCACCGCGGGGACGACGGAGAGCTGCGCGTCGGCGGGATGGCCCTCGCCGACCTGGTCGCCGACCACAACACGCCGGCGTACGTCCTCGACGAGGAGGACTTCCGAGCCCGGGCGCGCGCCTTCCGCGACGCCTTCGACGCCTACCAGGTGTTCTACGCCGGCAAGGCGTTCCTCTGCACGGAGGTGGTCCGCTGGGTGGCCGAGGAGGGCCTCAGCCTCGACGTCTGCTCCGAGGGCGAGCTGCGCGGTGGCCCTGCGCGCGGGCTTCGACCCGGCGCGGATCGGGTTCCACGGCAACAACAAGACGACGACGGAGCTGCGCCACGCGGTCGCGGTCGGCGTCGGGCGGATCATCGTCGACTCCTTCCACGAGATCGACCGGCTGGTCGAGGTCGTCGCCGACACCGGCCTCGGCACCCGCGTGATGGTGCGGGTCACCGCGGGCGTCGAGGCACACACCCACGAGTACATCGCGACCGCCCACGAGGACCAGAAGTTCGGCTTCTCGATCACCGCCGGTGACGCCCTCGAGGCCGTCCGCCGCGTGCTGGCCGCCGACGGCCTCGAGCTGCTCGGCCTGCACTCCCACATCGGCAGCCAGATCTTCGACACCTCCGGTTTCGAGGTCGCCGCCCGTCGGGTGCTCGCGCTGCAGGCCCGGATCTCCGACGAGCTCGGCGTGACGCTGCCGGAGATGGACCTCGGCGGCGGCTTCGGCATCGCCTACACCACGCAGGACGACCCGTCGGACCCCGCGCAGCTCGCCACCGAGATGAGCAAGATCGTCGAGCACGAGTGCCGGGCGCTCGGCATCCCCGAGCCGCGCGCTGTCGATCGAGCCCGGCCGGGCGATCGTCGGCCCGGCGATGTGCACCGTCTACACCGTCGGCACGGTCAAGGAGGTCGAGCTCGACGGCGGCCAGTGCCGCACCTACGTCAGCGTCGACGGCGGGATGAGCGACAACATCCGCACCGCCCTCTACGACGCCGACTACTCCTGCGCCCTGGCCTCGCGCACCTCGGAGGCCGACCCGACGCTGGCGCGGATCGTCGGCAAGCACTGCGAGGCGGGCGACATCGTCGTCAAGGACGAGTTCCTGCCCGGCGACGTCGCGCCGGGTGATCTACTGGCGGTGCCGGGCACCGGCGCCTACTGCCGGTCGATGGCCTCGAACTACAACCACGCCCTGCGTCCGCCCGTGGTCGCGGTGCGGGACGGCGTCGCGCGCGTCGTCGTGCGACGAGAGACTGATGACGACCTGTTGGCGACCGATGTGGGTGTGACGGATGACGTGAGCGACCCGTGCGGGTGGCCGTGCTGGGCTGCGGCTCGGTCGGCTCCCAGGTGGTGCGGCTGCTGGACGAGCACGCCGACGACCTCGCGGCCCGCGTCGGCGCGGCGGTCGAGCTGGTCGGCATCGCCGTCCGCCGCATCGACGCCGCCGCGCGAGGTCGAGGTGCCCCGCGGGCTCCTCACCACCGACGCCGAGGCCCTGGTCACCCGCGACGACGTCGACGTCGTGGTCGAGGTGATCGGCGGCATCGAGCCGGCCCGGTCGCTGATCCTCGCCGCCCTCGAGCACGGCGCGTCCGTCGTCACCGCCAACAAGGCGCTGCTCGCCGAGGACGGCTCCGACGCTGTTCGAGGCCGCCGACAAGGCCGCCGGGGGAGAGGGGCGCGACCTCTACTACGAGGCGGCCGTCGCCGGTGCCATCCCGATCCTGCGCCCGCTGCGCGAGTCGCTGGCCGGCGACCGGGTGACCCGCGTGCTCGGCATCGTCAACGGCACCACCAACTTCATCCTCGACAAGATGGACACCGCGGGCGCCGGCTTCGCCGAGGCGCTCGAGGAGGCGCAGGAGCTCGGCTACGCCGAGGCCGACCCGACCGCCGACGTCGAGGGCTTCGACGCGGCGGCCAAGGCCGCGATCCTCGCCTCGCTGGCCTTCCACACCCGGGTGACCGCGGCCGACGTCCACCGCGAGGGCATCACCGAGGTGACCGCGGCCGACGTGCGCTCGGCGCGGGAGACCGGCTGCGTCGTCAAGCTGCTCGCCATCGCCGAGCTCCGCGACGGCGCCGACGGAGACGAGGCGGTCGCCGTCCGGGTGCACCCGGCGATGATCCCGCGCAGCCACCCGCTGGCCTCGGTGCGCGAGGCCTTCAACGCCGTCTTCGTCGAGGCCGAGGCGGCCGGCCAGCTGATGTTCTACGGCCCCGGCGCCGGCGGTGCGCCGACCGCCTCCGCGGTGCTCGGCGACCTGGTCACGGTGGCCCGGCAACCGCCTGGCCGGCACCCGCGGTGCCGGTGAGTCGGCGTACGCCGACTCGCGAGGTGCTGCCGATGGGCGAGACCCGGACCCGCTACCACGTGGCGCTCGACGTCGACGACCGCGCCGGTGTGCTGGCCGCCGTGGCCACCGCCTTCGCCGACCACGACGTCTCGATCCAGACCGTCCGCCAGGAGGGACGTGGTGCCGACGCACAGCTCGTCGTCGTGTCCCACCAGGCGACCGACGCCCAGCTCAGCGCGACCGTCGAGGCGCTGCGCGGCGATGGACATCGTGCGCGAGGTCGTCGTCGGTGATGCGCGTCGAGGGGGAGGCCGAGTGAGCGTCTGGCCCACCCACCAGTGGCGCGGTGTCATCGAGGAGTACCGCCCCCTGCTCGACCTGCTGCCCGAGGACATCGCCGGCGATCACCCTCGGCGAGGGCGGCACCCCGCTCGTGCACTCCGAGTGGCTCTCGGGGCTGACCGGCGGCGACGTCTGGCTCAAGGTCGAGGGCAGCAACCCGACCGGCTCCTTCAAGGACCGCGGCATGACCGTGGCGATCTCGGTGGCCAAGCACGAGGGCGCCGAGGCCGTCGTCTGCGCGTCGACCGGCAACACGTCGGCGTCGATGGCGGCCTACGCCGCCAAGGCCGGGCTCAAGCCGCTGGTGCTGGTCCCCGAGGGCAAGATCGCCGCCGGCAAGATGGCGCAGGCGATCGTGCACGGCGCGCAGATCATCATGGTCCGCGGCAACTTCGACGACTGCCTGCAGATGGCCCGGGAGCTGTCGTGGGACTACCCGGTGGCGCTGGTCAACTCCGTCAACCCGGTGCGGCTCGCAGGGCCAGAAGACCGCGGCGTTCGAGATCGTCGACTTCCTCGGTGACGCCCCCGACTTCCACCTGCTCCCGGTCGGCAACGCCGGCAACATCTCGGCGTACTGGCTGGGCTACGAGCAGTACGCCGACCGCGGCCTGGCCACCAGGAGGCCCGTGATGTGCGGCTTCCAGGCCGAGGGGGCGGCGCCGCTCGTGACCGGGGAGCCCGTCCCCGACCCGGAGACCATGGCGACCGCGATCCGGATCGGCAACCCCGCCTCCTGGAAGCTCGCCGAGGCGGCCGCCGACGAGTCCGGCGGCCGGTTCGCAGCGGTCACCGACGAGCAGATCCTCGACGCCCAGCGCCGAGCTCGCGCGGCGTGACGGCGTCTTCGTCGAGCCGGCCTCGGCCGCCGGGGTCGCCGGCCTGCTCGCCGAGGTCGCGCCGGCACGACGACTACTCGGGCAAGACCGTCGTCCTCACCGTCACCGGCCACGGCCTCAAGGACACCGCGACCGCGCTCGAGGGCGCGGGTGAGCTCGTCGACGTGGTGGTCGACGCCGACGTGGACGCAGGCGGCCGAGGCCGCCGGCCTCGACTGAGGCGCCGCCGTGAGCTTCGTCGACGGGCCGGTGCACGTCACGGTCCCCGCCACCTCGGCCAACCTGGGGCCCGGCTTCGACTGCCTCGGGCTCGCCCTGTCGCTGCGCGACGAGCTCACCGCGGAGGTGGTCGGAGGGGCCGCCGTCGGTCGACCGTCTCCGGCGAGGGGGCGGACGAGGTCCCTCGTGACGAGTCCCACCTCGTGGTGCGCGCGATGCGCGCTGCCTTCGCCGCGATGGGGCTGCGCGCCCCGACGGCTCGACCTCAGCTGTCACAACGCGATCCCGCACGGCCGGGGCCTCGGCTCCTCCTCGGCGGCCATCGTCGGCGGCCTGGTCCTGGCGCGTGCGCTGGTCGCCGGCGGCACGCTGCTGCTCGACGACGACGCCGTGTTCCGCCTGGCGGCCGACCTGGAGGGCCATCCCGACAACGTGGCGCCCGCGTTCTACGGCGGTTTCGTCATCTCCGGTCGCGAGGGCGAGCGTTGGTTCGCCGTCCGCTCCGGTGTCGACCCGCGGGTCTCCACCGTGGTGTTCGTGCCGGCGACGCCGCTGGCCACCTACGTGGCCCGCCGGCTGCTGCCCGCCTCGGTGTCGCACGACGACGCCGCCGCCAACGCCGGGCGGACGGCCCTGCTCGTCGCCGCGCTGGCGGGCCAGCCGGAGCACCTGCTGGCGGCGACCCGCGACTTCGTGCACCAGCACTACCGTGAGCCGGCGATGCCGCAGACCCTCGGTCTGGTCGACGTCGCTGCGCGACGACGACATCCCGGCCGTGGTCTCGGGCGCCGGACCGACCGTGCTCGCGTTCTGCGAGACCGGTGCGGGTGAGGCCGCGCTCCGGGGCCGGGCCCCCGAGGGCTGGAGCGCATGGCCGCTTCGCATCGAGCGGGACGGTGTGATCGTCGCCTGAGCGTCGCGGGTGCTGCGTGCGTGCCGGTCGCGTGAGATGCGACCTCGCGACGCGGTGGGTGTTAGGGTGGGCGGCGCGCCACTCGGCGTCGCCTTCGGGCAGATCCCGCCTCGAAGTGCACTCTCCTCCGCGACTCGCTGCTTCGCAGTGTCTGCGTGTGGCCCGCTGCCCGACCGATCCGTCGTGGCCCGCGGACCCGGGGAAACAACGACCATGATGCCGCGCCGGCACCCGCAGGGCGGCTGAGATACGTGGGAAGGACCTCACGTGACGGACACCAACGAATCCACCACACCCGCGCCCGAGTCCGAGAGCGGCTCGAAGAAGCGCGGTGGTGGGCTCAGCACCATGCTGCTCGCCGACCTGAAGTCGATGGCGGCCGGCATGGGCGTCGCCGGAGCCGGCTCGATGAAGAAGGCCCAGCTGATCGAGGCGATCAAGGCCGCCCAGGGCGGGGCCAAGCAGAGCGGTGGCCACCGGGGCAACGACAACCAGGGCCGCGACGGGCAGTCCGGCGGCAAACAGTCCGGCGGCAAGCAGTCCGGCGGCAAGCAGTCCGGCGGCAAGCAGGGCAAGGGCGATCAGCCGCAGGACCAGCCCGCGAAGGAGCAGGCCAAGGGGGACCACGCCAAGGGGGACCAGGGCGGCAAGGGGGACCAGCCCGCAAGCGAGCAGGGCCGCCCCGATCATGGTCAGGACGACGAGGGCGGCAGTCGCCGCAACCGTCGTCGCCGTGGCCGCAGCCGCGAGCGCGGGGGCCGCACCGAGCCCGACACCCAGATCTACGACGACGACGTCCTGGTGCCCGCCGCCGGCATCCTCGACGTCCTCGACAACTACGCGTTCGTCCGCACCAGCGGCTACCTGGCCGGCGCCGACGACGTCTACCTGTCCCTGTCGATGGTCCGCAAGTACGGCCTGCGCCGTGGTGACGCGATCGTCGGTCAGGTGCGCCAGCCGCGCGAGGGTGAGCGCAAGGAGAAGTTCAACCCGATGGTGCGCGTCGACAGTGTCAACGGCGCCGACCCGGAGACCGCGAAGCATCGCGTCGACTTCACCAAGCTGACCCCGCTCTACCCCCATGAGCGGCTGCGGCTGGAGACCGACCCGGGCAACCTGATCGGCCGAGTCATCGACATCGCCGCTCCGATCGGCAAGGGCCAGCGCGGCCTCATCGTGTCGCCGGCCAAGGCGGGCAAGACGATGATCCTGCAGTCGATCGCCAACTCGATCACCACCAACAACCCCGAGTGCCACCTGATGGTGGTCCTGGTCGACGAGCGCCCCGAGGAGGTCACCGACTTCGAGCGCTCGGTCAAGGGCGAGGTCATCTCCTCGACCTTCGACCGGCCGCCGTCGGACCACACCACGGTCGCCGAGCTCGCGATCGAGCGGGCCAAGCGGCTCGTCGAGCTGGGCCACGACGTCGTGGTGCTGCTCGACGGCATCACCCGCCTCGGCCGCGCGTACAACCTGGCCGCACCGGCCTCGGGCCGGATCCTGTCCGGCGGCGTCGACTCGGCGGCGCTGTACCCGCCCAAGAAGTTCTTCGGCGCCGCGCGCAACATCGAGAACGGCGGCTCGCTGACCATCCTGGCGACGGCGCTGGTCGAGAGCGGCTCCAAGATGGACGAGGTGATCTTCGAGGAGTTCAAGGGCACCGGCAACATGGAGATCCGGCTGCGCCGCGACTTCGCCGACAAGCGGATCTTCCCCGCGATCGACGCCGATCGCCTCCGGCACCCGCCGCGAGGAGCTCCTGATGAGCAAGGAGGAGCTGGCGATCGTCTGGAAGCTGCGCCGGGTCCTCTCCGCGCTGGACGGCCAGCAGGCGCTCGAGCTGCTGCTGGAGAAGCTGAAGAAGTCGTCCACCAACATCGAGTTCCTGATGACGGTGCAGAAGACCACCCCGGCCCCCGACGAGGAGTGAACCTCCAGCCCCTCGTCCAGCGGTCGTCCGCCCCCGCGGTCGGGCGGGAATGCAGCGATTGGCGCGGGCGTTCGAGCGACTGGCACAATCGTGGGTTGGTTCCGGTTCACGCCAGCTCAGTCGAGAGCGGCGACCCGGCGACCCCCAGGAAGGACACTGAGGACACCATGAAGAACGACATCCACCCGGACTACGTCGCCACCGACGTCACCTGCACCTGTGGCAACACGTTCACCACCCGCAGCACCGCCACGAGCGGCACGATCCACGCCGACGTGTGCTCCAACTGCCACCCGTTCTACACCGGCAAGCAGAAGATCCTCGACACCGGCGGCCGCGTCGCCCGCTTCGAGGCCCGCTACGCCAAGAAGGCCGCGGCCAGCGGCGCCGACGACGCCAAGTAGCTTCTCCGACCGCCGGCCTCCCGCCGTGGTGCGGGTGGTCGGCGGTCTGCGCTCTCCCCACCCACCAGGAGCCCACCAGGAGCCCGCGTGTTCGAAGCCGTCGAGGCACTCGTGGCCGAGCATGCCTCCCTGGAGGTCCGGCTGGCGGAACCGGAGACCCACGCGGACCAGCGGCTGGCCAAGGCTCTCAACCAGCGCTACGCCGAGCTGACGGCGATCGTGACGGCCTATCACCGCTGGCGGCAGCTCGGCGACGACGTCGAGGCGGCGCGGGAGCTGGCGACCGAGGACCCCACCTTCGCCGCCGAGGCCGAGGCACTGCAGGCCCGCCGCGAGGAGACCGCCGACCGGCTGCAGACGCTGCTGGTGCCCCGCGACCCCGCCGACGGCAGGGACGCGATCCTCGAGGTCAAGTCGGGGGAGGGCGGTGAGGAGTCGGCGTTGTTCGCCGGCGACCTGCTTCGCATGTACACCCGCTACGCCGAGGCGCGAGGCTGGCGCACCGAGATCCTCGACGCCACCGAGTCCGACCTCGGCGGCTACAAGTCCGTCACGCTCGCGGTCAAGGCCAAGGGCACGCGCGAGCCGGGGGAGGCGCCCTACGCCCTGCTGAAGTTCGAGGGCGGCGTCCACCGGGTCCAACGGGTGCCGGTGACCGAGTCGCAGGGGCGCATCCACACCAGCGCCGCCGGCGTCCTGGTGATGCCCGAGGCCGAGCCGGTGGACGTCTCGATCGACGAGACCGACCTGCGGGTCGACGTGTTCCGGTCGTCGGGTCCCGGCGGCCAGAGCGTCAACACCACCGACTCCGCTGTCCGGATCACCCACGTGCCCACCGGCATCGTGGTGAGCTGCCAGAACGAGAAGAGCCAGCTGCAGAACAAGGAGCAGGCCTTGCGCATCCTGCGCTCCCGGCTGCTCGCGGCGGCGCAGGAGGCGGCGGACGCGGAGGCCAGCGAGGCGCGCCGCAGCCAGGTGCGCACGGTGGACCGCTCCGAGCGGATCCGCACCTACAACTTCCCGGAGAACCGCATCTCCGACCACCGCACCGGCTACAAGGCCCACAACCTCGACCAGGTGCTCGACGGCGACCTGCAGCCGGTGCTCGACTCGTGCGTCGCGGCCGACATGGCCGCCCGGCTGGACGCGCTCGACTCATGAGCGGGCCGCTGCGTGCGCTGCGCCGCGCGGCCGCCGATCGGTTGCGCGATGCCGGGGTGCCGTCGCCCGAGCACGACGCCGAGGAGCTGCTGGCCCATGTGCTGGGGGTCTCCCGCGCTTCCCTGATGCTGGTCGACGAGCCCTCGCCCGAGCATCGCGCGGCCTTCGACGCGCTGGTGGCGCGGCGGGCCGCGCGCGAGCCGCTCCAGCACCTCACCGGCAGCGTGACGTTCCGCTTCGTGGAGCTCGCTGTCGGCCCCGGCGTCTTCGTGCCGCGCCCCGAGACCGAGCTGCTGGCGGGGTGGGCGGTGGACCGCGCCCGGGAGCTCCTGGCTTCGGGGACCGAGCCCGTCGTCGTGGACCTGTGCACCGGCTCGGGGGCCATCGCCAAGGCGCTGGCACATGAGGTGCCGCAGGCGCGCGGGTACGCCGTCGAGCTCGACCCCGGCGCCCACGTCTGGGCGGAGCGCAACCTCGCCGGCACGGGCGTCGAGCTCCGCCTCGGCGACATGGCCGAGGCCTTCCCCGAGCTGGACGGCGAGGTCCACGTGGTGACGTGCAACCCGCCGTACATCCCGCTGGAGGCTTGGGAGAGCGTCGCCCCGGAGGTCCGCGACCACGACCCCGGGCTGGCCCTGTTCTCCGGTTCCGACGGGCTGGACGCGTTCCGGGTCCTCGAGCGTCGTGCGGCCACGCTGCTGAGGCCGGGTGGACAGCTGGGCGCCGAGCATGCCGACGCGCAGGGAGCCTCGGCTCCGGCCGTGTTCGCGGGCGCGGGCCGCTGGCGAGACGTGGCCGACCACGCCGACCTGGCCGGTCGGCCACGCTTCGTGACGGCGAGGCTGGCACGATGACACCCATGCCGTCGACGTCGCTGTCCGTCGGCCCGCGGGGCCGGCGATGAGCGCGGCCGTCATGCGGGTCGACAGCCCTCAGGAGCGCGAGGCCGCCATCGTCGCGGCGGTGCGCGCCATCAGCCGCGGTCGTCTCGTGGTGATCCCCACAGACACCGTCTACGGTCTCGCCGCCGATGCCTTCGAGCCCGACTCGGTGGAGCGGCTGCTCACCGCCAAGGGCCGGGGCCGCGAGATGCCGCCCCCGGTGCTGATCAGCTCGATGACCACCGTCGACGCGCTGGCCGTCGGTCTGCCTGAGTACGCCCGGGCCCTGATCGAGGAGTTCTGGCCCGGGCCGCTGACGATCGTGGCGAGGCAGCAGCCGTCGCTGAGGTGGGACTTGGGCGAGACCCGCGGAACGGTCGCGGTGCGGATGCCCGACCACGAGCTGGCCCGCGAGATCCTCGAGCGCACCGGCCCGCTGGCCGTCAGCTCGGCCAACCTCAGCGGCCGGCCCCCGGCGACCACTGCGGCCCAGGCCGCCGAGATGCTGGGGGAGGCTGTGCCCTTGATCGTCGACGCCGGACCGACCTCCGGCGCCGTCCCCTCGACGATCGTGGCCGTCACCGGCACTCGCCCTCAGGTGCTCCGCGAGGGGGCGCTGAGCCGCAGCCAGCTCGACGAGGTGCTCACCCCGCTCGGCTGGTCGGTGGGGGAGCAGGACGACGCGCCCGCCGAGGCGACGCCCGACGACGCATCCGACGAAGCCCCCGGCGGGGACGGCGACGGGCAGGCCTGAGTGCGCGAGTACGCCCTGGTCTTCCTGGTCGCCGTGGCAGTGACCTACCTGCTCACGGTGGTCGCCCGCGAGATCGCGCTGCGCACCGGAGCCGTGGCGGCGGTGCGCGACCGCGACGTGCACGACGAGCCGATCCCCTACCTCGGCGGCCTGGCCATGCTCGGCGGGCTCGTGGCGGCGTTCCTGGTCGCCCGGCAGCTGCCGTTCCTGTCGCTCAGCGGGTCCTTCGTGTTCCGCGACGCCGGCGTGGTGCTGGTGGCGGGCGTGATCATCTGTGCGGTCGGCGTGCTCGACGACATCTTCGACCTCGACGCCCTGACGAAGTTCGGCGGCCAGCTGCTGGCCGCCGGCTTCCTGGTCTACTACAACATCCAGTTCACCTACTTCATCAAGCCCGACGGCGGTCAGTTCTCCCTGGACTACTACCAGGCGGCGCTGCTCACGGTGTTCGTGGTGGTGTCGACCATGAACGCCGTCAACTTCGTCGACGGCCTCGACGGGCTGGCCGCCGGGGTCGTGACCATGGGCTCGCTGGCGTTCTTCGTCTTCTGCTACCAGCTGGCCGCGCTGAACGGGGTGTCCCTGGCGGTCACCGGCGCCCTGCTCAGCGCCATGCTGGCCGGCGCCTGTGTCGGGTTCCTGCCTCACAACGTGCATCCCGCCCGGCTGTTCATGGGCGACAGCGGCTCGATGCTGCTGGGCCTCTTCCTGGCGGCGTCCGCGATCACGCTGACCGGGCAGTACCCCCCGTCGTCGCTGCAGAGCGGCGGTCTCGGCACCGACGCCAGCTTCGTCCCGATGCTGCTGCCGCTGGCGCTGCCGATCTCGTGGCTGATGCTCCCACTGGCCGACCTCGCGCTGGCCGTGCTGCGGCGCACGCGCGCGGGACGGTCGCCGTTCGCGCCCGACAAGCAGCACCTGCACCACCGGATGCTCGAGATCGGCCACTCCCACCGCAGGGCGGTGCTGATCCTGTGGCTGTGGGCGGCCCTGATCGCGTTCGGCACGGTGGCGGTCAGCCTCTACACCGGGCCGGTGATGTGGGGCCTGATCGGCTCCGGCTTCCTGCTGACCGTGGCGGCGACGTTCATCCTCCCCGTCCTGCACCGGCCCGAGCTGCCCAGCCCGGCCGCCTGACGAGACGGTGCGATTCGGCGCCCCGGAGACCTGGTGATAGTTTTCACGAGCGCTCCGCAGGGCCTTCCGAGGGCTGCGAAACCGCCACCCCGCCCCCACAGATCAGGCCGCCAATGATGACGACCGAGACGCTGCACCGCACCCGTGATGCGGGTGCGCGGGTGCTCCTCGGGGCGGCCGCGGCGGCCAGCGTCGTCACGCTCGGCGCCGCGCTGACCGGGCTGCTCGTCGCGGGTCGCGAGGCCGGGGCCGGCGCTCTCGTCGGCGCGCTGCTGGTCGTCCTGGTCTTCGGCCTCGGGGCCTTCGCGGTCAACGCCGTGGCCTCGGTGATGCCCGCGGCCTCGCTGCTCGTGGCGCTGTTGACCTACACCCTGCAGGTGGTCCTGATGGGTCTGGTCTTCTGGGGACTGAGCACCTCCGGCGCCCTGGGCGAGCAGCTCGACGAGCGCTGGCTCGCGGGCACGGTCATCGTCGGCACGCTGGTCTGGCTCGGCGTGCAGACGCGGCAGTCGGTGCGAGCCCGCATCCCGGTCTACGAGCCCGGTCCCACCGAGCGAGCGCGGGGTGAAGCATGACCCTGCATGGCTGCTATTGTCCGGGGCGCGATGGCTCGACAGATCACACCGTCTGCGAACTCCGGGGACTCCCCGCGGGGCGACCCTTGGCACGCCTTCGGGTACCTCACGTCCGGAGTGTTCCTGTACGGCGCGATCGGCTGGGGTCTGGACCGCTGGCTGGGCACGACCTACCTCGTGGTGGTCGGCATCCTGGCGGGCGCCGGGATGGGCCTCTGGCTCACCTGGACCCGGTTCCGGCCCAGCATCGACCACCACCCGTAGCCACCCCCGACCTGACGACCGACGAGGAGACCGAGTGAGCCTCAACGCCGTGACGATTCTCGCCGAGGGCGAGGGCTTCACCCCGCCCGGGCCCGGCGACTTCAACCTCCCTCCGGTCGTCGGCAGCGGCACGTTCACCTTCGGTGGCGAGGAGATGTACCTCGGCGTCACCAAGCCGATGCTGCAGCTGGTCCTGGCCGCGGTGCTGGTCTTCGGCTTCTTCTACCTCGCCTCCCGCAAGCGCGCGATGGTGCCGGGCAAGATGCAGTACCTCGGCGAGGAGGCCTATGGCTTCGTGCGCAACTCGATGGGCCGCGACATCATCGGCAGCCAGGACTTCATGCGGTTCGTGCCCTACCTCTTCGCGCTCTTCTTCTTCATCCTGCTCAACAACGTCTTCGCGACGATCCCGATGTTTCAGTTCCCGACCCTGTCCCGGGCAGGGATGGTCTACGGACTGGCCGCGATGAGCTGGATCATCTACCTCGCCGTGGGCATCAAGAAGCACGGGTTCCTCGGCTATCTCAAGCTGATGTCGGTGCCCTCGGGGGTGGGCGGCCCCATCCTGGCGCTGCTGATCCCCCTGGAGTTCCTCTCCAACATCCTCGTCCGCCCGGTCACGCTGGCGCTGCGTCTGTTCGCCAACATGCTTGCCGGCCACCTGCTGCTGATCCTGTTCGCGCTCGGCGGCGAGTACCTCCTGCTGGAGGCCAGCGTGCTGATCAAGCCCGTCGGACTGCTGGCCTGGGTGCTGTTCATCGCGATCGCGTTCCTCGAGCTGCTGGTGCAGTTCCTGCAGGCCTACGTCTTCACGCTGCTCAACGCCATGTACATCTCCGGTTCGCTCGCCGACGAGCACTGACCGCAGCCCCCGCACGACCACCCCTGAAGTAGTTCCAACCGAAAGGAAACCCACATGACCGGCTCGCTCAACATGATCGGCTACGGTCTGGCGGCCATCGGCCCCGGCATCGGCATCGGCCTGATCTTCGCGGCCTACATCTCCGGTGTGGCCCGGCAGCCCGAGGCACAGAGCCGCCTGCAGTCGATCGCCATCCTGGGCTTCGCCCTGGCTGAGGCGCTCGCCATCATCGGTATCGCCCTGGCCTTCGTTCTCTGACCTTCGACTGACGAGGGAGCTGCACCATGCAGACCTGGATCATCCGGGCGGCCGAGGAGACCGAGGAGCATTCCCTCAACCCCCTCGTACCGCACCCGATCGAGATCGTTCTGTCGTTGGTCGTGTTCGGCCTGCTGTTCCTGGCCGTGCGCAAGTGGGTCGTCCCGAACTTCGAGAGGACCTTCGCCGACCGCACCGCGGCGATCGAGGGCGGCCTGGCGGCCGCCGAGACCAAGCAGGCCGAGGCCGACGCCAAGCTGGCCGACCTGGAGGCCCAGCTGGCCAACGCCCGCCACGAGGCTGCGCGCATCCGTGAGGAGGCGCGCGAGCAGGGGGCCCAGATCGTCGCCGAGATGCGGGAGCAGGCCCAGGCCGAGTCGTCTCGCATCGTCGAGCACGGCAAGGCCCAGATCGAGGCCGAGCGGCAGCATGCCGTGACCTCGCTGCGGGCCGAGGTGGGCGCGCTCGCCACCGGTCTGGCAGGCCGCATCGTCGGGGAGAGCCTCGATGACGAGGCTCGGCAGAGCAGGGTCGTCGAGCGGTTCCTCGCCGAGGTCGAGAGCGACCAGAGCGGGGTCAACTGATGACGTTCCGAGGTGCCTCCGCCGAGGCGCTGCGCAGTCTGGGCGGCGAGCTGGACTCGGCGCTCGGCGGCGGCGCCGACGCCGCAGCCGTCGGCAGCTCGCTGTTCTCGGTGGCCCACGTGCTGCGCACCGAGCCCTCGCTGCGGCGGGTCGCCACCGACGTGTCGGTGGCCACTGCGGCCAAGCAGGCGCTCGTGCGCGAGATCTTCGAGGGCAGGGTCGAACCGGCCGCCCTCGGGGTCGTCTCCGCTGCCGTCGGCCAACGGTGGACCGCCACCCGCGACCTGGCCGACGTCCTGGAGCACCTCGGCGTCGTGGCCGTCGTCCGGTCGGCCGACGCCGACTCGGCGCGGCTCTCCGACGAGCTGTTCGAGTTCGGTCGGATCGTGTCGGACAACCCGTCGCTGCGCGACGCGCTGGCCGACCCCGCCCGGCCGGTCGACGACAAGGCCCGGCTCCTGCACCGTCTGCTCGACGACAAGGCGCTGCCGGCCACGGTGAGCTTGGCCGAGCAGGCGCTGGCCGGCAGCTACCGCACGGTCGGTGTGGCCCTGCAGGCCTTCCAGCAGGTCGCGGCCGACGTCCAGGACCAGAAGGTCGCGACCGTGCGCGTGGCGCGCACACTCAGCGACAGCGAGCAGAGCCGGCTCGCCGACGCCCTGTCACGACGCTACGAGCGCGACGTGCACCTCAACGTCGTCGTCGACCCGCACGTCATCGGCGGCATCCGGGTCGAGATCGGTCACGACGTCATCGACGGCACCGTGCTGAGCAGGCTCGACGAGGCCCGACGCAAGCTGGCCGGCTGACCGGCTGCCCCCCAACCAACGCACTTCCGCAGACAACAGTGAGGAACGAGCAATGACGGAGCTTTCGATCCGTCCCGAGGAGATCCGGGACGCGCTGCAGCGCTTCGTGGCTGACTACCAGCCCGAGACCGCGAGCCGTGAAGAGGTCGGCACGGTCGCCGAGGCCGCTGACGGCATCGCGCGGGTGTCGGGTCTGCCTTCGGTGATGGCCAACGAGCTGCTGGAGTTCGAGGACGGCACCCTCGGCATCGCGCTGAACCTCGACACTCGCGAGATCGGGGTCGTGGTCCTCGGTGACTTCGAGAAGATCGAGGAGGGCCAGTCGGTCAAGCGCACCGGCGAGATCCTCTCGGTGCCTGTCGGCGACGGCTACATGGGGCGCGTGGTCGACCCGCTGGGGCAGCCGATCGACGGCCTCGGCGAGATCGCGAGCACCGAGCGCCGCGCGCTGGAGCTGCAGGCTCCCAGCGTGGTGCAGCGGAAGTCGGTGCACGAGCCGCTCGCGACCGGCATCAAGGCGATCGACGCGTTGACCCCGGTCGGGCGCGGCCAGCGGCAGCTGATCATCGGTGACCGCGCGACCGGCAAGACCACCATCGCGATCGACACGATCATCAACCAGAAGCAGTACTGGGACACGGGCGACCCGACCAAGCAGGTGCGCTGCATCTACGTCGCGATGGGCCAGAAGGGCTCCACCATCGCCTCGGTGCGCGGCGCCCTCGAGGAGGCCGGCGCCCTGGAGTACACCACCATCGTGGCCTCGCCCGCGTCCGACTCGGCCGGCTTCAAGTACCTCGCGCCCTACACCGGCTCGGCCATCGGCCAGCACTGGATGTACGACGGCAAGCACGTCCTCATCGTGTTCGACGACCTGACCAAGCAGGCCGAGGCCTACCGCGCGGTCTCGCTGCTGCTGCGCCGCCCGCCGGGCCGCGAGGCCTACCCGGGTGACGTGTTCTACCTGCACAGCCGGCTGCTGGAGCGTTGCGCCAAGCTGTCCGACGACATGGGCGCGGGATCGATGACCGGGCTGCCGATCATCGAGACCAAGGCCAACGACGTGTCGGCGTTCATCCCCACCAACGTCATCTCGATCACGGACGGCCAGATCTTCCTTCAGTCCGACCTGTTCGCGGCCAACCAGCGGCCGGCGATCGACGTCGGCATCTCCGTGTCCCGGGTCGGCGGCGCTGCGATGACCAAGGCGATGAAGGCCGTGACCGGCTCGCTCAAGGTCGACCTCGCGCAGTACCGCGCGATGGAGGCGTTCGCCATGTTCGCCTCCGACCTCGACGCCGCGTCACGCCGGCAGCTCGAGCGTGGCCAGCGTCTGATGGCCCTGCTCCGCCAGCCGCAGTACTCGCCGTACCCCGTCGACGAGATGACCATCTCGCTGTGGACCGGCACCTCCGGGCGCCTCGACATCGTGCCGACCGAGGACGTGCTCCGCTTCGAGCACGAGTTCCTCGACTTCCTGCGTCGGTCGCACCCGGGCATCCTCGACGGGATCCGCGAGACGCAGCAGTTCGGTGAGGACGCCGAGGCCGAGGCGGCCGCGGCGTACGACGACTTCCTCAACCAGTTCGAGACCTCCGACGGCCAGCCGATCAAGGCGGGCAAGGAGGAGCACGAGGCGCTGCCCGAGGAAGACATCGAGCAGGAGCAGATCGTCAAGCAGAAGCGGGGCTGAGCATGGCTCTCTCGCTGCGTGAGTACCGCGCGCGGATCAAGTCGACGGAGTCGATGAAGAAGATCACGCGCGCCATGGAGCTCATCGCTGCGTCCCGCATCATCAAGGCGCAGCAGCGGGCCCAGGCGGCGACGCCGTACGCCCGTGAGCTCACCCGTGCGGTGTCGGCCGTGGCGACGTACTCCAACGTCGAGCACCCGCTGACCACCGAGCCCGAGAACCCGACCCGGGCGGCGATCCTGCTGGTCACCAGTGACCGCGGTCTGGCCGGCGCCTACTCCTCCAACGTCATCAAGGAGGCGGAGCGGCTCACCGAGACGCTCCACGCCGACGGCAGGGAGGTCGATGTCTACATCACCGGCCGCAAGGGTGAGGCCTACTTCAAGTTCCGCCAGCGCAAGATCGTGCAGGCGTGGACGGGCTTCTCCGACCAGCCGACGTACGACGTGGCCAGCGACATCGGCTCGACCCTGATCGCGGCGTTCAACAACAAGGACGCCGACGGTCGGCCGCAGGACGCCACCGACGAGCTCCCCCCGGGGTCGACGAGGTGCACGTGGTCTACACGCGCTTCAAGTCGATGTTGAGCCAGGAGCCGGTGGCCCGACGGATGCTGCCCCTGGAGGTCGTCGAGGGCGACGAGCCCCCGTCGGCAGCCGACCTGCTGCCGCTCTACGAGTTCGAGCCGTCTCCTGCGGACGTGCTCGACTCGCTGCTCCCGCGCTACGTCCAGAGCCGGATCTTCTACTCGCTGCTGCAGGCCGCCGCCTCCGAGCTGGCCGCCCGTCAGAAGGCGATGAAGTCCGCGACCGACAATGCCGACGAGCTCATCAAGAAGTACACCCGTATCGCCAACCAGGCCCGCCAGGCCGGCATCACCCAGGAAATCAGCGAGATCGTCGGCGGCGTGAACGCCCTGGCCGACGCCCAAGCCGGGAACGAGTGAGGAAACCATGACTGCCACTGTTGAAGAGACCCAGGACGCCACCACCGGCGGTGTCGGCCGGATCGCCCGGGTGATCGGCCCGGTCGTCGACATCGAGTTCCCCGTGGACGCGATGCCGGCGATCTACAACGCGCTGAAGTGCGAGCTCGAGCTCGGCGGGGAGACCCTCGAGCTGACCCTCGAGGTCGCCCAGCACATCGGCGACGGCATGGTCCGCGCCATCTCGATGAAGCCCACCGACGGTCTGGTCCGCGGCGCGCAGGTCACCGACACCGGCGAGTCCATCACCGTCCCCGTCGGCGACGTGACCCTCGGCCACGTGTTCAACGTGACCGGCGACTGCCTCAACCTCGAGGAGGGCGAGACGCTCGACATCAAGGAGCGCTGGGGCATCCACCGCAAGGCGCCCGCCTTCGACCAGCTCGAGTCGAAGACCCAGATGTTCGAGACCGGCATCAAGGTCATCGACCTGCTGACCCCCTACGTCCAGGGCGGCAAGATCGGCCTGTTCGGCGGCGCCGGTGTGGGCAAGACCGTGCTCATCCAGGAGATGATCGCGCGGGTCGCCAAGGACCACGGTGGTGTGTCGGTGTTCGCCGGCGTGGGTGAGCGCACCCGCGAGGGCAACGACCTGATCGCCGAGATGGAGGAGGCCGGCGTCATCGGGCAGACCGCCCTGGTGTTCGGCCAGATGGACGAGCCGCCGGGCACCCGCTTGCGGGTGGCGCTGTCCGCGCTGACGATGGCGGAGTACTTCCGTGACGTGCAGAAGCAGGACGTGCTGTTGTTCATCGACAACATCTTCCGGTTCACCCAGGCCGGTTCCGAGGTGTCCACGCTGCTCGGTCGGATGCCGTCCGCGGTGGGCTATCAGCCCAACCTCGCCGACGAGATGGGCCAGCTGCAGGAGCGGATCACCTCGACCCGTGGCCACTCGATCACCTCGATGCAGGCGATCTACGTGCCCGCCGACGACTACACCGACCCGGCGCCGGCCACGACGTTCGCCCACCTGGACGCCACCACCGAGCTGTCGCGTGAGATCGCCTCCCTGGGCATCTACCCCGCGGTGGACCCGCTGACCTCGACCTCGCGGATCCTCGACCCGCAGTACATCGGGGCCGACCACTACAACGCGGCGATCCGGGTCAAGCAGATCCTCCAGCGCAACAAGGAGCTGCAGGACATCATCGCCATCCTCGGTGTCGACGAGCTGTCCGAGGAGGACAAGATCATCGTCCACCGCGCGCGTCGCATCCAGCGGTTCCTGTCGCAGAACACCTACGTCGCCAAGCAGTTCACCGGGATCGAGGGATCGACCGTGCCGGTGGCCGACACCATCGAGGCGTTCAACAAGATCGCCGACGGCGAGTACGACCACGTCGCCGAGCAGGCGTTCTTCATGTGCGGCGGTCTCGACGACGTCGAGTCCAGGTGGGCCCAGATCCAGAAGGACCTGTGATGGCCGACGTACTCCACGTCGAGGTCGTCTCGGCCGACCGCACCGTGTGGTCGGGCGAGGCGACGCGGGTCATCGCGCGCACCAGCGAGGGCGACGTCGGCATCCTGCCCGGCCATGCGCCGCTGCTGTCGCTGTTGGTCGACGGCGTCATCGACGTGCTGACTTCCGAGGACGAGACCTGGGTGGCGGCGGTGAGCACCGGCTTCATCTCGGTGGCCAACAACCGCGTCTCGATCCTGTCCGAGTACGCCGAGGCGTCGCACGACATCGACCTCGAAAGGGCCCGTCAGGACCTGGAACGCGCCAAGGCCGCGGGAGAGAATGAGGACGAGGCGGTGGCCGCCGTCCGCCTCGCCGAGGCGCAGATCCGCGCCGCGGAGCGGGCCCACTGAAGGACGACCACCGAGGGGAGGGGTAGATGCCTGCATGGCAGCTGCTGCTCGACGTGGTCGGGCTCGCGCTGCTGTGCGTGCTGCTCTACGGCCTCGCCCTCGTCGTCCGCCGTCGGTCGCTCGCGCGCCACGGTGGCACCTTCGAGCTCAGCTACCGCGCCCGGGCCACGAAGGCCGGGCGCGGTTGGCTCCTCGGGATGGGTCGCTACTCGGGGGAGAACCTCGAGTGGTTCCGGATCTTCTCCGTCGCACCCCGACCCAAGCGGGTCTGGGACCGCCGTGACCTGGAGATCGCCGCGCGCCGCGAGCCCGAGGGCGGCGAGGAGCTCTCGCTGTACGCCGACCACGTGGTGGTCGCCTGCGACACCCCCGACGGCCTCCTGGAGCTGGCGATGAGCCCCGACTCGCTCACGGGCTTCCAGGCCTGGCTGGAGGCCATGCCGCCCGGCACCCGCGGCGTCCGACCGGGCGACGCGCCCGGCCTGTTCTGAAGGATCCGATGACGCTCACCGACACCTCCCGGGTGGGACACGCCCGCAACGCGGTGATGCTGTCGTTCCTGCTCAACGGCTTCGGCTTCGCCACGTGGGTCTCCCGCATCCCGGAGGCGCGCCACGAGCTCGCACTGAGCAACGGGCAGCTCGGGCTGCTGCTGCTCGCGATCTCGGCGGGCTCGCTCGTGGCGATGCCGAGCACGGGCGCGCTGGTCGCCCGGTTCAGCGCCGCCGCGGTGGTGCGAGCCGGCGCCGTGGCCGACGTCGCCGGGCTGGTCGTGGCCGCGTTGGGGGTCGCGGTCCTGGGGTCCGCGCCGGTGGCCGCCGTCGGCCTCTTCGTCTACGGCGTCGGCGTCGGCTCGTGGGACGTCGCGATGAACGTGGAGGGCGCCGAGGTCGAGCGCCGCCTCGGGCGCACGATCATGCCGCGCTTCCACGCGGGCTTCTCCCTCGGGACCGTGGCCGGCGCCGGGGTGGGAGCGCTCACCACCGCGGTCGGCGTACCCATGCTGGCGCACCTGGGCGGGGCCGCTGCGGTGATGGGGGTGCTGGCCTGGTGGTCGGCCGGGCGCTTCCTGCCGGTGGCGCCCGAGGAGCTCGAGGAGTCCGAGCGTCGCTCCGCCTGGCGGGCGTGGCTGGAGCCGCGCACGTTGCTGATCGGAGTGATGGTGCTGGCGCTGGCGATGACCGAGGGCACCGCCAACGACTGGCTCGCGGTGGCGCTCATCGACGGCTACGACGTCTCGCGGTCGGTGGGGGTGCTCGGGTTCGCCGGCTTCGTGACGGCGATGACGGTCGGGCGGGTCGTCGGACCCGTGTTGCTCGACCGGTTCGGCCGGCTGCCGGTGCTCTGGGGCACGATGGCCGTGGCCGGCGTCGGCGTGCTGATGATCGTCTTCGGCCAGGCGACGGTGGTCGTCGTCCTCGGCATCCTGCTGTGGGGGATGGGCGCCTCCCTCGGCTTCCCGGTCGGCATGAGCGCCGCCGCCGACGACCAGGCCCACAGCGCGGCGCGGGTCAGCGTCGTCGCCACGATCGCCTACACCGCCTTCCTGGTCGGCCCGCCGTTCGTCGGCTTCATCGCCGACCACGTAGGCACGCTCGACGCGCTGCTCGTGGTTGCCGTGTTGCTGGTGCCCGCCGCGCTGGTCGTGCCGGCGGCCCGGGAGCAGCGCCGCTGACCGCGACATGCCGCTCGCGGTCGCGCGAGATGCGGGGTCTGGTGCCGCGACATGTGGGTCGAGGTCGCGCGAGGCGTGGCTCGAGACCGGGCGCGTTGGCGGCTTGCGGCGGGCTGTGGTGGCTGTGGTCGGCAGTGATGAGCCGGAGGTTGGCTGGGGTTGCTGTCTTGCTGGTGGCTGCCGGGTCTGCTGTGGCGAGGCTCTGTTGGTTGAGACCGCTGGGCAGCGGCCGCCTCGATGTCGCCTGCCGAGGTGGTCGCGGCCTGCCCGAAACTTTCTTCTGAAACTGTCTCGCGATGTGGGACCAGAGGCCTCTGGCCAGGCCCGACTGTCGGTGCCGGCTGCTTGGCTGATCCTATGAGTTCAGCAGCCGATCACCAGGAGGTCCCGGTCCCGGGGTCTCCGGATCGGGTGTTGGCTGCCGCCCGCGCGGCGTCGATCGCGGAGCAGGCGGCCGGGGTGGCGAAGCTGACCGCGGCGGTGGAGTGGGCGGCTCTTCATGAGGCCACCGGCACCGGCGACGCCGCCTACTGGTGGGAGGCCGGACACATGGTCCCGCTGGCCGGTGCGGGGGCCCCGGAGATCGGGGAGTACGCGGTCGCGGAGTTCGCCACCGCGCTCGGGGTGTCCACGGCGTCGGGGCGGCGGTTGATCGGGCACGCGTCTCGAGATCGCCTGGCGGCTGCCGAAGCTGTGGGCACAGCTGCAGGCGGGCCGGGTGCCGGCCTGGCGCGCGGTCCGGGTCGCCGAGGCCACGTTCACGCTCAGCAAGGCGGCGGCGGGGTTCGTGGACCGGCACGTCGCCGCGGTCGCCGGACGGGTGTCGCTGCCGCAGCTGGAGCACCTGGTGTTGGAGGCCCGGCACCGGGTCGAGGGCCTGGAGCGGGAGGACCCCGAGAACCCCTCCCCGGAGGTGCCCGACACCCGGCACGTGAAGGTCGACACCGAGCAGGTGTCCTTCACCGGCACCGTCGAGGTCCACGGCGAGCTGGACCTGGCCGACGCCCTGCACCTCGACCAGGCCCTGGCGGCCGGGGCGGAGCAGCTCAAGCGCGCCGGATCGGTGGAGTCACTCGATGCCCGCCGGGCGACCGCGCTCGGCGAGATGTCCCGCCACCAGCTGGCCCTGTCGTTCGAGCAGGCCGGCCCGTCGGCGTCCAGCGGCACGGCCACCACGACGACGTCGCCGGTGCGGCCGGTCACGCTCTACCTGCACCTGGCCGCCGATGCCCTCACCGGTGCCAACCCGGTCGGGCGGTGTGAGAACACCCGCACCCCGATCAGCACCGAGACGATCCGGGCGTGGTGTGGCCACCCCGACGCCGTCGTCACCGTCAAACCGATCATCGACCTGGCCGGGCATGTCCGGGTGGACCAGTACGAGCTGCCCGACCGCCTCAAGGAGCTCATCGACCAGCGCGACGGCCACTGCGTGTTCCCCTACTGCACGATGCCGGCGCGGGGTTGCGACCACGACCACGCGATCCCCCACGACCCGGGCGATCCGGCCCGTGGCCCGACCTGTTCGTGCAACGTGGCGCCGTTGTGTCGGGCCATCATCGGTTGAAGACCCACACGCCCTGGCGCTACCAGATCATCGAACCAGGCGTCTACGCCTGGACCACCCCCCACGGCTACCACCTGGTCGTCGACCATGCGGGCACCCGCGACGTCACCCCACCCGACGAACCGACCGGCCCGGCCTGCCTCCGACCGGTCACCCCGGTCGACCCACCCGACCAGTAGCCACCCCGCCCCCCACCCCGCCGCACCCACAGACCGGCGGGGCCACCGGCACGCCCGGACCGATGTGACGCGTCCCGGAGATCACCCGGCCAGCGATCCCCCGAAGATCTGCCAGGCCAAGGCGCTCTTGGCGACCAGGCTGAGGACCAGGTACACCTTCTCGCCGTAGGCATAGTCGGCCCAGGGCCCGATCTGGCGGTACTGCAGCCACTGGTTGACCGCGAAGCTCATGAAGAACACGAACAGCGACGTCACGATCCCGTACACGAACCCGGGCACCTCGTTGGTCGTGCTGCTGCTGGCGCCGATGAGGTTCACGAGGATCGCGACCCAGGGCGCAGCGCCGGCGACACAGCCGAACCAGAACGGAAGCATCGTCGTGCGTGCTCGCCCGGGCGGGTTCATCAGCTCCTGGAGCCACCCGAACAGGATCATGGCGACGTTCGCCCCGATGATCGCGATCACCTCGACGATCCCGGTGATGCCGTTGTAGAAGCCGATCAGCAGCACCATGATCGTCGCGCTGACCGAGTACTCCAGCCACCGGAACCGGTTCACACCGGTGCGCAGGTCGGTCTCGTAGCGGCCACGGAACACCGTGGCCGTCAACAGGTGGTCGAGCGCCGCGAGCGACAGGAAGACCGCGATGGCGTAGCCGACCCGGATGTCCAAGAGCGCCTCGGGTGCGGGGGCCACGGTCCCGGGCGGTCCCTGGGGGTACGAGGACGTCACGGTGATCACGAAGCCGTTGGCCAGCGCCAGCACCACCACGACCTGGAGGCCGTGGAGGAGGGTGAGGCCGAGGTTCCACCGTCGGAGGCGGGACAAGCTGGACTCGTTGACGCCTGCGGCTACTTCCATCAACAGCTCCTCGGTTGTCGGGTCGGTTCGGTCGGAGGCTTCACGTCGTGAGCCTACGTCTGCTCCCGTTCCCCGCCAGGTATCCACAGCACGTCACCCTGCTCCTGGTTGGCGTGCCTCGCGAGGATGAAGAGCAGGTCCGACAGCCGGTTCAGGTAGCGGATCGCGACGACGTTCATGGTGTCGCCGTGCTCGGCGTACGCCGCCCAGGCCGACCGCTCCGCGCGGCGGCAGACGGTGCGAGCCACGTGCAGGAGGGCGGCGCCGGGGGTGCCGCCCGAGAGGATGAACGAGCGCAGCGGGGCGAGGCCCTCGTTGTAGGAGTCGCAGAGCGACTCCAGGCGGTCGACGTACTCCGGCAGCACGCGCAGCGGCGGGTGCTCGGGATTCTCCACCACGGGGGTGGAGAAGTCCGCGCCCACGTCGAACAGGTCGTTCTGCACACGGGTGAGCACCGTGACGAGGTCGTCGGGCAGCGAGCCGAGCGCCAGCGCAGCGCCGAGGTGCGCGTTGGTCTCGTCGACGTCGGCGTAGGCCGCCAGCCGCAGGTCGGCCTTGGTGGTCTCGCTGAAGTCGCCCAGCCGCGTCGTGCCGTCGTCGCCGGTGCGCGTGTAGATCCGGGTGAGGTTGACCATGGGGCCGAGGTTAGCCGTCGGCGCCGCGCGGGTGCCGGTCGGTCGGCCCGACACACCGTGACGAAATCGTGGCAACCGTGGGGGCGTGACGTGCGTCATAGTATGTGTGTCGAGTCGGACACGACGGCGATGTGTGAGGCGGGGTCGGGGGGCCCCGCCACACCATCGGGCATCGCTGGAGCACCGACAGAACGGGGGTAGGGCATGGACATCGTGAGCGACGGCCCGACGTTGGTCCTCGGGGGCGAGTTCGACGTGCGATGCACCGGCGACGTGCGACGGGCGCTCTACGAGCAGCTCGCCGTCCACGACTCCGACGTCGTCGTCGACCTCACCGGTGTGGTCGCCATCGACGTCACCGCCCTCAAGGTGCTCGCGGTGGCCAGCCGTGAAGCGAGCCGCCGGGGTGGCCGCCTGACGTTGCGGGGCTGCGGCCCCCATGTCATGCGCATGCTGCACATGACCCGCCTGATCCGCCTCGTCGAGGTCGAGCGCACCCCGGTCCCCGCCTGACCCGAGCGCCTCGCCGGCGCGGCCGTGAGCCGGCCGGGGTGTTGGATGTCCCACACGCCGCGCGCCTTACCAGCCGGCGTGCCTCGCCCTACCGTGGGCGCATGACCGATACCGATCGGCACCAGCACGAGCGCGCCGCGAAGGACCGCCCCTGGGTGATGCGCACGTACGCCGGCCACTCGACGGCCGCCGCGTCCAACGCGCTCTACCGCACCAATCTCGCCAAGGGGCAGACGGGCCTCTCGGTGGCGTTCGACCTGCCGACGCAGACCGGCTACGACCCGGCCGACCGGCTGGCCCGTGGCGAGGTCGGCAAGGTGGGCGTGCCGGTGCCGCACCTCGGTGAGATGCGTCGGCTCTTCGACGACATCCCGCTGACCGCGATGAACACGTCGATGACGATCAACGCCACCGCGATGTGGCTCCTGGCGCTCTACCAGGTGGCGGCCGAGGAGCAGCATCCCGAGCTCGACCCGGCCGAGGTCGCCGCGCAGCTGGCCGGCACGACCCAGAACGACATCATCAAGGAGTACCTCTCCCGCGGGACCTACGTCTTCCCGCCGGAGCACTCCCTGCGGCTCACCGCCGACCTGATCGCCTACACCGTCCACGCGATCCCGAAGTGGAACCCCGTCAACATCTGCAGCTACCACCTCCAGGAGGCCGGGGCGACGCCGGTGCAGGAGCTGGCCTACGCGCTCTCCACGGCGATCGCGGTGCTCGACCGCGTGCGCGCCTCCGGCCAGGTCGACGAGGCCGACTTCGCGACGGTCGTCGGCCGGATCTCCTTCTTCGTCAATGCGGGCGTGCGCTTCGTCGAGGAGATGTGCAAGATGCGCGCCTTCGTCGAGCTGTGGGACGAGATCACCCGCGAGCGCTACGGCGTCACCGACCCCGCGATGCGCCGGTTCCGCTACGGCGTGCAGGTCAACTCCCTCGGCCTCACCGAGGCCCAGCCGGAGAACAACGTGCAGCGCATCGTGCTCGAGATGCTCGGCGTCACGCTGTCCAAGAAGGCGCGTGCCCGCGCCGTCCAGCTTCCTGCCTGGAACGAGGCGCTCGGGCTGCCGCGTCCCTGGGACCAGCAGTGGTCGCTGCGGCTGCAGCAGGTGCTGGCCTTCGAGTCCGACCTGCTGGAGTACGACGACCTGTTCGACGGGTCTCCCGTCGTGGAGGCCAAGGTCGCCGAGCTGGTGGCCGGTGCCCGCGAGGAGATCGACCGGATCCAGGCGATGGGCGGCGCGATCGCCGCCGTCGAGACGGGCTACATGAAGCAGGCCCTGGTCTCCTCCCACGCCGCTCGCCGGGCCCGCATCGAGGCCGGCGACGAGCAGATCGTCGGCGTCAACGTCTTCGCGACCACCGAGCCGTCGCCGCTGACCGCCGATCTCGACGCCGCGATCCAGGCGCGCCGACCCCGAGGCCGAGCGGGCAGCCGTGGCGTCGGTGCGGGAGTGGCAGGCGCAGCGTGACGAGGCTGCTGGTCGCCGAGGCGCTCGCCCGGCTGGCCGCCGACGCCAAGACCGACGTCAACCTGATGACCGCGACGCTGGCCGCCGCCCGCGCCGGGGCGACGACGGGGGAGTGGGCAGGCACGCTGCGCGAGGTGTTCGGCGAGTACCGCGCCCCCACCGGCGTCACCGGTGCCGTGGGCGTCGCCGAGGCGGGCGCCGGGCTGACGCGGGTCCGCGAACGGGTGCGGGCCACCGGTGACGAGCTGGGCGGACGGCTGCGGCTGCTGGTCGGCAAGCCTGGGCTCGACGGCCACTCCAACGGCGCCGAGCAGGTGGCCGTGCGGGCCCGCGACGCGGGCTTCGAGGTGATCTACCAGGGCATCCGCCTCACCCCGGAGCAGATCGTCGCCGCCGCCGTGGCCGAGGACGTGCACTGCGTGGGCCTCTCGATCCTCTCCGGCTCGCACATGGAGCTGGTGCCGGCGGTCCTCGACGGGCTGCGGGCGGCCGGCCTGGACGACGTACCGGTGGTGGTCGGGGGGATCATCCCCGACGCCGACGCCCGGACGCTGCGGGAGCGGGGCGTCGCCGCGGTCTACACCCCCAAGGACTTCGGTCTCACCGAGATCATGGACGGCATCGTCGAGGTGATCCGGGCGGCGCACGACCTGGCCTGAGGTCGGTCCGCCGGTCGAACCAAGGTGAGGCACACCTAAGTCGCTCCTGCTATTCTGCGAGGCGTGGGCAAGCAGCGGAAGCCGAAGTCGACGTGCTGCAACGACCGCCCGCGCTGCGGCCGCTGCCCGATCCGGATGCTGAAGGAAGGCACGCTGCCCGCGGGGTATACGGTCAAGAAGCGCAAGCTCGTCAAGACCAAGAAGCTCGCGGCCTGAGCCGCGAGCCGACCCGGCAGGAGGCCCGGTGCCCGCGTCCCGCTTCGTCGACCAGCTCAACGTCCAGATCGGCAACGAGCTGGCCGCCCACCACCAGTACCTCGCCTGCGCGATCCACTACGACGCCCAGACGATGCCGCAGATGGCGGCGTTCTTCTACGGCCAGGCGCTCGAGGAGCGCGACCACGCCATGATGATGGTGCAGTACCTCCTCGACACCGACGCCGAGGTGTCGATCCCGGCCGTCGAGGCGCCGGTGAGCGTCCTTCGCCGACGTGGTCGCCCCGGTCGCGCTGGCGCTGGAGCAGGAGAAGCGGGTCACCGAGCAGATCAACGGCCTGCTGCGGATCGCCCGCGACGAGTCCGACTTCGCCTCCGAGCAGTTCATGCAGTGGTTCATCAAGGAGCAGGTCGAGGAGGTCGCCACGATGAGCGACCTGCTCGCCGTCGTGAGCCGCAACGCCGACGACCTCGAGGACATCGAGGAGTACGTCGCCCGCGAGCAGGCCGGCGAGGGCGACGACCCGACGGCTCCGCGGATCGCCGGCGCCTGAGCCCACGTCACCTGGCCCGGGTCACCGTCGTCGGCGCCGGCGTCGTCGGGCTGTCCTGCGCGGTGCGGCTGCTCGAGGACGGACACCGCGTCGACGTGCTGGCTCGCGAGCGGCCCTTGGAGACGACCTCGGCGGTCGCCGCCGCGATCTGGTACCCCTACCTCGCCGAGCCGCGGGAGCGGGTGCTCGGCTGGGCGCGCCACGACGTACGCCGTCTTCGCGGCGCTGGCCCGCGACGAGCAGGCCGCGGGCGTGCGTGCTGCGTCGCGGCACCGAGGCGTTCCGCGAGCCGGCGCCCCGCCCGTGGTGGGCCGACGCGGTGCCCGACCTGACCCCCAGCAGCCAGCTGCCGGAGGGCTTCGGTGCCGGGTGGTCGTTCACGGCCCCGGTGGTCGAGATGCCGCTGTACCTCCGCTGGCTGGCCGACCGGGTCGACCAGCTGGGCGGCACCCTCACCCGGCTGACCCTCACGGCGCTGCCGACCGGCCCGACCTGGTGGTCAACTGCTCCGGTCTCGGGGCGCGCCACCTCGCCGCCGACCACGAGGTGGTGCCGGTGCGCGGCCAGGTGGTCTACGTCGAGCAGGTCGGCCTCGAGCACTGGTGGCTCGACGGGAGCGGGCTCAGCTACGTCATCCCGCGCAGCCACGACGTCGTCGTCGGCGGCACCGAGCAGCGGGGGGAGTGGAACCCGACCCCGACCCGGCGACCGCCGAGCGCATCCTCCACCGGGCCCGCGAGCTGGTGCCGGCGCTGGCCGACGCCCGGGTGCTGGGGCACCGGGTCGGGCTGCGGCCCGCGCGGGCCGGCGTACGCCTGGAGCGGGAGGGGTCGGTGATCCACTGCTACGGCCACGGCGGGTCGGGGGTGACCATCTCGTGGGGCTGCGCCGCGGAGGTCGCGGCGCTGGCCGGAGACGCCTGAGCGTGGATCCGGACGAGCAGAGCTCAGCCGCGCCGACGCATCACCAGCCACGACCCGGCCGCGCCGACGAGCAGCCCGGCCAGCGCGCCGGCGCCCGGGGTCCAGCCTGCGTCCAGGCGACGGCCCAGGGTCAGGCCGAGCGCGATCAGCAGCATCACACCGAGGGCCAGGAACACCCGGACCAGCATCTCCTGCACGAACAGCGTGGTGAACGAGCCGGTGCCGCCGTCGCGGGTCAGCTGCTGCACGCGCACCACGGCCGCCGGGCGGAGCGGGCCGTAGATGTGGGGGTAGCGCTCGTCGCCGACCTGGTCCTCCTGCCACGGGACGTCGAGCTTCTCGGTGTCGATCGTGAGCAGCACGAGGGGCACCCCGGCCTCGCGGTAGAAGCGGCTGAACACCGTCGGCACCTGGTCGCGGTGGGCGGCGTGCAGGAAGCCCTCGTCCTCCAGGGACCGGCCGAGGGTGGACACGGTGTAGGCGCCGGAGCGGCGGGCCGCCTCCCAGTCGGCGGCGCGGGCGATGTGGAAGATCTCCATGCGAGGCGTCCTCAGAAGAGCCGATGCTCGGCGTCGTCGATGCCGCGCAGCGCGTCGTAGTCGACGACCGCGCAGGCGATGCCACGGTCGGTGGCCAGCACCCGCGCCTGGGGCTTGATCTCCTGGGCGGCGAAGATGCCCCGCACCGCCCCCTTGCGGGTCAGTAGCGGGTCGCGGTTGAGCAGGTCGAGGTAGCGGGTCAGCTGCTCGACGCCGTCGATCTCGCCGCGCCGCTTGATCTCCACCGCGACCGAGAGCCCGTCGCTGTCGCGGCACATCAGGTCGACCGGCCCGATCGCGGTCGGGAACTCCCGCCGGACCAGGGTCAGCCCGTCGGCGAGGCGTCTCGGGATGCTCGGCCAGCAGCTCCTGCAGGTGCTTCTCGACGCCGTCCTTCTGGAGGCCCGGGTCGACGCCGAGGTCGTGGCTCGAGTCGTGGTGGACCTCCTCGAACAGGATGCGCAGCGTGTCGTCGGCTCCTGGACGGTCGACCACCCACTCCACCTGGCCGTCGTCGGTGATGCCCTCCCGCACCGTGCACGGCGGCGACATCCAGTTCAGCGGCTTGTAGGAGCCGCCGTCGGAGTGCACGAGCACCGACCCGTCCGCCTTCAGCATCAGCACCCGGGTGGCCATCGGCAGGTGCGCGGTCAACCGGCCGGCGTAGTCCACCTGGCAGCGCGCCACGACGAGTCTCACGGGGAGGCAATCTACCTGCCCGCTCGCAAGGGCCTGGCTGTTGTCTACCTCACGGCACCGGCGGCTGGGTGCGTGGCATGATCCCGCCATGACGAGCAGCCCCGAGTCCGACGCCCCCGCCAGCCGCGAGTTCCACACCATCGGCGTGATCGGCCTCGGGACGATGGGTGCCGGCATCGCCGAGGTCTTCGCCCGCGACGGGCTTCGCGGTCGTCGGGGTCGAGGTCGACGACGCCGCGGTCGAGCGCGGCCGGGGCCACCTGGAGCACTCCACCGGCCGGGCGGTCGCCCGCGGCAAGATGAGCGACGACGACCAGGCGGAGCTGCTCGGGCGGATCACGTTGACGACGACGATGGAGGACGTCAAGGACGCCGACTTCGTGGTCGAGGCCGTCGTCGAGTCGCTCGAGGTCAAGAAGGAGATCTTCCGCCGGCTCGACGAGATCGTGCGCCCCGAGGCGATCCTCGCCACCAACACCTCCTCGCTCTCGGTCACCGAGATCTCCACGGCCAACGCCAAGCCCGGCCGGGTCGTCGGTGTCCACTTCTTCAACCCGGCCCCGGTGCAGAACCTCGTCGAGATCGTCCGCACCGTCGTGACCGAGCCGCCGGTGCTCGCGGACGTCCAGGCCCTGCTCGCCCGGCTGGGCAAGAGCCCGGTGATCTGCGGCGACAAGGCCGGCTTCATCGCCAACACCCTGCTGTTCGGCTACCTCAACCACGCCGTGTCGATGTTCGAGGGCCACTACGCCACCCGCGAGGACATCGACGCCGCGATGCGCTTCGGCTGTGGCTACCCGATGGGGCCGCTCGCCCTGCTCGACCTGATCGGCCTCGACACGGCCTACGAGATCCTCGACACGATGTACAAGCAGGGTCGCGACCGTCTGCACGCCCCGGCGCCCGATCCTCAAGCAGATGGTGACCGCCGGGCTGCTGGGCCGCAAGTCCGGGCGCGGCTTCTACACCTACGACGAGCCCGACAGCTCCGCCGTGGTCGCCCGACCAGCTGACGCCGTCGGCCGACGACGCCCCCCGGCTGCGCCGCGACATCAGGCGTGGTCGGCGTCGTCGGCACCGGCACGATGGCCTCGGGCATCGTCGAGGTCTTCGCGAAGGCCGGCTTCGACGTGGTGTACGTCGGCCGGTCCCAGGCCAAGGTCGACGGGGTGCGCGCCACCATCGAGCGGTCCCTCGACAAGGCCATCCAGCGCGGCAAGCTCGAGGAGTCGGCGAAGGCCGACGTGCTCGGCCGGCTGCGCGGCACCAGCTCGCTCGACGACCTGGCCGAGGTCGACATCGTCGTCGAGGCGATCGCCGAGGACCTCGCAGGTCAAGACGACGCTGTTCGAGAACCTCGACGAGATCTGCAAGCCCGGCGCGATCCTGGCCACCACCACCTCCTCGCTGCCGATCATCGCGCTGGCGAAGGCGACCTCGCGTCCCCAGGACGTCGTCGGGATGCACTTCTTCAACCCGGCGCCGATCATGAAGCTGGTCGAGGTCGTGTCGACCGTGTCGACGACCGACGAGGTGGCCGAGACGGTCCGCGCGCTGTGCGCGCAGGTCGGCAAGGTGGCGGTGTCGTGCGGCGACCGGGCGGGCTTCATCGTCAACGCGCTGCTCTTCCCCTACCTCAACGACGCGGTGAAGATGCTCGAGGCGCACTACGCCTCGGCCGACGAGATCGACACGGCGATGAAGCTCGGCTGTGCGCTGCCGATGGGGCCCTTCGAGCTGCTCGACGTCGTCGGCAACGACGTCTCGCTCGCGATCCAGCGCGAGCTCTACCTCGAGTTCCGCGAGCCGGGCTTCGCGCCGGCGCCCCTGCTGGAGCACCTGGTGACCGCCGGCTACCTGGGTCGCAAGACCAAGCGCGGCTTCCGCGACTACTCGGCCGTCTGAGCCGTCCCGTCCGACAGCTCGGCCAGCAGCCGGAAGGCAGCCGGGTCGACGGATCGTGCGGTGGCGCTGGCCAGGGCCACTCCGACACCTGACGTGCGGTCCAGCGCCACGCAGGCGCTGTGCCCGCCGGTCATGCCGTTGTGCCACACCAGCGGTCGACCCCGCGGCGAGATCGTGATCCAGCCCGCCCCGATGCGCGTCCTCCCCGTGAAGCCGCGGACCGGGTCGAGCGCGCCGACGCCGGGCGCCGACTCCTCCAGGAGCGCTCGCAACAGCCTGCGGAGGTCGGCTGCGGTCGTCCGGACGCCTCCCGCGGGCGCCACCGACTCGGCCGCCCATGGCGCCCGGGACCGGCCCCACCGGCTGCTGCCCACGACCGCAGCCGGGCGCAGGTCCTCCGGTCGGTAGGGGACATAGGTCCCCGAGAGCCCCACCGGGACCGCGAGACGCTCGGCCAGCAGCTCGTCGTACGTCGTACCCGCGGCCGCGGCGACGGCGTGGCCCAGCAGGCAGAAGCCGAGGTTGGAGTACGCCGGCCGCCCCGGGGCCCGCACCTTGACGTCCCGGCAGGCCTCCAGCATGTCGGCGAGGTCCTCGCGGTAGGGGTTGGCGCCCGTCCGCCACAGCTGCCAGGTCCGGCGCAGGAACGGCGCGGGCCACAGTCGCGGCAGTCCGGCGGTGTGCGTGGCCAGGTCGCCCAGCCGCAGGGGTGCCAGCGGGGCGGGGACCCGGTCCAGCACGTCGCCCACGGTGGCGCTGGACCCGATCTCCCCGCGCGCCAGCGCATCGGTGTAGAGGAGGCCGGTCAGGCCCTTGCTGACCGAGCCGATCTCGACGTCGGCGTGGTCGGGGAGACCGTGGGTGATCGCGTGGTCGCCGCTCGGACCGGCCCACGCCAGCACCCACCGTCGATGCCGACCCAACAGCTCTTCGGCACGCCCCTGCAGCACGTCCACCCCCGTCATGGGGGCGAGCATAGGTCGCGGGAGGGCCTCCCCTCGTCGAGCCGGACCACCACGTGCCGCGCTTCGAGCTTGGCGTCTCTCGGCCTTCTCGCGCACAGTAGGCGCATGAGAAGGCTCGCAGCCCGACTGCTCGTCGTCGCCGTCACGGCTTCCGTCGCTGCCGGAGGAGCAGGTGATGTTCGGGCCGCGACCGACGTGACGCTGCCCTCGCCCCACACCGACGTCGACTACCAGTTGGGCGGCAACGCGGCACTGCCGGAGCGCGTCGGCATCGTGGTCCGCGACCGCGAGGCGAAGCCGTCGAAGCGCGCCTACTCGGTCTGCTACGTCAACGGGTTCCAGACCCAGCCGGGGGAGCGGCGCTTCTGGCGCACGAAGCACTGGAACCTGGTCTTGAAGAAGGGCGGCAGGCCGGTCGTCGACTCGGCCTGGGGCGAGTGGCTGCTCGACATCCGCACGCCCGCCAAGCGCACGAGGCTCGTGACGATCGTCGGCCGCTGGGTGCGCGGCTGCGCCGACGCCGGCTACGAGGCGGTGGAGTTCGACAACCTCGACTCCTTCAGCCGTAGCCGCGGCCTGCTCAAGCCGCGGCACGCCAGGCACTACGCCCGCCGACTGGTCTCCCGCGCCCACGACGCGGGCCTCGCCGCAGCCCAGAAGAACCGCGCCGGCTGGGACGGGACCGTCGTGGGCTACGACTTCGCCATTGCCGAGGAATGCGGCCGGTGGAAGGAGTGCGGCAGCTATCGGTCGCACTACGGCAACCACGTGTTGGTGGTGGAGTACCGCAAGAAGGACTTCCGCTACGCCTGCAGGAAGTGGGGCAGCAGACTCCCGATCGTGCTCCGCGACCAGGCGCTCTCCCCGAAGGGCATCCGCCGCTACTGCTGAGCGTCCCTGTCCGGAGGCCCGTCGGAGGGCCCGTCCGCCGCCTTGCGGGCGCGGTAGGCCGCGACGGCGGTGCGGTTGCCGCACGTGGTGGAGCAGAAGCGGCGCGATCGGTTGCGGGACAGGTCGACGACCACGCCGGCACACCCGTCGGCCGCGCACGTCGAGATGCGGGCCAGCTCGTCGGCGCGGAGCAGGTCGACCACCGCCATCGCCGTCTCGACCGCGATCCGGGTGGCGAGCGGGCGGTCGGGGTCGACCAGGTGCAGGTGCCAGTCCCAGCCGTCGTGGCGGACCAGCCGGGGGAGCGCGAGGCTCTCGGCGAACGCCGCGTTGACCAGGCCGACCATCTCGTCGCGGTCGGCGAGCAGCAGCTCGCGCAGCCGGGGTCGGAGGGCGCGGACCGCGGCCAGCTCGGCCGCGTCGCGGCTCCGTGAGCCGCTGAACGAGTGTCGCGCGACGAACGCGTCGAGCTCCGCCACGGTCGTGAGGGTCTCGGGCTCCTCGGCGGAGTTGACCAGGTCGGCCGCAGCCGCCAGCGCGGAGACCGTGTCATGGGCAAAACGCATGTTGACAGCTTACACTTCGCCGCCTAGCGTCATCAGCTATGACGACGATTGGTCATGACAGGCGCGTGGGAGGGGCCGCCGATGAGGCCGCGTCGCGGACCGCCCCGGCGGGGCTGACGCTCGCTGCGGTCTCCGCCGCCACCTTCGGGCTGGCCGGGCCGCTGGCACGCGGTCTGATGGACGCGGGCTGGAGCCCGGGCGCCGCGGTGGCGGCGCGGGTGTCCGTGGCCGCACTGGTGCTGCTGCCGCCCGGAGTCGTGGCGCTGCGCGGGCGTTGGGGGCTGCTGCGGCGGCACCTCGGGCTGATCGTGAGCTTCGGTCTGATCGCGGTGGCGGGGTGCCAGCTCGCGTTCTTCCTCGCGGTCAGCCACCTCCAGGTGGGGGTGGCGCTGCTGGTGGAGTACACCGCGCCGGTGGCGGTCGTCGGGTGGCTCTGGCTGCGCTACGGTCATCGCCCGACCCGGCTCACGGTCCTCGGCGGTGCGCTCTCGGCGCTCGGGCTGATCCTCGTGCTCGACCTCGCCGGCGGCCTTGCCGGCGTCAGCCTGCCGGGGCTCGGGTGGGCGCTGCTGGCGATGCTCGGCCTGGCGACGTACTTCGTGCTGTCGGCCCAGCAGGCCGGCGCCCTGCCGCCGATCACGCTGGCCGCGGGCGGCCTCGTCGTCGGCTCCGGGGGACTGCTGCTGGCGGCAGCCGCCGGCGTGGTGCCGCTCACGGCGACGACCGCGACGGTGGGCTACACCCCGGTGGAGGTGCCCTGGTGGGCCGCCGTCCTGGCGCTGGGCGTGCTGACCGCCGCGGTGTCCTACAGCACCGGCATCGCCGCGACCCGGCGGCTGGGGGCGCGCCTGGCGTCCTTCGTCGGGCTCAGCGAGGTGCTCGCGGCGGTGCTGTGGGCGTGGCTGCTCGTCGGGGAGCTGCCGCGACCGGTGCAGCTGGTCGGTGGCCTGCTGGTGATTGCCGGCGTGGTCCTGGTGAAGCTGGGAGAGGCGCCCGGCCGGTGGCGCTGAGCAGTGCCCGGCCGGGTGTCGCCAGCCGCGAGGAAGTCAGTCGTCCTCGGCGCTGTCCTCGGCTGCGCCGGCCGCCTCAGGAGCCTCGTCCTCGTCGTCGTCCTCGTCGTCGTCGTCCGAGCGGTCGGTGAAGCCGGCCACGACGTCCTTGAGCGAGGACAGCTGGGCGCCGATCGCGTCGCGCCGCCGGCTCACCTTGGCCAGCTCGGCCTGGGCGGCCGCAAGCGCCTTGTCGGCGTCGGCGGTCCCGGTGGAGATGATGGTCTCCGCCTGGTCCTGGGCCGCCGCCACGAGCTGCTCGGCGTCGCGGCGGGCCCGGGCGAGCAGCGACTCGGCCTCCTGCTGGGCCTGCTGGCGATGCTGGGCGGCCTGCTGGGTCGTCTCTCGGGCCCGCTGCTCGGCCGAGGCCGCGCGCTGCTCGGCCTCGTCGACCAGCCGCTTGGTCTCGGCGGTGGCCTGGGCGTGGTGGTCGGTGGCCTCCCTGGCCAGCCGCTCCTTCTCCACGGCCAGGGTCCGCCGGGCCTCCTGGACCTCGCGGTCGGCCGCGGCGCGCATCTGGTCGGCCTCGCGCTGCACGTTGGTGCGCAGCTCGGAAGCCTCCTGCTCGGCGGCCAGCCTGAGCTGGTCGGCCTCGCGCTGGGCTGCGGCGCGCAGGTCGTCGGCCTCGGCCTTGGCCAGCTCGCGATCCTGCTCGGCCTCGGAGACCAGCCGGGCACGACTGTCCTCGATCTCCTTGGTCATCGCCTGGCGGTCGGCCTCGATGTCGCGCCTGGCGTCGGAGCGCAGCGCCTTGGCTTCGCGCTCGGCCTGCTCCCTTGACCTCGGCGGCGGCCCGCACGGCGGAGTCGCGGACGTCGGCGGCCTCCTCCTCGGCCAGTCGCAGCATGGCGGAGGCGCGGCCACCCAGGCCGGCGTACGACGGCGTCTGGTTCTCCGTCAGCTCCTGGCGCAGCGTGTCGAGCTCCTCACGCAGCGAGGCGATCGTCTGGTCCGACTCGGCCAGGCGGGTGTCGACCGCCGCGCGCTCACCGGCGATCTGCCGCAGCCGGGCGTCGACGGCGTCCTTGTCGTAGCCGCCGCGGCGCACCAGCGGCAGCCCGCCCTGGGGCGTCGGCGCCCCCGGTGCGGTCCCGGTCGTGGTCCTGGTGTCGGCGGCGTCCCCCTCGCCGTCACTGAAGATGGACAGACCCTGCTCGCTCATGTTCCGGCATACCTCTTCTGTGGGGGTGCTCAGTGGTGTGGTGCGATCCTAGAGACCGAGACCCCAGTGTGTCGGATCATCCGACCACATGACACCCCGGGTCACACCCCGCGGAAGCGGTTGATCGCCTCGAGGTGCTGGTCGCGCATCTCGTGGTCGCGCACTCCGAGGCCCTCCTCGGGGGCCAGGCAGAGCACGCCGACCTTGCCCTGGTGGGCGTTGCGGTGGACGTCGAGCGCGGCCTGGCCGACCTCCTCCAGCGGGTAGGTCTGCGACAGGGTCGGGTGGATCATCCCCTTGGCGATCAGCCGGTTGGCCTCCCACGACTCGCGGTAGTTGGCGAAGTGCGAGCCGACGATGCGCTTGAGGTTCATCCAGAGGTAGCGGTTGTCGTACTGGTGCAGGTAGCCGCTGGTCGACGCGCAGGTCACGATCGTGCCGCCCTTGCGAGCGGCGTAGACGGAGGCGCCGAAGGTCTCCCGTCCCGGGTGCTCGAAGACGATGTCGACGTCCTCGCCGCCGGTGAGCTCGCGGATCGTGGCCCCGAAGCGGCGCCACTCCTTCGGGTCCTGGGTGTGCTCGTCCTTCCAGAACCGGTAGTCCTCCTCGGACCGGTCGATGATCAGCTCGGCGCCCATCGCGCGGCAGATGTCGGCCTTCTCGTCGCTGGAGACCACGCAGACCGGCATCGCGCCGCCGTTGAGGGCGTACTGCGTCGCGTAGCCGCCGAGGCCGCCCGAGGCGCCCCAGATGAGCACGTTGTCGCCCTGCTTCATGCCGGCGCCGTTGCGCGACACCAGCTGGCGGTAGGCCGTGGAGTTGACCAGCCCCGGGGAGGCCGCCTCCTCCCAGGTGAGGTGGGCGGGCTTGGGCATCAGCTGGTTGGACTTCACCAGCGCGACCTCGGCGAGGCCGCCGAAGTTGGTCTCGAAGCCCCAGATCCGCTGCTCCGGGTCGAGCATCGTGTCGTTGTGGCCGTCGGGGGACTCCAGCTCCACCGACAGGCAGTGCGCGACGACCTCGTCACCGGCGTTCCAGAGGTGGACGCCGGGGCCGGTCGCCAGCACCACGCCGGCCAGGTCGGAGCCGACCACGTGGTAGGGCAGGTCGTGCCGCTTGGCGAGCGGCGAGATCCGCCCGTAGCGCTCCAGGAAGCCGAACGTCGACACCGGCTCGAAGATCGAGGTCCAGACGGTGTTGTAGTTGATCGCGCTGGCCATCACCGCCACCAGCGCCTCGCCCGGCCCGAGCTCGGGCACGGGCACCTCGTCGACGTGCAGGGAGCGCGCGGGGGTCCTTGTCCCGGTTCGGCAGCCCCTCGAACATGTCCACCTCGTCCTTGTGCACGGTGACGGCGCGGTAGGAGCCCGGGCACCTCCAGGGCGGCGAAGTCCGCGGCGGTGGTGTCGCCGGCGAGGATGGCGTCGAGGATCTGCTGCACGGGTGCTCCTGTTGCTCGGGTGGCTCGGAGGGCTGGGCTGGCTCGGGGCTGGTGGGTCGCTCAGTGCGCGGCGCCGGCCGGCTGGACCAGCTCGACGAGGACGCCGCCGGCGTCCTTGGGGTGGATGAAGTTGACCCGCGAGTCCGGCGGTGCCGCGCTTCGCGGCGTCGTACAGCAGCCGTAGGCCGCGCTCGCGCAGCACCGTCGCCGACCGCCTCGACGTCGGTGACGCGGAAGGCCAGCTGCTGCAGGCCGGGACCGGAGCGGTCGAGGAACTTCGCGATGGTCGACTCCGGGGTCAGCGGGGCCAGCAGCTGGAGGCAGGAGTCGGAGTCGCCGACCGCGACCATCGCCTCGCGCACGCCCTGCTCCTCGTTGGTCTCCTCGTGCACGACGCGCATGCCGTAGGCGTCGCGGTAGAACGCGATCGCCGCGTCGAGGTCGGCGACGGCGATGCCGACGTGGTCGATGGCGGTGAACAGGTGGGCCGGCAGGCCCTCGGGCAGGGCGGGGGTGCAGCGGTCATGGCGCTCATGTTCGTACGCCGGCCTCCCGGCGCGCGAGCGCATGTGACGTGTTCCTCACCGGCCGCCGCCAGCGGGCGCTCGCCCGCCGACGAGGGCGGTGGGTAGTCTCGCCGATGACCCTGCCAGCACCACCCTCCCTGGAGGTCAGCATGTCCGGATCCGTGATCGTCGCCGGTGCCCGCACCCCGATCGGCCGCCTGCTCGGCGGGCTGAAGGACCTCTCGGCCGCCGACCTCGGCGGCGTCGCCATCAAGGGAGCTCTGGAGAAGGCCGGCGTGGCCCCCGACCAGGTCGACTACGTGATCATGGGCCAGGTCATCCAGGCCGGGACGGGCCAGATCACCGCGCGTCAGGCCGCCGTCAAGGCGGGCATCCCGATGACGGTGCCGTCGATCACCATCAACAAGGTCTGCCTGTCCGGCATCAACGCGATCGCCATGGCCGACCAGCTGATCCGCGCCGGCGAGCACGAGATCGTCGTCGCCGGCGGCATGGAGTCGATGACCCAGGCGCCGCACCTGCTGCCGAAGAGCCGGGAGGGCTTCAAGTACGGCGACACCACGCTGGTCGACTCGATGGCCTACGACGCGCTCTACGACCAGTTCACCGATCAGGCGATGGGCAACCTGACCGAGACCTGCAACGCGGCCGGCGTCCGGCTGACCCGCGAGGAGCAGGACGCCTTCTCGGCCCGGTCCCACCAGCGGGCCGCGGAGGCCTGGAAGAACGGCCTCTTCGACGACGAGGTCGTGCCGGTGACCATCCCGCGCGCACGCGGCGACCGTCGTCGTCTCCGAGGACGAGGGCGTGCGCGGCGACACCACCGCCGAGGGTCTCGGCCGGCCTCCGCCCGGCTTCGCCGGGGACGGCACCATCACCGCCGGCTCGGCCTCGCAGATCTCCGACGGCGCCTGCGCCGTGGTCGTGATGAGCAAGGCCAAGGCGGAGGAGCTGGGGCTGACCTGGCTGGCCGAGATCGGCGCCTCCGGCCAGGTCGCCGGGCCCGACTCCACGCTGCAGATGCAGCCCGCCCGGGCGATCGAGCAGGCCGCTCGCAAGGAGGGCATCGCCGTCGCCGACATCGACCTGTTCGAGCTCAACGAGGCCTTCGCCGCGGTGGGCATCGAGTCGGCCCGCCAGCTCGGGGTCGACGAGGACAGGGTCAACGTCAACGGTGGCGCGATCGCGCTGGGCCACCCGGTCGGCATGTCCGGGGCCCGGATCGTCCTCCACCTCGCGCTGGAGCTGCAGCGGCGCGGCGGCGGGGTCGGCGCGGCGGCGCTGTGCGGCGGCGGCGGCCAGGGCGACGCCCTGATCGTCCGCGTCCCCGCCTCCTGACCCGGCCGGCCGCGTCGGTGTCACGCTCCGCGTCGGTCACCGATCTCGTGGCGCGTGCGCGTGCCGGCGACGCCCGGGCGGTGGCTCGGCTGATCTCGCTGGGTGGAGGACGAGGCTCCCGCCCTGCGTGAGGTGATGGCGGCGCTGACCCCCGACACCGGGCGCGCCCAGGTCGTCGGCGTGACCGGTCCGCCCGGCGTCGGCAAGTCCACCACCACCTCGGCCCTGGTGAGCGCGCTGCGCCGGGCCGGTCGCCGGGTCGGCGTGCTCGCCGTCGACCCCTCGTCGCCCTTCTCCGGCGGCGCGCTGCTCGGCGACCGGGTCCGGATGGGCGAGCACGCCGTCGACCCCGACGTCTTCATCCGCTCGATGGCCTCGCGCGGCCACCTGGGCGGCCTCGCCTGGAGCACGCCGCAGGCGCTCCGCGTGCTCGACGCTGCCGGCTTCGACGTCGTGCTCGTCGAGACGGTGGGCGTCGGACAGAGCGAGGTCGAGGTGGCGGGGCTGGCCGACACCACCCTGGTGCTGCTCGCCCCCGGCATGGGCGACGGCATCCAGGCCGCCAAGGCCGGCGTCCTGGAGATCGGCGACCTCTACGTCGTCAACAAGGCCGACCGCGACGGAGCCGCCCAGCTGCGCCGTGAGCTGCGCGGCATGCTGGCCCTGGTCGACCGGCCGGCAGGTGGCTGGGTGCCGCCGATCGTCGCGACGGTCGCCTCCCAGGCCGAGGGGATCGAGGAGCTGTTGATGGCCGTGGACGCGCACCGGTCCTGGCTGGTCGACAGCGGCGAGCTCGGGGGTCGGCGTACCCGCCGCGCGGCCGCGGAGGTGGAGGCCCTCGCGATGGCGGGGCTCCGAGCCCGCTGGGGCGGCGTGGGCGGCGCCGGGCGGGTGGACGAGCTGGCGGCCCAGGTCGCGGCCGGCAGGCTCGACCCGTACGCCGCGGCCGATCGGCTGATGGCCGAGGCGCCCCCCGACTCCGAGTGAGCGCGCCTCTCCCACTCAGGGGCGCGTTGCTGCTAGGAAGGTGCCGTCATATCGGCGACGTCTGCCCGGGGAGCACCCACGATGAACGCGAAGAAGCTGTTCCTCATCGTGATCGTCGTGTTCCTGGGCTTCTGGATGTTCACCGACCCCAACGGCCTCGCCGGGGCCGCGCGGGCCGGCATCGGCCAGGTGTGGAGCCTGGCGACCCAGCTGTTCTCCGCCGTCATCGACTTCATCGCCGCGCTCGCCTGAGGCCTGGCCGCGATGAGCCTGCTCGCCAGACTCGAGCCCGACATCCGCAAGCACCTGCTGCGCGACGAGGGCGAGGTGGTCGTCGACGAGATCGCCAAGCACTGGGTGGCCTACTCCCGACCACTGCTCGAAGCGGTCGTCGCGGTGGCGCTGCTGACGACGATCCCGTTCGTCACCCTCGACCTGGCCTGGGTGCCGATCCTGCTCTCGGCCGGGGTGCTGGTGCACGCGGTGTGGCGGGCGTTGCAGGTCAGGGTCGACCGGTTCGTCGTGACCAACATGCGGGTGTTCCGGATCCACGGCGTCCTCAACCGCAAGATGGCCACCGTGCCGCTGGTGCGGATCCTCGACATCACGGTGGCCAAGCCGCTCACCGGCAGGCTGCTCGGCTACGGCCACTTCGTGTTCGAGTCGGCCGCTCAGGAGCAGGGACTGCGCGAGATCTCGTTCGTTGGTCGGCCCGATGACCGAGACCTGGAGATCCAGCGGGTGCTGCAGCGGTCGGGCGTACGCGGCCCGCGGCTGGTCAACTGACCGGCCCGCGTCAGCGCTGGGCGGCTCCGACGGGGAGCGTCTGGCCGCTCAGCCCGCCCGAGGCGCTGCTGGCGAGGAAGAGCGTGAGGTCGAGGACCTGCTGCTCGACGACGGTGCGGGCGCCCCTCGTGCGAGTGAGCAGCGGGCCGTCACCGGGAGCGCCCGCAGCGGTCGGCACCGGGTCATGGTCGAAGCGCTGTGCCGGCACCGACAGGGGAGCGGTCACCGTGTTGACCCGCACCCCGAGCCGTCCCCAGGTGCCGCCGAGACGCTGGGTGGTCCGCTCCAGCTCGGCGTCGGGGCCGGGCCCGGACGCCGGCGCGCCGGTGACCAGGGCGAACCAGCCGCGGGTGGCCGGCAGGTTGACGATGCTGCCCCCACCGCGCATCTCGCTGGCAGCCATCCGGTGCCGCAGCCGGGTGGCCAGCTGGAACGGCCCGACAAGGGTGAGCCGCGCGGCCTGCGCGAGGAACTCGCGCTCGGCGTCGTCTGCGGCGGTGCTGATCCGCGGCGACGCCGCGTTGACGAGGATGTCGAGCGGACCCAGCCGCTCGGCGAGGGCGGCGATCTCGTCGCCGTCGGTGAGGTCGACCTGGTGGTAGTCGAACCGCGCCACGCTCGGGTCGTAGTAGGACACCAGCGAGGCGGTGCCGGTCACGGAGACCTCGGCGCCGGCGTCGGCGAGACTCCGAGCCACCAGCAGCCCGAGGCCTCGCGTCCCCCCGGTGACGAGGACCCGACGACGCGAGAAGTCGTAGCTGGCTAGGCCCACCGCTCTCCTCGTCGTCTGGTCGTTGCGTCCATGATGCCTGCCCCGACAAGCGCGGCGGCCCGCGTCTCAAGGTAGGGGAAACCGTCCGCCGCGGCCACTGGGACCCCGGCGGACGTCTGCCCGTGGGAACTGGTGGAATGGGGGTGTGAACCTGTCAGCGATCCTGGCCGACCTGCCCGAGAACCCCCGCCTCGTGGCCACCGGAAACCACGTCACTCCGTGGCACACGTTGGGGCTGATCGACGACGCGCTGCCGACGTACCGCCTGTGGGTGCTCAACGGCCAGCGCGGTCTGCCCGACCGCGAGGGGGTCACCCTCGAGACGTCGTTCGTGGGGCCGGCGCAGCGGCGCTCGCCACGGCTGTCCTACGTGCCCTGCCGGTTGTCGCTGGTGCCGCTGACCTTCCAGGGCCCGCTGCCGCCCGACCTGGTGCTGCTGCACACGACCCGCCCGCGAGGGCGGCAAGGTCTCGCTGGGCACCGAGGTCAACGTGCTGCCCGCGGCCGTGGAGGCCGTGCGCCGGCGCGGCGGCAAGGTGGTCGCCCAGGTCAACGCGCAGATGCCGTGGACCTTCGGCGACGCGGAGCTGTCGGTCTCGGAGATCGACCTGATGGTCGAGGCCGACGCGCCGCTGCCCACCGCCCCGGTCACCGCCATCGACGACGACTCCGCTCAGATCGGTGCCCTGGTCGCCGCAAGGGTCCCCGACGGGGCGACCCTCCAGGCCGGCATCGGCGCGGTGCCCGACGCCAGCCTGCCGGGGCCTGACCACCCGCTCCGGTCTGCGGGTCTGGACCGAGATGTTCTCCGACAGCATCCTCGCCCTGGAACGGGCCGGCGCCCTGGACCGGGCGGTGCCGATCACCGCGTCGTTCCTGTTCGGGTCGCCCGAGCTGATGGAGTGGGTCGACCGCAACGAGCGGATCCACATGGTGCGCACCGAGGTGACCAACGACCCGGCGCTGATCGCTCGCAACCCGGCGATGGTCTCGGTCAACACCGCGCTCCAGGTCGACCTCTTCGGCCAGGCCAACGCGTCGCGGATCAACGCCCGGATCTTCTCCGGCTTCGGCGGCCAGACCGACTTCATCGTCGGCGCCCTGCACAGCCACGGCGGTCAGGCCATGATCGCCCTCCGCTCGTGGCACCCGAAGGCCGACTGCTCCACGATCGTGCCGCTGGTCGACGAGCCCGTCACGTCGTTCCAGATGAGCGCGGTGGTCACCGAGCAGGGGGCCGCCCAGGTGTTCGGCAGCGACCAGAAGACGCAGGCTCGGCAGCTCATCGAGCACTGCGCCCACCCGCAGGTGCGTGACGAGCTCTACGAGGAGGCGGTGGCCCTGGGACTGGCGTCGTAGCCGCCACCCTAGGATGGCGCGCATGACGCAGCAGCCGTTCAGCCGTCCGGGAGCCGTGGACCTGTCGGGTCTCAGTGGCCGTCCCCCCGCCCCCGGAGCAGGGCCCGGGGGGCGCCCGGCGGGCCACCCGGTGGAGGCGCGGTCGGGTCGGCGTACGCCGTGCCGATCGACGAGCAGAACCTCCAGGCGGTGCTCGAGTCGTCGATGACCGCGCCGGTGCTGCTGGTGTTCTACTCGCGCACCCGGATGCCCGAGTCGGGCCAGCTGGCCGACGACGTCGAGACGCTGTCCGGCGAGTTCGAGGGACGCTTCCTCGCGGGTCTGGTCGACATCGACGCCACGCCGCAGATCGCGCAGGCGATGCAGATCCCCAGCGTGCCGCTGGTGGTGGTCGTGCTCGACGGTCGCCCGATGCCGCTGCTCGAGTCGGTGGTGCCGCTCGAGGAGCTGCGGGCGGCGCTGACGCAGGTGCTGCAGCAGCTCACCGCCCAGGGCGTGACCGGACGGCATACCCCGCGGGCGACCGCTGCCCCCGAGGCCGCGGGCGAGGAGGGGCCCGACCCGCGCTACGCCCCGGCGTACGACGCGCTGCAGGCGGGCGACATCGAGACCGCGATCGCCGAGTTCCAGAAGCTCGTCGACGCCAACCCGGCCGACACCGAGGCCGCCTCGGGGCTGGCGATGGCCGGGATCCTGCTCCGCACCCAGGGGGTCGACCTCGACGCCGCGCGCGCCGCCGCGGCGGCCGCTCCCGACGACGTGGACGCCCAGACGATGGTCGCCGACCTCGACATGCTGGGCGGGCACGTCGACGACGCGTTCGCGCGGCTGGTCGAGCTGGTCCGCCGCAGCGCCGGCGACGACCGGGACCGGGTACGGCAGCACCTTCTCGAGCTCTTCGCCGCCGTCGGCAACGACGACCCCCGCGTGCTGCGGGGTCGACAGAACCTCGCCTCAGCGCTGTTCTGACCCCTGTCCGCCGAGCGCCGACCGGCCGGCCTCCAGCCGCGCCACCGGCACCCGGAAGGGCGAGCAGGAGACGTAGTCGAGCCCGACCTCGTCGAAGAAGTGGATCGAGTCGGGGTCGCCGCCGTGCTCACCGCACACCCCGAGGTGCAGGTCGGGGCGGGCCTCGCGCCCGGCCTTGGCTGCGCGCCGCACCAGCGCCCCGACGCCGTCCCGGTCGATGGACTCGAACGGTGACACCGGGAAGACGCCGGACTCGAGGTAGTGCGAGAAGAACGACGCCTCCACGTCGTCGCGCGAGAAGCCCCAGGTCATCTGCGTGAGGTCGTTGGTGCCGAACGAGAAGAACTCGGCGAAGGGCGCGATCTGCTCGGCCGTGAGGGCGGCGCGAGGGAGCTCGACCATCGTGCCGATGTGGACCGGCAGCTCGACCTGCTCGGCCTCCTGGACCTCCCGGGCGACCTCGAGGATCTGCGCGCGGACCAGCTCCAGCTCCCGCACCGAGGCGACCAGCGGGATCATGATCTCCGGTCGGGGGTCGCCGCCGGCCTTGATCCGCGCCGCCGCGGCCTCCAGGATCGCGCGCGACTGCATGACGAACAGCCCGGGGATCACGATCCCCAGCCGGACCCCACGGAGCCCGAGCATGGGGTTCTGCTCGTGGAGCCGGCGGACGGCCTCGAGCAGCCTTCGCTCGTGCTGCTTGCGGTGCCCCCGCACGTCGGCGACCGCCATCGCCACCGACAGCTCGGTGTAGTCGGGCAGGAACTCGTGCAGCGGCGGGTCGATCAGGCGGATGGTCACCGGCAGCCCGTCCATCGCCTCCAGGATCTGGGTGAAGTCCAGGCGCTGCAGGGGCAGCAGCTCGGCCAGGGCCTTCTCCTGCTCCTCGTCGCTCTCGGCGACGATCAGGTGCTCGACCAGGATGCGACGGTCGCCGAGGAACATGTGCTCCGTGCGGCACAGGCCGATGCCCTGCGCGCCGAACCGGCGGGCGCGCGCGGCGTCCTCCGGGGTGTCGGCGTTCGTGCGCACCTGGAGCCGCCGCTTGCTGTCGGCGTGCTCCATCAGCCGGCGTACGGCGTCGACCAACGGCTCGTCGACGTCCTGGCCCTCGAAGTAGCGCACGACGTGGGAGTCGGCGACCGGCACCGCGCCCAGGAAGACCTCGCCGGTCGTGCCGTCGATCGAGATCAGATCGCCCTCCTGCACGGTCGGCCCGCCGCGCACCTTGAAGATGCCGTGGCGGGTGTCGACGTCGAGCGCCTCCGCGCCGCAGACGCAGGTGCGGCCCATGCCGCGGGCCACCACAGCGGCGTGGGAGGTCTTGCCGCCCCGGCTGGTCAGGATGCCCTTGGCGACCATCATGCCGTGGAGGTCCTCGGGGCTGGTCTCCTTGCGGACCAGGATGACCTCTTCGCCCTTCTCCGCCCAGTCGACCGCGGTGTGCCAGTCGAAGACGACCCTGCCGACGGCCGCGCCGGGGGAGGCGTTCATGCCGACGGTGAGCAGGTCGCGGGCGGCCTTGTCGTCGAAGCGCGGGAACATCAGCTGGGCCAGCTGCTGGCCGGTGACGCGCTGCAGCGCCTCGTCCATCGTGATCAGGCCCTCGTCGGCCATGTGGACGGCGATCCGGAACGCCGCCTCCGGGGTGCGCTTGCCGACCCGGGTCTGGAGCATCCAGAGCTTGCCCCGCTCCACGGTGAACTCGATGTCGCACATGTCGCGGTAGTGCTGCTCGAGCGTGGTCATGATCTCGATCAGCTCGCCGTGGGACTTCGGGTCGAGCTCGGCCATGTCGTCGAGGGTCACGGTGTTGCGGATGCCCGCGACGACGTCCTCGCCCTGGGCGTTGGCGAGGTAGTCGCCGTAGACGCCCTGCTGGCCCGACGCGGGGTCGCGGGTGAAGCCGACCCCGGAGCCGGAGGACATGCCACGGTTTCCGAAGACCATGGCCTGCACGTTGACCGCGGTGCCGAGGTCCTCGGGGATCTGCTCCGAACGGCGGTAGAGCACCGCGCGGGGGGTGTTCCAGGAGTCGAAGACGGCGTTGACGGCGAGGTCGAGCTGCTCTCGCGGGTCCTGGGGGAACGGACGGCCGGCGTGCTCCTCGATGATCTGCTCGTAGCGTCCGGCGAGGGCGCGCAGATCGTCGACGTCGAGGTCGAGGTCGGCGGTGGTGCCCTTGGCCCTCTTGGCCTCGTCGAGTGCCTCCGAGAAGTGCTCGGAGTCGACGTGCAGCACGGTGGAGCCGAACATCTGCAGCAGCCGACGGTAGGAGTCGGTCGCGAACCGCTCGTCTTCGCTCTGGCTGGCCAACCCCCGGATCGACTCGTGGGTGAGCCCGATATTGAGCACCGTCTCCATCATGCCGGGCATCGAGAACTTCGCGCCCGAGCGCACGGACACGAGCAGCGGGTCGTCGGGATCGCCGAGCCGGCGTCCCATCTTCTGCTCGAGCCGGGCCAGGTGGTCGGTGACCTCGGCGGCGAGCTCGTCGGGCTCGGCGCCGGCGTGGAGATAGGCCTGGCACGCCTCCGTGGTGATCGTGAACCCTGGTGGGACGGGCAGGCCGAGCTTGGTCATCTCGGCCAGGTTGGCGCCCTTGCCCCCCAACAGGTCCTTCTGGTCCTTGTTGCCATCCGCGAAGTCATATACGTAGGTGGTCACAGTTAGATCTAAGCATTCCTCGGCCCTCTTGTTGAGGGGCCGCCGCGACGGAAGTCGGGATTCCCGCCTTGCGAGACGGCGTCGGGGCCGCTGAACGGGGTCAGTCGCGACCGGACTCGGTGTAGGCCGCACCCTGCGCGCGGCGGCGGGCCGCGAGGGCGGCGTCGATGCGGCGGGCGGTGAAGTCCGCGGCGCGCGCCGCGACCTGCTCGGCGGTGCAGAACGCGACGTCCTTGATCTCGCGGGGGTCCTTGACGACGACGTCGAGGAGACTGCCGTCGTGGGTGCCGCCGTCGAAGACCAGGCACAGGGCGTCGTCCCACCCGCCCCACGGCGGCAGCCAGTCGGTGAGCAGGAGCGCCCCCGGGTCGAGCTCGACGCCGAGCTCCTCGGTGCACTCGCGGGCGAGCCCGCGCCGGGGCGACTCGCCCACCTCGATCACGCCGCCGGGAAGGTCCCAGTCGCGCTTGTAGGTCAGCTGGCACAGCAGCACCCGGTCGGCGGGGTCACAGACGAGCAGCTGGCTGATGCCGCGCTTGCGCGGGAGGATCGAGTTCAGCAGGGCGCGGAAGCCCTCGGCGTCGCTGAGGGGCGGGTCGGTGGCGAGGCGGGCGAGGATGACGTACTCCGTCGCCTCGGGCCGGTCGCCGGTGCCTGCGGCGATGCGGCGGATGCCCTCGCGACGCAGCCCGGCTCGGCTCGCCACCCGCAGGGACGCCAGGTTGTCGGGCTCGACGCGGCACTGGACGCGGCCCATCCCGAGGCCGCCGTCGGGCTCGTCGGTCATGGCGTAGTCGGCCAGGATCCGCACCGCGCGGGTGGCGTGGCCGCGGCCTCGGTGGCCGGCGTACAGGGCCCAGGAGAGGGTGCCGGCGTCGTCCTCCTGGTGGAGCTCGCAGCTGCCCACCAGGGTGCCGTCGTGCTCGATCGCGAAGCCGACCAGGCGCCGGCCGTCGGCGTACCCCTCCCGCCACCGGCGGATCCGGCCACGCATCTCCTCGGGAGTGGGGCGGTGTCCCGCCGGCCCGAACCAGTGCGCGGTCAGGTCGTCGTGCCCCGCCGCCGCCGGCTCCGCATCCTCCCCGCGCCACGGCCGCAGCGTCACCACGCCGTCCGTCAGCGTCGGCTGTGGCTGGGTCACCTCGGCAGCCTACGGGGTGGGGGACTGCGGGAGTGGATGTTCATCAGGGTAGGCAGGCGAGTTGTCGCTTCGTGGGGTGAACTCACCTGGGTAGGTGGGAGTTCGGCTGCCTACCCTGGTGAATCGCCATCCCGGGTCCGCGGTTGAGGCGGGCACGAGGCGGCCCGGCGTCGGAGGGCGCGCGCGACGCGTTCGGCAGTGTCGCGGGGACGCTCGAGATCAGCCCACACCAGACGGATGAACGAGAAGCCGGTGGCCTCGCGGATGGCGTCCTCGCGGGTCTTCTCGCGAAACACCACGTCACCGGGGTCGGCTTCTGGGCTCAGTGCCCGGCCGTACTTGATCCTGCCATCGAACTCGCCGACGGCCCCGAGCTCGGGCCACCCCCAGTCGCAGATGCCCAAGAGCTGGCCGTGCCGGTCCACGACGCGGTACTGCGTCTCCGGAGCGGGGAGGCCGTGGCGCCAGAACAGCCAGCGGCCACGGGTTTCCCCGGGGCTCTCCGCCCCGGCGTCTGCCATGCGGATCGGGACCTGGAGGCGTCGCGCCTGCGGCCACTGGGTCATTCGGTCGAAACGGCGGCGGAGGTCGTCGGGTGTCGCGCGCTTCAGGTGCAGGGCGGAGTCCATCATCACCAGCGCGCGCTCGGGAGTGGTGAGGGTGCCCGCGTCGAGGACGCATCGCGCCCCCGGAAGAACGGCCATGCCGTCGACAGCGGTGACCTCGCTCGACTCGGCGCGTCCCACATGGTGGACGACATCGCCCTCAGGGCGACCGCTCACCCCATCGAGCCGGGTGACATGCACCCGGTCGAGCGGCAATCCCCACACGGCGATGCCATGGGCCAGTGCGCCCGAGGTGTGGCTGAGCGCGACTCCAGGCCCGAGGGAGTGGAGGACGGCCCTGGCCCGGGTGAGGTGCCGTTGCTCATCCGAGGCGCTGTTCCAGAAGTCAGGTGAGGTGTAGTAGCCACGCCTGAACCTGACCCATTCGCCCCGCCGCAAGGCAGCGGCGATGTCGCGGTCGTGGAGCCCGATGGCACGAGCGTCGGATCGAGTGAAGAAGCCACGGCCGGCGCTCAGGTCATGCGTGTCGTCCATGCCCCGGAGCGTCTCGCGTCGTGGCCGCCCCGACGAGTCGACCGACGCAGGCTGTGGAGCTCCGGCTGTCCGGGGTGCTTGTGGATGATTGCCGGCCGCTGTAGCCGTGGTGGTTCACCTGGGTAGGCAGGCGAACCTCCGCCTACCCAGGTGAGTTCACCCGGGTAGGCGACGACTCGGCTGCCTACCCTGGTGAAGCACCAACCACCTCACGCCCGCCGCAACCAGACGGTGGCGAGCGGGGGGACGACGATGGTGGCGCTGGCGGGCTGGCCGGACCACTCGCCCTCGGCGGCCTCGGTCGCCGCCGAGGTTGCCGACGCCGGAGCCGGTGTAGGACTCGGCGTCGGTGTTGACGACCTCCTCCCAGCGACCGGCGGAGGGCAGCCCGATGCGGTAGTCGTCGTGGGGGAGCGGCGGCGAAGTTGGCGACGCAGACCAGGTCGGGCCCGTCGCCGCCGCGCCGCACGAAGGAGAAGACGTTGCGGCCGGCGTCGTTGGCGTCGATCCACTCGAAGCCGCCGGCGTCGTGGTCGCGCGCCCACAGCGCCGGGGTGCTCGGCGTAGACGCGGTTGAGGTCGCGCACCAGCGACTGCACGCCGCGGTGCTCGGGGTGGTCGAGCAGCCACCAGTCGAGCTCGCGCGCCTCGGCCCACTCCGACTCCTGGCCGAGCTCGGCGCCCATGAAGAGCAGCTGCTTGCCGGGGTGCGCCCACATGAAGGCGAGGTAGGCGCGCAGGTTGGCCAGCTGCTGCCACCGGTCGCCCGGCATCTTGCGCAGCAGCGAGCCCTTGCCGTGCACGACCTCGTCGTGGCTGAGCGGCAGCACGTAGTTCTCCGAGCAGGCGTAGACGAGTCGAGAACGTCATCTCGCCGTGGTGGTACGCGCGGTGCACCGGGTCGTGCTCCATGTAGTCCAGCGAGTCGTGCATCCAGCCCATGTTCCACTTGAAGCCGAAGCCGAGCCCGTCCGACGACGTCGGCCGGGTCACGCCCGGCCACGAGGTCGACTCCTCGGCGATCGTGATCGCGCCCGGGCACCCGCTTGTAGACGGTGGCGTTCATCTCCTGGAGGAACTGCACCGCCTCGAGGTTCTCGCGGCCGCCGTGGACGTTGGGCGCCCACTCGCCCGTCCTCGCGGGAGTAGTCGAGGTAGAGCATCGAGGCCACGGCGTCGACGCGCAGCCCGTCGACGTGGAACTCCTCGAGCCAGTAGAGCGCGTTGGCGCACCAGGAAGTTGCGCACCTCGTGGCGGCCGAAGTTGAAGACGTAGGTGCCCCAGTCGGGGTGCTCGCCGCGCGGCGGGTTGGGGTCCTCGTAGAGCGGCGTGCCGTCGAAGCGGGCCAGCGCGCAGTCGTCCTTCGGGAAGTGCGCCGGCACCCAGTCGACGATGACGCCGATCCCGGCCTGGTGCAGCCGGTCGACGAGGTAGCGGAAGCCGTCGGGGTCGCCGAAGCGCGCGGTCGGCGCGAAGTACGACGTCACCTGGTAGCCCCACGAGCCGCCGAACGGGTGCTCCATCACCGGCAGGAACTCGACGTGGGTGAAGCCCAGGTCGGCGACGTACGCCGACCAGCTCGTCGGCCAGCTGGCCGTAGTTGAGCGTGGTGCCGCCGCGGGCTTGCGCCACGAGCCGAGGTGCAGCTCGTAGACCGACATCGGCTCGCTCCACCGGCGGCCGGTCGCCGCGGTGGGTCATCCAGTCGTCGTCGCCCCACTGGTAGTGCGACTCGAAGACCACCGAGGCGGTCGCGGGCGGCACCTCGGTGTGGGAGGCCATCGGGTCGGCCTTCTCGCGCCACTCGCCGTCGGCGCCGAGGATCACGAACTTGTAGCGGCTGCCGGTGCCGACGTCGGGCACGAACAGCTCCCAGACGCCGGACGTGCCGAGCTGGCGCATCGGGTGCTCGCGGCCGTCCCAGCTGTTGAAGTCGGCCTTCACCCGCACGCCCGCGGGCGCTCGGCGCCCACACCGCGAAGGACGTGCCGGTGACCGGCGCCGGTGCGGCGGAGTCGTAGTGCCGCACGTGGGCGCCGAGCACCTCCCACAGCTGCTCGTGGCGGCCCTCGTTGATCAGGTGGAGGTCGATCTCGCCGAGCGTGGGCAGGAAGCGGTAGGGGTCGTCGACGACCGTCGGCTCGGCGTCGTAGGCCACCGCGAGCCGGTAGTCGGGCACGTCGGCGACCGGGAGGACGCCGACCCAGATGCCCGTCGTGCTCGTGGGTGAGCGGCGTCCGCGGTCTCGCCGTCGACCGTCCAGCGCACCACGACGCTGGCGGCGAGCGGCTTGAAGACCCGGACCGTCACCGCCGCCGTCGTGCGGGTGCGGGCCGAGGACGGCGTGCGGGTGGCCGTGCTCGCCGCGGACGACCTGGCTCCAGCTCGCCGCGGTCGATCGGATGGACTCGGTCATGACTGGCTCGCTCCGCTTGGGAGTCTGGGGTCATGGCGGCTCCGGGTCGGTGCCAGCGTGCCAGCGCGTCGAGCGGGATGGACACCCAGGTCGGCCGGTTGCGTGCTCTCGTAGACGGCCTCGTAGACGGCCTTGTCGGCGACGTAGGCGTCGAGCAGGCATGCTCGTCGTCGGTCAGGTCGCCGACCGGCGTACGCCGCCAGGAAGTGCGTCGCGGTTGCGGTCGCGCCCACTCCGCCGGCGCGGAAGGCCAGCTGGTCGTGCGCTGGCCGGGCGTCGTCACCGCCCGATCGTGCGCTCGACGACCCGGGCGGCGTAGTCGAAGGAGCGCAGCATGCCCGGCGACGTCGCGCCACGGAGAGTCGGGCAGCAGCCGCTCGGCCAGCGGCTTGGCGGGCTCGCCCTCGAAGTCGACGATCTTCCAGCCCGCGCACGGTGCGCAGCGTCTGGCCGAGGTGCAGGTCGCCGTGGATCTGCTGGACGTCCAGAGTCCCGAGCGATCCGCAGCCGGGCGAACGACGCCCGCAGCGCCTCGGCGTGCGCCGCGAGCTCGGGTACGACCGGCAGCGCCGGCGTCGAGCCGGGCGCTCATCTGCGTCGGCGAGCGTCGCTGCCGCCGGGCAGCGTCGCCGGCGGCGAAGCTGCTCGGCGAGCGTCTGCGTGCACCTCGCGCAGCGCCTCGCCGAGCCGGGCCGACTCGCCGGCGAAGTCGCCGCCGACCTCGTGCGGCGTGCAGGTCGGCCTCGGCGAAGAGGTTGCGGACGCTGGCCAGCGCCAGGTCCCAGCCGTCGCTGGCGGTGCGCAGGAACTGCTGCAGCATCGCGAGCTGCAGTCGTGCCGCCGCGGCGCCGTCGACCTCGACCCAGCCGTAGAGCGCGGCGATGTGCTCGGTGCCGGCCCGGGTCAGCACCTCGTGGAGCGGTGATGTCGGGGTTGCTGGCCCGGGGTGACCTTGCGGAAGACCTTCATCAGCGAGTCCTCGCCGAAGGCGACCGAGGAGTTCGACTGCTCGCCGGAGAAGAGGGTCGAGTGGACGTCGGGGTCGAGCTCGTGGCCGGGCAGCCGGTGGAAGCGTACGCCGGCCGCGGCCGGCCCGCTCTCGTCCGCTGCGGCGGCGAACGCCCGCAGCCAGCAGCCCCATCGCCGCGCGGTCGTGGACGGCGTCGTAGGCGTGCACCGAACTCGCCGTCGCCGCCGTCCCACCAGCCGACGAAGGCGTGGTCGAGGTGCGGCTGCGCGTCGGCGTACAGCGCGAGCGGGACCTGGTAGAGCTCGACGCCGCCCTCGTCGTCGGCGTAGGTGCACCGGCGAGCAGCTCGATCGACCACCTCCGGCTCGTCGCCGGCGCCCGTCACCGACCCCAGCCGGACCGGGTCGTCGAGCGTGAACGGGCGGCCCTTGCCGCCGAACCAGCGGGCTGTGCTGCGAGGTACGCGGACGTCAGGCTCGGTGTCGGTCACGTGGCGGGCTCCGTCCTCGGTGGCGAGCGGCCGGGTGAGCCGGAACCAGTAGAAGCCGTAGCCGCGACAGCGTCAGCAGGTAGGGCAGCTCGCCGATCGCGGGGAACGGCACCCCGCCGAGCAGCTCGACGGGCGCGCGTGCCCTCGTAGCGGCGCAGGTCGAGCTCGACCGGCTGCGGGAAGCGCGAGAGGTTGTTGACGCAGAGGATCAGGTCGGTGCCGCCGTCGGCGGCGGTGTGCTCGCGGGCGTAGGACAGCACCGACGGGTTGGAGCCGCCGAGGTCGTGGAAGTCGCCGAGACCGAAGGCCGGGTGCTGGCGGCGCGCGTGGATCATCCGGCGCGTCCAGTGCAGCAGCGACGAGGAGTTCTCGAGCTGCGGCCTCGACGTTGACGCTCTGGTAGCCGAAGACCGGGTCCTGGATCGAGCGGGCAGGTGCAGCTTGCCCGGGGTCGGCCGAGGAGAAGCCGGCGTTGCGGTCGGGTGTCCACTGCATCGGCGTGCGCACGCCGTCGCGGTCGCCGAGCCAGATGTTGTCGCCCATCCCGATCTCGTCGCCGTAGTAGAGGACCGGCGAGCCGGGCAGCGACAGCAGCAGGGCGGTGAAGAGCTCGATCTGGTTGGTGTCGTTGTCGAGCAGCGGCGCGAGCCGGCGGCGGATGCCGATGTTGGCCTTCATCCGCGGGTCCTTGGCGTACTCGCGCCCACATGTAGTCGCGGTCCTCGTCGGTGACCATCTCGAGCGTCAGCTCGTCGTGGTTGCGCAGGAAGATGCCCCACTGGCAGCCGTCGGGGATCGCCGGCGTCTGCTCGAGGATCTCCGAGATCGGGTAGCGCGACTCCCGGCGCACGGCCATGAAGATGCGCGGCATCACCGGGAAGTGGAAGCACATGTGGCACTCGTCGCCGACCCGGACCGTCCGAGGTCGCCGAAGTAGTCGACGACGTCGGCCGGCCACTGGTTGGCCTCGGCGAGCAGCACCCGGCCGGGGTAGTTGCTCGTCGACGTAGCGTGCGCACCTTGCGCAGGAACTCGTGGGTCTCCGGGAGGTTCTCGCCGTTGGTGCCCGGGCGCTCGTAGAGGTAGGGCACGGCGTCGAGGCGGAAGCCGTCGAGGCCCATGTCGAGCCAGAAGCGACAGCGCCTCGAGCATCGCCTCGTGCACCTTCGGGTTGTCGAAGTTGAGGTCGGGCTGGTGGCTGAAGAAGCGGTGCCAGAAGTACTGCTGGCGGACCGGGTCCCAGGTCCAGTTCGACGGCTCGGTGTCGACGAAGATGATCCGGGCGTCCTGGTAGAGCTCGTCGGTGTCGGACCAGACGTAGAAGTCGCCGTAGGGCCCGTCCGGGTCGCTGCGCGACGGCCTGGAACCACGGGTGCGGCGTCACTGGTGTGGTTCATGACGAAGTCGATGATCACCCGGATGCCGCGCTCGTGGGCCTCGTCGAGGAAGCTCGCTGGAAGTCCTCGACGGTGCCGACCTCCGGGAGGATGTTCGGTGTAGTCGGCGACGTCGTAGCCGCCGTCGCGCAGCGGCGAGGTGAAGAACGGCGGCACCCACAGGCAGTCGACGCCGAGCCAGTGCGAGGTAGTCGAGCTTCTCGGTCAGGCCGTGGAAGTCGCCGATGCCGTCGCCGTTGGAGTCGCGGAACGAGCGGACCAGCACCTCGTAGAAGACCGCGGTCTTGAACCACTCGGGTTGGTCGTCGTCGAGCGAGGCCGATCCGGTCGCGCCGGTTGCGGTCACGTGTGCCTCCGCACCGTGAGGACGTGGGCGGGCTCGACGTGCGGGTCGAGGCGCACGTAGTTGTGCTCGCGCCAGGTCCAGCTCTGGCCGGTGATCTCGTCGTGCACCACGAAGGAGTCCTGCCAGTCCAGACCGAGGGCGGGCATGTCGAGGTGGATCGTGGTCTCGCGGGTGCCGTGGGGGTCGAGGTTGACCACGACGATGACCACGTCGTCGGAGCCGTCCTCGCGCCCGGCGCGCTTGCTGAAGACGATCACCGAGTCGTCGTCGCTGCTGTGGACCGTGAGGTTGCGCAGCAGCTGCAGCGCGGGGTGTGCGCGGCGGATCTCGTTGAGCCGGGTGAGGTACGGCGCCAGCGTGCGGCCGCTCGGCCTCCGCGGCGGCCCAGTCGCGGACGCGGATCTGGTACTTCTCCGAGTCGAGGTACTCCTCGCTGCCCGGCCGCACCGCCACGTGCTCGTAGAGCTCGTAGCCGGCGTAGACGCCCCAGCTGGGCGAGCCCGTGGCCGCCAGCGCGGCGCGGATCTTGAACGCCGGCGGGCCGCCGTACTGCAGGAACGCGTGGAGGATGTCGGGGGTGTTGACGAAGAAGTTGGGCCGCATCATGTGGTCGGACTCGCGAGGCGACCTCGCGGAGGTACTCCTCGAGCTCCCACTTGGCCGTGCGCCAGGTGAAGTAGGTGTAGGACTGGTGGAACCCGACCGCGCCGAGCGCGCGCATCATCGCCGGCCGGGTGAACGCCTCGGCGAGGAACAGCACGTCGGGGTCGGTGCGGCGGACCTCGCCGAGCAGCCACTCCCAGAACGCCACCGGCTTGGTGTGCGGGTTGTCGACGCGGAAGATCCGCACGCCGTGCGACATCCAGCAGCTGCACGATGCGCAGCACCTCGGCAGAGGCCGCTCGGGGTCGTTGTCGAAGTTGACCGGGTAGATGTCCTGGTACTTCTTGGGCGGGTTCTCGGCGTAGGCGATGGTGCCGTCGGCGCGGGTGGTGAACCACTCGGGGTGGCTCGTCACCCAGGGGTGGTCGGGCGCCGCCTGCAGCGCGAGGTCGAGCGCCACCTCGAGGCCGAGCTCGCGCGGCCCGGGCGACGAAGGCGTCGAAGTCGTCGAAGGTCGCCGAGGTCGGGGTGGATGGCGTCGTGGCCGCCGTCCTTGCTGACCCGATCGCCCACGGCGAGCCGGTGTCGTCGGGACCCGGCGTCGAGCGTGTTGTTGGGGCCCTTGCGGTTGACCTCGCCGATCGGGTGGATCGGCGGCAGGTAGATGACGTCGAAGCCCATCGCGGCGACGGCGGCGAGCCGCTTGGCGGCGGTGCGGAGAGTGCCGCTGGTGACGGCGCCGGTCTCGGGGTCGTGGGTGGCGCCCTCGGAGCGCGGGAAGAACTCGTACCAGCTGCCGTAGAGCGCGCGCGTTGCGGTCGGCGTACGCCGGGAAGGGGCCCTCGACGCTGACCAGCTCGCGGAGCGGGTGCTTGCGCATCAGGGCGCGGACCTCCGGGGCCAGGAGTGCGGCCAGCCGCGCCTCGGCGGGCCGCTTGGTGTCGCGCGGCGGCCTCGAGGGCGGCCTTGGCGACGGCCCGGCACGCGTCGTCCTTGCGGGGCGAGCCGCTGCTGGACCTGCTCGCAGCAGCAGGCGCGCCCTCGGTGAACATCAGCTCGACGTCGACGCCGGCCGGGATCTTGATGCCGGCGTCGTGCGGCCCAGGTGCGACAGCGGGTCGGACCACGCCTGGACCTCGAACGGTCCAGCTGCCCTCGGCGTCGGGGGTCACCCAGGCTCGGTAGAGGTCGGGGACCCAGGCGTCGGGCTCCATCCGCACCGGGTCGCGGCGCCTGCCGTCGGGGTCGATGAGTCACCACCTCGGCGGCGAGCTTGTCGTGCCCCTCCCGGAACACCGCTCGCGGTGACGGGGAAGGGCTCGCCGACGGTCGCCTTCGCGGGCAGCCGACCGCGGTCGACGAGCGGGCGTGACGTCCATGACGGGGATGCGGCCGACCATGCTGCAACCCTTGCGAAGTCCGGTGCCCGGCGCAAGGCAGGGCCGACCAGCGGGACGCCGGCCGCGGCACAAACCCGGCCGCGACGCCCGGCCGGGCTTGGAACGATCCAAGCATTTCGCGTTACCGTCCCTCGTGTGCGAGCGATCCGTCGATTCACCGTCCGTCCCGTCCTGCCCGCCCAGCTGCAGCCGCTCGGGGAGCTGGTCGGCCAACCTGCGCTGGTCGTGGCACCCACCGACGCAGGACGTCTTCGCGCGCCGTCGACCCCGACGTCTGGGAGCAGGTCGGCCACGACCCGGTCCGGCTGCTGGGCGCGGTCGGGTCGGGCGCGGCTCGAGCGAGCTGGCCGCGGACCAGGCGTTCCTGTCCGCGCTGGGGGCGGCGCACGCCGACCTGACGGCGTACCTCACCGACGAGCGCTGGTACCACCAGCGCGGTGGGCGAGGACGCGCCGACGGCGATCGGCTACTTCTCGCCGGAGTTCGGCATCACCGCACGTGCTGCCGCAGTACTCCGGCGGCCTCGGCATCCTCGCCGGTGACCACCTCAAGGCCGCCTGCGACCTCGGCGTCCCGATCGTCGGCGTCGGGCTGCTCTACAAGCACGGCTACTTCAAGCAGTCGCTCTCGCGCGAGGGCTGGCAGCAGGAGACCTACCCGGTCCTCGACCCCGACGAGCTGCCGATCACGCTGCTGCGCGAGGCCGACGGCAGCCGCGCGATGCGTCACGATCGCGATGCCCGACGGCCCCGACCTGGTGGCCCGGATCTGGGTGGCGCAGGTCGGACGGGTGCCGCTGCTGCTGCTCGACAGCGACGTCGAGGAGAACCCCGAGCACCTGCGCGAGGTGACCGACCGGCTCTACGGCGGCACGAGCGAGCACCGGCTGCGCCAGGAGCTGCTGCTCGGCGTCGGCGGGGTCCGCGCGCTGCGGGTCTTCGCCCGGCTCACCGGCGCCCCCGCCCCCGAGGTGTTCCACACCAACGAGGGGCACGCCGGCTTCCTCGGCCTCGAGCGGATCCGCGAGCTGACCGTGGCCGCCGACGGCCCGGGGCTCGACTTCGACACCGCGCTCGAGGTCGTCGCGGGCCGGCACGGTCTTCACCACCCACACGCCGGTGCCCGCCGGCATCGACCGGTTCCCGCTGGACGCTGGTCGAGCAGTACTTCGGCGGCGACAGCGCGACGCCCGGCGTGCCCGTCGAGCGGATCCTCGCGCTCGGCGCCGAGGACTACGACGGCGGCGACCCCGGCGTCTTCAACATGGCGGTGATGGGCTTCCGCCTCGCCGCAGCGCGCCAACGGCGTCTCGCAGCTGCACGGCCACGTGTCGCCGCGAGCATGTTCAGCGGCCTGTGGCCGGCCTTCGACGAGGCCGAGGTGCCGATCAGCTCGATCACCAACGGCGTGCACGCGCCGACCTGGGTGGCCCGGGAGATCTTCGAGCTCGCCGCGCGAGCACGGCGTCGACGTCGGACCGAGGACCCCGACCGCGTGCTGGAGCGCTGGTCGACAAGATCCCCGGCGCGGAGATCTGGGCGCTCAAGCGGGTGCTGCGCGAGCGGCTGGTCGCCGACGCCCGCGCGCCGGCTGCGCGAAGTCCTGGGCGAAGCGCGGCGTCGCGCAGGCGGAGCTCGGCTGGATCGACTCGGCGCTCGACCCCGACGTGCTCACGATCGGCTTCGCGCGCCGCGTGCCGTCGTACAAGCGGCTGACGCTGATGCTGCGCGACCCCGAGCGGCTCAAGACGCTGCTGCTGCACCCCGAGCGGCCGGTCCAGCTGGTCATCGCCGGCAAGTCGCACCCCGCCGACGACGGCGGCAAGAAGCTGATCCAGGAGCTGGTCCGCTTCGCCGACGACCCCGAGGTCCGGCACCGGATCGTCTTCCTGCCCAACTACGACATCGCGATGGCGCAGCCGCTCTACCCCGGCTGCGACGTGTGGCTCAACAACCCGCTGCGGCCCTACGAGGCGTGCGGCACCTCCGGCATGAAGGCGGCGCTCAACGGCGGCCTCAACCTGTCGATCCTCGACGGCTGGTGGGACGAGTGGTACGACGGCGACGAACGGCTGGGCGATCCCGTCCGCCGACGGCGTCGACGACCCCGACCGGCGCGACGACCTCGAGGCCGCGGCGCTCTACGACCTGATCGAGAACGAGGTCGCGCCGCGCTTCTACGACCTCGACGCCGACGGGCGTGCCCGCCCGCTGGCTCGAGATGGTGCGGCACACGCTGAAGTCGCTCGGCCCCAAGGTGCTGGCCACGCCGGATGGTCCGCGACTACGTCCGCCAGCTCTACGCCCCCGCGGCCGCACGGCGCGGGCACTCAACTCCGACTACGCCGGCGCCCGCGAGCTCGCCGCGTGGAAGAAGCGGGTGCGAGCCGCGCTGGGGCGCGGTGCGGGTGGAGCACGTCGAGACCGGCGGCGTCGGCGACGCCCCCGAGGTCGGCGCGACGCTCAGCGTGCGGGCCTTCGTCGCGCTCGGCGAGCTGGCGCCCCGACGACGTCGACGTGCAGGTCGTGCACGGCACGCACGACGCCGACGACGTCCTCGTCGACGACGTCGGTCGAGGTGGCCTCGATGAGCGTGGCCGAGTCCTACGAGGGCGGCCGCTACCGCTTCGACGGCGACCGGTGACCCTCGACGCACTCGGGCGCCTTCGGCTACACCGTCCGCGTCGTCCCGCGGCACGACCTCGCTCAGCCTCCCCCGCCGAGCTCGGCCTGGTGGCGCTGCCGGGCTGAGGCGCGGTGGTTCATCAGGGTAAGCAGGCGAACCGTCGCCTACCCGGGTGAGTTCACCCGGGTAGGCGACGACTGACCTGCCTACCCTGGTGAACCTCCACCGCCCCTACCTCGCGTGGTCGGTCTGGCGGAGCACCAGGACGGAGCGGCCGGCGAGGGTGAGGCGGTCGCCGGCGGCGACGGGGGCGCCCTCGGCGATGTCGGGGTCGGTGGAGAGGACGACCTCGCCGTGGTTGACCCACTGGTTCGCGGGCAGCGTGAGCGCGACCGCTTCGGCGCCCGCCGTTGAGCCAGAGCAGGAACGAGCAGTCGCGCTGCTGCTCGCCGCGCGGCCCGGGGGAGCGCAGCGGGTCGCCGGAGACGAACATGCCGACCGTGTGCAGGTCGGTGTCGTACCAGTCCTGCTCGGCTCATCTCGCGCCCCGTCGGGTGCATCCAGGCCAGGTCCTTGGGCCCGCCGTCGATGGTCGGGCGTGCCGCCGAAGTGGTGCCGCTGCCGCAGCGCCGGGTGCTCGCGCCGCAGCCGCAGCGCCGCCTTGGTGATCTCGTAGACGTCGAGCCAGGCGTCGTCGGGGCGCCAGTCGACCCACGAGATCTCGTTGTCCTGGCAGTAGGCGTTGTTGTTGCCGCGCTGGGTGCGGCCGCGCTCGTCGCCGGCGGTGAGCATCGGCGACGCCGTTCGACAGGCACAGCGTGGCCATCAGGTTGGCGGCCTGCCGCCGCCGCAGCGCGACGATCTCGGGGTCGTCGGTCTCGCCCTCGACCCCGTGGTTCCACGACCGGTTGTTGTCGGTGCCGTCGCGGTTGTCCTCGCCGTTGGCCTCGTTGTGCTTGTGCGTCGTAGGACACCAGGTCGCGCAGCGGTGAAGCCGTCGTGGGCGGTGACGAAGTTGACCGAGGCGTACGGCGACCGCCCGTCGTCGGCGTACAGGTCCGACGAGCCGGCGAGCCGGGACGCGACGTCGCGGATGCCGCCGGAGGAGGCCGCGCCAGAAGTCGCGGATCGTGTCGCGGTACTGGTCGTTCCACTCCACCCACGGCGGCGGGAACGAGCCGACCAGGTAGCCGTCCATCGACGCGTCCCACGGCTCGGCGATCAGCTTCACGTGCCGCAGCACCGGGTCCTGGCTGATCGTGGTCAGGAAGGCGCTGCGCATGTCGATGTCGTGGCCGGTGCGCGTCAGCGCGGAGGCCAGGTCGAAGCGGAAGCCGTCGACGTGCATCTCGGTGACCCAGTAGCGCAGCGAGTCGAGGATCAGCCGCAGCGCCGCGAGGCTGGTCGGTGTCGACGGTGTTGCCGCAGCCGGTGACGTCCCAGTAGGCGTCACCCGGCGTGCCGGCCCGCTTGTAGAAGCCGCAGGTCGTCGAGCCCGCGGAAGGAGAACGTCGGCCCGTCGGCGCCGCCCTCGGCGGTGTGGTTGTAGACCACGTCGAGGATCACCTCGATGCCGGCGGCGTGGAAGTTCTTCACCATCTGCTTGAACTCGGTGACCTGCTGCGCCCCGGTCGCCCGAGGAGGAGTACGCCGCGTGCGGGGCGAAGAAGCCGATGCGAGTTGTAGCCCCAGTAGTTGACAGGCCCCGCTCGGCGACCGCCGGCTCGGTGAAGAACTGGTGCACCGGCAGCAGCTCGACCGCGGTGACGCCGAGGTCGTGGAGGTAGTCGATGACCGTGCGGGCTGCCGAGGCCGGCGTACGTGCCGCGCAGGTGCTCGGGGATCTCGGTTGTGCAGCTGGGTGAAGCCCTTGACGTGCAGCTCGTAGATCACCGTGTCGCGCCAGCGGCGTGCGCAGCCGGCCGGTCGTCGCCCCAGTCGAAGTCGTCGTGCGACGACCACGCAGCGCGGCATGCGGCCGCGGAGTCGAGCGTGCTGGGCCGGCTCGGGTCGCCGTCGACGGTCGCGGGCGAGGGTCGCCGGGCCGTGGCGCGACCTCGCCGGTCGACCGCGCGCGCGTAGGGGTCGAGCAGCAGCTTGGCGGGGTTGAACCGCTGCCCGTGGGCGGGGTCCCACGGGCCCGTCGGCGCGGAAGCCGTAGCAGCTGCCCGACCGGCACGCCGGGGATCTGCGCCGTGCCAGACGCCGAGGGTGTGCTCGGTGAGCTGGTGGCGGGTCTCGGCGCCGTCGTCGTCGAAGAGGCAGACCCACATGCTGGTCGCCTCGGGGGACCAGACCGCGAAGTTGGTCGCCTCCGGGCCCCAGCGTGGCGCCGAGCGGCTGGTGGTGGCCGGGCCACACCGGGAGCGGTCTCGTCGCGGCTGCTGCCATCGCCAGGTGTGCGGGGTCACCGGCGCCATTCTGGACGACCGCCCACCCTGGAGGCGAGACCGGGCCGCTGGCTAGGCTCGCGGGGAGCCGGGCGCGGGGCACCGACCGAGGCCCGAGGAGCAGCACATGGGTGAGTTCGTCCGACTCGAGGTCGCCGACGGCGTCGGCACGATCCGGCTCGACCGGCCGAAGATGAACGCGCTCAACGCCGCAGGTGCAGGAGGAGATCCGCGCCGCCGCGGCCGGAGGCGACCGAGCGCGACGACGTCCGGGCGGTCGTCGTCTACGGCGGCGAGCGGGTCTTCGCGGCCGGCGCCGACATCAAGGAGATGGCCGACATGTCCTACACCGACATGGTCCGAGCGCTCCGGCGCGCTGCAGTCCGCGTTCACCGCGGTCGCGCGGATCCCCAAGCCGGTCGTCGCCGCGGTCACCGGCTACGCGCTCGGCGGCGGCTGCGAGCTCGCGCTGTGCGCCGACGTCCGGATCGCGGCCGACAACGCCATGCTCGGCCAGCCCGAGATCCTGCTCGGCATCATCCCCGGCGCCGGCGGCACCCAGCGGCTCACCCGGCTGGTCGGCCCGAGCAAGGCCAAGGACCTGATCTTCACCGGCCGGTTCGTCAAGGCCGACGAGGCGCTGGCGATCGGCCTGGTCGACCGGGTCGTCCCCGCCGACCGAGGTGTACGCCGAGGCGCTGGCCTGGGCGCGGCAGTTCGCCGGCGGCCGCGGCGTACGCCCTGCGCGCCGCGAAGGAGGCCATCGACCGCGGCCTCGAGGTCGACCTCGACACCGGCCTGGAGATCGAGCGGCAGCAGTTCGCCGCCCTGTTCGCCACCGAGGACCGCACCATCGGGATGGCGTCGTTCGTCGAGAACGGCCCCGGCAAGGCGCTGTTCGAGGGCCGCTGAGCCGCCCCGCGGGGCTGTGACTGACTCCACCCGTGCGCCGGTACCGACTCAGCCCTACCGACGGGTAGCCTCACCAGAGCACGTCCGTGACCCGGCCCGCGGCCGGGCCCGACCCGGCGGCCTGGGCGCCGCCCACGATAGGACCAGCTGTGAACATCGTCGTCTGTGTGAAGTACGTCCCCGACGCGTCGGGCGAGGTCGCCTTCGAGTCCGACAACACCGTCGACCGCGTCGGCGTCGACGGTCTGCTCTCCGAGCTCGACGAGTACGCCGTCGAGCAGGCGCTGCAGGTCAAGGAGAAGCGCGAGGGCGAGCGAGGTCACCGTGACCGCGCTCTGCGTGGGCCCGGAGAAGGCCGCCGACGCGGTCCGCAAGGCGCTGCAGATGGGTGCCGACCAGGGCGTCCACGTGGTCGACGACGCGATCGCCGGCTCCGACGCCGTCGCCACCTCGCTGGTGCTCGCCGAAGGCGATCGAGAAGACCGGCGCGGCCGCCGGTCGACCTGGTGATGTGCGGCATGGCCTCGACCGACGGCGGCATGAGCGTCGTGCCGGCGATGCTGGCCGAGCGGCTCGGCCTGCCGCAGGTGACCTTCGCCTCCGTGGTCGAGACCCAGGGCGACCAGGTCCGCATCAAGCGCGACGGCGACGTCGCGACCGAGGTGATCGGCGCGCACGATGCCGCTGGTGCTGTCGGTGACCGACCAGACCGGCGAGGCGCGCTACCCGTCGTTCAAGGGGATCATGGCGGCGAAGAAGAAGCCGGTCGAGACCTACTCGCTGGCCGACCTCGGCGTCGACGCCGCGCGAGGTCGGCCTGTCGGTGGCGTGGACCGCGGTCGAGGACACCACCGCGCGCCCGCCGCGCACCGCCGGCGAGATCGTCACCGACGAGGACGGCTCGCGGCGCCAAGGCGCTGGCCGAGTTCCTCGCGTCCAAGAAGTTCATCTGAGCAGACCGTCGACGTAGAGCCACAGGAGCTCGAGTCCATGTCTGAAGTTCTGGTGCTCGTCGACCACGTCGACGGCGCGGTCCGCAAGCCCACGCTCGAGCTGCTCACCATCGCCCGCCGCCTCGGTGAGCCGTCGGCGGTCTTCATCGGCGCCGGCCGACGAGGCGGCCGCGGTCGCCGAGTCGCTGAGGCAAGTACGGCGCCGAGAAGGTCTACGTCGTCGACGACGCCGAGATCAAGCGGCTACCTCGTGGCCCCCAAGGCCGAGGCGCTGCAGCAGCTCGTCGAGACAGGTCCGTGGCGCCGGCCGCGATCCTGATCCCCTCCACCGCCGAGGGCAAGGAGATCGCCGGCCGGCTCGCGATCAAGCTCGGCTCGGGTCTGATCACCGACGCCGTCGACGTGCAGGCCGGGCGACGGCTGGCCCGGTGACCACGCAGTCGGTCTTCGCCGGCAACTACACCGTCGACCGCCAAGGTCACCCAGGGCACCCCGATCATCACGGTCAAGCCCAACTCCGCCGACCCCGGAGGAGGCCGCCGGCGCCGCCGCGGTCGAGGAGTTCGCCGTCGACCGTCTCCGACGCCGCCAAGAACGCGCAGATCGTCGCCTCCCAGCCGCGCCAGGCCACCGGTCGCCCCGAGCTCACCGAGGCCGCGATCGTGGTCTCCGGCGGTCGTGGCACCGGCGGCGACTTCGAGCCGGTCGAGGCGCTCGCCGACTCCCTCGGTGCCGCCGTCGGTGCCTCGCGGGCCGCGGTCGACTCCGGCTGGATCCCGCACACCTTCCAGGTCGGCCAGACCGGCAAGACCGTCTCGCCGCAGCTCTACGTCGCCGCCGGCATCTCCGGTGCGATCCAGCACCGCGCCGGCATGCAGACCTCGAAGACGATCGTCGCGGTCAACAAGGACGACGAGGCGCCGATCTTCGAGCTCGTCGACTTCGGCGTCGTCGGCGACCTGCACGCGGTCCTGCCCGCCGCCACCGAGAAGATCACCGCCCGCAAGGGCTGAGAAGGTCCGCCCGCAAGGGCTGAGCCGGTCCGCCCGCAAGGGCTGGGCGGGCGGCCGGCGTACGACCGGATCAGCCGCCGAAGCGCTGCCGGAGCAGTGCGGGCCGGAAGAACGGGCCGGCGTTCTCGTCGACGATCCCGACCCGAGCGGCGCGCACCCAGCGGTCCTTGCCCTGGCCGCCGATCCGGATCTTGCGGAGCGACTCGTTGTTGGTGGTGTCGACCTCGACCAGGTTGCCCTCCGGGTTGGCGTCACCGTGATGTAGTAGACGCCGTTGGGCAGGTGCCGATCCGGAACGCCTGCCCGGTGCGGTACTGGTAGTAGGTGTCGCCCGAGCCCGACGGCAGCACCTCGCGGATGCTCTGCATCTCCTGGCCGCCGCAGGCCGTCGACAGGTCGGTGTTCTCCGGGTGCCAGTCGGCGCCCGGGACGGTGTAGTCGACCGCGTCGGTGTTGGCGAGGCAGAACGACTGCTTCTTCGACTTCACCGCCGAGCGTCAGGTCCGCGTTGAGCAGCTCGTACCGCGCGAAGTCCTCGAAGTGCCAGTGGTGGTGGTTGCCCTCGTGCCAGTGCATCTCGCCGACCTGCTGGTAGCCGGTCTCGTTGCCGTCGGCGTCGAAGAAGTACTGGTAGGCGTCCATGACGTCCTCGCCCGGCGCGGCGGAAGCCGTCGACACGCAGCGGGCTGTCGCCGGCGTTCCAGACGTTGGCGCCGAAGCGGACCGAGGTGCCCTTGCCGTTCATGCTGATCCGAACGCGGGCAGCGACCGGAGGTCCATCACCGTGTCGGCGACCTCGCCGGCGGCGTCGGCGGTCGGTCGGGTGGCGTGCGGCCGGGCGTCGGCCGGGCGCGGCGTGGACGGGCGCGGCGTGGTGCGGCAGCCGCGCGGGCTGGTCGCCGTGGCGCGGCAGCCGGTGCCGGAGGTGACCACCATGGTGAACGTCGTGCGGGCGTCGTCGAGGGCGATGCCGAGCGACTGGCGGAAGGGCAGCGCGATCACCGCGGTCACCGTGTAGGTGCCGGGCCGCACGCGCAGCGGCTTCTGCCAGTTCTGGAGGGTCGACGCGCCCAGCCCTGCTGGATGCCCATCACCGACGCCGACGGTGTAGGGGTTGTAGGGGCACCACTCGGGGTACGGCGACCGCAGCGGGCGTGTCCGGGCCCGTTGCGGGTGTTGCCGTCGTTGAGGCAGGCGCCGAGCGTGCGACGGGCGGCGACGCTGCCGTCGGCCCGGCGCACCCGCAGGGAGTAGAAGCGCGACAGCTCGGAGAAGCTGGTCATCGCACCGTCGGGGAGGGCCCCGGACAGCCCACCGCTGCGCCACTCGCCGGTGATCGGGTCGTCGTACGTCGCCCGGTGCGACCAGACCTCGAACGGCTGGTCGGGCGCGGTGGCGCGGACACCGAGGGTGTCGTAGATCCAGTTGCCGCGGTAGCTCGTGACGGTGACGGTCTCGGGCGCGGTGAGCACGACGGGCGGGCCGGCCGGGGCGGCGCCGGCGGTCGGCAGCGTGGACGGTGCCGCCACGGCGAGGGTGGCGGGCAGGGCGGCGGCCAGGAGGCTCGCGGCGAGTGGACGGAGTGGGCGCACGGTTCCCCCTGGGAAGTGACGAGTGGGTCACTCCGTGAGACGCCGGCCGGGCGGGTTCGGTTGCCTCGGCGGAGCAGATGGATTCTGCCACGCGCGCGGCCCCTCCGGGAGGCGAGACGGGAGTCGGTCGTCGGGGGGCGCTGACTACCCTGGGTCGCATGAGCGACGACCATCCGGTGCTGGCGGCGGCCGAGCGCGCCCGCGAGGCGAGCTATGGCCTCGCGCTGGCCACCCGCGAGCAGAAGGACCGCGCCCTGCACGCGATGGCCGCGGCCCTCGGGACGCACCGGGAGGCCATCCTCGCCGCCAACGCCGAGGACGTCGCGCGGGCCGAGGACAGCGGCACGCCGGCCAACATCGTCGACCGGCTGCGGCTCACCCCCGAGCGGCTCGCCGGCATGGCCGACGGGCTGCGCGACGTGGCCGGGCTGCCCGACCCGGTCGGCGAGGTGGTGCGCGGCGAGCACGCTGGCCAACGGGCTCGAGCTGCGCCAGGTGCGGGTGCCGTTCGGCGTGGTCGGCATGATCTACGAGGCCCGGCCCAACGTCACCGCCGACGCCGCCGGCATCTGCCTGAAGTCCGGCAACGCCGTGCTGCTGCGCGGCTCCTCCAGCGCCCGGTCGAGCAACGCCGCGATCGTCGAGGCGCTGCGCGAGCGCCGTCGGGCTCGGCGGGCCTCGACGCCGACGTCGTCCAGCTGGTGCCCGGGCGACACCCACGAGAGCGTCAAGGAGCTGATGCGGGCCCGCGGCCTGGTCGACGTGCTGATCCCGCGCGGGGGCGCGGGGCTGATCCGCTCGGTCGTCGAGGAGTCGACGGTGCCGGTGATCGAGACCGGCGTCGGCAACTGCCACGTCTACGTCGACCGCGGCCGCCGACCTCGACAAGGCGCTGGCGATCGTGGTCAACGCCAAGACCCACCGCACCAGCGTCTGCAACGCCGCCGAGTCGCTGCTGGTGCACGCCGACGTCGCCGACGCCTTCCTGCCCGCGGGTCGTGCCCGCGCTCCAGGAGGCCGGCGTCACCATCCACGGCGACGCCGCGTTCGCGGCGTACGACGGGGTCGTGGCCGGGCGACCGACGAGGACTACGCCACGGAGTACCTCTCCCTCGACATCTCCGCGCGCGTCGTGCCCGACCTGGACGCCGCGATCGCCCACATCCGCCGCTTCTCCAGCCAGCCACACCGAGGCGATCGTCACCGACGACCTCGCCGCCGCCCGCCGCTTCACCGCCGCCGTCGACTCCGCCGCGGTGCTGGTCAACGCCTCGACCCGATTCACCGACGGCGGCGAGTTCGGCTTCGGCGCCGAGATCGGCATCAGCACCCAGAAGCTGCACGCCCGCGGCCCGATGGGGCTGCCCGAGATGACCTCGACCAAGTACGTCGTCACGGGGGACGGGCACGTTCGCTGAGCGGCCGTGCCTGAGGGGCGTCTGCGGCGACCCGATCGCGCCCGTGCTGAGCGCATGTCGACGCTCCGTGCCGCACGCCTGTCGCCATGGCCGACGAAGCCGCCGCACACGAGGTCGGCCAACCCGTCCTGGCGGTGCGCATCGGCGCGGCATCCTGCTGGCCATCCTGCTGCGCCCTCGCTGCGGCGCGGCTGGTCGCCGTTCGGCGCGGGACGCGAGCACAGCTGAGCGTGTCCGACGCCTCGCTCACCCGGCCGTCCCGCACCGCTCCCGGCCGGCGGATCGGGGTCATGGGCGGCACGTTCGACCCGATCCACCACGGCCACCTGGTGGCGGCGTCCGAGGTGCAGGCGTGGTTCGACCTCGACGAGGTCGTCTTCGTGCCGACCGGCGACCCGTGGCAGAAGTCCGACCGGCAGGTCTCGCCGGCCGAGCACCGCTACCTGATGACGGTGATCGCGACCGCGTCCAACCCGCGGTTCAGGGTCTCCCGGGTCGACATCGACCGCGACGGGCCGACGTACACCATCGACACGCTGCGTGACCTGCGCCGCCAGCTGCCCGACGCCGACCTCTACTTCATCACCGGCGCCGACGCGCTGGCCGACATCTTCACCTGGCGCGACGCCGACGAGCTGTTCGACCTGGCCCAGTTCGTCGGCTGCACCCGGCCGGGCTACGCGATGGACGCCGGAGACGCTGGCCAAGATCCCCGCCGACCGGGTGACGCTGGTCGAGATGCCGGCGCTGGCGATCTCCTCCACCGACTGCCGCGAGCGCGCGCAGCGCGGGGAGCCGGTCTGGTACCTCGTGCCCGACGGGGTCGTGCAGTACATCGCCAAGCACGACCTCTATCCCGTCCCGACCCCGACGCCGGCACGCACGGCAGGAAAGCCCGAGGCATGACCGCCACCGACCATGCGACCGACCTGGTCCACACCGCCGCCCTGGCGGCCTCCGACAAGCTGGCCCAGCACATCGTCGCCTTCGACGTCTCCGACCAGCTGGCGATCACCGACGCCTTCCTGCTGGCCTCGGCGCCCAACGACCGCCAGGTGCGCGCGATCGTCGACGAGATCGAGAAGAAGCTCCGCGAGCGCGACGCCAAGCCGATCCGTCGCGAAGGGCACCGCGAGGGGCGCTGGGTGCTGCTCGACTACGGCGACATCGTGGTGCACGTCCAGCACGAGGAGGAGCGGCAGTTCTACGCCCTCGAGCGGCTGTGGCGCGACTGCCCGGTCATCGCGCTCCCCGACGAGGTCACCCAGGGGGAGCCCGAGGCTGGGCCCACCGCTGGGTCCCCGGCGGGCGCCCCGGACACCGATGGGTGAGCGGCGCACGCTGATCCTGCTGCGCCACGGCCGCACCGCGTGGAACGCCGTCGGGCGGGCGCAGGGGCACGCCGACGTACCTCTCGACGAGGTCGGGCGCGCCCAGGCCGAGACGGCTGCCCGCGCGCTGGCCGGGCTCGGGCCGGTCCGGCTGTGGTCGTCCGACCTGGCCCGGGCCCGCGAGACCGCCGACGCGTGTCGCGCTCGCGACCGGGCTGACGGTGGAGGCGACGGCGGCTTCCGCGAGTACTCCGTCGGCGAGCGGACCGGGCCTGACCCTGCCGGAGTTCGCCGAGCGGTTCCCCGAGGAGTACGCCGCATGGCAGGCCGGCACCAAGGCCGCGCCGGGGGCCGAGACGGACGCCGACGTGGTGGCGCGTTTCGTGCCGGCGCTGCGGGCGGCACTGGACGCGCTCGGCCCGGGGGAGACGGGGGTCGTGGTGACCCATGGCGCCGCGCTGCGCGCGGCGCTGGCGGAGCTGCTCGACTTCGGCAGCACCGGCCGCGACGCCCTCGGCGTGCTCGGCAACGGCCACTGGGTCGAGCTGGCGCACTCCGCCTCGGGGTTCCTCGGTGGAGCGGCGCGGTGGCGGCTGGCGGGCTACAACCTCGCGGCCGCTTCGCCGGTCGCTGCCGAGGCGCCGGCCCCCGGGTCGATTTCGTCTCCGACGAGCCCGCCCGCTAGGATTCCCGCGTTGCCCAGCCGGTGTCGGCCCAGCTGATCCCGGCGGGGCGACAACCACCTGGGGCTGTGGCGCAGCTGGTAGCGCACCTGCATGGCATGCAGGGGGTCAGGGGTTCGAGTCCCCTCAGCTCCACCGAGGCGAGGGTCGGCCGCTCAGGCCGGCCCTCGACTGCTTCTTCCGGGGGGCCTGGCGGTCGACGCCGCGTCAGTCCTGGCAGACCCGCGCCGACTCCGTCCAGCTCTGCTCGTACGAGACGAACTTCTTCCGGTAGTCCAAGGTCCAGTCGGCCTCGGAGTTCCGGGACGAGTCGAAGTAGTTCAGCCCTGCGCCGCCGAGCTCTCTCATGTCGCGGTACGCGCGTGAGATCCAGTTCGGGTCCATGTCTGCGCTCGCCGCCGTCTGACCGGTCTCACCGATCGCCCAGGTCCTCGTGCCGTGAGCCTTGGTCCACGCCGCCATCTTCCGGTAGTAGCCGGTGATGTCGAGGGAGTTGGTGATCATCTTGCCGTCCTTGTACTTCCCGTACGGGTTGTAGGCGTCCACGGCGAGGATGTCCACGTGCTGGTCGCCGGGCCACTTGGTGGCGACCGTGTCCTGGCCCTGGGCGTAGGTGTGCCAGCCGCCGTAGATCACCGAGTAGGCGACGTTGTCGGTCCGGGCGTGGATGATCGGGGCGATCCGGCGCTGCATCTCCGTCCAGAGCTGCATGTCGCCGTCCATCTCGGGCTCGTGGTGGATCGCGAGCCAGACCGGGCCGGGCACCGTCGCGAGGGCGTCGGCGAGCTGGCGGCCCCAGGCGTCACCCTGTCCGGCGGCCATCGCCTCCCACGACATCGGGGGCTTGAAGCTGATCCAGGGGAGCCGGCCCAGTGCCAGGTCGTCCTTGGCGACGCGCACCGCCCGGTCGATCTGGTCGCCCTGGTAGTACGTGCGGTGCAGCGGGAGAGTGCCGCCGAGCTCGGACTCGCGCGCGTCGATGTCCGAGGTCCCGCCCACCGCGGCGCCGAGGAACGTCGTCCCCGGTGCGGGAATCCCCATCGGGTCCGAGATGCAGGCCTGGGGACCCGGAGTCTGCGGCGGGTCCTCCGGCGCCGGGGTCGGGGTGGTGAGGTCCGAGGTCATCGAGATGTCGTCGACGAGGAGGGCGACGTACTTGCCGAGCTTCTCGCCGGACACGCTGACGTCGAGCGCGGCGGGCTGGGACGGCGAGAACTGCAGTCGCACCCGCTTCCAGCTGTCGCCGGCGCGGAACCTCTTCCGGTGCCACTTGACCACGGTGCCGTCCACGACCTCACGCACCCGGAGGCGGCCCGGGATCACCCGGCCGGTGGAGCGGACGTATGCCGTCAGCGTGTAGGTCGCGTCGGGGTCGGCCGTGGAGACCGACGGGTAGGTGTTCTTCAGCACGGTGCGGCCGGGCACGGTCACCCGCAGCCGAGCCGAGCTCTTGCCGCTCACCGAGGGGCGGGTCGCCTTCAGCGTCTGCCTCTTGCGGTTGGTGCGCCATGACACGGTGCCGTCCTCGAAGCCACCGTTGGCCACCAGGTCCACCGCCTGCGACGACGTCGCCTGGGCTGGCGAGGGGCTCCACGAGGGCACCAGGGCCATCGGGAGCAGCAGGGTCGCGAGCGTGGAGCTCAGCAGGGCCGACCGGCGTCGGCCGGGGTGCGGGCGAGGGGCGGGGTGCAGGCGGGAGGCGGGGTGGTCCATGGGAGGAGTTCCTGGGGTCGAGTGGGGGGCTGTCGATCACCCATGCAAACTGGGCCCCACTCTCTTGTTCGCCGAATGCAGAACTCCGGTCCGTTCGGCTGCCCACTGGTCTAGCGCGCTGTGACTCCTGTGATGGCTGTGGCGTGACGGGGGTCTCGTCCCGGGCCCCGGCGCCGGTGGGATGATCGAGGTATGACGCAGACATGGGCACCGACCGGGGTCGTGGTGGGCGACGACGGGTCCGCGGGCGCCGCCGCCGCCGTGCGGTACGCCGTCGAGGAGGCCCAGCGCCGCGGCTGCGCGCTCCACGTCGTGCGTGCCTACACCCTGCTGAGCAGCAGCCGCCCGGCCGACGTGCCGTTCGGCGTCGTGCCCTCAGACGAGGAGCTCGGCCGCGCCGCCGAGGCGGAGCTGGCGACGCGCTGGGGCGACCTCGCTGCGCAGAGCGGCGTCGAGGTGGACTTCCACCCGGCCCACGGGCGGGCCGACGAGGTGCTGATCGCCGCGAGCCACACGGCCTGCACGGTCGTGGTCGGCGCGCGCGGGGTCGGCGGCATCGAGGCGCTGCTGCTGGGCTCGGTGGCCGACCGGGTGGTCGCGCACGCCGGCTGCCCCGTCGTCGTGGTCCGTACGTGAGTGAGGCGCCCGGCCCGTCCCTGGCGACCGCGCTCGCCGAGCGGGTGGTGGTCCTCGACGGCGGCCTGGCCACCCGGCTGGAGGAGCGTGGTCACGACCTCTCCGACGACCTGTGGTCCGCCCGGCTGCTGCTGGACGCGCCCGAGGAGGTGGCAGCAGCGCACGACGACTACGCCGCCGCCGGGGCTGAGGTCGCCACCACGGCGTCGTACCAGGTCTCGTACGACGGCCTCGCCGCCCGCGGGGTCGACGCGGCCGACGTCGACGACCTGCTGCGGCGCAGCGTCGCCCTGGCCCGGCAGTCCGCGTCCCGCTGGGTGGCGGGATCCATCGGGCCGTACGGCGCCGCGCTGGCCGGCGGCGAGGAGTACACCGGCGGCTACGACCTCGGCGTCGCCGGGCTGCGCCGCTGGCACCGTCGCCGGCTGGCCGTGCTGGCCGAGGCCGGGCCGGACGCGCTCGCCCTCGAGACCATCCCGTCCCTGGCCGAGGTCGAGGCGCTGCTCGCCGAGGTTGCGGGGGTCGGCATCCCCTGCTGGCTGTCGCTGACCGCCGACGGCGAGCGGACCCGCCGCGGCGAGCCCCTCGCCGAGGCGTTCGCGATGGCCGCCGACGTGCCCGAGGTGGTCGCCGTCGGCGTCAACTGCTGCTCGGCCGACACCGCCGACCGTGGAGTGCCGCTGGCGCGGGCCGCGGGGCGGCCGGCGGTCGTCTACCCCAACTCCGGCGAGCAGTGGGACGGCGCCGGGCGGCACTGGGTCGGCGACCCGACGTTCGGTCCCGAGCGGGTGGGCCGCTGGGTCGGCGACGGCGCCCGGCTGGTCGGAGGCTGCTGCCGGGTCGGGCCGGGCCAGATCGCCGAGATCGCCGCGACCGTGCACACGGAGGCGTAGGTCAGGTGGATGCCGACGCGATCGGGCCGGAGGAGTTCGACGATCTGGTGCGCCTCGCGCTCGACCAGCTGCCCGACGAGGCTGCCCGGCTCATCGCGGGCATCGCCGTGGTCGTCCGCGAGGAGCCGGATCCCGACGACCGGGAGCCCGGCCTGCTCCTGCTCGGCTCGTTCCGCGGCGTGGCTCATACTCGCTCCGGTGGCCGGGTCCCGGGCAGCCTGCCTGACCTGATCACCTTGTACCGCAAACCGATCCTCGCCGTCTGCCACGAGCGGGTCGAGGTCCCCGCGAAGGTGCTGAAGGTCCTCGGGCACGAGGTGGGCCATGCGCTAGGGCTCGGCGAGGCCAGGTTGCGGGAGCTCGGGTGGTTCTGAGCGAGGGTGCCGGCGCCGGCCGCCGGCACGTGACCCGGAGCACACGCTCGTCGGGAATTGTTGAAGTTTCAATCGTGTTGTGGCGGACATGACTGAACTGCTTCTCGCTCCCGACGCCCAGGACCTGCTGTTCCGCCAGGCCCGCACTGCCAACTCCTTCACCGACGAGCCGGTGACGAGCGACCAGGTCGCGGCGATCTACGACCTGGTGAAGTACGGCCCGACCGCGATGAACGGCCAGCCGCTGCGGATCCTGCTCGTCGACCAGAAGCAGCGCGAGCGGCTGCTCAAGCACATGGCCGACGGCAACCGCGACAAGACCGCCGACGCCCCGCTGGTCGCGGTGTTGGCCGTCGACACCGACTTCCACGAGCAGCTGCCGCGCACCTTCCCGCATGCCCCGCACGTCAAGGATGCCTTCGCCGACCCCGAGAACAGGGAGACGAACGCGCGCTTCAACGCCGCGCTGCAGGCCGGCTACTTCCTGATCGGCGTCCGTGCGGCCGGGCTGGCCGCTGGCCCGATGGGCGGCTTCGACGCCGCCGGCATCGACGGGGAGTTCTTCGGCGGCTCGACCTGGAAGTCGTTCCTGGTCGTCAACCTCGGTCGCCCCTCCGAGAACGCGTGGTTCGACCGGCTGCCCCGGCTGGAGCTCGACGAGGTCGTCGCCGAGGCCTGACCTCACTCGAGGGCGACCTCACCCGCCGCCGAGGGCGGCGAGGCTCGCGGTGGTCCATCCGGCGGCCACGCCGCCGGCGGTCATCAGGTACGCCGCGTGGGCGGCGGGGGACCCGCCGTACGTCTCGAGCAGGCCGGCCATGATCGTGCGTGCGTACGGCGGTGCGGGCGGCGCCGCCCGCGGCCGCGCCCCCGTCGTGAGCGTGAACACCGGGTGCCCGTCGCGCTCCCCGAGGCTCACCACCCGCTCGTAGGCCGCCGGCGCCGGTGCGTCCCAGCTCCCGGCCGCACGGGTCAGCGCGGGGCCGGAGCCGACCGCGACCCGCGCCTCCTGGGCGGCGACGTCGCGCAGCTGGCCCGCGGTGAGCAGGTAGGCGCGACCGCGCGTCGCCCCGTCGGCGTCGGCGTCGAGGAGGGCCAGCCCCCCGCCCCAGGTCGGCGAGACGCCGCCGAAGCAGAGTCGGCCGGGCAACGTCACCGGCGCCGCAGCGCGCCAGCGTGTGGTGTCGCGGCAGCCGGCGTACTCCCTGCGGGCACCCGGGGGCCGGCCCCCGGCGAGGTAGCAGCCGAAGCGGGCCGCCGCCAGGTTGGAGCCGTAGGCGACGTACCAGACCAGGTCGTCCTCCGCGAGGGAGGGCGACGGAGGCGTCCGGCCGTGCGGCAGGCGGCGGGTCAGGCGGGCGGTCAGGTGATGCGTCATCCCGCCGTCGACGGCGATCGTCTGGCCGGTGACGTAGGCCGCGCCGCGGCGGAGGCGAGCCAGACCGCCGTGGCGGCGAGCTCGGCCGGGTCGCCCATGCCGGCCGGCCGGGATCCGCCACTTCATCAGGTCGAGGTAGCCCTCGGGGTACTGCTCGGTCATCTCGGACTCGAAGAAGCCGGGCGCCAGCGCGTTGACCCGGATGCCCTTGCGGCCGGTCCACTGCTGGGCGAGGTCGCGGGTCAGGCCGATCAGCCCCGCCTTGGAGGCGGCGTACGCCGCCTGCGGGAGGCCGCCGGTCGTCAGGCCGAGGACCGAGGAGATGTTGATGATCGCTGGAGCCGGGCTCCATCACCCGCCCACAGGCCTGCGCCATCCAGTAGCAGCCGTTGAGGTTGACGTCGATCACCGAGCGGAACTGCTCGGGCGTCTCGCGGGTCGCGGGCACCGCCGTACCGATGCCGGCGTTGTTGACCAGGATGTCGACCCGGCCGAGCTCGGCGACCGTGGCGTCGACCAGCGCCTGGCACTGCTCCGGGTCGGCGACGTCGGTCGGCACGGTGACCGCGCGGCGGCCGGCGTCGCGCACCAGCTGGGCGGTCTCCTGCGAGCCGGTCGACCCGTCGGGCGCCCAGCGCCACGTCGGCCCCGGCCTCGGCGAAGGCCTGGGCGAACGCCACCCCGAGCCCGCTGGAGGCCCCGGTCACGATCGCCACCTTGCCGTCCAGCCCGAACATCTCCAGCACGCTCATGGGCCCAGGCTAGCGGGGTGGTTGCTTCACCATGTTCACGTGGTGCGTGCGCACCTGGCACCCCGAGTTGACCGTGCGAGGTGTGGGTTCGCCTACCCAGCATGGTGAAGCTCCAGCCCCCGCCGGGGGTTCGCGTACGCCGACCCCGAGGCCACCCTGAGGTCTCCCCGAAAGGGGATGATCCGCGCGGTCGCGGGCGATTCACTGGAGGCAGGACCGAGATCCGGTCCGCCCGACCGGTCCAAGGAGGACCCGATGAACGACCACGCCCAGCAGACCACGCAGGGCAGCCCTGCCGCGACGACGGCAGCCGGCCACCCGATCGACCCGTCGGCCGAGCGCGGGTGGGGCACCATCACCCACGTCGTGCCGTTGGCGGCAACGATCCTGTCGGCCGGCACCCTCGGGTTCGTCGGCTCGCTGGTGATCTACCTGCTCTACAAGGACCGCGGCCCCTTCGTCCGCGCCAACGCCGCCAACTCCCTCAACATCCAGATCACCACCGGCATCGTGCTGCTGCTGTCGTTCCCGCTGATGCTGCTGCTGGTGGGCTTCCTGACCTACCCGCTGGCGCTGGTCTACGCCGTGGTGATGCACGCCGTCGGCGCCCTCAAGGCCAACAACGGCGAGTGGTGGGACCCGCCGCTCACGGTGCGTTTCGTCCGCTGAGGGGCGACTGTCGCTTCATCAGGGTAGGCAGGTGAGCTGTCGCTTCCCCGGGTGAGCTCACCCGGGGGAGCGGCGCTTCGCCCACTTACCCTGGTGAAGCACCACCCCCGCAGGCGCTACGATGGGGCCATGCGCAGGACCCTGCTCCTTCCTTAGCCGCGTCGCCCACACCGACGCGGCTGCCCCTCGTGTGCGAGGGGCTTTTGCATGTCCGAGCAGATCCCGACGGCGAGCGAGAGAGACCGATGAGCGAGCAGACCGAGCCCGACGGCTACGACGTTCATGGCCGTCCAGGCGAAGTGGCTGCCGGTGTGGCAGCGAGCTGCAGCCCTTCCGCGCCGACGACGCGGCGGTCCTGGAGGGGCGCAAGGAGAAGCGCTACGCGCTGACCATGTTCCCCTACCCTAGCGGCGACCTGCACATGGGCCACGCCGAGGTGACCGCGCTGCACGACGTGATCGCGCGCTACTGGTGGCAGCGCGGCTACGAGGTGCTGAACCCGATGGGCTGGGACTCCTTCGGACTGCCCGCCGAGAACGCCGCGATCCGGAACGACGAGCACCCGGCGACCTACACCTACGCCAACATCGAGACCCAGGCCGAGTCCTTCGAGCAGCTACGCCTGCTCCTTCGACTGGACCCGCCGGCTGCACACCTCCGACCCGGAGTACTACCGCTGGACCCAGTGGCTGTTCCTGCGGTTCCGCGAGCGCGGGCTGGCCTACCGCAAGAACTCCCCGGTCAACTGGTGCCCCGACGACCAGACCGTGCTGGCCAACGAGCAGGTCGTCGACGGCCGGTGCGAGCGCTGCGGCGCCGAGGTCACCAAGCGCGAGCTGACGCAGTGGTACTTCAAGATCACCGACTACGCCCAGGAGCTGCTGGACTCCCTGGACGACCTGGAGCCTACCTGGCCCGACCGGGTCGTCACCGCGCAGCGCAACTGGATCGGGCGCTCCGAGGGTGCTCACGTCGACTTCGCCATGCACCTGGGTCTCGACCGGGCTCGACCGGCGACGTCGACCGGGACGTCACGGTCTACACGACCCGCCCCGACACGCTGTTCGGCGCGACCTTCATGGTGGTCGCCGCCGACGCGCCGCTGGCCGGCGAGCTGGTGGCGCCCGAGCAGCGACAGGCCCTGGAGGACTACCTGGTCGAGGTCCGCAAGGCCTCCGACATCGACCGGCTGTCGACCGACCGACCCAAGACCGGCGTCGACCTGGGCGTCACCGCCACCAACCCGGTCAACGGCGAGCAGATCCCGGTCTGGGCCTCCGACTACGTCCTGGCCGACTACGGCACCGGCGCGATCATGGCCGTGCCCGGCCACGACCAGCGCGACTGGGACTTCGCCCGCGCGATGGAGCTGCCGGTGCGCACCGTCGTCGACACCGGCGAGGACAACCGGAGGAGACGTACGTCGCCACGACGGGCGACGGCGCCTACGTCAACTCCGACCACCTGAACGGGCTGACCGACAAGGCCGCCGGCATCCGCGCCATCGTGGAGCGGCTGGAGGCCGACGGCCGGGGCCGGGGCGCGGTGAACTTCCGGCTGCGCGACTGGCTGCTGAGCCGGCAGCGCTACTGGGGCGTGCCGATCCCGATCGTCCACTGCGACGCCTGCGGCGAGGTCGCCGTCCCCGACGACCAGCTGCCCGTCGAGCTGCCCGAGCTGCGCGGCGCCGACCTGAAGCCGAAGGGCGTCTCGCCGCTGGCGGCCGCCGAGGACTGGGTCAACGTCGCCTGCCCGAGCTGCGGCGGCCCGGCGAAGCGCGACAGCGACACCATGGACACCTTCGTGGACTGCTCGTGGTACTTCCTGCGCTACTGCAGCCCCCAGGACGACACCCAGGCCTTCGACCCCGCCCTGGCCAACGCATGGGGGCCGTGCGACATCTACGTCGGCGGTGTCGAGCACGCCGTGCTGCACCTGCTGTACGCCCGGTTCTTCACCAAGGTGCTGGCCGACATGGGGCTGCTGGAGTTCCGCGAGCCCTTCTCCGCCCAGCTGAACCAGGGCGTCGTCATCAACCAGGGTCGGAAGATGAGCAAGTCGCTGGGCAACGGCGTCAGTCTGGGGGACCAACTTGCGGCGTACGGCGTCGACGCGGTGCGGCTGACCCTGGTCTTCGCGGGGCCGCCGGAGGACGACATCGACTGGGCCGACGTCTCCCCGGCCGGGTCGTTGCGCTTCCTGCAGCGCGCCTGGCGACTGGCCGGCGACGTCACCTCGGTGCCCGGAGCCGACCCGACGGCCGGCGACGTCTCCCTGCGCAAGGTCACCCACAAGACGCTGCACGAGGCGGCCCAGCTGGTCGAGGGCTACCGCTTCAACGTGATGGTGGCCCGCATGATGGAGCTGGTCAACGCCACCCGCAAGGCCATCGACACCGGTGCCGGTCCGGCCGACCCGGCGGTGCGCGAGGCCGCCGAGGCGGTGGCGATCGTGCTGTCCCTGGTCGCTCCGTACACCGCCGAGGAGATGTGGGAGCGGCTGGGTCACCAGCCGACCGTCGCGCGAGCCGGCTGGCCCGAGGTCGACCCGGCCCTGCTGGTGCAGGACTCGGTGACCGCCGTGGTCCAGATCCAGGGCAAGGTCAAGGCCCGCCTGGAGGTGTCACCCGACATCTCCGAGGCCGACCTGGAGGCCGCGCGCACTGGCCGAGCCGGCGGTGGTCGGCCGCCATCGACGGACGCGAGATCCGCAAGGTGATCGTGCGCGCACCCAAGCTGGTCAACGTCGTCGTCTGACCCGCTCCCGCGTGGTCAGTCGTCGTGGTGGTGGACCGAGGCGTCCGGGCCCGGAAACACCAGGCTCTCGTGCCCGTCGTCGGACCAGCGCACGAGGTACGGCGGCGTGCCGTCGCTGCCGCGCACCTCGAGGATCTCCCCCTCTCGGTCGTGGTCGCCGACGTGCGGGCCGTGCACGACCAGCCGGTCACCCTTCGCGGCGTACATCGCTCCTCCTCACCGGTGGCCGTCCCGACCGCGTCGGCGATGGGGCGGCCGCCACCCGACCAGCATGGACCCGGGGTACGCCGCCACGCCAGGACCTGCCTCACACCGGACCGACGGGCTTGCCGCCAGGCCCGGCGGGGAACTGTGAGGCACGTCCTTTCGCCGTCGCCGCTCGCGGGTGCACGATGAGGGGAAAGCCATCCACGCGCCGTCGTGGAGGTCCCACGACGCGCCGGCTCAGGGGAGGACGTCGTGACCACCACCAAGACCTGGCGAGTCGACCTGTTCCTGTACGAAGACGGCGAGCACACCAAGGCCGACGCCGTCCTGCACACCGATGCCGGCACCGAGCTGCGCGCCACCGGCGTGGCCCGCAAGCACCCGGCGGACCGGCAGGTGCCGGAGATCGGCGACGAGCTGGCCACCTGCCGGGCGCTCAGCGAGCTGTCCCACGCGCTGCTGGTCGCCACCAGCAACGACATCGAGGAGAACATCGGCGGGCCGGTTTCGCTCGCCGACTGACCCACCGCTGACACGCCAGGACCACAGCCGCACATCACACCCGCTGAGCACCGGCCGCCCACTCCCTGGGACGGGGCGCGTGACACGGGTCACAGAGTCTGGCTACGGTGCCCGGACGGCCCGCGCGCCCCGGCGCACTCGGGCAAGGCACCGGAGCGAGTGAAATGGGTGACGTGTGTGAGTGGCATCGTGGTCGGCGTCGATCGAAGTGAACCCAGCGGGCGGGCCGTGCGCTTCGCGGCGGCCCTGGCGGCCCGGGACGGCACGGCGTTGACCGTCGTGCACGTCATCCCCTGGTCGCCGTACTCCTTCAACACCCCTCTGGAGAACGAGGAGCGGCACCGCCGCCGCGAGGAGGAGCTCGCGGCCGCCACCGAGCAGGTCATCGAGCCGGCCGTCGCCGTCGCCAAAGAGGCCGGCGTCGAAGCGGCCACGGTGGTGCGGCACGGCGACCCCGTCGACCTGCTCATCGAGGAGACAGAGCAGCGTGGCGGCGACCTGATCGTGATGGGACGCAGCGGCGACAGCCGGGTCAAGCGCGCGATCTTCGGCAGCTATCCCGCCGCCCTGGTGCAGGAGGCTCCGGTGCCGGTGGTGGTGATCCCGTGAGCGCCGCGACCATCGCCGGGCTGCTGCCCATGGCCACCATCGATGAGAGGGTGCAGGACTGGTTCGGTCCGGTCGCCGACGAGATCGCCTCGGTCGTCTTCTACTCGGTCTCGGTCGGCGACGCCAGCCTGCCGCTGATCGTGGTGTGGCTGGTCATCGCCGCGGTCTTCTTCACCGCCTGGCTGGGCCTGCCACAGATCAGGGGCTTCAAGCACGCCATCAACCTGGTGCGGGGGCGCTACTCCGACCCTCACGACGCGGGCGAGGTCTCTCACTTCCAGGCCCTGGCCACCGCCGTGTCCGGCACCGTCGGCCTCGGCAACATCGCCGGCGTCGCCGTCGCCATCTCCCTCGGCGGCCCTGGGGCGACGTTCTGGATGATCCTGGCCGGCTTCCTCGGCATGGCCACCAAGATGGCCGAGTGCACGCTCGGCGTGATGTACCGCCACGAGCACGAGGACGGCACGGTCTCCGGTGGGCCGATGTACTACCTGCGGGACGGCGTCGCGCAGGTCACCGGCAGCGGCCCGCTGGGCAAGTTCCTCGCGGCCTTCTTCGCGATCTGCTGCATCGGCGGCGCCATCGGCGGCGGCAACATGTTCCAGGCCAACCAGGCCACCGCGCAGATCATCGACGTCACCGGCGGCGACGACAGCGTCTTCGCCGACCTCAAGTGGCTGATCGGCCTGCTCTTCGCGATCGCCGTGGGGGCGGTCATCATCGGCGGCATCAAGTCGATCGCCCGGGTCACCGAGAAGGTCGTGCCCGTTCATGGCCGCGCTCTACCTCACGGCGTGCCTCATCGTGATCCTGGGCAGCCTCGGCAGTGTGCCCGGCGCCTTCGGCGACATCGTCAGCGGTGCCTTCAGCCCGGAGGGCATCGCGGGCGGCTTCGTCGGCGTGCTCATCGTCGGGCTTCCAGCGGGCGGCGTTCTCCAACGAGGCCGGCATCGGGTCGGCGTCGATCGCGCACTCCGCGGTCAAGACCAAGGAGCCGGCCACGGAGGGCTTCGTGGCCCTGCTCGAGCCGTTCATCGACACCGTCGTCATCTGCACCATGACCGCCCTGACGATCGTCATCACCGGCGCCTGGGACGACCCCGACGCAACCGAGCATCGGTGGGGTCAGCCTCACCTCGCGGGCCTTCGAGTCGGTGCTGCCGTGGTTCCCCAACGTGTTGGCGGTGGCAGTGATCCTGTTCGCCTTCTCCACGATGATCTCGTGGTCGTACTACGGCATGAAGGCGACCGGCTACCTCTTCGGTGACAGCCCGACCGCGGAGATGGTGTTCAAGGTGGTCTTCTGCGTGTTCGTCGTGATCGGAGCCGCGCTGACCCTCGGCCCGGTGATCCTGTTCTCCGACTCGATGATCTTCCTGATGGCCATCCCCAACGTGATCGGGCTCTACATCCTGGCGCGCACCGTGCGCAACGAGATCCGCAGCCATCGCCAGAAGGTCGAGACGGGGGAGTTCGCCCGGGTGAAGTGATCCGGATCGACTGAGCACGCGCACCCGGGCCGGACCACCGTCCGGTCCGGGTAGCCTGCGCACATGCCCGGGGCCGACGACGGACAGCGCACGGTGGTGGTCACCGACTCCACCGCCATGCTGCCGCCCGAGGTGGCCGACCGGCTGGGCATCGTGGTGGTGCCGCTGCAGGTCGTCATCGGCGCCGAGGTGTTCGACGAGGGCGCGGAGGGTGCGACGCCCGACCGGGTCGCCGCGGCGCTGCGTGAGTTCGTCCCGGTCAGCACCTCGCGGCCCGCGCCGGCGACCTTCCTGGCGGCGTACGCCGCCGCGGCTGCTGCGGGCGCGACCGCCGTGCTGTCGATCCACCTGTCCGGGGAGATGAGCGGGACCTTCGAGGCGGCGCAGCTGGCGGCGCGCGACGCGCCGGTGCCGGTGACCTGCGTCGACTCGCGGCAGGTCGGCGTGGCCACCGGCTACGCCGCGCTGTCGGCGGCCGGCGTGCTGGCCGACGGGGGGTCGGTGGTGGAGGCGGCCGAGGCGGCGCGGGCGCGGGCCGCGGGCTCGTCGTCGTTCTTCTACGTCGACACCCTCGAGTACCTCCGCCGCGGCGGACGCGTGGGCGCGGCGAGCGCGCTGCTGGGGGGAGCGCTGGCTGTCAAGCCGCTGCTGACCCTGGAGGACGGGCGGGTCTCGACGCTCGAGAAGGTGCGCACCGCCTCCCGCGCCCTCAGCCGGCTGGCCGACCTCGCCGTGGCGACGGCCGGGGCCGAGCCCGTCGACCTGTGCGTCTCCCACCTGGCCAGCCCGGAGCGGGCCGCGGCCCTGGTCGAGACGCTGTCGGTCCGGCTGGCCGCCAACCTCGAAGGCAGGCCGGTGTGGTCCGGCGAGCTGGGCGCCGTGCTGGGTGCCCATGTCGGCCCCGGCATGGTCGCGCTCTGCGTCGCCCCGCGGCTGCGCTCGGACGGCTGACCGGCTAGTAGCCGATGTCGTGGTGTCCGGGAGCGACGAGGCCGCTCTCGTAGGCGAACACCACGGCCTGGGCGCGGTCTCGCAGGCCCAGCTTGGTGAGGACGCTGGAGACGTGCGTCTTGACCGTGGCGGCGCCGATGAAGAGTCCCTCCGAGATCTCGGCGTTCGTCGCCCCCCTGGCCAGCTCGACCAGCACATCGCGCTCGCGGTCGGTCAGGGTGTCCAGCCGGCGCGCGGCCGCCGTGTCCTCCGCAAGGGCTCGGGCGAAGCGCCCGATCAGGCGGCGGGTGATCGAGGGGTCGAGCAGACCGCCCCCGTCGGCGACGGTGCGGATCGCCGGCGCCAGATCCTCGGGCGGGATGTCCTTCAGGATGAACCCACTGGCGCCGGCCTGCAGGGCGCGGTAGACGTACTCGTCGGGGTCGAAGGTGGTCAGGATGATCACCTTCACCGGCCAGTCGGCACTGCCGACGATCTCGGCGGTGGCCGCGAGGCCGTCGAGCACAGGCATCCTGATGTCCATCAGCACGACGTCAGGGCGATGTCGGCGAGCCACCTCGATCGCCTCGCGTCCGGTGCCGGCCTCGGCCACGACCTCGATGTCCGGCTGGTGCTCCAGCACCATCGCGAAGCCGCGGCGCACGAGCGCCTGGTCGTCGACGACGGCGACGGTGATGGTCATCTCGGCTCCCGTTCGAGGGGCAGCCGCGCATGGATGCCGAACCGTTGGGGCGACCGCGCTCCGGCGGTCAGGCTACCGCCGAGCAGGCTGGCGCGTTCGCGCATGCCCGCGATGCCGAAGCCCGACACGGGCAACTGGGCGAGCACACCACCTGCGCCGACGGTGTTGGCGACGTCGATGTCGACCACGCCTCCGTCGAGGGTGACGGCGATGTCGACTTGCGGGCGAGCTCCCGCGTGCTTGACGACGTTCGTCACCGACTCCTGCACGATCCGGAACGCTGACAGGTCGAGGACCGCCGGCAGGTCGGGAAGCTCGTCCAGGGTCACGGTGACCACGGCGCCCGTGCTTCTCAGCCGGGCCGCCAGAGCCGGGACGTCGTCGAGGCCGGGTTGCGGGCCGAGCTCGCCGGGGCCCTCGTCGGTGTCGGGACGGAGCACCCCGAGCAGGTGACGGAGCTCGCCGAGCGCCTGGCGCCCGGCCCTCTCGACGTCACCCATCGCCTCGACCGCGGCGTCGAGATCGTCACGGGCGACGGTCTTGGCGGCGCCCGCCTGCACGGTCATCATCGAGACCTGGTGGGCCACCACGTCGTGGAGCTCGCGGGCGATCTGGGCGCGTTCGTCTGCCACCGCCGCGCGGGCTCGCGCCAGCTGCTCGGACTCGCGCCGCTCGGCTCTCTCGCGCAGCAGGCCCAGGTAGGCGCCGCGGTCACGGACCCGGACACCGACGTACCACGGCAGCAGGGTGAGCACGAACGCCGGCCAGACATCGATCCGCTGACCCCCGTCGATGACCGAGCCCAGGACGCTGGCGGCGGCCGCGGCTGCGACGACGGTCAAGCTGACGAGTCGGCGGGAGCAGTAGCGGCCGGCGCTGTAGACGGCGACGATGAGGTTCAGGTCCGCACCGTCGCCGTATCCGGCGATCGACCACCCGAGGACGACGAGGAGCACAGCGGTCACGACCGCGACCGGCCGTGAGCGCCGCCACCACAGGGCGACCGCGGCGACGGCCAGCAGGAGGTAGGCCACGGGAGGCAGCCCGGTGAGCGACTCGAGCGTGAAGGTCTCGCCGGGCTCCAGGGCGCTGAGAGCAACCGAGGTGACAGCCATCGCGAACACCAGCGCGGCGAGGACCGCGTCGGCAGTGCGCGGCCAGCGGGTGAAGGGGCCACGCAGCGGGTGCGGCTCGTCCACCCCCAGCCGCCGGGCCAGCACCGCCAGACGACCGGTGGCCGCGCCGCCGGGGGAGTGCCGTTCGATGGTTGCCATGGCCGTCGCCCACGCTAGACCGGAGACCGGGAGGTCGTCACCTCCCCGGTCCCCGGTCCCGGGGCTGCTCCGGTCGAGCGCCGGCTCCGGCAGGGGCGACACGCCGCGGTCAGACGACGTCTCGGCGCTGGACCCACCACAGCGCCGCTACCGCCGGAACGAGCGCCCAGACGCCGATCGCGATCACCGACGTCGCGACACCGGTCTCGCCCGGGGTGCCCGAGGCAACCGTGGCCAGCGTGGTCGGCACCCACTGCGCCGCTCCGCTGGCGAGCTGGACGACGACGGGCGGGGCGATCATCAGGACGACGACCGTCGCGGTGACCGCACCACCGGTGTTGCGCACCAGCGACCCCAGCCCGGCGCCGAGGACCGCTCCCGCGGCGCCGGCCCAGGCCGAGACCGCCAGCACCTGGGCGAGACCCGCGGCAGACACCAGGAACCCGTACTCGGTGAGGGGGAGTGCGATGGCGACGGCGGTGGCCGTGAGGGCGGTGCCTGCGAGCCCGAGGAGAGCGCCTGCGGCCGCGATCGCGATGAGCTGAGCCAGCAGCGCTCGCCAGCGGTGGGGAGTGATGAGGTAGGTCGCGATCGCGGTGTTGTGTGCGTACTCGCGCGCCGCCGCGGTGGCGCCGAAGAGGCCGGCGAGCATCAGCGCGTTGGCGGCGAACGCCATCAGCGACTGCTGGTCGGCTCCCGTCGAGATGAACGTCTTGGAGCCGTCCATGTCGGTGCCGGCGACCACAGCGACGCCGTTGATGGCGGCGAGCAGGATGAGGACGGCGCTGAAGGCGACCGGCATCCGGGTCGTCGTGAGGTTGCGGAGCTGGCTACGGACGAGGTTGACGGCGCTCATGATGCTGATGCCTCCTGGTGGGCAGTCGAGGACCCGGTCAGCGCGAAGAACACGTCTTCGAGCGACCCGGTCTGTGGGGAGAGCTCGTAGAGCGCGACGCCGGCCTCGAGGGCCGTGCGCCCGATCTGTTCGAGGCTGAGGCCAGTGACCGCGAGTGTCTCGGCGTCGGACGCGTCGACTCCGCCGCCGATCGCGGTCAGGTGCTCGGCAAGCGCCGCAGCGTCGGGCGAGCGGACCAGTGCCGAGCTGCTGGTGAGGTCGGCCACCGTGCCGCTGGTGACCAGACGGCCGTCGCTGATGACGACGACGTCGTCGACGAGGTGCTGGACCTCGGTGAGCAGGTGGCTGGACACCAGCACCGTGTGGCCGCGCTCGGCACGGCCTCGCAGGAGGTCGCGGAGCTCTCGGATGCCCTGGGGGTCGAGCCCGTTGGCGGGTTCGTCGAGCACCAGGACCGGCGGATCGGTCAGCAGCGCGGCGGCGAGCGACAGGCGCTGCTTCATGCCGAGCGAGTACGTGCCGACCCGTCGGCGGGCCGCGCTGGCGGAGAGTCCCACCGTGGCCAGTGTTTCGTCGACGCGCTCGACCGAGACTCCGGCCGCCAGCGCGAGGACGCGCAGGTGGTTGCGGCCCGAGCGGCCGGGATGGAAGGCGTTCGGCTCCAGGACCACGCCGACGGTGCCGGCCGGGCAGGGGAGGTCGCGGTAGCGGACGCCGCCGAACGTCGCGGTGCCGTGATCGGGCGCGGCGAGGTCGAGCAGCATCTTCATCGTCGTCGACTTGCCGGATCCGTTCGGGCCGAGAAACCCGGTGATGCGTCCGGGCTCGACAGCGAAGGACATGTCGTCGACCACGCGGTTGCCCGCGTAGGTCTTGGTGAGGTTCGCGACCGCGATCCGATGGCGGTCTGGGGACGGTGCCATGGGTGTTTCCCTTCTGGTGCGGGTGGATCGATACCGCCCACTCAACGCCGGTCGAGCCCCGCGCACCTCCGGCGCAGAGGTGATTGGCCTCTCCGTCGCGCGACGGAGGCGGGGGGAGTCGACGGGGCAGGCGGGCCCGGAAGTCTCCCCGCCACGGGCCCTGTCGAGGTTGTCCACAGCTGCGCCGAGAGGCGCTGGCGGAGACTCTCGCCGTTGCCTAGGTTGCCGCCATGCGTGGAGGTCGAGCCCGAGACGAGCACCGGGCCGCGGTCGCCCGGCGACTGGCCCGCCTGGGCGACGAGGTGGCGATGCTGCGCGAGCCGCCGGGCGGGTCGTCGGGCGGGTCGTCGGGGTCGCCGGGTGCGGGGTCGGCACACACCCGGATCCGGCCGGCGCCGGGCGAGGAGTGGTCGGCCGGAGCCTGGGACCAAGACCCGGTCGGGCCGAGGAGCGGTCAGGAGGCAGCATCCCCGAGCGGACGTGAGACACCCGCGGCTGCGGGGTTCCCGCAGCCGGGTCGACACGCCGCCCGCCGGCGGGGTCCGGTGCCCGGCCTCGGTCTGCTCGGCCCCGCCCAGCTCACTGTCGTCGCGGTGGCGGTGACTCTCGGCCTGGCGGTGACCTGCTGGTGGCTGGTCCGCAGCCGGTCCGAGCCGCAGCCGCTGGCCGCGCAGGAGGCGCCGGCGCTGGCGACGCCGGCGACGGTGCCCGGCGGAGCGCCGTCGGCGGCGCAGCCCGAGGCGACGTCCCTGGTCGTCGACGTCGCGGGCAAGGTGCGCCGCCCCGGCATCGCCGTGCTGGAGCCGGGCTCCCGGGTGGTCGACGCGATCGAGGCCGCCGGTGGGGCCCGGCGCGGGGTCGACCTCGCCTCGCTCAACCTGGCCCGGCCACTGGTCGACGGCGAGCAGATCCTGGTCGGGGTGCCGGGCGGCCCGCAGCCGGCTCCGGCCGCGGACGCCTCGGGGGGCGGCCTGCTGGTCAACATCAACACCGCAGGCCAGGCCGAGCTCGAGACGCTCCCCGAGGTCGGCCCGGTGACCGCGCAGGCCATCATCGCCTGGCGCGAGCAGCACGGCGGGTTCAGCTCGGTCGACCAGCTGGTCGAGGTCGACGGCATCGGGGAGGCCACGCTGGCCACCGTCAGCCCCTTCGTGACGGTCTGAGGGGTGCTGCCACGTGTCGCAGCCCTCGTCCGGGTGGCGGGCGCGGCGTTCAGCGTGCCCGACCTGCGGATGCCGCTGGTGGGCGCCGCTGCCTGGGTCGGCGCGCTCGCCGGGCTCGGCTGGCCGCGGAGCGGGCCGGGCGCGCTCGCCGCCGCGGCGCTGGGCGGTGCGCTCGCGCTGCTCGTGGTCGCCGCCCGCCGGCGGGAGCGGCACCGGCGTCGAGCCGCGCTCGGGGTGGGCTCGCGGCTGCTGGCTGCCGTGCTGCTCGTCGCCGTCGTGACCGGCTACGCCGCCGCCCTGCGGGTGCAGCGCGTCTCAGACAATCCGGTGGCGTCGCTGGCGGCGGTCCGGGCGGCGGTCGAGCTCGAGCTCGTGGTGACCTCCGACCCGCGGCCGGTGGCCGGTCGGTTCGCCGACCAGTGGGTCGTGCGGGCCCGGGTGGAGCGGGTGGCGTCGCGCGCCGCGGCGTACGACGTGCGGCTGCCGGTCGTGGTGCTGACCACCGACGACTGGTCGGCGGTCCGGCTCGGGGAGCGGGTCGCCGTCTCCGGCCGGCTCGCGCCGAGCGAGGACCGTGACACCGCCGCGCTGCTACGACCCTTCGTGCCGGCGACCGGCCTGGAGCCGCCGGCGGTGTGGTGGGACGCCGCGGGGTCGGTGCGTGCCTCCCTGCGGCGTTCCGTCGACGGCGTGCCGGCCGACCGACGTCCGCTGGTGCCCGCCCTGGTCGTCGGCGACGACCAGGGGCTCGACCGCGGGCTGGCCGACGACTTCCGGACCACCGGCCTGACCCACCTGCTCGCGGTCTCGGGCACCAACCTCACGCTGCTGCTCGGCTTCGTCCTCATCCTGGCCCGCGGCCTCGGGGTGCGTGCCCGCGGCCTCCTCGTCGTGGGCGGGCTGGGCGTCGTCGGGTTCGTGCTGCTGGCGCGGCCCGAGCCGAGCGTGCTGCGCGCTGCCGTCATGGGCTCGGTGGCGCTGGTCGGGCTGGGCTCCGGCGGCAGCCGACGGGGCGGCCGGTCGCTCGGGGTCGCGGTGGCCGGGCTGCTGCTGCTCGACCCCTGGCTGGCGCCGACACCCGGCTTCGCGCTGTCGGTGCTCGCCACGGCCGGCATCGTGTTCCTGGCCCCGGTCTGGCGTGACGCGCTGGCCGGCTGGCTCCCGCGCTGGGTCGCAGAGGCGGTGTCGGTGCCGGCAGCGGCCCAGCTGGCGTGCACCCCGGTGGTGGCGGCGCTCTCCGGGCAGGTGAGCCTGGTGGCGGTCGCGGCCAACCTGCTCGCCGCCCCCGCGGTGGGACCGGCCACCGTCCTGGGTCTCGCCGGTGGGCTCGCCGGCCTGGTCTGGCCGCTGGCCGGTGGGCTCGCCGGCTCCGCCGCGGGCTGGTGCGTGGCCTGGATCGTGGTCGTCGCCCGGCGCGGCGCCGCGCTGCCGGTGCCGGCCTTCGAGTGGGGCACCGGCCCGCTTGCCCTCGCCCTGCTCTCCCTCGCATGTCTGGTGCTGGTGCTGATCGCTCCCGCGCTGCTGCACCGGCGGGTCGTGTCGCTCACGTGCTGCGCGCTGCTCGCGCTGGTGACGATCGTGCGGCCGCCGAGCCCCGGCTGGCCGCCCGAGGGCTGGCTGCTGGCGGTGTGCGACGTGGGGCAGGGCGACGCGCTCGCGCTGCGCGCCGGGCCGGGCAGCGCCGTGGTGGTGGACGTCGGCCCCGACCCGGCGCTGGTCGACGGATGCCTGCGCCGGCTCGACGTCGACCAGGTGCCGCTGGTGGTGCTGACCCACTTCCATGCCGACCACGTCGACGGCCTGGCCGGCGTGGCGCGTGGGCGCCGCGTCGCGGCGGTCGAGGTGACCGCCCTGGCCGACCCTCCGGGGGCCGCGGTCGCGGTGGCCGGGCTGGCCCGGCAGTGGGGGGTTCCGGAGACCGTGGCCGGCTACGCCCGCAGCACCTCCATCGGCGAGGTCACCCTCCAGGTGCTGTGGCCCACGCCGGCCCAGCCCACCCAGGGCCCCGGCGACGGGAGCACGGCCAACAACGCGAGCGTGGTGCTGCTGGCCGAGGTGCGCGGCGTGCGCATGCTGCTCACCGGCGACCTGGAGCCGCCGGGTCAGGAGGCCCTCGCTGAGATGATGCCGGGGCTCACCGTCGACGTGCTGAAGATCCCGCACCACGGCTCGCGCTACCAGGACCTCAGCTTCCTGACCTCGCTCGGGTCCGCCGTGGCGGTCGCGAGCGCGGGCCGCGACAACGACTACGGGCACCCTGCGCCGGAGACGCTGACGGCGCTCGAGGAGGCCGGGGCGCGGGTCTTTCGCACCGACCGGGACGGCGACGTCGTGGTCGCCGAACGCGACAGGCGGTTGGTGGTCGAGAGCGGCGGATGAGCCGGTCCCTGGGCGGAAGCCGGCGGTGGCCGGCACGGTGCCGCGATGTCGGCTCCGTGTGGCAGGCTGAGCCCACCATGGCAGCGATCCGTCCCGCCGACGTCCTCGGCCGGGTGACCCTGGTCACCGGCAAGGAGGAGCTCCTCAACGAGCGCACGATCGCCGCGGTCCGCGACGCCTGCCGCCGCCACGACCCCGAGGCGGAGCTCTCGGAGACCAACGGGTCCGAGCTGAGCCTGGCCTCGCTGGGGGAGCTGGCCGCGCCCTCGCTGTTCTCCACCACCCGCTGCGTGGTGGTCAGGGGGCTGGAGCTCCTGCCGGAGGAGTCCGTCGAGGGCCTGCTCGGCTACGCCGCCGCGCCGGTCGAGGACGTCGCCCTGGTGCTCGCCCACGGTGGCGGCCCCAAGGGCTCGGGCGTGCTCACCAGGCTCCGCAAGCTCGACCCGGTCACCGAGCACAAGTCGGCCGAGCTACGGCCCTCGGAGTTCGCCGGGTTCGTGGTCTCCGAGGTGCGCACCCTCGGCGCCTCGATCGACGAGCCGGCGGCCGAGCTGCTGGTCCAGTCCGTCGGTCACGACCTGCGGTCGCTGGCCGGCGCCGCCCACCAGCTCGCCCACGACTTTCCGGGCGAGTCGCTCGACACCGACAAGGTGAAGCGCTACTTCGGCGGACGCGCGGAGGCGAAGTCGTTCGCCGTGGCCGACGCGGCGTTCTGGGGTCGACGCGAGGCGGCGCTCGAGGAGCTGCGCTGGGCGCTCGACGGCGGCACCGCGCCGGTGCTGGTGACCTCGGCCTTCGCCGGCAGCGCCCGCGGCATCGCCCGCTACAAGGCCGCACCGCGGGGCATGCGCGAGGGCGACCTGGCGCGCGAGGTGGGCGTGCCGCCCTGGAAGCTGCGCACCATCCGCGACCAGTCCCGCGGCTGGTCCGACGGCGGGGTCGCCCACGCGATCATGGCGATCGCCCGGGCCGACGCCGACATCAAGGGCAAGGCCAGCGATCCGGCCTACACCCTGGAACGGCTCGCGCTCACCGTGACCGGGCTCCGAGAGGCGCGCTGACCCGGGCGGAGACGTCCGACGAAACGACAAGAGCCCGGCCGGCGGGTGCCGGACGGGCCCTGGTGGCGCGGCCTCAGCGGCCGCGGACGCGCGGGGGACTCAGAGGGAGTCGGCGCGCTTGGCGATCGAGGACTTGCGGTTGGCCGCCTGGTTCTTGTGGATGACGCCCTTGGACGCGGCCTTGTCGAGCTGCTTCATCGCGTCCCGGCCGAGCTGGGAGGCGTTGTCGGCGCCGGCGTCGGCGGCCTCACGGAACTTGCGCACAGCGGTCTTGACCGAGGACTTCACGGCCTTGTTGCGCTCGTGACGCTTCTCGTTCTGCTTGTTCCGCTTGATCTGGGACTTGATGTTCGCCACTGACTGCCTCGTGTGCCTTTGCTGGTGGATGCTGGAGTTGTCGTCTGGTCGGCCGGGGCCGCTCGCGAGAGCAGGCTGGCGCCCGGGCACGCAAACGACAACGCTACCAGCGGGCCGCTGACCAGCCCAAATCCGTCGGACCCGTCGGGACGTGGGCCTCAGGAGGTCCAGCCGCGGCGTTCGGCGAGCCACGACCAGGTGGACTCCGCACACCAGGCCTGATGCTGGCGGAGGTACGGCGAGCTGGGCGGCACCGGCAGATCGCGCTGGCGCAGGAAGTAGCCCGCGAGGAGCGCCAGCACCGTGTCGACGTGCTCGGGGGGCAGGTCGCGGGTGAGCCGCCGCTCCCGCAGCACCGCTTCGACGTCGAGCCCGTCGCCGCGTGGTCCGACCAGCAGGAAGACCGTGTCCAGCCAGGCGGCCCCCCGGACCGGCCAGTTCCAGTCGCAGATCACCACCCGTTCGCCGAGCAACAGGTTGTCGTCGCGCACGTCGGTGTGGACCAGCGTCTCCCCGGCGGTGACGTCGGCGAAGCCGCGCGGCCAGCGCGGCCGCCGCCTCGAGCCGCTCCGGCGTCATGCTCGGCAGCGCCGGGCCCGCGGGGAGGACGACGTCCCAGGCGGCTGCGAAGTCGGCGAAGTCGTCCGCGAAGGCGGCCATGCTCGAGATCCGCCGGGGCGGGGGTGAGCCGGTCGGCGACCTCCTCCAGGGCGTCGAGGCAACGGTCCAGGTCCGGGCGGCGCCACGGCCGAGCCGGCGGCCGCCCGCCGGCGTGCTCCAGGCCGAGCACCACCCACTCGTCGTCCTGCCGCCCAGAGCAACCGGGCGGCGGGCAGGTCGTCGGGGAGAGCCCGGAGCTTCCGAGCCTCCTCGCGGTAGGCCTCGGCAAAGGGTCGCTGCGCCTGAGTCGAGGCCGCCTTGACGAAGTGCCGAGACCCGTCCTCGCAGGTCAGCGTGGACGCGAAGCCGGGCGTGAAGCCGCCGCCCTGCGACTCCGCCTCGACCACCGGCGAGCCGCAGCGCTCCTCGACCAGGGCCCTGACCTCCGGCGGGAGGAACCGCCACTCCAGCCGTCGTGCGGTGCGACCGGCTGGCGGGGGCGAGGTGGGCATGCCGGACATTGTCCGGGTCGTAGCCGGGGAGCGTCGAGCGGGTGCGGCGCGGTTTCGGAGCGCGGCGGTGGGCCGTGGAAGAATGGCGGTCTGCCCTCAGCGGGCCGTCGCCCGCTTCCGCTCCGCTTGCGAAAGCCGCCGATCCTGCCGTGACCGCCCCGTCCGTTCCGCAGCCCGGTCACACCGACCCCGCGATCATCCGCAACTTCTGCATCATCGCCCACATCGACCACGGCAAGTCGACGCTGGCCGACCGGATGCTGCAGCTGACCGGGGTGGTCGACGAGCGCAGTGCCCGGGCGCAGTACCTCGACCGGATGGACATCGAGCGCGAGCGCGGCATCACCATCAAGAGCCAGGCCGTCCGGATGCCGTGGACGGTGCCCGCCGGCAACGACGAGGGCGCCGAGCCGGGCACCTACGTCCTCAACATGATCGACACCCCCGGCCACGTCGACTTCACCTACGAGGTCTCGCGGTCGCTGGAGGCCTGCGAGGCGGCCATCCTGCTGGTCGACGCGGCACAGGGCATCGAGGCGCAGACGCTGGCCAACCTCTACCTCGCGCTCGGAGCCGACCTGCACATCATCCCGGTGCTCAACAAGATCGACCTGCCGTCGGCCAACCCCGAGAAGTACGCCGCCGAGCTGGCCGGCATCATCGGCTGCGACCTGGCCGACGTGCTCCGGGTCAGCGCCAAGACCGGCGAGGGTGTCGAGTCGGTGCTCAACGAGATCGTCAAGCAGACCCCGCCGCCGGTCGGGGACGCGGACGCCCCGGCCCGGGCGCTGATCTTCGACTCCGTCTACGACACCTATCGCGGCGTGGTGACCTACGTCCGCGTGATCGACGGACACCTCAGCCACCGCGACCGGATCAAGATGATGTCGACCAACGCCGTGCACGAGATGCTCGAGGTCGGCGTGATCAGCCCCGAGCCGACCAAGGCCGGACGGATCGGCGTCGGCGAGGTCGGCTATCTCATCACCGGGGTGAAGGACGTCCGGCAGTCCCGGGTCGGCGACACGGTGACCTCCCAGCATCACGGGGCCACGGAGGCGCTGGGGGGCTACCAGCACCCCAAGCCGATGGTCTTCGCCGGCCTCTACCCGATCGACGGAGACGACTACCCCGACCTGCGCGACGCCCTCGAGCGGCTGCAGCTCAACGACGCGGCGCTGACCTACGAGCCGGAGACCTCGGGGGCGCTCGGCTTCGGGTTCCGGTGCGGCTTCCTCGGTCTGCTGCACATGGAGATCGTGCGGGAGCGGCTCGAGCGGGAGTTCGACCTCGACCTGATCTCGACGGCGCCCAACGTGATCTACGAGGTCACGATGGAGGACGGCGCGGTCCACCGCTGCACCAACCCGAGCGAGTACCCCGCCGGCAAGATCGCCGAGGTGCGCGAGCCCGTCGTTCGCGCCACCATCCTCGCTCCGGCGGAGTTCATCGGCACCATCATGGAGCTGTGCCAGGCCAAGCGCGGCTCCCTGCAGGGCATGGACTACCTCTCCGAGGACCGCGTCGAGATGCGCTACACCCTGCCGCTGGCCGAGATCGTCTTCGACTTCTTCGACCAGCTGAAGTCGAGGACCAAGGGCTACGCCTCGCTCGACTACGAGCCCTCCGGTGACCAGATCTCCGACCTGGTCAAGGTGGACATCCTCCTGCAAGGAGAGCCGGTCGACGCCTTCTCCGCCATCGTGCACAAGGACGCGGCGTACGCCTACGGCGTGATGCTGGTGGGCAAGCTCAAGGAGCTGATCCCCCGGCAGCAGTTCGAGGTCCCGATCCAGGCTGCCATCGGGGCCCGGGTGATCGCTCGCGAGACGATTCGCGCCATCCGCAAGGACGTGCTGGCCAAGTGCTACGGCGGCGACATCACCCGCAAGCGCAAGCTGCTGGAGAAGCAGAAGGAAGGCAAGAAGCGGATGAAGATGGTCGGCCGGGTCGAGGTGCCCCAGGAGGCCTTCATCGCCGCGCTCTCGACCACCGAGCCGGCCGAGAAGAGCCGCAGGTAGCCACGCGGCCCGTCCCTGCGGCCTACCGTAAGGTGAGCGTGATGGCTTCGACACCAGAGCAACAGTCGCCCCCGTTGTTCGGCCCCGGATCCTGGGCCGAGGCGAGCCGGATCGCTGCCATCCTGCGGCTCGAGACCGTGGGCGGCCTGCTGCTGCTGGTCTCCGCCGTGGTCGCTCTGGTGTGGGCCAACCTGCCGGGCGACACCTACTTCGCCGTCCGCGAGTACCACCTCGGCCCGGCCTCGCTCGGCCTGGACCTGTCGGTCCACCACTGGGCGGCCGACGGCCTGCTCGCGATCTTCTTCTTCCTCGCCGGCCTGGAGGTCAAGCGCGAGTTCGTTGCCGGCGACCTGCGACGTCCCCGCACCGCTGCGGTGCCGATCGCCGCGGCGGTCGGCGGGATGATCGTGCCGGCCTTGGTCTACGTCGGCATCAACCTGATGCAGGCCGACCGCCCCGCCGGGGCGCTGGCCGGCTGGGCGGTCCCGTCGGCCACCGACATCGCGTTCGCCCTGGGCGTGCTCGCCGTCATCGGCCAGCACCTGCCGTCGGCGCTGCGGCTGTTCCTGCTGACGGTGGCGGTCGTGGACGACCTGCTCGCGATCCTGGTGATCGCGGTGTTCTACTCCAACGACATCTCCCTCGGCTACCTCGCCGCCGCCGTCCTGCCGCTCGCGGCGTTCACGGTGCTGGTGCAGCGTCGCATCCGGTCGCCGTGGCTGCTGATGCCGCTGGCGCTGCTGACGTGGGTGCTGGTGCACCACTCGGGGCTGCACGCCACCCTGGCCGGGATCTTCCTCGGCCTGGCCGTGCCGGTGCTCGGTCGGGCCGCCGAGGGGGTGCCCGACGGCGCCGGCCTGGCCGACCACTTCGAGCACCGCTGGCGGCCGATCTCGGCCGGCTTCGCCGTGCCGGTGTTCGCGATCTTCTCCGCGGGCGTCCACGTCGGTGGCCGTAGCGAGCTCGTCTCCGCGCTGTCCGACCCGATCGCTCTCGGCGTGATCGCGGGTCTGGTCGTCGGCAAGCCGATCGGGATCTTCCTCACCACCTGGGGGATCGCTCGGTTCACCCGTGCCGAGCTCGACGAGCGGCTCCGCTGGCTCGACGTCCTCGGGGTCGGCGTGCTCGGCGGCATGGGCTTCACCGTGTCGCTGCTGATCGGCTCGCTCGCCTTCGGGGAGGGCACGACCGAGAACGAGCACGTCACCCTGGGTGTGCTCGTCGGCTCCACGGCCGCTGCTGTGCTCGGGGCGCTGATCCTGGGCCTGCGCAGCCGTGCCTACCGGCTGATGATGGAGGAGGAGCAGCGCGACGAGGACGCCGACGGGATCCCCGACATCTACCAGCACGAGCAACAGAACTGAGCCTCCCTGCGCCCGGCAATCTCAGTGGCCGCGTGCGCGGTCGGATGGGAGGATCGAGGCGTGTCCACGCGTCTCGTCAGCGTCAACGTCGGCCGTCCGGAGCCCTGGTCCTGGGCCGCGACCGGGCGCAGCTCCATCCGCAAGCACCAGGTCGTGGGCCCGGCCCTGGTGACCACGCTCGGTCTCGACGGCGACGAGGTCGGCGACACCCGGCACCACGGTGGGCCCGACCAGGCGGTCTACGCCTTCGCCCGGGAGGACCTCGACCGCTGGGCCGGTCTGCTGGGGCGACCCGTCCCGGACGGTCAGTTCGGCGAGAACCTCACCACCCGGGGGCTCGACGTCAACGAGGCCGAGGTGGGCGAGAGGTGGGCCGTCGGGTCCGCGGTCTTCGAGGTCGCGTCGGTGCGCATCCCGTGTGACGACTTCAAGGGCTGGCTCGGTCACAGCGGCTACGACGAGCGCGGCTGGGTCAAGCGCTTCGCGGCGGAGGGCCGCCCTGGCCCCTACCTGCGCGTGGTGGAGGAGGGCCTCGTCGAGGCCGGCGACCGCATCGACGTCGTCCGCCGGCCCGGCCATGGCGTCACGGTGTCGCTGATGTTCCGCGCGCTCACCACCGAGCGGGCCCTGCTGCCGCGGCTGCTCGAGGTCGAGGACCTCGTCGCGGGCGCGCGCCGCAAGGCCGAGGCATACGTCGCCGGCCGATGACCAGGACCGAGCGACGAGGCACTAGTGACCGACCGGTGCTACCGGTCCGTAACAACGTGAACTAGGTTACGGGGCAGACGTAGTCCGACGGCCGCGCGGGGGTGCGCGGCCACACACCAGGGAGTGTCATGGCCAACCGTGTCGATGCGAGCTTCGTGAAGACCCTGCCGCCCAACGTGGCGGTGCAGTTCCTGGACCGGGTCGCGAGCTCGCCCGACCAGGGAGGCCTTCCGCTATCCCGTCGGCGAGAGCTGGGAGTCGGTCACCTGGAAGCGAGGCCGGCGACCGAGTGGCCCGGCTGGCTGCCGGGCTGATGGCGCTCGGGATCGAGCCCGAGCAGCGTGTCGGCATCGCCTCCGGCACCCGCTACGAGTGGATCCTGGCCGACCTCGCCGATCATGTGCGCCGGCGCCGCCACCACCACGGTCTACCCCTCGACCAACGAGGAGGACACCGCCTACATCCTGAGCGACTCCGAGTGCCACGTGGTCTTCGCCGAGGACGACGAGCAGATCGCCAAGCTGACCGCCCGCAAGAGCCGAGCTGCCCCACCTGGGCAAGGTCGTCACCTTCGACGGGCGCCGCCGACGGTGACTGGGTGATCGGCCTCGACGACCTCGAGAAGCTCGGCGAGGAGCACCTCGCCGACCATCCCGACGCGATGGCCGAGATGGCTGCCGCCATCCGTCCCGACCAGCTGGCGACCCTGATCTACACCTCGGGCACCACCGGGCGTCCCAAGGGCGTGCGGCTGCGGCACCGCTCGTGGGTCTACGAGGGCGAGGCGATCCAGCGCTCAGAAGATCCTCGACGAGACCGACCTGCGAGTTCCTGCTGGCTGCCGATGGCGCACTCCTTCGGCAAGGTGCTGATGTCCACCCAGATGGCCTGCGGCTTCGCCGCTGCGATCGACGGTCGGGTCGACAAGATCGTCGAGAACCTCGGCGTCGTGAAGCCGACGTTCATGGGGGCGGCTCCGCGCATCTTCGAGAAGGCCCACGGGCGCATCGTGACCATGCAGCCGGCCGAGGGCGGCGTCAAGGAGAAGATCTTCCTCAAGGCCTTCGAGGTCGGCATCGAGGTCGACCAGCTCAAGCGCGAGGGCAAGTCGGTTCCCGCTGCTGCTGAAGGTCCAGCACGGGCTGTTCGACAAGCTCGTCTTCAGCAAGGTGCGCGACCGCTTCGGCGGCCGGGTGCGGTTCTTCATCTCCGGTGCCGCCGCGCTCAACCGCGACATCGCCGAGTGGTTCCACGCCGCCGGCATCGTGATCCTCGAGGGCTACGGCCTCACCGAGACCTCGGCGGGCTCGTTCGTCAACCACCCCGACGACTACCGCTTCGGCACCGTCGGCCCGGTCGTTCCCGGGCAGCGAGGTCAAGCTCGGCGACGGCGACGAGATCCTGATCAAGGGCCCCGGCGTCATGGACGGCTACCACAACCTGCCCGAGGAGACCGCGACGACGCTCACCGAGGACGGCTGGCTGCGCACCGGCGACAAGGGAGCCCTCGACGACGACGGCTACCTGCGGATCACCGGCCGGATCAAGGAGCTGTTCAAGACCTCCGGCGGCAAGTACATCGCCCCGCCGCTGATCGAGTCGAAGTTCAAGGCGATCTGCCCCTACGCCAGCCAGTTCATGGTGTTCGGCAGCGAGCGCAACTTCTGCGTCGCCCTGGTCACCCTCGACCCCGACGCGATCGGCGGCTGGGCCGAGGAGAACGGCATCGAGGGCGACTACGCCGCCATCGTCGCCTCTGACGAGTGCCTCGCGATGGTCGCGGGAGTACGTCGACCAGCTCAACACCCAGCTCAACCGCTGGGAGACCGTCAAGAAGTGGGAGATGCTCGACCACGACCTCACGGTCGAGTCCGGCGAGCTGACCCCGTCGATGAAGGTCAAGCGCAACGTGGTCGAGAGCAACTACAGCGACCTGATCGACGCGTTCTACTCCTGACGGTCCGGCGGAGCCTCTGAGACGAGGCGGGGCGTGCCCAGCGCCCTGCCGGACGGCGACCCGGCGCCCGACCGACGGCGCGCTGCCCGCCGTCCGCGCTGGCAGGGCTCGGGGAGCGCCCGTTCGGGCGTCTACGTGCACGTGCCGTTCTGCGCGGTGCGCTGCGGCTACTGCGACTTCAACACCTACACCGCTGCCGAGCTGGGCCCGGCCCCGGCGCCTCGCAGGCGACGTACGCCGACGCCGCGGTCGGCGAGGTCCGCCTGGCCCGCCGGGTCCTCGGCGACGCGGCGCCGGCCGGCCGCGACGGTCTTCGTCGGCGGCGGCACGCCGACGCTGCTGCCCGCGCGCCGAGCTCGCGGCGCGTGCTGGACGCCGTCCGCGACGGAGTTCGGCCTGGCGCCCGACGCCGAGGTGACCACGGAGGCCAACCCGGACTCGGTGACGCCCGAGTCCCTGCAAGCGCTCGCGCGAGGCCGGGCTTCACCCGGATCTCGTTCGGCATGCAGTCGGCCGTCCCGCACGTGCTGGCCACCCTGGACCGCACCCACGACCCGGCGCGGGTGCCGGCAGGCGGTCGCCGTGGGCCGAGCGGCCGGGCTTCGAGCAGGTCAGCCTCGACCTGATCTACGGCACCCCCGGCGAGAGCGCTCGCCGACTGGGCGGATCTCGCCTGCGACGCGGCGCTGGCCTGCGGGCCCGACCACGTCTCGGCCTACGCGCTGATCGTGGAGGACGGCACCGCCCTGGCCCGGCAGGGTCCGGCGCGGGCGAGCTGCCCGCGCCGGACGACGACGACCTCGCCGACAAGTACCTCCTCGCCGACGACGCTGCTCGGCGCCGCCGGGCTGCGAGTGGTACGAGCTGTCCAACTGGGCCCGCGACGACGCGGCGCGCTGCCGGCACAACCTGCTCTACTGGACCGGCGCCGACTGGTGGGGCGATCGGGCCGGGCGCGCACTCGCACGTCGGCGGCACCCGCTGGTGGAACGTCCGGCACCCCGCGGCGTACGCCGACCGGCTGGCGGCCGGGGTCAGCCCCGCGCGGCGCGTGAGGTGCTGGACGACGAGACCCGGGCCGCGTCGAGCGGGTGCTGCTCGAGACCCGGCTGCGCGACGGGCTCGCCGTCGGCGTGCTCGACGCCCGGACGGGCGCGCGGCTGTGCCGGAGCTCGATCGCGAGGGGCTGCTCGTGCTGGTAGGCGACCGGCTGGTGCTCACCCGGCGATGGGCGGCTGCTCGCGGACGCGGTGGTCCGCCGGCTGTCGCCGTGAGCGGGGCCTGGCCGACAGCGGCGCGTCAGCTGACCAGGCGGATGGTCAGCGGGTAGCGGTAGGGCTCGCCGGCGCTGGCCTTGATCGTCGCCAGGATCGGGAAGATCAGCCACATCAGGCCGACCGCCAACAGCAGGACGATGCCGACCAGCACCAGCACGAGGACCCCGGAGACGATGGCGTAGATGAGCAGCGACAGCTGGAAGTTCAGCGACTCCACGGCGTGCTGGCGGACGTAGGCCGACTTGTTGCCCTGGATCAGCATCACCAGCAGCGGGCCGAGGAAGGACAGGCCGACCAGGGTGGCGACGTAGATGCTCCAGTGGGCGGCGCCGGCCCAGGTGCGCTCCTCCGAGGGGCTCAGCACGCCCGCGGGAGCCGCCTGCTGGTAGGCGGGCTGCTGGTAGGCGGGCTGCTGGTAGATCGGGGGCTCCGCGGGAGGCGGGGGAGGGGGCGGGGCGGGCTCGCCGGCGGGCGGCTGCTGGCCCTCGGGCGGCTGTGGTGTCTCGGTCATGGTGGTCCCCGATGCTCGGAGTGGTGACCTGACGCGGCGTCAGGTGCCGGTGACGAAGTCGATCAGTTCCTCGACTCGACCGAGAAGGGACGGGTCGAGGTCGTGCCACGACGACACGCGCGACAGGATGTGCTGCCAGGCGCGTGCGAGGTCGGCCTGATCGGCGTGCGGCCAGCCGAGTCGGCGGCAGGTGCCGTGCTTCCAGTCCTCGCCGCGGGGCACCTCCGGCCAGGCCGCCAGCCCGAGCCGGTCGGGGCGCACCGCCTGCCAGATGTCGATGAACGGATGGCCGACGACCAGCACGTGCGCGCCGAGCGGGGACCGGCTGCACCTCGTCGGCGATCCGCGTCTCCTTGCTGCCCGGCACCAGGTGGTCGACCAGGACGCCGACCCGGCGCCCGGGGCCGGGCCGGAACGTCGTGAGGTGCCCGGCGAGGTCGTCGATGCCGCCGAGGTACTCGACCACGACGCCTTCGATGCGCAGGTCGTCGCCCCACACCTTCTCGACCAGCTCGGCGTCGTGGCGGCCCTCGACGAAGATCCGGCTGGCCCGGGCCACCCGGGCGCGGGTGGTCGGGACCGCGACGGAGCCCGAGGCGGTGCGGGTGGGGGCGGCCGGCGCGCGGCGGCCGCCCGGCGGGAGCAGGATGACCGGCCGGCCGTCGAGCAGGAAGCCGGGTCCGAGCGGGAAGGTGCGCCGCTTGCCGCGGCGGTCCTCCAGGGTCAGCGTGCGCAGGTCGCGCTCGACGGCCACGATCTCGCCCACCCAGTCGGTGGTGACCTCCTCGACCACCATGCCGACCTCGGCCGGCGCCTCGGTCGCGCGGCCGCGCGCGGGTGCTCGCCAGTCACCGGCGAGCACGTCGGCGCCGTAGCGGTCGTGGGCCCGGGTCGGGCCGGTCGCGGCACGCCGGGTCGGCGGGGACGTCGTCACGTCGCCCCACGCTAGGTGGCGAAGGGGGCAGCGGTGGTGAGGGCGCGCCGGGGCGGGCCCAGTCAGACCAGCGGGAGCCGCCTCGGCGCCGGAGGCAGCTGGGCGTAGCCGACGGTGACGGCCTCCGCGAGGTGCTCCCGCGGCCAGGGCCACTCGCCCGTCGTCGAGCGCCTCGTCGATCGGGCACGCCCTGCGCGGCGAGGTCGCGGATCGTGCGCGGCGACCTGACCCGAGCTCGAGCGCGCTGCGCCTGGACGAAGTCGCGGTCGACCGGGGTGCCGTGGCCGGGCACGACCACGGTGTCGGAGGTGAGCATCAGCCCGAGCACGAGGTCTCGAGCGGTGAGCGGCCACTCCAGCGGCCAGGCGTCGGCGCCGAAGTACGGCGGCCCGGACTCCTCGACCAGGTCGCCGGCGAGCACGCACGTCGACGTCGGGCACGCGCGACGACCAGGTCGCCGGCGGTGTGGCCCCGGCCGGGGTGGACGCAGCTCCACGCGCGGTCGCCGAGGTCGAGCGACGCGCGGCCGACGAGAAGGTGGTGTCGGGCAGCGACCAGCTCGGTGGCCAGGATCTCCTCGCGGCGCGGGTCGTCGCTGGCCTCGCCCGCGGCCCAGTGCGCGCACGCCCTCCGCCCAGTCGAGGAAGCTGCGTCGAGCCTCCTCGGTCGCGTGGATCGGCAGGTCGCGCGGTACGGCCTCGACGAAGGTCGCGTTGCCGAAGGTGTGGTCGAAGTGCTCGTGGGTGTTGACCACGGCGGTCACCGGCCCGACGCCGAGCCGGCGTACGTCGTCGAGCGACGATCGCGCGCCCGCGCGGTGGAGCCGTGCGTGTCGACCACGAGCAGCCCGTCGTCGCCGCCGACCAGGGTGACGTTGACGTCGCACCAGTCGTAGCGCGCGACCCAGACCCGGTCGGCGACCTCGGTGAAGCCGGCTCATGGCCGGCGAGCCTAGTAGGCTTGGCACTCAGTCGTGACGAGTGCCAGCACCGATGCGACCGGGGCCGAGCCCCGAAGGAGGGTGCGAGACGTGGTCGAGGACCGCAAGCTCGCCGTGCTGCGCGCGATCGTGGAGGACTACGTCGCCACCGAGGAGCCGGTCGGCTCCAAGGCGCTCGTCGAGCGTCACGGCCTCGGCGTCTCGCCGGCCACCGTCCGCAACGACATGGCCGCGCTGGAGGACGAGGGCTACATCGCCCAGCCGCACACCAGCGCCGGGCGGGTGCCGACCGACAAGGGCTACCGGCTCTTCGTCGACCGGCTCACCACGGTCAAGCCGATGAGCGCGGCCGAGCGGCGCGCGATCTCGACCTTCCTCGACGGGGCCGTCGACCTCGACGACGTGGTGCAGCGCTCGGTGCGGCTGCTGGCGCAGCTGACCCGCCAGGTCGCGTCGTGCAGTACCCCACGCTCTCGCCGCTCCACCGTCCGCCACGTCGAGCTGGTCGCGCTCGGCGCCGACCCGGCTGCTGGTGGTGCTGATCCTCAGCACCGGGCCGGGTCGAGCAGCGCCTCGTCGAGCTCGACGACCGGCGCTCGCCGACGAGCGACCTCGCCGACCTGCGGTCGCAGGTCAACCGGGCCACCGTCGGCGAGGTCATCGCCGACGCGGCCACGCGCTGCCGCTGGCCGGGCCGTCGACCTGCCCGGACGCCGTTCGGCGCCGAGCGGGCCGCGTCCGACGCACGCCGCCGTCGTCGAGGCGCTGCGCGAGGCGATGTCGGACCACCGCTCCGACGAGCGGGTCGTGGTGGGCGGCGCCGCCAACCTGGCCCGCTTCGGCGACAGCTTCGACTCCGCGGTCCGGCCGCTGCTCGAGGCGCTCGAGGAGCACGTCGTGCTGCTCAAGCTGCTCGGCGAGGCCGACGCCGGCGACGCCGTGACCGTGCGGATCGGCCACGAGGGCCCCTACCAGGAGCTCGTCGGCGACCAGCGTCGTGGCCAGCGGCTACGGCCCTGGCGACGACCCGCTCGGCGACCCTCGGCGTGCGTCGGGCCGACCCGGATGGACTACCCCGGCTCGATGGCCGCCGTGCGCGCGGTCGCCCGCTACGTCTCCCGGATCCTCGACGAGGCCTGAGCCTCTCCCCGACGTTGAAGGACATCAGTGAGCCAGGACCTCTACGAGATCCTCGGCGTCGCCGCGTGACGCGGACGCCGACGACGATCAAGAAGGCCTACCGCCGGCTGGCCCGCCAGCTGCACCCCGACGTCAACCCCGACCCGGAGACGCAGGAGCGGTTCAAGGAGGTCTCCCGCGCCTACGAGGTGCTGTCCGACCCGCAGAAGCGGGCGGCGTACGACCGCGGTGGTGACCCGTTCGGCGGCGGCGGCGGCTTCGGGCAGGGCGCCGGCTTCTCCTTCACCGACATCATGGACGCCTTCTTCGGCGGCGGGGCGGCCCGGCGGCCCGGCGGGCCGCGGCCGCGCGTGCGCCGCGGCCAGGACGCGCTGATCCGGCTCGAGGTCGAGCTCGCCGAGGCGGCCTTCGGGGTCACCCGCGAGCTCAAGGTCGACACCGCCGTGCTGTGCACCGCCTGTCGCGGGTCAGGGCGCCGTCGCCGGGCAGCCAGCCGGTGCCGTGCGAGACCTGCCACGGCCAGCGGCGAGGTCGCGCACGTGCAGCGCTCGTTCCTCGGCGAGATCCGCACCCTGCGGCCCTGCGCGGCCTGCCGCGGCTACGGCTCGATCATCCCCGACCCGTGCCGCGAGTGCTCCGGCGACGGCCGGGTCCGCTCGCGCCGCACGCTCACCGTCAAGATCCCGCCCGGCGTCGACACCGGCACCCGGGTCCAGCTGGCCGGCCAGGGCGAGGTCGGGCCCGGCGGCGGCCCGGCCGGCGACCTCTACGTCGAGATCCACGTCGCGCCGCACGAGACGTTCACCCGCCACGGCGACGACCTGCACTGCACGGTCACCGTGCCGATGACGGCGGCCGCGCTGGGCACCACCCTGACGCTGCCCACCCTCGAGGCCGACCTGCCCGACGCGGAGTCGCGAGCCGACGACCACGTTTCGAGCTCGACCTGCGACCCGGCACCCAGTCCGGCACGGAGCAGACGTTGCGAGGGCTGCGGCGTGCCGGGGCTGCGTGGCGGCCGCGGCGACCTGGTCGTGACCGTCCTCGTCGAGACGCCGACCCGGCTCGACGCGCGACAGGAGGAGCTGCTGCGCGAGCTGGCGGCGATCCGCGGCGAGGAGACGCCGACGGGCTCAGATCGAGGCGTCGCACAAGTCGGTCTTCGGCCGGCTCCGCGACGCCTTCAACGGCTGAGCCCGGGCGAGCCGTCGCGATGAGCCTGCCCGTCCACCTGACCGCCCGGCCTCGGCACGGTGGTCGTGGGCGACCGGGTCGACGCTGACCGGTGCCGAGGCGCACCACGCGGTCGCCGTACGCCGGCTGCGGGCGGGCGAGCGGGTGGTGCTGACCGACGGCCGTGGCGTGCGGGTCGAGGCCGTGGTGGCCGAGACCGGCAAGCGCGAGCTCGTCGCGATCGCCGAGCACGTGGTGCGGACACCTCGGCCGGAGCCGGCGTTCGTGGTGGTGCAGGCGCTGCCGAAGGGCGACCGCGGCGAGCTCGCCGTCGAGGTGCTCACCGAGGTGGGGGTCGACGAGGTCGTGCCGTGGGCGGCGGCGCGTTCGGTCGCCGTCGTGGCGCGGCGAGCGGGCCGAGAAGTCGCTCGCGAAGTGGCGCGCCACGGCCCGTGAGGCGGCCAAGCAGGCGCGGCGGGCGTGGTTCCCCGAGGTGGCGCCGCTGGCCGCCACCGCCGAGGTGGCGGAGCTGGTCGCGGGCGGCGACCTGGCGGTCGTCCTCCACGAGGAGGCCGCGGTGCCGCTCAGCTGCGCTCGAGGTGCCGCCCGCCGGGCGGGTCGTGGTCGTGGTCGGTCCCGAGGGCGGGCTCACCGACGACGAGGTCGCCGTGCTGACCGACGCCGGGGCCCTCGCCTGCCGCCTCGGTGCCGAGGTGCTCCGCACCTCGACCGCCGGGGTGGCGGCGGTCTCCGCCCTCCTGGCGCGCACCGCGCGGTGGCGCTGAGGCCGATCGTTTGCTGCGTTTCGCACGCTTCCCCGGCGGGTCGGCGTGCAGAACGCAGCAAACGATCGACCACCCGCCAGAACGTCATTCGATGGTGAAGTCCTTGGTGTCCTCGAAGGGCCCGGGGCCTTCGCCTGCGGAGGGGTCGTCGGTGCGGGCCACGAAGGTGTAGGCGCCCGGCGGGAGCGAGGAGACGTCGACGGTGCCCTCCCACGGGAGGACCCGGTCCCAGCCCTCGGCCATCGCGAAGCCGCTGAGCACCGAGGCGCCATCGGCGTCGAGGATCTCCCAGGGGACGGTGGCCTCGAAGGAGCTGGCGACCCCGGAGATCGGCATCTCCGCGCCGTTGACATCGGCGCCCTGCTCGGGCGTGGTGACGTTGACCAGCGACAGCACCTCCAGGCCCGGCGCCCGGCCGAGGGCCTTGCTGGTGTCGACCCCCAGCACGGAGTCCATCCGCTCGTCGCCGAGCCAGAACGTCAGCGGTGCCGTGCGGCCGCCCGCACCCTGCACGGTGTAGACCAGCGACTGCAGGGCCAGCTCGGACTCGTCTTGATCGACGGTCGGAGGCGAGGTCGCGAACGACGGGCGGAAGCGCACGACGAAGGCGTCCTCGGCCGCGTCGTAGGTCACCGAGTCGACCACGTCGGCGCCCCAGGCGCTGCGGTAGTCAGGGTCGCGCGGCTCGCCGGTGGCGCGTTGCGCCGCGTCGGTCACCGGGTCGTCGGCGGCCGCGGCCTGGAACTCGCGGTAGAGCCGCGGGCCCATCGGGGTGTCGCCGAGGTAGTAGACCGGAACGGCGACGGTGCCTGGTTCCGCGGACGGGGCGGGCGAGGGGGATCCCCCCGGGGGGCCGGTCGCCGAGGTGGGCGCCGGGGCGCCCGGGTCGGGGGTCGTGGCGCGCTCGACGCCGCCTAGTCCGCCGGTCAGAGCGACGGCGGTGACGGCAGCGGCCGCCACCAGCGCGCCGCCGCCGCCGGCGACCCACCAGGCGCGGTGGCGCGCCGACGCGTGGTCGTCGACCTGGTGGCGGATGGCGGCCAGCCGGTCGGCCGGCTCGATGGCCTCGGCGGCGTCCTGCACCAGCTCGTCGAGCCGGCTGTCCTCGGCGGTCATGACCGCTCCTCCCAGACGTCGTGGAGCTGGCTCCGCAGCGCGGCGGCACCGCGGGAGGCGTGGCTCTTGACCGCGCCGCGCGAGATGCCGAGGGTGTCGGCGATCTCGGCCTCGGACAGCTCGAGGTAGTGCCGCAGCACCGCTACCTCTCGCTGCCGGCGAGGCAGCCCCGCGAGGGCGGTCAGCACCACGCGGCGGCGGTCGTGGTCGGCCAGCCCGGCGTCGGCGGCGGCGGCCGGCGGGGGTGGGGCCTCGGTGGCGGCGTGGCGGGCGACCACGCCACGGTGCCGGAGCACCGAGCGCGCGCCGTTGACGACGGACCGCCGGAGGTAGGCCAGCGCCTTGTCGGGGTCGCGCAGGCGGTGCCAGCGCCCGTGGACGGCGACGAAGGCGTCCTGGGCGACCTCCTCGGCCGTGCCCGTGTCGCCGAGGAGCATTGCCGCGAGGCGGACCAGCGACCGCCAGTGGGCGGCGTACAGCTGCTCGAGCGCCTCGTCGGCGTCCCAGCCGCGGGGCGCGGTCATCGTCGCCGCGCCCGGGTGCTGTCGCTCATGGGTCCTCACGCTAGTTCCACGCGTGAGGCGTTCGGGAGGTTTACCGGGGGCATGCTCGCGCCCGTCTACAGTGTCCGCATGGCCACCGAGGGCAGCGACTGCCTGTTCTGCCGCATCGTGGTGGGGGAGATCCCCGCCGATGTCGTGCACCGCAGCGACCGCGTCGTCGCCTTCCGTGACGTCGCCCCCCAGGCGCCCGTCCACGTGCTGGTCGTGCCCGCCGAGCACCACCAGGACGCCGCCGCGCTTGCGTCCGTCGCCCCCGACGTGGCCGCCGAGCTGGTCACCGTCGCGGCGGCGGTGGCTGAGGCCGAGGGGCTGGACGGGCACTACCGGCTGGTCTTCAACACCGGGGCCGGCGCCGGGCAGTCGGTCTTCCACACCCACCTGCACCTGCTGGGTGGCCGGTCGATGACGTGGCCGCCCGGATGAGCATCCCCCGAGCCGCCGTCGTACGCCGGTCGCTGGCGGCCCTCCTGCTGGTGGGGCTGGCGGCCTGCTCCGGAGGGGACGGCTCGACCGGCTCCGACCCGGCGGTCGCCGACCACCCGCACGACGCGCTCGACGCCGTCGTCCCGCACGACCATCCGGGCGAGAGCCCCGGCGACGAGCATTCCGAGCCCGCGTGGGCCGCTGACGACCACCCGATCGAGGCGTGGGAGCCCAAGAAGCTGCGCGCGGGCGAGCGTCGGCTCACGCTCACCATGCCGGCGTCCTACACCCCGTCGGCGCCGAACGGCGTCGGCACCGACGACTACCGCTGCTTCCTGCTCGACCCGAGCTCGCCAAGGACGTCTTCCTCACCGGCACGTTCGTGCTGCCGGGCAACACCGACGTCGTGCACCACGTGATCCTCTTCCGGGTGCCGCCCGACCAGGTCGGTCGCGCCCGCCAGCTCGATGCGGAGTCCGAGGCCGAGGGCTGGACCTGCTTCGGCGACACCGGCCTGGAGAGCGGGTCCGGAGCTCGACAACGCGCCCTGGCTGGGCGCGTGGGCGCCCGGCGGCGAGGAGTCGGTGCAGCGCCGCGGGCTCGGCGTCCGAGCTGGAGAAGGGCTCCCAGATCGTGATGCAGGTGCACTACAACCTGCTGGCAGGCGCCGGCGACGGACGTCTCCCGCACGCAGCTGCGGATCGCGCCGGCGTCAGCCGACCTGACCGCCGCTGCAGCACGATGCTGCTGCCCGCGCCCGTCGAGTTGCCCTGCCGGCCACAGCACGCCGACGGGCCGCTGTGCGACCGCGACGGCCGCCGTGGCCGACGTCAAGCAGCGCTTCGGCGCCGTCGTCGTCCACCGCCGACCTGCTGCACCTGCTGTGTGGCGACAAGGTGCGGCCCGGCGGCACGCAGACCTGCACGCGCACGATCGGCGAGCCCACCACGATCCTCGCCGTCGCCGGCCACATGCACCTGCTCGGGCGGTCGATCACGATCGAGGTCAACCAGGGCCGGCCCGACGCGCGAACCATCCTCGACATCCCGGTCTGGAACTTCGACGACCAGGGCTGCCAAGCCGATCGAGCCCGCTACAGCTGCAGCCGTTCGACACCGTCAAGGTCACCTGCAAGCACGTCCAGTGGCTGCGCGACCGGCTGCCGGCGTTCGAGGGGCAGCCCGACCGCTACGTCGTCTGGGGCGAGGGCACGACCGACGAGATGTGCCTGGGCATCCTGTCGGTCACCCGTCCCTGAGCCCCGTCTGCGACGCCTCACCGGCCCGTCTGCGACGCCTCGGGTCGAACCCGCTGGGCGGGGTGGTCGTGCTCCCGTAGCATGGAGGGCGCCCTCCGGGAGCGGGTCCGTCCCGGCGCCGGGGGGGCCGAGGAGTCGCCGACAGAGAAAGGCCGCCCCACCGCGGGGCCTGCATGAGTGACGCACCCCAGCACGCCGGCGTGACCAAGCACGTCGTGGTCGTGCCCAACAGCATCAACATGGTCAGCGTCCTCGGGCCCGGCGACGAGCACCTCGCGCTGATCGAGCGCGCCTTCGACGCCGAGATCCACGTGCGCGGCAACCGGATCACGCTGCACGGCGAGCCCGCCGAGGTGGCCCTGGTCGAGCGGCTCGCTCGACGAGCTGGTCACGATCCTCCGCACCGGCCAGGGCGTCACCACCGAGACCGTCGAGCGGGTCGCGGGCATGCTCCGAGCCGAGACCAAGGAGCGGCCGGCCGACGTGCTGACGCTCAACATCCTGTCCAACCGCGGCCGCACGATCCGACCCAAGACGCTCAACCAGAAGCGCTACGTCGACGCGATCGACAAGCACACGATCACCTTCGGCATCGGCCCGGCCGGCACCGGCAAGACCTACCTCGCGATGGCCAAGGCGGTGCAGGCGCTGCAGGCCAAGCAGGTCAACCGGATCATCCTGACCCGGCCGGCGGTCGAGGCGGGGGAGCGGCTCGGCTTCCTGCCCGGCACGCTCAGCGAGAAGATCGACCCCTACCTGCGGCCGCTCTACGACGCGCTGCACGACATGGTCGACCCCGAGTCGATCCCCAAGCTGCTGGCGGCCGGCACCATCGAGGTCGCCCCGCTGGCCTACATGCGCGGCCGCATCGCTCAACGACGCGTTCATCATCCTCGACGAGGCGCAGAACACCTCGCCGGAGCAGATGAAGATGTTCCTGACCCGGCTCGGCTTCGGCTCCAAGATCGTCGTCACCGGCGACGTCACCCAGATCGACCTGCCCGGCGGCACCCAGTCGGGCTGCGGGTCGTCGAGGAGCATCCTCGACGGCGTCGACGACGTCGTCTTCAACCGGCTCACCGCCCACGACGTCGTCCGGCACCGGCTGGTCGGCCGGATCGTCGAGGCGTACGACGACTTCGACGCCCGCGAGTCCGGTCCACGGTCCGCCGACGGCCCCCGCGCCCACCGCCCGCAGGACCGGCGCTCGTGAGCATCGAGGTCCTCAACGAGTCCGGGGCGGCCGTCGACGTCCGCGACCTGGCCGGGCTGGCCCGCTTCGTGATGGACCGGATGCGCGTGCACCCGCTGGCCGAGCTCTGCATCAAGGCCGTCGACGAGGCAGACCATCGCCGAGCTCAACGAGCAGTGGATGGACAAGGAGGGCCCGACCGACGTGCTGGCCTTCCCGATGGACGAGCTGCGGCCCGGCCTGGTCGACGAGGAGCCCGAGGAGGGCGTCCTCGGCGACCTGGTGCTCTGCCCGAGCGTCGCCGAGCGCCAGGGCGAGGAGGCCGGCCACCGGCGCGAGGCCGAGATCGAGCTGCTGACCGTGCACGGCATCCTGCACCTGCTCGGCTACGACCACGCCGAGCCCGAGGAGCACGCGGAGATGTTCGGGCTCCAGGCCGAGCTGCTCGACCAGTGGCGCAGCCGCGACGCGGCCGCCGAGCGTGACGGCGGGCGATGAGCTCGGCGACGTCTGGCTGCTGGCTCGCGGCGGCCGGCCTGGTCCTGCTCGCCGGCCTCTTCTCGGCCGCCGACGCGGCGCTGGCGTCGCTTCTCCCGCGCCCGGGCCGAGGAGCTGGAGGACGAGGGCCGCGCGGGCGCCCGACGCCTGGTGCACGCTGCTCGACGACCCGCCGCGCTACCTCAACACCGCGCTGCTGCTGCGGCTGCTCTGCGAGATCGCCGCGATCGTGCTGGTCGCGCCCTGGTCGCCTGCGACGTCTGCGACGGCGCGCTGGTGGCCGGCCGTGCTCACCACGATCGGCGTGCATGCTGGTCGTCTCGTTCGTGGTGATCGGCGTCGCGCCGCGCACCGTCGGCCGCCAGCACGCCGAGCGGGTCGCGCTCGCTCACCGCCGGCGCCGCTCACGGTCGTGACCGCCGATCCTCGGCCCGCTGCCGCGGCTGCTGATCCTGGTCGGCAACGCGATCACCCCGGGCAAGGGCTTCCGCGAGGGCCCGTTCTCGACCGAGACCGAGCTGCGCGAGCTGGTCGACCTGGCCGAGGCGTCGCGCGGTCATCGAGTCCGGCGAGCGCAAGATGATCCACTCGCGTCTTCGAGCTCGGCGACACCATCGTCCGCGAGGTGATGGTGCCGCGCACCGACGTGGTCTACATCGAGCGCCACAAGAACCTCCGCCAGACCATGTCGCTCTTCCTGCGCAGCGGCTTCTCCCGGGTCCCGGTGATCGGCGAGAACCTCGACGACGTCGTCGGCATCGCCTACCTCAAGGACCTCGTGCGCCGTGACTTCGAGGCCCCCGACGTCGAGTTCACCCAGCGCGTCGAGGAGGTCATGCGCCCGGCTCACTTCGTGCCGGACTCCAAGCCGGTCGACGCGCTGCTGTCGCGAGATGCAGGCGACGCCGACAGCACATCGCCGTCGTCGTCGACGAGTACGGCGGCACCGCCGGCCTGGTCACGATCGAGGACGTGCTGGAGGAGATCGTCGGCGAGATCACCGACGAGTACGACGCCGAGGAGGTCGAGGTCGAGCACGCTGGACGACGGCTGCGTCCGGGTCTCCTCGCGCTACCCGGTCGACGACCTCGACGAGCTGTTCGGCTTCGACGTCGAGGACGAGGACGTCGACAGCGTCGGCGGCCTGATGGCCAAGCACCTCGGCAAGGTGCCGATCCCCGGCTCCCATGGTGGAGGTCGCACGGGCTGCGCTTCGAGGCCGAGGAGCGCCACCGGCCGCCGCAACAAGATCGGCACCGTGCTGATCCGCCGGCGGTCGGAGACCGACCCCGACGCCGCTGGCTACGCTGGCGCGCATGACTGAGCGCGCCTCCGCCGAGCTGCCCGGCGAGCTGCCCGACGAGCCGCCCGCCGACGAGCTGTCGGCGGAGGACGCCAAGCTGGTCACCCTCGCCCGCGCCACCCGCGCCCGCATCGGGGCGGCGGAGGGCGCCGCCGTCCGCGACTCCGACGGCCGCACCTACGCCGCGGCCACCGTCGACCTGCCCTCGCCTGCAGCTCTCGGCGCTGCAGGTCTGCGTGGCGATGGCCGTCGCGTCGGGCTCCCGGGGCTCGAGGCGGCGCGTCGTGCTGACCGAGGCCGGCACGCTGGCCGCCGCCGACCTCGCCGCCGTCGCCGACCTCGGCGGCGCGGGCGTGGTGGTCCGCCGCGGCGACCCGCGCGGCGTGCTGCACGAGGTGACCGTCACCCGCTGACCGGCGGCCGCGCGCAACACGCTTGGCTCCGGCCCCGATTTGCAGCAAGGTAGGCCGTGCGTGGGCGTGGTGGGGACGGACCGAGCACGCGGCAGCGGTGGAGCGGCTCCGGGCGTCGTACGCCGCCCTGCCGCAGGCTGCGCCGGTCCGGCTGGCCAAGCAGACCTCCAACCTGTTCCGGCCCGCCGGTCGCCGCACGGCGCCCGGGCTCGACGTGTCGCGGCCTCGACCGGTGTGATCGCGGTCGACCCGGTGGCGCGCACCGCCGACGTGCAGGGGATGTGCACCTACGAGCACCTCGTCGACGCGACGCTGCCGCACGGCCTGATCCCGCTCGTCGTGCCGCAGCTGCGCACGATCACCCTCGGCGGCGCGGTCACCGGGCTCGGCATCGAGTCGACCAGCTTCCGCAACGGGCTGCCGCACGAGTCGGTGCTCGAGATGGACGTGTTCACCGGCGCCGGCGAGGTGGTCACCGCGACCCCGACCAACGAGCACGCCGACCTCTTCGACGCCTTCCCCAACTCCTACGGCTCGCTCGGCTACGCCACCCGGCTGCGGATCGAGCTCGAGCCGGTCGCCGGCGTACGTCGCGCTGCGCCACGTGCGCTTCGACGACGCCGGCGCTGCTGGCCAAGACGGTCGCCGAGATCACCGACGACCGCGGCGTGGGACGGCGAGCGCGGTCGACGGGCTCGACGGGGTCGCGTTCGCGCCCGACGAGCTCTACCTGACCCTCGCCCGCTGGACCGACGACGGCCGCGGCGCCGCACGCCAGCGACTACACCGGCCAGCGAGGTCTACTACCGCTCGCTCCAGCAGCGCGAGACCGACCTGCTCACCGACGCACGACTACCTCTGGCGCTGGGACACCGACTGGTTCTGGTGCTCGCGGGCCTTCGGTGCCCAGCACCCGGTCGTGCGCCGGCTGTGGCCGCGCCGGCTGGCGGCGCTCCGACGTCTACCACCGGCTGGTCGCGCCTCGACCGGCGCTTCGGCATCGCGCGACCGGCTCGACCGGCGGGCCGGCCGGCCGCAGCGCGAGCGGGTGATCCAGGACGTCGAGATGCCGGTCGACCGGCTGCCGGAGTTCCTGGACTGGTTCGACGCGCGAGGTCGGCATGCGACCGGTCTGGCTGTGCCCGCTGCGGCTGCGCCGCGGCGCGACGGCGACGCGGCCGTGGCCGGCTACCCGCTGCGAGCCGGGCGCGACCTACGTCAACGTCGGCTTCTGGGGCACCGTCCACGTCGGCCCCGACGCCCCGACGGCCCCGCGCAACCGCGCGATCGAGGCGAAGGTGCACCGAGCTCGACGGCCACAAGTCGCTCTACTCCGAGGCGTTCTACGACCGCGAGACCTTCGACCGGCTCTACGGCGGCGCCAACCTCGCCGCGCGTCAAGGGGCGCTACGACCCCGACGACCGGCTGACCGACCCTCTACGACAAGGTGGTGCAGACGACGATGACCGACACCGACGTGCGACGATCGCGCGAGGCCGTCGAGCACGCTGGTGGCGGGACGGCATGCCGGTGCGGTTCACGGCGTACGACGGCAGCACGGCCGGCCCGCCCGACGCCGAGCATCGGCCTGCACCTGCGCAACCGAGCGCGGGCCTGTCCTACCTGCTGACCGCGCCCGGGCGACCTCGGCCTGGCCCGCGCCTACGTCATCGGGCGACCTCGACATCGACGGGCGTGCACCCGGGCGACCCCTACGACGCGCTGCGCGCTGCTGCAGGACCACCCAGCTTCCGGCGTGCCCGACGCCGGCCGAGGTGCTCGGCGATCGCTGCGCGGCCTCGGGCTGTCGCAACCTGCGGCCGCCCGCCGCCGCCGCCGCAGGAGCACCTGCCGCGCTGGCGCCGCACGGTCGAGGGGCTGCGGCACTCGATGAGCCGCGACGCCGAGGTGATCCCCCACCACTACGACGTCTCCAACCGTTCTACGAGCTGGTGCTCGGGCCCGTCGATGACCTACACCTGCGCGGTCTACCCGACCGCCGGACGCGACGCTCGAGGAGGCGCAGGCGGAGAAGTACGACCTGGTCGCCCGCAAGCTCGACCTCCAGCCCGGGCCAGCGGCTGCTCGACGTCGGCTGCGGCTGGGGCGGCATGGTCCGCCACGCCGCGCGGGAGTACGGCGTGCACGGCGCTCGGCGTGACGCTGTCGCGCGAGCAGGCGGCGTGGGCGCAGGAGGCGATCGACCGCGAGGGGCTCGGCGACCTCGCCGAGGTGCGGCACCTCGACTACCGCGACGTCGTCGAGACCGGCTTCGACGCGATCAGCTCGATCGGGCTGACCGAGCACATCGGCGTGCGCAACTACCCGGCGTACTTCGCCTTCCTGCGCGACCGGCTCCGCCCGAGGGCCGGCTGCTCAACCACTGCATCACCCGGCCCGCACAACCGGCCGCACGGAGACCGGCGCGTTCATCGACCGCTACGTCTTCCCCGACGGCGAGCTGATCGGCTCCGGCACGATCATCACCGCGGTCGCAGGACGCCGGCCTCGAGGTGCAGCACGAGGAGAACCTCCGGCGTGCACTACGCCATGACCCTCGCGCGCCTGGTGCCGCAACCTCGTCGACACTGGGACGACGTGCGTCGCCGAGGTCGGCGAGGGCACCGCGCGGGTGTGGGGCCTCTACATGGCCGGCTCGCGGCTCGGCTTCGAGCGCAACGAGATCCAGCTCCACCAGGTGCTGGCGACCAAGACCGACGAGCGACGGGCGCGAGCGGCTTCCCGCTGCGCCCATCGGACGTGGTCCCGGACGCGGGCAGCCGATAGCGGCTCGGCTCCGGGGTGAGCACCCGGGCCCAGCAGTACGACGCGCGAGGTGCGCCGCCGCGAGCGGCTCTCGGACCACCTGGTCCGGCTGGTGCTCGGCGGCGCCGGGCTGACCGGCTTCGACCAGCACCGGCATCCCCGACGAGTGGGTCGGGCTGGTGGTGCCCGGGCCAGTTCCAGAGCCGCTACTACACCGTGCGCTCGCTGGGCCGGCGGCGAGCTGACCCTCGACGTCGTGGTGCACGACGTCGGGCCTGGTCACCGAGTGGGCGGCGCGCGACTGCGTCGGCGACGACGGTCACGATCACCGAGCCGAAGGGCTCCTTCGCGATGCCCGCCGGACGCCGGCTGGCTGCTGCTGGTCGGCGACCTGACGGCGATGCCGGCGATGGCCCGGATCGCCGAGACCGAGCCCGACGTGCCGACGCCGGATCTGGGCCGAGGTGCCCGACGACCTGCGCCGGCTACCTCCCCGACGACGCCGACGTCACCTGGCTGGCGCCGCCCGGCGACGGGCCAGAGCGCGCTGGCCGAGGTGGTCGAGGCGATCGACTGGCCGGCGGGCGACGGCTACTTCTGGATGGCGGGCGAGTCCGCGCAGATGCGCGCGATCCGCAAGCACCTGATGCGCGACCGCCGGCTGCCGACGCACGGCGTACGACGTGATGGGCTACTGGCGCGGCGTCGCGCCAGCCGCCAGCCGCGCGCGGTCGACCCGGCCCCATCTGGCGCGCGGGCAAGGCGGCAGGCAAGACTGACGAGCAGATCTGGGCCGAGTACGACGACGCCCAGGCACGCAGGAGAGCCGATGACCGAGCAGCCGACCGAGCACCGGAGCGGGTTCGTCGTCGCTTCGTCGGCCGGCCCAACGCCGGCAAGTCGACGCTGACCAACGCCCTGGTCGGCAGCAAGGTCGTGATCACCTCCGACAAGCCGCAGACCACCCGCACCGTCGTCCGCGGCATCGTGCACCGCCCCGACGCCCAGCTGATCCTGGTCGACACCCCCGGCCTGCACCGGCCGCGCACCCTGCTCGGGCGAGCGGCTCAACGACCTGGTGAAGACCACGCTGGGCCGAGGTCGACGTGGTCGCGGTCTGCTTCCCGGCCAACGAGAAGATCGGGCCCGGGCGACCGGTTCATCGTCAACGAGCTGGCCAAGGTCACGCCGCACCACCAAGGTCGCGTCGCCACCAAGACCGACCTGGTCACCCCCGAGCAGCTCGGCGAGCACCTGCTCGACATCGCAGCGGCTCGGCGAGGAGACCGGCACCGAGTGGGCCGAGATCGTGCCCGGTCTCGGCGGTGTCGGGCGACCAGGTCGCAGCTGCTCGCCGACCTGCTGGTCGGGCTGATGCCCGAGGGGCCGCAGCTCTACCCCGACGGCGACCTCACCGACGCGCCCGAGGAGATCCTGGTCGCCGAGCTGATCCGCGAGGCCGCGCTCGAGGGCGTGCGCGACGAGCTGCCGCACTCGATCGCCGTCGTGGTCGAGGAGATGGGGCTGCGCGAGGGCCGCCCCGACGACAAGCCGCTGCTCGACATCTACGCCAACCTCTACGTCGAGCGCGACTCCCAGAAGGGGATCGTGATCGGCCACCAAGGGCGCCCGGCTCGCGCGACGTCGGCACCCGCGCCCGCAAGCAGATCGAGGCGCTGCTCGGCACGCCGGTCTACCTCGACCTGCACGTCAAGATCGCCAAGGACTGGCAGCGCGACCCGCGGCAGCTGCGCAAGCTCGGCTTCTGAGGCCGGGTGGCGGGTCGGCTCAGTCCGGCACCCAGCACAGCCCGTGGCGGGTGCCGGCGCGCCACTGGGCCCGGGTCGGGTAGTCGAACCCCCAGCGGTACGTCAGCGGGTCGTCCGCGCGCTCCTTGCCGACCGCCTGGCAGCGCTCGTCGGCGATCCGGCGCACCTCCGCGCGGCCGGGGTACGCGTCGCCGGCCAGCTCATAGACCGTGACCGCCCGCCACCGGTGGTCGCGGTCGCAGGGCACGCGCCGGAAGCCGGGCGTGCCGGGCTCGGCGGTGCCGCAGACGCCGTACGCCGTCCGCCCGGCGGGGGTGCCGAGCGCCCCGCGCGGCGGGACCTTCAGCCGGTGCAGCTGCTCGTCGTCGGCGGCGGGGCTGATCACGTCGCAGCGGAACCAGTCCTGGCCCTCGTCGGACTGCTCCAGCGTCGGCCCGAACCACACCGGCCGCAACACGCTGAGCCGGAGCTCGCGCTCGCCGCCCCCGAGGTACACCGGCAGCCGCCGCGGGCAGATCTCGGCGGCCTGCGAGCGGACCCGCGTGGCGTCGACGGCGAGCAGGTGTCCGTCGACGACGAGGTCGAGGGTGCCGACGAAGTAGGTCACCGCGGTGTGGCCGCGCCGGCAGCGAACCGGCTCGACGTCGGTGGTGGGCGCCAGCGCCTGCTCGTAGGTGAGCCGGTAGCAGGCGTCGACCTCCGGCCGCGGGGCCGCCGCCGCCCGGGGAGGCTTCGGCGCGCGGGTGGGCGTCGGGCTGCTCGTCTGGGCGCCGGCCTCGGGCGACCGCGTGCCGCCCGCGTCGTCACCCGAGCAGCCCGCGAGCACGAGCGCTGCCGCGACGAGTGCCGCGACGAGAACCGCACGCTGCCCCGGGCCGCGTCGCGTCACTGGTCGGTCCTCGCCCAACAGACCGAGCGACGGTTGCCGGCCTCCCAGTCGGACTGGGCGAACCAGGTGTAGGCGTAGGAGTAGCGGGCGGGGTAGCCCAGCCAGGCGGCCACGGAGTCCCCGCAGAAGTTGCGGGTGCGGTTGGCGACCACCTTGTCGCCGGGGAAGGGGTCCTCGGCCTTGCCCAGCCGGATGGTCGTGACGGCACGGTAGGTGTGTCGCTCCGAGCAGGGCACCCGTGGCGCCTGCGCGACGGACGCGCCCTTCACACAGGCCAGCCACTTGTCGGCGGGCTTGCGCAGCAGCCCCTCGGTGTCGTCGGGCAGGGTCGACCAGGGCCTTGCTGCCGGGGCCGCCGCCGACCACGTCACAGCGGTACCACCGGGCGCCGCGGTCCCACGCCGACTCCGAGGGCCGGAACATCGTCCAGCTCAGGATGCTGCGCATCGCCAGGCTCTCGTCAGCACCGAGGAAATCCATGAACGCGCGGCCACACAGGTCATAGGCGAACGGGCCAAGCGCCTGCTCGTCGTAGGCCGCGTCGTCGAAGTCGGCCGGGAGCGCCCCGGCGGCGAACGTCTCCGCGGTGTGCGGGTCGATGCAGGGCACCGTGGCGCTGGCGTTGCTGGGCCTGTCGATGTCGGCCATGGTGAGCATCCGGCACTCCCCGGCCTCGGGCGGCTCGAGGGCGTCGATCTGCGCCGGGTCGAGGTTGGAGCCTTGCGCGGTCGCGTCGGACTGGCACCCGGTGAGCGCCATCGCGGTGAGCAGGGCTGCCGTCGCCGCGGTCGCCGCCGCAGCGGCCGGCGTACGTCGGGACCGGCGGGCGCCGGTCGCGCGGAGCGGCACCTCGTCTCACTCCTGCCTCGTTCGGGGGCTTCCGGCCCGGGAGGGCGGCCGGTGGTGGCGTCGATGCTACCGGCGCGCCCGAGCGGCCGTGGGCGATCCGGTGGGTCGGCCCGGTGGGTCGGCCCGGTGGGGCGACCCGATCAGTCGGCCACCGTCGCGGCCAGCGTGGCGCCGAGCTCGTAGGCCGCCTCCTCGGCCTCGGTGTCGACGTCGCCGAGCACCTCGAGCACCGGCGTCGCCTGCCGCCACGGCAACGCCGCGGTGATGGCGAGCACCGACCGCGCCGCCCCGGTGGTGTCGTAGCGACCGTGCACCAGCAGACCGAACGGCAACCGCCCGCCCGCGGCCGCCTGCGCCGCGCCGTCGGGGCCGAGCGCCCCGCCGACCTGGCTGAACGTGGCGTCGAAGAAGTGCTTGAGCGCGCCGCTCATGTAGCCGAAGTTCGCCGGAGTCACCAGCGCCAGCGCGTCCGCCCGGTGTACGTCGGCCGCCTGCGCCTCCAGCGCCGGCCGTGCCACGACCTCCACCCCGGTGATCGCGGGGTCCCGCGCGCCGGCGAGCACGGCCCCGGAGAGCGTGCGCAGCACCGCGGTGGGGGAGTGGTGAACGACGAGCAGGGTCGGCATGGGTCGAGTCTGCGCCATCACCGGTGGACGCTTCCGACGGTGGGGTAGGTTCGCCCCTCAGGCCAGCGCCACCGAGGCGGCGGCCGACCGGGGGAGGACCCGACATGAGGATGCGCACGCTGGGTCTGCTGGCCGCGCTGGCGCTGGTCGTCGGCGGCTGCGCCGACAGCGACGAGCAACAGGCCAAGGAGGCGCTCGCCGCGTCGATCATGGAGGAGTCCGACAGCTCCTTCAGCGTCAGCCAGAGCGAGGCCGACTGCATCGCCGCCGGCTTCGTCGACGACATCGGCGTCGACCAGCTCAAGGACTACGGCATCCTCACCGAGGGCGAGACCCCCTCCAAGACGCTCGGTGACGTGGCGATGTCGGAGGGCGACGCCGACGCGGCCGCCACCGCGTTCGTCGACTGCGTCGACGTGCAGCAGCTGCTGACCGACGAGCTGCCGCTCGACGGGATGGACGCCGCCGTCGTCGACTGCGTCGAGGACGCCCTGAGCGAGGACGTCATCCGCGACATCCTGGCGGCGACGTTCCGCGGCGACAGCCCCGACGACGCGTCGCCCGAGGTGGCCGACCAGCTGTCCGCGTGCATCTCCTCGTGACCCTGCGCTAAGGTGGCCCCGTCATGATGCGCGCAGCCTCCTCCTTCGCTGCCGCAGCGAGGTCTGACCCGAGCCGGACCCCCTCGCTGCGGAGTGCTTGCGCGCGCCGGCTCCCGTCACTCGCCACGAGGACCCGCATGACCACCAACGTACCCAGCCTGTCCACCACGGCCAACCGTCAGCAGAGCCGAGCGGGATGCCGTTCGAGCGCTACCGCCCTTCCCCCCGATCGACCTGCCCGACCGCACCTGGCCGTCGCAGCGGATCACCGAGGCGCCGCGCTGGCTCTCCACCGACCTGCGCGACGGCAACCAGGCGCTGATCGACCCGATGACGCCCGGCCCGCAAGCTGACGATGTTCGAGCTGCTGGTCGAGATGGGCTACAAGGAGATCGAGGTCGGCTTCCCGAGCGCCAGCCAGACCGACTTCGACTTCGTCCGCCAGCTCATCGAGGAGGACCGGATCCCCGACGACGTGCACGATCTCGGTGCTGACCCAGGCCCGCGAGGACCTGATCGAGCGCACCGTGCAGTCGCTGGTCGGCGCGCCGACCGCGCGAACATCCACCTCTACAACGCCACCGCGCCGCTGTTCCGCCGCGTGGTCTTCCGCGTCGACAAGGACGAGTGCAGCGACATCGCCGTCCGCGGCACCGAGATGGTGATGAAGTACGCCGAGGAGCTACCTCGGCACGACCGTCGATTCGGCTACGAGTACAGCCCCGGAGATCTTCACCGGCACCGAGCTGACTTCGCCGTCGAGGTCTGCGAGGCCGTCTCCGACGTGTGGCAGCCCGAGGCCGGGCCGCGAGATCATCCTCAACCTGCCGGCCACCGTCGAGATGGCGACGCCCAACGTCTACGCCGACCAGATCGAGTGGTTCAGCCGCGGCCTGACCCGCCGCGAGCACACCGCGATCAGCCTGCACCCGCACAACGACCGCGGCACGGCGGTCGCCGCCACCGAGCTGGCCGTGATGGCCGGCGCCGACCGCGTCGAGGGCTGCCTGTTCGGCCACGGCGAGCGCACCGGCAACGTCGACCTGGTCACGCTCGGCATGAACCTGTTCAGCCAGGGCATCGACCCGCAGATCGACTTCTCCGACATCGACGAGATCCGTCGCACGGTCGAGTACTGCACCCAGCTGCCGGTCCACCCGCGCCACCCCTACGCCGGCGACCTCGTCTACACCGCCTTCTCCGGCTCCCACCAGGACGCCATCAAGAAGGGCCTGGAGGACCTCGACCGCCAGGCCGCCGAGCGGGCGTCCCCGTCGCGCGAGCTGCCGTGGGAGGCGCCGTACCTCCCGATCGACCCGCAAGGACGTCGGCCGCACCTACGAGGCCGTGATCCGGGTCAACAGCCAGTCCGGCAAGGGCGGCGTCGCCTACGTCCTGAAGGCCGAGCACAAGCTCGACCTGCCGCGGCGCGCGCAGATCGAGTTCAGCCGGGTCGATCCAGGAGCACACCGACGCCGAGGGCGGCGAGATGACGCCGGAGGAGATCTGGGCGGTCTTCTCGCGCCGAGTACCTCGACCGCGAGACCCCGCTGAAGCTCAACTCGGTGCACACCTCCAGCGGCGGCCGGCGAGAAGGACGAGCTCACCGTCAACGTCTACGTCGACGGCGGGCGTCCGGACCCTCGAGGGCGAGCGGCAACGGCCCGATCGCGGCGTTCGTCGACGCGATCAACGGGCTGGAGCACGGCTTCGACGTGCGGGTGCTCGACTACGCCGAGCACGCGCTCTCCGCCGGCGGCGACGCGATCGCGGCGGCGTACGTCGAGTGCGCCGTGGGCGACCAGGTGCTGTGGGGCGTCGGGCTCGACGCCAACATCGTCACCGCCTCGCTCAAGGCCGTGCATCAGCGCGGTCAACCGGAGCAGCTGACGCGTGGTCGGGACCGGCGGGGGCTAGGCTGCCCGGCATGCCCACCCTGGTCTCCGAGCGTATCGGCCAGCTCTTCCTGGACACGCCGGCGGGTCGCGACCGGCTGGAGTACACCGAGTACGGCGCCGGCGACGCCTGGGTGGTGCTGCTGCACGGGCAGCTGATGCCGCGCCGGATGCACCAGCCGCTGGCGCGGGCGCTGGCCGCCGAGGGGCTGCACGTCGTCACCCTCGACCTGCTCGGCCACGGCCGGTCCGACCGGCCCGCCGACCCGCTGGCCTACTCGATGACGGCCTTCGCCGAGCAGGTGGTGGCGCTGCTCGACCACCTCGGCGCGCCGACAGGCCGTCGTCGGCGGCACCTCGCTGGGCGCCAACGTCGTCCCTCGAGGTCGCCGTCGATCGCGCCCGACCGGGTGCGAGGGCTGCTGCTCGAGATGCCGGTGCTCAACAACGCCGTGGAGGCCGGGATCCTGGCGTTCGGGCCGCTGATGTTCGCCGCGCGCTACCTGCCGTTCACGGTGCGGCGCGGCTGCGGGGGCTGACCCGGCCGGTGCCGCGGGGGCTGCGTGCCGTTCTGGGCGGGCATCGTGCTCGACACCCTCGACCAGCGCCCCGACGCCGATGGCCGCCGTCCTGCACGGGCTGTTCTTCGGCACGGTCGCGCCGTCGGCCCGCCAGCGTCGCGCGATCAGCGCGCCGGCGCTGATCGTCGGCCATCCGGCCGACCCGATGCACCCCGCGGCGACGCCGCGATGCTGGCCGACGAGCTGCCGCACGCGCGGTTCGTGCGTGCTCGAAGCTCCTCGAGTGGCGGACGGACCCCGAGCGGCTCGACGCCGAGGCGGCCGAGTTCGCCCGGTCGTGCTGGGAAACGCCGCGCCGGCGCCGTCGTACACCGGTTCCTGAACGGGGGCAGAATGGTGCGGTGCCGCTCTACCGCGACGAGGCGATCGTGCTGCGCACCCACAAGCTGGGTGAGGCCGACCGCATCATCACCCTGCTGACCCGCCAGCACGGGCGGGTGCGCGCTGTGGCCAAGGGCGTGCGGCGTACGACGTCGCGCTGGGGCTCGCGGCTCGAGCCGTTCACCCACGTCGACCTGCAGCTCGCCGAGGGCCGCACCCTCGACATGGTCACCCAGGCCGAGACGCTCGACGCCGTTCTCGGCGCGCGCTCGGCGCGCGACTACGAGCGCTACACCGCCGGCACCGTGATGCTCGAGACCGCCGAGCGGCTGGTCGCCGAGGAGCAAGCGAGCCCGCCATCCAGCAGTTCCTGCTGCTGGTCGGCGGGCTGCGGGCGATGGCCGGCAGGCGAGCACGCCGGCCGGGCAGGTGCTCGACTCCTACCTGCTGCGCTCGCTGTCGGTCGCCGGCTACGCCCCGTCGTTCGACCACTGCGCCCGCTGCGGCGACCCCGGCCCGCACCGCTGGTTCAACCCGTCGGCGGGCGGCGTGCTCTGCGCCGACCTGCCGGCTGCCCGGCTCGCGCCGCCCCGGCGGCCGAGACCGTCGCCGTGCTCGGGGCGCTGCTCGCCGGCGACTGGGCGGTCGTGCAGGCGCGCCGAGCCGCGGCACCTGAAGGAGGCCAGCGGCCTCGTCGCGGCGTACCTCGCCTGGCACCTCGAGCGCGGCCTGCGCTCCCTGGCCTACGTCGAGCGGTAGCGGGTGTGACGGTCACCGGGTAGGCAGGCCAGTCGCTTCTCCGGTGAGCACCGGGTAGGCGATGCTCGCCCACTTACCCGATGAACCTCCGCCCACCCCTAGGCGAGCTCGTGAGCGCCAGCCCCGGAGCAGCCGGTACGCCGCCGTCGCCGCACCCCTCGGGTGCCCGGCCGCCGGAGCTCCCGGCGGAGCTGGTGCCGCGGCACGTCGCGATCGTGATGGACGGCAACGGGCGCTGGGCCAAGGCAGCGCGGGCTGCCGCGCACCGAAGGGCCACGAGCAGGGCGAGCACGTCGCTCTTCGACGTGGTCGAGGGTGCGATCGAGATCGGCGTGAAGGCGATCTCGGCCTACGCCTTCTCCACCGAGAACTGGTCGCGCTCGCCCGACGAGGTGCGGTTCCTGATGGGCTTCAACCGCGACGTGATCCGCCGTCGCCGCGACGAGATGCACGAGCTCGGCGTGCGGGTCCGCTGGGCGGGCCGCGCCCCGCGGCTCTGGAAGTCGGTCATCGAGCGAGCTGCAGGTCGCCGAGGAGCTGACCCGCGACAACGACGTGCTGACCCTGACCATGTGCGTCAACTACGGCGGCCGCGCCGAGCTCGCCGACGCCGCCCGCGCCATCGCCCGCGAGGTCGCCGCCGGCCGGCTCAACCCCGACAGGGTCGACGAGCGCACCTTCGCCCGCCACCTCTACGTCCCCGAGCAGCCCGACGCCGACCTGGTCTGGCGCACGTCGGGGGAGCAGCGGCTGTCCAACTTCATGCTGTGGCAGGCGGCGTACACCGAGCTGGTCTTCACCGACGTGCTCTGGCCCGACGTCGACCGTCGCGCACCTGTGGCGCGCGGTCGAGACCTACGCCCGCCGCGACCGGCGCTACGGCGGCGCGCAGGGCTGAGACTCCCGGCTCGAGGGCCCGTCACGCTCCGGATACGGGTCAGTACGACGTGCCTGGTACGTCGTACTGACCCGATCGCGTCGGAGGGACTGCCGCGCTCAGCCCGGCAGGCCGGACAGGTGCCGAAGATCTCCAGCGTGTGGCTGACGTCGGTGAAGCCGTGCTCGCCGGCGATGGCCGAGGTCCAGCGCTCGACGGCCGGGCCCTCGACCTCGACGGTGGCGCCGCAGGAGCGGCAGACCAGGTGGTGGTGATGGGTGTCGGAGCAGCGGCGGTAGATCGCCTCGCCGTCCTCGGTGCGCAGCACGTCGACCTCGCCGGCGTCGGCCAGCAGCTGCAGCGTCCGGTAGACGGTCGCCAGGCCGACCGGGTCGCCCTGCCGCTCGAGCAGCTCGTGGATCTCCTGCGCGGAGCGGAAGTCGTCGAAGGTCGTCAGCGCCTGCGCCACCGCGCGCCGCTGCCGGGTCGGGCGGGGCGCGGCGCGACCGCCGCCGGGCGGCTCAGTGCTCGTCATAGTGGCTCCCGTGCGCGGCGTGCCGGTGGCCGTCGTGGACGTAGTCGACGTGGTCGTCGTGCGGGACCGCGGGGTGCCCGCAGTCGGGGCCGTGCTCGTGCGGGTGCTCGTCGGTCGCACCTGTGCGTACGTCGGCCGGCACGGCCGGGAACGGCGCGGCCAGGCGGCTCCGCCGTCGCAGCCAGCACGCCGAGCGGCCAGGTGAGCGTGAAGCCGGCCAGCGACAGCAGCACGATCGTCGGGCCCGGGGGCGACGGTGGCGCCGGCAAGGACAGCGCACGCGCGCGAGCACCAGGCCGCCGACGGACGCGAGCACGCCGAGCGACCATCGCGCGCGACCAGCGTCGCCGCGGAAGGACCGGGTGAGCTGCTGCGACGTCGCGACCGGCACCACCATCAGCGCCGAGACCAGCAGCAGGCCGACGGTGCGCATCGCCACGGTGACGCGTGACGGCGGCGAGCACGGCGACCAGCAGGTTGTAGGCGCGCACCCGCAGGCCGGCCACCCGGGCGAACTCCTGGTCGCTGCGCGACGGCGAAGAGCTGCGGCGAGCAGGCCGAGCGCAGACGACCACGACGACCGACGGCCGAGCACCGCCGTGACGACCACGTCGGTGGCCGAGATGGTGAGTGATCGAGCCGAAGAGGTACTGCTGCAGTCGGGCGCGCGCTCTGCCCGGCGAGCCCGGTGATCAGCACGCCGCCGGCCAGGCCGCCGTAGAAGAGCAGCGCCAGCGCGACGTCGCCGTTGGTGTGCCCGCGCTCGCGGATCACCTCGATCAGCACCGCGCCGAGACGGCGACCACCACCGCGGTCCAGGTCGGCGAGGTGCCGGTCAGCAGGCCGAGCGCGACGCCGGTCACGGCGACGTGGCCGATGCCGTCGCCCATCAGCGCCAGCCGGCGCTGCACCAGGTAGGTGCCGACGGCCGGGGCGGCGAGGCCGGTGAGCAGCGCGGCGAGCAGCGCGCGCTGCATGAAGGGCTAGCGACGAGCAGGTCGAGGATCAGTCGCCTCCCCGGGTGCCGCCGCTCGGGCAGGTCGAAGGGGAGCCGACGTGCGGGCGCGTGGTCGTGCCGGTGCCGGCTCGGGTGGTGGTGGTCGTGGTGGTGGCACGTGCGTCGCCGAAGTCGGCGTGGTGCGACGTCGTGGTCGGCCAGCGGCGGCGCCGTCGTAGGCCACCCGGCCGTCGCGCATCACGACCGACCGGTCGATCAGCGGCGCCATCGGCCCGAGCTCGTGGGCGACCAGCACGATGGTGGCGCCGCTGCTCGGAGAGCATGCCGAGCGCGTCGGCGAGCGCCTGCTGGTTGGGGAGGTCGACGCCGGCGGTCGGCTCGTCGAGGAACGAGCAGCTCGCGGCTCGCCGGCGAGCGCGCGGGCGATCAGCACCCGCTGCTGCTGGCCGCCCGAGAGCGTGGAGACGCCGTCCCGCGCCCGGTCGGCGAGCCCGACGACCTCGAGCGCGTCGGCGATCGCGGCCCGGTCGGCGGCGGCTGAGCGGGCGGAGCAGGCGGCGCCGGGTGAGCCGGCCGGAGGCGACGACCTCCCACACCGAGGCGGGTACGCCGCCGGCCGCGCCGGCGCGCTGCGGCACGAAGCCGATCCGCTGCCAGTCGTCGAAGTCGGTCGATCGGGGTGCCGAACAGCGCGCACCGCGCCGCGCGGCGAGCGGGACGCAGCGCCGGTCAGGGCGCGGACGAGCGTGGACTTGCCCGAGCCGTTGGCGCCCATCAGCGCCACGAACTCGCCGGCGCGGACGGTCAGGTCGATGCCGCGCAGGACCGGCCGGCCGCCGATCGCGACGGAGCCGCTCGCGTCGAGGCCGATCGGGAGCGGTCGCGTCGGCGGCGGTCACGGTCAGCAGCCGTTGGCCTCCTGCGAGGGCGGCGAGGTTCTCGCGCATGAGGGAAAGGTAGTCCTCGTCGGCCGTCTCGTCGGTGAGCCCCTCGATCGGGTCGAGCACCGCGGTGCGTCGACCCCGAGGTCGGTCGGCCAGGGTACTCGGCCATCTGCGGGGCTGGCCAGCCGCTCGGAGAAGACCGTCGTGATGCCCTCGTCGGCGATCAGGCTCCTGCAGCCGGCGCCAGGTCGGCCGGCGTCGGCTCGGCGTCGGGGGAGAGGCCGGCGATCGGCTCGAAGGTCAGGCCGTAGCGGGTCGAGGTAGCCGAACGCGTCGTGGCTGACGACGACCGTGGTCCGTTCGCAGTCGGCGAGGCCCGTCGGTGTAGCTCTGCGTCGAGCGCCTCGAGGTCGGCGCGCAGGCCGGCGGCGTTGGCGGCGTAGGCGTCGGCGTGGTCGGGGTCGATCGTCGCCGAGCTGCGTCGGCGACGGCGTCGCCGACGTCGGCCAGCAGCAGCGGGTCGAGCCAGAAGTGCGGGTCGAGCGTCGCCGTGGTCGTGGCCGTCGCCGTCGTCGTGCCCTCCTCGTCCGCGTGCGCGGACGCCTGGAGGGTCGACGACCTCGGCGGCGTCGAGCACCTGCTCGGCGCCGAGGTCGGCCACGGCGTCGTCGACGGCCGGCTGGAAGCCGCGCTCGTAGACGACGAGGTCGGCGTCCTGCGAGGGCGGCGGTCTGGTTGATGCCGAGCTCGAGGTCGTGCGGCTCCCCGCCGGGCGGGGTCAGGTTCTCGACCGAGGCCTCGCCGCCGGCCACCCGCTCGGCGGCGAACGGCCAGCGGGTAGAAGGCCGCCGACGACCGCCGGGCCATCGGAGCCGTCGCTGCCGACGTCGTCGCCGCAACCGAGCAGAAGAGCGGAGGCCAGCGCGCCGAGCAGGGCCCAGGTTGCCCAACGGAGGGTGGGATGAGGGAGCGCCATGAGAATGATTCTCACCGAGTTGAGAACGATTGTCAACAATCGACGCCGGTCGGCTAGCGTGGCGCCGTGCTGGTCGTGAACCGATTCCGGGTGCCGAGACGACGAGGCCGCGTCCTTCCGGGCCGACCTGGCGGCGGCGCGCGACCTGCTCGCCGCGCAGCGCGGCTACGTCGAGGGCGCGCTCGGCCGCAACGTCGACGATCCCGACGCTGTGGGTGCTGGTCACCCGCTGGGAGTCGCGTGGGCGGCCTACCGCCGCGCGCTCTCGGCGTACGACGTCAAGCTGCACGCCTGGACCGCTGCTGGGCCGGGCGCTCGACGAGCCCAGCGGCCTACGAGAGCGTCGAGCCGGGAGCCGACCTCAACACCGCCTCGACCCGCTCGTTAGGCTGATCGCTTCGCCACGTCCCGCCGTCCGGCAGCCAGCCGGCACCGCCAGCCGTGCGCCCGATGCAGAAGGACTCCCCGTGGCCAAGCCGCCCCCGTCCGCCCTCGACAACGTCGTCTCCCTCGCCAAGCGCCGGGGTTTCGTCTTCCCGTGCGGTGAGATCTACGGCGGCACCCGCTCGGCCTGGGACTACGGCCCGCTCGGCGTGGAGCTCAAGGAGAACATCAAGCGCCAGTGGTGGCGCTCGATGGTCACCGCGCCGCGACGACGTGGTCGGCCTCGACTCCAGCGTCATCCTGCCGCGCCAGGACTGGGAGGCCTGCGGCCACGTCGGCGACCTTCACCGACCCGCTGACCGAGTGCCAGTCCTGCCACAAGCGCTTCCGCGAGGACCACCTGCAGGAGGAGTTCGCCGAGAAGAAGGGCATCGACGACCCCGACACGGTCGACCTCAACGAGTCGGTCGCCTGCCCCAACTGCGGCACCCGCGGCGCCTGGACCGAGCCGCGCGCAGTTCAACATGATGCTCAAGACCTACCTCGGCGTGATCGAGGACGAGTCCGGCCTGCACTACCTGCGCCCCGAGACCGCGCAGGGCATCTTCCTCAACTTCGCCAACGTCGTGACCACGCAGCCGCGCAGAAGCCGCCCTTCGGCATCGCCCAGATCGGCAAGAGCTTCCGCAACGAGATCACGCCCGGCAACTTCATCTTCCGCACCCGCGAGTTCGAGCAGATGGAGATGGAGTTCTTCGTCAAGCCCGGCGAGGACGAGGAGTGGCACCAGTACTGGATCGACGAGCGCACCCGCTGGTACGTCGACCTCGGCATCGACCCCGACAACCTGCGCCACTACGAGCACCCGCAGGAGAAGCTCTGCCACTACTCCAAGCGCACCGTCGACATCGAGTACCGCTTCGGCTTCGCCGGCACGCGAGTGGGGCGAGCTCGAGGGCATCGCCAACCGCACCGACTTCGACCTCACGCACGCACAGCGAGCACTCCGGCCAGGACCTGTCCTACTTCGACCAGGCCACCGACGAGCGCTACATGCCCTACGTCATCGAGCCGGCGGCCGGCCTCACCCGCAGCCTGATGGCCTTCCTGGTCGACGCCTACACCGAGGACGAGGCGCCCAACACCAAGGGCGGCGTCGACAAGCGCACCGTGCTGCGCTCGACCCGCGGCTGGCGCCGGTCAAGGTCGCGGTGCTGCCGCTGTCGCGCAACGCCGACCTCTCGCCGAAGGCCAGCGACCTCGCCGCCGAGCTGCGCCAGCAGCTGGAACGTCGACTTCGACGACGCCGGCGCGATCGGCCGCCGCTACCGCCGCCAGGACGAGATCGGTACGCCGTACTGCGTCACGGTCGACTTCGACACCCTCGAGGACGACGCCGTCACGGTCCGCGAGCGCGACACGATGGCAGCAGGAGCGGATCTGCGCTCGACGGGATCTCGACCTACTTCGCCGAGCGTTTCGTCGGCTGCTGACGCTGGACCGGACGATCGTGCCTATCGTGTACCCATGCTGACGACCCTCGCCCGCCGTCCGCTGGCCGCCGTGGTGACCGCCGCGCTGCTGTCCGGCGTGCTGGCCGGCTGCTCCGGCGGCGACTCCGACGGTGCCGACGGGGCCTCCGGCTCGGCCGACGGGTCCGGCGCCGCCTCCGGCGCCGAGCGGCCTCCGCCGTACCTCGCCGGCTGCCTCGAGGTCGGCGAAGATCACCCTGACCCCGCAGGGCACGCGAGCTCGAGATCGGGGAGACGGCCGCGGTCGCCTGGGCAGCCGGCGAGGAGCAAGACCGGCGTGCTCGACGTCAAGGTCACCAAGGTCGAGCAGGTGACCGATCGTCGCGCTCGACGGCTGGGTGCTCGACCGACGCAGCCGCAGCTCCACGCCCTACTTCGTGCACGCCAAGGTCGCCAACGTCGGCCGCAGCGACCTCGGCGGTCACGCCGTGCCGCTCTACGTCGTCGACGGCGACAACACCCTGGTGAGCGCCACGCACGCTTCGACGAGCGCCTTCAAGCCGCTGCCCGAGCACGCTCGCTGCCCAAGAAGTTCGAGCCCGGCGCGCGCGGCCGACATGTGCCTGGTCTACCTCGTGCCCGACAAGGGCGAAGCTGGAGGACGTCAGCTTCTTCCCGGCCCACGGCTTCGACCCGATCGACCTGGGTCGGGCAAGGTCGCCGTCGTCAAGGACAAGAAGAAGCCACCAAGAAGAAGGCGAAGAAGGCCGACGGCTGATCAGGCGCCCGCGCCGGGCCAGGGTTTGGGCCGCGGGCGACCAGGCGGCGACAATGGCGCGGTGACCGCCCCGTCCTCCCGTCGGCTGCCCGACCACCTCCGGCTCGGCTCGCTGCGGGTCGAGACCCCGGTCGTGCTCGCGCCGATGGCCGGCATCACCAACGCGGCCTACCGCCGGCTGTGCGCCGAGCAGGGCGCCGGTCTCTACGTCTGCGAGATGATCACCTGCCGCGGCCTCGTCGAGGGCGACGAGACCACCGCCGAGATGCTGGTCTTCGACGAGCTGGAGACCGTCCGCTCGGTGCAGCTCTACGGCACCGACCCGGTCTACGTCGGCAAGGCCGCCGAGATCCTCTGCGCGGAGTACGGCGTCGCACCACGTCGACCTCAACTTCGGCTGCCCGGTGCCCAAGGTGACCCGCAAGGGCGGCGGCGGGGCGCTGCCGTGGAAGCGCGGCCTGCTCGGCGAGATCCTCGAGCACGCGGTCGCCGCCGCGGCGCCGTACGACGTCCCGGTGACGATGAAGACCCGCAAGGGCCTCGACGACGACCACCTGACCTACCTCGACGCCGGCCGGATCGCCGCAGGAGACCGGCGTGCGCCGCCATCGCGCTGCACGGGCGCACCGTCGCAGCAGGCCTACTCCGGCGCAGGCCGACTGGGAGGCGATCGCCGCGCTGGTCGACCACGTCGACATCCCGGTGCTCGGCAACGGCGACATCTGGGAGGCCGCCGACGCGGTGCGCATGGTCGAGCAGACCGGTGCCGCCGGCGTCGTCGTCGGCCGCGGCTGCCTGGGTCGGCCGTGGCTGTTCCGCGACCTGGCCGCCGCGTTCGCGCGGTGAGGAGGTCGCCACGCTGCCCACGCTCGGCGAGGTCGCCGCGATGATGCGCCGCCACGCCGAGCTGCTCTGCGAGCACATGGGGGAGGAGCGCGGCTGCAAGGAGTTCCGCAAGCACGTGTCGTGGTACCTCAAGGGCTTCGCGCGCCGGCGGCGAGCTGCGGCGCTCGCTGGCCCTGGTCGACTCGCTCGCCGCGCTCGACGCGCTGCTCGCCGACCTCGACCCCGACGAGCCGTTCCCGGTCGCGCGAGCTCGGCGCGCCGCGCGGCCGCCAGGGCTCGCCGCGCGCGAAGGTGGTGCTGCCCGAGGGGTGGCTCGACGACACCGACGGCCGGGGCGGCCACGTCCGCGAGGACGCCAACGAGACGACGGGCGGCTGACCCGTGGCCCGCTACGCGCTGCTCGTCCAGCCCTCGGCCAACCGGGTCTACGCCCGGGCCTCCGTCGGCCTCACCGTCGCTGAGCTGCAGATCGTCGACGAGCGCGTCCTGGGCGGGGCGCTCGCCGGGATCGCCGAGGAGACCATCGGCGGCGTCCGCTACGTCACCTTCGACGCGGCGCACCTCGATGGCCGGGCGGTCGCCCACCTGTCCCAGGTGTCGACGGCGTTCGCGCTGTTCGAGGTCGTCGACGGGCTGCTCCGTCCTGTGACGCTCACCCCGCTGGCGCGCTACGACGACGACCTGCTGACCGTCCTCAAGTACGCCGGCAAGACCAACGAGACCTTCACCCACCTGCTGCTCCACGCGACGCTGCTCTTTCGGGATCGGCCCGCCGAGCTGCTCGACGGGTCACTGCGGGTGCTGGACCCGATGTGCGGCCGCGGCACCACCCTGAACCAGGTGCTCCGTTGGGGCCACGACGCGGTCGGTCTCGACCTGGACCGCAAGGACGTGGAGGCGTACGCCTCCTTCCTCGGCCGCTGGCTGAAGGACAAGCGCCTCAAGCACAGCATCGCCACCACCCGGGTCCGTCACGAGGGACAGCGCCCCACCCGTCGCACCGACGCGACCGTGGCGCCGACCAAGGCGGACTGGGCGGCCAAGCGCACGCAGCAGGTGTCGATCCTGCACGCCGACACGCTCCGGGCCGGCGAGCTGGTCAAGCGCCGCAGCGTCGACGCGGTCGTCACCGACGCGCCGTACGGCGTCCAGCACGGCAGCCGGCACCCCGAGCACGGGCTGGCCCGCCGCCCGCTGGACCTGCTCGAGGAGGCGGTCCCGGTCTGGGTGGACCTGCTGCGTCCCGGCGGCGCGCTGGGCATCGCCTGGAACACCCACGTCGCCGCGCGGGAGGACCTCGCCGCGCTGCTCGAGAAGGCGGGGCTGGAGGTGGCCGACGGCGTCGGCTACACCTCGCTGCGGCACCGGGTCGACTCCTCGATCCTGCGCGACGTGGTCGTCGCCCGCCGCCCCTGAGCCGTGGCGTGAACCGTCCCACTTCCGGGCGTGGGGATTGGCACCGGACCAGACCGGTGTGCTTCACTCGGGGTCGCCGTGTCCGTTTCGTTATCAAACGGTCGTGTGCGAACCCCCCCCGTCAGCAAGAGTTAAGGACATCAGCGCAGTGGCACAGGCACGCCACAAGCGGGAGCGCCCAGCCCCCCGGGTCCCCCGAGTCCCCGAGTCCCCAGTTCCGTGCGTCCCTCGTGGCCGCGCCGCTGGCCTCCTTGGCGACCCTCGCTGTCGTCGGGGTCGGCGTGGTCGGCGCCGACGTGCCGACCACCGCCCCCGCGGCGCTGGCCGGGTCGGCGCGCGCCCAGGGGCCCGACGTGTCGGCCGAGCTCGAGCGCACCCCCATCCTGTCGCGCTCCTCGGAGCGCCGGCGCGTGGGCGACCTCCAGGCGAAGGCCGACCGGCAGCGCGCCGAGCTCGCCGCCGCCAAGGAGGCGGCCGCGACGGCCAAGGTGCTGCGCGTCGCGAAGAAGGAGCGCCGCAAGCTCTGGACCACGGCCCCCCTCAACGTCTGGACCTCCTCCGCCGACAACGCGAAGAAGATCGGTGAGCTCGACGAGGGCAAGAAGATCCTGGTCACCGGCCGTCGCGACAACGGCCGGGTCGAGGTCGTCGTCAAGGGCGAGGCCCGGTGGGTGTCCGCGCGGCTACCTCAGCGACGAGAAGCCCGAGCCCGCCGAGGCCGCGGCCGCCGAGCCTGGGCGGCACCTGCTCCAACGGCTCGAGCGTGCCGAGCGGGGTCAGCCCCAACATCGCCAAGGTCCACGACGCGGTGTGTGCGGCGTTCCCCGAGATCACCAGCTACGGCACCTTCCGCGGCGACGGCGACCACTCCCGCGGCATCGCGGTCGACATCATGGTCAGCGGGTCCCGTGGCTGGGAGGTCGCCAACTTCGTCCGGGCGCACTACCGCGAGCTCGGCGTCTCCTACGTCATCTACTCCCAGCGGATCTGGTCGGTGCGAGCGCGGCGGCGAGGGCTGGCGCGGCATGTCCGACCGTGGCTCGGCGACCGCCAACCACTACGACCACGTGCACGTCACGACCTACTGACGCGGCGTCCACGTCACGGCGCCGTGTCCCGATGCACGCTAGCGTCCCGCCGATGAGCACCGGGACCTCTACGACGACGCCGACCGCGAGCGGCTCGTCGCGGAGCCGCCGAAGCGGGTGGACGCGCCGGTGCGGACGCCGTTCGAGCGCGACCGTGCCCGCGTCGTGCACGCCGCGGCCTCGCGGCGGCTCGCCGCCAAGACCCAGGTGGTCGGACCGCAGACCGACGACTTCGTCCGCAACCGGCTCACGCACAGCCTCGAGGTCGCCCAGGTGGCCCGCGACCTGGCGCGGGCGCTGGGCTGCGACCCCGACATCGCCGAGACGGCCGCCCTGGCGCACGACCTGGGGCACCCGCCGTTCGGCCACAACGGCGAGCGCGCGCTGGCCGACCTCGCCGAGGACGTGCGGTGGCTTCGAGGGCAACGCCCAGACGCTGCGACTGCTGACCCGGCTGGAGGCCAAGACGTTCGACGCCGACGGCCGTTCGGTCGGGCTCAACCTGACCCGCGCCACCCTCGACGCCTGCACGAAGTACCCCTGGGCACGCGTCCGCGGCCGAGCCGCCGCAGGGCGTGCACGCCGACGGGTCGCCGCGCACCGTGGTGAAGTTCGGCGTCTACGACGACGACCGGCCGGTCTTCGACTGGATGCGGCGAGGCGTCGTGGCCGCCGACCAGTGCGTCGAGGCCCAGGTGATGGACCTCGCCGACGACGTCGCCTACTCCGTGCACGACGTCGAGGACGGCGTCGTGGCCGGTCGGATCGACCTGACCACGCTCGACCGGGCGGCGGTCTGGCAGACGGTGCGCGACGTGGTACCTCCCCGCCGCCGACGACGCGCTGCTCGACGAGGTGCTCGACGGGCTGCGTGGCGATCGGGCCTGGCCGCGGACGGCGTACGACGGGTCGCGGCGGCACCTCGCCGCCCTGAAGAACCTCACCTGCGACGTGATCGGCCGCTTCTGCGGCGAGGTGCAGACGCGACCTTCGCCGCCGGCGAGGGACCGTTCGTGCGCTACCGGGCCGACGCTGGTGGTGCCGGAGCGGACCCGGCTCGAGATCGCGGTGCTCAAGGGGATCGCCGCCCACTACGTCATGCGCGCCGACGACCGGGTCGCGCTGATGGAGCGGCAGCGCGCGCTGCTCGCCGAGCTGGTCGAGGCGCTGGCCGCGCGCGGCCCCGAGGCGCTGGACCGGCCGTTCGCCGACGACTGGCAGCAGGCGGCCGACGACGCGGCCCGGCTGCGCGTGGTGCTCGACCAGGTCGCCTCGCTCACCGACGCCAGCGCGGCCTCGAGACATGCGGCGGTCTGCCGATGAGCCGGCTGGTATGGCTGCCGTTCGACCCCGCCGAGCTGGGTCGGGTCCCGTCCGGGGTGCGCGCGGAGCAGGTCGTGCCCAGCGCCGACGACCTCCCGGCCGCTGCCGCGGAGGTCGAGCTGTTCGTGCCGGCGTACTCCTTCGGCGCCGACCTCACGGTGCTGTCGCAGCTGCCTCGGCTGCAGGTGGTGCAGACGCTGACCGCCGGCATCGAGCACGTGCTGCCGCACCTCCCCTCGGGCGTCACGCTGTGCAACGGCCGGGGGATCCACGAGACCTCCACCGCCGAGCTGGCCCTGACGCTGATGCTGGCCTCGCTGCGCGGCGTGCCCGACTTCGTGCGCGCTCAGGACCGCGGCGAGTGGGTCTACGCGCCGCGGCCGGCGCTGGCGGACAAGCGGGTGCTGATCGTGGGCTACGGGGCGATCGGCGAGGCCGTCGAGGCCCGGCTGCGGCCGTTCGAGGTCGACGTGGTCCGCGTCGCCAGCCGGGCCCGCGAGGGCGTGCACGGCGTCCACGAGCTCCCCGCGGTGCTGCCGGAGGCCGACGTCGTGGTGCTTGTCGTGCCGCTCACCGATGCCACCCGCGGCCTGGTCTCCATCGACTTCCTGACCGCGATGAAGCCCGGTGCGCTGCTGGTCAACGTGGCCCGCGGTGCGGTGGTGGACACCGACGCCCTGCTCTCGGCGTTGCAGTCCGGCCGGATCCGCGCCGCGCTCGACGTGACCGACCCCGAGCCGCTGCCGCCCGACCACGCGCTGTGGTCGGCGCCCGGCCTGCTCCTCTCGCCGCACGTCGGCGGTGCGAGCAGCGCGATGTGGCCGCGGGCCTACCGGGTGGTGCGCGAGCAGCTGCAGCGGTTCGCCGCCGGCGAGCCGCTGGCCAACGTCGTACGCCGGCCCTGAGAGCGGCCCCGGCCGGCCCGTGGGTGGGCTCGGGTCAGGCGGTGGGGTCGATGCGTCCCTGGGCATAGGCCCACAGCGCGATCTCGACGCGGTTGCGCGCGGGCAGCTTGTCCATCAGGGCGCCGACGTGGGTCTTCACGGTGCTCACCGAGACGAACAGCTCCTCGGCGATCTCGGTGTTCGTTCGACCGCGAGCCACCAGGTCGACGACGGACTCCTCGCGCGCCGTGAGGGGCTGCAGCGGGGGAGCGGCCCGCCCGGATCGCCCGCGGGTGAAGGTGGTGAGCAGGCGCGCCGTCACCGACGGGGCGATCAGGGCGTCGCCGCGCGCGGCGACCCGCACGGCCTCGGCCAGCAGCTCTGGGTCGGCGTCCTTGAGCAGGAACCCCCGAGCGCCTGCGCCCAGCGCGTCGTAGACGTAGTCGTCGTCGTCGAAGGTGGTGATCACGACCACCGGCACCGGGTCGGCCACCTCGGGGCCGGCCACCTGGCGGGTGGCTTCGATCCCGTCGAGGTCGGGCATCCGGATGTCGAACAGGCACACGTCTGGCCGCAGCCGGCCCACCAGCGCGACCGCCTCGCGGCCGGTGCTCGCCTGCCCGATGACCTCGATGCCGGGCTGGGCGTCGAGGATGGTGGTCAGTCCGACGCGGACCATCTCCTGGTCGTCGGCGAGCAGCACTCGCAGCGGGGCGCTCACGACCGGACCTCCCGCCGCGGGCTCCGCGGCGATGTCGGCGCCGAGGTCGGCGCCGTCGCGAGCACCGTCCAGCCGCCGGCCGGGTCGGGGCCGGCGCTGACCTGGCCGCCGAGCAGGCCGAAGCGCTCCTGCATGCCGGCCAGTCCGTAGCGGCCCCGGCGGGACGACCGGCCGCGGGCACCCGCTGGCCGGCCGTCGTCGTGCACCCGCAGCGTCATCGTGTTCGCCCCTCTGGTCAGCTGCACGTCGACGCGGGTGGCGCCCACGGCGTGTCGGCGGGCGTTGGTCACGGCCTCCTGGGCAGCCCGGTAGAGCGCCGCCCCCACCGTGGCCGCGACGCCGTCCAGGTCGCGCGTGCCGGACACCAGCACCCGCGGCGTCCCGTCGGCGTCGGCGAGGGTGACGATGTCGGAGACGCCGTACGTCGGCGCGCGCTCGGCGGCGGCCTCGTCCTCGCGCAGCACGGCGACCAGCGCCCGCATGTCCGCCAGCGACCGCTCCGCGGCCTCCTCCACGCCGCGGATCGCGCCGACCGCGCCGGCGGGGTCGGCGGCTGCCTTGATCCGAGCCGCCCGGGCCTGCATCAGGATGCCGGAGACGTGGTGGGCGACGGTGTCGTGCAGATCGCGGGCCAGCCGCTCGCGCTCCCGGATCCGGATCTCCGCGCGCTCCCGGCGCTGGGCCCGGGCCCAGAACCGGATCGCACCGCCCACCGCCACCGGCAGCAGCAGCGCGCCGACCCCGACCACGATCGAGGAGCCGCTGGAGCCGTAGAGCGGCTCGCGCGCGAGGTGCACGACCAGCAGGAAGGCCGTGCCGGCCAGCACGGCCGGCCCGCTGGCCCAGCGGCCGAGCGAGTAGGCCAGCAGCAGCACGACGGCCGTCACGTCGAGCACGCTGTTGGGCTCGCCCGCGAGCGCCGGCACGACACCTGCGACGGTCTGCGTCGTGTAGCCCACGAGGAGCATCGCCAGCGGGCGGTGCGGTCGCCAGAGCAGCGTCACCACGCAGGCCAGCGCCCAACCGACGTGCCAGGCGGGCCACACCATGTCGGGTCGCAGCAGGCCCTCCAGCACGGCCACCGGGACCAGCCCGGCGACCAGCGCCCGGTCCCACCAGGTGACCCCGCTCGGGGCGACGACCCGCGGCTCGTCCCACACCGCACGCAGCACGCTCATCGCCATGGCCCCAGGGTAGGGCGGTCGACGCGCCGTCCGGACTGGACCTGGGTCCAAGATCGCCTGGCCTCCGGTACCGGTCGGATCGAGCCTCTGCTCCGATGTGCCGGGCCGGCCCCGGCGCCGAGAGTGAAGGCATGACTACTGACACCTCTCCCAGTCCCGCACCTTCCACAGCCGCCGCAGGGTTCTCGCCCACGCGCAACACTTCGCTCGTTCGCCCCGCCGGGGTCGCCGCCCAGGTCATCGCCGGCACCTACGTCGTCGGTTTCCTCGTCATGGGCGCCTACCTCGCACCCCAGGGGTCCACGGACCCCATCTCCGACCCGGCCGGGTCGCTGTCGTTCCTGCTCGGCCACGCCACGGTGATGTCCGCGTGGTACGCCCTGCTCTACCTGGTCGGCGGCGCCGCGATGGTCGTCGTCGCCCTCGGTGTACGCGACCGGTTGGCAGCCGCGCCGGGGCTGGCACGGGTCTCCGCCGCGCTCGGCGTCCTCTGGTCCGGGCTGCTCGTGGCCAGCGGCAGCGTCGCCGTCGTGGGCCAGCACGCCGTCATCTCGCTGCACGCCGACGACCCGGACCTGGCGCTCGGTGCCTGGACGTCGGTGAGCATCGTCCAGGACGCCCTCGGGGGCGGCATCGAGGTCGCCGGAGCGCTCTGGGCGGCCGTGGTGGGTCTCGCCGTGCTGCGCACCCGCGCCCTCCCTGCCGCCCTGGGCGGGCTGTCCCTGGGTCTGGCCGCGGTCGGCCTGGTCACCGTCGTCCCGGCGGCTGCGGACGTCGCCACCTCCGTCTTCGGTCTCGGGTTCATCGTCTGGTTCACCTGGCTCGGCGTCGTGATGGCGCGACGCTGACCCGGCTACTGTCGGGGGATGAGCGCGATCGAGGATCTGCTCACCTCGTCCCGTCGCCACCTCGACCGGGTCTCACCCGGCGACCTGGCAGCGGAGGTCGCGGCCGGGGCGATGGTCATCGACATCCGGCCGGTCGACCAGCGAGACGAGGACGGCGCGCTGCCCGGCGCGCTGGTCGTCGACCGCAACGTCCTCGAGTGGCGACTGGACCCCACCAGCGCCCACCGGCTGCCCGCGGTCACCTCGACCGACCAGCGCATCGTCATCGTCTGCAACGAGGGCTACAGCTCCAGCCTCGCGGCCGCCACGCTGCAGGCGCTGGGCCTGCGTCGCGCGACCGATCTGGTCGGCGGCTACCAGGCCTGGCTGCGCGAGACCGGTGCGGCAGACACCTGAGCCCTCCTCGGCCGGGCTGCTCAGTCGGGCAAGGCGAGCAGCTCGGCCAGGACGTCGTCGCCGCCGGCGCCGTACGCCGCCCAGTCGGGGGCGTTGCGCCGGGAGAGCGGCGCCACGATGCTCCAGCGGTCCCAGGCCGCCTCGACCGCCTCGCGAGGGGTCATGCCGCGACGCAGCCCGCGCAGCACCTCGGCGGCGGCGTACCCGCGCCCCTCGTGGAACTTGCCGGCCGGGAAGGACCGTCCCGCCCGGCTGATCGTGCACAGCGACGCGTCGGGCGTGAGCCCGCGCAGCGCCTCCTCGGCCTCCGCGCGGATCGCCGCGGCTCGGGTCTCGACGTCGGCGGCCTCCACGACACCATCCTGCCTCGCCCGTCGCCGACGGCCGAGCCCGGTCAGCCGACCGTGACCTCGATCTCCTCGCCGTAGCCCCATCCGTCCTCCAATGGGAGCGCGTCGCCGCTCCAGAAGCGGCCGGGGTCGTACCACGTGGCGGGCAGCTCGTCGTCGAGCACGCCCATCGCCTGCAGCGTGACGGCGGCGAGCTCGGCGCAGTAGGCGACCTCGGTGCGCAGCGCCATCGGCAGCTCGGGGTGGGGGATGCCGTTGCGGCCGGAGAACCAGCGCCAGGCCAGCTGGCCGGTCGACGGGAACGAGGCGCCGTTCCAGCGCGCGACGGCCTTCAGGGCGCCGTCCTCCTCGGGGCGGCCCGACTCTGGCTGGAGCTGGCGCAGGAAGACCCGCTGCTTGCGCAGTCCGGTCCAGCGCTCGACGGCGGCGCGCAGGTCGTGGAGCTGGGCACCGCGGTGATGGGTGCCGGTCCAGAGGTCGAGCAGCCGCCGGCCGAGCTCGGCGTGCCACATCATCGCGGGCAGGTCGCCGATCGTGAGTGCCAGTGCCACGTGGTTGACCGGCGCGTTGGTGGCCAGCCGGATCGCGTGGTCGGCCGGGGTCGCGCCACGGAACAGCCACAGGTCACCGGTGCGGGTCAGCCCGGCCGCGTCATCGAGGGTCACGGTCGCCATGGGAGGATTCTGCCTGGCGTACGCTGCCCCCGTGGCACATGGATGGCGCAAGGCGCTCGGGCTCGCCGGCGTCCTCGGCCTGGCGGCGACCGGGGCGGTCGTCGCGCGCGAGGAGCGGCGGCGCCGGGCCTACTCCGCCGACGAGATCCGTGACCGGCTGCAGGAGAGGTACGCCGAGATCGGCGGCGAGGCGCGCCAGGAGGCCACCGAGGCGTGGCGGGAGCGGCGCGGTGGCGGTGCCGACGGCCTGGGGACGACCGAGGGCTCCCAGCCCGCCGCACCGTAGACTCCCCGCGTGGCAGGCCGGATTCGCGACGACGACATCGCCGAGGTGCGCGAGAAGGCGCGCATCGACGACGTCGTCTCGCACTACGTCACGCTGCGAGCGCCGGCGGCGGCTCGCTCAAGGGCGCTGTGCCCCTTCCACGACGAGAAGTCGCCGTCGTTCCACGTCACCCCCGCCCGCCAGTTCTGCCACTGCTTCGGCTGCGGCGAGGGCGGCGACGTCATCACCTTCCTGATGAAGATCGACGGGCTCACCTTCGCCGAGACCGTCGAGCGGCTGGCGGAGAAGTACGGCGTCCAGCTGCGGCGCGAGGAGGGCGACGGCGCCGCCCGAGCGCCCGCGGGCCCAGCCGCGCAGCGGCTGATCGAGGCCCACAAGGTCGCCCAGGAGTTCTACGCCGAGCAGCTGCGCGACGCCCGACGCGCTGGTCGGCTCGGCAGTTCCTCGACGAGCGCGGCTTCGACCAGACCGCCGCCGACGACCTTCGGCGTCGGCTTCGCGCCGCGCGACGGCGAGGCGCTGCTCCAGCCACCTGCGGCAGAAGCGGCTTCACGCGACGAGGAGTCGGTCGCCGCCGGGCTGGTCGCCCAGGGCCGCTCGGCGTACGACCGCTTCCGCGGCCGGCTGCTGTGGCCGATCCGCGACGCCATCGGCGACACGATCGGCTTCGGCGCGCGCCGGATCTTCGACGACGACCGGATCGAGGCGAAGTACCTCAACACCTCCGAGACCGCCGATCTACAAGAAGAGCCAGGTGCTCTACGGCATCGACCTGGCCCGCCGCGACGATGGCGCGCTCGTCGCAGGCGGTCGTCGTCGAGGGCTACACCGACGTGATGGCCTGCCACCTCGCCGGCGTGCCGCACCGCGGTGGCGACCTGCGGCACCGCCTTCGGCGACGACCACGCGCGGGTGCTGCGCCGCTTCCTGCACGACCACGAGGAGTTCCGCGGCGAGGTGATCTTCACCTTCGACGGCGACGCCGCCGGGCAGAAGGCCGCGCTGCGTGCCTTCGACGGCGACCAGAACTTCGTCGTCGCAGACCTACGTCGCCGTCGAGCCCGACGGGCTGGACCCGTGCGACCTGCGCCTCAAGGCAGGGCGACGCGGCCGTGCGCGAGCTGGTCGCCCGCCGGGTGCCGCTCTACCGCTTCGTGCTCGCCAACGTCGTCGGCAAGTACGACCTCGACCGCGCCGACGGGCGGGTCGACGCGCTGCGCGAGGCGGCGCGGCTGGTCTCCAGCATCCGCGACAAGTCGAAGGTCGACGCGTTCGCCCGCGAGCTCGCCGGCATGGTCGGCGTCGACGTCGACGAGGCCCGCGCCGAGGTGCGGCGGGCCGCCGCCCGCCGGTCGCGCCCGGCGACGCGTGGCGAGCGCCGTGCGGACCGCCGCGGCGAGGCCCCCGCCGAGGCTCGCCGGCCCCGCGCCCGCCGCTGCCCGACCTGCGCGACCCGCGCTTCTCGATCGAGCGCGAGACCGCTCAAGCTCGTCTCCAGCACCCTGCGGTGGTCGGCCGCACCGCCGCCGACGTCGGCGCCAACGACTTCACCCACCCGACCTATCGCGCGCGTGTGGGAGGTGGTGTCCGCGGCCGGCGGCCCGATCGCCGCCGGTGCCGACGACCCGGCTGGGCCGACTCGGCTGCGCGACGCCGCGAGCGACCCCGCCGTCTCCTCGGCGATCAGCGCGCTCGGCGTCGAGCCGCTGCGGACAGCGAAGGACCCCGACGCCGGCTACGTCGCCGAGCACGTCTACCGGCTCCAGGAGCTCACCGCGCCTGCGGCGCATCGCCGAGCGTCAAGTCGCGGCTGCAGCGCACCAACCCGGTCGAGCACGCGACCGACTACAACCGGATGTTCGGCGAGCTGGTCGCGCTCGAGCAGCACCGCCGCGAGCCCTGCGCGAGCGCGTCGATGGGCGACGCCGTGAGGCGCCGGTTCGGCCGGCGTACGCCTCCCGTCGCGAGGTCGGCGCCGGGGGAGCGGGTGCTGGCCTGGGCGCAGGCGGCCGGCGGGCACGTCGTTGCCGGCACCCGCGACGCGTTCTACCTCCGGGGTCGCTGCCGACGAGCCGTGCGCCTGCCGTGGGAGCAGGTCGAGGCGGCCGACTGGGACCGCGACACCGTCGGTGCTCCGGGTCACCGAGGTCGGCACCTGGGGCGAGCAGCGGCCGGTGCACGACGGCGACGATCGACGAGCCCGGCGACCTGCTCGGCGCTGGTCCGCGAGCGGGTCACCGCCAGCGATCGTGCTGCAGCGCCACGTCCCGGTCGCCGGCCGGCGCGGTCTGCGCGTGATCGCGCGCCGCGCCCCGGTCGGCGATGCGCCCGGTGGCAGTGGGTCTACGAGTACGACGAGGGCGTCGACCCCGACGACCCCGCCGTCCGCGCGGCCGCCGCGGCCGCCCTGGCCCAGGCCCGCGCCGACACCGGCCTCTGACGCGACATGCGGGTCATGCTGGCGGTGGGAGGCCGCGCCGTGGCTCGGCTGCCGTCAGACGAGTGGCGATTGGCACCCGGTGTCTCCCGCTTGCTACTGTGTGCCCCGCTGCACACGATCCCCTGTAGCTCAACTGGCAGAGCATTCGACTGTTAATCGGAGGGTTGTTGGTTCGAGTCCAACCGGGGGAGCCAGAGAGAACGGCTGGTGACCTGCGGAAACGCAGATCACCAGCCGTCTTGCTTCGTGTTTGCAGAGGCGATGCATCGTTCGCGCCCCTCGAGGAGCCTCGGGCGGAGGGACCAGGTGAGGACTCCCCTTGGGGCCTGGCAGACGCGCGAGCTCTCTTGGGTGCGGGAGCCTCGCGCGCGGCCGACGCGGAAGCGGATCGTGGGGCAACCGGATCTGCTTGAGGGGAGCGCGTCACACCGCCCA
>CAVRDV010000001.1:0-301856 GCA_963719955.1 uncultured Actinomycetota bacterium | reverse complement strand
ATGCGGGTGATCCTTCAGGACATTTCGAGGAGCCGTTGTGGCTGCCTGTCGACGGAGCTGGAGGCCTCGAGATGTCCCTTGTCGATCCCTGTCTGATCCGGTCAGAGAACCCGGTGGGTGAGCCGGTCGTCCGGTTGGGCGTGCCGGTGCTGGACGAGTACCTGGCGTTCGTGGCCGGGCGGTGTCGGCCGAACACGGTGCTGGCCGTCGCCTACGACCTGCAGGTGTTCTTCCGCACGGTCGACAAGCCGCCGGAGCAGGTGGCCCCGGCGGACGTGTTGGGGTTCGTGACCGCGCAGCGCACCGGCGGGCCGTCGCAGCGGGTGCAGCCGGTCGGAGACGTCGGGGGTGGGGTGTCGACGTCGACGTTGCGGCGGCGGTTGTCGAGCGTGTCCGGCCTGTTCGGCTACCTGCAGGCCACCGGGGTGGTGACGGCGAACCCGGTGCCGCGGGGCCTGCCGTCGCGGCGGGAGAGGGTGCGGCCGTCTCAGCCGGTGCCGCTGGTGCGCGGCACGCGCCGGCTACCGAGGGTCCTGTCTCCGGCCGAGGTCGACGCGCTCACGCAGGCGCTGCGCACCCACCGGGACCGGGCCATGGTCGCGGCGATGGTGCTGGGCGGGCTGCGCCGCTGCGAGGTCCTCGGGCTGCGCCTGGAGGACCTGCGCACCGCGGAGCGGCGGGTGTTCGTCGCCGACGGCAAGGGCGGGCACCAGCGTCTGGTGCCGGTCTCGGGCCGGTTCTTCACCGAGGTCGGCGCCTACCTCGACCTCGAACGCCCACCTCGGCTGGGCACCGAGCAGGTGTTCGTGGCGCTCAAGGGCCCCACCCGCGGCCAGCCGCTCAGCCCAGCCGGGGTGGATGAGGTCCTCGACGGTGCCCGCCGCCGCGCCGGCCTGGCGCACGCGACCTGCCACGAACTGCGACACACCTGCCTGACCCGGCTGCGGGAGGCCGGCATGGCGCTGGAGGCAGTGCAGGCCCAGGCCGGGCACGCCTCGATCGAGTCCACCCGCATCTACCTGCACCTGGCCGATGACTGGCTGGCCAATGAGTACCGCAAGGCCGCCCAGGCCATCGACGCGCAGATCCTCATCGACCACCCGGCCCCGGCGAGCACGGCGGGTGCGCGGTGAGCCGCCCCGACCCGCTGCCCGGCTGGGCACAGCTCGAGACGGCCATCCCGCAGGTCACCGACACCATGCGGCGCTACCTGGCCCAGATGGGCTGCGTGCTCCGCGCGGGCAGCGTCACCGACATCGACGGCGCGTTGCGCTGCTTCGCCGCCTTCCTCACCGAGGCCCACCCCGATCTGGACACCCTGGCCGGGGTGCGCCGACGCCACATCGAGGGCTTCAAGCCGTGGCTGGCTCAGCGGCGCGGGCAGCGCACCCCACGCCTGGCACCGGCCACCATCGCCCACCGGCTAGGCACCCTGCGCATGTTCTTCGTCCGCATCGACGAGTGGGGCTGGCCCGAGGCCCCACCCCGAGTCCCGATCCTGCCCGGCGACCTGCCCCGGCTGGACCGCCCACTGCCCAAAGCCCTCGACGACGCCTCCGCGACCCGGCTGCTGCGCGCCGCCCAGGCCGACCGGCGGCTCCTGGTCCGGGTCACCGTCGAAGTCCTGCTGCGCACCGGGCTGCGCGTCAGCGAATACACCACCCTGCCCGCCGACGCCGTCCTCACCATCGGCGCCGCACCTTGGCTGCACGTCCCCGTCGGCAAGCTCGGCACCGACCGCTACCTGCCCCTGCACCCCCAGGTCCACGACCTGATCGAGACCTACCGGCGCCAGCACGTCCCCGCCTCGCATCCGCTGCTGCTGCCCCGGGAGAACGGGCGACCGCTGGACCGGCACACCGTCACCCGGATGATCAACCGGGCCGGCGCCGCCGCCGGGCTCCCGCACCTGCACCCCCACCAGTTGCGCCACACCCTGGCCACCCAGGCGGTCAACCGCGGCATGAGCCTCGAGGCCATCGCGGCCATGCTCGGACACCGCAGCATGGACATGACCCTGCGCTACGCCAAGATCGCGAACAGGACCGTCGCCGAGGAGTACTTCGCCGTCGCCGACAAGGTCGACGCCCTCTACGGCCAAGCCCGAACCCTGCCCGCCGACGCACTCGGACCCCAGCTGGCCCGGCTGCGCCGCGAACACCACCGTCACCTCGGCAACGGCTACTGCACCCGGCCGGCCGAGCTCGACTGCACCTTCGACACCATCTGCCCGACCTGCACGTTCTTCAGCACCGGACCGGAGTTCCTCCCCGTCCTGCACAGCCCAACGAGACGACGCCCAAACCAAAGGCCAGACCAGCCGAGCGGACCTGCTCAACCGGCTCCTCCAACAAGCCACCCAGCAGGACGCCTCATGATCAACTTGACACCGATCACCCGCATAATGCCGAGATCGGGGCGCCTGTACGAGGATGACACCTATGACTCCTGAGCAGCGCGTGGTGTTCCTTGACCCCGACGGGTCGGCGCCGGTCGCGGGGTTCGTCATCGTCGGACATCCGACGAGGGTTATCTACCAGCAGCAGTACGGCGGGACCGCCTGTCTGCAGGGCCGAATGGAGGGCTACCTCGTGCCCGTCGACCTTGGGAAGGCGCGCGCAAGGCTTGACGACTTCTTCATCAGGACGCTCGAAGGGGGCGGGCCTGGGGTCTCCCCGCAGGCAGAACGATGACGTCTTGGCGCTGCTCCGACAGATCGTGGAGACGGTCCGCTTCTGGCCATCCGTGTCAGGCACGAACGCTCCGCCGTCGACCTTGAGCCTCGACGAAGATCGTGCTGACCAGGTGGACGAAGCATGGATTCCCATCGTCTCTGCCGATGGCCCGGGCGTACTCATCTGGGGAACTCCGACTGAGCCCTGATCCACCGATGGTGATTGGCGATCGGTGATTTCGGTGGATCGTGGCGTCGCGCTGGCCGGTGGGTGCGGCTGATCTGCCGGTCTGCCCGGCTCTTCCACTTCGTGGTCCTCGGGTCGTGCCCGCTTGGGCTGGGTGGTCAGGTCGTCGGCGGTGATCGGTGGGCCGGTCGCGACGGCGTGCAGGGACTCCCAGTGCTCGGCCCAGGGCCACCGGGTCGGCAGGTGCAGGTCGAGTCGTCGGCTGGTGGAGGCGATCCGGCCGGGGACTTGGATGATCTTGCGGCGCAGGGTGGCCCATCTGGCCTTGGCCAGGTCGGCGGCGACCGCGGCGGCTCGGGCGAGGTTGAACGCGATCACCGCGCAGGCGACCCAGGCGGCGTTGGCCGCGTACTTCCCCGACGGTAGGTGCGCCAGCGGGCCGTCCTTGAGTTCGGCGATGACCTGCTCGACGATCGCGTGGTCCCGGTGCCGCTGATCGGCCTCGACCATCGCAAGGGTGCTGTTGGTGATGAACGCGTGATGCCGGTAGGTCGCGAACAGCTCGCCCTGCTCGGTGCCGTCGGATGCCAGCCGCTGGAGTCGCTTGACCCGGCGCACGATCAGCCGGCAGGTCACGTGCTCGGCCTTGCGGCGGCCGGTGAACGCGGTGAACGGCACTTCGGCGACCTCGGCGTCGGAGACCCAGCGTTGCTCGGCTTCCTCCCAGATGGCGTTGGGGTACTTGATCGCGGCCCAGGCGTCCTCCTCGATGCTGGCGATCGCCGCGGTCACGGTCTTGGTCATCCGGGCGGTGACGGAGAACCAGGCCTTGTTCCGGATCGCGGCACCGACGAACGCCCACCCGTAGTAGGCCGAGTCGGCCCGGCACAGGATCTGACCCTGCACGCCCGCGGCCCGGGCGGTGGCGATGGCCTGGGCCAGCAACCGCCCCGCGCCCGTGGCCGAGGCCGTGTTGCCCTTGCGCAGCCGGGCCCGGGCGATCACCGGCGCGGCCAGCGGCGTGGAGATCGTGGCGAGCTGGATGTTCAACCCCCGCACCCCGGTGTAGCCGTAAGCGGCGGCCTGCTTGGCGTAGCCGTGGACCTCGCGGATGGTGTCGTCGACATCGATGAACGCGACGCCTTCGACGGTGTCGCCGCCGGCGACCAGCCGCTGGCACCCGCGCGGTCAGGCCCGCGAGGAGATCTCCGCCGACCGCGTCGAGCTGCTGCACGTGCCCGTGGGTGAACGTACGCAGGAACGTGCCCAACGTCGAGGGCGCCCGCACCCCGGCGAACAGCCGGGCCATCCCACCGTGCCGCAGCAGGTCGAGGTCATCGATGCTGTCCGCGCCGGCGAGCATCCCGCCCACCACGCTGGCCGCCTTCGCCGTCGCGTTCGGCGAGGCGACGCTCAGCTGCTGCTCGAGCAGGTCGTACAGGCCGGCGGCCTCGGCCAACCGCAGCACCGGCACCAGACCCGCGTCCGACACCAGGTTCGGATCATCGAAGACGGGCCGGATCGTGTGAGAGGCTTTCACTTACGAGGTGTCCCTTGCTCGGCAGCAGATCGGTCCTTCAGCAAGCCCGATTCTCCCGCCCAGCAAGGGCATTCTCGTCCTACGCCACGCTCACCCCACCACTCTCATCGGTGGATCAGGGCTGAGCGTCACTTCACCGCTAGGCGGATGCACTCATCTCCCGAGAGAGCGTAGGCCGGTGCGGCCATGCCGATCTCCAGCCCAAGCGTGGCCACGTGTTGAAGGGAGTGCGGCGCCATACCCAAGCGCGCGACCAGGGTTCTGGGCGGCGGGGGTGAAAGCCGTGGTCGGCGAGCCAGGCGCGGGCTCGTCCGCGTCGGCGTTCGGCGGAGTAGGCGTACCAGCGGTCTTCGAGGTCGGGCCAGTTGGTCAGCTCGCGTCTGAATCGGCGGAACGCGCCGCGGCCTTCCAGGGTCCGGGCGATCCGGTCGGCGAGGTCGGGCTCGGTGATGGCGGCGGTGAAGGTCTCCATGTCGCGGTATCCGTCGCGTGAGCCTTCGCTGATCACCGGTAGCCAGCGGTCCTCATCGTCCAGGTCCTCGTCTTCGTCGTCGGGGGCGTCGTCGAAGACGATCTGTGGCCAGACCTCGCCGGTGTGCAGGTCGAGGTAGCCGCCACCGGTGACCGGGTCGCCCTCGAGGACGTCGACGAACTGGTCGAGATCGACCGGCAACGCCCGCAACGCCAGCGAGGGGCCGGCCCCCAGGCTGGCAGTGAGCGCGTCAGCTAGCTCCTCGTCGCCTGCCCAGGCTCTGTCTCGTAGCTCGGCGACGCACCGGAGAGCGAACTCGGACGCTCCCTCGACGTTCTGAGCCAGTGCGGCGAGCAGCCCGTCTCCGAGCAGCTGGATTCCGTGTCTCGGCCAGGACCCGGACCGGAGGAGAGACACCACCGCGTCCCCGTCTGCGGAGAACACCGCACCACGGAACTCTTGCAGCTGCTCGCGCTGGGACACGCCGGCTCCAAGCCGGCCGGCTCAGGCGACCTTGTCGGCGTACCGCTGTCGGGCGGCCTCACCGCTGGTGCCCACGAACGCGCCGATCACCGACCAGGACATGCCAGCCTCGCGGGCCTGCTTGATCGCCTGGAGGATGTGGCGCTCGGCGTCCGAGCGCTCCTGGACCGCGCCTCGCAGCGCGGCGACCGCCTCGGGGTCCATCTCCTGGCCGGGGTCGGGCGTGTAGTTCTCGAAGCGCGCGGCCAACTCATCGGCGTGCTTGAGGATGTCATCGACAGAGCGGGGCATGGTCATCACCTAGAGGAACTTCTCCCGGGCGAGCATGGCGTGGACGATCACCACAGCCTCCACGCCCTCGACGTAACCGACTTCAAGGATGATCGCAGCCTGGTTCGGGCCGATCATCATGGTGAAACCATCACCCAGGTCCCAGACCGTTAGAGGGTTTCGGTAGGCATGCAGGATGTCTTCCTCGCCGACCCCGTGTTTCAACGCAGACGGGGCGATGATCGGATCAACCGGCACCCTTCCAAGATAACTTGTCACCCGGGGGCGCGCGACCACTCGCCACGATCACGCGCTGCCGCGGGCCCCGGCGTTGACGCTCTGGCCCCTCGGGTGCGGGACTCAGGTGATGAGTGAAGTCATCATCGCCTCTCGCGAGATCGAGCCCGTCCACGATCGACTCTGGCGTGCCGTGGCGGCCTACTTGGCGCGGTACAAGGGGCAGAGCCGTGTTCACGTGGAGTCCGACCTGCGCGGCTACCTGACCTGGTGCCGCGAGCGCCGTCTGGATCCGCTCGCTGTCGAGCGGGTGCACGTGGAGCTGTTCTTGCGGTGGATGCAGGAGGAGCGATGTCTCAAGCCCTCCACGGTGTCCCGACGGCTGTCGGTGATCGCGGGGTTCTACCGCACCTGCGTCATCGACGCTGTCATCGCCGCCTCGCCGGTCGAGCACGTCCGCCGACCCAGGGTGCCCGCCGAGTCGCCCACCCTGGGTCTGACCCATCTGCAGTTCGAGGCCCTGCTGACCGCGGCCCGCGACTCGACCAACCCCCACGACTACGCGCTGGTGGCGATGCTCGGCCTGCTCGGCTTGCGGGTCTTCGAAGCCACCGGAGCCGACATCACCGACCTGACCGAGATCCACGGCCACCGCGTCCTGCACGTCCATGGCAAGGGCGACAAGATCGTCGACGTCCCGCTCCCACCAGCGGTCGGACGTGCCATCGACCGAGCCGTCGCCGGCCGCAGCGGCGGCCCGATCCTGCGGACCCGGACCGGCAGCTGTCGGCGTACTACCTCACGTGTCGGGTCAGGTACGACCTCACGTGTCGGTCTCGGCGTGGTGATCATGGCATGGGTTCACCTCCGGTGACGAGGTCGAAGCGGTCCTTGAGTCGGTAGGACGGGCCGTTGATCGACAAGACGTCGCAGTGGTGCAGGAGCCGGTCGAGGATGGCTGTGGCCAGGACGTCGTCGCCCAGGACGCCACCCCATTCGGCGAAGGACTTGTTCGAGGTGATGATCATCGAGCCGCGTTCGTAGCGGCGGGACACGAGCTGGAAGACCATGTTGGCCTCGGCCCGGTCCAGCGGCAGGTAGCCAACTTCGTCCACCACGAGCACGGCTGGTCGCAGGAGTGCGGCGAGTTGCCGATTGAACCGGCCGGTGGCCTCGGCGGTCCGCAGTTTGCGGACGAGGTCGTCGAGGGTGGTGAAGTAGATCGAGAAGCCGGCCTGGCAGGCGGCGACCGCCAGCGCGACGGCGATCATGGTCTTCCCGACGCCGGGCGGGCCGAGCAGGGCGACGTTGGACTTGGCTTTGACGAACTCCAGGGTGGCCAGGTCGCGGACCTTGCGGACGTCGAGGTCGGGCTGGAAGGCGAAGTCGAACTCGTCGAGTGTCTTGTGGTGCGGCAGCCCGGAGAGTTTCAGGGCGTTGCGGAACCGGCGCCCTTCGCGCAGGCCGAGCTCTTCTTCGAGGAGCAGGTCGACGAAGTCGAGGTAGCCCATCTGGCCGGCCTCGGCGCGGTCGACGAGCTCGGTGATGACGTCGGTCAGGTGGGTCATGCCGAGCCGGGTGGCGGACTCGCGGATCCGGTCGGTGGTCAGGCTGCTCATCGGGTGCCTCCCGTGGCTGCGGTGTCGTAGTCGGTCAGCGGGCGGGCGGCGACGGCGATGTCGGCATGCCGGCGGGCCAGCAGGACCGACAGCGGCTCGAGGTCATCACCGGCTGGCACCCGGTGAAGCGGCCGGGCGGTGGACTCCACGACGACCGCGCGGGTGTGTCCGTCGGGTAGGCCGTCCCAGTGGGCTGGGTCGACCATCCAGCTGCCACGCTCGTCTGGCCCGGGGGTGGGTGGCCAACCAGCCGGCCCCGTCGGAGCCGACCGCGCGGATGGTGACGACCTCGCCGTCGACTTGGAGCTGGACCCGCTGCCCGGCGCGGACCTGGCGGGCCGGGACGGAGTAGAAGCTGGCCTCGAAGGAGACCAGGCAGTCCTTGCCGACTCGTCGCAGGTGCTTGTCGGTGACCAGATACGGCTGGTCGGCCAGAGGCAACAGCGCGGCCCGGTCGGCTTCGGCGCGGACCGCGATGACCTGGCCGTGCGTGCGGTGGACCTGGGCGCGTCGGATCGGCAACCAGCCCTCGAACGCGCCGTCGAGTTCGGCGATCGAGTCGAAGGGCCGGCCGGCGAGCACGTGGTCGCGCACGATGCTCACCTGCCGCTCGACACGGCCCTTCCCGGTAGGGCGGTAGGCGGCCAGCACGTCGATGACGAACCCGTAGTGCTCGGCGAACGCGGCCGCTTCGGGGTGCAGCGGGACCGCGACCCCGGGAGCGACGTGCCGCCTGACGACCGTCTTGGTGCGGTCATAGACGATCGTGCCCGGGCACCCCACCGAAGTGGGCGAACGCCCGGCGGTGGCAGTCCCAGAACGTGGCCAGGTCCATGCTGACGTGGTGAAGCAGGTGAACGGATCCCGCGAGTTCGACAGCGTCATGTGGAACGAGTAGACGCTCGCGATCCCGACGTGGGCGAGCACGTCGCCCTCGTCACCCCAGTCGACCTGGGCCTGAGCACCCGGGACGACCTCGAAGCGGCGGTGCAGCCCGGTCAACGGGTTCTCATCGGTCGGCCTCGAGTTCGGCAGCGATCCGTGGCCGAGCCTCGGCCAGGAACATCTTCACCCGCTGGTAGGAGCCGGTGAAGCCGTGCTCGAGCGACCAGCCGCTCGTGGATCACGCTGCCCTTCAACGCGATGTCAGCGTGCAGCCACGCCTCGATCACGCCCACGAACGCAGTGATCACCCTTGGCTGGGTTCCAGCCCGCGCAGGAGCAGCGGGTGGAGCCGAGGGGGCGTCCTCGGCCAGGTACTTCCTCACAGTGCGCCAATCGACCCCACACTCGCGGCCGATCTCGGCATAGGTGGCGCCAGCTGTCCGCAAGGCGCGGAAACGACGGATGTTCATCCAGGACTCCGAATCAAGGATCATGAACAGGTCACCCTTCGGGCTCGTCTACTTGGCGGTGGACGAACCGAAGGGTGACCCAGCTCAGGGCGAGCAGGGACTCAACTCGCCGAGACCGACCCACACGTCAGGTCGTACCCCGACCGACATATGAGGGCGTACGCGGACAGCGTGAAGCGCCTTGGCGTGGACGAGCACGTGTGGCACCACGTGTCGGAGTTCCCGATCGCCGACGGCGGACGTGGACCCAAGCAGTTGACCGGAATGGTCGACCTGACGCCGGGCGAGGACGAGAACCCACGTGCGCGGCTTCTCGACTTGGTGCCCGGTCGATCGGGGAGGGCCTACAGCGACTGGCTCGAAGAACGAGGCCAGGACTTCAAGAACGGTGTCGAGGTCGCCACCCTCGACCCGTTCCACGGCTACAAGAACGCCATCGACGACCAGCTCGAGGACGCCACCGCGGTCCTCGACGCCTTCCACGTGGTCAAGCTCGGCACCCAAGCCGTCGACGAAGTCCGACGCCGTGTCCAGCAAGAGATCCACGGCCACCGCGGCCGCAAGAACGACCCGCTCTACGGCATCCGGACCATCCTGCGCTGCGGACGAGAGATGCTCACCGACCGACAACGAGCCCGGCTCGACCGCGCGATCGCCGCCGACGAACGCCACGATGAAGTACTCGTCGCATGGCTGTGCGCCCAACGACTGCGCTCCGCCTACAAGGCCAGAACCCGGTCGAGGGCCGGCGGATCGCAGAGAAAGTCATCGCCTCGTTCCCGACCTGCCCGATCCCCGAGATCAAGCGACTCGGAAGGACACTGAAGCAGTGGCGCGAGGCGTTCCTGGCCTACTTTCGACACCGGCCGCGCGAACAACGGCGGCACCGAGGCCATCAACGGGCTGATCGAGCTCCACCGCCGCGTCGCCCGCGGGTTCCGCAACCGCGAGTACTACCGGCTACGCATGCTGCTCATCGGCGGCGGACTGGCCCACCCCCACCTCAAGTAGGAAGAGCCCGTTAAGGGACGAACCGCCAGGGGCGTGGATCGTCGACCATCTGGGCCACTGATCCCACCTGTCGGATCGAATCTTCCAGGGTGACTCGGGTTGAGTATCCCAGGGACGAGATTCGCTGGAAGTCGACGTCATAGTTGCGTTGGTCGGGGTCTGCGCGGTCTGTCGAGGTCTCGACATGCATGGGATAGACGGCGTCAACGGCTTCGGCGATCTGAAGCTTGGTCAAGTTGAGGTCCGGGTTTCCCACGTTGAAGACACTGCCACTCATGGCGGCATGATGATCGATCGCGAACGCGTACGCGGCGGCCGCGTCGGCGACATCGATGAAGGACCTTTGATCCTCTGGCTGGTAGAGCTCGAGCCATCCGAAGTGGACGGCCCTGTACACGAAGGCATTGAGCATCAGATCGAATCGCATACAGGGGCTGACGCCCACCACTGTGGCGAACCGCAAAGCAACCCCTCCCGCGGCGCATGCGATGCGTTCGCCCTCAAGCTTGGTCCGGCCGTAGCGGGTCAGCGGTTCTGGAGGGTGCTCCTCGTCGCAGAGACCGTCGACCCTGCCGTACACCGACCCAGTGGATGCGTAGACGAGCGGTTGTCCCTCGCGAAGAGCCGACACCACGGTTCGAGTCCCACCCACGTTCACAGACTCGGCGCGTAGCGGATCGAGGTCGCACAAGGGAAACCCGACCACGCCGGCCAGATGAACGACTGCGTCATGGGCCGAGACCTCGCGAGGTCTCGGCCCATGACGCAGTCGTTCATCTGGCCGGCGTGGTCGGGTTTCCCTTGTGCGACCTCGATCCGCTACGCGCCGAGTCTGTGAACGTGGGTGGGACTCGAACCGTGGTGTCGGCTCTTCGCGAGGGACAACCGCTCGTCTACGCATCCACTGGGTCGGTGTACGGCAGGGTCGACGGTCTCTGCGACGAGGAGCACCCTCCAGAACCGCTGACCCGCTACGGCCGGACCAAGCTTGAGGGCGAACGCATCGCATGCGCCGCGGGAGGGGTTGCTTTGCGGTTCGCCACAGTGGTGGGCGTCAGCCCCTGTATGCGATTCGATCTGATGCTCAATGCCTTCGTGTACAGGGCCGTCCACTTCGGATGGCTCGAGCTCTACCAACCAGAGGATCAAAGGTCCTTCATCGATGTCGCCGACGCGGCCGCCGCGTACGCGTTCGCAATCGATCATCATGCCGCCATGAGTGGCAGTGTCTTCAACGTGGGAAACCCGGACCTCAACTTGACCAAGCTTCAGATCGCCGAAGCCGTTGACGCCGTCTATCCCATGCATGTCGAGACCTCGACAGACCGCGCAGACCCCGACCAACGCAACTATGACGTCGACTTCCAGCGAATCTCGTCCCTGGGATACTCAACCCGAGTCACCCTGGAAGATTCGATCCGACAGGTGGGATCAGTGGCCCAGATGGTCGACGATCCACGCCCCTGGCGGTTCGTCCCTTAACGGGCTCTTCCTACTTGAGGTGGGGGTGGGCCAGTCCGCCGCCGATGAGCAGCATGCGTAGCCGGTAGTGCTCGCGGTTGCGGAACCCGCGGGCGACGCGGCGGTGGAGCTCGATCAGCCCGTTGATGGCCTCGGTGCCGCCGTTGTTCGCGCGGCCGGTGTCGAAAGTAGGCCAGGAACGCCTCGCGCCACTGCTTCAGTGTCCTTCCGAGTCGCTTGATCTCTGGGATCGGGCAGGTCGGGAACGAGGCGATGACTTTCTCTGCGATCCGCCGGCCCTCGACCGGGTTCTTGGCCTTGTAGGCGGAGCGCAGTCGTTGGGCGCACAGCCATGCGACGAGTACTTCATCGTGGCGTTCGTCGGCGGCGATCGCGCGGTTGAGCCGGGCTTGTTGTCGGTCGGTGAGCTTCTCTTGTCCGCAGCGCAGGATGGTCCGGATGCCGTAGAGCGGGTCGTTCTTGCGGCCGCGGTGGCCGTGGATCTCTTGCTGGACACGGCGTCGGACTTCGTCGACGGCTTGGGTGCCGAGCTTGACCACGTGGAAGGCCTCGAGGACCGCGGTGGCGTCCTCGAGCTGGTCGTCGATGGCGTTCTTGTAGCCGTGGAACGGGTCGAGGGTGGCGACCTCGACACCTTTCTTGAAGTCCTGGCCGCGTTCTTCGAGCCAGTCGCTGTAGGCCCTCCCGGTCGACCGGGCACCAAGTCGAGAAGCCGCGCACGTGGGTTCTCGTCCTCGCCCGGCGTCAGGTCGACCATTCCGGTCAACTGCTTGGGTCCACGTCCGCCGTCGGCGATCGGGAACTCCGACACGTGGTGCCACACGTGCTCGTCCACGCCAAGGCGCTTCACGCCGGCGAACCGGGTCTCGTCATCGGCCATCGCCTTCAGTAGCGGCTGGATCGAGGTCCACACCGTGTTCCACGTCGTCCCCAACTGCCGGGCCAGCCCGGCGATCGAGGCGTGCTCGCGGCGAATCTGGTTGATCGCCCACCAGCACGCCCGCGTCGTCAACAACGCCCGGGGTGCTGCGACATCGGGGTCCTGCTCGGTGAACACCCTTGTGGGGCACGACGGCTCCTCACAGCGCCAGCCCCGCTTGCGCCACACGAGCCGGACCGGTCGGTCGAAGCACGGTGCGTCGACCAGCGTGACGTTGTCGCGGCCGCGGCTGTACGCGATCACCCCACAGGTTCTGCAGCCCATCTGTCGTCGACACCATCGGCGCCCGGGGCGACTCGACCCGGATCGTGAGCAGACCGACATCGCGATCGAACTCGACATCGGTCACGCGTAGATCGCCGAGGCCGACGAGCAGGTCGCAACGCGAGCAGTAGTTGGTGACGTGATCGCAGCGCACAACAGCGTGCGCCGTAGGCTCGGACAACGTCGAGGCCTTCCGGTCCGGTGTGCTTGGTCGCCACCGATCTTGGAGGCCTCGACGCCTCTCACCGGGCAGGCACGCTCACGACAGGGCGCCGCTCACCCCCCACCCAAACTCGGAAGAGCCCCTTAACGCGATTCCGTCCGCCTCCCCACTCGGACACGCACCACAAGCACAACGAAGTGAACAATCTCGATCGTGTAGCGCCTCCACAGCCGTCGCGGCTCCCGGGCCAGTCGATAGAGCCAGTTGAGCTGCAGGTGATTCACCCATCGCGGGTAGTAGCCAGCGCCCCCTGAGTCCGCAAGATGGTCGAGGTACGAGCCGGCTGTGATCACCACAGGCGCGGTCAACTGCTGCCCGTAGGTCGACACCCAGCGTTGCTGCAAAGGGGTGGGCAGACTCACGACGACAATGTCGGCGTCGAATTCGTTGATCGACTCCACAATGGAGTCAGCGTCCTCCTCTGCGATGTGACCAGGATGCCCCCGCTGCACATCCTGATAGCCGTGGAGGGCACCGATCGCGAGCCCCGGAAGGCCCGCCTCGATCCTCCGAGCCGCTCGCTCCGCCACTCCCGGGGCGCATCCGAAGAGGAAGAGACGGCCGCCTCGACGCCCAAGCGCCCGGAACAGATCCGGCGCCATAGAGTCGGTGTCCAGCCTGTCCGGAACAGAGAACCCGTACAGCGGCGTCAGCAACCGCACCCCGTTGCCGTCAACCAGGATGAGGTCGAACGCGTTGATATCCGCCAGGAGCTGGGGGTCGAGGAGGGCTCGACGTGCATAGTCCGGGTTGAGGAATGTCAGCCGCAACGCTGTTCGCTCATCAAGTGCCGTCTCGACGAGTCGCATCACCTCGGGTCGACGCAGAGGCGAAATGCGGATCCCCGCCACCGAAGGCATGGCACCCCCTGGGTCCTCGGCCTGCCGACTGCTCCCCATTGTGACGTGCCCAAGTCGACCATGTCGCCACCCAGCTGCCGAGCTGGGCGTGATCACCTGTCCCCGGCTCGCTCACCATGGACTCGCCGACAGCCGTGACCGACCCTCGCCGGTCGCTGACAGTTGCCCAAGGCAAGGTCGACGAACGCCTTCCCCGTCGAGCTGTGTCGGCGACGGCTGAAGACTGGCCCCCTATCGGGAGGTCGAACCCTCCGAGACCCTGGGGCCGGGCCACCGATGCTCCCCGTGCGTGAAGACCGAGCTGCCGACCACGGACGGAACGGTGGCCCATACCGCGAACCGGATCCGACTCGTGGTTCCGGGCCGACCACTTCGGCCGCGGCCGTCGTCTTGTGGGCCCAGGGCCGATCTTCCGCTCAGCATCGGCCGTCTTGCAGGCGGCCGGCATGGTGGGCTTCAGCGAGTCGGTCGACCCACTGGGACGCGGTGGCGAACTGGACTCGGTGGCCGGCCTGGCAGGCGCGGATCGCCAGACCGGTGGCCAGATGTGTCTTGCCGGTGCCGGGCGGGCCGAGGAGGATCACGTTCTCCTTGGCGGCGACGAAGTCCAAGGTCCCCAGGTGCGCGATGGTGTCGCGTTTCAGGCCGCGGGCGTGGTCGTAGTCGAAGTCCTCCAGCGACTTCCGCGCGGGGAACCGGGCGGCGCGGATGCGTCCCTCACCGCCGTGGGACTCACGGGCCGATACTTCGCGTTGCAGGCAGGCGGCGAGGAACTCCTCATGGGTCCACGACTCCTCACGTGCCCGCTCAGCCAACCGCGCGACGGACTCCCGCAAGGTGGGTGCCTTCAACGCTCGGGTCAGGAACTCCAGCTCGCTGGTGACATCACGGCCGGTCTTCCTCGCGGTGGTGCGCGTGGCCATCACGACACCCCCTCGTCGACCAGGCCGTCGACGAGGCCGAGGACCCGGTCGTAGACGCCGAGCGATCGGATCTCGACCTCCTCGCCGGTGACCGCGTCGGCGACCGGGCGGAGCAGGTCGCCACGGCCCTGTCGAAGCAGCTTCGCGGCAACGGTGTGCTCGAACTCGGTGATCGTCTGATGCTGGGCCCACACGCGGGCGTGGTCGGCGACGATCGCGCCCTCGCAGGTCACCCACACCCGATCCAGGTCGGCGTGGACCTCGATCCGTCGCCCGACGACGGCGGGATGCACGGAGTAGTCGTTGGAATCGAGCCGGATGTAGTGATCGCGCGGCAGCCGCAACGACTTACGCCACCCGACCTCCGGGGCAACCGGTGGCAGCGGGATCATCGCTTCCCGGTCTGCTGCGATCCGGTCGTTCGGTGCGCATCCCAGGACCCTCATCTTCCGGGCGTTGGCCTTGGTCACGAACCCGGACAGCTGGGTGTTGAAGTCCTCGGGCCCGGTGAACTCCCGACCGGGCAGGAACGAGCGTTCGAGGTAGTCGTGGAACCGCTCGAGCATGCCCTTGGCTTCAGGGTCGGCCGGCTTGCACACGTAGACCTTGGTGCCGAGCACGCCGCGGAACGCCTGGCACTCCAAGGTGAGCGCGGACTCCTTGGGCGCCACCGTCCGACCGCACCCTCCCCGTCCCACACCAACAACTTCGGCACCGCGCCCAGTTGCTGGATCAGGTGCCACCAACCGGGGAACAGATCCTCGGTCTCTCGGCGCGGGATCAGGACCGCGCTGGTCCAGTGCGAGTAGCCCGACACCATCGTCATCACCGGCAGCCGTTTCGCGGTGCGAGTCTGTCCGAAGCCGACCGGCAACTCGATGGCGGGGAACCAGAAGTCGAACTGCGCCACCGAACCTGCCTCATAGATCGTGCGCGAGGACGGATCCGGCGGCAGATACACCGGCCGAAGCTCGCGGACCCGCTCCTTGAGACCGTCTCGTCACCATCGGTGGCGGTGTCGTGACTCCTCAGGGGTGTCGAAGAAGCGTGACGGCCGCGGTCGTTGATCTGGAGGACGGCCTCGACCAGGTGTCGCACGGCTTCAGAGGTTCCAGGCGTTGGTGTGGCAAGCCGCTGATGCCGGTCGAAAGCCTCTGGCAGATTGCCGCGCGTCTGGATGTCTTCTGGGACAGTGCCTGCCATTCCGCCGTCACAGGGCGACCTCTCCGCAGCGCGAATTGTGCTCCCTCGTGGCGAGCACTTTGACCAGCTCGCAGCGTTGCTCTGCGTCGAGCTGATTGGCAGCGGACTCGACGAGGACCGTCAGGAAGCGTTCGCTGCGGTCGAGCCGTTGCTGGCACTGGCACTCTCCCGAGACATGGTCGGCGACCCGGTCCTGAACGGACTGATTGGCGAGTTGGCTCTACTGCGCCGCCTGCTGACCCAGGTCCCACAGCCTTCCAGGCCGGACGTGCTTGCTGCATGGGCCGGGAGCAATCCGTCGTCCAGGGACTTCCAGCTCGGATCTGTTGGTGTGGAGGTGAAGACGACGCAGTCGACGGTATCGACGCACCACGTGTCCGGCTTTCACCAGGTCGAGCGTGGTCAGTCCAACGGTGGGGTCCCCGAAACGGATCTCTTCATCCTGAGTCTCGGTATCGAGTGGTTGGAGGCCGGTGCTGGTGGGACATCCCTACCGGAGCTTGTCGACTCAGTCCTCGCCGTGACGCCGGGACACGAGGCGCGAGAGGACCTTCTTGCTCGTATCAAGCAGTACGGCGGCGACATCACGATCGGGTGGAGCCAAGGGGACTCGAACCCCTAACCCCCTGCTTGCAAAGCAGCCAAAATCACCTCGTTGGAAACCTCCCTGAGCGTGAAACTGCAGGCCACAGGTGGTCACGGATGGGCGTGATCTGCCATTCTTTCCCCCATGGGTCCCCCACGCCCTACTTACGGAGCAAGGGGGCGCGGCAGCAGGGGGTTAGGGGGACAGTCCCCCACAGGTGGTTCTGGGAGGTCTCGGGATGGCTCGACGGCGGGGATTCGGCGAGGTCGAACGACGCGCCAGCGCGAGCGGCGTTTCCTACCGCGCGAGGTATGCGATGCCTGACGGCACGCGCTACTCGCGCAGCTTCGGCACCAAGATGGACGCCGAGGCCTGGCTCTCGACGGAGCGGGCGTTGATCGACCGCGACGCGTGGACGCCGCCAGCCGCCCGCAAGGTTGCCGCTGAGCGTCGTGAGCGCGAGGCGGAGACCAACACGGTCGGGGCGTTCTCGCAGCGCTACCTGAAGGAGCGCGGCCTGCGACCCAACACCGTGCGCGGCTACGAGTCGCTTCTCTCGTCGCGGATCCTTCCCTACTTCGGTGAGATGCCACTGCGCGATGTCACGCTGTCCGAGATGAAGGCCTGGCGCGCGTCGCTCGATGCGTCGACCGATTCGACAAACGCCGCGGCGTACCGACTGTTGCGTTCGCTGCTGCAGGCGGCCGAGGAGGAGGAGCTGATCGACCGGGCGCCGCCCAAGATCCGTGGCGCGAGCAGTGCTCCGGTGCAGCGCGTCGCCGTGCCGGCCACGTTCGACGAGCTCGCTGTGATCGTCGAGGCGATGCCCGAGCGGCTGAGGTTGCTCATCGTGCTCGCCGCGTACGTCGGCCTGCGCGAGGGCGAGCTGCTGGAGCTGCGACGATCCGACGTCGATGGTGTTACCGGCCGGATCGACGTCACGCGTAAGGTCGACAAGGATGCGGACCCGTCGGTCCGCGGTGCATGTCCCGAGTGCGGGCGCCCGATCAGCTCGCCGAAGACCAGGAGTGGAGCTCGTACGGTGCACGTGCCGCCGCCGTTCCTGCCGATGCTGCAGAAGCACCTGCTCGAGCACGCGGCAGCCGGTCCGTCCGGGCTGCTGTTCCCCGGCGACCGCACCGACCATATGAGCGTCCGCTACCTGATGGACCGCTACCGCCCCGCCCGCGAGGCGGCCGGTCGCCCCGACCTAACGATCCATCACCTGCGCCACACCGCCCTGACGCTGGCCGGCCAGCACGGAGCGACTGCAGCCGAGCTCCAGGCCCGGGCAGGTCATGCCTCCCAGGCGGCGATGGCGATCTACCAACACGCCACCCTCGACCGGGACAAGGCCCTCGCCGAGAAGATCGGTGCGACGTACCACGCCTGGAGCGCGCGGCGCGATCAATGAAATACATAAATATGATCGGCTCCGGCTTGCTCGCTTGCCAGAGCCATAAGTATGCATAACTATGGTGGCGTGAGTCCGAACGAGCTGACCAACCTCATCGCGGCAGGCGAGTCCTTCACCCTGGAGTTCAAGCGCGGACAGCGGTCGGCGATGAGTGACAACGACATCGTCGATGCCGTCATCTGCCTGGCCAACGGCGACGGCGGGCGACTGCTCCTCGGGGTCGAGGACGACGGCACCATCACGGGCCTTGAGCCCCGACATGGACTATCGACGCAGCCCCACCTCCTGCAGGCGATGATCCTGAACAAGACGGAGTCTCCGCTCGCGACCTCGATCGAGTTGGTCGAACTGGACAACCTGTCAGTCGCCGTCATCGACGTTCCAGAGGCGCCGGTCCCAGTCGGCTCCAAGTCAGGGAAGTACGTCCGGCGATCACTCCGAGCGGACGGCAAGCCCGAGTGCATTGCCTACCCACTGCACGAGATGCTCTCGGTTGGCTTGAGCGCTCACGGGCGGGACTACGCAGCAACCCCGGCACGCGGCGCAACCCTCGATGCCCTCGACCCCGTCGAGTTCGACCGTTTCCGGCGACTGTGTGCGGCCGGGAAGGGGGACCGTGCGCTGGCAGAGCTCAGCAACGAGGAAGTGCTCCGTAGCCTTCGCCTTGTGCTGCCCGAGCACGACAACGAGCTCACGCTCGGCGCTATCCTGCTATTCGGCACGTCCATGGCCCTTGAGCGGTTCATACCCACTGCCGAGGTCGTCTTCCAGGAGCTCCGCGGCACGACCGTCACCACCAACGAGACGGTGCGGCTACCGCTCTTTCGCACGGCCGAGCGACTCTTTGAACTCATCGGTGTGCGCAACCCCGAGCAGGAACTCATGGTCGGCCTGCACCGGGTCGGCGTTCCCCGCGTGCCAGAAGGCACCATTCGCGAATCCATCGCCAACGCGCTGGTGCACCGCGACTACTCCGAGACCGGGCCCGTATCGGTCCAGCTCAGCGAAGATCGCTTCCGGGTCCGAAGCCCCGGCGGCTTCCCGGCGGGAATCACTCTTCAGAACTTCCTCGATGACTCGAAGCCGCGCAGTCCCATCCTCGCGGAAGCGTTCAAACGCGCTGGCATCGTCGACCGTGCTGGTCGAGGTATCCGCGGGATGTATGTCCAGTTGCTCCGGATGGGCCGCGGCGTCCCCGACTACTCGGCAACCAATCGCCACGCCGTCATCGTCGAGATCAGCACCAGCGATGCCGACCTCGAGATGGTGCGATTCGTGCTCGAGTACGAAGACGCGAGTGGCCGCGTGCTGCTTCTGCCCCAACTCCAGATCCTGCACGAGCTCAAGGCCATGGGTCCTGAGACAACAGCGGAGCTGGTCGAGGCCCTCCAGGAGTCGGAATCCTCGGCTCGCACTCACCTTGCCCGACTCACCGAGATGGGGCTGGTCGAGTCCAGGGGACCCGGGCGGAACCGCCGCCACCACCTCACCGCGGCGTTCTACCGCCTTGCCCAGTCCAGCGAGTACGTTCGGCTGCGGGACACCGATCCGATCCAGCAGGAGCAGATGATCTTGTCGTACGTCGAGCAGTTCGGAACCATCACCCGCGGCAAGGCCGCCGAGCTTTGCCACCTCAGCCCCGGTCAAGCACGGACCGTCCTCAAGCGGCTCACAGACACCGGCCAGCTCGAACTGCGTGGCGAGCGACGGGGTTCGCACTACGTCCGACCCACGACGTAGACCGCGACGGTCACCGCATCGGCGGCGCGCGTCACCGAAGTGCTCATCGCCTCCGGATCACGGCGCGTGCGGTGGCCGCGACGGCGAGGTCCACGCCCTGGATCTCGCCCCAGCTGACGCGCGCCGCACCGGCCAGTTGGTGGAGGACATCCAGAGTGAGGCTGTTGGCGGGCGGCGGCGAGAAACGGTCGCTCCCGCTGCGCCACCCGAGTGCGAGCAGCAGCTCGCTGATCTCGCGGCGCCACTCCTGGGCCGGTACGCCGCTGCTGACCACGGCGAGTGCCATCCAGCCCGCGTGGCGCTCGGAGTCCTTGTTGCCTAGCGGGAGGCGACCGACGATGTGACGCCAGAGCGCGTGCGCGTCGTGTCCACAACGCTTGGCGGCCGCGGTCGGTGCGATTCGGCCCTTGCGCACGCTGACCAGCCCGAGGCCGCGCGCGGTGGTGCGGATGTCGGCGACGGGGTAGGTGAGGTCCTCGCGGTTCGCCTTGCCGATCCACCAGTCGCTGATCCCGCTGCGCTCGGCGACCTGCTCGACGACGGCCGGCGGCAGGTAGCCGGCAGCGGTCAGGGCTACGCCTTCGCCGATGACCTCAAGGAAGATCCGGTACGTTTCGGTCAGCCGTGCAGCGTCGGGGTCGGTGACCTCGGTCGAGCCGTGGGCGAGCGGACGGCCCAGGACCTCTCGCAGCAGCCGAACGCCCCGGCGCTCCAACTGCTCGGCCAGATTCCCCAGCTCGCCGGTGACCTCGACGGGCTCCGCGATCGCGATCGCGAGCGCGGCATTGGCCTCGTCGACGTCGAAATGGTCGGGGGACCAGTCGACCGGCAGCCAGTCACGGGCATGAGCAGCGTCGTCGAAAACCCCAGGAAGCTGAGCGTCGTCGTACCCGCTGCGGACCCAGGCGGCCAGCTCCTCGTAGCCGCCGATACCGCCGCAGTCCTCTGGTGGGCAGGCCATCCGCCCGCCGGTGCACCGAGCGGTCGGGGTGGCTTGTCGAGCACCTCCTCGACCACCAGCTTGTGGTCCCAGCCGTCGCCGAAGTCGTACTCGTACCAGAGCTCATCGCCCTTCTCAGCGACGAGCTGGTCGAGTCGTACGTCGTCCTCGAGCATCCCGTCCTCGCCCTCGTCAATGTCGAAGGGCGTGACGAAGTACGGCGAGCGGTGGTCCATGCCGGTGCGGAACCGGTGCAGGTGGCTGTCGGACCACCCCATCGCGGCCTGGATCACGTCATGTAGCCCCGGCAGGCTGAGGTCACCGGGCAGCTCGAGGCGGCGCCAGACTGGAGGCCGCGCGCCGTGCAGGTCCAGACGCAGCCGGAAGCCGCGGACCTCGCTCGGGACCGGAAGCAGCGTCGGCGCTTCGTCGCGCTGAAGTCTGTCGAGGATGCTGGTCACCTGCCCGCTCATCAGGGCGTCGAGGAGCGCCTTGTTCTCCTCGGGGCTGGCGCCTGCCATCAGCTGCTTCACCAGGTGCTGGACGTCGGACGGTTCGGCCACGATGCACAGTCAATCACCGCCGACTCGACGTTCTCCGGCATCACCACCGCGCTGACGGGATCGGCCGAGGCGCGGCCTCCAGGTCCTCGAGCTTGATCCGGATGGCGCGCTTGCCGCAGCGGTACGCCGGGCAGGGTGCCGGCGGCGATCCAGCGTCGGATTGTCTTGACCGAGACCGACATGGCTTCGGCCGCGTCCTCGAGGCTGAGGTAGACCGGGATGGGGCGTCGCTCAGCCATCGGAACGTGCCTCGGCTCGTGGGACGGTGGCCGAGGTGAGGAAGCGTTTGGCCTCGGCGACGGTGATGTAGAGCCGGCCGACCCCTTGGAGGCGGGTCCAGCGTGGGCCGACGCCGCGCCTGCGCCAGTCGCGGACGGTGCGCTGCGGTGTGCGGATGAGCTCGCAGAACTCCTCGAACAGGATCAGGTTGTTGTCATCCCAGTCTTCGGGGATGCCGATGGGTGTCACCATCACGTCTCCTCTCGTCGTGGCCGCCAACGGATTCGGCGGCTCCGTAACCGGAGAAGCAGCCCTGCGGTCGGCGGATCGGACATCTGTGACTGCTGCTGTCGAGACCCGAGCCTCTCCTGGTCACCTATGTCATTCAGGCCGCTCCGGGCGATCACTCGGCACGAGGAAGTTGGTCAGCGGCCGATCCCGCGGGATCTCGGTGGGGAAGCCGGGACCGGCTGGGGTGGGCGACGTGGGCCGTCGCGCAGCACTGCGGCCTGCAGCCCGACGGCGGGCGGCTGCGCGTTGGGTCCGTACCGGTCAATGTCGTCAGCGGCTCTCTCCGCGGCGTGCTGGGGGCCGAGGTCGGCGCGGTCGCGGTTGAAGACGTCGACCCATTGGCTGCGGGCGTCGTCGACGGACTCGGCGACGAGGTGGGCGACGTTGCGGTGGCGGCCGCGGGTCATGCCGACGTACGCCGAGGCGGCGCCGGTCGTTTCTCCGAGTGCGAGGTGGGCGGTGCCGACGGTCTCGCCCTGGGCTCCGTAGGCGGTGGTGGCGAAGGCGAGCTCGACGTGCTCGTGGACGTACTCGGCGGGTAGGGTGCGCCGACCGGCGCGCCCGATGACGAGGAGGCTGCCGTCATCGCCGACCCCGGCCACGGTCCAGGTGTCGCGGTTGGCCACTCCGAGGTCGCGGTCGTTGCGTCGGGTGGCGACCCGGTCGCCGAGACCGATCGGCTCGCCACGACGCGTGAGGCAGCCCACCAGACTGCTCACCAACGCAGTGTCGGCGGTCGCGGATTGCTGCGTTGAGCGCAGCGACCTGGTCGCGGGTGTCGGTGATGACGAGCTGGTCGCCGTCGGCGCCGATCGCGGCCAGGGCTGCGGTGCGTTCGACGTCGCTGGCGTGCACGACGACCTGCCCGCGTTCGAGGAGGGCGTCGAAGACCTCACCAGCCCTCTCACCAGAGCGCATGAGCAGGCTGAGGTCGGCGTATGCGGGGTCGCTGAACCGGTGGATCGACTCGAGTTCGTGGTGCGCTGCGGGTCGCACCCAGCGTGCGGCGAGGTCGAGGACACCGCCGCGGCCGACGGCCGGGAGCTGGTGGCGGTCGCCGAGGAGCGCGACGGTGGCGTGCGCTCGGTCGGCGATGGCGAACAGCGCGCGAGCGGTGTCCTGGTCGAGCATGCCGGCCTCGTCGACGAGGAGGACATCGCCGGGGAGCAGGCGTGCGCGGGCCTCGGGCGCGGCGTCGGTCTGTGACCAGTGGCCGTCCTCGTCCCATCGGTAGCCGTGCTGGTGGACGAGCCAGGCGGCGGAGAACGCATCGGTGCCGACCTGCTGCTGCGCGGCTTGGGCTGCCTTGAGCGTGGGCGTGACGACCACGAACCTGCGGTCGGCGTCGTCGAGTACGTCGCGCGCGGCAGCGAGGGTCGTGGTCTTCCCGGTGCCGGCGGCGCCTTCGATCACGAGGAGACGGGCGTCGCCGGCGAGTGCCGCGACGACGCGGCGTTGCGCGGGGTCGAGGTGGTCGATGCCGCGGAGCCGGCCGGTGTGGTTCACGGGTCGTGCGGCGCGGGCGGCGATGCTGTCGACCAGGTCGGCTTCGACGGCGAGGACTCGCTGGGAGGTCAGGCTGCGGACGTGCTCGGGGACGTCATCGCGTTCCAGCAGGGGTACGCATCGTGTTCTGGCGCGGTCGGCGATGTCCTCGACCAGCTCGTGCCGGGCGGGTCGCTCGGCGACCACGCCGATGGAGGCGATCAGTCGTTCGGCTTCGCCGCGGATGTCCGCGGCGTTCCATGCCGACCGCTTCGCGCCGAGTCGAGTGAGCACGAGGTCGGCGGCGACGTCGCGGTTGATCCGACCGATCTGGAGACCCGGCTCCGTTACGGGATTGGTCGGTGGGGTGAAGCCGAGGTCGCGCAGTTCACGGTTCCACGCGGCGACGAGGTCGGCGCCGCCCTGGGGTACGACCTTGTCGGGCCGCGCGTCCGACCACGCGCGTCGGTCCCAGCTACGCCGCAGTCGCGGCCCGGGCTCCTGGTCGGGGTGCTCGGCTCGCCATGCGGCCTCGTACCGGTCGACGTTGCGGTTGATCTGTGCCGCGCGTTGGCTGAACCCGCCGGCGTACGGCGCGAGCTGACCGATCTCGCCGTCGTCGTCGAGGCCGTAGCCGCACGCAGCGAGCGCGGCCCGGAACCCGGGGTCGCACATCACGGCCGCGTGACCGATCCCGTTGAGCGCCTCGATGCTGTCGACGACACCGACCGAGTGCAGTCCACGCCACGCCCCGCGCGCGAAGACGCGTGCGTTGATCTGCACATGGAGGTGACGGTGCGGGTCGCCGGCTCGCGAGGTGTAGTGGCGTACGACGGCGGCCTCGACCATCTCCACCGGCACCTGCACCTGCCGGCCGCGTGGCCCGACCCGGGTGGTGGCGTGCTCGGCCACCCAACCGATCACCTCGCTCGCTGCCCGGTCCATCGCCGCGTCGTACGCCGCCGCGACGTCGGGGTGGAGTGCGGCGGCGAGCGACCAGGACTTCGGCCCGTTCACGACGACCTCCACGAACCGCAGCGCGCGTGCGTCATCGCGCAGGCGCCCCTTGGCCGCGCCGGTCAGCACGTCGTAGCCGGCGACCCAGCGCTCATACGTCGGGCCATCAAGGTCGCCGACGCGCTGCACAACTCCGGGGCCGGCGATGTAGTGCTCGGCCAGGTCGCTGCCTTCGGCCAGGTAGTAGTCGTCGGCGCGCGAGTGGTCGGCCTCGACGTAGGAGCGCGCGGCCGCGGCGGAGCCGCGGTAGAACTTCACTCCCCCGTGCATCGGCCTCGTCACCGCCCGTCAACACTCGTCATCTACCCTTGAAATGGCTCTCGGCCCACCCCGAGGGGCGGACCGATCTACAGACCTTCGTAGCATGCGTGCCGCTCGGTTCGAGGGCTTCGGATCGCCTTGCGGCGAGCGGGCTATGGGGTTCGTCAGCCTCCGTCAGGCGTCGTCATCGAGAGAGGCGCCGTGGGAGTAGCGGCGAGATGCGCTCAGTGAGGTCATGCGGCCCATAGAAGGTGCGGTGGCAGGTGGTGTAGTCGTCGGCGAACCAGGCGTGACGGAGGTACCAGGGCTCCCGGGGCCACACCGCAGGCAGCGGCGCGACTCTCGCCCGGTGAAGCCCACCAGAGCGTCGATCGTGATCGGGAACGGGAGGTCCGTTGGTATCCGCACCGGCGACTGTGTAGATCCATTTCGGAGGGAGCTCTCGATCAGTTCGAGGTCGTTCGTGTGAGCCCGATGGCGGTCGCTGGAGCCAGGAGGAGCCACCGTAGGACGCGCGTTGAAAATCGACCGACGCGAACACCCCGCGGGTCAGTGCCCACCCGCGTTGACACCATCGACGTCGTTGAAGTCGTTGAATACGAGGCCGAGGTCGTCGTCGCGCCACACCACCGCGTCGATCTCAGGATGGTCGGTGGACCAGGCACCCAATGCCCACCACACCACCACCGGCGGTCATCCCATCGCCGGTCCGATCGGGATCTGGCGGCGTCCTCGTCGCACACGGGCGGGCCAGACCACGTGTCGTGGTAGGTGATCGTCGGCCAGTTCGCGCCGGGGGAATCGCATGTCGTGGCGCATCTCCGCACCCCAACTCGTCAGGCAACCGGGCACGACGTCGGCGCGAGCAGCGAGTGCGTCCAGCCGTGCAGGGCGGTGCGCATCGCTGCATTCTCGCAGCGGGAACGTCGTTCGTCTGCGGGGGGGTGGCCGGGTGGATGACGTGATGATCGGAAGGTGCTCCCTCGTGGCGCGCGAAGACGGGTCGTCGGGTGGGCAACACGGGGCGAACTCTCTGCCGCACGAGCGGTCGGGGACATCGCTGACTTGTCAGGCGCCTCGAGCGGGTTGGTTTCGACGGTGCACCAGGTTGGCCGGGCCACACTCACGACGGGCACGAGGAGCTCACCTACATCGACGGGACAGCGCCCGCCAACCGCCGTACAGCCTCGATGACGCCCAGCTGATGGCATCCCCCGACTTGGTGCTTCGCTTTCACGACGCCGTCGCGGGAACGCCGTTGTGCTGCGGGGCGGAGACCGTCTGTCACGCCGACCTAGTCGGCAGGTCACGGCGGAGCTTCCAAGGCCATTCGCAGCGCGTCCGGTGGCCCAAGCGCTGGGGAAGGGTCACGTCGGCCGTTGCGCAGACTCATGGAGCGGCCCGGCAGTCGGACCAGACGGTGAATCATCGCGCGCCGACCATTCGCCTTAGGTGTAGCTGGGCACCAAGGATGGGATAGGCAAGGCAGGCGGCTGCAATGAAGCCCACCATCGGCCGAGTTGCGGAACCGCCGAGGGTACTCAAGAGGTCGTTGCCTGTCTGCACGGAGGCGATGCTGCGCGAAAAGACCAGAGCCCACACCTCTACACCCACCACGAAGATCCATGCGAGCCCGATCCACACGGCACTCAGTGCAAAAGCGGCCAGGACGAAGACGGTCGCCACCACCCAAAGGCCGTCGATGCCGATCGTTGCGCCAACGACTTGAGATGTCAGGGCCATGGTCCCGGCAACTGATGCCATCCAGATCGTCCGCGCCAACCACTGACTGCGAGGACTCGCCAGCGTGTAGGCGGCGAGGCGGTCGCTGATGGTTGACGCCGCAATCAGCGCGAGCGAACCAGGCAAGAGCGCCCAGGCCGGCAATGTATGTCCAGGGTCGAAAACCTCGATGCGCAGTGACCCGACGAGCCAGAAGACGCTGGCCACGACTACCGTTGCCACTGCGGCTGGAACCCCCCGGTGGGAAACACACCACGTCCATCCGACACGCCAGGGCACTAGTGATGCCATGGCAGCCGGACCTCATCAAGTCTGCACTCACGCAGATTCGAGTAGGTCTCCTGAGCCCAGGGAATCTGATCATCAGGTGGGCGATCTAGCCAACGTTGCTGTCGCGGGCTCATGGGCTGCGGCCCCCCACCTGCCTCCGCGATCAACCATTGCTGAAGGAGATAACGAGCTTCAAATGCCTTCTGCGAGGGAGGTACCTGCGCACGCCACTCTTTGCACCCCGCCGGCTGCGAGAGGACGCCGGCGCCGAAACTGAGATCAATCACTAGCTCTGAGGGCGTGGGGCCAAGCGAGAAGAACCCAGTGGACTCGCCAGGTTCATCTGATGGGATGTCTTCAGAGAAAGCCTCCGGCATGGCGATCTCGAACTTGATCAGAACTGCAGCCGGTGAGCGAACTGCAGTCCTCAACGTCTCTTCGTACCTTGCATGTGTTGGAGACAAGCAGATCGCCGGTTCAGCGCCAGTGCACGTATCCGCGCGTTCACTGGAAACAACGTAGCGTTCGGCTCCGTGAGTCATCTGACCCAGCCAACCCGCAACCACGAGAGCGATGCCGGCAGTTCCCGCGACTTGCGCGGCTCGTCCCCTCGAGAACCGACGCGCAATGGTCACGGAGCCAAGCCACAAGCGCGACGCCGAGAAGCGAGGCAATCTGTATGAGGAGAGTCGTGGTGTCCCACCGAAGGCCTACCAACGAGCCGGTCGGAATGTTGGCGCGCAAGAATTGAAGCGATCCCTGCACCGGTCCGACGGCCGCAATCCCGAAAGCGAGCGGTCCGGCTAGTGCGACTGTCACGAGATGCGGAGCGGCGCGGCCAAGCGCAGCCCCGAACGCAGCGAACGCACCGAGCAGGAAAGGCGTGGGAACGAGGCTCACAGGATAGAATGGGCCATCAACGCCGGCAACGACCGTGACGGCAATCGCTGCGACAAGAATGATCACTTGAACGGTGATGCCCAATAACCAAGCTACAACAGCAGTTCGCCCCCCAATCTGCCATGCGCGCGGAGTTGAGTCGGTCACGCTCGCCTGCCGTCGCTGCTGCACCATGAGCCAAGCGGCGACCGCGCTGACCCCGGGACCCGACAGAGTGGTGGATCCCGTAGCGGCGGCGAGGGTCCAATTCCATTCTCCGGCCCAGGGAGTGCCTCGATTGAAGAGCGCGATTCCCCCCAGAATGCAAAGGGCGACCAGGAACGCAATGCGCTCCTCGCGACTCACGCCCCTCCTCGGCGTCTAAGCTCCAGGAAGGCTGCCTCATAGGGTGGCAGGCTAGCATCGACCCCGAGAGCAGACTTCCCGATATTGAGCAGGCGTTCCAGGTCGCCGTCAAAGACCAGTTGTCGTCTGTCGAGCATCAGAACCCGTGAACAGATCTGCGCTACATCGTCCAACGCGTGACTGCTGATAATGACCGCCGTGAACGCTCCGAGCGTGCTGACAAGTCGCCGCAGTGACACACGCTGTTCGGGGTCGAGACCGTCCATTGGCTCATCCAGAATCAACAACCGCGGCCGCGCGAGTATGGCCTGTGCAATATTCAATCGACGAACCATACCTCCGGACAAGGTACGGATCCTGGACGCTGTGCGATCGGCGAGCCCGACCTCCCTGAGCACGTTCTGCACGCGTTCAGCCCGCTCGGACCGTGGAATCTCCCGGAGCCAGCACATGTAGTGCAGGAAGTCTCGCACCGTGAGTTCACCCGGAATGGCAAAGTCCTGCGGTGCCATACCTATCCTGCGACGGCTCGTGCGCAGGTCCGCCGCGGAGGCGGTTGTGGTTTCAACGCCCTCGAGAGCAACGGACCCTTTGGAGGGGGCGAGTTCTGTGGCCAGGCACTTGAGAAGCGTGGTCTTACCGGCTCCGTTAACGCCAACTAGGGCTGTGATTCCCGGCCGGAGTTCGAAGCTAACGTCTTCGAGCACGTAGTCAGGCTGGTCTCCGTATTGGTAGGAGAACCCCTCAACGTGAAGTATTGGTGTCGCCGCGCGCGCGGGTGACTCCCCGGAGTCAGTAGGCAAAGGTCGGCAGCACCCAGTCCGAGCAGGGGTCGCCCGAGAAACTCTGGTCCTCGCAGACGTGAATCTTTCCGCGCGCCTTCTGGCCGGTGGCCGGCAGGGCTTTTTGCTTGTATTGGGAGTCCCAACTATTGGTATTGGTCCGCGACGTTTCCTCGTGTCCGTAGTACACGTAGCAGGTTCCGCCACTACTTCCACAGGCGGTGCTTGAGTACTGATAGAAATAGAATTGTGTGTCGACGTAGACAGAGTCTCCACCGGGCCGGGGGTCGCGTTGATTCGACGAACTACGTGCATACGAGCCAGTGTTGTAGAAGTTGCCGTATGCTTGGGCCTGCGCGACACCACTTTCGTACGCGGTTAGTGGGTTGCTGGAACTATTCCAAGTAACCGCTAGGGCGGCCGTCGGCGCAAGAACCGTTCCCAACACGCTTAAGGTCATGGGGATCCGCGAGAATTTCCGGAGTCCGAGCATGGTGCACCTCCCCGGATGGGCGCGCTGACCGCGCGCGGTGGCTCATTCTGCTCCCGCGTTACGACTTGTGTCAAGGCTCGCAGTTTCGAGGAATTCCCACCGCCGGGACGCTGCTTGGCGGCTTGGTCCGTCTCGGCCGGCGGAGCCGGCTCCGGCCAGCTCGGGATCGTCACCCAGGTGGGCTGATGGTGTCGTGGGCAACCTCCTCGAGGCTGGGGGCGTCACGTCTCCGGAAGGACGAGATGCTCGTGCGAGCCCGAGAAGGGTGCGAACTGCGAGGTATTGGAGTCCTCCCCTGACAGGGGCTATCTGCTCCCCGCTGCAGCGAGCGTCGAACGCGCGTCGTGACCTCCGTCCTGGCGCCGCTCTTCCCCGGTCCGGGGGTCGTAGCAGTCATCGGGGGTTTCGATCCAGTAGGTGTAGCGGCCCTGGATCACCGCGCCGAAGTTGGCGTGGGCTATGTAGCGCTCCTGATCGCCTCCCAGGGGAGGCGGCCCGAACGTGCCCCGATCGAGCATCCACGCGACGCCGTCGCACAGCGCTGGCGGCGGGTCGATGCCTCGCTGGGCGGCAACTAGGTAGATGCCGGCCCAGCAGAACAGCTGATTGGGCACCCCCACTACGGCGGCCAACCCGACGGCGGTGGCCCTCGCCGCCCAGACCGCTGTCCGCCGCGGTTCGAACAGGAGTTGGTGTCTCATCGACCCGCTGGCCCAGTCGGCCCCGACGACCCGTTGCGCCGGCGAGAATCAGGAGGACGGCGATCGGGGTGTTCACCCCCGGTCCGTTGCCCTGCAACTCGCGGCGCACCAACAGCGGCTCGCGGAACAGGCCGGAGCAGTCGCAGATCATCGATTCCTCGCAGCCGGCGGCGGGGTCGACGCCGTAGCGGCGAGGTCGCTTCCCGCAGCGGGCGAGCTCGCGGTCGAAGCCGGGTTGGGTCCTCGCCGGCTCGCGGGCCAGTTCGACCTCGTGGTCAGAGAAGGGCGGGGTGCTCCAGGCTGATGTGAGTAAGACCAGGACCGGGATCACCACAGCTGCAGCCACCAGCAGCAGCTCCGCGCGTCTCCAATTGCGTCGTTCCGCCAAGGCGCCCCGAGTCCTTCCCCCACTGGTCCCCCACAGCAGACCGCGAGTCAGCAAAGGGATACCCGAAATCCAAAGAATCCGCAAGGCTGACCTGCGGTTTCGCGGGTGGAGCCAAGGGGACTCGAACCCCTAACCCCCTGCTTGCAAAGCAGGTGCGCTACCAATTGCGCCATGGCCCCGTCGGCGCGAGCGCCGTGGGTTCCGGCCTCCGGCCGGGGGCGTACGACGGCCGCGAGCCGGGCCGGCGTACCGGGTCGACCGCGGGCGCGGCCACCCGGATCAGTCGACGTTGTCGGTGGCCTCGGCCCACAGGGCCTGCTCACCCTTGGCGGCGTCGATCTTCTTCTTGGCGAAGGTCGCGGCGACCGCGGCCAGGACGACGAGCAGCAGCTTCTTCATGGGATTTCCCTCCAGGGAGGCCCCGATCGGCGGGGCCCTGCGTCGAGTGCGACGGTGCTGGTGGTGGGCCTAACAGGACTTGAACCTGTGACCTCTTCCTTATCAGGGAAGCGCTCTAACCGTCTGAGCTATAGGCCCGGATCCGGCGACACCGGCGCGGTCGGCCTCCGGGCCGACCGAAGGGGAACACTACCGCAACGCCGGAGGGCGTCCCAAAACGGGCAGCGCACCCGAGATCAGCGACATCTCGCCGCGCCATCCACGACGAGTCGGCGGGGAATCTGCGACGCCTCGGCTCAGTGGGGGTCCTCGGTGAGGGTCAGCTCGACGCCGCCGAGGAGGGCGGCGGCCATGTTGTAGAGGAACGCCGCGAGCGTGGCGATCGCGGTCAGCAGCACCACGTCGGCGATCGCCACCAGGGTGGTGAAGCCGAGCACCCGGGAGGTGCCGAGGTAGTCGGTGACGTCGAAGTCGGAGCTGGTGTCGCCGCTGAGCAGGCTCTGCACGGTGGCGTTGATGGAGTCCCACAGCCCAGCGGCACCGAGCACGCTCCAGACGGTCATCACCGCGACCACGGTGACGATGCCGAGCGCGACCGAGAGCAGGAAGGCGGTCTTCATCACCGACCACGGGTCGATCCGGGTCAGCCGGAGCCGTGCTCGGCGCGAAGGGCGCCCCGTGGCGGCGACCGGGCGCTGGGCGGCCGCCTGCTTCGGCGGACGGGCGGGCTTCGCGGTCTTGGCCGGTCGGGCGCCCTGGGCGACCTTCTTGGTCTCGCGGGTCACCGGCGTGGGGGCCACGGTAGGCCGGCCGGGCGCGGTCGTGCCGGCGGCGGCACCAGCAGCACCCGCGGCAGCGCCGCCAGCAGCGGCAGCACCGGCTGTCGGGCCGGCGACAGAGCGCGTCACCGGCACCTGCGCGGTGTCGCCGGCCGAGGGCTGGCGACGCGGGGGTGCCGGCGGTGCGGCGGCGGGCTTGCCCGCAGCCCGCTTCTTGGCGGCAGGCTTGCCGGCGGCGGGGCTCTCGGCCACAGGTGCGGCGGCGGTGTCGTCGGCCGCGGGGCGGCGGGCCTGCAGCCGTTGGGTCAACGCGCCCTTCTTCTTCGGCTCCGCCGGCGGCGGCGGCGGGGGCAGCACCGGCTTGCGCACCGCGGCCGCCTCGCCGGCCGGGGCAGCGGCAGGGGCAGCCGGCCTCGCGGCCGCCTCGCCGGCCGGGCCGACGGTGCCGTTGGCCGGCCTCGCGGCCGGAGCCCCGGATTGCGGCCCGCCCGAGCGGGAGCTTTGCGGTGTCGCCTTGGGGGGCGTCGCCTTGCGGGCGCCGCGAGCAGGCTTGGCCTCCGGCATCGGCGGCAGCACCGGCCGCTTGGCCTGGCCGGCGGCCGGTGCGGCGTCCTTGGCCGTGGCCGCCTCAGCGGCCTCGGTGGTCGGCGGCTGGGTGGTCGGAGGGGTCGTCTGGGGCGCGGCGCGGTCCGCCATCAGGCTTCACTCTCCCCGGGGGTCGTCGGGTGCAGAAGTCTCGATTGTTGCATCCACGGCCGCATCCGACGATTCCCCAGAGCCCTCCGGCGCACCCTCGACCGCCTCGGCCGGGGCCTCCTCGTCGTCCTCGCGCGCCTCGACCGAGCGGGCGACCACGGCGACCGCGTCGCCCGACTTCGGGCGTCACGAACTTCACGCCCATCGTCGAGCGGCCGGTGGGCCGGAAGTCGGCGTTGATCGGGCTGCGGACGACCTGGCCGCCCTGGGTGATCGACAGGACCTCGTCGCCGTCCTCCACGATGAAGGCGCCGACCAGGCCGCCGCGGTCCTCGTTGGCCAGCGACATCGCCTTGATGCCGAGGCCGCCGCGGGACTGGAGTGCGGTAGTCGGTGATCCGGCTGCGCTTGGCGAAGCCGCCGTCGGTGATCGTGAAGACGTACTGCGCGCGCGACCTCGGCGGACGTCGGCCGCGTCGCCCTCGGCGGCCTCCTCGGCCGCCACCTGCGTCGGCCCGGATCACCGACATCGACAGCACCGAGTCGCCGTCGCGGAACTTCATGCCGGACACGCCCGACGGTCGCGCGGCCCATCGGCCGCAGCTGGGCGTCGTCGGCGCGGAAGCGGATCGACTGGCCCTTGCGGGAGACCAGCAGGATGTCGTCGTCGGCGTTGACCAGCTCGGCGCCGATCAGCTCGTCGTCGTCCTCGCGGAAGTTGATCGCGATGACGCCGGCCTGGCGCGGGGCTGTTGTAGTCGCCGAGCCGGGTCTTCTTGACCAGGCCGTTGCGGGTGGCGAGCACGAGGTACGGCGCCTGCTCGTAGTCGCGGATCGCCAGCACCTGGGCGATCGTCCTCGTCCGGCTGGAAGCGACAGCAGGTCGGCGACGTGGCCGCCCTTGGCGTCGCGCGCGGCCTCGGGCAGGTTGTAGGCCTTGGTGCGGTAGACCCGGCCGGCGGTGGTGAAGAACAGCAGCCAGTGGTGGGTGGTGGTGGCGAAGAAGTGCTCGACCACGTCGTCGCCGCGCAGCGTCGCGCCGCGCACGCCCTTGCCGCCGCGCTGCTGGAGTGCGGTACTGGTCGGCGCGGGTGCGCTTGGCGTAGCCGCCGCGGGTGATCGTGACGACCAGCTCCTCGTCGGGGATCAGGTCCTCCATCGAGAGGTCGCCGTCGGCCGCGATGATCTGGGTGCGGCGGTCGTCGCCGTACTTGTCGACGATCTCGGTGAGCTCGTCGGAGACGATCTGCCGCTGCCGCGCCTCGTTGGCGAGGATGTCCTCGAGGTCGGCGATCTCGAGCTCGAGCTCGGCGAGGTCGTCGATGATCTTCTGGCGCTCGAGGGCGGCCAGCCGGCGCAGCTGCATGTCGAGGATCGCGTTGGCCTGGACCTCGTCGATCTCGAGCAGCTCCATCAGGCCCGGCGCGGGCCTCGTCGACGTCGGGCGAGCGGCGGATCAGCGCGATGACCTCGTCGAGCGCGTCGAGCGCCTTGACCAGGCCGCGCAGGATGTGGGCGCGCTGCTCGGCCTCGGCGAGCCGGAAGCGGGTGCGCCGCTGGATGACCTCGATCTGGTGGGTCACCCAGTGCGGAGATGAACTCGTCGATCGGCAGCGTGCGCGGCACGCCGTCGACCAGCGCCAGCATGTTGGCGCCGAAGTTGTTCTGCAGCTCGGTGTGCTTGAGCAGGTTGTTGAGCACGACCTGGGCGACGGCGTCGCGCTTGAGCACGATGACCAGGCGCTGGCCGGTGCGGCCCGAGCGTGTCGTCGCGGATGTCGGCGATGCCCTGGATCTGGCCGGAGTCGGCGAGCTCGGCGATCTTCAGCGCCAGGTTGTCGGGGTTGACCTTGTAGGGCAGCTCGGTGATCGACCAGGCAGGTGCGGCCCTTGGCGTCCTCGTCGACCTCGATCGACCGCGCGCAGGGTGATCGAGCCGCGGCCGGTGCGGTAGGCCTGCTCGATGCCCTGGCGGCCGACGATCAGCGCGCCGTTGGGGAAGTCGGGGCCCTTGATCCGCTCGATCAGCGCGTCCTGGAGCTCCTCGCGGGTGGCGTCGGGGTGCTCGAGCGCCCACTGGCGCGCCGTCGGCGACCTCGCGCAGGTTGTGCGGCGGGATGTTGGTGGCCATGCCGACCGCGATGCCGGCCGAGCCGTTGACCAGCAGGTTGGGGAAGCGCGACGGCAGGACGGTCGGCTCCTGCGAGCGGCCGTCGTAGTTGGGCTGGAAGTCGACGGTGTCCTCGTCGATGTCGCGCACCATCTCCATGCGCCAGCGGCGCCATCCGGCACTCGGTGTACCGCATGGCGGCGGCGGAGTCGTTGCCCGGCGAGCCGAAGTTGCCCTGGCCGTTGACCAGCGGGGAGCGCAGCACCCACGGCTGCGCGAGCCGGACCAGGGTGTCGTAGATCGCGGTGTCGCCGTGCGGGTGGTACTGACCCATCACGTCACCGACGACGCGCGAGCACTTGGAGAAGCCGCGGTCGGGGCGGTAGCCGCCGTCGTACATCGCGTAGAGGACGCGGCGGTGCACCGGCTTGAGCCCGTCGCGCACGTCGGGCAGCGCGCGCCCGACGATGACGGTCATCGCGTAGTCGAGGTAGGACTGCTGCATCAGCGTCTGCAGCTCGACCGGCTCGATGCGCCGTCGCCGGTGCCGTGGCCGCCGAGTGCCGCCGTCGGTGGGGGTCTCAGTCACGTGTCTCTGCTCTCTCTGGTCTAGATCCGTATCAGCTAGTCGTAGGGCAGCGAGTGCGCGTACGACCGCTCAGATGTCGAGGAAGCGGACGTCCTTGGCGTTGCGCTGGATGAACGAGCGGCGCTGCTCGACGTCCTCGCCCATCAGGATCGAGAAGATCTCGTCGGCCTGGGCGGCGTCGTCGAGGGTCACCTGCAGCATCAGCCGCGCGTCGGGGTCCATCGTGGTCTCCCACAGCTCCTCGGCGTTCATCTCGCCGAGACCCTTGTAGCGCTGGACCGCGGTTCTCCTTGGGCAGCTTCTTGCCCTGCGCCAGGCCGTCGCGCGTGCAGCGCGTCGCGCTCGGCGTCGGAGTAGACGAACTCGTGCTCGGCCGGCTTGTTCCAGCGCAGCCGGTAGAGCGGCGGCTGCGCCAGGTAGACGTAGCCGTGCTCGATCAGCGGCTTCATGAAGCGGAACAGCAGCGTCAGCAGCAGGGTGTTGATGTGGTGGCCGTCGACGTCGGCGTCGGCCATCAGCACGATCTTGTGGTAGCGCAGCTTCTCGAGGTCGAAGTCCTCGTGGATGCCGGTGCCGAGCGCGGAGATGATCGCCTGGACCTCGGTGTTGGCGAGCACCTTGTCGATGCGGGCCTTCTCGACGTTGAGGATCTTGCCGCGGATCGGCAGGATCGCCTGGATGCGCGGGTCGCGGCCCTGGCGGGCCGAGCCGCCGGCCGAGTCGCCCTCGACGATGAAGACCTCGCACTCCGCGGGGTTGGTCGACTGGCAGTCGCGACAGCTTGCCGGGCAGGCCGCCGCCGCCGAGCAGGCCCTTGCGGCGCGGGCCAGGTCGCGCGCCTTGCGGGCGGCGATCCGGGCCGCTGGCCGCGGCCTGCGACTTGCGGATGATGTCGCTTGCCCTCGGCGGGGTTCTCCTCGAACCAGTCGCCGAGCTGGTCGTTGACGACCCGCTGGACGAAGCCCTTGGCCTCGGTGTTGCCGAGCTTGGTCTTGGTCTGGCCCTCGAACTGCGGCTCGCCGAGCTTGATCGAGATGATCGCGGTCAGGCCCTCGCGGATGTCGTCGCCCGAGACGCGGTCCTCGTTCTTCTTGATCAGGCCCCACTCCTCGCCCCAGTTGTTGACCAGGGTGGTGAGCGCGGCGCGGAAGCCCTCCTCGTGGGTGCCGCCCTCGTGGGTGTTGATGGTGTTGGCGAAGGTGTGCACCGACTCGGTGTAGGCGGTGTTCCACTGCATCGCGACCTCGAGGCTCATGTGGTTCTCGACCGACTCGGGCGGGGTCTCGGCCTCGAAGGCGATGACGGTCGGGTTGGCCGTGTCCTTGCGGCGGTTGAGGTGCTCGACGTAGTCGACCAGGCCGCGGTCGTAGCGTGAAGACGCTGCTCGAGGCCGCCGGTCTCGCCGCGCTTGATGCGCGTCGTGCGCCGGCCTGGTCGATCTCGGTTGTCGATGGTGTCGTCCTCGACCGCGTCGACGCGATCTCGTCGGCCTGCGGGCGCTCGTCGCGCACCACGATCTCGAGGCCCTTGTTGAGGAAGGCCATCTCGCGGAAGCGGGTGGTGATCGTCTCGAGGGAGTACGTCGGTGGTCTCGAAGATGTCGTCGGAGGCGCAGAAGGTGACCGTGGTGCCGGTGCGCTCGCCCGGGCTCCATCGGCGCGGACCTGCTCGAGGTCGCCGTCGGGGACGCCGAGGCTGGAAGGTCTGGCGCCACAGGTGGCCGCGGTTCTTGACCTCGACGATCAGGCGGGCTGGACAGCGCGTTGACCACCGAGACGCCGACGCCGTGCAGGCCGCCGGAGACCTTGTAGCCGCCGCCGCCGAACTTGCCGCCGGCGTGCAGCATCGGTCAGCGCCATCGTCAGCGCGGGCATGCTCCTCGGCCGGGGTGCGTGTCGGTGGGGATGCCGCGGCCGTTGTCGTCGACCCGGACGCCGCCGTCGGCCTGCAGGGTCACCACGATCCGGTCGCAGTAGCCCGGCCAGCGCCTCGTCGACGCGCGTTGTCGACGATCTCCCAGACCAGGTGGTGCAGGCCGCGCTCACCGGTCGAGCCGATGTACATGCCGGGGCGCTTGCGCACCGCCTCGAGGCCCTCGAGGACCTGGATCGAGGCGCGCGTCGTAGTCGGCGACCGGTGGGCGCTGCGCGGGCGGCGAGGAGGCTCGGACGGGGTGGAGGCGGGTCGGAGGGCTGAACGGGGGTGGTCTCGTCGGACACACGCACCTCTTCCGGACCGGGGCACGCCGCGGCCTCTCGAGGCGACCCGGGCGAGGCAGCTGACATGCGGAGGGCCGCTGCTCGGTGGAGCCGTGCGACCCGACGTCCATGATACCCGGTCAGAGGCCTCTGACCACGCCGGTCGTCCGTGGGAGCGGGGGATCTGTGGACAAAACATGGCCCTCAGCGGCCCCGATGAGGGCGGTTCGCGGCGCCGAACAGGGGGGTCGGATGGGTCCCCATACCGTCCGCTGCAGGCCCGTCAGATCGGCAGCTCGGCGCGCCTGCGCAGCCCGGTCGAGGCCCGGCCGCTCAGCCGTAGGTGTCGCGCGGACCGCGGCCGTCGCGGACCGGCGAGCCGGCCCTTCTTCCAGCTCGGGCCGGTGCGGGCCGAGCACCTCGATCACGGTGACGGTGCCGTGGCCGAGCTCCTCGTTGAGCCGGCGTACGACGGTCGGGCGCGAGCAGCCGGAGCTGGGTGGCCCAGGCGGTCGAGTCGGTGCGCACCACCAGCCGGCCGTCGGCGAAGGACTCCGGGCGTGCAGTGCGTCGGCGACCTCGGCGCCGACCAGCTCGGCCCAGCGGGCGAAGACGCCGCTGCACCCGCAGGTCGAGCTCCCAGCCGTGGTCGGCGACCAGCCGGCCGACGCTGGTGTCGAGCAGCTGGGGGTCGCGGTCGTCGGGATGGGCGCCGCTGAGGTCGCCGCGTGGGCGTGCGCCGCGGCGGGCGGGTCGGCCCGGCCGGCGCGCCGGCGGCGACGGCGTGCGGCCGGCGGTGCGCGCGGGTGCAGCGAGCGGGCCAGGTCGAGGCCGTCGTCGGCGTGGGTGCTCGGCGTGCGGCTGTCGGAGGCCGCCCGGCGGACCCTCGCGGCGTCCGGTCGCCTCGGGTCGCGCGTCACTCGTCACGGGTCACCTCGCCGTCGGCGACGACGTACCGGACGCCCGGCGAGCGGCGGCGGGGACGTCGGCGGCGACCGCGGCGGTGACCAGCACCTGCTCGGCGCCGGCGACCAGCGCGGCGAGCTGGCTCGCGGCGCTCGGTGTCGAGCTCGGCGAACACGTCGTCGAGGATCAGGATCGGGTCGTCGCCGTCGGCGCGGAGCAGGTCGTACGACGCCAGCCGCAGCGCGAGCGCGAACGACCAGGACTCCCCGTGGGAGGCGTAGCCCTTGACCGGCAGCCGCAGGCTCGTCGTTGCCGAGGGTGAGCAGGAGCTCGTCGCGGTGCGGGCCGACCAGGGAGATGCCGCGGTCGAGCTCGTCGCTGCGGCGGCGTTCGAGCTCGGCGAGCAGCGCCTCGGTCAGCACGGCGCGGTCGGGGCGGCCCGGTCGGTGGTGGCGCCCGCGTCGTCGGGCAGCTCGAGGCTGGGCACGTAGTCGAGCTCGGCGTCCTCGCGGCTGGCGCCCCGGGCGACGGTCTCGTAGGCCTTGCCGACGTAGGGGCGCAGCGCCTCGACCAGCGCCAGCCGCGCGGCCAGCAGCTCGCCGCCGGTCCGGGCCAGGTGGTCGTCCCAGACCTCGAGCGTCGACAGCGCTCGTTCGATCGGCGACCCGCGACGGGCGGCGCCGGCGGTCTTGAGCAGCGCAGTTGCGCTGCTTGAGCACCCGGTCGTAGTCGGCGCGGACGCCGGCCAGCCGCGGGGTCCGCAGCACCAGCAGGTCGTCGAGGAACGTGCGGCGGTCCGACGGGTCGCCCTTGACCAGGGCCAGGTCCTCGGGCGAGAAGACCACCGTGCGCACCAGGCCGACCAGCTCGCGGGCCCGGGGCAGCGGGGACCGGTTGACCCGGGCCCGGTTGGCCTGGCCGGGGTTGAGCTCGACCTCGAGCACCGCCGTCCGCCCGTCGCGCACGACGGCGGCGCGGACCACGCGCCTGCTCGGCGCCGGCCCGGACCAGCGGCGCGTCGGTGGCGACCCGGTGCGAGGACAGCCGGGAGAGGTAGTCGATCGCCTCGACCAGGTTGGTCTTGCCCTGGCCGTTGCGCCCGATGAACGCGGTGACGCCCGGCTCCAGCGCGACGTCGACGTCGGCGTAGGAGCGGAAGTCGTGCAGGGTCAGGTGGGCGACGTACACCGGGTCAGTCTCCCGCCGTCGTGGGCAGCCCGCCGGGCGGCGGTCACCCGCCGGCCGCGTCGTCCTCGGCAGGGGCGGACTGGACCGCGTGGCCGCCGAACTGGTTGCGCATCGCGGCGACCGCCTTCATCGCCGGGCGAGTCGTCCTGGCGGGAGACGAAGCGGGCGAAGAGGGAGGCGGTGATCGCCGGCGTCGGGACGGCGTTGTCGATGCCGGCCTCGACGGTCCAGCGGCCCTCGCCGGAGTCGTCGGCGTAGCCGCGGATCTCGGTCAGGCCCGGGTCCTCGTCGAGCGCGGTGACCAGCAGGTCGAGCAGCCAGGAGCGGATGACGGTGCCCTCGCGCCAGGAGCGGAAGACCTCGGTGACGTTGTCGACCAGGTCGACCTTCTCGAGCAGCTCCCAGCCCTCGGCGTAGGCCTGCATGAGGGCGTACTCGATGCCGTTGTGGACCATCTTGGAGAAGTGGCCGGCGCCGACCCCGCCGGCGTGCACGGAGCCGAACTCGCCCTCGGGCTTGAGCGCGTCGAAGGCCGGCTGCACCTTGGCGACGTCGGCGGCGTCGCCGCCGTACATCAGGGCGTAGCCGTTCTCCAGGCCCCAGACGCCGCCGGAGACGCCGCAGTCGACGTAGCCGATGCCCTTCTCGGCGAGCAGCGCGGCGTTGGCGATGGTCGTCGGTCCAGCGGGAGTTGCCGCCGTCGACGACCACGTCGCCCTCGCCGAGCAGCTCGCCGAGCTCGTTGACGGTGGCGCGGGTCGGGTCGCCGGCGGGCACCATCACCCAGACGACCTTGGGGCTGGGCAGCGCCGTCGACCAGCGCCGCGAGCGAGTCGACGTCGCTGACGTCGGGGTTGCGGTCGTAGCCGACGACGGTGTGGCCGGCGTGGCGCAGTGCGGGTCGCGCATGTTGCCGCCCATCTTGCCGAGCCCGACGAGTCCGATGTGCATGGGGCGAGCCTAGCGGCGCACGACGCAGAAGCGAGTAGCGCGTCGAAGCCGGCCGGGCGTCAGCTGAGCAGGCGGCGCGGCATCAGCAGGTAGCGGAAGCCGGGGTCGTCCTGCCCCTCGCCGATCCGGCCGCTGATCACCACGGGCTTGGACGCCTGGGTGAAGGCCAGCTCGACGCACCGCCTCGTCGATGGCGGTGAGGCCGTCGAGCAGGAACTGCGGGTTGAAGCCCGGTGGTGATGTCCTCGCCGTCGATCGTCGGCCTCGATCGACTCCGAGCGCCTGCGCCTCGTCGCCCGAGCCGGCGTCGAGGGTGAGCACGCCGTCGCTGAACGCCAGCTGCACGGCGGTGTTGCGCTCGGCGACCAGCGAGACGCGCTTGACCGACTCGATCAGCGCGGCCTTGTCGACCAGGCGCCGTGGTCGGTGCTCGGCTGGGGAACAGGCTGCGGACCTTGGGGAACTCGCCGTCGAGCAGGCGCGTGGTGGTGCGGCGCACGCCGCCGGGCGCGTGGCCCTCGAAGCCGATGAGGCCCTCGCCGGCGCCGCCGCGGGCAGAGCGCGATGGTGACCTCGGCGCCGGCGGTCAGCGACTTGGCGGTGTCGGCGAGGACCTTGGCCGGGACCAGGGCGGCCACCGACTCGTCGGGGGTGCTGCGGGTTCCAGGTCAGCTCGCGGTGGGAGAGCCGGAAGCGGTCGGTGGCGAGCAGCGCGATCGTGGAGCCGTCGATCTCGATGCGCACGCCGGTGAGCACCGGCAGCATGTCGTCGCGGCCCGCCGCGGTGACCGCCTGGGCGACGGCGTGGGCGAACTGCGTCGCTGGCGACGGTGCCGGTGGCGGTCGGCATCTCCGGCAGCGTCGGGTAGTCCTCGACCGGCATCGTCTGCAGGCTGAAGCGGGCGGAGCCGCAGGTCAGCGAGACGCGGGCGCCGTCGAGCGTCCATCTCGACCGGCTTGGCGGGCAGGCTGCGGCAGATGTCGGCGAGCAGCCGGCCGCTGACCAGGGCGCGGCCCTCGTCGCTGACCTCGGCGGTGAGCGTGGCGCGGGCCGAGGTCTCGTAGTCGAAGGTCGACAGCACCAGCCCGTCGTCGCTCGCCTCGATCAGCAGGCCGGCGAGGACCGGGACGCTCGGGCGGACCGGCAGGCTGCGGGCAGCCCAGGCGACGGCATCGGCGAGGACGTCGCGCTCGACGCGGAACTTCACGGTGTGGACCTCCTCGGGCGGTGCGGTGCTGCGGAGTGCGATCCTGCCATGCTCCGCGGAGCGGCGTGGGAGGGGCGATCCTGCCAGCGCGCCGACGGCGGCAGGTTGTCCCCAGGAGGGGGGCGTGCAGTGGATGTTGACCGATCGAGGGGATCATGCTGGAGGTACGGTAGTAGTCATAGCGTCGGTGGAAACTGTGGAGAAGTCGCGTTCTGTGCAGGTCAGGGGCGGTATTCGCTGTGCACAGGGGGTGTGGACGGCGACGGGGACGACCGGCGCCGGGGTGTGGACGCGGCCGGCGTCGCGTCGTACAGGCGACCGCTGTGCGTCCACAGGGGCTGTGGACGAACGCCGGCGGTCGTCGCACATGGTTGTCCACAGGCGCGGCGGGCGGCCGACGCGGAGGTCAGGACTGGCGGGCCTGCAGCTTGATCCGGTTGGTCAGCTCGGTGACCTGGTTGAAGACCGACGCGGCGCTCGGCGAGCAGCTGGCTGATCTTGCGGTCGGCGTACATCACCGTCGTGTGGTCGCGGTTGCCGAACTGCGCGCCGATCTTGGGCAGCGACAGGTCGGTGAGCTCGCGGCACAGGTACATCGCGATCTGCCGGGCCGTGCACCAGGTGGCGGCCGCGGCTGGGGCCGGTGAGGTCCTCGATGGAGACGCCGAAGTAGGCCGCGGTCTGGGCGATGATCAGCGCGCGCGGTGATCTCGGGCTCGCCGCCCTCGGGGATCAGGTCCTTGAGCACGATCTCGGCCAGGGTCAGGTCGACCTCCTGGCGGTTGAGGTTGGCGAACGCCGTGACCCGGATCAGCGCACCCTCGAGCTCGCGGATGTTGGTCGGGATCTTGGAGGCGATGAACTCCAGCACGTCCGGCGGCGCGGTGAGCCGGTCCATCGCGGCCTTCTTGCGCAGGATCGCGATGCGGGTCTCGAGGTCGGGCGGCTGCACGTCGGTGATCAGGCCCCACTCGAACCGGTTGCGCAGCCGGTCCTCGAACGCCGTCGAGCTGCTTGGGCGGCACGGTCGGAGGTGAGCACGATCTGCTTGTTGGCGTTGTGCAGGGTGTTGAAGGTGTGGAAGAACTCCTCCTGCGTCTGGGTCTTGCCCTCCAGGAACTGGATGTCGTCGATCAGCAGCACGTCGACGTCGCGGTAGCGCCGCTTGAAGCGGTCCTGCCGGTCGTCGCGGATCGCGTTGATGAACTCGTTGGTGAACTCCTCGCTGGAGACGTAGCGCACCTGGCGCCGGTGTAGAGGCTGCGCGACGTAGTGGCCGATCGCGTGCAGCAGGTGGGTCTTGCCCAGCCCGGAGTCGCCGTAGACGAGCAGCGGGTTGTAGGCCTTGCCGGGCGCCTCGGCGACGGCGACCGCGGCGGCGTGGGGGAAGCGGTTGGACGAGCCGATGACGAAGGTCTCGAAGGTGTACTTCGGGTTGAGCCGGGTCTCCAGGGCGGAGGCCGACCGGCGCCTGGTCGGGGCGCTCGGGCGCCGGCGCCGGCGGCGGGGGTGGCGGAGGAGCGTCGAGCGTCGGAGCGATTGTCGACAAAGACACATCTCGACTTGTCGAGGTGTCGTCGTGGGTGGGCTGGTCTGTCTGCGTGGGGGCAGGCACCTCGAGCGTGGGGTCGACGGTGACGGCGATCCGGATCTCGCGACCGAAGGACTCGCTGAGCGCGTCCTCGAGCTGGCCGCGCAGCCGGCCCTCGAGCTGGGTGCGGGTGAAGTCGTTGGGCACGGCGATGATCGCCGTCGTCTCGTGCAGGGTGACCGGACGCTGGTGCGCAGCCAGGCGCGCTGGTTGGGCTGGAGGTCCGCGACCACGCGTTGCCACACGTCGGGCGAGGTCGTCGTGTCGTCCACCGGGTTCCGCCTTCTCACTGCTCGTGCCACGGAGATCGGCCGGCCGCCGATCTGTTTCGTTCGGGTTCCACAGCTTTGTCCACAGGCTGTGAACACCGCTGTGCCCGCTGCAGCGAGCTCGGTCCGAGCTCCACCGGTTGCGGGTCGTGATCGCCATCGCTGCAGGTCAGCGGCGATTCGACCGCTTCGCTGACCGGCCTCGCCGACGGCTGGCCTCGGGCGCCGCACCCCGGTGGTGGGGAACCTCGGTGGAAGGCGAACGTAACAAGCGGACGCGGCTGGCGGCAAGACGTCATCCACAGGGAGGGGCGGCCGAGTTTGACCCTGTGGACGCGGCCGCGTACCGTTGGTCGGTCGCCCGGCGTCGACCGGTGCCGCATGTCCACGGATCGCCTCCCCACCCGCTCGAGGGGTGCACGGGGGAGCCGTGGGTGGGCGGTGCCAGCCGACGGCTCGACACCAGCAGAGCACGCCCGAGTCGGCCGCTGCCCACCGCCGGGGACACCACCTGCACGACCACCGCCCTGCCGGCACCCAGCACGTGGGAGCCGGTTGTGGGCCGGAGAACTACGGAGAAGCTCGTGAGCAAGCGTACCTACCAGCCGAACAACCGTCGCCGTCACAAGGTGCACGGCTTCCGCCTGCGCATGCGCACCCGCGCCGGCCGCGCCATCCTGTCCTCGCGCCGCCGCAAGGGCCGCAAGAGCCTGGCGGTCTGAGGACCCCGGGCCCGCCCCCGATGGTGACCCGTGCTCGCGCGGTCCCACCGCCTCACCGCCGGTGAGGACTTCCGTCATGCCCTGCGCCGTGGACGCCGCGCCGGCGCCACGACCCTGGTCGTCCACCTGGCGTCGCGCACCGGCGACGGTGATGCACGGTCCGGCACGCGTGGGTTTCGTCGTGAGCAAGGCCGTGGGCATCGCCGTGACGCGCAACCGGGTCAAGCGCCGGCTGCGTCATCTCATGCGCGAGCGGGTGGCGGCGCTCCCTGCCGGTTCGCTGGTCGTGGTGCGGGCGCTGCCGGCGGCCGCGACCGCGTCGTACGCCGCGCTGGCCGCCGATCTGGACGCCTGCCTGGCGAGGGTGGCCGGAGAGGCTGCCCGATGAAGTACCTCCTGATCTGGCTGCTTCGCGGCTACCGCGCCGCTCATCAGCCCGCTCTACGGCCAGGTCTGCCGCTACCACCCCACCTGCTCGGCGTACGCGCTGGAGGCGGTGAGCCAGTCACGGCGCCGCGCGCGGCAGCTGGCTGGCCGTGCGCCGGCTCGGTCGCTGCCACCCGTGGGCGGCCGGCGGCTACGACCCGGTGCCGCCTGCCTCCGCCCCGTCCGCCCACCCCCGACGCGTGCGTCCGCTGCAACGAGCAGCGACCGCCGACCGCAAGGAGCCTGAGTGTTCGACGCCATCATGGCGCCGCTCTACTGCGTCATCTCGCTGATCCTGATCGGGTGGCACAAGCTGTGGAGCCAGATCTTCGGCCTTCGACAGCGGCTGGTCGTGGGTGCTGTCGATCATCGGGCTCACCCTGGTCATCCGGGCGGCGCTGATCCCGCTGTTCGTCAAGCAGATCAAGTCCAGCCGCAACATGCAGCTGATCCAGCCGAAGGTCAAGGAGCTGCAGAAGAAGTACGGCCACGACCGGGAGCGGCTCGCGCAGAAGACGATGAAGCTCTACAAGGACAGCGGGCACCAACCCGTTCGCCTCGTGCCTGCCGATCCTGCTGCAGATGCCGATCTTCTTCGCGCTGTTCCGGCTGCTCGACGCAGGCGGCCAACGACAAGCCGCTCGGCGTGCTGACCCAAGCCGACGTGGAGCAGCCTCGAGCGACGCGACGCATCTTCGGCGCGCAGGATCTCCGACGCGTTCACGCGGCGCCGACGACCGTCAACGTGCAGATCCTGGCCGGCCTGCTGGTGATCGCGATGACGGCGACGACGTTCCTCACCCAGCGCCAGCTGATGAGCAAGAACATGCCGGCCGACGCGCTGAGCGGGCCCTACGCCCAGCAGCAGAAGATGCTGCTCTACGTCCTGCCGGTCGTGTTCGCCGTCGGTGGCATCGCCTTCCCGATCGGCGTGCTCCTCTACTGGACCACCTCCAACCTGTGGACGATGGGCCAGCAGTTCTACGTGATCCGGAACAACCCGGCGCCCGGCACGCCGGCCTTCGACGCCAAGCAGGCCCGCGACGCGCGCAAGCGGGCCCGCAAGGGCCTCCCCGAGCCGGAGGCCGAGGGCACCGAGGGCTCGACCGTGGTCGAGGAGGAGCCTCCGCGGCCGCAGCAGCGCCAGCAGCCGAAGCGGCAGTCACGCCAGCAGCGCCAGCAGCGCAAGAAGCCGCAGAGGCCGGGCGGGCAGCCCGATGGCGACGCCGGTGACAGCGGCGATTGACCGGCGTGCGCCCGGTGCGGCGCGGTCGGCGGAGCAGGCTCCGCGGCGCCCGGACCTGAACCCCCTTCACCTGTGAGGAGCAGCGAGCATGAACGACGAGCACGATCCCGAGCAGTCCGACCTTGACCAGTCCGACCTCGACCAGGCCGACCTGGACCGGACCCACCTCGACCAGCCCGACCTGGACCGGAACCACCTCGACCAGCCCGACCTGGACGGGACCGAGGCGGGCACGACCGAGCCGGTTGATGAGCCGGACGAGGAGCGTGGCGCCACCGATGACGCCGACGAGGGCGACGACGCGGAGGGTGCAGGGAGCGCCGTTGACGCCGTCGCCGACGAGAGCGAGGACGAGAACGCCGACGAGGGTCGCGCGTCGAAGGTCGAGCGGCTGGAGAGCGAGGGCGACATCGCTGCCGACTACCTCGAGGAGCTGCTCGACATCGCCGACCTCGACGGCGACCTCGACATGGACGTCGAGGGCGACCGCGCCGTGGTGTCGATCGTCGGCGCCGATCTCTCGCAGCTGGTCGGCCGCGACGGCGAGGTGCTCGAGGCGCTCCAGGAGCTGACCCGGCTGGCGGTCTACCGCGAGACCGGCGAGCGCTCGCGGCTGATGCTCGACGTCTCCGGGCACCGTGCCGCAGCGCCGCCGCGAGCTCGAGGCGGTCGCGGCCTCGGCGATCGCGGAGGTCAAGGAGTCCGGCGAGCGGGTCTCGCTCGAGCCGATGTCCGCCGTTCGAGCGCAAGGTCGTCCACGACGCGGTCGCGGCGGCCGGGCTGACCTCGGAGTCCGAGGGCGTGGAGCCGCGGCGCTTCGTGGTGATCCTCCCGTCCTGAGCCATGACGCGCGACGTTTCACGTGAAACATCGGCCGCTGAGCCGTCGGGCTCGGAGGCTCCCGCGGTCGCCGGGCGGCTCTTTCCCGGCGATCGGCTGAGGCTCGTCCGAGCGGTACGCCGACCTGCTGGCCACCGACGGGGGTCGAGCGCGGCCTGATCGGCCCGCGTGAGGCGCCCCGGCTGTGGGAGCGGCACCTGCTGAACTGCGCCGTCCTGGCGGAGGCGGTGCCGCCGGGGAGCGCGGTGTGCGACATCGGCAGCGGCGCCGGGCTGCCCGGGCTGGTGCTGGCGATCGCCCGGCCCGACCTCGAGGTCACGCTGGTCGAGCCGCTGCTGCGCCGGACCACGTTCCTGGAGGAGGTGGTCGACGGAGCTCGGGCTGGGCCGGGTGAGCGTGGTGCGGGGGCGGGCGGAGGTGCTGCACGGTCGGCGTACCTTCGACGTGGTGACGTCGCGAGCGGTGGCCCCGCTGCCACGCCTGCTCGAGTGGTCGCATGCCGCTGGTGGGGCCGCACGGGGCGATGGTGGCGATGAAGGGCGCCTCGGTAGAGGCCGAGATCGAGGAGGCTCGCGGGGTGCTGGGAGGGACTTCGCTGCGCCGAGCCCGAGGTCCTCAGGATCGGCGGCGACGTGCCGGGTGGCAGCACCCAGGTGGTGCGGGTTTCGTGGGCCGATCCGGGGCAGGTAGGTTGGCGACTTGCGACACGCTCGCGGGGCGGCCCCGACCGTGCCCCGCGACGAGGAAGAAGGCACCACAGATGAGCGACGCCGAGCACCCCGTCGGGCACGGGCCGAGCGTTCCGCCGGCGGGCGAGCCGACGTTTTCCACCGATGGTGCCCCTGCTCCTGAGCGTGACTATCCACAGAATGACGGACTTCATCCACAGGCTGCCCCGTCGGGTCCCGGCGACGTTCCACGTGGATCCTCGACCCCGCTCGAGGATGTTTCACGTGAAACACCGGCCGCCTTCGCTGTCCGCACGAGCGAGCGACTTCGTGGTCGCCGCGGCCAACTTCGGCGACGACTCCACGCCGTTGGCCCAGGCCGCCGAGCACACGCTGCTGGCCCGGCACGGCGCCCGGACGCGCCCGGCCCTCCCACGCCCCACGGCCACCCGGGTGATGGTGGTGGCCAACCAGAAGGGCGGCGTCGGCAAGACCACCTCCACCGTCAACCTGGCCGCCGCGCTCGCCCAGCTCGGCCAGCGGGTGCTGGTGATCGACCTCGACCCCCAGGGCAACGCCTCCACCGCGCTCGGCGTCGAGCACCACCGCGGCGTGCCGTCGACGTACGACATGCTCGTCGACGGCGCCGCCCTGGCCGAGGTGATGCCGCCGTGCCCCGACCTCGACGGCCTGTCGCGGTCGTGCCCGCGACCATCGACCTCGCCGGCGCCGAGATCGAGCTGGTCAGCGTGGTGGCCCGCGAGAGCCGGCTGCGCGCGGCCCTGGACGCCCACCCGGGATCGGCGGCGCCGACGACGCGGGGGAGGAGCGGTTCGACTACGTGCTCATCGACTGCCCGCCGTCGCTGGGCCTGCTGACCCTGAACGCGCTGGTGGCCGGCGCGGAGATGCTGATCCCGATCCAGGCGGAGTACTACGCCCTGGAGGGTCTGGGTCAGCTCCTCGAGACCGTGGAGATGGTGCGCAAGCACCTCAACCCGCGGCTCGCGGTCTCCACCATCCTGGTCACGATGTACGACGCCCGCACCCGGCTCGCTGCCGGAGTGGCCGACGAGGTCCGCGAGCACTTCGGTGACCAGGTCCTGCAGCACCACCATCCCCCGCTCGGTGCGCGTCTCCGAGGCGCCGTCGTACGGCCAGACCGTGATGACCTACGATCCGGGGTCGCCGGGCGCGCTGAGCTACCTCGAGGCCGCCCGCGAGATCGCCCAGCAAGGGAGCCTCCGCATGAGCAGCACCGCCCCTCGGCGCCGAGGCCTGGGCCGGGGACTCGGAGCGCTGATCCCGACGGCGCCGCCCGAGGAGGCCCAGGAGGGCTCGGAGAGCGCATCCGCCACCGCCACGGCAGACCGCGCCGGCGCTGCCGGCGACCTCAGCGGCGGTGGCGCCGGCGCCAGCACCGGAGCGAGCCGGGAGGCCGGCCCCGCCCTGGCCGAGGTGCAGGGGCGTGGTTCGCCGAGCTCCCGATCGAGCAGATCCAGCCCAACCAGCGGCAGCCGCGCCAGGTCTTCGACGAGGAGGCGATGGCCGAGCTGGTCCACTCGATCCGCGAGATCGGCCTGCTGCAGCCGGTCGTCGTCCGCCGCAGACCGGCGACGGACGCCTACGAGCTGGTCATGGGGGAGCGGCGCTGGCGCGCCTCCCAGGAGGCCGGTCTCGAGGTCGATCCCCGCGATCGTCCGCGAGACCGACGACAACGACATGCTCCGCGACGCGCTGCTGGAGAACCTGCACCGCTCCCAGCTCAACCCGCTGGAGGAGGCGGCGGCCTACCGCCAGCTGCTCGAGGACTTCGGCTGCACCCACGAGGAGCTCGCCGGCCGGATCGGCCGCTCCCGGCCGCAGATCAGCAACACGCTGCGGCTGCTCAAGCTCTCCCCGGCGGTGCAGCGTCGGGTGGCCGCCGGCGTGCTGTCGGCCGGCCACGCGCGCGCCCTGCTGGCCGTCGAGGACGCCGGACCTCCAGGACCGGCTCGCCGCAGCGGGTGGTCGCCGAGGGCATCAGCGTGCGTGGCCTGGAGGAGATCGTCTCCGTCGGCGAGGTCGGGCGGCCCGAGCGCCAGGTGCGCCGCAAGCCGACCGCGCCCGGCCTGGTCGACCTCGCCGACCGGCTCTCCGACCGCCTCGAGACCCGGGTCAAGGTCGACCTCGGCCGTGCCAAGGGCAAGATCACCGTGGAGTTCGCCACGCTCGACGACCTGCAGCGGATCGTCGACATCATGGACCCGCGCAACCGGAACGACCGCCCGATCTGAGCGCAGATCCAGCCCCACCGGCCCGATCGGCGCGCTGACCTGCGACAACGCGGGCGGCGGACGCGCAGATCAATAAGTCGACAAAGCCATTAATCGCTTTGCCGACGCTTGGCGGCGCGCTTCGCGGCCCGCTCGCCGCCGCTCCTCGGCGTCGAGCTCGAAGCGCCTCGGCCGGGGTCGGTGCGCCGGCCGCCGTACGACGCCGGCAGCCACCACGAGCCGGGCGGCTGCTCGGCGGCGGGGTAGTCGCCGGATCGCCTCGGTCGAGCACCGCGCTCATCCGCGACCGCAGCTCGCGCGGTCTCTGCCGACCGGGTCCTCGCCGGTCGGCGTGCAGCGGCTCGCCGACCCGGATCGTGATCGTCTTGCCCCGGGAGAAGTCGCGCGGGTGGTCCTTGGTCATCATCCGCTGGGTGCCCCACAGGATCACCGGCACCAGCGGTACGCCGGCCTCGGCAGCGATCCGCACCGCGCCGGTCTTGAGCTCCTTGATCTCGAAGGAGCGCGAGATCGTCGCCTCGGGGAAGATCCCGACGGCCTCGCCGGCGCGGAGGTAGTCGAGCGGCCGTCTGGAAGCGACGCCACGCCGTCGGCCCGGTCGACCTCGATGTGGTGCATGGAGCGCATCAGCGGCCCGGTCGCACCGGTGGTCGAAGAGCTCGCGCTTGGCCATGAAGCGCACCAGCCGGCCCGAGGGGTTGGCCGCGAGGCCGCCGTAGACGAAGTCGACGTAGCAGATGTGGTTGAAGGCGAGCAGCACGCCGCCCGACCGCGGCACGTGCTCGGTGCCGGTAGATGACGATCTGCTGGCCGAGCGCCCGGAAGCCGGTCTTCGCGAGCACGACGATGCCGCGATAGCCCACATCGCGCAGCGTGCTCACTGCTTGCCCGCTCCGTCGTGGCCAACGCCGTGGCGACCGACCCCGTCGTCGCCCGCCCCGCCCCGGCCCTGGGCGGCGTCGACGAGCTCGGCCACCACCTTGCCCAGGTCGAGGCCGCTGGCCTCGATCGCCAGGCGGCACGGTCGAGGTCTCGGTGAACCCAGGCGCCACATTGACCTCCAGGAACCACACCTGCCCCGCCTCGTCGACGATCAGGTCCGACCGCGACAGGTCGCGCAGTCCGAGCGCGTCATGAGCCGCGAGCGCCACCCGGGCGGACTCGGCCGCGGCCTCCTCCGAGAGCCGCGCGGGCACGAAGAACTCCGTGGAGCCGGCGGTGTAGCGCGCGGTGTAGTCGTAGACCCCGCCGTCGGGGGCGATCTCGACCGGCGGCAGCGCCCGCGGCCCCGAGCCGTCGTCGAGCACGCCCACGGCCACCTCGGTGCCGGCCACGAAGTGCTCCAGCAGCGCGACCGGACCGTAGGCGTAGGCGTTGACCATCGCGGCGGGCAGCTCCTCGGCCCGGCGCACGACCGTGCAGCCGAGCGCGGAGCCGCTCTGGGCGGGCTTGACCATCAACGGCAGCCCCAGCCGCGCCACCAGCGCCGCCATCACGTCTGCGGCGCCCAGCTCGCGGAAGGACTCCGCGGGCAGGCACACCGACGCCGGCGTCAGCAGCCCGGCCCGCGACACCACGGTCTTGGCGACCGGCTTGTCGAAGGCGGTGCGGCAGGCGGCCGGCCCGGCGCCGACGTAGGGCACCCCCAGCAGCTCGAGCACCTCGCGGACCGCGCCGTCCTCGCCCGACTCGCCGTGCAGCATCGGCACCACGCAGCTCGGCGGCTCCGCGCGCAGCGACCGCAGCAGGTGGGAGTCGACGTCGCGCTCGGCGACCTCGCGCCCGACGCCGCGCAGCGCCTCGGCCACCCGCCGGCCGGAGCGCAGCGAGACGTCGCGCTCGTGGGAGAGCCCGCCTGCCAGGACGAGCACCGGCCGAGCCGCTGCCTCGTTTGCGTCGGACATCCACACTCCTCGAAGGCTCGGGTCAGCTCAGGTCGCTGCTGGGGGCGTCGTAGCCGCTGCGCGGCCCGGCAGGCAGGCCCGCGACGGGCCCGGTCGCCCCGAAGGTCTCGCGCAGCTCGATCTCGGCCTCGAGGACGCCGGCGAGCCGGCGTACGCCCTCGCGGATCCGCTCCGGCGTCGGGTAGCAGAACGACAGCCGCAGGTGGCTGGTGCCGAACCCGTCGGCGTAGAAGGCGGTGCCGGGGACGTAGGCCACCCGCGCGGTCACCGCCCGCGGCAGCATCGCCTTGGCGTCGATGCCGGGCGGGAGGGTCAGCCAGACGAAGAAGCCGCCGTGCGGGCACGTTCCACGAGCAGCCGGCGGGCATGCAGGTCGTGCGAGCGCCTCCAGCATCGCGTCGCGGCGCTCGCGGTACATCTCGCGGAGCTGCTTGATCTGGCCCTGCCAGTCGTGCTGGGCGAGGTACGCCGACACGGCCATCTGCGAGAACGACGGCGGGCACAGCGTCGCGGACTCCTGGGCCAGCACCAGCTTCTCGCGCACGGCGTGCGGCGCCAGCGCCCAGCCGACCCGCATGCCGGGGGAGAAGGTCTTCGAGAACGAGCCGAGGTAGATCACGCCGTCGGCCTCGTCGGCGCGCAGCGCCGCGCATCGGCTCGCTGTCGAAGCCGAGCAGGCCGTAGGGGTTGTCCTCCAGGACCAGCACGTCGGCGGCGCGGCAGATCTCCAGCACCTCCGCGCGCCGCTGTGCCGACAGGGTCACGCCGGCAGGGTTGTGGAAGTTGGGGATCGTGTAGAGGAACTTGATCCTGCGGCCGGACGCCCGGACCGCCGCGATCGCCTGGCGCAGCGCGTCGGGGACCAGTCCGTCGTCGTCCATCTCGACGTGCACGACGTCGGCCTGGAAGGCCTTGAAGACCCCCAGCGCACCGACGTACGACGGCGCCTCGGCGAGCACCACGTCGCCGGGGTCGCAGAACACCCGGGTGACCAGGTCGACGGCCTGCTGGGAGCCGACCGTGACGACGACGTCGTCGGGGTGGGCCTCGATGCCCTCCAGCCGCATCACGTCGCAGATCTGCTCGCGCAGCCGCGGGACGCCCTGGCCGGAGCCGTACTGCAGCGCCTCGGCGCCGTGGTGCCGGACCAGGTCGCCGATCGCGCTGCCGACGACGTCGAGGGGGAGGCCGGAGATGTTGGGCATGCCGCCGGCCAGCGAGACCACCTCGGGGCGGGAGGCGACGGCGAACAGCGCCCGGATCTCCGAGGCGGTCATCCCGGCCGTGCGCGCGGCGTAGCGGTCGACATAGGAGTCGAGACGCGTGCTGGTGGTGACCGGCTGGGAGTCCATGCTCTGACTAGCATGAAGGATCGAGGCGGCCCGCGCAGCATCGGGCCGTCACTCGGAACCCTCGTGCCGTGGTGGAGGTGAGATGTCTCGCAAGATCGTCCGGCTGACGCTCGACCACCTGGCCGTGCTGCCGGGGCCGTGCGCGTCGTGCCTGTTCTGGGAGGCTCGACCCGGTCCGCCGCGCGCGGGTCGCGGCCGAGGACGCGCCGGCGGTCAAGGAGACCTGGGTCTCGGAGGTGCTGCGCGACTGGGGCTCCTGCGGCCGGGTGGCGCTGGTCGACGACGTGCCGGTGGGGCACGCGATCTACGCCCCCGCGGCGATGCGTGCCGGGAGCCGGCGGTCTTCCCGACCGCGCCGATCTCGCCCGACGCGGTCCTGCTCACGACGGTGTACGTCGCCCCCGGCGCTGCGCGGCGGCGGGCTCGGCCGGATGCTGGTGCAGGGGATGGCCCGCGACCTGATCGTCGGCGCGGCGAGGTCCGCGCGGTGGAGGCGTTCGGTGACACCCGCGGCCGCGGCAGGGCTGCGTGATGCCCGAGCGACTTCCTGGGCAGCGTGGGCTTCAAGACCCAGCGGGCGCACCCGACGACCCCGCGGATGCGGATGGAGCTGCGCTCGGCGGTCTCCTGGCGGGACGAGGTCGAGCAGGCCCTCGAGCGGCTCGTCGGCGCCGTGCGGCCCACGCCGCAGCCCGAGGCCCCGCTGCGGGCCCCCCGCGACGGCTGAGCCCGGCTCGCCGGGCTTGCGCCGGCCCCGACAGGGACCGGCTGCGTGACCGGCGTACGACGAGGTGGTCGCTGGACGAGAAGCTCAGGCGAGGAAGCCCTCGAGCTCCTTGAGGATCGCCGCCTTGGGACGGGCGCCGACGATGGTCTTCACGACCTCGCCGCCCTGGTAGACGTTGAGGGTCGGGATGCCGGTGACCCGGTAGGTCGACGGCGTCACGGGGTTCTCGTCGACGTTCATCTTGACGAAGCCTATCTTGTCGCCGTGGGCGGTGGCGAGCTCGTCGAGGATCGGGGCGACCTGGCGGCACGGGCCGCACCACTCGGCCCAGAAGTCGACGAGGACGGGCTTGTCGGACTTGAGGACCTGCGGCCTCGAAGCTCGGCGTCGGTCACGGCGGGCAGGTTGGACACGGGGTCCCCTTTCGTCACGGGTGTGTCGGTTCGTCGTTGGTTCGGTCGGCGCCGGAGCGCCGGAAGTCTGGTGCTGGTCAGTCAACATCACGGTGCGGACGTTTTGTTCCGACGCGCCCGCAGTGGCGGCCCCAGATCCCCAGATGTGGGGCTCCGACGCCATCGTGTCCACCAGATGTGGTGGCCGTGGGGCACCTCCGGCCGCCGCCCGCCCGTCGGCGAGCAGTCGGGTGCGTCAGACGCCGGCCACCTCGGCCTGGGTCTCCTCCACCGACCCGGCGCTCGACCCGTGGTGGTCGAGCGCGGCGACGTAGCGCTCGGCGTCGAGGGCGGCCGCGCAGCCGGTGCCGGCGGCGGTGATGGCCTGCCGGTAGTGGTGGTCGACCAGGTCGCCGGCGGCGAACACGCCCGGCAGGTTGGTGTGCGTCGAGGGGTGCTCGACCAGCACGTAGCCGTTCGTCGTCGAGGTCGACCTGGCCGGCGAGCAGCTCCGAGCGCGGGTCGTGGCCGATCGCGATGAACAGCCCGGTCACGGCCAGCGGCCGGGTCTCCCCGGTCACCGTGTCGCGCAGGGTGACCGCCGTCGAGCCTGTCGTCGCCGTTGATCTCGGCGATCTCGGAGTTCCAGACGATCTCGAGCTTGGGGTCGGCGAAGGCGCGCTCCTGCATGATCTTCGAGGCGCGCAGCTCGTCGCGGCGGTGGATCAGGTAGACCTTCGAGGCGAACCGGGTCAGGAAGGTCGCCTCCTCGATGGCGGAGTCGCCGCCGCCGACGACGGCGATCTCCTGGTCGCGGAAGAAGAACCCGTCGCAGGTCGCGCACCACGAGACGCCGCGGCCGGACAGCGCGTCCTCGCGCGGCAGCCCGAGCTTGCGGTAGCCGGAGCCGGTCGCGAGGATCACCGACCGGGCGTGGTAGGTGTCGGTCGCGGTCTTGACGATCTTGACGTCGCCGGTGAGGTCGACCTCGACGACGTCGTCGGGGACCAGCTCGGCGCCGAACCGCTCGGCCTGGGCGCGCATCTCGTCCATCAGCGCCGGGCCCATGATGCCGTCGCGGAAGCCGGGGAAGTTCTCGACCTCGGTCGTGTTCATCAGCGCGCCGCCGGCGGTCACGGAGCCCTCGAAGACCAGCGGGTGCAGCTGCGCGCGGGCGGTGTAGAGGGCGGCGGTGTAGCCCGACGGCCCGGAGCCGATGATGATGACGTTGCGGACGTTGTCGCTCATGTGGAGTGCATTCCTTCGTACGACGGTCGGGGGCGGCCGGCGGTCCGGCCAGGAGCTGCGAACACCCCAGGGGGTATCCACTCACGCTCTGCACAACCGATCGTAGGTGCTGGGCATTCCCGCGCCGAGTCCGCGGGTCCGAGGCGAGACCTCCGTCTGCTCCCGGTGCCGACGGCCGGGTCGCGTCGTGGCCACCACCGGGCGCAGGCGGGCAGCCACGGGGGCGCAGGTGGGGCAGCCGCGGGGCGCAGGTCGCGGTCAGGGGGCGGGGAGGGTGAGGGTGCGGGTGGGGGCGCTGTTGTCGCCGCAGAGGAAGAGGACGACCTGCTGGGTGCCGTCGGCGGGCGGCCGATAGACCAGCACGGCGTCGGCACCGTCATAGGTCACCGGCACGCGGCGGCCGGACCCCCAGGTGGCACCGTCGCGACAGGCGCGGAGCGCGGCCTTCCCGGCCGACTCCTCGTAGGCCGCCTCCGGCGCCGGGCCGGCCCTCTGGAGCCGCAGGGCCTGGCGCGGCAGCGACTCGCCGGTCAGCTCGGGGGCGGCGGCGAGGCCGCGTGCCTCCTCGCCGGTGAGGTCCTCGGGGCTGCCGGCGCCGTCAGGCTGGGTGGCCGACTCCGGGCCCGCGCCGCCGGCGGCGTCGTCGGCGCTGCCGGTGTCCCCGGCGGTGGAGCTCTCGCTCTCGGCGGACATCATGTCTCCGGCGCCACCGAGCAGCTGCGGCCCGGCGACGCCGACGACGGTGACGGCCGCCGCGGCCACGAGCACCTGTGTGACGCGTCGGCGCCGACGACGGGCCGCGGCCAGGTCGGCCACCGGCGTCCGGGCGGGCGCCGTCCCCGTGGCCCCGTCGGTGGCTCCGTCGGTGGCCTCGTCCGCGCCGCCGTCCGCCGAGTTGCCCGCACCCTCGGCGGCGAGCCCGGCCAGCACGGCGTCGAGACGCGCCACGACGTCGTCGGGTGTCGGCTCGGTGTGCCGGGCGTCCGCGAGCAGGCGGCGCACCCGCTCCGCCTCTGCGGGCGTCAGCGGACGGTCCTCGGGCCGGTCAGCCATGGCGGGTCTCCTCCTCTCGTCGGTCAGGTGCAGTGCGCGGTGCGGCGGCGTCCGAGCGGGCGCGCACGTCCGGCTCAGCCGGCAGGTGGGCCCCGTGGCCCCTCACCGGATGGGACGGCCGAGTCCGGGGGCGGGTTCCCAGCCGGGGTGTCGTCCGCGTCACCCACGCCGGGCGCCAGCATCCCGAGCAGTCCCGCGAGCCGCGACCGGCCGCGTGAGCAGCGTGACTTCACGGTGCCCTCGGCGCAGTCGAGCATCACCGCCACCTCGGCCACGGAGTAGCCCTCCATGTCGACCAGCACCAGCGCCGCCCGCTGCTCCTTCGGCAGCGTCGCCAGCGCATCCAGCACCAGCCGCCGCCGTTCGGCCGCCACGGTCTCGGCGGCGGGATCGGAGACGCCGGCGGACACCAGGGCGCCGCGTCCGCCCCGATCCTCCAGGTCGTCGGGCAGCGCGTCCGCGGCCCGGACCTTCGCGGCTCGCAGCCGGTCGAGGCAGGCGTTCACGACCACCCGGTGCAACCAGGTCGTGACGGCGGCCTCGCCGCGGAAGGACCCGGCGCGGCGGTACGCCGCGACCAGGCCGTCCTGGAGACCGTCGGCGGCGTCCTCGGGGTTGCCCATGGTGCGCAGCGCCACCGCCCACAGCCGGTCGCGGTGCCGCGCGAACAGCTCGCCGAAGGCGTCACCGTCGCCGGCCACGTGCGCGGCGAGCAGCGCGACGTCGCTCCGCCCGTCCGCTCCGTCGGGCGTCCCGGCGCCGAGGCCGGTCGGCCCCGTCACCCGGTGACCTCCACCTCGGCGATCGTGCCTCGGTAGCCTCCCTTGACCTGCGGCAACGAGGTCAGCCACAGCACGACGTAGCGACCGCTGGCGCCGTCGAGCGAGACCTCGAGGCTCTCGCCGTCGGCGGTCCCTCGCGCCACCCGCTGCAGCCCCTTCACCGCGCTCGGCCGGTCGTCGGCGAGGAAGACCGAGACCGCCGTCGGAGACCCCACCAGCGTGACGGTGACGCCCTGCAGCTCCCGCACCTCCCCGACGTCGACGACCAGGCCGACGCCGGTCTTGAGGCCACCCGGTCCGAGGTTCTGCCGGTACGTCACGGTGTGCCAGTCGGTGCGTGGATCCCCGTCGACGGCGAACGCCGTCAGCTCGGGGTTCTCCGACGGCGGGGTGGCCTGCGGGTCGAGGTCGTAGGCCGTCAGTCCGGCCAGCGGGGACCCGGCGGCCGCGCCGGCCTCGGTGGCGCCGTCGCCGGGAGCGGCGCTGCTCTCCGACGACGACGGGCCGAGGGCCAGCGGCGCCCGGCCCCGGAACAGGTTGAGGGCGACCAGCACCGCCAGCACGAGCAGGATGGTCGCGAGGATGACCATGCCGAGCCGCAGCGTGCGTCGCCCCGGCACCACATCGTCCTCGGGCAGCTCTTCGTCGAGGTAGTAGATCCCCGAGCCGGTGGGAAAGCCCGCGCCGGTGCCGGTGGTGGCGGAGGGGGCGCTGGTGCCGGTGCTGCTCTCCCAGGGCCAGAACTCCGCGCTCGGGGTCGGCGCGCCCGGCCGCGGCCGGCGGGCCGGCTCGCCCGGCGGTGGCTCGGGGGCGAACAGCGGACGCTCCGGGTGGTCCTCGAAGGGCGGCGGGGGTGGGGGCTTGCTGGCCCGCGCAGTGAGCCACTCGACGTCGATGGAGCTCTCGTCGAAGATCGGCATCCCGAGCTCCGTGGGCTGCTCGGTGTCCGCCGGTCGCGGAGGCCGCTCGGGTGCCGTCCCGTGACCGCCCGGCTCGTCCGGTGCGCCGGTCGGGGCGGCCGCGCCGGCTCCCGCCAGCGGCATCGCCTGGGTCGCCGCGGGGTCGCTCGCCGGCGGCGCGGGGTCTCGAGACGGCGGCGAGGCGGCCTCCTCGACCGCGGCGGCCTCCTCGACGGCCGGGGCGTCCTCGACCGCGGGAGTCTCCTCGACCGACGCCGCCTCGACCGAGGGGGCGTCCTCGACCGCGGGGGTCTCCTCGACCGTGGGGACGTCTCGTATCGCGGCAGCCTCGGTCGTGTCGTCGTGGGCGAGGGCGAGCTCATCGGTGCCGGCGAGGGCCGCGGCGGCCAGGCGCGGGTCGTGCCGGAGCCGGCGTACCAGCCGGGCCGTGACCGGGGGGAGGTCGGTGCCGTCGCCGACGAAGGCGCGGAGATAGTCGGCGATGCCGCGCGCGGTGGCCAGGTCGTAGGCCTCCTTGGCGTGCACGCCGACGTGGCTGTCCTGGTTGATCACCTGGTCGCACAGGTCGTCGAGCGGCCGCGGGATGCCCGCGCGCACCTGCCGAGGCCGCAGCACCGATCCCTGCTCGATGGGCGCCCGCGGCACGACCGAGGAGGAGACCCCGGCCCAGCGGCCGGTCAGCCCGGCGTAGAGCACCGCCGCGAGGTCGACCACGTCGACGTCCATCCGGCCCTGGGGCAGCCCCCACAGCGCCGCCTCCACCCCGAGACCGATCAGTCGGACGTGACCGTTGTGGTCGAGCAGGACGTTCTCGGGCGTGAGTCGGCCGTGGGCCACGCCGGCATCGTGCGCTGTGGCCAGCGAGGCGCCGACCTCGCCGGCCATCCAGGCGGCGTGCCGGGGGTCGATCGGCCCGTCCCCCTGCAACACGATGTCGAGCGAGGCGCCGTCGCCCCACTCGTTGACCACGAAGATGACGTCGTCGCGCTGGTCGGCATCGAGCACGCGCAGGATGCAGCGGTCCTGCACCGCGGCCGAGCGCCGGGCGGCGTCGAGCAGCTCGGGGCCTCGCTGGTCGTCGGCGGCCAGGCAGTGCACGGCGACGTGCCGGTCGAGCACCCGGTCGTGGGCGCGCCAGAACCGCCCGCCCTTGCTCTCGCTGAGCAGGTCCTCGAGGCGATAGCGGCCGGCGAGCACGTCACCGGGCCGGATCGACGTAGGCACGAGCCCCGGTGTCCCCGTTCTCTCGGGGCGCAGCGCTGCCGCGCCCCTGCTGTGCCGCTGCTGTAGACGGCTGGTCACCGCCATCGTAGGACGATGATCAGCCGGCGCGACGACTCAGCAGACGCCCGGCGAGCGTGTCCACCACCTCGGTGACCTCGGTGAGCCGCATCAGCCGGGCCAGCCCGAGGTAGACCACACCGCCCGCCAGGCCCGCGGCGAGCAGGATCCCGGTCGCCACGGGCCACGACGGCTCCGCTCCGAGCCACCTGTGCAGCAGCCCCGAGACGAGGGCTGCGACGCCGGTGGCGACGGCGACCGCCAGCAGCGTGCGCACCCCGAAGCGCACCAGCGCCGAGCCGCCCAGCCCGCCGACCACCCGCCGGAGCACCAGGAACGACAACGTCGCACCGACGGCGTACGCCGCGCCGTAGGCGACCACCAGCGCGGGCGAGGTGCCGACCGGCGAGACCTCCTGCACGAGCAGCCAGGCGGCGGCGATGTTGACCGCCGCGATGACGCACTGGATGAGGAACACGGTGCGGGTCTGCTCGAGGGCGTAGAAGCCGCGGAGCATCAGGTAGTGCACCGTGAAGAACGCCAGCGCCAGCCCGAAGAGGGTCAGCGTCGGGACGTACAGGGCGAAGCTGGTGGCGGCCGCGCCGTGGCCGAAGACCAGGTTGGCGACGTCGGGCGCGATCACCGCCAGCAGCCCCGCGAACGGCAGGATCACCGCCAACGCGGTGCGCAGCGTGTGGCTCAGCGTGTGGGCCAGTGCCCGCAGGTCGCCGTCGGCGGCGCTGGCCGACAGCCGCGGCAGGATCGCGGTCGCCAGCGACACGGTGACGATCGCGTGCGGCACCATCACGATCAGGAACGACTGGCTGTAGACGGTGTAGCCGGTGCCCTGGGTGCCTCCGGCGCCGCAGGAGTCGAGCGCGGCCTGCGCGGTGCCGCTGGAGGCCAGCCGGACGACCACGGTGTAGGCGATCTGGTTGACGACGACGAACAGCACGGTCCACAACCCCAGCCGGAGGGTGTGGCCGAGCCCGGCGTCGCGGAAGTCGAAGCGGGGGCGGAAGGTGAAGCCCGCGGCCTTGAGGTAGGGGATCAGGACCAGCAGCTGCACGGCGATGCCGACCGTCGCGCCCAGGCCGAGCAGGAGCTCCTGGTCGGTGCTGAAGCCCCCGCACAGGTCGCGGGCCGGGCCGTAGACCAGCAGGTAGGCCACCAGCACGCCGATCGACACGACATTGTTGGCGATCGGGGCCCACATCATCGGGCCGAAGACCCGGCGTGCGTTGAGGATCTGCCCGAGCAGCACGAACATGCCGTAGAAGAAGACCTGCGGCAGGCAGTAGCGCGCGAACGCCACCACCGACTCGGTCTGCTCCGGCAGTGCGGACCACTCGTCACTGAGGAACAGCTGCATCACCCAGGGCGCGGCGACCACCAGCACGACCGAGACCAGACCGAGGAAGAGCGCGGCCAGGGTGACGACGCGGTTGGTGTAGGCCGCCCCGCCGTCGGCGTCGTGCTTCATCGACCGCACGAGCTGCGGCACCAGCACGGCGTTGAAGATGCCACCGGCCAGCAGAATGTAGAGCATGTTGGGGATGGTGTTGGCGATGTTGAACACGTCGCCGTGCAGCTGCTGGCCCAGCGCTGCGGTCAGCAGCGCAGCCCGCAGGAAACCACTGAGCCGGGAGAAGACGGTGCCCGCCGCCATCACCGCGGAGTTGCGCAGGATGCCCGCGGCCTCGCCGCCGTCGCCGCTCGAGGTCTCGTCGGGGGTGCCGCTCACGAGGCGGCCCCGGGGCCGCGATGCGCGCGCGTGCGCCGATCGGCCAGGCCGCGCCGGATCCGCCGGGACAGCCGCACCCCGATCGTGGTGAAGAGCAGCAGCGCACCCAGGGCGATGACGACCCAGATCACCTGGCTGACGCGGTTGGCCCGCAGCGGGAACGTGGCGGCGGTCCCGACCGGCTGGCCCCTCTCGTCGGCGACGACCAGCGATACCGCGTGGACCGCGAGCGTCGTGGCCGTCGCCTCCATCTGGACGGTGGCCCGCTCGCCGGGGCCGAGCTCCTGCACCGGCGTCGGCGTGATCTCCAGGCCGGGGTCGGTGGCGGCCTGGATCCGCACCCGGACGGTCTGCTCGGTGCCGTTGACGACGTCGGCCGAGAGCCGGCCCGAGTCGCTCGACAGCGTCACCGACGGTGGCGTCTCGACGGTGATCTTCGCCAGCTCGGCGTCGATCGAGCGGTGGGCGGCGTCGGCGACGGCGCGGGCGGCCGTCTCGTCGGGCCGGTCGTCGTACCCGACGATGGCCAGGGCCTCGTCCTCGACCTGCTTGGCCACGGAGTCGTTGAGCGGGAGCACGTTGTCGAGCAAGTGACCTCGGGCTATCAGGGCGCGGGCGGTGCTGAACGTCGCGCTGCCGAGCTCGCGTCCCTCGATGCGCACCGGGTAGCGCAGGCGGGTGGGCGCGATCGACCGGGCGCGACGGTCGGCGAGCCCGCCGAGGGTGGTCAGGTTCACCCAGTCGGCCGCGTCGAGCGCGGCGAAGAGGTCGGTGACGTCGGCCGGCGACCAGCCGGAGGTCTCGTCGGTCGGCAGCGTGACGACCAGCGGGCCGCGCTTGCCGAGCAGCCGGACCAGCGACTCGGCCAGCATGCGCTGGCGGACGTCGAGCACCGAGTCCTCCCGGGGTCCGGAGCCTTGGTCGACGGCGCTGTTGGTGAGATAGACGCGGTGACCGAGCACCTCGACGACGGCCGGCCGGCGGGTCCGGAGGTTGCGGTCGACGACCCTGTCGGAGGCGAGCACGGTCGCCTCGTCGCCGACGACCGCGAAGCCCGTCTCGTCGAGGAAGCCTCCGGGAGGCGCGACCACCGGTGCGGACGGCAGGTCGAGCGCGGCGACCCGGCGGCCGGCGCGCTGCCGGGCCATCCGGTAGATCCCCGGGTCGGTGTCGGCGGCGCCGGCGACGTCGGTGTCGCCGTAGGGCAGCGAGAGGACCTGGTCGGTCGCGAGAGCGGCGCGCATCTGGTTGAGCCAGCCGGTCGGGGGAGGGGCGACCGCCCGCCCGGGTGCGCCGGCGGCGTCGGGGTCCGGATCCGGCACTCTGCTGGAGCCGTCGCTGGGCGCGGCGGAGCCGTCGGCAGGCTCGCCGGCAGGGCCGCCGGTGGACTCGGGGTCGGGCTCGGGGTCGGACAGGGAGCGCGGCGGGTTGCCCTGCCCGAGTCGGGCCACCGCATCGGTGACCGCGGGGTCCACCAGCCAGGTCAGCGGGCGGCTGCCCGCCCCGCGGGCGATCTCCAGGAGCCGGCCCAGCGCGCCGGAGGGCTCGAGCTCGTCGGTCCAGGCGTCGGGGCCGGCCAGGCTGCCGTCGGAGGAGTAGCGCACCTGGTGCCGTAGCGGCACGACGAGCGCGGTGTCGAGGGTCGGCTGCGCCGCGGCGCGGGCCTTCTGGGTGGCAGGCGGGTCACGGAGCGGGATGAGCACCCGGTCGCGGCCGTCGGCGATCGGCACCTCCTCGCGGCCGGCGTCGGTCTCGCCGAGGGTGTGGACGCCGATCCAGTAGACGCCCGGCTCGCTGTTGATCTTCAGCTCGGTGCGTGGCACCTGGACCCGGAATCGCGCCGACTCCCCCGGGTCGAGGACGTCGACGGTGTCGTAGCTGCCCTCGGTGGTGATCCGGCTGCCGAACGGCTGCGCCGGGTCGGAGGCGGCCGCCTCGGTGAGCTGCTCCGGTGTGGTGAAGGGCGCCGCCGAGGTGAGCGGGTAGACCTTGATCACCCGCCACTGCTCGTCGCTGTCGTTGGTGACGGTGCCGGCCAACCGGATCCGGCCGCTCTCGGGGATCACGGCCGGGACGACCCTGTCGATCTGGACGGTCAGCGGGTCGCCCTCGACGCGGGCGGCCGTGGCGGCGACGGCCGGCGCCGCGGCGGGCCCACCCACCGGGGTGCCCACGACCGTGCCGATCAGCGCGCAGCCGGCCGCGAGGACCACGGCCGCCGCCCTCCGGGCAGGCGGCATCGACGGGAGGGCTGGCACGCGTCGATGCTAGCGAGCGAGGCCCCGCCCCCCGCCCCGGTGGTTGCGGTGGGTTGCCCACTCCCGCGCCCCGGTGGTCACCACCGCGGGCGCCGGGGCGCGCGGACGTCGCCGTACCGGCGCGGGAGTGGGCGGACGAGAGGGCGGGCGGGACTAGAGTCGTCTCCCGTGTCCACGTCCACCCAGCCGGCGGAGTCGCCTTCCGCACGGCCGCCGTTCAGCATCGCCGACGCCCAGGCACGGGTGGCCGCCGAGCTCGACCGGATCGCGCCGGTGGTCGATCCGCTGGCTCGCCGCTTCGCCGCGGCCGGGCACACCCTCGCGCTGGTCGGCGGGCCGGTGCGAGACGCCCTGCTCGGCCGTCCCCACGCCGACCTCGACCTCACGACGTCGGCGCGGCCCGACGAGATCGAGCGACTGGTCAGGGGCTGGGCCGACGCCGTGTGGGACATCGGTCGTGACTTCGGCACCATCGGCTGCCGCAAGGGCGACTGGACGGTCGAGATCACGACCTACCGCTCCGAGAGCTACGACCCGTCCTCGCGCAAGCCCGACGTCGTCTTCGGCGACACGCTGACCGGCGACCTGGGGCGCCGCGACTTCACCGTCAACGCGATGGCGATCGCGGTTGCCGGGCCGCGAGTTCGAGGACCCGTACGGCGGCATCGTCGACCTGGCGCACGGCGTGCTGCGCACGCCGGGGACGCCCGAGGACTCCTTCTCCGACGACCCGCTGCGGATGATGCGGGCGGCGCGCTTCGCCGCGCAGCTCGGCTTCGACGTGGCACCCGAGGTGGTCGCGGCGATGTCGGCCATGGCCGAGCGGATCGAGATCATCTCCGCCGAGCGGATCCGCGACGAGCTGGTCAAGCTCGTCTGCGCACCGCACCCCCGGCTCGGGCTGACCCTGCTCGTGCGAGACGGGTCTGGCCGCGCGGGTGCTGCCGGAGCTGCCGGCGCTGGCGCTGGAGCGCGACGAGCACCACCGGCACAAGGACGTCTACGAGCACACCCTGACCGTGCTGGAGCAGGCGATCGAGCTCGAGTCGCGGCTGCCGGAGGGCGGGCCGGACTTCGTGTGCCGCTTCGCGGCGCTGATGCACGACGTCGGCAAGCCGCGGACCCGCCGCTTCCTCGACGACGGCACCGTCACCTTCCACCACCACGACGTGGTCGGTGCCAAGCTCGACGCGCAAGCGGATGCAGGCGCTGCGCTTCTCCAACGACCGGATCGACGCGGTGAGCAAGCTGGTCGAGCTGCACCTGCGCTTCCACGGCTACGGCTCGGGCGAGTGGACCGACGCGGCGGTGCGCCGCTACGTCCGCGACGCCGGCGACCAGCTCGAGCGCCTGCACATCCTCACCCGCGCCGACTGCACCACCCGCAACGAGCGCAAGGCCGACCGCCTGCAGCGCACCTACGACGACCTCGAGGCGCGGATCGCCCGGCTCTCGGAGGAGGAGGAGCTGGCGTCGATCCGGCCCGACCTCGACGGCAACCAGATCATGGAGATCCTCGGCATCGGTCCTGGCCGCGCGCGTCGGCGAGGCGTACCGCCATCTGCTGGAGCTGCGCCTCGACGAGGGTCCGATGACGCAGGAAGCCGCCCGCGAGGCCCTGCTCGCCTGGGCCGCCGCCCACCCCGAGTAGCGCGACATGCGCGCCGAGAACGCGCGACCTGCGTGTGGCGGTCGCGCGAGGTGCGGGTGGGGGGCCTGAGAACGCAGGGCGCCCGGGCCGAAGCCCGGGCGCCCGCTGGTTCGCGAGAGGGCGGAAACGACGGCCCTAGATCCGGAAACGTTGCTGTTTGGATCCAAACAGCACCACTGCCCGCCAGCCGGACCCGCGGCGGAGCGTCACTCCTCGCCGCGGATGAACGCCTCGACGCGGGCGCGGCCCTCGTCGTCGGGCAGCTGCACGGGCGGGGTCTTCATGAGGTACGACGACGCGGAGATGATCGGGCCACCGATGCCGCGGTCCTTGGCGATCTTGGCGGCACGGATGGCGTCGATGATGATGCCGGCGGAGTTGGGGGAGTCCCAGACCTCGAGCTTGTACTCCAGGTTGAGCGGCACGTCGCCGAAGGCGCGACCCTCGAGCCGGACGTAGGCCCACTTGCGGTCGTCGAGCCAGGCGACGTAGTCGGACGGGCCGATGTGGACGTTCTTGTCCCGGACCTTGCCGGCCAGCGAGCCCGTCAGGTTCGACGTGACGGACTGGGTCTTGGAGACCTTCTTGGACTCCAGGCGCTCGCGCTCGAGCATGTTCTTGAAGTCCATGTTGCCGCCGACGTTGAGCTGGTAGGTGCGGTCCAGCGCCACGCCGCGGTCCTCGAACAGCTTGGCCATCACCCGGTGGGTGATGGTGGCGCCGACCTGGCGACTTGATGTCGTCGCCGACGATCGGCACGCCGGCGTCCTCGAACTTCGCGGCCCACTCGGGGTCGGAGGCGATGAAGACCGGCAGCGCGTTGACGAAGGCCACGCCGGCGTCGATGGCGCACTGGGCGTAGAACTTGTCGGCCTCCTCCGAGCCCACGGGCAGGTAGGACACCAGCACGTCGGCCTCGGTCTCCTTGAGCACCGCGACGACGTCGACCGGCTCGGCGTCGGACTCGTCGATGGTCTCGCGGTAGTACTTGCCGAGGCCGTCGAGGGTCTGGCCGCGCTGCACGGTGACGCCGGTCGGCGGCACGTCGCAGATCTTGATCGTGTTGTTCTCCGAGGCGGTGATCGCCTCGGAGAGGTCGATGCCGACCTTCTTCGCGTCGACGTCGAACGCGGCGACGAACTCGACGTCGCGGACGTGGTAGTCGCCGAAGGCGACGTGCATCAGCCCGGGGACGGTGCCCTGCGGGTCGGCGTCCCGGTAGTACTGGACGCCCTGGATGAGGGAGGTGGCGCAGTTGCCGACTCCCACGATCGCTACTCGAACCGAACCCATCGGGCTCTCCTTCTCCTGTCGTACTGTCTCGTGAACTCTGTGGTGCTGGTGTCAGGTGGTGGTGCCTGAAGACCGGGGGTACGTCGGCTACGCGGGCCCGCTGGGCTGTGGAGCCGCGGTGACCCCGCCCTCGCCGGGCTCGCCCCGCTCGGCCCGGATCAGGTCGGAGAGCCAACGGACCTCGCGCTCGACCGACTCGACGCCGTGCCGCTGCAGCTCGGCGGCGTAGCGGTCGACCTCGGCCTGGGTCATCGACAGCTCGCGCTGCACCCGGTCGAGCCGCTCCTGCAGCCGCATCCGCCGGCCCTCGAGCACCCGCAGCCGGATCTCCATGTCGGTGCGGGAGAAGAAGGCGAAGCGGATGTCGAAGTTGTCGTCCTCCCACGACGCGGGCCCGGCCTCCGACATCAGCCGCTCGAACTCCTGGTGGCCGGCCTCGGTGACGGAGTAGACGATCTGCGGCCGACCGGTGACCGCGGCGCGTGACCCGGCGACTCCTCGATCAGCCCGGCGCGCAGCAGCTTCTTCAGCGTGGGGTAGAGCGAGCCGTAGGACAGCACCCGGCCCCAGCCGAGCATCAGGTTGAGTCGCTTGCGCAGCTCGTAGCCGTGCATCGGCCCCTCGTGCAACAGACCGAGGACCGCCAGCTCGATGGTCTCCGCGCGACGTGCCATGCGATGCATCGTAGCGATATATCCATCGCCTGCCCAAACGGGCAGGAGCGCGCTGCACACTGGCGCGGCTAGGGTCACCGGCATGGACTCGCAGACCCTCGTCAGCGCTGCCCTGGTCGTTCTCTTCGTCGCGGTCGGCGGGGTGTTCGCCGCCACCGAGATCGCGCTGATCTCGCTGCGCGAGAGCCAGCTCTCCCAGCTCGAGCGGCGCGGCCCGCGCGGCGCGAAGGTGGCCGCGCTGGCCCGTGACCCCAACCGCTTCCTGGCGGCGGTCCAGATCGGGGTCACCGTCGCCGGCTTCCTCTCCGCGGCGTACGGCGGCGCGACGCTGGCCCCCGACCTGGCGCCGTACCTCGAGCGTCTCGGCCTGCCCGACACCGCCGCGGAGTCCGTCGCGCTGGTGATCCTGACCTTGATGATCGCCTACCTGTCGCTGGTGCTCGGCGAGCTCGCGCCCAAGCGGCTGGCGCTGCAGAAGTCGGCTGGGCTCGCGCTCCTGGTCGCGCCGGTTCTCGACCGGTTCGCGACGCTGATGCGGCCGGTGATCTGGCTGCTGTCGGTGTCGACCAACGCCGTGGTGCGGCTGCTCGGCGGCGACCCGTCGGCCACCGGCGTGGACCTGACGGAGGAGGAGCTGCGCACCCTGGTCACCTCCCACGAGAGCCTCGAGGAGGACGAGCGGCAGATCCTGGGCGACGTGTTCGCGGCCACCGAGAAGCGGGTCAAGGAGGTGATGCGACCGCGCGCCGACGTCGCCTTCATCCACGCGAAGGACCGGCTCGTCGACGCCGCGGCGCGGGTGCACCAGCTCCCCTTCTCCCGCTACCCCGTCATCGGCGACGGCTTCGACGACGTCGTCGGCTTCCTGCACATGCGCGACCTGCTCGGCATCAAGCCCGACGACGAGCGCCGCGTCCGCCACGTGATGCGACCGGTGCTGATGCTTCCAGCCACCAACCTGCTGCTGCCCTCGATCACCACGATGCGCGAGGGCGGCAACCATCTGGCCGTCGTCGTCAGCGAGTACGGCGGCACCGACGGCATCGTCACCCTCGAGGACCTGGTGGAGGAGCTGGTCGGCGAGATCCGCGACGAGTACGACGCCGCGGAGCCGAGGCCGGCGACCGCGGGCGGCCCCGACGTCGAGGGCGGCTGCACGCTCGACGACGCCCGGGACGAGCTCGGGCTGGAGCTGCCCAAGGGCGACTACGACACCGTGGCCGGCTACGTGATGGCGCAGCTGGGCCGGATCCCCGAGGTGGGCGACCGGGTCGCCGCGCCCGACGGCCGGGTGCTGGAGGTCAGCGCGATGGCGGGCCGGCGGGTGACCCGGCTGGCGCTGCGCGCCGCGACGGCACCGCCCCGGCCCGCGAGGGAGGGCGAGCACGACGATCCCGGCCGGGAGCCCGAGCCGGACCACCCGAAGCCGGACCACCCGAAGCCGGACCACCCGGAGCCGCCGCCGGCGTGAGCAGGGACATCCTGAGAACCCGCTGAGTCGATTGGGTGCGCGCCTCGCTGCGCCGTACCCTCGTAGGGTTCGCCCGCGCCGCCCACCCGGCGCCGCATCCGTCCCGGCGGGGCGAGTCCTTCCCGCACCGCAGCCGACCCCCTGGAGACCCGACTCGTGGCCAAGCGCCGTGCCTCCGGCCCCGCCGTGAAGAAGTCGCCGACGCGACCCCCGACGAAGGGCGCCTCGAAGACCCCCGCGAAGGCCAAGGCCAAGGGCAAGGGGACTCCCGCGAAGGGCCGCTGGAAGCGGCGGTTCGTCAAGACCTTCCTGGTGCTCACCGTGCTCGGGCTGCTCGGCACGGTCTTCGCCGCCGGCGCGTTCGTCTACGTCTACCAGCGCACCGAGGTGCCGGACCCCAACGAGGAGTTCCTCACCCAGACCACGCAGGTCTTCTACGCCGACGGCGAGACCCCGATCGGCACCTTCGCCACCCAGAACCGCGAGTCCATCTCGCTGAAGCAGATGCCGCAGAACCTCCAGGACGCGGTGATCGCCGCCGAGGACCGCACCTTCTGGACCAACAAGGGCATCGACCCCAAGGGCATCCTCCGGGCCGCTTTCAACAACGCCCAGGGCGGCAACGTGCAGGGCGCCTCCACGATCACCCAGCAGTACGTCAAGATCCTCTACCTCACCAGCGAGCGCAGCCTGCAGCGCAAGGTCAAGGAGGCGATGGTCTCCCTCAAGCTGCAGCGCGAGCAGTCGAAGCAGGAGATCCTCGAGGGCTACCTCAACACCATCTACTACGGCCGCGGCGCCTACGGCGTGCAGGCCGCCAGCCGGGCGTTCTTCGACATCGACGCCAAGGAGCTCAACCTGCGCCAGAGCGCGGTGCTCGCGAGCGTCCTCAACAACCCGAGCAACTTCGACCCGGCCAACGGCAAGGAGTCCAAGCAGCAGCTGCAGGAGCGCTACACCTACGTGCTCGACGGGCATGGCCGAGATGGGCAACATCAGCCAGGAGGAGGCCGACAAGGCCGCCAAGAGGCTGCCGAAGTTCCCCAAGATCCCGGTCAGCAGCAAGAACGGCGGCCAGAACGGCTTCATGCTGGCGATGGTGCGCAGCGAGCTGACCGACCTCGGCTACACCGACGAGGAGATCGACGGCGGCGGGCTGCAGGTCACCACGACGTTCACCGAGAAGGCGATGAAGGCTGCCGAGCAGGGCGTGCTCAGCCAGCGCCCGACGACGACGTTCGACGGCCAGGGCAAGATCACCGACAAGAAGCTGCACGTCGCCACGGCCACCGTGGAGGTCGGCACCGGCAAGCTGCTCGGCTTCTACGCCGGCCAGGACTTCCTGGACTCCCAGATCAACTGGGCGGTCTCCGGCGGCATGGTCGGCTCGACGATGAAGCCGGTGACGCTGGCCGCGGCGATGGACCAGGGCTTCGCGCTCAAGGACACCTTCGAGGGCAACTCCCCCTACGAGTTCCCCGGCGGCCTGGCCGTGCGCAACGAGGGCGGCGGCGACGGCAACGACTACGGCTCCGCCGTGTCGGCGACCAAGGCGACGGAAGACTCGATCAACACCGCGTTCGTCGACATGTCCGCCTCCATGGACGACGGTCCGAAGGCGATCCACGACATGGCCAACGAGCTGGGCATCCCGCCGAACGAGCCCGACGACGAGTACCCCGGCATTCCCGACACCAGCCGCGACCTGGCGGTCGACGACACGTTGATCACGCTGGGCCGCGCCCGGATCAGCCCGATCAACATGGCCAACGCCTACGCCTCGATCGCCTCCGGCGGCGAGCGGGCCGACGCTCACGTCATCCAGAAGGTCGACGCCAAGGGCACCGACCAGGACTACACCCACAAGTCCTCGGCGAAGCGGGTCCTCGACGAGGACATCGCCGCCGACGTCTCCTACGCCATGCAGCAGGTCGTCGCGTCCGGCACCGGCACCGCCGCCCTGGCCCTCGGCCGGCCCGCCGCCGGCAAGACCGGCACGGCGACCAACGACAAGGACGATGTGTCGTCGGCGTGGTTCGTCGGGTTCACCCCGCAGGTGGCGACGGCGGTGATGTACGTCCGCGGCGACGGCGACGACAAGCTCGACGAGTGGCTTCCGTCGTACTTCGGCGGGTCCTACCCCGCGCGCACCTGGACCGCGGTGATGCAGCGCCGACATGGAGGGCGTCGAGGTCGAGCAGTTCCCGCCGCCGGCGTACGTCGACGGCGACGCGCCCACCGAGGGTCACGCGCCCTACACCCCGCCGCCGCCGCCGCAGCCGACCAAGACCAAGACGAAGAAGCCGACGCCCACCCAGGAGCCGACGCCCACCCAGGAGCCGACGCCCACGCCGACTCCGACGCCGACCCCGACGCCCACGCCGACGCCCACGCCGACCCCGACGCCCACGCCGACCCCGAGCACCGGTGGCGGCGGTGGCGGTGGCTGGGGGCGCCGGCGGCACCATCGCCGCCGACCTGCTGAGCGGCCTGGTGGCCGTGCTGCCCCGGCTCTGGTAGGACTCCTGCGGTGACCCGCCACCGGGCCGAGTCGGCCAGCGCCCGCCGCCGTACGGAGCGACCCGGTCGCCGCGCGTCTGGCGGGGACGGGTCCGGCGTGAACGGATCCGGCGCGGACGGGTTCGGCCGACCGCAGGTCCAGCCGACGGTGGACGACCACGTCGTCGAGGCGCTGTCGGAGCCGGTCGGCGGCCCGATCGGCACTCGGGCCGGCCGGCACCCGTGGTGGACGCCGGTGCGGGTGGTGCTGGCGCTGACCGCGCTGGCCTTCGCCCTCGGCATGGTGCAGAAGCAGCCGTGCGCCGAGACCAACTGGAACGACGGTCAGCAGCGCTACGCCGCGCATGTGCTACTCCGACCTGCCCTACCTCTACTCGCGGCGCGGCTTCGCCGAGCTTGAGTGGCCCTACGCCGACGACGAGCAGGTGCGGGCGCGCTATCAGGCGATGGAGTACCCCGTCGGCATCTCGTACTGGGCCTACGGCACCGCCTGGGCCACCCACCTGCTCGCCGGCTCGCCCGACGTCACCGAGCGCTACGACACCTCGGTCGAGGGCCTCGGCAGCCGCGACGACGTGCAGCGGGAGCGGCGGATCTTCGTCGCGGTCAACGCCGTGGGGCTGGGACTGATGGCGATGCTGGCCGCGTGGTTCCTCGCCGGCGTCAACCCCGGCCGCCCCTGGGACGCCGTCGCGTTCGCCGTCAGCCCGGCGCTGGTGCTCAGCGGGCTGGTCAACTGGGACCTGCTCGCGGTGATGCTCGCCGCCGGGGCGCTCTGGGCGTGGGCGCGGGGCCGGCCGGTGCTGACCGGCGTGATGATCGGGCTCGGCGCCGCCACCAAGCTCTATCCGCTGTTCCTGCTCGGGGGGCTGGTGGTGATCTGCTGGCGGGAGCGGCGCTGGCGCGACCTGGCGATGGCCGGCGGCGCTGCCGGGGCGGCGTACGTCGTGGTGAACGCGCCGGCCTGGGTGACCGGCTGGGACGCCTGGCGCTACTTCTGGACGTTCAACGCCGACCGCGGCGCCGACCTCGGATCGCTCTGGCTGGTCGCGCAGCAGGCCGACCGGCTGGGTGCCGTCGCCGGGGCTGGTCAACGAGGTCTCGTGGGCCTTCTTCGTGCTGTGGTGCGTCGGGGTGCTGGTGCTCGGGCTGGCGGCGCCGCGCACCCCGCGCCTGGCGCAGCTCGGCCTCCTGGTCGTGGCGGGCTTCCTGCTGGTCAACAAGGTCTACTCCCCGCAGTACGTCCTCTGGCTGCTGCCGCTCGCCGTGCTCGCCCGGCCGCGCTGGCGCGACCTGCTGGTCTGGCAGGCCGGCGAGGTCTTCTACTTCGCGATGGTGTGGTGCTATCTCGGGCAGTACCTCGCGCCCACCGGCGGTGGCGAGGCCGGTGCCTACTGGGTCGCGATCGTGGTCCGGGTGCTCGCCGAGCTGTGGCTGGTCGCCGTCGTCGCCCGTGACGTGCTGCGCCCCTGGCGCGACCCGGTGGACCAGGCGGAGGCGTCGGACGCACCCGTGGCCTCCCCGGACCCATCCGCCGGGGCTTCGCTCAGCTGATCCGGACCTCGGTCGACGTCGGTGGCGGTGAAGCGCACCCGCACGTCGAGCTCGTCGCCGACCGCCGGCGGCTCGACGCGCCGTCGGGCAGGAAGCAGCATCGAGGCCTGCATGTGCGGCGGCTCGGCGAAGAGTCGCTGCTTGCCGTCGATCGAGAACGGCGAGCGCACGAAGCCGGCGGCGTCGAGACCGCCGCGGGCGAGCGTGGCGGCGCGCGACCGCAGCGACAGCGTCGCCGGTCGGCGCCTCAGGCCGATGCCGTGGGCGGTGCCGCCGCTGACGACCACGCAGGTGCCCGGCCTTGCGGCACGCGTGCGGCCGCGGTAGCCGTAGTGCGTCGCCGCGCTCGACCGGGTGCACGTCGAGCACCGTCGCGCTGACGCGCAGCGCGCCGCGGTCGCCGAGCCACAGCGACGGTGCCGACCCGCGGCCGGAACGTGAAGTCGGGGTACGCCGTGCGCAGCTCGGCCAGCTCGTCGGCGCTCAGGTGGCTGACCCAGACCGTGGTGTCGCGTCGGCAGGCCCGGCTGCCACGATGTCGATCATCAGCCGCTCCACCTCGGCGAGGTGGGAGCCGGTGGCCAGCGGCAGGTGCAGCGCGACGCCGGCGAGCAGGCTCGAGCGGCGCACGGCGATCTGCGGCGGTCGTCGCGCAGCTCGCGCGGCGGTCATGCCGTGGCGCCGCATCGAGGTCAGCCGCTCCAGCACGAACCGCGCGTCGGGGTCGCGCTCGCGGCAGCGCCGCCGAGGTCGCTCGAGCCGGCTGACCGTGTGGATCACCCGCCTGGCGAGCGTGGTCGAGGTCGACCGCGGGCCGAACGGCCGCCACGGGGTCAGCACCAGCAGGTCGCCGGCGTACCGCTGGGCGACCTCGGGCGAGCTCGTCGTAGGTCCCGACGGCGAGGGTGTCGAGGCCGGTCCCGCCCTCGGGCGGGTGCTCGGCCAGCCACTGCGCCTTGCGCGCCAGCCGGCCGAGGCCGAAGCCGTAGCCGTTGCCCTTGGCGACCGGCACCAGGCCCGGGTACGCGGCCGCGGTCGCCCGCAGGTGGCGCGCGCCAGCGCTCGCCGTCGACGGTCAGGGTGAGGCTCATGACGCGCCTCGCCATGTAGAGGTCGAAGGCCTTGTAGAGCGGCGAGTCGAGCGGCAGGTCCCACTCGCCGGCGTACTCGACGGCCTCGCCGCCGGTGCCGACCTTGAACTGGATCAGCCCGACGTGCGGGTCGTCGGCGTCGAGGGTGTCGGTGATGCCGCGCAGGTCGTAGACGTCGGCGCCGGCGGCGAGCGCGTGCGCGGATCATCGCCCACTGCACGGCGTTGGAGCCGCGGACGTCGCGCTTCTCGGTGGAGGAGGCGCCGTAGGAGTACCACGCGTGCGCGCCGACCCGGATCGCGATCGTCGCGGCGACCAGGTCGCCCTCGTGGTGGGCGAGGTAGAGCGTGATCCGGTCGCGGGTCCTCGGCCGACGAGGGCGTCGTACATCGTCTCGAAGTACGCCAGCGGCCGCGGCGTGAAGTGGTCGCGCTCGGCGGTGTGCACGTAGAGCGTCGTGGAAGGCCGCCAGGTCGTCACGGCCGCCGACCGACGTGACCTACGCCGGACTTGTCGGCCTTCTTGATGTTGCGCCGCCAGAGCTGGTTCATGCCGGCGAGCACGTCGGCCTCCGACGCGGGCTCCGCTCGCCACCCGAGCCCGCCGAGACCAGCGGCACCCAGAAGTTGTACTGCGGCTGCCCGGCGGCGAAGCCGCCCTCGACCGCCTGCGGCCGCCAGCCGAGCTCCTGCAGCTGGGAGACCACGCGGGCGCCCGCGACCGAGCGCTCGGTCGGGGGCAGCGTCGGTCGAGCCGGTGTACGTCGGTGTCGGCGATGCCCTCCTTGACCTGCGGCGCGCTCCAGCGGCGGGTGACGACGGGTGGACCCATCCGCACGCCGAAGGCGCTCTGGGCACTTGAGGTAGCGCGCCAGCGGGTCCAGCCAGGCACCCAGGTCGTCGGCGTCCCAGTCGATCGCCGGGCCCTCGGGGAGGTAGGCGAGGTAGCGCTTGACCTTCGGCACCTGGCGGTAGAGCACCAGCCCGACCCCGACCAGCCGCTCGTCCGCGTGCTCGTCGTCGTGCTGGTCGCGTGCTGGTCGCCGTGGGGGGCGCCGCTGCGGAAGAAGCCCAGCGACTCCGCCCGCCACTCCGCCTTCACCGCGCCCCAGGCGGGGGTCTGCAGGAAGCTTGCCGAGCGGCCGTGCTCGCGCCACTGCCGGTCGAGGAACGCCAGATGCTCCGCGGCCGTGATCGGGCGCACCGTCACGGCGGCGGTCGGGCGAGCGGCAGGGGTCACGGAAGGCGAGGCTACCGGGCCGGCATACCGACCCCCGCACGACGCCGAGGGGCCTGACCGGTCCCCCGCACCGGTCAGGCCCCTGGTCGGCTCCGCGGGCTCCTCGGTGAGGGGCCCCGGAATCCGTCGGCACCCCCCAAGAGCCGGCTCGCGAGGACCAGATACATACGGTCGACATCCATTTGCGGTGATTTTCGCTCGCGTTGCGGCGGAATCCTCGGCACAGTGGGGGTTCTCGGGGGTGAGGGATGTATCAGGATCGGCGGACGCCGCTCCTGGGTGCATGTGACGACCGGTGTAGCGGCAGCCCGACGGCGGACCCCTCGAGGGTCGGCCCGGTCGGGGCCGGCCAGGCGTGAGCCAGCGAAGCCGACATGGGAGAAGGCGCCTGTGGGACAGGACGCGGACCAGCACGAGCCGGCGGACGACGATCGTCCCCACCGGGTCTGGACCGACGCCGCGGCGGCGTTCCGGCGCTGGCTCGACGGCGACCAGGGCGGTCTCGACGACCTCGTGGCCACGATGACGCCCGTGCTGTGGCACGTCGTCCGCGCCTACCGCCTGTCACCCGAGTCCGCCGAGGACGTGATCCAGTCGACCTGGCTGGCGCTGGTACGCCGCCGCGACGCGATCGAGGACGCCCTCGCTGTCGGCGGCTGGCTGACCACCACCGCGCGCCGCGAGGCGTGGCGGGTCTGCCAGAAGGCCGGCCGCGACCTGCCGGTCGAGGACGACGAGTTCGATGTCCGGATGCCCAGCCAGCGCTCCGCGGAGAGCGAGGCGGTCGTCCACGACGAGCGCGACCGGCTCTGGGCCGCGGTGGAGACGCTCAACGAGCGCTGCCGGAGGCTGTTGCGGATCGTCGCCTTCGAGCACCGTCCGGACTACTCCCAGGTGGCGGTCGCCCTCGACATGCCCGTGGGGAGCATCGGCCCGACCCGGAGCCGATGCCTGGCCAAGCTGCGCGTGGTGCTGGAGGACACGTCGTTCCGCGACGAGCTCGACGCCGAACCGCACGACGACACCGCGATCGCATCCGACGAGAGGGGCCCCCGATGAGCCGCGACGAGATCTTCGACCACCTGGAGACCATGTGGTCCGACCGCGACCCGGTGCCCGAGGGCCTGGTGGAGCGGATGCAGGCGCTGGTGGCCGCGGAGGTGACGATGGCGCTGACCGACCTCGACTACGAGCTGATGATGCTCATCGAGCGGTCCACCGAGCTGGCCGGCACTCGCGGCGGTGCCGACACCGGCGTCGGACGGCGTACACCCTCCGCTTCGGCACCGGCGACCTCGACCTCCTGGTCCGCGCCGGCGGTCGCAACGCTGCCGATCAAGGGACGGGCACCACGCGACTCGACGGCTGGATGGTCCCGCCCGTCGCGCTCACCGTCCGCGCCAGCCGCCTGGCGGGCACCGCCACCGACGGCGAGCCGGAGCAGAGCTTCGAGACCGAGGTCGACGCCCAGGGCCGCTTCGAGCTCACCGACCTCCCCGTCGGGCTCTTCCGCCTCTGGCTCACCCCCGCCGACCCCGACGCCAAGCCGTTCGGCACCCCCGCCTTCGAGATCTGACGGCTTCGAGACCCGACTAGCACTCCACCAGGAGCCCCGCATGGAGACAGCCGTCACGTCCGCCAGCGCCCTCGCACCGCCGACACGCGCTCTGGCCGGACCCGACCCGCCGCCGAGGTCCGTCGCGACCAGTTCGAGGGCCGGGTGCTCGACCCGGCGACCGCGCTGATGGTGCACGGCGTCGTGCCCGCGGCCGACGGTCTACGTCGGGCCGCGGCTGCTCATCTCGAAGTCGGTCGACGTCGACGGCGGCCGCCTCCGGGTGCTGCCGGCCGTCGCCGGGCCGGGCTCGGCTGGGACGTCGTGACCGGAGGAGGAGGACGCCGAGCCGCGACCGTCGAACCTGCAGCGTTCGGACGGCCGGCGCCGGCATCTGCGCCTCGTGGTCGCCTCCACCGCGGACGCCCACGCATCGCTCCGGACGGCTGGACGCTGCTGCAGCAGACCCGTGCCCAGTTCGGCGTCGACGCGGTGCGCGGGTGTCGGGCTCGACCACCTGGTGTTCCTGCCGCGGGCATCCGTGCGGGACCCGACCCCGGTCCACGCCGAGGCAACCCGATACGGCATCGTGCACGACCGAACCCCGTGCACGACGGGCAGACCCAGCAGCCGCGAGGCGTCTCGCCGATCGCGTCTCCTACCAGATGCCGGGCAGCGGTGGTCGTCAGCCGGTCGCCTACGTCGGCGCCGCGCCCGCACCGGCGTCGCGACGACCGCGATCGTCAGTCGGCGTCCGGTGGTGGCGATCCTCGACACCGGCTGCGGCGACCACCCGTGGCTCGACGGGATCGGTCGACACCGAGGTCACGCTCGACGGCAAGCCGATCGGCTACTCCGACGCCCGTCGACAACCCGGAGGACGACGGCGACCTGGTCGGGTCCGCTCGACGGCTCGATCGACCCGATCTCCGGTCACGGCACCTTCATCGGCGGGCTGATCCACCAGCGCTGCCCGGACGCCGACATCCTGGTCTGGCGGGTCGTGCCGTCCGACGGGCCCGATCGTCGAGTCGGACCTGGTCAGCGACCCTGCGCGCAGATCGCGGAGCTCGCGCGCCGCACCGCGCGGCGAGCCCGCGACGGGGCACCCGATCGACGTGCTCAGCCTGTCGATGGGCTACTACCACGAGACGCCGGAGGACGAGCTGTTCGACCCGACGATGTACGCGATCCTCGAGGAGCTCGGCGCGCAGCCGGCGCGATCGTGGTCTGCTCGGCCGGCAACGACGCGACCAGCCGGCCGATCGTTCCCGGCGGCGTTCGGGCCCTGGTCCGACGGACGCCGGGCCGATCACGCCCGATCCCGCCATCGCTGCCGATCGTCTCGGTGGGCGCGCTCAACCCCAACGGCGACACCGACGCGCTGTTCAGCAACGCCGGCCCGTGGGTGCGGGTCTACGTGCCGGGTGCCGCCGTGCTGAGCACCATGCCGCCGCCTTCCAGGGCGGGCTGCAGCCGGTCGCGCGGACCGAGGCCTTCGGTCGGGTCCGCGAGAGTCGATCGACCCGGACGACTTCACGCGGCGGGTTCGCGGTCTGGAGCGGCACGTCGTTCGCGGCCCCGCTCCTCGCGGGCGAGCTCGCGGTCGAGCCTGGTGGAAGCTGATGGTCGCCCAGCCGGCGACGTCCGCGCGGCCGGAGCCCGCCGGAGTCGCCATCGAGTGGACTCGCACCGCCCGACGGCACTCACCCCGATGATGAGGCGGATTGCGCGTGCTGAGCCGCAGGAGCTGCACGACCGGGTGTCGCGGCAAGCAGCGCGGGCGCCTCGGCGCCGGCTCGCCGCTACTTGCGACCGGGCCGGGGTCCCGAAGCGATGACCCGTCGAGCCTCACGCCCGCGTCGCCGTCAGCCTCGGCCTACGTGCGCGCCGAGACCGGCGAGCCGTCGCGGCGTGGAGCTCTGCCGGCTGAGCGAGGTCATCGACTCGATCGGACCTGTCGCCGACGTACCCGCGGGGTCGCACGCAGTCCAGCGCGGCCTGCTGCACATGCTCGCAGCGGCAGACGGCGGCGCGCTGGCGAGAGTTCGACGAGGCGCTCGCGATCCTCGAGGACGACCCGGCTCCTCGGCCCGCGTCCACCTCAACCGCGGCAACGTGTACCTGCAGAACGGTGCGCTCGCCGAGGCTGGCGCGACTTCGCAGGCTCGTGCAGGACCTGCCGGGACACCTGACGGCGACCCCGACGTCGACAAGGCGAGGCACAACCTCGGCTACACCGACTTCCTGGCCGGCGACCTGGTCGCGGCGCTGCGCGACGTGGACGAGGTCGAGCCCCGGCTGGTCGGTCCGGAGCGCCCGATCAGGCGACCATGCGAGCAGGACCGGGCCGAGGTCCTGATGGCAGCGGGCCTGCTCACGTCGAGGGCGCAGCGCGCTGCGCGGCGGCCGCGGACGCCTACGGACGCCGGCGCCTGCCAGCGTCCGGGGCGAGGCGGAGCTGGCGCTGGCCCGGACGCTGCTGCTGCGGGACCCGAGCGCTGCGCGCACGGTCGCCACGCGCGCGCGCTGCGCCGGTTCCGGCGAACCGGCGGCGAGGTCTGGGCGTGCGCGCCGACGCCGCGGCGATCGCGGCCGAGGTGTCGAGTGGCCGCCGCAGCACGTCCGCTCGCTGGCCGAGCGCGCCGCGAGCTGGCGCGGCGCTTCGGAGCGGAGGGGCTGCGCTCGACGACGCGGCGCTGGCGCGCATCGCTACGCTGCTCGCGTGTGCGTCCGCCGCGGGCGAGCTCGCGCGAGGCGCGCGGCTCGGCCTGAGCGGGTCCGGATCACGCAGACCAGCCCGCCGGCGTGCGGCTGCTCGACCGCGAGGTGCGAGCCGAGCTGGCCCGGGCGCGAGGGTCGCGCGCCGATCCTCGTACACCCATCTGCGGGCCGGGTCTCGACGACCTGCACGCCTGGCAGAGCATCGTTCGGCAGCCTGGATCTGCAGACCTCGGTCGTGGGGCGCGGTCAACGGCTCGCTGTTGAGCGGCCTGGAGCTGGCGGTTGCCGATGGGTCGCCGGGAGTCCTCTTCGAGTGGTCCGAGCGCGCGCGGATGCTGGCCAGCCGGGTGCAGCCCGGTGCGGGCACCCGAGGACGGCCAGCTGGCGACGGCGCTGGCCGAGCTGCGTCAGCTGCAGACGACGCGACGACGGTCTGAGCGTGTCCGACCTCGAGCGCGAGCCGACGTCCTGCGGCGCAGGTGCGCGAGCGCGCGCTGCTCGTCCAGCGGCTCCGGCGAGGTCGCCGACCCGGCGACGCTGGAGGAGCTGCAGGCGGCGCTGGGGGCCGACCAGGCGCTGGTGGCCTACGTCGCCGCGCCGACCGGGTGGTGGCGCTGGTCGTCACCGACGCCGACGCGACGGTGCGCGACCTCGGGACCGGGCGACGCGCTGCGCGCGGTGCTCGGCGGGCTGCACGCCGACCTCGACATGGCGGGGTCGGACCTGCCGGACGCGTTCGCCGCACCGGTACGCCGCCAGCTCGCGGCCCGGCTCGCCCAGCTGGACGCGCTGCTGGTCGCGCCCGTGGCCGACCTGGTGGGCGACCGGCGGCTCGTGCTGACGCCCGTCGGGCGTGCTGGCCGGGGTGCCCTGGGGGCTGCTGCCCGGGATGCACGGCCGGCCGGTGACGGTGACCCGGTCGGCGACCTCGTGGCTGTCCCGGCAGGCGACGCCGCTGCGGCTCGGGTCGGCCGGCTTCGTCGCCGGCCCGCGGGTCGCCGCGAGCGGCCGCAGAGGTAGGGGCGGCGGCCGAGACCTGGCCGGCCGCCGAGGTGCTGGTGGGGGAGGCGGCGACCGCGGCGGCAGTGTCCGACCTGGCCGCGCGCGTCGACGTACTCCATGTCTCCGCGCACGGTCGGCACTCCGCCGAGAACCCGCTCTTCTCCGGGGTCGAGCTGGTGGACGGGCCGTGGTTCGGCTACGACATCGACCAGCTCGCCGAGATTCCCGACGTCGTGCTGCTGTCGGCGTGCGAGGTGGGGCGGTCCGAGGTGCGGTTCGGCGAGGAGCTGGTCGGGATGACCACGGCCTGGCTGCACGCCGGGGTGCGGTGCGTGATCGCGTCGGCGGCCGCGGTCAACGACGTGATCGCCCACGACGTGCTGGTCGCGGTGCACCGCTCGCTCGGCGCGGGCGAGGACCCGGCGACGGCCTTGGCGGCCGCCTGTCCGCCGGTGTCGGAGGACGCCGCTCCGGCGCCGTTCGTCTGCTTCTGCTGAGTCTGATGTGGCCTTCTGTGACAGGGGAGATCGTGCGGGCCCGAACGGTTTGCCGAACCTTTACCGTTGTCGTCCCTCGAGGCGGTATCAGCCGTTGCCAGGCGGGCTCTTGAGGAGTAGACAGACTCGTGAGGTTGCCGTGGGGGGCAAGAATGCTCAAAGTCATTACCGATCCGACGACGGGTCAGACCGTGCGCGTGCCGGCCGGCGCGGGTCTCGAGCTGCGGTTCCGGCGCGGCATGAGCCGCAATCGCTGGCGCATCGCGGAGGCGCCGGCCAACCTGCTGCCCCTGGCGGGTCCTGGCGAGGTCCCCACCCAGGCGACGGCGGAGGAGAGCCAGTGGGCGCTGCGCTTCCTGGCGTTCAAGGGGTCCGCGGGTCAGGCGGAGCCGCTCTGTCTCGAGCTGACCCGCGAGGACCTGACCGAGCCGGCGGAGGTACGCCGGCTCCGTGTGGTGGTCACCGACTGACCACGCGATCTCCCGGGGTGCGGTGAGCCGCATCCTCCAGCGGACGTGGCGCCGGCGCGCTCATGGGGTGCGGGCCGGTCCCACGGCTGCGGGGGACGGGGCGGTGAGGCGTCGCGGACGGGGCGGGTGCCTGCGTCTAGCAGGTCGCTGGCCGACCTGGGGGCCGCCCACCCTCCACAGCCCACCGCGGCGAGCGGCCGATCCACAGGGCGCACGACCGCTCGCCCGGGCCGGCCCGTCGGCGGGCAGCGTGCACGCATGGAACCGACCTCGATCCCCGCACGGCTGGCCCGTCAGTCGGGCGTCATCTCGCGAGCCCAGGTGCTGCACGCGGGCGAGACCCCTGCTGCCATCGCGCGCCGGCTCCGCGGCCGCGAGTGGGTGCGAATCCTCCCGGGGGTCTACCTCGACCACACCGGCGAGCCGACCTGGCTGCAGCGCTGCTGGGTGGGCGTGCTCTTCCACTGGCCGGCCGCGCTCGCCGGCGTCTCCGCGATCCGCGCCGTGGTCGGCCCGGGGTGGCCAACTCACGACGACGCCGGCCCGATCGAGCTGGCCGTGCCCCAGGGTCGGCACGTCCTCCCGTGCGAGGACTACGTCGTCACCCGACCGAGCGGGTTCTTCGACCGCGTCCACTGGGGAGCCGACCCGCCCCACCTGCGCCTGGACCACGCAGGCGTCGACGTGGCCGCTCGTCAGCGCGACCTCGTCGAGGTGGTCGCCGCCCCGCCTGCGCTGACGGCGCTGCCTCCGCTGCAGACCCTGCCGGCACACCTGGGCCTGCTCGCCGGCTGAGCCGCCGAGCCGAGGCGGGCCCCGAGTGGCCTTGGGTCAGCCGAGCCGCTCGGCGACGAACCCGATGTCGGCGACGTGCTCCTGGGCGCCGCCAGGGGTCTCGACCAGTGCCGGGCAGCCGGCCTCTCGGACGACGTGGACGAGCAGGTCGGGGTCGACCCGGCCGGCGCCCAGGTTGGCGTGTCGGTCGGCCCCGGAGCCGAAGTCGTCGCGGCTGTCGTTGAGGTGCACCAGGTCGATCCGCCCGGTGATCGCCCGGACGTCGTCGACCACCGTCTCCAGCGACAGTCCGCCCGCATGCGCGTGGCAGGTGTCGAGGCAGAAGCCGACCATCTCCGCACCGTCGGCCGACGAGACGGCCTCCCACACCCCGGCGATCCGCTCCAGCCGCCGGGTCATCGACTGATCGCCGCCGGCGGTGTTCTCGATCAGCAGCGGGAGCTTGAGGTCGGTGGCCTCGATGGCCTTGCGCCAGTTGTCGAACCCCACCGCTGGGTCGTCGCCCTTGTTGACGTGGCCCGCCGTGGACGATCAGGCCCTTCGCGCCGATCTCGGCCGCGGTGTCGACGTGTTGCTGCAGCAGCTTGCGCGAGGGGATCCGGATCCGGTTGTTGGTCGTCGCGACGTTGACGATGTAGGGGGCGTGGACGTAGAGGTCGACGCCCGCCGCCTCCGCGTCCGCGCGCAGGGACTCCGCGCCGCCGGCGTAGCGGATCTCGGGGCCCTGGTAGCCCTGCGGGTCGCCCAGGAAGAACTGCACCAGCGGCGCCTGCCGGGCGGCCGCCTCCGCCAGCGGGTCGGTCTGCTCGACGTGGGCGCCGAGCCGGAGCTCTGCGGGCACGATGCCTCCTGGGGCTGATGTCTGGTCCGCGACCCGGCGAGCCGGGCCTCCGCCCGACCCTAGCCCGCCTCGCCGACCGGCCCCGCGCGAGCAGCGCCGCCTCACCGGGTCAGCGCGACCACCAGGGCGGTGATGCTCAGGATCAGCGCCAGGACGAGCATGGCGGCAGGCCCGCGCCCTCCCGACGGGTCGCGACCGGCGGCTACCGGTGCGGAAGGCGCCCTCCACCACAGGGCACGCGGATCCGGCCCCACCACGTCGGGCACCGGCGGCATGCCCAGCGCGGGCCAGCGGGCCGCCTCGGGCACGCCTGCCTCCGCCAGCAGCGCGCGCCCCTCGGCGGCCCCCAGACGGCGGCTGACCAGGGCCGTCGCGACGCCGTGCAGCGACGCAGCCCCCGTCGTCGCGCCGCATCCGACACCGACCCCCGCGCCGACATGCAGACCTCCGCCCTCGACCGCAGCAGCGTCCGACGCGGCCTCCGACCCCCACCCACAGGGCGACCCCGACAGCAGCTCGCGGGCGACGACCCCAGCGGCGTAGACGTCCCACCAGGCCGCCGGCCGGCCGCCGTGCGCCTGCTCGGCCGGCATGTAGCCGTCGGTGCCGACGACGCCCGACTCCCCGGTCAGCCGCGACAGGTGCGCGTGCACGGCCACGCCGAAGTCGGCCAGCCGCAGGCAGGGGTAGCCGCGTCCGGTCGCCGCCAACAGCAGGTTGGCCGGCTTCACGTCACGATGCACGATGCCGGCGCCGTGCACCGCCTCCAGCCCGGCCAGCAGCTGGTCGAGAAGGACGGCGACCAGCGGGGCGGGCAGTCGGCCGTGCCGGGCCAGGAGCTCGGCCACCGAGCCGCCGCGCATCAGCGGCATCGCCACCGCGGCGGCCCGGTCGTCGGCGGCCCACCCGGTCGCGGTGACGACGTGGGGGTGGGTGAGGCGGAGCGACTGCTCCTGGGCCAGCCGGAGCAGCGCGGTGGGGTGCCGCTCGGCGAGCACCTTCACGGCGACCAGCCGCCGGCCGCGGCCGTCGTACGCCCGCCAGACCGTGCTCATCCCGCCGGCTCCGAGTCGGTCGAGCAGCCGGTAGCGCCCGGCGACCAGCGCACCCGACGCCGGCAGCACCCCCTGCCCCGGCGCCGCTGCTCCCGACGCCGGCACCGGTGTCACCCGCCACCTCGTCCGGACGCCATACCGCCGATCCTGACCCGCCCACGGAGCAGCCGCCAGCACGAATTCGTGGCCTGTGGAGAGCCGCTGATAGCCTGGGGCGTTCGCGCCGGATGCGGGTGACCTCGAGTCGACTGGCACCGACGCGGCAACGGAGGTGCGGACGCCGCCACCCGGTGGTCGCCGGCCTCGACAACGCAAGCCCTCCTGCCACGGAAAGACCGTGGCCGCCCTGAGTCCAGAGGAGGTGGAGACCGCTGTGCGTGCCTACGAAGTGATGGTCATCCTCGACCCCAACCTCGACGAGCGGACCGTCGAGCCGTCGCTCGACAAGTACCTCAACGTCATCCGCAAGGACGGTGGCAGCGTCGACTACGTCGACGTGTGGGGCCGTCGTCGGCTGGCCTACGAGATCAAGAAGAACGCCGAAGGCATCTACGCCGTCATCACGCTGCACGCCGAGCCGGCGCACGGTCAAGGAGTTCGACCGGCAGCTCACGCTCAACGAGTCGATCCTGCGCACCAAGGTCATGCGTCCCGACGCCCACTGAGCCGCGTCGCGTCGCGGTCGCCTGTGGACGACCACTTCCCAGCTGTCGGTGACTGCCGGTCACGATGGGCGGACGTCGCCGCCGACGAACCCCACGTATCATCGAGCACAGCAGCGAAGGGAGACCTGACATGGCAGGCGAGACCATCATCACCGTGGTCGGCAACCTCGTCGACGACCCGGAGCTGCGCTTCACCCCGTCCGGTGCGGCCGTGGCCAACTTCCGCATCGCGTCGACGCCGCGCACCTTCGACCGGCAGACCAACGAGTGGAAGGACGGCGACGCGCTGTTCCTCTCCTGCTCGGTCTGGCGCCAGGCCGCGGAGAACGTCGCCGAGTCGCTGCAGCGCGGGCATGCGCGTCGTCGTGCAGGGGCGGCTGAAGTCGCGTCAGTACGAGACCCGTGAGGGCGAGAAGCGCACCGTCTTCGAGATCGACGTCGACGAGGTCGGCCCGTGCCTGAAGTACGCCACCGCCAAGGTCACCCGCACCACCCGCTCAGGGCGGTGGCGGCGGCTACTCCGGCGGCGGCAGACCAGGCCAGCGCCGGTGCCGCGTCGGCCGACGACCCGTGGGCCAGCCCGGCTCCGCAGCCGGCGGCGGCCAGCCGGCCGGCGGCGGCCAGCAGGCCGGACGGCGCCGCCGGCGGCGACCCGTGGGGCGCGCCGGGCGTCGGCTCCGACGAGCCGCCCTTCTGATCGACCCGCTCGAGGCCGACCAGCGGCCGTCTCGACACGCACACCGCTGGTGACCGGCGCACCGACCCGACCACATCCATTCCGGCGCCGCCGATCACTCGGCGCCGGGCTTTCAGAAAGGGAGCACCACAATGGCCAAGCCAGTGATTCGCAAGCCCAAGAAGAAGGTTTGCCAGTTCTGCAAGGAGAAGGCGACCGGTGTCGACTACAAGGACACCACCCTGCTCCGCAAGTTCATCTCCGACCGCGGCAAGATCCGCGCGCGTCGGGTGACCGGCAACTGCGTCCAGCACCAGCGCGACGTCGCCATCGCGGTCAAGAACGCGCGCGAGGTCGCCCTGCTGCCCTACACGTCCACCGGTCGCTGAGAGGAGCACGACGACCTGAAGCTCATCCTGACCCAGGAGGTCGACGGCCTCGGCGCCCCCGGCGACGTGGTCGAGGTCAAGGACGGCTACGGCCGCAACTACCTCGTGCCCCGTGGCCTCGCGCATCCGCTGGACCCGCGGTGGCGAGAAGACCATCGAGTCGATCAAGACCGCGCGCGGCCTCGCGCGCCGTCCGCGACGACGACCACGCCGAGGAGATCAAGGCCAAGCTCGAGGGCGCCCCGGTCAACGTCCAAGGTCCGCGCCGGTGAGGGCGGTCGCCTCTTCGGTGCCGTCACCATCGCCGAGATCGCCGACGCGCTCGCCGAGGCCACCGCCGGCGAGCCCGTCGACAAGCGCACGATCGTGGTCACCAACCCGATCAAGACGCTCGGCGCCCACCAGGTCGTCGGTCAAGCTGCACGACGACGTGTCCGCCACCGTCGCGCTCAACGTGGTGCCCGGCAGCTGACGCTCGACGTCGACTGACGCCGGCCTGTCCCTCTGGGGCGGGCCGGCGTTGGTGCTTGTGGGGGCCGAACTGTTGTTGTTTGGCCCCAAACAACGGGGTTTCCGGCTGATCGGCTGTCGTTTCCGCCCCATCGATGAGCCAAGCCCCCGCTCATCCCGCCTTCCGCCGCCGGCGTCCGGGCGCTCTCGTGGCTGAGCGGCGCGCGCCGCGGTGGCGCAGCCGCGCCGATGTCGAGGCCCAGCTGGCGGCGGCGTGGCGGGTGGTCGGCGCGTACGACGTCGCGATGGGCGCGATGGCCGGGTTCGCGCGGGCGTTCTCCGATGGGGCGGCGCTGGCCTACCTGGCCCGCGTCTACGTGCTGCCCGGCCACCGCGGCCAGGGGCTGGGCCACGGTCTGGTCGCGGCGATGGTCGACGAGGGCCCCGGGGCGACCAACCGCTGGCTGCTGCACACCGAGGACGCCCACGGCCTGGACGCCGGCCACGGCTTCGCTCCGCCGACCGCACCCTGCTCGAGCGACCGAGCCGTCATCCCGAGGCTAGCCAGCTAGCGCAGCCCGGTCACCAGCCACCGGTCGCCGCGCTCGCGGGCCAGCAGCACCACGGCGCGGGCACCCATGAAGACCGCCGAGAACACCACCCACACCCAGACCAGTCCGCCGACCGACCACGCGACCAGCAGCACCATCGGCGCGAAGACCGCGAGGACCAGCAGGCCGGCCCAGGCCAGGTAGGTCCCGTCGCCGGCGCCGATCAGCACTCCGTCGAGCACGAACACGACCCCGCACACCGGCTGCCCGAGCGCTGCGACGAGCAGCACCGGCACCACCAGGTCGCGGACCGCGCTGTCGCTGGTGAACAGCGCCGGCAGCCAGGGTGACAGCGCCGCGAGTGCCACCCCGGTGACGATGCCGGACACCAGCCCCCAGCCGATCATCCGCCGGGTCACCGCCCGTACGGCGTCCACGTCGCCGGCCCCGAGGTAGCGCCCGGTCAGCGCCTGGGCCGCGATCGCGATCGCGTCGAGCGCGAAGGCCAGGAAGGTCCACACGGTGAACGCCAGCTGGTGTGCGGCGATCTCCTCCGGGGCGCCGTCGGAGCCCAGCACCACGGCGTACGTCGTCACGATCAGCGCCGCCCGCAGGGTGAGCGTGCGGATCACCAGCGCCACCGCGGCGTGGGCGGACGCAAGGATGCCGGCGCGGTCGGGTCGCAGCGAGGCCTGCTCGCGACGCGCGCCGCGCACGACGACCGCCACCAGCGCGGCGGCCGACGCCACCTGCGCGAGCACCGAGCCGAGCGCGGACCCGGCGATGCCGAGCCCGACCGGATAGACCAGGACCACGTTGAGCACGATGTTGAGCAGGTTCCCGGCCACCGCGACCACGAGCGGCGTGCGGGTGTCCTGCAGCCCGCGCAGCACCCCGGTCGCGGCGAGCATCAGCAGCAGCGGAGCGACGCCGAGGAAGGCGATCCGGAGGTACGTCGTCGCGTGGGCGGCGACCGCGGCGTCGGCGCCGAACGCCGTGACCACCGGCCCGGTCAGCGCGATCCCGACGACGGTCGCCACGACGCCGATCAGCGACCGCCAGCCACAGCCCGTCGACGCCGTGGGCGAGCGCGCGCTGCCGGTCGCCGGCCCCCAGCGCCCGCGCCACCGACGCCGTGGTGCCGTAGGCCAGGAAGACGCACAGCCCGACCACCGTCTGCAGGACGACCGCCGCGATGCCGAGGCCCGCCAGCTGGGGTGTCCCGAGGTGGCCGACGATCGCGGCGTCGGAGAGCAGGAACAGCGGCTCGGCCACCAGGGCCAGGAACGCCGGCACCGCCAGCCGGACGATCTCGCGGTCGTGCGCCCGCGCCGTCACGGGGTGGTCGAGGCCGGGCACCCGCTCAGGCTAGTCGCGGCCACCGGGGCGGCTACGGCGCCTGGTCGGCGTACCTCTGGGTGGTGGTGAACCCGAAGTACTCGTCGTCGGAGAAGGCGACGCTGAGGCCGTCCCAGTCGACGTCGCTGATGAGTGGACGATCCCACTGGGCCGGGATGTCCCAGCCGGAGAGCCGCGCGGTGAGATAGGCGTCCTCGCGCTGGTAGACGACCCAGAACTCGCCGTCGGGGCCGGGGTTCCACAGCAGGAACGTCGGCGTCTCGTTGGCGCCGTACATCGCGGAGCGGCAGGCGTCGAAGGTCGAGCTCGCGCACGAGTCGGGAGCGATCGAGGGGCGCTTCTCGCTGACGACCAGGTCCACCACCGAGTACGGATGCTTCCGCGTGGGCGCCACGGTGACCCGGGCGCTGACCTGTCGTTCGCCGGCCAGGCCGAGCTCGTCGACGACGGGGGACGCGGTGACGGACCGGATGTCGGGTCGCCCGTCGCCGGCCTTGCCCAGCCACCACCGCCAGACCACCGCGAGCGACTCGGCGTCGGAGTTCACCAGGCGGTAGGACTCGGGGTCAGGCTCGCCGCCCCCCCAGTCGGCGAGCGCCTCACCGGCCTCGAGCGCGGCCGCGGAGGTGGTGAGCCGCAGGCGCGGGTCGGTGACGACCGCCTCCAGCATCTCGGGGGTGATGTCGATCCCCATCGAGCGCGGGTCGTCGGTGATGCTGACGCCGTAGTACGACGCCGACACGACCTGGTCGTCCAGTCGCAACGTCACGCCGAACCCGCCGGGGTCGGGGCCGCCGATCTCGTTCTCGGGGATCGCCGGCCCCCACCAGTAGGTGAGCGTGCCACCCTCGACGGCCCGCCGCTCGCAACGGACCCGGCAGCGGGTCTGCGGCTGCTCGGGGGCGAGGAAGACCTCGACCAGGTCGCCGTCGTACTCACCGTCGGCGTGGTAGCGCAGGCGTGCCCCCAGCCCGCCCTCGGGTGAGTGCTGGTCGGTGTGCTGGGCATAGCGTGCCGAGCTGTCTCCGGGGAGGTGGTCGAGCGCGATCGCGGCGATCGCCCGCTGGGTGATGGGGAGGTCGCCGCCCACCGGGGTCTCGCCGGGCTGGTCGCCAGCGCTCGTGCCGGAAGCGTCGCCGCAGGCGGCCAAGGCGACGGCTACGGCGGTGAGCACGGCGGCGCCGACCGCGCGTCGTATCCTCAGCGTCCCCCGCATGCACCTCACGATGACACACCCGTCACCCGACGAGCTGGGGCTTCGCCTCGAGCACGGTGAGGCCGACCGCCGGGCCCGGCACGGTGAGGGTGCCCGGGATGTCGGCCCAGCCCCCGCTGCCGCCGATCCGGTAGCGCCCGGTGTAGGTCACGTCGACCGACGCGCTCACCTGGCCCTTGCGGGTGTAGGAGTGGGTGATCTCCAGGTCTGGGTACGCCGACCCCGGGGAGCTGGTCGTCTCGTCCTCGCCGTCGCCGAAGTGCCACTGGTAGTCGCTGGGCGTCGCCTCGATCTCCACCTGGATGCCGACCAGCGTCACCGTCTGCACCTCGGGCTCGCTGAGCGTGGTGAAGAAGTTGGTGTCGAAGTTGACCAGCGTCTCGCCGTCGGGCGGTTGGACGCTGAGCTCGGGGGCGGGCCACTCGAGCGCCCGGAACGCCCGCAGCACCATCCCCGGCGTCAGCGCTCCCAGCTCGCCGGCGTCCTGCTCCGACAGGCAGCTCTGCCCGATCACCTGCCAGCTGCGCGGCATGGTGTCGGGGCTGCGGAACACGTCGAACAGGTAGGTCCCCGGCGGGTCGGCACACACCGCGGGCTCCAGGCACGTCGCCGTGCCGCCCAACGCGCAGGCCGGGTTGATCCGGTAGACCACGCCCTCGGACGTGGCCGTGGCGTACATGCCCTTGAGTTCGGCTGGCGGGCGTAGCGTGCACGTCGGCATTGGCTCCTGCAGGCCCACCGCCTCGCACACTCGGCCTGGTTCGCGGCTGCGACAGCAGTCGAGACCTGCACAGCGCGAGCGAGCGCGCCAGCCGCCGCCGGCGAAGCATGCGCGGCAACCATCTTCAGGCTGGACGCTCCGAGATCGCAACCTGGATAGGTCTGCACGGCGCTCGACCTTGATGCGCTCGGTTCCGGAGTCCGCATGGTTGGACCCGAGTCAAGCGTCTTCTCGGGCCGCCGTTCGCTCCGTGTACTCGGTCGACGCGTTGTCGATCGTGAACGTGGAAAGTCGAGATCGGCCTCCCTGTCGCGTCGACGCTCGAACGCGATAGGCGTCCAACCAGTCCGTCTCGACGAAGCCTCCGCCGCGTAGATCTCGTCGACCTGGTCCGCAGTCGCGATGCAGCGGCTCGCAGCCTTGCTCAGCTTGCGGTACTCGTCCGTGTCGCCGGTGTTCTGCATCTCCGTTTGGACCTCCACCCACCGCCGGATGAACTCCTCGGCCGTCTCGGCCTCCGGCGAGGGGGAGGTCGACGCACTCGGACTGACCGGCGCCGAGGTGCCGGCAGACACGCTGGGCGAGGGCGTCGGCCCGTCGCCGTCCCCCTGACACCCACCCGACGCGAGCGCCGCGACGACCACGGCGACGACGCACACCCCTCGACGCATCCCCCGCACCTCCCGGTCACGGCCCAAGACCATGCCCGGCGCGCCGGGCCTTCTCACCCTAACCACGCAGCCGCCGACCGTCGCCCCCCAGATCTCTTCCTGTGGACGACCGAGGGCTCCATAGCCCGTTCGGACTATCCGCGAGATCATTTTCCACCGAGCCTGTGGGTAACCCTCACCCAACGGTGGAGAGAACCCGTCAAGTCGACAAACCGGCACGGTCGGTCCAGATGACGAGAAGGTGAACAGCATTCGCGCCCAACAATTTCTGTTCCACACCCGTGGACAAACGTTTCCGCAGGTCAGCGCGCTGCAACGCCTCGAAGCGAGGCGCCCTTCCACAGCACCACCCACAGGTGCTGCACAGGCCTTCGCGTGTCGTCCACGCTTGTCCCCAGGTTATCCCCAGGGCCTGTGGATAACTCTGCGCCGAGGGCTTCCCCAGAGCGCCCGGACCGACGTACGTTGCGTCGGTCGCATGAGTCTCGCGGACCGGCCGGGCGCCAGCCCCCACCACGCGCCCGGCCGGGTTCGCGGACGGTCATGTCGGCGCTCGGTCCTAGCCTGTCGCGCAGGGCCGGTGGGGTCTGTCAGCGCGGGTCGAGAGGCGGAGGAGTCCGGTGAGCGTCACCGAGCAGGGTGCCCGTGGCGGGCTGCCCGACCCGCCGTTCGACGAGCCCTACGAAGGAGGCGGCGGCTGGGGCGACGGCCCGGCGCCCTACGCCCCCGGCGAGGCGCCGATGCGCCCCGGCGACCGCACCCCGCCGCAGGACATGGCGGCCGAGCAGTCCGTGCTCGGCTCGATGATGATCACCAAGGACGCGATCGCCGACGTCGCCGAGGTGCTCCGCGGCGCCGACTTCTACCGCCCCAGCCACGAGCTGATCCACGACGCGATCATCGACCTCTACGGCAAGGGCGAGCCCGCCGACCCGGTCACCGTCGCCGCCGAGCTCCAGCGCCGGGGCGAGCTTCAGCGCATCGGCGGCGCGCCCTACCTCCACACCCTCTCGGCCAACGTCCCGATCGCCGCCAACGCCGGCTACTACGCCGAGATCGTTCGCGAGAAGGCCATCCTGCGCCGCCTCGTCGACGCCGGCACCAAGATCGTCCAGCTGTCCTACGCCGGCGAGGGCCAGGTCGACGACGTGGTCGACCAGGCCGAGGCCGAGGTCTACAAGGTCACCGACCGGCGCACCGCGGAGGACTACGCCCCGCTGAGCGACATCATGGACGGCGTCCTCGACGAGATCGAGGCGATCGGCAACCGCGAGGCGGGGCTCTACGGCGTCCCGACCGGCTTCGCCGACCTCGACGACCTCACCAACGGCCTCCATGCCGGCCAGATGGTCATCGTCGCGGCGCGTCCCGCGATGGGCAAGGCGCTCGCCCTCGAGACTCCGCTGCCGACGCCCGACGGCTGGACCACCATGGGGGCGGTCCAGGTCGGCGACACGCTGCTCGACGGCGACGGCAAGGAGACGTGGGTCGTCGCGGCGACCGAGGTGATGGTCGACCGCCCGTGCTACGAGCTGCGCTTCTCCGACGGATCGGAGATCGTCGCCGACGCCGAGCACCAGTGGGTGACCGCACCCCTGCTCGGCTCCGCGCAGTGGGGCGCGACCTCGCGCGGGCGCCGCGCCGTACGCCGTCCCGCGGGCAAGCGGGCGCTGCGCCCCGACTGGCAGCAGGTCGACGGCGCCATCCTCCCGCTCGGCACCCGCACCACCCGTGACCTCGCGGCCACCGTCGGCCAGCTCCACACCATCCCGATGCCCGACGGCGGCATGGTCAAGATCGAGAGCGTGCGCCAGGTCCCGAGCGTGCCCGTGCGGTGCGTGCAGGTCGACAACGCCGCCCACCTCTACCTCGCCGGCCCGACCGGCATCCCCACCCACAACTCCACGCTGGCGCTCGACCTGTGCCGCGCGGCGTCGATCCACAACAACCTCGCGAGCGTCTTCTTCTCGCTGGAGATGACGCGCTCCGAGATCACCATGCGGCTGCTGTCGGCGGAGGCGAAGGTCCCGCTCAACCACATCCGCAACGGGCAGATGGGCGACGACGACTGGGCCAAGCTGGCGCGCAAGATGGGCGAGGTGTCGTCGGCGCCGATGTTCATCGACGACAGTCCCAACATGACGATGATGGAGATCCGCTCCAAGGCCCGGCGCCTCAAGCAGCGCCACGACCTGCGGCTGATCATCATCGACTACATGCAGCTGATGACGTCTGGCAAGAAGGTCGAGTCCCGGCAGCTGGAGGTCTCGGAGTTCTCCCGTCAGATCAAGCTGCTGGCCAAGGAGCTCGAGGTGCCGATCATCGCGCTCTCCCAGCTCAACCGCGGCCCCGAGCAGCGCTCCGACAAGCGTCCGATGCTGTCCGACCTTCGCGAGTCGGGCTGTGTCACCGCCGACACCCGGGTGATGCGCGCCGACACCGGCGCCGAGGTGACCATCGGCGAGCTGATGGTGTCCGGCGCGCGCGACGTCCCGGTGTGGGCGCTCGACGACCGGCTCAAGCTGGTGCCGCGCACGATGACCCACGCCTTCTCGTCCGGCACCAAACCCGTCTTCGAGCTCACGCTGGCGTCCGGCCGACGGATCCGCGCGACCGGCAACCACAAGTTCCTCACGTACGACGGCTGGATGCCGCTCGCCGAGCTCGCTCCCGGCGCCCGCCTCGGCTCCCTGCGCCACGTGCCGCCCCCGCTGGAAACCACCCGCTGCGACGACGACGAGGTGACGCTGCTGGCTCACCTGCTGGGCGACGGCTCTTTCGTGAAGCGCCAGCCGATCCGCTATGCCTCGATCGACGAGGCCAACCTGACGGCGGTTGCTGCCGCCGCGCGAAGGCGCTTCGGCATCACCGCGAAGCGCGACGACGACGCCGCCGCCCGGGTCATCACGCTGCGCCTCCCCGCTCCCTACCGCCTGGCTCGCGGACGCCGCAACCCGATCGCAGCCTGGCTCGACGAGGACGGACTCCTCGGGCTGCGCAGCCACGAGAAGTTCGTCCCTGGCTGGGTGTTCTCGCTGCCGAAGGAGCAGGTCGGCCTGTTCCTTCGGCACCTCTGGGCGACCGACGGGTCGCGTGCGCTGGGACGAGAAGGCCGGCCAGGGTCGGCTCTACTACGCCTCGACCAGCCGCCGGCTGATCGACGACGTCGCGAGACTGCTGCTGCGCTTCAACGTGTTCACCCGGGTCAAGCGGGTGCGCAAGAAGGGCTACCGCGACGGCTGGCACCTCCACGTCTACGGCGCCGAGCAGCAGCTGCGGTTCCTCGACGAGATCGGGGTCCACGGCGCCCGCGGCGAGAAGGCCAGGGCCCTCGCTGCGATGCTGCGCGACAAGCAGGGCAACACCAACCTCGACACGGTGCCGCGCGAGGTGTGGGGCAAGGTCCGCGAGCTCATGGTCGAGAAGGGCATGACCCACCGCGGATTCGCCGCAGCGATGGGCACGCAGTTCTCCGGGTCGACGCTGTGGAAGCACGCCCCCAGCCGCGAGCGGATGGGCAAGGTCGCCGCCGTCCTCGACGATGCCGACCTCGAGGTGCTCGCCACCAACGACGTCCACTGGGACACCATCGCCTCGATCGAGCCCGCCGGCGAGGTCGAGGTCTACGACGCCACGGTGCTCGGCGTCCACAACTTCGTGGCCAACGGCATGGCCATCCACAACAGCTTGGAGCAGGACGCCGACATGGTCGTCCTCCTCCACCGCGACGACGTCTACGAGAAGGAGTCGACCCGCCCCGGCGAGGCCGACCTGATCGTGGCCAAGCACCGCAACGGCCCCACCCGCGACATCACCGTCGCCTTCCAGGGCCACTACTCGCGGTTCGTCGACATGGCGCACTGAGCCGGCTCAGGATCATCCGAAAGGATGAGAGAGAGACCATGCCATCGGCCAGGCGAAGTCCGGCCTCCCGACCGGTGTGCCCGCCGTCGAGCCCAGCCATCGTGGACCTACCGATCCTCACCACAGCAACGGAGCCCACGATGACCACACGACAACCCACCACCATGCTGGACGACCAGCCGATCTCGGTCCGAGCCAAGCTTGCCGCAGCGTGGACGGGCGTCATGTTCCTGTACGCCTACGTGGACATCATCGCCTTCTTCAAGCCCGGCGTCGTCGAGGACATCCTCGTCGGCAAGGTCTGGGAGTTCGACGTCAGCCAGACGCTGCTGACCACCTTCCTCTCGCTGATGGCGATCCCGATCCTCATGGTCGTCCTGTCGATGACGCTGCCCGCCCGGGCGAACCGCATCACGAACCTCATCGTGGCTTCGGTTCAGATCCCCTACGCGGCCTTCAACGTGGTGGGGGAGTCCTGGACGTACTTCTACGGCCTGGGCGTCGCCCTGGAGGTGATCCTCCTCGTCGTCATCCTGCGCTTCGCCTGGACCTGGCCCCGCACCGCACCGTCGGCGACAGCGGCGACCAGCCCGGAAGGCCGGCCGAGGGGAGGAATCCGATGAGCAGAGCGCGCTTGGTGCGCATCAGGGTGACCCCCGATGCCGACCAGGGTTGGGCGGGGGTCGACTGGGGGCAGCGTCGGGGGTCAGACCCGATGTGCCGGAGACGTGCTTTCGCGAGGGTTGGGCCATGATCACCGTTGACTCACTGACCCGGAGGTACGCCGGCTTCACCGCCGTCGACAACGTCTCCTTCACCGCCCAGCCCGGCCGCGTGACCGGCTTCCTCGGCCCGAACGGTGCCGGCAAGTCCACCACGATGCGCGTCATGGTCGGGCTCACCGCCCCGACCTCCGGCACGGCCACCATCAACGGGCGCCGGTTCGCCGACCTCCCCAACCCCGGCCTCGAGGTCGGCGTCCTGCTCGACGCCTCCGCCCAGCACGCCGGTCGCACCGGCCGCGAGATCCTCACCGTCGCCGCCGACACGATGGGCCTGCCCCGCACGCCGGGTCGACGAGATGCTCGAGCTGGTCAGCCTGACCGCCCACCGAGGCCAAGCGCCGGGTGCGCAACTACTCGCTCGGCATGCGTCAGCGCCTCGGCATCGCGCACCGCGCTGCTCGGCGACCCCGAGGTGCTGATCCTCGACGAGCCGGCCAACGGCCTCGACCCGGCCGGCATCCGCTGGATGCGCGACCTGCTGCGCGGCTTCGCCGACCAGGGCGGCACCGTGCTGCTGTCCTCGCACCTGCTGCACGAGATCGAGGTCATCGCCGACGACCTGGTCGTGATCGGCAACGGCAGGATCGTCGCCTCGGGCACCAAGGAGGAGCTGCTCGCCGCGGCCGGCACGCTCGTCCGCTCGCACGTCACCGCGCGACCTCGCGCACGCCCTCGAGCAGGCCGGGATCCCCAGCACGCTCGCAGGCGACGGCTCGGTCCGCACCGACGCCGACCCCGCTCAGGTCGGGGCGGTGGCCCTGGCCGCCGGCGTCGCCCTGACCGAGCTCCGCTCCGCCGAGGGCGCCGGGCCTCGAAGACATGTTCCTCGTCGCTCACCGCCGACACCCAACGCGAAGGAGTTGCGGCATGACCGCCACGACCGTCTCCCCCACGACCAGCACCGGCAGCACGGCACGCGCCCGGTCCGCCGACCCGACCGCTCCATCCCGACCGCCCGCTCGTCAGGGTCGAGCTCCGCAAGATGTTCGACACCCGCTCGGGCTTCTGGATGCTGGTCAGCATCGGCGTCCTGTCGGTGCGTCGCCACCGGCGCCGTCATCGTCTTCGCGCCCGACGACGAGCTGTCACCTACGAGAACTTCGCGACCGCGATCGGCTTCCCGATGTCGGTGATCCTGCCGATGATCGCGATCCTCGGCGTCACCAGCGAGTGGAGCCAGCGCAGCGGGCTCACGACCTTCACCCTGGTGCCGAGCCGCGGCCGCGTGATCGGCGCCAAGGCGATCGCGACCTTCCTGGTCGGCGTCGTCTCGATGGCCGTCGCCTTCGCCGTCGGCGCCCTCGGCAACCTGGTCGGCTCCGCGATCGCCGGCGTCGACACCGTCTGGGACATCTCGCTGCACGACCGCGCCACAGATCGTGCTCGGCAACCTGGTCGGCATGGCGATCGGCTTCACCCTCGGGGTCGTGCTGCGCAACTCCGCGGCGGCCATCGTCGGCTACTTCGTCGTGCTCGCTGGTCCTGCCCGGCATCCTCGGCCCTGCTCGCCGCAGGTGCGCTCGTGGTTCGCCGACCTGCAGCCGTGGATCGACTGGAACTACACGCAGGTCGTGCTGTTCGAGGGCGCCACCGACACTGGTCGAGGAGTGGGCGATGCTCGGCTCGACCACCGCCGATCTGGATCGTCGCTGCCGCTCGTCGTCGGGCTGCTGTACCTGCGGCGCTCCGAGGTGAAGTAGCACCTCCGACACTCCCGGGGAAATCGCACTGGCGGCGAACGACACACCTCTCGTGGGGTGATGTGTCGTCCGCCGCCAGTGGCGACCACGAAGTCAAGCCGAGCGTCGATGAGTCCCAGGGCATCACTGCCACCGCGAGCGTGCCGCCTACAGGTAGAGCCGCTCCCGGTCCAGCCGCTCCCACACGTTGCCGTTCTTGATCACCAGCGCCAGGAACACGTTGTGGATCGTCGGGTCCGACAGCGGCGACCAGTCGACGTGGTGCGGGCCGACGTACCCGTCGGTGTCGACCTCGAGGGAGTCTGCCAGCACGGCCTGGCCGATCTGCTGGTTGAGCACGTTGTACGCCGTCATCCGCAGGCTGATCTCGGTGGTCCGCGCGTTCTCGGCGTGGAGGTAGCCCGTCACCCGCGGGGCGACCGTGCCGTCGTTGGTGAACCACGTGAGGTAGCCCGGCCCGGTCGGCGCGCCGTCGGCGTAGTCCAGGCTGCCGAAGTGGTGGTCGACCCCGGACAGGTTGACCGTCTCGACGGGCCCGCCCTTCTCGAAGACGTAGAGGTTGCGGCCGGCCACCCAGCGCCACTCCGCGTCCGGCCCGGTCTCCGGGTCGCTGACGTCGATGACGATCGAGACGTTGGCCTGGTAGACCAGCGGGCTGGACGCGGTGGCGAACATCCACTGGGCGGGCGACATCTGCTGGTCCTGCGTCTCCACCACGGGCACCCGCTCGATCTGTCGTGAGATCAGGTCGCCCCACAGGCTGTAGAGCGACAGCTGGATGCCGGCGCGCACGCCGGCGGCGTTGAGGTAGTGCATGTAGCCGGACACGAACGGCGCCAGCTCGCCCGTCGCCTCGTTGGGGTTCCAGCCGAGGTACGCCGACGTGGTGGGCACGCCGTCGGCGAAGTCCCGGCCGCCGAAGTCCAGCTCGGCGCTGGTCAGCGTGAACGTCAGCTGCGTGTCGCCGTCGAAGGCCGAGGCGACGATGTCGGTCGAGCCCTGTCGCGCCGGCGGCACCGCGGGAGCCGGTGTCCCATCCGCCTCGGGGGCGGGGCCGGTCGTGCTGGGGTTGGGAAGCGTGGTGGTCATGACTGCTCCTTCTTGCCCGGCGATGGCCGGGAGGTCGGCGTCGTCGCGACCTGTTCGCGGCGACGTGGAGCGGCTAGTGCAGCCCACCGGCCTCAGAGCGGGATCAGAACGACCGCCCGCTCACTACGCTGAGCCCGTGGACCGCACCCGCACCGGCTGGCTCTTCGTCGGCGCCCAGGTGGTGCTGCTCGTGGCGCTGGTGCTGGTGCCGACCGGCACGGCCTGGCCGATGCCGGCCTGGCTGCGCGTCGTGTCGGTCGCCCTGATCGTCGTCGGGTTGGGCGGTGTCCTGATGGCCAGCGTGGCCCTGGGCCGTGCCCTGACCGCGACGCCGGTGCCCAACGGCCGCGGGGAGCTCCGCACCGCCGGGCTCTACCGCCATGTCCGGCACCCGATCTACACGGGCGTGCTCGCGGTGGTCGTCGGCGTCACCCTCGGCACCCGCCAGTGGACGGGGCTGGCCCTCGGCCTGCTGACCGTCGTGTTCTTCGCGCTCAAGGCGCGGTGGGAGGAGGCGCGGCTCGCCGAGGCCTTCCCGGAGTACGCCGACTACGCGGCCGCCACGCCGCGCTTCGTGCCGTTCCTGCCCCGCCGGCCCGGCCGGCGCGCCGAGCAGGGCTAGCGCTGCTCCGGCTGGAGCGCCTCGCGGAGCAGCCGGAGCCGGCGATGGGTGTCGTCGACGCCGCGGCCCAAGCGGCCCACGACGTCGGCGAGCACCGGCTCGAAGAGCGCGCCGGCGGCGAGATGGGCCGCCCGGCCCTCGCGGGTGAGGCGGAGCCGATAGGACCGACCGTCGTCAGGGTGCGGCACCCGCTCCATGTGCCCGCGACCGACGAAGCGCTTCACATAGCTCGACACCGTCGTCGTCGGCGCCGCCATCCAGTGCGCCAGCTCGGTAGGGGTCATCCCATCGGTGGCGGCCAGCACGGAGTAGACCGCGAACTCGTCGGCGTCCAGCCCCGCGTCGTGCAGCGCCTCGTCGATCACGGCCGTCGCCGCCCGGGACACCAGCCAGACGTCGAACAGCACGTTGCCCAGGCGCGGGTCGAGCTCGGGCGTGCCGTCGGCGGCCACCGACTTCACTGCCCAGCCCGCGCACGCCCGGCCCGCGCACGGCCGGCCCGCGCACGGCCGGCCCCGGCGCGCCGCAGCCGCCGCCATCCCATCCGCCCGAGCAGTGCCGCGGTGGCGACGATCAGCAGCGTGCCCGCCAGCCAGGAGGTCAGCGTCTTCGCGTCCGAGGCCAGCACCAGCAGGGCGTCGGTCGGCGCTGCCGAGGGGTACGCCGTTAGCGCGACCCAGGCGCAGGCGTTCTCCAGGTAGTCGAAGGCCCCGGCCAGGAAGGGGATCGCCGCGAGGCCGAGGAGTCGCGGGCGGGTCGGCGCCAGCCGCCGCAGCACGACCGCCAGCGACGAGGCCAGGAAGAGCGCGAACACCAGGGGGTAGGCCAGGTCTGCGACATGCAGCGCTTGATAGGCCTCGCGCCCGGCCGGCCCGCACCCCGCCAGGAAGGCGTGGACGTCGGCCGCGCTCGCCCCGGATCGGACATCGAGCGGCGGGGCACCGCACGCCGCCTCGACGACGGGGATCGCGAAGGGCGCCGAAGAGGCGAAGAAGACCCCGGCGAAGACGGCGTACCCGGCGGTGAGGGGGACCCACACCCGCCAGGTGGCCAGTCGCCCGAGCGCCGCCGACAGCTGGGAGGTCGGGGGACCGGCCGTCATGGCGGACCGGTCCACGGTCGGGGCGGGAGCGTTGACTGTGGTCGGCATGGTGCCTCCGGGACAAATAGATGTTGCGATATCGTACTATCTGGAAAGTACGAGAGCGCAGCGGTTTCGTCAAGGTGGACCGATGTGAGGGTGTCGGCAACCCCGGGGGCGGTTGGCGCGAAGGGATGACTGTCGGACCCGGCAACATCCCGAGAGTCGGGCCACCCACCCCCGAGGAGTAACCCATGAAGATCCCCGCCGCCCTGACGGCCACCGCTCTCAGCGCCGCCCTCGTCCTCGGCGCCGCCCCGCCGGCCCAGGCGGAGGCCGGCAGCCTCGGCAAGCGCAGCCTCGCGACGGCGCTCGCGGCCGACGGCAACAGGTTCGACCGCAACTGGGAGGACTTCGACATCGTCGACCGCGCCGTGCGGACGGTGCTCAAGGCCAAGCCGGACAGCAAGGTCGCGGTGCTGGCGGACGGCAAGAAGAAGCTCACCGCGTTCATCCCCACCGACCGGGCCTTCCGCCGCCTGGTGCGTGACCTCACGGGCAAGACGCCGCGCCGGGAGAAGGCCGTCTTCAAGACCGTGAAGTCGCTGGGCGTCGACACCGTCGAGGCCGTGCTCCTCTACCACGTCGTGCCGGGCGCCCGGATCACCGCGGCGAAGGCCCTGAAGGCCGACGGTGCCAAGCTCAAGACCGCGCTCGGCCCGCGGATCAAGGTCAACGTCGAGCACGGCTCGATCCGCCTGATCGACAAGGACCGCGACGACCTCAACCCCGAGGTGGTCATCGTGAACATCAACAAGCGCAACAAGCAGATCGCGCACGGCATCAACCGGGTGCTGCGTCCCGTCGACCTCTGAGTCGTCCGCCCGAGGGTCGATCGCTGAGTCGACCCGTCCGATCGTCGATCGCTGAGACGTCGGCCCCCGGACCCCGCTCCGCCAGGGTCCGACACCGGGTCGACCGGCCGGGGAGCCCCACGGTGGCTCCCCGGCCGCTCGCCGTCCGGCCTAGGCGCTCGCCTGCGGGACCGGGTGCCCCTCGGAGGCCTGGACGACGACGATGCCGCGGCCGCTGAGCGCGAGCTGGTAGGCCTCGCCGGAGCCGCGGCCGATGACGGCGCCCAGCTTGGCGGTCTTGCGGATCGACGACTGCAACCCGGTCGACCACAGCACGGCGGACTGCATGTCGACGTACGTCGGCACGTCGACGTCGAGCACCACCGGGTCGCCGTACGCCAGCACCGCGATCATGCCGCTGCCGGTGAACGTCGTGTTGAAGAGCCCACCGGTCAGCATCGAGGCGCCCTCGACCCGGTTGATGTCCCAGGTCAGGCCGCTCTCGAACGCCAGCACGCTCTTGCCGTTGACGGTGACCGCCTCGTCCTCGAGCTCCAGGACGAAGATCTGGTCGGCGTCCTGGGCGAGGAACACGTCGCCGCTCCCGGAGACCTTCATCAGCGACATGCCCTCGCCGGTGAACGCCTTCTTGAACAGCCGGCCGAGGCTGCCGCTGCCCTGGTAGTCGAAGTCGACGTCGCCCTGGTAGGCCACCATCGACCCCTGCCGGGCGTAGAAGAACCCGCCGGTGCCGGCCAGGTCGACCTTGAGCATCCGGTTGTTCTGGAGCATGAACCGGCCCGGCTCGCCGGACCGCTCTGACTTGGTGAGGAGGTCTCCGCGCATGGGCTCACGCTAGCGGTGGTCGGGTGCCCGGGTGTCACGACGGCTCACCGTCGCCCCAGCCTGTGGCGCCGGCGGCGTCCTGCTCGCGCTCGGCGATGGCGGCGCCGAGGAAGCGGAACGTCCACTCCTGGGCCAGCGCCCGGTTCTCGGCGAAGACCACCGGCACGGTCGGGTGGCGGACCTGGCACTCGCCGAGCATGTCGGCCACCAGGCCGGGGCGCACGTGGTCGAGCTTGAAGACCGACGAGTAGCGGTCCTCCACGACCACGGCCGCACGGGGGGCCTCGGCCAGCTCGGCGAGCCGGTAGCCCAGCCGTCCGGTGGTGAGGCTCGTCGCGAGATCGCCCAGGGACTTGCGCTCGACCACGGCGACCAGCTCGCCGTCCGCCTCGACCGCGTAGTCGCCGACGGGCAAGGCGCGCCGCTCGGTGGTGGCCTGCTGATGGGAGAACTTCCAGGCGTAGCGCTCGCGGGTGTCGACGACGATCAGCAGCTCGGCCAGTCCCGACGCTCGCGCGGTGGGGAGCGCCACCTGCGGCCGGGCCGCCTTGCTGGTGCGCGCCGACTGCCAGAAGATCATCTCCCGCCCCCGGGCGCGCGCGATCACGAACTGGGAGCGCCGCTCCCGTCGCCGGTCGACGACGATGTCGATGGCCGCGCCGCGGCGCCGGCAGTCCACCAGCGGGACCTCCTCGACGATCTCGGCGTCGATGGGCCAGCCGTCGTGGTGGCGGTGGCAGTAGACCTTGCTGGCGCGCGGCCAGGTCTCCCGGGTGCGCAGCACGATTCCCTCCCCGAGCGGGATCCGCACCAGGTAGGGAAGGCTGGAGTCCGGGTCGGGATTGCGGGCGATCAGCAGGACGCCGTCCACGCAGGCAGCGTACGCCGCGGTGGCGCGGCGGCTTTGGAAGACTGGGCCGGTGACCACGACCTCGCCGGCGATGGCCGGCCTGCCGTCCGGCTGGGTGGCGCGGACGCCGGTGCGCGACGACGTACCGGCCCTGACCGCGCTCACCACTGCCGTCCGCCGCACCGCGCACGACGCGGCGAGCGTCGACCAGGAGGCGGTCGAGGCGCTCGTCGTGGGGCCGGGGTCGTGGACCCGGCGGCAGCTGGTGGTCGACGACGCGGAGGGCACGCTGCACGCCTGGGCGAGCGTGCACGACCGGGCGGCCGGCCGCACGATGGTCGATCTCGTCGTGACGCCCGATCTGCCGGAGGGTGACGCGCTCGCGCCCGTGCTGCTGGGGTGGGTTCGCTCGGTGGCGCGCGAGATGGCCGCGCTGCGGCTGCTGACCGGGACCCAGCTCGATGCGAGCCCGTACGCCGACCAGGCCCGGCTGCAGCGATGGCTGACCGCCGACGGCTACACCAAGCAACGGACCTGGCTGCACCTCACCCGGCCGGTCGCCGACGCGGGGTCGCTGCCGGCTCCGCGCGAGGGGGTGCACCTGCGCCGGGTCGCGATGCACGAGGGCGACGACGGCGACGACGGGATGCCGGTGGCCGAGGACATCCGGCTGGTCCACCTGATGCTGGAGGAGTCGTTCGCCGACCACTTCAACAGCTATCGCGAGAGCTTCCCCGAGTTCGTGCAGCGGCTGCGGGAGGACCCGGGCCACCGCTGGGACCACTGGTGGATCGCGGAGGTCGACACCGACGAGGGCCGGCTCCCCGGAGGGGCGCTGGTGGCGTCGCGGCTGACCCCCGACGACTCCGGGCTGTCCGGCAGCTACGTCGACTACATCGGCGTCCACCGACGGGCGCGCGGCCGTGGCGTGGCCAAGGCGCTGCTGTACGCCGTCATCCGCGACGCCCACGACCGCGGCCGCGGCCGGGTCGACCTCGAGGTCGACGCCGACTCTCCCACCGGCGCCGACGGGCTCTACCGCGCGATGGGCTGGACGCTCGACCACGTCACCGAGTCCTGGCACGCCGACTGCCCCGGGTGAGTGGAGGCCGCGGCCCGGGGCCCTCACCCGCCCGCCCGGGACGTCATCCGGAGCGAGCGCCGGGGCGACCGGGGCGTATGACGTCCCCTCCGCCGCCCCGGGGCTCAGGCGCCGGGCAGCGCAGCGAACGCCTTCTTCACGTCGCGGTACCACCCCATCGATGCCACCGGGTGCTTCCACCGCCCCTTCATGGCCTCGTGCGCCTCCTGATGCGTCGCGTCGCCGGCCGCCGCCGCCTCCCTCAGATGGCGGTCCTGGGCCTTGATCACGTCGTCGGCGGTCCCGCCCCGGTGCTCGACCGTGCACGGGCCGCCCAGGTCTCGACAGGTCATCGCCTTCATCGCTGCTCCTCTCGTTCGGTGCCCTGTTGACGTCCGCCGCGGGGGAGACGTGACCTCGACCGCGGCCCACGCGTATCCTCCCGGATCCCGGACTGCCGATTTGCCTTCAGCGGAGCGCTCCACCAAGGTGTGTCGTGACCGTTTCGTGACCTCGGCTCTCATCCGACGCGGTCGGCGCCCACCCCCCGAGCTCACCAGCGCCCGCAGGAGCACCCACCCCCGTGTCGAAGCACAAGGCCGCGCGCCACCGCGCCGCGCCCGCACGCGCGAGCGCGCCCGTCCCCGCGGGCGGCAGCCACCGTGCGCTCGCGGCGCCCCGACCGCCGCGCCGCACGGCTGCGCTCACCGGACTCGCCGTCGCCGCGACCGGGGTCGTGGTCACCGGCGGCGTCCTTGCCACCGCGCCCCAGCCGCCGGTCGAGGCCGCCTCCGCCGCGATCTCGGACGCCGCCGCGGGGGGCGCGAGCGCGGGTGCCGACCAGGTCGCCCTCGCCGGGCAGCTGGCGGCCCGCGACACCGAGCCGGTCTCCCGCTCCGACCGCCGTGCCGAGGTCGACCGCCGCGACGTCGTCGACCCGGCCAAGGCCGCGGCCCTCGACGCCGGCGACACACCAGCCGAGGCCGGCGCGGAGGACGTCTCCGACGCCGACCCGCGCGACATCGCCCGTGCCCTGCTGCCGGAGTTCGGCTTCGGCGCGGAGCAGTTCTCCTGCCTCGACTCGCTCTACGTGAGTGAGAGCGGCTGGCGGGTCGACGCCGACAACCCGACCTCATCGGCCTACGGCATTCCGCAGGCCCTGCCCGGCTCCAAGATGGCCTCGGCCGGCGCCGACTGGGCGACCAACCCGGAGACCCAGATCCGTTGGGGTCTCGGCTACATCCGTGACCGCTACGGCACCCCGTGCAGCGCCTGGTCGTTCAAGCAGGGCAACAACTGGTACTGACCGCTGCCGAGGGTGGCGCCCGGCGGTAGACTTCCTGCCCTACGCACCACCATCGACGCCGCCGGCCGCGTCGTGGTCTCCCAGTCACTGAGGGACGCGACGGAGCTCAAGTGCGGGGCGAGCCATCGAGGTCGTGTTCGGCGTCGGACGTCTCACTGCTTCGGGCGCGGGCGATCGGGAGGACAGCATGGTGGCTATCGTGTCGCCGGGCGACCCTCGCCGCCTTGCGCAGCGCCCGCGCGACGGCGGCCCGTCACGCAGCTTCACGATGGGGCATGGCGACCTGCTGGTGATGGGCGGGTCTTGCCAGCGCACCGGGGACCACGCCGTACCGAAGGTCGCTCACGCCGGCCCGCGCATCTCGGTGCAGTTCCGGCCGAGGCACCTCTCCTGAGGTCGTCGATGGGGCAGAAACGACACGGGACCGCCACCGATCTCTGTCGTTGTGGGCCAAACGTCGCCCCCGGCGACCCACGCACTCAGAACTGCACCCGGGCAGCCTCCTCGCGTCCGGAGGGCACCGGGCACCTATGACGCGGTGGGGGGTCGGCTGTCGACTGCTGGGGTTCCAGACCCGCGCTGAGGGCGCGGTCAGCGGCCGCGGTTGCGGCGGCGGACGGGCCGCGGCGGCTTGCCGCCGAGGTATGACCCCCCGGGGTCGACCAGGAACCCCTGCGCCAGCGCCTCGCGTCCGACCAGCATCCGGAAGCCCATCTTGTCGCGGTTGGTGAGCGTCACCTCCGCGGGCACGGTGCGGCCGACGAGGGTGACGCCCATCGCGACGACGTACCGCTTCTGCGCGTGCCCCGACGAGCTGCGCACCCGGCGCCGGTCGAGCACGGGCGCGGCCCACTCGACCGGGTCGCCGTCGTTGGTCTGCCACGGATGGATCCAGAAGCGCACCCAGGTCTCCCCGTCGCGCCGCTCCTCCTCCAGATCGAAGGCGTGCAGCGCCGAGGTGGTCGCGCCGGTGTCGATCTTGGCCTTGATCCAGTCGACCCCGGCGTCGGGCAGACCGATCCACTCGCGCCAGCCGACCAGCGTCGGCTCCTCGGCGTCCCCGGCGTCGCCCACGGCGCCATCCAACCACGCCTGCCGTCCGCGAGTACGCCGGCCCGGCCGGTGGCCGCGGCGGCTCAGCGCGGCGCGCTCATGGTCGTCGCCAGGCGAGGCCGGGATGGTTGGATGGGCCGGTCGCCACCAGCGGTGCCGCCGTCGGTGGCGCGGTGGCTCACCCCACCAGGCACCCCACCAGTCGAGGACGTCCCATGAAGCTCGCCATCCTGTCGCGCGCGCCGCGCGCGTACAGCACCCAGCGGCTGCGCAGCGCTGCGATGGAGCGAGGCCACGACGTCAAGGTCCTCAACACCCTGCGGTTCGCGATCGACCTGTCGGGTGACGAGCCCGACCTGCAGTTCCGCGGCAAGCCGCTGTCGGACTACGACGCGATCCTGCCGCGCATCGGCAACTCGATCACCTACTTCGGCACCGCGGTGGTGCGGCAGTTCGAGCAGATGGACGTCTACACCCCCAACCCGTCCTACGGCATCGCCAACTCCCGCGACAAGCTGCGCGCCACCCAGATCCTGTCTCGGCACCGCATCGGGATGCCCGCCACGACGTTCGTGCGCGACCGGGCGGACGTGATCCCGGGCATCGAGCGGGTCGGCGGTGCCCCGGTCGTGATCAAGCTGATCGAGGGCACCCAGGGGATCGGCGTGATCCTCGCCCCGACCATGAAGGTCGCCGAGGCGATCATCGAGACGCTGCAGAGCACCAGCCAGCACGTGCTGATCCAGCGCTTCGTCGCGGAGAGCAAGGGCCGCGACATCCGAGCCCTCGTCGTCGGCGACCGGGTCGTGGCGGCGATGCGGCGGGTCGCCCAGGGCGACGAGTTCCGCTCCAACGTGCACCGCGGCGGCACCGTCGAGCCCGTCGAGCTCGACGAGGACTACCAGGAGGCCGCCGTCCGCTCCGCGCAGATCATGGGGCTGAAGGTCGCCGGCGTCGACATGCTCGAGGGCAACGACGGGCCGCTGGTGATGGAGGTCAACTCCTCTCCCGGTCTGCAGGGCATCGAGTCGGCGACCAACCTCGACGTGGCCGGCGCGATCGTCGACTACATCGCCAACCAGGTCGCCTTCCCCGAGATCGACGTGCGGCAGCGGCTGTCGGTCTCCACCGGGTACGGCGTCGCGGAGCTCGTCGTCCACGCCGGCGCCGAGCTGGTCGGGCAGACGATCGCCGAGTCCGGGCTGGGCGACCGCGACATCACCGTGCTGACCCTCAACCGCGGGACCAGGGTGATCCCCACCCCGCGGGCCAGCCACCGGCTCGAGGCCGAGGACCGGCTGCTGTGCTTCGGCAAGCTCGAGGAGATGCGGTCGATGATCCCCACCCGCAAGAAGCGGCGGGCCCGGGTCAAGCAGCTGCCCGACCAGCCGATCCTCGACGGCTGACCCGGCCGGCGGCCAGGTGCGCGGCTCAGTCCGTGGCCGGCACCACGTCGGATCGCCGGCGGTGCAGCGCGACCTCGACGCCCCAGAGCACTGCCGCCACCACGAATCCGAAGAGCAGGATCATGGCCAGCGTGAGGGAGACGGGGCCGTAGCCGCGGTCGACGACGTTGACGAAGTCGTAGGGGTAGGCGTCGATCACGGCGCCGCGCGCCAGCATCCAGCCGATCCACAGCAGGGGAACCGCCAGTGCCAGCGGCACGAGGCGGCCGGTGATCCAGCCGCGCGGGCCCCAGACCAGCCACACCAGCAGGGTCAGCAGAGGCGTGACGACGTGCAGGATCGGGTCGGTCAGCCGCGACCAGCCCGTGACGATCGCGGACGGCGCCAGCAGCAGCTGGTAGACGATCGCGGTCACGGTGATCATCAGCAGCCCGTCGAGGCGGAGCACCCGGCGCAGCAGCGTCGGCCGCAGCGGCCGGGCCAGGAGCAGGGTCACCGAGACCGCGACCGCGACGTTGGACCAGATCGTGAAGTAGCTGAACGTGTCGAGCACCCGCGCGCCGGCGCCCGCCGCGCCCTCGGGGTGCCCGCCGTAGAGGCCCGGCTCGACCGGCAGCACGTCGTACCACCCCATGCCGGAGAGTAAGGCCGTCAGCACCACGCCGAACCAGGCGACGACCGCGTTCACGGCGTACGCCGTGCGGGCGGCGGGGCTGGGCTCGAACGGCTCGGTCACCGGGGGAGTATGCCGCGCCCTGGGGGAATCCGTCGACCGATCGGGCTGCGAGATCTACAGTTCTCGTCATGACGGGGGTTGTTGCTCTGGCCGGGACCGCGGTGTGGCCGACGAGCGCTGGGCTGAGGGCTGGCGACGGTGCGGACAACCCGCCGGACTGGTGCTTCGAGTCCAACGACCAGGGTGACCTGCCCGACTGCGTCTACAGCAACGGTGAGTGGAGCCAGACCTTCGACGGCGGCGGGTTCGCCGACCCCGCCGCCGGGATCCCTGCGGCGTTCGCGGCGTTCTTCTTCCTCGTGGTGCTGCTCGGCGTCGCCGGACTGGTGTGGCGGGTGTCGACCGCCCGTCGGCTCGCCCGCAGCGCGGGCATGGACGAGGGCGACGCCACCGCGATGACCCTGCTCACCGACAACGGCCTGGAGTCGACCTACCTCGCCGCCAACCTGCGTCCTCCGGTTGCTCCTGCCGCCCACCCCGCCGCGACCGCCGGCCCGCCCGAGCGCTCGCGCAGCAGCGCCGACCGGCTGCGCGAGCTGCAGGACCTGCTGGCCGCGGGGCTGGTCACGCAGGAGGAGCACGACGCCCGGCGGCGGGCGATCCTCGACTCGCTGTAGCCCCGCGGCGTTCCCGAGGACGCCCGGCGCGGCTGGTGGTCGACGACGACCCGCGGGAGGAAGTTCTCATCCGCTGAGGGCCGCGCTCCGGTGGATCATCGGGGAGGGTCATCGTCAGATGACCGGAACCTTCCCCGATCCTCACCCACGCCGAGTGCGCCCCGGGGGCGTCGGCCCTAGGCTCACCCCATGGCGACTCTCGTGCTCACCCTGCTCGGCTCCGACCGCGCGGGGCTCGTCTCCGCGGTCTCGCGGGTGATCTCCGACCGGGGAGGCAGCTGGGAGCGCAGCCAGATGGCCCACCTCGCGGGCACCTTCGCCGGGATCGTCGAGGTCGAGGTCCCCGCGGCCGAGGTCGACGCGCTGGTCGCCGCCGTCGAGGGTCTCGGCGACCAGGGCCTCCGGGTGACCGTGGAGCGCACCGCCGCCGCGCCCGAGAGCGACGGGGGCGCGCGGCTGGCCCTGCACCTCGTCGGCGCCGACCGGCCAGGCATCGTCGCGGAGGTCTCCTCGATGCTGGCCGAGCACGGCGTCAACCTCGAGGAGCTCAGCACCGATGTGGTCGACGCCCCGATGGCGGGCGGCACGCTGTTCGAGGCCGACGCCGTGGTCGTGGTCCCCGCCGGCGGCGACACCGCCGCGCTGCGGGCGGGTCTCGAGGCACTGGCCGACGAGCTGATGGTCGACCTCGCCCTCCACGCCAGTGAGTGAGCCCGGCGTCCCACGTCAGAGGAAGGGCTGCCAGACTCCCCTCCGATGAACGCGCTGACCCTTCTCGGACGCTTGCGCGCGCCCAGCCGGCTGGCTGAGCGGCTCGCCGTCGCATCGCTGACCTTCGGCCTCGGCGAGGGCGCGTTCATCACGGGGTCAGCGGTCTTCTTCACCCAGATCGTCGGGCTCACCGCGGCCCAGGTGGGGCTCGGCCTCAGCCTCGCGGGTGCCGCCGGCTTCCTCGCGGCCATCCCCGCCGGCAGGATCGCCGACCTCGTCGGCCCCAAGCGGATGTGGGCGCTGAGCGTGGCCAGTCAGGCGAGCCTGTTCGCGCTGTGGCCCGTCATCGAGTCCTTCGGCGGCTTCGTCGCGATGGCGGTCGGCATGGCGGTCATCGGCGCCGTCGGCGGCACGTCGTACGGCTCCTATGCCATCGACGTCCTCCCGCCGCGCGAGCGGGTGCGCTCCCGCGCCTACGTCTACTCCGCGCTGAACGTCGGCCTCACCCTGGGCTCGATGCTGGGCGGCATCGCGCTGGCCTTCGAGTCCAACGACGTGCTCCACGCGCTGCCGTGGCTGAGCTCGGCGGCGTTCGTCGTCAACGCGGTGGCGGTCGTCAGGCTGCCCCGGGCCTCCCACGACAACAAGACGGCGGCCGAGCGCCGGGTCAAGATCCCGGGGCCGGGGCCGCTGCGCAACCTCGGGTGGATGCTGACCACGTTCTTCGGCGGCGTGCTGTCGACCAACCAGGTGCTGCTCAACGTGGTGATCCCGCTGTGGCTCGTCGAGAAGACCGACGCGCCGCGGGTGCTGCTGGCGTTCCTGTTCGGCACCAACACGGTGATGTGCATCTTCCTGCCCATGCTCGCGGCCCGCGGGGTCAGGGACGTCAGCACCGCGTTGCGCGCGGCCCGGGTGTCGACGGTCTTCTTCGTGGCCTCCTGCCTGATCACGTTGGCCACCGCCGACACGGTCGGCTGGAGGACGATGGTGCTGGTGTGGCTGGGCCACGTGGCGGTCACCGGCGCCGAGCTCTACTTCTCGGCAGCCAACTGGTCCTTCGAGGCCGAGCTGATGGATCCTCGCCGCCGCGGGGAGTACCGCGGCGCCGCGGAGGTCAGCGGGACGCTCGGCAAGGTCTGGGCTCCCGCCCTCTACACGTTCCTGGCGCTGAGCTGGCACACCACGGGCTGGCTGCTGATCGCCGTGATCGTGGTGGTCGCGGCCGTGGGCCTGCACCCCGCCGCCCGGAGGGCGGAGCGCTTCCTCGTCCGCCACGGACCAGAGCCGGACGACCCGGCCTGGGGCCGAGACGACCGGCCCGCGGACGAGGCGGCGGCCCAAGCCGGCGCCGAGCCCCCGCCGCCCCCGTCGTTGCTGAGCGACCCGCCGATGTCGCCGGCGGGCGAGGAGCTCACGCCACCGGTGCCGCGCGACTGAGCGCGACCGCTCGTGGTCAGGCCATCCGGAGGAACTCCAGGTGGCGTTCGTACTGGTCGAGGCAGTCGTGGATCACCTGCTCGGCGGAGTAGCCCATGACGTCGTAGTCCTGGCCGCCGCCGACGGTGTGCACCTCGAGACGGGCGTACTCGTCGCGGTTGCCGATCATCCGGCCGCCGTACGTCGGCACGGGTGACTCGCTGACCTGCACGCGGTAGACGAACCGGTCGTCGTCCGCCACCGACCGCAGCTCGACCCACGGCAAGCCGGCGTCCTCGTCGTCGTCGGTGGCCACCCCGTCGGCCACCTCCGCCGGCAGGCCGCGCTCGCGCAGCTCGTCGGCCACCTCGGTGAGGGCGGGCCGCACCACCTCCTGGAGGTACGACGTCGCGGCCTCGACGCTGACGAAGTTGACGGCGCGGGCCAGCCGGGCCTCGCCAGGTTCCTCCGACGTCGGGCCCGGCCTCGTCTCGCCCGGAGAACATGTGCGGCAGGCTGTGCCGGCCGGAGTCGGTGCGTCGGCGCCTCCACCCGCAGCGCCTTGAGCAGTCCGACCATCACCAGCACGCACCACGAACGCGAACGGCAGCCCGAAGATCACCGTGGCGTACTGCAGGGCGTAGATGCCGCCGACAGCGAGCACGGCGATGGTCAGCAGCCCCGTCGTGGAGGCCCACACGATGCGCAGCCACGGCGCGGCGTCGTCCTGCACCGAGCGCAGGTCGGAGGACAGGTTGCCCATCACCAGCGCGCCGGAGTCGGCGGAGGTGACGTAGAACAGCAGGCCGACGAAGACCGACGAGGCGATCACCACGCCGGAGAGCGGGTAGTCCTCGCAGCAGCGAGTAGAAGCCGCTCGGCGAGGTCCTGAGCGCCGCCTCGGCGAAGGCCGCGTCTCCGGACCGGATCCGCTCGAGCGCCGCGTTGCCGAAGATCGAGATCCACATGACGATGTAGCTGAACGGGATGATCATCGTGCCGGCGACGAACTGCCGGATCGTCCGGCCCGCGGGAGATCCGGGCCAGGAAGAGACCCACGAACGACGCCCAGGCGATCCACCAGGCCCAGAAGAACAGCGTCCACAGCGACATCCACTCGGTGGCGCCCTCGAAGGCGAAGGTCTCCATCGTCTTGCGCGCGAAGGTCTGCGATGTAGTCGCCGATGTTCATCACCACGGCGTTGAGGATGAACGCCGGTGCGACCGGTGATCAGCACCCAGGCGGCGAGGCCCAGGGCGAGGATGACGTTGAGCTGGGAGAGGAACCGGATGCCCTTGTCGACGCCGGTCGTGGCGGACACGGCGGCCATCACGACGGCGAGCACCACCAGCGCGATCTGCGCCGCGAGCCCGATCGGCACCCCGAAGAGGATGTTGAGGCCCTGGTTGAGGAAGACCACGCCGATGCCGAGGCTGGTCGCCACGCCGAAGATGGTGCCGAGCACGGCGGCGGTGTCCACGGCATGGCCGAGCGGTCCGTCGATCCGGCGGCCGAAGATCGGGTAGAGCGCGGATCGAACGGCGAGCGGGAGGTCGGCGCGGTAGGTGAAGTAGCCCAGCGCCATCCCCATCAGGGCGTAGAGCCCCCAGCCGGTGATGCCGTAGTGGAAGAGCGTCCAGACCGTGGCCTCGCGCGCCGCCTCGATGGTCTCGGGATCGCCGACCGGCGGCGCGAGGTACTGGCTGACCGGCTCGGCGACGGCGTAGAACATCACGTCGGTGCCGATGCCGGCGGCGAACAGCATCGAGGCCCAGGCGAACGTCGAGAACTGCGGCTTGGAGTGGTCGGGACCCAGCTTGATCGACCCGTAGCGGGACAGCGCGAGATAGAGCACGAAGACCAGCACCGTGGTGGTCAGCACGACGTAGAACCAGCCGAACCAGTCGACGACGTAGCCGACCGCCTCCCCGATGACCGACTCGGCCTGCTCGGGGGCGAAGATGGCCCAGAACGCCATCGCCAGGACGCCGACCACCGAGGACGCGAACACGGGGGTCCGCACTCGGGGGCCACGGGTGAGGAAGCCGGTCCTCCCGGGATCCGGCTCCTGCTGGGCTGCTGCGGGCGGGTCGACGGTCGTGCTCATGGCACCTCCTGGCGGGATGTGCACCACATCATGGCGCGGTCCGGCTGGTAGGGCCACCCACTGGGGCGTACGACGGTTGCCCCGACCAGCATGATGGAGCCATGAGCACCCCGATCGACCTGCACCGGCCCGTCCAGGGCGACGTCATCGAGCTGATCCTGGCCGACCACTACCTGTTCGAGGACCTGCTACGGAGGATGCGCAACAGCCACGAGGAGCGGGGAGCGCTGCGCGAGGCGTTCGCCACCCTCCACGTCGCGCACGCGCGCGCCGAGGAGCTGCATGTGCTGCCGGCGTTCCGCCGGCGGGCGACCTCGGTGGGGGAGCACGAGGTCGAGCACGGTGAGGAGGAGCACGCCGAGGGCCACGAGGCGCTGCTGGCGCTGATGGAGCTCAAGGGCACCGACACCCAGGCCTTCGACGACGCCCTCGAGGAGCTGTCGGCGGTGGTGAGCCACCACCTGGTGGAGGAGGAGCTCACGCTGCTCAACCCGGCTCGCGACGAGCTGGGCGAGCGACAGCGCGGCGACATCGGCGCGGCGTTCGCCGCCGAGCGCAACCGTCGCATCGATGCCGGCCCCCTCACCCTCGACCAGCTCCGCGAGATCGTCGACGAGGCCCGCGAGGAGGGCAAGCTCGACGACGAGGAGGAGGAGGAGTAGCCGCCCTCGCCACCGTCGACCGCGCCCGGCCCCACCCCCCGGGTCGAGGGGTCGTGTGCCTGAGCCGTCCCGGTCCCCGCGGGGCCGGGCACACGACACCACCCCCCGGATGCGGCACAGTGTGACCGTGGCTGACGACGACGCGCCGGAGCTCAGGGAGGCCGGGCCGGACGACGCGGCCGTGGTCGGGCGGCTGCTGCACGACTTCAACACCGAGTTCGAGGCCCCGACGCCCAGCGCCGAGGAGTTCGCGGGGCGGTTCGCCCAGCTGCTCGACCGCGACGACGTCCTGGTGCTGCTCGCCGGCCCGGTCGAGGCGCCGACCGGCTTCGCGTACGTGACGCTCCGGCCGACGCCGTACTGGGACGGGCCGCTGGCCCAGCTCGAGGAGCTCTACGTGCGACCCGACCTGCGCGACCGGGGCATCGGCACCGCACTGCTGCAGGAGGTCGTGCACTGGGCGCGTCACCAGGGGGCCGAGGAGATGCACATCAACGTCGACGAGATCGACACCGACACCCGGCGGTTCTACGAGCGGCACGGCTTCACCAACGTGGAGCCCGGCGAGGACTACCGGATGCTGTTCTACCTCGCGGTGCTCTGAGCCGGATACTGGTGCCATGAACTCCCGTAGCGTGCTGATCCGCCGACCGTCCGCTCGGCTGGCCGAAGGCCTCGTCACCCACATCGAGCGCAGCGACGACGTCGACGTCGACCTGGCCCGGCAGCAGTGGGAGGGCTACGTCGGTGCCCTGACCGACGCCGGCTGGACGACCCAGGAGGTGGCGCCTGCCGAGGACTGCCCCGACTCCGCGTTCATCGAGGACACCATGGTCGTCTACGGCGACCTCGCGGTCATCGCCCGCCCCGGCGCGCGCGAGCGCCGCCCCGAGACCACGGCCGCCGAGGAGGCGGTGCGGGCCGAGGGCTACCGCATCGCCCACATCGAGGCACCCGGAACGCTCGACGGCGGCGACGTGCTCAAGCACGGCGGCACGGTGTGGGTCGGCCAGGGCGGGCGCACCAACGCCGAGGGCGTCCTCCAGCTCCGGTCCCTGCTTGCGCCGCTGGGCGCCGACGTGGTCGCCGTACCCCTGCAGAAGGTGCTTCACCTCAAGTCGGCCGTGACCGCGCTGCCCGACGGCACCGTGATCGGCTACGAGCCGTTCGTCGACGACCCGTCGGTCTGGGGCGACCGCTTCCTCGCGGTGCCGGAGGAGGGCGGCGCCCACGTCGTGCTGCTCGGCGACGACCACGTGCTGATGGCGACCTCAGCCCCGCGCACCGCCGCACTGCTCCACCGACGCGGGCTGCGCGTCACCCGCGTCGACATCTCCGAGTTCGAGAAGCTCGAGGGCTGCGTGACCTGCCTGTCGGTGCGGCTGCGCCGCTGACGTCGGGCGGGGCCTGGCCGCGGCGCGGCCGCCGCGCTAGCCTTGGCGCCAGGCGGCCTGCCCCGCCTGGCCTTCACACCGGTGCCCGCGCTCCCGGCTCGGAGGACAAGGGGACCTCGAGTGCTCGGCAGGGGCAGACAGGCATCGTCACCGACACGTGTCGTCCGGTGCAGCACGAGGCGCGCGGGGCGTCGTGCAGCACGCACGGACGCCGAGAGGTCGACATGACGAAGCAGGAGTCCTTCAAGCGCAGGATCAGGGGCCGGATGGCGGCCACCGGCGAGCGGTACGCCGCCGCGCGCCGCGCCATGCTCTCGCCGGCGCCGCCCCACCCGCGTGGCTGGGCGGCCGAGCCGGAGCTCACCGACGAGTCGGTCTCCGCCCACACCGGGCAGGGCTGGGACGAGTGGTGCCGGGTGATCGAGGCCTGGCCCGGCAACCTCGACGGGCACGCGGCCATCGCGGCGTACCTGGAACGCGAGCACGGCCTGGACGGCTGGTGGTCGCAGGGCGTGACCGTGGGCTACGAGCGCATCACCGGGCGGCGGCTGCCCTACCAGCGCAGCGACGGCAGCTTCGCGGTCGGGGTGACCCGCACGGTGCCGGGGTCGGCCGACGAGCTGCGCGACATGCTCCTGGACGAGCAGGGGCGCGCCGAGCTGTTCCCGACCTTCGACACGGCCCTCCGCTCGCGGCCCGAGTCGGCCGCCGTACGCCTGAGCGTCGGGGACGAGGGCCGAGTGCTGATGGAGCTTGCCGACCGCTCCGACGGGCGGGTCCGGATCGCGGTGACCCACGAGCGGCTTCCCGACGCGACCACCGTGGAGCCGTGGCGGAGGTTCTGGACCGCCTGGCTCGAGGCGCTCGACGTGGCGCCGTAGGCGCGAGTCGGCCTGTCCAGTCGTCTAGATCACACGGCCGGCGAGGGTCGTGGAATCGTCGCGGGGACTCCCCGGGACGTAGCGTTCTCCTTGGCGATTCCACCACGAGAGGTACGACTTCAACAGGCCCCGACCGGGGCGAAGTACGACGGCATCTGGGGGTCCGCACGAGCTGCCTGAGGCGGCTCGAGCAGGCCACGTCGCCACCCGTTTGTCATCCACTTCGACCGGTGCCGGCCCCGTCAGGCCGGCTGGTGCCTGCCATGTCTCCCTTCCTCGACGCTGCCCTGTCGGCGCTCCTCCTCCTCACCCTCACCGTCTCCAGCGTGGTGCTCTGCGTGCCCCAGCTGCTGCGCCTGCTCCGCGTCGGTCACCCGGCCGGCCTGTCCGGCACCGCGCTGCTCTTCGGCACCGTCAACTACACGGCCTGGAGCGGCTACCTCGCCTGGGAGCGGGCCTGGGGGCTGCTCCTGGCCAACCTGGTGGCCTCCCTCGTCTGGTACGCCGTCGCGGCGCTCGCCCTGCCTCAGCTGACCCCGAAGCGCTCGTGGTGGCTGCCCGTCGGGTGGGCCGGCGGCCTCGGGCTGCTCGGCCTGGTCGACCTGCACCTGCTCGGGCCGGTGCTCGGCCTCGGCTCGCTGCTGACCTACACCCCGCAGGCGGTCGGCGTGTGGCGGGTGCTGTCGCTCGCCGCCGTGTCGCCGATGACCTGGTGGCTCACCGCGGTCGAGGGGTCCAGCTGGTTGCTGCAGAGCGTGAAGGACCAGCTCGCCGGAGGCGTCCTGTCCGGCGGGATCGCCACCGCCGCGGCGGTCAGCGTGCTCACCGCACTGCTGGTCCGCGGCGGCCTAACGCACCACGAGACCGGCGTCGCGGTCGAAGACGATCTCGGTCGCGTCACCCAGCACTGCCTCCAGGACCGCGTCGACCACGCGCGCTGCCGGCATCGGCGTCGGGAGCCGCGGTGGCGTGCCTCCGAGCGCCCGCTCGTCGAGGCCGGTGTCGAGGTGCGGCGGGCGGACGTCGACCACGCGGAACCGCCGCCGGTTCTCGCGGCGCAACACCTCCAGCCAGGTGGACAACGCGGTCTTCGCGGCCGAGTAGTCCGCCATCCCGGCCGTCGGCAGGTCGGCGAGGATCGCCGACAGCACCACGACCGTGCCGCCCTCGACGAGGTGCGGCGCCGCCGCCCGCACCAGCGACATCGGGCCGAGCACGTTGACCGCGAACAGCTCCTCGCTCAGCTCGGCCGGGGTCTCCAGCGCGGCCCCGAAGCCTGCTGAACCGACGGTGACCACGACCAGGTCGAATCCGCCGAGCTGGTCGGCTGCCGCATCGGCCGCGGCCCGGCACGAGTCCACGTCGACCGCGTCGAAGCGAACCCCGGTGGTGCCGCAGCGTTCGGCCACCTCGGACAGCCGCCCCTCGTCACGGCCACCGGGGACCACCCCGGCCCCCCGCTCCAGGAGGGCATCCGTGAGCGCGCCGCCGAGCGCTCCCGTCGCGCCCGCCACGAAGACGCGGGTGTCGGCAAGGGTGGGAGGGTCGTTGCTCATGACTTCTCCTTCGTCCGGAGAGCGACTGCGGATGCAGGACTGCAGCGGCAGTGGGCGCCACGACCCGCCGGACTCAGTCGGTTTGCGGGACCGTGGAGGAGATGACGGTGCCGTCGGCGCGGATCGTGCCGGCCGGGTTGGGTGGGCGGCCCTCGATGCGGGGACCCTGGTCGGGGAGGGCGACGGTCACCGGCTCACCCGGCTGGACCACGACCTCCTCGTCGCGGACCATCAGCGTGACCGGGCCGGGACCGTCCTCGATCTCGAAGCGGATCCGGTCGCGGGTGAGCTCCACGCCGAGCCGGGTGCCGTGCAGCGTGAGCCGGAAGTCGAGGCCCTCCCAGTCGTCGGGCAGCCTCGGGTCGAAGACCCAGCGCTGCTGACCCTTGGCGCGGAAGCCGCCGAACCCGTTGACCAGGGCGCACCACACGCCTCCCACCGAGGCGACGTGGACCCCGTCGGCGGTGTTGGCGTGCAGGTCGTTGAGGTCGACGTACAGCGCCTGGAGGAAGTACCGCAGCGCGAGCTCGTGGTAGCCCACCTCGGCGGCCATGATCGACTGCACCATCGCCGACAGGGTGGAGTCGCCGGTCGTGATGGGGTCGTAGTAGCGGAAGTCGTCGAGCTTCTCCTCCGGAGAGAACTCCTCGCTCTGGAGAAAGAGCGCCAGCACGACGTCGGCCTGCTTGAGCACCTGGAAGCGGTAGATCACCAGCGGGTGGTGGTGCAGCAGCAGCGGCCGTGAGGTGACCGGGGTGCTCTCGAGGTCCCACATCTCGCGGTCCAGGAATCGCGAGTCCTGAGGATGGATGCCGACCTTCTTGTCGAACGGGATGGACATGCCGCGAGCGGCGGAGGCCCACTCCTCGACCTCGTCGTCGGTGAGGCCCGTGCGGCGGACCAGGTCGGCGTAGGCGTCGGGGTCGGCGCCGCGGATCTCGAGCACCGCCTCGGCCGCCCGTCGCAGGTTGAAGCGGGCCAGCGTGTTGGTGAACATGTTGTCGTTGACGACGGTGGTGTACTCGTCCGGGCCGGTGACGCTGTGGATGTGGAAGCTGGCGGTGCCGTTGTCCTGCCGCCAGAAGCCGAGGTCGGCCCACAGCCGCGCGGTCTCGACGAAGATGTCGATGCCCTGGCGCCAGAGGAAGTCGGTGTCGCCGGTGGCGTCGACGTACTGGCTGATGGCGTAGGCGATGTCGGCGTCGATGTGGTACTGCGCCGTGCCGGCCGCGTAGTACGCCGACGCCTCGTGGCCGTTGATGGTGCGCCAGGGGAACAGCGCACCCTTCTGGGAGACCTCTTGCGCTCGGCGGCGCGCATGGGGGAGGAGCTGGTAGCGGAACCGCAGCGCGTTGCGGGCGGCGTACGGCGAGGTGTAGGTCAGGAACGGCAGGACGTAGATCTCGGTGTCCCAGAAGTAGTGGCCGCCGTAGCCGGAGCCCGTGACGCCCTTGGCCGCGATGCCCTGGTTCTCCGCGCGGGCGGCGGCCTGCATCACCTGCATCAGGTTCCAGCGGACCGCCTGCTGGAGCTCGGGTCGGTGGTGGATCCGCACGTCGGCGCGGTTCCAGAAGGCCGTCAGCCAGTCGCGCTGCTCGGCGTGGAGCCGGGCGAGGCCCTCCTCGCTGACCCGATCGAGGGTCCGCTCGCATCGGTCGAGCAGCTCGCGGGCGGGCACCTTCTGCGCGGTGTGGTAGCTGATCAGCTTCGTGAGCCGCAGCGTCTGCCCGGCCTCGAGGTGAAGGCGGTAGATGATCTTGGCCTCGTCGTCGTCGCAGTGCGACTGCGTCGACACGTCGGCGGGAGCCTCCAGCTGGTGGTCGGCGGAGACGCCGAGGGTCATCCCGCTGTCGGCGCAGCGGTAGCCCAGGCGGATCCGGCCGGTCGTCTCGCCGATCTCGGACACTTGGGGGAGAAGGACGCGACGGCCCAGGCGCTCGGCCCTGCGCGGGTCGGCGATGGTTCCCGCCGGCGTCTCGATCGCGGGGTGCTCCAGGTCGCGATCCTGACGGTTGACCAGCTGGGAGGAGATCTGCACCGGCGCGCGGCCGTCGAGCAGCGTCACCTCGAACTGGATCGCCGCCACGTGCTTCTGCGTGAACGACACCATCCGGCGGGTGTTGACCTTGACCCGCTTGCCGCTGGGCGTCCGCCAGATCAGGTCACGGGTGAGGACGCCGCTGCGGAAGTCGAGCCGGCGTTCGTACTCGAGAAGGTCGGCGCTCGACAGCTCGAGCGGCTCGTCGTCGACGTAGAGACGGATCACCTTGGCGTCGGGGACGTTGACGATGCTCTGCCCGACCCGGGCCAGTCCGAACGCCTCCTCGGCATGCAGGATCGGCCAGGTCTCGTGGAAGCCGTTGATGAAGGTGCCGTCGACGTGGGCGTCTCGGCTCTCGGAGTAGTTGCCGCGCATCCCGAGGTAGCCGTTGCCGACGCTGAACAGCGACTCCGTGACGCCGAGGTCGTCGGCGCTGAACCGGGTCTCGACCAGCGCCCATTCGTCGACCGGGAACCGGCTGCGGTCGAGAGGGTCGCCGGTGAACGGCGCGAACGGCCTCACAGCAGGCTCTCCAGGTCGGTGACGACGAGGTCGGCTCCGGCATCGGTGAGGGCCTCGGCGCCGACCCCGCGGTCGACACCGACGACCAGGCCGAAGTCGCCGGCGCGGCCGGCCGTCACGCCGCTGAGGGCGTCCTCGAGGACGACGCAGCTCCGTGCGGTTGCTCCTAGATCGGCCGCCGCGGCGAGGAAGGTGTCTGGCGCGGGCTTGCCGGCCAGCCCGCGCGCCGAAGCGACCTGGCCGTCCATGACGGTGGAGAAGTACGCCGTCACGCCGGCCACCTCCATCACCTCCGGCGCGTTGCGGGAGGACGACACGACGGCCATCGGGAGACCCTGCTCGCGCAGCGCGTCGAGCAGGCGCAGCGACCCGGCGTAGGGCTCGACGCCCTCGTCGTGCAGCACCTCGCGGAAGGCGTCGTTCTTGCGGTTGCCCAGCCCGCACACGGTGTCCTGGTCGGGGCCGTCGGAGGGGTCGCCGTGGGGGAGGTCGATCCCGCGCGCCTCGAGGAAGGAGGCGACGCCGTCGTACCGCGGCCTGCCGTCGACGTAGGCGAAGTAGTCGGCCTCGGTGTAGGCCGGCTGCTCCGGGTGGGCGGCGAGGAATCCGTTGAACATGACGTCCCAGGCACGCATGTGAACGTCGGCGGTCGGCGTCACCACCCCGTCGAGGTCGAACAACGCCGCGGTGTACGGGCTCCAGTCCATGGGCCGACACGATAGGCCCTCTCCGGGAGCTGCGTTGCCGGGTTGCGCACGATGGATGGGGTTGGTTGGTTCACCAGGGTAGGCAGACGAACCCTCGCTCACCCAGGTGAGTTCGCAAAGGGAAGTGACAACTCGCCTACTTGCCCTGGTGAAGCACCAAGCCCTCAGCCGACCAGCGCGGCCCGGCCGCGCTTGGCGAGCTGGTCGGCGACGATCACCCGCTGCAGCTCGGAGGCGCCCTCCCAGATCCGTTCGACGCGGAGTTCGCGGGAGAAGCGCTCGGCGACGTTCTCGCGCATGTAGCCGCGACCGCCGAAGACCTGGACGGCGCGGTCCGCGACCCGGCCGGCCATCTCCGAGGCGTAGAGCTTCGCCATCGAGCAGCGGCCGTGCGCCACCTTGCGCGCCTCGTCGGCCGCGGCGCCGGACAGGGTGGCCGCCTCGTCGAGGCCGCGGGCCACCTCGTAGACCAGCGACCGCGCGGCGAACAGCTCGGTCAGCGAGTCGGCGAGCATCCCCTGCACGAGCTGCTTCGAGGCGAGCGGGACGCCGCCCACCTGCCGGGTCGCGGCGAACGCCGACATCTCCTCGACCAGCCGCTCGGCCGCGCCGAGGCAGCGCGCGGCCACCATCAGGCGCTCGAAGCGGAACCACTCGTAGGAGAAGCGCATTCCGTCGCCCTCCTCGCCGACCAGATGCGCCGCCGGCACCCGCACGCGGTCGAAGCGGACGATCGGGTGCTCGTGCGCGAACGTGTGGGAGTACGCCGGCGTGCGCACGACCGACATCCCCGGCGTCGGCTTGTCGACCACGAGCAGCACGTGCTCACCCTCGTGGTCCCCGCCGACCAGCACCGCCTGGACGAAGACGTAGTCGGCCTCGTTGTAGGACGTGACGTGCCACTTCTCGCCGTCGAGGACGTAGTCGTCGCCGTCGCGCCGCGCCGTGGTCTGCAGGTCGGCCACGTCGGAGCCGGCGTACTCCTCGGTGATGGCGTAGCACTCCGCCTTCTCCCCGCGCACCGTCGGCGCCAGCCATTGCTCGCGCGCGTGGTCGGAGGCCACCTCCGGCCACCACGCCGGCGGCGTCGCCAGCACCCAGGCCAGCGCGTTGGTCACCCGGCCGCCCTGCTCCTGGACGAGGACCTGCTGCAGCGAGCTCGCGCCGATGCCGCCGTGCTCGACGGGGAGGTTGGTCGCGAAGAGCCCGTCGGCGATCGCACGCTTGCGGTGCTGCTCGGCCAGCCCGTCGGGAAGGTGGCCGCCGTGCGCCTCGGCGTACTCCTCGTGTGGGATCAGGTCGTCGGCGAAGGCGCGGGCCGTGGCCTGCAGGGCGAGATCCTCGGCGGTCAAGCCGTACATGGGCACTCCCGGTCGGTGGTGCGGACGCGATTGACTGGCCGTTCAGTCTAGGCCTACCGTCGGCTTCGTGACGAGCGCCGATGGCGTCGACGTCGTCGTCGTGGGCGGGGGCACGATCGGCGGCTGGGCGGCCTGCTTCCTCCGGGAGGCGGGCCTGTCGGTGCTGCTGGTGGAGGCCGGGACGCTCGGCTGCGGCGCCAGCTCGCGCGCGGCCGGGATGGTGCGCGCGCAGGGCGGCACCGAGGCGGCGGTGCGCCTGGGCGTCTGGTCGCAGGAGTTCTATCGCCGCCAGGCCGAGCGGTACGCCGTCGACTCGGGGTTCGTCGTGACGGGCTACTTCATGCCCTGCTTCTCGGAGTCCGACGTCGCGACCGCGCGTGACCGGATCGTGCGGCAGAACGCCCTGGGCCTGGCCTCGGAATGGGTCGGGCCCGACGAGGTCGACGCCCGCAACCCGGCGATGGCGCCCGGCAGGACCCGGGGGGCGTCGTACTTCGCAGGCGACGGGTGGATCGATCCGCCGCGCAACGTCTTGGCCTACGCCACGGTCCTCGCGACCAGCGGCGTGACGGTCTGGGAGCGGACGACGCTCACCGGGCTGGTGACGTCGGCCGGCCGGGTGAGGGGGGTGGAGACGTCTCGGGGCGAGGTGAGCTGCGCGTCGGTCGTGCTGACCGGCGGGCCGGGGCTGGCCGCGGTAGGCGCGGCCGCCGGGGCGCAACGGATCTGGTCCGGAGCTACCCGCCACCAGGTGGTGGTGACCGCTGCGCACCCTGAGCTCGCCGCCGAGCGGCTGCCGATGGTCTTCGACGTCGCGTCGGGGATCTACTGGCGGCCCGAGGACGGCGGCCTTCTCTGGGGGATGTCCAACCCCGACGAGCCGCCGGGCGAGGCGGTCGACTTCGACCAGGGGTACTTCGCGCAGATGCGGGTCCGGATGGCCGGGCTGGTGCCGGTCACGGCCGGTCTCGGGCTGCGGCGGCAGTGGGCGGCGACGATCGACTACACCCCCGACCACCTGCCGATCCTGGGCCCGATGCATGCGGCTGACGGGTCGGCGGTCGCCGGCGCGTGGGTGGCCGCGGCCGCGGGCCACGGGATGATGTGGGGACCGGGGGTGTCGCGAGCCGTCGCCGACCTGGCGCTGGAGGGCACGACATCGGTCGTCGACGTCACCGACCTCGGCATGGACCGCTTCGACGCCTCCGGCCGGTCGCGGCTGGCCGCCGACCCGATCGCGCTGCCCTTCCCCGCCCAGGCCTGACCGAGCCACCACCCGCACGTGACTGCACCGCGTCGCGCAGGTGGGGCGACCGCGAGGCGCAGGTCGCGGCCCTACTCGACGAGGGCGTCTACCGCGACCAGGCCGTCGCGGGTGAGGAGCAGGGGGTTCACATCGAGGGCGGTGAGCGAGCCGGTGTGGTCGAGCGCGAGCCGGGCCACCGCGGCGGCGGCCTCCGCCAGCGGCGCGCGCGCCTCGTCGAGCACGCCGGGCAGGCCGGCGACGACGCGGCCCGGGTCGGCCAGCACGGCCTCGGGCAGCGCGACCACGCGGGCGGCCACCTCCTCGATCCGCGACCCGCCGTGCGCCACCAGCACGAGCGGGCCCAGCTGGGGGTCGGTGACGACGCCGAGGGCGTACTCCGCCACGCCGGCCAGCTGCGGCTGGACGACGACGCGCGGTCCCAGCCCGCCCAGCCGCGAGTACGCCGTCCGCACGGCGTCGTCGTCGGCCACGTCGAGCACCACCCCGCCCACCCGTGCCCGGTGGGCGACCCCCGGCTCGTCGGTCTTCACCACGACCGGGTAGCCGGCCTCGCGAGCGGCCGCCACCGCCGCCTCGGCCTCCGCCGCAGCCAGGGTCGGGACCACCGCGAGGCCGTAGCCGGCGACCAGCTGCAGCGTCGAGACCGCGTCGCGCCACCCCGCCGGCAGGCCGCGGCGCGGCCCCTCCTCCACCACAGGCAGCGGCGGCGGGTCGGCGTGCGTCCGCAGGTGCCCGAGCGCACGCAGCCCCGATCGGACCCCTTCGAGCACGGGGATGCCGCGGGCCCGCAACGGCCCGGCCTGCGCCTGGTCGATCGCGGCCGGCATCGTGGAGAGCACGACCACGGGCTTGTCGGTGGCGGCGTGCGCCCGCTCGACAGCGCGCAGGTACGACTCGTCGCCGTCGTACTCCTCGACCAGGTCGACCGCCAGCGCCACTGCGTCCACTCCGGCATCGTCGGCCACCGCCGTGAGGCAGGCGGTGAACAGGCCCTCGGTGTCGGCGCCGCGGCCCCACACGTCGAGCGGGTTGGTGGCGTGCAGCCCGTCGTCGAGGAGCGGATCGAGGACCGCCGTCGTCGCGTCCGACAGCGGCGCGAACCGCACCCCCTCGACCGCCGCGATGTCGGCGACCAGGGTGCGCTCGGCACCCGAGTCGTGGACGGTGGCGATGCCGTGGGCGCGCCGGCGGATCCGGCGGCCGACGGCGAACAGCTCGAGGGTGTCGACGAGCTCCTCCAGGTCGCGGGCGCGGTGCGCGCCGTACGCCGCGAACAGCGCCTCCCACCCCGCGTCGTCGCCCGCGACCGCCCCCGAGTGGGCGGTGACCAGCGCCCGCCCCGCCGCCGACGAGCCGACGGTCAGGGCGACGACCGGCACGTCACGCTCCCGGGCGAGCGCCAGCCCGCGTCGCAGCGCCGCGGCGTCGCGGACGGTCTCCAGGAAGAGCCCGACCACCCGGGTCTCCGGGCGCTCGAGGGCCCAGCAGAGGTAGTCGCCCGCGGTGAGCCCGAGCTCCAGGCCGGAGGAGACGGCGAGGGCGTACTCCAGCCGGCGGTGCGTCCGCAGCAGCGCCGAGAACAGGGAGCCCGAGTGCGTGACCAGCGTGATCGGCCCGGCCGGGATGTCGTCGCGCTCGAGATAGCCGAGCGCGCGCACCCCGGCGACCGGGTTGACGAAGCCCATGCAGCCGCCGCCCACCAAGGCCATTCGGCCGGCGGCCTCGCGCACCGCGTCGTGCAGCCCCGGCACGCTGCCGAACACCACCGCTCCACCCGCCCCGAGCTCGTCGGCCGCGGCCAGCTGCTCCGGGACGCTTCGGTCGGGCACGCCCATCAGCACCAGGTCGGGTGCCTGGTCGAGGTCGGCCAGCGTGGGCGTCGTAGGCCGGCCCTGCACGGTGGCGTGCCCGGGGTGCACCAGGTCGACCCGGCGCACTCCCGGGCTGCGCAGCGCCTCGAGGGCGAGCCGCTCCCCGAACGACCCCGGCCGGGCGGACGCGCCGACCACCGCCACCGAGGTGGGGGTGAGCAGCCGGTCGAGCGGCGTGCGTGTCATCGTGGGATCCTGACTGACCGTTCAATCGCCTACGACGAGTACCGTAGCGCCAGATCGTGCCCCCGACGAGCGAGGATCCATGGCCAAGTCCGCCGCGCCGGCCGACACCCCGCCCGAGCAGAGCGAGGCCGGAGACGCCCGTCGCGCCCAGATGCTGGAGGCGGCGGCGGGGCTGATCGCCGAGCGCGGCCTCGCGCGCACCCGCATCGCCGATGTCGCCAAGCGGGTGGGGATCAGCCCGGCCCTGGTCGTCTACTACTTCCAGACCAAGGAGGCGCTGCTGATCGCGGCGCTGCGCGAGTCGGAGTCCGGCTTCTACGCCGCGGCCGAAGACCTGCTGAGGAGCCGCCGGTCGGTGCGCGACCGGGTCGAGACGCTGGTCGAGCTGACCTTCACCGAGGAGAGCAAGGGGGAGGTCCAGGGGCAGTGGGGGCTGTGGTTCGACCTCTGGAACGAGGCGTTCCGCCACCCCGAGGTGGCCGCCGACCGTCGCGCCCTCGACGAGCAGTGGCGCGGGCTGATCGCCCGGATCGCGCGGGCGGGCATCGAGGACGGCGAGGTGCCGGCCGAGCTCGACGTCGAGACCTTCGCGATGACCTGGGCGGCGCTGCTCGACGGGCTGTCGGTGCAGGTGGCTCTCGGCGACCCGGTGGTCACCCGCGACCGCGCCGTCGGCATCGCCCTCGACTTCGCCCGGCGGGAGCTCGCGCTGGCCTGAGGCCGGGCCGGGCCGGGCCGGGCCGACGTCGGCGTACGCCGTCAGCGGCCGAGGACCCGCAGCGCTGTGGAGGAGATCCGCAGGCACACCGGCCGACCGGCGACCAGCCAGTCGGGGGCGGAGCCGTGCATGTTGGGCACGTCGGCCTCGACGACGATGGCGTCGGCGCGGACCCGCACCGACGTCTGGGCGCCCTGGTAGGTCATCGTCTCCACGCTCGCGGCGAACACGTTGACGCCGTCGAGCGGGGCCGCGGCCGCCGCCAGCTCGACCCGCTCGGGCCGCACCATGAGGCGCACCGGGTCGCCGGTGGCGGGTGGGCCGTCGACGTACAGCACCTGCTCGCCGATCCGGTACGCCGCCAGCCCGGGCTCCGGGCCCGCCCCGGCCGGCACGCCCTCGAGCAGCGTCGCCGAGCCGAGGAACGTGGCGACGTAGGCGCTGGCCGGCTCGGCGTAGACCTCCGACGGCGTGCCGACCTGCTCGACCCGGCCGTCGACGATCACGGCCAGCCGGTCGCTCATCGTCAACGCCTCCTCCTGGTCGTGGGTGACGTAGACGAACGTGGTGCCGACCCGGTCGTGCAGGGCGCGCAGCTCGCGCTGCAGCGTCTTGCGCAGCCGCGCGTCCAGCGCGCCCAGCGGCTCGTCGAGGAGCAGCACCCGGGGCTCCAGCACCAGCGCCCGCGCCAGGGCGACGCGCTGCTGCTGGCCCCCCGAGAGCTGGTGCGGCTTGCGCTGGCCCAGCTTCTCGAGCTCGACCAGCTCCAGGGCGGCGGCCACCCGCGCGGCCTCCTCGGCACGGGTGGCCTTCTGGTAGCGCAGTCCGAAGGCGACGTTCTCGGCGACGGTCATGAAGGGGAACAGCGCATAGGACTGGAAGACCGTGTTGACCGGCCGCTGATGGGCGGCGACCGCGGTCAGGTCGGCGTCGTCGAGCAGGATCTCGCCCTCGTCGGGGTCCTCGAAGCCGGCGACCAGGCGCAGCGTCGTGGTCTTGCCGCAGCCGGACTCGCCGAGCAGCGAGAAGAACTCGCCGGCGCCGATGTCGAGACTGAGCCCGTCGACGGCGCGGACGTCGTCGTACGCCTTGACCAGGCCGCGGAGGCTGACCGCCCCGCCGGTCAACGGCTCACCGGCCCACCGCGTCGGCCAGCGTGGCGACGTTGTCGACGAATCGGTCGACGTCGGCCTCGGTGTGCTGTACCGAGATCAGCCACTGCTCGATCTTGCCCCATGGCGGCAGGAACACCCCTCCGTTGTGCTGGACCAGCCAGTGCGCCTGCCCGAGCCTGGAGTCGACGCCGAGGAAGTCACGGTAGTGGTGGATCGGGTCCTTCCGGAAGGCGATGCAGCCCTTCGCCCCGGCTGTCACCACGTGCCACGGCAGGTCGCGGTCGGCGATGATCTCCTCGATGCCGGCGCGGATCCGGGCGGTGAGCGCGTCGAGATGCGCGTACGCCGTCGGGGTGGCCACCTCGGTCAGCATCGCCCGCGCCGCCGCCATCGCCAGCGGGTTGCCGTTGAAGGTGCCGACCTGCTCGTAGGTCCCGTCGGCGATCCGTCCCATCAGCTCGGCCGTGCCGCCGATGGCGGCCGTCGACACCCCGCCGCCGATCGCCTTGGCCAGCGCCACCAGGTCGGGCGTCACCCCGGAGAGCGCGGTGACGCCGCCGGGACCGACGGTGAGCCCGGTCTTCACCTCGTCGAAGGCGAGGAGCACGTCGTGCTCGTGGAGCAGCTCCTTGAGGCCGGCGAGGTAGCCCGGGCGCGGGTGGATGATGCCGGCGTTCATCATGATCGGCTCGAGGATCATCCCGGCGATCTCGCCGGGGCGCTCCTCGAGGACCCGGCGGACGGCGTCGAGGTCGTTGAACGGCACCACGTCGACGAGGTCGACGACCGCCTGCGGGATCGCCGGGCCCTCGCCGACGCTGTGCGGCCGCTCGACCGGTCCGATGTCCTCGGGCTCCGGGAGCACCGACACCTCGAGCGAGTCGTGGTGGCCGTGGTAGCAGCCCTCCACCTTGAGGATGCGCACCCGGCCGGTCGCGGCGCGCATCAGGTGGACGACGTCCATGGTGGCCTCGGTGCCGGAGTTGCTGTAGCGCCACAGCGGCAGCCCCCACCGCCGCTGCAGCTCCTCGGCGACCGCGATCGCGTCCTCGGTGGGTTGGGCGAAGTGGGTCCCCTTGGTCACCCGGTCCTGCACGGCGCGGACGATGGCCGGGTGGGCGTGCCCGGCCAGCCCGACGCCGTACCCTCCGTGGAAGTCGGCGTACGCCGTCCCGTCGACGTCGTAGAGCTGCGAGCCCGCGCCGTGGCTGATCCACACCGCCTGCGGGTCGGCGATCTGCCAGTTCGACGTCGCGCCGCCCGCCAGGACCCGCCCCGACCGCTCGATCATCGCGGCCGATGCCGGCTGGCGTTTCAAGAAGATCTCGCTCTGCTCGTCGATCAGGGCATCGAGGTCCATACCTGGCAGTCAAGCATTGAACGGCGGTTCAGGTCCAGGGTCGGGGTTGGCTGGTCGACTCCTCCGAGGAGCGAACGGCACCCGGTGAGCCACTGAATGGTGCGGAACGCTCCTCGGAGGGGCCCTTCCCGTCGTTGACTCGCCGTTCAACCCGTGCGAGCCTGACCACCACCGCAGGGGAAGGACAGCCAGATGGGGTCTCAGCCGCACCGTCGCTCACTTCTCGGGGCCAGGTCACTCACCGGCGCCCAGCTCCAACGCCGCTCGTTCCTGCGTGCCGGGCTCGCCACGGCGGCCACCGGCACGCTGCTCGCGGCGTGCGGTGACGGCGGCGGCTCCGGCAGCGGCGGCAGCGGCGGCAGCGGCGGCGGCGCGACGGAGCTGCAGATCGCCAGCCCGTCCAACCCGATCACCTGGCCGGTCGACGAGAGCCTGCTGATCGAGTCGGGCCTCACCCCCGAGCCGGGCAGCACGCTGAAGGTCTACAACTACGCCGACTACCTCTCGCCGCGGGTGATCAAGAACTTCCAGAAGGAGTACGGCGTCAAGGTCGAGCTGTCGACGTTCAACGACACCGAGGAGGCGATCAGCAAGCTGGCGTCGGGCTCGCTGGCGTACGACATCTACTACCCGTCCTACGACCAGATCGCCAAGCTCGTGCAGTCCGGCCTGGTGCGGCCGCTCAACCAGGACTACCTCCCGAACATCGCCAACTGCTGGGACCAGTTCCTGGACCCGTTCTACGACCAGGGCTGGCACTACTCCGTCCCCTACACCGTCTACACCACCGGCATCGGCTGGAACACCGACCTGCTGACCGACGACATCGGGGCGCTGGCGAATCCCTACGACTCGCTGTGGGACGGCAAGTACGCCCGCAAGACCGCCGTCATCGACGACTGGCACACGATGATGGCGATGGTGCTGCTGCGCAATGACATCCACGACATCAACACCGAGGACGACGCCGACATCGAGCTGATGCGCACCCAGCTGGCCGCGCTCGCGCAGGCGACCGACCCCAAGGTGACCATCACGATGTACAACGACCTCCCCGCCGGCCAGATGGGGCTGTGCCAGATGTGGTCGGGCGACGCTGTCAACGCGGTCTATTACCTACCCAAGGGCAAGAAGCCCGACATCCTGCGCTACTGGTTCCCCCAGGACGGCCGCGGCCAGGTCGACAACGACCTGATGCTCGTGCTGTCCCAGGGCAAGAACCCGGTCGCGGCGCACTACTGGATCAACTACCTGCTCGACGAGAAGGTCTCGATCCAGAACTTCGGCTTCACCGGCTACCAGCCGCCGCTGAAGTCGATCAACCCGACGCGTCTGGTCGAGGACGGCTTCATCCCCGACAACCTGCGCGAGGCCACCGTGCTGCCGGAGTGGTTCGACACCGGCGACCGGCTGCTCGGGATGCCGATCGACGTGGAGCAGAAGTGGCTGGCCGTGTGGCAGGAGTTCAAGGCCGGTGCCTGAGGCCGCGACGGCCGCACGCCGGACGAGGCGGCGCCCTCGCGCCGACCGGTGGCTCTGGCGGGCCCTCGCCACCCCGGGCAGCCTGTGGCTGCTGGCGTTCCTCGTGGCGCCGATGTACGTCGTGATGGCGATCCTGTTCGGCACCATCGACCCGATCCTGCGCCGCCCGGTCCCGGTGTGGAACCCGCTCGACTGGGACGGCAGCCAGTTCACCTACGTGCTCACCCGGCTGGTCGGGCAGGACGCCATCTTCCAGCCCGCGATCGTGCGAACGGCGGTCTACGTCGGCGTCGCAAGCGTGCTGTGCCTGTTGATCGCCTACCCGGTCGCCTACTACGCCGCCCGGATCGCCGCGCGCCGCAAGGGGCTGTTGCTGGCCGCGCTGATCGCGCCGTTCTGGATCTCCTACATGATGCGGATGCTGGCCTGGGTCAACCTGCTCCAGAACGACGGGCTCGTCAACCAGGTGATCACCCTCGGCGGGGTGTGGGACACCCAGGTCGACTGGCTCAACGGCCAAGCCGTGGTGGTGATCCTGGGGCTGGTCTACGGCTACGTGCCCTACATGATCCTGCCGCTCTATGCCGGCCTCGACCGGATCCCGGCGGCGCTGCTCGAGGCGGGGCGCGACCTGGGGGCGAGCCGGTTCCAGGCCTGGCGCCGGGTCACCTGGCGGATGTCGCTGCCGGCGGTGATCACCGCGATCATCCTGACCTGCCTGCCGATGCTGGGCGACTACTTCACCTCCGACCTGCTGTCGGGCAACCCGAAGACCTCGATGGTCGGCAACCTGATCAACTCGGCCGTGCTGACCCCGGGCCAGACCGGGCAGGCGGCCGCCTTCGTGCTGCTGGTGCTGCTGGTCTCGCTGGTGCCGATGGCGATCTACGTCCGGGTCGCTCGCGAGGGAGAGGGGCTGCGGTCGTGAGCGGGTCTCCTCGCGCGACGGCCCGGCGGCGCCGGCGTACCGCCCCGTGGCTGGCGACGATCACCGGCCTCTACCTCTTCTGGTCGCTGGCCCCGGTGCTGATCGCGGTGCTCTTCTCGTTCAACGCGGGCCGGTCGCGCACCAACTGGCAGGGGTTCTCCTTCCAGTGGTACTACGGCGAGCCGCTGAGGTCGGTCTGGTCGGACCCGGCACTCCAGCAGGCGGTAGTGCACACCTTCCGGCTCGGCGTGATCGTCACCGTCCTCGCGGTGCCGCTGGGCACCATGCTGGCGCTGGGGCTGGATCGGTGGCGCGGCCCGCTGCCGGCGTCGTCGAACTTCCTGGTGCTGCTGTCGTTCGTGCTGCCCGAGGTGCTGCTCGCGGTGGCGCTGCTGTTCGTGGCGACGACGGTGCGGACGTGGACGCCGGTGCAGCTGGGGACACTCGGGCAGGTGATCGGACTGATCACCTTCCAGGTGTCCTATCCCGTCATCATCGTCCGGGCGCGGCTGCTGACGATCGGGCGGCAGTACGAACAGGCCGCGATCGATCTGGGCGCCTCGCCGCTGGGCGCCGTACGCCGGGTGTTGCTGCCGATGATCACCCCTGCGGTGATCGCCTCCGCGGTGCTGGTCTTCGCCGACGTGATCGACAACTTCGTGCTGTCGCGGTACCTCTCCGGCGGGTCGACCACCGAGCCGGTGTCGGTGAAGATCTACAACACCGCCCGGGCCGCCCCGACCCCGGCACTCAACGCCGCCGCCACCATCGTGCTGGTCGCCTCGCTCATCGCCGTGACGCTGGGCTACCTCGCCTGGCGGCGGATGACCCGCGGCGAGTCGGAGCAGGGCGTCGACGCCTTCGTGGGGTGAGGGGGTTGGTGCTTCATCAGGGTAGGCAGCCGAACCCTCGCTTCCCCGGGTGAGCTCACCTGGGTCAGTGGCAAGTCGCCTGCCTACCCAGATGAACCTCCACCTCGCCGCAGCCGCCGGACCCTCGACAGTCGGCCCGCCGCGCTCCTATCCTGAACGGGTGTTCAAACCCGCTCCGGTCGACCAGGCCCAGCTCGCCGACGCCCTCAAGCCCTTCGGGCTGAGCCGCATGCTCCCCGTCGGCTCGTACCTCGACGAGGCCGTGCTCGCCTGGGAGCGCGAGCACCTCTTCAACGGCTGGGTCGCGCTCGGCCGTAGCGAGGAGATCGGCAAGCCGCGGCAGATGAAGGCCTTCGGCCTCGGGAACGCCGGCGTCCTGGTCACCCGGGGCGACGACCTCGAGCTCCACGGCTTCGAGAACGCCTGCCGACACCGTGGCCACGAGCTGCTCGCCTGTGACGCGACCGCCGAGGGACGGGCCATCGTGTGTCCCTACCACGCCTGGGCCTACCGCCTCACCGGCGAGCTGATCGGCGCTCCCGGTCACAAGGAGGCCGAGCACTTCGACCCCGAGGACTACCCGCTCCACCCGGTCGAGGTGCGCGACTGGCACGGCTGGCTCTTCGCCAACCGCGGCTCGAGCAAGACCTTCGAGGAGCACGTCCAGGGCCTCGACGCGATCCTCGCGAACTACCAGGGCATGGAGCTGGTCACGACCGAGACCCATGAGTACGACGTCGCCGCCAACTGGAAGGTCATCGTCGAGAACTACCAGGAGTGCTACCACTGCTCATCGATCCACCCCGAGCTGTGCAAGGTCAGCCCACCCGAGTCCGGCGACAACATCGAGCCCCAGGGCGACTGGATGGGCGGCGACATGGATCTCCGCGACTTCGCGGCCACCATGTCGCTCGACGGGCACAGCGACGGCATCGTGATCGCCAAGCTCGACGAGCGCGAGCAGCGCACGGTCATGTACCTCGCCCTGCTGCCCAACATGCTGCTGTCACTGCACCCCGACTACGTGATGACGCACCTGCTCACGCCGATCTCCCCGGTGAAGACCCGCATCCGGTGCTCGTGGGCGTTCCCGCGCCAGGTGGTGGAGCGTGACGGCTTCGACCCGTCGTACGCCGTGGACTTCTGGGACCTCACCAACCGCCAGGACTGGGCGGCCTGCGAGTCGGTGCAGCGCGGCATGGCCACCCCCGGGTTCCTCCCCGGGCCGATGGCGCCCGCCGAGGACGGCGTCTACGACTTCGTCAACTACGTCGCCCGGGCGTACTCCGGCGCGTAGCGCGGACTCTTGCTGTTTGGATCCAAACAGCGACGACACAGTCGCGGTGGCTGCCGTTTCCGCCCATTCGCGGCCCTCCTGGAGTCTCGCCTCCCCGGGAAGAACGGCTGGACCGGACACCAGTAGGCATCGACGGGCGGCGACAGCCGACCGGGCGCCGCCACGTCCAAAGCGGCGGCCCACCTGCCGATCCACGAGGGGACCGCCTTGACCGGCGGCTGAACACGTGTTTAGTGTCCTGAACGTGGGTTCAGCACGCGTCGAGTCCGACCTCACCGCGCGGGCGACGATCAGGAACGCCGCGCTGGCGCTGTTCGCCGAGCGGGGCCACGACGCGGTGACGATGCGCGAGATCGCGGCAGCGGCGAGCGTCTCTCCCGCGCTCGTGGTCCACCACTTCGGCAGCAAGGCGGGGCTGCGGGCTGCCGTCGACGAGCACGCAGGGCGGGCGTTCGACGCGCTCCTCGAGATGGACCAGGACGACCTGGCCGCCGTCCTCGCCGGTGAGCGGAGCGCGTCGGTCGCCGAGTTATTCGCGGCGTCGGTCCCGCAGGGCTCGCCGCTGCCGGCGTACCTCCGTCGCCTCCTGCTCGCCAACGACCCGGCCGGGAGCGCCCTCGTGGCGCGGTGGTACGCCGGCACCCGCGCGCTGCTCGACGCTACGGCGGAGCGGGGGGCGACCACACCCAGCGACGATCCGGAGATGCGGGCGGCGTTCCTGTTGGCCAACGACCTTGCCTTGGTGCTGCTCCGCCCCCAGCTCGAGGCGGTGCTCGGCGTCGACCCGCTCAGCTCCGGCGGGCTGGACCGTTGGGCGCGCGAGGCCGCCGCCGTCTACGCCCACGGCGCCTTCGCGCCGCCCCCCGACAGTGAGGACGAAGACGACGGCCCCGAGGAGACCACCCGATGACCACGCCCGGAGCACCCGTGATCCACGCCGAGCGGCTGGTGAAGACGTTCGGCGACGTTCGTGCGCTCGACGGCCTGGCCCTGTCCGTCGGGCTCGGCGAGGTGCACGGCTTCCTCGGACCCAACGGCTCCGGCAAGTCCACGACCATCCGGATCCTGCTCGGCCTGCTCCGCGCGACCGACGGGCACGTCGAGCTGTTCGGTGAGGATCCATGGCGGCACGCCCCCCGGCTCCACGCCCGGGTGGCCTACGTCGCCGGCGACGTCGGGCTGTGGCCCGGTCTCACCGGCGGCCAGTGCCTCGACATCCTCGGCTCCACCCAGGGCGGCGTCGACGAGGAGCGTCGTGCACGGCTCGTCGAGCGCTTCGAGCTCGACCCCACGAAGCGGGTCCGCGACTACTCCAAGGGCAACCGGCAGAAGGTCGCCCTGGTCGCCGCGCTCGCCGCCGAGGCCGAGCTGCTCATCCTCGACGAGCCCACCTCTGGCCTGGACCCGCTGATGGAGCAGGCCTTCCAGGACTGCATCCGGGAGCGGCGCGAGGAGGGTGTCACGGTCCTGCTCTCGAGCCACCTGATGGCCGAGGTGGAGGCCCTCGCCGACCGGGTGAGCATCATCCGGCGCGGCCGCAACGTCACCACCGGCACCCTCGCCGAGCTGCGCCGCCACACGCGCACCCACGTGCACGCCGTCACCGACGACGAGCCGGCAGTGCAGGCGGTCACCGGAGTCGAGGACGTGGCACACGAACGCCTCGACGGCCAGGTCGACACGCGTTTCACCGTGGACGCCGGCCACGTCGACGAGGTGGTGGGGCGCCTGCACCAGGCGCGGATCCGCACCCTCACCGTCACCCCGCCGAGCCTCGACGCGCTATTCCTGCGGGAGTACGGCGACGCGCTCGACGACACCGAGGGCGTCGACGACGTCGAGGCCGCGCGATGAGCCACCAGCACCGGGCCCAGCGCGAGCGCACGTCGTACGACGGGGTGGTCACCATGCTGCGCATCGTCTGGCGCACCCGTCGCCGCGGGATACTTGTGTGGACGCTCACGCTCGCCGCGATGATGGCCTTCACCGCCGCGGCCGTGGCGGGGCTCTACGACACCCAGCCCAAGATCCAGAGCTATGCCGACGCCGTCACCGCCGGCAACGCCTTGAAGGCGATCAACGGCCACGTCGAGGGCATCGACACCCTCGGCGGGGTGATCCAGGACGAGTTCGGCTTCCTGGCGTCGTTCCTGATGCCGCTGCTCGGGATCAGCCTGGTCGCCGGCTCGACGCGGCGCGAGGAGGAGTCCGGCCGGCTCGAAGCCCTGTTGGCCGGCCGGATCGGTCGCGGCGCGCCGGTGGTGGCCGCCCTGGTGGTCGCCACCGGTGCGGTCGCCGCCACCTCGCTGCTGTTCGCGGTCTCGCTGTTCGCGGTGGGTGTACCCGTCTCGGGGTCGGTGCTGTACGCCGTCTCGCTGGGGTTGCTGGCGCTCGTGTTCGCGGCGCTCGCCGCGGTGCTCGCCCAGCTCACTCTCCACGCGCGGGGCGTCTACACCGGCAGCCTCATCCTGCTGGCCGCGTCGTATGTCCTGCGCGGCGTCGGCGACGTCACCGAGACCTCTTGGACCTGGCTGTCACCCCTCGGCTGGGCGGAGAAGACCGCGCCCTTCGGGAACCAGCGCTGGTGGGTGCTGCTGGTGCCGCTAGCGGTCGGGTCGGTGCTGGCCTTGCTCGCGGTGCGGCTCGCGGAGCGCCGCGACCTGGGCAGCGCCCCGGTCGCTCTCGGCCCCGGCCCGGCGAGGGCGCGGGCCGGGCTCCGGCGGCCGTTCGGGCTCGCGGCCTGGATCCACCGTCCCTCGACCATCGGCTGGCTCGCGGGCGGCGTCCTGCTGACCGGCATGCTCGGCGCGCTCAGCCAGCAGATGGTGGATGCGATGACGGGCAACCCCGCCCTGGCCGAGGCGATGGGGACCGTCGGCGAGGACCCGCTGCTCGGACTGATCGCGGTCACCCAGCTCTATCTGGCCGTGGTCGCGAGCGGGTACGTCGTCCAGGCGATCGGCACCCTGCGCGCGGAGGAGGCCGACGGGCGGCTGGAGACGCGGCTGGCCGGCACGCTGTCGCGCACGAGGTGGCTGGCCGCCCACTCGGCGGTGGTGCTGCTCGGGCTGGTCGTCGTGGTCGGCGGCTCGTCCCTGGTCTTCGCCGGCACGACGGCCCTCTCGGTCGGCGACGCGGCCGACGCGGGCGACGTCCTCCGCTCGGGGTTGGCGTACCTGCCGGCCGAGCTGGTGCTGGCCGGGCTGGCACTGGCGCTCTACGGGCTGCGACCGCGGTGGTTCCCGCTGGCGTGGGTCGGCTATGCCGTCGTCACGTTCATCGCCTTCCTGGGTCCCGGGCTGAACTTCCGACAGTGGGCCCTCGACCTCGCCCCCACCACCCACATCGGCAACCCGCCCGCGGGGTCGGTGCAGGCCACCGATGTCGTCGCCCTCAGCGCCCTGGCCCTGGTGTTGGGCGTCGTCGGTCTCCTGTCCTTCCGTCGGCGGGGTGTGCCGGAGGCGTAGCGGCTCGCGACTGTCGTTGTTTGGCCCCAAACAACGACAGTCTGGTCGCAAGACCTGCAGTTTGCGCCCACTCGGGATCGGCGGCAGAGCGTCCCCTGGACCTGCAACCCGGATGAGCGCATGCACGACCGGCCCGACGGAGCGCAGCGGCCGCCGGTCGGGATAGTTGACCGCATGACCGGGGCGCTGGTGGCTCACCAGGGTAGGCAGCCCAGTTGTCACCTACCCAGGTGAGTTCACCCGGAGCAGTGACAGTTCACCTGCCTACCCTGGTGAACCTCCCCCACCCCCTACCCCCGCAGGGCGCGGGCGAGCTCGGTGAAGTCGGCGACCAGCAGCGCCATGTCGTCGTCGGTGTGGGCGAGCGAGACCAGCCACTGCTCGTCGAGGCCGGGCGGGGTGAGGATGCTCCGGTTGACGCCCCACAGCCACGACAGCTCGGCCATCGCGAAGTCGGTGGCCTTGTAGTCGCGGTAGTTCCGCACCGGCGTCGTCGACCAGGTGACACACCCCTTCACGCCCAGGCCGACGGTGTGGGCGGGCAGCTCGTGCTCGGCGATCACCGCGTCGATCGCCTCCATCGCACGCACGTTGATCGCCTCCGCGGCGTCGAGCGCCTCGGGGGTGCAGAGCTCGTCGACGGCTGCGGCCGCGGCCATCACCAGCGGATTGCCGTTGTAGGTGCCGAAGTGGGCCATCCGGCCGTCGACCACGACCTCCATCACCTCACGCTTGCCGCCGAACGCCGCCAGCGGCAGCCCGCCGCCGATCGACTTCGCGAGCGTGATCAGGTCGGGCTGGACGCCGAGCCGCTGCGCTGCGCCGGCGACACCCGCGGTGAGCCCGGTCTTGACCTCGTCGAAGATCAGCACGACGCCGTAGCGGTCGCACAGCTCGCGTACGCCGGCCAGGTAGCCCTCGTCGGGCAGCACGATCGCGAGGTTCTCGATCACCGGCTCGACGACCATCGCGGCGATCTCGGAGCCGTGCTCGGCCAGGATCCTCTCGAACATCCCCAGGTCGTTGTAGGCCACCACGTGCACGGTGCCGGCCTCCACGTCGAACGGCACGTCGCCCACGGGCGCGTCGGCCGGGCCGATGTCCTCCAGGGACGGCTTGACCGAGACCTGGAGCGCGTCGTACCCGCCGTGGTAGCCGCCCTCGATCTTCACGATCGCCTTGCGCTGCGTGTAGGCCCGCGCCGCGCGGATGGCGTACATCAGCGACTCGGTGCCCGAGTTGGTGAAGCGGATCATGTCGAGCCCGAAGCGCCGGCAGAAGCGCTCGCTCATGTCGGTGGCCTGCGGCGACGGTGTCACGAAGAGGGTGCCGGTCTCCTTCAGCGCCCGCTCGACGTGCTCGACCACGGTCGGGTTGAGGTGGCCGACCAGCATCGCGCCGAAGCCCATCGACAGGTCGAGCATCCGGCGGCCGTCGACATCGGTGAGCCACGCGCCCTGCGCCGACTGGATCGAGATCGGGTAGGGCTCCCAGTGCTGGAACGACGACGTGACGCCGAGCGGCAGGGTGCGGCTGGCCCGCTCGTTGTGCGCGCCGGAGGCGCCGGTCGTCGCCGTGAATCGCTCCCACTCCGCTGCGAGCAGCTGCTCGATGCGGCCCGGGTCGACCGGCAGCGTGGTCTCCGGCAGCCGGCGGCGGGTGCCCGGGTCGTGGGCCGGCCAGCTCGGAGCGGCGGCGAGGTCGGTCATGGTGCCTCCTGCGGTCAAACGGATCCGAAGGAAGTCAACCTCCTGCACGCGTGATTGCGCAACCGAAGGCCACCATCGAGCAGGGAATCCGCACCGCGCGGAGGCCGATGGTCAGCGGCGCGACCAGGCGGGCACGGCGAGGAAGTCCAGCCCGCCGGGCGGCTGCACCGGTCGGAACGACCCGCCGTTCACGTCGACGACCCGCAGCTCCTGTCGCTGGCCGTTCTCGCCGGGGTCGACGTGGCCGTAGGCGACCTGGGTGCCGTCGGCGGAGAACACCGGGTCCTGGTCCTTGCCGGGGGCGGCCGCGACGACCGTGCCCCCGCCCAGTCCGGACGCGGTGATCGGCGCCACGACCACACGGAAGTTGCCTCCGCCGGTGTCCTCGCGGAAGGCCAGGAGGGTGCCGTCCTCGGAGAAGACCGCGTCGCTGTACCTCTCGCCGTCGTCCCCCGGGCGCAGCAGGCTCCACGAGCCGCTCGCCACGTCGACGACGTACAGCGACCCGCCCGCTGCGGGCGCCGCGCGGTTGCCCCAGACGACGATCGCCGAGCCGTCGGAGCTGATCGTCGGGTCGCCGAGCGTGGCCAGCGGCCCCAGCTCCGCCGGCGGGTCGAGCGTGCCGAGGGCTTCGCCCGCCAGGTCGGCGACGACGAGATGGGCGACCCCCGAGGTGTCCGTGCAGGGCACCGCCAGCGCGTCGCGGTCGGGGAACCACGCCGGGCGCAGCATCGTGCCCGCGCACTCGGCGGGAGCGCCGTCGGCGAAGAACGGGCGTACGCCGGCTCCGTCGGCCGCCCCGGCCACCATCAGCTCCGCCACCGCGGGCTCCCCCGGGACCGCGCGGGCGAAGACCACGGTGGCGCGGTCGGGGCTCAGCGACGGGATCCACTCCCGCGTGCTGCCCTGGCTGATCTTGATCGCCGACGAGGGGGAGTCGAGGTCGAGCAGCCAGACGTGCTGGTCGCGCTGGCTGGTGCCGGCGGCGACCAGCAGCTGGCTGGCGGTCAGCGGCTCCGACCGCGGGACGGCGACCTGGCCACCCACATCGCCCTCGTCGCCGCCACCCCCGGGGTCGTCGCCGAGCAGCGAGACGGCGCCCACGACCATGAGGAGCACCAGCAGCGCCGCCACGCCGCCCAGACCGAGCAGCAGCAGCCGGCGGCCCGTCCGGGACCTGTGTGGCGGTGACGGCGGTGCCGGCGGAGACCCGGAGGGTGGTGGGGCCGGCTGGCGAGGCGGGGGAGTCGCCGGCGGCCACGCGCGCGGCGCGGCAGCCGCCTCGGGGCGCACCGGGTGGGTGTAGGAGAAGCCTCGCGGGGTGCCGGACTCCGGCGCGGTCGCGCCCGCGTCCGCCGTGTCGGGCGCCGCCGCGGGCGGCGACGCGGGCCGCTCCACTGCCGGCAGGGTCGGCAGCACGGTCGTGGCGTCGTCCCCGCCCCCTGCCCGGTCGGCCACCGCCACCGCGTCCGGCTCGGCCCCGGCCTCGGCATCCGGCTGCGCGGCCACGCCCGGAGTTGCCGGCGGGTCGCCGGTCTGCTCGCCGACCGGACCCCTGAGCAGGTCACCCGGCTCGTCCTCGTCGACCGGCGCGTGCACCTGCTGGAAGATGTCGCCGTCGGGTGAGCGCAGGAAGAGCACGGGAGTCGCCCACTCGTCGGAGAAGTCGGCGAGCAGTGCCTTGCGCGCGCTGCTGGCGGCCTGGTCCACGGGAAGCCCGTCGACCAGCGCGCCGTAGAACGCGCCGGTGAAGGCCACCGCCGCGCGGTCGCTGATCGGGAACTGCATCGCGACCACGGCGGTGGCGTCCTGCTGGACCAGCCCCTGCGCCATCCCGCCGTAGGGGTCGACCAGGTCGGCCCGGGCGGACCGGCAGGCGTTGAGCACCACCATCCGCAACGGGTCGTGGTCGCGCAGGAACGGGCCGAGCACCGACGACGTGACGGCCTTGCTGCGGCCTCGGTCGTCCTGGAAGTAGACGACTCCCTCGCGGATCCGCTGGTCGAAGTCGCCGTGGCCGACGAAGTGCACCACGTGGGTCGGGTGCCGGCGCAGCCAGTGCCCGAGCTCGGTCAGCGTGGCCTCCGGCAGCCGGTCGACGACGACCACCCGTTCGGCCACCTTGGCCGCCAGCGCCTCCCGGATTCGCGCCCACTCGGCCTCGACGTCCAGCTCCTCGAGGTCGGTCGGGGACGAGATGACGACCAGGATCCGCAGCGGCCCGTCGACGGCGATCGGCCGCGGTGGGCGCGGCAGGTCGAGGAACCGGACGACGGGCGTGCGTTCGGACTGGGCGAGGAAGGCGTTGATCCGCTCGTCGTACAACAGCTCCCAGGGCAGCCCCGCGATGGCGGGGGCGTCGCTGAGGCGCAGCCGCAGCCGCAACCCGTCCCCCTGCTCGCGGGCACGGTCCATGCTCCGGCTCCAGGCCAGCAGCATCTCGTCGCAGAACACGGCCTTGAAGAGGGGGCCGCCGAAGTCCATCGCGGCCTGTTGCGCCGGCGAGCCGCCGACGCGGCGGGTGCCGGAGCGCCCGGGGTCCAGCTTGAGCAGCAGGTTCTCCAGCGAGGTGGCGTCGAACGGCAGGCGGAACCGGACGCTGGGCGTGTCTCCGAGAGGAGACCCGGTGACGAGCGCCTGGTACTGACCTTCGCCCTCCTGGTCGAGCAGGAGGTCGAAGTTGAGATAGCGCCTGGATGCCATCCTCGCGTCCTCACCTGGGTGCAGGGCTTTTCCGAGAGGAGCCTGGACCTCATTCGAAGATACTCTGGGTGGAGGCCGCGGGCCATCGTCGTGCTCGACGGGCGTATCCCGTGGCCCGCCGCGGGCTCCTCAACCTCGGGAGGTGGGCATGAGCTCGGTCGATGCCTGGCTGGCCCTGGCCGACAGGGTCGCGCTGCTCCGCGAGCAGCCCCTGCGCGAGCGCCTCACCGACCTCCTCGCCGGTCTGCTGGCGATGAGCGGCGACCGCTCGGCGGTGGCCGCGGACGTCGAGGGTCGCCGCGACGACGCCGCGCTGCTCCTGGGCGAGGCCCTGAGCAGATCCTCCTCGGACGGGCCGGCGTTCGGCTACGCCCCGGCACCGGAGTTCTCCGACGCCGCTGCGGGGCGGGCACGCGCGGCCGCCGCATCGCTCGCGCGCGGGGCGGACGCCACCCCGGACGATCTCGTCGCCCTGTCGCCCGACGCCGCCGCCGTCGTGGTGACCGAGCTGGTGTCGCAGGCGAAGTACGACGTGCTCGCCCGCGTCGTCGTGGCGCTGCCGCCGCATCGGCTGCCGGTGCCGCTGCTGCTGCGGACGGCCGCCGTCGTCGCCCCGGGGCTGCCCGCTCGCGACGCGTTGGTCCAGGCGGCCGCGCGGACCAGCGAGCTGCACCTGCTGCGCGGGCTGGCCGACGTGTTCGGCACCGTCGGCTCAGCGGACGCGGTGGTGCCGGTCGTCGAGGGCACGCTGGAGGTACGCCGGCAGCTCGCTGCGCGCCCCTACCAGTGGTGGCCCGACGACACCGGGCGGCGGCCCGCCCCGCCCGCCTGGGACGAGCCGGTGCACACCGCCGAGCGTCGGCCGCCGCTGCCGCGGGCGCCCGAGTCGGGCTCCGCTCCCGAGCCCGCCGGGGCGACCGCGCCGCCTCCGCCTCCCGCGGCTGCCTCGCCGCCGCCGGCCCCGCCGCCGCCGGCCCCGGCGCCCTTCGGCCAGCCCGGCGCCCCGCCACCGCCGCCGGCCCCGGCGCCCTTCGGCCAGCCCGGCGCCCCGGCGCCGTACGGCTCACCGTCCCCAGCCCCGGCCCACGCGGGGCCCCGACCGCGCCTGCGGCTGCCCTGGCGCCGGCGGTCGGCAACGGTGGAGGCCGAGCCGGCGCCGGTGCCGCCCGCTCCGTCGGCACCGGCCGACCCGGTCTTCCGCAGCTCGGAGCCCGCGACCCGCCAGTCCTACCCCCGTCTCGACGTCGCGTCCGACTCCGGACGCCAGGACGTGGTGGTCGTCGACCACCCGTTCCAGCTGACCGCGGGGCTGCAGGCGCGCCGCGACAAGGCGCTGGTCGCCGCTCCCGGGCCGACGTTCGTCGCGGGCGAGACCGTCGAGCTGGAGCTGGTGCTGATCTTCGACCCCGACTCGCTGACCGTCGCCGACAGCGCGCGCGCCCGGCTGACGGTCTCCGACGCCGACCCGTCGCCGACGGCGACGTTCACCTGCACCGCGCGCTACGGCGAGGACCTCTCCCCCCAGCGGCGCATCGGGATGCAGCTGCTCCGCGACGGCCAGGTGATCGCGGTGGCCTGGCGGACGGTGGTCGCCGTCGATGAGCCGGCCGACGTCGCGGCCGCCGAGGTGCCGGTGCGCCGCGAGGTGGCGCTGCTCGACCTCGACCCGCTGGTGGAGGACGCACCGCCCGACCTGGTCGTCTCGGTCTGCCGGGCCGACGTCGGCTCGACGACCTTCGTGTGGACGGCGTACGCCGCCGACCCGGGCGTCGCCGTCCCCGACCTGCCCAGCTCGACCACGCTGGAGGACGACATCGCGTCGTTCGCGACCGACGCGCGCCGGGCGATCCAGTTCTCCGCCGACCCGGCCAAGGACTACCTCGACCTCGCCGGGCGCGCCCGGCGGATCGGCCGGGCGGTCCCCGCCGGCATCCAGGACGCCGTCCGCCGCCTGGTCGAGCAGCCGGGCCGCTCCAGCGCCCCGGCCGTGCTGTTGCTCACCGAGGAGCTGAGCGTGCCGTGGGAGCTGGCGGCGTTCGATCCGCCGCTGGCCGACGACTGGGGCGGCGCGTCGCCGTTCCTCGGCGCGCACGTGGCGGTTTCGCGCTGGCCGCTGACCGAGCACAAGCCCCGTCCGCGGCCGCGACCGAGCGTCTCCGTCGGCTGCGCCGCGGTGCTCACCGCGGACTACCAGGGCGTCCCTGGCTGGGGCCGGCTGGAGAGCGCGATGGCCGAGGCCGACGAAGTGGCCGCGCTGTTCGACCCGCCCGCCACCCGGGTCACGCCGGACCTGTGGGCGGTCACCGACCTCTTCCGCGGCACCCCCGCCGGCGACGTGGTGCACGTCGCGCTGCACGGGCAGTACGACGCCCAGGGCGACCAGGAGGGCCTGGTGCTGCTCGCGCCCAGCCCGGCCGGCGGGGCGATCGCGCAGTTCCTCTCCCCGACGACGCTGGAGAACGGCAGCCTCGACAGCGGGCCGTTCGTCTTCCTCAACGCCTGTCAGGTCGGCACCGACGAGCGGGTGCTCGGCGACTACGGCGGCTTCGCCTCGACCCTGCTCCGGATCGGTGCGGCCGGGGTGGTGGCTCCGCTGTGGAACGTCAAGGACGACATCGCCGCCGAGGTCGCCCGGCGGTTCTACACCGCCACGCTCAGCGCGCCGGAGCCGGTCTCCGCCGCCGAGGCGATGCGCGCGGTGCGGGCGACGTACACCGAGGCCGGCGTCCGCGCCGGCGAGCCCGGACTGCACCCGACGCTGGTCGCCTACCAGGTGTTCGGACACCCACGGCTGCGGCTCACCCGGCCGCAGCCCTGACACCGACGAGACTGACCGCACCACCACACCGTTTCAGGGGAGGACGCCATGGCCGAGCAGCTGCGACCCGAGGGGATCCCCGTCGCCGTCGGCGACGTGGTCATCACGACGCCCGGACTGACCGGTCAGGTCGAGGTCCACCCCGCCGGCACCGACGGCATGCGCGGAGCCGAGCAGGCCACCGTCGACCTCCAGCAGGCGCTGGCCGAGGCCTCGATGCAGGAGCAGCTCTCGGTGGTCCTCTCCGGGCAGGCCGAGCTGCAGGCCGGTGGCGGCACCCGCGCCAGTGGGGGTGACGACGACATCGTCGTGGAGGTGCCGGCGCCGGGGGAGGGCAACGGACAGCTCCTGCTGTACGCCGCCGAGGACGGCTCCCTCTCCTGGCACCTGCCAGACGACATCGCCCCCGACGCCGTGCCGACGCGGGGCGGGGAGCGGCGGCGCTACCGGGTGCCGCGGGCGGTGGTGCCGGCCGAGCAGGGCGACGGCGCCGCCCATCGCGGTGTGCTCGGGGCCGCCGGCACCAAGGTGCTCAAGGTCCTGGTCTTCCCGCTGGTCGACCCCGTCCTGGGCAAGGTGGGCGACTTCTTCGTCAGCCGGTGGGAGGCCGAGCACCGGCCGGTGCGGGCGCGGTGGATGCCGGTCGACGACCCGGGCGCGGAGGCCGCGGCCTTCGCGGACGGCGACTGGGCGCGGCTCGCCGAGGGGCCTGCGCTGCTGCTCGTGCACGGCACGTTCTCGACGGCGCGGGGCGCCTTCGGAGGGGTGCCGGCGGCGACGATGGCGGCGCTGCACGAGCACTACGGCGGCCGGGTCTTCGCGCTCGACCATCCCTCGGTGTCGGTCTCGCCGCGGGAGAACGTCGACCAGCTGGCCTCGCTGGTGCCCGACGACGTGTCCCTCGAGGTGGACGTGGTGACCCACTCCCGCGGGGGCCTGGTGGGCCGCGAACTGGCTGCCTCCGACGTGGTCGGCGTACGCCGGCTGGTGACCGTCGCCGCCCCTCACGCCGGCACCGTGCTCGCCGACCGGAAGCACCTGTCCGAACTGCTCGACCGGGTCACCGACCTGGCGCAGTTCGTGCCGTCCAACGGCGTGACCGACACGCTCGCCGTCGTGCTCACCGTGCTCAAGCAGCTGGCCGTCGGCGCGGTCGGGGGGCTCGACGGGCTGACGTCGATGGACCCGACGGGCGACTACCTCGCCGAGCTCAACGCGCGCCCGGTCTCCTCGGCCCAGGTGTTCGCGATCGCCGCCGACTACGAACCGCCCCACGGCGCCCCGCTCACCCGGGTGGCCCGCAACGGCGCCACCGACCTGGTCTTCCAGCAGGCCAACGACCTGGTCGTGCCGACGGGTGGCTGCTGGGACGTGCCCGGCGCCACCGGCTTCCCGATCGCCGACCGGCTGGTGCTCGACGCCGCGCGCGGGATCGACCACTGCTCGTTCTTCCGCGACGACGAGGTCAACGCGGCGCTGCTGGAGTGGCTGCCGGGCTGAGGCGGTCGAGGCTAGGTGGCGTAGTCGTGCTGCTTCGCCTCGTCGAAGCAGTCCCTGCCGCTCCGCCCCTGGGGGCAGTAGACCAGGCGCGACGGCGGACGCCAGAGGTACTCCTGGTCGTCGACGCGGTAGACGATCTCGACGGTCGAGCGCGAGGAGAGCGCGGTGTCGTCGACCACCCGGTAGCCGAGGAGGAGCTCGTAGCCGATCTCGCCGCGGGTCTGGCTGCGAGGCTGGATCACCGCCCCCTCCGCCTCGACGATCTCGCCGAGCTGGGGCTTGGAGGGCGGGTATCCGGGCAGCTGGGCCCAGGCAGCCAGCTTGCGATCGGGCCCGGCCAGCATCGCCCCCAGGAACTCCAGCCCGTCACCGTGTCGGGAGTCCACGCTGACGATGGTCGCCGGCTGGTCCCCCTCGAGGTGGAGCACGTCGAACCCGTCGGTGAACGTCGTGCCGACCGGGCCGCGCGCCAGCGTCGCGTGCTCGTTCAGGACGCGCATCGGCCCGTCGTCGGGTGGCGAGCAGGCGCCGGTCAGAGAGCCGGCCAGGAGCGCGCTCAGCACGGCCGCACCTGCTCTCCTTGCTCTCACGATCTGCCGCGCTCCTTGACTCGGTCGGCATCTGGCGGGAAGTCATTGTCTCCGCAGACGCGTGGCAGCCGCTCGCGCTTGTCGGGGTTCACCTCGAGCGTATGCTGGTCGGAGTTCGTCTGCTTGGCGTCGAGCTTGACGCCCCGCTGCCGAACCAGACGATCCAGCGCACCTCGTTGGTGAGGGCAACGTCTGTCGGCACGGCGCCGACCGTCGCCCGGGCCCCGCCGCCCGGGCCTGCGGCCGGCCACCGTGGTCTCCATCCGGACAGCAGCGGGAGGCGGGTCCTCACCTCACTAGGCTTCCGCCATGCCGGCCACGCTCGAGAGCGACCTCGCCCTGCTCGGGGAGCTGCACGCCCAGGTCCTGAGCGAGTCCGAGGACGCCGGACTCGTCGAGCTCGTCGACGCCCTGGTGGGCCCGTCGGGGGAGGCCACGACCGCGGACCACGGGGACGTCGACGCAGGCACGGCCGCCCGGCTCACCCGCGCCGTCACGGTGCACCTCCACCTGACCAACCTCGCCGACGAGCGACACCGGTCCCGGTCGCTGCGGGCCGAGGACGCCGAGTTCACCGGAGACCTCGACTCCGGCGACGTCTGGCCGGCCATCGCCGCGGCCGGGGACGCCGTCGAGGCCCAGCTCGACCGGCTGCGCATCCACCCGGTGCTCACGGCGCACCCGACCGAGGCCCGCCGCCGCGCGGTCTCGTCGGCGCTGCGCCGGATCGCCTCCCAGCTGGACCGCTACGACGACCCGGCCAACGGCCCCGCGGAGCGCGAGGTCGCCCGTCGCCGGCTGCTGGAGGACATCAACATCCTGCAGCGCACCTCCACCCTCCGCCGGACCCGTCCGGAGCCGGCCGACGAGGTCAAGACGGCGCTGACGGTCTTCGACGAGACGCTGTTCCGTGCCGTCCCACGGCTCTATCGCTCCGTCGAGTCGGCGCTCGCCCGGCGCGGCCCCGCCCGGCAGGGCGGCTATGCGGACGACGTACCGGCGTTCGTGCGGTTCGGCAGCTGGGTCGGCGGGGACCGCGACGGCAACCCGTTCGTCACCAGCGAGGTGACCCGGCAGACGCTGGCCACCCAGGCCGACCAGGCGCTGGCCCTGCTCACCTTCCACGTCGACCGGGTGGCCCGCACGATGACGATGGACCGGCACGCCAGCCCGCCGTCCGCCGCGCTGCTCGCGGCTCTGGCCAACGACTCGGTCGCGATGCCCGAGCAGATGGCCGAGATCGTCAAGAACTCCCCCTCCGAGCCGCACCGGCAGAAGCTGCTGGCCGTCGGCGCGAGGGTCGCCGCCACCCAGGCCGAGCACGCCGGGCTGGCCTACCGCGACCCCGAGGAGATGCTCGCCGACCTTCGGCTGGTCAAGCAGAGCCTGGTCGAGGCGGGCGACGAGCGGAGCGCCCACGGCGAGCTGCAGCACCTGATCTGGATGGTGCAGACCTTCGGCTTCCACCTCGCCGAGCTCGAGGTGCGCCAGCACAGCGCCGTCCACGAGGCCGCGCTCGTCGAGCTGCTGGGTCAGCTCGACGAGGTCGACGGACGGCCGGTCACCGACCCGCGTGGCAGCCGCCCGCGACGCCACGCTGCTCGACCGGCTGGCCACCGGCGGCTGGCCGGCGACGCCGCTGGAGACCTCCGAGCGCACCGCCGAGGTGCTCGACACGCTCCGGGTGATGTCGTGGCTGCAGCAGCGCTGGGGGCCGCAGTGCTGCGGGCGCTACGTCGTCAGCTTCAGCCAGTCCGCCGCCCACCTGGTCGCCGTCCGGGCCCTGGCCGCGCTCGCCGTGGCCGACCGACCGCTGCGGCTCGACGTGGTGCCGCTCTTCGAGACCGGCGAGGACCTGCGCGGGGCGATCGACGTGCTCGAGGCCTGGCGCGAGGCCGACAGCACGCGTGTCTGGCTGGAGTCGACCGGGCACGAGGCGGAGATCATGCTGGGCTACTCCGACTCCGCCAAGGACGTAGGCCCGGCCTCGGCGACGCTCACGCTCTACGACGCCCAGCGCGAGCTGGTGGCCTGGGGCCACCGTCGGGGCGTGCGGCTGACCCTCTTCCACGGCCGGGGTGGCTCGCTCGGCCGGGGTGGTGGGCCGCTGCACCGGGCGATCACCGCCCAGCCGACCGGGTCGGTCGACGGACGCTTCAAGGTCACCGAGCAGGGCGAGGTGATCGCGGCGCGGTATGCCGACGTGATGCTGGCCCAACGGCACCTGGAGCGGGTCACCTCGGCGGTGCTGCTCGCCGACCAGGGGGAGTACGCCGCCCGCCGGGACGCCGCCGCGGTGGAGTTCGCCGGGCTGGCCGGGGTGGTCGAGGAGGCCAGCCGGACGGCGTACCGCTCCCTGCTGGACACGCCCGGCCTCGCCGACCTGCTGGCCGCAGCCAGCCCGTTGGACGAGATCGGCGAGCTGCGCCTCGGGTCGCGCCCCGCGCGGCGCAGCGGTGCCGAGTCCGGGCGCAGCATCGACGACCTGCGCGCGATCCCGTGGGTGTTCGCCTGGTCGATGACCCGGGTGAACCTGCCCGGTTGGTACGGCCTCGGCTCGGGCCTCGCGGCCGTGGACGACGTGGCCGCGCTCCGCGAGGCGTACGCCCGCTGGCCGCTGTTCACGGCGCTGCTCGACGTCGCCGAGATGAGCCTGGCCAAGGTCAACCGCGACCTGGCGGCGGGCTTCCTCGCCATCGGCCGGACGCCCGCCCTGACCGAGCAGATCCTCGCCGAGCTGGATCTGACCGAGCAGATGGTGCTCGCCGTGCTGGGGCAGGAGCGTCTCCTCGAGCGCAAGCCGCACCTGGACACCTCGGTGCGGCTGCGCGGTCGCTACATCGACGCCTTGAGCCGGATCCAGCTCCGCGCCCTGCAGCAGGTGCGCGGCAACGGTGAGGCGGTCGACGGCGCCGAGCGCGAGGACTGGAACGCCGTGCTGCTGCTGACCGTCAACGGTGCCGCGGCCGGGTTGCAGAACACCGGCTGAGTCGCCGGTGCGGCGCGGCGCTGGTGGATTTGCCCCTCCGAGGAGCGCTCGGCACCCGATCGGGCGCGAAATGGTGCGGAACGCTCCTCGGAGGAGCCATTCCCCCGACCCCCATCCCTCCCTCCACCCCCCGGAGGCCCCTATGCCGTCAACGTGCCGGCCGCCAGCCCCAGCTCGCGCTCGGCGGCGTCGCGGGACCAGGCGTCGGCCTGGGCGGCGGTGAGGACGTCGCCGTGCGCGACCACCTGGAGCGACAGCCCGTCGAGCAGCGACAGCACCCGCCAGGCGGCGGCGCCCGGGTCGTCGCACGACATCTCGCCGGCGGCACATCCCGACGTGATCACCGAGGCCAGCAGCGCCTGCCACTCCTGGTTCAGCCGGCGCGAGGTGCGCTGCAGCGCGGGGCGGCGAGCGGCCTCCGCCCACGCGTCCAGCCACACCTGCATGCCCTCGTCGCCGTCCGCGCGGGCGTAGGTGTCGAAGAACAGCCGCAGCCGCTCCAGCGGCGACCGCCCGGCGGCCACCGCGTCGACGGTCTCCTGGAGGTCGGCGCGCGCGGCCCGCGCGAACGCCTCGGCGACCAGCTCGTCCATCGAGTCGTAGTAGTGGTGGATCAGCCCGCTGGAGACGTCCAGCTCGGCGGCGACGTCGCGCACCGTCACCGCCGCGATCCCGCGCCGCTGCAGCACCGTCAGGGTCGCCGCGACGATCGCCTCGCGCCGGTCCGCCGGGCTCATCCGCGCCATGGCTCAACCCTACCGATCCTATTGCGCAACCGTCCAACAACTCTCTACGCTGAACGACGACCGCCGCAGCAGAAGCGAGGCATGCCCATGCGGATCAAGACCACGCCGTTCCACCCCCGTCTGGTCGAGCTCAACCACACCGGGCTCTGGTCGCACTGGGCCGGCCACCTCTCGGCCACCCGCTACGACTTCTCCGCGAAGTACGAGTACTTCGGCATCCGCAACGCGGCGGCGTACTTCGACGCCTCCCCGCTCTTCAAGCTCTGGGTCCGGGGTCGCGACGCCGAGCGGCTCCTCGCCGGGGTGATGGCCCGCGACCCGCGCAGCGTCAAGCCCGGCCGGGCGCAGTACACCGTCTGGTGCGACGACGAGGGCTACGTCCTCGAGGACGGCGTGCTGTTCCGGCACTCCGGCGACGAGTTCATGCTCACCGCGGCCGAGCCCAACCTGTCCCACCTGCGCGAGCGCGCCCGCGGCAAGGACGTCGAGATCGTCGACGTGTCCGAGGAGTACGCCGTCCTGGCGCTGCAGGGCCCCCGCGCCCGCGCGATCCTCGAGCCGCTCGCCCCGGAGATCGCCGACCTCTCCTACTTCTCCTTCACCCCCGCGAAGGTCGCCGGCCACGCCGTCACGATCAGCCGCACGGGCTTCACCGGCGACCTCGGCTACGAGCTGATGATCCCCGCCGCCGACGCCCTCGCCGTGCTCGACGCCGTGATCGAGGCCGGGCAGCCGCACGGGCTGCGGCCCTTCGGCGAGGAGGCCCTCAACATGGCGCGGATCGAGGCCGGGCTGCCGCTGATCGGCGTCGAGTTCACCTCCGCCCGCTACGCCTACAACGACGCCGAGCGCTTCACGCCCACCGAGCTCGGCCTCGGCTGGCTGCTGCGCGGCATCGACGACGACACCCGCCCGTTCGTCGGCCGCACCGCCATCCGCCGCGAGCTCGAGGAGAAGACGTCGCGCTGGGCCACCGTCGGGATCGTCGTCGACTGGCTGGCCTACCAGGAGCTGCACACCAGGCACGGCCTGATCCCGGTCATGGACGAGATCCCGGCGCCCTGGGAGACCATGCTGTACGACGACTCCGGCGAGCGCGCCGGCTACGCCACCAGCCTGATGTACTCCCCGATGCTGCAGCGCTACCTCGGCATCGCCCGGGTCAAGCCCGAGCACGCCGCCGCCGGCGCCGTCGTCCACGTCGAGCAGACGGTCAACCACGAGTACCTCACCGTCCCGGCGGAGGTCACGACCCTGCCCTTCTTCAACCCCGAGCGGAAGCTGGCCTGACATGGCGAAGACGACAGCAGGGACCTCGGCGACGTCCCACGACTACGACGCGATCGTCGTGGGCGGCGGCCACAACGGCCTCACCCACGGCGCCTACCTCGCCAAGAGCGGACTCCGCACGCTGATCCTGGAGCGCCGCGGCATCGTCGGCGGCGCCGCGATCACCGAGGAGCTGCACCCGGGCTTCTCCTTCACGACCTTCTCCTACGGGCTCAGCCTGATCCGGCCCGAGGTGGTGCAGGAGCTCGACCTGGTCAAGCACGGCTTCATGCCGCTGCTGATGAACTCCACCTTCGCCCCGATGGAGAACGGCGACTACCTGCTCGTCGGCGGCGACCGCGAGCAGAACCTCAACGAGATCCGCCGCCACTCCCTCGCCGACGCCGATGCGATGGAGCGCTTCGACTTCGACCTGTCGCGGGTGCAGCAGTTCGTCAAGCCGCTCTTCGATGCGATGCCGCCCAACGTGTTCAGCGGCGACCCGGCCGACCAGGAGCAGGTCGCCTGGATGCTCAAGCAGCTCGGCTCGGCGCCGCCGAAGGTCGTGCACGACACCGTGCGGCTGCTGTTCGGCTCGATCGCGGACTTCGTCGACGACTACTTCGAGAGCGACGTCATCAAGGGCCACATCGCCTCCTCGGGCATCATCGGAACCAAGGTCGGCCCGATGTCGCCGGGGTCGGGACTGGTGTTCCTGTTCATGGCGATGGGCGAGCACGACGGCGCGATGGGCGCCTGGTCGTTCCACAAGGGCGGCAACGGCGGCTTCACCCAGGTGCTCGCGCGGGCGGCCCAGGCCTACGGCGCCGAGATCCGCGTGGAGGCCCCGGTCGCCCACGTGCTCACCTCGGGCGGCCGGGCGACGGGCGTCGTGCTCGAGGACGGCACGGAGTTCACCGCCCCGGTGGTCACGAGCGCGCTGGACCCCCGGCGTACCTTCACCGAGCTGGTCGACCCGCTGGAGCTGCCCAGCGACCTGGTGGAGAGCATCCGCCGCTTCCGCTTCCAGGGCACCGCCTCGAAGGTCAACTTCGCCCTCGACGGCCCGCCGGTCTATCCCGCGCTGGCCGACCGCACCGACCAGTACCAGGGGTTCGTCAACATCGGGCCCTCGGTCGAGTACCTCGAGCGGGCCTTCGACCCGGCGAAGTACGGCTGGTACTCCGAGCGCCCCTACCTCGACTGCTGCGTGCAGTCCTTCATCGACCCCGACATGGCGCCGCCCGGCAAGCACGTCATGTCGTGCTTCACCATGTACACCCCCTACGACCTGCGGCACCCAGACGGGCGGCCCGCGAGCTGGGACGACGAGAGGGAGAACCTCGGCGACACCGTGCAGGCGACGCTGGAGTCGTTCTTCCCCGGCTTCGGCGACCTGGTCGTGCACCGCGAGGTCGTGACGCCGCTCGACATCGAGCGGGTGACGGGGCTGAGCGAGGGCAACATCTACGCCGGTGAGTTCCTGGCGCCGCAGATGTACTTCTTCCGGCCGGCCCCGGGCTACTCCGACTACCGCACGCCGATCCACGGCTACTACCAGTGCGGCTCCGGCACCCACCCCGGCGGCTGCGTCATCGGCTCCCCCGGCCGCTTCGCCTCGCAGCAGGTGCTCACCGACCTGGCCAAGCGCGGCTGACGTCAGGCGTTCTCCCAGACCCCGATCAGGTTGCCCTCGGTGTCGGTGAAGTAGCCGGTGAAGCCCATGTCGCCGACCTGCATCTTCGCGGTCACGGTCTTCCCGCCGGCCGCCTCGATCTTGGCGAGCGCGTCGTCGACGCTGGCCACCTCGATCACGAGCGTCGGCGCCTTGCCCTCGAACTCCGGACTGCGCTGGAACATGCCGCCGTTGATGAAGCCGGGCTCGGTGGGGCCCTTCTCCGGGTCGGTCGGGCCGGTCATCACCATCGTGTAGTCGAGCTCGGGCATCGGCATCACCTGCCAATCGAACGTCTCGCGGTAGAACGCCGCCACCCGGTCGCCGTCGTCGAACGGGATCTCGAAGTGCATCACCTTGCCGGACATGCTGCCTCCTCGGAGCAGTGGTCGGTCTTCCAGTCAAGCCCCCTCGTCCACGCGGGTCAACGCGGGGCCCCCACCCCGACCCGGCGAGACAGGTCCGTTCCGCCCCCCGACCGAGAATCGTGGCGGTTCCGGCTTCCGTGAGAAGATCGAGCACCCCCACGCTAGGAGCGCCAGTGAGCGGCAACACCGTCTACCGGTTCGACAACGCGGCGGTCATGTCGGTGACCGCTGTCGACGCCCCCCACATCGTCCCCTCGTCGCGGTTCGACGAGATCCTCGCGCCGACGCTCGACCGTCTCGGCGTCCGACCCGGCATGCTGCAGCAGCTGGCGGGCATCGAGGAGCGCCGGTGGTGGCCCGAGGGCATGGAGTACACCGACGCCGCCGCGCAGGCCGGCGCCGCCGCGCTCGCCCAGGCCGGCATCGCCCCCGAGCGGATCGGGCTGCTCATCGACAGCTCGGTGTCGCGCGGACGACTGGAGCCGTCGTCGGCGGTCTCGGTCCACCACGCGCTCGACCTGCCGAGCACCTGTCTCAACTTCGACCTCTCCAACGCCTGTCTCGGCTTCGTCAACGGCATGCAGCTGGCCGCGATGATGATCGACGCCGGCCAGATCGACTACGCCCTGATCGTCGACGGCGAGGGCAGCCGCCTGGTGCAGGAGCGCACGCTGGCGCGGCTGCAGTCCGAGGAGACCTCGGTCGACGACCTGTTCACCGACTTCGCGACGCTGACGCTCGGCTCGGGCGCCGCGGGCATGGTGATGGGTCCGCTCGACCGGCACCCCGAGGCGCACCGCTTCGTCGGCGGCATCGGCCGCGCCGCGACCGAGCACCACCAGCTCTGCGTGGGCGACATGGAGCGGATGGTCACCGACAGCAAGGGGCTGCTGCTGGCCGGGCTCGACGTCGCCGAGGCGGCGTGGAAGGACGCGCAGGCCGACTTCGACTGGGACGACGTGCAGCACTACGTCATGCACCAGGTGTCCACGGTCCACTGCGAGGCGATGCTGGGCCGGCTCGGCCTCGACCCGGCGAAGGCGCCGCTGACGTTCCCGACCCGCGGCAACATCGGGCCGGCGGCGATCCCGATCACGCTGGCGATGCACCAGGACCAGATCGCGCGCGGCGAGCGCGTCATCCTGCTCGGCATGGGCTCGGGCATCAACGCGGCCGCGGCCGAGATCCTCTGGTGAGCCTGCCGCCTCCCGGGCTGGCAGGGCTGGAGGCTCGGTGGTCGCGGGAGGTGTCCGCGACCGACACCGCCGGCGTGCGCCGGACCTGGCACGTCCTCGACTCCCACGCCGGCCTGTCCGCCGACACCGCTGCGACAGACGGCCCAGAGCCGGTCGGCACGCTGCTGTGCGTCCACGGCAACCCGAGCTGGTCCTACCTCTGGCGGCGGCTGGTCGCCGCCCCGCCCGCGGGCTGGCGGGTCGTGGCCATCGACCACCTCGACATGGGCTTCTCCGACCGCACCGGCACCGTCCGGCCGCTGGCTCAGCGGGTCGACGACCTCGACACCCTCACCGCCGCGCTCGGGCTGACCGGCGACGGCGCGCCCGCGGTCGGCTCGGGCGGCTGGGTCGTGCCCGTCGCCCACGACTGGGGCGGCCCGATCGCGCTGGGCTGGTCGCTGCGTCACGTCGACCGGCTGGCCGGCGTGGTGCTGTCCAACACCGCGGTGCACCAGCCGGAGGAGGCGACCGCCCCGACGGTGATCCGCGCGGCGCGACTGCCCGGCGTGCTGCCGACGATGACCTCCCGGACACGGATGTTCATCCGGTCCGCCCTGTTCCTGTCGCGGCCGGTGCCGTCGCGCGAGGTGCGCGCCGGCTACTACGCGCCGTACGCCGACGCGAGCCGGCGCCGCGCGATCCAGGACTTCGTCGCCGACATCCCGCTGGAGGACGGTGCGACCAGCGCCGCCTCGCTCGACGCCATCGCCGAGGGGCTGGGGGCACTGGCGGACGTGCCGGTGCTGCTTGCCTGGGGGCCCCGCGACCCGGTGTTCTCCGACCTCTATCTGCGCGACCTGCTGGGGCGGCTGCCGCACGCCGACGTGCACCGCTACGAGCGCTCCAGCCACTTCGTGCCCGAGGACGCGCCGACCTATGCCGCCGACGTCACCCGCTGGGTGCGCACCCGCAGTCGCCCGGCCGACGCGGCCCTACCGCCGCGGAAGGTGCCGGACACCGTCGCGCCGGAGCGGCCGCTATGGGCGGCGATCACCGAGCGTGCGGCCGACCCGGCCACGGCCGCCCGGGCCGCGGTCACCGAGCTGGGGCCCGACGGCGTCACCGCCACGGTGAGCTGGGCCGAGCTCGACCGGCGGACCGCCCACCTCGCCGCAGGGCTGGCCTCCATCGGCGTCACCCCCGGCACCCGGGTGGCGCTGCTGGTGCCGCCGGGGGCCGACCTGACCGCGGCGCTCTACGGCCTGTGGCGCGCCGGCGCGGTCGCCGTCGTCGTCGACGCCGGGCTCGGCGTGCGCGGCATGCGCACCGCGCTGCGCAGTGCCGGGCCGGCGTACGTGCTCGGCGCGGCGAAGGGGCTGACCGCCGCGAAGGCGATGGCCACCGGCGCCCGGCCGATCTCCGTGGGCCCGCTGCCGACGGCCGTGCGCCGGGCGCTCGGCGTCCGCCGGAGCCTGGCCGAGATCGAGCGTCTCGGCGCCGACGCGGCCGCGCCGGCCCCACCGGCAGGCGGCGACCCCGCTGTCGTCGCCTTCACCTCCGGGGCGACCGGTCCGGCCAAGGGCGTGCTCTATCTGCATCGCCAGCTGCAGGCGCAGCGCGAGGCGCTCGCGGCGCTCTACGCCATCACACCCGACGACCGGCTGGTCGCGGCGTTCGGTCCGTTCGCGCTGTTCGGAGCCGCGCTCGGGATCCCGTCGGCGGTGCCCGACATGGACCTCACCTCGCCTCGCACGCTGACCGCCCGCGCGCTCGGCGACGCCGCGACGGCGGTCGACGCCACGCTCGTCTTCGCCTCGCCCGCGGCGCTGACCAACCTCGTCGCCACCGCGGCCGACATCGGCTCGACCGGCGCCGAGGCGCTGGCCCGGGTGCGCCTGCTGCTCTCGACCGGCGCGCCCGTGCCGGCCGAGCTGCTCCACGAGGCGCGCCGGCTGCTGCCCGTGGCCGAGGCGCACGCGCCCTACGGCATGACCGAGGTGCTGCCGGTCGCCGACATCGACCTGGCCGGGCTGGACGACGCCGGGCTGGGCAACGGCGTCTGCGTCGGCCGCGCGGTGCCCGGGGTCGAGCTGGCGATCGCGCCGCTGGACGCCGACGGCGCGGCCGGTGCGCCGGCGCCGGCCGAGGCCGACGTCACGGGGGAGATCTGCGTCCGCGCCGCGCACGTCAAGGAGCGCTACGACCGGCTCTGGGTCACCGACGACGCCGCGACGCCCGGCCCCGGCTGGCACCGCACCGGCGACGTCGGCCACGTCGACGCCGCCGGTCGGCTCTGGGTCGAGGGGCGGCTGCTGCATGTGGTCGTGACCGCTCAGGGGCCGGTGACGCCGGTCGGCATCGAGCGCCGGGCGGAGTCGGTGCCCGGTGTCCGCCGCGCGGCCGCCGTCGGCGTCGGGCCTGCCGGCACGGCGCAGGTCGTGGTCGTGGTCGAGACCGGCGCCGAGGGCTCCGACGACTCCACCAGCGCACGGGCCGGGCTGGCCCCGGCGCCGTTGCGCGACGCCGTACGCCGTGCCGCCGGGGGCGGCGAGCCGAAGGCCGAGATCGCCGCGGTGCTCACCATCGACCGGCTCCCCGTGGACATCCGCCACAACTCCAAGATCGACCGGGTCGCCGTCGGGCGGTGGGCGCAGCGGGTGCTCGACGGGCGGCGGCCGGGGAGGCCATGAGCGGCGCCCGGGTCCTGCTGACCGGCGCCACGAGCCTGCTCGGGGCCGGGGTGGCGCGCGCGCTGCACGCTCGCGGCGACGAGGTCGTCGTGCTGCAGCGCCGCCGGTCGGCGGTGGCCACCGAGCTCGGCCTGCGCGAGGTGCTCGGCGACGTGACCTCCTCGGCCGTCGCGGTCGCCGCCGAGGGAGCCGATGCCGTCGTGCACATCGCCGGCCGGGTGGGCGTGGTCGGCACCCGCGCGCAGTTCCACGGCACCAACGTGATGGGCACCAGGGTCGTGCTCGACGCCGCGCGGACGGCCGGGGCCCGCCGTTTCGTCTTCGTCTCCTCGCCCTCGGTGGCCCACGCCGGCGCAGCGCTGGCCGGCCGCGACGCGGACCCGGCCGACCCGAGGCGGGCGCACGGGCACTACTCGCGCAGCAAGGCCCAGGCCGAGCTCGACGTGCTCGCGGCCGACGCTCCGGGCTTCGCCACGATCGCCGTCCGCCCGCACCTGATCTGGGGGCCGGGCGACACCCAGCTGGTCGGTCGGATCGTCGACCGGGCCCGCTCGGGGCGGCTCGCGCTGGTCGGCGGCGGGCGGGCGCTGATCGACACGACGTACGTCGACAACGCCGTCGATGCCGTCGTCGCGGCGCTCGACGGGGCCGACTTCGGTCACGGCCAGGCGTTCGTCGTGTCCAACGGGGAGCCGCGGCCGGTGGCCGAGCTGCTGGAGCGGATCTGCGCGGCTCAGGGCGTCGAGCCGCCCCGCCGCTCGGTGCCGCGATCGGTGGCCTGGGCGGGCGGTGCCGTCGCCGAGGCGGTCTGGCGGGTGGCGCGTCGACCCGGCGACCCGCCGATGACGCGCTTCCTCGCGACCCAGCTCGCCACGGCTCACTGGTTCGACCAGCGCCGGGTGCGCGACGTGCTCGGCTGGGCGCCCCGGGTCAGCCTGGAGGAGGGGTTCGCCCGGTTGGCCGCCGCGGCTCCGGGGGCGCGGACTCCCCCCTCCGAGGAGCCGTAGGCACCCGATCGGGGTCGGAAAGGTGCGGAACGCTCCTCGGAGGGGCACATCCCGGCTACCCGGCGACGACCCCCACCCGCGCGTCGTCGCCGGCGCGCTGACGGACCAGCGCCTCGCCCTCGATGTCGAGGTTGGGCAGCAGCCGGTCGAGCCAGCGGGGCAGCCACCACATCCGCTCGCCGACGATCAGCATCACCGCCGGCACGATCAGCATCCGCACCAGGAAGGCGTCGGCCAGCACGCCGACGGCCAGGGCGAAGCCGAGCGTCTTGATGATGACGTCCTCGCCGGTGATGAAGCCCGCGAAGACGCCGACCATGATCAGCGCCGCCGCGGTGACGACCCGAGCGCTGTGGGAGAAGCCCTCGACCACGGCCGCCCGAGCCTCGCGTCCGTGCACGTGCTCCTCGCGCATCCGCGAGACCAGGAAGACCTCGTAGTCCATCGCCAGGCCGAACAGGATGCCGGTGAGCAGCAGCGGCAGGATGAACACCACGGGAGAGCTCACGTCGAGACCGAACAGCCCTTGCAGCCACCCCCACTGGAAGACCGCGACGGTCGCGCCGAGGGACATCCCGATCGACAACAGGAACCCGAGCGTCGCCTTCAGCGGCACCAGGATCGACCGGAACACCAGCATCAGCAGGAGGAACGCGAGCCCGACCACGACGGCGAGGTACCTCGGGAAGGCGTCCTGCAGGCTCTGGGAGATGTCCACGCCGGCGGCCGTCTGCCCGGTGACGTACGGCGTCGCGCCGGTGGCCTCCTGCAGCGAGGCGAGGTCGGCGCGCAGGGTCGCGACCAGCTCCTTGGTCGCCTGGTCCGATGGGCCGGTCGCCGGGATCACCGTGATCGTCGCGAAGCCGAGCTGCTCGAGCGCGCCCTGATAGGCGGCGTACGCCTCCTCGTCGGCCGGGTCGGCCACCTGCGGGATGACGGCGGCCACGCCCTCGCCGACGCCGGAGACGGTGGCGATGGCCGCGCCGACCGCAGCATTCGCGTCGCCGGCCCGGCGCACGTCGACGATCACCGCCAGCGGGCCGTTGGCCCCGGGCCCGAACTTCTCCGAGACCAGGTCGTAGGCCTGCCGAGCCTGGTTGGCGGCCGGCTGGGTGCCGTTGTCGGGCAGCGCCAGCTCCATGCTGGCGACCGGGATGGACACGACCGCGGCCACGACCAGCCCGGCGCCGAGCGCCGGCCAGCGGTGCCGGGAGACGAGCTCCGCCCACCGTCGGCCGCGGGTGGCGACGTCGTCGTCGCCCTCGGGGTCGCGGTCCTTCAGGCCGGGAATGTGTCCGTCGGTGACGTGGCGACCGGCGAGGCTGAGCAGCGCGGGCAGCAGGGTGAGCGCGATCAGCACTGCGACCGCGACCGTGCTGGCGGCGGCGAGACCCATCTGGGTCAGGAAGGAGATGCCGACCAGCGAGAGCCCGGCTAGGGCGATGATCACCGTGAGGCCCGCGAAGATCACCGCCGAGCCGGCGGTCCCGGCCGCGATGCCCGCGGCGTCCTCGCGGTCGCGGCCGGCCATCACCTCGTGCTTGTAGCGCGACATGATGAACAGCGCGTAGTCGATGCCGACCGCCAGGCCGAGCATGCTGGCCAGCGCCGGGGTGGTCGACGACAGGTCGACGAAGCCGGTCAGCGTGGTGATGCCGAGCATCCCGATCGCCACGCCGATGACCGCGGTGAGCAGCGGCATCCCGGCGGCCACCAGCGAGCCCAGCGTCACGACCAGGACGACCAGGGCCACCGCGACGCCGATGATCTCGCCCTTGCCGGGGCCGGGGGTCTCCTGCAGGGCGTCGCCGCCGACGTAGGCCGGGTAGCCGGCGTCGCGGAGCGCCTGCGCCGCGTCGATCAGCGCCCCGCGGTCGGCGTCGGTCAGCTCCCCGGACTGCCGGTCGTAGCTCACGACGGCGTAGGCCGTGGTGCCGTCCTGCGACACCGCGCCGACGGTGAACGGGTCGGTGAGCGAGACCACGTGGTCGGTCTGGACCTGGGCCAGCGCCGAGCCGATCGCCTCCTGCGCGGCCGGGGCGCTGATCTCCTCGCCGTCGGGCGCCTGGACGACGAGCTGGGCGGTGGCGCCGTCGGCGTTGGTGCCGGTGCGCTCCTTGATCAGCTCGAAGGCGCGCGCCGACTCGGTGTCGGGCAGCTCGAAGCGGTCGTTCGTCGAGCCCGCCAGCGTGAGCGCGCCGGCGCCGCCGAGCACGAGCAGGAGCAGCCAGGTGGCGATCACCGTGAGGCGATGCCGGAAGCTCCAGCGCCCCAGGCGGTACAGGTGGGTGGCCATCGTCGACCTCTCTTCGCCCGCGGGCGGCTCCGTCGTACGCCGACCCGGTCGGTGGGCCGATCTGCAGAACGGAGGCTACTTCGCCCGGCCTGTCCGCACCGACTCGGCGACCCCCCGCACCTGAGGCTCCCCCCGGGTGCACGCCCCAGCGGTGCGGGCCTCAGGCCTTCGCCAGGATCGGCTGCAGCCGGAGCATCGCGAGAGAGCCGAGCAGCGGACCGATCCCGAGGAGTGCGACGGCCGTCGGCCACCCGAACGCCCCCTGCACCAGCGGGACGCCCTGGATGGTCACCACGGTCAGCAGGAAGCCGACGGCGGTCTGGAAGGTCAGCGCCGTGCCGGTCCACTGCGGGTCGACCACCCGCGTCGTCGCGGCGGAGAACAGCGCCGAGTCGGCGATCACGGAGACTCCCCACAGAGCGAGCAGGGGGAGCACCAGCCACAGCGGGCCGCCGAAGAGCAGCGCGGCGAGCAGACAGCAGGCGCCGCTGGTGAGCATCGCCGCGGCGGCCGTCCGGCCGAGCCCCCAGCGGTCGCCGATCCGGCCGCCGACGAGAGCGCCCACGGCGCCACAGATCCCGATGGCCACGAAGGCCACCGCCCCCCGGGTCGCGGCGCCGACCGGCTGTCCGGCGGCGGCCGCGCTTGCCGCGAAGTACGCCGGCAGCCAGGTCCACACGGCGTACAGCTCCCACATGTGGCCGAAGTAGCCCAGGTTGGCCAACCGTGGCCCGCGCTGCCGGAGCAGGGAGAACGCCACACCGGGGCGGAAGGCCGGTGGGCGCGCGGCGTGCGGCCCGAGCCGGGTGCGCCACGCGATCACCCCGGCCAGCGCCGCCGACCCGGCGGCGACCAGCAGGCTCGCCCGCCAGGCGTCGCCGAAGGAGCCGCCGACCAGCTGCGGCACCGCCGACCCCAAGGTCAGCGCGCCGACGAGCACCCCGAGGGCCAGGCCGCGGCGCTCCAGGAACCAGCTGCTCGCGAGCTTGAGGCCGACCGGGTAGACCAACGCCAGGCAGGTCCCGGTGAGCAGCCGCAGCACGGCGGCGGTCCAGACGCCGTCGGCCATCAGCGCCACCAACGCTGTGCACGCGGCCGCGCCGAAGGCCCCGAGGGCCATCACCCGCGGCGCCGGGAAGCGGTCGGGCAGGTTGACGAGCGCCGACCCGAGGGCCCCGATCACGAACCCGACCTGGACGGCGATGGTGAGCAGCGGCACCTGCCCGCCGCTCAGTCCCCACTCGGCCTTGATCGCCGGGGCCGCCGCCGACGCCGCGAACCAGGTGCTCAACGCCAGGACCTGCGCCCCGGCGATCATCGCGAGCTCCTGACCGGGGCGAGGGGTCGCAGCGCTCATGGGTCGTCAGTGTGCCGCTGATCCGGTCGTGGGGCGGCCTCAGCCGTAGCGGTGGCTCTTGGCCGCGTGACCCTGCTCGCGGGTGCAGGTGCGCCCGTTCATCGAGCGGTGGCCGCACCGGGCGTCAGCGCCGTGCGGCGTCGCTGCCGCCGGAGGATCCACGGTCGAGGGGGCGCCGGCCGGCGGTGCTGCCACTCGTCGGGCGGTCGTCTCCCCGGGCGCGCCGGCCCGGGCCTGCCGGGCGGCGTACTTCGCCTCACGCATGGCCCGCATGGCGTCGATCTTGCTCATCGTGCACTCACCCCACCGACCCTAGGCCCGCCCACCGACAGCGGCCCTCAGGCGCGCCCGCACCGCGGGGGCGACTCCGGGAATCTCGACGCGCGTCCTCGGGTTCTGGTCTGCATGGTCCTCTCCGGAGAGTACGAGCCGAGTCCCGCGCGGTGGGTCCGTGACCAGGTCGAGGCCTACGAGTCCTCCGGCGGCGCACGTGGCAACACGCTGCGCGACACCGGTCTTCCGGTCGTCATCGTCACCTCCGTCGGCGCGAAGAGCGGCAAGCTGCGCAAGACGCCGCTGATGCGGGTCGAGCACGACGGCAGCTACGCCCTGGTCGCCTCCCAGGGCGGCGCTCCGAAGCACCCGACCTGGTACTTCAACCTGGTCGCGCACCCGGAGATCGAGCTGCAGGACGGACCCGCCCCGGCGCCGATGACCGTCCGGCTGCTCGACGGCGACGAGCGGGCAACCTGGTGGGACCGGTCCGTCGCGGCCTACCCCAGCTACGCCGACTACCAGGCCAGGACGGAGCGCGAGATCCCCGTGTTCCTGGCCGAGCCGGCCGCCTCGTAGCCGTCGTACGGCCCGTCACCTCCACGCTCATGGACGGACGTACCGAACGTGACTGTGAGTGGCCACGTTGTGCTCGGCCGATCGGGGCGGTCCACCGATGTGTACGTCCCTCCATGAGCTGTCGGCATACTGGGCGGTGATGACTCCCGACTCCCCCCACAGGCTCGAGATCGACTGGCGCAAGACGGCCGCCGGAGCTTTCGCGGCCGTCTCCTCGGCCTTCCTCCTCTCGACCCTCGGTGCGGCCGGCACCATCATCGGTGCCGCGCTCGGCAGCGTCATCGTGACGGTCGGCGGGGCGCTCTACAGCCAGGGGCTGGCTCGCAGCCAGCAGCGGCTGGCTCAGGTGCAGTCCGTCGCGTTGCGGAAGGTGGGGGTCGCTCGGGCCGAGGCACGGCGGGCCGCCGGGCAGACTGGCGACGACGGCACCCTCGACGACCAGCTCGCTCAGGCTGGAGATCGCCTCGACGACGCGCAGGACGACCTCGGCTCCCTGGCGGACGAGCCGCCCGGCCCCGGGTGGCGGGAGCGTCTCGTGGTGCTGCCGTGGAAGCGGATCGCGCTGATCGCCACAGGGTCGTTCGTGGCAGCCGTGCTGGCCATCACCGTGTTCGAGCTGGCTGCCGGCCGGAGTGTCTCGTCGATCACCGGAGGCAGCGAGGGAGACGGCGGCACCACGATCAGCCGCATCGGTGGAGGTGGCGGGGGCTCGTCGCAGGACGATGACCAGGCCCCGACGGACAACCAGTCATCGTCCGATGCACCGTCGGAGGAGCCTTCCGCCGAGCCCGCGACGACGGACGTGCCGTCGGATCAGTCAACCCCCACGCAGTCCTCGACTCCGACGTCCACGCCATCGGAGACCACCCTGCCCACCGACTCCGCGACGCCGTCTCCGTCAGGCTGATGTCGCCCCGTCTCGCCCACTGCTTCCAGGTCGGTCAGTGTCGGTGCCGCCGGGACGTGCGGAACTTGTAGACCTTGTTGACGCCGTCGTCCGACACATAGATCTTGCCGTGCTTGCCAACCGCCACGCCCGACATCATCCCGTAGGGGAAGAAGCCGGCCGGAGTCCTGGCGCTGAAGTCGAACCCGGTGATCGCCGGAGATGTGGCACCCGTCGCGAGATCGATGGCGGTCACCTGCTGACGTCCGGTCTCGACGGCCAGCAGTCGGTTCCGGTGAACAGCTAGGCCTTCCAGGCCCATCAAACCCGAGGCCAGGACGCGACTTCCGGAGTCATCGACGGCGAACACGTTCCCGGTGGCCCAGTCGCCGACGTACAGCGTGTCTCCGTCGGACGCCAGCCCGAGGGGGATGACGAGACCATCGATGAGCACCTCTGTCGGGTCCTCCGCGTTCACCACGCTGGCCTGACCGGAGCCCGGATCCATGCCCAGCTGGGCCGCGACCAGCGTGTCACCGTGACGCAGGGCGTTGGTGGGAGAAGCGAGTGTCCGGACGTCCTGCAGGATGTCGCCCGTCGCCGGGTCCAGCACCTGCACGGAGTTGGTGAAGCCGTTCGTCGTGATCAGGTGGTCGCCATCCGCCGCCACTGTTCCGGCGCCGGCGAACCCCTGGCCGGGCGGGTCGGAGCGTTCGTAGAACGACGTCGTCCACTTCCTCGTCCCGCGCTCGAAGCCGCGCATCACGAAGAAGTCGCCGACCCACACGTCGCCATCCGGAGAGACCGCCACGCCACCGGGTAGACCGAGGCCCGCCTTGTTGAGCACCTTCACGCGACGGTGGTCCCGCCGGATGATCTGGTTGTCGGAGCCGGCCGCGGCGAACAGACGGTTGCCACCGAAGGCGATGTTGTCGATCGTGCCTTCGATGTCGAGCACGAGCGTGCGCGTGTCACGGGCGAGATTGAGTCTCCAGACCTGCCCCTCGGCGAAGTCGCCCACGTGAAGTCGGCCGCGCGCGTTGAACTTGGCGGCCGTCGGCACCCGGAAGCCGTCGGCGACGACCTCACCGCCGACGGGCCGAGCGGCGTCGACGTCGATCTTGAGGATCTCGCCGGTGAACTGGGATGGTGCGTAGAGGAAGCCATCGCGCCCGAAGTCGAAGGCGTTGACGTTGAGGTTCGCGTCGAGGAGCTCGGGCGGGTCCTCCAGCTCAGGGTCGAGCTCGTAGAGACCCGAGCCGAGGAAGAGCCGCCCGACGAAGAGCCGGCCTTCGTCGTTCATCGTGATCGGGTTGACCCCTCGGTCGACCATTTGGTACTTGGGCTTGGAGCCGTCCGGTTTCTGCATCCCGACCCTGCCCGTGAGGATCTCGGTCCAGTAGATCGTGCCGTCGTCGGCGATGAACAGATCGTCGGGACCACCGACGCCGCGCTCCGGCCCGATCCGGTCGAGCAGCCTGCCGGTCCTCGGGCTGTGCACGGTGATCTCGTCACCGCCCACGCTGGCCACATAGACCTTCCCGTCTACGGGCGACACGTAGATCCCGTTGAGGCTGTTGGTCTTCGCGGCGCGGCCCACCTCAGTGGCATGGCGTACGTCGAGTGGCTTGGACTTTCCCTTCGCCGTGGCGGCCGCCGGCGTCATCACCAGCAGCAACGCGGTCACCAGGATCACTCGGAGTCTCATGGCGGTCCCCTCCGGTTGCCATAGAAACTTCCAACGTAGCCGTTTCACATCTCCCTCGATAGGGCGTGCTGCTCGGCGACGCGCAGCTGCCGGTCCTATAGTGAATCGTGCGTCCGGGCCTGGCGGGTGGGAGTTTCCCGCCTCGTGTGCGACCTGTGGTGGCGACCGGGCAAGCGCGCTCGACAGCGACCGAGACGGCAGGATCGGTGGCCATCATCGCCCACGGAGGTGCGAGCAGCCTCGCGCCGGAGAACACCCTCGCCGCGGCCCGCAAGGCGCATGCGCTCGGCGCCGACCTCTGGGAGACCGACGTCGCCATCACGGCCGACGGCCACATCGTCCTCATGCACGACGACGCGATGATGCGCACGACCGACGTGGCCGAGAAGTTCCCCCACCGCGTCCCGGCGCCCTTCTCCACCTACAGCCTGGCCGAGATCCGCACTCTCGACGCGGGGTCGTGGTTCGAGCGCGAGGACCCGTTCGGGCAGGTTGCGGCCGGTGCGGTCACGGCGGCCGAGCTGGCGGCGTACGTCGGCGAGAAGGTCCCCACACTGAGCGAGGCGTTCCAGCTCACCCTCGAGCTGGACTGGCGCCTGAACCTCGAGCTCAAGGCCCAGCCGAAGCCCCACGACACGTTCGACGTGGTGAGCGCGGTCCTCGCCCGAGTCGACGAGGTGGGCATCGGGCCGGACCACCTGGTGTTCTCGTCGGCGAGGCATGAGTGGCTGAAGGTGCTCGCGGGTCGCCGGCCGGAGTTCGAGGTCCAGGCCGTCCTGGGGCTCTTCCCCGAGGATCCCATCGACTTCTCCGACCCCTTCTTCGCCACGTTCAACCCTCGGATCACGCGGGTCTCGACAGCCGAGCTGCGCGAGGTCCTGGGCCGCGGGATCAAGGTCATCCCCTACACGCCCAACGAGCCCGAGCGGATCGCCGAGCTGAGGGGGATCGGGGTGACCGGGATCATCACCGACTTCCCTCAACGCGGAGCTGAACCATGACGTCGCCGACCACCACCGCAGCGCTCCGGATCCTGATCGTCAACTGCTACCCGCGGGCCAGCCGCGAGAGCTTCGACCGCTCGGACGTCGGCCACCCGCACGACCTGTATCGGGCCTTCCTGGCGAGGGAGGCGCCGCGCGCGACCACCGAGATCGTGTACGTCGCGGACCCTGACTTCGCGCTCCCGGCCGGCGCCACGGTCGACGACTTCGACGGGTTCATGTGGACCGGCTCGGACCTCTGCGTCTACCGCACCGACGACCCCCGGGTGGCACCGCAGATCGCCTTCGCCAGGGAGCTGCTCGACGCGGGCAAGGTCTGCTGGGGCAGCTGCTGGGGCCTGCAGCTCGCGTCGCTGGTGGCGGGTGGCGAGGTGGCGGCGAATCCCCGGGGCCGCGAGTGGGGGATCACCCGGAGCATCAGCCTGACCGAAGCAGCCGCGACCGCGCCGATGCACCAGGGCAAGCCCGGGTCGTTCGCCGCTTTCATCATGCATCTCGACGAGGTGACCCGCCTCCCGGACGGCGCGTGCTCGCTGGCCACGAACGAGCACACTGCTGTCCAGGCCGCCATCATCGGCACGTTCTGGACTACCCAGTACCACCCTGAGTACACCCTGCACGAGATGGGCCGTCTGATCGCTGCGCGGGCCCCGGCGCTCGTGCGGGAGGGCTTCTTCGTCGACGAGGCTGCGGTCGCTCGCTACGCCGACACCATGAAGGAGCTCGCCGCCGACCCCGATTCGGCCGAGCTCCGTGCCGAGCTCGGCGTGGGTGACGACGTCATCGACCCGCGGATCCGTGAGGTGGAGCTGCGGAACTGGCTGCGGTTCGTCGACTCACGCGCGGGGTAGGCGGAGCGGTACGCCGGGAGCGGGGCGTCCGCCCATCAGCGCGAACGTCCGCGCTGCGCACGGCTGTCAGAGCCGGCCCGGCCACCTCCGGGCTTCGAGCGGAGCACGGCCAGCGCGGCGAGGCTCACCAGAGGATTGCTGCGGCGCCGCCCCGCTGGCCCCCAGTGCGCGTAGCTACCGCGGCTCACCACGTGATCGGCGGTGACCGTGTTCGGTGCCTCGAGCGGGAAGCCGCCGTCCGGCAGCCACTTGGATTCCAGCAGGCCCAGCGCATCGGAGCAGCCGGGGTCACCGAGGCGCCCGAGGTCTGCCATCACCTGCAGCGCGAACAGAACGTCGAAGAACTGGATCGGGTAGTGGATCCGGTCCGGGCCCGGCTTGCCGGCCCAGTCGGGCACGATCAGGCTGTCATCGGACCGATGCCAGAGCAGGCGCCGCTGCAGCATCAGGTCAGCCACCCGCTGGGCGGCCTCGAGAGCAGGCGGGTAGTCGTGGGCGCGCCCGTACGCCCACAGCCCGCGTGCCGGGATCAGCGACTCCTGGAAGGAGGAGTGGGTGGCCGCGTGTCGCTTGTCGCAGTTCCAGCCGCCGTCGGGCCACTGCCAGCCGATCAGCCGGTCGACCGCTTCGCGGGTGCGGTCCAGCTCCAGCCCGAGCCGGACGGAGTACCAGATCGCGTTGCCGTCCATGGACGCGCAGTGCCGGACCCGGTCCTCCTGACCGGAGAGGCTGGCCGTCATCGGCGGCAGGAGGAAGCGTCTCGAGAACAGCCAGTCGTGGACCTGGCGCACCAGCGGTCGCAGCCGCTCATCGCCGGCCGGGTAGTCGATCATCGCCAGACAGGTCAGCGTCCAGTGGGGGCCCTGCCACTTGCGGTAGGTGTGGTGCAGCGTCCTGGCGTCCTGTTCGAACACCCGCAGCAACGCCCGGGCGATCGCGGAGCCGGGGATGCGCTCCCGCATCGACCGGGCAGTCGCCGAGTGAGGATCGAGACCGGCCAACAGGCTCGACTTGTAGGCCAGGACAGGGTCATCGGAGGCTGCCAGCTGCTCGATCAACGAATCGGACGCGCTGCGCCGTTGCGCTTGGACCCCAGCCGCGTCCATGTCTCGGATCGTAGCGCCGCTGCCGGACGGGCGGGTCGCGGCCGGTCTCGGCGGTGCACGCCATCCGGCGACTGCACCCCGGGTTCGGGGTTGCCGCTGTTCTTCGACTCTGCGTGCTTGGGTCAGCAGACGGCGTCGCTGCGGCGGTCGGCCCTGCGGCAGCGCGTCTGGCGCGGTCCTGCCCAGGGCGCCCGTGCGCCGTGTGGCAACCTGAGCCGATGATCATCATCGCGGGCCACCTGCGGGTGGCCGCTGCCGAGCGCGACCACTACCTGTCGGCAGTGAGGGACGTCGCGGTCCAGGCGCGTCGGACGGCCGGTGGTCACCGATCGAGTGTCGCGGCGCCGATAGTCGCGCCGGCCCGTCGCTAGTCTCGCGGTGTGCCCGAGTTCAGTTGGAGACCGGCCAACGAGGCGGCGAGCGAGGACGTCGAAGCCGTGTTCGAGGCCGGGGGCGCCCGCAAGTGCTGCTGCCAGTCACTCAAGGTCGCGGGCTGGATCTGGCGCGACACGACCCAGGAGGAGCGTGACGCCGCTCTCATGGAGCAGGCCGGCTGCGGCACGAGCGGCGCCACGTCCGGCCTCGTCGGCTACGTCGACGGCGAGCCGGCCGGCTGGGTCGCGGTCGAGCCGCGGGAGAACTATCCGAGGATCTGGGCCCGGCAGAAGTCGTGGATGCGCAGGGACCCCGACCTCGAGGGCGTCTGGTCGGTCACCTGCTTCGTCGTGCGCAAGCGCTTCCGTCGTCAGGGGCTGATGTACGAGCTCGCCGCCGCCACCGTCGAGTACGGCAGGAGGGTCGGCGCTCGCGTTCTCGAGGGTTACCCCACCGAGCCGCCGCCGGGGAAGACCGTGATCTGGGACGAGGCGTCGGTCGGGCTCCTCCAGGTCTTCCTCGATGCCGGCTACGAGGTCGAGGCATCGCCCACCCTGCGCCGGAGGGTGGTGCGACACCGACTCAGCGCATCGGCCTGACGGTCGGTTGCGCGCGCCTGGGGCGGCTGGTGAACCGAGTACTCGCGACCGCGCACTCCCGCGGGCGTGCGGCGACCTCGACCCTCACCGGCGCGCGCGGAGGTCACCACAGCGGCGCGATAGTGGGCAACCGGCGGCGCCCGAGGGCGAAAGGGGCCACAGGGCGCGGGCACTGACCCCACCGTCCGCCCGAGCGTCCGGCAGGATGGCCACGTGAAGGTGGACCTGACGGTGGCGGCGGTCCCGGCGTTCATCGGGGCGATGGGTGCGGAGGCGCTGTGGCAGCGGGCGCACCCGGTCGAGCCGGGCACGCGGGCCGGGGACTACCAGCTGGCCGACACGCTCGCCAGCCTGACCATGGGCGTGGGCAGCCTGCTGGCGCCGTACGTCGCCAAGAGGGTGCTCGACCCCGTGACGCCCGGCGTCGGCCGGCACGGCCGAACGCTCCTGGCCGTCGGTGCGGCCACCGCGCTGCTGACCACGGTCGGCGACGTCTGCCGCCGGCGGGTCCGGGACGGCCGGCTGCCCGACCCGCAGTCCGTGCCGAACGACGTCCGCGCCGTCCAGGACGAGCTGGCCGAGATCCGGCTGGGCCCGGCCGTCGCGCCACCGGGGCGAGCGCCGCTCAGCCCGGCGCTCCGCAAGGCCCACGCCGGCCTCGCGGTCAGTGCCGTCGCCTCGACCGCCCTGGTCACGTCCACGACCTGGGCGGCGCTCGCGTCGGGCAAGCGGCTCTTCGCCAGGAGCCCGCTCGACCTCGGCACCTCCCCGTGGGCGTGGGCGGCGGCGATCCTCGGGCTGGGACTTCATCTACTACTGGAACCACCGCGCCAGCCACGAGAGCCGCTGGCTCTGGGCGGTGCACGTGGTGCACCACTCCAGCGAGCGCTACAACCTGTCGACGGCGCTGCGCCAGCCGGTGGCCGAGGGCGTGACGCTGACCCTGCCCTACGGCCTGCTCGCGCTGGCCGGCGTACGGCCCCGGCTGATCGAGCAGGCCCGCGGCATCAACCTGATCTACCAGTTCTGGATCCACACCGAGGCGATCCAGCGGCTCGGCTGGGTCGAGAAGGTCTTCAACACCCCGTCGCACCACCGGGTGCACCACGGGTCGAACCGCGCAGTACCTCGACCGCAACCACGGCAGCATCCTGATCGTCTGGGACAAGCTGTTCGGCACGTTCGAGGAGGAGGACGAGCCGGTCGTCTACGGGCTCACGAACAACATCGAGTCCTACAACCCGGTCACCATCGCCACCCACGAGTGGGTCGACATCGCCGAGGACGTCGCCTCCGCCACCACCTGGCGGGACCGGTGGGCCTACCTCCTGCGCCGGCCGGGCTGGACCTCCGTCCGACATGGGTAGAAGGTAGACACATCGCAGGGTACAACCCACCCGTGAGCCTCAACATCAAGAACGAGCGCGTCCACCGGCTGGCCCGCCAAGCGGCGGCGGTGACGGGCAAGACGCAGACCGGGGTCATCGAGGAAGCGCTGGAAGGGCTGCTCGCCGACTACGGCGCCGACCCCACGGCTGCCCGCGCCGCGCGGAAGATCGAGGTGGCCGGGACCATCGCGGCCGAGTACGCCGCGGACATCGTCGACGTCGAGCCGGTGGTCTGCACGGTCGAGGACCTCTTCGACTCCGCCACCGGGTTGCCGCGCTGATGATCCTCGACTCCTCCGCCATCATGGCCATCCTCAACGGCGAAGCGGGATCCGACAGGCTGTTGGCCGCGGCCGCGGCTGGCGACTTCCAGATGTCGGTGGCCACCTGGCTGGAGGTCGGCATCGTGGCCGATGCCAGGTCGGCCGCCCATGGCGTGCGGCTGGATCGGTTGCTCGATGCTCTCGACGTGGGGCTCGTTCCGGTGGGCGTGCGGGCCGCCGAGGTGGCACACGCTGCCTATCGGCGATTCGGTCGCGGGTCGGGGTCGGGGTCGGGGTCGCGGGCGAGGCTCCACTTCGGTGACTGCTTCGCCTACGCCCTGTCCGTGACATCGGGGGAACCCCTCCTGCTCACCGGCGAGGACTTCACGCTCACGGACGTGCGGGCGGTGCCGCCAGCCCGACCGAACGACCGTCACACCAGCCCGTGCTCGAACGCGTACGCCGCGGCGGCGGTGCGCGACGACACGTCCAGCTTGGTGAAGATGTTGGAGAGATGCCTGGCCACGGTCTTCTCCGAGAGGGTCAGCCGCTCGGCGATCTGGCCGTTGCCCAGGCCGGTGGTCACCAGTTGCAGCACCTCGACCTCCCGCGCGGTCAGTCCGCCCGGGTGCGCCTCGGCCGTCAGCAGGCGGGCGACCTCGTGCCGGTCGGTCTCCGCTCCGAGGGCGGCGAGCTCCTTCAGGGCCCCCTCGAGCTCGACGACCGCCGATCGCTCGTCGCCCAGCAGCCGGAGGGCGCGCCCGAGCACGGCCCGCGACCGGGCCTCCTCGTAGGGGGCCTGGAGCGCCGCCCAGAGCTCGAGCGCTCGGCGCGCGTCCTCGACCGCGGCGGTCGGCTCCCCGGCGGCCACGGCGGCGACCGCGGCGGCGTAGCTCCCCGCCGCCTCGAGCGCCGAGCAGCCGAATTCCTCCGCGAGGTCGGTCAGCTCCCTGGCGAGGTCGACCGCGTCGACGCTCTCGCCGGCAGTCACCAGCACCTGCACCGCGGCCGGCAGCACCTGCGCCCGCTGCACCTGGCCGCGACGCTCCGCGAGCAGGCCGCGGACCGCGCCGGCCGCGGTGTCCGTGCGGCCCTGGGCCAGCCAGAGCAGGGCCCGGCCCGGCTGGCCGGGGTGCCCGTGCCGCACGGCGTCGTCGTACGCCGCCTCGGCCCGGCCGAGGTCGCCGCGGAGCCGGTGCGTCTCGCCGAGCTCGTAGGAGGCCAGCCCGACGGCGGGGTGGCCGCCCAGCTCCTGGTAGCGACGCAGCGCCTGCTCCAGCTCCTCGATGGCGTCCGCGAAGGCGCCGTGCAGCCGCAGCAGCTGGCCGCGATGCGTCGCACACTGGCCGGTGTAGGCCAGCAGCCCCGGCTGGGCCTCGCACCACCGGGTGAGGGCGCGCGTCCACGCGCCCGCCCGGCCGAGGTCGGACACCTCCTGGCACGCCTCGATCGTGGAGCAGTAGACGCGCCCGGCGGTGACGGGGCCGACCTCACCGGCCATCACCCCCGCCAGCGCCTCGTCCAGCCGGCCGAGCCCCTCGGCGACCCTGCCGGTGTAGAGCATCAGCCTTCCCTCGGCATGCAGGCCCAGGGCGACCAGGTCCGGCTCGGCGAAGCGCCGGCCGTAGTCGGCGACCTGCGGAGCCAGCGCGAGCGCCTCGGCCAGCTCTCCTCGGAAGAGGTGGCTCATCAGCTGGGCCTCGCAGACGTAGCCGCGCTCGGCGACCTCGTCGTCGACCTGGTCCATGATCCGCACCGCACGAGCGAGCCAGCCGTTGCCGACGGCGCTCTCGCCGCGCAGCCACAGCGTGGACGCGAGCCAGTAGGCGGCGCGCACCGCCGCGGGGCGGTCGCCGGCGTCGAGGCTGACCTGGTGTGCCCGCTGCAGGGCCTGGACGACGTCGTTGCTGCGCCCGAGGAGGTAGGCCGTGGTGGCCAGCGCCAGGAAGTCAGCGGCGTCGAGGGCGTCGTCGTCGAGGTCGCTCAGGGCGCGGTACGCCGCCACCCACTCGTGTCGCTCGTAGGACTCACGAGCCTGGCGCAGCTCCTCGATGACGTCCATCCTGGCCACCTCCCCGGTGACGTCGGTGGTCCGCGGCGGCCCTCCCAGTCTAGGCAGCGACCGCCGCGGCCCGGGCCTGGGCGGCGATCCGCTCCGCGACGTACGCCGAGTCCCGCGCGACGCCGGGAAGGACCATCGAGCTGAAGGCGTACTGGAAGGACAGCCCGCAGAAGTACAGCCCGGGCACCGAGTCCGAGACGCCGCGGTACTCCCGCGGCCAGCCCTCGTCGTCGGCCACCGGCGCCTCGATCCAGGAGAAGTCGGGCCGGAAGCCGGTCGCCCAGACCACGTTGGCGACGTCGAGCACCTCGCCTCCGGCCAGCGTCGGCTTGCCGTCCGGGGAGGCGCCCGTCACCTTCTCGAGGGTCCGCACGACGCCCCGCTCGGCGAGATGCCCCGGCTTGACCCGGGTCGCCGGGCCGCCTTGATGACGGACCTTGACCATCACCTTGCGCCCCACCGGCGTGCGCCGGGTGAGCACGTGCCGCCACAGGAACACGATCACCGGCATGGCCACCTTGAAGCTCGGCTTGGACCAGTCGACCGGGATCGAGCCGCGGTCCGGGCCGGCCAGGATGGTGGGACCGTGCTCCCCGAGCTCGTAGGCGATGTCGAAGCCGGAGTGGGATGCGCCGACCACCAGCGTCGCGCCCGGGTGCAGGTCGGCCGGGCGGTGGTACTGCGTCGAGTGGAGCTGGCGGATCGCCGGGTCCAGCGCGGAGGCGACCTCCGGGGTGTGGGGGTTGCGTCCGCCGAAGGTGCCCGTCGCCACGACCAGGTGATCGCAGGTGAGGGTGGAGGTGTCGAGGTCGACCGTGAAGCCGCCGCCCTCGCGGGGCACGACCCGCTCGACCCGTGTCTGCAGGCGGACCGGCAGCGCGTGGTCGACGGCGTACTGCTCCAGGAAGTCGGCGACCTCGTCCTTCCCGGGGCAGTTCCAGGGATCGCCCGGGAAGTCGCTCCCGGGGAGGCCGGCGTAGCGCGCGGGGGAGTAGAGCCGCAGCGAGTCGTAGTGGCAGCGCCAGTTGTCGCCGACGCGGGCGTTGCCGTCCACCACGAGGCAGTCGCGGCCGAGCCGGCCGAGCTGGTACGCCGTGGCGAGCCCGGCCTGTCCGGCGCCGATGATCAGGGTCTCGATGTGTTGGCGTGACATGGATGCTCCTTCGGTCGTCGCCCGGTGGCCGGGCGGAGCTGGCGCGGATGGCCAGGTCTTCGACGCTAGGAGCCCGCGCGCCTGTCCCGCGTCGGGCGGGCTACCCACCTCGGGTGGGGCAGTGGGTGGGTGAGATGACCCATCGGCGGTGCGTGCAGGGAAAGCGGCGGCGAGGGGGCGGCGTTCAGCGAGGGGGCGGTCAGCCGCCGGTCACTGGCCCGGCACCCAGAGCTTCGAGGCCGCGGACGGAGGGGGTGGGCTGCTCGGCGGGGTGCCCGGTGGGGTGCCCGGAGGGGCGGCCGCCGACGAGGCGGACGGAGCGGGGGTGTGCTGCAGGTCGTTCGGCTCCGGCTCGCCCTGCTCGGCGACCTGCTGCTCGGCGGTCACCTGTGCCATCCGCAGCTGGTTGAGCGCGCCCTCGACCTGCCCGGTGAGGTCGGCGGGCAGGTGCGGGCCGGCGTACTCCAGCGCTTGGGCTGCGAGGTCGATGAACAGCCGGGCGTCGCGACGTCCGAGCTTGACCTGCGCGGTGCTGAGCAGCGAGGAGAAGACGTCGGCGAGCAGCTGCGCCGCGGGGGCGGCCCGCAGCTGCTCCATCAGCTGGCGCATCTGCTCCTCGGACATGCCGTCGGGCAGCCCCTCGGGCATCTCCTCGGGCATCCGCTCGGGCATCCCGTCGGGCCTCGCGTCGGGGGCGGCCGTGGGGTCGGACTGGTCCTGGGGCTGGTCGGTGTTCACGACTCCATCTTCCCCCGAGGAGGCGCCTCCCGCGAGCCGGCGGGGCTTCGCCTCGGCCCGATCACTCGATCCGGAGCTCGAGCGGTCGGCCGACGATCTCCCCCACTCTTCCGGCCGCGGACTCGAGCTCCGCACCCGGAGGGCGCAGGTCGGGGTCGAGCCAGCTCACCGACACGGCGTCGCCGGTGAGCCGCCAGGTGCCCCGCACGACCCCGCCGACCACGACCAGGTTGGCCTTGCGGGTGACGGGAGTACGACGATCGGCGGGCACGACGTGCTCGTCCTTGGTGGACGGACCGATCACCCACTGGTCGTGGCCGGGCAGCAGGTGCACCGAGTCGTGCGGGCGGGCGTCGTGCAGGGCGTCGACGTGCTCGGTGAGCATCAGCCGTGGCTCGCCCTCGACCTCGACGGTGGCGAGCCGGTCGGAGACCTCCGCGAGCCAGCCCCGCAGGCGCTTGGTGCCGGCGCTCAGGCCGCTGCCGAGCCAGTCGTGCACCTGCTCGGCGGTCGTCGGGCCGTAGCTGCCGACGTACGCCGTGATCGCGTGCCGACCGGCATCGTCGAGGTCCCACCCGCCCGCCCACCCGGGCGCGACGTCGAGCGGCCGGAACGTGGCCTGGCCGTCGCGCGGCGGCCCGAAGCCCATGTCGCCCTGCCAGGTGAGCGGCTTGATCAGGGTGCCGGCGCCCTCGTCGAAGACGGGCCGCAGGTGGGCGAAGGCACCTCGGCGGGTGACCGCCGCGCCGAGCTCGGGCAGGGTCAGCGGTCCGTCGGCCAAGGCGTCGCGGACCGCTTCGCGCAGGCGCGGCCAGTCCTCCGGGGACAGCTCGTAGTACTCCTGCCAGCTCGGCAGCTCCCACTGGCGTCCCGCCGCCCGGAGCGCGAGGTAGGCCCCGCCGTCCGCGGGGTTGAGGTAGTGCGTCGCGCCCCGGAACGCGAAGGCCTTGACCAGTTGGCCTTCCGCCAGCGCCGACGCGACGTCGCCGCTGCGATGGCCGTGCCGTCGGGCCCCCACCGCCAGGTCGGCCAGCCGTTCGTCCATCGCCAGCACGGCGCCGAGCCGACCGACGACGCCGGCCACCGACTCCTCGCTCCTCGGGTCGAGGAGCTGCCGGCGGAGTCGCCAGGAGAGCGCCTGTGCCCAGGTGATCGTCATCCCCGAAGCGTAGGGCGCACCCGCCGCGGGCCAGGAGGTCGAACGGGTCAGGGCAACAGCGCGGCCGCCCGACGATGGAGGTAGCGCTGCTCCGGAAGGCTCTGGGTCAGTGCGGCCGCCCGGTCGTACGCCGCCCGCGCGCCGTCGTGGTCGCCGAGCCGCTCCAGCAGGTGGGCGCGCACGGCGTGGACGCGATGCAGGCGCACGGTGTCGCGACCGGACAGCAGTGGCTCGAGCGCGGCAAGCCCGGCGGCCGGGCCGTGGGCCATGCCGATCGCGGCGGCCAGGTTGAGATCGACGGCGGGCGTCGGCAGCTGCGCCTGGAGCATGCGATAGAGCATGGTGATCTGCGTCCAGTCGGTGTCCTCGGCTGCCGTCGCCTCGGCATGCACCGCGGCGATCGCGGCCTGCAGCTGGAACGGCCCGACCGGTCCCTGAGGGATCGCCTCCTCCACGAGCGCCGTGCCTCGCGCGATCAGGTCGGCGTCCCAGCGGGAGCGGTCCTGCTCGTCGAGGGGCACCAGCTCGCCGTCCTGGACGCGGGCCGGGGCCCGAGCCTGGCTCAGCAGCATCAGGGCGAGCAGCCCGGTGGTCTCGGCCTCGTCAGGAAGTGCGGCGTGCAGCCGCTCGGTGAGCCAGATCGCCTCGCCGGCGAGGTCTGCGTCGGTGAGGCTCGCGCCGCGCGGCGCGGTGTGCCCGGTCGTGAACATCAGCGAGAGCGCCTGCCGCAGCGTCGCGAGGCCGCGCGGCAGGTCGTCGGCCGGAAGGGCCTCGAAGCGGCCGCCGGCCTCGCGCACGGCGGCCTTGGCCCGGGTGATGCGCTGCGCCATCGTGCTCTCCGGGACGAGGAACGCCGCCGCCACCTGCGCGGTCGTCAGCCCGGCGACGGCGCGCAGGATGAGCGCGGTGGCCGACGCCGCCGTCAGCGCCGGGTGCGCGCAGAGAAGCATCACCTGCAAGGTGTCGTCGCGAGCGCTCCCCGGGACCAGCTCCTCGGTCGCGGCCCGCGCCTCGGCCGCCGCGGAGGTACGCCGCCGCCGCAGTGCGTCGACCAGCCGGCGCGACGCGACCCGCACCAGCCAGCCGCGCGGATTGGCCGGCGTACCCTCGACGGGCCACTGTCGTGCCGCCGCCAGCAGGGCCTCCTGGACGGCGTCCTCGCAGTCGCCGAGCTCGTCGTGCCGGCGCAGCAGCGCGGCGAGGACGATCGGCGCCTCGCGACGCCAGATCGCCTCGTCGCCCGCGGGCTCGCCGACCGGCGTCACGCGTCGTCGCCGCCTGGCCACATCGCGGGGCGCAGCTCGACGGTGTCGCCCGGCGCCGAGAACCTCGCCGCGATCGCCTCCGCACGCGCACGGTCGGCGACGTCGATCATGAAGAACCCTGCGAACTGCTCCTTGCTCTCGGCGTAGGGGCCATCGGTGGCGATCGGCCCGGCGTCGCCCCAGCGATAGAGCGAGGCGGCGCGCGGGTCGGCCAGTGCCTCGCCGAGCACGAGCTCGCCGTTGGCGTGGAGCTCGCCGAGCAGGGCGTCGAACTCGGCATTCAGCGCAGCGCGCTGCTCCGGCGGGATCGCCTGGAACTCGGGGGTGTAGTCGCCGGTCGGGTGGCCCCAGGGTTCGGGGTGGGAGTGGATCAGGATCACGAACTTCATTTCATGCGGCTCCTGCCGGTGAGCGGCGGCCTGGCGGCTGCCGGTGAGAGGCGGCCTTGCGGCCTGGTCACCCCGAACGTCGGCGCGGTCGCCCCATTCTCGACATGGCCGACCGTCACGCCCGAGCAGTGCCGAGTCGGCGCCAGTGCGGCAGTCGGCAGAACTCCTCGACCATCCCGTAGGGGTACGCCGGCAGGCCGGGGGCCGACGCGGCCGTGAGCCCCGCGACCTCCTCCTCGGAGAGGTCGAGGGCGACCGAGTCGAGAGTGCTGGCCAGCTGCGCGCCGGTGCGGGCGCCGAGCAGGACGCTGGCCACCCCGGGGCGGGTCAGCAGCCAGGCGATCGCGACCTGCGCCATCGTCGCGCCGTGCCTCTGGGCGACCTGCTCGACGACCCCCAGCACCTCCCAGGTGCGCGCGGTGTTGCGGGTGTCGTAGGCCTCGACTCCACGCTCCGGGTCCTCCCCGAGGCGGGTGGCGCCCGTCGGCCGCTGGTCGGCGCGGTACTTCCCGGTGAGCCAGCCGCCGCCCAGCGGCGACCACGGCGTGACCGCGAGCCCCTCGTCGAGGGCACACGGAAGCAGCTCGACCTCGATGCCCCGGTCGAGCAGGTTGTACTGCGGCTGGATGCTGCACGGCACGACGTACCCCCCGAGCCGCGCGGTGGTCGAGATCGTCGCCAGCTGCCATCCGGTGACATTGGACCAGCCGAGGTGGTGGATCTTGCCGGCGCGCACCAGGCTCGTGAGCGTGTCGAGGGTCTCGGCCACCGGGGTCTCGCCGTCCCAGCCGTGCACGACGTAGTGGTCGATCGCGTCCACGCCGAGCCGGTCGAGGCTGGCGTCGACGGCGCGCGCCAGGGCGCGGCGCGAGGCACCGGCCGAGCCCGGTGCCGGCGCGAACCGCCCCTTCGTCGCGACCAGCGTCTCCTCCGGGCGCCGGCTGGCGAGCCAGCGGCCGACGATCCGCTCAGACTCGCCGTCGCCGTAGACGTCCGCGGTGTCCACCAACGTCCCCCCTCGCTCTCGGAAGAGGTCGAGCTGCGCGAACGCGCCGGGCTCGTCGGTCTCGACGCCGAAGGTCATCGCGCCCAGCGCCAGCCGGGAGACGCGCAGCCCGCTGCGGCCGAGCGGGGCGACGGGCATGGTGGCGGGGGCTGCTGAGGTCATGGCCCCAGTCAACGCCGTGGAGGGCACTCCAGGTCAAGCCGGTGCGGCGTCGCCCCTCGGTCAGGCGGGGTCGGCGTCGAGGAACCGGCGTACGGCGTCGCGCGCACGCGCCGCGATCGCCGGCCCGCCGGGCGGGCCCTCACCGAGCAGGACGCGGATCTGGGTGTCCCGCACGACCAGGCCGTAGAGCAGCGAGAAGGCGCGCTGGCCGTCGGGGTGGGGGCTGAGCCCGGCGGCGTGGAGGTCGGAGAGGTACGCCGCCACGACGGGGCCGACCCGGTGCCGGCCACCGGCCAGCAGCTCGGCGGCCAGCGCGGGGGAGCCCATCGCCGCGCGGTTGAGCGCGACCGAGACCTCTCCGGTGAGCAGGGTGAGCAGGCCGCTGGCGTAGCCCTCCAGGGTGTGCCGGGCATCGTCGGCATCGGCGGCCGGTCGGCCCAGTGCGGCGGTCACGGCCTCGGCCGATGCGTCGGCATTGGCCCGGATCAGCCGGCCCACCAGCGCCTCCCGGTCGCCGAACCAGGAGTAGAGCGTCTCCTTCGAGGCGTGCGCCTCGTCGGCGATCTCCTGCATGGTCGCGGCGGCGTACCCGTCGCGGACGATCACCGCCATCGCCACCTCGAGCACCTCCTGCTCACGCCGGGCGCGCTCGTGGGCGGGGAGCCGCCCGCGGCGGGGTGGGGAGCCGGTTCTGGTGCTCATGGTTGACAAGCGTACCCCATCGTTCGGATACTGGTCGGCATGAAACCGAACGTAGACGTTCCAATTGAGGCCGATTCGGCCCTGACGACGACCACGACGCCGCACCGCGAGCGTCTGCTGACCCCTGCCGTGGGCGCCGCGTGGACGGGCGTGCTCTTCGCCGGCGCGATCTTCGGCTTCTTCTACGCCTGGGTGTGCTCGACGATGTGGGGGCTGGACGAGGCCGACCCCCGGGTGGCGATCTCCGCGATGCAGGCGATGAACGGCTCGGTCCGCAACGCCACCTTCTTCCCGGTCTTCTTCCTGACCCCGGTGGTGCTCGCGATCGCGGCCGCCCTCTGCGCCCGCGAGCGCCGCCGGCTCGCCGCGGGGCTGCTGACCGCGGCGGCGGTCGTCTACCTCTTCGGCGGGTTGATCCTCACGATGGCGCTCAACGTGCCGATGAACGAAGACCTCGCGCAGGTCGTGGTGCCGACCGACGTGGCCGCGGCTCGAACGATCTGGGAGGACTACTCCGGCACCTGGCAGGTCTACAACCAGATCCGCACCGTCCTCAGCGGGGTGGCGCTGGGGCTCGGCGCCGCCGGGCTGGCGACGCTGCACCGGGTGACGGGGCGGACGCCGGCGTGAGCGTGAGCCCCTGCCGATGACGCCCGTCCTCGCCTCGAGGCCGGGCGTCGTCGCCCCGGCACGGCGCGGCGGTCAGCAGCCCTGGTCGTAGGCCTTCTTCGTCATCCGAGGAGCCTTGATCGACTTCGCGTTCTTGCGCTCCAGCGTGTAGTGGCGCACCCAGTCCATCTGCAGCCAGGACTTGCGCATCGTCTGGCCCTTCTTGCCCTTGATGACGAACTCCGGGCGCAGCTTGTATCCCTGCAGGGCCGCCGGACGGCGCTCGGTGTGCACGACCTTGGTGTCGACGAACCACGAGATGCGCTGGGGGGTCACCTCCACCGCGAAGGCGTGCCAGGCACGCGACCGGAGGTCACGACCGAGCTTGTAGGTGAACGAGTGGTGGGGGCGGGTGCGGACCGCGCCGCGGACCTGCTTGTCGCCCGGCCGGTACGACGCCATCGTGATCACCTTGCTGTTGCAGCGGGTGCCGTTGACGGGCGCCAGGCGCCAGACGAAGCGGAAGCGCTTGCCGGTCTTCGAGAGCTCGACGGCGCGCATCCGCGACTCCCAGCGGCCGTACTTCGCCGCGCGGACGGCGCCCCAGGTGCGGACCCGCCGGTTGCCGGCGTTCGCCTTGATCGTCAACATGCCGTGCTGCTGACCGATCTGCTTGGGGTGGGAGGACTTCCAGACCTTGCGGGGGAAGGCGCCGGTCTCGAACTCGTAGCGCCACTTCTCACGCCCCCAGCGGAACACCTTGCCCGCGTTGCGGGGGTAGGCGCAGTAGCCGATGCAGCCCGCCAGCTCCACCTCGTCGTCGGTGGTCGTCGGTGCGGTCACGGCGGCGACCGACAGCGTCGTGGCGACGAGGAGCAGGCCGAGCACGGAGGCGAGATGGCGGCGGAGGGGGGCGAACATGGGGACTGAGGCTAGGGCAAAGGTCACGAAAAGGTAAACTCGGCGGGTCGGGAAGAGTCGGACGTCTTCCGGATCGCGCGTCCCGGCGACCGCTTCGGACGACGTCCGCAACGCCCGCCTGGGGACCTCCGACCCCCAGACCTCCGGACCCCTCAGACCTCCGACAGGGGCACGTCGGCGTCGCCCAGCCGACCGACGTCGACCGTCGTGCCGACCAGCCGGCGGATCTCGTCGGTGGCGTCCCAGTCGTTGGCCTGCATGCCGGCCACCACCTGGTCACCACGCAGCCAGAACGCCGTGAACCGCAGCGACGACGACGCGTCGGTGTCGCCGCGCACCACCACCCGGTCGAAGCCCTCGGGGCCGGGGTTGCCGACGTACTCCATGCCGAGGTCGTACTGGTCGGTGAAGAAGTACGGCGCCGCGTCCCACGACGCGTCCTCCCCCGCCACCACGGCGGCGGCCACCGCTGCGTGCTTCTTGGCGACGTCCCAGTGCTCGACCCGGAGCGGGTAGCCGAGCCCGACGTGGTCGGCGTGCGCCACGTCGCCGATCGCGAGCACGTGCGGGTCGCTGCTGCGCAGGTGCGCGTCGACGCGGATGCCGTCGTCGACGGCCAGGCCCGCTTCGCCCGCGACGTCGACCGACGGCAGCACCCCGACGCCGACCACCAGCAGGTCGAAGGCGACCGGGTCGCCGGCGGCCAGCTCCACCACGCCCCCGGAGGCGGTCTTGGTGATCCCGGTGATCTCCGCGCGCAGCCGCAGGTCGACCCCGTGCCGTCGGTGCAGCTCGGCGAAGATCGCGGCCACCTCCGGCCCGAGCACCCCGAGCAGCGGCTGCTCGGCGGCCTCCAGCACGGTGACCTCGGCGCCGTGCTCGCGGGCCGCAGCGGCGACCTCCAGGCCGATCCAGCCCGCCCCGACGATCGCGATCCGGCGGCCCTCGGTCAGCCGGTCCTTCAGCGCCACCGCCTCGTCGAGCGTGCGCAGGTAGGCCACCGGCGCGCCGCTGTCGTCGGCCATCGGGAACGGGCGCGGTTGGGCGCCGACGGCCAGCACGAGCGTGTCGTACGCCGTCTGGTCGCCGTCCGCGGTCACCGAGCGGCCGGCCAGGTCGATCGAGGAGACGCGGGTCCCGAGCCGCAGCGTCACCCCGTGGTCGGCGTACCACTGCTCGTCGTGCACCACCGGGTCGTCCGGCCCGGCCTTGCCCAGCAGCAGGTCCTTCGACAGCGGCGGCCGCTCGTAGGGCGCGTGCGGCTCCTCGGTGAACACCGTCACCGGCCCGTCGTAGCCGCGCTCGCGCAGCTCCTCCACGAAGGTCGCGGCCGCGAGACCGCCGCCCACCACCACGATCGGCCTGGCCGGATCGCTCATCGTCTGCTCCTCTGTCGGTTGGCTCGTCCTCTTGGCGGTACCCACCCGGGCCCGTCGCACGCAATCAGCGCGGCACCGGCACCGTCCGGGTGGCGCCGCCGTAGCCGTTGACGAGGTCGCGGCCCTCGACCGTCACCTCGTCGACGCCGACGGGGATCGCGAGGCCGCTCTGCAGCCGCGCGAACGGCTGCTCGTCAGCGTGATCGTGCAGCAGCTGGTGCTCGCCGAGCACCGTGCCGTCGGGGGCGAGCACCCGCCACCCGTCGGCGTACTGCTCCGGGGTGTCGTAGGGCGACGACACGATCACGGAGACGTCGAAGATCCCTTCGCCAACCGGCAGGAGCTCGACGGCCACGATCTCGGGGAAGCGGTCCTCCGGCGCCGTGGCGGCGTCCGCCGCCGGCGTGGTCGCCGAGGTGGGCGGTGTCATCGGCTCCCCCGCCGTCGTCTGCTCCGCGCAGCCGGCCAGCGCGACCGCCGTGAGCGCGCCCGCTGCCCAGGTGACCGGTCGACGAGCGAGCGGCCTGGCGGGAGCACCTCTGCGGCGCGGCATCCTCCGATGCTAGCCAGCGGAGCCGAACGGCCACGTCAGTCCCCCAGCGGGTTCAGCACGGCAGGGTCGTCGTCGTAGGCCACCAGCAGCAGGTCCATCATCGTGAAGCGGTTCTTCGCCCCGCCCAGCGTCGGGCGCCAGCCGGGCCGCCGGACGATCGAGCTCCCCGCGGCCTCCATCGCCCGGTGGAAGGTCTCGGCCACGATCCGGGCGCCGACGCCGGTCAGCCGGCCACCGGCCAGCTCGGCCTCGCGGAGCGTGTAGAACCACAGCGGCGTGTTGCCGACGAGCGCGTCTGCCTGAGCGGCGGTGAGCCGACCCAGCCGGGTGCCCGCACCGGAGCCGTTCAGGATCTCGTCGCGGGTCAGCGGCGTCACCGGCACCCCGGCCGACGCGAACACCGCCACCATCTGCTGACCGGAGGCCAGCCGCACCATCCCCGACCGGGTCAGGTTGCGGAACGCCAGGTGCTGCTTGAGCGTGCCGAAGTCCGCGTCGGTGCCATCGAACGCCCCCGGCGGCAGCTCGTTCAGCGCTCGCGAGACCTTGGTGTCGATCACCTGCGCGCGGTTGAACTCCCCGCGCGGCGGCTTGAGGTCGGGGCGCTTGATCCGCGAGAAGGGATAGAGCCGGCGCCAGTCGACGATCCAGTTGCTGGGCAGTGCCAGATCGTCGCCGCCGAGGAAGCCGGACGTGCCGGAGAAGCCGAACAGCAGGTCCAGGGTGCCGCCGCCGTCGCTGAACTCCGCGTTCCAGTCGTACGTCGGCCGCACCATGGAGTGCCCGAGCCGGAACGCCCCCACCGAGAACTCCACCGGCATCGCCGGCATGCTCGTCGGCGTCGCGCCGACGTCGAAGATCCTGCGACCGTTCTCGAAGACGTCGTCGACCACGCTCTTGTCGCAGATCCGCGGCAGGTAGTCGGTCTTGAGCATCCACTGGTAGTGCAGCACCACCTGTGTCTTCGCCTTGGCGAAGCGCTGCCCGACGGGCACCGACGGGTCGAGCATGTCGACGACCCGGTTGTGGAAGCGGATGAACGCCACCTGGGTCTGGGCGACCGCGAGGTTCTCGTCGTTGCGCGGATCGGGGACCACCGTCCGCCGCGGCCGCTTCCTCGATCCGTCGCCGGCTCGAGGCAGGTCGTAGCCGGTGCGACCGCGGAGCCGGCGGCCGCCTCCCGCACGGACCGTCTTCCCGATCCTCAGGTGCCGGTCGTCGCGGTAGAACTCCGCCGAGACCGGGTCGCTCGGCCCGGCGCCGTACACGCAGTCCAGGTCGAGCTTCGGCGACCGTCCCGACAGCATGTCGGCCGGTGAGATCGTGTCGCCGAACATCACGGCGGTCTTGTCGAAGGTGAGGTCGTGGTCGACCAGCTGCCCGAGATAGGTGTAGCCCGCTGGGATCGGCCCGTCCTGCAAGGCCGTCCCGGCGCTCATCGCCGCCGCGACCTTGACGTTGATGCCGCGCGCGAGTCGCTTGCCTCGCGGGCCGATGCGGGTGAAGCGGAACATCCGCGGGTCACCTGCGGCCGCCGCGGCCCGCGGGTCCACGCGGGCGGCCCGCCCGTCGGCGCCGCCGACCAGCCCTTCGCCCTCGATGAGGAACAGGTCGCGGCCGTGGCGCCCCGACGCGGCTCGGCCGGCTCCGGTTGCTGCGGGCATGGGGGTCCCCTCTCGATGCGGTCGTCGCCGGTCCAAGAGCCTCCGCGACCGGATGGATACCCCTCAGACGCCGTTGCTGGCCGGTGGGTTGCCGCGGCGTCTCCGAGCAGCATCCCGCACCTGCCTGCCTCGTGGCGAGAGGCGGTAGCCGACCGGCAGGCTCTCGGTCAGCCCCAGCTCCTTGAGCCTCCGCACCTGGGCCTTCCACGGCAGCGTCTCGCGGCCGAGCATCGCGGCCAGCTCGGGCGCCCGGCGGCCGGGCCGGCGGCCGATCAGGTCGAGGGTCGCGAACACCCACGGCTCCTCCGCGCGCCTCTCCATCGCCTCCAGCCGGGCGAGCAGCTCGGCGATCCCGCTCCGGTCGAGGCGCGTCTCCCGGAGGCCCGCCCGTGGGTCGGCGCCGGCGTAGGTCACCCGCACCCGGTAGACCCTGCTGGTCTCGTCGGGCCTGGCCACCCGCGCCCGCGCGGACGTCGTACGCCGGGGGCGAGCGCCGCGCGCACGGCCTCGGCGTCCACGTGGCCGGCCCGCCGCGCCTCGGCGTCGGAGATCGTCGACGCGTCGACGACGTCGACCTCGTGGACGGCGAGCTCACCGACCGCCGTGCGCAGCCGCCCGCCGGTCTTCACGGTCGGGCGCCTCCAGAGGCGGAAGACCAGGTCGACCTCGCCGGCGACGATCCGGTCCAGCACGGGACGGGTGAGGAGCACCCGCCCATCGTGCCCGACCGGCTTCAGGCTGGCTTCAGCGCCGGGTCGCGATCGTGGACCTGACACGACACGGCCCGGCCACGAGCCGGACGGAAGGAGACCCTGATGAGGACGTGGACCAAGGTGGGACTGGTGACCGGCGGTGGGCTGCTGATCGCGGCTGCGGGCACCGGCTATGCGATCGCCGGCAGCGACGACGACGCGACCGAGACCCCGATCACCGGCACCGCGCTGCAGCAGGCGACCGACGCGGCGCTCGCCGAGACCGGCGGCGGTGAGGTGACCGGCACGGAGGTCGGCGACGAGGACAGCTACTACGAGGTCGAGGTGACCCTCCCCGACGGGTCGCAGGTCGACGTGCAGCTGGACGAGGCGTTCCAGGTGGTGAGCGCGGACCCCGACTCCGAGACCGACGGCTGAGCCCGCGGCTCCGCGCGCTCCCGAGCACGTGGAGTCCGCGCCCGCCCCGGCCCTACGATGGCGGCCATGTCGGACCTGCCCGTGACCGCCCACCAGCTGCTGGCCTTCGGGCTGGCGGCGTTCATCGTGATCGCGATCCCCGGGCCGAGCGTGCTGTTCGTGCTGGGGCGGGCGCTGGCCTACGGGCAGCGGGTGGCGCTGTCGAGCGTGCTCGGCAACACGCTGGGGCTGTTCGTGGTGATGACGCTGGTCGCGGTCGGGCTCGGCGCGATCGTGGCCGAGTCGATCGTGGTGTTCACGGTGCTCAAGGTCGCGGGCGCGGCGTACCTCGTCTGGCTCGGCGCCCAGGCGATCCTGCACCGGCGGGCGATCCACGTCGACGCCGAGGGGACGAGGGCGCCGCTGCGCCGGCGTACGGCGATCCGGCAGGGCTTCGTCGTCGGCGTCAGCAACCCCAAGGGTTTCATGATCTTCGCCGCGCTGCTGCCCCAGTTCGTCGAGCGCGACCGCGGCGCCATCCCGGCCCAGATGTTCGCGCTCGGGCTCACCGCCGTGCTGCTCGGCCTGGCCTGCGACGCCGTCTGGGCGGTGGCCGCAGCCCGGATGCGCGACTGGTTCAACGCCTCCGACGCGCGCGGCCGCGGCCTCGGCACCGTCGGCGGGATGTCGATGATCGGGCTCGGCGTCGGCATCGCCCTCACCGGCCGCCCGGAGTGACCGCGCCCCCGGATCATCGGGGAGTCCTGATGCCAGCTGGTGACCTCACCCCTCCCCGATCTCGCAGATCCGGCGCGCGCCGCTCCGCGCGGCTAGGGTCGGACCATGACCCAGCCCGTCCGCCTGATCCGGGCCGAGGAGCTGGCCGAGGCCGACCCGACGCCGGGGATGCGCCGGCGGCTGGCCTTCCAGGCGCCGGGCCTGTGGGCCGGGCAGGTGATCACCCAGCCGGGTGCGGTCTCCGGGTGGCACCACCACGACAGCAACGTCACCAGCCTGTACGTCGTCCGCGGCGTGCTCCGCCTGGAGTGCGAGGGCGTCGAGGGCTTCCTCGACGCGCAGGAGGGCGACTACCTCGAGGTGCCGGCCTTCACCGTGCACCGGGAGTCCAACCCCACCGACGAGCCGTCCCTCGCGGTCATCGCGCGTGCCGGCACCGGCACGCCCACGATCAACGTCGACCTGCCGCCGCCGCCCTACCGCTGACCGGACCGGACCCGATGGAGCTCACCTATCGCGCGGTCGCCGTGGGCGTGCGCGCCCTCTTCGCGATGCTCGCCCTGCGGATCACGGTGGTCGACGCGCACCATGTGCCGCGCACCGGGCCGGTCGTGCTGGCCGCCAACCACGTCGGCTATCTCGACTTCGCGCTCGTCGGCTGGCTCGGCCGGCGCCGGCGCCGCTTCGTGCGGTTCCTCGCCAAGAGCGGGGTCTTCGAGGCGCCCGTCGTCGGGGCGCTGATGCGGGCGGCGAAGCACGTGCCGGTCGACCGCGAGCAGGGCGCGGGCGCGCTTCGCACGGCCCAGCGCCGGCTCGGGTCGGGAGAGGCGGTCGGGGTCTTCGTCGAGGGCACCATCTCGCGGTCCTTCGAGGTCAAGCCGCTGGCCCGGGGAGCCGCCGCGATGGCGCAGGCCACCGGGGCGCCCCTGGTGCCGGTGGTGACGTTCGGTGGGCATCGGCTGTTCACCGTCGACGGGCGGCGCAGCCTACGGCTGGGCACGCCGGTGACGATCCGGGTCGGGCCGCCGGTGCCGACCCACGGCCACGCGGACGAGGTGACCGCGCGGCTCCGCGAGACCATGGGCGCGCTGCTGCGCGAGGTGATCGGCGACTACCCCGTCGAGGAGGGCGCCTGGTGGCTCCCCGCGGCGTACGGCGGCTCCGCGCCGCACCCCGAGGTGGCCGCGCGGCTCGACGCGGAGGCGCTCGCCCGGCTCCGCGAGCGCCGGGCGACCCGCCACGGCTGAGCCCTGGCGCCGGCCTCACCTGGGGTCGTGTGCCCCGCCCCACGGAGACTACGACGGCACAGGCACACGACCCCCCGTCGGCCGCGGCGTCAGCCCGGCAGCCAGGAGACCTGGCCGGCCAGGACGGCGTACCCCACGAACGCGCCGACGTCGAGCAGGGTGTGGGCGACCACGAACGGCGTCACCCGGCCCCAGCGACGGTAGAGCCATCCGAAGAGCAGGCCCATCGCCAGGTTGCCGAGGAAGCCGCCGAAGCCCTGGTAGAGGTGATAGCTGCCGCGCAGCAGCGCCGCCCACCCGATCGCGGCGGTGTCGCCGATCCCGGCCTGGCGCAGCCGGACCAGCACGAAGCCGAGCACGACGAGCTCCTCGAGCACGGCGTTCTCCAGCGCGGCCAGCACCAGCACCGGATAGCGCCACCACACGTCGGGCAGCGCCTCGGGCACCACGGTCAGGTTGATCCCGAGCGCGTGGCTGACCAGATAGAAGGCGATCCCCGCCGACCCGACGGCGGCCGCGATCGCCGCGCCGCGGCCGGTGTCGCCGACCAGCGACCGCTCGCCCCACCAGACCGAGCGCAGCGTGGTGCCTGAGCGGACCAGCAGGTAGCCCGCGAGCGCGACCGGGACGACGGCGAAGAAGATCCGCAGCAGCTGGTAGGTCAGGTCCAGCCAGGGCCGGTCCGGCGCGAGGCTCGCGTTCATCACCGCGCTCTGCGACGACAGCGGCTCGGGCGCGGTGATGCTGGCGGCGATGTTGACCACGGCGTACGTCGCCGACCGGCCGAGCGACACCCCCATCACCAGCGCGATCTCGACCCAGATCAGGGCGCGGGTCAGCGGCGCCGTCGGGGTGTCCACATGCTCATCCTGCCGGGTGCGGCTGAGCCGGTCCGTGCCGCTGCCGAGTATTCGCTCGACGCGCGGGCGAGGACTCGACAGGGTCGGGGCATGGAGATCCCCGACCACGCCCAGCTGTGGGACGCCGAGACCGCCGAGCGGTACGACGCCGAGGACGCCGGCATGTTCGCCGCCGAGGTGCTGGAGCCGACGCTGGCGTTCCTCCGGGAGCGGGCAGCGGGCGGGCCCGCGTTGGAGCTGGCGATCGGCACGGGTCGGGTGGGGGTGGCCCTGCGGCGGCGTGGCGTGCCGGTGTCGGGGATCGAGCTGTCGGAGCCGATGGTCGCGCAGCTGCGCGCGAAGGCCGGCGAGGGCGAGCTGCCGGTCGTCGTGGGCGACATGGCGACGGCGCGGGCGACGGGGGAGTTCGCGCTGGTCTACCTGGTCTACAACACGATCACCAACCTGCTCACCCAGGACGCCCAGGTGGCCTGCTTCGCCAACGCCGCCCGTCATCTCCGCCCGGGTGGCGCCTTCGTCGTCGAGTGCTTCGTGCCGCCGCTGCGACGGCTGCCGCCCGGCCAGGACGCCTGCCCGTTCGACGTGACGGTCGAGCACGTGGGACTCGACACCGTCGACGTCGAGACGCAGCTGCTCACCTCGCACCACTTCGCCCGGCAGCCGGACGGCTCCTACCGCCGGGGCGAGTCGAGGCACCGCTACGCCTGGCCCGCGGAGATGGACCTGATGGCGCGGCTGGCGGGCCTCACGCTCACCGAGCGGTACGCCGACTGGGACCGGTCGGCGTACACCGCCGCGAGCGAGAAGCACGTGTCGGTCTGGCGCCGGGCGCCCTCCGCTCCCCGAGACAGTTGACGCACTCGTACACAGGGGTTGCTGAGACTGCTGGACGACCGGGACGACCTGCGCGGCGTCTACGCGCTGGCCGACCAGATGGGGGACGGCGTGCTCTGGAGCGCCTAGGCCGATGGGGCATGCTGGGAGCCCGGCACGTCTTCCAGCCCGCGGAATCCTCCGAGGAGCCCCCTTGGTCCAGTCGCCTCGGCACGAGGTCCCCGACCGCCCGCCGCCGGGCCATGGGCGCGAGAGCGGTCGCGGTGAGTCGTCCCCGGCGGCGGCCGGCGCCGATCTGGCGCTGAGCCGCCGCCTGGCCCGGCTGATGGACGACCTGGTGACCGTCCCCGGCACCAGGGTCGGCGTCGGGCTCGACGCCCTGATCGGGCTGATCCCCGGCATCGGCGATGTGGTCGGCTCCTCGCTGTCCGGGGTGATCGTCTACGACGCCGTGCGGCTGCGGGTCCGGGTGCCGGTGCTGGCCCGGATGGGCTGGAACCTGATCGTCGACGCGCTGCTCGGGCTGGTCCCGCTGGGCGGCGACCTGCTCGACGTCGCCCATCGCGCCAACCGCAAGAACCTCCGGCTCCTCGAGCGCGACCTCGAGGAGCACCCCGAGCGCGGCACGCCCACCCTGGGCTACGTGCTGGTGGCGTTCGTCGTGGCGGTCGTGCCGCTCGTCGCCGGTCTGGTGATCGGGCTGGTGGCGCTGTGGTTCCTGCTGCGGTGGGCGCTGGGGTGATCGGGGTGCGGGCCGAGTGAGCGCGCGGGCTTCGCGGGAGGTCCGGCTGGTCTACCCGCACCAGCTCTTCGAGGAGCACCTCGACGCCCCGAAGGGGACCCGGTTCGTGCTGGTCGAGGACGACCTGCTCTATCGGCAGCTGCCGTTCCATGCCCACAAGCTGGTGCTGCACCGAGCCGGGCTGCTGGCCCTGCGCGGCCGGCTGCGGGAGGCGGGCTTCGAGGTCGACCTGGTGGAGTCGTCGCCGGCGTCGCCGGCGTCACCGGGGTCGGCGGGGTCGCCGACCGGTGAGCGGCTGGCGGCGCTGGTCGAGGACCTGGCCCCCGACCGGGTCGAGGTGTACGACGTCGTCGACGACTGGCTCTTCCGGGACTGCGTGTCGGCGCTGCGCGACGGGGGCTACCGGCTGCGTGCCGACGACGTGCTGGAGACGCCGGCGTTCCTCACCGACCGGCGGACCTTCACCGACTGGTTCGGCGACCATCGGGCGCGGATGGCGTCGTTCTACTCCTGGCAGCGGCGCCGGCTCGGCGTGCTGGTCGAGGAGTCGGGCGACCCGGTGGGCGGCCGGTGGTCCTTCGACGCCGAGAACCGCAAGAAGCTGCCCCGCGACCACCCCGTGCCCCCGCGCGCAGTCCCGGCCTGGACGGCGGAGGTCGAGGAGGCGGTGGCCTGGGTGGGCGAGCAGTTCCCGGACGCCCCCGGCGACGCCGCGACGTTCTGCTGGCCGGTGAGCCCGGAGGCCGCGCGGGCCGGACTCGCCGAGTTCCTCGCGGAGCGCTTCGCGGAGTTCGGGCCCTACGAGGACGCCATCTCCGCCGAGCACCCCTTCGTCTTCCACTCCACCCTCTCGCCGGCCCTCAACGCCGGCCTGCTCACCCCGCGGGAGGTCCTCGACGCGGCGCTCGCGGCCGCCGCCGAGGACGACGTACCGCTGGCGTCGCTCGAGGGGTTCGTCCGGCAGCTGATCGGCTGGCGCGAGTACATGCGCGCGACGTACCACCTCTACGGGCGACGGCTGCGCACCGGCAACCGGCTCGGCCACACCCGGCCGCTGGCGCCGGGCTGGTGGGACGGGACCACGGGCCTGGACCCGGTCGACCTCGTGGTGCGGCGGGTGCTGGAGCAGGGGTATGCCCACCACATCGAGCGGCTGATGGTGCTCGGCAACGCGATGACGCTGCTGCGGACCGACCCGACCGAGGTCTACGAGTGGTTCATCGCGCTGTTCGTCGACGCCTACGACTGGGTGATGGTGCCCAACGTCTATGCGATGAGCCAGTTCGCCGCCGACACCGCCATCACCACCAAGCCCTACGTCTCCGGCAGCGCCTACCTCCGCCGGATGTCGGACCTGCCGCGGGGCGACTGGGAGGGGGACTGGGACGCGCTCTACTGGACCTTCGTCGACGACCAGCGGCAGGTGTTCGAGGCCAACCCGCGCTCGCGAGTGATCACTCGCAACTGGGACGGCATGGACGCCTCCCGGCGCGACGCCCTCGTCGAGCGGGGCCGCTCGGTCATCGACCGGCTGTGAGGGGTGTCCTCCGGTACGCACCAGTAGCCTCACCCCATGCGCACCTTCCGCCGGGTCCTGGTCGGCCTGCTGCTCCTGGTCCTGGTGGCCGTGGTGGGCGGCTACTGGTACGAGCGGCCGCTGCTGCTGACCGGCACCGGGTACGCCGCCCACAACGCGTGCGCGGTCGAGGAGATCGCCGGCCGCACCGACCCCGAGGACGACCTGCCGCCCAACCCGCTGGTGCCGGTGCTGCGCACCAAGGACACCGACGACGGCGGCACCAAGGGGATGCTCGTCGGCGGGCTGGCCGCGCAGCGGGCCTACTACACCGAGGGCTACGGCTGCACCCTCGCGGACGCAGCCCCCGAGCTGCCGGCCCCGACGACGGTCGACCCCGCCGACAACCCGTTCGCGGTGGCCGCCGGTCCCGCGGCCGACCCGGCGATCGACACGGCCATCGCGACGGCGTTCGGTGACGACCTCTCCGCCGACGACCGGGCCGACCTCGGCACCCGCGCCGTCGTCGTGGTGAAGGACGGCCAGCTGGTCGCCGAGCGGTACGCCGACGGGTTCGGCGCCGACACCCCGCAGCTGGGCTGGTCGATGACCAAGAGCGTCACCAACCTGCTGGTCGGCCGGCTGGTGCAGGAGGGCGTGGTCTCCCTCGACGACGCGCAGCTGCGGCCGGAGTGGACCGACGGGCGCGCCGAGATCACCATCGAGCAGCTGATGCAGATGACCAGCGGCCTGGCCTGGGACGAGACCTACGCGCTCGGCACCCCGATCACGAGGATGCTCTACCTCGAGCCCGACATGGGCGGCTACGTCGCCTCGCAGCCGGCGGCCCACGACCCCGGCGCCTACCAGCAGTACTCCAGCGGCAGCACCACGCTGCTCTGCGACATCCTGCTGTCGAGGACCGATGCGGGCGCCGACCTGCTGCGGCAGGAGCTGTTCGCCCCCCTCGGCCTGTCGTCGTTCGTCGTCGAGCCCGACGCCGCGGGCACGCCGGTGTGCAGCTCCTACGGCTGGGCGACGCCACGCGACTGGGCGGCGCTGGGGCAGTTCGCCCTGCAGGACGGCGAGTGGGGCGGCGATCAGCTGCTGCCCGAGGGCTGGATGACGTCGTCGACGACGGCGGTCGACGTGGAGACCGAGGACGAGGGGTACGCCGCCGGGTGGTGGGCCAACCGGCTGCCCGACGGCTCGTTGGTCCACCCGCAGCTGCCCGAGGACGCCTACTTCGCGCAGGGCCACGACGGCCAGTGGATCGCCGTCGTCCCGTCGGCCGACCTGGTCGTGGTGCGGATGGGCTTCAGCCCGACGATCGAGGACGACGAGGGCGTGCCCGACCTGGTGGCCGCCGTCCTCGCCGCCGGCTGACGCTCCCGCGTCCTGAGTCTGCCTCCGGGTCCTGGTGGGGACGTCATACGGAGGGGTCGCTGGGGCGGCCGGAGCGTATGACGTGCTGGGTCTGCCTCCGGGTCCTGGTGGGGACGTCATACGGAGGGGTCGCTGGGGCGGCCGGAGCGTATGACGCAATCCCGGGCGACCGGAGGCTCGCGGCGGCCGCGGCAACCCTCCGCCGGGGAGCGCTCTCCTAGATCGCACGCGCGCGGTTGTTGCGCGGCTGGTGCTCCAGCTCCACCCATCCGAGCAGCTCCAGCACCGGCGTGACGTAGTTGGCGAACCGCCCGCGATAGCCCTTGCGCAGGCCGTAGTAGCCGCCCACCGGGTTGCCCGGGTCGCGCGCCCACGCCTCGACCGTGCCGTCCTTGGCCGGCTTGCCCTCGTCGGCGTTGCCCAGCGGCATCCAGTCGCCATGCGCCCGGAGCATCGCGCGCAGGTCCTCGAGGGCCTCCAGCCGGTAGGACAGCCGCGTCGTGCCGACCTGCACCACCAGTGCCGGCGGGTCGAGGGTGTCGTCGCGCCAGGCGGAGTACGTCGAGGTGCGCGGTGGCGTCTCCAGCAGCCACGGGTCGTCGGGCGTGCCGTCGCCGTAGGTCACCGCGGTCATCGGGTCTCCTCGCTCAGGTGGGCCACGCCGTCGGCGAATGCGTCGAACGACGGCTGCAGGTCGGGCATCGTCCGCCAGATCACCGGGAGCAGCAGTCCGGTGAACTCCTCGCGCATCTGGAAGTCGGTGCCGTCCTCCCGCTCGGTCAGCGTGAAGGCCCGGACCCCGCGGAAGAGCCCGGCCGGCATCCCGCCCTCCCAGACCATCCGGCCCGGCTTCTCCATCGCGGCCACCCGCGTCTTGAAGCCACGGCCGGGGACCGCTTCGGAGTAGATCGTGAACGTCGCATCCGGCGCGATCTCCCCGTCGATCCGGGCGACCCCGGTGCGCCCGGCGACCAGGCGATCGGCGTCGGTGAGCGTTGCCCACACCGCGTCGGGCGGGGCCGCGATCTGGCGGCGTACCTCGTAGAACCTCATCGGCGGCTCCCTTCCGGCGCGGACGCTAACAGGCCTACGGTGACGTCTACTGTCATCTTTGCCCCCAGCGACTCCCCCACCGAGGAGGGCCGGTGCGCGCCTCGCGTCTGCTGCTGATGCTGTTGATCGTGCAGAACCGCGGCCGGATGACGGCGCAGGCGCTGGCCGACGAGCTGGAGGTCAGCAAGCGCACGATCCTGCGCGACGTCGACGCGCTCGCCGAGGCCGGGCTGCCGATGATCGTCCGGCCCGGCCGGGGTGGCGGCATCGAGCTCGGCTTCAACTACCGCACCCGGCTCACCGGGCTGGCCGCCGACGAGGCGGAGGCGCTCGGGGTGCTGCTCGGTCGGTCCTCGCCCGAGCTCGCCGATCTCGGCCTGGAGAGCGCGGCGGCGCGCGCCACCACCAAGCTGGTCGAGTCGCTGCCCGACACCTCGCGGCGGATCGCCCAGCAGGCGGCCGAACGGTTCCGGATCTCGGCGGAGCCCCTCGACGAGGACGATCGGGTCGCCGCGCTGGCCGAGGCCGTCCGCCACCGGCGGGTCGTGCGGATCCGCTCCCAGCGCGAGGACAGGCGCCCCGTGCACCCCGTCGGGCTGGTGCTCCGGGGCACCGAGTGGTGGGTGCTGGACGGTCTGTCGCGGGAGGAGATCCCGTTGGCGGAGTGCGGGACGATCAACATCTCCGCGAGGCAGTACGACGACCAATCGCTCGTCACGCCCGCCACTTGATCGAACAGCCCATGCTCGGCCGGTGCGGCTCGGGGACCGGCTGGTCGGCGAGCACCTTCTCGATCGCGTCGGCCAGCACGTCGCCCGTCACCGGCACGCCGTTGCCCGGCGTGGAGGCGTCCATGGCCCCGCGGTAGGCGAGCCCGCCGGAGGCGTCGTACAGGAAGAAGTCGGGGGTGCAGGCCGCCCGGAACGCCCGCCCCACCTCCTGGCTCTCGTCGACGAGATAGGGGAAGGTCCAGCCGGCGCGCGTCGCCTGCGCCGCGAGGTGCTCGGCGTCGTCGTCGGGGTAGGCGGCCGCGTCGTTGCTGCAGATGCCGACCACGGACAGATCGGGGTAGGTCGCCAGCAGCTGCCCGAGCCCGACCTCGACGTGCTGGACGTAGGGGCAGTGGTTGCAGAGGAACGCCACCAGCAGGGGACGTCCCGCCAGGGACTCGCTGGTGACGACGTCGCCGGCCAGGTCGGGCAGGGCGAAGGGAGGGAGCGACGTCCCCAGGGGCACCATGGTCGACTCGACAGCCATCTGACCACCCTAGGACGGTCGTGGCTGGGTGTCGGCATGGTCCCCCCGGGGGAGGTCTCCCGGGGCGGGGCGCCGGTCCTCAGGGCTACTTCTCCACGCGGAGGTAGGTGTCGTTGCCGGGAGAGGTCACGGGACGGTCCCGACCCTCGCCGCCGTCGATCCAGTCGTCGCCCTTGCCGCCGTCGAGGACGTCGCGCTCCTTGTTGCCCTCGAGCCGGTCGCGGCCCTTGTTGCCCTTCAGCCCGTCCTCGCCGCGGCCGCTCTTGAGGCAGTCGTTGCCCGAGCCGCCGCGGAGCTTGTCGTTGCCGTCACCGCCGATGAGCACGTCGTCGCCGCCCCGGCCCTCGATGACGTCGTTGCCGCCGCGGCCGAGGATCAGGTCGTTGCCCGACGTGCCGACCAGGTGGTCGTCGCCCGGGGTCCCGACGATGGTGTTGGTGGTGTCGGCGCAGCGCGGCTTGCCGCTCGCGGCGGCCGACCCTAGCCCGGGCCCGGCCAGCGCCATGGCGCTGACCGCGAGCGGTGCGACGAGGAGCAGCGCCCGGCGGGCACGGGTGGAGGTGATGCGGTGGTGGTTCATGGTGTTCTCCTGTGAGTGAAGTCGGCCGGGGTCGGCCGCCGGGGGAGACGGGTGCCACCGGGTGGCGGCGTTGCCGACGGTGTCAGGACGGCGTCAGAGCGAGATCAGAGCGACGGGCCCTCCCTGGTCAGCCCGGGAGGCGGGCCTGCGGGACGAGCACCTCGGCGTTGGGTGCGGGGGCGTCGACCACGACCATGGCGGCCGACCATCGCTCGAACGCGCGCCGGGCTTCGCCGTGCCTGCCGACGCGCACCAGCGTGCGCACCAGTCCGTGGTGGACGCGCTCGTCGTACGGGTCGACGCCGAGCAGCCGCACCAGCAGGGAGCTGGCGTCGTTGTGCCGACCCTGCCGGGTGGCGATGGTCGCGAGGTGCCTGACCGACCGCACCCAGGCCGTCCGCACCTCTTCCTGGAGACCGGTCGCCCAGTCGGTGGCGAGCCAGTCCTCATAGGGCTCGTCCTCGAAGAGCGCCCCGCGATAGCGCTGGTCGACGGCCGCAAGCACGTCCCGGGCCTCGTCGAGGTCGCCGTCGTTCAGCAGCGCAGCACCATGCTCGGCCTCGGCGATCACCTCCTCCAGGTCGAGGTCCACCCGGCGCAGGTCGAGCCAGACGCCGCGTGCGTCGGTGGCCACGTAGCGGTCGGGGGGCCAGGCCTTGTCGGGGTCGAGCACCCCCCGCACCGTCGTCAGCAGCACGGACAGCCGGTGCGAGGTCTTGACCGGGTCGTCGTCCGGCCACAGCAGCTCGCACAGCTCACCCCGGCTCACCGGGCGGCCGCGCCGCGCCGCGAGCACCTTGACCAGGGTGCGCGCCTGGCGCGACTTCCAGGTCTTCAGCGAGATCGGCATCCCGCCGGCGGAGACCTCGAAGCGCGCCAGCAGCTGGATCCGCACGTGGCGGCCGACCGGGTCCTCCGCCGTGCTGCGTCCCCCGACGCGGGCCACGCCGAGGCGCTGCAGGCGCTGCGCCGCGTCCCGACCGCGGCGCTGAGCGTCTCGCCCGGCGCCCTCCAGGCGGCCCAGGAGGACGGCCACCCGGTCGGCGTCCGGGCCGGCCCCGCCGTCACGCCAGATGGAGTGGGCCTGGAGCAGGAAGGCCTCGGCGCGCGCCGCGTCGGCCTCCGCCCGTCCGGCGAGCTCGAGTGCGTCGGCGAGGAGGTCGAGCGCCTGGTCCTGGCGGGCCGCTGCCGCGGCGTCTGCCGCGTGCTGCGCCGCGGCCTCCCGCTCCCCGGCCGCGAGGGCGACCTCGGCGCACGCGATCAGCGCGTAGGGCCGCAGCCCCGCCGGTGCCAGGGCCAGCGCCTCCTCGGCCGCCGTCCGGGCCTCCTCGGGCTCCACCTCCGCGAGCAGGCGGGCCAGCCCCGCGAGCGCCGGCACGAGGACCTGCGACTCCTGGGCCTCCCTGGCCAGCGCGATGGCCTCGCAGTACGCCGTGCGGCCCTGTTCGCGCTGGCCCAGGGCGCGGTGGAGCTCCCCCAGGCCGCAGTGGCTCGACGCGGCACGGTGCGGCGCCAGCCGCTGGCAGCAGGCGGAGGCGCGACGCAGATGCCACCGTGCCTCGGCGTGTCCACCGGTGCGGGTGAGCGCCTCGGCGAGGTTGTGCAGCGCCATGATCAGCGACCCCTTGGGCCGAACCAGCTCCGAGACGCGGACGGCCTCCCGGCCCGCGACGACCGCCTCCTCGAAGCGCCCGCGGGCCAGCAGTGAGAACGTCCGGTTGACGAGGATGGGCGCCAACGAGCTCGCGTCGCCGGCTCGACGGAACGACGTCAGCGCCTGTTCCAGGTGCACGTCCTTGCGTGAGCCGACGCTGGTCTTGGCGACGACCCGGTGCGCCAGCGCGAGGCCGGCCGGGTCCCCGACCCTCTCGGCGAGGTGGAGGACCGCCTCCGCGGCCGCGGACAGGTCGGAGTCCTGGCCGAGCAGCGAGGCGACGTTGACCCGACGGGCACGCCATCCGACGCCGACCGCGTCGTCGGGGAGGTCGGCCGCGTCGACCCTGCTCAGGACTCGCAGCGCTTCGGGGTAGTCACCCTGGCTGTTGCGCACGTCGGCGACCTGGATCGCCAGGGCCGGGCTCCAGCCGTCGCGCTCCGCGTCGGCGACCAGCGGTCCGAGCGCGGCCAGGGCGGCGAAGGTGTCGCCCGAGGCGTCCAGCGCCAGGGCATAGCTCCTCCGGATGTCCCGGGACACGGTGGCGAGGTCGGCGTTCGTCTCGACCAGGGTGACCACTCCCGCAGCGTCGCCCTGCGCGACCATCCGATCCCCCGAGGTCCCCACCATGGCCAGTGCCTCGTGCACGGCGCCGGCCCGCAGCAGCGCCTCGGCGGCGGCGAACGGCGCGTCGTGGTCGGCGTACCACCCGGAGGCGAGGGTCAGCGTCTCGACCGAGATGGCTGCTGCTGCCGCCGGCGCGCAACGCCGCTGCCGCCAGGGGGACCACGCGGTGCTCGTCGCGGCCCAGCAGGTCCCGCCGCCAGTGCGGCACGACCATGCCGACGCGCACCAGTGTCGCGTAGGCCCGGGCTGCCTGCTCGACTCCGGCGAACCCGCCCACGAGGCAGGCGAGCTCGGGCGTGGTCACTGCCAGAGGCGCCAGGGCGGTGGCGAGCTCGGCCACCTCGTCGGGCAGCTCGGCCAGCACGTCGTTCTCGAGCCAGGTCGCGACTGGTCCATCCGTCGACGTCAGTCGCCGGAACAGGTCGTCGGCGGAGCTGCCTGCCGAAGCGTCCGCGGCCAGGTGGACCAGCGTCGGCCAGCCGGCCGTCCACGAGTGCACGAGGCTGGGCAGCTCCGGGTCGACCAGGTCGTACTCCTCCTCGAGGACGGCGGCCACCTGGTGGGGTGACAGTGCCAGGTCGCGTGGACCGCGCTCCTGCACCGGTCCCGACAGCCGCGCCCGCACCTTGGGCTCCAGAGGAGCGCGCGAGGTGAGGACGATCGGCGTCGGTGCGCTGCTCTGGAGGTCGTGGAGCAGGTCGGCCTGCTCCGTTGGCGGCATCAAGTGCAGGTCGTCGACGACGTGGGCGCCGGCCACACCCTCGGCCCAGGTCGTCTTGCCGTAGCCGGCCGCCGCCACGACCAGGGTGGTCGTCGCGCGGGTGAGGGGCGAGCGGATCACCGACGTGCCCTGGGGAGGGGGTGGTGACTAGTCATGCCACTAGAGGATCCGCCGGGACGTCGGGGGATACCTCGGCGAGACGGAGATCTCACTCGTGGCAACGCGGGCGCCCCGGACGGGAGACCCGCGGGCGGGCGACGAGGGGTGGGGCCCGACCCGCCCGCGGGAGTATGAGGGCGCCCGCCGACGACGGGCACGTCAGCCGTGGAGCCGGGGAGCGACACCGGCAGGGCCGGCTCGATCCCGTCTATCCTCGTGAGGGAGCCCGTTCAGACGCCGTGCCCCACCGCCGCACCACGCCAGCAGGCACCGTGTCTTCGACAGGTGAGACGCGGCTTCGGGGCGGTCGTGACGCGGGTACCACACAAAAGATCGAAATACCTGGTTTCGGGAGAAGAGGGCCCATGGCCGGCAGTTCCGGACGCAAGACCGCCCCGACGAAAGACGACGTCCGGGGCTTCCTCGAGGCCGTCGGCGACCCGCGCCGACGCGACGACGCCCTCGAGGTGCTCGACCTGATGCGCGAGGTGACGGGCGCCCAACCGACGATGTGGGGCGCCTCGCTCGTCGGGTTCGGGCACCAGCCCTACACCACCGCCGACGGCAAGGAGCGGGCGTGGTTCGCGGTCGGGCTGGCTCCGCGCAAGGCCGCGCTCACCCTCTACGGGCTCACCTACTACGGCACCAACGACGACCTGCTCGACCGGCTGGGCCCGCACACCACCGGCAAGGGCTGCCTCTACCTCAAGCGCCTCTCCGACGTCGACCGCGAGGTGCTCACCGAGCTGGTCGCCCGCGCCTGGGCCAGCAACCACCACCCGCCCGCCGCCGAAGCCTGAGCGCCCGGCCCCGGCGCGAGCCCCGGGGGTCGGCGGGGGCGTCATACGTTCCGGTCGCCTGGACGACCGCTTCCTATGACGTTCTGGCGCAGGCCCCGGGGGTCGACGGGGAAGCGTCATACGTTCCGGTCGCCAAGACGACCGATCCGTATGACGTCCCGGCGCAGCGGCCCTCACGCAAGCCCGGGGCCGGACGCCGTCGCCGCTGGGGCTACAGCTCCTCGTGGCTGTCGGGGTCACCGCCGAAGAGGCGTCCGTCGGGGCGGGCCAGGGCGGAGATGGCCGCGACCTCGTCGGCGGTGAGCGCGAAGTCGAAGAGCGACAGGTTCTCCGCCTGCCGTGTCGGGTCGCCCGACTTCGGGATCGGCAGCGCGCCGAGCTCCAGGTGCCACCGCAGGATCACCTGCGCCGGGGACACACCGTGGAGGGAGGCGGCAGCGAGCACCGGCTCGGCGGCGTACTGCGCCTGCCGCTTGCCCAGCGGGCTCCACGACTCGGTGCGGATGCCGAGGCGCTCGTGCACGGCGCGCATCTCGGGCTGTGGGAACAGCGGGTGCAGCTCGATCTGGTTGACCGCCGGCGTCACCCCCGTCTCGTCGATGATCCGCCCGAGATGGGCCTCGGTGAAGTTCGAGACGCCGACCGAGCGCACCAGGCCCCGCTCGCGCAGGTCGACGAGTGCGCGCCATGCCTCGGGGAAGAGCCCGCGGCTCGGGTTGGGCCAGTGGATGAGGTGCAGGTCGAGGTGGTCGAGGCCGAGCCGCTCCAGCGACGCCTCGGTGGAGGCGACCGCGTCGGCGTACCCCTGGTGTCGTCCGGGGATCTTGGAGGTGACCGCCACCTCCTCGCGCGGCAGCCCCGAGCGCCGCAGCGCCTCGCCGACCTCGGCCTCGTTCTCGTAGTTCACCGCCGTGTCGAGCATGCGGTAGCCGCCCTCGAGCGCCGCGACCATCGCCGCCACCCCCTCCTCGCCGCGCAGGCCGTAGGTGCCGAGCCCGACCTGGGGCAGGCGGCGGCCGTCGTTGAGTGTGTACGTCGGTGCGGTGCTCATCCGGCCACGCTAGCCCGCCTCCGGTCGCACTCGTGAGGTCCGTCACCGGGCGGACCACTCGCCTGGGTCGCGCTGGTAGCGTCCCGGCCATGTCGTGGGAGCGGATCAGCGTCGAGCGTGTCATCCCGGCCCCGCCGGAGCCCATCTTCGACCTGCTGGCCGACCCGGCCGGCCACCAGCAGATCGACGGGTCGGGCAGCGTGAAGAAGGCGCGCAGCGGGGGACGCCGCCTCTCGCTGGGCGACCGGTTCGGCATGGACATGCAGATCGGCACGCGCTACACCACGCGCAACGTCGTCACCGAGTTCGAGGAGAACCGGCTGATCGCGTGGCGGACGCTGGCCGCCGGCCCGCTGTCGCTCGTGTTCACCGGCCGCACCTGGCGCTACGAGCTGGAGCCCGTCGACGGCGGCACGCTGGTGCGCGAGACCTGGGACCTCTCCACGGAGAAGCTCCCCTCCAGGCTCCCGGTGCGGCTGACGATGGGCTCGATGACCCGCGACAACATGGCCCGCACGCTGGAGCGGATCGAGGAGCTGGTCAGCGCGTCGAGCTGACCTCGGCGCCGCGCGCCGCCCGGCCCGGCGTACGCCGTCCGCTCACTGCACCGCGGCGGCGCTGTCGACGCCGTGGTTGACCGCCTCGACGAGCACGCCGCAGAACGCCGGCAGGTCGCCGGGGTGGCGACTGGTGATCAGGTTGCCGTCGACGACGAGGCGCTCGTCGACCCAGGTGGCCCCCGCGTTGGTCAGGTCGGTGCGCAGGCTGGGCCACGAGGTCAGCGTGCGGTCGCGGACCACGTCGGCCTCGATCAGCGTCCACGGCGCGTGGCAGATCGCCGCCACCGGATTGCCAGGGCTCGGTGAGCTCGACGCGCTCGATGCCCTCGGGCGTGACGAGGAAGGCGATCCGGGTCATGGGGTTCTGCTTGACGACGAGTCGGGAGCGGGCGGCGTCGGTGGATGCCGGGCACCGCGGTGGCCGTCGGAGGGGTACCCGGCCGGGCGCGTCGACAAACGACGGTGGGGGCGCCCGGCCGGACCTCGTCGCTGCCTGCGAGAAGGCCGTCAGGCCAGCGCGGCCAGCTCGGCTCCCCAGGCGCGGGCGCGTGCCTCCTCGCCCTCGGCGAGCGGCCCTTCGACGCCGAGCACGAAGAACGTCTCGCCGCGATGTGCCCGGCCGAAGCCGTGGTGGCGCAGGCTCGAGGCGGCCGACTTGGCCGCCGACCCCGGCACCAGCTTGACCTGGACCCGGGTGTCGAAGGTGACGACCTGCAGGTCGGGTCTGGGGGTGGCCCGGTCGATCCACTCGCGGATGCCGGAGTCGTCGCCGGCACGGTCGGGGGCGCCGTACTTGCTGTGCGCGTCGGCGCGGGTTGCCGGCCTGGTCATCGAGAACGCGTGGGTCGGCCCGCCGAGCACCAGCAGGGTCACGTCCGGGTCGAGCTCGGGCGGCGCCACGGAGACCGGTGTGACCCCCACAGCAACACCGGCCGCGCGGGCGCCCTCCGCGATCGCCGCGGCCACCGTGTCGCTGTTGCCGAACAGCGACTCGACGACGATGTGGATGCTCATGCGGACCTCCCGCTCGCGCCTGGACTCTCCTCCTTGTCTACGCCTGCCGCTCGCGGCGGGGAAGCGTCATCGGCGTGACCGGCCGGTGAGTTCGCTCACGCGGCACTGGTCGGGCGGCCGTGGAGGCACCTCGCTCAGGACACCGTGACGGTGCGGGTGTCGGTCATCGGCGTGCCGCCCTCGCCGCCGGACGGGTCGTCCTCGCTGACCTCGAGGGTGTAGGTGCCGGCCGGCAGCTTCACGGTGAAGGAGTACGCCGCGAAAGTGTAGGCCTCCTCGGCCGTGGTGAAGCCCTTCTTCACGACCTTGCCCTGCTCGTCGAGCACCCGCCACGGCACGTTGGCCTCGAACGCGGCGGCCACGCCGCTGACGGTGACCGGGGAGGTGACCTGCTCGCCCTCGCGCGGGGTGTCGATCTGCACCAGCTGGCGCACGTCGAGCGGGTCGGCGCGGCGGACGGGCCCGCTCCAGTCGACCGCGCCCCACAGCTCGCCGGCGGGCCGGCCGTCGATGGTCAGGCTGACGCGCGCCTTCGGCGTGGTGGCATCGGCGACGGTGTAGACGAGCTGCTGGACCATCAGCGCGGCGCCCTCGGAGCCGACGTTCGCCGTGCGCGCGTCGGCGGACAGGTCGACGGTGACTGTCTTGCCGGAGCGCGACACACCGAGCACCTGGGTGGCCGGGTTCCACGTCGTCGCGTAGTCGGGGTCGTCGGGCCCCGCGATCATCGCCTCGACGGCGCCGGCCACGGGGTCGTCGGCGGACACGTCGTGCGGCTCGCCGGCCAGCCGGAGCCCGGCGCGGGTGTCGACGGCGTAGAAGACGGTGGCGGTCTGGGTGGCCGGAGCGGTCTCGCTGGGCTCCTCGCTCGGGCTCGCGGTCTCGGAGGGGGAGCCGGTCTCCGAGGGCGTGTCGCTGGCCGAGTCGGTGGCGGTGGGAGGGGTCTCCTCGGTGCCGCAGGCCGTGGCAGCGACCGCGACCCCGAGGGCCAGGACGCCCGCGCGCAGCCCGGACCGGAGCGGGTGCCTCACCATGTCGACCTCCTCGCGGGCCGGCTCGGTGTCTCCGAGGGCCTCCGCGTCGAGTCTGCCATCGCCACCCCTCGCGAGACGGGAGGCGTGGCGACACCGGGCCCACCGTTGACCGGGTGGTGCCGTGGCCTGGTGACACCGGGTGGCACCGATCAACGGCACTCGCCCGGCGGATCGGTCGATGAGCTCCTAGCGCGGCAAGGAGGGGGTGACGATGGCGGCGCCCGTCCCGTCGGCGTACGTCGTGACGTCGGCGGGGCGCCGGTGGGCGTACGCCGCGACGTAGGCGCAGACGACGGCGTCGACCGGGTCCTCGGCGCGGCGCAGCTCGCTCTTGCGGGTCGCGGCGGCGACGTCGCCGGCGAGGTCGTGCCAGGAGGCGCCGAGGCGCAGCGGCGGGTCGGCGTCGTGGAGCGTGCCGAGCAGCGCCGTCAGCCGGAGCAGCTCCGCGCGCTGCGACTCGAGGGTGCGGCCGGGCTTCGCCTTGTACTTCAGCGTGCGGGGCAGCCCGAACAGCGCGACCGTGGCGGCGTGGGGGTAGACCTCGAGCGCCCGCCGGGCGGCGTGCGGGTCGTGGAGGGCGAGACCCAGCCGTCGCGCCAGGCGCGCGCCGCGCGGCTCCGGGACGAACCACGGCTTGCCGGTGTTGGAGGAGTGCGTCGCCGCCTCGAAGCGGGCGAAGTCGCGGTCCAGCGCCCGCTCGGCGTCGCGCTTGCCGGTCGGGTTGGCCACGACCAGCGGCGCGTCGATCGCGGCGACCAGCGGGCCGTCGTACGCCGCCAGGGCGGCCTCGATGTCGTCGTCGGTCTGCACCCTGGCGAGCCCGACCAGCCGCCCGTCGGCGTCGAGCACCGCCAGCCCGCTGGGGTTGCGCTCCCCCCACGCGAGGTCGATCCCGACGTAGTGCACCCGCCCAGCCTCCCTGGTGGTGCGGTGGTGGAGGTTCATCAGGGTAGGCAGGTCAACCGCCGCTTCACCGGGTGAACTCACCTGGGTAGGCGACAGCTCACCTACTTACCCTGGTGAACCTCCCCCACCCCCGCTCACGTGTCCCCGCGCAGCGAGAAGGAGCGCAGGCGGTCACCGGCGAACCACACCCCGCCCAGCATCACGACGGCCATGGCGACCAGGGCGTACGCCGCCCCCACGCCGTCGCTGTGGATCACCGCCCGGTCGCTCAGCGCGTCGGCCAGGCTGCCGGCCCAGTTGGTGATGCTCAGCCAGCGCACCCCGCTGAGCAGGTTGCCGAGCAGCCCCTCCCACACGAGCAGGAACAGCAGCCCCACCACGACGGCATGCCGGGTGACGGCGGAGATCGCGAGGAACAGCCCGCAGTACGCCGCCGCCGCGAGGACCCCGCCGGCGGTCCAGGCCAGCGTCGCCTCGCCCCGCGACGGGTCGAGCACGAACCCCGCGATCGGAAGCGGCAGCACGCCGAAGCCGAGGGTGGCCACCAGCGCCACGGCGCCCTTGCTCGCCGCGATCACGTGGCGGCTCACCGGCTTGGCGAGCAGGTAGACGATCGAGCCGTCGTCCATCTCCGGCCCCAGCGCGGAGGAGGTGGTCAGCAGCGCGACCAGCGGCAGCACCAGCCCGACCCCGAGCCCCACGAGGATCTCCTCGTAGCCCGCGCCGTCACCGGCCAGCGCCCGCACCACCCCCGCGAGGGCGACCAGCACCAGCGGCATCAGCAGCAGCAGCCAGAAGCGGCGACGGCCGAGCAGCGCCTGCAGGGCGAGCCGGACGATCGTGGCGTTCACGACGCCACCCCCCGGCCGACGCCCGACCCGGAGACCAGATAGGCGAAGACGCTCTCCAGCGACTCGTCGGTGGCGAGCACCTCGGTGAGCCGGATCCCGCCCTCGCGTGCCAGCGCCGGCAGCCGCAGCGCGAAGCCGCCGAGGTCGCCGACCTCCACTTCGAGCCCGCCTCGCGGCCGCAGCGCGACGCCGAGCACCGACGGCTCCCCCATCAGCAGCCCCGCGAGTCCGCGGTCGTCGCTGCTCACCACCACGTAGCGGTCGGGCCGGTCGGTCATCAGCCGCCGGATCGCCCCGAAGTCGCCGGAGGCGGCATGCCGCCCCGACACCACGACCTCGATGTGGCGCGCCAGCTGCTCGACCTCCTCGAGGATGTGCGAGCTGAACAGGACGGTCCGGCCCTCGCTGCCCATCCGCCGCAGCAGCTCCATCAGGTGCAGCCGCTGGCGCGGGTCGACGCCGTTGAACGGTTCGTCCAGCAGCAGCACCGCCGGGTCGTGCACCAGCGCCGAGGCGAGCTTGATGCGCTGCCGCATGCCCTTGGAGTACGTCGCGATCCTCCGGTCGGCCGCCTCGGTCTGGTCGACGGTGGCGATCGCCCGGGCGGCCGCGGCGCCGGCGTCGGCCAGGCCCTGGAGCTCGGCGTTGGCCACCACGAACTGCCGGCCGGTGAGGTAGTCGAAGGAGATCTCCCGCTCCGGCACCAGCCCGATCGTGCGGTAGACCCCGCGGTTGCGCCACAGCGCCGCCCCGTTGAGCGTGACGCTCCCCGACGACGGTGACAGGAAGCCCGACATCATCGCGATCAGCGTGGACTTGCCCGCGCCGTTGGGGCCGAGCAGCCCGGTCACGCCCGGCCCGATCGTCATCGTGACGTCGTTGACGGCGACGACGTTGCCGTACCACCGCGAGGCGTTGGTCACCTCGAGGACGCTCATCGGCCCGCCACCTTCCGGTAGCGCCAGACCAGCAGGCCCAGCCCCCCGGCCACGAAGGTCAGCGCTGCGACGACGTACGCCGCCTGCGCCAGCGCCGACTCGGGCGGAGCCAGGCTGCCGCCGGCGTCGAGCCAGACGTCGACCAGCCCGCTGTGCAGCCGGAACGGAGACAGCAGACCGGCGACCTCGCCCACCCGCGCCACCCCCTGGTCCGCGGCGATCGCCTGGACGGCGCTGACGATGCCGTCGCCGAGCAGCAGCACCGCGATCGTCGCGACCACCGCGAAGCCGCGGCGGGTCGACCAGGCGCTGATCAGCCCCGCGACGCTCGCGACCATGCCGGCCAGCAGCAGCGCCATCCCCACCCCGGCCAGCAGGTCGCCGGTCTCGCTGAGGACGTCGGCGTCGGAGAGCAGCGCGCCGACGTAGAGCAGCAGCATCGGCGTGAGCAGGAAGACCATCAGCGCCGCGACCAGCGACAGCCACCGGGTGGCGGCGTACGCCCAGGCGCGCAGCGGCCGCGCGAGGTAGAGCACGATCGACCCGTAGCGCAGGTCGTGGGAGAACAGGATCGGTGCCTGGGCGGCGGCGAAGACGCTGATCAGCGGGATGGTGCCGGGCAGGGCGGGATAGCTGGCGAAGAGGTCGCGCTGGTCGAAGAGCACCATCGCCACGACGATGCCCAGCGTGGGCACGAGGTAGAACAGCAGCAGCAGGAACGGCAGGATCTTCGACTTCGTCGAGCGACCCAGCCCGTAGGCGTTGCGCAGCCCGGTCAGGAACAGCGACTGCGCGATCTGGGTCTCGCCGTGGCGTGGGCCGGCGTACGGGCGATAGCCGAGGTCGTGGATCACCCCGCGGCGGGGGCGGGCGCCCTCAGGACGAGGCGACGACATGCTCACCTCCGTCGCGGAAGACGTCCTCGATCTTCCGGTGGTCGACCTGCAGCCGGGCGAGTCCGAGACCCAGGTCGACGGCGACGTCGCGGATCACGTCGTGCACGTCGCCGTCGGCGGTGGCGCGGGTGGTGTCGACCGCGATCAGGTGGCCCTGGGGCCAGCAGGGCAGGCCCGCCTCGGCGAGTGCGTTGCCCATCCGTTCCTGCGCGCCGGTGTCGCCCAGGACCTCCACCAGCAGGGTGCCGGTCGTGTCGAGGAACTCCGTGGTCGCCGACGACCGCAGCAGCCGTCCGGTGTCGAGGATCACGACGTGGTCGCTGACCCGCTCCAGCTCGCCGAGCAGGTGGGAGGTGACCAGCACGGCGATGCCGAAGTCGTGGCCGATCCGCTGCACCAGCTCCAGCATGTCGTCGCGCGCTGCTGGGTCGAGCCCGTTGGTCGGCTCGTCGAGGAAGACCAGCCGCGGGTCGTGGACCAGCGACTGCGCCAGCTTGGCGCGCTGCTTCATGCCGGTGGAGTAGCCGCCCATCGGCCGGTAGCGCTCCTCGGCCAGCCCGACGTGCCGCAGGACGTCGGCCGTGCGCTCGCGGGCGGCGGGCCGGGGCAGGCCGGACATCTGCGCCAGGTGGTTGACGAAGTCGCTGGCGCTGACGTCGGGAGGAAGGCAGTCGTGCTCGGGCATGTAGCCCACCTGGCGCCGGATCGCCTCGCCCTGGCCGGCGATGTCGAGGCCCAACACGCTCGCGCTGCCGCGGGTGGGCGCCAAGAGGCCGAGCAGGATCTTGATCAGCGTGGACTTGCCCGCGCCGTTGGCCCCGACCAGCCCGGTGACCCCGTCGCCGATCGCGACGTCCAGGCTGTCGAGCGCCAGCACCGAGCCGTAGTCCTTGGTCAGCCCCGACGTGGCGATCACCGATGACCCGACGTCGACGGGCAGACCGGCGGCCGGCCCGGGCGGGCCGCTGCCCGCGAGGTGGTCCCCCATGGGGCGACCCTAGCGGCGCCCCGGTCGTCCCGGCCTCCGGGACATCCCTGAGGTCACCCCGCAGCCGCCCCGCGGCATCCGGCCGGAGCGGGCCGACAAACCAGTCGCGTGGCCGCTCGGCCCGGGGCTAGGGTCGTCTGGCCATGCGCGACTATCCACCCCAGGTCACGGCGTACGCCCTGGCAGCCGCCCCGATCGCGCAGTCGGGGCCGGCCGGCCGGCGCGGTCGCGAGCCGGAGGTGCCCGACACCCGCAGCCCCGGGGCCTTCCTCCGCTGGATGCTGCGTCGACAGCCTGAGGTGATCTTCTCGGCCACCGTCGTCGGGGTGCTGTGGCAGCTGCCGCTCACGGTCGGCCCGTGGCTGTTCGGACGAGCGGTCGACCGCGGCATCGTGCCCGGCGACACGGGGCAGACCCTGCTGTGGGCCGGCCTGCTGCTGCTGGTCACGCTGATCGGCGCCGTCTTCGGCATCGCCATGCACACCTTGGTGGTGCGCAGCTGGCTGATCGGGATCTACGGCACGGTCCAGCTGGTGACGCGCAAGACCGTGCGGATGGGCCACGTGCTGCCGCGGCGTACGCCGACCGGTGAGGTGCTCAGCGTCGCCTCGGGCGACGCCGACGAGTTCGGGGCACTCACCGAGATCCTCGCCCGGGCGGGAGCCCAGCTGGTGGCCTACCTGGTGGTGGCGAGCATCGTGCTGTCCACCTCGCTGCCGTTGGGACTGCTGGTGCTGGTGGCCGCTCCGCTGCTGGTCGGGGTGGCGCTGCCGCTGCTGCGGCCGTTGCACCGGCGACAGCAGGTCGAGCGCTCCCGCAACTCGCAGCTGACGTCGCTGGCCACCGACATCGTGTCCGGGCTGCGCATCCTGCGCGGCATCGGCGGTGAGCGGACCTTCGGTCGCAACTACGAGCGCCAGTCGCAGCGCTCCCGCCGGGCCGGGGTGTCGGCCGGGATCTGGCAAGCCGGCATCGAGGGCATCGGGGTGCTCTTCTCCGGGGTCTTCGTGGTGCTGCTGGTGTGGCTCGGGTCGCGCGAGGTGAGCGCCGGCGAGCTCACGGTGGGCCAGCTGATCGCGTTCCTCGGCTACGGCCTGTTCATGCTGGGGCCGATCCAGACCTTCTTCGAGTTCGCCCAGAAGCTGACCCGGGCGCTGGTCTCTGCCCGCAAGGCGGTCGCGATCTTCGAGCAGGACCTGCCCTGGCGGGACCCCGACGCGCCCGCGACCCTCCCGCCGGGTGCGGAGATCGTCGACCACGCCTCCGGAGCGGTGCTGCACCCGGGCCAGCTGACCCTGCTGGTCAGCGGTGTGTCGGAGGACTCGGCCGCGCTGTGCGACCGGCTCGGCCGCTACCTCCCCGGCGACGTCGAGGCCGTGAGCGAGGAGGTCGGCGAAGGGATGAAGGGCCGCGCCGCCCGCCGCGCACGGGCCGAGCGGGAGGCCGAGCGCGCCCGCATCGCGGCTCGCGACGCGGCCCGGGCCGGCCGGGCCTGGGGGGTCACCGTCGGCGGCGTCGACCTCGCCGCGGTCCGGCTGTCCGACGTCCGCCGCGAGATCCTGGTCTCCGACGCGGCCAGCCAGCTCTTCGCCGGCTCGCTGCAGGACGCCATCGACCCGCACGGCCGCCTGACCCGCCACCAGGCCGAGCGGGCGCTGTGCGACGCCAGCGCGGAGGACGTCTACGACGCGCTGCCGGGGGGCTGGCAGGGCGAGCTCGACGAGCGGGGCCGGGGACTTTCGGGCGGGCAGCGTCAGCGGGTCGTGCTGGCCAGGGCGCTGGCCGCCGACCCCGAGGTGCTGGTGCTGGTCGAGCCGACGTCGGCAGTGGACGCGCACACCGAGGCGCGCATCGCCGAGCGCGTGGCCGAGCGGCGCCGCGGCCAGACCACCGTCGTCACCACGGTCTCGCCGTTGTGGCTCCACCAGGCCGACCGGGTGGTCTTCCTGGAGGACGGTCGAGCGGTGGCCGAAGGCACCCACGAGCAGCTGCTGGCCCACCACGACGGCTACCGCCGGGTCGTGGTGCGGTCGATGGGGGAGGACGACGATGAGTGACCTCCCCAGGGCCGGCACCACGACGCGGTCCGGCCAGGCATCCCCCCTGGCCTACCTCCCTCCCGACCCGCTGGACTCCTCGGCGTCGACGTGGCGTGACCGGGCCGCCGACGAGCCCGTCATCCCGGCCGACCTGATCCCGCCGGTCGACGCACCGGTGCGGGTCCGGCTCGCCGCCCTGCGGCGTCGGCACACGCTGCGCCGCGAGCGCGCAGAGGCGGCGTACGCCGCGTCGCGCAACCCGGCCCGTGGCTGGCCGGTCGCCGGCTACGAGGCCGTGCTGCGCTTCTTCCGCAGCCTGCTGGCCTCGCGTCGCGGGCGGTTCACGGCGATGGTCGTCTTCAACGGGTTCGCCGCCGCGGCGGCGCTGCTGGTCCCGCGGCTCCTCGGCCGGGTGATCGACGAGACCGCCGGCGGCGAGCGGGTCACCGCCTCGCTGCTCTCGGTGCTGCTCGTGGTGGTGGTGGCCCAGGCGGCCTTCACCTTCCTCGGCCAGGCGGTCTCCACGCTGTTCGGGCAGGACCTCCTCGCCTCGGCGCGGGAGTACATCGTGCGCACCATCCTCGGGCTGCCCCTGGGCCGGGTCGAGAGCGCCAGCACCGGCGACCTGGTGACCCGGGTGACCCGCGACGTGAGCACGATGAGCCGGTCGGTGCAGTACGGCCTGCCGATGGCGATCATCTCGGTCCTCACGGTGTCGCTGTCGGTGGTGGCGATGCTGCTCAACTCCGTGCTGCTCGCCGTGCCGTCGCTGGTGCTGATCGGGTCGTCCCTGCTGCAGGTCCGGCGCTACCTCCAGCGCGCCCAGAAGTGCTACATCGCCGAGGGGGCGACGTACTCCCGGATCAACACCACGCTGACCGAGACCGTCGAGGGCGCCCGCACGGTCGAGGCCCTGCGGCTCGGCGAGCTGCGGGTGCGGGCCGGCGAGGACGACGTCGCGGTCTCGGCGCAGGCGGAGCGCTACGGGATGACGCTGCGCAACCTGCTGTTCACCGTCATCGACGTCGCGTTCAACACCCCCCGGGTGGTGACGGTGCTCGCCGGCGCCTACGGCTACAGCCGCGGCTGGGTGAGCCTCGGCCAGATCACCGCCGCGGTGCTCTACGTCGAGGCGCTGGCCGGACCGCTGGACCGGTTGATCGGCGAGGTCGACCGGCTGCAGGTGGGTGCCGCCTCGACGGCCCGCCTGCTGGGCATCGCCCAGGTGCCGCCCGATCGCAGCCCCGGCGACCGGGTGCCCGACGGGCCCGACCTGGTGGGCCACGACCTGCGGTTCGCCTACCGCGAGGGCCACGACGTGCTGCACGGCGTCGACCTCTCGCCGCGCACCGGCGAGCGGCTCGCGATCGTGGGGCCCAGCGGGTCCGGCAAGTCGACCCTGGGCCGGCTGCTCGCCGGCATCAACGGCCCGCGCACGGGCTCGGTGACGGTCGGCGGCGTCGAGCTGACCGAGCTCCCCCTGGAGCTGCTGCGCACCGAGGTGGCCCTGGTGACCCAGGAGCACCACGTGTTCGTCGGCTCGGTGCGCGACAACATCGTGCTGGCCCGGGAGGACTCCCCGGACGCGGCGGTATGGGCGGCGCTGGAGACCGTCGGCGCCGCCGGCTGGGTGCGGCGGCTGCCCGACGGCATCCTGACCACGATCGGGTCGGGCCACCAGCCGCTCACGCCGGCGCAGGCCCAGCAGGTCGCGCTCGCCCGCCTGATCATCGCCGACCCGCACACGCTGGTCCTCGACGAGGCGACGTCGCTCATCGACCCCCGCACCGCCCGCACGCTCGAGGGGTCGATGAACGCGCTGCTCTCCGGCCGGACCGTGGTCGCCATCGCCCACCGGCTGCACACCGCGCACGACGCCGAACGGATCGCCGTGGTCATCGACGGCCGGATCATCGAGCTCGGCAGCCACGACGAGCTGGTCGCGCACGACGGCGAGTACGCCGCCCTCTGGCGCGCCTGGACCTCCTGAGGAGCCCCCGACCTGGCTGTCAGCCTGGTGGCCTAGACAAATCGATTCGACATGTGGGAAGTCACTGGCGTGCCTTGCGAGCGCTGCTAGTGTTCTTCTTGTAGCCCCGACCAGTACCCGAGAGCTGGTCGGGGCTACTCACGTCTCCGGCCGGGTCCGGGCGGCGGCCGTCGGGTTCGCGACAGGGGGCCGCAGGCGGCCGGTCCTCGCGTGGAGCGCCCGCCGAGGACGACAATGTCGCCGTGACCGGCCCGCCCACCTGGACAGCCTCGTGGCGGACGCGTGTGCGCGGCTACCGCCGGGCCGACGCGCTGCCCGACGTCGCGGCGGGGCTGCTGGTGGCCGCGCTGGCCGTCCCCCAGTCGCTCGGCTACGCCGCCGTGGCCGGCGTACCGGTGCAGGTCGGCCTCTACACCCTGCCGCCGGCGCTGCTGGCCTACGCGCTCTTCGGGTCCTCGCGGCTGCTGTTCATGGGCCCGATCTCGACCGTGTCGGTGATGTCCGGGTCGATCGTGCGCCAGCTGGCGGGCGGAGACGCCGACCAGGCGGTGCTGCTCACGTCGGCGCTGGCGATCCTGGCCGGGATCACGCTGGTGGCGGCGGGGCTGTTCAAGGTGGGGTGGATGGCTCGCTTCCTCAGCCAGCCGATCGTCACCGGCTTCGTCACCGGGCTGGTGCTGCTGATCGTGCTCGGCGAGCTGCCCGCCCTGCTCGGCCTGCCGCCGCCGGCGGGCGACGTCCTCGACCGGGTCCGGTCGCTGGCGCTGGGGCTGGACCGGGTGAGCGGACGCGTGCTGCTGCTCTCGGCGGCGGCCCTGGCCGTGCTGTTCCTCGGACACCGCCTGGCGCCCCGAGCGCCGTGGGCGCTGCTGGTGCTGGTCGGCGGGATCGCTGCCTCGCAGGCAGCCGGTCTGGAGGCCCTCGGCGTGCCGGTCGTGGGCAAGGTCCCCTCGGGGCTGCCTGCCCCGTCGTGGCCGTGGCTCGCGATGGACGACCGGCTCGAGGTGCTCGGTGGTCTGCTCACGGGTGCCCTCGCGGTGGCCGCGGTGGGGCTGGCCGAGGGCCTGGCTGCCGCGCGCACCTTCAGGGTCGCGGAGGACCGGCTGCGTGACGACACCGAGCTGGTGGCCAACGGGGTCTCCGACGTCGCCGCGGGGGTGTTCGGCGGGATGGCGGTGGGGGGCAGCCTGTCCAAGACCGCGGCCAACGCTCGCGCCGGCGCCCGCTCGCAGGTCAGCGGGGTGGCGGCCGCGGTCGTCGTGCTCCTGGTCCTGCTGCTCGCGGCCGGGCTGCTCGAGCCGCTGCCGCGGGCGGTGCTGTCGGCGATCGTGGTGCACGCGGTGTGGGGGCTGGTGCAGCCGGCGGAGTTCCTCCGGTTCAAGCGGCTGCGGCGCAACGACTTCGTCTCGGCCGTGGTGGCCATGGGCGGGGTGCTGGTGCTGGGACCGCTCAACGGCCTGCTGCTGGCCGTGGCCCAGTCCCTGCTGGGCCTGGTCTACCGGTCCTCGCAGGTCCAGATCGACCGGATGGGCAAGGTGCCGCACGAGAAGGCCGCCTGGGGGGCGATCGAGCACGACGGGGACCGCGAGTCGGTGCCGGGGGTGCTGGTGCTGCGGCCGGACGGCCCGATCTTCTGGGCCAACGCCGACCCGGTGTTCCGGCGGATCCGCCGACACCTGCGGCACCACCCGGAGACCGGCGTCGTGGTGCTCGACCTGGAGGCCAGCAACCAGATGGACGCCACCACCGTCGACAGCCTCGACCTCCTGCTCGCCGAGCTGCGGGAGGAGGGCCGGGACCTGTTCCTGGTGCGGGTCTTCGGCAACGTCAAGGGCGTGCTGGAGCGGTCGGGCTTCCTCGACGAGCTGGGGGAGGGGCGGCTGTGGCACTCGATCTCGGCCGGGGTGAAGGCTGCCAAGAAGACGCCGGCGTACGCCGCGGTGGTGGCGGCCGCCGACGCTGCCGAGGAGGAGGCCGATGACGAGCGCGAGCACATCGTCGCGAAGGACGCCGAGCGCGAACCCGGTGAGGACCTCGACGGATGAGGCGGATGCCGGTGAGGCTCAGGTGAGCCGGGTGAAGCGCACCTGCACCTGCAGCCAGGCGGTGGCGGCGCCGGAGTAGACCCCCTTGAACGGCGACACGTCCTCGTAGTCGCGGCCGCGCGCCACGACGATGTGGTCGGCGCCCACCGGCGTCTGGTTGGTCGGGTCGAGCGCCTGCCAGCCGCCGTCCCAGAACTCCACCCAGGCGTGGCTCTCGCCGGTCGCGGTGTGGCCGACGGCGCCGTCGCGGGTCGGCGCGAGGTAGCCGCTGACATAGCGGGCCGGGATCCCCAGCGAGCGCAGCGCGCCCAGGGTGATGTGGGCGAGGTCCTGGCAGACGCCGCGGCGCTCCTCCCAGGCATCCTCGCCGCTGCTGTGCACGCCGGTGACCCCGGACTCGTAGGCCATCGCGTCGTTGATCCGGTCGGCCAGGGCGTACGCCGCCTCGCGCGGGGTCGGCTCCGACCGGACCTCCTCGGCCAGGGCGGTCAGTCCGGGCCCGGCCTGGGTGCGTTGGGTGGGCATCAGCCACTCGTAGCTGCGGTCCTGGACGTCGTCGTCCTGCAGGCCGCGCCACGACAGCGGGTCGCCGGGAGGTTCGGGATCGGATCGCTCGACGGTGCTGATCGCCTCGATGTCGAGCCGGTCGTGGGCGGCCAGCGACTCCATCGCCGTGACGTGGGTGCCCCAGTGGTCGCGGTAGACGTGGCTCCAGGTCATCGGTCGGACCCGGATGCGGTTCTCCAGCGTGGTCTGTCCGGGCTCGTTGAGCGGGGTCATCCGCAGCTCGTTGTGGGAGGCGCGCACCGGGGCGGGGTAGACGAGCTCGGTCGTGTGCACGATGCGGTAGCGGCGCATGCTCACACCAGCTCCTCGGTCCACACCGGTGTGGGCCCAGCCTGGAAGTAGCGCTCGCGGATCTCCTGAGAGGCGACCATCACGGCCTCCATCACCCGCAGCATCTGCCCGGGCAGATCCTCGAGGAGCTCGTCCTGGGGGTGGTACTCCAGCGAGGTGCGGATCCGGCCGAGCTGCCGGCGCGCCTCGTCGGAGACGCCCATCCGCTGGGCCTCGGGGGAGAGCTTCACCAGCCGTCGATCGGCCTGCTCCAGCGCGAAGATCACCGACCGGGGGAACTCGCGGTCGAGCACCAGGAACATCGCCGCCATGTCGTCGGTGAGCAGGCCACGGTGGCTTCGCATGAACGCCTGCTGGGCGCCACAGCTGCTCAGCACGGTGGTCCACGACGGACCGCCCGCGGGCAGCCCGCCGTTGGCCACCAGCCGGGCCGTCATGTCGGCCCGCTCGAGGGAACGCCCCAGCAGCAGGAACTCCCACGCGTCGTCGTGGCTCATCGTGGAGTCGGCGATGCCGCTGACCAGCGCCGCCCGCTCCCGCACCCAGGACAGATGTCGCTCGGTGACCGCGTGGCGGCCCATGCTGTTCCAGCGGTGCCAGGTGGTGTTGATCGCCTCCCACAGCTCGGTGGACAACGTCTCCCGAGCGCGTCGGGCGTTCTCCCGGGCGGACAGCCACGAGCCGGCGATGGAGCTGGAGTTGGTGCGGTCGAAGACCAGCTGCGACCCGACCTCGGCCATCCCGGCGCCCTCGGGGGTCTGCATCCCCATGATCACCGAGAGCACGGTGCCGGCCGCGGCCTCCTCGTCGGTGCCGGGGTCCTCCAGCAGCTGCAGCCGGAGGACGTCGACGATGCGGGCGGTGCCGTCGGCGCGCTCGACGTAGCGCCCGATCCAGAAGAGCGACTCCGCGATCCGGCTCAGCACCGGCCGCTCCCGGGGGCGGCCGGCAGGCGCTTCGGTCGGATGTCCACGGCTCCACGCTAGGCGGAGACCGTGACCGGTGGAAGACCTGCAGGTCACAGGCGTGTTTCCGATCCCTTTCCGACTGGTCTGGACGTGGCCGCAAGCGGCCACGGCGGCGTCTCGTCAGGCAGCGGTGGCCGGGAGTACAGTGCAGCGACTCGAGTGCGTGGGGTGCTCGACACGAGCGTCATGGGGGACGCGATGTCGTGGTGTGCCGGTGTGTCTCGTCGTGCGCCGCGCACCTCCGCCGCGTGCCTGTCGTTCGCGCTCGGCGGTGCGTTGCTCGTCACCGTCGCGGCGGCGACGCCCGCCGCCGCGGACCCCGACAGCCGGGCCGGCACGGTCGCGGAGCGGCCGCGTGATGCGGCGGTCCACGCGGTCGACGGCGAGGTCCGCTCGCTCGCCCAGGTCGGCGGCAGCGTCGTCCTCGGCGGCAGCTTCACGCAGGTCGGCCCGGTCACCCGAGGCGCGGTCGGCATCGTCGACGTCGCGGGCAAGACGTTCGGTGCCTCCTTCCCCGACGTCGTCGGCTCCGTCTCGGTCGCGGTGCCCGACGGCTCGGGTGGCTGGTTCCTCGGCGGCGACTTCGACTCGGTGGGCGGTCAGCCCCGGCGCAACCTGGCCCGGGTCGACGCGGGCGGCGCCGTCACCGCGTTCGACCCCTCGCCCAACGGCCCGATCAACGACCTGGCGCTCAACGCCGACCGGCTGGTCCTCGGCGGCGCCTTCACCTCGGTTGCCGGTCAGCCGGCCTCGGGGGTCGCCTCGCTGACGCCCGCGGGGGACCTGCAGTGGGGCGGCGCGGTGACCGGGGGCGCTGTCCGCACCGTCGCGCTGTCCGCCGACGGGTCGCTGGTCTACGCCGGCGGCGACTTCTCGCAGGTGGGCGGCGTGGTCTTCCGTCGCCTCGCCGGCCTCGACAGTGCGACCGGACAGCAGGCCCTCGGGTTCGCCGTCGGGACGCCCAACCAGCCGGTGACCGACCTCGTCGTCCGCCCCGGCGGCCGTGTGCTCCTCGTCGGCGGCTTCACCGCCGTCGGCGGCGTGAGCCGCGTGCGGATCGCGGAGGTCGACGGCGCCAGCGGGGCGCTCGGTGCGCTCGACGTGAGCATCAACAACACCGTCAACGACGTCGAGGTCGACGAGGCGACCGGGACGGCGTACGTCGCCGGCAGCTTCGGCACCGTGGGCGGGGTCTCGCGCACTCGACTGGCCGGCATCAGCCTGGCAGGTGCGGGAGCGGTGACCGCGCTGTCGGTCCCCGCGATCGCGGGGTCACTGTCGGCACTGGCGCTCGACGGGGCCGGCGGGCTGCTCGTCGGGGGGGCCTTCCACGTGACGCCCGAGAAGGACAACCCCGCCCAGCTCGCCCGAGTGGCGGTCGCGACCGGTGCGGTGACCGCGGTGGTTCCCTACCACCAGACCCCGCGCTCGCTGGCCCGCGCTCCGCGCACCGGCACCAGTGGGGTGCTCGCGCTGGTCCGACAGGGCGGGTCCCTGCTGGTGGCCGGCGACTTCTCCGACTACGGCGTCACCGCCCGCGCCGGGCTGGCGGCATACGACCTGGCGACGGGCGCCCTGCGATCGGACTTCGACCCCCGGCCCGACGGCCACGTCAACTCGGTGAAGGCCGCCGCCAACGGTCAGGCGGTGTTCGTCGGCGGCGAGTTCCGCACCATCGCCGGGGAGAGCCACGACCGGCTGGCCAAGCTCTCCCTCGCCACCGGGCAGAACGTCCCCGGCTTCACCGCATCGGCCGACTCCTACGTCAAGGACATGGCCGTCCGCGCCGACGGTCAGACGGTCTACGTGGGCGGCAACTTCGAGTTCTTCAACGGCGCCCCGTCGCCGCGGATGGTGGCCGTCGACGCCGCCACCGGGGCCACCCGGGCGGGCTTCGACATGCCGCTCACCGAGCCGACCAACGACCGCTCCGAGGGCGGTCTGCGCGCGATGGCGCTCTCCTCCGACGAGACCCGGCTGATGGTGATCGGCAACTTCCGCAAGGTGGCCGGTCAGGACCGGCCGCTGATCGCGCAGATCGACGTGAGCGGCCCCGTCGCCGCGGTGACCTCGTGGCGCACCGGCCTCTACGACCAGCCCTGCGCGCGCAGCGGCAAGGTGGGCTGGATGCGCGACGTCGACATCTCACCGGACGGCGCCACGGCGTACGTCGTCTCGTCGGGCCACTTCTACTACCCGGCGTGCGACTCCCTCAACGCCTTCCCGATGTCCTCGGCGGCCGCCGACGTGCAGCCGCTGTGGACCGACAAGATCGGCGACACCCTCGAGGCCGTGGCCGCCGACCGCGACGCCGTCTACCTGTCCGGGCACTTCCGCTACCTCGAGGCCGAGACCCGCACCCAGCCCCGCTTCCAGATCGCCGCGGTCGACCCGGTCACCGGCGAGGGCCTCAACTGGGTCCCCAACGCCGGCGGCTTCCGCGGCGTGCTCGCGCTGGAGCTGGAGCCGGCCGGCCTGCTGGCCGGCAGCGACGGCGACGCGTTCGGCGGCGTCAACCACGGCCGTCAGGCGTTCTGGCCCAACCCTCAGCCGGGGATCGAGGTGCGCACCGCGCCGAGCCGGCCCTGGGTGCTCGCGCCCTCGGGTCAGGTGACCCGCAAGGTGCGCGTCCAGAACACCTTCACCGACCGGTCGGTCACCCTCACCTCGCTCAGCGACCAGCGGCTCGGCGACCTCCACGGCTCCGGCAGCTGCCTGCTGCCGCAGACCATCGAGCCGGGGCAGATCTACTCGTGCACCACCGCCACCGACACCGTCTCCGGGACCGCGCCCACCGACGTCTCCGACCTGGTCACCGCGACGGCGACGGCCGGCGACGAAACGGTCAGCGACACCGACACCTCCGTGGTGCAGGTGATCGCCTCGGCGCCGCTGTTCCGGCTCCGGGCCGTCGCCGGTCCGGGCCAGGTCGCCTACCCCGGCGGCACCGTGCGCTTCGCGCTGACCATGATGAACCTCGACCCGGATCGGCCGGCCACCGTGACCAGCCTGACCAGCCCGGCCTTCGGCGACCTCTCCAGCGCCTGCGGTCTGCCCGCGGCGGTGGGGGCCAACCGGCTGATCTACTGCCACCTCGACCGCCCGGTCTCGGGTTCGGTGGGGTCCAAGCCTGCCTACAGCTTCACCGCGACGGCGACGCTGTCGGGCAGCCCGACCCAGACCAGCACGTCGTCGCAGACGATCACGATCAACCCGCCCGTCGGCGGCACCAAGGTGCTCGCGGTCGTTGCCAACCCGGCGGCCCTCTCGGGCTCGGACACCAAGGTGTCGGGCTGGGTGTCGAAGAACTACGCGATCACCTACGCCGACGACGACACCGTCGGCCCGGCCGACGTCTCCGGCGACGACTCCTACGTGCTGCTCTACCCCAGCGTGGTGGAGGCCAAGCTCGGCGCCCGCCTGCGCGACCTGCAGCGGCCGGTGCTGGTGATGCACAGTCGGATGCTCGACGAGATGGGGATGACCGCGACCGGTGCCAACGGCTCCGTCTCCGGCACCCAGGTGACGATCGACAAGCCGCTGCACCCGCTGTCGACCGCTCGAGCAGGCACGCAGACGGTCAATTCCGCGGCCCAGAACATCGGGTGGGGCACCCCCGCTGCCGGCGCTGTCGTCGTGGCCAGCGCCGGCGGCGGGGCCGCGGAGTTCGCCTACCGCACCGGCGACCCGATGACCTCCGGGCCGGCGCCGGCCTGCCGGGTCTTCTTCGGGGCCAACAACCCCACCAAGCTCAACACCGTCGGCAAGGCGCTGTTCACCCGGGCAACGGCGTACGCCGCCATGGACTGTGGCCACAACATGCTCTGGACCGGGGCCGGCAACGGCACCACGTCGTACTCCGCCGACGGCAACCAGTCCGTCGGCGTGGGCATCAACACGCCGTGGGGTCTGGCAGCCGACGCGCAGGGCCGGATCTACTTCGTCGACACCGCGCTGCACGCCGTCCGCCGGATCGGCAGCGCCGGCAACGTCACGACGATCGCCGGCACCGGCGCCGCAGGCAGCACCGGTGACGGCGGCCCCGCGACCGCCGCACGGCTCAACGGGCCGACCCGGATCGCGTTCAACGCCGCCGGCGACCTCTTCATCGCCGACAGCGTCAACAACAAGATCCGCAAGGTCACCATGAGCACCGGCGTCATCACCACCGTGGTCGGCACCGGCACGGCCGGCAACACCGGCGACGGAGGCGCGGCCCTCAGTGCGCGGCTGCGCAATCCCTACGACGTCGCGTTCTCGACCGACGGCACGATGTACATCGCCGACCGCGGCAACCACCGGGTCCGCAAGGTGACCACCGCGGGTGTGATCACCACGGTGGCGGGCAACGGGTCGGCGGGCTACAACGGCGACGAGATCGCCGCGACCTCGGCGCGGCTCAACAACCCCTACAGTGTCGCGGTCGACGCCGGCGGCAACCTCTACGTCGCCGACTACGACAACGAGCGGGTGCGGGTCGTCGACACCAGCGGCCTCATCCACACCTTCGCCGGCACCGGCGTGGCGACGATCGACGGCGACGGCGGCCCGGCGACCGAGGCCGGACTGCACAAGCCGCAGTACGTCCAGGTGACAGCGGCCGGCGACGTCTACATCAGCGAGTCCAACAACAACCGGGTGCGGCTGGTGCACGACGGCCAGATCGACACCATCGCCGGCAGCGGCCAGTTCGGGTACGTCGGCGACGGCGGCGCGCCGATCTTCTCGACGTGGAGCCGGCCGTCGGCCACGGTGCTCGATCCGGCCGGCAACCTCTGGGTGGCCGACCGCGGCAACCGGCGGCTCCGCGTGATCAGCGCCAGCTGAACGGGTGGGGGGCGGCCGCCGGGCTCGGCCGGCGGCCCTCAGCTCTGCTGCTGCTGGGACTGCTGGGAGCGCATCGCGTCCTCGGGCGACGCGGTCGGCGCGGTCATCACCACGACCTCACGGGTCTCGGGCTCGGGGGCCTGGCCGGCGGAGCGGTGGGCCGGGCGGCCGTGGGCGGAGAGGACCCAGGTGTCCTTGGAGCCACCGCCCTGGCTGGAGTTGACGACCAGCTGGCCCTCGGGGAGCGCGACCCTGGTCAGGCCGCCGGGGAGCACCCGCACCTGGTCGCCGTCGTTGACCGCGAACGGTCGCAGGTCGACGTGGCGGCCGCGCAGCCGCCCGTCGATCAGGGTCGGCACCGTGGAGAGCTGGACCACCGGCTGGGCGATCCAGCCGCGCGGGTCCTCCTGGAGGCGCGTGCGCAGCCGGTCGAGCGTCGCCCCGTCGGCCGTCGTACCGACGACCAGGCCCTTGCCGCCGGAGCCGTCGACCGGCTTGACCACCATCTCGTCGAGGTGGCCGAGCACCTGCTGCAGCGCGCGGGGCTCGTTGCAGCGAAAGGTGTCGACGTTGGGGAGGATCGGGTCCTCGCCGAGATAGAAGCGCACCAGGTCGGGGAGGTAGGAGTAGACGAGCTTGTCGTCGGCGACGCCGTTGCCGATCGCGTTGGCCAGCGTCACCCGGCCGGCGCGGACCGCGGAGACCAGGCCCGCCACGCCCAGCACCGAGTCGCCGCGGAAGTGGACGGGGTCGAGGAAGTCGTCGTCGACGCGGCGGTAGATCACGTCGACCGGCCGGTCGCCCTTGGTGGTGCGCATCCGCACCTGTCCGCCGCTGCTCACCAGGTCGCGGCCCTCGACCAGCTCGACGCCCATCATCCGCGCGAGCAGGGCGTGCTCGAAGTAGGCGCTGTTGTAGACGCCGGGGGTGAGCACCACGACGTTGGGGTCCTTGGTGCCGTCGGGGGCCGCGGCTCGCAGCGCCCGCAGCAGCATCCGCGGGTAGTCGTGCACCGGGCGGATCCGCATCGTGGCGAACGCCTCGGGGAAGACGTTGGCCATCGCGCGGCGGTTGGCGATGACGTAGCTGACGCCCGACGGCACGCGGACGTTGTCCTCCAGCACCCGGAAGATCCCGTGCTCGTCGCGGATCAGGTCGATCCCGGAGACGTGGATGCGGACGCCGTTGGTGGGGCGGACGCCCATCACCGCACGGTGGAAATGGGCGGAGGAGGCGATCAGCCGCCACGGCACGATGCCTTCGTGCACGGCGCGCGGGATCTCGCCCTCGCGGCTGTAGATATCGTCGAGCAGCGCCTCCAGCGCGGTCACGCGCTGCACGACGCCGGCCTCGATGACCTCCCACTCGTGGGCCGACAGCACCCGCGGCACGGCGTCGAGCGGGAACGGCTGCTCCTCGCCGGAGTGGTCGAAGGTCACGCCCTGGTCGAGGTAGTTGCGCGCCAGCTGGTCGGCGCGCTCACGCATCTCGGTCGAGCTCATCGCGGCGAGCGTGCGGTGCACCGCCTTGTAGGGCGTGCGGGGCGCACCCGGCTCGCTGAGCATCTCGTCCCATGCCGCGCCGAGCTGGTAGCCCTCGAAGAGGCTGGTGTGCTCGGCCTGCTGGTCCATGCCCCGAACGCTAGGCGGATGCCGTCACGGCCACAAGGCGGCCAGGTGTCGCGCGTGTTTCGGGTCGGCTACGGCGCGACAAGAGCGGGCGCGCCGCTCAGAGCTTGCCGAGGTTCTCGAGCAGCCCCTCCTCGGCCTCGTCGCCGAGCTTCTTGAAGGCTCCCCCGAGGAACGGCGCGGCCAGCTTGGCCAGGCCCTTGAAGGTGAAGTCGGCGGTGTAGGTCACCCGGGACCCGCCGGAGGGGGTCTCGGCGAACTCCATCGTGTCGCGGGCGACGACCGACTTGTTCTCCCCGCGCACCGCGAACCGCTTGTGCTCGACCAGCTCGGTCACCTCGTAGACCAGCTCGGTCTCGCGGCCGTTGAACTTCGAGGTGTTGTGGTAGGTCGTGCCGACGCCGCCGTCGCCGTCGACTCGCACGGTGCGCACCGAGCCCGGGTCCCACTCGGTGGTGGTGGTGAAGTCGCTGAGGTAGGCGAAGACCTTCTCCAGCGGGGTGTCGACCTCGACGGTGCGGCTGATCTGCATGACGGTCCTTCGGTGGGGAGGGGGTGTCAGGTTGCCGGGGACCCGGCCCTGCGGAGGAGGTACCCGAAGACGCCGGGACCATGCCTGCGAGGCTATCCGGCCGGGCGGGCTCCGAGGTCGCCGAGCACCGCCGTGGCGATCCGGGTGCCGGAGACCAGCGCGCCCTGGATCGAGGCGGTGTCCCGGTGGTCGCCGGCGAGGTAGGTGTGCTGCCCGACCTTGGGCTGTTGGCGCGGCACGAGCGGCGCTGGCTGGAACGGCAGCGCATGCGGGATGTCGTGGCGCACCAGCAGCTCCCACCCGCTCGCGTCGGTGCTCCAGAGCTCGCCGAGGTGCCGGCGTACGTCGGCCTCGGTCGCGTCGGAGGCGCGGTCGAGCACGACCGTGGCCTCGATCAGGTGGCGGCCCTGCGGGGCATAGCTCGGCGCGGCCTTGCTCACGACCGCGGCGTGCTGGGCGGGCCCGCGGTGGGCGCGGGCGTCGAGGGTGAGCAGTGCGCGGTCGAAGGGCGCCTCGTCGGCGGCGAACCACCAGGTGGCCAGGCCGCGGGTCGGCGGCGCGAGGCCGGGCACCAGCGCCTCCACCTGGTCGGGGGAGACCGCGATGACCGCGGCGCCCGCCCGCCAGGCGCCGCCGGAGGTCTGCACCGTCACGCCGTCGGCGGTCGCGTCGAGGGCGGTGGCGCGGACGCCCATCCGGGGCGGCGTGGCGAGTCGGGCGGCGAGCTGGTCGGGCAGCGCCTGCATGCCGCGCGCGGGGAGCCCGGGCGTGCCGAGCACGAAGGAGCGCACCAGCATCCGCACCAGGTTGGCCGATGCCGTCACCGAGCTGTCGGCGAGCACCCCCGCCAGGAACGGCTCGAGCACGTCGCGGCGCAGCGGCCCGTCGACACCGGCCCGGTCGAGTGCCGCGGCCAGCGGCTCGTCGTTGCCGCGCAGCGCCCTCTGCGGGTTGGCCAGCGCGGGGCCGAGGAAGCGGCCGAGCCCGGCCAGCTCCTTCGGGCGGGTCATCCCGCTGGTCAGCGTCGAGCCGACCAGCCGCGGCGCCCGGCGCGGGTCGCCCAGCAGGGTCAGCCCGGCGGCCTTGCGGACCGCCACCCCGGCGTCGAAGGTCTGCAGGCCGAGCGCGGGCACGTCGACGTACCTCTTGACGGCGGGGTACGCCGGGTTGAGCAGCTGGAAGCCCCGGTCGCACAGGAAGTCGTCGACCCGGTCGGTGCGGACCCGCCCACCCACGCCGTCGGACCCCTCGAGCAGCGCCACCTCGACGCCGGCCGACTCCAGCTCGGCCGCGCACCGGAGACCGGCCAGGCCGGCTCCGATGACGACGACGTCGACCTGCTCGCTCATGGGGCCTCCTCAGGCGGACACGGACCGGTCGGGGGTCACAGCGCAGGCGATCTCGCCGCGCAGCCGGGCCCGCAGCGCCCAGGCCAGCAGCGCGACCGCACCGACGGCGAGGGAGGGCTGGACCGGCTCGAACCACCGCAGCGCGCCGGTGTAGCCCAGCGCCAGCACCACGATCTTGTTGCACACCGGGCAGCCGACGGCGACGAAGCCGAGCAGTCCGCCGAGCGCACCTCGTCGCCCCTGCCGGTCGGCCAGTGGGTCGCCGGCCTCGATCTCGGCGCGGCCGTCGCCGGCCGGCTGGCGGACGTACGTCGCCAGCAACAGGCCGCTGAGCACGGAGGTGATGACCAGCACCGGCAGCGCCCACGTCGGCGCCTCGATCTGGCGGCCGAAGACCGGGTTGGGCACCAGGTCGGCCGGCAGCCCGAGGAGCAGCAGCGTGGCGAGTGCCGCGGCGCCGGCGGACAGCCAACGGCGCGCGCTCCACCCTCGCAGGCTCTGCCACACCATGGGCTCCAGTGTGCGGCACGGGCGGCGGACTCGCGCCGGCCGGGTGGAGCCGGTGTCGTAGCGTGACCCTGCCCAGCATCTCGACAGCGGCAGGAGACCGACCGCCCGTGGCCCGGTGGCGCAGCCTGTTGGCCGACACCCGGCCGCTCCGGGAGCCACACTTCCGACGCCTGTGGCTGGCCTCGATCGTCACCGTCGTCGGCGCCCAGCTGACGGTGGTCGCGGTGCCGGCGCAGCTCTACGCGATGACCGGGTCGTCGGCGTACGTCGGCCTGGCCGGCGTCTTCGGGCTGGTCCCGCTGGTGGTGTTCGGGCTGTGGGGCGGGGCGCTCGCCGACGTCTTCGACCGGCGTACCCTCCTGGTCGTCACCACGGTCGGCCTGGTCGTCACCTCGGCGCTGTTCTGGCTGCAGGCGCTGCTCGGCAACACCGACGTCTGGCTGCTGCTCGGGCTGTTCTCGTTGCAGCAGGCGTTCTTCGCGGTCAACTACCCGACGCGCAACGCGATCATCCCGCGCCTGGTGCCGACCGACCAGCTGCCGGCGGCGAACTCGCTGTCGATGACGGTCTTCCAGGCGGGCGCGATCGCCGGGCCGCTGCTCGCGGGGGCGATGCTGCCGTTCCTCGGCTTCGCCTGGCTCTACGCGATCGACACCGTCGGCCTGTTCGCCACGCTCGGCGCCGCGCTGGCGCTGCCGCGGCTGCCGATCCAGGGCACGGCCACGACGCCGGGGCTGCGGTCGGTGGTCGAGGGGCTGCGCTACCTGCGCGGCCACCCGGTGCTCCTGATGAGCTTCGTGGTCGACCTGATCGCGATGATCTTCGGGATGCCGCGGGCGCTCTTCCCGGAGATGGCGCACCTGTCGTTCGGCGGTCCGTCGGAGGGCGGCCTGGCCTTCGCGCTGCTCTTCGCCGCGATCCCGATCGGTGCCGTCCTCGGGGGCGTGCTGTCGGGCTGGGTGTCGCGGATCGAACGGCAGGGGTACGCCGTCGTGGTCGCGATCATCGTCTGGGGGCTCGCGATGACCGCCTTCGGCCTCGCGGCCGGCGCCGCCGACGGCCGGGCCGGCTTCTTCCTCGCCCTCGCAGTCCTCATGCTGGTCATCGGCGGCGCCGCCGACATGGCGTCGGCCGCCTTCCGGATGAGCATGCTCCAAGCCGCAGCCTCCGACGATGTCCGAGGTCGGCTGCAGGGGGTCTTCATCGTGGTCGTTGCCGGCGGCCCGCGGATCGCTGACGTGGCACACGGGTCGGCTGCCGTTGTCGTCGGGACGAGCGTTGCTGCCGCTGGGGGCGGGGTGCTGGTCGTCGTGCTGACCGTCGTCGCTGCCCTCGCCGTGCCGGCGTTCGTGCGGTATCGGGTGGTCGTTGGCGAGCGGTAGCCCCTTTCGCCCCCAGAGTGGGCGTGGTGCGCTTCGGCTGGTGAGGTGCCCGCACAGGCGTCCTCTCCCCGCCAGCGCGCCCCTTGCGACCGCGCTCGGCGCCCATCTCCTGCGTCGTTCTTGGGGGATAGTGCCCGCTCGAGGGGGCACTAACCCCCCACAGCGCAGCAGGAGTTGGGCCCCCCGCCGTCCACCGGACACCTGCTGCATTCCGCTGCGAAGACGGCCATGTCACCCCGTCGCCGCGAAGGCGGCCATGTCACCCCGTCGCCGCGAAGGCGGCCATGTCACTCCGCGTCCGACTCGCGATGCCGCACGGCCATCCCCCATGGTCCCCGTGCAAGACGCGGTCAAGCCGGGGCTTCTCGTTCGTGCTTCATGGTGCCCCTCACATCCGGCCCGCGTCGCCACGGCAAGGTGCCTTCGAGCTCGACCTCGAGGGAGAAGCTGAGGAACGTCCTCACCAAGACGATGAGGCCGAGTGCCAACGCACTCTCCAGAGTGGGATCGACCGTGATGGTCAGGACGATGTCGGCAATGATGAGCAGCTCCAGCCCCAGGAGGATTGCGCGGCCCACGCTTCGCCGCGCGGTCTCGTACGCATCACGCAAACCACTCCGTCGCGCGACCATCACCGCGTGCGCAAAGGCGCCGAGAGCACCGAGCACAAGGACCGTGACACCACCGATCTCAAAGCCGTGCACCACGAGTTCCATGAGCTCGTCGAAAGTGACATCGATCATTGCTCCACCCTCGCACCTCCACACGTCGTCCGTGTCACCACGGGGACCCGGGCACGCCCCGGCCGACGACCGGACAGGCTCGGGCGCACCGGTCTTGCGTCGAACAAGAGGCCCAAGACGAGTTCGTTCGCGTGGCTCGTGCGTCAGTAGGCCGGATAGGAGGGCGTAGCGGCCGTGGTACTCACGCACGCAGCACGAAGGCCATGCGGGCCTCACGCACCGGACACTTCGCACACTGCTCTGGCCTCTGCAAAGAGCTCAGGGGACCAGGATCACGTGGGTCGTCGCACTTGTCGGAGTTGAAGAGCGCCCTCAGCGCAGCTCCTCGGCTTCCTGCCAACGATGCGTAGCCCAGAGCAGGCGCGTCACTCCGCGAAGCGTGTGGCCGTCGCTGTCTGCGAAGCGGCTGTCGCGTGCCGCGACGCGATGCGACTCAAGGCCACGCAGCAGCCACCGGAGATCGCCCCCGATTCGCGAGCAGTTCACGCTACTTCGTCGTCCTCGACGACTATCTCTACTCGCTGGTCGCTCGACCAGAAGCCGCCTTTCACTGTGAAGAGGGCGTTTCCGGCACGTCGGCCACGCGAGAAGTCATGGTGCGTCCGCTTCGCGAGCGGGTGCGAGTTGTTCGAGCACGACGCGCACGGGTGGCCACTGGTCGCGCCCGCGGCGGGTGACTGCGTAGACGCGCAGTGTCACGGTCGGGTCGTTGAGTGGAAGGACGCGCACCCCCTGTCGGGTGGCGCGCCCACGCGGCAGGAGGCCGATGCCGTGGCCGGCCACGATGAGGTCCTCGACCAGCTCGAGGCTGTCGATGCGGTGCAGGATCCGGGGGCTGAACCCGGCCATGGACGCGAGCGTGCGGAGGACGTCCTCGTCGGCGGTGTTGCGGGAGTTCACGATCCAGTCGTGGCCGGCGTACGTCGAGAAGTCTTCTTGCTTCGCTGGCGATGGCACACCCAGCCCCCAAGGAAGGCTCCAGAGCCGGGTGGCGGTCATGTCGTTGCGCAGTGCGATGGGCGCCAGGTTGTAGTCGTAGACGAGGGCGAGGTCAACGTCGTCACGGCCCAGGAGGTCGAGGGCCTCGGTTGGCTCGTGCTCGCTCATCCGAATGGCGACACCGGGGCTGCTCGTGTCGATCTCGAGCACGGCGGGCAGCAGCGATCGCCTGATCCCGGTCGCGAAGCCAGCGACCCGTACGACCCCCTCAGGCTCGCCACTCGGGTCGAGATCGCGACGAGCGGCCTCCACCGCCGCGAGGATCGTCACGGCGTGCTCGGCGAGCCGTCGACCCGCAGGTGTCAGCCGGACACGCCGACCGACCGGCTCGACCAGCGCAGCCCCGACCTCGGCGGCGAGCGCCGCGATGTGCTGGGAGACGCTCGACGTGGTCATGTCGAGCTCGTCGGCGACCTCTCGCATCGAGTCCATGCGTGACAGTTCGAGCAGGACCCGGAGACGACGCAGATTCAGCTCCGTATTGTTCATGACTACTGGACAATATATCCACTTCAGTCGCGTGGACGTGAACGACGAGATCCCGTTCACTGTGCGGATGACTTCGTTCGAGCACACCGTCGGCGGCTCGGGGCCCCGCTCCTCAGCACGCGCCGGCACCGGCCTGGCCCTCACCTCGATGCTCTGTGTTCAGCTCGGGCTCGCCGCGTCGGTCGGACTGTTCGACGAGGTCGGCGCGCAAGGTGCGGCGTGGCTGCGGCTCTCGTGGGCCGGGTTGTTGCTCCTGGCCGTCGTCCGGCCGCGTTTCTCGCGGTACTCCGGAACCGCACTGCGCGCCGGCATCGCCCTGGGCGTGGTCACCGCGGGTCTCACGATGCTGTTCATGGCGGCGATCGAAAGGTTGCCGTTGGGCACCGCCAGCGCGCTGGAGTTCCTGGGACCGCTCGGGGTAGCAGCGTGGCGCGGACGCGGGACCGGTCGGGTGTGGGCCTTGCTCGCGGCGATCGGCGTGGTCTTGCTGACGCAGCCCTGGACCGGCGGCGCCGACCCCGTGGGCGTCGGCTTCGCACTCGGGGCCGCCGCGTGCTGGGCGGCCTACATCCTGCTCACCCAGAAGGTGGGCGACGAGATCGCCGGCATCGCCGGCCTCTCGATCTCGATGCCCGTCGCCGGGCTGGTCGCGACGCTGGTTGCCGGTCCAGCAGTCGTCAGCCAGCTGACCCCCCAGATCATCCTGCTCGGGCTCGGTCTGGCCCTCCTGCTCCCCGTGGTGCCATTCACCTTGGAGCTGCTCGCGCTCCGGCGCCTCACCACCGCGGCGTTCGGAACCCTCATGAGCCTCGAACCCGCGATCGCCGTGATGATCGGCTATCTCGTGCTGCGCCAGGACCTCGATGCCCTGGCCATCGTCGGCATCGGACTCGTCGTCGCCGCCGGGATCGGCGCGGAACGACGCGGCGCGCGCGCCCACGAAGCCGATGAACGACCCCCGACTCCCTCTTCCGCGCCGGCCCCAGACCCCGAGCCCTGCGCCGCGTGAGTCTCGCCGGGCAACTCACACAACGCGACCTCACGGGGCAGCGCGTTCCGGCTCACTTGCAGTGACGGGACACGAGGGCGAGCATGAGGAATGACCAGGCCGAAGCGTCGGAGACTCGGGCGTGGCTTCCTGGTGGTGCTGCTGCTCGTGGGGACGGTGGTCGCGATGCTGTGGGCGCTGCAGCGTCAGCTGATCTACTTCCCTGATCCCACGTCGGTGCCTCCGGCCGCAGAGGTCATCGCCGGTGCCCGCGACGTCACGCTCCACACGGCCGACGGACGAGAACTGGGTGCCTGGTTCGTCCCGGCATCCGGCCCACGGGACACCGGGATGGCGGTCCTGGTCGCGCCCGGCAACGGTGGCAACCGGACTGGCAGGGCCGAGCTCGCCCAGGAGCTGAGCCGCCGCGGACTCGCCGTACTGCTCATGGACTATCGCGGCTATGGCGGCAACCCGGGCAACCCCAGCGAGGACGGGCTCGCCCACGACGCGGACGCCGCGGCACAGGCCCTGGAAGAGCTCGGCTACCCCGCGCAACAGACCATCTACTTCGGCGAGTCACTGGGCTCCGGCGTCGTCGCGGCGCTCCAGGCCCGGCATCCGCCGGCGGGGATGGTGCTCCGCTCGCCATTCACCGAGCTAGCCGACGTGGGTGCCCACCACTACCCCTGGCTCCCGGTGCGAGGACTGCTGCGCGACCGGTTCCCTGTCGTCGAACACCTCGCCACCAGCCAGGTGCCGACCACGGTGATCTACGGCGACCGCGACTCGGTGGTCCCGTCAGTGCTCAGCGCCCGGGTCGCGGACGTCGCCCCGTCGCTGGCCGAGCGGGTGGTGTTCGCGGGCGCAGACCACAACGACCCCGTCATGTTCGGATCCCGGGTGGCCGCAGCGGTCGCGAGGTTGGCGCAACGCGTGGGATGAGGACCGCACTCCGAGGCATCAGCGCGCGCGCTCGGCACCGCCGAACTGCTGATGCCGGACATCCGTGAGCGCGGATGGTCTTCAGGGGGCAGGCCGACCGCCACGGCCGGTAGAGCAGCACCCGTTTCCGCTGAGCGGCCGGACGCGTGGCGGCCCATGCCCGGCATCCGAGGATGGCCGGGTGCCCGGTGGAGCTCGGTGGGTGGTCCTACGGTGCCCCGAGAGTGCGCTCGAGGAAAGGGTTCCAGAACTTCTGCTCCGGGTCGTATCGGTTGCGCACCGCCATGAAGTCGGGGAGGCGAGGGAATCGTTGGCCGACGACGTCGGCGCCGAAGTGGAAGAGCTTGCCCCAGTGCGGGCGCGGCGCGAAGGGCGCGAGTGCCTCCTCGATCACGGGCAGCAGCGCCGTCACTTCCGCCGGGTGCTTGGCCCAGGTGAACCCGACACAGAGGACGTCCCGCTCGTAGGCCGGGCTGAGCCACAGCGAATCGGCCGCTGCCGTGCGGATCTCGGCGATCAGCAGGTGTGGGGAGATCTGCGCCCCCAGCGTGCGAAGCACCTCCAAGGCCTGCACACCGTGCTCGCGGCCGACGTAGTACTCGCTCTGCAGCTCGTCGCCGCCGTGGGAGGGCTCTCCCTCGAGGCGGAAGTGGGGCATCCGGTCCGACCACGGGCCGGGCACGCTGGCGCGTTGGTTCACGTTCTCCGGCGCGACCTCCTCGGAGTCGTCGTACCACGTCGCGCCGAAGAGCGTGGGGGCCACCTCGGGATGCTCATCGCTGTCGAGCCGGGTCTTGAGCCAGATCTGCATCACGGTGGGGCTCGCGAAGTCGGCGAGGAGGCTGACGCCGTAGGCGCTGGCGAAGACCTCGTCCAGCTTCTCGAGAACGGTCTCCCATGGTGCGTAGCGGTAGACATCCTGGCGCACTTGGTAGGTCGGTTGGATGTCGAGGGTGAGGCGCGTGATGATCCCGAACGCTCCCAGGCCGACGGCGAGCGCGGACAGCTCGTCGCTGGACCGGTCGATCCTGACCAGGGACCCGTCCGCCGCCACCAGCTCCACCGCCGAGATCGCGGTGGAGAGGATTCCGCTGTCGTCACCGGACCCGTGCGTGCCCGTAGCGGTGGCGCCGGCCACCGAGATGTGCGGCAGCGACCCGGTGTTGTGCAGGGCGAACCCCTGCGCTTGCAGCTCGCGGATCAACACCCCGTAGCGGGTGCCTCCGGTGACGCTGACGGTCATCGCTGTCGGGTCGATCCTGATGTCGGAATCAATGCCGGCCAGCGAGATCAACGCACCTGAGGTATCCGCGATATCGGTGAATGAGTGTCGGGTCCCGAGCGCGCGCACGCGTGGCCAGCGAGCGACCATGCCCTGAAGCTCGTCGACGGTCGCGGGTTCCAGCACCGCCTCTGGGCCGTAGGTCACGTTGCCCGCCCAGTTCACGTGGTTGGTCGACACGACGATCCTCCCGGTTGACTGAAGGCTTGCCATCTGCACAAGGACGGTTCGGCATGATCGGACACTCAAGCCTAGCGACCGTCACGAGGTGCCGGAGGTCGACGACGGCCACGACCTTCGACCCCCGGGTGGCCTCTCCGGCCTCTCCACGAGGCGACTCCGACCCTCGCAGTCTGGTCACCGCTCGAGTCGCGCTGCCGATCGGAGATGCCCCCGTGCGTGGCAGCAAGAGCCAGCCACAGCACAGCTTCGCCCCGCGCGCGGTCGCGTGCCGCCGCGACCGGACGACTCAGTCCTTCCGTTGGAGCTCGTCCATCATCCGACGGATCCGTGCCTCGTCGGGTTCGTTCGCGAAGTAGACGTCCCACCCGTGAAGGACCACCCCGATGCCCCACCCGACGATCGGGAAGAGCGGCCAGAAGAACACTCCTGGGCTGCTGATCGCCCAGATCCCGACAAGCAAGCCGTTCACCAGCGCGATTCGCTGAAGCGGCGGACGCGTGCGGCCGCCCTGCGGCATCGTCCGAGCGGGTCGGGAGTTAACTGGTGCCTGTCTCCAGACACTCCCTGGTGAAAGCGATGGGCCATGACGCAGACCACGACGCCCCCGACGCAGACGACGACGCCCCTGACGCCGGTCCATGAGGCCGGACACCAGACCTGGGACGCGGTGGTGGTGGGGGCCGGCCCGGGCGGCCTGACCTGCGCGGCGTACCTCGCGGCCAACGGCAAGAGGGTGCTGGTGCTCGAGGCAAACCAGGTGGTGGGCGGCAGCACCCAGGTCTTTCGCCGCGCCGGCAACAAGTTCGAGTTCGACGTCGGCACCCACTACGTCGGCGAGTGCGGCCCCGGCGGCCGGATGCAGACCGCGCTCTCCGGCCTGGCGCTGACCGAGCGCATCAAGTGGCTGCGCCAGCGCCCGGAGGGGCACTGCCAGATCATGATCCCGGGAAAGACGTTCCAGACGCCGACCGGCTGGGACACCTACCTCGACCGCCTGGTCGCGGCGTTTCCCGAGGAGGAGACCGGGCTTCGCCGGTGCGTCGGGATCATGCGCACCATCGCTGCCGGCGAACGGCCGCTCCTGCGCCCGTTCGCGCTGCTGCGGTGGGGCGTGCGGCCCGTCACGACGCTGATGGCAGCGTGCGGCCTCAGCGCTGACGCCCAGGCGGTGATCCTCGCCGAGAACGGGGACTACACGTGGCCCCCGCACCGGACGCCCACCGCCATGCACGCTGGCTTCCTGCACCACTACCTCCAGGCCGGTGCCTACTACCCCCGCGGTGGCGGCCAGGTCATCGGCGCCCATCTCACCGACGTCATCCAGACGCACGGCGGTCGGGTCCGCACCAAGGCCAGGGTCGACCGGATCCTGATCGAGGACGGGCGCGCCGTCGGCGTCCGCCTCCGCGGCGGCGAGGAGATCCGGTCCGCGACGGTCGTCTCCGCCGCCGACTTCAAGAAGACCTGGGCGGAGCTGGTCGGCGAGGAGCACCTGACCCGTCGGCTGCGGCGCCGACTGAAGGACGTGGAGATGACGCTGCCGATGTTCGCGGTGTACGTCGCCCTCGACGTCGACCTGCGCGAGCGTGGCACTCCGCCGCTCGCCTGGGTGTGGCCGACCAACGACGTCGACGGCTACTACCGCGAGGTCGCCGCCGGTCGCTGCCCCGAGCGGATGCCGGTGGGCGTCAGCTGCCCCACGGCCAAGGACCCCGAGGGGACGCACTCGGCGCCTGCGGGCTACTCCACGCTCGAGCTCGTGAGCTGGGCGCCCAAGGAGCACGCGTTCTGGAACGTGGAGACCGGCCCCGCGGACGGTGGCAGCTACAGCCGCGACGAGCGTTACCTCCAGCTCAAGGAGGAGCTCACCCAGCGCGTGCTCGACACCGCCGAGCTGCTGATCCCTGACCTCCGTGAGCGCATGGTCTTCTGCGAGGCGTCCACCCCGATCACCCAGGAGCGCTTCACCCTCAGCACCGACGGCTCCTGCTACGGCATCGCCCCGCTGCTGAAGAACCTCGGCCCGCTCCGGCCCCAGGTGACCACCCACATCCCGGGCCTGTTCCTCGCCGGCGGCAGCACGGAGCACATGTTCGGCATCAACGCCACGATCTGGGGCGGCATGGGCACGGCCGGCGCCGTACTCGGGCGCGATCTCTTCCAGGAGGTGCGCGACGGCGCCGTCTTCGTGAACGAGGAAGACCTGACGCCGATCACCGACGACTTCGACCCGCTCCTGGCGTCGAAGCCCAGCTCCGTCATCCGGCGACCTGTGCGCCGCCGCCCCTTCAGCAGTTGAGCGCGGCCGAGCGTCCGACCGTCAGCGCCTGGTCTCGTACCTGGTCAGCAGTACGCCGTCGGGAAACGTCCGAGTCTCCACCAGCGTCAGGTTCACCCAGTTGTCGAGGTCGGTGAAGAAGGGGGTGCCGCCGCCCACCAACACCGGTGCGGTGGCCAGCACGTACTCGTCGATCAGCCCGGCCCGCATGGCCGAAGCGGCGAGGGTGGCGCCTCCGATGTCCATGGGGCCGCCGTCCTCCGCCTTGAGTCGGGTGATCTCGGCGACCGCGTCGCCGGTGACCAGGCGGGTGTTCCCGTCGACCGTGCTGGTGGTCGAGGAGAACACGACCTTCGGCATCTCCCGCCAGCGGCGGGCGAACTCGATCTCCGCCGGTGTGACGCCAGGCTGCTGGTCGACAGTCGGCCAGTACGAGCTCATCGTCTCCCACAGTCTGCGCCCGTACAGCGCCAGGTCGGTTGCCGCCACCCGGTCGGACCACCACTGAAAGAGCTCGTCGCTCGGCACACTCCAGCCGAGGTCGTCTCCGGGCGCGGCGGTATAGCCGTCCAGGCTCACGTTCATGCCGTAGACCAGTTTGCGCATGACGTCAGCCTCCCGCGTGCGTGCGGACTTCGCACCCTGCCGCCCGACCCGATCAGCAGCCTTGGCCGGGCGACAGACCCGGCTAGGCGATGCCCCCGCTGAAGGTGACCTCCATGTCGAGGGAGTCGAAGAGCCCGGTCAGCATGGTCTTCGTGTTCGTCTCGGCCTGCTCCGTCAGCTCCGACTCGGCGGCCGCGGTGGCGAGCTTGGCCTCGGCGAGCTGGTAGAGCTCCTGCTGGTTCTGCGACGAGATCAGGTCGCCGATGCGGTCGATGACGCCCCGGTCCTGGGAGAAGAGGTAGGTGCGGTCCTGGTCGAGGTTGGGCTCGTCGAGCTCGGCCCCGGGGAGGCTGATCTCCACGGAGGCCCCGTCGTCGGACACCGTGAGGTCGCCGTCGCCGAGGCCGGACAGGTCGACGTACGCATCGACGGTGCCGGCGGCCACGAACAGCGACCGCTCGCCCGCGACGAAGGCCGGGACCCAGCTGACGTCGTTCTCGTAGTCGATGACGACCTCGAAGTTGCCGACCGCGGCGTGGTACTCGCTGATGTCCTGGATCGACTTCAGCAGCGCGGGCTGGCTGCGGTCGATGGTGTTGGACTGGAAGGGCAGCCGCGCGCCCAGCAGCGCCGCGACGCCGAGGCCGGCGACGAACACCAGCACGACCGCGAGCGCGTAGGCCCCGATCCGAACACCCATGCGCATGCGTCGATCCCTTCGTCGGCCCTGCGGGCGCCTCATCCTAGGCAGGGAAGTTCCCCCACGGGCCGCATCCATGAGTTTCGCCGTGGCTCGGGTTCCGGGCTACGCGCGCGCCGCGGCCGGTCGCCTACGCTGGGCCGGTGGACACCTGGGGAGTCAGGCTGGAGCGGGCCGGCGCCTGGCTGATGGCGGTCTCCGCCGCGGTGTTCCTCTACGCGGCCTTCGGCCCCGGCATGAGCAGCCGGCTGGGTGTGGCCGGCGCGGTCGGCCTGCTGGTGGCCTCGCTGCTGTACGGCATCGGCGCGTGGCTGCAGACCCGCGCCGTCCACGAGGGCGAGGGCGCCCGCCGGCGCTAGCCGACCGCGCTGCCGCCGGCTGCCTCGCCGCGGCCACCAGCCCGCCCAGCCGCTGGCTACCGTGGCCGTTATGACTCTCCGTGTCGGCATCCAGCTGCACCCGCAGGCGACCACCGTCGACGAGCTTCGCCGGGGGTGGCGCGCGGCCGACGAGCGGGGAGCCGACTCGATCTGGACCTGGGACCACTTCTATCCGTTGTACGGCGACCGCGACGGGGCGCACTTCGAGGGCTGGACACTGCTCTCGGTGATGGCCGCCGACACCAGCCGCGCCAAGCTCGGGGTGCTCGTCACCTGCAACAGCTATCGCAACCCCGAGCTGCTCGCCGACATGGCGCGAACGCTCGACCACGTCTCCGGCGGCCGGATGTACCTCGGCGTCGGCGCCGGCTGGTTCGAGCGCGACTACGCGGAGTACGGCTACGAGTTCGGCACCGCGCCCGACCGTCTCCGCCAGCTGGGCCGCGACCTGCCGCGGATGAAGGCCCGGCTGGAGAAGCTCAACCCCGGCCCGGTCGGCGACCTGCCGCTCCTGATCGGGGGCTCCGGCGAGAAGGTCACGCTGCGCCTGGTCGCCGAGCACGCCCAGGCCTGGAACACCTTCGGACCGCCGGAGCACTTCGCCCAGAAGTCCGCCGTCCTCGACGAGTGGTGCGCCAAGCTCGGCCGTGACCCGGCCACGATCGAGCGCACCGTGGGCGTCGGCGCCGACGACGTGCACGACGTCGAGAGGTACGTCGACGCGGGCGCCGACCACGTGATCGTGATGACCGGCCCGCCTTTCGACCTTGCTCCGCTGGATTCGCTCCTCGAGCAGCGCGACCGGATCAACGGCTGACGGTCAGGTGCCCTCGACCGAGCGCACGAAGTCGCCGACCACCTGACCGAGCTCGCGCGGCCGGTCCTCCTGGAGGAAGTGGCCCGCGCCCTCGATGGTGGTGTGCGACTGCCCGGCCGCGCCGGGGATCTTCTTCCGCATCCAGCCGTCGCCGCCGCGGGTGATGGGGTCGCCGTCGCTGAACGCGCAGAGGAACGGCACCGTCACCGACGCCAGCCGCTCCCACGCCGCGCGATTGGCCGTCGCCGCCGGGTCGTCGGGCGTGTTCGGCACCAGGCCGGGGAAGGCGCGGGCGCCGGCGCAGAAGGACTCGTCGGGGAACGGCGCGGCGTACGCCGCCAGCTCGGCATCGCTGAGCTCACGCTGGCAGCCCGCCTGGACCATGCGTCCGACGTCGAGCTGTGGCGCCTGCTCCACCATCACGCGGAACCGCTGCCACGCCTCGGGCATCGGCACGTCGCCGGTGGGCAGGCCGGTGTTGGCCATCACCACGCCGGCGAAGCGGTCCGGGTGCTCGGCCAGCAGCCGCATGCCGATCAGCCCGCCCCAGTCCTGGCCGACGTAGTGCACCCCGGTGAGCCCGAGTCGGTCGAAAAGCGCCTCCCGCAGCCACTCGACGTGACGGGCGTAGGTGTAGTCGGCGCGGTCGGTCGGCTTGTCGGAGCGGCCGAACCCGATCAGGTCCGGCACCACCACCCGCAGCCCCGCGTCGACCAGCGGCGTCATCACGTCGCGGTAGAGATAGCCCCAGGTGGGCTCGCCGTGGACCAGCACCACCGGCGGCGCGTCGGCCGGCCCCGCCGCGACGACCGCCATCCGCACCCCGTCGGCCAGCTCGACGAGCTGGGTCGGCTCCGGGTAGTCGGTCACGTCGGCGAAGCGGCTCTCGGGGGTCGTCAGGAAGTCCATCGCCCCAGTATCGACGGGCCGGGAACCACGTCGTCACGACCCGTCCGGGTCATGAGGGCGCCCGGCTGGCTCCCCACAGCCGGTCGAGGTAGGCCTTGTACTGGTCGTAAGCTGCCTTGCTGCCGATCTTCTGGGTCACCTCGTCGTTGTCGAGCGAGCCGTTGCCCCAGTTGTCCGAGCCGGTCCAGGTGCGGTACTGACGGGTCCCGCCGCCATCCACCCACGTGGCCGTCATGCTCTTCATGTGGGTGTACTTGCAGTCCACCGAGTCGTCTCCGTTGAGCTTGCACCCAGCCTCGTACGCCAGTCGGTAGGGGACCTTCGGCGAAGCGCGGAGAGCGTTCCTGGCCATCGCACTCGTCGGGGGTCCGACCGTCACCCGCACTCGGGCCCCACTGCGAACCTTGGCTCGCAACGCCTCCACGATCGCGACGCCACGGGTCCCCCAGATGGCCATGTTGGAGATCGTGATGGTCGTCTGAGAACCCCCCGGCATCGCATTGAGCCTGAAGAGGACTGGGTCCTTGGCCCCCTTGTTCAACGGGAAGAACCAGGCACCGCCCTTGGCCCCGTTGAACGTGTAGACCCGATAGGCGTCCGCGTCTCTCGTTGATCGATAGAGGTCCGCGAAGATCCCGAGGTACTTCTTGTACACGTCCCTGCGGTTGGCGTACTGGTAGAGGTCGGCGTACTGGTAGTCCCGAGCATTCATCGTCGGGTTCATCGAGCCCACTAGGGTGACGTCCTTCGCCCCGGAAGTGTCGGAGAACAAGAAGAACTTGTCATGGACGTGACCGCGCGAGGCCGACGCGCGCGTGCCCTTCTTGCACAGAATGCCGCTCCCGTTGGGGCTGCGCCTGAACGAGTCGAGCAGATCCTTGGCGGCCCGAGTGTCGCAGTTCTTGGATCGAAGGACGTACTTGACTCGCACCCCTCGTTCGCTGGCACGCATGAGGGCCCGAGACACGGTGCGATCGGTGAGGCTGAAGGTGGCGATCCGGATCTGGGAGCCGCCTGGCGCGTTCTTGATCCTGTTCAGCAGTGCATTGGTCGCAGCCGGGGCGCCGCCCGGCCAGTTGAAGAAGGCGCGCGAGGTCTGCGATGCCGCCTCCGCCGGAGCCGCCAGTGCGACGGACGCGAGGATCACGGTGAGTGTGGGGATGAGCCGGTGAGCAAGCCTGACGGTCACAAGACCTCCGAGTATCAGGAACGGCAGCGTGCCGCCCGAGCGAGCCACCGTAGCAGCGGCAGCACTGCTGCCTCGACGACCGCTATCCGCACTCCGTCGGCCAGCTCGAAGGCGCCGCGTCGGCTCCGGGTTGTCGGACGGGCCGGGAACCAACGACGACACCCGGCTGTTGTGGCAGCGTGGCCGCAGACACGTCGTACCTTCAGCGCCGGTCGCTGCGCGGACGGCTCACCCTGGTGGCGCTCACCCTCGGCTCGGCCGTGGCGATCCTCGACAGCACCGTCGTCAACGTCGCGCTGCGGGCGCTCGGAGCCGACCTCGGTGCCACGCTCGGGCAGCTGCAGTGGGTGGTGAACGGCTACTTGCTGGCGCTCGCCTCGCTGGTGCTGCTCGGCGGGGCGCTCGGCGACCGGCTGGGCCGGCGTCGGGTCTACGTCGTCGGCATGGTGGTGTTCCTGCTCGCGTCGGTGGCGTGTGCGTGGGCGCCCACGATCGAGGTGCTGATCGCGACGCGGATGGTGCAGGGAGTCGGCGCGGCGCTGCTCACGCCAGGGGCGCTGGCGATCATCGAGTCCTCCTACGCCCCCGCCGACCGGGGTGCGGCGATCGGCACGTGGGCCGGGTACGCCGGCGTCGGCGCCGCGCTGGGGCCGTTCATCGGCGGCTGGCTCGTCGACCACGGCGGCTGGCGATGGGTGTTCGGGATCAACGTGCCGTTGTGCCTGGCAGTGCTCGCGCTGACCTTCTATGCCGTGCCGGAGAGTCGCGACGACGAGTCGACGGGGCGCTTCGACCTGGGCGGGGCGGGGCTGACCATGGTGGCGTTGGGCGCGCTGACCTGGTCGTTGATCTCGGCGCGCGAGACTGCGGCCTCGGCGGTGCTGGCGGCCGCGGGGCTGGCGGTGGTGGCCGGGGCGGCGTTCGTCCGGCGGGAACGACGGATCGCGGCACCGATGGTCCCCTTGGGCCTCTTCTCGTCGCGGGTGTTCTCGGTGGCCAACGCGATGACGATGCTCGTCTACGGCGCCCTCGGGTCGGTGCTCTTCCTGCTGGTGCTGCAGCTGCAGGTGTCGGCAGGCTGGTCGGCGCTCGCGGCGGGGCTGACCGTGCTCCCGCTGACGATCTCGATGATGCTGCTGTCCTCGCGCACGGCCGCGCTGTCCCAGCGGATCGGGCCGCGGCTGCCGATGAGCGTCGGGCCGCTGGTCTGCGCAGCCGGGGTCGTGGGCCTGCTCGGCGTGGGCGAGGGGTCGCACTGGTGGGGTGTGCTGCCGGGCATGGTGGTCTTCGCGCTCGGCCTCGCGCTGTTGGTGGCGCCGTTGACCGCGACGGTGCTGGCCGCGGCTCCGGATCGGTACGCCGGCGTCGCGAGCGGCGTCAACAACGCGGTCGCGCGGGCCGGCACGCTGCTGGCCGTGGCCGCGCTGCCGGCCGTCGCCGGCCTCAGTGGCGCGGCGTACCGCGACCCGGTCGCGCTGACGGCCGGCTTCAGGGTCGCGATGGCGATCTGTGCCGCGCTGCTGGTGGCCGGCGGCGTGGTCAGCTGGGTGGGCCTGCGTCAGGCCCCGGAGCCGGCGTCGGACTGAGCGGACTCGACGACCTCGCAGCGGCCGTCGGCCCAGACGACCAGGCCGCTGCTGCCGGCGCGGGTGCGCAGCCAGTCGGCGGCGTCGGGGCCGTGGGCGTAGGCGGTGGTGGCGTCGATGTCGGCCCAGGTGAGTGACGGCGCCGATCACCGTCACCGACGCCGACGCCGGACGGCGGCCGACCGGTGCGCGCGTCGACGACGTGGCTGCCGCGGTGGGCCGCGCCGGAGGTGGCCACGGCGCCCTCGTGGACCGGCACCCGGGCGACCAGCCGGGTCGGGTCGTGGGGGTCCTCGATGCCGATCTGCCAGGGCGCGACCGCCGGGGCGGACGACGTGAGCAGACCATGTCGCCGCCCGCCGAGAGGCAGAAGTCGGTGTCCGTCGAGGTCGCGCAGGAGGCGCGCCGCCCGCTCGACGGCCCAGCCCTTGACCACGCCGGTGGGGTCGAAGGCCACGGTCGCCGTCGGGGGTGGGCAGGAACGTCGAGAACGCGCCGCCGGACTCGCGCTCGGCCCGGTCGGCGAGATCGATCACCTCGGCCACCTCGGTCGGTGCCCCGGCGAGGGTCGAGCTCGCCGACGGCGCAGCCGGGAGGCGACCGAGTCGGCGCGCCACGGCGAGAACACCCGGTCGACCCAGCGCAGCTCGGTCACCACCTCCGCCCACGCGGCCTCGGCTGCCGGAGTCGGCGGCGTGGCGGCCACGCAGCGCCAGGCTGACCGGCATGCCCATCAGCTGCTCGATCCGGCGGACGATCCGGCTCGGGTCGGCGTACGTCGCCCTCGAGCGGGCTGCGGGCCCGGTCACAGCCCGGCCTGGTCGAGGGCGGCCTGGAGCGACTCGACGTAGCCCACGCTGGTGACCGTCGCGCCGCTGACCATGTCGATGTCGGCGCTCTGCGGGTCGAGGGTCTCCTGGACCAGGATCGGCAGCGCGTAGTCGTTGATCTCCACGTCGCGCGGGTTGTCGGTCGGGGTACTGACCGGAACGCCGACGTCGGTGATCGTGCCGCCCTGCGACGGTGATCTCGACCTGGATCGGGCCCCACCGGGTCTGCACCGTCGGGCCGGTGACCGTGTCCGACGGCGCTGCCCGAGCCGCCGCGAGCCGGCGTCGGATCCGTTGCCGGAGCCGTCGCCGGAGCCGGCCTGCGGCGCGCTCGACCGACGGGCGGTGGCTGGCTGGAGGCGCGCCGGCCGTGGAGGTGTGGTAGCCGAAGAGCAGCACCACCACCGTGATCGTGGACAGCAGCCAGGTCACCAGGCGGATTCGGGGAGTCATGAGGTCACCGTCGAGTCACCAGCCGAAGCTCTCGACGTGGAAGCGGTCGGGCGGGCACGCCGGCAGCGCCAGAGCGCTGCGGCGTACGTCGTCGGCCCAGGAGTCCGGGCCCGCAGACGTAGACGTCGCGCTCGGCGAGGTCGGGCACCCAGGAGGCCAGCGCGGCCGCGTCGTCGACGGTGCCGGCGTCGGCGCCGAGCCAGGAGTCGCGCTCCGACCGGCGGCGTCCGGGCAGCCAGAGCACCTGCAGGCCGCGCTCGCGGGCGAGGATGTGGAGCTCGCGCTCGAAGAGCGGGCGGTCGCGGAAGCGGTAGAGCAGCACGGCGTCGCCGGGGGCGTAGTCGAGCCCCTCGGCCAGCGCGCGCAGCGGGGTGACGCCGACGCCGGCGCCGATCAGGGCGACCTTGCGGCGGGTGCGGGCGCGCGGGCTGAGTCGGCCGTAGGGGCCTTCGACGAGCACGCGGGTGCCGGGGTCGGACCGACGCGAGCGCGGCGCTGCCGTCGCCGAGCGTCCTTGACGCTGATCCGCAGGGAGTGGCCGTCAGGGGCGGCGGAGAGGGAGTAGGGATGGGCGCGGGTCCAGCCCGGGCCGCCGAGGAAGCGCCAGCTGGAAGAACTGACCGGCCTCGGCGCCGAGCAGGTGCGAGCCGACGGCCGGTGAGGTAGACCGAGACGACGCCGTCGCCCTCGTCGGGACCGACGCGTGACGCGCAGACCGTGACGGGCGCTGCGCCACAGCGGCAGCGCCGACCCGCCAGACCAGGATCGCGCCGGCGGCCGCGGCCCAGGCGGTCCACCAGAAGACCGTGGCGCCGGCGCGAGGTGAGGAACTCCTGCCCGGTCCAGAGCTGGTGCGGGAGCGCCAGGCCGACGCCGAGGTAGGCGTAGAGGTGCAACAGGTGCCACGACTCGTAGCGCAGCCGGCCGCCGGGCCGCGCGGATGCTGGTCGACGACGACCAGGACCAGGCAGAGCGTGCCGGCGACGGCCAGCAGCATGCCGGGGTAGTCGAGGGTGAGCGTACCAGAGCGTCGAGGGGGTCGCGGTCGAGCGAGCCGGCGGCGTACCCCCAGGTGATCAGGGCGACGTGGGCCAGCATCAGGTTGAACGACGTGAAGCCGACCAGCCGGTGCTGCCGCGCCAGGCGGTCCTGCCCGAAGGCGTGCTCGAGCACCGGCAGCCGCGCCATCAGCAGCACCTGGGCGAGCAGCAGCACCGACGCGACCAGGCCGGTGATCCGGCCGGTCGAGGTCAGCGCGGCCGCCCAGGTCGTGAGGTCCTGCACGCCGCCGCCGGCGACCCACCAGTAGGTCACCAGCAGCAGGCTCAGCCACAGCAGGGCGAGCGCGCCGAGCCGGACGGCAGCGTCGCGCCGGGCGCGAGGGTACGCCGGCCTGCGGGGGTGGGCGGCGCGAACGCCGGCGGTGGTCAGGACTGTGGTCACGTGGTGGTGTCGGTGCCGTCGGACTGGTCGGTCTGGCCGTCGTCGCCCGGCGCGCCGAAGCCCTCGCCCTGGCCCGGGAAGCCCTCGCCGGGGAAGCCCTGGCCGTCGGAGTCCTCGCCGTCAAGGCCCTGGCCGTCGTGATCGCCGCGACCGTGCCGGTCGCCGCGGACGCCGTCGCCCCCGCCGTCGACCTGGGACGAGGTCGGGCTGAAGCGGTCACCGCCGTCGCCGGCGTTGCCGACGGCATAGCCGCTGACGCCGCCGACGGCGACCAGCGCCGCAGCCGCCCCCGCCAGCCCGATCCGGCGGGCCCAGGGCGAGGGGCCGGCGCCGTCGCCGCGAAGGCCGAGGCGGCCGGCCCACGACGCGGTGCCCGCCGGGGTCGTGGGGTCGTCCGCGAGGGAGTCGCCCGTGGTGGGATCGCCCGTGGGGTGGGCGGTCATCGGCACCGGTGGGGGCGCGGCCTGCGGGGCGTCGCCGACGCCCGCCTCGGGCTCCTCGACGGCGTGCTCCCAGCGGGAGCCGCCGGCGTCGGGCGTCGCCGCTTGGGGGATGGTGTCGTCGGGCTCCGCGCCGGCGTACCCCTCGGGGTTGCCTCCGGTGGGGTCGCCCTGGGCCGGGTCGGTGGGTTGCGACTTGTCGCTCACGGGGGTGCTCCTGCTGGACGGTGGTAGGCGACGCCGCCTCGCTGCGGTCTCGCCTTGGACCACCAGCGTGCGCGCCCGACCTGGGATCCCCCTCGGGCCAACCTGTGGGTTACCTGTCAGGCGGCGGCCCCTGCTCCGATCGTTTGCTGCGTTCTGCACGTGGACACGCCCGCGAGGCGTGCTTTTCGCAGCAAACGTTCGGGGATGGGGGCGGGATCAGGCGGGGCGAGCGGCGACGAAGGCCTCGACACAGCGGCGTACGTCGGCCTCGGAGTGGGCGGCGGAGAGCTGGACCCGGATCCGGGCCTGGCCACGGGGGACCACCGGGAACGAGAAGGCGATGACGTAGACCCCGTCGGCGAGCATCCGGTCGGCCACCTCCGCGGCGACCCGAGCACCGTCGTCTCCGGGGAACATCACCGGCGTGATCGGGTGCTCGCCGGGGAGCAGGTCGAAGCCGGCCGCGGTCATCAGCTCCCGGAACAGCACGGTGTTGCGGCGCAGGGTCTCGCGCGCCTCGGCGGAGGTGCGCGCGATCTCCAGGGCCTTCAGCGACCCGGCGACGACCGTGGGCGCGACGGCGTTGGAGAACAGGTAGGGACGGGCCCGCTGGCGCAGCAGCTCGACGATCTCGGCTCGCCCGCTGACGTAGCCGCCCGACGCGCCGCCGAGAGCCTTGCCGAGCGTGCCGGTGAGGATGTCGACCCGGTCGGCGACGCCGAAGTGCTCGGGGGTCCCGCGGCCGCCCTCGCCGACGAACCCGACGGCGTGGCGAGTCGTCGACCAGCACCAGCGCGTCGTAGCTGGTCGGCGAGGTCGCAGATCCGGTCGAGCGGCGCGAGGTAGCCGTCCATCGAGAACACGCCGTCGGTGACGATGCAGCGGCTGCGCGCCCCGGAGGCCGCGCTGCAGCTGCGCCTCGAGGTCGGCCATGTCGGCGTTGCGTGTAGCGGTAGCGCGCGGCCTTCGACAGCCGGATGCCGTCGATGATCGAGGCGTGGTTGAGCTCGTCGGAGATGATCGCGTCCTCGGCCCCGAAGAGCACCTCGAAGACGCCGCCGTTGGCGTCGAAGCACGACGAGAACAGGATCGTGTCCTCGGTGCCGAGGAAGTCGCTGAGCGCCGTCCTCGAGCTCGCGTGTGCAGCTCCTGGGTGCCGCAGATGAAGCGCACGCTCGCCATCCCGAAGCCCCACTCGTCGAGGGCCGCCTGCGCCGCCGCGACGACGTCGGGGTGGTCGGCGAGGCCGAGGTAGTTGTTGGCGCAGAAGTTCAGCGACTCGCCTCGCCGCCGGTCGAGCCCGTCGCGACCCGATGTGCGCCGACTGCGGCGAGGTCGAGCCGCCGCTCGTGCTTGGTCAGTCCGGCGGCCTCGATCTCGTCGAGCGTGGCCTGCAGCCGGTGCCTTCGTGTCGTCGTACATCTCGTCCTCCGTCGTCAGCTCCAGTCGAGGATGACCTTGCCGCAGTGACCCGAGCGGATCGTGGCGAAGGCGTCCTCCAATCGCTCCGCCGGGAAGCGGTGGGTGATCACCGATCGCAGCGCGTCGCGCATCGGCGCGGAGGTCTGGCAGCATGGAGCTCATGGCGTACCAGGTGTCGAACATCTCGCGGCCGTAGATGCCCTTGATCGTGAGCATGTGGGTGATCACCCGCCCCCAGTCGATGACGTAGTCGTCGTGGGGCAGGCCGAGCATCGCGACCCGCCCGCCGTGGTTCATGTTGGCTGAGCATCTCCGAGACGGCGGCCGGTGCACCCGATCATCTCGAGGCCGATGTCGAAGCCCTCCCTCATGCCCAGGGTCGCCATCGCGTCGCGCAGCGAGGTCTGCGTCGGCGTTGATCGCGAGGTCGGCGCCGGCGGCGCGCGCCAGCTCCAGGCGTACGTCGCTCACGTCGGTCACCACGACGAACCGGGCGCCGACGTGGCGGGCGATCGCGGTCGCCATCACCCCGATCGGCCCGGCGCCGGTGATGACGACGTCCTCGCCGGCGATCGGGAACGACAGCGCCGTGTGGGTGGCGTTGCCGAACGGGTCGAAGAGCGCGCCGAGCTCGGGGTCGAGGTCGGGCGGCTGCACCCAGACGTTGCTGCCGGGGATGACGACGTAGTCGGCGAACGCGCCGTCGCGGTTGACGCCGATGCCGACGGTGTTGATGCAGAGGTGGCGCCGACCGGCGCGGCAGTTGCGGCAGTGACCGCAGACGATGTGACCCTCGCCGGACACCAGCTGACCCACCTCGACGTGGTCGACGTCCTCACCGACCGCGACCACCTCGCCGCAGAACTCGTGGCCGACGACCAGGGGTGTGCGGACGGTGTCGGCGGCCCAGTCGTCCCACTCGTAGAGGTGGAGGTCGGTGCCGCACAGGCCCGCGCGCAGCACCCGGATCTTGACGTCGTGGGGACCCGGCTCCGGCTCGGGGACGTCGCGCAGCTCCAGCCCGGGACCAGGGCGGCTCTTGACCAAGGCCCGCATCGGTGGGTCGGGTCAGCCGCGGCCGAGCAGGCGACCGAAGAAGCCGCCGGACGACGGCTCGTTGCCGTGCCCCTCGCACTGGTTGCTCTTGGGCACGTTGGCCATGACCTGCTGGACGTGCATGCCGCAGCCGGACCAGGTCGTCTTGCCGCACGAACGGCACGGGACGGGGTGGCACATGGGGTGTCTCCTGAAGGGTGTCGAGGGTGCTGGTGAGGTGTGGGACCGGTGGCGTCAGGCGGCCAGGAAAGGCATGCCCTGGTCGAGCGGACGCCCCGAGCGTACCCACGCGGCCGTGCCGCCGGCGACGTTCCAGGCGTCGAAGCCGCGCGAGCGGAGCAGGTCGGTCATCGCGCCGCTGCGGTTGCCGGTCGCGCAGATGAGGAACGTGCGGCGAGAGCGGTCGAGCTCTCCGAGGCGGGAGGACAGCTGGCTCATCGGCAGGGGCACGGCGCCGGGCACGTGACCGCGCGCGAACTCCATGTGCTCACGAACGTCCACCACGACCGCGTCGCTCGGGGCTGCGGCGAGGGTGTCGATGTCGGTGTTCCACATCGCGAGTGCTCTCCTTCTCGGTGCGGGACTTGGATGGGAATACCCTAGGGGGTATCTTGTGTTCGTCACACTAACACCCCCTGGGGTATCCTTCAAACCGACGTACGACGAAAGGCAGGTCATGGCCACCATCACCCTCGGGCAGGACAACTTCGAGGCGACCGTCCAGGACAACCAGATCGTGCTCGTGGACTTCTGGGCGTCGTGGTGCGGCCCGTGCCGCATGTTCGCCCCGATCTACGAGAAGGCCTCCGAGGTCAACGCCGACATCGTCTTCGGCTCGGTCGACACCGAGGCCGAGCGGTCGCTCGCCGCGGCCGCGGGCATCAGCTCGATCCCGACGCTGATGGCCTTCAAGGACGGCTCGCTCGTCTTCGCGCAGCCCGGCGCCCTGCCGGCCCCCGCGCTCGACGAGCTGATCGACGCCGTCCGCGCGCTCGACATCGAGGCCGCTCGCAAGGAAGCCGCGGCCGCCCAGAAGTGATGACACAGAAGTGAATGACCCAGCAGTGAATGACCCAGCAGTGACCACCCACGACGACGCCGGCCGGTCCGGCGCCGCCCAGCTCGATCCCGACCAGCTCGATCCCAACCAGTCCGATCGAGATCCGTCCGATCAGCCCGACCAGCACCCAGGAGGAGCCATGGAGCTCGACCCCAAGGAGATGGGCCACGTCATCAACCGCATCAAGCGGGCCCAGGGCCAGCTCGGTGGCGTGATCAGGATGCTGGAGGAGGGGCGCGACTGCGAGGCCGTCGTCACCCAGCTCGCGGCGGTCTCGAAGGCGCTCGACCGCGCCGGCTTCGCCGTGGTCGCCTCCGGCATGCAGCACTGCCTGGCCAACCCGACCGACGACGGCGGGCTCGACGTGAAGCGCATGGAGAAGCTCTTCCTCACCCTCGCCTGACTTCCCCGAGGCGTCGCAGACGGTGCGGTGAGGCGTCGCAAACGGGCCCGAGCGCGTGTGCGTGTGCCTGTGGGCGGGCGTCAGCTCGCGCAGCAGACGCCGTCCTCGGTGGCCGCCTCGCCACCGAACGTCGCGGAGTCCTCCAGCACGGTGTAGACCTCCCACTCGAGCCGGTCGGGGGTGTCGACGACGTGGAACTTCTCCTGCGTGGCGAAGCAGCAGGTCGTCTCCCCCTGGTCGGTGGTCTCGAGGTCGGTGCCTACCCGCGTCGACCAGGCGGTCACGGCGTCGACGTCGTCGACCTCCACGCCGAGGTGGTTGATCGAGCCGCCCTGGCCGGGGTTCTCGAAGAGCACCAGCTTCAGGGGCGGCTCGGCGATCGCGAAGTTGGCGTAGCCGGGGCGACGCTTGGCCGGCTCGGCGGCGAACAGGCGGGAGTAGAAGGTGACGGCCTCCTCGAGGTCGTCGACGTTGAGGGCGAGCTGCAGGCGGGTCATGTCCGCTCCTAGATATCGATGGATCTCTATGTCTGGACCCCAGCGTGACACGGCGCATCGACGTCTGTCAATATTGATGCATGTCGAAGTCATTGCCTCTGCTCACCTCGGTGGCCGAGTGCTGCTCGTCCCTGACGGCCGAGCCGCTGACCGGCGACCAGTCCGAGCGGCTCGCGCCGGTGTTCAAGGCCCTGGGTGACCCGGTCCGGCTGCGACTGGTGTCGCTGATCGCCAGCCACGAGGGCGGGGAGGCGTGCGTCTGCGACCTCAACGACGCCTTCGAGCTGTCGCAGCCGACGATCAGCCACCACCTCAAGATCCTCCACGAGGCCGGCCTCCTCGACCGCTCGAAACGAGGAGTGTGGGTGCACTACCGCGTGCGCCCCGAGACGCTGGCCGACCTCGCCGGACTCCTGGCGGCCGCCCGGTGAGCGCCACGGAGGTCGCCCCGTCGCCCAGCGTCTGGGGCGGCTCGACCGTTTCCTGCCCTTGTGGATCGGGCTGGCCATGGTGCTAGGGCTGCTCGTCGGCCGGCTCGTGCCCGGATTCGACGACGCGTTGAGCGCCGTCGAGGTCGGCGGCATCTCGCTGCCGATCGCGATCGGCCTGCTGGTGATGATGTACCCCGTCCTCGCCAAGGTCCGCTACGACCGGCTCGACACCGTCACCGCCGACCGTCGGATGCTGCTGGCCTCGCTGGTCCTCAACTGGGTCGTCGGTCCGGCGCTGATGTTCGCACTGGCCTGGCTGCTGCTGCCCGACCTGCCGGAGTACCGCACCGGCCTGATCATCGTCGGCCTCGCCCGCTGCATCGCCATGGTGATCATCTGGAACGACCTCGCCTGCGGTGACCGCGAGGCGGCGGCGGTGCTCGTGGCGCTCAACTCCTTCTTCCAGGTCATCGCGTTCGGCGCCCTGGGCTGGTTCTACCTCCAGGTGCTGCCCGGCTGGCTGGGTCTCGACACCGCCCACCTCGACGTGTCCGCCTGGGAGATCGCCGGATCGGTGCTGGTGTTCCTCGGCATCCCGCTCCTGCTCGGCTACCTCTCGCGCCGGTACGGCGAGCGTTGGCGCGGCCGGGAGTGGTACGAGGAGACGTTCCTCCACCGCGTCGGACCCTGGGCGCTGATCGGACTGCTGTTCACGATCGTCGTGCTCTTCGCGCTGCAGGGCGACCGGATCACCAGCCAGCCGTGGGACGTGGCGCGGATCGCACTGCCGCTGCTGGCCTACTTCGCGCTGATGTGGGGCGGCGGCTACCTGCTCGGCCGGGCGCTCGGGATGACCTACGAGCGCACCACCACGCTGGCCTTCACCGCCGCCGGCAACAACTTCGAGCTGGCCATCGCCGTCGCGATCGCGACCTTCGGCGTCGCCTCGGGGCAGGCGCTGGCCGGCGTGGTCGGGCCGCTCATCGAGGTGCCTGTCCTGGTCGGCCTGGTCTACGTCTCCCTGGCCCTGCGCGACCGTTTCCCGCACGCCGTCCCCGTGACCGAGGAGGTCCGATGACCACCACCCCCACCGTCCTGTTCGTCTGCGTACACAACGCCGGCCGGTCCCAGATGGCTGCCGGCTGGCTGCGCCACCTCGGCGGCGAGCAGGTGAGTGTGCTGTCGGCGGGCTCCGCGCCGGGCGACTCGCTGAACCCGATGGCGGTGGCCGCGATGGCCGAGGAGGGCATCGACATCACCGCCGCCGTCCCCACGCTGCTCAGCGACGAGGCCGTCGAGGAGTCCGACGTGGTCGTCACGATGGGCTGCGGCGACGCCTGCCCGTTCTACCCCGGCAAGCGCTACGAGGACTGGGCGCTCGACGACCCGGCCGGCCAGCCGATCGAGGCCGTTCGTCCGATCCGCGACGAGATCCGGCGGCGCATCGAGGAGCTGCTCGGCTCGCTGGGGATCGAGCCGTCGGCCTGAGGCTCGACGGCTCTCAGCTGGGCAGCTGGAACAGGCAGAACGGGTGCCCGGCCGGGTCGATCATGACCCGGACGTCGTCCTGAGGCTGGTACGCCGCCAGTCGGGCGCCGCGCGCCTCGGCGTACTCGATGCCGGCGGCGAGGTCGGCGGCGCCGATGTCGAGGTGCGCCTGCATCTGCTGGTCGCCAGGGCCGGCCGGCCAGGTGGGCTCCAGGTGGTGCTCCTCGAGCTGGAAGGCCAGGCCGTGCCCCCCGCCGGGCGGCTTGATCTTGACCCACTCGGGCAGGTCGACCAGCGTCTCCCAGTCGGGCAGCAGCGCGCGGTAGAAGTCCGCGAGCGCCCGGGGGTCGGGGGCGCCGAGCACGGTCGAGGAGATGCGGAACTCCGTCGGCTGGGTCATCGACCCAAGGCTAGGCGTGGGTGTCACCGCACGTCGATGGCGCGGTGGACCCAGACGTCGGTCACGACCATCCCGACCTTCTGGTAGAGCCCGAGCGCGCCGGTGCGCGAGTCCGTCGACAGGCCGCAGCGGCGTGCGCCGTGGCGGCGCGCCTCGGCGAAGCAGTCGACCAGCATCGCCTGCGCCAGCCCACGACCCCGCTGGTCGCGCCGGGTGGCCAGGCGGCTGACGAAGGCCTCCGGCGGGTCGAACTCGACGCCCACCAGGACGATGCCCGCGGCCATCACCGCCTCGTCGCCGTCGACGACCACCCGGACGTTCCAGGGCTCGGCGCCGGGCCGGTGGACGATCTCCGCCTCGAAATCGGCGAACGGCTCGCGGTCGCGCTCGGACCACTCGAGGAACGCGTCCTCGAGGACGCCGTGGACGGCGGGGTACTCGTGCGGGGCGGCCGCGCGGACGGCGTACCCGGCAGGGAGGTCGCGCGCCGCGATCTCCGCGCCGTCGGGCAGGTGCAGCACCCAGCTGGTCCAGCGAACTCGGTAGCCGAGGCGCTCGAGCAGCCGGTCGCCCGGCGAGCCCTCCGGCACCGGCATCCCGATCGTGGTCACGCCCTCCTCGGCGGCGCGGCCCTGCATCCAGACGGCCAGCGCGGTGCCGATCCCGCGACCGGCGTACGCCGGGTCGACGGCGGCGTCGCCGCGGCCGGCGCTGCCCACCTCGGCGTAGCCGACGAGACGCTCGCCGTCGAACACCCCGATGCTGCGCTCGGTCACGTCGAACGACGGCCGCAGCCAGTCGCCGACGATGTCGGCCTCCTCGATCTCGACCCGGCCGAGGTCGGCCTGCTGCTGGGCGGCCATCACCTCGTAGACCGCGCGAGCGTCGTCGAGCCGCAGCATCCGCACGGCGTGGTCGGGGAGCACTGCCGTGGCAAGCCGTTCCCCGGCCGGGGAAAGGGTCGGGGCGGAGGTGGGGTCGGTGGCGGCCACGGGTGCCAGTGAAGCGCCACCGGCCCCCCGCCGCACCTCAAATAAGGCGACGCGTCGCAATTGTCGCGCCGACGCGTCGCGATTGTCCGGCCCAGGCGTCGCGGATGTCTGGTCGACGAGGATCGAGTTGCCGTCGAGCATCCCTCAACAAGCGACCGATCCGCCGCTCGCTCCGGGCGGAACGAACGACGGATCGGTGCGATAACTGCGACGCCTCAGCGCGACATTCGCGACGCCTCGCTTGAGACGCCGGAGGTCAGGCGGACTGGACGGCGGAGACGTCGAACTCCAGCTTGACCTTCTCGGAGACGAGGACGCCGCCGGTCTCGAGCGCCGCGTTCCAGGTGAGGCCCCACTCCTTGCGGTTGATGACGGTGCCGCCCTCGAAGCCGACGCGGACGTTGCCGAACGGGTCCCGGGCCGAACCGGTCTCCTCGAACGGGATGGTGACGGACCTGGTGACGTCCTTGATGGTCAGGTCGCCGGTGATCTGCCACACGCCGTCCTCGTCGCGCACCACGGAGGTGGAGGTGAAGGTCATCGTCGGGAACGCGTCGGCGTCGAAGAAGTCGCCGGAGCGGAGGTGGCCGTCGCGGTCGGCGACGCCGGTGTCGACGCTGGCGATCTGGATCGTCAGCGCGACGCTCGACTGGCTCGGGTCGGCGACGTCGATGTGCGCGCTGCCGGCGAAGTCGGAGAACTGGCCTCGGACGGTGGTGACCATCGCGTGCCGGGTGGAGAAGCCGAGGCGGGTGTGGGTGGGGTCGAGCGCGTAGTCGCCGGTGACGTCGTCGAGCAGCGCGGTCGGCGCGTCGAAGGTGGCGGGCTGGCGGGTGAAGATGCTCATGGGGGCTCCTTGGATGGCTGGTTGGGACGTATTGTTGAAACGTCAACTATCGGAACCGCGGTCTCCCGCCTGGCATTCCAGCCAGCTCTGTGACGTGCCTCATATCGGGCATCGCGTGCCGTCTCGCACCCCCGTCACCCGGCCCCACGCGGCCTCTAGACAGCGGCGGCCCCCACCGCACTATGGTGATCCACGTCACACTCAACCCAGGGTGTGACCGCCCGGCTCGGCGGACGACTCTCGGAGGTTTCCACGATGCGCAGATCCAGCACGTCCCGCCGGCTCGCCCGGCTCTCCGTCGGCGTCAGCCTGGCGGCCCTCGCCGCCCTGCTGTCGCCGGCGCAGGCGCAGGCCGCCGACCCGGCGTACGTCGCGCTCGGCGACTCCTACTCGTCGGGCACCGGCACTCGCAGCTACCTTCCCGATGGCACCTCCTGCCAGCGCTCGGTCTACGCCTACCCGAGCCTGATCGCGTCGGCGCAGGGCTATGCGCTGAACTTCCGGGCTTGCTCGGGCGCGACGATCCCCGACGTCACGAACGCCCAGCTCGGCGCGCTGTCGACCTCGACGGCGTACGTCACGATCTCCGTCGGCGGCAACGACGCCGGCTTCGCCAGCGTGCTCACCGAGTGTGCGCTGCCGGGCTGGATGAGCAACTGCAACGGCAAGATCTCCTCGGCCCAGAGCTTCATCAACGGCACCCTCCCGTCGCGGCTCGGCACGCTCTACAGCCAGATCCGCGCGACGGCACCCCACGCCCGGGTGACCGTGGTCGGCTACCCGCGGATCTTCAACGGCCGGGACTGCAGCTGGTTCACGTGGTTCTCCTCCTCGGAGATGAGCAAGCTCAACCAGACCGCCGACCTGCTCAACTCGCGGCTGAGCGCGGCGGCGTCCGCGGCCGGCTTCTCCTTCGCCGACCCGACCAGCGCCTTTCTCGGGCACGCGGTCTGCGACCGCGCCGAGTGGATCAACGGGCTGTCCAGCCCGATCTCCGAGAGCTTCCACCCGAAGGTGTCGGGCCACCAGTCCGGCTACTACCCCACGGTCAGCCCGGTCGTCGCCGGTGTCACTGCGGCGCTTCCCAAGGCGGCGCTGACCCGCTCGGTCGCCGCGGCCGACGAGCTGGCCGCGCAGCAGTCGGCCTACGCCGAGCTCGACGCGCGCGTCACGCCGAAGGAGTTCCGCGTCCCCGACCTCACCAGCGCCCGCGCGAAGAAGGCCGCTCGCAGGGCCGGCGTGGACCTGGGCTCGCGCGCCAGCATCGACAAGATGGACCGGATCTACTCGAAGCGCCAGGCGCGGCAGTGGGCGCGCACCCACTAGGCCGACCGGTGGTCTGACCGCTCGACGGCGCCGCAGACCTCACCCGACCGGGTCCCACCCCCCAGGCCCGGCCGGGTGAGCCGCGCGGGGACGCCGCTCCGAGGTCGCCGAGTCAGCCGCGCCGAGTCAGCCGCCCAGGGCCCGGACGATGTCCCCGTGGCCGCGGTTGCGGGCATGCTCGAGCGCGGTGAGGCCGTCGCGGCCGGTGATCGTCGGGTCCGCGCCGGCGGCGAGCAGCAGCCGGACGGTCTCGACGTACCGGGCGGAACCGTCGCCGAGGACCACCGCCTCGAGCAGGGCTGTCCAGCCGAGGTTGTTGACGTGGTCGGGCTGCGAGCGCTGCCGCAGGTCCGGCTGGAGCAGCCGATCGACGATCTGCCAGTGGCCACGCTCGGCGGCCCGGATCAGGGCCGTCCCGTCGAAGCTGTCATGCAGGGTCACGTCGGCGCCACGTCGCACGGCGAGGTCGAGCAGCTCGGCGTAGCCCTCCGACGCGGCGATCAGGAAGGTGTTCTGCTGCGTGTCGTCGCGGCGGTCGAGATCGGCGCCCAGGTCGAGCAGCCGGCGTACGGCGGCCAGGTCGTTGCGCCAGGCCGCGGCGATCAGCCGCCCGTCGAGGCGGTCCTGCTCGTCTCGGGAGAGGCTGCGGCGGGACAGGGTCGGCCCGGTGACCTCGGCGGGCGAGGCGGGCGATGCGGATGGGGATGGGGATGACGGTGACGCGGTCGGCCGCGACGACGGCGACGCGCCGCCCGCGCCGGCGTCGCTGCATGCGGTCAGCGCCAGCACCAGCCCCACCGCCACGGAGAGCCTGGGTCGGGGCGGACGGTGCGGCATCCCGCCAGTGAACCGGGGCCGGCGACAGGCCGTCCACGTTTTGCATGACTATGCATAAGAGTGCATAATCGCTCGCATGTCCAAGGTCCTCACCTCACTCCCTGTCGGCGAGCGCGTCGGCATCGCCTTCTCCGGGGGCCTCGACACCTCCGTCGCCGTCGCCTGGATGCGGGAGAAGGGGGCGATCCCCTGCACCTACACCGCCGACATCGGGCAGTACGACGAGCCGGACATCGCCGGCGTGCCGGGCCGCGCGCTGCAGTACGGCGCGGAGCTCTCCCGCGCGGTCGACTGCGAAGAGGCAGCTGGTCGAGGAGGGCCTGGTCGCGATGGCCTGCGGCGCCTTCCACATCCGCTCCGGCGGTCGCGCGTACTTCAACACCACCCCGCTGGGCCGGGCCGTCACCGGCACCCTGCTGGTGCGGGCGATGCACGAGGACGGCGTCGACATCTGGGGCGACGGCTCGACGTTCAAGGGCAACGACATCGAGCGGTTCTACCGCTACGGCCTGCTCGCCAACCCCGCGCTGCGGATCTACAAGCCCTGGCTCGACGCCGACTTCGTCACCGAGCTGGGCGGCCGGCACGAGATGAGCCAGTGGCTCACCGACCGCGACCTGCCCTACCGCGACAGCCAGGAGAAGGCCTACTCCACCGACGCCAACATCTGGGGCGCCACCCACGAGGCGAAGACCCTCGAGCACCTCGACGTCTCGCTGGAGACCGTCGAGCCGATCATGGGCGTGAGGTTCTGGGATCCGTCGGTCGTGATCGAGACCGAGGACGTGACCGTCCGCTTCGAACAGGGGCGGCCGGTGGCGATCAACGGCCAGAGGTACGCCGACCCGGTCGCGCTGGTCCACGACGCCAACGTGATCGGCGGGCGGCACGGGCTCGGCATGTCCGACCAGATCGAGAACCGGATCATCGAGGCCAAGTCGCGCGGCATCTACGAGGCGCCCGGCATGGCGCTGCTGTGGGCGGCGTACGAGCGGCTGCTCAACGCGATCCACAACGAGGACACGCTGGCCAACTACCACGCCGAGGGGCGGCGGCTGGGCCGGCTGCTCTACGAGGGCCGCTGGCTGGACCCGCAGGCGATGATGCTGCGCGAGTCGATGCATGCGCTGGATCGCCTCGGTGGTCACCGGCGAGGTGACGCTGCGGCTGCGGCGTGGTGAGGACTACACGATCCTCGCGACGACCGGGCCGCACCTGTCCTACCACCCCGACCGGCTCTCGATGGAGCGCACCGAGGACGCGGCGTTCGGGCCGACCGACCGGATCGGCCAGCTGACGATGCGCAACCTCGACATCGCCGACAGTCGCGCGCTGCTCGAGCTCTACGCCACCCAGCCGCAGGACCAGGGTCACGTGCTGGTCGAGAACGGCACGCTCTTCGGCGAGCTGCCGGCGGGCGGCGCCGAGCAGATCATCGACAACCCGTCGGTGGCCGACGACGTCGACGAGGAGCTGGTCGACGCAGCGGCCATGGAGTTCGGCGCCGACTGACCGCCGCGACCCGCTACGCGAGCTGGTGATCGACCAGACACCCCACCGAACCGCGCGGCGAGGCAAGATGGAGACATGAGCGGTGGAGAAGAGTACGGCGAGTTCAGCGTCGACGACGAGACCCAGCTGCAGCCCGAGGACACCCTGGACTTCCACGGTGTCGACGACGTGCTCGACGAGGGCATCGTCACCCGGGAGGGATGGTCGGCTGGCCAGGGGTTCGGCAACACCGCGGCCGAGGAGCACCAGGGGGAGACCCTCGAGCAACGGATGGCCCAGGAGGAGCCCGACGACGACCCGGAGCACGACACCTGGAGCGAGGACGTCCTGGACGACGACCAGGTCGGCGACGAGCGGTCCGGTCGCCTGGTCGCCTCCGACGACGGCGACGACCGATTCGTGACCGACGTCGGCATCGACGGCGCCGGCGCGAGCGCCGAGGAGGCCGCCATGCACGTCATCGACGAGGACGTGATCTGAGCCTGCACCGCGCCCCGCTGCGCATCCGCTGACGGCGACCGCCCTCGTGGTAGCAAGGAGGCCATGCGCACACCTCGGGGGACCACGGCCGCGGCGGTGGCGCTGGCCGCTCTCCTGACCGCCTGCTCCGGCGGCTCCGACACCCCCGACCCGCCCGCTCCCGACGCCGCCGTCGACGCGCTGGCCGCCGCGCTCGGCTCCGGCGACCTGACCGGCGTCACCTGGACGGCCGACACCGCCGCCGACGCCCAGCCGCGCTACGACGCCATCGTCGAGGGCATGGGCGACCTGGAGCCCGTCGTCGAGCCGGGGAAGGTGACCCGGGCCGAGACCACCGACGCCCCGGAGACGGCGCGCGCCACCCTCACCTGGCACTGGCCGGTCGGCGACAACGAGTGGGTCTACGACGCCCAGGCGGCGCTCACGCTGGTCGACGGTGGGTGGCAGATCGCGTGGGAGCCGGCGCTGGTGGAGCCGTCGTTGCGCGGCACGCTGGTCCTGCAGGCCGGCAGCCTGCGGCCCAGCCGCGGCGACGTGGTCGGCTACGGCAACCTCAAGCTGGTCACCGGCCGCCCCGTGGTCCGCTTCGGCGTCGACCGGTCACTGGCGCCGAAGGCCACGGCGGTCGCTTCCGCGCGCGAGCTGGCCAGGCTGGTCGACATCGACGTGAAGACCTACGTCGCCCGGGTCAAGGGTGCCGGTGACCTGGCCTTCGTCGAGGCGATCGCCTACCGCCGCGAGGAGGTGCCCCCGACCGTCGGGGCGGCGTACGAGTCGCTCGACGGCGTGCGCGCCCTGCAGACCACCGCGCAGCTCGGGCCGACGTCCACGTTCGGGCAGCCCCTGCTCGGCCGGGTCGGCGAGGTGACCGCCGAGCTGATCGAGGAGGACCCGACGCGCTATCGGGTGGGCGACCTCGCCGGGCTCTCCGGACTCGAGGCGAGGTACGACGAGCAGCTGGCCGGCCAGCCCGGCATCACCGTCGAGGCGGTCGACACCGACGGGAAGTCGCGCGAGCTGCACAGCGTGCCGGCCACCGACGGCGAGCCGCTGCGCACCTCGCTGGACATGGAGCTGCAGCTCGCGGCCGAGGGGCTGCTCGCCGACCAGGGCCCGCCCTCGGGGCTGGTGGCGATCCGGCCGTCGACCGGCGCCGTGCTCGCGGCCGCGACCAGTCCGAGTGCCAACGGCGTCAACATCGCGACCTTCGGCAAGGCCGCGCCCGGGTCGACCTACAAGATCGTGTCGAGCCTGGCGCTGCTGCGCTCCGGACTGTCACCCGAGAGCAAGGTGCCGTGCACGCCTTCGGTGCTCGTCGACGGCAAGGTCTTCGCCAACTACAACGCCTACCCACCCGCCCACCTGGGCCGGATCCCGCTGTGGTCGGCGCTCGCCCACTCCTGCAACACCGCCTTCATCTCCCAGCACGACCGGCTCGGCGAGGCCGACCTCGCCGACGCCGCCGCGTCGCTCGGGTTCGGCGTCGACTACGACGTCGGCTACCCGGCGTACTTCGGCCAGGTGACGCCGACCGACAACACCACCGAGGCCGCCGCCGCCCTGATCGGGCAGGGCACGGTGCTCTCCGCGCCGCTGTCGATGGCGACCGTCGTCGCCTCCATCCAGGCCGGCCGCACGGTGGTGCCGATCCTGATCAAGGGCGTGGAGCCGGTGGCCTCCGCCGAGGCCCCGCCGCTCACCGAGCGGGAGGCCGCCCAGCTGCGCACGATGATGCGCCGGGTGGTCACCAACGGCACCGGCCGACAGCTCGCCGACGTGCCCGGGCCGCGGGTCGGTGCCAAGACCGGCACCGCGGAGTTCGACCAGGGCGGCAAGCGGCTCACTCACGCCTGGATGGTCGCCGGGCAGGGCGACCTCGCCGTCGCGGTCTACGTCGACGTCGGCAACTCCGGCTCCGGCATCGCCGGGCCGATCCTGGAGGCCTTCCTGCGGGCCGCGCGCGACCGCTGATTCCTTGCCGGCGTCTCACCAAGTCGGAGGTGGTCGGTGACGCAGGCTCAGCCGCGCTCCTCGGCGATGCTGTTGCCGCCGTCGACGACCAGGCACTGCCCCGTGACGTAGGACGCCCCCGGTGAGCAGAGGAACGCGACGGCGGCCGCCACCTCGGCCGGCGTCGCGCTGCGACCGAGGGGCGTCGACGCAGCCTGGGCCTGCTCCAGCGGGGTCTGGGACCCGGTGGCGACCCAGCCGGGTGCCACCGCGTTGACCACGATGCCGCGAGGCGCGAGGTCGACCGCGAGTGCTCGGGTGAGGCCGACCAGCCCCGCCTTCGCCGCGGCGTACGCCGGGTTGGCTCGCATCGCCATCACCGGGCCGGTGACGCTGGCCACCATCACCACCCGAGCGCGGTCGGCCAGCAGCGGCAGGGCCGCGCGCGTGGCGACGTAGGCCGTGTCGAGGTTGCGGGCGATCGCCGCGCCCCACCGCTCCAGGTCCAGCGTCTCGAGCGTGCCGTCGTCGGAGGTGGGGTCGGCCACCGTCGCCATCCCGGCGTTGTTGACGAGCATGTCGAGCCGGCCATGGCGGGCGAGGATCTCGGCCATCGCCGCCTCGGCCTGGGCCGGCACGGTCAGGTCGGCCACCACTCCCAGCGCGTCGGGGCCGCCGATCTCCACCGCCCGGACGTGGGATCGCTCGGTCGTCGCGGCCACGACGACCCTCGCGCCGAGGTCGTGGAGCAGCCGAGCGGTCGCGAAGCCGATCCCGGCGCGACTTCCGGCGCCGGTGACCAGGGCCACCTGGCCGGTCAGCGCGAACGGGGACGCGCCCGCCTGACCGGTCGGGTCGTCGGTCATCACCGGCGTCAGTGGGTCTCGCGCGGCTCGACCGAGCGGGCGACGTCCTCCGGCATCGGCTCGTAGTGGGCGAAGGAACGGGTGAAGGTGCCGGCGCCGTGGGTGGAGGACGCGCAGGTCGATGGCGTAGCGGACCAGCTCGGTCTGCGGCACCTCTGCCTTGATCAGGGTGCGGTCGTCGCCGACCTTGTCGGTGCCGAGCAGCCGCCCGCGGCGCGACGACAGGTCGCGACATGACGCCGCCGACCTGGTCGTCGGGGACGACCACGCTGACCTCGTCGTGGGGCTCGAGCATGGTCACCGACGTGGCCTCGGCGGCCTCGCGCAGCGCCAGCGACCCGGCCATCTGGAAGGCCATGTCGGAGGAGTCGACGCTGTGCGCCTTGCCGTCGGTGAGCGTGACCCGCAGGTCGACGACCGGGTAGCCGTTGCGCACACCCCGCTCCATCTGGGCCCGCACGCCCTTCTCGACCGAGGGGATGAACTGGCGCGGGACGGCGCCGCCGACGACCTTGTCGACGAACTCGAAGCCCGACGCCCTCGGGGAGCGGCTCGACCTCGATGTCGCAGACGGCGTACTGACCGTGGCCGCCGGACTGCTTGACGTGGCGGCCGTGGCCCTTGCCCGGGCCGGCGAAGGTCTCGCGCAGCGACACCAGGAACGGCGTCTGGTCGACGTTGACGGAGTAGCGCCGACGAGAGCCGCTCGAGGATGACGTCGGCGTGCGACTCGCCCATGCACCACAGCACCAGCTGGTGGGTCTCCGCGTTGTTCTCGATGCGCAGGCTCGGGTCCTCGGCCGCCAGCCGGCCCAGCGCCGTGGACAGCTTGTCCTCGTCGGCCTTGGAGCGCGCGACGACGGCGACCGGCAGCAGCGGCTCCGGCATCGACCAGGGACGCAGCACCCGCGGCTCGTCGAGGCGGACAGGGTGTCGCCGGTCTCGGCGCGGCTGAGCCGCCCGATGGCGCAGAGGTCGCCGGCGACGACCCGGGTGGTCGGGCACCTGTAGCCGGCCGAAGGCGTAGGCCAGGGCGCCGATCTTCTCGTCCTCGTCGTGGTCCTCGTGGCCGCTGTCCTCGCCGAAGAACGACGAGAAGTGCCCGGAGACGTGGACGGTCGCGTCGGGGTCGAGGCGTGCCGGAGAAGACCCGGACCAGGCTGAGCCGACCGACGTACGGGTCGCTCGTGGTCTTGACGATCTCGGCCACCAGCGGGCCGTCGGGGTCGCAGCTGATCGCCGCGGCCTCCGCTCCGGCCGGGGTGAAGACGTCGGGGCAGACGGGTGCTCGGGCGGGGACGGGAAGCCGCGGGTCGCGAGGTCGAGCAGCTCGCGGCAGCCGACCCCGGTCAGCGAGCAGACCGGCACGACGGGGAAGAACGTCGCCTTGGCGACGGCCTTCTCGAGGTCGGCCGACCAGGACGCTCTCGGCGACCTCCTCGCCGCCGAGGTAGCGGTCCATCAGCGTCTCGTCCTCGGACTCCTCGATGACCGCCTCGATCAGCGAGCCGCGCTGCTCGTCGTCGGCGTGCTCGCTGGGGGAGAGCAGCCCGGCCAACGAGGTGACCTCCTCGCCCTCGCGTGACCGGGCAGGTAGAGCGGCATCACCTTGTCGCCGAAGGCGTCCTGGGCCTGCAGCGAGCACGCCCTCGTAGTCGGCACGGGCCTGGTCGAGCTTGGTGATCACCACGGCGCGCGGCATCCCGACCTCCGCGCACTCGCGCCACAGGGTGCGGGTCGTCGTCGTCGACGCCGTCGTTGGCCGCGACCACGAAGAGCGCGCAGTCGGCGGCGCGCAGGCCGGCGCGCAGCTCGCCCACGAAGTCGGCGTAGCCGGGGGTGTCGATGAGGTTGACCTTGATGCCCTCGTGCACGAGCGGGGCGAGGGCGAGCGAGATGCGAGCGCTGGTGGGCCTGCTCGGCCTCCTCGAAGTCGCATGACCGTGGTGCCGTCGCGCACCGAGCCGGCGCGCGGCGATTGCTCCGGCGGAGGCGAGCAGCGTCTCGACCAAGGTGGTCTTGCCGGAGCCCCCGGGTCCGATCAGCACCACGTTGCGGATCTGGTCGGGGCTGCTCGCCTCGAGATCTTGCCCGGCTGGTCTACGGTCCTTCACCTTGTCTGCCACGGGAGCTCCTTGGTCAGGTCGTGCTGGTACTGCCTCCCAACCAACTCCTGTTGCACGCCGAGCACAAGGGGCTGGAAGACTGGTCGCCAAGATCACAGCCGCCTGGGGCGGAAATGCAAAGCCGGGCCCCTCGCTGCATGGGGTCAGCAAGGAGCCCGGGGCTCTGGGCCGCCAGCACCGCCGGCGGCGACGACCACTATCGTACAAGAATCGGGGCTTGTCCGGGGAATTGACGAGACGGCACGTCGGAGAGGCAAATCGGATGAGTGGTCTGGACCTTCTGGAGCCCCATCGCAGGGCGTTGTTCATCGCTGGACAGTGGGTGGAAGCCGCCGGAGGCGGTCGTTTCCCCGTGCTTGACCCCGCTGACGGCTCGATGCTCACGGACGTGGCCGATGGCCGCGCCGAGGATGCGCGGGCGGCGCTCGACGCCGCGGCCGGCGTCCAGGGCGAGTGGGCGGCGACCCCGCCGCGCGAGCGCGGCGAGATCCTGCGCCGCGCGTTCGAGCTGATCACCGACCGCGCCGACGACTTCGCCGCAGCTGATGAGCCTCGAGATGGGCAAGACCGTCGCGGAGGCGCAAGGGCGAGGTCGCCTACGGCGCGGAGTTCTTCCGCTGGTTCACCGAGGAGGCGGTGCGCATCCACGGCCGCTGGATGCACGGCGCCCGCCGGCGGCACCCGGCTGCTCACCATCCGCAAGCCGGTCGGGCCCTGCCTCTTCATCACCCCGTGGAACTTCCCGCTCGCCATGGGCACCCGCAAGATCGGGCCGGCCATCGCCGCCGGCTGCACGATGGTGGTCAAGCCGGCCGAGCTAGACGCCGCTGACGATGCTCGCCCTGGCCGGCGTGCTCGCAGGAGGCCGGGCTGCCCGACGGCGTGCTCAACGTCGTCACCACCACGACCTCGCCGGTGATCTCAGCGAGACGCTGATGGCCGACGACCGGCTGCGCAAGGTCAGCTTCACCGGCTCGACCGTGGTCGGCAAGGTGCTGGTGCGGCAGTCGGCCGACCAGCTCCTGCGGGTGAGCATGGAGCTCGGCGGCAACGCGCCGTTCGTCGTCTTCGAGGACGCCGACGTCGACGCCGCGGTCGACGGCGCGATGATCGCGAAGATGCGCAACATGGGGGAGGCCTGCACCGCGGCCAACCGCTTCCTCGTGCACGAGTCCGTCGCGGAGGAGTTCGCCGAGAAGCTCGGCCGAGCGGATGGGCGCGCCTCACGCGTCGGCCGCGGCCAGGACGACGGCGTCGACGTCGGCCCGCTGATCGACGCCGAAGGCGGTCGAGTCGGTCGGCCAGCTGGTCACCGACGCCGTCGCCGACGGCGCGCGCGTCGTCGTCGGCGGCGAGGCGCCCGAGGGGCCGGGCTACTTCTTCCCGCCGACGGTGCTGCTCGACGTCCCGCGCGATGCCGAGATCGTCGCCGCAGGAGATCTTCGGGCCGGTCGCGCCGATCACGACGTTCGCCACCGAGGAGGAGGCGATCGACGGGCCAACGACACCGAGTACGGCCTGGCGTCCTACGTCTACACCCGCGACCTCGCCCGCACCATCCGGGTCGCCGAGGCGCTGGAGTTCGGCATGGTCGGCATCAACACCGGCCTGATCTCCAACGCCGCGGCGCCGTTCGGCGGCGTGAAGGCCAGCGGCTTCGGGCGCGAGGGCGGCTTCGAGGGGATCGAGGAGTACCTCGACACGACGTACGTCGCGCTGCCGGTGAGCTGAGCGGCGGGGACGAGCGGCAGCGGGGTGGACCTCTTCGGCGAGCTCGTCGAGCAGTACGCCGAGTTCGCGGACCACGCGGCGGGTGAGTCGCCCTGCTTCGAGGAGTGGGCGCGCGCGGTGGTGGACGACCCGGCCGTGCTGACGTGGATCGCGCGGCTGCCCCGGATCAAGCAGCAGCCCAACCTGGTGTTCGCGGCGGCGCGCTGGCACGGCGTACCCGCGCCCGGGCCGTACGCCGGCCTCCGCACGGCCCTGCTCACCGACGACGCGACGATCGAGGCGACGATCCTCCGCCGGCGCACCCAGACCAACGAGGTCGGCCGGCTGGCGACGCTGCTGCCGGCCTTCGCGGTGGCGGCGCGCGACACGGCGGAGCCGTTGGCGCTGGTCGAGGTCGGAGCCAGCGCCGGGCTGTGCCTCTATCCCGACCGCTACCGGTATCGATGGCGTTCTCGTGAGGCGGACCGGGTCCTCGGCGCCGGTCCGGAGCTCTTCTGCGAGGTGGCGGGACCGCTGCCCGTGCCGGCGGTGGTGCCCGCGATCGGCTGGCGGGCCGGCATCGACCTGCACCCGCTGTCGCTGCGCGACGCCGACGCGATGGCGTGGCTGGAGATGCTGGTCTGGCCGGAGCACGACGACCGGCGGGCGCGCCTGCGCCGGGCGGTCGAGGTGGCCGCCGCCGAGCCGCCTTACCTCGTCCGGGGAGACCTGCTCGACGAGCTGCCCGCGCTGGTCGAGGAGGCGCAGGCGTTCGGTCGCGTCGTGGTCTTCCACAGCGCGGTGATCCTCTACCTCGACGATGCCGACCGGCGACGGTTCGCCGACCTGATGACGGGTCTGGTGGCCTCCGGAGCCTGTCACTGGGTGAGCAACGAGGGCCGACGGGTGCTACCGGACGTCACCGGCACGGCCGGCGACGTCGCGCCGTTGCTGGGATGCGAGTTCGTGCTCGGGCTCGACGGGCAGGCGCTGGCGTTCACCCACGGGCACGGTCGGGCGCTGCACTGGCTGGGGTCAGGAGGGTGAGGATCATGGATCCTCTCCATCGTCCCGGGCCTGCCGATCGAACACGAGGTAGGGGGTGTAGTCCTCGAGGATCCCGTAGTCGCCGGAGTACTCGTAGCCGAAGAAGTTCTCGTAGAGGAAGAACCGCGGAGTCAGCCATGCCGAGGTCGCCATCAAGAATGCCAGCGCCGCGATGGTCACGCCTCCGGCGGTGGCCCGCACCCGGCCCTTCTCGGGTGCCGTGAGGATCCGGTAGGCGACCACGTTGCCGGCCAGGACACCGACGGCGCCCGTCCCGATGTCCAGCGGCAGGTAGCCGCGACCGGTGAGCGGGACGGCGATCCCGATGTAGAAGTAGAAGCTGGCGATGATCGCCAGCGGAGTGACGAGCATCGCCAGCCCCTTGCCCCACCAGTAGTTGTGGCACCGCTCCTTCATGTAGGCGTGCTCGACCAGCGTGAACAGCAGGGCGGGCCAGAAGAACAGCTTCAGGTGCTCGAACGTGCTCTCGTTCACCGATCCGATGACCGCGACCGGTTCGGTGAAGCCGGACAGCTCGAAGGCGAAGTGCAGCGCCGATGCTCCGAGCATGATGACGACGAAGGCCCCCGCCTCCCAACCGAGCACTGCCGGTCGGGCGACCCCGTCACCCCCGCCGGCGGCGGGTGCTCCAGGCTCCGGGGCCGCCTCGACCCGCTGGTCCGTGCTCACAGCACACCCACGAAGAACAGGCTCCCCAGCGCGACGGAGACCCCGCCGGCCACCCGGAGTACGGCGACTCCCCGCCGGTACCGCTGGGCGATGTCGCCGAGAAGCACCCCGGTCAGGTGCAGCAGGATCGTCCCGAGCAGGAACCCCGGCGCGTACTCCACGGGCGCCGCGATCTCGGGCATCTCGGCCCCGTGGGCGAAGCCGTGGAAGAACCCGAAGAACCCGACGCTCGCCATGGCGGCCACCAGGGGCAGCCTGGCGTTGAGCGCGATGACGCCGCCGAGCAGGATCACCGACAGCGCGATGGCGGACTCCACGACGACGCTGGGGACCTCGAGATCGGACCAGCCCGCGGCTGCGCCGACGGCCATCACCGTGACGAACGTGCCCGGGACCGTCCAGATCGCACGACCGCCGATCAGCACGCTGACGATGCCCACCGAGACCATCGCGAGCAGGTGGTCCAGCCCGAGCACGGGGTGGGTCAGGCCCGCGAGGAAGGAGCCGTACTCGACCACCTGGTTCTCGTGCGCCATCGCCGGCGATGCCAGGCTCGCGGTCACCACCAGGGCCAGCAGCACCGCCATGCCGAGACGACCCGCCGCGTGCGTGCGGGCGGTGGTCGAGCCACCAGGTCCCGAGGCAGCAGCCTCTTGTCGCCTCGACGTGCTTCTCCCGATCATCTGGACGCCGCCCCCTTCTCTTGGTCCGACACATCCCACTGAACCTCACCGGAGTACCCGTCCACGCGAATCCGTGCCCCGTCGGGGATGCGCATGGCGCCCGACACACTGACCACGCAGGGGATGCCGAACTCGCGGGCGACGATGGAGGAGTGCGACAGCAGGCCCCCGGACTCGGCCACCACGGCGCCGGCACGGGCCAGGATGGGGGTCCACCCCACGTCCGCGTACGGGATCACGACGACGTCGCCGGGGTGAACCCGCCCCGCCTCGGCTATGCCCTGGACGACTCGCGCAGTGCCGGTGACGACGCCCCGTGCGCTGGCCGTCCCCCGCAGGGTGTGCTCCGGGTCGCTCGGCGGCGCCGGGACGAACTCGTCCGCGAAGATGACCTCGGGCATCTCCACCTCGGCCACGCTGTCCATGTCCTGGCGACGGTGTGCGACCACATCGCGGACTCCGTCCATCGCCCCGAGCAGCGCCTGCTCCATCTCCTGACGGCTGAGCAGGAAGACGTCTGCGGTGTCGTCCAGCGCACCCCGGTCGACCAGGCGGCGCGCGATCTCCAGAACGGTCGGCCGGAACAGCCCGTATCCCCGGGTGTAGGTGTAGGAGACGCGCTCGCGCTCCCACCGGAACCTCTGGGCGCGGCGGAACAGCGCGCGGTCCACGCCGAAGGCCCTGTCCGGCGCGGTGGCCACGCCCGCTGCGCCGTTCGCGGAGGCGGTCGATCCATCGAGCAGCAAGGGCGCCAGCTGTGCGGGATCCTCGCGCCAGGGCACCTGGGAGAAGTCGTTGCCCGAGTCGGAGACGTGGCCGAAGCGCTCCAGGAACTCGGCCCCGCCGCGCAGTGGCCTGAGGTCGCCGCTCGCGACGACTGCCCGCTGATCCTCGTCGAGGCCCCGCACCTGCTCGGCCAGGCGGTGCAGGTGCAACGTCGGGTCGTAGTCGGCCAGGCCGGCATGCCCAGCCGTGGGATCGACCTCGTGCGGGTCGATGCCCCGGCGGGTGAGCCGCCGCCGGACGAGTGACGCGTAGGCGTTCAGAAGCAGCGGGGCGACGATGTTCGCGAAGGCGACCCGCTCCACCAACCGCTCGAGAGTCGCCATCCGATCGATCAGCTCTGCGTCAGAGAGCGGCTGTGGCGGTCGACGCTCCACGGCGGCGAGTTGGGCCTGGAGGGCGGGGACGGTCCTGTCGAGCTCCCGCTCGTAGCGCAGCAGCCTGACGGCCATCCGGGCCATCCTGGGGAGGTGTCGGGCCGCCGACGTCCCCGGCCGGAACGACGGGCGGTCCTCGCCGCCGTCGACCCCGATCAGCACCTCGAGGAGGTCCCGCGGCATGCCTACGGCCTCGAAGATGTCGCCCACGGCCTTCATGTTGAAGTAGGCCCGGTAGGCGAACTGGCGGGACAGGTCTTCAGGCCGGAGGTCCAGCGGGCCGACCAAGGAGGTGAAGAGCTGTAGCCACGCGCGGTTGACCACCGGGACGTTGATGGACCAGACCAGTGGCGGGATGATCCCGGGCAGGAACTCCTTGGACAGTCGATTGGAGTAGACCGGCACGTCCGCGACCGTCATCGGCCGGATCTGCAGAAGCCAGGCCCGGTGTCCGTCCCACGCCCACTCGATGTCGGCCGGCGAGCCGTACTCCTCCGCCGCCTGCTCGACCATCCCGACGATCTCGCGGAGCACCGGCTCGGGGGTCGCGGGCTGGGCGGGCGCCTCGATCCACTCGCCCCAGTGCCAGACCCACCGCTGCGGCGTGGCCCGACCGGCCACCAGGTCCTCCGCCGTGCCGGTCGTTGCCTCGACAACGATGTCCGTCAGCCCGGTCAGCGGGTTGCGGCTGAAGGCCACGCCGGAGCTGACGGCATCGACCATCTCCTGGACGATCACCCGCATCCGCACGTCGTCCGGGGCGACGCCGACCCGTGACAGGTAGGGCAGGACGCGCGGGTCAGTGGCAGAGTCGCGGACCTGGCCGATGGCCCCGCGAATGCTCTCCGCCCCTGAGACCCCCAGCACCGTCGCGAACTGCCCGGCGAACGACGACGAGGGCGAGTCCTCGACCGATGCCGACGAGCGCACCGCGTAGCACTTCGCGGGATCGACCCAGGTCGCGATCAGTGACTCGGGCACGTCCACCGAGGCCACGACGCCGGCAGGGACGGGGAACCCGTGGTCGATGAGCCATCGCAGGTTGCGCGCCTTGGCGCCGTCCTCGTCACGCGCGGCCGACAGCGCGACGAGTTCTGGCATGCTGGCTCTACCTCACCGGACGCGGACCTGGGCTAGACAGCCTGGCACAGTTCTCCCCACGAAGGGAGCAGGCACATGGACGTGGCGACATGGGGCGGACGGCGGACGCTGGCGCTCATCGCGGTGGCGGGTGCCGGCTACCTCGTCGGGTCGATCTCGTTCACGCGCGTCGTCGGGAAGGTGGCCCGGCCCGGCCTGTCTCTCCAGTCCACGCCCCTGACCTGGCGGGACGGCGTCGGGATCAGCTCCGACGACGTGTCGGCGACGACCCTCGAGCTTCGCGCCGGTCCGCGGCTCGGCGCGACCGCCTCGGCACTGGACATCGCCAAGGCCACCATCCCGGTCGCGATCCTGCGCAGGGTCGCACCGGACCAGCGCTACGACCTGGTCTGCGCCATCGCTGTGATGGTGGGCCACAACCGGCCCGTCTTCCACCGGTTCCAGGGCGGCCGCGGGACCTCCGTCCTGCTCGGCAGTCTCCTGGTCATCGACCCGGTCGCGATCCCCGTGTCCATCGCCCTGGGGCAGGCCTTCGGGATCTATGTGGTCAGGGACGCCCTCTTCGCCCAGCACATGGGCTGGTTCGTCGCCCTGCCGATCTGGTTCGCGGCACGGGGGGATCGGGACCTGGTCCTGTTCGCCCTTGCCGCGAACGTCGTTCGCTGGGCGGTCAGCGTTGACGAGGTCCGGCAGTGGTGGCCGCTGTACCGATCCGGCGAGCTGCGGACTCGCGAGTTCCACGAGGCGCTCGAGCGCACCCACCTGGGGTACGTGCACGGCTGGCTGCGCCGGCACGGGCTGGTGCGCTACGACTACACGCACCCGACCGCCTGAGCTCTGCGGGCCGGGACGGGCGACGGTGAGGCGGCTCGTCCTCACCCGGTCGCCGCGGGGGAGGCGAGGGCGAGGGCGCGCTCGGCGCCGGGGAGGGCGGCGACGCGGTCGGCGAGGACCAGCCCGACGCGGGTCCGCCGGTCGAGCAGGTCGTCGACGTCGTGCGGCGCCCTCGTGGGTGACCCCGAAGACCAGCTCGGCGAGCGTGGCGGGCACGCCATCGGCGACGGGGGCGAGCAGCTCGTCGTCGTCGAGCCCGGTGACCGCGCGAGCGTCGGTCAGCACCAGCCGGCGCCTCGGTGCCGAAGCGGCGCACCAGTCGCGGCGGGGCCGCCAGCAGCGGCCAGCTCGTCGCGTGGCGGCCGCGCCGAGCAGCGGGAGGTCGGGCGGTGCGGCACGGGCCCGGCGGTCAGCCCGCCGGCGGCGACCGCGGCGTCGACGGCGTCCTGGCCATCCGGCGGTACGTCGTCAGCTTGCCGCCGACGACCGTGACCACGCCCGTCGGCGCGGTGAGCGACGGCGTGCCGGCGCGACAGGTCGGCGGTCGCGCCGGGCTCGCCGTCGGCGCCCTCGAGCAGCGGCCGCAGGCCGGCGTACGCGCCGACGACGTCGGCGCGCGTGAGCGGCGTCGTCGAAGCGCGGCCGACAGCGCGTCGAGCAGGAAGCCGATCTCGGCCTCGGTCGGCATCGGCACGTCGGGGACCGGTCCCGTCGACCGGCTCGTCGGTGAGGCCGACGTAGATGCGTGCCGTCGGGCTGCGGCAGCACGATGACGAAGCGGATCGCTCGCGCCCGGGACCGGCACGATCACCGCGACCTGCGAGCCCGGGCAGCGCCGAGCCGCGGAGCACCAGGTGGGTGCCGCGGCTCGGCCGCAGCCGCACCTCGTCGGCCAGGTCGCCGGCCCAGACCCCGGTCGCGTTGACGACCGCGCGGGCGCGCGACCGTGCGTCGTCGGCGCCGGTGCAGCTCGTCGCGCAGCTCGCACGCCGGTCGCCGGTCGCGCTCGACCACGCGCGCCCGGGTGCGCACCTCGGGCGCCGTACGCCGCCGCGGTGCGGGCCACCGTGATCACCAGGCGGGCGTCGTCCTCGAGCTGCCCGTCCCAGGCGAGCAGCCCGCCGCGCAGGCCGTCGGCGCCGCAGCGACGGGCGCGAGAGCCAGCGTGCCTCGGTGGCCGATGAGCCGGCGCGGCCGGGGGAGGGTGCGCGGCTGGTGTGCGCGGCGCAGCCGCAGCAGGTCGCCGGCCGCGCAGCCCGGCCCAGGTGACAGCGGCGGCGCGGCCGGAGACCGCCGGGGTCGAGCGGCATCAGCATCGGCAGCGGCCGGGTCAGGTGCGGGGCGGTGACGTCCATCAGGATGCCGCGCTCGACGGCGCTCTCGTGGGCGACGCCGACCTGGCCCCTGCGCGAGGTAGCGCAGCCCGCCGTGCACCAGCTTGGACGACCAGCGCGAGGTGCCGAAGGCGAGGTCGTGGGCGTCGACGGCGAGCACCGCGCAGCCCGCGGGTCGACCGCGTCGAGGGCGACCCCGGCGCCGGTGATGCCGAGCCCGACGACGACGAGGTCGACCTCGGTCGGGTGCGTCGGCGAGGCCCGGCGTGATGCGCGGCGAGCCGGCCGGCGTCATGGCCGCAGGTCCGCGCTCGACCAGGAGGGCGAGCTCGGCGTCGAGGTCGTCGGGCTCGACGCCGTCGTCGACCATCGTCTGCGCCGAGAGCACGAAGCCGTGGGCGGCGAGCAGCAGCGAGCGGGCCATGGCGACGGGGTCGCCGGCGCGGATCGCGCCGGCGGCCTGGCCGCTCGCGATCTGCGGCGGCGAGCAGCTCGACGATCGCCTCCTGCGAGCGGCCGCGGCGGGAGAGCAGGTAGGGCAGCATCAGCTCGGGGTCGAGCTCGACGATCCGCACGAACAGCTCGTTGTCGCGCAGCGCGCCGGACGATCGCCACCAGGGCGTGCGACCAGCGCCCGAGCCGGGGTCGTCCGTCGGCCGGCTCGGCGGCCAGGGTCGCGGCCACGACGCTCGCCCACTCGCGGGTCATCAGGTCGCCGAGCAGCGTGCGGCATGTCGGCCCAGGCGCGGTAGATCGTCATCCGGCGAGACCCCGGCCGGCGGGCGACCTCGGTGAGCGTCGTACGCCGCCAGCCGACGTCGAGGATGCAGTCGCGGGCGGCGTCGAGGTAGCCGTCGCGGGCCGGCCGTTGTCGCCGTCTGGTGTGACGAAGTGACGTCATGTGTCACACTGTAACGCATGAGCCACCAGAGCGCGACCGCGAGATGCACCCGACCCGCTGGGGCGACCCGGCCGGCCGCCCCGCCTCCCCGAGGCCGCCCGCGGGCTGGTCGAGCTGGCCTTCGGTGCTCGACGAGCGCCCGGCCGTCGACCGGCGCGACGCCGCTGCCGCCGTCGGCGCTGCGCCGCCGACGCTGCTGGCCGGGCTGCGCGGCGTCGTCGGCGACCGAGCACGTGCTGCACCGACGACGAGACCCGGCGCCTGCGCACCCGCGGCAAGTCGACGCCCGACCTGCTGCGGGCGCGGGCCGGCGACCTCGCCGACGCCCCCGACGCGGTCGTGCGCCCCGACGGCCACGACGAGGTGGCCGCCGTGCTCGCCGTGGCGCGGCGAGCACCGCGCTCGCCGTCGTGCCGTTCGGCGGCGGCACGTGCGGTGACCGGCGGCCTGGTCGCCGCGCGCGCGACGGGTTCGCCGGCGTCGTCAGCCTCGACCTGGTGCGGATGAAGCGGCTGCTCGCCGTCGACGACGCTGTCGATGACCGCCACCCTCGAGCCCGGGCTGCGCGGGCCCGAGGCCGAGGCGCTGCTCGCCGAGCACGGCCTGACGCTCGGCCACTTCCCGCAGTCGTTCGAGTACGCCTCGATCGGCGGCTTCGCCGCCACCCGCTCCAGCGGCCAGTCGCAGCGCCGGCTACGGCCGCTTCGACGCGATGGTCGTCGGCGCTGACCGCGGCCACCCCCACCGGCACGCTCGACCTCGGCGCGTCGCCGGCCAACGCAGCCGGACCCGACCTGCGCCAGCTGCTGCTCGGCTCGGAGGGCGCCTTCGGCGTGATCACCGCGGTGACGGTGCGAGTCCGCCGGGCGCCCGAGGTGACGGCGTACGAGGGCTGGCGCTGGCCGTCGTTCGCCGACGGCGCGGCCGCGATGCGCACCCTCGCCCAGGCGCGGCCTGCTGCCGACCGTGCTCCGGCTCTCCGACGAGACCGAGACCGCGATCAACCTCGCCGACCCGACCGCGATCGGCGGCGACCGGCGACCGGCGGCTGCCTGATGATCACCGGCTACGAGGGCACGCCGAGCGGTCGTCGCGGCCGCGCGGGCCGCCGTCACCGCGCGTGCTCGACCGGACCTCGGCGGCACCGCCGCTCGGCGAGGAGCCGGGCGAGACGTGGGCGCACGGCCGGTTCGACGCGCCGTACCTCCGCGACTCGATGCTCGACGTCGGCGTGCTGGTCGAGACGCTGGAGACGGCGACGTTCTGGTCGCACGTCGACGCGGCTCTACGCCGACGTGCAAGGCGGCGCTGGCGACGCGTCGCTCGGCGAGAGCCGACGATCGTGCTGTGCCACGTCTCGCACGTCTACGAGACCGGCTGCTCGCTCTACTTCACCGTCGCGGCCCGCAGGCGGCGACGACCCGCTCGCGCAGTGGCAGCGCGGCCAAGGCCGCGGCGAGCGACGCGATCGATCGCGGCCGGCGCCACGATCACCCACCACCACGCGGTCGGCACCGACCACCGGCCGTGGCTGGTCGACGAGATCGGCGAGACCGGGCTGCGCGTGCTGCGCGCGGTCAAGGCCGAGCTCGACCCGACGGGCTTCTCAACCCGGGGGTGCTGCTGTCTCCCGGTTGAGCCTTCCTGCCCGCCACGCTGGCTCGTCCGGCTAGGGTCGGGGCGACCTACGACTCGGCGTAGGCACTGGCCCCGGTTCGGGGTCCGCAGCGTCGGAGGGAGGTGCGGGTGACCCGGGACAACAGGGCCGAGACCGGTGGCGAGCTGCCAGAGCTGCCGGAGGGCTTCCGGTTCGGCACCAGCACCGCGGCCTACCAGATCGAGGGCGCGGCCGCCGAGGACGGCAAGGGCCCGAGCATCTGGGACACCTTCACCGCCGAGCCCGGCCGGATCGCCGACGGCTCCACCGGCGAGCGTCGCCTGCGACCACTACCACCGCTATCGCCGAGGACGTCGCGCTGATGAAGCAGCTCGGCGCCGGGGCTACCGGTTCTCGATCTCCTGGCCGCGGATCCAGCCGATCGGCTTGCGGCCCGGTCAACGCAGGCGGGCCTGGACGTTCTACGACCGGCTCGTCGACGAGCTGCTCGAGGCCGGCATCGCAGCCGATGGTCACGCTCTACCACTGGGACCTCCCGCAGGCGCTCGAGGACGACGGCGGCTGGCTCAACCGCGACACCGTCGACCGCTTCGCCGAGTACGCCGCGATCGTCGGCGAGCGGCTCGGCGACCGGGTCGAGCACTGGATCCCGATCAACGAGCCCAACGTCGTGACCATCCTGGGCTACGCCATCGGCATCCACGCGCCCGGGCACGAGCTGCTCTTCGACGCGCTGCCGGTCGCCCACCACCTGCTGCTCGCCCACGGCCGGGCGGCGATCGCGCTGCGCGAGGCGGGTGCGACGAGCGTCGGCTGCGCCAACAACCACGCGCCGATCTGGCCGGCCAGCGACGACGACGCCGACGTCGGGCGCCACCAAGCTCTTCGACGCGCTGTGGAACGGGCATGTTCCTCGAGCCGATGCTGCTCGGCCGCTACCCGGCCGACCTGATGCCGCTGTTCGAGGACGTGATCGTCGAGCCCGGCGACCTGGCGACGATCCGCCAGCCGCTCGACTTCTACGGCGTCAACTACTACAACCCGATGAAGATCGCGGCCGCCCCCGAGGACTCCGAGATGCCCTTCGAGTCCGCGACGATCGTCGGCTACCCGACCACCGACTTCGGCTGGCCGGTCGTGCCCGACGCCCTGCGCGAGTGGCTGATCATGTTCCGGGCCCGCTACCGCGCCGCGCTGCCGCCGATCTACATCACCGAGTCCGGCTGCTCCTACAACATGGGCCCCGACGAGCACGGCGTCGTCGACGACCAGCCGCGCATCGACTACCTCGACGTCGCACCTGCGGGCGGTCGCCGAGGCGATCCAGCGCGGCGTCGACGTGCGCGGCTACTACACGCTGGTCGCTGCTGGACAACTTCGAGTGGGCCGAGGGCTTCACGCCAGCGCTTCGGGCTGGTGCACGTCGACTACGAGACCCTAGAAGCGCACCCCCAAGCACTCCTTCGACTGGTACGCCCGGGTCATCGCCGCCACCCGCTGACCGCGACATGCAGGTGGTGGTCGCGCGAGATGTCGGTTCTGGTGGCGCGAGATGTCGGTTCTGGTGGCGCGACGTGCGGGTTGTGCCGCTAGAAGGAGTGCTTGACCTCCATCACCGAGCGGACCCGGTCGAGGTCGAACGGCTCGCCGAGCCAGTCGTGCAGCCCGCGCAGAGTCGCCGGGTCGGCGGCGTACTCGTCGTAGTGCACGCGGTACGCCGCGTCGCCGAGGTCGGCGGCCACCGCGAGGATGCGCTCCTCGGTCGTGCCCAGCACCTCCAGCGCATCGTCTCGCTTGGCCCACCACTTGCTCTGCGCGACCGCCGCGTGGTCGCGGGTGTTGACCACGAAGCGCGCCCCGGGGAAGACCTGCCGCAGGAAGTCGACGTACGTCGGCAGGTCGTCGTAGGCCCACCGGATCTCCTTGAAGCCGGTGACCCGCGTGTCCGGCGCCGGGCGCAGCAGCGTGTCGACGACCAGCCGTCGCAGCGCCACCAGGGCCTCGGCCTCCGGATAGCCGGTGATCCCGTAGAACGGCATCGTCGGCCGTTCGGTGCGCTCGGGGTTGCGGTGCCCGGCCTCGGCGACGCACCGGGAGTGGAAGTCATAGAGCCCGCGAATGGCGCCGGCGTTCTCGCCGCGGATGAGATAGCCGGGCAGGCTATTGAGGAGGCCCTGCAGGAGGGTGGAGCCGGAGCGGCCGTAGGTCATCACGAACAGGTACGACGGCTCGGCCACAGTCCGCACCCTAGTCTGGAGCCGCGGGACGCCGCGGGACGCCGCGGGACCACGACCGGCAGCCCGCGGGACCACGACCGGCATCTCGCGCGACCACGACCGGCATCTCGCGCAACCACGACCCACATGTCGCGGAGGGGGGCGGGAGGCGACGCCGTAGGCTGTCCGCCATGGTCAGCAGCACGGCAGAGACGCCGGCGGGGGGCGCCTCGGCGCCGCCGTCGGGTGACCGGCGACTCGTCTTCGTCGTGGGCTCGGGACGCAGCGGCACCAGCACCATGTCGGGGACCCTGCAGACGCTCGGGATCCACGTGCCACAGCCCGAGGTCTCGGCCGACGACACCAACCCCAAGGGCTTCGGCGAGCCGCAGTGGGTCGTCGACCTCCACGACGACCTCCTCAAGCGCTGCCAGGTGCAGGTCTCCGACGCCCGCCCGTCGGCGTGGTTCGAGGCCGGCAAGCTGGCCACCGACGACGAGCTGCGCGAGCGGTTGCACACCTGGGTGGAGCAGCAGTTCGTCGAGGGCGGCAGCGAGATCGTGGTCAAGGACCCGCGGCTCTCGTGGTTCCTCGGGCTGTGGCGAGGAGCCGCGGTCCGCGCCGGGGCGACCCCGTCGTACATCACGATGCTGCGGCCGGTGACCGAGGTGGTGGGGAGCAAGCAGAAGTACTACTCCACGCGCTTCGGCGAGGTGAGCCGCACCGCCGCCTGGGTCAACATGATGCTGCACACCGAGCGGGCGACCCGCGACGGCGTGCGCGCCTTCGTGCGCTACCACGACCTGCTCGACGACTGGACCGTCCCCCTGTTCGCCCTCGGGGAGCAGTTCCACCTCAAGGGCGTGCAGACGGCGTCGGCCAACGACATCCGCAAGGTCCACAACTTCATCGACCCCAGCCTGCGCCGGGTGTCGGCGACCTGGGAGGACCTGCACGTGCCGCCGCGGCTGCGCGAGGTCGCCGACGAGACCTGGCAGGCGCTGGACTCGATGGCCGAGCCGGAGGGCGACACCGCCGAGGTGCGCGCCCGGCTCGACCAGCTGCGGGTGGCGTACGCCGACCTGTACGACGAGTCCGAGGCGCTCGCGCAGTCCAGCGTCATCGCCGCCCGCCGTGCCGGCCAGCGGCACGCGCCGCCCCCGGCGCCGCCCGGCCGCGTCGAGCGCATCCCGCACGGCGTTCGGGCGATGGTCCCGGGACCGGTCCGCCGGGGTCTGCGCAAGGCCCTCGGCCGGGAGCGCTGACCGGGTGAGCCCCGCGCCGTCCCCGCTGGACCCCTCGGCCCGGCTGGTCAACCGCGAAGGCCGCGACGACTTCGACGCGACCTGGCCGTGGGCCGCGCTGCCCGACCACGACCGCCTTCCGCAGGCCACGACCGCGGTGCTGCGGGTCCGCAACGAGGCCCGCAGTCTGCCGTTCGTGCTGCCCGCGCTGGTGCGCACGTGCCAGGCGATCGTGATCGTCGACAACGGCTCCGACGACGGCACGCCCGAGGTCGCCGCGAAGGTCGTCGGCGAGCTCGGCGCGGCCGACCGGCTGACGGTCACCGACTACCCCTTCACCGTCAGCCGCTGCGGCCCCGAGCACCTGCAGACGCCGGCCGACTCGGTGCACTCGCTGACCTACTTCTACAACTGGGCCTTCAGCCACGCGCGCACCGCGTACTCCCTGAAGTGGGACGGCGACATGGTGCTCACCCGCGACGGCGAGGAGCTGCTGCGCGACTTCGCCTGGCAGCTGCCCGGCCGCGACGTGGTGCTGTCAGTGCCGCGGCACAGTCTCTACGTCGAGTCCGAGCGGGTCGCCTACCTCGACCTGGGCTTCGCCAACGCCGAGCCCTACGGCTACCCGATGGGTCCCGCCTACGTGCACGTCAAGGCGTTCGAGTGGGAGCTGCGGCTGTATCCCGACGCTGCGCGGCACCTCCGCTTCCCCGAGGGCAGCTCGGTGGAGCTGAAGTGGCTGGACTCCGACGAGTTCGCCCACTGGACCAGCCCGGAGGCGTTCGCCGAGAGCGCGCGCACCCGCCGCAAGCGCCGCGAGTACCAGCTGTTCAACGACCTCGCCGCGGGTCGCTGGGAGGGTCAGCCCGGCATCACCCGGATCGAGGCGCCGGCCGGGGTGCACGTCGTCGATCACGTCACCCAGACCTGGCTCCCCCAGGCTCCGCGGCCGCTGGTCGACCGCAGCCTCGAGGAGCCGAGGAGGACCGCCTCATGAGTGCGGGGGTGCGCGGGCCCCACGTGCCCCCCGACATCGCCTCCCGCGAGGGCGACCCGGCGTACGACGTCCGGTGGGCGTGGCACGACGGGCCGCTCGAGCCCGGGCTCACCTGCGTCTTCCGGGTGAAGAACGAGGCGCGCAACCTGCCCTGGGTGCTGCCGCCGATGTTCCGCGCTGTGCAGCGGATCGTGCTGGTCGACAACATGAGCGACGACGGGACCGGCGGGGTCGGCCACGACGTGGCCGAGGAGTGCGGGGCGCTCGACCGCTACACCGGGCTCGCCTATCCGCATCGGGTGAGCCGCGCCGGCGCCGAGCATCGCCACACCCCTGCCGACTCCGTCCACTCGCTCACGCACTTCTACAACTGGTCGTTCAGCCACGTGCGAACGGCGTACTCCATGAAGTGGGACGGCGACATGGTGCTGACGCCGGATGGCGTCGACGCGCTGCGCGACCTGTCGTGGCAGCTCGAGGGTCGCGAGGCCGTGGTCGTCGTGCCCCGGCACCCGCTGACGATCGTCGACGAGCGCACCGGGTGGCTCGACCTCGGCAAGTCGTTCCTGGAGCCGTGGGTCTATCCGATGGGGCCGGACTACACGTTCGTGAAGGCCTTCGAGTGGGAGGTCCGCGAGTGGCCGGAGCGGGCCGAGCGGCTGGTGCTCCCCGACGGACTCGCGGTCGAGCTGAAGTGGCTCGACGCCGACGAGTTCGCGCACTGGACCGACCCCTCGCATTTCAACGCGCAGCGCTCGCCGCGCAAGCTGCGGGAGTGGCAGATCGACCGGGCCGTCCGCGAGGGGCGCGCCGGCGACGTCGACGGGCTGGTCGAGGTCGTCGCGCCGCCCGGCGTCCACATCGTCGACCACGTCGTCAACGAGTGGCTGCCGCGGGCCGAGCGTCCACTGGTCGGGAGGCCCCGGACCGAGCCGGCGGCTGCTGCGGGGGCTGCGGGGGCTGCGGGGGCGACGCCCGCGCCTGGAGCGCCGGCCACCGGTCCCGGTCGGACCATGGACCCGTTGGAGGTGGCGCTGCGCAACGCGGCGACGCCGGTGCTCGGCCTGGTGCACCCCGAGTGTGCGCACCTGGCGCCGCGGCTGCCGGAGGGGTCGACCGTCGTCCAGCTGCCCACCGAGACCGTGCCCGACACCGGCCGCTGGGGCACGATCGTGCTGATCGTTCCCGACCGCGACGCGCTCCAACGCACCGTCGCGCGGCTGCCCGCGACCCGGGCGACCCGCAACGTCGGCGTGTTCCTGGAGTACGCCGACGAGGTGGTCACGCTGACCCCCCGGGACGACTGGCCGCGGATGACGATGATGAGCACGCGTCGCGACCGGCACGAGTACGTCACCGTCGCCCGCTTCTCCAACTGGACCGCCGGCAAGGCGGTGCTCTCGGAGTTCGCACGCCAGGCCGTCCGCCGCGGGCTGACCCCGCACACCGGGCTTCGGGTAGGCGTGCACGGCGGCGCCGTCGCGCCCCCCGGCGAGGTGCACGCGATCAGGCTGGACGAGCTCGACGCCGCCAGCGACGCCGATCGCGACGTGCCTCCCGACGTGGTCGTCACCGATCAGGCCGACATCTCGCCGGCCGAGCACCACGTCACCGGCCGGGCGCCGGCGGTGGTCGACGAGTCGTCGGGGCCGCTGGCGATCGGCGCCCTCGAGGAGAGGATCCTCAACCCGATCGGGTTCGACCGGACGGTCGCCGAGCCGGTGGCGGCGCTGGTGGCGGTCGAGGGGCGGCCGGTGCTGCGGCTGCCCGGGCGCGAGGTCACCACCACGTCGGTGCGCGGGGCGACCGAGGAGATGGTGCATGCACTGCGGCCGCACCTGGGTGTCGAGGTCACCTGGCCCGAGGCCGACGACGTCGGCTTCGCGCGGACGGTGGCGGGGCTGGCGATGGCCGGGGTGCCGTTGATCGGCGAGGGTCCCGGGTGGGCCGCGTCGCTGCTCGGGGAGCCGGTCGTGTCGGCGCTGGGTGCGCCCGTGGAGCTCGCGGACGAGCAGGCCCGCGAAGAGCACTCGGTCGTGCTGCGGCGGGCGGCGCTCCAGGCCTTCTCGATGCCCGCCTGGCGGGCCCGGGTCGCCAGTAGCGCGGGACTGCGGCCGCCGTACACCCCGAGCGTGAGCGTGGTGGTCGCCAGCATGCGGCCCGACAACCTCCACCACGTGATGACCCAGGTGGGCCGCCAGCGCGGCGTCGACCTGGAGGTCGTCTACCTGCCGCACGGGTGGGAGGCGGACCCTGCCCGCGTCGCCGAGATCGCCGGGCCGCACGTGCGCGCCGTGGTTCGCCCGCACCCCCAGGACATGCTCTTCGGCGACGTGCTCGCCGCCGGCGTCGAGGTGGCGTCGGGCGATCTTGTGCTGAAGATGGACGACGACGACTGGTACGGCCCCGACTTCGTCGCCGACCTGCTGCTGGCCCGCGGCTACAGCGGCGCCGACCTGGTCGGCATGCCGGCGGAGTACCTCTACCTCGAGCCGCTCGACACCACGGTGCGGCGCAACGACGGCTCGGAGGAATTCGGTCGCTTCGTGGCCGGCGGCACGATGATGATCTCGCGGCAGACGATGCGCGAGCTGGGCAACTTCCGCGCCGCGCGGCGCTACGTCGACGCCTCGCTGCTGTCGGACCTGCTCGCCGCCGGCGGCACGGTCTATCGGACACAGGGGCTGGGCTATCTCTTCCGGCGCGGCGACTCCGGCGGCCACACCTGGCAGGCCGACCTCGACTTCTTCCTCGACCCCGAGCGGCTGCGCTTCCGCTGGGACGGCTTCCGGCCCAACCGGCTGCTGGAGGTGTCCTCCCCGGAGGGCTGAGGCTGGTGGGGACAGGGTTCCCCGCTCGCGAAACTCGAAGAAGCTTTCGGAAATAGTCTCACGAGGCGAGATGTGAGCGGGATTTCCGGGCTACGTTGTCGGTGGCGTCTGCTGGGATAGGGGGATGGCGATCCTCAGCGACCACGGCACCGGGCCGGCCGAGCTCCTCGGTCAGGCGACGGGCCTGGTGGCGTCGCTGGGGGAGGTGCTGTGGGCGGCCAGGGCCGACGGAGAGCTGCTCGACGTGGGCGCCGGCGTCGCCGAGCTGCGCGCGGTGCTGGCTGCCGTCGAGGCCGGGGCGGTGGCGGAGATCGAGGCACGGGGGGCGGCCACGCGGCAGGGCTGGGCCTCCACGGCCGACTGGCTGACCCACGTGGGCGGGTTGCGCCGGGGCGCCGGGCGCCACGTCGTGCGCCGTGCCCAGGCGCTGGCCGGTGACCGAGGTGCCACCGGGGCAGCGCTGGCGGGCGGGGAGATCTCGCCCGAGCAAGCCGACGTGGTGCTCGACGCGGTGGAGACGTTGCCGACCGCGCCACTGCTGCGGCGCCGGGGTGAGGAGCATCTGCTGGAGCAGGCACGGTGTCTGGACGCGACCGACCTGGCGCGGGCTGGGCGACACCTGTCGCAGGTGGTCGACCCCGATCGGGAGGAGCGGCGGCTGGAGGCCGCACTGGACCGCGAGGAGCGGGCCGCGCACGTGGGGCGGTTCCTGGCGGTCACCGACGACGGTGCCGGTGGGGTGCGGGTCAAGGGTCGGGGGTCGGTCGAGGACGCCGCGGTGCTGCGCGCGGCCTTGCTGCCGCTGACCAAGCCACAGCCGACGGGGGCCGACCCGGATGCGCTGGAGGCCGACCCGCGTGACCACGGCGCTCGGCTGTGGGATGCCCTGGTGGCCGCCGCCCAGCACGCCCTGGACACCAGGCTCCCACCGGGCACCCACGGGGCGGTCCCGCGCGTCGCGGTCACCGTCGATCTCGACGACTTGCGCGCCGGCCTCGGCGAGGCCGAGTCCGACGATGGGCTGCGGCTCTCCGCCGCCGCCGTGCGCCGCCTCGCCTGCGATGCCGGCATCGTCCCGGTCGTGCTCGGCGCCGAGAGACGGGTGCTCGACGTCGGCCGCGAGCGCCGTCTGGTCACGGCCGCGATCTGGCAGGCGCTGGTCGCGCGTGACCGGCACTGCGCGTTCCCCTCCTGCACCCGCCCGACCGTGATGTGCCACGCCCACCACCTCGTCCACTGGGCCGACGGCGGCCCGACCAGCCTCGACAACCTCGTGCTGCTCTGCGGCCACCACCACCGGCTGGTCCACCACACGCCCTGGGAGGTGCGCCTGGCGCGCGACGGGCGACCGGAGTTCCTCCCTCCCCCGAGACGAGCGGGCGCGCATGTCGAGCCGATCCGGCATCGGCCGCGGCGCGAGTGAGGGCAGGCTCCGGGACTCCGGGTGGGCCTACGGTGGGCACACCGGACGCCGAACCCTCGATCCAGCCGAGTAGGAGCCGCCATGCCCACGACCCGCGGAATCGCCACGCTATGGAAACCGGTTGTCAACGTCACCGACTTGGATGCGGGCGAGCGGTTCTGGTCGGCGCTCACGGGCCTGTCGCCCGACTCCAGACATGGTGACGAGAGCGGCGACCGCTACTCGGTGCTCAGAGATGCCGACGAGCCTCTCTGGATGCTCCTCCAACGGGTACCCAGTGACCAGACCTCCTGGATCGGCGGGACGCATCTCGATCTGCGGGTGGACGACGTCGCCGATGCGGTGCGCCGCACCGAGGCGATCGGCGGGGTCACGGTGACAGCACCCGCCTTCTATCCGACCGACGACAGGCCCTACCTGGAGTGGGCAGTCATGGCGGACCCGTTCGGCAACGAGTTCTGCTTCGTGAAGTGGCCTCTGACGCCGCGCCCGGAAGGTGACGCCACGCCCGTCACGACAGGCAGTGCTTCGCCCTGACCTACCGCCGCCCCAACCCCCGCGCGTGCCACCCGGCGGCGCGCCAGGCGCCGAGGTCGAGCACGTTGCGACCGTCCAGCAGCATCCGGCCGGCGGCGACCTCCGACACGGAGGGGATCGAGACCTCGCGGAACTCCGGCCACTCGGTGAGGTGCAGGATCAGGTCGGCGTCGGTGGCGGCCTCGAGGGCCGACGACGCATAGGTGAGCGTCGGGAAGACCCGGGCGGCACTCGCGCCGGCGCGCGGGTCGTAGACCGAGACCCCGCCGCCGCGGAGCTGCAGCTGTCCGGCGATCGACAGAGCGGGGCTGTCGCGCACGTCGTCGCTGTCGGGCTTGAACGCCGCCCCCCAGACGCCGATCCGGCGGTCGATCAGCGAGCCGCCGAGCATCGAGGTGGCGAGCGAGACGACGTACTCGCGGCGGCGCTGGTTGATGTCGTCGATCTCGCGGAGGAACGACATCGCGTCGTCGACTCCGAGCTCGCCGGCGCGGTGCAGGAACGCGCGGATGTCCTTGGGCAGGCAGCCGCCGCCGAAGCCGATGCCGGCGTTGAGGAAGCGACGTCCGATGCGGGCGTCGTGGCCGATCGCGTCGGCGAGGTCGACGACGTCGGCGCCGGTGACCTCGCAGATGTCGGAGACGGCGTTGATGAAGGAGATCTTGGTGGCCAGGAACGCGTTGGCGGCGACCTTCACCAGCTCCGCGGTGGCGAAGTCGGTGACGACGACCGGGCTGCCGGCCTCGATCATGGGGGCGTAGAAGTCGCGCAGGCGCTTCTCGGCGCCCGGCGATGCGACGCCGAACACCAGCCGGTCCGGCTCGAGGGTGTCCTTGATCGCGAAGCCCTCGCGCAGGAACTCCGGGTTCCAGGCCAGCTCGGCCTCGGCGCCCGCTGGAGCCACCTCGGCCATCCGTGCCGCCAGCCGCGCGGCCGTGCCGACCGGCACGGTGGACTTGCCGACCACCAGCGCGGGGCGGGTGAGATGGGGCGCCAGCGCCTCGATGGCACCGTCGACCTGGCTGACGTCGGCGCCCAGACCCGACGAGGACTGCGGCGTCCCGACGCAGAGGAAGTGCAGGTCGCCGAAGGCGGCAGCCTCCTCCGCGGAGTCGGTGAACCGGAGCCGCCCCGCGGCGACGTGGCGCGACAGCAGCTCCTCCAGGCCGGGCTCGTAGAACGGCACCGTGCCCGCGGCGAGGGCCGCCCGCCTGGCGGGGTCGGTCTCGACGCCGAGCACCTCGTGCCCCAGCTCGGCCATGCTGGCCGCGTGGGTCGTCCCGAGATAGCCGCAGCCGATCACCGTGATGCGCACGGCCCCGAGTCTAGGGAGCCGGTCGGCGCGCCCGGGAACCGCCACGGCCACACCCGCCGTGTCCTAGGCTGACCGCGACCTACCCCCTCGGCGAAGGACGTCGACCTGATGCTGCACCGCCTGCTCCGGTTGGCGCTCCCCGTCGCTGCGGGCATCGCGCTGATAGCTGCGGTGACGGCGGAGTTCGGCTACGCCAGGGAGGCGACCGGTCTCGGACTGCTGGCGCTGGCCATCGCCCTGGCCGCGGGACACCTCCGTCTCGACAAGCTCGAGCGCCGCATGGCGCTGGTCGCGCGGCAAGGACGGCAGCGGGGCGCCGAGCAGGAGCGGCTGGCGGCGCTGCTCGACCGCAACCGCGACGTCGTACGCCGACAGGGCGAGCACGTCCGCCGCGAGATCGCCGGCGTACGCCGGCACCTCGACCACCTGCCCAGCGACACGGCGTACCTCCAGCGGCTGGTCGCGCAGACCGCCGACCCGTCCGCTCCGCTGCCCGCGCTCGGTGGCTGGGCCGCCACCGCCCGCAGCATCCTGGCGATCGTCGACGAGATTCAGAAGGCGCCCGGCCCGGTGACCGTGCTCGACTGCGGCTCGGGCTCCTCGACCGTGCTCGACGCGCTCCTGCTCCGTCAGCGCGCGGCGGGCGGTCACGTCTATGCCCTGGAGGCCGACCCGGAGTTCGCCGAGGAGACCCGCGGCTACCTCCGCGCTCACGACGCCGAGGAGTTCGCCGCCGTCGTCGACGCTCCGCTCACCGACGTCACGCTCCCCGACGGCAGCACCGCTCCCTGGTACGACCTCGCGCGGCTCCCCGACATCGGACAGATCGACATCCTGTTCGTCGACGGCCCGATCGGCACCGTTGCCGACCAGGCCCGCTATCCGGCGTTCCCGCTGCTCGCCGACCGGCTCGCGGACGGCGCCCTGATCGTCGTCGACGACACCGACCGGCGCGACGAGAAGCAGATCGTGCGCCGCTGGCTGGAGGAGGAGTACGCCGGCCGACGGCTCACCCGGTCGCGCACCCACGGCCGGGCCACCCTGCTCCGGGTCGTCCGCACCTCCTGAGCCAGGAGGCCGGCCTCAGTCGGCGAGCCCGGCGGCCATCCGGCGGACCACCTCGGCGAGCCGCTCCGGCGACGTCGCGAGGTTGACCCGGACGTGCCCCGGCAGCCCGCGGTGGTAGTCGTGCCCCGGGCTGACCCAGGCGCGACCCCGGGTCAGGATCCGCTCCGCCGGGTCGTCGTGGCCGTAGGCCCGCAGGTCGAGCCAGGCCAGGTAGGTGCCCTCCAGGGGCCGCATCCGCGCCTCGGGCAGGTGCTCGGCCAGCAGCGTCGCGAGCAGCGAGCGCTGCTCGTCGAGCCGGCTGCAGCAGCGCGTCCAGCCACGCGTCGCCGCGGGAGTACGCCGCCACGGCGCCGACGACGCCCAGCGGCGACCACGAGTCGTTGCGCGCGAACGGCACGTCGCGGAGCCGGTCGCGCGTGGCCGGGTCGGCGGTGACGATCTGCGCACACCGCAGCCCGGCGGTGTTGAACGCCTTGGACGACGCGGTGACCACGACGGCGTGGCTCGGCGGTGCCCTCGATGGCGAGGTAGGACACGTGCTCGGCGCCGGGGAGCACCAGCGGAGCGTGGATCTCGTCGCTGACCACCCGCGCGCCGTGGCGCAGCACGACGTCGCGGATGCCCTCGAGCTCGGCACGGGTGAACACCCGGCCCCACGGGTTGTGCGGCTGGGTGAGCAGCAGCGTGCGCGGCCCCGTCGGCGAAGAGGCGGTCGAGCCGGTCGAGGTCGATCTCCGCGCGCTCGGCGTCGGGGTCGAGCACCAGGTCGGCCCGCGCGCCGGCCGGTGAGCGCGGCGATCGCCAGCTGCGGGGAGTACATCGGGACGCGGCAGACCAGCGGCCCGGGCTCGCAGAGCACGTCGAGCACCATCCGCACGCCGGCGGTCACGTCGACCGTCGGCAGCACCTGGTCGGGGTCGACGTCCTGCCCGTAGTGACGCCGCGCGAAGCCGGCGTACGCCGCGCCGAGCTCGCCGCCGGGGCCGAACCGGGGGTAGCCGGTCACCCCGGCGGCCACCGCCTCCTGCACGGCCTCCAGGACCACCGGCGCCAGCGCGAAGTCCATCTCGGCGACCCAGGCGGGGAGCACGTCGGGCTCGGCCATGCCCCACTTCGCCGGCAGCGCGCGGCGGGCCTCGCTCGTCGGTGAGGTCGCGGAGGAGGTCGACGAGCTCGGCGGTCACGGGCGCGAGCCTACGACCCGGGCCGACGGCGGCCGGACGTGTACCCTCGCACCCGTGCTCATCTCCGACCAGCACCGGATGCTCTTCGTGCACGTGCAGAAGACCGGCGGGGTGTCCATCGACCGGATGCTGCGGGGCCACATCGACGACTTCCGCTCGGTCGCCTCACGCCACGCGACGCTGACCCGGATCCTCAAGAACGAGCCGGAGCTGCACGCCTACTGGACGTTCGGGTTCGTGCGGAACCCGTGGACCCGGATGGTCTCGTGGTGGTCGATGATCGAGAAGTGGAACAAGTTCAACGGGCCCCGGTCGGGCAAGGAGCACGGTGACAGGAGGCTCAACCCGTTCTGGGTCGCGGCGGACTCCTACGGCGACTTCGAGGAGTTCATCATGCGCGGACCGGAGGAGCTTCAAGCGGCTGCGCACCCCGCAGATCGACTACCTCACGACGCCGCACCGGCGGGCCGACTTCATCGGCCGCACCGAGTCGTTCAACGCCGACATCCGACGCGGTGCTGGCGCGCCTCAACCTGCCGCTGATCGAGCCCGAGCAGCACAACGTGAGCAAGCACGGCAAGCACCACGGCTACTACACCGACGCCACCCGGCAGCGGGTCGGCGACGATCTTCGCCAAGGACATCGAGCTCTTCGGCTACGAGTTCTGACGGCGAGCTGGCGGCGGACGCCTCACAGCCCCGCCACCACGCGGGTGCCCTGCTCGATCGCGCGCTTGGCGTCGAGCTCGGCGGCCACGTCGGCGCCGCCGATGAGGTGCACGCCGTCGCGAGCCGCTGCCAGGTCGTCGTAGAGGTCCCGCACCGACTCCTGGCCGGCGCAGACGCACCACCGTGTCGCACTCGATGGTCATCGGCTCGCCGTCGACGGTGACGTGCAGGCCGGCGTCGTCGACCCGGTCGTACGTCGCCCCGGAGACGAGCCGGACCCCGCTCTGCTTGAGCACCGCGCGGTGCGCCCAGCCCGACGTCTTGCCCAGGCCGATGCCGATCGGCGTGGTCTTGCGCTGCACGCAGCGTCACCTCGCGCACCGGCGTGCGCGGCCGCGGCTCGGTGAGCCCGCCCCGGTCGGTGGCCGGGTCGCCGACGCCCCAGTGCGCCATCCAGTCCTCGAGCGTCTCACCCGGCTCGTGGGTGAGGTAGTGCGCGACGTCGACGCCGATCCCGCCGGCGCCGATGACGGCCACCTGCGCGCCGGCGGTCGCGCGGCCGGCCAGCAGGTCGGCGTACGACACCACCGACGGGTGGTCGAGGCCCTCGATGTCCGGCACCCGTGGCACGACGCCCGTGGCCACGACCACCTCGTCGTACGACGTCAGGTCGGCCGCCGTCGCCCGGGTGGAGAGCCGGACGTCGACGCCGAGCACCTCCAGCCGGCGGCGGTAGTAGCGCAGCGTCTCGGCGAACTCCTCCTTGCCGGGGATCGCCATCGCGAGCCGGAACTGGCCGCCCAGCTCGGGACCGGCCTCGAACAGCGTGACCGCGAAGCCCCGCTCCGCCGCCGACACCGCGGCGGCCAGACCGGCCGGACCGGCCCCGACCACGGCGACCGTGCGACGTGGCTCGGTGGCCGGCACCGGCAGCAGCACCAGCGTGGTCTCCCGGCAGGCACGCGGGTTGACCAGGCAGGAGGCCTTGTCGTTGTTGAACACCTGGTCCAGGCAGGCCTGGTTGCAGGCGATGCAGGTGTTGATCTCGTCGGCCCGACCCTCGGCCGCCTTGACGACGAAGTCGGGGTCCGCGAGCAGCGGACGGGCCATCGAGACCAGGTCCGCGTCGCCGGAGGCGAGGATCTCCTCGGCCACCTCGGGGGTGTTGATCCGGTTGGAGGCACAGACCGGCACGTCCACCTCGGCCTTGAGCCGCGCGGTCAGCGACCGCCAGGCCGCCCGCGGGACCTGAGTGATGATCGTCGGCACCCGGGCCTCGTGCCAGCCGATCCCGGTGTTGAAGACCGTGACGCCGGCCTCTTCGAGACGGTGGGCCAGCTCGACGGTCTCCTCCCAGGTCTGGCCGCCCTCGACCAGGTCGAGCAGCGAGATGCGGTAGACGACGGGGAAGTCGCCGACCAGCTCCCGCGTCCGGCGCACGACCTCGACCGGGAAGCGCATCCGCGCCGACGCGCTGCCGCCCCACTCGTCGTCGCGATGGTTGGTGCGCGCGGCGAGGAACTGGTTGATCAGGTAGCCCTCGGAGCCCATGATCTCGACGGCGTCGTAGCCCGCCTTCTGGGCCAGCGCGACCGACCGCGCGAAGGCGGTGGCGGTCTGGTCGACGGCCTTGGCCGACAGCGCCGACGGCTTGAACGGCGTGATCGGGGACTTGAGGGCGGACGCGCTGACGCTCAGCGGGTGGTAGCCGTATCGGCCGGCGTGCAGCACCTGCATCGCGATCGCGCCGCCGGCGTCGTGCACCGGGCCGGTCAGGTCGCGGTGCCGCATCGCCTGCAGCCGCGTCGTCATGTCGGAGGCCAGCGGCTTGAGCCAGCCGCGCCGGGTGGGGGCGTAGCCGCCGGTGATCATCAGGCCGACGCCGCCGCGGGCGCGCTCGACGAAGTACGCCGTCAGCGCGGGGAGGTCCCAGACGCGGTCCTCGAGCCCGGTGTGCATCGACCCCATCACCACGCGGTTGGGCAGCGTCAGGGGGCCGAGGTCGATCGGGTCGAGCAGGTGGGGGTAGGCCGTCGGGCCGGCGGCTGCGGTGGTGGACGGGGTGGTCATCGGACTCCCTCGGTGACGGGACGGGTGGACTCGTGCGCGTGGAGGTACTCCTCCAGCCAGCTGACCCAGAACTCCTCCAGCCGGATGCCGCCACGCAGCACCAGGTAGGTGTCGAGCTCCTGGCCCTCGAGCCGGCCGGGCGCGGGGTGGTCGCGGGCGGCCAGCTGCTCGTAGTGGGCCAGCCGGGTGCGGTGGTCGGCGAGGTTGTCGCGGACCACGGCGAGCACGGCGTCGCGCTCGCCGCGCGAGGCGCCGCGCATCTTCACCGCCAGCTCGGAGCGCAGCGGCTCGATCGGGGTCGCCGTGGCCAGCCAGTCGGCGAGGACGCGGCGGCCCCGGTCGGAGACGGCGTACACCTTCTTGGTGGGGCGGTCGCGCTGCTCGACGAAGTCGCGGTCGACCCAGCCGTCGGCCTCCATGCGCGCCAGCACGCGGTAGATCTGCTGGTGGGTGGCGTGCCAGAAGAAGCCGATGGACCGCTCGAAGCGGCGGGCCAGATCGAGCCCGGCCGCCGGGCGCTCGCTGAGCGCCACGAGGAGGGCGTGCTCCAGGGCCATGCCCGGCAGCGTAGGCGAGGTATGCAACGAGTTGCAACTCGCGCCGCGGGACGGCCGCGCGCCGCGACCTCCTGGCGCACTACGATGCCGCCATGCGTCAGCCCGCCCTGCCCCTGTCCCGGCGTCGGACCCGCTTCGCCGCCGCCCTCGCCGCCCCGCTCCTCCTGCTCGTCGCCGCGTGCGCGCCGCAGGAGGACGACACCGCCACCGACGCCGCGTCCGAGTCGCCCTCGGGGTCGGCCTCGGCGGCCGCCGACCCCTGCGCGACCGACGCGCTGCCGGTGCTCACTGCCGGCACGCTGACGGTCGGCACCGACTCGCCGGCGTACGACCCCTGGTTCCGTCGAGAACGACCCGACCAACGGCCAGGGCTACGAGTCCGCGGTGGCCTACGCCGTCGCCGAGCAGCTCGGCTTCTCCGCCGACCAGGTCACCTGGGTGACGGTGCCGTTCAACTCGTCGTACAAGCCGGGTGCAGAAGGACTTCGACTTCGACATCAACCAGATCTCGATCACCCCGCAGCGGGCCGAAGGTCGTCGACTTCTCCGACGGCTACTACCAGGCCGCCCAGGCCGTGATCGCGCTCAAGGGCAGCCGCCGGCGGCGGACGCCACGAGCCTGGCCGACCTCGAGGGCCTCAAGCTCGGCGCCCAGACCGGCACCACCTCGCTGACCGCGATCCGCGACGTGCATCCAGCCCGACGACGGACCCGGCGGTCTTCGAGGACACCAACGCCGCCAAGCAGGCGCTGCTCAACGACCAGGTCGACGCGATCCTGGCCGACCTGCCGACCGCGTTCTACATCGTCGCCGTGGAGATCCCGAAGGCCGCCATCGTCGGGCAGTTCCAGCCGACGACCGGCGAGCAGGAGGAGTTCGGGATGCTCTTCGAGAAGGGCAGCCCGCTGGTCCCGTGCGTCAACGCGGCGCTGGCGGCGCTGAGCGAGGACGGCACCCTCGCGCAGATCGAGCAGGAGTGGCTCTCGGACACGGTCGACGTCCCCGTCCTGCAGTGACCGCCGCCTGGCAGCCGAGCGAGCGCGAGCTCGAGCGGCGCGGCGTACGCCGGCGCCTGGCGCTGCGCTCGCGCACGGTCGCGACCCTGGCGGTCGTGGTGTTCCTCGGCGTCGCCTGGCCGCCATCCTCGGCTCGCCGGGCTGGCCCCGGGTGCAGGAGACCTTCTTCAGCGCCGAGCACGCCCGGGGGTCGTTCGCCGGAGATCTGGACGGGCTTCTGGCGCTACAACGTGGTGATCTTCCTGATCGCCGAGCCGCTCATCCTCGTCCTCGGCCTCGCGCTGGCGGTCGCGCGTCAGCGCGCGCTCGCCCTGGCTGACGCCGGTGCGCGGTGCTGGCCGTCGTCTACACCGACCTGTTCCGCGGCATGCCCACCCTGCTGCTGGTGATGCTCTTCGGCTTCGGGATGCCGGCGCTGCAGCTGCAGGGCGTGCCCAACAGCGCGCTCTTCTGGGCGATCGTCGCGCTGGTCATGTCCTACGGCGCCTACGTCGCCGAGGTGTTCCGCGCCGGCATCGAGTCGATCCACCCGTCGCAGACGGCGAGCGCCGACGCGCTCGGTCTCTCGCGCGGCCAGACCATGCGCTTCGTCGTGGTGCCGCAGGCCGTGCGCCGGGTGATCCCGCCGCTGCTCAACGACTTCGTGTCGCTGCAGAAGGACACGGCGCTGGTGTCCGTCGTCGGCGTGCTGGACGGCGGTGTGCGGCGGCCCAGGACTACGGCAACTACCACTTCAACTACACCCCACTGGTCGTGGTGGCGTTGTTCTTCGTGGTCCTGACGATCCCGCTGGCCCGGCTGACCGACTGGCTGCAACGGCGGATGGCCGAGCGGGAGAGGGCGGGCTGCGATGACCGTCGCGAGCGGCGGCCCGATCCTCGAGGTCGCCAACCTCCGCAAGACCTACGGCGACAAGGTGGTGCTCGCCGACATCGACCTGGTGGTGTCTCCCAGCGACGTGATCTGCCTGATCGGAGCGTCCGGGTCGGGCAAGTCGACGCTGCTGCGCTGCCTCAACCTGCTGGAGGACATCGACGACGGGGTCGATCGGTCTTCCAGGGCGAGGAGGTCTCCGACCCGCGCTGCGACCGGCGGGCGGTGCGCGGCCGGATGGGCATGGTCTTCCAGGCCTACAACCTCTTCCCGCACCTGACCGTCCTCGACAACATCTCGCTGGCGCCGCGCAAGGTGCACGGCGTCACCCGGCGCGACGCGGAGGCGCAGGCCCGCGAGCTGCTCGACCCGCTTCGGGCTGGCCGACAAGGCCGACGCCCACCCCGACCGGCTCTCCGGCGGCCAGCAGCAGCGGGTGGCTCTGGTGCGGGCGCTGGCCACCCGGCCCGCGCTGCTGCTCCTCGACGAGATCACCGCGGCGCTCGACCCCGAGCTCGTCGGCGAGGTCCTCGGGATCGTGCGCGACCTCGCTGCCGAGGGCACCACGATGGTGCTGGCAACGCACGAGATGGCGTTCGCCCGCGAGGTCGCGACGACGGTCTGCTTCCTCGACGGCGGGCGGGTCCTCGAGTCGGGCCCGCCGTCGCGCATCTTCTCCGCGCCGCGTGAGGAGCGCACCCGCCAGTTCCTGCGCCGGGTGCTGTCGGCGGGCTGACCGCCACCCGAGGCGGCCGGCGTACCTCCCGGATCCGCCTCGATCCTGCCCGCAGTGTGACGCGTATCCTGGCGCGGCCACGATGTCGGGCCGTAGGTTCGACGAGAAGCGACCGGACCCACCGCCGAGGGAGTCGACGATGAGCACCGAGAACCCTGTCACCGTCCTGAGCGAGGAGGAGTGCTGGGAGTTCCTGCGCTCCCAGGAGTTCGGGCGGCTGGCGTTCCACCTGGCGGAGCAGGTCCACATCGCTCCGCTCAACTACGCCGTCGACAACGACACGCTGCTGTTCCGCACCGCCGAGGGCTCGAAGCTCCTCGCGGTCGTGATGAACCCCGACATCGCCTTCGAGGTCGACCGCTATGACGAGGAGACCGCGGTCAGCGTCATCCTCCGCGGTAGCGCGCGACTGCTCGAGGAGGACGAGGCGCACCGCTCGGAGAACGTCCCCCTGCGGCCGTGGGTCCCGACGCTGAAGTACAACGTCGTCGAGATCCGGCCGACCGAGCTCTCGGGGCGCCGCTTCGAGCTGGCCAAGCCCTGGACGCATCTCAACGTCGACGGCTGAGCAGACGCCGCCGCCGGGGTGGGCCTAGGCTCCGGTGCTCGTGAAGCCCTTCCTGTTCCTCGGCACCCGCGCCGAGGACGACGCCGCGGACGGCGAGTACGACGCCGTCCGCCGCTATGCCGGGCTGAGCGTCGACCAGCTCCGGCGGCGACGGCTGGAGCGTGACCCCCTCGGGGTCGTGGATCTGGCCGACTGGTCGGGGATCATCCTGGGCGGCGGGCCGTTCAACGTCAGTGACCCCGAGTCGTCGAAGTCGCCGACCCAGCACCGGGTCGAGGCGGAGCTGCGCGACCTGGCGGGGCGGGTGCTCGAGGCCGACTTCCCGTTCCTGGGAGCGTGCTACGGCATCGGGACGCTGGGCGTCCACCGCGGCGGGGTGGTCGACCGGACCTTCGCCGAGCCGGTGAGCTGCACCCGCATCACGCTGACCGACGCCGGGGTCGACGACCCGCTGTTCGGGGCGCTGCCGTCGGCCTTCGACGCCTTCCTCGGCCACAAGGAGGCGGTGTCGCGGCTCCCCGACGGGGCCGTGCTGCTGGCGGCGTCCGCGGCCTGCCCGGTGCAGGGCTTCCGGCTCGGGCGCCATGTCTATGCCACCCAGTTCCACCCCGAGCTCGACGTCGCCGGGCTGTGCACGCGGGTCGACGTCTACCAGCACCACGGCTACTTCGACCCCGACGACGCGGAGTCGTTGAAGGCGATGGCCCACGCCGCTGTCGTCACCGAGCCGATGCGGCTGCTCCCGCGGTTCGTGGAGCTGTACGCCGCGGGGTAGCCGCCGCCGGGTGGGAGGAGCGCACCCCCCCGCCCCCACCCGCACGGCTAGGCTCGCGCCGTGAGCGAGTGGGAGCACGTCGACGTCCTGATCGTCGGTGCCGGGCTGTCCGGGATCGGGGCGGCGGCGCAGCTGGTCCGGGAGCGCCCGGGCACGTCGTACGCCATCCTCGAGGCGCGGTCGGCGATGGGCGGCACCTGGGACCTCTTCCGCTACCCCGGGGTCAGGTCCGACTCCGACATGTTCACCCTGGGCTACCGCTTCAAGCCATGGACCGACGAGAAAGCACTCGCCGACGGGCCGTCGATCCTGGCCTACGTCCGGGAGACCGCGCGAGAGTACGGCGTGGACCGTCGCATCCGCTACGACCACGCGGTGACCTCCGCGGCCTGGGACTCCGAGACGGCGCGCTGGACCGTCACCGCGCGGCACGCCGGCACCGAGGTGCGGCTCACCTGCCGGCTGCTGTGGGCCTGCAGCGGCTACTACGACTACGACGAGCCCTACGACGCGCGGCTGCCAGGCCTGGCCGCCTTCGAGGGGCAGGTCGTCCACCCGCAGCACTGGCCCGAGGACCTCGACCACACCGGCAAGCGGGTCGTCGTGGTCGGCTCGGGCGCGACGGCGGTGACGCTGGTCCCGGCCATGGCCGAGCAGGCGGCCCACGTCACGATGCTGCAGCGCTCGCCGACGTACGTCGTCTCGGTGCCGCGCGTGGACCGGATCGCGGCCGGGCTGCGCCGCCTGCTGCCGGAGAAGGCGGCCTACGTCGTCTCGCGGTGGAAGAACGTCGGGATGGCGACCGGCACCTACCGGCTCAGCCGCAGCAGGCCCCAGCTCGTGCGGGGATTCATCCGCAAGGCCGCCGCCAAGGCGCTGCCCGAGGGCTACGCCGTCGACACCCACTTCAACCCCCGCTACGACCCGTGGGACCAGCGGCTGTGCCTGGTGCCCGACGGCGACCTGTTCGGGGCGATCGGCGCCGGACGGGCCGAGGTGGTCACCGACACGATCGAGACGTTCACCCCGGACGGGGTCCGGCTCGCCTCCGGCCGGGAGCTCCCCGCTGACATCGTCGTCACGGCCACCGGCCTGAAGGTGACCTTCCTGGGCGGCGCGCGGCTGGAGGTCGACGGCGCCGAGGTGAAGCTCCCCGAGGCGATGGCCTACAAGGCGATGATGCTCGCCGACGTGCCCAACTTCGTGTTCACCGTCGGCTACACCAACGCCTCGTGGACGCTCAAGGCCGACCTGGTGGCGGAGTTCGTCTGCCGGCTGCTGGTCCACCTGGACGAGGGCGGCTTCCGCGCGGCGATCCCGCGGCGGGACCCCACCGTGGGGGAGCGGCCGATCATGGACTTCTCCGCGGGCTACGTGCTGCGCGCCCTCGACCACCTCCCCAAGCAGGGCGACCGAGAGCCGTGGATGCTGCGCCAGAACTACGTCCACGACGTGCGCACCATCCGACGCGGGGCGCTCGACGACGGGGCGCTGGAGTTCTCGCGCTGAGCGCGACACCCCGCTGACCGGGCTCCGCTTCACGCCGTCCCCGTAAGGTCGGGGGCGTGCACTCCTGGCTTCGACGGTCGCTGTGGGAGCAGGTGCCTCGCGACCACCGAGAGACGCGCGAGGGGCTGCGGCGCCGACAGGTGGTGACGCTCGGCTTCCTGCTGCTCGGCGCACTGGTGCTCGGGTGGTCGCTGCGGATCGAGCCGGGCAGCACGCTCTTCTATCCCGCCACGTTGGCACTCGCTGCGGTGTGGACCGTCGGCGCCTTCGCCTCCGGGCCCCTGCACCTGGGCCGGATCATGCACCCGGCCGGGCCACGGCGCCCGGTGATGACGCCGATCCTGCTCGGCCTGCTGCTGGCCGGCGTCTTCGTCGTGGGCGGGCTGGTGGTCCGCGAGATCCCGGCTCTGGACCGGCAGGTGCGGTGGGTCCTCGAGCATGCCGACCAGGGCTCCGGTCCGCTGATCGTGCTGATCACGGTCGTCAACGGGATCGCGGAGGAGCTCTTCTTCCGCGGCGCCGTCTTTGCCGCCTCCACGCGCTACCCCGTCGCGGTGACCACGGCGGCCTACACCCTGGCGACGCTCGCCACCGGCAACGTGATGCTGACCTTCGCGGCCGTCGTGATCGGCACGGTCGGCGGCTTGCAGCGTCGGGCCTCCGGTGGCATCCTCGCGCCGATCCTCACCCACGTCACCTGGGCGCTGGTGATGCTGGTGGCGCTACCGCTGGTCTTCGGCGTCGGGTCGCTGTAGGTCACGCGCTCAGCGCGAGCAGCGCACCCACGTCCGCGCTGGTGGCGCGTCTGGGTCGCTGGTGGCCCGGCGGGGCGGGGGCGCGGCTGGTGTAGCGGTGGCCGGTCGGGGTGGTCACGATGACGGTGTGCGGTCCGGCCCGGGTCGGGTCCTCCGCGACACGGGTCCGCCAGCCGGCGGCCTGTTTGGCGTGGTTGCAGGCCTCGCACAGGCCCTGGCCGTTGACCAGGGTGGTGGCGCCACCGCTCGCGGCTGGTTGCACGTGGTCGATGTGCCGGATCGGGGCGTCGCACCACGGGGTCCGGCAGGTCTGGTCACGGGTGGCGATCAGGGCTGCCAGGCCGCTGGGGAAGCAGCGGGAGGTCGAGTCGGCCGCAGCGAGCTGGCCGCTGGTGGGGCTGGTGTAGAGGCGTCGCAGCCAGGCCCGGTCGGCGGCGCGGACCAGGTCGCGGGCGGTCTGGGCGGGCACCGGGCCGTAGCCGGTCACGTGGGCGGGCTCGCGGTCAACGGCGAGCAGGGTGGGGTCGGTCATCACCAGGCTGATCGACACCGGGACGGCGGACGCGGTCTCCTGGCCGGTGACCCGCTCCACCAGCGTGTCGGCCATCACCTGACCGCGGCTGCGCTCGTCGCCCGTTGCCCGCGCGCTGTCGGCGGCGCGGGTGAGCGCGGCGTAGCAGGCCACCCCCTGGGCCACCGGCAGCAGGGCGGTGAGCCACACCATCGTGTCGGGGGCCGGGCGCAGCGAGACGCCGCGCTCGCGGGCGGCGTACGCCGCGCGCTGGGCGACCGCGTGCGGGTCGAGGCGGCAGGCCGCCTTCGCGGCCTCCGCCGCCAGTCGCCGGTTGCCCAGGGTGGCCACCCGGCCGGTGTCGGCGCAGACCTCCTCGTCGACGCGGGCCCGGTCCTCGCGGCTCAGGCAGGCGGTCTCCTTGACGAGGAGGTGGGCGCGGTGCTCGGACAGGGCGCCGGTGGACAGCGCCCTCAGTGTGTGGGGCATCTCGTGGACCAGCGCGGTCGCGATCCCGACCAGCGTGGTGCCGCGGTGCGGCGACTCCCGGCGGGCGAGCGCGACCTGGGCGGCGATCCCCTTGCCGACCTCACGCTGGCGGCCGCCCGCCTGCTCCTGCTCGCGCCGCTGCGAGGCCACGAACGCCGCGGTGACCCTGGCCTGTGCCGCGGCGGCGGCCGACTTCAGCTCCTCCAGCGCCCGCAGCTGCTCGACCCGCTCCGCGTCCGTGACGGCCTCGTCCATCCGAGCCAGTCCCGCAGCCCACGACCGCACCCCCGGCGTGCCGACGGCGGCCTCCGCGCCACTGCGGGCGACGGGGGAGCCGGAAAGGCTAAAAGGATCGAACATGTGTTCGATTCTATCGACCTGGCCTCATATGGTCAAGACGTCGGGATGAGTTGTGGACGGCTAGCCTGGACGCACTGACATCACGAGAGTAGGGCGTTCTAGCTTGGCGTCGACGCCGCGACGCGTGCGGTGCTCAAACCCGGTGAGCCACTGTCTTGTCCGACACAATCAAGCCATCCCCGGCGCCGACGGGGCCCGCTCCCGTGAGTCGGGACGGGCGGCCCTGTCCGGTCGAGAAGACCCTGGCACGTGCCGACAGCTTCGGCGGGACGTCGAGGACCTCCTGACCATCGGCCAGCAGCCGCAGCGCCACGTGGCGCCCGATGCCGCGGCAGCCCTCGACCGCCCAGACCCGGGCCTGGCCACCGCCGCACGACTTCGAGCATCGACCGGTACCCGGCGATGTCGGTGCCGAACCTTCCGCCACCGACCACGGTTTCGTCGGCCGTCATGACCTCGATGGTTACCGATCGCTTGTGTGGGTCCATCCCGATCACGACCCGCTGTGTGTTCTGCTCCATGCGTTGCTCCCGTCACTCGATCCGATGTGGTTGTCGAGCCGGGAGGGCACCGCTACGTCGAGCTGAGCAAACCCCTCTCGAGCCTCTCCCGCTCATAGGTCGGCACCCGGGTCACGCAGGCCAAATGAGAGCCACACGACGAGTCGAGGGCAGCCGATGTGAGAGCGACGGCCCGGGCACCTAGACCGAGCCTCGCCAGGCACCGGTCATGAAGCAATGGAACAAGTAGCCGATGAGCGGAAGCAGGCCGTCATGGTGGACCCTGTCTCGGGGCTAACTGGGGGAAGCGGCCCCGCCCGCGGGGGCTGGGGAGACAACCGTGGTGGCGCTCGCGTGCGTCTGGGATCGACCGCTGAACGCGGCAGCCCCCAGCACGCAAAGGCCAGTGCCCGCGGTGAGTAGACCGGAGATCGCCTCCCACCAAGGCTGCGCGTCGTAGGGCCCAACCGCGTAAGAGAAGGCGGCCACGAGCGGAGTGGCGAGGACCAGCGAGACCGCCCCGGCAAGCGCCCAGCCGCGGGCGGCGACCGCGAACCGAACCAGCAGGACCGGAGGCACCAAGAGCCACACGTACAGGACCAGGTCGTCAGCGATCGGGTCGACGACGCTGCCGGTGAGTCCGGAACGAAGGGTAGCGACGCCCACCGCCCCCAGGGCCAGCACCGCACCGACCAGAGCCGCAGCGGAGACCACGCCCGGCCGGCGGCCAGTGAGCGCCCACGGCAGAAGCACGAAGGCGAGTGCGAGGACCAGCAGCGACCAGCCGGCCAGCTGCGCGGCACCGCCCAAGGGCTCCCACGGGGCAGTGGGTGCCACGAAGTCGTAGAGATGGTCCTGACGGCTGGTGCACAGCGTGCCTTCGACGTCGCCGCCCCACGGGCAGGCGCCGGCCCAGCGCTGCCACGACGCGGCGTACATCAGGGCGCCGGACGCACCCAGCAGCACTCCGACTCCGACTCTCAGAACCCGCAGCGCCATGGTCTCCCCGTTCTCGCAGCCCCAGTGTGCGACGGACCGCTGTTCCTAGGGAAGGGACGCTGCGCGGTTGGTGTCGATGGTCCGTATGCGTGGTCGGGCAGTCCAGGTGCTCAGAACTGTCGCACACCGGGCACAGGTCGACCCCGAGCAGGAGCATCGGGAAGCGCACTCATCTGCCGCTCAGCGTGAACGCTTCTGGAGCTCCGCGGCCATGCGGATGCCGCGGGTCGGGTGACGCCTCAGCTGTCCTCGCGGCCGCGCTCCTCCAGCGCCCGGCGCACTGCCTCGGCGTAGGACGTCGGCTCGCCGGGCACGACCTCCTTGATCGACTCGTCGGTCACGACCACCTCGGTGCCCATCGAGTCGATCAGGTTGCGGCCGGTGGTCACGTCGACATCGGTGACCAGCGCCAGCCAGTACGACGACAGCCGCGGTGTCAGCACCGGCAGCTCGAGGATGGGCAGCCGTCGGCCGTCACGGACCTCCGCGGCGATCTGCAGCATCTCGAGATAGGTCAGCTGGTCGGGGCCACCGATCTCGAAGACCCGGCCGGTCGCCCGCGGCTCGTCGACCACGCCCACGAGGTAGCGCACCACGTCGTCGATCCCGATCGGCTGGGTGAGCGTGCCGACCCACCGCGGGACCACCATCGCGGGGAGGTTCTTGACCAGCTGGCGGGTGAGCTCCCAGGAGATCCCGCCGTGGCCCACGACGATCGCCGCCCGCAGCACCGTCACCGGCACGCCCGCCTCGCCGAGCAGGCCTTCGACCTCGCGCCTGCTCCGCAGGTGCGGCGACAGGTCCTCCCCGTCGGCGCCGAGCCCGCCCAGGTAGACGATCTGGCGGCAGCCGGCCTCCGCGGCGGCCTGCCCGAAGGCGCGCGCGGCCGCGGCGTCGCGCTGCTCGAAGTCGTCGGAGTCCAGCGAGTGGACGAGATAGACGGCGACGTCGATCCCGTCCAGGGCCGGGCGGAGCGTCTCGGGGTCGTGGACGTCGGCGCCGACGGGCTCAACGGGGCCGGCGTACTCGTCGGGTCGCCGGGTCATGGCGCGGACGGTGTAGCCAGCGTCGACGAGTGCCGGCGTCAGCCGCCGGCCGACGAAACCGGTCGCGCCCGTCACCAGGACGGTGACGTTGCTTCGGTCCGTCTCCCCCGCGGTCATGCCGCCACCCTAGCCAGGGTCGCCAGCCAGGGTCGCCGCCCCGGACGCCGTCCGGACGCGGCTCGACCGCAGCGCGGGTCGTCTGACGCCCCCATCGGGGACCCGCGTGCGGTCGGCCGTGGCTCGGTCGGGCTCGCTCCCGCGCGCCGCCTGGTCAGCCCCGGGTGATCCGGATGTAGTCGATCATCCCCGAGAAGTAGTCGCAGGTGATCTTGACCTGGTTGCAGTTGATCTTGCCCCCGATGGTCATCGGGATGCTGTTGTTGATGTACCCGGTGGAGCCGTTCTTGCGGTTCATGAAGGCACCGTCGATGTAGATCGTCACCCGGCTGGGCTCGCGCACGCAGGTGATCGTGTGCCACTCGTTGTCGTTGAGCGCGACCTTGGAGCGGGTGGCGGCGCGGCCGAGCGAGCCCTTGAACAGGCACGAAGGCCGGCCCTTGGGGTTCTGGATCTTCCACTGTCCGCCGCGGCTGCGCGCCTGTCCCTTCTGGGTGATGTTCCCGAACTTCTCCTTGGTGCGGTAGCGCATCTCGACGGTGAACGTGTCGGACCCCGGGTCGACCAGGTCGCTGTCGGGCACCTGGATGACGCGTTCGGGCGAGGCGGGCGGCTCGTTGGGGTTGCGACGCGTCCAGAAGTAGGCGGTGGCGCCGTCGTACGTCGCACCGGTGTCCAGGCCGCTCTGGTCGATCGGGACATGCCAGCCGTTGCCCGAGGAGTCGAGCATCACCGTGGCCCCGTCCGGCTCGTTCATCTCGAAGCTGACCTGTGGAGCCGGTGGCAGCGGTGCCGCCGCCTCCGTGGCGGCCGGCACGGCCATCAGCGAGATCAGTGGTACGGCGGCGGCGGTCACGATCGCGCCCACCCTGTGCAATGGAGTGGCCATGGGCTTCCCCAGGAGTGAGTCCCGCCTGACGAGCCCCCCATGGCCCACCGGTGCGGTTGCCTGGATTGTCAGCCGGCTGGGCCAGCCGTGAAATGGCCCGAACGGCCTATTCACGCCGGGCGTCGCGATCCTCGGGTCACCTTCCTGAAGCCGATCGGGCCCGTGGCACCATGGCAGGAGGGCCCGCCGTACGCCCGTCCAGCGAGGAGCCACGATGACCGAAGCGTTCGTCTACGACCACCTGCGCACGCCGCGCGGCAAGGGCAAGAACGTCGGTGCGCTCCACGAGGTCAAGCCGGTCGACCTCGTGGTCGACCTGCTCGACGAGGTACGCCGCCGCAACCCGTCGCTCGACCCCCAGCGGGTCGACGACGTGGTCCTCGGCGTGGTCACGCCGATCGGTGACCAGGGTGCCGACATCGCCAAGACCGCCGCGCTGGCCGCGGGCTACCCGGAGACGACGGCCGGGGTGCAGCTCAACCGGTTCTGCGCCTCCGGTCTCGAGGCGGTCAACCAGGCTGCCTCGCGGGTGCGGGGCGGCTTCGAGGACCTGATCCTCGCCGGCGGCGTGGAGTCGATGAGCCGGGTGCCGATGGGCTCCGACGGCGGCGCCTGGGCGATGGACCCGGCGACCGCGCTCACCACGGGCTTCGTGCCGCAGGGCATCGGGGCCGACCTGATCGCCACGGTCGAGGGCTTCACCCGCACCGACGTCGACGCGTTCGCGGCGGAGTCGCACCAGCCGCGCGGCCAAGGCCTGGGCCAACGGCTACTTCACCGGATCGGTCGTCCCGGTCCGCGACATGAACGGGCTGACCATCCTCGACCACGACGAGCTCGTCCGGCCCGACACCAGCGTCGAGGGCCTGGCCGGCCTGACGCCCTCGTTCGCCCAGATCGGGGCGGAGGGCGGCTTCGACTCGGTCGCCCTCGAGAAGTACCACTGGGTGGAGGCGATCGACCACGTCCACCACGCCGGCAACTCCTCGGGCATCGTCGACGGCGCCGCGCTGATGCTGATCGGCTCCGAAGCCGTGGGCGAGGAGCTGGGGCTGACCCCGCGGGCCCGGATCGTGTCGGCCGCGGTGTCGGGCGCCGACCCCACGATCATGCTCACGGGGCCGGCGCCGGCCTCCCGCAAGGCACTGGCCAGGGCCGGCCTCGAGGTCGGCGACATCGACCTGTTCGAGATCAACGAGGCCTTCGCGGCCGTGGCGCTGAGGTTCATGCGCGACCTGGGCATCGACGGCGCGATCACCAACGTCAACGGCGGGGCCATCGCCATGGGGCACCCGCTCGGCGCGACCGGCGCGATGATCCTCGGCACCCTCGTCGACGAGCTGGAGCGCCGAGACCTGCGCCGTGGCCTGGCCACGCTCTGCGTCGGGGGCGGCATGGGAGTCGCCACCATCGTCGAGCGCGTGTGACCCGCCGGTCCAGGAGGCCGCGCAGCGGCCGTCTCGAGACACCCCCGACAAGACAGGACCATCGATGAGCACGACCACCGACACCGCCGTCCGCTACGAGCGCGACTCCGACGGCGTCGTCACCCTCACCCTCGACGACCCGACCTCCAGCGCCAACACCGATGACCGAGCTCTACGCCCGGTCGATGGCCGAGGCGGTGGCGCGGCTCGAGGCCGAGATCGACGACGTGAAGGGGGTCGTCATCGCCAGTGCCAAGAAGACGTTCTTCGCGGGCGGCAACCTGCGCTCCATGGTCCAGGCCGGCCCCGACGACGCCGAGGCGATCTTCACGATGGGCGAGGCGATCAAGGACTCGCTGCGCCGGCTGGAGCGCTACCCACGGCCGGTCGTGGCCGCGATCAACGGCGCGGCCCTCGGCGGCGGCTTCGAGATCGCGCTCGCTGCCAACCGTCGGATCGTCGTCGACGACCCGCGGGCCGAGGTCGGCCTCCCGGAGGCCTCGCTCGGCCTGCTCCCCGGTGGCGGCGGCGTGACGCGCGTCGTCCGCATGCTCGGCCTGCAGCACGCGCTGATGGACGTGCTGCTGCCGGTCAGCGTCTCAAGCCGGCGGTCGCGCTGCAGAAGCACCTGGTCGACGAGCTGGTCGGGTCGGTCGACGAGCTGGTGCCGACCGCGAAGGCGTGGATCCTCGAGCACCGGGGCGACGACGACGTGGCGGCCTACCCGTGGGACCGGGCCGGCTACCGGATGCCCGGCGGCACGCCGAAGTCCCCGGCGCTGGCGGCGTTCCTTCCGGCGTTCCCGGCGCGCTGCTGCGGCAGCAGAGCAAGGGCGCGCTCTACCCGCCGCAGCGGGCGATCCTGTCAGGCGGCGATCGAGGGCGCGCAGGTCGACGTCGACACCGCGTCCCGGATCGAGTCGCGCTACCTCGCCGAGCTGATCACCGGTCGAACCCAAGACATGATCCAGGCGTTCTTCTTCGACCTCCAGGCGATCAACTCCGGGTCGCTGCGGCCGGCCGCCGTGCCGCCGTACACCGCGCGCAAGGTGGGCGTCCTCGGCGCCGGGATGATGGGTGCCGGCATCGCCTACTCCTGTGCGCGGCGGGATCGACGTGGTGCTCAAGGACGTATCGGCCGAGGCGGCCCAGCGCGGCCACGACCACTCCGCCGGGCTGCTCGACAAGGCGATCGCGCGCGGCCGGTCGACGGAGGAGAAGAGGCCGAGCTGCTGGCCCGGATCACCCCGACCGCCGACGCCGGCCGACCTGGTCGGCTGCGACCTGGTGATCGAGGCGGTCTTCGAGGACCCGTCGCTGAAGGACAGGTCTTCGCCGAGGTGGCCCCGCACGTCGAGACCGACGCGCTGCTGTGCTCCAACACCTCGACGCTGCCGATCACCGAGCTGGCGACGGGGATCGACCGGCCGGCCGACTTCATCGGGCTGCACTTCTTCTCGCCGGTCGACAAGATGCCGCTGGTCGAGATCATCGTCGGCAAGGAGACCTCCGACGAGGCGCTGGCGAAGGCCTACGACGTGGTGCGGCAGATCAAGAAGACGCCGATCGTGGTCAACGACAGCGCGGCTTCTACACCTCGCGGGTCGATCTCGACGATGGTCGACGAGGGGCTCGCGATGCTCGCCGAGGGCGTGCACCCGATGTCGCTGGAGCGCGCGGCGATGCAGGCCGGCTCACCCGGTCGGGCCGCTGCAGCTCACCGACGAGCTCAACATGGAGCTGTTCGGCAAGATCGAGCGGGCGACGGCGGCGGCCGCCGAGCGCGACGGGACGCCGACGCCCCGCACCCGGGCACCGAGGTCGTGCACCGGATGATCGAGCTGGGCCGGCCGTCGCGGCTGAAGGTGGGGTTCGACGACGACGCCGACGGGCGGCGGACCCGGCTGTGGTCGGGCTCGCCGAGGAGTTCCCCGTGGCGAGCGAGCGATCCCGTTCGCCGACGTGCAGAGCGGATCTCTCGCCAGGCGCTGGAGACGGCGAAGTGCTTTCCGAGGAGGGCGTGCTCACCTCGGCGGCCGTGGCGAACA